>JAUJPC010000005.1:225596-240022 GCA_030447305.1 Actinomycetota bacterium | reverse complement strand
GTTGGAGTGCGGCAAGATCTCGGTATAGCGTGTTGTGGCGCAGGCTGCGATGGGCCTGTTTGGGGCCACGTTTCCTACTAACGCCGACCTCTCGTCGGCTTCCAGGGCGCGGATGTTCGCCTCCTCCACCGACGTGCCGACGGCCACCCCGCACGGGTTGGTGTGCTTGATGATCGCCACCGCAGGCTCGTCAAACTCGTTGACCAGACGCCACCCGGCGTCGAAGTCCAGAAGGTTGGTAAAGGACATCTGCTTGCCCCACAGCTGCCGCCAGGCAGGCTCGGAGGAGGCGTAGAAGGCGCCGGGCTGGTGCGGGTTCTCGCCGTAGCGCATCTCCATCTGGCGGTCGAGCTTCAGGAACATCTTCTCGGGGAACTCCCCGGTGCGGTTCATCCACTGGCTGATCGCAACGTCGTAGGCGGCGGTGTGGGCGAAGGCCTCGGCGGCCAGCGCGGCCCGGGTCTCGTCGCTGATACCGCCGGAACGGTTTTTCATCTCCTCGAGGATCATGGCGTACTTGTCCGGGTTGGCCACCACCGCCACCGACTTGAAGTTCTTTGCAGCCGCCCGGACCATCGCCGGTCCACCGATGTCGATCTGCTCCACCGCCTCGTCGTCGGAGACCCCGGGCTTCTCGATGGTCTTGCCGAACGGGTAAAGGTTGCAGACCACCAGGTCGATGGCCTGGATGTCGTTCGCTTTCAGCTGCGACAGGTGCTGCGGCTTGCGCCGGTCGGCAAGGATGGCGCCGTGAATGCGCGGGTGCATGGTCTTTACCCGGCCGTCCAGCATCTCGGGAAATCCGGTGATCTCGCTGACGGGCGTGGTGGCAATGCCGGCCCTGGCGAGCATCCGGGCGGTGCCGCCTGATGCGATCAGCGTCACCTGCTGTTCGAGAAGTCCTTTCGCGAGCTCCTCGATACCGGTCTTGTCACTGACCGAGAGCAGCGCTCGTTTGATTTTCATGGTCGAAGGATATCCTGACCCGCCGTTGCGCCCTAGATTGGCAGCTTCGCTACCAGGCCCGCCACCTCGCTCGGGTTGCGACCGACCATCACCCCCACCGCGCGGAGCGCCTCCGCCTTGGCCGACGCAGTTCCCTTGGAGCCGGAGACGATTGCGCCGGCGTGGCCCATCCGCTTGCCCGCCGGAGCGGTGAACCCGGCAATGTAGGCCACCACCGGCTTGCTCACGTTCTCGGCGATGAACGCCGCCGCCTTCTCCTCGTCCTCCCCGCCGATCTCGCCGATCAGGACCACCGCAAAGGTCTGGGGATCCTCCTCGAAGCGCGCCAGGCAGTCGATGAAGCTGGTCCCGACGATTGGATCTCCTCCGATGCCGACCGTCGTGCTCTGGCCGATGCCCATATGGGTCAATTCCTCCATGATCTGGTAGGTAAGGGTCCCGGAACGAGAGACCAGACCAACATGTCCGGGCGAGGCAACCGACCCCGGAATGATCCCCACATTGGCCTTGCCCGGCGAGATAACCCCGGGGCAGTTGGGACCGACCAGCCGGCTGGTAGACCTGCAGCCGAGATGCGCATATACCCGAGCCATGTCGTGAACCGGGATGCCCTCGGTGACGCAGATGATCAGCGGCACTTCCGAGCCGGCCGCCTCCAGGATGGCATCGGCGGCGAAGGGGGCCGGAACGAAGATGACAGCGACGTTGGCACCGGTTTCGCCGACGGCCTCCTCCACCGAGTCGAATACCGGCACACCGTCGACCTGCTGTCCGCCCCTTCCGGGCGTGACGCCTGCGACAACCTGGGTGCCGTAGTCGCGCATGCGGGCAGCGTGGAACCGTCCCTGTTCGCCGGTGAGCCCCTGGACGAGAACCCAGGAATTCTCGTCGACGAAGATCGCCAACTAACTAAGCAAAGACAATCGTCCTGAGGTCCCCCAGGTCGGTGGCCTCCTCATCGAAGGTCTCGCCGCCGTCGTTCGAGTAGAAAAGCTGGCCGTTGGAGGTCCCGAAGACGATCTCCGACGGCACCTTGGAGTTGATCACCAGCGCTTTGCGGCGCACACCTCCCTGCAGACCCCGTACCACCGTCCGGAAACGCCGGCCGGCGTCGGTGGACAGGTAGATGTCACACCTGGCACCCTCCGTTCCCCGCCAGGTGGGCGGTGGTCCCTGAGCGGCCGACATGATCACCCTGTCGGCTTCCGATGGGTGGGCCGCCAGCCCCATGGTGTACTGCCGCTTGTTGGCCCTCCCCATTTGGCGCCACCCGAATCCTTCGTCGTCGGAGCAGAATCCACCCTCACCCGTGGTCACATAAACCCTCTCGGTCCTCGCCGGGCAAACCTGGATGGCGTGAATATCAGGTACCGGCAACCCCAGGTCGGACCACGACTTGCCGGCGTCCCGGCTGCGGTAGATACCGCCTACCTCGACCCCCGCAAAGACCGTCCCCGGATCCTTGGGATGGGCCGCGATCGCAGAGACCAGCGGGATGCCCCAGGGTGCCGACCACGTGTCGGAGTTGGGCGCCCTGGCGAAGCTCTCGAGCTCCTCCCAGCTGTCGCCCTGATCCGTGGAGACCCAGAGGGCCGCGGGAAACAGACCGGCAAAGATCGTTCCATCGGCACCGACTGCCAGGCCTTCCACACCCTTGCCGAGATCCTTGGCGGCAACCCGGACGTCGCCGTTTCCGTTGTAGACGAGGATCGATCCCGACTCCGTACCAGCAACCAACCGTCCCGGACTGGGCCTGACCGCACTCAACAGAGGGTCGGAATGAAGCTGTGTCAGCTCCTCATCCTCGTAAAGCACCAGCCCCTTGGAACCACCAAGGAAGATCCTCATCGTGTCGCCTCCACCGCTTTTTCGGCCGCCTCCAGCATGGTCTCTGCAGAGACCAGCATCGGGTGCCGAGCCCGGCCCAAGATGCACCGTCCTTCAGCCGCATTGGTACCGGCCAACCTGACAACTATAGGGACTTTGACCTCCACCGTGCCGAGAGCGTCGAGCACCCCTTCCGCGACCAGGTCGCAGCGAGTGATACCGCCGAAAATGTTCACCAACACAGACTTCGTCCCGCCGTCCGCCAGAATGAGCTGCAAGGCATTCGAAAGGATAGTCGCGTCGGCTCCCCCGCCGACATCCAGGAAGTTGGCGGCCTTGCCGCCGACTTGGTCGACTAAATCCAGGGTGGACATTACCAGCCCGGCGCCGTTCCCGACGATCCCGATGTCACCGTCCAGCTTCACAAAGGTGTGCAGACCCTGTGCGGCGGCTCGCGTCTCCTGGGAATCCATCCCATCGTCCGACCCGTAGTGCACCAGTTCAGGGTGTCGAAACAGCGCAGAATCGTCCAGTGAGACCTTGGAGTCGAGCGGAACCACCTCGCCCCCGGTGGTCAGAGCAAGCGGGTTGACCTCGACCAGGGTCGCGTCGGCCTCGACGTAAAGCCGGTAGAGCGTCCGGATGAGATGAGCCCCCGACCTCCGAGAAGACTCAGGGACGCCCAGGCGCCTCAGGAGCTTATTCACATGGAAGGTCTGCAGTCCCATCAGGGGATCGATATGGACCCTGGTAATGGCCTCCGGGGACTCGTTAGCGACGGTCTCGATGTCCATTCCCCCCTGCGGGGAGGCGATTGCCAGATGGGTTTTGCTGGTCCGGTCCAAAAGGATGGAGAAGTAGAGCTGCGACGCAATCTGCACTCCCGCCTCCACCAGGACCCGGCGCACCGGATATTCCTTGATGGTGAGCGCCAGAATGGCTTCGGCCGCCCGGCGGGCTTCCTCGGGACCGGAGACCACCCTGACGCCGCCGGCCTTACCGCGGCCCCCGACTCGCACCTGGGCTTTGACGGCGACGATTGGTCCGAGGGCGCGGGCGGCTTCCTCCGCTTCTGCAGGGGTGACCGCGACCCGGCCCTCTGGAGTCGAGAGGCCCCATTTGCGGAAGAGCTCCTTGCCCTGATGTTCGAGGAGATCCAAGATCAGAAGATTATCAGGGCCGCGGGCTAGCCAGAAAAATCAAATACGGTAGCGCCTTAGGCACCGATTCGGAGGTGAAGTGAACTACAGGCTGGCGTTCAACGGCACGATAAAGGCCGCTCCCGCCAACGCGCTGCGCGCCCGGGTCGCCGACATCCTCGACCAGGCGGACTTCGAGTCTCTGACGGTGATCTTTTCCAGTGAGGGCGGAGACACCCGCGAGGGCCTGTCGCTCTACAACTTCTTTCGGTCACTGCCCCAGCCGGTGCGGATGCATGCGGCCGGACACGTCGACAGCATGGCGGTCCCGGTCTTTCTGTCCGGATCGGTCCGCACCTGCTCGCCGACCGCCCGGTTCTACTTTCACCCGTTCTCGTGGACCTTCGACTCCTCCCAACGGCTGGACGGCCTGGACGACATCGCAGAAAGATTCCTGAATGACGTCGTCTCCGCCCGCTCGATCGTCGCCGACCGTGCGAGTCTTCCCTCCGACCTGGCAGGCAAGCTTTACGGCAGGGGCTCCAAGTCGGCGGTCGCCGATCCGGCGCAGGCGGTGGAGTGGGGCCTGGTGAACGCGATCGAGGAGCTGAACCCCGAGGGTGAGCCTCAGGCGAATACCGCGCTGTGGACTGTGACCTGGTAGGTAGTGCATTCAGCCGCCGGAGATCTGCGATCGGGTGGCAAAGATGGCCAACAGTGATGCCACCATGCAGACCGAGATGTAGATGAAGGCGGCCTGCGGCGAGACGGCCGACCACAGGATGCCCGCCAGGCCGCTGGCGACGAAGTTCCCGAGGCTCTGGATTGTGGCCAGCATGCCGAACGCCGAGGACCGAATCGTCGCCGGGCCCAGTGCCGCCACGGCTGCATGCTCCGAGGTCTCCACGCATCCGATGCCTATGCCGGCCGCGATGAACCATGGCGCCAGTTGGAGCACGCCCTCCCCTCCACCGGCGAACCCCAGGTAGGCGACCGCGAAAAGGCCCACGCCGAAGGCGAGCACCCTGGTGGTCCCCCGGGCGTCGCTGACCTTACCCGCTGGAACACTAGATATGGTGGCGGCGGCGTTGTAGGCCACGTAGAGCCCGATCGCCAGCTGGGTCGCCGCCTGCCGGCCGTGCTCGGGCCGGAGGAGCTCGGTCGCCCGCAGGATCAGCAGGGTGGCCGCCACATTGCCGAACTCGAACGCGGTCACTCCTATCATCATCCGGCCGAGTCGTCCCTGCAGCACCGGGCGAATCTTCAGCCGAATGGATTCACGATAGGTTCGGCTTACCCTCGGCACCCTTCGGACGGCGTAGAAGATGGCGGCCGCCGCCATCAGCCCCGGAACGATAGCCAGAGCGATGGCGTTTCTGACGCCGACCAACCCGACCAGGAGAATCGCCAGCAGCGGCCCGGCGATCGCTCCCAGGTTGTCCATCGCCCTCTCGAAGCCGTACGCCCTGCCGTAGGCGCTCTTCGGCACCAGATCGGCCAGGATTGCATTGCGGGCCGGACCTCTCATTCCCCGGGCCGCCCACGCTCCCGTCCTCAGGACGCCCACGTGCCAGGCGGCGGTGGCGGCCGCCGACAGGCTGACCAGCACCGCAGTCGTGGAGTAACCTCCGACGGCGATTGCTCGGCGACGTCCCGGGTCGTCAGCCAGAGCCCCTCCGGCCAGCTTCGCAGCACCGGCCGCGCCGTCGGAGATGCCCTCTATCAGACCGAGCGCCGATGCCGGAGCGCCCAGGGTCACCGTGAGAAAATCGGGCAGCAGGGCCGTGGAGATCTCGTGCCCGGCATCGGAGAAGAAGCTGGCGAGCCCCACGCCCGCCACGCCCGGGCCCATCCACGAGCCGCTCTCCAGTTGGGCGGAGACGCTCTCTTCCTCCATGGCTGGATCCTAAGCGCCGGCGACATTGATTTCAGCCGCCACTACTATCTATTCATGTCCGGTTCTATCGATTGCAACGGCAGTGGTGTGGTTCTTTCGGTCAACGTGGGACAGGCCCGCGAGCTGCTGCTGCGGGGCCGGCCGCATCAAACCGGCATCTTCAAAGAGCCGGTCGAGGGCCGCGTCAGGCTGGCCGGTAACGGTGTGGAGGGAGACCTTCAGGCCGACCTTTCGTGCCACGGCGGCAAGTCGAAGGCCGTCTATGCCTACACGGTCGAGGACTACGCCTGGTGGGAGGAGATCCTGGGAACCTCGCTGGCGCCCGCCGCGTTCGGGGAGAACCTGACACTCGAGGGGATCTCGGCGACCGATGCCCTGGTGGGCGAGAGGTGGGCCGTCGGCAGCGCCCTCCTGGAGGTCACCCAACCCCGGGAGCCGTGCTGGAAGCTGGGTGCGAAGATGGGCGACAAGGAGTTCCCCCGGCGCTTCCGGGAGGCCGGGCGGGCGGGGGCCTATCTGTCGATAATCCAGGAGGGAGACGTGGGCGCCGGCGACTCGGTAAAGGTGGTGCATCGGCCCCCGCACCCGGTCACCCTTGGCCTGCTCGCCCACCTGAACAATATGGATCGAAGGTTTGGCCACCTGCTGAGGCGCCTTGCTCGCAAGGACCTGACTCCCGGCGAATGGAACGAGGTCCTGGGCCCCCTCCGGCTCCCGGCAAACTAGGCCTAGAGAGGTATGCGTCTTCCCGCTAGGATCCGATAAGCAAGAACAACGCAGGGGTGAGGCGTGTCGGACTTCGTACCCGTTGGTAAGGTTACCGACTTCGAGGAGGTCGAGATCAAGTCCTTCGAGGTCGACGGCCAGATCATCGCCATCGCCGTGGTCGAGGGCAGCTACTACGCCTTCGACGACACCTGCACCCATGCTCAATGTTCACTGGCCGACGGCGATCTGAGCGGCACAATCGTCATCTGTCCCTGTCACGACGGCGAGTTCGACGTAACCACCGGCGAGGTCATGGACGGCCCTCCCGAGGAGCCGCTGGTCACTTACCCGGTGAAGGTCGTCGGTGACGAAGTTCAAGTCGAGATCTGAACCGGCCGGCTAGATTCCCAGACGCTCCCGTTCACCTCGCATGGCGTCGATGCATGTCTGGATGTGCCTCGGTCCGAAGGTCGCCGCGTCCGGGTCGCCGCAAACCGGCCCCAGCTCATCGATCCCTCTTGCGATGTCCTCCCGGTTCACGGCGGCTGCAAAAGCCTTGTCCTTCAGCTTTTTGCGGACGCTCTTGGGCTCCAGGTCGGCGATTCCGTTGGGACGGACCTTGCAGCAGGCGATTATGAAGCCGGCCAGCTCATCGCAGGCATAGAGAGCTTTCGCCATGGAGGTTTCCCGGGGAACCCCGCTGAAGTCGGCATGACCTAGGATCGCAGTGCGAATGTCCTCGTCCACGCCGAGGCGCTCCAGCTCCTTCACTCCGACGAATGGGTGGTCCCCCAGAGTGGGAAAGCGCTCGTAATCGAAATCGTGGAGGAGGCCGGCGACCCGCCAGCGCTCGGCATCGTCGGGGTCCAGCTGGTCGGCGTAGGCGCCCACACAGACGGCCACCGACTCCATGTGGATCCGCAAGGCTTCGCTGGACACCCACTCGTGCATGACCACCCGCGCCTCATCCAACGTCATGACGGAAGTTTAGCGGCTCCCAGACCAATCCCTACCTACGTGTGGACGAACCCCACGACGCCTCTAAAATGGACTGCCACTGCCCAGGAAGGACCTCAATGGCCCCCCAATCCGAAACACCGGCGCCGGATGGACTGGCCGGAATGGTGATCGGCGTTCCCGCCGCTCGCAGAGCAGCGGAGACGGCCCGTTTGATAGAGCGGTGGGGCGGCACCCCGCTGGTGGGCCCGACCGTTGAAGAGGTCGAGGTGCAGGACCCGCACCCAGTGGTGGAGGCTACCCGCGAGCTGATCGATGCTGGAGCGGGCTGGTCGGTTCACCTCACCGGCGTCGGAACCAAGCGCTGGTTCCGAATCGCAGAGGAACATGACCTTCTGGAGCCCCTGCGTTCCATCCTTCTGCAGGCGCGCGTGGTGGCCCGGGGGCAGAAGGCGTCCACCGCTCTTCGCGGCTACGGGCTCCAGCCGGACTGGGTTCCGGCCGGGGAGACGTCTGCAGAGATCGCAGATTGGATGGCAGACAAGGTCCGTCAGGACGACGTGGTGGCGCTTCAGCGTCACGGAGAGCCGGTTCCAGGGCTCACCGACCCATTGAAGGCTGTAGGCGCCCGAGTCGTCGAGGTGTCGACCTATCGCTGGGATATTCCACAGGATCGAGAGCCTGCGGAACAGTTGGTGAGAACGATCGGCACCGGCGGGGTGCATGCTCTCGTAATCACCAGCGCACCCCAGCTCAGGAACCTGTTCCAGGTAGCTGAGAACCTGGAGATGGCGGACGATCTCCACCACGCGTTGGAGACCAAGGTCTTTCTCGCATCAGTGGGCTCCGTGGCATCAACCGCCCTCGAGGAGAGGGGACTTGCTCCAGACCTGGTCGCTCACCCGGCCCGCCTGGGAGCGCTTCTTCGGTCGCTCGCAACCGCCCGCCGGCAAGTGTGGGACAAAGCAACTCCCAAAGAGGCTGTTTAGCTCGGGGTTCTGTCACATGGCGCCCGTCTGACGCCTCGTGCATCGATCCGGTTGCGAACGTGGACGTAGTGGGGCGTCTAATCCGTGGCCTTTATCGGGGCGTAAGCCAGAAGAAGCGTCTTCTCCCCCACGTCGCTGAACCAGATCTTCGCCTCGGCCTTCTCTCCCGAACCCGCCAAAGCGGTGATCACCCCCGTCCCCCACCGGTTGTGAGAGACCTCCTGACCCACCCGCCAGCCGGCGGTCGCTCGCTCCATGTTGGGATACCGAACGGAGGAGGTGGGCACCGGGCGGGATGGGTAGCGGTTGTTGGAGAAGCCCCCGCCACCCGAAGAGAAGCTGCCGTTCGATGAACGCCGGGGCTTCTCCCCCATCCGCTTTATCAGCTCCTCCGGGATCTCCTTCAGAAATCTCGACGGCGGGTTGTAGTTCACGCCTCCCCAAAGCGAACGGCTCCATGCATGGGTGAGATACAGGCGCTGGCGCGCCCTGGTGATGCCCACGTAGGCCAGGCGCCGCTCCTCCTCCAGCTCCTCCGGCTCGGTGAGCGACCGCATGTGCGGGAAAACTCCCTCTTCAAGGCCGGTCAGAAAGACGATGGGAAACTCCAGGCCCTTGGCGTTGTGCAGCGTCATGAGCGTGACGGTGGACTCCTCCTCGTCGTACTCATCCTGCTCGCTGACCAGCGATGTCTGGGCAAGGAAGTCCTCCAGTGAGCCGTCGGGGACCCGTTCGGCGAACTCCGCAGCCACACCGGCCAGCTCCTTCAGGTTCTCGACCCGGCCCAGAGCCTCGATGGACCGCTCCGCCTTCAGCTCCGCCATGTATCCGGAGCGCTCCCAGGTCACCTGAATCATGTCCCTCACCGAAGCCCCGTCCTTGCGGTAGGCCTGCAGCTCGTTCATCAGGCTCGAGAAGGCCTTCAGGGCGCCGAGGGTACGCTTGGTGACGGCCGGATTGTGCTCGGCCCCATCGATCGCTTCGTAGAGGGTGATGCCGCTGATCGCCGCAAAGCCGTCGAGCTCGGCGATGGTCCGGTCTCCTATACCCCGCCGCGGCGTGTTGACGATGCGGCGCAGACTCACGGAGTCCGCCGGGTTCACGAGCACCCTGAGGTAGGCCAGCAGGTCCTTGACCTCCCGGCGGTCGTAGAACCTTTGGCCTCCGACAATGCGGTACGGAATGCCGAACCGGGCGAAGATCTCCTCGATGACCCGGGACTGGGCGTTGGTCCGGTAGAAGACGGCGGTATCCTTGAACCGATACCCCTCGGTCTCCCGCAGTCGTTCGATCTCCATGGCGATGAAGGCGGCCTCGTCGTGCTCGTTGCCGGAGAGATGGACCCCCAGCAGATCGCCCGGCCCTGAATCGGTCCAGAGGTTCTTGGGCTTTCGAGCGTGGTTGTGTTCGATCAGAGCATTGGCGGCCGACAGAATGCGCTGGGTGGACCGGTAATTCTGCTCCAGCGTGATGACCTTGGCAGAGGGGAACGCTTCCTCGAAGCGGGCGAGGTTGCGGTAGTCCGCTCCCCGGAATCCGTAGACCGACTGGTCCATGTCCCCCACGACGGCAACGTTTCCGTCCGGCGCCCCGAGCAGGCGCACCAGTTCGAACTGGGCCCCGTTGGTGTCCTGGAACTCGTCCACCAGGATGTGCTGGAAACGCTCCCGGTAGTGCACACCGATCTCGGGGAACTCCCGAAACAGGCGGACGGTCAGATTGATGATGTCGTCGAAGTCGAGCGCGCTCGCCTCCACCAGGCGGCGCTGGTACGAGGTGTAGATTTCACCGATCTGCCGCTCCATCCAGTGGGCGGCCCCGTTGACGTACATCTCAGGCGTGATGAGCTCGTCCTTTGCCCGGCTGATCGCATGCCGGACGCTGGAGGGCTTGATCTTCTTCGGGTCAAAGTTGCCGTCTTTCATCACGTAGGTGATCAGCCGCTCGCTGTCGGATGAGTCGTAGATGGTGAATGCCGGCTTGTATCCCAGGCTGGCAATGTTGCCCCGTAGGATCCGCACACACGCGGAGTGGAACGTGCCTATCCACATCTTCTGGGCAACCGGGCCCACCAGGGCGGCCACCCGGTCCTTAACCTCACCGGCGGCTTTGTTGGTGAAGCTGATGGCCAGGATGGCGAAAGGGGACACCTGGCGCTCGTTGATGAGGTTCGCGATCCGGCGGGTCAGGACTGCGGTCTTGCCGCTTCCGGCGCCCGCGACGATCAGAAGCGGGCCATCGCGGTGGCTCACCGCTTGACGCTGAGGAGGGTTGAGTCCGCTGAGATCGTCAAGGAGGGATTCTTCGGTGCTGCTCACATCTCAATTATCGCCGGTGAGGGGACCCGGCAAGCGGCTTCGGCGCATCCGGTCGCTATTTGGGGGTAGAAACATCGGTGTTCGTACCGATACCTTTCCGCAGGCTCCGCCGCTTCTGACGCCCGGAACGCCGGCCAGCGTAGGATTCCAAAGAGCTTAGACAGAGAGGCGGCGATGAGCTTTTTCGAAAAGAAGATGAAGCAGGCGGAGGGCGACGCCGAGAAGCTGATCAAGGACTACATGAAGTTGCTGGACGCCAGCACCGAGGCAGCCTCAATCAAGCAGATGGCCCGTAATGCAGCCCCCGCAACCTCGGTCGGCAACCGGGCCGCGGACACCCACAAGAGTCTGTTCGCCGACCTGATGAGCAACGCCGAAAAAACGTCCCTGCTCAAGAGCAAAACGCGCCAGCAGATCGTCGAACAGTTCTGCATCGCGCTCTGGCGCAAATACATAGGGGACGACAGCTACGCTGCGATGACCAAGTCGCTGAAGCTCATCCAGCCCCCGCCGCGGCCCTGAAGCAGCAGGCGGCGACTGCGCATCCCGCGGCACGTCTTCAGTCCGCCGTAATTCGGTAGACGCCCCCGTCCAGCGACGTCACGTACATCTCCCCTTCGGAATCTTCGCCGAACGACGACAGGCTCGACGTTTCCAGATCGTCGAACGTTCGACCCTCCACCGCCCGGCCGTTGCTGATCTTGAACCCTCGGACCACGCCGCCGCAGTAGTCGGCGAACAGGTAATAGCCCTTCAACCGGCTAACCCGTCCCCGGTAGACGCCTCCCCCGGTAACCGAGCAGTTACCCCCGGCGGTCGGGTAGGTGAACACCGGGCGAACCAGCCGCGACTGATCGATCCGGTCCGCAGGTCTGAACTCCTCGTCTCCCTCGTACTTGCGCCACCCGTAGTTGGCGCCCGGCTGTGCCGCCGGCGGCACGAAGTTGACCTCCTCCACCCTGTTCTGCCCGACGTCGGCAACATAGAAGTCCTTGGTGTCCGGATCAAACGACCAACGCCACGGGTTCCGCAGGCCGTATGCCCATATCTCCGGCCTCGCCCCCGATCGGCCGGCGAACGGGTTGTCCTGAGGGATCCCGTACGGGCGGCCGTCCGACGGCTTGCTCGGGTCGATCCGCAACATCTTTCCCAACAGAGTGTTCAGGTTCTGCGCCCGGTTCGCCGGATCGCCGGAGGACCCGCCGTCGCCGAAGCCGATCATCAGCATTCCCGTCGGGTCGAACCTGATCAGACCGCCGTTGTGGTTGGGGAAGGGCTGGTCCTGACCGAGAATCAGGCGGCGAGTGCCCGGATCCAAGCGGTCCGGATTCGATCCGTCGACCCGGTACTCCTCGATACGGCTGTCCCCGGCCCGATCGGTGTAGCTCAGGTAGGTCAGCCCGCTCTGGGCGTAGTCTGGGGCGAAGGCCACCGAGAAGAGTCCCCGCTCGCCACAGCACCCCACCTCGTCCCGGATGTCGATAAATGCCGGCGTCTTCGCCCTGCCGTCGACCATCTCGACCACCCGGCCCTGCTGCTCCACCACGAAGATTCGCCTGTCGCCGGGCGGGGAGATCACAAAGGTGGGTTGGTCAAACGACCCCACTCTCTCCAGGCGGGGAGCTCCGCCGAGCTCTGCCGGCTGGATCGGGTCCGGCGAGGGATCGCCCGGCGAAACCTCGGGGGCAGCGGGCGGCGGGGAGACGTCGGACTCAGAGAGTTCGGGGACCTGCCGGCAGCCGGCCAGAAAGGCAGCCAGCGCAATGGCCGCCACCAGCAACCGGGGCATGGTCATCTGCCGAGCGAAAGAGCGCTCCGCTGCCTTCAACGCTCCGAAGACCCCGCTACTCCCACTCGATAGTGGCGGGAGGCTTCGACGTGATGTCATATGCAACGCGGTTGATCCCGGGCACCTCTGCTACGATCCGGTTGGCCATCCTGGCCAGTAGCTCATGGTCGAGGCGGGCCCAGTCGGCGGTCATGGCGTCCTCGGAGGTGACCGCCCGAATGATTATCGGGTGCCCGTACGACCGGGAGTCTCCCATCACGCCGACCGACCGCACGGTAAGAAGAACGGCAAAAGACTGCCACAGCTGCTTGTACAGGCCGGCCCTCTTGATCTCCTCAATGACTATGGCGTCGGCTGCCCTAACGAGGTCCAGCCGTTCCGCCGTGATGTCGCCGATGATCCGCACCGCCAGTCCGGGGCCCGGGTACGGCTGCCGCCACACCATCTCGTCGGGCAGTCCCAGCTCCTCGCCGATGCGCCGCACCTCGTCTTTGAACAGATTGCGCAGCGGCTCGACGAGCTCGAACTTCATGTCCTTGGGCAGCCCGCCGACGTTGTGATGGGACTTGATCACCGCCGCCGTGTTGGTGGATCCCCCGGATTCGATGACGTCGGGGTAGAGCGTCCCCTGCACCAGGAAGCGCACGGGCGTGCCGTCGGCCGCGATCGCAGTCCCGTCCGGGGCAATCCTCGTGGCGAGCCCAACCTCGGATGCCACCTCCTCGAAGACCCGGATGAACTCCTTGCCGATGATCTTTCGCTTCGTCTCCGGTTCGGGGACGCCCTCCAGCTTGCTCAGAAACCGGTCCTGGGCCTTCACATGTACAAGGTCGATGGACATATGGCGTCCGAAGGTGTCGACCACTTTCTCCGCCTCACCGGCCCGCATCATGCCGTGGTCCACGAAGATGCAGGTCAGCTGGTCACCGATCGCCTTATGCACTAGAGCGGCCGCCACCGCCGAATCCACTCCACCGGACAGGCCGCACACCGCCCGGGCGTCGCCCACCTGCTGCCGGATGGAGTCGACGACGGCTTCGATGACGCCGGCCGACGTCCAGCTCGGCAGACAGTCGCACGCGTTCTGAACGAACTTTCGTATGACCTCGGTCCCATGCGGAGTGTGGACCACCTCCGGGTGGAACTGGACGCCGAAAAGACCCCGCTCGGTGTCCTCCATAGCAGCCACCGGGCAGGAGCTCGTGCTGGCCACCGCCTTGAAGCCGGGCGGTACCTGGGCCACGGCGTCGTTGTGGCTCATCCATACCTGCTGCTCCAGCGGGAGGTCGGAGAAAAGCATCCCACCGGTGGCCTTCAGCGATGCCCGGCCGAACTCCCCTTCGGTGCCCCTGGCGACACGACCGCCCATGGTGTTGGCCATCAGCTGGTGCCCGTAGCAGATACCTAGCACCGGGATGCCGAGGTCGAACAGCTCTGATTCGGCAGATGGGGCATCCGGCTCGTACACGCTGCTGGGACCACCCGACAGGATCAGCCCTTTCGGCCGTCGCTCGGCGATCTCCTTCGCTGAGACGTCGTGGGGAACGATTTCAGAGAGCACGTGGCATTCTCTGACCCGGCGGGCGATGAGCTTGGAGTACTGGGCCCCAAAGTCCACGACCAGGATGGTGTCGAATTCGTCGTGGAGCTTCATGTCCTCCAACAATACCCGCATCACGCCCCGCAAGAGGTGGGTTTGGATCGTCAGAGGAGACCCACGTAGGGCTCTGCCGGTGACCTAAAGAAGGGGGAAGGTCGTCGGCGGGCGACTCCAGCTCTCGGAGGAGACCCACGTAGGGCTCTGCCGGTGACCTAAAGAAGGGGGAAGGTCGTCGG
>JAUJPC010000005.1:0-225496 GCA_030447305.1 Actinomycetota bacterium | reverse complement strand
GCCGGTGACCTAAAGAAGGGGGAAGGTCGTCGGCGGGCGACTCCAGCTCTCGGAGCCCCCCGATGACCTTCCCCCTTCATCACATACAAGAGCTATGTGTAGTCGACGACCCCTTGGTGCTGCTGGGCGAACTTGCCCTCCGTCTTGATCGACGGCGCGATGACCACCTCGGCCTTCTGGAAGTCCTTGACCGACTCGTAGCCAGTGGTCGCCATGGAGGTCCGGAGGGCGCCGAACAGGTTCATGGTCCCATCGTTCAGGCTGGTGGGGCCGGTGAGGATCTGTTGGACGGTTCCGAGCGGGGGAGCGGCGATTCGAACCCCTCGGGGGAGCCCCGAGTGGAAGGTCGCCATGCCCCAGTGGAATCCCCGCCCCGGAGCATCGGTTGCCCGAGCCAGCGGCGAGCCAATCATCACAGCGTCGGCACCACAAGCGATGGCCTTGGCGATGTCGCCGCCGGTTCGCATGCCGCCGTCGGCGATCACATGCACGTAACGCCCGGTCTCGTCCAGATGGCGCATGCGGGCACCCGCCGCATCGGAGATGGCAGTGGCCTGCGGGACCCCGATTCCCAGAACCTGCCGTGAGGTGCAGGCAGCGCCGGGTCCCACGCCGACCAAAATACCAATCGCTCCCGTCCTCATGAGATGAAGAGCCGGCTGGTAGGACGCACACCCTCCAACTATTACGGGCACGTCGAAAGTGGCTATGAACTCCTTGAGGTTTAGCGGCTCGGTCTGGGTGGACATGTGCTCGGCCGACACGACAGTTCCCTGGATCACCAGAATGTCCAGCTCGGCCTCAAGGACGATGTGGGCGTACTGCTGAACCTTCTGAGGTGTCAAGCTGGCTGCGGCGGTCACTCCGCCGGCCTTGATCTCAGCGATCGACTTGGCGATCAGGTCTTCCTTGATCGGCTGCTGATACAGCTCCTGCATTCGGGCGGTGGCTGTGGCGGCGGGAAGCTCGGAGATCTCCTGCAGGACGGAGTCCGCGTCTTCGTACCGGCTGTGCAAGCCCTCCAGGTTCAGGACTGCCAGCCCCCCCAGACGGCCGATGGTAACCGCGCTGGTCGGCGAGACAACCGCGTCCATCCCAGAGGCCATAAGAGCCAGGTCGAACCGGTACCCGTCGATCTCCCAGGAGATGTCTACGTCATCGGGGTCCCGGGTCCGGCGAGACGGAACGATCGCGATGTCGTCGAACCCGTAGGCCCGGCGAGCCGTCTTGCCAATGCCAATAGAAGAATCCAAATGTGGGTTCCAATCACTGGGGGCCGGTCCGAACGCGGCCGATCTAGATATATACCACTAGCGCGAAAAACTTCGGCCCTACTTGCAGGCAGACGAATCAGCCGTTTGCTTGGCCAAGCCCAGCTAAGCCATGCCGGTCATGTACCCCCGCAGCTGCAAGCCGAAGATGAACAGCCCGGCCAGCGCAAAGGCCACCCACTCCAGCCCCTCCATCTTCCTTGAATACTTGTGCGCGGCGATTAGAACCAGGAGCGGGAATCCTCCGTAGACGAGGTGCAGGGGATCGACCGGCCCATCGCGTTCAACCATGAACATAACTACACCGACGATGACCTGGGCAAGCAGACTGATCTGGGCGACCGCAAGCAGACGGTAGTACATCGATCCGGGATGGGTGTTGCGGATCCACTGGAAAAGGCCCCACAGCGAGAGCAGGAGAAACACGCCGGCAATGCCCAAGCCCAGATACTGATGAACCTCGCGCACGCAAAATCCTCCGATCGAAGCAGTTCTAGGACTCTACAACGAAGATAATTCGCAGCCGCCGGCATGCATCCCCTTGATCCGGCAGGATAGCGAGCCGAGGTCGGTAATGGGTCAGTAAACTGAACCACTACCCCGAGGTCGGTAGTGGGTCAGTTTGAATCAGAGGGGACTTGACACGAAGGGCCGACTAGCGCCCGCACTCCTGCCAAGGAAAGGAACGGGCGCAGTTAGTCGGCTTAGGGAAGTAGGGGAAGGCTACAGGGAAGCTGATTGCCTGCCAAGAGGCTTAGGCGTATTGGCGGGCAGTGGGGTCAGCTTGAGAGGCTTAAGACTCGCTCTCCCGCTTCTTGCTTTCACCCTCCCTCTTGGGGGATGTGTCCTCAGCCGGTTCCGAGGGTGCGTCTGTCGCCTCTCTTACGACTTGGTAGGCAAGACGATTAGCATCTGTGGGGCGAGATCTGGAGGGCCTTCGAGGGGGTTTCATAACTTCAAAGACCACGTTTTGACTGCCAGCTCGGCGAGCTTTTTTTGCCGATCGTTAATTGCTTCCTCATTCCATTCAGCCGCCTCTGCGATTTGGTTTGTCAAAACGTAAGGAGATTGAGCGTAAACCGGCTTCTTGTCGTGGAAAGAACTGCTCTTCAGTTCGGCGTTTTCCTGTGCACGCAATAAGGCCTGATTACCTAATCGTGTCGCCAGGAGTCGGACGTAATCCTCACTTAGTTCCGGCCAATGCCCTTCAGGTTTTCGCGGAAGCACGTGTTCGAGGTTGATGACTTGGGTGTCGCTTTGTGGCACGAACCAAGGCTCATCTACTTCCTTTGCAGTCATTTCGAGAGACCTTAAGTAGTACCTGGCCAACCTGGCAGTTGAAACTCTGCACGTCTCAAATGCCTTCTGAAACTCCAGATCCGTCGGAGTTAGAGACTCAAGGGCCGTGCGCAGCTTTCCGACCGTGTCAATCTTGCCTTCAAAGACATCATGCGCGGCATCAGCTAGGGGTACCTCAACCGAACTAGAACGAGTGCTAGACGCGATGTTCAGCCGAACACCCAAAGCGATAAGAAACTTAAAGGCAGCTGCGGCTACCTTGGGCTCCATCTTCGTCGCAATAGCCAGAATTAACGGCCTCATTGGCTTAATGTCGAGGAGGTTAAACACCTCAATAGCCCTACGTGCCTGGTCGGGATAACTATTCCATCGCTCGTGTTCAGGGTTAAAGGTCGCTACGTAAACATTGGCGAGAGATTCAATGGTCGCACTGAACGTGACGGCTGAGGGCTCCGACTTGACAATGTCCTGAACTGCGTCATACACGTCGACCTGACGGAGATGCCCGCGCTGAACAATCAAGGCATGTCTTAGAAAAGTGATAGTGATTTCGGAGTCCTCCGAAGCGGATTCAAGCGCGCCTCTCATGTAAGACCACCGGCTTTGTACCTCTTGAATGCGACTGTCGGACTTCGAAAAAAGGAAGTTCTTGATCAGGTCAGCTTGTGATGTACGAAGCCCACGGTCGTTTAGCGTTTCGAACATCTTGTAAGCGTCGGCGTCATTGGGAACTCTTAGGAGAACCGCCACCGCCCGGTGTTCTATGAATGAAGTCCAGCGGTTAAGTTCGTCGCCGTGTTCCTTTTTGTTAAGCGTTGAGACGATTTTGGCAACGTGCTTATCTGCTTCAGTTCGAGCCAAAATGAGCCGTTCATGCGATGCACGCGTAGGTGCTAATGAGGCGTCCCCGGGATCGTTCACGATGATTCGATTAAAGAACTCGTTGTCATCCAAATTGAGGGTTAGCTTAGGAACGCGTTGGCGACCCTCACGATGAATAGCGGACAAGAATTCATCATCTATGGACTGAACGAGTAGGTCTTCCTCTACCGTTCGCAGGTAATTGCGCATTGCAGCTAGGAGAACCGCGGTGGTGGCGAGTCGTTGCTGCCCGTCTACCACTTCGAGCAGGCCTTCCCCTCGGGGGATCGTGACGATTGTTCCTAAGAAATAAGGTCCGTCATCATTGATCGCTTTGGCGAAGTCCTGGAAGAGCTGAGAGATTTCCCGTTCCGTCCACGAATATTCACGCTGGTTGGGAGGAACACGAAGACGATACCGTTTTAGAAGACTTCCCAAGCCCAATTCCTCGAAAGCGATGTGACTCTTAGCCTGTGCCATCGACGTCTCTTAAATGAACCGCTTCTACAAACGGGATTTTTTGCCCCGCACTCTCTAAATCTCTAATCGCGGCCAACCTAAGTCTTTCCCTCACCCACGAGGACAGCGGAATACCAGCGAGATTAGCGGCTTCTTGAAATCCTTGTTTCTCCGCGTCAGTAAGACGTATTTGTAAAATCTGACCTTTGTTCATAGACTCATTGTACTGCACTTCGCAGCACATTGCTACTTCACTCCTTTACTTGTACTGCAATATGCAGTACAATAGCACTATGAACAAGCTAAGTACTGCGGATCGAGCAAGAGTCGTTGGCTGCCTTGTCGAAGGTATGTCGATCCGCGCTACCGTCCGCATTACCGGAGTAGCCAAGAACACGGTTACCAAACTGCTGGTTGACCTTGGTGCAGCTTGTTCCGAGTACCAGGACGGCATCATGCAGGGTCTTCCCTGCAAGAGGATCGAAGCTGACGAGATTTGGAGCTTCTGCCACTCGAAGCAGCGGAACGTCTCTCCCGAACACGAAGGGCAATTCGGCCACGGCGACGTTTGGACTTGGGTAGCGCTGGACGCCGACACGAAGCTGGTTCCCTGCTACCTAGTAGGAGAGCGCACGGCGAACGATGCCGAAGTTTTCATCAACGACCTAGCCTCAAGGCTCAACAACAGAATCCAACTCAGTACGGACGGTCTGAGGCTCTACGTCAACGCTGTAGAATATGCCTTCGGTGCGGATGTTGACTTTGCAGTGATTCACAAGCTGTACACGAGCGAATCCCCTAAAGAGGGAGAGCGTACCTACAGCCCTGCTAAGTGCACCGGTATCGAAATCAGGGAAGTCCAGGGCAACCCTGATCGAAGGAAGATTTCAACGTCCTACGTCGAACGTCAGAACCTCACGATGCGAATGGGCATGCGCCGCTTCACTCGGCTGACCAACGCGTTCTCGAAGAAGGTCGAAAACCTTGCTGCAGCAGTTTCCCTGCACTTCGCCTATTACAACCTCTGCCGGCCTCACAAGACGCTCTCAAAGAAGTACCCCACCACTCCCGCAATGGCGGCGGGGATCGAAGATCACGTCTGGACTATCGAAGAACTGGTCGAGCTTCTTAACCGCAAATCCGCTTCACAAGAAGCTTCTTAGGCTAACCTAACACGGAGGGCGCGCGGTTACGCGCGTGCCGTGACAACCGAATTACACATTGGTAGTTCTGGCATCATCTTGTTCCCCGCTTGCGGGGACAGAGTCCGGGGCCGGATTCGAACCGGCATGTGCTGAGCGCCAACCCAGGAGCCTAGCCATTCGAGCCACCCGGACACCGCGGGAGCCGGTGTTAGCGCACCGACCCCCGCTAGTTGGTCATTTGGGAGTGGACAACAGGCTTATCCCTCTTGACCGGGTACAGCTCTCAGCCGCACTGCCCGCCTGTTAGACAGTGCGGCTAAGAGTCAGACGAACTTGCGGAAGATCCGGCAGTCGGCAACCCCCCTTTCGTTTCTCTCCAAATCCGCCCCTTTAGCGGATCTACACCTAAAATGACAAAGACGAAGCTAGGAGGTGACAAAGACCTCAAAACCTCCGCTCGGGTTGCAGCCTTTGCAGAGGATCTAGCGGTATTTGGTTGACTAACGCAAGCTTCATTCTAGGTGTCGATTACGACAGCTACAGGGATTTAGGCATAAGAGAAGACCCCCAGATCTGGGGGTCTTCTTCTGTCTGGAATACTACACCTAGTAGATTCGCGTCCTACATTGTCTCTTCTGCGACCCGTGTCGATGACAACGGGGGCTTGCTGCCCGCAAAGAACCTAAGTTCAAACTGACCCACTACCCCGAGGTCGCGAAACTTGACAGCGCTGAAGCCCCCGCCTAGGTTTCTTCCACATGCAGCCCCCAAACCCCCGCATGGTCCGGTTGATGGTCGTCGCCCTGATCTCGTCGTTGATCAGTGCCTCGACCGCTTTTCCGTCGACCGCTGCAGGAGAAGCCAGCAAGCTGCAGAAGACCCAGACCGAGATCGCCGAGATCCGCAAGCGCCTGGCTGCGGCTAAAGGCAAGGCGGCCGAAATCTCCAAGGAAGTCGAGAACCTGGACAAACAGATCGGCGCCCTGAACCGCCAGATCGACACGGGCCAGCACGACATATCGTCCCTGGAGTCGGACATCCGCACCATGCAGGCACAGATCAAACAGGTGCAGGAGCGCTACAAAAAGGCGGCTGATGCGTCGAACGCGAGGGCTCGCCGGCTGTACGTTCAGGGCCCGGCCGAATCGGTTGCGATGCTGTTTTCCGCCAACTCGATAGTCGAGCTGAACCGCCTTCAGTTCCTGATGGAGAAGTCCTCGGAGCAGGACTCTAAAGTCATCGTCGATGCAGCTCGGCTGCGCGCTAACCTGCTCGACAAGCAACACGAGCTGAACCGGATCAAGGGCAGCCTCACCGCTCAAAAAGACTGGCTGCAGACCCGCAAGAGGCTGGCCGACTCGGCACGGCGGGACCGAGCCTCGGCGCTGCAGAGCGTGGAGAAGGAGATTGCGGCCGCTCAGGCTCACATCGACGGCCTGGAAGCCGATAGCAAGAAGCTGGAGGAAGCCCTGCGCAAGAGCAGCTCCCGGGCCCCCGGCAAGGTGTCATCAGGATCCGGAGAGTCAGGCGCGGCTTCCGGCCAGGGATTCGTCCGGCCGGTGTCAGGCGGAGTGACGTCCGGATTCGGGCGCCGCTGGGGCCGGGCCCACACCGGCGTCGACCTTGACGGAAACACCGGAGACCCCATCCGTGCGGCGAAGGCCGGAACAATACTGGGCGTCTCCTGCGGCGGTGGCTATGGCACCTGCACGGTCATAGATCACGGAGGCGGCGTAACGACCCTCTACGCTCACATGAGCCGCAAGGTGGTGAGCGGAGGCAAAGTGGAGCGGGGCCAGCTCATCGGAGCGGTCGGGTGCTCCGGCTCCTGCACCGGATCCCACCTTCATTTCGAGGTGCGGGTCAACGGGACACCACAGAACCCGATGAAATACCTCTAGAAAGAAAAACCCCGCCGCGCGGCGGGGTTTTTCACTGAAGCAAAACCTTGATTAGCTGACGACGGCCAGCACGTCCCGCTCGTTCAGGATCATCAGATCTTCGCCGTCGACCTTGACCTCGGTGCCCCCGTACTTCGAGAACAGCACACGGTCGCCTTCCTTCACGTCCAGCGCAACGCGCTGACCGTCGTGGTAGGCGCCGGGACCTACGGCAAGAACGAGGCCCTCCTGCGGCTTCTCCTTGGCGGTGTCCGGAATTACCAGACCGGAAGGAAGGGCGTTGTCGCTCTCCTCCACCTTTATCAGTACTCGATCTCCAAGTGGCTTGAGACCCATAAAAACCTCCTATGTTAGGTAAACAACGACTCAGGAACGGACAGAACTCACTTGGTGTCAGATTAGCACTCTAAGACAGAGAGTGCTAATGGTCCGCCTTGGGTGCTGCGGGTACTGTGGGTCCCATGGAGCAGCGGGAGATCATCTACATCGGCGATCCCATGTGCTCGTGGTGCTGGGGCTTCGCACCTCAACTTGATGAGCTGGGCCGGCGCGTTCCAGATGTGGGGTTACGGGTGATCACCGGAGGCCTGAGGGCCGGTCCACACTCCGAGCCGATGACGGATCGCCTCGCCGCCTTCCTGGCGCACGAGTGGACCCGGATACAGGAGCGGACCGGCCAGCCCTTCGATCATGGGCTGCTCGCCCGCCGGGACTGGATCTACGACACCGAGCCCGCCTGCCGGGCGGTCGCAGTCATGCGAAGCATCGACGAGCCCCGAGCCTGGCCGTTGTTCAAGCGCCTTCAGCGCGCGTTTTACGCCGAAGGCTTGCTCCCGCTGAGCCCGGAAGTGGTCGGCGCACTTGTCGGCGACATAGGCGGCGATGCATCGAAGTTTATGGCTGCCTTCCGGAGCGAAGAGTATCGGAGGGCGTCGTGGACTGACTTCAGCCTCGCCCGGCGGTGGGGAGTCATGAGCTTCCCAACGGTAATTGCGCGAATCGGGGACCAGGGCTACCTGTTGACGATCGGATACACCGAGGCCCAGGTGATGATCGACCGCCTCCCCGAAGGGATCAGGGAATCGGCAAAACGACCCGGTTAGGCCAGATGCAGGTTCGGGTCTGGGTCGACATTGGGGTCGGGCCGGATGCCCCGCTGGAACCGGTAGTAGCCGCAGCAGGCGACCATGGCCGCGTTGTCGGTGCAGTAAACCGGCGAGGGGTAGTAAAGCCGTAGCTCCGACTCCTCGCACATGACGCCCATGAGCTCCCGGAGCCGAGAGTTGGCCGCCACCCCACCGGACACGAAGACATTGGTTACTCCGTACTCCTGGGCCGCCTTGATCGTCTTGGAAACCTGCACCTCAACCACGGCCTCCTGGAACGAGGCACAGATGTCCTCCAGGTTGATCTCGTTGCCCTCTTGCTCCTGCTTTCGGATGTAGTCCCGCACTGCAGTCTTAAGACCCGAGAAGGAGAAGTCGTACCCCTTGCGGAGCACGGCCCTCGGAAACTTGATAGCTCTTCGGTTCCCGCCCAGCGCCATCTGGTCGATTGCGGGCCCGCCGGGAAAGCCAATCCCCAGGTACCGGGCAACCTTGTCGAAGGCCTCTCCGGCGGCGTCATCCAGAGTCTCGCCGAGCACCTCGTACAGCCCGTGGGCAGGCATGTGAACGAGGAGCGTGTGGCCCCCCGAGACGATCAGCCCTACAGCCGGCGGAGCGAAATCGGGGTGCTCCAAGAAGTTGGCGTAGATGTGCGCCTCCAGGTGGTTGATCCCCAGAAGTGGAACCTCCAGGACCGACGCCAGCGACTTGGCGGCGGCCACGCCGACCACCAGCGATCCAATCAGACCCGGGCCAGTGGTCACGGCTACGGCCGACATGTCCCACAGGGTCACATCCGCTTTTCGCAGCGCCTCGGCGATCGCCGGGTTGATCGCCTGGACGTGAGCCCGGGAGGCGACTTCCGGGACCACTCCGCCGTACTTGCTGTGCAGATCGGCCGACGAAGAGATCACGTTGGACAGAACCTGGTTCGATCCCCTCAAAATCGCCACCGCGGTTTCGTCGCAGGAAGTCTCGATGCCGAGGACCAGTGTCTCCTCGGTGATCTGCTCAATCGCCTCCAGCTCGGTCTCGGTCTGGAGCAGCATCTTTGTCACGACTTCCGGGATGTCGTCAACCTCGGGGATTATGGTCGAAGGTTGTTCGCTAGCCACCGGCACCCTCGCTTCGGCTTTCCGTCGGCGCCTCGGATTTCCGGCGCATCCGGTTCAGTAGGGCGGCGTACTCCGGGCTGTCCACCTGGTCCACCCACATCACTATGGCGTCCTCGCCGGTCTCAACGTAGTAGCCCGGCCTGAGGCCCACCGGCCGGAACCCGAACTTCTCATACATGTTCTGGGCGGCAAAGTTGGATCTGCGGACCTCGAGGGAGATGGTCTTGCCGCCCCTGGCGATCGCCGCGTCCAGCAGCCCGACCATCAGCTTGGTCCCGATGCCCGTCCGGTGGTAGGCGGGATCGACCGCAATCGTGGTGATGTGTGCTTCGAGCCCGGAGGTGATCAGGCCGCCGTAGCCCACGACGGTCGACTCGTAGCGGGCCGCGAGATACACCCGGTCGGCCCGCCGGACGATCTCCTGCAGGAACAGCGCCGAGCTCCACGGCCGCGGATAGACCTGTGCCTCGATCTTCATCACCTGGCGGACATGCCGGCGGCGCATGGTGACCAGCCCCACCTTGGAGGCATCGATCTGGGGGTCCGGGGTGGCGATTGCCATCTACTGGCCCGCCACCTTCCGGTCCCAGTTGATCTCGGCATCGGACCTGCGCATATACAGCGGCTCCACGTCGAACACCCGGTCGAAGTCCTCTCGAAACAGCCGGGGCAGGGCCAGCTCCACCAGGGAAGCGGCACGTGGAAAGGCGTTGGCCATAGATCCGAACTCCACATTGCGGCCCCCGTCCAGGCTGCTGCGGTACAGGAGTGCGCCGTTGCCCACCAGCAGGAAATCGCCCCTCGTTCCCTCGATTTCCGCAACCAGCCGGGATGGAGAGCCGACCACGTAGCTGCTTTCCCTCGTTATGCCCCCGGGAACCTGGCGGTAAAACGCAAAGAACACCTCCTTACGCTTGGCATCGACCACCGGGCAGATCAGCTTGTTGGAGTACCTCACGTCGAACGCCAGCAGGTCGAGCGACGACACCCCGATGATTGGCACGGAGAGGGCCTGCGCCAGCGTCTTGGCCGTCGCCACGCCGACTCGCAGGCCGGTGAACAGGCCGGGACCCAGGCCGACGGCAATGGCCGACAGATTGCGGTAGCTGAGATCGGCTTCCTTCATCAAGAACTCAACCGCCGGGAGGATGAAAGCTCCATGACTCACGCCTCGGGTCACCAGGCAGGAGCCGATGATGCCCTGCTCTGAGCCGATTGTGACCGACGCCGCAGGCGTCGACGTCTCGATACCAAGGACCAGCATCAGTTGTTGCGCCCCGACTCGCTCGCGCTGCCCGGCTGAAAGTCCTCGCCGATCAACGGTTTCTGGGAGCGGCTCGAGGCGTTCATCTCCTCGACCAGCTTTCGTATCGTCGCCATTCTGGTTTCCCAGTGGCTCCCCTTCGCCACAAGGGTGATAGTTCGGGTGTCCTCGTGGTCGTGGGTGATCTCGACCTTCAGGTGGTCCTGAGGCAAGAGAGGTTCCACCTTGTCTCCCCACTCGACGGCCACCACGTAGGAGGGGTCAAGGTACTCATCGATCCCCAGGTCGATCACCTGCTGCACCTTATCCAGCCGGTATACGTCCAGGTGCATGAGTGGGAAACGTCCGCCGGGATACTCCTTCATGAGGATGAACGTGGGCGAGGTTACCCTCTCGACTATCCCCAGACCCTTGGCCAGCCCTTGGACGAACGTCGTCTTACCGGCTCCAAGGTCTCCGGCAAGCACCAGCACGTCGCCGGGAACGAGCATGGGGGCAATCTCCTGCGACAGGTGGCGGGTCTCATCGGACGAGCGCGTCTTGATAACCAGCTGGTTATTGGGTCTCGGGGAAGCGGCCACCTCAGGAGATCGTCAAAAGAGCGATCCTTGCTCTATGAAGGGTTCCACCGGGGTAACGGGTGGCACCACGGGCACAGCCGGCACCGCCGCCGGCGCCGCGGCTGGAGCAGGCGCCTTCCCTTTGGCGAGCTCTCGTTGGACCAGGTCGAAGTCGGAGCGGATCAAAGCGAACTGGGGTGAACCCACCCCTCCGGAGCGCAGCGCGGCGGCCGGGTGGAGAGTTGGAATGACCTTGGCGCCAAATGCGCGGAAGATCTGTCCCCGCACCCGGGTGATCGATACCTGGCGCTCCAGAAGGAAGCGGGTGGCGAAGTTGCCGAGAGTGACGATGACCGTTGGCCTGATGAACTCGATTTGCGCCCGCAGATAAGGGCTGCAGGTTGCGATCTCGTCGGCCTCCGGGTTGCGGTTCCCCGGCGGCCGGCACTTGATCACATTGCAGATGACACACCGGCTGCGGTCCAGGCCGATGGTCCCCAGAAGGCCGTCCAGGAGCTTTCCGGCGGCTCCGACGAACGGCTTTCCGAGTCGGTCTTCATGGAACCCGGGGGCCTCGCCGACGAACATCAGGTCCGAGTCGGGGTTCCCGTCCAGCCAGACCACCTGGGTGCGGCTGGCCGACAGACGGCAACGAGTACAACCCAATGCCTCGACTCTCGCCTCATCGAGTGTCTGCCACACCAAGAGCTACCCCCCAACGGACCGAAACTTGTTTAAGGGCGCGGCGCCACACGGTCCCCGCCCCTTCAGCTTCATGATACCTACTGCACAGGCGGATGGAGCCGCCCCAGAACTGCCCGGAATCGCCTAGCGGTCCAGATAGACCCGACGCACCCGGGCACTGATTCCGCACACCACTTCGTAGGGAATCGTCCCCAGCTTGTCGGCCATCTCCTGAGCGGTTATCTGGTCCCCGCCCTGGCGGCCCAGGATGACGACCTCGTCCCCAGCCTCCAGGGAATCGTCTCCCGCATCCACCAAGAAATGGTCCATGGTGATGGTCCCGCAGATGCCGTAGCGCTTGCCCCGAATGAGCACCTCCCCGTTGTTGCTCAGCGACCGCCGCAGGCCGTCGGCGTACCCGCAGGGAACCGTCGCCACCAGACCGTCCCGGCTGAGCGTGTAGCGCTGGCCGTAGGAGATCGACTCTCCTGCGGGAAGCCGCTTCACCAGCCCCACTCGGGACTTGAGGCTCATCACGGGCTCCAGCTCCACGGTGTGCGCCAAAGCCGGCGATGGGTAGATCCCGTAGGTAGCGATACCCGCTCTCACCAGGTCGAGATGCGCCTCTGGCAGCGTCAGGGTCCCGGCGGAGTTGGACATGTGGCGTATCAGTCCATCGATCTTGGGTCCCAGGCTCTCGAGGAGCTCCAAGAACAGCTTGTGCTGCTGAGAGGTGAAGGAGTTGGAGACCTCCTCGGCGACCGCGAAGTGGGTCCAGATGCCCTCCAGCTCCACCCCGTTCAAAGAACGAAGCAGGTCGACGAAGGTCTCCGCCCGATCGTAGGGCACCCCGTAACGGTGCATGCCGGTGTCTACCTTCAGATGGCACCGCAGACGCCGACCTCCGACCGCCTGGTCCGCCCATGCCCGGGCCGCCTCCTCGGTGTAGATGGTTGGAGTGAGGTTGTGCTCGGCGGCCGCTGCCAGAGCACTAAGCGGAGGCTGGGCCAGAAGAAGAATCGGACGGTCGAAGCCGGCCCTCCGCAGGGCCACTCCTTCCTCCACACGCGCAACTCCCAGCCAGTCGGCGCCCCCCTCGATGGCCGCCCCGGCGACCTCGACCTCCCCGTGGCCGTAAGCGTTGGCCTTGACCACGGCCAGCAACGACGTTCCGGGGCTGAGAAGCCCCTTGATGCGGGAGATGTTGCGCCGGATACAGCCGAGATCAACCTCGGCCCACAGGGCGAGCGCCTCGGTCGAGATGTCTTCGGTCATGAGGTAGCCTGCCGTATCACCAGCGGGAGGGCCTTCAGCAGGTCGCCGGCGACCACGCCGCGATCCCCCATCCATTCGGCCAGCGTCTCGCCGGCCAGCCCATGCAGGCACGCCCCGGCCCAGGCGGCGGTGAACGGGTCGGTGACTGCAGCCAGGGCCGCTATAACCCCCGTCAGCACATCGCCACTTCCTCCGGTGGCCAGCACCGGGCCTCCGGCGTCTACCAGGGCGGCACGGCCGTCCGGCCGGGCCACGACCGTCCGGAAGCCCTTGAGCAAGACGACCGCACCGGTGCGCTCGGCGGCCTCCCGGGCGGCCGAGATGCGGTCGGTGTCGATCTCGGCCGCCGGTCTGCCGAGAACTCTTCCGAGCTCTCCGGAATGCGGCGTCAGAATGGTCGGCGCCTGCCTGGTGCGCAGGCCCTCGGGGTTGTCCTGAAACACCGAGATGGCATCGGCATCCAGCACCACCGGCCGGTCCACCTGCCCCAGAACCTCATCCACGAATTTCATCGTCTCGGTATCCTTCCCAATTCCAGGCCCCAGAGCCACTACCTGCATCTGGGCAGCGAGGTCCACCACGTTGGGGACCGCCTCAAGGCTGAAGGCGCCTCCGGGTGTGCCCGGCATTCCTGCGGTAAGCGCCTCGATGACCAGGGGCCCCACCTGGGACCGGATCGCTTCCGGCACCGCCATGCGGACCAGGCCGGCTCCGGCACGCAGAGCCCCGGCGGCAGTAAGCGCCACTGCGCCGGCCATGGAGACCGAACCGGCCACTACCAGCACCTTGCCGACGCTGCGCTTGTGAGCGGTGACCAGGCGTGGGGGTATCACGCTCCGCAGGTCTTCCCCGCCCACCAGACTGAGGCCGGCTTCCATCAACTCGTCCGGTATTCCGATGTCCGCGACCACCACCTCACCGGCGTGTTGAGCACCCGGCTGCAGGAGCAACCCGGGCTTCAGCGCTGCCAGGGTGACGGTTCTGGCGGCCCTGACCGCCTGGCCGGACACCTGACCCGTTCTCCCATCGACCCCTGATGGTATGTCGACCGCAACGACCGGCGCCGGACCGTCGTTGATTGCGGCGGCGGCTTCCGCCATCGCTCCCTCCAAGGCCCCCGAGAATCCGGTGCCGACCATTGCATCCAGCACCAGATCGGAGCGCTTGAGCTCCCTCGCCAGGCCGGCGGCGTCGTATCGCCGGGTCCGCACGCCGGGTCCGCGCATCCGTTCGTAGGCGTGGAGGGCGTCCCCTTTCAGCTCGCCCGGGTCCGCGAGGAGGACGACATTGCACATCGCTCCGCGAGTCCCCAGATAGGCTGCGGCTACGAAACCGTCGCCCGCGTTGTTTCCCTTGCCGCAGACAACCGTGATCCGGCGGCCGTAGGTGCCGCCCATCGCCTGAACTGCGGTCCTGCCCACCGCCCTGCCGGCGTTGTCCATTAGGTCCCAGGTTGGGATACCGGAAAGGGCCGCGGCCTTGTCGGCCGTGGCCATCTGATAGGGAGTTAGAACTTTGCGCACCCGCCCATTGTAGGGAGGGATCTACGCCTTCAGCGTCTCCCGGACGGGATCCGCAAGCATGTCCCTGCAGCCGGTCAGGCCAAATATCCGGCGGACGGCCGGCTGGGCATTGGTGATGAAGAATTCCCGGTCGTCACGGCAGGCGCGGTTGTAGGCGCCCACCAAGACGGAGAGTCCGGAGCAGTCCATGAACGACACCGCCCTCATGTCGATTACGATCGGGCTGGCTGCAGCTCCAGCTGCATGACAGCGTCGTCGACCAGCTGAGCCGACCCTAGGTCCAACTCTCCCTTAAGGTACAGGCAAGCCGGAACGGCAGAGCCCTGGATCCCACAGAGAAGTAACCACAGTCCGACTCATCGGACATGAAAACGTTCAAACGAGTTCCCCTTCGCGATCCCAGTGTGACGAAAGTCCCTGAGGCTGGGGGGGGTGGCCGGCAACTGAGGCTCAATTCCGGACCTTTGAGTCTAGCGGGGAACCCTTGCTCCGGCAAGTCCACTGGCACTGGAGGTAGCGTCGCCCCCGCGACAGTAGCCACCAAATCCGGTCTTTGATGAAAGGTGGCACGTAGCGTTTCTCAAACTTGCGGAATGAGGAGACGCCACGTGCCTAAGCTGACGATAACGATTGAAGTGCCCTGGCCCAAGCATCCAACGCTGGCCGCGCTGGAAAAAGCTATCTTCAAAGCTTTGATGGTGGCGGGCCGGCAACTGCTCAAGCAGGCTTTCGATCTCATCGAGCATCAGCTGCTGGCCGACGGTAGGCAGGTTCGTCAGCGACGCCGGCGGCGTTATCTGGTTTGCCGGTTTGGAGAGCTGCGATTTCACCGCTAGCAGACCAGAGGTCCCCAAGGGTACGGGTGTGGCGTTGGACAAGGCTTTGGGACTTACCCCTGGGTACCCATGCTCACCTTGGGTAAGAGCCAAGGCAGCACTTTTGGCGCAGGCGCACCCTTACCGTCAGGCAGCCGGCCTGCTCTCCCAGATGATCGGCTGCAAGGTGGACCACCGCAGGGTCTGGGGTTGGGTGCAGCAGGCGGGCGCCCAGCTTTTGGGTTCATGGTCCGAGCAGCGGGACCGGTTGTTTCAAGATGAGAGCTGCCGGCTGCCCGAGGCAAAGCACCGGCAATCGTCTCCACCGCGTCGACGGAACCTTCATCCGCACCAGGGATGGACCGGTGGAGGTCAAACTCGGGGTGTGGTGGACCGGCGCCCATCTCGAGTCTGAGACTGCAGCCCATCCCGCTACCTGCTGGACGGCAAGGGCTACTTCGCCACCTGTGACAAGGTCGACCTGTTCGGACAGGGCTTCTACGTCCGGGCCGAACGCTCCAGCGGCATCTCAAAGGCCAAGGAGGTGTTCATGGTCTCCGACGGTGCCGGCTGGTGCGGGCAGATAGCTCCGGACTGGGTAGCCCCGACCGCCTGGCAACTGGATCACTTCCACGGCAAACAGAAGATCACCGAGGCCGCCAGAGATCCCGAGCGGGCAGCACGCTGGTGGAGTTGGGTGGCCGAGAACAACCTCGATGCTTTGGGCACAAGCCTTCGACACTGCCTCACCAACGGTCTGATCGACCCCGAGGCTGGGAGGAACCTGATGGGGTACTTCCACCGGGGAGCGGCCGCCCTGCAGACCTACCTGCGGTTGCGGGAAGCCGGACACTCCCCCAGATGGCCCCCCGTGGATCGGGGGTGATTGAGCACTCGGTCGACCTGGTGGTGGCCCGAAGGTTCAAGCGCCAGGGCATGCGCTCATGGTCCAGAGCCGGCGCCAACAACCTGCTGGCATTGAGAGTGCTTGCCAAAGATCCGCAAGCCTGGAGGACCTGGTGGGGTGATGCCGTGGTCTAAGCATCCTATTGCAGCGCCATTGTTCCTTTCGCGTCCGAAAACGGAACGAGGGGGATGAAAGGATTGGCGGGAGGAGCCGCTACCACTGTCAAAAGTCAGACGCTACTCCTTCGGGAATAGTCGAACTTGGACCTGACCGGGAGCCCAAGAAAATGGCCGACGTATATCTGCAGGTGACAACCACCACCGAGTCGCAATCGCACGCTCGGCAACTAGCGCGATCGATAGTCCAGGCGAGGCTTGCTGCCTGCGTTCAGGTCCTAGGGCCCATTGAGAGCACCTACTGGTGGAACGGCGAGGTGGAAGAAGCCCGGGAGTGGCTGTGCCTGATGAAGACCACTGCCACCACCTATTCGGCGCTGGAAGCATTCATCCGCACCGCACACGTATGAGACTCCTGAGATAACTGCTTCGCCGATCTCGATGGGAAGCGCCGGCTATCTCAGCTGGATCAGCTCCGAGACCGGAGGCTCCACCGGCTGACGGCAGCTGTTCGCGCCCTCTTCCTTTAAGGCAGTTTTCAGTTACCCGTGAAAAGGTGGGACCGACACGCAGCTCTCACAAGGTTCCCTGCCGATCGGTCATGGAAGAGACGGAATTGGACCGGACTGAGCACAAAAAGTACCTCGTCGAAGAAGTCGGCATCGACTACGCCGACGGTCTGATCAGCCGGCGGGAGGCGCTCCGGCGCCTTGGATTGATGGGCGTGCAGGCGGTGGCGGCTTCCAGTCTGCTGGCCGCATGCGCCCAAGACGCCGAGAACCGGCCTCAGGCGACCGCATCCGCCCGGCCACCGCATCGGCCTCTCCTCGCGCCACAGATGATCCGGCCTCGGGGGCGGTTGCCGCGCAGGACATCACATTCTCCGGACCCAGGGGCAACCTGTTCGGCGCCTATGCCCCAGCCGGGGAACCCAAGGGTGCCGTGCTAGTGATCCACGAGAACCGGGGGCTGAAGAACCATTTCAAGAGTGTCGCGGGCCGGCTCGCGCGCGACGGCTATTCCGCTCTGGCCATCGACCTGCTGTCCGAGGAGGGCGGCACCGCCGCACTGAACGACGACGCTAGGGCCATGGCCGCCCTTGGGTCGGCTTCGCCAGAGCGCTTTGTCGCGGACATGAAGGCAGGGCTGGATGAGCTCGGTAGACGCAACCCCAATGCCAAGCTCGGAATGATCGGCTTTTGCTTCGGAGGCGGCCAGGTCTGGAACATGCTGAATGCCGGTGAGCCGAGGCTGGCCGCCGCGGCCCCCTTTACGGCACCCCTCCGACAACCCCGACTTCTCAGGCTCGGAGGCCGCGGTGCTCGCGGTGTACGCGGAGCTGGACGCTCGGGTGAACGCGACCCGTGCCACGGCCGAGAAGGCACTCAAAGATGCCGGCCTGGAGCACAAGATCCTGTCCTTCGAGGGGGCCGACCACGCCTTCTTCAACGACACCGGCCAGCGATACAACGCCCGGGCGGCGACCGAGGCATACCAGGAGCTTCTGGACTGGTTCGGTACGCATCTGGCCTGGAGGCCCTCCTCCAAGGCGCCTCTAAGCGGCGCCTCACCCTTTTCTCAGGGTGCGCTCTTGTAATTGACGGTGGGCAGGCCCGCCCTTCATTCAAACGGCGCGGCCCTCGAAATGAGGTGCCAAGCTAGTAGAGGCGATGCGGATACTGGTGGTCGACGATGAGCCTGCGGTTCGTGATGCCGTTCAGCGCGCTCTGAAGCTGGAGAGCTACCAGGTCGACACGGCCTCTGACGGCGCCCAAGCTCTCAAGTCCCTGGCCGTCGCGTCGCCCGATCTGGTGATCCTGGACCTCCTCATGCCGCGGATCGACGGCCTTGAGGTGTGCCGCCGGCTGAGGGCCGCCGGGGACGTCACTCCGGTCCTGATGCTCACCGCCCGGGACTCAATCGCAAACCGGGTGGAGGGGCTGGACGCCGGAGCGGACGACTACCTGGTGAAGCCTTTTGCCCTTGATGAGCTGCTTGCCCGGGTGCGGGCGCTGCTGCGGCGCAGCTCCCCGGAAGGCGGACAGCTGCTCAAGTTCTCCGACTTGTCCATGGACACGGTTTCCCGCGAGGTGAAACGAGGCAACCGGCCGATGGAGCTCACCCGCACGGAGTTCTTGCTTCTGGAGCTGTTCTTGAGCAACCCAAGGCGGGTGCTGACCCGCGAAATCATCCTCGACCGGGTCTGGGGCTTTGACTTCGGGCCGGAGTCTAACTCTCTGGAGGTTTACATCGGCTACCTAAGAAGGAAAATGGAGGCCGATGGAGAACCCCGGCTGATCCACACGATCCGCGGAGTCGGGTACGTGCTTAGAGAACAATGAGCTTTCGCAACCGGCTGGTCCTCTCTGCCGCTCTTGCGGTGACCATCGCAGTCGCCCTGTCCTCTGTGATCGTGTACTTCGCCGTGCGGCGACAGCTGCTGGACCAGGTGGACACTGCGCTGCTCCGACGGGCCGAGTACCTTCAGAGCATCCAGGGCTCCCACTACGTCCGGCCTCCGCTGGGGGCGGCCGGCGGATATGCCCAGATCGTGACGGCCGACGGAGGCGTGATGAGGGATTCGAACGAGTCGATCATCCTTCCCGCTCCGAATCAGGCGAGGCTGGTGGCCGCCGGTAAGGCCGGAACCTTCTTCAGCGACATGCGGGTCAGCGGTACCCATGTCCGGGTGATCACAGCTCCGCTCACCCAGGGCCTGGCGGTGATGGTGGTTCGGCCCCTGGACGAGGTGGACTTGATCCTGAAAAGGCTGGGACTGCTCCTCAGCCTGATCGCTGCGTGCGGCGTTGCCCTTGCCGCCGGCCTCGGCCGGATGGTAGCTCAGGCTGCGCTTGTGCCTGTCCAACGGCTGACTCAGGGGGCGGAGCGGGTCGCCGAGACCCGGAGCCCGGCTCACCGCATCGACGCGGGAGGTAATGATGAGATCGGCCGGCTGGCTACCAGCTTCAACTCCATGCTGGAGGCCCTGGACGACTCACAAAAGTCCCAGCGCCAGCTAGTCGCCGACGCCTCTCACGAGCTGCGAACCCCGTTGACCAGCCTCAGGACCAACATCGAGGTGCTTGCCCGGGCGGACGAGCTGCCGGAGAAGGAGCGTAAAGAGCTGTTGAGCGACCTCAAGGTGCAGATCCAGGAGCTCACCGTGCTGGTTGGAGATCTGATCGATTTGGCACGAGGGGACGAGCCCGAGGCCGGCGAAGAGGAGATCCGGCTGGATCAGCTGGTCGAGCGGGCGGTGCAGCGCATCCGCACCCACTGGCCGCAGGTCGAGTTCACCACACACCTGAAGCCCGCCCTGGTACGTGGGGCGCCGTCGCGGCTGGACCGTGCGGTGGCCAACCTGCTCGACAACGCCGGGAAGTGGAGCCCTGAAGGGGGCACCGTCGAGGTCAAGGTGCAGGGCGGCGACGTTACAGTGAGGGATCACGGCCCGGGGATCGAGCCGGCCGACCTGCCCCACATCTTCGATCGCTTCTACCGAGCCTCCGAAGCCCGAGCCATGCCGGGCTCCGGCCTGGGACTTTCCATAGTCCGAAGAGTCGTCGAGGCCCATGGAGGAACGGTTACTGCCCAGCAGGCAGAGGGCGGCGGATCCCTGTTCCGACTTAGCCTGCCGGTTCTGCCGTTCTCGCCTCCGCCGGAGGGTGACTAAGACCCCTCGAACCTTTCTCACGCGGTTCTTAATCTGACCTCAGAGAGCTTTAACACTCGTTTGATTACCTATGCCTGGGCTAATTCCGACGTCGGCAGAGGAGGTTTTGACGATGCGTGGCGTGCCGGGGCACTACTACTTCGGACCCAGGTGGTTCCCCGGAGGCATCAGCTTTCTCCTTGGGCTTTTGATCCTGGGACTTCTTGTCTATCTCGTTATGCTGGTCAAGCGCGATCGTGATCAAACGACGGTCGCCTCCACCCCCGGCGACTCGGCCCCTTCCGCTTCCCCCGGAATCCTGACCCCGACGGAAGTCATCAAGATGCGTTACGCCCGTGGGGAGATCACCCGCAACGAGTACGAGACGATGCGTCGGGATCTCGAGTGAAACCACCTCAAGGCAAGGCTCTGGCCGGCACGCTGGCCGTCCTCGCCGTGGCGGGCTTCGGGGCCGGATACCTGATCTTCTTCACGCCGGAGGCACCGGCTCCGGTAAGACTCAAGGACCCTGAGGATCAGGAACCCACCTCTTCTCGCGCGGATCAGTTTGACCCCGTCGGCCGTTGGGCGGTTCAGGACGGTTCCGAGGCCGGCTATCGGGTGCGCGAGAAGCTCGCCCGACTACCTGCGCCCAGCGATGCCGTGGGCAGAACGACCAAGGTCACCGGAGACTTCATACTCTCGGGGGGTAACGGCAAGTTCGCGGTGTCCGACATCAACGTGGAAGTCGACATGACGAGCCTCACCAGCGACAGTCCACGGCGAGACAACGCTCTGCGGGACCGGGGCTTGGAAACCGACCGTTTTCCCACCGCAACCTTCATTAGCCAGGGGCCTGTGGAGCTGCCGGAGGACATAGGTTCGGGTGAGCCGATGGACCTCATGCTTGACGGCGATCTTACGATCCATGGCGTCACCCGACAGGTATCGATCCCCGTCGAGGCCCAGTTTGATTCCGGCACCATTGAGGTGGTGGGATCGCTCACCATCCCGATGGCCGACTTCGGTATCGAACCTCCCAACGTGGCCAACATAGTTACCGTCCAGCCAACCGGAACCCTGGAGTTCCGTCTGCTGCTTCAAAAGGCGGTCTGACCCCGGCCGCTTGGGCCTCAGGCCTCCACGACGAAGTTGAACTCGGCGGCCTTGCCGTCGGCAGAGTCATGAAGGGTCACGTTGAGCTCCGGCCGAAAGATCCCGTCCCGGGCGTTGGCCGGCTCATCAGGGAAGTACAGCTGCGTGGTCAGGACCCGGCCTCTCCGAGGTTGGACCTTGACGTGAAGATGGCGCGTCCGTCCCGGATACAGGCCGGGCACAATCGTCTCCAGGCGGTACCTCCCGTCGGCATCGGTGAACAAATGCCCCCTCCAGCGGTAGCCCCGGTTGTCGTACTCGCCGCTTGCATCGGCATGCCATACGTCGATGAGCGCTTTGCCAACCGGACGGCAGTCCGTCCTCAACACCGTCCCCGAAAGCACCAGCGGCTCGCCGGCATCGGCGTCCGCCCGAAAGTTCGTCCGCTGGGGTGAGTTGGGAGTGAAGTACGGACCCTCGGTCTGCGCCGCCGTAGGATCCGCTTCCGCCTCCGTTCCGCAGGCGGGCGTGGGGGCCAGGACCTGCGGATCCCCTGCAGGTCCGCGCACTCCGCCGGCGGCGGGGTCTCCGGGCTCGGAACTGGGATTCCGGCCTACGCGGCAACCCTGAACGACCGCGGCCATCAGAGCCCCGCCGGCTCCCAGCAAAAACCGGCGCCGGGACACCTTGCCGCCCCGCCGCTCAGCCAGCGTTATCCTCCGACGCCGCCGCCGGTTCCGGCTTGTCCTTCGCCTGCAAGTCAGAACGCCTAATGACGAATGCGGTGCCCAGGAGCCAAAGCACCAGCAGCCACGGCTGGAACTCGCTCAGGACAAAGAGCAGGCTCGCCGCAGCCGGCGAGAGGGGGCCGACGACCTCGGGCGGGGGCACCAGACCCAAAGCCGCCCCGGCCAGCGCGAATCCGGTAAGAAGCCCGGAAAACAGCCCGCTACGACGGCCGGCCATCCCGAAGCCCAGCAGCATAGGTACGGATCCAGGAACCAGCAGCGCAACCGAAACCGCCCAGACGATTGCCAGACCGGCGACCATTCCCGAGGCACCTTCCCGCTGAGCCATCCCGACCAGCGCGAGCTGCATCACGCTTATTATCATCACCAGCACCGCGTAGACTGCCGTCCCCATCAACCCGACTACCGTCCAGGCACGGACGTCCTTGGATTCGGCGGTGAACAGACGGTTCCAGAGACCGGCCGTGAACACCACGAGGCAGATGGCCGCCAGGGCGTACAGATAACCGGAGACAGCAGTGAGAGTGCTGTTGTCGGTGTAGTACTTGGCGATCTCGCCGGCACGAGCTTCAAATGGTGAAGGGACGCCGCCACCGGCATTACTGAAGCGGGCAGCAAAGTGAGCAAAAAGCACCGCGCCCAGGCCGGCCAACGGAGTTGATCGGTTGAGGGAGATCTCTTTGTTCATCGGCTTTCTTTATTCAAAAGGTCAACAAATACAATAAGTCCGCAGCACACACCGGTCACTAAGGGAGGTCGCCGCGTAATTCGGTGCCAGTCGTACGCTCAAGGGCCCTTACCACAGACCGGTTCGGAACTCCCAATGCCACGGACGCCAGGAGGATTGCTTAAGGGCGCCGCATTCTGGGCACAACGACTTCAAATCAATGCGACAGAGGGGCCGGCATGGCCGAGGCTATCAGGTGCGTGGGCTGCAGCGGCCCTATCGAGAACGTCTCCTCGCCCGAGGTGATTCGGGCAACCAAAACCGTCAAGCCGGCCACGCTTGCCGGCAAGCTCAAGGCCGAAAGCGATACCGCTTACTTCCACGCCGGGTGCTTTCACAGCCAGGTGGGCTACGAACGAGCCTAGGACACCGGAAGGAGATTTGATGGCCGGCATAGTTCACCGTCCCGGAGGGGGGGAGCACATTGGCGGAGGACCTTCCCGGGTGACGATCAAAGCAACGTCAGTAGACACTGGGGGTTCCTTGTACCTCGGTGAGGCGGTCATCGCCCCTGGTTTTCCGGGACCCCCGCCCCACACTCACGACAAGGTCCACGACCTCTTTTATGTCCTCGAGGGCACCCTCACCATGCTCCTCGACGGCGAAACGGTCGAGATGGAGCCGGGCAGCTTTGCTTGCGTTCAGCCCGGAACCGTCCATACCTTCAGGAATCGCACCGACGCCCCGGTGAGGTTCCTGAACTTCAACACTCCCGGCGGATGGGAGAACTACATGAGGGACCTGGACGACCTGCGTTCGAAAGGCACGCCTACCCAGGAAGAGGTCGGGCGGATCGCATCGAGGTACGGCTTCAAGGTGGTGAAGTAACCGGAGCTTCAAACGCGCCCCCGGCAAGAATCGAACTTGCGACACCAGGTTTAGGAAACCTGTGCTCTATCCACTGAGCTACGAGGGCGGGACATGCAGAAAAGGTGGCAGAAAGCGCACTTATAAGCCGCCGATTCTTCGCTCACTGATTTTAGCGGCCCCGGGGGACACCCATTGGTGTCTCGTATCCACCCAGGAAGACGATTGCGATGAGACGGCAGCAACGCTAGTCTCCGAAAGCACCAGAGCAGCGGAATCCCGACGATCCGCGCGGGGGCGATATGAATGAAAGATGGTGAAAAGCGGTTGGCTCTGCTCCGACACTGGGAACACGCGGGAGAACCAGACCAGGCGATCGCGCACGAGATCTACCACGACGACGTCGTGCTCGAGTTTCCGCAATCGGGAGAGCGCTTTGTCGGCGTCGGCAATATTAAGCCGTGGCGGGAGAAGTACCCAGCTTCATTGGCTTTCGAGGTCCGGAATCTGAGAGGAATAGGGGATTTTTGGGTCGCGGAGAACGCGATTAGCTACGACGGTGCTCCTTGGAGTTTCACCGTCAGCATCCTTGAGTTTCGCGGCGAGAAGGTGGCGCACGAAACCATCTACATCATGGAGACATGGGAAGCGGCCGAGTGGCGAAAGCCATGGAGAGATGGCGTTCCGATGAGGTGGGACGCACCTCGAACGGGAAGGGCCCAGTCCTGAGCGTTCGGCCCTCTGATACATGAACCAAAGTCAGAGGAGCGGCGGAGGGCTGTAAGGAGCCGGCCCCGAAGCCGACATCGTGGGCGACGAAAGCACCGGTAAGGGTTCCGGCACCCGACGTCCAAAGGATAAGAATGGCGCCTAACTTGTTAGATTCCGCCGTTCATGGCGCAGGCTAGAAGTCAGGCGTTCTTGACTTACTTCTTAGGCTTTCCGGGGTCCGACCTTGAATCAGTGCGTCGCACCAGAGCATCCCTAACTGCCGAGGTCTCCGCCCACTTTGCAGTTTCTTGCAGGATGCCCCGAACCAATGCGTCAGATCCAGGCGATCGTTGAGATCCATCGTCTAGATTGGACAATCTGTGCTCCTCTCACCGTGGTTCAAAAGTACCGATTACGTATGACAATCTAAGGCAGGTTCGCAACATCTCGAAAGTCTGTTCCCGCCTTTTCCAATAGGTAGCCGACGTTAACCGCAAGGTCCTCAACTGCGTTGCGCACGTCTTGATCGGCGAGGCGTGAGTCCCCCAGCTTCTTTGAGTCGTCCAGATTAACCACACCAACCAGGGCTCCCGAGAGAAATACCGGGACTGAGAGCACGGAGGAAATGGTCTCGGCGGTCATCCGAACCTGCTCTGGTGTCATGTTCCACGGCCGATCCGCTTGATTTGCAACCTCCACTGTCACAGGCAACTCACCTTGCTGGGGAGCAAAACCGTTGATTGCCGTTGCCAAGCTTCTCCTGCGCACCCCTGGCCGCGATGCCAAATAAGATCCAACTCCCCCTGTGAGTAGCCGGTTGTGTAGTACGCGATCTTCAGCGCCGCTTCCCTTTTCCGGATAAGCATGAGATTGGCGCGGAGCGAGCGGTCCGCAGGCATTGGGCGCGCCGCTTCCAATGTGTTCACCATGACGGTCAGCAGCCTGAAGATCGCGTACCGAGCGTCAGAGCGTTCTCTGGCTCTGCTGCCCAAGAAGTGGCCTGCCGCCACCAGTAAAAAGCCTGGAAGGCCTACCGCTAGTCTGCGACCCCAACTCTCGACCATCCCTCCGGCCAAGAGCAGTCCCGGCCCGACCAGATACTCCATCATCGGATGAACGAGAACCCTTTGAACTCGCGCACGCACGTTGAAGATTGTAGGTGGCAGCCCCGACAAAAACGGTGTTCCAGAAATGTGTGTTCAGCGTTCCCAGCGCTCTCTGCAGTCGACTGCTTCAGGCACGGTCTCTGGTTATCAACCCGAAGTCAAAGTCGCCATAACAGTTTTGCCGTCTGCGTGTCACGGGGGTTACTCCCTTTTCGCTTCATGGTTACCTCAGCGAAACCTCCGGACCCTACCGTGGAAACCAAGCAGCACCTAAAAAGGCCTTCACAGAGCAGTTGGAGGGTCCTTCCCTAAAGGGTCGGACCCTCCAAGTTTCCAGAGGTGGCCGCCTCACGTTGCCCCTGGGGAACCTCTATGCGCCCCCCTCCATGGAGGGGAGCCTGAACCCTCTAGATCCGACACCAAGCCCCGGCGATTCAGCGCCGCCCTTTGGCTGTGTGCGACTATTTTCCTGCCGGACAATGTGGAGCGCGCCTGTGGCTATATCCGCTGAGAGAAAAATCTCCGAAGTCCCGGGGCCCCGAGGCCTGCCGGTCGTCGGATCGGCCCTGGACCTGTTGAGGGACATCCTGGGCACCACGCTCGAGGGGCAGCGCCGTTACGGCGACGTCGTACGCTACGTTGCCGGCCCGCCGGGGCCGATGAGAGTGATCGCCTACGGCATTGCCCACCCCGATGGAGTCCAGCACGTCCTTGCCGGGGGTGCCAATCACTACGCCAAGCAGGATGCCGCGTACCGGGAGATCAGGGCCCTCGTGGGCGACGGCCTGCTTACCAGCGAAGGTGAGATCTGGAAGCGCCAGAAGCGACTGATTCAACCCCTCTTCACGCACTCCCGGGTGGCCGACTATGTCGGCATGATGTCGGAGGAGAGCGCCGACCTGGTGGCGCGGTGGGGCGAGCTCCGAAAAAATGATGGTACCGTTGACCTCCACAGCGAGATGACCCGGTTCAGCCTGAGGGTGGTATGCCGGGCACTGTTCGGAACCGACGTGGACCGCATCATCCCGGTCCTGAGGGACAACGTCCCGTTTCTCAGCAAGAAGGCCTTCACCCGCAGTCTGGCTCCCATCCACGTCCCCTCCCGCTGGCCCACACCCGGTAACCGGCGCGTGAAACGGGCCGTGAGCGAGGTGTACGGGGTGGTTGACGACCTCATCGCCAGCCGACGGGCAAGTCCCGGTCCAGCCAGAGACCTTATGAGCCTTCTGCTCGCGGCCCAGGACCCGGAAGGCGGCCTCGGATTAAGCGATAAGGAGGTTCGGGACCAGGCACTCATCTTCCTGCTCGCCGGTCACGAGACGACGGCGACCTCTCTCACGTTCACTCTTCATCTTCTTGGGCTACATCCCGAGATTCAGCAACGGGTCCGGGATGAGGCTGCTCAGGTCCTGGGCGGCCGCCTGCCGGACACTGCAGACACCAGGCACCTCGCCTACACCACCATGGCCGTCAAGGAAGCCATGCGCCTATACCCGGCGGTGTACGCCATCCCCCGCTTGGTCGTGCAGACCGACGAGCTGGGCGGATTTACAATCCCGGCCGGCTCAGTCGCGGTGGTCGGCCCCTGGGTAACTCACCGGCACCTGGAGTTTTGGGAAGACCCGGAGCGGTTCGATCCGGAGCGGTTCACTCCGGAGGAGGAGAAGGCACGCCACCGCTACGCCTACTTCCCCTTTGGAGGCGGGCCGAGAGCCTGCATCGGACAGTACTTTTCCATGCTCGAGACCATAGTCATGACAGCCGTGGTGATCAGAGCCTACGAGTTCTCCACGCCTCCCGGACCGGTGAAGCTGTTCACCGGCATCACCCTGCGTCCCAACCAGCCGATGCCCTGCAGGGTAGCTCCGCTGGGCTAACAGGGCCTCCCAACCCCCGGCCGAACCCACCGTCCAGGGCGACGGTGGAGTGGGCGGCCGGCCCAGTCGATTGCGGCCCGAGCGGGCGGCGCGCATTCTACTCCCCGGGCGCTTCGGACCCGGGCAGGTCCGCCCCTCCCCCGGTACACGCAGATTTCAAGCCTTGGCACGGCGGTGTCCGAGACTGTAGGGATGAATGGTCTGGCGTTCGGGGTGGCGCTTGTGGCTTACAACAACGCCATGAATCTTTGGACTCGCTTCCATGGCCGGCTGTACGTACCGGCGAATCTGACCCTCTCGGCCGCCTCACTGGCCATTGCCATGCTGGCGTGGGACCTCGAAGTCAGGGCTTTGGGCCTGCATTCCGGCCAGGCTGTGGGACTGCTGGTAGGCGTGATGCTGGGTATCGTAGCGGCATCTCCGCTCTTTTTGGCCTTCGCAGTAGCAGGGCCGCAGCTACCATAGCCGACGACCGGGTTGCCGGCATCTCCTCTCAAGAACTGCTCTACCGGGTGCTGTTTCGCGTTCCGTTGGGGACGGCTCTGCCGGAGGAGCTGCTCTTCCGGGGAATCCTCTACGCCGTCGTGGCTTCCGAAGGAACGGCGCAGGCTGCTTTGTGGTCGAGCCTTGCCTTCGGACTCTGGCACATCGCTCCCACGTACAACCTGCTCAAGGACAATGGGGCAATCGCCAGAAAACCGAAGGTGCCTACAGCAGGCATGCTGGTGGCTGGGGTAGTCCTAACCGCGTCGGCCGGGCTGGTACTCGTCTGGATACGCATCAGGACCGGCGGCCTTGCCGCACCGTTTGGCTTGCATGCCACCCTCAACTCACTCGGCACGCTGGCCGCGCACCTTGCCAACAAGCACCCGCGTCATCCCTGAGGGCCTTGCCCTTCACGAACTTCTCGAGGTCGGCCACCGCGCTCCGGACTACCATTAAGCAATGCTCTGGGGTTTTCCAGACGGCCGCCGGCGAGGTAGAATACTCTTCACGGCGCCATCCCGCGCCCGACCCCTCTCCGGCGCTCACGCCGCCGGCGCAGCGGGGTAAAGGGGGCCTCGAGCTCTCGGGAAGTGGTCAGGTGACGCCCTTTTCGACAGGGCGACGGAAGCGTGAGTTCCGAAGCTCCGCCGGACAAAGGGAGTTCGCATATGACCAAGCAAAAGACCTTCAAGCGGCGCATTCGCACGCGCATGGAGAAGACCTCCGAAAGCTACTCGGCCGCCAGGCGCCAACTGCTCGCCAAGTCCGATTCGCCCGCCGACACAACGCAGCCGGCCGAACCTACCGTGCCGCAGCCGGATGCCTCCGCGGCAGGGCCGGACGTCTCCATCGCAGGGCCAACCTCGACGGAAAGCACCATTGAAGCCGATACCGGCGACAGCGCCGACCGGCCTTCCGACCAGGCGATCGCGGAAAAGACCGGGCGGGACTGGGACGGCTGGTTTGCCTTGCTGGACGAGTGGGGTGCCGCCAAACAGGCGCATGCCGAGATCGCAAGATGGTTGACCACCGACCATGGCGTCCCCGGATGGTGGGCTCAGAGCATCACGGTGGCCTATGAGCGGGCGCGGGGTTTGCGTGCTCCCGGCCAGGGACGGGACGGCAAGTACTCCGTGAGCGCCAGCAAGACCGTCAACGTCCCGGTGGAGAGGCTTTTTGCAGCCGTTGCAGACCCGACGATTCGCGGTAGGTGGCTGACTGGCGACCTGCTGGAGGTCACCACCGCCTCTCCGCCCAAGTCCGTGCGGGGGAGGTGGGACAATGGCCGGTCCCGGGTAGTGATCGGATTCAACCCGAAGGGGGAAGCTAAGAGCCAGATCGGTCTGGCACACGAACAGCTGGCCGATCCCCCAGCCGCCAAGCAAGCCAAGGAGTAATGGACCGAGCGGCTGAGGGAACTCAAGCAGCTCCTGGAGAGTTGATCGGCGTGGCCCCGGGGCTCCAGCCCCGGGGCTGTCCGACAACTACACCCTGTGTATCGATCTTGAGCACCGGATCCCGGGGTAGGGTGAGTCCTATCGACTCTGTTGGAACGCTTCTCGGAAGGAGATCAATGGAACACACCAGAGCGGAAGACATCCCGTGGAAGCCGGCCCCCGCAGAGCACTTCACCGGCAAGGTCTGGTTTGGTCCGCTGAGCCACGCCACCGAGGACGGTCTAAATGCGCTGGCGGTGCAGTTCGAACCCGGTGCCCGAACCGACTGGCACACTCACCCGGATGGCCAGGTTCTGTACGTAGTCAACGGTGCCGGAGTTGTTCAAAACGACGATGGGACGACGGTGGAGATATCCGCCGGAGACGTCGTCTACGCCTTACCGGGCGAAAGGCATTGGCATGGTGCCCGGGAGAACAGCCCGATGGTCCACCTGTCGCTGACCACCGGCGGCGCCACGCAATGGGAAGCCGACAAAGTCACCGACGACCAGTACAGCAACCGCCGGCCGTAGCCCGCCTTACCGCCGAACGGCGGCGATGCGCTGCACCATCGCCCGCTTTGGCTCCTCCACTTCGACGTCCTCGTAAGCGACCACCTGCAGGTCGGGGCGGGCGGCATCGAGGAGCTCTCCTCGATTTAGCAGGAACTCCGGGTTGGTGGGACTGCCGAACCGTTCGTTGCCCCGGGCGAAGGTCTCGTAAAGCAGTGCGCCTCCTTCTGCCACCGACGCCACGAGGTGCGGAAGCAGCGGGCGATACAAGTAGTTCGCAACCACCACGCCGCTGAAGCTGCGCCCGGGAAACGGAAATGGCGAGCCGTCCTCCAGATCCACCTGAAGGGCCTCAACCCCGGGATGTCCGGTCAGGTCTTCTATGCCGGCCAGATCTCGGTCCACCGCCACCACGCGATAACCCCGTTCGAGGAAATGCCGGACGTGCCTGCCGGCGCCGCATGCCACATCCAGCACCGTTCCTCCGGCTGGCACCAGAGCCGCAAACCGGGCGATCCACGGGGACGCCGGGGCACCCGGATGCCAGCCGCGAGATGTTTCGGCCTTACTCACTCTCGAACCCTCATAGCGCGCACTTTACCGTGCGCTATCAGCACAGGTTCAGAAGGTCTCCGAGACCCAGGATGGTCAGCAGCCCGGAGCAAGCGGTGTCCGTTGGGGCCGGGGGATCCTGAGGAGCTGCCGGCGTGGCCTGACCGGAATCAGCCGGCGGCGAGTCCGGGGTGGGTGGGGCCACGAAGCCCTCCGAGGGCGTGGGGACCCCCGGCGTCCCCTGTTCTCCCGGAGAACCGGGAGAACCCGGAGCACCCGGAGCACCCGGAGTTCCAGTAACCGATTCTCCGGCACTTGAGGAACCCGGAGCACCGTGGCTGCTTTCTCCCGGGCTTCCGTTACATTCGCCCACACAAGTACTTGAAGACCCATCTGCGCCGTCGGCGCCGGGGGCGCCGCTGCTCGCACCACCTGCTCCGCCGGCACCACTAGAGCTGCCGCCACCATCTGCTCCGCCGGCACCGCCTGCGCTGCCGCCATCACCTCCTCCGCCCGGCAACCCTTCCACGGATCCCCCGGCGCCCCCGTCGCCTCCGGAAGCACCGGACCCGGGCTGACCCACCGCCCCGTGCGCCGTGCTGCCGAACTTGGCGGTGTGGCAGGCCGACGCGCACTCACCGCCTGATGGATCAGCCGGGAATAGGGCTGCAACCGTGGCGGCGCTAGCCAGGAGGAACAGGATTACGAGAATGGGGGCCGGCTTAAAACAGCGGCCCTTCATCGTCGACGCAACACCGATCATGGGGAAGTCCTCAAAAAACAGCGGGGGCATATTCTAGGCGGGCCGGGGACCAATTAATAGACGCCAATTCAAATTGGCGGTATTGGGAAGAGCGCCCAGGTGAAGATTTCATCGTCGAGTTGAAGGAGCCGGCCTACGAAGCCCGCCGTCGTGGAGGCGTCTGCCGGCGGGTGAGCTAGCTAATTGACCACCCGAACGAACAGCCGCCCGTCCGGCGTACGGCACTGCTCGGGATAGGACTCCGCCACCGGGTACCCGGCGGCCGCGCATTGGTCGAAGTTACGGATCCCTCCAAAGTCCGGCGGCGGATCCCAGGCGATCGTCGGCTGGGCGCTGGTGCCGTCGTCAGAGCTCACGGGGGTGTCGGGGCCGGTCGGCAACGCAGAACTCGGACTGCCGGAGGCGGCCTGACCGGAGGTGCCTCCGCTGCCCGAGGTAGGGGGGCCCAGTCCCCCGCCGGCACCCATAGCGACGGCGAGCGATGCCAGGAGAAAGATGCCTATCAGCACCGCAATTAACTGAGCTCGGCTTACTCTCCGCATCGGGCCTCCCATGGGTCCTTACGACCACAACTACTCCTATGACGGTCCGGTGGGAACTGCCGGTTCCCTCCAATTGAGATTAGCGGGGTTAGCCGGGACCAATGCAAGAGCGCCGACGACCATCCGGTTCACCGCCTCAATGCCGAAGCCCCTTCGGGTTGGCAGGCCTGGCCGGCGTACCTGAAGACTGCAGACCAGGCGCTTGCGTTCAATGTCGCCGGGGTAGGCCACTTTGGGGTGATTATGACAACCAAGTCGCACCTGGCCGGTCGGCAAGAAACCGGCACTGCGGTTGGCTTGCGTGGATTGGGGAGGCGGATAGGGGTAAGTCCTGAGGCGATGGGGATTTCACCTTTTCCCAACCTCGGGTATCATCTGCCCCCGCTGACGCACAGACTTGACAACAGTTCCGCCGAGTTTCGCGAGGCTCAGCAATGGCGACACGATTGAGATCACCGTCTTTACAGCCGGCCTATAAATCGGCCGACGTTAAAGACGCGCTCCATTCGGAATCCTCGCCCACACCAGGGCCGTCCAACAAACATGGCAGAAATGCCCGTCACCAAGCCTCATCGCAGCGTACTTCGCTGAGCTACATGCCGGCTTTGGACGGCCTGCGAGCCGTGGCCGTGCTTGCAGTTCTGGCCTACCACGCGGACCTGGCCTGGGTGCGGGCCGGTTTTCTGGGAGTGGACGTTTTCTTCGTTATCAGCGGATACCTGATCACGGCCCTCCTTTTGAGCGAGCACCACCGCACCGGCCGCATACGTCTCGGAAGGTTCTGGGGCCGAAGGGCCCTCAGGCTGTTGCCGGCACTTGTGGTGATGCTTGCGGCGGTCTCCATAGTCGTGCCGATCCTGGCGCCCGATCAAAATGAGAACCTCAGCGGAGACCTGGCCGCGGCGCTGACCTACGTCAGCAACTGGTGGCTGATATTTCAGGATCAGCCCTACTTCGAGGCCATGGGCAGGCCACCGTTGCTCCAGCATCTGTGGAGCCTGGCGGTGGAGGAGCAGTTCTATCTCCTGTGGCCCCTGGTTCTGGCTTTCGCCATGCGCAACCCATTCCGCAAGCCTCGCCACCTGGTGAAGTGGATCCTGCTGGCTGTCGCCGGGTCTGCAGTCGCGATGGCAGTGATGTACATGCCCGAGGGCGATACCTCCCGTATCTATTACGGCACGGACACCCGGTTGGGAACGATCCTGCTGGGAGCTGCCCTGGCGTTCGTGTGGAGCCCCGGGCACCGCACGGCAACTCCGACGTCGGCCGGCAGCTTCGCCCGGGACACGGCCGGTCTGGGAGCTCTCGCCGGGATCTGCTGGCTGATGGTTACCTGGAACCAGTTCGAGCCTCAACTCTATCTCGGCGGGTTCACCCTGGTGGCCCTGCTGGCAGTCGTGGTGGTGGGAGCGGCATCCCACCCGGGGGCCCTCACCAGGGCCCTTCTGGGGAACCTGCCCATGAGGTGGATCGGCCAGCGGGCCTACTCCATCTACCTTTGGCACTGGCCGGTCTTCATGGTGACCCGGCCCCAGCTGGACACCCCTCTGACCGGCTTGCCTCTGCTGGCATTGAGAATGGCCCTGACGCTGTCGCTGGCAATGGCCAGCTACAGCCTGATCGAGAAACCTGTCCGGCGGGGAGCCCTCGGCCGTGCCTGGGGCAAGCTCAAGAGCGGGGTGTCCTCACGATCCCTCCGTCCGGTGGCCACCGGGCTTGCGATGCTGACGGTGCCCGTGGCCCTGGCCGGTGTAATCGCTGCGGGGGCCCTCATGCCGCGCCAGGCCCCAAAACCTCCCGCGGCGGAGGCACTGGCGGGCGGTGAGCAGGTCTCCACGACCGCCAGCGCCGGCCAACCCATAGAGGGCGTCAATCTGTCCGAAGCTCCTGCGCCGGCGCCCGTTGCGCCTCCGGCGGACGCCGCAGCCGTCGTACCGCCCGGCAAGGTAACCGCCATCGGGGACTCCGTGATGCTGATCGCCAAGGATGCACTGGCAGGCAAGTTGGGCAACGCAGTGGTGGATGCCGGCATCGGACGGCAAACCAAGGCCGTCATCGAAGCCACCCAGGCCCTCAAGGACAGCGGACAGCTGGGAGACAGCGTCATCGTGCATATGGGCACCAACGGCCTGATCACCGTGAAACAGTTCGACCAGCTCATGGAGTTGCTGAAGGGCGTTCCTAAGGTGCTCGTTGTCAACGTCAAGGTGGACAGGCCCTGGGAGGAAGTCAACAACAAGATGCTGTCGGAGAACATCGGCCGCTTCCCCAACGCCCGACTGGTCGACTGGAACGGCGCAGCCTCGGCCAATCCTGAGGCGTTCTACAACGACGGGGTACACCTGAAACCCAGCGGGGTGGGGATGTACGTGGACCTTCTGAGCGGAAGCGTTACGAGCTAACGCTCCCTGCTGCTCGGAATTCCGCTGCTGCGAGCCGGCCGCAGCACCCGGTGATAGATTCCGCGAATGAGTCTGCCTTCAGGTGCCGGTTTCCTTTACGGGGCCCCGCCACCCATCCCCGCCGGACGCGCGGGCGCATGACGGCCGGCGTCCCCCTGGTGGTGATGGAAGACGTCAACAAGTCGTTCGGGGACCTCCAGGCACTCAAGGACATCAACCTGAGCGTCGACAAAGGCGAGGTCGTGGTGGTGATCGGTCCTTCGGGGTCCGGCAAGTCCACCCTGTGCCGGACCATCAACCGGCTGGAACCGATCGATTCGGGGCGGATTCTCATCGACGGTGAGCCGCTGCCACTGGAGGGAAGAGCGCTGGCCAGGGTACGGGCCGACGTCGGCATGGTGTTCCAGTCCTTCAACCTTTTTGCTCACAAGTCCATCCTCAAGAACGTGACCATGGGACTAATCAAGGTACGCGGGATGTCGAGGGCCGAGGCTGAGGACAAAGCCATGGAGCTGCTCAAGCGGGTGGGCATTGCCGACAAGGCACACCGTCATCCGGCCGAGCTCTCGGGAGGTCAGCAGCAACGGGCGGCCATCGCCCGCGCCCTGGCGATGAATCCCAAGCTGATGCTCTTCGACGAACCGACCTCCGCTCTGGACCCCGAGATGATCAAGGAGGTCCTGGACGTCATGGTGGAACTGGCAGCCGAAGGGACCACCATGATCGTGGTCAGCCACGAGATGGGGTTCGCGCGCTCCGCCGCTCAAAGAGTGGCGTTCATGGACGGTGGCCGGATTCTCGAGGTTTCTCCCCCCGAGCAGTTCTTTGCGGCACCCCAAACAGAAAGAGCGCGAGACTTCCTATCCAAGATCCTTGCCCATTGAGTCAGGAGGACGTATGAGCAAAATACGTGGAGTGTTCTTTCCCCTGGTGCTCTGCCTGAGTCTGCTGGCCGGCGCTTGCGGAGGAAACGACAACCCGGCTATTGAAGGCCAGCCGGGGGGTTCTGAATCCCAGGAAGCTCCAGAGTTCGAAGAAGGCACCACCATGGCGGCCATTCAGCAGAGGGGTTCGCTTAAGGTCGGAACCAAGTTCGATCAGCCCCTGTTCGGCCTGAAGAACCCGGTCACGAACGACATCGAGGGCTTCGACGTGGAGATCGCCAAGATCATCGCGCAGGAGATCTTTGGAGGAACCCGCGAAGAAGCGGCGGAGAAGATCGAGTTCATCGAGACGGTGTCCGCAGTAAGAGAGGCCGAGATCCAGAAGGGCAGCGTCGACATAATCGTCGCCACCTACACCATCAACGACGCCCGCAAGGCACTGGTGGATTTCGCCGGTCCCTACTTTATCGCCGGTCAGGACATCATGGTCGAAAGGGACAACAACGACATCAAAGGTGTCCAGGACCTGAACGGCAAGAAGGTCTGCTCAGCGCAGGGATCGACCTCGCTGAAGAACGTGCAGGAGCAGGCTCCGCAGGCCGACACGTCGATCTCGTTCGAGCGGTACAGCGACTGCGCGACCGCACTGCGGGATGGCCGGGTTGACGCGGTCACCACCGACAACGTCATCCTGCTCGGTCTGGTGAAGGACAACCCGAACGACTTCAAGGTGGTGGAGAACACCTTCACCGAGGAACCCTACGGAATCGGACTCAAGAAGGGCGACCAGGCCTTCCGGGACTTCCTGAACGACACCCTCGAGGAGAGCTACCAGAACGGAAGCTGGGAAGAGGCGTTCAACGCAACGGTCGGCGAAGCCGGCGTTGAGGCCCCCGAGCCGCCCGATGTGGACCCTTACCCGTCAACCGGCGAGGCGTCTCCGGCACCGACGCCCACTGTGACCGGGACTGCGGGCGCCTCACCATCGCCGACCGGCACCGCTTCTCCAACCGCCTCACCCACCAGCTAGTTCGAAGGAGAGCCTCAGCGCAACCGATTAGTCGATGGAGGTTCTCCTAGACAACCTGGATTCCTTCGCAATCGGGATCCGCAACACGGTGGCCCTGTCCCTGGCCAGCTTCGCCGGGGCTCTGGCCATCGGCATGATCATCGCAACGTTTAGGGTGAGCCCCGTGCCGCCGCTTCGGGCGGCCGGGGCCACATACGTCGAAACCATCCGGAACATCCCGCCGCTGGTGCTTATCTTCGTGTTCTTCTTCGGCTTCCCGACCATCGGCATCATCTACTCACCCTTCGTCTCGGCGATCATCGTGCTGGCGGTGTACACCGCGGCGTTCGTCGGAGAAGCCATCCGGGCGGGCGTCAACACGGTGGCCCGCGGCCAGGCGGAGGCCGCACGGGCCCTGGGACTCACCTTCCCCCAGACCCTGGGTCTGGTGGTGATGCCCCAGGCACTGCGGTCGGTGGTTCCGCCCCTGGGGAACCTGTTCATCGCCCTGGTGAAGAACACCTCGCTGGCCTCCACCATCTCCGTCTTCGAGCTGACCTTCGTCAGCAAGCGGCTGATCACCGATACCGCCCAGGGACTGCTGATCTTCTTCGGAACCGCAATCGCCTACCTTCTGCTGACACTGCCGGCGGGCTGGGCGGTCGGCAGGATCGAGAAGAAGGCGGCGTTCCAACGATGACTCGGTCCAGTTCCCCATCGGTGACAGCCGAGCCGGCATGGTAGCCCCCGCCCTCGCCGACGCACTGGGCCCCCGGGCCCGACGCCGTGCCATCGCAGCGTCGGTCCTGGCCACTCTAGCCATTGCCTACGTGGTCTTCGCCGCACTGCGCCGGTTTTCTGCGGCCGGTCAGCTGGAGCCGGAGCTGTGGACGACGCTGGCGGAGCCGGAGGTGATGAGATTTTTGGCGACGGGCCTGCTCAACACCCTGAAGACCGCCGCGATAGCTCTGGTTCTGGCGTGCCTCATCGGAACGACGCTGGCGCTCGGCCGGCTGTCGCCCTCCCTGGCGGTGAGGACGGCCTCAAGGGCCTTCGTCGAGTTCTTCCGCGGGTTCCCTCTGATCCTGCTAATCGTCTTCGGGTTCTTCACGCTGCCCCGGCTCGGAATAGAGCTTTCTCGCTTCTGGGCGGTGGTCGTCGCGCTGACCGTCTACAACGGGGCGGTGCTCGGTGAGATCTTCCGGGCCGGAATCCTCTCGCTGGACCGGGGACAGACCGAGGCGGCCGATGCCATCGGGCTGCGGCGAGGACAGGCGATGCGCCTGGTGATCCTGCCCCAGGCGTTCCGCCGTATGACTCCCACCATAGTCAGCCAGTTCGTCACGCTGCTGAAGGATACGTCGCTGGCCTTCGTCATCGGATACGAGGAGCTTCTCCGAACCGGCCAGATCGCCGGCGAGTTCTTCCAGAACTCGCTCCAGTCGCTCATCGCAGTGTCCTTGATCTACCTGGTGGTGAACTTCACACTCAGCCGGATCGCCCGGCGGCTGGAGGTGCGCCAGCGCCGCCGGTACAGCGCGGGCACGATCGACGTCGCCGCCGGGCCGGAGGATCTGGTGGCGGTCGGTCTGCCCGGACAGGGTAAGAGCGGAAAAATTTGAGCTCTCTCCACTGGCCGGGACCGTCATCGGATCCCTCAGGGGCCTAGCCGGAGACCCCGGTCCTCCTGCGGTTCTTGGAGGTGATGACCAGGATCGCCACCGCAAAGGCGACCGACACCAGCGCCAGAGCCGAGTGCACGACCTTGAAGCCGGTGGAGTGTCCCGGATCCTGCACGATGTTCCAGATCCGCGTCATCCAGATGTAGAAGGTCCAGCCGGCGGCAGTCCTGAGGACGATTGCTTGGGTTCGGGTCATCAATCCATCCTAAGCGAGCCGAGACGATCTAAACCCAGTTGGCCCGAACGAAGAAGTGCCAGCCTGCCCATAGCCAAGCAGCGAGCATCAGCGGACGCCCGAAGCGGAACCGGCTGAAGATGGCCACCGCGTCGCCCATCGCAGGGAATCGCCGGCTCAGGCGGCCGGCAACCTCCATCGCCAAGCAGGCAACCGCTATCAGAAGATAGCCCGCCATCGTGAGGTCCCGGCTCACCGCCGTGCGATCCCGAACCCAGCCGCAACCCACGCCCCGAAGGCCAACGTCCGCACCGGATGGCTATCGAATACCGAGTTGGCGAGAGAGCTGAGCGTGGGGTGCTCCGACCGGGGCAGCTGGAGGAAAGCCGCCAGCTCCCAGACGGCCAGCCCAATGAGAAGGATCCCCCAAGCCGCCAGCCCCGCGCTCCAGACAGACTCCGCCGGTCGAAGGGTCGCGGGCCGCCCCCGCCGCTGCCGCATGCAGCTGCCGGCGACCATCACAGCCAGGCCCGTTGCGAGGGTCACCACCAGGGCCGGGGCAGTGAACGGCTGCAGGGCGGTGGCCCACCAGCTGTAAGCGGCGAGCACCGGCGTTCCGATCCACCACTGCTTCGTGGTCCTGCCTTTCCCGGCGTCCTCCATCGGGCCAGTTTCCCACCGGGCGTGTCAACAGCGGGGCGAAAGGGAACCCTTCACCCAGATCCCGTTTGTAAAGTTCGGGGAGCCCGTAAACTAAAATTCCCTACCGGAAGGATGTGCATCGTGCGCCGAAGCATCGGACGGTTCCTTCTCTTTGCGGTCGCTGTCTGCGGCCTCCTGGCATTTCAGATGATCCCGGCGGGTGCGCAGACCACAACCGCGTCTGCGGTGGAGCGCGCAGTCGAGGGGCTGCGCTCTGATCCGGTTTACGTCGATCCCGACGCCTCTTCCGCTCTTTCGGCAGAGGAAGCCGAGAACTTGCGGCAGCAGATAGGCAGCTCCGACGCCGGTCCCACCTACATCGCGGTGCTGCCGGAGCGTGCTCGCAACGAGGCCGGGGGCAGCACGGCAGCGGTCCTCACCGAAATTGCAGAAGCGGTAGGCCGCCGGGGCACCTACGCCGTGGTGGTGGGCAGCGAGCTGCGTGCGGGCAGCACCGAGTTCGAGAGTGGCGTTGTTCCTGAAATTGCTAATGAAGCGGTCAAAAACAACTCTGGAGGCGGGGCGGCGGGGGTACTCACCGACTTCGTTGAACGGCTGGACGAGGCGGCCCGAGGCGGAGGCAGGACCTCCGAGGATTCCTCCGGAGGCGGAGGTTTTGGCGTCCTTCCAATCGCTCTGCTGGCGATCGGCGGAGGAGCGGTGGCGTTTTCCTTCAGGCGCAACAAGAAACGAATGGAGGCGGAGGAGCGCCGGCAGCTCGAGGAGGTCAAGGAGGTTGCGCTCCAGGACCTGGTCGCCCTGGGCGACGATCTGCGGGCCCTGGACCTGCAGGTTGAGATGCCCAGTTCGGATCCCCGCGCGAAAGAGGAGTACGTCAAAGCCCTCGGCGCCTACGAAACGGCCACCCAGAACCTCGACCGGGCCAAGCGTCCTCAGGACCTGCAGCAGGTAACCGAGGCCCTCGCCGACGGCCGTTACTCGATGGAAGCGGCGAAGGCCATTCTGGAGGGACGTCAGCTGCCGGCACGGCGGGCCCCGTGCTTCTTCGACCCCCGGCACGGTCCCTCGGTAGAAGATGTGACCTGGGCACCCGATGGCGGATCCCCCCGCAAGGTTCCCGCCTGTGCTGCCGACGCCCAGCTAATTGCCCAGGGCGAGTCCCCTCACTCGCGGGAGATCACGGTCCGGGGAGAGCGCATGCCGTACTGGGATGCGCCCGGATACTACGGACCGTGGGCCGGAGGCTGGTTCGGCGGATTCGGCGGATACGGGCTTCTGCAGGGCTTCCTTCTCGGCTCCATGTTCGGAGGGGGCTGGGGCGGCGGCTGGGGCGGAGGATTCGGCCAGGACATGGGCGGCGGCTTCGAGGGCGGAGACTTCGGGGGGGGAGACTTCGGCGACTTCGGGGGCGGAGACTTCGGGGGCGGCGGAGGGTTTGGGGACTTCGGCGGGGGCGACTTCGGCTAAGGACTTTTTCGCAGATTGGAGGCAGTATCGATGGGAATTGCGCAGCGCATCTCAACAATTTTCAAAGCTAAGACTTCCAAGGCCCTCGATCGGGCGGAGGACCCCCGGGAGACTCTCGACTACAGCTACCAGCGGCAGCTGGATCTGCTGCAGAAGGTCCGTCGGGGGCTGTCCGACGTGGCCACCTCCCGCAAGCGGGTGGAGCTGCAGGCGCAACAGCTGCGTGAATCCGGCGAGAAGCTGGAAGACCAGGCCCGCCAGGCCCTTTCCCACAAGCGGGAGGATCTCGCCCGGGAGGCGGTTGCTCGCCGAACCACCATCCTCACCCAGCTGACCGAGCTGAAGGCCCAGCACGACCAGCTGAAGGCGGAGGAGGAGAAGTTGTCCGAGGCCTCCCGGAGGCTGCAGGCGAAGGTTGATGCTTTCCGCATCAAGAAGGAGACCATCAAGGCGACCTACACCGCTGCCGAGGCTCAGACCAAGATCAGCGAGGCGGTCACCGGCATCTCCGAGGAGATGGGCGACGTCGGCATGGCAATGCAGAGGGCCCAGGACCGGACCGAGCAGATGCAGGCCCGGGCGGGCGCACTGGACGAGATGATCAGCTCCGGAGCGCTGGAGGACTTATCGGCTCCCTCCGACCCGATCCAGGCGCAGCTCGACAGCTACAACCGCACCACCGGAGTTGAGCTGGAGCTGGAGCGGTTGAAGCAGGAGATCGGGTACAAGCAAGCTCCCGCCATTGAGTCGAAGAGCGCCGGGGAGAATGGAAAGTGATCATCAGGGTTCTCGGAGTCGGCCAGTTCGAGGTTCCCGATGACTCCATGGAGGAGCTCAACGCGCTGGACGATGCCCTCACCGGCCCGGTTGAGCAGCACGATGAGGCTGCGCTTCACGCCGGTTTGGTGAAGGTACTTGAGGCGGTGCAGCGGTTGGGAAAACCGATGCCCGACGACTATCTGGGCCCTTCGGACCTGCTGTTGCCGGGCCCCGACTCCACCCTTGAGGACATTCGTGAGCTGCTGACCGAAGAGGGCCTTATCCCGGACTGAAGTCAGCCGCTTTCGGGAACCGACTCGGGAGGCCACTCGAATAGCTCTATCCGATTTCCGGCCGGGTCCTGCACGAAACAGCGCCGGGCTCCCCACAGCCTCCGGGCATCCCGGCGGCCCACCTCCGCCTTGGTGAGCCGGTCGAGGACTGGGTCGTAGTCCCGCCCGATGTCCAGCGCGAAATGCGCCGGTCCCGGCTCGGCTTCACCGACAATCACATGAACTTGCGTGTCGCCGAAGCCAAGCCAGCAACCGGGAGTGTCGGCCGCCAGCATTGGGGGCCGCTCCAGGGGAATCCCACCGAGCATCCGGTAAAACGCCTCCGCCGCTCGGATCAGGCCCTCCGACGGAACGGTGACCGTCACATGCTGGATCCGCCCCACGATTTGCTTACAGGGCCAAGCCCAGCGCGAGGAACAGCAGTCCCAGCGTTACCAGGTTGAAGGTTCCCAACGCCACTCCGAGAAGCGCCAGAAGAAAGCACAGCGCAGCCAGCCCGAACATGATTCGATTTACCGTCAGCTTCATCGTCTCCCTCAATTCGTCCGCCACTCCGATAGGCGGAATCTACTCCCCTAGCGACACTTCTGCGGCAAGTTAGGAAAGTTCGGAAGCACAAAGCGCCTGCCCGCTGTGTGCTGCCAGCCGGAGCCGCTATCTCCCGGGCTTGAACTTGAGTTTCTTGAGCTGGTCGGCGACCTCCTTTGAGCTCAGGAAATCCAGAAGGGCATCCACGGAGTTCCTCCGCGTCCGGCCCCGCTCGACGGCAATGTAAAGGGTCCTTTGAGCCTTGAGACCCGGCACGTTCAACACTCTGAGGTCCCCCTTTCCGCTGGTCTCTCCCGGCTCGAGTGCATAGGTGGAGATGAAGGACAGGCCCACGTTCGCCTTTACCGCCCGCTTGACCGACTCGGTGGTGCCCAACTCCAGGACCACCCCTAGACGCTCGGGATCCAGTCCAACTGCGGCCATCGCCTCGCTAACCATCGTCCGGGTTCCCGACCCCTGCTCTCGCAGGACCCAAGGGTGAAAGATCAGGTCATCCCGGTGGATGGATCTCTTGTTCACCAGCGGGTTGTCCGTGGATGCGATCAGGACCAGCTCATCGGTCGCAAACGGGATCAGCTCCAGGCGATCGACCGCTACGGCCGCCCCGATGACCGCCATATCGACCCGACGGAGCAGCAATTGGTCGGCGATGTGGGCGGTGTCGCCCACCTGGACGCATACCCGCACGGCCGGGTACTTCTCGCAGTAGGGGCCAAGAATCTTCGGAAGCAAGAATTCCCCGGGAACCGTGCTGGCTCCGACGTTGAGACGCCCAGCCGGAAGCGTGCCGAAGGTTGACATTGACTCTTCCAGCCGCTCCGCTGCAGTAGCCAGCTCGCCGGCGTGGGCGTAGAGCTGCTCCCCTGCTGCGGTTGGTACCCACGAGCGTCCCGAGCGGACTATCAGCTTGGTTCCGAAGTGGTCCTCAAGCGTGCGGATCTGCGCGCTGATGGCAGGCTGAGTGACACCGAGCCGCTTGGCTGCCGCCGAGAAGCTGCCCTCGTCCACAAGCTTTACGAAACCCCTTAAAGCCGGGATGGTAAGTGGGGCCAAGGCATCTCCCTGAGAAGTACCTATCGAATTCGGACCTAATGGTATCCCGGCCTCGGGTCGTGTCCAGACGCGAGGAGGCCCCCCAACAGGGGGGCCTTGAGCCACAGCGCCAGCTTTCTTTAGGCGTTGGCCAAGCTTCCCCTGTCCTCGGCGCACTTGACGAGGTAACGCAGGATGGTCTGCGTGGGCGTCGTCACCGCGTGCACCCTGGAAAGGTGGTCGGCGAGCTGCCTCGCCAGGTCCGCCTTGTCGGTTGCGGTGGTGGAGAAGCCACAAGAGTCGGCTCCTGCAGATGCGCAGCTGTACTTAAGCGCCATGAAATCCCCTTTCGAATCTCGGTTAAGGCGTATCATATCACGAACTATTTATAGATCGCATAAGTATCAGTTATAGATGTACCCTTTGCACTCACCTCCGGGTGAGATCCCAGCTCGCCGGCCCAGATTCAATGCTGTTGTTAAGATGGGAAAAACTCCCCGCAGGAGCGTTACCCCATGGCCGGCATCCTCCCTTGATCCCCGACCCACGCGGCCAGGCGCTGGCCGGCCTGCTCTTGTTGGCGCTAATGGGCGCGTGTAACAGCGGAAGCGACGTGGCGTCTCCCGGCGGCACCAAGACCATCACTAGCGTCGACGGAGCCCTCCAGTTCGAGGTGCCCAGCTCCTGGTCGAGCCAGACCGACCTCAACCAGGTGGCGACCCTTCAAGCCGGGGATCGCAACAACGAGGCTTACGGAGTCGTAATCGAGGATCCTCGGAAGGCCTTCTCCTCCCTGGACCTCGCAAAGTTTGCCGACCAGGAGATGCATCAGCTCGTAACGAGGGTTGGGCTGGCCGACTTAACCGGCCCGAAGAAGGTCACCGTCAACGGCAAGGAAGCAGTGCAGTACCAGCTCAAGGGGTTTGCCAACTCGGTCGAGGTCGTTTACCTCTACACCTTCGTAGAGACTCCGGATCGGTTTCTCAAGGTCGTCACGTGGAGCCTTGCCTCCAACTTCGAGAAGAACCAGAAGGTGCTGGAGCAGGTCTCGGCGAGCATCCGCGAGCTTAAGCCGCTGGAGGATTCGACTTCAGCCCCCGCTACCCCGCAAGAAGACCCGGCTCGGATTCCGGTGCAGGAGAACCCAGCCGCCATCAACCGGGGCGTCGAGCCGGATAGCTAGCTTTGGCCGGCGTTGGGGGCCAGCACCACAGCTATCTTTCCCAAAGCCTCCGCCTGAGCCAGCGCCTCCGCCTGCTCCGGAGTCAAGAACAGAGCGATTCCGCGCGTGGCGCCTGGGCCGTCCACACCCAGCTGGGAAGCAACTTTGGAGTCGCCGCTCGTGGAGCCCCCCAGCGAGGCGACCTTTGCCGCTCTTATGACGGTGACGGTCTCCGCGCTTCCCCCATCCCGGGGGAAGGTGGCCATGACGTCCACCCGGTCACCGGACTTCGGCTCAAGAGTCAGGCCCTCCAGCGTCTGAGGGCTGAGCGAGTAGGCGCGCATGCCGTCTGGGACCACCGAGGAGGAACCTCCGTTGCGGCCGATCTTGCGAGCGGTCACAGGCTCGCCCTTGAGAATCGGTATGGTCGCCACTCGTCCCACGGCCAGGTCCGCGTCCCGCAGCACCTGCTCGGGGAGGTACCTTTCCGGATGATTGACCAGCTCAAGCATCGCTTCCGTGACAACCATTCCCGAGTCGATGTCGGTCGAGGCGACCACCATGGGCACCATCCGTCCGGCGACCGGAATCTGGTCCCGCAGGGAGGCGAGATAGGAGTACACGGCGAGTCCGGTGACAACTGCCGCGAGGAGCGCGAGCAGGCTCCACCGGGAGGTTCTTCGACGGTTGAGAACAAGAGTGGTCATCCCGGCCCCCTTCGGAATCGACGTAGTGAAGGTCGGGGAAGTGGAGGGAAGTAAGACGGAGTCTAGTGGACGGGCGAACTGCTGAGAAGGGGTTCCTAGGCGGACTTTTCGGCAGTCTTGGTTTTAGTGGATCCCGAGTCGCTCTTGGTGGAGGAGTCCGACTTGGACTCCGCCTTGGTCTCCGACTTCGCCTCGGATTTGCTCTCCGACTTCGAGTCGGAGGTCGAGTCGGTCTTGGAGTCCTTCTCCTGGTTGTTGTTTCGGGACACCGGCTGGCTGGCCCGCCGGTCGGTGGAGTAGAACCCCGAACCCTTGAACTGGATGCCGACGGGGTGGATCACCTTCCTCAGCTTGCCTCCGCACACCTCGCAGGTCGTTAGCGGGTCATCCGTGAAGGACTGGACAACCTCGTTGCGGTTGCCACACTCCATACAGAGGTATTCGTACGTGGGCATTGGAATCCAGTTTCTCGTTGAGGTGGGCTGCAGTTTCAATAGTATGGCAGAGCCTCCGGGAGGCCAGGAAAGGCGAATCTGGTCAAACTGGAGGCAGCCGTTCACCGCCCGGAGGAGTTCGCTCATCGCCATGACGCCCGCCGATGGTAAGCCGATAGAGAGCTCGGTTCCTGATACCGATCCTTCGGTCGAGCTCAAAAGGCTGGCCGACGACGCCGAAGCGATTGCCGCCGGCGTGTACGACCGGCCGGTCGACGTGCCGGAATCCGCTGATCTCAGGCGCCTTGCGGGAGCTCTGAATCAGATATCGGCGACGCTGCGGACGCAGATCAACCAGCTGCGGGAGTACAACGAGGCGCTCGAAAGAGCCCACACCCGCTTCGGTGAGGCTCTAAGGGCCACCCACAACCTGGAGCGGATGCTTGAGATCGCCCTCGAGACCGGCATGGAGGCCGTCCAAGCCGGCAGCGGTCTACTGATGCTGAGAAAGGGTTCCGGGACGTTGGTCGGTGGGGTGTCGCGCAATCTGGACATCCGGCCCTTTAAGCTGCAGGTCGGCCAGGGCATCGCCGGCCACGTTGCCTCCACCGGTAAGCCCATCGTTCTTCCCGGTTCAGCCGATCCCCCCGTCCGGCACGAGAAGGAGCCGAACTTCCCCAGCCAGCTCTCGGTCCCATTGATCCCTCACGACCGGGTTCTGGCGGTTTTGAACTTTTATGACAAGCAGGGTGGGGTGTTCAGCGAAACCGACCTCCGCACGATCCTGTCGCTCACCGACCAGGCCGGCGTAGCCATCGAAAACGTGCTGCTGCACCAGGAAGCCGAGCGCATGGCGATCATGGACGGCAAGACCGGCATCTGGAACCATCGGTGGTTCCAGATCCAGTTCGCTCGAGAAGTCGACCGGGCTCAGCGGTTCGGACGCCCTTTCTCCATGATCATTCTGGACATCGACGACTTTCGGCTGTTCAACAACACCTACGGCCACCAGATCGGCGATTACGTCCTGATAGAGCTGGCCCAGCGCATTAGGTCCACCATCCGCGACGTCGACATGTTCGCCCGCTATGGGGGCGAGGAGTTCGAGCTGCTGCTCTCCGAAACAGATGCCGCCGGCGGCCTCAACGCCGCCGAGAAGATCCGGCAGGTCATAGCGGCCACGCCGTTCGAGTCGGAGATGACACCGGAGCCGCTGAACGTCACCATCTCCGCCGGGGTCGCCTCGTACCCTTCGGCGGGCACCGACTTTGCGAGCATCTTCAAGGCTGCGGACCTCGCCCTGCTGAAGGCAAAGGGGCAGGGTAAAAACCGGGTGGTAGGTCACCGACCCGAGTAACAATCGGAATACTCGGATAGGATCCTCACGTGCCCGTACACACAGCGATCATCCCCGCAGCCGGGATGGGAACGAGGTTTCTTCCAGCTTCGAAGGTAGTACCCAAGGAGCTGGTCACGGTGGTGGACCGCCCCATCATCCAGTACGCGGTCGAGGAGCTCGTACGCGCAGGAATCACCAACATCTGCATCGTGACCTCCGAGGGAAAGGAGGCGGTGACACACCACTTCACCTCCAACACCAAGCTCGAGACTGCACTTCGGGAGAAGAACAAGCACGATCTTCTGGAGGAGATGCTTAAGCTGAATGGGCTGGCCGACATCTACTCGGTGACCCAAAACGAGCCACTCGGTCTCGGCCACGCAGTCTGGGTCGCAAGGGAGCACATTCAGGACGACCCGTTCGTCGTTCTGCTCCCAGATGAGCTGCTGGACCCGAGCGAGAACTTCCTGGCCGAAATGATCGCCACCTACAAGAGCACGTCCACCAGCGTCATCGCAGTCGACGAGGTGCCCCATGAGTCGATCAGCTCCTACGGATCGATCGACCCGGAGCCAGGAACCGGCGACTCAATGCGGGTGAAGGCACTTGTCGAGAAGCCGGACCCTTCGGTCGCCCCCTCCGACCTGGCCGTCATAGGCCGCTACGTCCTGGCGCCCGAGGTGATGAACATCCTGGAAAGTGTGAAGCCGGGAAGCGGCGGGGAGATCCAGCTCACGGATGCCCTGGCGGTGCTAGCCGAGCGGGGCGTCCTGGTGGCTCAACGCTACCGGGGCCGCCGGTGGGATGCCGGCACCAAGCTCGGCTACCTTCAGGCGACCGCTGCGCTTGCGTTCGACCACCCGGAGCTCGGGCCGGACTTCCGCGCGTATCTCGAACAGATCCAAATGGTCTCAACCCATGCCTGACCCGGTCAAGAAACTTTCCCACGTCGATGCGGAAGGCAAGGCGGCGATGGTCGACGTCTCAGCGAAGAGCGCCACGGTTCGCGAAGCCACCGCCACCGCGTTCGTCGCCATGACCCCCGAGACGGTGCAGATCGTCCGGGACGGGGGTCTGGCCAAAGGCGACGCGCTGGGAGCCGCCAAGCTTGCCGGCATTATGGCGGCGAAGAAGACCTGGGACCTGATTCCGTTGTGTCATCCGCTGGCGATCACCGGGATAAAGGTGGACCTGACGCTCGAAGATGGCGGCGTCCGGATCAGGTCAGAGGTTAAAACAGCCGACCGCACAGGGGTGGAGATGGAGGCTCTGGTCGCCACCTCGGTGGCGGCGCTTACCGTCTACGACATGTGCAAGGCCGTGGACAAGGGCATCCGCATCGAGTTCGTGGAGCTGGTCAACAAAGTGGGGGGTAAAAGCGGGGGATGGACCCGCCGGGAGTAAGCTCTTATCCCTGCGGCTTCTCCCGCTTGAAGTAGGCGACCACACCCCCGACGTCGGGCGGGCTGAAGACGGTGATCAGCTCCCATCCGTCGTCACCCCAGTTGTCGAGAATCTCCTTGGCCACATGGGGAATGAGGGGCACCGATGCGTACTCCCACTTCGTCATCTCGGTCCTTTCGTTAGCCTGGTCGGACGGTGAGGATGGTCGTCACCAGATCTGCCTCGGGTGGCCATCGACCCCCATTTCAGCCCTCCAGATTTCCATGGGGATCAGCCGGTCCGGTTGGTGATCCAGTCGAGAAGAAGACGGGTGCCGTAGCCGCTGGCGCCCGCGGACAGATAGTGCTCCGGTTTGTCTACCCAGGCCGGCCCGGCGATATCCAGATGGGCCCAGGGCGTATCGCCCACGAAGTCCTTCAAGAACAGGGCCGCCACGATCGCTCCCCCGTAACGCGTCCCCGAAACGTTCTTCACGTCGGCCACCGGGCTGGAGATCATGCTCCGGTAATCATCCACCAAAGGCATTGCCCATAGCGGCTCCCCCGTCCGGGCCGAGGCGTCGAGCAGTTCCGAACAAAGGTCCTTTCTATTGGTCAGAACTCCGGCCACTTTCGTCCCGAGCGCCACCCTCATGGCTCCCGTCAAAGTGGCGACGTCGACCATCGCATCGGGCTCCCGCTCCGCCATCCAGGCCAGGGCGTCGGCCAGCACCAGCCTCCCCTCGGCGTCGGTATTCAGTACCTCCGACGTGCGGCCCCCGTAATGGCGGATGATGTCGCCGGGTTTGACCGCCCCGCCCCCGGACATGTTCTCCGCCAGAGCAACCGCTGCCACGACCCGGGTCTTCGTCGCGAGTGCGGGTAGAGCCGTCATGGCAGCGATGACAGCAGCCCCTCCGGAGCAGTCCATCTTCATGGTCTCCATGCCCTCGCTGGTTTTGATCGACAGGCCGCCGGAGTCGAAGGTGATGCCTTTTCCGATCAGACCAAGGAATCCCTCTGCGCCCTCCGGCTCATAGGTGAGAACCAGGAACCGGGGCGGAGAGTCGCTGCCCTTGCCGACCGTGAGGACGCCGTTCATCCCCTCCTTCGCCATGGCGGCCTCATCGAAGACCTCTACCTTCAGGCCGGCCTCGATCGCCCGCCCCGCGGCCCGATCGGCGACCACCTGGGGCCCCCGATCGCTGGGAGGCTCGTTGACGAGGTCCCTGGCCCAGATCGTGGCCTCGCAGTAAACGGCCGCTCGCCTGATCTCCTCCTCGGTTGCACCGGTTACCGTGGCGTGATCCGGCTGCTTCGGCTTTTCGGAAAGATAGCGGTCAAACGAGTACGCGCCGAGCGCGAAGCCCTCGGCAGCTGCCCTTCCGGCACCGTCGATGCCGCCTCCGATATCTAGTGCAACCGACCTGAAGCCGCCGGAGAGCCGGGCGGCGACGCCGGCTGCCCGTCGAACCGTCTCGCCGTCCACATCATCGGCTTCTCCCAGCCCGACCACCATCACAGCTCCGGCACCGATTCGTCCGAAGGAGGGCAAAATGGCCACCTGCCCTGCCTTCCCCTCGAAGACCCCCGACCCGCCAACCGGTGCAGTCTTTGCAAGATGGGCGAGTAAGGTTCCGTCCATGGCGGCATCCACCTGGGCTGCAGCGTGGGTGAGTTTGTTGTCCTTGGTTGCCGCCACCACAAGCAGGTCGGCCTGAACAACCGTGGAGCCGGTAGATCCGGGCTCAATCGTTGGCACTGCAACCTTTCGTCCGCTCAGTTTTGGATGACCAGAGTCTATCCCCGGCACCCAAGCTTCAGGCCCGGAAGACCGGTTTTCGCGGGCTTGCCAGATTGTTTCGCGAGGTCGAAAACTTTGTTCCCGCTTTGGTCCTCTTGCGCTTTATTCAGCCGCTGGGACATTGATAAGGTGCCTCAGATCAAACGCAGCTTCCCCGCAGGCCCCTTTCTTCGCCACTTCCCCCTGGCGAAAGGCATGACATGCGGACCAGGAGCACCCACTCGACACAACCGAGGTCTGTCTCCAAATCTGCTTCGGGCGTTTTGGTTCTTTCCGTTCAGGACCGCTCCAAAGAGGGGAAATTACACTTTTGTAATTTTTTCTTCGCTCGCAACAGAAAAAGGTCCAAAGAAATCCGCAGACCACAACATCTGCAGTGTTATTTTCCGGCTGTCCGCAGATGTTGTGTACGAGCACAGACTGGGGTTGAGCGATGACTGGGGTACTCGTAGCTCTGCTTGCTGTTCTGTGGGCAGTCGTTCTGTTGCCGGTTCTGCTGCGAGCAAAAGAAAACTCGTCGGTCTCGGTGAGCGTTGGGACCTTCAACCGCAGCATGCGAGCCCTCGGCTCGAACCATGAGCAGCCGAACCTGGGGGGACGGTGGGTGCTGACTCCCCGCACGCCTTTGGACGAGCCTTCTCCAAGCGAGGTCATCTTGAAGCGTCGCCGTATTTTCTGCGGCATGCTGGCAGGGCTTGCCTTTGCTCTTCCCGCCAGCCTGGTTCCCGGGCTGAGGTTCCTGCTTTGGGTCAGCGTGATGCTTGCCATCGGGCTCGCCGGCTTCACGTCCTTTCTGATCTCCGAGAAGAAGAAGCGCCTGTACCGGCCCGTCGGGGTCGAAGGGACCAGGGGGCCAGAGGTGCCGAGGCACCGGATCGACGACATCCCGTCGGTGCTGCGTGATCCCAATCCGCCGGTCCGCATACTCCACAACGGCTCGCGTCCGGTCTACCTCATCGAGGACGAGGTCCTCGCCGACGATGACGGTCTTACCGAGCTGGGATGGGCGCAGGCCGGCCGCTACTGAAATCGCCGCAACCTGACTCCAGACCTGCCGGGTGTTGATAACCTTCAGGTATGAACCTGGACTCCATACGTAGCTCGTTACGAAGCAATCTAGACGCCAAGTACGACTCCAGGGAGCAGGGGCTAGCTCAGTGCCGCAAGGCCATCCGGCTGTCGGCAAACTCCATTCGAGCGATTCACCGAGGGGACGGCCAGGAAGCAGAGCGCCTCCTGAGCGAAGGGCGTCTCCTCCTGGATGAGGCGGCCGCGGTTATGGCGGATCACCCCGACATCCTCTACGCCGGGTTCTACCACGATGCTTCCAAGGAGCACGCCGAGGCCCGTCTAACCCACGCACTGGTCTTCGACCGCCAGCTACCTACTCCGGAAGACGTACGAGTGGAGGCAGCGGCATACCTCAACGGCATGGGGGAAGCCATCGGCGAGATTCGCCGGCACCTTCTGGACTTAATGCGGCGCGGGGACCTGGAGCGCTCCGAACAGCTGATGGACGCCATGGACGAGATCTACTATCTGCTCATCACGATGGACTACCCGGACGCCATGACCGGCGGCTTGCGCAGGACCACCGACGTGGCCCGCTCGATCATCGAGAGAACCCGCGGCGACCTGTCGACCACCATCATCCAGCACGGTCTGAAGACTGCCCTGGAGGAGATGAGGCACGACCGGGCATGAGCCCCGGCTACAATTGCCGTACTGGGGCCGTAGCTCAGCCGGTAGAGCGCTGCGTTCGCAATGCAGAGGCCAGGGGTTCGAATCCCCTCGGCTCCACCTACAGAATGTCGTGTTACTTGTGAGAGTTCGGCGCCTCTGTCGCACTATGGCTCCGGCACCTCTGTCTCACGTTGCGACCCGGCTTCGGCTCCTGGGCGGCAGTGAGTTAGGTACTAGCCTGCTCGGTTGAGAAGTTCCGGCACAACTATGGAGGCGATGTGCAGATGGTTGACTCAGATTTTGAGCAAGCAGTGGAGCAGTATCACCAGTCGGTGCGGGACTTCGTGAAAGGAAACCCGGAGCCCCAGAAAAAGGTGTGGTCGCATCGAGAGGACGTAACTCTCGCCAACCCTCTTGCTCCCTTTGGTCCTGTCTCAAGTGGATGGAGCCAGGTTGTTGAGACGATGGAGCTTGGGGCATCAAACATTGATGGCGAGGTGATCGGCTTTGACCGCATCGCTACATATGGTCCTGCTGACCTTATGTGCATTGTCGAAGTACAACGCACCAACCTGAAGCTTGCCGGAACGGGAGACATGTCTCGAGCGAACCTTCGGGTAACGAGCCTTTTTCGCCTTGAAGACGGGGCCTGGAAGCTAGTGCATCGTCATGCCGACCCCATAACCTCGCCGAGGCCAATTGAGTCAACGGTAGAGAAGTAGACCTCGCTGTGCAAAGAGTCCAAACCGGATCTGTTTGTGTAGTTGATAACGACAGACCTCGGCCCATGTGAAGCCCGCGATTACTCGCATCTATTGATCTTTTTTCCTTAAGGAGCTGCCCCAGATCAGCTAGACGACGGCAAGCACCAGAAGAATCAGGGGAATGGAAAAGTTTCTGCCGCTGTCATCCATCAGCTCTTCAACAAGCATGCCGGCGCCAAAACCCGCCAGCACGAAACCCGCTCCATAAACCATCCTATTGTTGTTCATTAGCGGACCCTAGCACGCGAAACTTCGTACGACCCGGGGAGGAAATCCCAAGGCCTCCCCACGCCAACAAGACCCGTTTCGCCAGGAAAGGTATCCATAAGTCGAATCCCTCGGGCTTCACAAGCCGCCCGAGGGATTCGCTGGAGTGGTCCTGTTTTCGTCGCGGCACCGGACATCGAAGGCGCGCTTAGGCGGATCTAGCCTGCTTCAGACCCTCCACCCGGCCCCGGACGCCTACGAGATCTCTTCAGTACATTCAGCCGCTCCCTGTACTCGGCTTCGGCGATCTCGCCGCGTGCGTAACGCTCGGCAAGAACGCTCTGAGCGGACTGACCGTGGTGCCAGCCGCGCCCCGCCCGGATAAGGGTGAAGATCAGCAGTCCCAGCAGGAGCCAAAAGAAGGGGAAGAAGATCCACCCCCCTTGGTGCCCAACACCACGGGCAAGAACCTCACCGGCCATCGTCACTGCCGTCATTACCATCGCCTCCTTGCTCGGATGGGCCCGGCGTTTGCCCGGCCCCGGTTTGCATCAGGTCTCAATGGTGGCGAATTGAGCGCCGCAAGTCGTCGCCCCGACGGATGCTCTTTCGATACATCAATCGGCGCAGATCCCCGGTGTGCCACCCCTTTCCTGCTCCACCGGGAGTAGTCGGGAAGCCTCCCTGCCGATGACGACAGGCAGTGGATCCGCGCATACAGTTGGAACGTGCCTATCGACCAGATGCCATGGCGAGACGGTCGACGCGGCCCGTTTGGCGCCAGGAGTCTTCTGCTGCCACTGGCAATCGGAGCCATCCAGGCAATCGGGACGAAGTTTGCTGCGCGACACGGTAGCGGACACATCGATATGGATGGCCTGGGCGTCATCTTGTTGGCTGCCGGCCCGGCCGCACTGGTGGTCCGGCGCCGCTATCCGGTACCGGTGCTGGCGTTCGTGCTCACGACTACAGTCGCTTACTCCTTGCTGGACTATCCGAGGGGTCCCATCTTCCTGGCCTTGATCGTCGCATTTCTGACGGCTGCGATGTCCGGTCACCGGGTCGCAGCGGTCGTATCCCTGCTCGTCGGCTACCCGACATTCCTGTGGCTGCCGTATGTTGCGGGGACCGAACCGCCGCCCAGCCCGGGTGAGGCTCTGGGTCTGGCCGCCTGGCTGCTCGTGTTGCTCGGCGGAGCGGAAATCGTCCGGTCGAGGCGGGAGCATGCATTAGAGCGCGCCCATACACAGGCGGAAGAGGCCAGACGTCGTGCAGGGGAAGAGCGCCTTCGTATCGCCCGCGAGCTTCACGATGTCCTAGCCCATAACATCTCGCTCATCAACGTCCAGGCGGGTGTCGCACTCCATCTGATGGATGACCGCCCGGAACAGGCGCGAACGGCGTTGACTGCCATAAAACAGGCGAGCAACGAGGCGCTGGGTGAGCTCCGATCGGTCCTCGACATACTTCGGGAGGGTCACGAGTCCCCACCGCGCTCGCCTACATCCGGGCTTGCCCGTCTCGACGAGCTGGTGGCCAGGACCAAAGCCGCGGGACTGCGGGTAACTACGGACGTGGAGGGCACTCCCGGACCCTTACCGCCAAAGGTCGACCTCGCCGCGTTTCGCATCGTGCAGGAGGCGCTGACCAACGTGACCCGTCATGCTGGAGACGCACAGGTCACGGTCGCCATCAAGTACAGCGAAGACGCTCTCACAGTCCAAATTGATGATGACGGTCGGGGGCCGGCATCAGATTCTTCATCGGGTGGCGGGAAGGGCATCTCGGGCATGCGGGAGCGCGCAGCAGCCCTTGATGGTGATCTCGACGCAGGTCCCCGTCCCGGTGGCGGCTTTCGCGTCCGAGCCCGTTTGCCGCTAGCCGGTGGATCGAAGGTCGCAACGTGATCCGTGTGCTGATCGCCGACGATCAGGCCCTCGTGCGTGCGGGATTCAGAGCGCTGCTCGACGCGGAGAACGACATAGAGGTCGTCGGCGAGGCAGACGACGGCGGAGAGGCTGTACATCTGGCGCACAGCCTCAAGCCCGATGTCGTGCTTATGGACATCCGCATGCCGGGGATGGACGGGCTGCGGGCAACCGCCGGGATCGCAGCCGACGACGCTCTCGTCGATGTGCGCGTGGTCATCCTTACTACGTTCGATCTCGATGAGTACGTTTTCGAGGCACTGCGAGTCGGAGCGAGCGGGTTCCTCGTGAAAAGCACTGAGCCAGCGGAACTGATCCACGCAGTTCGCGTGGTGGCTGGGGGCGCCGCACTGCTATCCCCGGGGGTGACAAAACGCCTGGTAGCGGAGTTCGCCGAGCGAGCCAGACGCCCTGGACCGACCCCCGCCCTCGAAACGCTTACGGAAAGAGAGCGCGAGGTCATGGGACTGGTGGCGGAAGGACTCTCCAACGATGAGATCGCTAAGCGGCTCGTCGTCAGCCCGGCCACGGCGAAAACGCACGTGAGCCGTGCCATGGTGAAGCTGGGCGCACGGGACTGGGCGCAGCTGGTCGTCTTTGCCTTTGAATCCGGCCTCGCCCGCCCCGGCTGGCTCGACTGACCTCATGACAGGTCCTAGCGCCAGCCAATCGCGACGACCTCGATGGGCTCGGAGATGCCTCTGAGAACGACTTCTCGCGGCTCGGACACTGAATAGCTGGAGTCGGCCCCCACGGTCGCCTTGCTTGCAAGTATTTCGCTGCCCTCAGCCAGTGCGGCGATGCGGGCAGCCTCGTGCACGCCCTTGCCACTGAAGTTTCGGCCTATCTGGGCAGCCTCTGAAGCGTGTATTCCAATGCGAACCTGGGGGGCAAAACCGTGCCGCTTTCGGTGGTCGGCCAGCTTGCGCTGGATTGCGACCGCGCACGCTATCGCCGTTTCTGGGCTGTCAAACCCGACGAAGAAGCCGTCGCCTGTGGCGACCACCTCCTCGCCCTGGTGAGCGGCGAAAGTCGAACGGAGGACTTCATCGTGCCAGCGGAGCAAGTCGGTCCACGCCTCGTCTCCAAGCACCTCCACCAGGTTTGTCGACTTCACGATGTCGGTGAACATAAACGTCTTCATCACTCGACGGCCGACCCCTCCCCTGCCTCGAAGCTGCCAGGGGAGCAGCTCTCCGACCTCCTCGATCTCGATCGCCTGGGTTGGGCAGGAAAGCGCCGCGTCCCTGAGCAGATCCTCCTCCACGCTGGCGGGATCGACCACGTCCGCCTTGAGAAGGTCGCCCTTCAGCCAATCGAATGCCGTCGGAGCGATGTTGATGCAGTTGCCTGCACCTATGCACCGATGGCGGTCCACTCTGACACGAAGAATCTCTAAACCCCCCTTCGAGCCATCACTTGACGCTATCCATTTCCTACACGACCCGCTCTCTGAACGCGGCGGCCGTGGCCTCTCCTCGTGAGGAAACCCCAATTCTTCCGTACATTCGAGCAAGTCTGCGAACGACCACCTCATCGCTCACGCCCAGAATCTGGGCGATGTCCCGGTTGGTCCGACCCTCGATCAGCAGCCACAGGAGTTGAGTTTCCCCTTTCGACAGCTCCGGCATTGTCCCCTTGGGACCGATCGACTCCGGTTCCGGTAACCCCTCTTCTTCCCCTGCTTCTACCGATGCCTCCTCGGGCGCCCCGGCGAGCTCTGCGAGCTCCCGACCGACCGGTCCCCGGAACCATCGCACACGGACATCCTCGTCAATGGTTCTTTGGGCTATCAACGCCAGCGTCATCCGAAGCAGCTCACGGATGGACTCCCGCTCACTTTCGTTTGGACTAAGGAGCATTGCCCTCGCCACCGGCAGAACGATGTCCAGGTTGGGATCCTCACGCTGGGCGGCATGGACAGTGTTGAGCGCCGATCGGGCAGCATCCAGGGCCACTTCCGGCTCTCCCCTCGCCATCGCGACCAAAGCCACCCCGGCGTCGGCCTGCGCTCCCCAAAGGGGCCGCCCGGGAAGCAGCTTGATGAGTTTGTTTACCTCGCCGGCCGACTCCTCCGCAATAGCGAGAAGCTCCTCGTCACCTGTCTCCGCTCCAAGCCGGGCAGCCTCGAGCGCCAGACGAGCCAGAGCCTCACATCGAGCCGCAGGCCTCCCCTGGTCGGTTGTCAGCCGCACCGCGCGCTCCAGGTGGGTGCGCATACCGACCGCGTCTCCCGCCCTCGCCCGTGCCATGCCTCGCCAAAGCGCGATTTGGCGTGCACGAAGAGGCGTCGGCACGGCAGCGGCCACGGCGGCAGCTTTGTTGAGCCACCGCTCAGCCTTCTCGATCTCTCCGAGGTCCAGGTGAACGAGGGCTACGCCGCCGGCAGTGGCAAACTCGAGGGACCGGTCCCCCAGAATCCGGGCCTGTTGGTACGCCTCTTCTCCTCGGGAAAGGGCAAGATCGGGTACCACTTTCTCGCGAGCAAATACGTGAGCCCCGTAGAGCATCTGGGCCTCGGCCATTCCCATCTCGCTCTGCCGGGTAAGCGACTTCATCCTGGCTGCCAGCCGCCGGATTTCCTCTATCCTCTTGGCAGAACCGAGGAGGTGGATGTCGATCGCGAAGTTCATGTAAGCCATGGCGATAATGGAGGACATGACCCCGCGACGGTCTCCGACCTTATCGAACAGCTCGATGGCACGTTCGTAGTAGGCCTCGGCCTTGCGGCGCTGGGGAGCAATTGGCAGTTCCGCCAACATGGGATCCATGGGCTCGCCCTGGGCGATTCTTTGCATCATGGGCAAATGTTCTCCCAGCTTTATCCCTTCGACGAACCAGGCGCGAAGGTGCCCAACCTCAATCACGCCCAGCTCCCTGCTGGCCGCAGCGAGGGCCGGGAGATCCCCCAGCTCCTCCGCCAGTACGCTGGCCCGCTCGTATGCCTCCCCGGCGCTTTCCAGGTCCACCTCACTGGCGGTCGGAGAAAACGACTCACCAAGTGGAGTTCGGAAAAAAGCCTGTCCCAGCTCCAGACAGGCCGCGAGCTCGGCCCGCCGGTCCCCGCCTTCTTCCGCAAGCCTTCTGACCTCTCGTGAGACCTGGATTGCCCGCTCGGGGTCGTCGGACAGCCGGAATGCTGCGGCCCGCCGGAGCATGATCTCGAGCTCGAGGTGGGGATCACCGAGGGCTACGGCAAGGGCGGCAAGCTCGGCCAGGCCTTCCAGGCGCTCGGTCGAGCGTCGGAGCATCTCCAGAGCCTCATCTTTGGCGGAGAGAAGGTCCACTCGATCGAGGGGGCTGGAGGCGGCGGCCAGAGCCTGGTCTACAATTCGCAGCACCTCCTCCGGTGCATGGGAGGACAGGGCGACTTTCGCTGCGTCTATCGAAAAGCGTGCCGCTTTCTCCGTCTGTCCCGCAGCCAAAGCATGACGAGCCAACAGCGAGAGGCTTGCCGGATCCGGCTCTCCATCGGCAGTAAGCATGTCCACAACCGCGCCGTGAATGTCTCGCCTGCGAGCGGCAGTGAGGGCCTCCGCGGCGAAGTCTTTCACCTGGTCATGGCCGAATCTGTAGTCGCCCGCCGAGGTCTCGGGGAGCTCGACCAGAAGCCCGGCCTTGACCGCGGGGGCCAGCTCCTCGGCGAGCACTGTTGCACTGCAGCATTCATCGTCGTCGCCGAGACGTTGCTTCACCGCACCCAGGTCCCTCAGGCTGAATGTCCTTCCGAGGATAGCCGCCTCGGCAAGAGCGCTCTTGGTATCCTCCGGCAGACGGGCCGCCCGTCGTTCGATAAGCGTGCGCACGGCCGAGGGCACCAGTCGTCCAGCGTTTTGCGCAAGCGTCCAGACGCCGTCTATCTCCTGGATCATCCCGGCGCCCCTGTAAGTGCGGGCCAGCTCCTCGATGATGAAGGGCACACCCTCGGCCTGAACGTGCATGGTGGCTGCGCTCGTTTTGTTCACCGCGCCCCCCAGAGCCTGCCTCAGGAGCTCTGCGGTCTCCATTTGAGTGAACCTTGATAGCTTCAGGCGCCGGACCATCCCCATTCGCTCCATGTCGGCCAGCAATGTTTCCGCCTCGGTGACCAGGGCCATCTCCTCCGGCCGGACCGCGAGCGCCAGGAAGATGGGAAGGTCGGCGGCAGAACGAACCATGTAGCGCAGCAGTCGAAGGCTGTCGATGTCGGCCCACTGCAGATCGTCGATCAAAAGAGCCAGTGGCTGGCGTGCGGCAATATTTCGAATGGCCTGAGCCGCCATATCGAGAACCCTGAGTAACTTTTGATCCAAGGCCAGCCGCTCGAGCCCCGGCTCCTGCCGTCCCGAGAGGGCCTCGGTGACCGCCCTTATCTCCTCCTGGACGGCGGCGCCATCGATCGCCTGGCTGCCAAGCGAGCCGAAGATAGCTCGAGCGAGGAGAAAGGGGCCTCTGATCTCCTCATCGGCGGTTACCGCAACCTGCAGGAAGCCATTGGCGGCGGCCAGCTCGGATACTGCAACCAACAGACGGGTTTTGCCGATGCCCGGCTCTCCCTCAAACGTGAGTGCGGCCAGCTGCCCCGTCCTTGCGACTGCCAGCTCCTTCTCAGCGGTTGCCAGCTCAGCCGGTCGTCCCACAACCGACCCACTGACCCTTCGCATCTGAAGCGCCAGCGGGGAAAGAGGCGGCATTGTGAAGGAATCGGTAGAAACGCCGGCAGAGTCGTACATGAAACCTGTCTCCGGAAGCTGGCGCGGACGGAGTATCGATCGATCAACTATTATTCCGGGTTGTCCGGGCCGCCGCTAGAGGCCGTCCGCCGTCCCAACAGCCTGCTCGGGGACCGCAGATCCTAATGCCAGATCAGTGAAACGACCTCCACCGGCTCGGCGATTCCCTTCAAGCTCACCAGACGTGGGTCGGAGACCTCGTGACGCCGCTTGCTTTCGGTGCAGGAGGTACGACTCAAAAGAATCTCGTCACCCTCCGCAATTGCCCCAATGCGGGCCGCGAGGTGCACCTGTCCCCCCTCGTAGTCCGCTCCTCTGCGGGTGGCATCGCCACAGTGAAGTCCGATACGGACCTTTGGTGAAAATCCGTGGGCACGGCGATGATCTGTCAACGTTCGTTGAATGGCAACGGCACAGTCCATGGCGTCATCGGGGCGGTCGAAAGCGACAAAGAAGCCGTCTCCCACCTGTTTTATCTCCTCACCACCGTGGGCCAGGAACGTGCTGCGCATCGTCCGGTCATGCCACTCCAGCAGGTCTCCCCATGCTTCATCCCCCATCGCTTCAACGAGATTGGTGGATTTGACGATGTCGGTGAACATAAAGGTCTTGGTCACCCGGGCCGCTGCCCTCACCGCCTGGGTCTGCTCGCCCATCAGCTCATTTGCTTTACGCAGGTCAAGGGTTGCCCCGAGCCGCTGGAACGTTGAGGCGGCACTTTGCAACTCCAGCTCAGCAGAATCGGTTTCTCGAGTTGCGGTGTAGGCCTGAGCGAGCATGACCCGGGTCCTTGCCACCTCGTAGGGCACGTCGGCGTTCTTCCACAGCCGTAGAGCTTGACGTAATGTTTCCAGTGCTTCGGCGGCCTCACCCTCTGCAACCTGCAGTGCTCCTCTCACATAGCAAGCGGAAGCCTTCAACGCCGAGGTCCCGTAAATCCTCGCGATATCGTCCACCTCACCGACGGAGATCTGCGCCAACGCCAGATCCCCCGCCACGATCGCAATCTCCGCCTGAGCAGCGAGCAGTGGAAAACGATGGAGCGGTCCCCTAACGTCATCGGCCAGCGCCCGCTTGACCCCTCCCAATGCGGCGGCCACGTTCCCCTCACTTAGCCGCAGAAGGGCCATTCCCGGTTGTGGCTCCCACCCAAGCTCGTCGGCCTGGTGGAAAGCCTCCTCCGCCCCTCTCAGGTCACCCATGCGCCGGCGAATCTCCCCGAGCTCGTAGAAGCCCTCACTCGCCAGGTACAGGTTGAAATCCTTTAGCTCACTGAGAGCTACGCGGATGTCCCTCTCCGCATCTGTCCACATCCCCTTGAGCTGCATGATCTCGGCCCGAAGTACCCTGCAGTGGCCTGGGAATCCCGAGATGGATTGGCGCTCGCACCAGCGCTTGGCGGCGTCTGTCCACTCGCCCGCCCGCCGGTAGTCCCTAAGGCTAGAGGTCGAAGTGATGGCCATGCAGTAAACGAAGCCCGTGACCTGAGGACCAAGCTCCCCGCTGACCGCGGCAACGGTGGCTTCGTCCAGCAGCCCCAGACCTCTCTCAACCTCTCCGAGCGCCACGTAGACGCGTCCTTCGAACAAAACCCCAAAAGCCTGCAGATCCCGATCTCCGAAACGGGAACCCAGCTCGAGAAGTTTCCTGGCGTGTTTGAGGGTGGTCTCAAAGTCACCGCTGTGGAAGGACTGAAAACACTTCAAGAACAGCAGCTGCCCATGCTCCGGGCTGTCGGGCTGATTCTCCAGCAGACGTTCCGCTCGGCCGATCCAGCCGTTCGCCATGGCCTCGGCCAGATTCCCCATATAGTCTCGGGCTATTGAGGCGGCCGTTCTAGCCGCTTTGCCGGGCTGGTTCGTCTGGAGATAGCCGGTGTAGGCCTGCTGGCGGAAGGCCAGGTTCTCCTCGAGCCTTCCGGTCCACCAGGCTGCGTTGGCAAGCTCCTCTAAATCCTCGGGATCGAGGGACTCGGTCTCGGCTGCCTGTCTGTATAGGTCGAAGGCCTCGTGCCAGGCGTTGCGATGTATTGCGCTTCTTGCAGCCTGTACCAAAGATTCTTCGAGTGCCTGGCTCACCTTTCTCACCTCTTTGTCGCCGACACCGGGCCTTTATCTTCTCACCGACCGCGACAAGCCGCCAGACACCCTTACGAAGTGTCCACTCAGTCCAGAAATATCTGGCAGGCGGTCGCCGCACCGAGGACGCATGGGCAACTAAAGGTCGCCGTCTTTCAACAGTTATAAACTGCGTCGACTCACATTATGGAGGGACACTTGGAAGAGCGGCACGATCTGGCCCAGATGCTGGGTGGCCTCTCGCTGTTTGCCGATTTATCACATCCCGAGCTGGAAGCGGTCGCGCACACGTTCTCCGAGGAGTGGTTCTCTAAAGACCAGCGAATCTTGAGGCAGGGATTTACCGGCACTGGCTTCTATGTGATCGCCGATGGGGATGCGGCTGTCCGTCTCAATGGCAAGGAAATCGCCAAGCTGGCACGCGGTGACTTCTTCGGCGAGATATCGATCCTTTTGGATGAGCCGCCCACGGCGGATGTAGTGGCGCTCGGCCCGCTTCGCTGCCTCGTGCTGCCAGGCCCCGCCACTAAGTCTTTCCTCGAAACAAACCCCAAGGTGATGTTCCGCCTCCTTCAGGCGGAGGCAATGCGGTTGCGTAACGCCCTTCGGTGGTAGACCTCCAGCCCTTCCCACCAGGGGATTACCCTTTGGTCGTGGTGGGAAGCGGCCCCGGCGGCCTGCAGACCAGCTATACACTTTCCCGCCTGGGCCTCCCTCATGCAGTGATCTCCGCCGATCCTGTCCCTGGGGGCATGTTTCAGCGCTTTCCATACTTTCAGCGGTTGATCTCCTGGACGAAGCCATACGCTCCGGCCGAGCGCGGGTCGCGTGAGTACGAATGGTACGACTGGAACAGCCTGTTGGGAGACGAGCCGGGGCATCAGGCCACGGTTGCCGAATTCATGGATGGAAGCTTCTACTTTCCCTCCCGGGCCGAGATGCAGATGGGCCTGAACGCCTTCGTGGCGCGAGCAGGAATCAAGGTGCGCTACAACTGCCGCTGGGAGAGCACTGCTGAGCAGGAGGGCAGCTTCGTGCTCGGCACTTCGGAAGGGGAGTACCGCTGCAAGGTGATCGTCTTTGCGATTGGAACAACGACTCCATGGAAGCCTCCCAACCCAGGACTCGAACTTGTCCCTCATTACGCCGACACGAAGCCCCTGAACGAGTATCGGAACAAGGAGGTCTTCATAGTCGGAAAGCGCAATTCAGGCTTTGAGCTTGCGGACGCCCTTTTGCCGGTAGCTCGCCGGATCATCCTGGGCTCCCCCAGCCCGGCGCGGATCTCGGTAGTGGAGCATGCTGCCGTTGGTGCCCGAGCCCGCTACCTGCAACCATACGAAGATCATGTGTTCGGAGGCGGCAATGTCCTGCTCGACGTTGCCATAGACCTGGTGGAACGACTCGACTCCGGTTACCGCATAACTGCCACCGGGGCCAAAAGCAAGCGTACTTCCGTATTCGAGGTGGACGACGCGATCGCCGCCACGGGCTTCACCACGCCGATGCTGGACCTGCCGAAGATGGGCGTTGCAGTGTTCAGCCAGGGCCGGCTCCCTGCGTTGACCCCTTTTTGGGAAAGTGTCTCCGTGCCTCGCATCTACTTCGCAGGCTCCACCACGCAGGCCGCAACGGGGCTGAACAAGTACGGCATCCCCGCCAACTCGGCCGCCGTCCAGGGCTTTCGCTACAACGCCCGGGTAATGGCGGAGCATATCGCGGCCGAGCACTTCGGCATAAGGACCGGTCACAGAACCGTTCAGGCGGCCGACCTCGTTTCGCACTTGCTGGCGGAAGCCACCCGGGCGCCCGAGCTCTGGAATCAGCGCTCTTATCTGGCACGAGTCGTCTCCTTCGATGAGGGCGGCATAATCGACGAGGGCATCCTGCCGCTGGCCTGGTTTGTCGACTCATCCGGTTCCGATGCGGTCGCGGTGTCCGTGGAAACCGACGCCTCCGGCGACATACATCCCGCGGTGTACCTTCGCAGGTCGGGACGGGTGGAAGAACATCTTTTGTCCTCGGAGGCCCTGCACCAATTTGAAACCGAAGATCACCGGCGCAAGCTCGAGGACCTCCTCAGGCCTTACCTCACGTAGCGCCACATCAGCCGTTTCGGGTGATACTTGACACCTGCCTTTGACTACCTAACCAGGGGCAGCTATCCCGGATTCATCCGACCCGGGTGAGTTGCTCTGAGAGCTCCTTCGGTCAATTCTATGGTCGCGCGCGAGGAGTAAACTCCAACTAAGACGGAGCACGGAGCTACGGCCGATGGGCGGCGATGTAATGGTCTCTCAGGACGCTGGTTTCAAGTTCGAGCTCTTCCAGGCGATGCTTGACCACGTCCCCCACACTCACGATTCCACAGAGGATTCCGTCCCTAACCACCGGCAGGTGGCGGCTGCGGTTGCGGGTCATCTGCACCATCACTCGTGTTATGGAGTCGTCGGGAGAGCAGACTGGGACGTTCTTGGACATTACTTGGCGGGCCCGCATCTCTGTTACCGATGCACCGAACATGTGGAGTCCCTGCACGACGTCACGTTCGGAGATGACTCCGTTAACTCTCTTGCCGTCCCCCGAGACGACAATGGCTCCCACTCCCCGATATAGGAGCTTTTCGATGACCCTCGCAACAGTGGCTTCAGGATCAATGGTTTCGACCTGGCTGCCTTTGGCGAGCAGGATCGTTTCAACTCTCATTGGGTGCCTCCCTTACAAGAAGTCTCGGTCCACAAAGTGTACGCCTCGGGGACCTACCGGGTAGAGGCGCAGCGCGCCAAGTCGCCCGTCCCCGAGCCCACCGGGAAAGGAGATGCAATGGATAGATTGAAGGTCTTGGTTCCTACCAGAGGATCGTTGCCCGCGTTGCGCGCATGCCGGTCATGCGCTCGCTTGCTTGCCCCGGGCGATACGGAGGTCAGACTCTTGTATGTAATGTCGCCCGAGCTCTATCCATACCCCTACGGCCCGACGGGCGAGCTCGACTCCGCACTCCCTCAATACGTGCGCAATGTAACAGAGCTGGTTGAGCGCTCGTTGGCGCAGCCTCGTCGGGTCTTCGAGGAGGCAGGCCATAAGGTTGAGTTGACACATCGTTTTGGATCGCCTGCCGAAGAAATCCTGGCCGAGATAAAGGACTGGAAACCAGACCTGGTTGTCATGGGACGGTGGTGGGCTCACGCACCAGAGCGCTGGGTGCGGGGAAGCATATTTGAGCGAGTGATGAGGCATGCAGCGGTACCCACTTTGGTAGTGAGCTACAACCCCAAGGAGGCGGCCGATCCGTCACTGGCCCAGGACCCCGGAGTCCCGGCAGTCTGAGTCGGATGCCTAATGTGAGGGGCTTCACCGCTCTGCCGGCCGAAGCTGCAGCGCTTCGCTGAATACACGAACCGTCCTGGGGTCGCTCGCGTCGCTTGACGGCCGGCAGTGAGTACTTTCTGAGCGCATTTCGACGTTACAACCCATCAATGACCCATTTCCTTTAACCCGGGCGCGCTTTATGCCGATAGAGAGGAAACAACTACGCAGTTGTGCGTATGCACTCGGGATAAGGAGAATGCATGGGAAATAGTGTCGAGACGGCAAAGCGCACCCGCAGCGCAACTGGACGGGCTCGTGGAAGGGTCGTAGCAGTGATCATGAGCGGCGCCATGCTTAGCCTGGTTGCGTTGGCGCCGACCGCTCACGCTGCGGATACGACGACCACGTTTAGCTTGACGGCCGGAGGCCTGAGCGTCAGTGCCCCCTCGTCGGCGGCGCTCTCAAGCGCGGCAACCGGCTCTACGACCTTGAGCGGCTCCCTGGGAACCGTCCAGGTCACCGACGCGCGGGGTGGCACCGCCGGCTGGTCCGCCAGTGCGACTTCGAGCAGCTTCACCGGAACAGGCCTGAGCGTCATAGCCAACTCAGCGGTTGACTACAGCACCGGTCTCGCGACCACCAGCGGAACGGTCGTCGCGACCTCCGGTGCAGCGACTCCGACGGCCATGGGCAGTCCCGTAACCGCCTTCACTGGAACGGTGGTTGAGGGCAACAACACCGTATCCTGGGCACCGACCCTCAGGGTTAACCTGCCCTCCAACGCCCTCGCCGGGAACTACTCCGGAACCATCACCCACTCGGTCTCCTAGGCGTGGGTTTGGCGCTCAATGCGTCGGCTCTTACGTTCTACTCGTGAAAGCCGGGGTCGAAAACCCCGGCATTCACGCGCCAGTGACCCGCCCCAAAAATCCCCTGGCGCGTAAACACGGCGCCATCACCCATTCCGTCGGCTACCAGGTAGGTTTGATCACATGCGCCCAGTTCTAACGTTCCTGCTGGTGGCCTCTGCGGTCCTGGTAGCCGCCACCGGAGCGAGGGCTGCAGTGAACGAGCCCGGCATCGGCATCCGGCTACTCGAAGCCCCCTCCGACCGCAGAGAGGATCCCCGGGCGCGGAGCTACATCATCGATCACGTTATTCCTGGCAAGACCATCACCCGCAGGGTTGAGGTGTCCAACGGCACCTCCCGGCCGGTCAGCATCAAGGTCTATGCCGGAGGCGCAGAACTGAAGGACGGAACGTTTCAGCCCCTTGAGGAAACTGAATCCAACGAGCTGACCACATGGACGAAGGTCGGCCCTTCCGCAGTGGACCTGGCGCCCGGACAGAGGGCCTCGGCAAACGTCACGATCGCGATTCCCGATGATGCCTCCCCCGGCGAGCGCTACGGCGTCGTCTGGGCCCAGCTCTCCTCCGCGCCCGATGCCAGAGGCGTGACCCAGGTCAACCGGGTGGGAGTCCGGATCTATCTATCCGTGGGACCCGGCGGGGAGCCGGCGAGCGACTTCTCTATTACCAGCCTCACGGCAAAGAAGAACCCTGACGGTACGCCGGTAGTAACGGCTGAGGTGCGCAACACCGGTGGCCGCGCCCTGGATCTGGCGGGCGAGCTGAGGCTGACCGACGGGCCCGGAGGCCTCAGCGGAGGTCCCTTCTCCGCCGAGCTGGGGACCACTTTGGGGGTCGCAGCGGTTGCCCCGGTGACGGTGGCCCTGGACAAGCAGCTACCCAACGGACCCTGGCAGGCCAACCTGATCTTGAAGTCCGGTACGTTGGAGCGCTCGGCATCGGCCGAGATCACCTTTCCTGAGGCCGGTCGTTCCGGTCCGGCGGTACCCGTGAGGTCGGGAAGCTCCGGCGGTATAGTGCCGCTCATAGCCGGCATCGGTGCTCTTCTACTGGTCGGCTTGCTGATCTTCCTGCTGCGTCGACGGAAGAGCAGCTCTTTGGAGTCTGCCAACCCCCGACCGTAACGCCGGAGAGTCCGGCGCCGGAGGGCAATCTTCAACTCAGCTGGACGGGAACCTTTCCGATTCTCGTTCCTTGAGCCTGACGATATTCCACATCCGCTCGATGTTCTGGGAGAGGGTCTTCTCGCCCTGCGGAACCGGATGGCCGGAAAAGAACTCCTCCACCTCCTCCGCCCACCTTCGGTCGGTGATCGTGGCCAGGCCGGCCACCATGCGCACAATGCTGTTGGCCGGGAAGCGTTCGAGCAGCAGATCCCAGTTCTCGGCCATGAAGTCCCATACCATCCGGCCGGTCGACCGGTTGGTGAGAGCCCGTCCCAGGGTGAACGGAGCGTCCTGGGTTCTCACCTCGCCGACGGTCAGGTCGAGCAGGCGGGATGTCAAGGCCGGATCTCGAAACCGGCCGAGGGAGTGCAGGTACCGAACGGAAAGCTGAGGGCTAGCCGCGTCCTTGTGCCGCTGCCAGAACAGGTCGAACTCCGCAGGACCGCCGGTGTCGGCGATAACACCGATGGAAGCCGCAGCCAGCGCGGGGTCGACGGCTGAGGCATCCGCGACAAAAGCCTCGTGGATCGAGCGTGCCCGGGCGATGATTTCGGGGTCGGCCCCAATCGATCCCAGTGTCTCCAGCAGTGTTCCCCGAAGCTGCGCGGTCCGCTCGTCCTCGCCCTCGGATGGCTCGATCCCCAACCGGTCCAGCGCCGGCCGGATCAGCTCCCGAACCACCACCTGGTAGGCGGGGCGGACCGGCTCGTCGACTATCCGGTCCAGCGCGGCAAGCGTGCCGCACATCCGCTGCCAGACGGAGAGGTCCGTCTCGGAGGAGAGCTGCCCCAGCAAATCCACGAACTGGTTAGCCGACACCTCGCCTGCGACCATGGAGGCGTAACGGTCGTCCACCAGCCCGTAGCGCTCCGATGGGCTCATCGCGTTGAGCCCCCGAGTCAGCAGCGCCTCCAACAGCTCGGCTGAATAGTTCACCCGGAAGAATCCAGTGGCGCCGGAGTTGATCACCAGCCAGTCCGGCTTGAAGGACAGGTCGAAGGTGTTCTCAGCCGAATCCAGAATCAGCTTGGCGCTGCTCTGGTACTCGTCCCAGCCGTACTTGATGATCACCGGAATTATCCACCCCTGGCCCTGAACTGCAGGAGCATCGGAGTGGTAGGAGAACCTTTTCTGGCTCAGCTTCAGCTTGGGAAAGTCCTCAGAGCCGGTGAGCTCGCCAGATACCAGCGGATAGCCTCCGCGAAATATCCAGCCGTCCATGAGGCGCCGGACCGGGGCGGCGGTTGTCTCTTCCAGCGAGTCCCACAGATCCGTGGTTTCGGTGTTGCCGTAGGCGTGGGTGGTCAGGTAGTGCCGCACTCCGTCCCGGAAGCCGTCCTCGCCCAGATACTGCTCCAGCATCCGTAGAACCGCGGCGCCCTTCTCGTAGGTAAGGATGTCAAACATCCCGGCCGAGTCCTTGGGCGAGACCACCTCGTACTCGATCGGCCGGGTGCTGTCAAGAGAGTCGACCTCAAAGGCCGCCGTTCGGGAGAGCCCGAAGTCCGCCCAGCGCTTCCACTCGGGCCGGAATGCGTCGGTGCACTTCATCTCCATGAAGGTGGCGAATGCTTCATTCAGCCACAGGCCGTTCCACCAGCGCATGGTGACCAGGTCACCGAACCACATGTGGGCGATCTCGTGGTGCACCACATCGGCCACACGTTGCAGCTCCTGCTGCGTCGCGCGTTCCGGGTCAACCAGCAGTGCGGTCTCCCGAAAGGTGATGCACCCCAGGTTCTCCATGGCTCCGGAAGCAAAGTCCGGGATGGCCACCAGGTCAAGCTTGCCGGCCGGGTAACCGATTCCGTAGTAGTCCGAGAAATACTGCAGAGCAAAGGCGCCCGACTCCAGGGCGAATTCGGTCAAGGTATCCCTCCCCGGTGGGTACGCCACCCTGAGGGGCGTGCCCGCGGCATCGACCGGTTTCGTGATGCCGAGGGGCCCCACGACAAAGGCCACCAGGTAGGTCGACATCTTCATGGTCTCGGCGTACACCACCCTCCGGCGGCCGTCTCCGGTCGGCTCGCTGGAGACCTCGGACCCGTTGGAGAGTGCAAGCACGCCGTCCGGGACAACGAGGGTGACCGCAAAGGTGGCCTTGAGGTCCGGCTCGTCCCAGCAGGGAAAAGCCATACGGGCGTGGGTCGACTCGAACTGGGTGGTGGCTATTACGTGTTCGGTTCCGCTGTCGTCTTTGAGGCTGGAGCGGTAGAACCCCTCCAGACGGTCGTTGAGAACCCCCCGAAAGTTGCACCGAAGCGTCCAGGCCCCCGGATCGGCGGTGCCGTCAAGCAGCAGGCGGCAGCGCTCGGTTTCTTCCTCAAAGGACGGGTTTGCCTCCAGCCGGGTTCCGTCCCGCTCCAACCACGCCTGATCGATCTCGAGCTCGAGCGTATTCAGCACCACCTCCCGGACGGGGTCCCGCACATCGATCCGGATCGCCACGTCCCCCGAAAACCGGGCTGCTTCAAGGTCCGGTTCCAGAGTCAGCTCATAGCTAGAGGGAACGACATTGCGGGGAAGCCGGTACCGGTCTGCATCCATGCCCAAGAGCCTATCTCGCCCCTGCGGAGTTGACCTGCCCTCTGCGGCCGCTGCCACCCCCTGGGGATCGCTCACAAGCTGAGCTAGCCTTGAGGCGAATGCGCGTAGCCGTCCTTGGCCACACCGAGTGGATCGACTTCATCCGGGTACCCCAGATGCCGGGCCCGGGCGAGATCGTTCACGCCCTTGATGCCTGGGATTCGCCGGGCGGAGGAGGAGCCGTGGCGGCGGTTCAGCTGGTCAAGCTCGCCGGAGAATGCAGCTTCTATACGGCACTGGGCGACGACGACCTCGGCCGCAGGGCCTATCGAGAGTTGGTGGTGCTGGGACTGAACGTCCACGCCGGAACGCGGCCGGAGGCGCAGAGGCGTGCGATCACCTACATCGTCGATTCGGGCGAGCGCTCCATTACCGTCCTCGGGGTGCGCTCCTCGCCCTCGGCGGACGATCCCCTCCCATGGTCCGAGCTCGAGGAGTGCGACGCCGTCTTCGTAACCGCCGCCGACCCGCAAACCGTGCGCCTGGCCCGGCGGGCAAAGGTTCTGGTCGCCACCTCCAGGGTCCTACCGCTTTTGTCCCGGGCCGCTGTGGAGCTGGATGCACTGGTGGGCAGCCGCCTCGACCCGTCCGAACAGTACCGGGACGGCGACCTGGTACCCCGTCCCAAGCTCGTGGTGAGGACGGCGGGTCCGGCGGGTGGGACCTTTCAGGTGGCCGGAGAGCCCGAGCGGAAGTACGGTGCCATGCCCCTGCCCGGACCGGTCGTGGACACTTACGGCTGCGGAGACAGCTTCGCCGCAGGCCTGACCTTCGCCCTCGGCTCAGGCCTTGCACCGGAACAGGCGGTGCAGCTCGCCGCCCGGTGCGGGGCTGCGGTGGCCACCGGGAAAGGTCCTTACCCAGCACAGCTGACCCGGTCGGACGTAAAGGCGCTGGACTTCGGATCGGCTTCCTAGCCCGAAACAGCACGATGCCCGGCCGGTTAGATCCATCCGCATTTCAAACCGCCACAGTCGAACTGGGGGATCCACATGAGACGGCGCCAGAGGTCGTAGTCAATTTCGATTGCCGTGAGAATCGGGAAAAAGATCACGAGCATCACGCCCACCCCGAGGACAAGAAATGCTGCTACGAGCCGGCGGGGAATTTCGCCGGCTTGCCGGATGGCGTTGAGCGCTGCCGCCAGGCCGATCATCATGAAGGGCACTGTGGGTGTCATATTATAAAAAAGGAACAGAGGTCTGCGAACCAACAGCCACGGCAGGTACTGCGCCGCCCACGCCGCCAGGATCACTCGCTCCGGACTCCAACTCCTCCGGCTGCGCCAAATCAGCCAGATCCCCGCCGGTACGGCCGCGCCCCAGATGACGACGTTGCCCATGCCGAGAATGTGGGCCGATTGGCCGGTTTCCCTCTCCCAGAAGTACGCCACCGGACGCAGGACCAGGGGCCAGGTCCACGCCTTCGACTGGTAGGGATGCTTCGCGTCGAGCTGCAGATGGTAGTCCGCCACCTGGTCATGAAGGTCTGCAAAGTTGAGCGTGGCGCCCGGCAGGCCCTTCACGCACTCCCCCGCCACCAGGCCGTAGAACCCGGCGCTGAACACTCGTTCGTTGGAGGCAGCGGGAACCGTGTACGAGCAGTCCTGCGCGAGGACACGGGCGAACCAGCTCGAGTAAGAGCCGAGGTATACCAGCAAGGGGACCAGCCCGAATGCGACGCACGTGAAAAGCGCGTCCTTCGTCACCGCGGGCCAGTGGCCCTGTTGATCGTCTGCGTCTATCCGGCGGCGCTCTCGAACGATCCCCACGGACCAGATAAATCCAAGCAACGCCGCGGTGGCGAGGGCGTAGACCGCAGACCACTTGACCGACATCGCCAGTCCAAGGGCCAGGCCGGCCGCCAGGCGAGCTTCCGGCCGGCGCACCGGCGGAGGACCCGCGCCCGCCGACTCCAGATGATGCTTGACCGCAGAAGCGCTCTCGCGGTCGATAGCCACGAACAAAAAGCCGAGTGTCACGAACAATGCCAGAAAGATGTCCAGCATGGCGATACGGCTCTGCACGAACAGCAAGAAGTCGGTGGCTACCAGCAATCCGGAAACCAGGGCGATCCAGCGGTTCTTGAACAGCCGGCCGGCCAGAAGGTAAGCCACCCAAACGAGAGCGACACCAGCCACCACGGCGCTGATGCGCCAGCCGAAGGAGTTGTGGCCGAATACCTTGATTCCCCCGGCAATGAGCCACTTGCCGAGCGGCGGATGCACGTAGCTCTGCTCGGACCTTGCGGTTAGGCCGCAGGTGTCCGGCTCGTACCCCAGATATATACAGGCGTCCTTGGCGTAGTAAGTTTCGTCGAAGACCAGATCTTCCGGCTCGGCCAGCCTGACCAGGCGGATGACCGCGGCGAAGACCAGCAGGACGAACACGATGTAGCGGCGGTTCCACCAACGCCCGCCGGACCGTTTGCCGGCTTGCCGCGACGACGAAGCCGGTGGTTCGACATGAGCCTCAACAACCGCCGAGCCGGCGACGGGGGGTGTTCCTATCGATTCGATCCTGGTTCTCCTGGTAGCCGGATTTGGGTCAGTATAGGGACGCTCACATCATCCTCAAGGAGAGATCGTTTGTTTCTGTTGGACCCCGAGAACCCCCGGATCTGCGTGGAGATCCGGCAGCCCTTCGGGCTCTTCGGCCGGGCTCGGGGGCTGCTCGGGAGTACCGGCCTCGGTTCCGGGCGGGGTTTCCTGCTCAGGGCCAAGCAAGTGCACACGGTAGGCATGATCTTTCCGATCGATGTGGTCCACATTAACCGCAAGGGAGAAGTCATCAGGGTGAGGACCATGCAGCCCGGCAGGATCGGCGCGTTCATCCTTGGCGCCCGTTGGGTTCTGGAGCTGGACGGGGGCGAAGCTCGGCGGCTGGGGATCCGGGTCGGCGGAAAGCTGGTTAAACAGCCTTGAGCGGACGTCTCTACGTGTGCGCTACTCCCATCGGTAACCTGGAGGACGTCTCCCTGCGGCTGCTGAGGATTCTGAGCGAGGTGGACCTGGTGGCGGCTGAGGACACCCGGCGCACGCGCAAGCTCCTAACCTCCCACGGAGTGCAAGCTCATCTGATCGCCTACCATCAGGCAAACGAGCACAACCAGGTCCGATATCTGCTTGGGAGATTGAAGCAGGGTACTCGCCTGGCACTGGTCAGCGACGGGGGGATGCCGGCCATCTCGGATCCCGGCTATCTGCTCGTTCGGGCGTGCATCAAGGAGGGCGTGCCTGTGGAGGTCATTCCCGGACCCTCCGCGGCGCTGAGTGCCCTGGTCCTTTCCGGCCTTCCGACCGCGCGATTCGTCTTTGAGGGATTTCTGCCCAAGCCACAGGGCGAAAAACGAACCAGGCTCCAGGGACTGGCGGACGATGAGCGTACCCTGGTCTTCTTCGAGGCCCCGGGGCGCGTACGGGCGACGCTGGAGGACATGCTCGAAGTACTCGGCGACCGCCGGATGGCCCTCGCCCGCGAGTTGACCAAGATGCATGAGGAGGTCGTGCGGGACAGCATAGCTGCGGTCCTCAGCGGCCTCGATGAGGACCTCCGAGGTGAGGTCGTCATTGTGATTGAAGGAGCTGCCAAGGAAGCGGCAAACCTAGAGGCAGCCGTTGAGATGGCTCGGGGCCTCATCGACGACGGCATGACGAAGTCAAAAGCCGCCGCAAAGGCAGCATCAACGCTGGGTGCACCCAGACGGTCGGTCTACGAAGGCTTGCTATCATCGCAGCCTTGAGAGCTCAAGCCTGAGTTGATGAACTACCGCTACGCTCTTAGGGAGTCCAATCCAGCCAGGCAAGAGGAGCAGATCATCCGGCCACCGTATCCCTTGAGCTCAGAGCGTCCGCCACAAAACACGCAGGCGTCCTGGCGGGGGGTCAAAATGATTCGGTCCTCGTCGAGGGAAATATCGAGCACTCCGCCTTCTTTGAGGTCGAGCGACTTGCGGATCTCGGCGGGAATAACGATTCGACCGAGCACGTCCAATTTGCGGTTCATGCCGGTGTTTTTGATGCCGTTAGATAGGATCCCCACTTCGGATCCGCCACCTCCAGACGCTCTTTTCGCCATTACTCTCCTTTTTAGAGAGTCTAGAAAGTCACCATCCCTATGAATATAGACATTACCAGCTACCCGGACAAAGACATTTCCCGAGACACGGATAGGGATGCAGGCAAAGACGGCAACCCGTCGAAAGACATCTTCTACGTCACCACCCCGATCTACTACGTCAACGATGTCCCCCACATCGGACACGCTTATACAACGGTCAACGCCGACTTCCTGGTCAGATTCCACAGACTTGTTGGAGAGAACGTTTTCTTTCTGACCGGAACCGACGAACACGGCCAGAAGATAGCCCAGACGGCGGAGGTCAACGGAGTCAGTCCCATCGAGTGGGCCGATCAGATGGTCCCCCGCTGGCGCGATGTCTGGGAGCGGTTGGAGATCTCCTACGACGACTTCATCCGCACCACCGAGGAGCGGCACACCAGACCGGTTCAGGAGCTGGTCCAGCGGCTGTACGATCAGGGAGACATCTACCTCGACACCTACACCGGCCCCTACTGCGTGGCCTGCGAGGCCTTTTACCAGCCGAGCGAGATCATCGACAACCTGTGTCCCATCCACGAACGGCCGGTCGAGTGGCTGGAGGAGCAGAACTACTTCTTCCGACTCTCGGCATACGCGGACCGTCTGATCGAGCTGTACCAGACCCACCCCGAGTTCGTGGAGCCCGAGATCCGTCGAAACGAGGTGTTCAGCTTCGTCAAAGGGGGCCTGCAGGACCTGTCGATCTCCCGGACGTCGTTCTCCTGGGGCGTGCCGATCCCCTGGGATCCCAAGCACGTCATGTACGTGTGGATAGACGCACTTCAGAACTACACCACCGCGGTGGGCCACGGACGGGATCCGGAGCGGTTCGCACGAACCTGGCCGGCCGATCTGCACCTGATCGGCAAGGATATCCTCCGCCAGCACGCCGTCATCTGGCCGGCCATGCTCATGGCCGCCGGGCTGGACCTCCCCAAAACGGTGTTTGCCCACGGCTTTCTGACCGTCGGGGGCAAGAAGATGTCCAAGACCAACCTGACCGGCATTTCGCCGCACACTCTGGTCGACACCTTCGGGTCGGACGGCTACCGGTACCACTTCCTTCGTGAGGGGACCTTCGGCCAGGACGGAGCGTTCTCGTGGGAGGCGATGGCCGCCCGCTACAACGCCGACCTGGCGAACGACCTGGGCAACCTGGTCAGCCGGTCGCTGGCGATGACGACCAAGAACTTCGATGCGGTCGTGCCGCACCCGGGCGAGCCGACTCAGCTGGAGGAGGACCTGCGTGCGGCGGCTACCCGAGCGGCGGCTGAGATGGAAGCCCGAGTCCGCAAGCTCGATCCCGCCGGAGCCCTGGCCGCGGTGTTCGATTTCGTCCGGGCGGTCAACCACTACATCGACGACACCGCTCCCTGGAAACTTGCGAAAGAGCCCGACCAGAGGGAAAGGCTGGCGACGGTTCTCCAGGGGGTCTGCGAGGCCATCCGCCAGATCTCCATACTGATCTCGCCCGCCATGCCCTCGGCGTCCAGGCGGATACGCGAACAGCTGGGGATCGATCCCGTCGATGAAAGACCTCTGTCCGAGTCGCTGCCGGCCGGGACCAGCCTTGTCGGGAAGAAGGTCACCAAGGGAACGTCGATCTTCCCCCGGGTGGAGGTCGAGAAGACCGATTGAACTGGATCGACTCCCACTGCCATCTCGACTCTCTAGAGTGCGACCTGGACGAGGCGCTGCAGCGGGCGGCCGGTGCCGGCGTGACGGCAGTGATCACCATCGGAACCGATCTTCCCAGCAGCCGCGAGGCGGTCAGGCTGGCGACACAACACAAAGGGGTCTATGCAACGGTCGGGATTCATCCCCACGACGCCGACGATTTCGACGAGCTTGTCGGCGCGGAGATCGAGCGACTGGCTGCGGACGACCGGGTGGTCGCCGTCGGCGAGGTCGGCCTGGACTTCTACCGGGAGCACGCCACGCCCGAGGCCCAGCATCGGGCGTTCGCGGCACAGATCGAGCTCGCCAAGCGGTTGAATAAGCCGATGATCATGCATATCCGGGACGCTTTCCCGCAGGTCATCGCCCAGCTTCAGGAGGCCGGGCCGCCGGAGACGCTGATCTTTCACTGCTTTTCCGGAGGCTCGGCGGAGGCAGCGGTGGCCGTGGAGATGGGCGGCTACGTCTCGTTCGCCGGCAACGTTAGCTACAAGAACGCCCATAGCCTGCGAGACGCGGCGAGGGTTGTGCCTTTGGACCGCCTGCTGGTGGAAACGGACTCCCCGTACCTGTCACCACTTCCCCATAGGGGAAAGCCGAATGAGCCCCGCAACGTGGTCGACGTGGGGGCCGCAGTGGCGGCCGCCACATCGATAACGGTCGACCAGATCGCTCAGGCCACCACAGAAAACGCCCAAAGGGCGCTCAGGCTCCCGGCTTAGCCTTCATTCAGGCTCTTCCCTGAAGCTCAGGGAACACGAGTTTATGCAGTATCTCTTTCCTGTCGGCCCGGGCCCGTCAGGGAAGACGTGACCCAGGTGCGATCCGCAGGCGCCGCATAGAACTTCGGTCCGCCGCATGAACAGGCTGTTGTCGGGCTTCAGCTCCACCCTTCCCTCTGCCACCGGCTCGGTGAAGCTGGGCCATCCGGTGCCCGAGTCAAATTTCACGTCCGAGCTGAACAGGTCGGCGCCGCAGGCACCGCATTGATACATGCCGGCCTTCTTGTTGTGGACGTAGGCGCCGGTGAAGGGTCGCTCCGTCCCCTTCTCGCGCAGTACGCGGAACTGCTCGGGCGTAAGCTCCGCCCGCCACTGGTCTTCTGTCTTAACTACCTTCTCCAAGTTGCCTCCTCAGCCGTTAGGAAAACGAGTCGAGGCTGCCCAGCTTGACCTTCGAATGACCGTTGCTGTGTACCTCTGTAGTCAAAACGCCGACATCGTCGGAATTGTTCCGCACACGCTTTCTGGAGGAGAGGAAGTGCCTGAGGGCTGCGACGGTGGCAAAGCCGGCGACCAGCCCCTGAAGGATGCCGGCGGCTGCCGCTGCCGCCTTGCGGCCTTTCGCCGGCTGGATGTCGGGCACGACGCTCAGCTTCGTTCGCCTGCGACTCATGATTACCTCCTGTCCGGCTGCCGTACTGCAATGCGTCAATCGATGGTGGTTCAGTGGTGCTGCCTACACTTTCCCAGGATGCAACGTCACCTAACCGGGCGCCTGGTTCGCCGGCGAAAGTTTGCGAACGGTTCACCAAACGAGAGTGCTTCGATAGTGCTTCCCCCCTAAGGGCTGGTCGCTTCCGACTCGGCAAGGGCCGAGTCCCCCCGGGCATTCCCTGACAAACGTCCAAGCCCAGTAGACCAGCAGGGGCACCGGCAGTCGCAGCCAGAGCATCAAAGAAGATCCGGAGTACCAACCGCCACCAGGCTGCCCACCGTCTAGTGCCATCTTGACGTTGGCCGGAAACACCCCCACCAGGATTGCTATGGTAAGCAACGCACCGAGCCGCCTGGAGTCGCCCCCTCGACGTGGATTCCGAGGCTCGCGACCTGTGTGGCGACGCGATGTCGAGAGAAGCGGCGCAGCTTCGATCATGGCATGACCGATCGAAGGAGGAAGAATGTCTGACCGGGTCGAGCCCAAGTCACGCGACGCACGCGTCGACGCCTACATCGAGGCGCTGCCTGATTGACGTCAGATCTGCCGGACCGTTCGGGAGCTTGTCCACGCCGCCGACCCGGAGGTCGAAGAAACGATCAAGCGCACGAGACAGCCGTACTTCGTGCTGCAGGGGAACATTTGCGCGCTGCTGGCCGCACGTGACCACGTCAACGTGTTTCTCTATGACGGCGGCATCGTTTCCGATCCGGAGGGCATCATCACCGGCGGGCAAGAGAACAAGACGGCGCGCATGATCTCCGTCTATGAGGGTGAGACCATCAACAGCCGTGCGCTGCGGACGATGTTCGAACAAATCATCGCCAACAACCGGGCCGGCGGCTGGCGCAAGCTCAAGCGGTGAGGCCGAAGCAGGCGAGATCGGAGGCGTTGCGTGAAGTACCTCATCCTCATCTACAACAATCCATCGTCGCGTGAAGTGTGGAACCGGTTGTCCGCCGACGAGCGCGCGAGCGGCCTGGCCGCCTACGCGGCGCTCAACGAGGAGCTCGAGCGGTCGGGCGAGCTGATCGTCACCGAGGCCTCTCGGACCCGTCGCTGACGACGCGCGTGTCGGTGACCGGGGAACAGGTGGTAACCGCCGACGGTCCTTTCGCAGAGGCCAAGGAGCTGCTCGCGGGCTTCTATCTCGTCGAATGCGAGTCGCTTGACCGAGCGGTGCAGATCGCCGCTCGCGTGCCCGAGGCCACCCTTGGCCTCGTCGAAGTCCGCCCAGTGATGAGCCTGGCCGGCTTTGAGCTGTAGGGCGGCCAGTCGTCGCACTATCGAGACGCTGCTGCGCGAGCTCGCGCCGCAGGTCCTCGGCGCGCTGATGCGGCGCTACGGCGACTTCGCGCTCTGCGAGGACGCCGTGCAGGAGGCGCTGCTGGCCGCCGCGGCGCAGTGGTCCGCCGACGGGGTGCCCGATCACCCGCGCGGGTGGCTTATCACGGTCGCGATGCGGCGCCGGACGGAACTGTGGCGCAACGAGACGGCGCGGCGCCGGCGCGAGGAGCGAGCAGCCGCGCTCGCGCCACGCGACGCCGAGCCCGTCGCCGAGGAGGACGACTCGCTCGAGCTGCTGCTCCTGTGCTGCCATCCTGCCCTCACGCCGGCGTCGCAGACGGCGCTCACGCTGCGCGCCGTCGGTGGCCTCACGACGGCCGAGATCGCCCGCGGGTTCCTTGTTCCCGAGGCGACGATCGCGCAGCGCATCAGTCGCGCCAAGCGGACGATCGAACAGCATGGCGCAGCGTTCCCGGCACCCGACGAGGGGTCGCTCGTCGAGCGGCTTCCCGCGGTCCTCCAAGTCCTCTACCTGATCTTCAACGAGGGCTACACCGCAAGCGCTGGCGCGCGCCTGCACCGCGTCGACCTGGCCGCGGAGGCCATCCGCCTGGCTCGGCAGCTGCACGCGCAGCGCCCCCACGACGGCGAAGTGACCGGCTTGCTGGCGCTGATGCTGCTGACCGACGCGCGCCGACTCGCACGGACAGGACCCGACGGCGCGCTGATCCCCTTAGCCGAGCAGGACCGCAGCCACTGGGACGCGGGGATGATCGCAGAAGGCGTCGCGCTGATCACGCACGCGCTCGCCCGCGCGCCGATCGGCCCATACCAGCTTCAAGCCGCCATCGCCGCCGTCCACGCCGAGGCGCCGGACGTCGAGCACACAGACTGGTCGCAGATCCTCGGCCTCTATGACCTGCTCGAGACCCTCGCGCCCGGTCCCATGGTGACCCTCAACCGCCTCGTGGTCGTCGCGATGGTCCACGGACCGCACGCCGGCCTGCGAGAGCTCGCGAAGGTCGAGGCGTACCCCGCCGCTTGCAGGACACCACCGTCTGGCCGCCGTTCGTGCGCACCTCCTCGACCTGGCAGGGGAGCGGGCCGCCGCGCGCGACGCCTTCACGCTCGCCGCCCGTCGCACCCTCAGCCTTCCCGAGAGGCGCTACCTCGAGGCCCGCGCCGCAGGAATCACTCCTGACGCATGTCGAGCCAGCCGGCGCAGCTTCGACTCCCTCGTGAAGGCGCCCACCGGGGGTGCCCCCACCAAGGAGGAAGCCATGGGAAACCAGGACGTCACGGCGGGGATCACCGAAGTGAGCGCGGTGGCCATCCCCGTCAGCGACCAGGATCGCGCCCTTGAGTTCTACACGAAGATCCTCGGCTTCGAAAAGCGCCTCGATGCACCATTCGGCGGCGGGCGCTGGGTCAGCGTGGCCCCGCCGGGCGGCACGGCCGAGATCGCGCTCGTCGGCGGCGACCAGCGCACGGCGGCGAGCGCCCACACCGGGATCCGTCTCAGCACTCCAGACGCCGACGCCCTCCACGCGCACCTGCACCACCGCGGCGCCGACACCGACCCGGAGGGAGGTCACTCGGATGGGCGAATACGTCCCCCCGATGTTCTCCTTCCGCGACCCCGACGGCAAAGAGCTCGTCATCGTCGAGCTCCGCTAAGCGCCACTGCCCTCCCGAGATCCTAGCGCTCGCAGTGCTCCGGCTCTGCGAGCGCAGCGGCTCGGGATGGACCGCCTGCGCGTGGGCCGCTCCGACTCGGCGTCTACGCCTCCGCGTCCCCGGAGCACGCGACCGCCGCTGTCCGCGCTACTAGCAGTCGATGTCTCGATCGAAAACCGCGAACGCCGCGCCCTGCGGGTCGGCGATCACCGCGAAGCGTCCGACTCGGCAAGGGTCCGTCCCGCCGGGCATTCACTGACAAACGTCCAAGCCCAGTACACCAGCAGGGGCTGCACCGGCAGCCGCAGCCAGAGCATCAAAGAAGATCCAGAGTACCAACCGCCACCAGGCTGCCCACCGTCGAGTGCCATCTTGACGTTGGCCGGAAACACCCCCACCAGGATTGCTATGGTAAGCAACGCACCGAGCCGCCTGGAGTCGCCCCCTCGACGTGGATTCCGAGGCTCGCGACCTGTGTGGCGACGCGATGTCGAGAGAAGCGGCGCAGCTTCGATCATGGCATGACCGATCGAAGGAGGAAGAATGTCTGACCGGGTCGAGCCCAAGTCACGCGACGCACGCGTCGACGCCTACATCGAGGCGCTGCCTGATTGACGTCAGATCTGCCGGACCGTTCGGGAGCTTGTCCACGCCGCCGACCCGGAGGTCGAAGAAACGATCAAGCGCACGAGACAGCCGTACTTCGTGCTGCAGGGGAACATTTGCGCGCTGCTGGCCGCACGTGACCACGTCAACGTGTTTCTCTATGACGGCGGCATCGTTTCCGATCCGGAGGGCATCATCACCGGCGGGCAAGAGAACAAGACGGCGCGCATGATCTCCGTCTATGAGGGTGAGACCATCAACAGCCGTGCGCTGCGGACGATGTTCGAACAAATCATCGCCAACAACCGGGCCGGCGGCTGGCGCAAGCTCAAGCGGTGAGGCCGAAGCAGGCGAGATCGGAGGCGTTGCGTGAAGTACCTCATCCTCATCTACAACAATCCATCGTCGCGTGAAGTGTGGAACCGGTTGTCCGCCGACGAGCGCGCGAGCGGCCTGGCCGCCTACGCGGCGCTCAACGAGGAGCTCGAGCGGTCGGGCGAGCTGATCGTCACCGAGGCCTCTCGGACCCGTCGCTGACGACGCGCGTGTCGGTGACCGGGGAACAGGTGGTAACCGCCGACGGTCCTTTCGCAGAGGCCAAGGAGCTGCTCGCGGGCTTCTATCTCGTCGAATGCGAGTCGCTTGACCGAGCGGTGCAGATCGCCGCTCGCGTGCCCGAGGCCACCCTTGGCCTCGTCGAAGTCCGCCCAGTGATGAGCCTGGCCGGCTTTGAGCTGTAGGGCGGCCAGTCGTCGCACTATCGAGACGCTGCTGCGCGAGCTCGCGCCGCAGGTCCTCGGCGCGCTGATGCGGCGCTACGGCGACTTCGCGCTCTGCGAGGACGCCGTGCAGGAGGCGCTGCTGGCCGCCGCGGCGCAGTGGTCCGCCGACGGGGTGCCCGATCACCCGCGCGGGTGGCTTATCACGGTCGCGATGCGGCGCCGGACGGAACTGTGGCGCAACGAGACGGCGCGGCGCCGGCGCGAGGAGCGAGCAGCCGCGCTCGCGCCACGCGACGCCGAGCCCGTCGCCGAGGAGGACGACTCGCTCGAGCTGCTGCTCCTGTGCTGCCATCCTGCCCTCACGCCGGCGTCGCAGACGGCGCTCACGCTGCGCGCCGTCGGTGGCCTCACGACGGCCGAGATCGCCCGCGGGTTCCTTGTTCCCGAGGCGACGATCGCGCAGCGCATCAGTCGCGCCAAGCGGACGATCGAACAGCATGGCGCAGCGTTCCCGGCACCCGACGAGGGGTCGCTCGTCGAGCGGCTTCCCGCGGTCCTCCAAGTCCTCTACCTGATCTTCAACGAGGGCTACACCGCAAGCGCTGGCGCGCGCCTGCACCGCGTCGACCTGGCCGCGGAGGCCATCCGCCTGGCTCGGCAGCTGCACGCGCAGCGCCCCCACGACGGCGAAGTGACCGGCTTGCTGGCGCTGATGCTGCTGACCGACGCGCGCCGACTCGCACGGACAGGACCCGACGGCGCGCTGATCCCCTTAGCCGAGCAGGACCGCAGCCACTGGGACGCGGGGATGATCGCAGAAGGCGTCGCGCTGATCACGCACGCGCTCGCCCGCGCGCCGATCGGCCCATACCAGCTTCAAGCCGCCATCGCCGCCGTCCACGCCGAGGCGCCGGACGTCGAGCACACAGACTGGTCGCAGATCCTCGGCCTCTATGACCTGCTCGAGACCCTCGCGCCCGGTCCCATGGTGACCCTCAACCGCCTCGTGGTCGTCGCGATGGTCCACGGACCGCACGCCGGCCTGCGAGAGCTCGCGAAGGTCGAGGCGTACCCCGCCGCTTGCAGGACACCACCGTCTGGCCGCCGTTCGTGCGCACCTCCTCGACCTGGCAGGGGAGCGGGCCGCCGCGCGCGACGCCTTCACGCTCGCCGCCCGTCGCACCCTCAGCCTTCCCGAGAGGCGCTACCTCGAGGCCCGCGCCGCAGGAATCACTCCTGACGCATGTCGAGCCAGCCGGCGCAGCTTCGACTCCCTCGTGAAGGCGCCCACCGGGGGTGCCCCCACCAAGGAGGAAGCCATGGGAAACCAGGACGTCACGGCGGGGATCACCGAAGTGAGCGCGGTGGCCATCCCCGTCAGCGACCAGGATCGCGCCCTTGAGTTCTACACGAAGATCCTCGGCTTCGAAAAGCGCCTCGATGCACCATTCGGCGGCGGGCGCTGGGTCAGCGTGGCCCCGCCGGGCGGCACGGCCGAGATCGCGCTCGTCGGCGGCGACCAGCGCACGGCGGCGAGCGCCCACACCGGGATCCGTCTCAGCACTCCAGACGCCGACGCCCTCCACGCGCACCTGCACCACCGCGGCGCCGACACCGACCCGGAGGGAGGTCACTCGGATGGGCGAATACGTCCCCCCGATGTTCTCCTTCCGCGACCCCGACGGCAAAGAGCTCGTCATCGTCGAGCTCCGCTAAGCGCCACTGCCCTCCCGAGATCCTAGCGCTCGCAGTGCTCCGGCTCTGCGAGCGCAGCGGCTCGGGATGGACCGCCTGCGCGTGGGCCGCTCCGACTCGGCGTCTACGCCTCCGCGTCCCCGGAGCACGCGACCGCCGCTGTCCGCGCTACTAGCAGTCGATGTCTCGATCGAAAACCGCGAACGCCGCGCCCTGCGGGTCGGCGATCACCGCGAAGCGTCCGACTCGGCAAGGGTCCGTCCCGCCGGGCATTCACTGACAAACGTCCAAGCCCAGTACACCAGCAGGGGCTGCACCGGCAGCCGCAGCCAGAGCATCAAAGAAGATCCAGAGTACCAACCGCCACCAGGCTGCCCACCGTCGAGTGCCATCTTGACGTTGGCCGGAAACACCCCTACCAGGATTGCAATGGTCAGCAAAGCACCGAGCCGCCTGCTCCCCGGCATCAGCAGCAGCAGCCCGGCCGCTATCTGAACCACTCCGCTCCAGAAGACGAGGAACTCGGCGTGCCCGAGGATCCGCGGCACGATCGGGGTGTAAAGCTCCGGCTTGCGCAGGTGCATCAGCCCCGAACCGGCCATCAGGACCACCAATCCGGCCAGAGAGATTCTGCGGCGAGTGCTCACCCTGACGATGAAGCCAGATAGGAGCGGAGTCCCCGCTCCCCCCGCACCATCATGAACGAGTGGTTCAGCCGCAGAACGGGCCGGGCCACCGGCGCCAGGGCCCGCACCAGCTTCTTGGTCACCACGACCTCCTGATCGTAAATCAAGTCACAGCACTCATCGGACGGCTTGACCGCCCAGCTCGAGAAACCCTCCAGGTCCCCGCTGAGGCCGGCGCGCAGGATCCCCGACTGCGGGTCATCTATCTCCCTCTCCATCAGGAACTCCAGAGAGTACGGCAGAACCCCCATGATCAGAACCACGGCCCGGTCCTCGTTGACCGGAAGTACGCTTTTCACCTCCGGCCACCAGGCAGGATAGGTCCGCAGATCCCTCAGGACGGCGTAAACCTTGTCGTAGCTTGCGGGAACCATCCACTCGGAGTGAAACCGGTAATGGTTCAGGCCGGCTATCGGGGTGCCCTCGAGACGATTTCAGTCGGCGAGGCCCGCCAGGGCGGCGCTCAACAGCTGCTCCTGCTCACGCTCGTGCGTGGAGGCGCTGCCCGTGGCCGGGCTGGCGCTCTCGCGGCGGGTCCGCCGCAGCAGCGGGACCTTAAACTCGTCGGAGAACTTGGTATGCATGTACCGCCAGGCTCCCATGTTCTCCGGCTCCTCCTGTACCCACACAACCTCCGCCGGATCATAGCGAGCCAGCTCCTCGGCGATCTCGTCTGCCGGGAAGGGGTACAGCTGCTCAACTCGAACGAGTGCCAGACCCTCCTCGATTCCCTGCTTCTGCCGGGCCGCCACAAGGTCGTAGTACACCTTTCCGGAGCAGAGGATGACCCGGCTCACCGAATCGGGTTTGGGGCGGGTGGGGTCGGAGAGCACCGGCATCCACGCCCCGGAGATCAGGTCGATGACACCGCTGGCGGCAGCCGGCAGCCGTAGGAGCGATTTGGGAGTCAGGACCACCAGCGGCTTGCGGATTGTGTCGAACCCCTGCATGAGCAGCAGGTGAAAGTACTGGGCAGCGGACGAAGGAATTGCCACCCGGTAGTTGCCTGCGGCCCCCATGGCTAGGAAACGCTCCAGCCGGGCGCTGGAGTGCTCCGGCCCCTGGCCCTCGAACCCGTGAGGCAGGAGCATCACGAGGTTGCTCGTCTGTTCCCATTTGTCCTCGCCGGCCGCAATGAACTGGTCGATGATCACCTGGGCACCGTTGGCGAAGTCACCGAACTGTGCCTCCCAGATCGTCAGGGTGTTGTCGGCGGCAGTGGAGTAGCCGTACTCAAATCCCAAGGCTGCAAACTCCGAGAGCATGCTGTCGTAGATCAGGAACTTGGCGCCGTCGCGGCCCACCCGGAGCAATGGCGTGTACTCGGCTCCGGTCTCCTGGTCGATCAAGACGGCGTGGCGCTGGCTGAACGTCCCTCGGCGGGAGTCCTGTCCGGCCATCCGGATCGAGATCCCGTTAGTGAGAAGCGCGCCGAAGGCCAGGGACTCGGCCACCGGCCAGTCGACATGGTCGTTGACCAGCGACCGGCGGCGTCCCTCCAGGAGCTTGACCAGTTTCGGATGAGGAGAGAACGCCGGGGGCACGGTGCTGATCGACTCGAGCACCTGGCTCAGCGTCGCCAGGCCGACCTCCTGCCGCTTCGGTTCCATCGCCGGCTCAGAGGGCGTCTCCAGCTTCTTCTCGCCTCCCTCATGCATCGCGTTGAAGGCTCCCTGAAGCTTGGACCGGAAGTCCTCCAACGCCCCCTCGGCTGTCTCGAGGCTGAGGTGGTTTCTGTACAGCAGCGACTCCGTGTACAGCTTTCTCACCGACCGGCGAGAGGCGATGCGCTTGTACATGAGCGGCTGCGTGTACAAAGGCTCGTCCGCTTCGTTGTGGCCCCACTTGCGGTAGCACCACATGTCGATGACCACGTCCTTGTGGAACGCCTCGCGGTAGTCGAACGCCAGGCGGGCCACGCGGACGCACGCCTCCGGGTCGTCACCGTTGACGTGGAAGATGGGCGCCTGAATCATCTTCGCCACGTCGCTGGCGTAGGTGCTGGACCGGGTCTCGCCGGCGGTCGCGGTGAAGCCGACCTGATTGTTCACGATGATGTGGACCGTGCCCCCGGTGCGGTAGCCGCGCAACTGGGAAAGATTGAGGGTCTCAGCGACCACACCCTGTCCGGCAAAGGCGGCGTCGCCGTGGATCAGGACCGGCAGGACCGGAAAGTCGTCGGGCCGGTTGAGAGCGTCCTGCTTGGCCCGCACCACGCCTTCGACCACGGGATCCACCGACTCGAGGTGGCTCGGGTTGGAGACCACCGATACCGCCATCGACACCCCCTGCGGATTCACGTACCGGCCGCTGGCTCCGATGTGGTACTTCACATCCCCCGATCCGTGGACGGTTTCCGGATTGATGTCACCCTCGAACTCCTTGAAAATCTGCGTGTAGCTCTTGCCGATGATGTTGGCCAGGACGTTCAACCTTCCCCGGTGAGCCATGCCGATCACAGCCTCCTCCATGGAAGCCTTCGTTGCGGAGTCGAGCACCGCATCGAGCATGGGGATGAGGCTGAGGGCCCCCTCCAGGCTGAACCGCTTGTGTCCGACGTACTTGGTGTGGAGGAAGGTCTCGAACGCTTCCGCCTCGTTGAGCTTGGCGAGGATGCGGTCGTGGTCCTCCGGCGCCATCTGGATCTCGACCCCCTCGACCCGCCGCTGGATCCAGCGCTTCTCCTCCGGGGCGGAGATGTGCATGTACTCGATTCCCACCGTCCGGCAGTAGGCATCCCGAAGAACCCTGAGGATGTTGCCGAGCGTCTCCGGCCGGCCGGAGTCCGAGGCCCTCCTGTTCAGCTCGCTCACGTTGGCCAGGCTCCCGGTCGAGAACTTGCGGTCCAGGTCCCAGATGGTGAACCCGTAGGTCGCGGGATCGAGCTCGGACGGCATCTTGGGCGGATCCGTGTCCAAAGGGTCCAGGTCTGCGATCAGGTGTCCGCGTACCCGGTAGATGTTGATGAGCTGGAGAGCTCTCGCCTGCTTTGATTCGGCCTCCTGGCTGTTGCGTGCGGGGTTGCGGTCCACCCGCCACTGCACCGGCACGTACGGCACCCCCATGCTGGCAAAGATCTGCTCGTAAAAGCCGTCCTCGCCCATTAGCAGGCGCTCAATCTCGGCGAGGAACTCGCCGCTCAGAGCTCCCTGGATCACCCGGTGGTCGTAGGTGCTTGTCAGCGTGACCACCTTGCCGATGCCCATGTCCGCAAGCATGCTGGGGTCGGACCCCTGGTACTCCGCCGGGAAAGCTATGGAGCCCACGCCGATGATCGCCGCCTGGCCCTCCATGAGCCGCGGCACCGACTGGGCGGTTCCGAGCATCCCGGGGTTGGTGAGCGTCACCGTCGTCCCATCCATGTCGGCCGGCGTGATGCGGCGGGCCCTAACCTTGCGGATGACTTCCTCGTAAGCGGCGAAGAACTGCGCGAAGCTCAGGCGGTCGGTGGCTTTGATGTTGGGCACCCAAAGGCTGCGGCTGCCGTCGTCGTGCTGAATGTCCACCGCCAGCCCCAGGTTCAGCTCGGGGTGGTGGATTGCCGCAGGTTTGCCGGCCCGTTCGCCATAGGAGGTGTTCATTCCGGGGAACTTGGAGATCGCCCGTACGACCGCCCAGCCGAGCAGATGAGTGAAGCTCACCCTCTTGCTTCTCGACCGGGACTGGTGGTTGTTCAGGATGTATCGATTGACCTCCAGCAGCTTGGCCGGCATTACCCGGACCGAGGTTGCGGTCGGCACGCTGAGGCTGTCCTCCATACGCTGCACCAGAACGGCGTCGGCACCGGACAGCGGGCTGCCCTCGTGTCCGTTGGACGAGGCGCCGGCTGAAGCGGCGAGGGGTGGGCTGGAGAGCAGGGCACCCGCTGGTGGCGGTGGCTCCGTCAACTCGTCGTCCTCGGGAACCTGAGGCGCCGGCGGGCGGGAACGATGCTTGCCGGGAAAATAGTCGGTAAAAAACTCACGCCACGCCTCCGAGACCGAATCCGGTTGCCTCAGATACCGCTCGTGCATCTCCTGCATGAGCCAGAGGTTGGGACCGAATTTCGAATCGTCCAGCTTTGGCATGTGTGGCGTCCCCCAGGGCGCCGCCCAATTTGGGCCCTCCTACAAGGATATTCGCTGACTCAGGTTAGGACGGCGTTTTCCGGCTAGAGTGCTGATCGCGAAAAGGACCCGCCGGTGCCTGTTAGCTTCTGCGGATCCTTTTGGGGGAAGGTCAGAGGGTCGGCCCGGAGGCTCGCACCTCCTCTACGCGCGAGAGGGCGTCCTTCAGGTTGTCGAGCCACTCCTGCTGGTTCTGTCCCACCAGCCGAACGCACCACGCCAGGGCGTGGCTGCGGCTCTTGGCGACTCCTGCGTCCACCAGCCGGTCCAGCACCTGGCGCTCGGGCATCCGAAGCCGGGTCATCACCGGCATGCTCAGGTTGGTGAAAAGGACCCGATCCTCACCGCACCGAACCCCCCACGAAATCTTCTTGCCGAAACGGGTCTCGGCCTCTGAGGCGATCTTCATTCTTTCCCGGCGCGTGTCCTCCCGGTGCTGGTTGATCCGCCCGGAGCGGGCCGCGGCCGCAGCATCGGGAGATGCGTCGTCACCAAGCTGAGGCTCGGCGATAGTTCCGATGATGAGTACCTCCTCGCGATCCGAGGTGATTTCTGGTGCACCGTCATAAAGACCGTCGGGAATCCTGCCGGCGAACCATCCTGCGATCTCGTCTTCAACAGCCATCGCAACCTCCTTTTCTCGAAGATTGTAACGCTGTAATCATACTTACTCAAGCATGACGTAATCCCGCCCGGGGACCAGGCGAAAGAGCCACTCTGCGCCGGTCCAAGGGTGGCGCAGTACTGCCACCCGGGGAGTCGCCGGACTGATCTTGCTAACCTGCCGGTTTCGGAGCGAGGTGCAAAACGAGATCCTCCCACGCCTTTGGACCCGGTTCGTCCCGATCTCTCGGTATCTGCCACTCGCCCATGTTGACCAGCTCCCCATCCTCCATCAGCTCCCAATGGATCTTTGACTCATCGTGGTTAGGGGTTCTCAGCGTGGCCACCCGCAACTCGACGACCGCAGCGCTTCCCCCGTCGGAACTTGTCCCTACTTCGTCTTCTGGCATTCCGCGACTCCTTCTTGGTAGCTAGCGTGGCTAGCTAGCGGGTGTTGGCTCACGGTCCTACCCGGTGCGGGTCCGCTCCTAAACAGGGTTGACACCAGGCGCAGGCTCGCCTCGAACGCTGGTATGAAGGATCCCGCCCTCTTCTGCTGGTGAGACGCTTTAGAGCAGTCGTGGACTGCCGTCCCGGCTCGGCTCGGGGGTGGTCATGGCTTGAAGTCGGGCGGGGTCTCCACCAGCTCGCCGTAGCGGTAGGTGCGGATTATCATGCCGTCCGGTCCCCGGCTCACCTTGACCGTCGATCCGTCCTCTAGCAATTGGTAAGCTGCATGGGCAGTCTTGACTACCAACAATCCGGCGGAGGTGGCGCCGATCCCAACCGGTTCGTCGTTCATGATCTCTCCGGGAGGAAGGTTGGAGCGCAGCAGGGCTACGTCGGCTCTGATCTGCTCCTTGGCCTCCTCAGGAAGGGCTTCGAACGCTTCTGCGTCGCTGAGCGGTTCACCATGTCCATCTAACATCGGGCACCTGCTTTCTGCGGGCTGCGTGCGGGATTGCTGATGAGGCTAGTTCTGCGCCCCGAACACCCTGTCGATCTTAGCTGCACGATGCGGCCCCTTCGAAGGGGCATTGCCGACCCCACCATGAGAATTGCCACTGATGACGTTTGGCGGGCAACCCGCACCCCCGCAGGTCCGGGAACCGTCCACTTTCGCCGCGCGGGAGCCGAGGTGGAGGTGATCGCCTGGGGCCCCGGCGGTGAGTGGCTACTCGACCGGGCCCCCGATCTTATCGGCCTGAACGACCTTCCCGGGGCTTTCATCCCCCAGCACCCGTTGCTGCGAGACCTTCACCGGCGACACTCCGGGATGCGGTTTGGCGCTACCGGTGCCGTCGTGGAAGCGATGATCGGCTCTGTCCTCGAGCAGAGGGTCACCGGGATGGAAGCCTGGCGGGCGTATCGCCAGCTCGTCCTCCGCTACTCGGAGCCCGCCCCCGGGCCGGCGAAGCTCCTGCTGCCGCCCGATCCGGCGGTTTTGGCCCGGCTCGGCTACTACGACCTGCATCCGTTCGGCGTCGAGAAGCGGCGGGCCGGCACCCTCCTGCGCGTTTGCGCCTGGGCCTCCAAGCTCGAGGCGTCGACGGGGATTCGTCCCGCCGACGCCAGATCGCTGTTCACGAAGATCCCCGGTGTCGGTGCATGGACGGCAGCCGAGGTGGCCAGGGTGGCGCTCGCAGATTCCGATGCCGTCAGCGTCGGAGACCTGCATCTGCCCCACCTGGTCAGCTGGACACTCGCCGGCGAGCCTCGCGGCGGCGACACCCGCATGCTCAAGCTCTTGGAGCCGTACATGGGTCAAAGGGGACGGGCCGTTCGGCTGCTGGAGCTCTCAGGAATTACCGCGCCGCGCAGGGGTCCCCGCTACAACCCCATTCCGATCGCGAAGCTGTGACCGGCGCCATCGTGGCGTCCGCCCTCCTCGGAGGGCTGTTCGGGCTCCTGGGTGCCCGCTCCAATCGGGTCCAAACCGCCGACGAGCTCTCCCTTTGGGTCGCGGCCGGCGTTATCGGCGGCCCCCTGTCGGTGGCGGAGTACTCCTCGGCACTGTGGCTGATGAATCTGATTCCCGGCCTTGAGATTGTGATTCTGCCGGCCGCCGTCGGCGTTATGGCGGGCGCCGGAATGCTGGGCGCGGCCCTGACCCCCTCGCTCGATGAGTCCGACCTCCCCGCTCGTTGGGTGGCGAGCTTTCTCATCAAGTGGGTCCGCTCGCCGCTGACCACCAGTGCCGGGCTCCTCGCGGCACTCGCCGTTAAGCTCCTGCACAGGCCGGTGGACTTTCGACGCGGCATGCTGTTTCTCGACGTCGGACCTGGAGGAAGCGCCCTGGCCCTCGGCGCGGTCGCGTGGTGCCAGGCTCGTTGTTTTGACGGAGAGCGATGCATGTCCGACGCACTGGCCGGCCACGAGGCGGTGCACAGCCGCACCATCGCCGCAGTCGGTGAGCTCGGCTTCTACCTCACCTACCTGACTGCCGGAGTCCTTTGGGCACGCGCGCAGGGCGGGCCTTGGAACAGCCTCACCAGTCAGGGTTGCGGGCAGCCCTTCGAAAAGACCGCCCACACCTACACCTGCGATCCCGCGGTGCGGAACCCATGTGGCAGGCGGTTGAGGCAGGAGGAGAACGGCCGCCAGGAACCGGCTGCAGCTAGCGCCGGCCCCGCCGAGGCCTCGCCAGCCGGCCCAGCCCGACGACAAACGTGATCGCGCAGCCGAGCACCAGGATCAGAAGGCCAAACCGCCTCCGAAGATGCCAGCGACGGATGTCGCGGAGATCGTCCGGTCTAGGGGGTAGGTCGGGGGATTGAACGCCGCCGGAAGGTACATGCGGAGCAGTCACCTCTTCCCATAGCGGCGGCCATGCGTCCAGCCGGGTGCGGAATGCTGCCCCCAGATCGGCGCCGGGCTGAGAATCGGTGTCGTACGGGTCGACAAACCACCACCCCGCCTTCACCTCCTCCGGGCTCACCTGGAGCACCGTAAACCCGCGTTCAGTGACGTCCGCCCAACGTACGTGCTCCATACGGCGAGCCTCACGATCGAGGAGGCGCCATAGGCCGGGCAGACGCGTCCGGCCCATGGGCGCGGAGGCTACGGACGGAACGGTAACCTCCACCGCCAGAGGGACACCGTCCGGGCCGGTGGGACCCTCGAACGCCCAGGATGAGTGGACGTCCCCCGACAGGAGCACGGTCCTTGATCCGGAAGCCGCCCGGCGGCCGAGGAGCTGCAAAAGTCTGTCCCTTTCTGCCGGGTATCCGTCCCACTGATCGTCCCTGAGGAACTGGCCATCATCCAGACCTACATAGCCTTCCGGAAGGAGAGGTCGCGTGAGCTTTGCCAGCGGCAGGGACATCGGGATCGGATTTACCACCACGCCGTTAGCCACCAAAGCCCAGGGTCGTGAGCTGTCGGCAAGCCGTTGTTCCAACCAATCCCGCTGGCGGCGGCCCACAAGCGAGCGGGTACGGTCGTCAAGCTTCTTGGCGCCCGCAAATGAGGCCTGACAGTCCCGCCCGATAATGCGAGTGTCCAGAATGATTAGCTCCGCCAGGTCTCCGATGCCGATCGATCGGTAGATACATAGGGGTTCGGACGGGTCCGCCTTCCTCCAAGGCAGCCACTCCCGGTGCGCCTGTACCGCAGCGTCCCTGCGGTGGGACCAGGGGCCGTGCTCTTCGGGATCGTGCTTCTTTGCGCCGCCCAGCCACGCGTTGTCTGCGAAGTCGTGGTCGTCCCACAGGAACATCACCGGATGCCTCATATGGAGTGCCTGACAATCCGAGTCTCGACGGATCTGTGCCAGGCGCTGGCGGTAGTCCTCCAGACTGATCAGTTCTCGTGGCGGATTGTGCGACCGGGGCCCTTTATCCCCCGCGTCGTCGTAAATGTAGTCGCCCAGGTGGAGGACCAGATCGACCTCCGCCTGACCCACCGTGCGGTAAACGGTTAGAGGCGCCACCGAGTATCGGGCGCAGCTCACCATGCCCATGGTGAAGCTCGAAACCTGGCCGGCGGGCAGCGTACGAGTGCGCCCCACGACTGACCGCTCCGAGGATGCTTCGAAGCGGTACCAATACGTCGTGGCCGGCTCGAGCCCATCAACGTCGACGACCACTGTGTGGTCACGCTCGGGCCCGGTGCGTGCATTGCCGCGAGCCAGTACCTTGCTGAAGTTCGGATCGGCCGCGACCGCCCAGTCGACTGACGTAGCGCCGGTCAATCGGGTCCACAACAGTACCGAGCTGGCCGTGGGGTCGAACGAGGCAACGGCATGAAGGAAAACCGTCATTGACTCCTCTTTCAATTGTTGGAGTCCAGCATCCCACCTGGTACGGGCTATAGCCTTCACCCAGAAATTCGTTGCCTCAGCAACTATCAGGTCATATCATTGCAAAGTGCCCACCGACGACGACCACGCTGAAGCTCGCGCCGCCTTCCCCGTAGTTCTGAAAGCCTGCGCCATGCTGGTCGACCGCCTGGATCGTCAATTGCAGACTACGGTGGGCATCCAGCTCACCTGGTACGAGGTCCTGGCCCAGTTGAGCTCCGTCGAAGGCAGCCGGATGCCTATGCAGCAGCTTGCCGGCAAAGTGATGCTTAGCAAGAGTGGCATTACGCGCCTGATCGACCGAATGGAGAGTTCGGGACTCGTCGAGCGCCATTCCTGCTCCCGTGACGGCCGGGTCTGCTTCGCCGGCCTTACCCGTCGGGGGCTGTCGATACTGCGGGCTACCCAACCGGTGACGGCGCAGGGCGTCGATGAGTACTTTGCGAAGCACGTCACCGCCGAGGAGGCACAGGTCATGGCGAAAGCCCTCAGGCGGGTCCTGGCGGCAGGCCAGCCGCAGGTCCGGTCGATCCGGGCTTCCGTCTCACAGGCACCATAACCGCGCCTCTGCCCTGGTTACCCGGTCGCCGGTCGGGGCGGGTGGACAAGCACCCCGGCAATGCAGACACAAGAATCCCCGGCCGGTTCCCAGTTCCGGCCGGGGATTTTGTTTTCTACTGCTTGCTTATGCTGCTTCTATCGCCAGAGCCTCCTTCGGCTCCAGGGCGATGGCGAGCACCTCGTCGATCCGCTTCGCCAGGTGAACGTTCAGCTCCTTCAGCACGCTTTCGGGTACGTCGTCCAGGTCAGCCTCGTTGCGGTAGGGAAGGATGACATCCTTCATTCCCGCCCGGTGGGCCGCCAGCAGCTTCTGCTTCACGCCACCGATCGGCAGCACGTTGCCCTGAAGCGTCACCTCGCCGGTCATCGCAACCGTCTCCTTGACCGGACGTCCGGTGAGCAGGCTCACCAGAGCCGTGGTCATGGCAGTTCCAGCAGACGGACCGTCCTTTGGTACCGCACCGGCCGGCACGTGCAGGTGAAAGCTGCGGTTCTCGAAGGTACCGGCGATTCCAAGCTGCTCGGCGTGGGAGCGCACGTATGAAAGAGCAATCTGCGCCGACTCCTTCATGACGTCACCCAACTGACCGGTCAGGGTCAGGCCCGGCTTGCCTTCCATCTCGGTGGCCTCGATGAACAGCACGTCTCCGCCATGGCCGGTGACCGCCAGCCCGGTGGAAACTCCCGGAACGCCGGTCCGCTCGGCCGCCTCGAAATGGAACTTGATGCGTCCCAGGTACTCCTTGACGTCCCCGGCGTCGATGGTCAGCGGAGTGGCAACCTGCCCGGCAGCGATCTTGGTGGCCGCCTTGCGCAGGACCTTGCCGATCTCACGCTCCAGGTTCCGGACCCCGGCCTCCCGGGTGTAGTCACCGATGATCTTCAGCAATGCTGCGTCGGTCAGGTGGACCTCGCCCTCGTTCAAGCCGTTGCGCTCGATCTGGCGCCGGAGCAGGTGATGCTTGGCGATGCCCAGCTTCTCCTGCTCGGTGTAGCCGTCCAGCCGCACTATCTCCATCCGGTCCAGAAGCGGACCGGGGATGGTCTCCGCCACGTTGGCGGTCGGGATGAAAAGCACCTCGGACAGGTCCAGGTCGACGTCCAGGTAGTGGTCCCGGAACGAGTGGTTCTGAGCCGGGTCCAGCACCTCGAGCAGAGCCGATGCGGGGTCGCCCCTCCAGTCCGCCCCGACCTTGTCGATCTCGTCGAACATGATCACGGGGTTCTTGGTGCCGGCTTCCTTCAGTGCCCTTACGATGCGGCCGGGCATTGCTCCGACGTAGGTGCGCCTGTGCCCGCGGATCTCCGCCTCGTCGTGGATGCCGCCGAGGGATACCCTGGCGAACTTACGGCCCATCGCTCTGGCGACCGACTCACCGAGAGAGGTCTTGCCGACGCCCGGAGGTCCGACCAGCGTGATGATGGCACCGAGGCCCCTTCCCTGGACGGCGCCCATGCCCCGCTCGTCCCGCAGCTTCTTGACCGCCAGGAACTCGATGATCCGGTCCTTAACGTCGTCCAAACCGGTGTGGTCTGCGTCGAGGACGGCGCGAGCTTCATTGATGTCGAAGTTGTCGTCGGAACGGGTGTCCCACGGCAGCTCGACCATCCAGTCCAGGTAGTTGCGGATGTAGCCCTGCTCCGGATTCTGTGCGCTCGTCCGCTCCAGGCGGTCCAGCTCCTTGTTGACCTCCTTGCGGATGTCGTCCGGCATGTTGATCTTGGAGAACCTGGCCCGGTACTCGGCGACGACGTCGTCACCTTCCTCGCCCAGCTCCTTGCGGATCGCCTCCATCTGCTGGCGCAGCAGGAACTCACGTTGGGTCTTCTCCATCCCCTCGGCAACATCCGTGCGGATCTTGTCCTTCAGGGAGAAGTCGGCCAGGGTTTCCCGATTCCATACCAGCAGTTTCTCCAGCCTCTCCTTGACGTCGATGGTCTCCAGCGTCTCCTTCTTCTGGTCGAAGGTCAGGTACGGGGAGTAACCGGAGGTGTCGGCCAGATGGCCCGGGTTGTTGATTCCACGGAGGAACCGCGCAACGCCGCGCTCGCCCCGCATCTCCAGGATGTTCTCAACGATGGCCCGGTACTCCTTGGCCAGCGCGTGGACCTCCTGTGGGTAGATGTTGGGGTCCTGTGCCACGTCGGCCTCCACCCAGGTCGCGTTGCCCAGGCCCGAGACCCCGCGGCCCACCACGGCGCGGTAGAGCCCTCGGACGATGTAAACCTCTTCGCCCGCAGCCATGCCGCTCTGGGGGGCGTTGTCCTCGAGCTTGCCGACGGTACCGATACGTGCGTATTTGCCGTCTACTCTCGGCACAAGCAGGACCAGTCCGTCGGCCCGGCGAGCGGCCGCGATGGCCTCGAAAGACTCGTCGCTGCTCTCCGAATCAACAGAGATGGTCACCACCATATGAGGCAGGATCACACCCTCCTTCAACGGCAGGAGGGGAAGAGTTTGCGTCTTCGTTTCGCTCATCGGGTTCCTCTCTATGATCTTCTAAGAGGTAAAACGTTGCTGGTGCAACTATATTCCAGGATGGTTGCAAACGCAACCAAAACTTGAGTGTCTCTCCATCAATGTTACAAGATTACATTGCCTTGGTCACCCTCCACCTCAAGGAGAAACGGGCCCCATACAGGGATAATGCGCCGGTGAACGTCACGATCCCCAAACAGCGGTGCTCGGCCCTAGCGCGGGAATCGGAGGAGCCGCTCTTCGGCACGGCGCCTACCTCTGGTGCATGGATGCTGGTCGAAAGCGAAGGGCCCTGGGGAGCGGATGCTCTGATGGAAAGCTCCATCCCTCCCGAGGTTGCAGCGGAGCTCAGCCGCCGTTCCAAGGCTCATGGGTTTCGAGTGCTCCTCCTTCGCCGCAGCGCCGGGAAGCCGGACGGTGATACCCGAAGCTGTTTCCTCGTCCGGTCGGCACAGGGCCAGACCTGGATGGAGCGCATGGATGTGGACAGCCCGGCGGCTCTTCTGGATGTCGATCCAGAAGCCTTGAGCAGGCCGGATCCTCCGGGGTTGGGCGAGACCACAGGTCCACTTTGGGCGGTGTGCACCCACGGGCGGCGGGATCCCTGCTGTGCCGAACACGGCCGGCGTCTGGTCCGGTTGGGGTTCCACGAGCAGCGCCTGCAGGAAGGTTTGTGGGAGTCGTCGCACCAGGGAGGTCACCGCTTTGCGGCCAACCTTGCCCTATTCCCGCATGGGCTGTTCTACGGCCACGTGGAACCGGATGACGCCCGGCGGATTGTCGAGGCCTACCAGGAAGAACGGGTGGTTCTGGACGGCTACCGCGGCCGGTCGTCATTCGACGAGGTCACCCAGGCAGCGGAGTATCTGGTTCGCAGGCTGATCAGCCTCACCGGCATCGATGATCTGGTTCCCGAGGAGCAACGTCAGCTGGCGCCGGGCCGCTACCAGGTGACCTTCAGCGGCAACGCCGGGCGGTTCACGATACGGTTGGAAGAATCCGAGGGACCGATGAGGCCTGAGAGCTGCAACAAGCCCAAGCTGACCCGGGTAAAGCTGTTTTCCGAGATCGACGTGCAGCCTGATATCGGCCCTGCGGGCTTCCCTACCGTCTGAGCGCGGACAGCAATCGCTCCACCGGGCTCTTCAGCCCGTACTTGTTGGCCAGCTCCATCAGCTCGGGCGTCGCCTCGCCGGAAGGGCGCGTCATATCGATCTCACCGATAGGTGCCTCGTTGGAGATGAGCACCACCTGGGTCGCCCGGTCCACGTAGTCGAGGCCTCTGCGCACCTTGCCCAAAGCACCGGTCCCATCTCCCGTCATGGCAGCCTCCAGCACTGCGCTCAGACTGCCGTACCTGCTGATCAGCGCCTGGGCGGTTTTCTCCCCGATCCCCGGAACCCCAGGCAATCCGTCCGAGGTGTCGCCTCGCAGAATGGCGTAATCGCCGTAAGTCCGGCCCGGGATGCCGTACTTTCGCTCGATGTACCTCTCGTTGATCAGCGACAGCTCGGAAACTCCCCGCAGAGGATAGAGCACCACCACGTCCGGATCGCGAACGAGCTGAAACAGGTCGCGGTCCCCGGAGACGATCTCCACCCGGCCGGGACAGCGGGGAATCAGGGCCCCGATGACATCCTCCGCCTCCCAGTCCGCCACGCCGGCAACCGGGATCCCGGCAGCCTGAAGTACCTCCGCGATCACCGGCATCTGGGCGTCAAGGACCGGCTGGGGCACGCCGACGCGATGCGTCTTGTAGCTCGGCACGAGGTCCACCCGCCACTGGGGCCGCCAGTCGGCATCGTCGGCGCAGACCAGGTAGTCGGGGTCGCGATCGGACACGAGGCGGGCCAGCATGTTCAAAAAGCCGTAGGCGGCATTGACCGGCATGCCGCCGGGAGCGGTGACCGTTTCTGGAGTTGAGAAGAACGCCCGGTAGATCAGGCTTGCGGCGTCGATGAGAAGCGTGAGGCCGGTGCGACCCTCAGTCGTAGTGGATCCCCGAGAACTTCATCAGCTTGCGCCAGTGGTGGTCGGCGATGATCTCCCGCACGGTGCCGGATCGGGAGCTCATCACCAGCGAGTGGGTGGTGGCACCGTCCGCCCGGTAGTTGACCGCCCGTAGGAGGTCCCCGCCGGTGATCCCTGTGGCGGCGAAAAAACAATCTCCGACAACCAGGTCGTCCTGGTCGAGAACCCGGTCCAGGTCGTAGCCGGCGTCGATGAGGTTCCGGCGCTCCTCATCGCTTTGAGGATCCAGGCGCCCTTGAATGGCGCCGGCCAGGGCTTTGATAGCCGCCGCCGTGATGACTCCCTCGGGTGTCCCACCGGTTCCAAGAAGAAGGTCGACGCCGCTGCGAGAGGTTGCGGCGGAAAGGCCTGCAGCCACGTCTCCGTCGGTGATCAGACGGATACGGGCGCCGGCTTCCCGGATCTGGTTGATCAGACCCTGATGGCGGGGCTTATCCATGAGGATGACGGTGACGTCGGCGACATCGATGCCCTTCGCCTTTGCCACCGCCTTGATGTTGTCGGCGGGCGGGGCCTCCAGTTCGATCACGTCCGCCGCTTCCGGTCCGGTGGCGATCTTCTTCATGTAAAAGGCTGGTCCCGGATCCCACATGGCACCCCGGCCGGCCACCGCGATAACCGAGATGCCGCCCGGCATCCCGCGGGAGGTGATGGTGGTCCCTTCGACCGGGTCGACTGCGACGTCGACCTCGGGAGGCACACCGGTGCCGACCCGCTCTCCGTTGGAGAGCCAGGGAGCGTCGTCCTTCTCACCCTCACCGATCACGATGACGCCGTCCATCTGGCAGGTGGCAATCATTAGCCTCATGGCGTCGACGGCGGCCCCGTCGGCCGCCTCCTTGTCGCCCCGGCCCATCCAGCGGCCGGCAGCCATAGCCCCCGCCTCGGTAACGCGGACGAGCTCCATCCCGAGGTTGCGGTCCCCGGAGGTCAGGCTGACCACTTCGGCGTTTTCGCTCATAGGCGGTCATCTTACTTGAAACGGGTTGGGTGGCGGCTCCGTCCCAGCGGCGCAGGCGGCCGGCAGCCCTTCCGACGATACGAGGCTAAACTGTGATGATGAGGTCCGAAGACACTCACCAGTTCGAAGTGGCCCCAACCCGCGAGCTGCCTCGCGTAACCGCGGTCAAGCAGAGCAGGCGCCTGTTCGTTCTGGCACTTGGCCTCACCCTAATTGCCGCCGGTCTGGCGCTTATCGTGCTTCCCGGGCCGTTCTCCCTGCCCCTGATCTTTCTGGGCCTGACCGTTCTCTCCTGGGAGTACCCCGCAGCGAAGCGCCTGATGTTCAACATCAAAAGCAGGTTCAAGCAGGTCCGCGCCTCGCGCAGCCGTTCTCGCCGCAGCTAGCCTCTTCGGACGGCCAGGCGTTGGCGCAGGAGATGAGCCCGTTCGAGGCCGTAACGCTCGCGCCGTCACCCGAACTTACTCACCGGCGGGGCCACCGCAGGCGGCAAGCACCGCAAACGTCGATGCCACTAGGGCGAGCCTGACGAGATTTGGTGCCATGAGGCTCTTAGGCACATCGAGATGAGCAACCGGTACGTTGCCGGCCCCCAACCTTAAGATTGAGACTCTGAATACCACCGCCACAACCACCGCCAGGAGCCCCTCCTACCTGCGTTTGCTTCTGGTAGTCCTGGGCACGGCCACGTTCTTCGAGGGCTTCGACACAGCGATCGCCGCTATCGTCCTCAAAGACCTGGCTCAGTCGTTCGGTGTACCGCTGGATGCAACGGACCAGATAACCGGTCCACTCATTCCAGTCGGCCTGGGAGCGTTCGGGGCCCTTGCGGTGACGATGCTCGGCGACCGAATAGGGCGCAAGCCGCTGCTGGTGGGCACGACGTTTCTCTACGCGATCTTCACCGGCCTCACTGCAACCTCCCAGAACCTGGCGATGTTCGTTGTCTTTCAGTTCTTCGCCCGGACATTTCTCCTTGCCGAATACGCCACCGCAATCACCATCGTCACCGAGGAGTTTCCCGCCGAGCGGCGCGGCCGGGCGCTCGGGATCCTGACCGCTCTGGGAGCCCTGGGCCTGCCCATCGTCGCCGTGCTTCACCTGCTGATAAAGGACACCGCCCTCGGCTGGCGCATCCTCTATCTGGTGGGATTGCTTCCGCTGGTTGCGGTGGGCTTTCTCCGGCTGAAGCTGAAGGAGACCGAGCGATGGACCGCGGCCAAGGCGGATGGTTCGGCCATGAGCCGGCACCGGATTCGCCAGGTGATCCACCTGGGACACAAGTCCACCATGCTGAAGGTCGGCGCCCTCTACTTCTTCAGCCACTTCGCCCTTCTCGGAGCGGTCACGTGGTGGCCTTTCCACGCCGGCGTGAACCTGGAGTACGGCGAGGGCACCATCGCGCTCTTGCTGGGAGTCGCATATCCGCTGGGCGTAACCGGTTACTACCTGGCGGGCCGTTTGGCCGACAGGTTTGGACGCAGACGCACCGGCACCTTCTTTCTGTTCGCCGGGCTGATCTTCGGGATCACGGTGTTCCAGGTGTCCGACCCCAAGTTGATGTTCCCCAGCCTCGTTCTTGCGGTTTTCTTCGGCTTCGGCATCAACCCGATCCTGGCCGCCATCGCGGCAGAGCTGTTCCCAACCGCTCTGAGGGCCACGGCGGTAGCTTTCGTCCGCTCCATATTCGGCACCATCGGGGGCATCGCCGGACCCATCGTCGTCGGAGTCCTCTCCGCCGCCAAGTACGCCGAGCGTTTCCCCTCCGTGCCCCTGCTGGGTAACATGGGCAACGTCGTCGCGCTGGTTGCACTGATGAACATCCCGGCCGCCGTCATGCTGTGGAAGCTGCCCGAGACGGCCGGCAGAGAGCTCGAGAGCATCACCAGCCTGGAATCTGCCGGCGAGCCGGCTGGGGTCCCTGCGGCACCGACGGGACCAGAGAGCCGGTAGTGGGAACCAAAGGCGACATCCGCCGACTGCTGGCGACCAACTCCGACTTCCGCAAGCTTTGGGGGGCCCAGCTCGTCTCGCTTTGCGGCGACTGGTTCACCACCGTGGCACTGCTCGGGCTTGTGCTCGAGCTCACGGGCTCTGCATTGAACTCGGGGATCATCCTTGCGGCGTCGATCCTCCCGTCGTTCGTGCTCGCACCGATAGTCGGATCGTTCGCCGACCGCTTCGACCGCCGGCGGCTCATGGTCACGACCGACCTGCTTCGGGTGTTCCTGGCGCTGGGCATGCTGCTGGTGCGGTCACCGGAGACGGTATGGATAGGGATTGTTTGCCTGGCCGGCATGTCGACCCTGGCCGCGTTCTTCATGCCGGCCTCGGGAGCAAGCCTTCCCAACCTCGTGGCTCCGCACGAGCTGGGGGCGGCAAACTCGCTAGCCTCCGCCTCGTGGGGCACAATGCTGGCGGTCGGGGCCGGCTTGGGAGGCTGGGTCGCCGGCACCCTGGGACGGGAGGCAGCTTTCCTCCTCGACGCGCTGTCGTTTCTGGTCTCGGCCCTTCTGATTCTTGGGATCAAAGCGAACTTCTCGCACAAGCCGGCGGAGCCAACGACAATCGCCGGGGCCGGGCGGGGTCACAGCATGCTAGAGGGCTTGAAGCACGCCCGCTCCGACTCGCGGATTGTGGCGCTCCTGGCGTCCAAGGGCGGCTTTGGGCTGGGCGTCGGCGTAGTCGCGCTTCTTCCCCTCCTGGCAACCGACGTATTCCACGCCGGGGATCAGGGGATCGGCGTCCTGTTTGCCGCCCGGGGGCTGGGGGCGCTGCTCGGCCCGTTCCTGGTTATGCGGTACGTACGGGACAGCGACAGGCGCCTGCTGCTCGCGCTGGCATCCTCCATAGGCTTGTACGGGCTGACCTATCTGCTGGTTGCCGTGGCGCCGAACCTTGCCATCGCGGCGGCCCTGGCGGTCATCGCTCACATGGGTGGAGGGGCTCAGTGGGTACTGTCCACCTACGGTTTACAGCGGATGGTCCCCGACTATGTCAGGGGCAGGATCCTCGCCATCGATCTCGGACTGGTTGGGCTGACCTTTTCCCTCAGCTCCCTGGCCGCAGGACGCCTGGCGGAGACGGCCGATCCCCGGATCGTGATGGCTGGCTTGGCGGGGCTTGAAATCGTCTATGCGCTGGGTTTTGCGTTCTTCACCCGACGGCTGTGGACGACATCGCGAAAGGTGGCCACAGCCTCAGTGTGAGGCCAGGGCCACCGACCCCCATGACAGCAGGAAGAGCGCCGTCATCATGACCAGCGGGATCATCGTCCAGAGGACCTCCACGGCCAGCACCCTGACGCGGCCGGGAGCGCCGGCCGGACGCTTGTATCCTGCCACCCCCACCAGGATGGCTGCCGAAAAAACGATGAAGATGGTTGCCGCGGCAGCCAGCGCCACCGGGTAGATCGACTCGATCGCCGGAACGTTTAGCAGGACATCGGCTGCCAGGGCAACGAACACCAGCACCAGGTAGCTGATGGAGAAGTGGAATAGGCTCATCGCTGTCTTGCCGTCGGGCTTGGAACGCAGCCGGAAGGCATAGAAGATGAATGCCAGCCCCATAACGGAGGCTGCTGCCAGATACAGGACGCCAAGCTCGGCCACCGGGTACATCAGCAGGCTCACCGCGAACAGAACGACTGAGTAGAGCACAATCTGCCGGGTGGTCTCCGGCACCCCGCGGACCACCGGCAGCATGGGGACTCCCGCCGCCTTGTACTCGTCCGAATAGCGCAGTGCCAGGGCCCAGAAATGCGGCGGGGTCCAGTAGAAGATGATGGCGAACAGCACCCAGGCCGGCCGGCCGACGTCCCGGGTCACCGCAGCCCAGCCGATCAACGCAGGGGCGGCGCCGGCGGCGCCTCCGATCACGATGTTCGAGGGCGTGTAGCGCTTGAGGCCGATGGTGTAGATGAAGACGTAGAAAAGGATGGCCGACAAGCTCAGCAGCGCCGCCGGCATGTTGATCGTCCATGCCATGAATCCAAAGCTCACGGCCCCCAGGATGATTCCGAACCGCAGTGCATTGGACGGGGTGACCTGGTGGCTCGGCAACGGCCGGATGGAGGTGCGCTGCATCTTCTCGTCGATGTCCCGGTCCAGGTAGCAGTTGATGCAGTTGGCCGAACCGGCGGCCATGCTTCCGCCGACGAGCGTCGCGAGCACCAGCCACGGGGAGGGCCAGCCCCGGGCGGCGACGATCATGGCCGGAACCGTCGTGATCAGAAGCAGCTCGATGATTCGCGGCTTGGTCAACATGAAGTAGGCCTTGATGCGGGAACTCAGGCCGGTAGAGGCGGAGGACTTGCCTCCTGTCGCCCAAGCGGCTCTTCCAGCCTCGGGTGCGGTTGCTTCCGCGCGGCGGTACGACAGGATGCTTAGGGAGACCAGCGCAATCCAAAGGAGCTCACCCGTAAGGACGTGCCCTACGACGGTCCAGGGAGCCGAGCCGGAAAGCACGTTGAATCCACCCAGCAGCACCTGCACCAGCCACAGCGTGAAGGCGCCATGGCCCAGCATCAGCAGGGTACGGTCGCGGGGCTGTCGCCTGGTGATCCGTAACGCAAGGTGGGCCAACGTCACTCCGAGCAGGCCGGCGACCAGGCGGTGCGTCCAGTGAAGCAGAGGCCGGCTGCCCTCAGGGGGGAGCAGAGAACCGTTCATCAGCGGCCAGTCCGAGAAGATCTCGGCTCCCGCCCGCTGCTGAACCACACTGGCCCCGACCATCAGAACCAAAAAAGCCACGCCCGTTGAGATGGCAGCGTGGCGCGAGACCTTGTCCCAGCGGCCGCCTCGAGGGTGGAAGCTGTTCACAGTTGCGGTGGCCAGCAATGCCACCAGGGCGAGCGAGAGGAAGAAGTGCAGAACCACGGTGTCGGCGTGAAGCTCGTTCAGGACAACCTGGCGACCCACCCCCGCCTGTACGATCACCGTGATCAGCGCCAGCAACGACGGCCAGAACACGGAGGGGGTCGTCCGCTGCTTCAGCCAGGACACCACGGCCATAGCCAGCACCAGGAAGCCCACGATGGAAGCTGTCAGACGGTGGGTGTACTCGATGATCGCCGTCTTCTCCATCGGCGGTATCCAGTTGCCGTGGCACCTGGGCCAGTCGGGGCATCCCAGCCCGGAACCGCTCGCTCGGACGAGGGCACCAACCATCACCAGGAGGACGGCCATCAAGGTCGTGGCCGATGCGAGCTTTTGGAAACGGGTCATCGGACTACTTCATGGTCTTTGCGGACCACCGGATCAATGTTACTCAGCCGCAGCTTCGCCGCCCTCGCCTTCGGCGGCTGTAACCGTTCCGCTCATGGTGGGGTGGACGTCACACTGGAAGTAGTATTCACCGGCCGCAATTGCGTTTACGTCGTAGTCGACTACCTTAGGCCCGGTGATGACTTCGCCCCGGAACAGCGCATTGGCCGACCCCTGCGCTTCGAGGATGGACACGTTGTGCGGCTGCGCCTCCATGTTGTTGAACTCGAGGATGAAGACCGTGTCGGCCGGGACCGACAGCTCCTGCTTGTTGAAAGCCAGGTTGTTCGCAGCGAGCTGAGCCGCCGGGCCTTCCTCCGCCCCCTCCTCCTCCTCGGGCAGAGGCACGACTCCGGAAGCGGCCGCTCCGCCCAGAACGAGCGGAACTACTGCGATGGCCGCCAGCATCATCATCAGGGGACGGCCGCCGTCGGGCTTTGCGGCCATGACGCTGAATGCAATGAGAAGGTTCAAAGCCGTCATCATCGCAACGGCGGTAGCAATCTCCCCGGGGACGTTGAGAAGCACCTGCGACATGACTAAAGCCAGGAACAGAACGAAGGCGAGGGCACCGACCGGAATCAGTACCGGGAGGATCAGCCGGTCTCGCATGTTCTCGTCACTCATGGCGTCTCCACCTTGTTCAGTTCCCTTTCAAGATCCTGCCACTTCGTGGCATCCGGCGCGCCGGTCTCCTGCTGGGCGGCCCACTTGAAGAAAAGATAAGCAATTATCGCCCAAAGCAGCATTCCGCCGCCGAGCTTCATCACCAGTCCGGCGACCCCCTGGTCGGCCACGGCGCTGAACCCCGGAATGAGGCGTGGCGCCTCGGCGTATACCCGGTAGAAGGGGAAGTCGCCGAAGGTCAAAAAGGAGGCCGGCACGGTCGGGACGATCGTCTGTCCGAACAGATACAACATCTGGCCGGGCGGCGAAATCCGGGGCAGCTCCGGCATGGGGCTGAGCACCGGCCACCACATGACCAGCGACAGGGCGACCAGCAGAACGTGGGCGCCGAAATGCAGAGGCTCGTTGGTTACGGTGGCGTTGACGAAGCCCGGCCAGTGGGTGAAGACCAGGAAGACGTTGAACAGCAAGAGCGCTACGAGTGGCCGGGTGATTCGCCGCATGACAGCCATCACCCATCGCGGCCGCAGAAGGCGGCGGGCCAGCCAGTCCGGCGTGCCCATCAACACCAGCGGCGGAGCCACCAGCGAGAAGACCAGGTGCTGGAACATGTGAACGCTGAACAGGTAATCCTCGCTGATCTCGTGGATCGGCCAGTCGGCACCGATCCAGAAGGCAAGGATCCCGAAGGCGAAACAACGTACCTGGCCCCTGGTTACCGGAGGCTCTCCTGGCGACACGTGGCGGGGGCCCCAGTACTTCACGGCGGCCCAGTACAGCGCGAGTACCGTGGTCATGATGAGCCAGACATCAAGGTGAGGAGCCCATTCCCAGGGACCGCCCACCTGCCCATGGGCCAGCGTGGTTGTCATAAAGACCTCGGTTTAGCTTGCTGCCCCGGGGAGGCGGTCGGCGACCGTAAACGTCCACAGCACTATCCCGAAGATGGCGATTGCCAGGACGATGCCCAGTACGAAGAAGCGCCGGAAGATCTTCGAGTCGAACTTCAGGTGCATGAAGTATCCGGCCACCGCGCCGAACTTGACGACCATCATCACCCCAAGGATCGGAATGACCAGGTTCTCCAGGGCGCTGATGTACACAACGATGACCTCGAGGGCTGTGACGATCCCGAGGAATATGGCGACCTTGACGTACTGAAACTCGCTGGGATGATCGTGAGCGTGCTCTTCCAATGAAGTCTCCGTGGTCATGGGAACAGGTACACGACTGTGAAGATGACGATCCAGACGATGTCCACGAAGTGCCAGTAAAGACCGACCATCTCTACCTTACTGGCATCCGTCGAGGGGAGCTTACCGAGCCTCGACAGGGTGTACATCGACAGCAGCATCAGGATCCCGATGGTGACGTGCGCACCGTGGAAACCGGTGAGGACGAAGAAGCTCGAACCGAACGGGCTCGTCTGGATGGTGAGACCGCTGTGCACGAACTCGGTGAACTCAAAGAACTGACCGCCGATGAAGCTGGCTCCCAGCAGAGCCGTGGCCATCAGCCAGATCCGCAGCCTGCGCTGATCGCCCCTTTGGATGGCGGCGAGCGCCAGAACCATGGTCAGAGAGCTCATCAGCAGCACGAACGACGAAACCGAGGTGTACGGGATGTCGTAAACGTCGTGGCGGGTTGGTCCGTCACCCGTTCGGTTGCGATACAGCAGGTGCGCCGAGATCAGTGCTCCGAAGAACAGGCACTCCGAGCCCAGGAAAGCCCACATCGCCATCTTGACGTTGTCCAGGCCGGTGTAGGTGACATGGGCGTCGTCGGGATGCGCGCCGGCTTCGGTGATCGCTGCATCGTGCATCAGTGGTCCTCCGCCGTAGCCGGCTCGAGTACCCAGCCGTAGAACCCTGCCAGAGCGATGATCCCCCCGATAACCCCAAGGGTCCAAGACTGTAGGACCACCGCATAAGCCATCACGGGCATTCCAAGCGCTGCGACCAGCGGATAGTAGGAAGGAGATGGCATGTGGATCCCATGGCCCTCGTCGTGGGCGACCTCAGCATGCTGTTCGTCCTCGGCATCTGCGCCCCCGGTGGGAACCGGGACGGGACGGCCCTTCTTGTCCTCCTTGTATTTGCGGTGCCAGAAGTCGTCGCGCTCGGTGACGGTCGGAATCTCGGCGAAGTTGTACTCCGGAGGCGGAGAGGGAATGCTCCACTCCAGCGTCCGGCCGTCCCAAGGATCCGGGCCGGCGATCTCGCCCTTGCGCTTGCTCTTCATCCAGTTGTGCATGAACACCAGGGTCGACGCTGCTATCAGGAAGGCGCCGATGGTCGAGAGCATGTTCCACATCTCCCAGCCTAGGCCGGCCTGGTAGGTGTAGTAGCGGCGGGGCATGCCCTTGAGACCGAGGATGTGGAACGGTCCGAAGGTCATGTTGAAGCCGATCAGCATCATCCAGAAGTGGATCTTGCCCAGACGCTCGTCCATCAATCGGCCGTAGATCTTCGGGAACCAGTAGTACAGACCGCCGAACAGACCGATGATCGCTCCGCCGAACAGGACGTAGTGGAAGTGGGCCACGATGTAGTAGGTGTCCTGCTGCTGCGCGTCGTGCGGCACGATCGAGTGCGTCACTCCGGACAGACCACCGATGATGAACATGGCGATGAAGCCGACGGCGAACAGCATCGGGGTCTTGAACTGCAGGGAGCCGCCGGCCATCGTGGCCATCCAGTTGAAGATCTTTACACCGGTCGGTACTGCGATGAACATGGTCGACACCGCAAATGCAGCATTGGCGGCGGGGCCCAGGCCCACGGTGAACATGTGGTGAGCCCACACGCCCCAGCCCATGAACCCGATGGCCGCTCCGGAGAAGACCACAAAGCTGTAGCCGAACAGGGGCTTGCGGGAGAAGGTCGGGAGGATCTCCGAGACTATGCCCATGGCCGGAAGGATCAGGATGTAGACCTCGGGGTGGCCGAAGAGCCAGAACAGGTGTTGCCACAGGATCGGGTCACCGCCGCCGGTGGGGTCGAAGAAGAGGGCCTCGAATGTGCGGTCGAAGGTCATGAAGAACAGGGCGACTGCGATCACCGGCATGGCGAACAGCAGCAGGAAGTTAACCACCAGGGACATCCAGATGAACACCGGCATCTTGAGCAGCTTCATGCCGGGGGCCCTCATGTTGAGGATCGTCACGATGAAGTTCACCGACGCCACGATGGACGCCACGCCCAAGATCTGAATTCCCAGCGCGTAGAAGTCGAGTCGGTGGTCACCGGGCAGGAACTCTGCGCCGGTGGTCAGGGGCGCATAGCCGAACCATCCCCCGTCGGGGGCTCCCCCGAGGAGCCAGCTCGAGTAAAGGAAGAGGCCGCCGAAAAGAAAGAGCCAGTACGAAAGAGCGTTCAGGCGGGGAAACGCGACGTCCCGGGCCCCGATCATCAAGGGGATGAAGTAGTTGAAGAACGCCGCGCCAAGAGGCATGACGACCAAGAAGATCATGGTCACTCCGTGGGTGGTGAAGAGCTGGTTGTAGAGATCTGCACTCACCACCTGAGCCTCGGGGGTGGCCAGCTGCGCTCGAATGAGGAGCGCCTCGAGGCCTCCGAGGATAAAGAAGATGAAGGCCGTGTAGCCGTAAAGGATTCCGATTCGCTTGTGGTCGACCGTGGTGACCCAGCTCCATATCCCCTTCTTGGCCTTCGGTCGGCGAAGGAACCATGGAGTGGGGGTGGTTACCGTAGCCATAGGTGCTCTCCCATCATTCCAGGCTCAACAGATAAGCGGTCAGATCGTTGATCTGCTGGTCCGTCAAATTGAGGTCCGGCATCTTGGATCCCGGCTTGCGAGCGGGGGGATCCGCGAGCCACCTTCTAAGGTTCTCATCATTCAGCTCAAACATCTCGCCGGCGAAACGATCCCTGCTGGCGAGGTGTGTAAGGTTCGGGCCGATGATGCCGGCTGCGGCAGTGCCCTTCACGGTGTGGCACGAAACGCACTGCTGTCCTCCCGCAAAGGTGCCGGTCAGGAACAGGTCCCGGCCTGCGGCAACCGAGGCATCGTCGGCGGGGGCGGCGGCCAGCTGCTCTTGGACCCAACGGTCGAAGTCGGCCGGATCGTGCGCGTATGCCTTGGCCCTCATATTGGCGTGCGAGAGGCCGCAGTACTCGGCGCACTGACCCAGGTACTCGCCGGGTTCGGTGGCGCTAATCGTCAGGTGGTTGATCCTGCCGGGAACGACGTCCTGCTTTCCGGCCAGCTTCGGAATCCAGAAGCTGTGGATCACATCGGCAGACCGGAGGTCCAGCAGGATGGGGCGGCCGGTCGGAATATGGAGCTCGTTGGCCGTAACCACTCCGTTGTCGTACTTATACTCCCACCACCACTGGTGACCGACGACCTCGATCTGGACGGCCCCCTTAGGTTCCCGGGCCTGCTCAAAGATGACCGGGACCGTCATGAAAGCGATGCCCGTGAGAATGACTGCCGGAATGGCGGTCCAGAGTAGCTCCAGCTTGGTGTGGCCGTGAAGCTGCTTCGGAGCGGCGTTCGCCTTGCCCTCGCGGTACTTGAACAGGATGTAGATCAAGGCGCCCTCGACCAGGAAGAAGACCACTGCGGCGATGCCGAATGTCACATCCCACAGGCGGTCCGCCTGGATGGCCTGCGGGCCCTCCGGGTAGAGGTAGTTCATCGGCGCGTCTTCCGAGATGCACGCGCTCAATACCAACGCGGAGCCCAGAGCGACCAGGCGCAGGATGTACTTCACCTTGGTTTGAGCGCGAATGCCCAGACGGTTCATCGGAAAAGGATGCTAGCAGATACAGTGGACCGAACTCCTTGGAAACGCACTGTGAACGCTAGAAAGTCTGTGGCGGGGCAGAAGTCCGGTCTGGAGACGGTCCATTCCCAGATCGATCTCTGCCTGCAAGCGCGTCTGGAAGAAATCCGGGCCGGCTTTGCGGCCACCTCCAGCGAAGGAATCGTCGACGAGGTCGCAAGGGCCACCGTGCACAAGGGCGGACGCATTCGTCCCCTTCTTTGTTGCTTAGCCTACGCCGCCTGCAGGGGAGAAGGGGGTCCGCTCGACGAGCGGATTCTGGTTGCCGCCTCCAGCCTCGAGCTGCTCCACACCTTCGCCATCCTTCACGACGACGTGATGGATGGTTCTCCCACGCGACGGGGCGAGCCTTCCACGTTCGTGAGGGTGGCCGAAGAGCGCCGGGCCTCCGGCATACGCGGTGACTTCGACCGCTACGGCATCTCGGTGGCCGTACTGACGGGCGACCTGGCGCTGGTGATCTCCGACTACATGCTGGCCGAGTCGGGTTTCAGTGCTCAGGCGCTCGCGGAAGTTGCGGGACCCATCGGGCGAATGCGCCTGGACGCCATCGCCGGGCAGTACCTGGACCTCAGCCACAGCGGCCGGGCGGTGACCGACCCGAACCTAACCGCTCGCATCGCTCGCCTGAAGACCGGCAGCTACAGCGTCGAAGGCCCTCTATTGGTGGGGGCTACGCTCGCCGGCGCCGAAGCAAAGGCGAAGAAGGCCCTGGAGAATTTCGCCCGCCCCCTCGGCGAGGCGTTCCAGCTCACCGACGACCTTCTTGGAATGTTCGGCGACCCAGCCGAAACGGGCAAGAGCGCAGCGAACGACCTGCGACAGGGCAAGCCGACATCGGTGATGGCAAGGGCCCTCTCGCTGGCTCCGGCGGATGAGCGGGCAGTCATCCTTGCCGTCTGGGGCAATCCCAACGCCTCGGACGAGGACCTGGAAATACTGCGAAAGAAAGTTCACGGGTCGGGAGCCGTCAGCTCCATGGTTCGATCGATCGACCAGTTGGTCACCGAATCCAAGGCCGCGCTGGGGGATCCGCCCTCCTCTGATCTCCTTCCCGAACCCTGTGCCCTAATGGTGAACATGGCGGAGACCATCGTCTCCCGGGCCCGCAGGCTGCAGCGAACGGCCTGAGGCCCGCCTCGGGAAGCGCGCCGATCCCCTCCGCCGTGTCGTCCGTCAGGGACCACCAAGGCCACTGCCCTTCCTCGAGAGAAGGCAGAACGCGAAGGCACCCCCGGAGACAGAGTCCGGGGGTGCCTTCAGTAACCGGGTGGGACCGCTTAGAAGTCCATGCCTCCGCCGCCGTCGCCCATGCCGCCGGGCATGCCCGGCGTGCCACCGTTCTTCTCCGGCTTGTCGACGACAACCGACTCGGTGGTCAGGAACAACGCTGCGATGGACGCTGCATTCTGAAGCGCGGAACGGGTGACCTTTGCCGGGTCGACGATTCCGGCCTTCATCAGGTCCTCGTAGTCGCCGGTGGCTGCGTTGAGGCCGTGGTTCTTCTTGAGGGTGAGCACCTTCTCCACGATCACGCCGCCCTCGAGGCCGGCGTTGGTGGCAATCTGACGCAACGGTGCGGACAAAGACCGCCGCACGATCTGCACACCGGCCAGCTCATCGCCGGCCAGATCGCCCTCGAGCTTCTCCAGGGAGGCCATGGCCAGGACCAGAGTGGTGCCTCCGCCCGGGACGATGCCTTCCTCGACGGCCGCCTTGGTCGCCTGAACTGCGTCCTCGATGCGGTGCTTCTTCTCCTTCAGCTCAACCTCGGTGGCTGCGCCGACCTTGATAACTGCAACACCGCCGGCCAGCTTGGCCAGCCGCTCCTGCAGCTTCTCCTTGTCGTAGTCGGAGTCGCTCTTGTCGATCTCGGTACGAATCTGGTTGACCCTGCCGCGGATCTCGTCAGCCTTGCCCTGGCCCTCGACGACGGTGGTCTCATCCTTGGTGACCACTACCTTGCGGGCCTGGCCCAGCATATCCAGGGCGGTGTTCTCGAGCTTGAGACCCACTTCCTCGGAGATGACCTGGCCGCCGGTCAGGATTGCGATGTCCGACAGCATGGCCTTGCGGCGGTCGCCGAAGCCCGGAGCCTTGACGGAAACGCTGCGGAAGGTGCCGCGGATCTTGTTTACGACCAGGGTTGCCAGGGCCTCGCCCTCCAGGTCCTCGGCGATGATCAGCAGCGGCTTGCCGCTCTGCATGACCTTCTCCAGAATCGGCAGGATGTCCTTGACGGCCGAGATCTTCTGGCTGGAGATCAGCACGAACGGGTCCTCGAGGACGGCCTCCATGCGCTCGGGGTCGGTAACGAAATACGGGGAGATGTAGCCCTTGTCGAACCGCATTCCCTCTACCAGCTCCAGCTCGAGGCCGAAGGTCTGGGACTCCTCAACGGTGATGACGCCATCCTTGCCGACCTTATCCATGGCCTCGGCGATGATCTCCCCGATCTCACGGTCGTTGTTTGCCGAGATCGCGCCGACGTGGGCGATCTCGTCCTTGCCTTCAACCTCCTTGGCGATGCTGCCGATGAAGTCGACGACTGACTCAACGCCGGTCTCGATGCCCCGCTTGAGGGCGATGGGGTTGGCACCTGCGGCAACCACACGCAGGCCTTCCTTGGTGATCGCGTGAGCGAGGACGGTAGCGGTGGTCGTGCCGTCACCCGCTACGTCGTCGGTCTTCTTCGCTACTTCCTTGACGAGCTCGGCGCCTATCTTTTCGAACGGATCCTCCAGCTCGATCTCCTTGGCGATCGACACACCGTCGTTGGTGATGGTCGGTGCGCCCCACTTCTTCTCGAGAACTACGTTGCGTCCCTTCGGTCCGAGGGTGACCCGCACCGCGCTGGCGAGCTGGTCCATCCCCTTCTCCATTGCACGCTTCGCTTCTTCTCCAAATGCAATCTGCTTTGCCATACAAACCTCCTCTGACGGGCCGGTCGGCACCCGTGCTCTGGCACTCCAACTACTAAAGCGTTAGCACTCTTGAGTCTAGAGTGCTAACCGCCTTCTAGCAAACGGCTTCCAGGGCTGTCGTGCGTCCCGCCAGAGCGGTTTGCTCTTGAGGGACCTTCCCTTCAATTGATTTAGTCCTATTAGCCACTTATTATGGTGTCCAAGAATTTGGCAGTGGAGGAGAAATTGTCACGCACAGCGCAGGTCGACTCGGTGGTTCCCCGCGCCAAGGCGGTATTTCATTTCCTGCTGCCCGGACTAGCCTTTCTGATCGGGTTTCCCGCGGCCGAATACCTTTTGTTGTTCACCGGCCTCGCTATGGCGCTCAGTGTCCTCGGCGGTCCCCGGTACAGCCTTTTCGGTCGGCTGTTCAAGGTGATGCGGCCGGTCCTCAAGATAGGTCCCGGTAGGATAGAGGCTGTCGCCCCCCACCGCTTTGCGGAGGCTCTGGGCGCGGTGTGCCTGTTGGCGGCCGCCTTTCTGTATTTCATGGGAGCCACGCTGGCAGGCCAGGTTCTAACGTTGATTGTGGTCGTCCTGGCTTTGCTCAACGCCGTCGCCGGCATCTGCGTCGGATGTCAGATGTATCTGCTTTTTAGGCGGTTCGGACCGGGGGCAACCGCCTGATGGACCTGGCACTGCGTCTTGCAGTCCTGCTCACGGTTGGCGGGGCGGCGACCCTAACCAGTTTCGCCCTGCGCCGGTACTTCGAAAAGGCCCAGCTGCCGCAACGGTTCAATCCCGCCGACGTGGACCTGTCGCACCGAGGGCCTCTGCTGGTGGAGTTCACGAGCCCGTTCTGCTACGAGTGCCAGGTCGCCTATCCCCTTCTCCGAGCAGCATCCGAGGCGCATGACGCCCCCCTCGCCGTCATCGACGCCAAGGAAAGGCCGGACCTGACCGCCAAGTATGCGATCAGGACCACCCCCACCATCCTGGTCGTCGACCGCAATGGGAAGGTGACGAGGGGGTGGCTCGAATCAAGTCCGTCCGAAGCCGACCTCGCCCAGGCGCTGGAGCTCGCCGGGAGCCGCTAGAAGTCAGCGGTTGTCGTGCCTCCCGCCACCGCCGGCAGGATGGAGACGAGCGCCCCGCTCTGAAGATTGGTGTTGAGGCCGTCCAGGAACCGAACATCCTCTTCGCCGACGTAGATGTTCACGAACCGGCGAATCTCGCCGTTATCGTCCAAAAGGCGCTCCGTCAGCTGGGGATGGTCCGTCCCTATCTTGCCTAGCAGGTCCCGGACGTTCGATGCCTCATCCACACTGAGCTCAGCCTGCCCGCCCGTCAGTGTGCGCAGCTGGGTGGGAATCTTCACTCGTACGCTGATAGCAGCCTCATCTCCTCTTCGAAGTTCTCCAGGTCACCTGAAATGTGAACGTTGGGGCCAACTCTGCCGGTCAGGGCCTCGGCAGTCTTTAGTCCCATGCCGGTGATGAGGGCCACCACAGTCTCGCCCGGGGCAAAGACTCCCCGCTCGGCCATCTTCTTCAAGGCTCCGATGGTTACCCCACCGGCGGTCTCGGCAAAGATGCCTTCGGTGGATGCCAGCAGGCGGATGGCACTGACGATCTCCTCGTCGGTGACGTCGTTGCCCATGCCCGAAGTCTCGTTGACTGCCTTGACCGCATAGTAGCCGTCGGCAGGGTTTCCGATCGCGAGCGACTTTGCGATGGTGTCGGGCCTCACCGGGCGTATGACGTCGACCCCCGCTTTGATGGCAGCCACCACCGGGCTGCATCCGAGCGCCTGCGCCGCGTGGACCTTCGTATGGGGCGGCGCGTCGATGATACCGACCTTGTGAAACTCCTCCAGGCCCTTTCGAAACTTCGTCAACAGCGAGCCGCTGGCGACCGGGATCACCACATGGTCCGGGGCCTTCCAGCCGAGCTGCTCGGCCACCTCGAACGCAAGGGTCTTGGACCCCTCGGAATAGAAGGGCCGAAGGTTGACGTTGACGAAGCCCCACTCGCCCTTCTGGGCGATCTCGGAACAGAGCTTGTTCACGTGGTCGTAGTTCCCGTCCACCGCTATCACATTGCCGCCGTAGATCGCAGTGGTGATCACCTTGTTCTGCTCGAGGTTGGCCGGGATGAAGACGAACGACCTTAGGTCAGCCCGGGCTGCGTGCGCCGCTACGGCGTTGGCCAGGTTGCCGGTGGAGGCGCAGGCAACGGTGTCGAAGCCCATCTCCCTGGCCACGGTCAGAGCCACACTAACCACCCGGTCCTTGAACGAGTGCGTCGGGTTGGCCGTGTCGTTCTTTATGTAGAGATTATCGATTCCCAGCTCCGCCCCCAAGCGGCCGGCCTTGAGAAGCGGCGTAAGGCCGGCACCGATGTCAACCCTGGGCGTGCCTGGGTCAACCGGCAGGAGGTCTACGTAGCGCCAGATCGACGCCGGGCCCTTGAGAATCGACTCCCGGGTCATGGCGGTGGCAATCGAACCGTAATCGTAAACGGGCTCGAGGGGAGCGAAGCAGAAGTCACACACATAGATCGGAGCTGCCTCGTAGGTCCGACCACATTCCCTGCATTCGAGCTTTTCTACTCTGGCCACTTCCACACCCTTCAAATAAGAATCGCCTACCGATGGCAGGCGACCCGGATGTGACCCTGCTCATCTTCCCCGGGTTTACCGGGCGGGAATTAGCACCTTTCAGTCGTTTGTTGTCCGACTGACGGCTGCCGAGGCGTCACAGGGCCCGTCCCTAAGCCTCTCTTGATGAGGACGTAACCATCGCACCCCCCCTGTTACATGTCAAACGAGGGCTGCAGGCCGTTTTCAGGCGCCCTTCTTGGCTTCCTTCAGCTCCTCGGCTCGAGGTCCCTTTGCAGGCTTGGCGGTTTTTGTGCCTGCCGTCCCGTCGCCCTGCGCCGGAACATCCGGGCTCGGAAGCTCCGGGTCCGGCCGCGCATCCCGGCTCGCAAGCTCCCGCTCGCCGCCGGTAGCCTCTACAAGGCCGTCGCCGGTGGGCGACTCGTAGTAGTCCCAGTTGCCCAGAACCCGAGTCTCGTAGAAATGCACGAACAGAATCTTGGCCACGCCCATCATCGGAACGGCCAGCAGCATTCCGAAGATCCCTCCGAGCGACGCCCCCAGCAGCAGAGCGATCATCACGGCGACCGGGTGCAGCCGCACCGCCCACCCCATCACCTTCGGGCTGATGAAGTGGTTGTCGATTTGCTGGACCATCAGCATCCCAACGGCAGCTTTGATAGCCAAGCCGAGCCCGCCCTCGATGCTTCCCACCAGAACCGCCACAGCACCTCCAACGAACGGCCCGATCAGCGGAATGATGTTAAAGAAGCCTGCCAGCAGCCCAATAGGCAGCCAGAACGGCAACCCGATGATCAAGAAGACGAGGCAGGACATGATGCCGACGATCGCCGCCACCAGGAGCTGACCCCGAAAAAAGCTTCCGACCGTGTTGCCGATACGCTCCAGCACCGGAAGCCATTCCTCCCGCAGGCGGGGCGGCATGTAATGGAGTCCCGCCTTTTGTATCTTCGGCAGGTCGATCAACAGGTAGGCGGCAAAGACCGGCGCCAGGATGAAGTTGACTATGAGGTGCAGAGCACCTGTGGCGAACCGGCCGGCGCCCGCGAAAAGCCGGCCGCCCAGGTCCTCCAGGAACGACCGGGTCGATTTCTCACTGCGGCCGGGTGGCTGCCCCTGCTGCTCGCTGGCCAGGTTTCCCAATCCGATCGCATCCAGCGAGATGTTGAGCGAACCTGCCACGTCCTCCACGGTGGCAATGGCATTTTGCTGAATCTCAGGCCCTCGCTTCACCATGTCGTTGATCTGGCCGCCCAACGGTGGAAGCAGCAGCGATAGTCCCACGATCACAACTCCCAGGAACACCAGATAGATGAGTGCCGTGCCGATTCCCCTCCGAACGCCCCTGCGCTCGAGCCGGGTTACCAGCGGGTTGAGCAGGAAGATTAGGATCAGTGCCAGGGCGATCGGAGGAATGACCTCTCGAAGGAAGTAAAGGATGTACAAGGAGATGCCGGCAAGCAACAGGCATCCGATCAGCGACCAGGCGACTATTCCGGCCCGGCGAAATGCTTCGTTCACTTGGGGGCCCTGGCGACGTTTGGGAACAGCCACCCTCCAAGTATAGGGGTCGCCCCGGCCGACACCCCGGACAAAGTCCCGTTCAAGCAAGGCGCTGTCGGGGTAACCTTTCGCTGTGTCCCGTCCCCCTTCGAGCAACTGAATTGATCGAACCGGCATTCTCACTGGCCGAGGTCCTGCGGGGACGTTCACTCGTAATCGCCTCGAACCGGGGTCCGGTGAAGTACGAGGAGAACGAGAACGGCAAGCTCGAGGCGACCAGGGGCGCCGGTGGCCTGGTCACCGCCCTGACCGAGGTCATGAAGCACGCAGACGGACTGTGGGTGGCTGCGGCTCTGACTGCAGGAGATCGCAAGATGGTGCGCTCCCATCCCGACGGCCACCTCACGGCGGACCTGGATGATTCCGAGCTGCGGCTGCGCTACCTGACCTTCGACAGGGAGACCTTTGACCGCTACTACAACCGGATCTCAAACTCGGTCTTCTGGTTCCTCAACCACAGCATGTGGAACCTTCCGATGCATCCACGGTTCACCCCCCGCTGGCCCCGGGACTGGGAAGCCTTCAAGGATGTCAACCGCATCTTCGCCGAAGCGCTCGCCAAGGAAATCTCGGGGTCGGAGTCCATCACCCCCGTTATGCTGCACGACTACCACCTGACCATGGTGGCCAAGTACCTGAGGGAGCTGGTGCCGGCAGCGTTCGCATACCACTTCACTCATACGCCATGGGCACAACCGGACATGATGCGGGTGCTGCCGGGGAACATGGCGAAAGAGGTCCTGGAGGGCATGCTTGCCAACGACCTCGTCGGATTTCAGGCACGCCGGTGGTCGCATAACTTCATGTTGTGTTGCCAGGAGATACTCGGCGCGGAGGTGGAGACCAGCCGGGGCGTCGTGCACCACAAGGATGTGACCACGGTTGTCCGCGACTACCCGATCTCAATCGACGCCGGAGCCGTGCGGAAACTGGCCCACTCACCGGAGGCCGCCAAGCACCTAAGGTGGCTGGACCGCGTCCTCGAAGGCCGCAGACTGATCCTGCGCGTCGACCGGCTGGAGCTCTCAAAGAACGTGGTCCGCGGCTTCAAGGCCTACGAGACCATGCTCAACAACCACCCGGAGCTGTTGGGCCGGGTCGTTCACGTCGCCCTTCTGTACCCGTCCCGCAGGGCAATCCCCGAGTACCGCAACTACGAGGCGGATGTCCTGGCGCTCCACGACGAGGTCAACAAGGAGCTCGGAACCGACGACTGGCAGCCGATCGTGCTGATCAACGAGGACAACTACGTAAGGGCCCTCGCCTGCAGCCGGCGTTACGACGTTCTTATGGTGAACCCCATCCTCGACGGCATGAACCTGGTGGCCAAGGAGGGCCCGACGGTCAACGAGGTGGACGGCGTCGTGGTCCTGTCGAAGAACGCCGGAGCCTGGTACGAGCTGGAGTACGGGGTGCTCGGCATAAACCCGTACGACATCCAGGAGATGGCCGAGGCCCTGTACCAAGGGCTCACCATGGAGCCTGAGGACAAGCGGCACATGGCCCAGCTGAACCGGGAGATCATCGACCACAACACACCCAGCAAGTGGGTCTGGCGGCAGTTGAAGGACATCACGCGGCTGCACGAGTCCGGCAATTAGCCTGTCCTATCTCCGAGACCTAGCGACACTGTCTCAAATCCACGACTCAACTTGGAGGCGACGCATCCTTCTGTTTGACCACCACGTCGAGCAGAAGGAGACGTCGCCTTGACTCAAGATGATGCCCTGTTCCGGTTCAGAGTACGAGTCTTTGGACTAGCTCACGAGATGGGCAATGTAAGAGCCGCCTGCCGGGCAATGGGGATCCATCCCTCGACCTACTACCGCTGGAAGGGCCAGGTCGAGCGTTTCGGCATCGAGATCTTGGCCCCCGGGAGCGCCGGCGGCCCCGGATGCCCAACGCCACCTCACCGATGATTGAGCAGCGGGTGATCGCGTTCGCCCTGGCGTTTCCCACCGTGGGTCCGCAACGCATCAGCGACGAGCTGGCCCGGCGCAAATGGGGATCGATCAAGATCTCGCCCAACGGGGTCCACAAGGTCTTAAGGCGCCATGGGCTAAACACCAAGGCGAAGCGGCTGGGGATGGTGGCCGGCTACGCCGCCCCCTACGAGCCGATCGAGAGCCGCCAGCCCCCGCCTGAGCGCCACATCGAGGTCGACCACCCGGGTGAGCTGGTCCAGATGGACTGCTTTTGCATCGGTCGGCTCTCGGGTGCCAAGGGCACGGCATGGCAGTACACACCACGATCGACGTCGCCTCCAGCTTCTGCTGGGCCGAGACCATCTCAGTCCGAAAAACGCCCAGGGCCGGTTCACCTCCGCTTTGGCTAGCCGGGTGGCCGAGGATCTGTCCAACCGGGGGTGGAGGCTGGAGGCGGTGTGCACCGACAACGGTTCAGAGTTCCGCTCGGCCGAGTTCGACAAGGAAATCGCCCGGCTCAAGGCCCGCCACATCTTCATTCGCGCCGGAAGGCCCCAGTCCAACGGGTGTCGAGCGGGTTCAGCAAACCATCCTCGAGGAGTGCTGGAAGCCAACCTTCGCCCGCTACCTGATTCCCAAGTACACCGGCCTGCGCCACGACCTTGACCGGTACCTGCACCTTTACAACACAGACCGCCCACACCACGGCAGACTGACCCAGGGACGGATCCCCGAGGACATTATCGGTAAGGTGAAGATGTGGGCCCGCTAGCAAGGATGCGTCGCCACAACTCAGAGACAGGACAAATTAGCCGCTAGAGAAGCCGCTCCAAGAGCTCGACGACCTCCTGCGGTGATCTCACCTGTACGTCTGAGTTCTCCAGCATTCCGACGGGTGCCTCGGCCGACACGACTCCCACCCTGAGCAGCAGCCCGGGGATCACCTGAGCCGACCGGCTCATCATCTCGACGTCGGCAGCGTCGTCACCCGCCACCAGAGCGTTCTGCACCTGGTACTGCACCGCCAGCTGCTGAAATGTCGCTGCCTTGGACACCGAGCGAGGCTTTAACTCCAGCACCATCCTTCCGACCCCGAGCTGGAAGCCATTTGCCTCGGCGGCCTTCCGTGACCACTCCGCCAGGACGCCGGGTGGATCTGATTCTCCCGTGTGGCGGTAGTGAAGAGACAGGGCCAGGTCCTTGTTCTCCGCCTCGCACCCGTCAAGTGCGTGGGCGCGTATGAGCTCGGTGGCCTCAGCCGACAGCTTCTCGACGGTCTGCCTCCACCGGCCGGCCATAGGCGACTGCACCAGTCCTTCGGCCGTCATCTCCTCGGCGCCGTAGAGGCCGAAGTAACGGGGCCCATCCGCCCCCACGCGGCGGTAGAGATCGGCCGCTCCACGGCCGGATATAAAAGTGACGAGGGGGTAGAGGTGGGCCAGAGCAGACAGCACCTCGGGCGTCCCGGGGACGATTGCTGCCGCTCCGCGGTCCTCGACGATCGGCGCCAGTGTCCCGTCGAAGTCCAGGAAGATGCCGGTGATGCTGCGATCCCGCCGCAGCTGCCCGATCTGTTCGACTGGATCCATTTCCGCAACCTTAGCCTGCTGAGGACGCAGCCAGCACGCCGGCGGGACCTGTCGGTAGACTGCTCGCATGAACTCCTTTCTTAGAAGAATCGCTCCGGTGCTGATCGTGCTGAGCCTTAGCGCCTGCTCCAACGGCAAAATTCCGCTCGAATATCGGTTCGACAGGGGGGACGGAACCCGTTACCTGTGGACCATCGACTCTCGAACCTCAGTCAACTCCCGCAGCGAGCAGAGCGTCACCACGGTCAACATGGTGGTCGACGTCCACGAAAAGGTATCGGCTGCCGGCGGGCAAAACGCCATACTGACGATCAACCTGACGCCCAGGAGCCTCAAGCAGGACGGAGTCCCGATGAGAACCCCGCCGCCGATGACGGCCAAGTACGAGCTGGGGCCCAAGGGGGAGATACTCAAGGCGGTTACCGAGGATCTGGCGGCGCCGGCGGCCTCGGCGGTTCAGCTTGGTTCGACTCTGGTCAGAAGCCGCATCGCGCTTCCGCCGAACCCGGTCGGAATCGGTGACGAGTGGGACACTCCTCTGGTTCTCGACGGGGACCTGGGCAACATCAAGCTGGATGGAGAGGGCAGGCTGCTGGGCTTCGAGCTGAAGGGCAAGCGCAAGCTGGCGCGAATCGAGACCAAACGGTCGGGCAACATAATCACCCATCAGCAGCAGGGCGGCGTGCCGGTGAGGCTGCGCGGGGTTTCGACGAGCAACGCTTCGTCAAGGCTTGATATCGACAACGGCGTTCTCTATGCGTCCTCGACGCGCTTCTCATCGCAGTTCGACATCGCATCCCAGGAGAGCGGCAAGCTCATCGGAAACATGCGGGTGATCCTCACCAGCAGGCTGCAGCTGCAGCGCTGACCCGGCTAAGTAGGCGTGGCTCAGCCAGCGTAGTCGGGACCGATGATTACGGTAACCGGGATGGAGGGGTCGAGCTTGAGGTCGCCGACCGGCGAAACCAGCGAGGCCCCCAGAAGGCTTGCGACCGCTTCCCCCATCTGCTGGTTGCCGGGTTGATAAAAGACCGTTGTTTTTTCACGCGGTGTCGATGCGTTTCCCCTCGACACCACGGTGTAACCGGCAGCCTCCAGCTTGCGTGCGGCCGCATCCAGGCGTGCCTGTGAGTTGCTGGCGTCGAGAACCTGAGCCTTGCCGGTGCCGGCGGCAGGTGCGGTGGGCGATGCCGATGCCGTAGGCGAGGCGGTAGCGGTCGGGGTCTCTTCGAGAATGGGGTCCTCCGGGACGACCGACAGATCCTCTTCTGCCGTCGGGTTGGTGTCGCTGTTATCGAAGGCGAGCTTGTATACCCCGAACACCACCGCCGCGATCAGTGCCGCAAACACGAGGTACCGCAACCCCGCAATAACTACTGCTCGCCAGAATCCCGGGCTTTCCGGTGCAGAGTGCTTTCCCATGGGTTCGGGTCAGATTATCTGCTATCCGTTCCCGGAGAGGTGAATACCGAGACGGCGGGCCATCCGCTGGCGCTGGCGGAATGCCCGCAGCCTCTGAAGGCGCTTGACCAGAATGGGGTCGTGGGCCAGGGCCTCGGGCATGTCGATGATCTCATTCAGCAAGGTGTAGTACCGGGTGGCCGAGAACCCGAACAAATCCCGAATCGCCCTCTCCTTGGCACCGGAGTACTTCCACCAGTTGCGCTCGAACTCCAGGATCTTCGCTTCCCGCTGCCCGAACTGAGGACCCGCAGCGGTACTCATCCGAGGAGTCGAATAACAAGGCTGTGATCCATTCGGTTCACCTTACGGAAACGAGGGGGCGGAAGCAAGGACTACAATCGGATGGATGCCCGCACGGGCGTCCGGCCTCTGGTCCACAGGCTGGTGTGGCGCAATCCGGTAGCGCAACCGACTTGTAATCGGTAGGTTCCCGGTTCGAATCCGGGCACCAGCTCAAAGCACTGGTCCTCGAAGTTCTAAAACAGCCGTTATGGTCGCAATGCGTCCGCTGCTTCCGCCCGCTGCGGGAGGCAACGTGCTCCGGGTCGGTTCGCTTCCGACCACACAACATTCGACCTTTCTCTTTTCTCATGGCTCTTCCAAATCTAGGATTGCATCTTTCCAGATGTATCTATTAAGATGAATGTATGAACAAGGGAGAGCTTTACTTCCTGGCCCGTAAGCTCAAGCAGCTCGCCGAACAAGCCATCGGCGCCCGGCCGGGGCAGGTCGAAGCGGTACCGGTCAGGAACCAGCTCGTGCTGGGGGCCGTTCTGGAGTCACCCGGATCACCGGTCGGGGAGATCGCACGCCGGCTGTCCATCGCTCAGAGTGCGGTATCTGCCGCGGTCGTTTCCCTGCGGGACGAAGGGCTGGTCGTGACCTCCATCGACTCGACCGACGGCCGGGTGACCCGGGTCAGCCCGAGCGAGAAGCTGGCCAGGTGGGCGGGAGCCCACCTTTCCAGCGGGGTGGATGACGTTCTGGATCCCCTCCTTACCGGCATGTCTTCGGAGGACAAGACTTGCGTGATCCGGGCGCTTGACCTGTTGCACTCAGCACTTCTTCGACACGAAGAGACCTCCGAGCAGGGTGCTGGCAGGCGTAAGAGAGAACCGGTAAGGAGGCCACGATGACCCTGCAACAACCGACTGCGTCGGGCGCACGGATGGGGGTCTGGTACGTGCGGGGAATAAGCGGCTTTCTGCTCTTGCAGGGACTGGCCGGCGCGCCGCTGAAGATAGCCGGCGGTAACCAGGCGGTGCTGACGGGTCCAGTGGACGATCTGGAGCCATTCAGCGATTTGTTCGACGAGTCGATGAACTTCGTATCGTCGAGCTGAGCATCTCAGCCCTTGCGATGCCAGCGGCTCCCGGCCGGGGTGTCCTCCACGACGACCCCCAGCACTGCCAGGCGGTCCCGCAGGCTGTCCGACTCCGCCCAGTTCCGCTTTTTGCGAGCTGCGTCCCGCCGAGCAAGCAGCTCACTCTCCTCTGGCGAAAGTTGGTCTCCCGCACGGTCGCCGGCCTCCGTGCCAGGATCGTCGGAGATGCCGAGGACGTCGGCCATCTGGTCGAAGGCAGCCACCACCCCGCCAATCCGCTCGGCCGCCTGGGGATCCGACCCGCTGTCCAGGAGGGTGTTCCCATGCTTGACCAGGTCGAACATGACACTGATGGCCATCGGGGTGTTGAAATCGTCGTCCATAGCACCGGCGAACCGGTCCAGATACTCCTGGCCCTCCATGGAAACCTTTTCGGCCGCTTCGCCGGCCGCCCGGGAGAAGTTGTCGAATCGCTCGATGGCGCGTCTGGCCTGCTCCAGGGAGCCTTCTCCGAAGTCGACGTCGTGCCGATAGGCGCTCGAGATCGACATCATTCGCAGGATCTCCGGCCTCACTTCCTTCAACAGATCCTTGACCAGCACCAGGTTTCCGAGCGACTTCGACATCTTCTGAGCGTCCATCTTCACCATGCCGTTGTGCAGCCAGTACCGGACGAACGGCTCGCTTCCGAGGGCCGCCTCGGCTTGGGCGATCTCGTTCTCGTGATGCGGAAAGATGAGGTCGGATCCTCCGCCGTGGATGTCGAAGCCCATTCCCAGATACTTCGCCGACATGGCGGAACACTCGATGTGCCATCCGGGGCGCCCCGCCCCCCACGGGCTGTCCCAGGAGGGCTCACCCTTCTTGGCCGCCTTCCACAGAGCAAAATCCAGCGGCTTTCTCTTGTTCGGATCGGGCTCCACCCGCTCACGCGCGTGCACCTCGTCGAGCGTACGCCCGGAAAGCTTGCCGTAGCCGGGAAAGTCTTCCACCGAGAACCACACGCTGCGCGCCGACTCGTACGCATAACCACCGTCGACGAGCCGGGCGATCATGTCGATCATCTCCGGAATGTGATCGGTGGCCTTGACCAACCTGTCCGGCGGAGTGACGCGGAGGGCCGCGGCGACCTCCTCATAGGCCTTCGAGTAGTGCTCGGCCAGCTCCTTCCAGTCGGTGCCCTCGTCGTTGGCGCGGTTGACGATCTTGTCGTCGACATCGGTGTAGTTCTGGACGAAGGTGACCTCGAACCCACGCCAGGTCAGGTAGCGGCGGATGACGTCGAAAACTATTGCCGCCCGGGCGTTGCCGACGTGGATGTCGCCGTACACGGTTGGGCCGCAGACGTACATGGCCACCTTGCCCTCGTCACGCGGAACGAACGCCTCTTTGGCCCGCGTGAGCGTGTTGGTCACCATCAGTCCCATACCGAACACCTTAACCGGGCGATGGTGAGCGTGAGGTCTTAGCGGCTGGGACCGCCGTCCACCAGAGCCACTGCTATGCCTGCCGCTCCTTCTCCCCTGCCGGCGAAGCCGAGACGGTCCGTGGTGGTCGCCTTAACACTTACCTGCGCCGGGTCCAGGCTCAGCGCCTCCGCCACCCGGGTGACCATCTGGTCCCGATGAGCAGCCATCCTGACCTCTTGAATCACAACGGTAGCGTCGACGTTCACGATGGTGAAGCCTGCATCGCCCAGCAAGGTGGCCGTTCGAGCAAGGATTTGCAGGCTCGAGATCCCCTGCGCAACCACATCGGCCGGGAAGTGGGTGCCGAGGTCTCCGAGCCCCGCGGCGCCCAGCAGAGCGTCGGCGACTGCATGCGAGACCACGTCCGCGTCGGAGTGCCCCGCCAGCCCACCGTGATCACGGACGGTGACACCCCCGAGGATCAACGGGCGGCTCTCGTCGAAGCCGTGAACGTCGTAACCCATGCCCACTCTCATCCGCCGCCCTCGGGCCGGGCCGCAAGCACCTGTTCCGCCAGCCAGAGATCAACCGCCCGGGTCACCTTGAAGTTGAGCGGATCACCCTCCACCACTCGAACCCTGTACCCGGCGCCGGTCAACATCTGCGAGCAGTCGGTTGACTCCATGCCCGACTGGATGGCCTTGGCCAGGGAGTCCTCAAGAGCGGCCCTCCGAAAGAGTTGCGGGGTTTGGACGCGCCATACCCCACGACGGTCCAGCTCCTGCTCCACCAGTCGGTCCTCCGAGACCTTCTTGATTGTGTCCTCGATTGGAATCGCCGGGATAACGCCGTCGCAGGTGTCATCCAGGGCGGCCAACAGGTCTTCGATGATCCTTTGGCCCAACAGGGGACGGGCGGCATCGTGAACCAGAACTGCTTCGGTGGATTCGGGGAGGTGCGCAAGCGCTTGGGCAAGCGAACCTTGGCGGCTGCTGCCGCCCGCCACCCGGGCGCCAACCTTTGCAAATTCCTCCAGCGGCGGTTCTGCCGCACCGCCCCCGGGAGGCAGCGCCACCACCACCGCCTGCAGCTGTTTACACGCCTCGAAGGCGGCAAGGCTAAGGGTGATCATCGGACGGCCCGCTAGAGGAAGGAACTGCTTGGGAATATCGGAGCCGACTCGCTGGCCGCTTCCGGCGGCCAGGACAACGGCTGTGACGTTCATTCACTACTCCCTGCATAAAACGACCCCCGGTCCGGGCTCGAGATGATCTCGGGCACAGGCCGGGGGCCGCGTCGGATGTGGATTAGGAACTAACCGGCAAGCACCTTGTCGAGCATGGTTCCCGCTTCCGACTCATCGACGTTTGCTGCGAACGTGACTTCGGAAATGAGAATCTGGCGTGCCTTGGTCAGCATGCGCTTCTCGCCTGCCGAGAGGCCCTTGTCGGCTTCCCGACGGGCCAGGTTACGAACTACTTCAGCCACCTGATAGATGTCACCGGAACGAAGCTTCTCGACGTGAGTCTTGAAGCGACGGCTCCAGTTCGTAGGCATGCGGCATTCCTTGGACTTCAGGACCTTGAAGACCTTCTCAAGCTCGTCCTGTGCGATGACATCACGAATGCCTACTCCATCGGTGTTATCCACGGGGACCATGAGGGTCAGGTCACCGTAGGCCAACCTCAGTACGTAGTAATCCTTGGTTTCGCCCTGAAATTCCTTTTGCTCGAGGCTCTTGATAATTGCTGCGCCATGATGGGGGTAAACAACCTTGTCACCAATTTGAAAGGTGGTGGCTGAGGGCAAACGGTCCTCCTTCTCTAGATTGGACGGTCCCTCGATGGACCCTTAGATGCGGGAGCAACTTTTTGCCCCGAAACTGCGAGAAATCACGCGGTATCGGGACGTTCTATGGTAACAGGCGGGACCCCCCGGCCGCAATGAGCCGCGGCAATGTTACTCTCAGTGACCAAGTCGACTCAAAATGCCAAGTGCCTGACCGAGCGACGTTGCGCCGACCACTTTCGCCCCTTTTGTCTCTCCCATGTCCCCTGCGCCGTTGTTCCCTTGGACCCCGGGCGCAATAACGGTTGCAAACCCCAAGCGAAACAGTTCCTTGACGCGGGCGGGGAGGCCCGGAACGGACCTGAGCTCCCCCGCCAATCCCACCTCACCGACAGCTGCCACTCCCGCCGGAATGGGCTCATTGCGGCGAGAGCTCGCCAGGGCGAGGCACAGAGGTAGATCGATGCCAGGCTCGGCTGCACGAAGACCTCCGGCGACCGAAGCGTAGACGTCGTAGTCGGCCACCTGGATCCGGCAGTGCTGCTGAAGAACCGCCATGGCAACCCCCACCCGGGCCGACTCCAGCCCCTGGGCAACCCTGCGGGGCACCGCCGGAGGCTTGCAGGGCATAACCAACGCTTGGATCTCAAGTGCGAGACAGCGGCGGCCCTCAATGATGCAACCAACCGCCGACCCCGCCGCGTCCTTGTGCCGTTCTGCGAGGAAAAACCGCGAGGCATCCGGAACCTCACTGAGGCCGCTGGGTCCCATCTGGAAAACCCCAAGCTCTCCAGTCGCCCCGTACCGGTTCTTAATGCCCCGAACGGTCCGAAGGTGGTGCGCACGGTCCCCTTCGAAGGTGACGACCACGTCGACTAGATGCTCAAGGGCTCGGGGGCCGGCGATGGACCCGTCCTTTGTGATGTGGCCGACCAGCACCAAGGCGGTGCCGGTGTCCCTTGCCGCCTCGGTCAGGGCCGCGGCACACTGGCGAACCTGGGAGATCGAACCCGGTTCACCGGCGGAGTCGGAGGCGCGAAGGCTTTGAACGGAGTCCACCAGGACTACATCCGTCCCGTGCATAAGAGGCACGATAGCCCCCACCTCGGTTTCCGGCGTTAAGGTGATTCGTCGTGGGGCTCCCAAGCGCCGGGCACGGGCGGCCACCTGCTCGACGGACTCCTCACCGCACACCAATAGGACACCTCTGCCGAGTTCCTCGACCCCTGCGGCGGCCTGAAGGAGCAGAGTAGACTTTCCGACTCCGGGCTCCCCGGCAATGAGGACGACCGAACCCCGAACCAACCCTCCGCCCAGGACCCGGTCGAGCTCGGCCAAACCGGTTCCAATTCGCTGACAAGGTTCCGGATCCACCGATCCTATGAGCATTGTGACGCCGGCCTTGGCGGGTCCCTTTGGGTTCTTGGCGACGATCGGTGGCTCCTCAACGAAGGGGTCCCAGGCGGCGCAGTCGGGACAGCGGCCGAGCCACTGCAGAGCGCGGTGCCCGCAGCGAAGGCAGACCATTGCGTTCTTGGGCATGTCGGAACTGTAGGTCCCGGGGGTGACAACAAATCGGCCGGCCCCTTAAAGGGCCGGCCGATTTTGGGTTGTTGCTGTGCTTAGCTTTCGGTGCCTGCTCCTGCCAGCTCGGGTTCGGGCGTACCCTCCTCCGGGCTGTTGAACACCATCTTGCGCTTCCCGGGGTTCTCCGGGTCGTCGATGGAGTCGGCCACGATCTGCTGGCCGGCGGAGAACTCCTTCCACAGGATCTTCTCCGACAGCGGGTCCTCGACCAACCGCTGGATCGCCCGCCGCAGCGGGCGGGCACCCAGCTGGGCGTCGTAACCCTGCTCGGCAAGCATGTCCTTGGCGGCGTCGGTCAGCTCGATTGCAACGTCAAGCGACTTCAGCTGCTCCTTGACCCTGCGGAACATGAGGTCCACGATCTCCCGCACGTTCTCCCTGCTGAGCTCCTTGAAGACGATGATGTCGTCGACACGGTTCAGGAACTCGGGCCGGAAGCCGTGCTTCAGCTCCTGCATGAGCTTTTCCTTCATCTTCTCGTAGGTCACCTCGGAGCTGTCCGACGCGAAGCCCAGGCTGGTCTTGCGCAGGTTCTGGGTACCGAGGTTGGAGGTCATGATGATCACCGTGTTCTTGAAGTCCACGGTGTGACCCTGAGAGTCGGTCAGGCGCCCGTCTTCGAGGATCTGCAGCAGAGTGTTGAAGACGTCGTTGTGAGCCTTCTCGATCTCGTCGAACAGAACCACTGAGAACGGCCGGCGGCGGACCGCCTCGGTCAGCTGACCGCCTTCCTCGAACCCGACGTAACCCGGAGGAGAACCGATCAGACGGCTGACCGTGTGCTTCTCCATGTACTCCGACATGTCCAGCTGGATGAGGGCCTCCTCGTCTCCGAAGAGGAATTCGGCCAGCGTCTTGGAGAGCTCGGTCTTACCGACACCGGACGGTCCCAGAAATATGAACGAACCACTGGGCCGCTTGGGGTCCTTCAGACCCGCACGGGTCCTCCGGATGGCCTGGGAGACTGCCCGCACCGCGTCCGTCTGGTCGACGATCCGCTTGTGCAGCTCGTCCTCCATCCGGATGAGCTTGGCGGTCTCTTCCTCAGTGAGCTTGTAGACGGGGATGCCGGTCCACATGGAAAGCACCTCTGCGATCTCCTCTTCGCCCACCTCGGCCAGAACCTGTCCCTCGGCATCCTGCCACTTGGCCTGCTTGACGGTCCGCTCGGCCTGCATGCGCTTCTCTTCCTCACGCAACCGGGCGGCCTTCTCGTAGTCCTGAGCCTCGACGGCCTCTTCCTTCTGCTTTTTGATCTTGGCGATCTCCTCGTCCAGCTCACGCAGGTCCGGCGGTGCCGTCTCACGCCTGATGTGCAGACGGGAGCCGGCCTCGTCGATGAGGTCGATGGCCTTGTCCGGCAGGAACCGGTCCGAGATGTACCGGTCGGCGAGGTTGGCTGCGGCCACCAGCGCCTGGTCGGTGATCTGGATCCGGTGGTGTGCCTCGTAACGGTCCCGCAGGCCCTTGAGGATCTCGATGGTGTGGGCCACGGTGGGCTCGTTCACCACTATCGGCTGGAACCGCCGCTCCAAAGCGGCGTCCTTCTCCAGGTGCTTGCGGTACTCGTCCAGGGTGGTCGCACCGATGGTCTGCAGCTCACCACGAGCCAGCATCGGCTTGAGGATCGAAGCAGCATCGATGGCGCCCTCGGCAGCACCGGCACCCACAAGGGTGTGGAGCTCGTCGATGAACAGCACGATGTCGCCCCGGGTGCGGATCTCCTTGAGGACCTTCTTCAGGCGCTCCTCGAAGTCACCGCGGTAGCGCGAACCGGCGACCAGTGCCCCCAGGTCCAGCGTGTAGATCTGCTTGTTCTTCAGGGTCTGAGGCACCTCGTTCGCAACGATCTTGGTGGCCAGGCCTTCGACGATGGCGGTCTTGCCAACGCCGGGCTCGCCGATCAGGACGGGGTTGTTCTTGGTCCGACGGGACAAAACCTGCATGACCCGCTCAATCTCCTTATCGCGGCCGATGGTCGGGTCGAGCTTGTTGCCCAAAGCGAGGGCGGTCAGGTTGCGGCCGAACTGGTCGAGGATCGGAGATCCGCCGGGAGAGGTGGCACCCTCGCCACCGCTTGCCGGAGAGCCCTTCTCCTGCGACGGTCCGAAGCCGCTCAGCAGCTGAATGACCTGCTGGCGAACCCGGCCCAGGTCGGCCCCGAGCTTCTGGAGGACCTGGGCGGCGACACCCTCACCCTCACGGATGAGGCCCAGAAGGATGTGCTCGGTGCCGATGTAGTTGTGTCCGAGCTGAAGAGCCTCACGAAGGGAAAGCTCCAACACTTTCTTGGCGCGGGGTGTGAAGGGAATGTGCCCCTGAGGGGAAGAGGAGCCGGTTCCGATGATCTCTTCCACCTGAGAGCGAACCGAGTCGAGCGACACCCCGAGAGACTCCAGGGCCTTGGCAGCCACGCCTTCACCTTCGGAAATGAGCCCCAGCAGGATGTGCTCGGTGCCGATGTAGTTGTGGTTTAGAAGCCTGGCTTCTTCTTGTGCTAGGACGACAACTCGCCTGGCCCGGTCGGTGAATCTTTCGAACATGGCAATCACTCCATCCCCGGAACCATCCGGCCAAAATAGTCGGTTCCGTTTCCGATTATAGACTTCAGGTCTGCGTACTAAACCCCGACTCAAAACGGCACAGGCTCTGGTGCCCAGGGATAAATCCGCCGAATGGCGACTTCCTATGTGGAAGTTTTCCGGCTTGTTCGCTTCAGCTTGGAGGACGAAAAGTCGACTCCCTAATGGTAAGGGCTACTGAAGGATAAGACGAACAACACCTTCTTACTCCTTCACGAACGATGACGACATGACGCAGCTGCTTCGATTCGAAATCCCGCACCACCATGGCGGATCCGAGGCGGTGAACCGCCGGTTCCTGAGCTGGTTCTGGGTCTTCGCCATCACGTTTGCTGTTGCGGCTTTTTACCGGCCGGCAATCACCGCCTTCGCCGTCTGCCTTCCGTTCTTTGTCATTCTGTGGACCCGCCAACTCAGGAGGGCACCGCGTCCCGGCTGGGTACTGGCGGTTTCGAGTGATCACCTGGCCGTCGAGGGCGGTCGCCGCCTAACGGTGCCTCGACACCGGGCAGCCACAGTCCGATTTCGCCGCCGGGGTTCGGCAAAGGGGTCATGGACCGAGCTCTGTGTGCTCAATAGGTCCGGAAGGGTCCTGTTCCGGACTGCGATCGATGAGCGGGATAGAGATCGGATTGCCGAGGCCCTTCAGGCGACCGGCTGGCCGCTTAACTCTTAGTCAGCCCGCGCCGTAGCCTTCCGCGCCCCGGCGGATCGCCACGATTTCCGCCAGGATGCTGATGGCGATCTCCTCGGGGCTTTGGCTTCGCAGGGCCAGGCCGATGGGCATGTGTACGCGCGAGATCTTCTGTTCGTCGAAGCCAAGCTTTCCCAGGCGCTTGAAGGCGGCGGCCGCCTTGCCCTTTTTGAGCATGACGCCCAGATAGGGAACTTCGCTCGGCATCAAGGTCTGAAGAACCTCCTCGGCAAACTCGTTGACCTCACTGCAGATAGCCACGTAGGTGCTGGCGTCAGGCCGCAGGGCTTCCACATCATGCGGTTCGGGAGTGACTATGACCTCGTCGGCGCCCTCGAACTCTCCCACGCTGTAGGCGTCGGGGCCGGCGGCGACCCGTACGTGGAACCCCGACCTTTCCCCCAGGCAAGCCAATGCCGACGCCACCTTGCCCGTGCCGACCACCAGCAGCTGGGGGATCTGCTCCGGGCTGTGCGGGGCCGTCCGGTGATCGGCCTTCGCTGAGGGCGCCCCAGCCGCCCTCCTCGCGGCGGAATCGGCAGCCCTCCTGCCCGCTGTGCCGATCTCAGGCATCGCAGCCACGACGGCAGCCGCGAGTTCAGGGATGGCGGATTGAATGGCAGCCTTGAGATCGTCAGCCGCCTTGAGATCGTCAGCCGCCTTGAGCTCCTCAATAATGGCAGGCTTGTCCTTCGACGCCGTCTCCGCCTTGCCCTCGGCCTGCTGGGGGACCCCCTCCTCGGGACGCATGGCCGGGAACAGAATGACCTCGCGGATCGACGGCTGGTCGGCGAGGACCATGAGGAACCGGTCGATGCCGAAGCCCAGGCCCCCGGTCGGCGGCATGCCGTACTCCAGGGCCTTCAGGAAATCCTCGTCCACCTGGTGGGCCTCGTGGTCCCGGTCCTCGGACTGGGCCTCGAAGCGGCGGCGCTGGTCGATGGGATCGGTCAGCTCCGAGTACGCAACGCCCACCTCCATGCCGGCGACCACCAGATCGAGGTGCTCGGTGAACCGGGGATCGCTGCGATGGGTGCGCGCCAGCGGCGATACCTCCTTTGGGTAGTCCATGACGAAGGTGGGCTGCATCAGATTGCGCTCCACCTTTTTCTCATACAGCTCCAGCAGAAGCTTTCCCCACGGCCAGCCGGGGTCGACCTTCACCCCGAGGCGATCGCACTCGGCCACGAGGTCACCCTCCACATCGACCCCGTCTTCCCTCACCAGGTCGACCAGCCGGGCCCTTCGGAAAGGGGGCGTCAGGTCGAGGGTGTCGCCCTGGTAGGGGACTTTCATCCCTCCAGTCGTGGCTAAGCTCGCCTCCGACACCAACCCCTCCAACAGCTCCGCCATGTCGTGGTAATCGGCGAAGGCCTGGTAAGCCTCGAGCATCGTGAACTCAGGGTTGTGGCGAACGCTCACCCCTTCGTTGCGGAAGTTGCGGTTGATCTCGAAGACCCGCTCGACGCCGCCGACGACCAGCCTCTTCAGGTAGAGCTCCGGCGCCACCCGCAGGTAGAGGTGCATGTTGAGCGCCTCGTGGTAGGTGCTGAACGGCTTGGCAAGGGCGCCGCCGTGGACCGGCTGAAGCATGGGGGTTTCGACCTCGATGAAGCCCCGGTCCATCAGCCACGACCGTATGAAGGCGATGGCGGCGGATCGCGTCTGCATGACCGCCCGGGCCTCCGGGTTGGCGATCAGGTCGAGATAGCGCTGGCGGTAGCGACCCTCGACGTCCTTCAGGCCGTGCCACTTCTCCGGCAGGGGGCGCAGCCCTTTGGTAAGAATGTCGAAGCCCTCGACGGCGACCGAAAGCTCCCCCCGCTTGGTGCGGATCACCGAGCCCCACACGCCGACCCAGTCGCCGATGTCCAGGTCGTCCAGGCGATTGAACCGCTCGCCCAGCCGGTTCGCCTGAGCCAGCAGCTGGATGCGCCCGGAGGCGTCGACCAGGTCGGCGAACACCAGCTTGCCCTGCCGGCGGAACGCCATCAGGCGGCCGCCGACCCGTACGTGCAGTTTGGTCTCGCCTCCCGGCTCCAGGTTCGGCACGAGGGCCGGTATGTCACCGATGAGGTGGGTTCGCTCGAACTTGACCTTGAAGGCATCCTCGCCGGCCGCTTGCAGCGCTTGGAGCTTGGCCCTCCGGGCCTTCAGGACATCAGCGGCGTGCTCGGGCGCCTGGTCGTCGGGAGCGCGGTCGGTGGAGGGGGTGATTTCGGGGGTTTCAGACATTGCGTTCGTACAGGATTCGCAAACCGGTCAGCGTGAGGGTCGCCTCAAAACGCGACTTGGTGGTGCAGTGCTCCAGCACGAGGGGCGCCAGGCCACCTGTGGCTACAACCTGCGGCTCCCCCTTCATCTCGCCTCGGATGCGGTCGATCATGCCGTCGACCATGGCCGCCGCACCCAACAACACCCCGGCTCTGACCGACTCAATCGTGGACTTACCGATGACCGACCGGGGAGCAAGCAGCTCCACCCGGGGCAGCCGAGCCGCCGCCTGAGCCAGAGCATCGGCCGAGACCTGCACCCCGGGGGCAATCGCACCACCCAGGTACTCACCCCGCTGGCTGACGACGTCGAATGTCGTTGCGGTGCCGAAATCGATGACGATGAGTGGGCCTCCGGCCAGGGTGTAGGCGGCCACTGCGTTGCAGATGCGGTCGGCCCCCAGCTCTGAAGGGTTGTCGATGTGGATCGGCATCCCGGTACGGGTACCCGGCTCCACGACAACAGGACTGAAGTGGAAGTAGCGCTCGACCATCTCCCGGATGGCTGCGGTAAGCGTCGGCACCACGCTGGAGATGACCACGCCGGTTATCTGCCGGTCGAATGACAGGTCGTCCATCGACAGGAACTGGCGGAACGTGAGGGCCAGCTCGTCGGCGGTGCGGCTACGTACTGTGTGAGTGCGCCACTGGGCGACGATCGCGTCTTTCGAAAAAACCCCTATGTGGGTCTGCGTGTTCCCAACGTCTACAGCGAGCAGCACAGTCGCTTAGTGGACCGTCGGCTGGGCGTTGATTACGCCGTCGAGGGAAACGATGTTGGGCTGGAACTCCCGCGCCTCGGCGTCCTCCATCCCGGCGTAGGCCAGCACGATCACCCGGTCCCCGGGTGTCACGAGGTGTGCGGCGGCACCGTTGACCACAACCTCGAGGGACCCCCGTTGTCCGGCGATTGTGTAGGTCACGAAGCGGGCACCGTTGTCTACGTCAAGCACGTGAACCTGCTCGTACTCGAGAAGCCCGGCGCCGTCCATCAGGTCCGGATCGAGCGTGATGCTGCCGGTGTAATCGACGTTAGCGTCGGTCACCACGGCCCGATGAATCTTGCCGTGCATCATGATGCGTCTCATTATTCCTCCCGTTCAGGCCGCTGAGCGGTCCCGACGATGCAGTTGTCTATCAGCCGGACAGATCCTACGTGGGCGGCCAGGACAATGAGCGTTTGCGCAGATACCTGGTCCACGGGTTGGAAGGTCTGCGGATGGACCACCTCAAGATACTGCAAGCGCACGGTGGGCTGCCGGTCCAAGAGCCGGCGAGCGACGGTCACCAGCTTGAAAGCGGAGGTCTCGCCGGCGTTTGCCTCCCGGACCGCCGCCCGCAGCGCGGAATAAATCGCCGCGGCGGCCTCTCGACCGGCCGGGTCGAGCCGGCGGTTGCGGCTGGACATCGCCAGGCCGTCCGGCTCTCGCACCGTCGGGCAAACGACCAGTTCCACCGGCAGATTCAGGTCGCGCACCATCTGGGAGAGAACCGCGACCTGCTGGGCATCCTTCTGGCCGAGGTACACCCGGTCCGGGCCCACGAGGTTGAAGAGCTTGGCACAGATCGTCGCGACACCGGCGAAGTGCCCCGGGCGATAGGCGCCCTCGAGGATTTCCCCCAGGCGGCCGACCTCGACCCGGGTGGAGATCTGCCCATCGGGATACATCTCGGCCGCGGTGGGAGCGAATACCACCTCCGCGCCCTCATCCGCAGCTTTAGCCAGGTCGGCGTCCAGGTCCCGGGGATACGTGTCGAAGTCCTCGGACGGACCGAACTGGATAGGATTCACGAAAATGGAGACCACCAATAGGCCTCCCCTCTTCCGGGCGGCGCGCATAAGGGCAAGGTGGCCCTCGTGGAAGGCCCCCATCGTCGGGACGAACTCGACGCTGGTTCTGTTGGTCCGGGCCGTTCTCAGTTCTTCGCGGAGCTCAGGAATCGATTTAATCGCCTTCAAGGTTCCTCTTTCGGCCGCGGGGTGAGCGCGACGCCCTAGCCCTCCAGAAGGCTACTCGGCGGCGCAAACAACCGAATCCCGGCGGGCGTCTTTTCGCAGAACGCGCTGAGGGGCTCGCCGGATGGCAGCTCGACATCGTGGTCGATCTCGAGGATCGGCACCAGCGCAAAGGCTCGATTGGTCAGCTCCCGGTGCGGCACCGCAATACCCGGCTCGGACACGGTTTGTTCACCGTAAAGGAGCAGGTCCAGGTCGATGATACGGGGCCCCCAACGCTCGGTCTGCTCCCGGCCGATCTCCGCCTCGACCTTCTTCAACACCGCGACCAGCTCAGCCGGGGGCAGCTCCGCTTCCAGCGCGACGGCAGCATTCAGGTAATTCGGCTGGGGCGGACCAACCGGGTCGGTATCGTAGACGGATGAGGCCGCGAGCACCCTTAGACCGTTGCCCCTCATCGACTCAACGGCGCCTCGAAGGTTCCCCAGGCGGTTGCCGAGATTGGATCCCAGCCCTATGAAGGCCCTGACGGGTGGCACGGCTTCTCCTTCTTCGGGTACGGGGACGGAATTACTCAGGCTAACAAGTCGGCTTTATCGGGGTGATAGTTCCTCGTCCTGGAGTCCCGTCTGAACCGTGCCGCGCTCGATCCGAATGCCCACCGAATCCAACTTCGGCGAAGTGAGCATCGATTTGGAGATACCGATGACAACCCGGTCGACGAAAGGGCGCCTCAGGATGGTCTGAGCCAGCCGGTCGGCGAGGGCTTCCAGCAAGTTGTAGCTCTCCCTGCTAACCACCTGGCGAATGTCCTCCATGAGCTCCGCGTAGTCCACAGTGTGCTCGATTCGGTCCGCCCGTCCGGCGGCCGAGAGGTCCAACTCGCACTCGACGTCCACGAGGAACTCTTGATCTCGTTCACGCTCCTCCGGCGTCACCCCGTGACTACCCATGACCCTGAAGCCTTTGATGACAATGTTGTCGGGCAAACTTCATCCCTTCCCCTTAAACGCCGGCCGGGCCAGCGGAAATTTTCCAACGGAAGACTGAAGCGACCAGTCTACGCGCAGCCTCTCCTCGTCTTGCGGTGGAACCATCTAAGCCGGAGAGTCCGTTTCCGGGACAGAATCCATTTAATCCATGGAAGGACTGCCGGAAGCGGCCACTTCCGTGTCCTCAGGGATCACGACGGAGCGTTTGCGATGGCCTCCGTCATCCTCACCACACGCACCATCTCTTTGACGTCGTGGACCCGTATGACCGACGCACCGTTGGCCACCGACCACGCAATCGTGGCCGCCGTTCCCTCCAGGCGCTCCTGGACCGGCAGGTCCAGCGCCGTACCTATGAAGGACTTGCGGGACGGACCGACCAGCACCGGAAATCCCGGCTCGCACAGAGCCGGTATGCCTTTCAGCAGCTGGAGGTTGTGCTCGGCTGTCTTTCCGAAGCCGATCCCCGGATCCAGCACGATGCAGGTGTCCGGCACCCCTGCCGCCAGCGCGTCGGCCGCCCAGCCGACCAGCGCATCTCGTACCTCGGTGACCACATCGCCATAGGTGGGGTTCGTCTGCATCGTCCGGGGGTTTCCCAGCATGTGCATCAGGACAATGCCTGCGCCGGTCTCCGCCACCAGGTCGCACATGGCCGGATCAGAACGCATTGCGGAAACATCGTTGATGATCACCGCTCCGACATCGTGTGCCGCCCTGGCGACCTCCGCCTTCGTGGTGTCGATGGAAACCGTCGCCCCGGTCCGGGAGACGACGGCGTCCACCACCGGAACCACGCGGGCTGCCTCATCTGCCGTCGAGACCTCCGCGGCACCCGGCCGGGTGGACTCACCCCCCACGTCGATAATGTCGGCACCTTCCTCGAGCATCCGTGCGGCATGATCTGCAGCCGCACCCGGGTCAAGAAACAAGCCTCCGTCGGAGAAGGAATCCGGTGTGACGTTGAGAATCCCCATGACCAGGACGTGATCCAACGGCAGCCGTTTGTCGCAGCAATCCCACATGGTCATCGACGCTCGACCGCCCCTCGGCGGCGACGTTTAAGCGGGGGTGGGCTCGGCGCCCGGGCGGCGCAGGCTGGGCTTGGAGGGAGCGGGAGAGTGATGGGTGTGGAGGTCCGCCTCCGCCTCGATGGCCGCGGCAGCAGCCCTCTGGTCCTGCAGCAGACGCCTGGGGAGCTCGCCCCGCGCAGCCCGCTTCGGAACTCCGGCGAACAGGCGCTCGACGTCGGACTTCTCGATGGTCTCCTTCTCGATGAGGAGCGCAACCATGGCATCAAGCTCCTTGCGATAGGTGGAGCAGATCTCCCACGCCTCCTGGTGAGCCTCGTCGACCAGGCGACGGATCTCGTCGTCGATCTCGGAAGCCACGTGCTCGGAGTAGTCGGCGTTGTGGCCCATGTCACGGCCGAGGAACGGCTGATCGACCTTCTCGCCCAGCGCCATCGGCCCGAGCCTCTCGCTCATGCCGTACTCGCAGACCATCTTGCGGGCGATCTTGGTCACCCGCTCGAGGTCGTTGCTCGCGCCGGTGGTGGGGTCCTGGAAAACGAGCTCCTCCGCCACCCTGCCGCCCAGCAACATGGCGAGCTGATCGATAAGGGCGGAGCGGGACTCCAGGAACCGGTCCTCCATCGGTAGGTTAAGCGTGTATCCCAGCGCCCGGCCACGGCTGATGATGGAAACCTTGTGCACGGGGTCGGCGTTCGGCAGCGCCCAGCTGACGAGCGCGTGGCCCGCCTCGTGATAGGCGATGATCTGCTTCTCGTGCTCACCGATCAGCCGGCTCTTGCGCTGTGGTCCCGCGATCACCCGGTCGATGGCCTCCTCGACCTCGTCCATGGTGATCTCCTTCTTGGCACGTCTGGCGGCCAGAAGGGCGGACTCGTTGATGACATTCGCCAGGTCGGCACCGGTGAAGCCCGGGGTGCGGCGAGCCAGAACTTCCAGGTCGACGTCCGGCCCCAGCGGCTTGCCGCGGGCGTGGACCTTGAGGATCTGCTCACGGCCCTTGAGGTCGGCTCGGTCTACGGTTACCTGGCGATCGAAACGGCCGGGACGCAGCAGGGCCGGATCCAGGATGTCGGGCCGGTTGGTGGCCGCCATCAGGATGACGCCGGTGCGAACGTCGAAGCCGTCCATCTCGACGAGCAGCTGGTTCAGGGTCTGCTCCCGCTCGTCGTGGCCGCCGCCCAGACCGGCGCCCCGGTGGCGTCCGACGGCGTCGATCTCGTCGACGAAGATGATGGCGGGTGCCGAAGCCTTCGCCTGCTCGAAAAGGTCACGGACACGGGCGGCACCGACACCGACGAACATCTCAACGAAGTCGGAACCGGAGATCGAAAAGAAGGGTACGCCTGCCTCTCCGGCAACTGCCCGGGCCAGAAGGGTCTTGCCGGTTCCCGGGGGGCCGAACAGCAGCACGCCCTTGGGGATCTTGGCACCCATGTTCTGGAACTTGGCCGGGTTGGCGAGGAACTCTTTGATCTCCTCGAGCTCTTCGATGGCCTCGTCCACACCGGCAACGTCGGCGAAAGTGATCTTCGGTTGGTCCTTGGCGACGAGCTTGGCCTTCGACTTACCGAAGGACATCACCCGGTTGCCGCCGCCCTGCATCTGCTGCATCAGGAAAAAGAAGATGCCGAGGATGAATATAAAAGGAAGGATGCTCGTGAGCAGCGAACCCCACAGGTTCGGGTTCTCGGGGTTGGCGATGACCTTGACTCCGGGCTGGTCCCGAAGGAGCTGCGACACGTCCTCGGGGCTGAGATAGGTGGACGTGAACTTCGAGCCGTCGCTCAGAGTCCCCTCGATCCGTCCGCTGTTGCGGAAAACCTCCACCTCGGTGATGTCGCCGGCCCTCAGCTTGCGCTCGAACTCGCTGGTGCTGAGCTTGGTGGCACGGCTGCCGCTCTTCAGGATTCCGGCGACCGCCCAGACTGCGACGATACCGATCAGCAAATAGAAGATGGGGTTCTTAAAAAGCTTGTTCATCGTGATCCCCAGGTTAGCACGGTAGTCATATTTCCCCGCCCCTCAAAATTGCCACCGAACGGCTCTAAGAAACCTGCTTTTGACCGAGAAAAGCTATGTAGGGCAGGTTCCGGTACAGCTGCTCGTGGTCCAATCCGTAACCGATAACGAACTCGGCCGGGATCTCGAAACCTTCATACCGGACATCGAGATCCACCTGTTGAATACCAGATTTCCGCAGTAAGGCGCACACCTCGAGGCTTTCGGGCCGGCGGCCGTTCAGATACTTCAGCAGGTAGTTGAGGGTCAGCCCGGAGTCGATGATGTCCTCGACAAGAAGGATGTGCCGGCCGGTGATCTCGTAGTCCAGATCCTTGAGTATCCGCACGACTCCGGAGGTCCTGGTAGCGGAGCCATAGCTGGAGACCGCCATGAAGTCGAACTCGAGCGGCAGCCGGATCTGCCGGGCCAGGTCACTCATCAGCATGAAGGCCCCCTTCAGCACACCCACCAGAACTACATCCTTGCCCTCGTAGTCCTCGGTGATCCGGTCGGCCATCTCCTTGATGCGCTCCTGGATGCGCTCCTCCGATATGAGGATCTCTCCGACGCCTTTCATGCAACCTGCTTTCGAGGAGCCGGCGACATCGTCACGCGGAGCGCTCCGGTGGTGGACGGCCCGATCTTGAAGCGGTCGTCCAGCCGGTGCCCGGCGACCCAGGCGATCCGGTTGTCTGCGACCACGATCGGCACACTCCAACGCCGGCCTCGGGGAACGCCGGAGTCCACGAAGAAGTCCTGAAGCTTGCGGCTTCCCGGAGCCCCCAGCGGGTGGAACCGGTCGCCGGGCCGCCACTGGCGCACCGACAGCTCCGTGCCGGCCAGTGAGGCGTCCATCAGCTCGGTGCAGCGGGCCTGATCCCCGTCGCGGAACGCTGCCGGGACGGGCGCATATTCGAGCGTGAACTCAACCCCCCACTCCGGCACCGAGGTGCTGCCCGGCACGTTCAACCTCAGCTGGGGCAGCACCCGCTCCTCGGAGTGTCTTCCGAAAATCAGGCAGTGTCGCTCGGACCATACCGACAGGCCGTCCGGCAGCGCCAGCCGTGCCCCGGTTACCGGCAGGACCTTGCGAACGATGTCGGAGACGGCTCGACCCGTGAGCTCGACACCAAGGCCCGCCGCGGAACGCCTAATCAGCTGCGGAATCAGCCGCTCGCCGGCTTGAAGCAAACCTTCCCGCTGTAGTTTCATCCCATCGGAATCCACCTGAGCCAGCCCGGGCCACAACGCCTCCACCGCCCGGGCTACCGCCGACGCCTCCGCCCGACGGGCCGCCGCCAGAGCAACCAGCGCAAAGATCTCCTCCTCGGGCGCCCCCGCCAGTCGAGCCCGGACTGCGACCCTTCGATATCTCAAATTGCGGTTGCAAGGATCCGTAAGGAACGCAATGCCCGCCGACCGGCACACCTGCTCGGTTTCGGTTCGACGAACATCAAGCAGTGGGCGGACGATGTTGCCCCTGACGGGTGGGATCCCCAATCCGTAGCCGCCCCGGTCCAGGCGCAGCCTGACCGTCTCCGCCTGGTCGTCCAACGTGTGTCCGGTGGCGATCTTGGTTGCTCCCGAAGCGGCGGCCATCTGCTCCAGAGCCAGATAACGAACCCGGCGAGCCTCGGCCTGGGTGGACGGGTCGACCCTTACCTTTCTAAGAAGAAAAGGGATGCCAAGCCGCTCCGCCACCGATGCACAGTGGCCGGCGTCGACACCCGACTCGGGCCGCATGCCGTGATCCACGTGCCCCAACACAACGTCATAGTCCAGTTCATGCAACAGAACCGCCAGCGCGGTCGAATCCGCTCCTCCGCTGAAGGCCACCAACACCTTGTCGCCGGGCCGGACCATCTCCTCCCGTTCGACGGTGGCGGTCACCGTCGCGGTCGGGCTCACGGTGCCACCCGGCTAAGCCACATCTCCGGCGCCTTGACCTCCTTCAGCGTCGGCAATGCCTCCACGGACTGGAAGACGGCCCTGACCCCCGGCGACCCGGCCCGGGCGTAAACGGTGTCGAAAAAGAGCTGACCCTGGACGTACTGCGCCTTCTTCAGCTCGAAGCCCAGAACCTTGGCCATTAACCTCGCCAGCGGACTGCCGAGGGTTCCGCTCCCGCGCAACGCCTCGCTCATCCGCGGCTGGCTGGGGATCCGGCCCTCGGCTATCCGGTCCATCACGAAGTTGCCGTGGCCCTCGATCACCGACATGAACGCCTGAAGCGTGTTGAAGACCTCCAGCTGCTGCTCATCTAGCACCCGAAAAACCAATGGCGTGGGGTCGTCACCATTCTTGGCCACGGTCTTGAATGACGAAATCATCCGGTCGGCCAGTGCTTTGGCGTCCACGTCCATTGACTCGAGCATCCGGTTGACCAGGGACAGGAAGTGGGGCCGGACCCATGTGTTCGCTTCGAACTGGCCGCGGTGGGTCAACTCGTGCAGCACGATCCACAACCGGAAGTCCCGGGGCAGGAACCCGAACCGCCTCTCCGTCATCACGATGTTTGTTCCGACGAACCAAACCTGGTTCTGATGGGCCATGAGGACGTCGTACTGGCCAAGAACCCGCTGTGACAGGAACCCAAGAACCGTGCCGAGCTGAGCTCCCAGTGCCGCCTTGTAGGCGAATTTCGCGCCGGGCAGCATCGGAGCGTTGGCGATGCGCTTTTGGACCTTGTTCAGCAGGGGGGACATGAGCTCCAGCATGGAGGTCACATTGCTTGACGCCCAGTCCTTGCGGGAGAGTACCCGCGCCACGGCAGGCTGAGAGGGAATGAAGCCGCTTTCCTCGGCGATCAGGGGCTCGGCTTCTACGACCAGCGCTTCGAAGTTCTCCTGGAGCCCGTCGAGCAAATAGGACTGCTCCAGTGAGCCGGGCTGGGCGAACATGGCCGCAAAGCGGGAGGCCACTGCCTCATCGACCATATCGGTCAATTGACCGCTTCCGGGATGGGAATTGAGGTGTCCCAGATGTCGCTCAGGGCGTGACCTTCATCAAAGGGTATTCCGGCACACAGCAAGCTTAACAGCGAGGTTCGTGCTGACGTTAGGGAGCTTGGCTTGTGGTGTCACGGGTTTTGGCAGGTCGGAGCAACTTCCTGGCGTTGCTCAATAACCGGGCCGGATAGCCGAACGCGGCTATTGATCGATGCTAGCTGACTTTCTTGCCACGAAGGCGCGGGATCTTGACGTCAGCGTGGATGAAGCAGGTGTCACGGCGGTTGTACATGGATAGCTTGGTGATGCAACCCTCGTGGGCGCACAACCGGTCTTCCGCATATCGACGGGACCTCTTTGGAAGTCCCACTGCATGAGCCCCTCTGATTGCTGCCGATGCCACGTTGTTTTCCTCCTCCTGGAAGTTTCGATGCCCTTGGTAAAGCGTTTGAATCTATTCGGTATGCCTGAAAACGTGGATTGGTTCGTATGTATTCCCCGGGGAGAGTTTTTTGTAATCACTAAGACTCTGGGCGAAAGGCCTCCATTTGGTGGAGGTGGAGCCGGAGCGGGGAATCGAACCCCGGACCTACGCATTACGAGTGCGTTGCTCTGCCGTCTGAGCTACCCCGGCGGGGATTCGGCAGGGCGGGCGGACCACCCCTTCGACGTTCGACGCTCCAGTTTACTCAGGCGGGCGAGGTTTTTGGCCGGGATCCCGGCGCCTAGGCCAACCGAAGCAGCACCGACTCGATGACCAGAGCCGGATTGGCGTTGTTGCGGAGGGCCAATTGACCTTCCAGGCAGTGCTCGATCATGTCGACCCAGAACTTAGTGGACCTGGCGCCGGCCGCCTCGCCCAGAAGGTCTGCGTGGTCGTTCGCGATGAGCGACTCGGGATCGGCGCCCGCCGAAGCGGCCGCCAGATCCCTGAAGGCGGCGCCCATCCAGGACAAAAAGTCGATGAGAACCTCTGTCTCCACCCTCCGCAGCGCGCGCTTGTTACGGTCGGCAAGGCGCTTTTTCCAGACCGCCTGCCCCTCCTTACCGCTGACCTCCTGCAGGCGGACGAGCTCCGCCGCCTGCTCGGACTCCGTCGCCTCCCGGGCCGCCGTAGCAAAACCCTTGGCAGCATCGGCGCCGCTCAGGGCCTCGCTCACCGACATACGGGTGTTGGCGGCCAGCTGAATGGCCTTGGTGCGAACCCGGACGGCGTTCGAGTCACCCGCCAGCTGCGCTGCGGCGTTCAGATCGCCCCGGGAGATGCGCACCAAACGCTGAGCTTCACTGCCGTCCAGCGCGAACTGGTCGCGAAGCAGCCCCAGCATCGATTCCTCGGCTATCGGTGGGAAGTCGACTATCTGGCAGCGCGAGAGGATCGTGGGGAGGAAAGGCTGCACCGCGTGGGCCAGCAGGATCCAAATGACACTTCGGTTGGGCTCCTCCAGAGCTTTGAGGAGAGCGTTCTGGGACCTTTCGGGGATGCGATCTGCCTCCTGGATGATGAAGACCCGGTGGTCCGCCTCGATCGGAGTCTGCGACGCCGCCTGGGCAGTGGCACGGAGCACCTCAACAGGAAAGGTGTAGCCCTCCGGTTGCAGGATGGTCACATCGGGGTGCAGGCCCGCAAGCACCCGCCGGCAGGTATTGCACTCGCCGCAGGCATCCGGGCAGATCAGCGCAGCCGCGAAGACCCGGGCAGCGTTGCGCTTTCCGACTCCCGGGGAACCGACGAACAGGTAGGTCCCGGTGGGTCGGGCGGCGGCCCCCTTCAGCACGGATCCGACGCGAGGGTGTCCCAGAAACTGATCCCATACATCGCGGTGCGAGGGCGGGCTGTTAGATGAGCTCTGCTTCAGCGGGCGCTCCAACCGCCGGGGCCTCCTCACGTGCGGCCAGCATGAGCTCGACCTTCTTACAAACCACGGCCGCCACCTCCTGGGGACTCTTGCTGCCGTCGAGGATCAGGTAGCGATTGGCATGCCGCTCGGCCAGCAGACGATAGGCCTCCCGCACCCGGCGGTGAAACTCCACGCCCTCCTGTTCTATCCGGTCCGGCGCGCCCGCCCGCTCCAGGCCAAGCGATGCCTCGTAGTCCAACAGAAAGACCATGTCGGGAAACAATCCTCCCGTCCCCCAGCGGCTGATCGCTCGGATCTGGTCGGCGCCCAAGCCCCGCACCAGACCCTGATATGCGATCGAGGAGTCAATATAGCGGTCGCATATGACAATCGCGCCATCCTCCAGGGCCGGGCGTATGCACTCCTCAACGTGCTGCGCCCGGTCCGCCGCATACAGGAGGGCCTCTGCTTTGTCGGACATTCCCTTGTTCGCCGGATCAAGCAGCAGCTCCCGAATCTTGCGACCGATCTCGGTTCCTCCCGGCTCACAGGTGACCACCACCTTGTGACCTCGCGCGGTCACGTAATGGCGCAACAGTTCGATTTGTGTCGTCTTGCCGCTGCCCTCACCACCCTCAAAAACCAAAAACATCCCGCTTCCAGCCCGCGGCTGGTGGCGCCGGGCGCCGATGGCCTTGGTGGTGACGACACCGGCCAGCAGGATGAGCAGGCCGCCGATCCACATGGCCACCCGGATTCCCCGGATGTCGATGCTCTGGTCGAAAACGGTGACCGGCCCGGGAGATGCCTTGTCGATGATCTTCACCAGGGCAGGCGCAACCGCGGCGGCTCCAACGATCGCCAGCCGGACCACGGAGTTGATGGCCGCCGAGACCCGCCCTCTGAGGTTGGGACCGAGCTTCTCCTGAATCAGCGCATATCCGCACGGATAGGCGAACCCGGCAAACACGCCGCACAGGCTGGCGAACATCAAGGCCGACGTGAGGGTCGACACACTCCCGAAGATCACCATGCTCACGCCCATCGAGATCACGACGCTGGAGAAGATGATGTCCTTTTGGAAATGCTGAGAGGCTGGGCCGGCCATGAGGAATCCCGTACCAAGCCCCGTCCCCACCGCCGCCACGAGCAATCCAAAGCTTCCCGATCCGCCACCCAGGACATCGCTCAGGAAGAAAGGCGCCATGGACATGAACGTGCCGATTCCGGCGAAGGTTCCTCCGATACCCAACACCCAGGGCCGGATCATCTGGTGCGAGAACAAGAAGCGCAGGCCGTCGACCAGCTCTTGCCGGGTGGCTTTGAGGTTCAGAGGTTCTTGCTTTGTAGGGCGGGGCGCCATTCGCAGAGTCAAGGTCAGGCCGGCGCTTACCAGGAACGTGGCGGAATCGAGAATGAACGCCACCAGCTCGGGGTTATCACCCAATGCCGCGGACCCGGTGGCGTTGCCGAGGAACTCGGAAAACTTGGCCAGCAGCCCGAATATGACCCCCGATAGCGGGAATGTCGCATACGCGGCGATGAGGAGCAGGGAGTAGGCGTGGGTGAAGTGCTTGGGGTTGTCGACCATGTCCGGGACGGTCGCGTCCTTCGCCGGCTGCCACGCCAGCGTCAGCATCTCCAGCGCCGCCGAGATGATGAACAGCAGCACCACCGGATTCAGGATCGGGATCGTGCGGCCGACGGTCTCGACGAAAGGAAGCGTCAGAATCAGGGCTCCCCGCGCCAGATCACAGAAAACCATCACCTTCTTGCGGTCCCAGCGGTCGGCGATCACGCCGGCGATGGGGCTGAACAGCAAGGTCGGCCCTATGCGGGCGAGGAGCACTGCAGCTATCGCGAACTCATCGTCATAGATGCGTTTGACCAGCGCAACGATGGCGATGAGACCAACCCAGTCGCCCAGTGATGAGGAGATCTGTCCGATGAAGAACCGCTTGAAGGAGCGCTGCCGAAGCAGCTGCCGGTAAACCGAGCCCTTGGCGGGCTCGTCGAGCTCTACTTCGTCGCTGTCACCGTTTTTGATGAAGGGCCTCCACTGGGTTGGAGCGCAGGATCCTCGTTCTGAGTGTGCCGGCAGGCAGGATAGTGGCTGCAGCCAAAGAACACACCCTTTTTGCCCTTTCTCTCCAGGAGCTCGCCTGGTGAATCATCCGTGCAGCGCTTGCAAGGTGTCTCCAGGCACTTTGGGCACGGTAGCCCGGTGTTGCGCGGCTTCTCCTTGTGTATGTACTTGCACTCTGGATAGGTGGAGCAGCCTATGAACGGTCCAAAACGGCCTCTGCGCTTCTGCAGCGGCGCGCCGCAGTCCGGGCACTTCTCGTCCAGCAGCTCGGGCGCCTGGTCCGGCTGGCCGGGGAGCGGGCGGGTGTAGGCGCAATCCGGAAATCCGGAGCACCCGTAGAACTTGCCACGCCGGCCGAGCTTGATCACCAGGTGCTTTCCGCACTCGGGGCAGATCTCTTTGGTGGCCTCCGACGTGACGTCTTCCTTCGAAACCTCGCCGGCTTTGTTCAGACGGTCCTGCATCGGCAGGTAGAAGGACTCCACGACCGGCCGGTAGGCGACCCGGCCTTCAGCCATCTCGTCCAAGCGCTCCTCCATGTCGGAGGTGAACTCGAAGTCCATGAAGTGGTCGCCGAAGTGACGGAGTAGAAAGTCGCTGGTCACCTCACCTGTGTCGGTGGCGTGGAACCGCTTGTTCTGGACGCGCACGAAGTCGCGCTTCTCGTCGAGGATCGTCGACATGATCGATGCGTAGGTCGAGGGCCGGCCGATCCCTCGGGACTCCAGCTCTTTGATCAACGAAGCCTCGGTGTACCGGGGAGGTGGCTGGGTGAAGTGTTGCTCGGGCCGCAGCTCCCGCAGGTTCAAAGCCTGGTCGGCCTGCAAAGCGGGAAGCTTCGACTCCTCCTCCTCTTCCTCGTCCCGGGCCTCACGGTACAGGCGCGTGAAGCCGTCGAACTTCATGGTGGACCCGGTTGCCCGGAACAGGTGAGCCTCCGCCCCATTGGCTGGGGTGGCCACTACGTCGGCAGACACCTGGTCGTAGACCGCCGGAGCCATGAGGGAGGCCACCGACCGCTTCCAGATCAGGTCGTAGACCTTAATCAGGGCGTCGGCGTCCCGTGTCTCACCGGCACGGATCTCAGCCTCGAGGTCCTTGGCGCTGCGGGTCATGTCGGACGGCCGAATGCACTCGTGAGCTTCTTGGGCCCCCTTGGCCTTGCGGTCGTGGTGGCGGTAGCGGCCGGCCCAGTACTTGTCGCCGAAGTTTCGCTTCACCAGGCCTGCGGCCGCGGAGATCGCCTCGGAGCCCATGGCGGTCGAGTCCGTTCGCATATAGGTGATGAAGCCTCGCTCGTAGAGCCGCTGCGCCAGTCCCATCGCCCGGCGGCTGCCGAACCCGAGCTTGCGGGAGGCGTCCATCTGGAAGGTGGAGGTGATGAACGGCGGGAAGGGGACCTTGCGGGTTTCCTTGGTCCGAACGTCGGCCACCTTCCACAAGGCCCCATCCAGGGCGGCCGCAATCTGCTCGGCACGGGTCTGCTCGGCAATGCGATTGGCCAGGTCGTCGGCTGAGTCCTTGGAGATCTTGGTGGGGATCTTCGTGTCGCCGATCTGAACCAAGGTGGCGGTGAAGCCCTCGCCGGCCAGCGTGTCCAGCAGCGCCTGTAGCGTCCAGTACTCAACAGCCGTGAAGGCACGGATCCCCCTCTCCCGCTCCACCACCAAACGGAGCGCGGGACTCTGTACCCGGCCGGCGGACAGCCCGTAGCGGATCTTGTGCCAAACCAGCTGGGAGACCGGATATCCGACCAGGCGGTCGATGCTCCGGCGTGCCTGCTGGGCGTCGACCAGACGCTGGTCGATGGAGCGAGGCGCCTTGATCGCCTCGGTCACCGCCTTCTTCGTGATCTCGGTGAAGGTGACCCGCCGCTGCTTTGCCTGGGGGATCTTGCAGCTTTCGGTGATGTGCCAGGCGATGGCCTCACCTTCACGATCGTAGTCGGTAGCGAGGTAGACGGCGTTGGCCTTCTTGGCGGCCGTTGCGATGGCCGATATGACCTTGCGCTTATCCTCGTTGACTACGTACTCGAGCCGAAAGTCGTGGTCCACGTCCACGCCCAGCGTCTTGACCGGCAGATCCCGGACATGACCCACCGACGCAAGAACTTTGAAGTCCTTGCCGAGGTACTTGGCAATAGTTTTCGCTTTGGCCGGCGATTCCACGACCATGAGGTTCTGAGACATATCGGCTGGTGGGGCAGAGTGATGCGGATTTGTGTTTCTGTCAAACCTCGTTGCGAGGCGATGGAGTTCTCCTTCTGGAGGTTTCGAGCTTTAACGCATTGTGCCCTACTTTATTTCCAAGCTGGAACATGGACCGCGCTTCGTGGCCTTTCCCGCCCCTATCGTCCCCGTCCCGAAGGCGTAAAGTAAAAAGATCATGGGATTTCTAAAGGGCCTGAGCGAAACCTCGGAGCAGATCCACGCCGAGCAAACCCGCGAGTGGTGCAAGGAAGTTGAGGACGTCGAGGAGGTAACAGACTGTCAGGAGCGAACCCGCCGAAAGGTGGCCGGAGTGGTGGAGAGCATCAAGCTGGTCCCCAGCAAGTTCTCCAACACCCTGGAGGTAACACTGTTCGACGGCACCGACCGAATCATCGGCGTGTGGCTCGGCCGCAAGTCGATCCCGGGGATTGACCTGGGCACTCACCTCAAGCTGGAGGGCACCGTCGGCAGGTTCGACGCCGGACCTTTGAGGATCATCAATCCGGCGTACGAGCTTCTGTCGCACTCTCACTCTTAACAGCCTCCGTACTCCCCCGGACGTACGCGAGGCCTTCCGCAGCCTCCCGGTAGAGGATTCCAAACAGACCGGGCTGATGGATCATTACTTGGTGAGCTCAGCGTCCCCGGCCTCTCCGGCTTCCACCTCCACTCTGCCGCCCGCGAAGGCGGTTCGGCCGAGTGCTGGCGACTTTCTGGTCGCAATCATCACCGGCATCCTTACGACGGCGCTGATCCACCTCGATCCCGAGGGCGCCAGCCGTCCGCCTGACGGACTCGGATACGGGCTCGGGATAGCGGCTGCCGCTGCCGTGGCGTTCCACCGGATACGCCCGGCGGCCACCCTCGTAGTGGTTCTGGTCGTGCTTCGCCTATCACTTCCTCGGCTACCCGGGCGCGGGCCCCTTCCCGGCTTTGATGGTGGCGATCTTCGGGCTGGCGGCGGAAGGGATGCGCCGCATTGCCGTTGCCGCTGCGGCTGGAGTGGCTATCACCGCCCTGCTCATACAGGTGATGGGTGAAGGCACCGCTGTACTCAGCCCGACGATCACCATACCGGCCGTACTCGCCGTGGCATCGGTGTTCGCCGGTGAAGCGGCGCACAACCGAAGCCGGTACCTGGCCGAGGTACAGGAGCGGTTGAACCGGGCCGAGGCGGACCGCGAGACCGAGACCCAACGCCGGCTGACGGAGGAGCGGCTACGAATAGCCCGCGAGCTGCACGACATCATGGCGCACACCATCACGGTCATCACGGTGCAGGCAGGTGAGGCTCACGATGCCCTCGACGGATATCCCCAGCAGACCCGGAAAGCCCTCAAGACGATAAGAGAGGCGAGCCGCGAGGCCATGTCGGAGCTGAGAGCCACCGTCGGTGTGCTCCGCGAGTTCGCCGAGCCGGGCGCCGACAGGAAGCCGGTGCCCGGGATGCGGGACCTGGTGGAGCTGGTCCAAACCGCGGGCGCCGGCAACCTGAAGGCGACCCTCGAGGTGCTAGGCGAACCGAAGCCGCTGCCCGCAGCAGTGGAGCTTACGGCCTATCGCATCGTGCAGGAGTCTTTGACCAACGTGATCCGCCACTCCGGTGCCTCCCGGGCAACCGTTTCGGTGAAGTACGAGCCCTCGGTCGTCACCATTCAGGTGGACGACAACGGGCAGGGTGCGGCCGGCACACCGGCGGATGGCCACGGCGTGATGGGCATGAGGGAGCGAGCGGAAGCCATCGGCGGGAAGCTGGAGGCCGGTGTCCGCGAGGGCGGTGGCTTCCGCGTGCGGACAGTGCTGCCGGTAGATCTGCAGCCGTGAAGATCCGCGTCCTGCTGGCGGACGATCAGCAGCTCGTGCGGGCCGGCTTTCGCAGCTTGCTGGAGCGCACCGAGGACATGGAAGTAGTAGGTGACGCCGCCGACGGCAAAGAGGCTGTTCGGCTTGCCGGTTCTCGTCGGCCGGATGTCGTCCTCCTGGACATCCGTATGCCGGTGATGGACGGGTTGGAGGCTCTCGGCCGGATTCTGTCCGACGACCGCCTGCCGGAGGTAAAGGTCATCATGCTGACCACTTTCGAGCTGGACGACTACCTGTTCGAGGCACTGCGGCTGGGTGCCAGCGGATTTCTATTGAAGGACATAGATCCGCACGACCTCCGCCAGGCTATTCGGGTAGTGCATGCGGGCAACGCGTTGCTGTCCCCCAGTGTCACCCGGCGTGTGATCGACCGGTTCGCCACCCGGCCGGAGGCTTCGGTCGTCGACGTCGACAGACTCCGCTTTCTCACCGATCGGGAGAGGGAGGTAGTAGGTCTGGCAGGGGTCGGCCTCAGCAACGACGAGATCGCCGCTCGGCTGTTCCTGAGCCCGGCAACGGCCAAGACGCATGTCAGCCGGTCGATGATCAAGGTGGGGGTCCGGGACCGCGCACAGCTGGTGGTCTTTGCCTACGAAACGGGGTTGGTCAGCCGGGGCCCCGGCATACCTCCGCTGAGGTAATCCGGCGGGCTCCCGTGCGCCGAACTGCGTATCCCGGTGTCTCCGCCGGTGGGACGACTCCGGCAAGCGGCTTCCCTAGCCTTTGTCCCCACATCTTTGAAAGGGGACGAGACATGGCTAGGCACTGCAAATTAGTTCTCGGAATGGTTGCTCTGGCAGGTGCACTGATGCTGGGAGCGTGCGGCCGGGCGGTGGAGGCTTCGGGCAACATAACCGACGGGCCGGCGCCGGACGGTGCAGTGAAGGTCGTGGCCGCCGACAACGACTTCGTTCCGGACACCATTAAGGCTAAGGCGGGCGAGGTTGTCACCGTCGAGGTGGCCAACCGGGGCGATTCCGACCACAACTTCGTTATAGCGGAGATGGACGTATCAACCGGGACGCTGAAACCCGGTGAGACCGCGACCGCGACATTTCAGATGCCCGAGTCGTCCACCGAGTTCGTCTGCACCTTTCACGGCGGCATGGAGGGCGAGCTGGTGCCCGAGGGGGCCTGAGCGCAACGGGTCTCCAGCCAGGCGACGACCGCCTCCCACGCCGGCGTGGACGGGTCGATCGGAGCCCGGTGGCCCCCGCTCTGTGGCTCCACGAAGGTGACGTCGCCCCCGGATTGCTCTGCCGCCGCAGCATAAATCCGGGACTGCCGGACCGAGACGGTCACATCATCGGGGAGGTGGACCAGCAGAACCGGGGTATCGAGCGGCACCTGCGCCATGGGATCCGCCATGGCCCAGCGTCCCGGAGCTTCCTCGGCCGTTCCTCCCATCAGCACGGTAGCGGTCTGCCCGGCGTAGCGGAGGTGCGTGACGGCAGCCAGCGCGACGACCTGCCGAAGGGCCACCTTGGGGGAGGCTCCGGGGGCTTCTCGGGGGAATCGAGGCCGGGCGCCGGCCCACAGGGCCAGCTGCCCACCGGCGGAATGACCGACGACCGTCACCTTCTGCAGATCCAGAGCGGGATGCTGCAATGCCGCCAGGTGGTCGATGGCGTTGGCAATGTCGTCGAACGTCTCGGGCCAGCCGCCCCCGTCCGGACCGAGCCGGCGGTACTCGATATTCCATGCCGCCCAGCCGTGGCGGGCAAGGTCGACGCTGATTGGCCGGGTCACGAGCTTGCTCCACTGAGCCTGCCAGTAGCCACCGTGGATCACCACAGCGACCGGAAAGGGACCGGGCCCGGGCGGGAGGTGCAGCTCGGCCACCTGGCTGGGATGAGCTCCGTACGAGATGACCGGGGGGCGGCTGAGCAGGGACGCAGCGACCTTTAGAGGTAACGAGAGCTTCGGCGGCAGGAGCATCCCCTACCTATCCCCCTTCCCGCGGATAGCAATCGTCCGGTCCCGGGTGACGGACGCGGCATCGGTGCAACAACTCCACCTTCGAGAAGCGTGGTCAACCCAGACAGCTACGGTGACCTTATGAGCCGAAATGCCCGGCGCCCGACTAGGAGGGCGAGTTCTCCGGCGCCGTCAGAAGCAGCTCGAACTCCGCCTGAGTGTCGAGAGTGGTGAGGGCCAGGATCTCGTCGCCCACCATGAGCGGGGTCTCATCCCGGGGGACCACCACGTGGCCCGCACGAAGGATGGCGGTGATCACGGCGTCCCGAGGAAGCGCCAGCTCTCCCAACACCTTGCCGGCTGCGGGGGAGCTCTCCGCGAGTGTCAGCTCCACCAGCGATACCCTGCCCTGCTCCAGCCGCAGGAGGGTGACCAGGTCCCCAACCACCACCGCCTCCTCCACCAGCGAGGTCAAAAGGTGCGGTGGGCTCACGGACTCGTCGACGCCCCAGGACTCGTTGAACAACCACTCATTGTTCGGATGGTTGACGCGGGCGACGACCCGCCGGATGCCGAACTCCTGCTTTGCAAGCAAGGAGGAAACCAGGTTGACCTTGTCGTCGCCGGTGGCGGCGACCATGACGTCACAGGTCGACAGACCGGCTCCCTGCAGGGTGAGCGGCTCGGTGGCGTCGGCCTGCACCCAGGTGGCGGGAATCCGATGCTGGTGGCGTTGGATGAGGTCCCCGTCCCGGTCGATCAAAATAACGCTGTGGCCCAGCCTCGACAGATCCTTGGCCATGAACCTGCCTACGTTGCCGGCGCCGGCGATCGCAATCCTCACTCGCCTGAATCCTCCGAGCCGTCGATATCGAATCCAAGGCGCTCCTCCATATCCAGAAGAGCCGACCGGGCTACTGCCAGGTGGATCATGTCGCCCTCCTGGATGATCGTCTTGACATCCGGGATCTGGGTGTTCCCGAACCTGGTGAGAGCAACCACCCTCGCCTTGGCCGGGTCGCGCAGATCCTCCACCGGCCGTCCGATGAAGGACGGAGGCGCCGGGAAGCCGACGACGACGACCTCACCTGAGCCGATTGTCCACTCGACGGACTTGGCCGACGGCAGCACGCGGGCGAGAATTTGGTCGGTCGCCCAGGCAACGGTCGCCACCGTGGAGATGCCGAGACGCTCGTACATCTGAGCGCGGCGGGGGTCGTAGATAAGAGCTGCGACCTTCGGAACGTTGTAGTGCTCCTTGGCGATCCGGGCGGAGACGATGTTCGTGTTGTCTCCTCGAGTGACCGAAGCAAAGATCTCCGCGTCGCGGATGCCCGCTTCCTCGAGAATCTCCTGGTCGAAGCCCACTCCAACCAGCTTCTTGCCGGCAAATCCCGGCAGCACCCTCTGCTCGAAGGCATTGGGGTCCCTGTCGATTATCGAGACGGTGTAACTGCGAGCCTCCAGAGCCCGGGCGAGCTCAGCGCCAACCCGGCCGCAACCGACTATCACTGCGTGCATGGACTACCCCTCAGATACCAGGCGCCGACTCCAACGAACCTGCGGTCGTAAGATTCCCGTAAATGAATCGATTCTTCAAGCGCCTCTTCGTGGGTCCGCCCCTCTCCACCCACGACGAGATGTCGCACCGGCTTCCCAAGCGGATAGCACTAACCGTCTTCTCGTCGGATGCACTCTCCTCCACGGCCTACGCCACGGACGAGATTCTTCTGGTGCTTGCCGCCGGAGCCGCGGCAGCCCTGCACTTCTCGCCGTTCATCTCGATGGCTGTGGTGGTGGTCATGGCCGTCGTGGTCTTTTCCTACCGCCAAACCGTGGAGGCTTATCCCCAAGGTGGAGGCGCCTACCGCGTGGCGCACGAGAACCTCGGCCCACCGGCCGGTCTGATCGCAGCCTCGGCGCTTCTCATCGATTACGTGCTGACGGTGTCGGTCAGTATTGCGGCCGGTGTGGCAGCGGCAGGCGCCGCCCTGGAAGGGGTTAGAGACCATCGAGTAGGTATCGCGCTGGGGGCGGTGGCTCTGATCGCAGCGCTCAACCTGCGGGGCATGAAGGAGTCGGGAGGCATATTCGCGGTCCCCACCTACGGCTTTTTGGTGGCGATGGGGGCAGTGATCCTCATTGGGGTGTACAAGGCACTGACCGGCAACCTAGAGCCGCTTCCGGTCTCCCATCTGGAAGCCACCCAGGCGGTGACGCTTTTCATGATCCTGAGGGCGTTCGCCTCCGGATCCACGGCGCTGACCGGCATCGAGGCAATCTCCGACGGCGTACCGGCCTTCCAGCCGCCGGAGGCGAAGAACGCCTCGCAGACACTGCTGATCCTCGGCTTTCTCCTGGGGCTGCTGTTCATCGGCATCACGTTCCTGTCGCGGGCCGTCGGCGTCGATCCCCACCTAATCGAGGAGGGGCAGACGGTCACCTCCCAGATCACGGCGGCAGTCTTCGGATCGACCAACTGGTTCTTCTACGTCGTGCAGGCTTTTACCGCCCTTATCCTCTTCCTGGCCGCCAACACCGCCTACGCCGATTTTCCCCGACTGGCCTCGATTCTTGCCAAAGACCGCTACCTCCCGCGGGGGTTGGGCCAGCGGGGCGACCGGCTCGCCTTTTCGAACGGGATCCTGATCCTGACCGCAGCGGCAGCCGCACTGCTCATCAACTACAAGGCCGACGTTCACCGGATCGTACCGCTCTACGTGGTTGGAGTGTTCACCAGCTTCACCCTGTCGCAGGCCGGGATGGTGGTGCATACGCTGAGGGAGCGCAAGCAGAGCCAGGGGCTGCACAAGGCGGTCGACAAGCGGTGGAAGCGAAAGGTGCTCATCAGTGGGTTCGGTGCCTGCACCACGTTCATCGTCCTGATCATCGTCTCGATAACGAAGTTTTTCAGCCCTCTGCACCCGGGCGAAGAGGCCCATTTCCGAGGGGGCGCCTGGCAGATCATCCTGCTCATCCCCATCCTGGCCACAGTGCTGTACAAGATCAACAAGCACTACGCACACGTCCAGCACGAGCTTCAATACGAGGGCGACCTCCCGAACATCCGCAGCGAGAAGGTCGTGCTGGTCGTCTCGCGGTTCCGCGGAGCCACCAAGGCGCTGGCGGTCGCCCGGGCGATTGCACCTCGCGAGCTCAGAGCCATCGCATGGCGCTGCTCGGAGCAGCGGCTTGCGGACCTGCGGAACCGGTGGGAGAGCATGGGAGTCACGACCCTCATCGAACCGGTCGGCGACCACATAAGCAATGTCCGGCGCTTCGTCCGCTCCATGGATCCACAGTCCGAGGACCCGGTCACGTTGATCTTCCCCGACCCCCATTACCGAACCTGGTTCGGTCAGGTCTTCAAGAACCGGGAGCTGCTGAAGCTGAAAAGAGTCTTTCTTTACGAAAGTGGGACGGTTCTCATCAGCATCCCCCACAACCCGGAGAAGGAGCCGGAGCCCAAGCGGCTGCAGGCGCCCACCCGCCTCGCCCTGGTCGTCGTCGTCTCTTCAGTCAACCGGGTGACCGCCCGGGCAATCCAGTACGCCAGGTCGCTGCACCCCTCAGAGCTGAAGGCAATGTCCATTCAGACCGAGCCCGGGGACGCCGCCAAGCTGACAGGGCAGTGGGGAAGCCTCGGAATCGACGTGCCGCTGGAAGTCGTCGACGCCCCATTTCGGGAGCTGATCGACCCATTGAAAAGAGAGCTGCGGGAGATGCGGTCCTCGCCGGGTGACGCGATTGGGGTGGTCATCCCGGAGTTCGTGGTTCCTCGATGGTGGCAGAACGTTCTTCATACCCAGACTGCCTTCTTCATCAAGACTGCCCTGCTGTTCGAGGACGAGATCATCGTGATCAACGTGCCCTACCGGGTTCACAAGGCCAAGAAGAAAAAGGAGCTCGAGCCGGATCGGGTCAAGACCGCTCGGGTATGAGCGGCGAAAGCCTGCGTTGGAGGCGTTCAGGCCAGTTCGGAAACCTCCACAGGAGCGATGTTCACGTTATCCGCCTGGCGGGCACTCGAGGTCTTCAGCGTCCAGGCCAGGATTGCCGCCGAGATAGCGACCACCGCTATGCGGACTGTCGGGTTCGGCTCCACGTTGATGATGGTCACCACGGGAACTGCGACCAGAACTGCGACCAGGTTCATGACCTTGATCAGCGGGTTCAATGCCGGACCTGCGGTGTCTTTGAACGGGTCCCCGACGGTGTCGCCGATGACGCCCGCCTCGTGGGACTTGGACCCCTTGCCGCCGTAAGCGCCTTCCTCGATCAACTTCTTGGCGTTATCCCAGGCACCTCCGGCGTTCGACAGCATGACCGCCAGTAGCTGTCCGCAGAGGATGACCCCGGCCAGGAACGCCCCCAGCGCCTCGGCGCCCAGAGCAAAGCCCACCAGGATCGGCGTGAGGACGGCCAGCAGGCCCGGAGTAGCGAGCTCCTGGAGCGACGCCTTGGTGACGATGTCCACCACCCGCGCGTAGTCCGGCTTCTCCTTGTACTCCATGATTCCGGGATGGTCGCGGAATTGTCTGCGGACCTCCTGCACCACGGAGAAGGCCGTCCGACCCACCGCCGAGATGGTGAGGGAGGAGAAGAGGAATGGCACGGCGCCGCCGATCAGCAGGCCGATCAGCACCTGCGGACGGTCCACCCGAATCGCGAACTCCCGGAACGCCGCTCCGCCGACGTCAATGACCGAGGCGCGAAAGGACCCGAACAGGGAAGTGGCCGCGATGACTGCCGTGGCGATCGCCATGCCCTTGGTGATGGCCTTGGTGGTGTTTCCGACGGCGTCCAGGCTGGCCATGATCTCGTCGGCCTTGCCGCCGAGACCCCCGGACATCTCCGCCACGCCGTGGGCGTTGTCCGAGATGGGGCCGAACGTGTCCATCGACACAATCACACCAACCGTGGTCAGCATTCCCATACCGGTGAGGGCGATCATGTACAGCGCCTTTGACTCATCTCCTCCGCCGAGCAGGAATGCTCCGCCGATGGCACCCGCGATGGCAACAATGGACCACACGGTCGACTCCAGCCCGAAGGCGAAGCCGGAGATGATCGTGGTCGCCGGGCCGGTTTGCGTCGCTGCGGCAATCTCCTTGACCGGTTTGCGTTCGGTGGAGGTGTAGTACTCGGTGAGGTAGTGGATGACGGCTGCAAGAATCAAGCCGAAGCTGACGGCAAACGCCGGAGTCCAGTCGACCACTCCGTTCGGGCGGAAGTAGAGGTAGGTGAGGACGAACACCAGTAGGGCCGAGAGCAAGCCCGAGTAGAAAAAGCCGCGGTTGATGGACTTGATCCCGCTTTCGTTCTCGCTTCTGGGGTTGACCAGATAGATGCCGATGATCGAGGTGATGACCCCGATGGCGCGCACGAGCAGCGGGAACATGACGCCGATGGCGGCGCCGCGGGCGCCGAACTGTGAGTACGCAGTAAAGCCGAGGATCAGAGCGGCGACCAGGGTCACCTCGTAGGACTCGAAGATGTCTGCCGCCATGCCGGCGCAGTCACCGACGTTGTCGCCGACGTTGTCGGCGATGGTGGCTGCGTTGCGGGGGTCGTCCTCCGGGATACCCTGTTCGACTTTACCGACCAGGTCTGCGCCCACGTCGGCTGCCTTGGTGAAGATGCCGCCGCCGACGCGCATGAACATCGCCAGCAGGGCGCCACCGAATCCGAATCCGACCAGCACGGTGGGGGCGTCACCCTTGAAGACCAGGAAGATGGCGGCGGCCCCAAGCAGGCCGAGTCCTACCGTGAACATTCCACAAACGCCCCCGGCCCGGAATGCGATGGTGAGTGCCCTCTTCTGGGACTCCTGGGCGGCGTTGGCAACCCTTACGTTGGCCTTCACCGCCAGCGTCATGCCCACAAAACCGATCGCCGCGCTGAACCCGGCGCCCAGAAGGAAGGCGATTGACCGAGCGATCTTGATGGTCCCCCCATCCGCGGTTACATCCCCGACCGGGAGAAAGAAGAGGGCCAGGGTCAGGATCACAACAAAGAAGCTCAGCGTGCTGAACTGACGCTTCAGGTAGGCCCGGGAGCCCTCCTGGATAGCGTCGGAGATCTCGATCATCGTCGCGGTTCCCCTGGGGGCCGCAAGCACCTGGCGCGCAAAGTATCCGGCCACAAGCAGGGCCAAAATCGAGATCCCAAGGATCACGTAGAGGGACAGCTGCTCGAACGAATTCAGATTTACATCGATAGAGCGGCCTTCTACGGCCAGATACTGAATGCCACGCATGCGGGATGAGCCTCCGTTGGTTTGCTAGTGCGAGCAGCCCAAACCTAAGGGTGCTGGATGGTTTCGCGGGGCCGATTATACCTACGTTGATCTGAGGGCTCGTCAGCCAGAAAAGGCCTATGTTTGAGTCTGCCCTTCGGGTAGGGAAGAATAGCGCCCCGTGGCCCACATCCGACACCTACGCGCGCTCTGTCTCCTTCTGGTCCTGGCTCTGGTTCTCGGCGCCTGCCAACGGGATGAGGGGGGCCGGCCCAAAGAGGAGAAGGCCGAGGTGGCGCTTGAGCTCGGCGAGGTTCGCTCAGTGGATCCCCAGGACCGGCCCGACTCCCTCCAGAAGGCGCGAGGTGAGGCGCCAAAGGTGGTTGCGCTTGTCAACACCTTCTACAGCGCGGCCTTCCTGGACCCGGCCAAATGGCAGGGTGGCCAGCACCCGGACCTGGTTGGTCTGTTCACCGCCGAGGCCCAGCCCTCGGTCGGCCCCAACCTGGTCAACCTGGCGCTGTCCGACCTGTCCGACAAGATCGAACGTGTCGAGGCCAAGGCGCAGCGCGTCGACAGGCTCACCTTTTTCGTCGAGGACGACGGCAGCCTGCCGGTCGGGGTGGCGAGCGTGACCTTCGAGGGGACCGGGAAAACCGGCGAAGGCGACGACGTTCAGATCAAGCACAACGCCCAGTTCTGGCTGCAGCGCGAGGGGGACTCCTACAAGATCTCCGCCTACTCCAGCCTGATCAACGCAGCACAGGCCCCCGCTTGAGCGCTCGGGCCGGCTCATCTACCCGAGCCCGCAGGGCTGGGGTCGTGCTTGCTGTTATCGCCTCCATGCTTGTCGCCACGGTCTGGTGGGCACTGTCCCCTATCCTCGGCTCGGCAAAGGCCGGCGAGGGGCAGAAGGCGGCGGTCGGCATCAACAAGGTGGCCGGCGTCAACTGGCGTCCGGAGCTGGGTCAGCCGCTGTTCGTCGCGGTGCTGGGCAGCGACACCCGCAGCGGCCCCCCGGGAGGAGGTGGCCGGTGCGACGCCATCCACATCGTAGCCATCAACCCGCAGCAGAGGTCGGGCACCGTCCTCAACTTCCCCCGGGACTCGAGCATCGGGGGGCTGACCAAGGTCAACGCCGCCTGCATGAACGGTCCGGAGCGGATGGTCCAGGCGCTCAGATCCCACACCGGCATCCCGATCCAGTACTACGTGACCACCGAGTTCAGCCACTTCATCCAGTTCATAGATGAGCTGGGCGGGGTGGAGGTCAACGTACCCTACGACATGAAGGACTCCCCGTCGGGCGCCGACTTTCGGCCGGGGCCGTTCCGGATGAACGGGAGCCAGTCGCTGGCATTCGCCCGCAATAGAAAGGACACGCCCCGGGGCGACTTCAGCCGCACCGACAACCAGGGCATCTTCATCATTGCCTCGCTGGCCAAGTTCCGGGCTGAGGCCGTCGACCCCCACCGGGTGTTCGACTACTTCCGGGCGGGTCGCCGCCACATAAAGGCCGATGTCCCTCTGGGCGAGCTGATGAAGCTGGCCCTGCTTGCCCGGGATATCGACCCGGCTGCGCTGAAGAATATGACCATTGCCGGGTCTACCGGGAACACCGGCGGCGCGAGCGTGGTGTTTCTGGCGCCCGGCGACACCTACAACCGCGTCAAGGACGACGCCATCTACTGAGCTTTTGAGCTTTAACCGCGGATCTCCAGCCAGTCCTCGCTCGGACCCGGTCGATAGATGGAATCGAGCTTCTTGGCGACGACGCCGGGAAGCCCCAAGTCCTGCGCCGCCTGGAGGACCGCCTTCCCGGTTCGGGGTACCGAGGTGACGGTGCCCATAATGCCCCCGGGAACCACGGCCTCCTCCAAGAGCTCCCTGCGGCGGTAGTACGGCTCGGCCCCGACCGACCGGCCGTCCAGGTACAACAGGTCCACTGCGACGAACCTCTCCTCGCCCCTGGAGCCGGAGATCACCCCGTCCACCACGGCGCTTAGAGCCACAAGGCGCTCGTGCATCGTGTGCATCAATGAAACTTCGACCTCCTGCGAGGTCTCCGACAGCAGTTCGGTCGACCGGTACCCGCAAACCGCCAGAGCCCTTTGGCCTTCCAGACGGGGCTCGAATGCCCACTCGGGGTCGTCGAACGCCTCCGACGTGGCACCCGGCACCATCGGAGGGCCGGTAGGTACGGGCTCCGGCGGTTCTCCCTGCCAGTCGCTCAGCAACGCCAACCAGTCCTTGCCGCCCCTCGTCTGGATCAGGTGCCACACGCCCTTGAGCCGGCTTCCCCTCAAGCGGAAAGTCAGCTTTCCCTTGGCCTGCTCGGTCAGCTCGTATCGACCGGAGTCGAAGATCCGCACCTCTCCCGCTCCGTAGTTGCCGGCGGGAATCGATCCGCTGAAGCCCCTGTACTCGAACGGGTGGTCCTCGACGTGGACCGCCAGTGCCTTGACGCCTTTTTCTATGGGCAGGTTCTTGGGAACGGCCCAGGAGACCAGCACCGGCGTACCGCCGTTAAACATCTCGAGCCGAAGGTCGAAGTGCAACCGCCTGGCGTGGTGCTGATGGATGACGAAGGTCTTTCCCGGAGGAGCGGTGCCGGGGTCGACGTCGCCTGCCACCTCCGGGGGCGGCTCCGGTGTCTGTTTGAAGCTGCGCTTGGCCGCATAGTCCCGCGATTCCTCTGCCATATGTTGAGGTTAGCGCTAGGGACCCCCAGCCGGCGATGTCACCTCCGCCCTGGCGAGGGCCCTCACCTCTCTCACTTCGGAGAAGACGGAAAGAGTCATCGTCACCGGAACGGCAACCGATACCTCTGCCACCGGTGTCCCGAGGGCGCAGCGGCACGCAATGAGTCTGGCTCCGTTGGCCGTGGCGAACGCCTCCGCCTTGGCTTCCGGTTCCGTCCCCAGCCCGGGGATCAGCTCGGCGGCGGCTGCCAGGGCCGCCGAATCGGCCGCAGTCTGAGCCCGCGTGCGGGCCAGGAAGAAAACGGCCAGATCGCTCAGTCCAAGGGTGAAGACCATGACCATGGCCACCCCGCCGACCACGGCGATACTCGCATTGCCGTGGTCGGCTTCAAAGCCCCTGCTACCGCGCCACACTGTCCGACTTCTCGATGCGCATGATCGCAGACGACTTGAGCGTCATCCCGTCGACGATCTGGCCCACCAGCGGCATCTTCGCCGGATTGGTGCTCACGTCGACCTTCGCCGGCTCGCCTCGCCTGGTTCCCCGGCTAACCCGCACGTTCAGCTTCAACCCCGGGGCGGCATCACCGGCGGCTGCCGCTATGGCCCCCTGGTCGGGAGTCACAATCGCCTCGCGAACACCCTCCCGGGCAGCGCCGAGCACCATGATCTGATCCCGAACCAGCACGCCCACCTGGAGCAGGGCGAGGATGAGAATGAGCACAAGGGGAAGCACCAGGGCAAACTCGACTGTGGATTGCCCGGCTTCCGGGCTCCTCATCGATGAGCGAACCCTGCTGACGGTCACGGCGCCGCGTTTGCCTTGGAAGTCAGTTTGGTGACGACAGCCTGAAAGAAGCCCGACAGGGTGTCCTCTTTGCTGGCCCACTTGATCAACAGAACTGCGACTGCAGCCGCAGCCAACAGGACCAACGCGTATTCAGCGGTGGTCTGACCCAGTTCCCACTTCAGGCGGCACAGCGCGTTGTAAACCCTCTTATGAATGGTGCGAAGTAAATCCATTCCTCACTCCTCCTTGGCACGAACGACTTGGGAAGTGCTTTTCGCTCGGGGAAGTGGGACGGGAAGTTAAATACCACTCTGGCAGTTGGGGGTGACATCAAAAATCCAAGGCATCGAATGCGCTGATCAACAAAGGGACGACGGAAAGCAGGATGAACGCCGGCAGGATCAGAAACACCAGCGGGAACAGAATCTTCACCGGTGCTTTCCGGGCCTGCTCCTCAGCCGACCGTTTGCGGCGGCTTCGGACATCGGCCGAGAAGCTCTCCAGGGACGCCGAGATCTGAGTGCCGAACCTCTCGGAGTTCACGAGAACCCTCACGAGCGACTCCAGCTCGGGCAAACCATTGCGGGCTATCAAGTGCCTGGGACCTCGGAACCCCGAGCGCGATCTCTTCAACGACGCGTGAGATCTCCCGCCCCATCGGCTCGGGCGCCCGCTGCGCCACCCGCTTGAGTGACAGTGAGATGTTCAAGCCGGCATGGGTGCAGACTGCCAACAGGTCCACTACGTCGGGCAACGCCGCCGCCATCTCATCTTTGCGCCGCTTGCTCCGTGCTGTCAGAACGGTGGGGGGTATCCGGTAGCCGACGAGGGCCCCGGCCGGAGCCATTACCACGGCCATCGTTCCAAAGACGAGGCCGAGGAGGAATCCCAGGCTTGCCAGAAGCAGCTGCACGCCCCGCAAGAGTTCGACCGGCCAGCTCGTCCCGGCCGAGGCAAGTAGTCCGCGATTGGTTTCACCGGCCTGTCCTGGGAACCTGCGGCCGATGAAACAGAGGAGAGAACTCAAATGTCCTGCGGATGCGGGGCCGCTGTGAATGCCCGCCAGAGCGGCAATCCGGCCGGCGACCACAGGATCCTTGCGTCCGATGCCAGCAAGCCCGAACCACACAGTTGCTCCGCTCAAAGCTGCAAGCAGTAGCTCGTTCATGACCGAATCCTCAAGACCTGCCGAATCCAGAGCATTCCCAGACCGTTCATCGCCATCCCCGCAAACAAGATCGTCAACCCCAGCGGCGTTGAGAAGAGAAAGTCCATCTGTTCCCGAGAACCGGCCGACAGCAGAAGGAAGAACGCCATAGGCGCTACCGCCACTACCAGGCCTGAAAGCCTTCCCTGTGCAGTCATGGCTTTCACCTCGCTCCGCAGCTGAAGCCGTTGAGTAACCCTTAGAGCAGAAGAGTCGATTACCCCGGCGAGGTTGCCGCCCGTCTGGCGGTGCACGAGCATGGCCGTGACCCACATGTCGAGGTCCTTGCTGGGTATTCGAGCCGAAAACCGCTCGAGCGCCTCCTCCAGGGGACGGCCAAAGTCGACCTCTCCGAGCATCGTTTCGAGCTCTTCCCGCAGCGGAGCCTTTGTTTCTTCGGCCAAAACCCGAAGCGAACGGCCGAGCGACTGACCGGCTCGCAGCACGCTGGCCTGCAGGGACAGAGCTTCGGGAAGCTGCTTCTCGATCCGGGCCGCCCGGTTGCCGTGAAGCTTCGTAAAGAACCGGTCCACTGCGTAGGGACTTCCTACGGCTGTCACCACAGTCCACAGCCCCGCTGTCGAACAGAAACATTCCGAACAGTCCCCCGCCGAGGGCCGTTGCAAGGCCGGCGGCAAGGACATCGGAGAACGGCGCTCCCGGGTATCGGATGGATGCCCGCGCCCTCAGCCGCTCCCCCCAGTGCGTGCCGGCAACCCGAGCTGCCCAACCCTCGAGCAGGGGGCCGCCCGGAGCTCGCGCAGGCCGTTCGACCCCCATGACCTCCAACCTGTCGAGCAGCCGGGACGCTTCCCGGGAGTGGCGCAGCGCCTGTTGGGCAGCCACCGCTCCGGCCAGGACCACCCCCGCCACCATGGACACGAACAGGTCCATCAACTGTTCCCCCACACCAGGTCGACAACGCCGGCAGCGGCGATTCGATCAAGGCAGGCAGGGGGATTCCCCACCTCACAGCGGCCGACGACCCGGCCCTCATCGTCCAGTCCGGCAGCACGAAAGCGGAAGACATCAACCAGCTCCAGTCCCCGGTCGGACAATCCTCGGACTTCGGTGATCCGCACGACTTTGCGCGAGCTGTCCTGGAGCCGGCTGGTGTGCACGATCAGGTCGAGAGCCGCCGCGATCTGCTGGCGCACCGGACCCGGCGCCAGCCCCAACTCTGCCATCATCACCATTGTCTCGAGCCGGACCAGCAGGTCTGCGGGCGAGTTGGCGTGACAGGTGGAGAGCGAGCCCTCGTGGCCGGTGTTCATCGCCTGAAGCATGTCCAGTGCCTCGCCACCCCGGACCTCGCCGACGATGATCCGGTCCGGCCGCATCCTCAGCGCATTGCGCAGGAGATCCCGTACGGTGACCAGTCCGCGGCCCTCTATGTTGGCCGGACGAGCCTCCAGTGAGACGACGTGCTCACGGGCCAGCCGCAGCTCCGCCGCGTCCTCGATGGTGATCAGCCGCTCGTGCTCGGGGATCGACGAAGAAAGAACGTTGAGCAGGGTGGTCTTCCCACTCCCGGTGCCGCCGGAGATGATGATGTTCATCCTGGCCCGGACCGCCGCGTCGAGAAACCGAACCATCGGCTCGGTGACTGTCTCGTTGGCCGCCAGGCTGTCGTAGGTGAACGGTAGGGCGGAGAACCGCCGGATGGTCACGGCCGGACCGTGGATCGAGAGCGGAGGGATGATTGCGTGTAGCCGGCTGCCGTCCGGTAGCCGGGCTTCCACGTACGGCTGGGACTCATCGATCCGGAGACCGAGCGGGCCGATCACCCTCTCGATGAGATGAAGGACCTGAGCCTCGGAATCCAGGCTCACCCATGCCCGCTGAATTCTGCCGCCCATCTCAACATAGATGTTGTCCGGTGCGTTGATCATCACCTCGGTGATTCGCGGGTCGCGCAGCAGCTCCTCGAGTGGTCCCAACCCCACCACCTCGTCCGAGATCTCCCGCACCAGGCGGGCCATCTCGGACCCGGGAATGATGACTCGGTCCTCCTCCAGCACTCGCCGGACGGCCTCTCGAAGGTTGAGACGCTTATCCGCCTGGTTGCCCTCGAAGAGGGCCGGATCCCGCTTGTCCAGCAGGCGCTGGCGGATCCGGTCTTTGAGTTCGACGTTGCTACCGTTCAGCTCTGACACCTAACCCCCGTTAGACGAGTCGAGACCTAAGTCCTGCCCCTGAGAGCCGGCCCGTTTCTTCGGAGCTCCGCCCGAGCCGGATCCCGGACCGGCCTGGGCACAGCGGCAACGTTGCCCCTCGGCGCTGATATCCCCCAGGGGGCCTTGTGGTTCGGGATCGGCCTCATGGTCTGCGGGAGACGTTGCTCCTCCTTCTGGACGGGGCGGAACCGATGACGCGCGGCCTCGTCGGTCAATCGCCTTGCCAGCGGACTCAGCAGCTTGCAAGCCAAAGGACTCAACTGGCCTCGGTTCACCAGACGGTAGATTTGAAGATCGGCCCTTATGCGGGTGACCTCCTTGATTCCCAGGACGGCGTCCACCTCCTTGGCAGTTATGTCGGACGCGCCGGCCTGGTTGAGAACCACGTTCATTCCTTGGGTCTGCAGGCCCGCAGCTCTCAAAGCCTTCAGCGAGTCCCTCGCTCGCCTCAAGCTCAACAGGTCCGGAGTCAGGACAACCTGGACCGAGCTGGCATCCTCCATCGCCGCGACCGCAACCGGATTGGCTCCCGAAGCGAGATCCACAATCACGTGGTCGGCCATTCCCCGTATGGTGTGCAGCAGTCTTCGCACTTCGCTGGCTTCTGGGACATGGGTGCCATGGCCCGGTGCCAAGACGGCGTTGAATCCAAGCGGGTGCGACCAGAAAACACTCTGAACGGTAGCGACCGAAAGCTCGTCGGCCACTCGCAGCAAGTCTCCGACCGTCTTGGTGTCCGACTCCGCCCCGAGCACGCAGGTCTGATCCGCGTGGTCCAGATCCAGGTCGACCAGAATCGTGCGCCCTCCCAGGCGGGCGAATGCGCCCGCCAGATGCGCCGCGATCACCGTGGCCCCAGCGCCGCCCTTGGGTGCCCAGACGGCGTGCAGATCCCCGGACGGAGTGGCGCTTGGTGCCGGAAGAACGACTTCCCGTTCGACCAACGCTCGAAGCTGCTCCCGCTGCTGTGGCCACTGCACGAAACCCCGGGCGCCCAGCTTGAGAGCCGCCCTTAGTGCCGTGGTGGTTTCCTGCCTGCCGAATGCCACAATCTCTGTGGTTAGGTGAGCCGCTCGAGGATGTTCGGCGAGCTCGATGGCCAGAGAAGCGGAGACCAGCACGCAGTCAGGTTGCTTCACGGAATGCAGGAGCTCCCCGGCCGAGCGGGCCGACGCCACCAGCCTCCAGTGCGGAGTCTCCTCGAGATGGCGAATGACCTCATCGAGAAGGATTGGGTCGTCACAAGCGACCAGAACGGTAGGCGATACGGACATGGATCCCCCTTGGCTCGGAACCGCGGGGAAGCTTTTTCCGTACGGAAGTGTTGGCAGAGTTTCTACAACACGGCACCGACAAAAGGCCAGAGTTATTTGAAAATGCGTGTCGAGAGACCGAAAATTCGTATCCGACTATGCTGGCTACGGAGGCGAATGGGGCCTGGTGGCTCTCCTGGTCTTCAAAACCAGTGCACCGGTGATGAGCCGGTGGGCGGGTTCGATTCCCGTCCGTCTCCGCTGACGCTTCGCCGGACCCGCCAAGCCCGGTGCCGATCTCACCCGCCCGCCGTGTACCCGGCCCGGTGGGCGGGTTCGATTCCCGTCATCTGAACACCGGCCAAACGAAGTAAGGCTGGATGTTTTTCCTTGCGCGTTGCCCGCGCCGGGAGGTGTGAGCTGAAAATCAAGCCACAGCTGTCGTTACTGACGCCCGAGATCGGCCAGGACCGTCGCGGCGGCGTTGCGCCCCGCCGCTCCCATCACGCCCCCGCCCGGGCTCGCACCCGACCCGCAGAGGTACAGGCCGGGCACCGGCGTCCGGTAGGCGAACCGGGCTCCGAAGCTCAGCTCGGGGACCATCGCTCCGTGGAAGATGTCGCCCCCGGTCAGCCCGAAGCGCTCCTCGAGCTCGAGAGGCCCGAGCACCTGCGAAGCGAGCACCGCCGTCCGGCACGTTTGGGGCCGTACCATGCCAGCGTGTCGACCACGGAATGCAGGGCGTCACCGGGTGACCACCCGGTCGCCGGTGCGTACTGGGTGAACGCCGAGACCACGTGGCGGCCCGGGCGGCGCAAGCGTCGGGTCCGACGCCGACTGCACGAACACCTCCATGAACGGCTCCGGGGAGAACCGCCCGTCCGCGGCCTCGGCTGCTGCAGCCTCGAGATAGTTGATCGAGGGAGCGATCTCGGTGGTCGCCAGGTGCTGGGGGCCGAGCCCTCCGGGCAGCGCCCGAAACTCCGGCAGCTCGGCCAGGGCGAGGTTGACCTTGGCCACCGCGCCGTCGACCCGCCACTCCTCCACGTGGCGCCGGAACTCCGGCTCCAGGGCGTCCGCCGGGACGAGGTCGAGAAAGGTCCGCTTCGGGTCGGCGTTGGACAGAACCACACCGGCGCGCTCCACGGCGCCCTCGGAGGTGATCACTCCCACCGCTCTCCCCTCCTCGACGAGCATCGACACGACGGCTACGTCGGTGCGGATCTCGACCCCGGCCTCGGATGCAGCGGAAGCTAATGCCGCGGTCAGCGCTCCCATGCCCCCGCGCACCCACGCCCAGGTGCCGGTGGCGCCGTTCAACTCTCCTCCGAGCGCGGATACGCCATCACCCAGGCCGTGCCTGGCTCCCGCGGCCCCGCCCGCGTACCGATGATTCCCTGGGTCGCGAAGAAGCCTCGCACCTCATCCGACTCGAAGAACGCCTCCACAGACTCGGCGGCGCTGCCCGCGACCGCGAGGCGCCACACGTCGGAGCGGCCGCGCCCCAGCTCCGCTCCACCTCAAGGGGCGGCGGAGGCGACGGGCTCTCGGCGAAGGGCCGGAGCAGCGACACCGCCTCATCCCAGAACCGTCCCCACCGCCTGTAGGCCTCGGCATCGGGACGGTGGATCCGCGCCAGCTCATCTTGGGTGCGGGTCTCGTCCCGCCACACGAAGAAGTGCCGCTCGTCCGGAAGTGGCACGAACATTTGCGGATCTTTCGGGGTGAACGCGAGGCCGTGCCGGGCAAGTTCGAGGTCCCGGTAGACGTCGGGTCGCAGCAGCGACAGTGAGTACGAGGCAGCGGAGACTCGAACGCCCGGCATCAGCTCCTCCGTGACGGCGGCCCCTCCCACCACCGGGCGGCGCTCCAGGACGAGCACCGACAGCCCGGCGCGAGCGATATAGCAGGCAGCGACGAGCCCGTTATGTCCGGCGCCGATCACGATCACGTCGGTTGTACGCATCGACTACGGAGAATAGTCAAGTGGAAGCTGAGCCCGTGAGCAGGATCCATGCACCCGCTCCGGAACGCCGCAATGAAGAACTCGGCGACCGCCGAACTGGGCATTCACCCCATCGGGGCCTGGCACTGCTCAGGATGGCGCAGGGCAAGCTCGATGCCGCAGCGGCCGCCATCCGGCGAGAGCTAGAGGAGGCGAGGGAACCTCAGCAGCCGATCCACGACCGGGGCGTCATCACATCCCAACCGGGACTGTACTTCGTCGGCCTCCACTTCCAGTACTCACTCGCCTCCGAGACCATTCTCGGGCACTAGCGAGACGCCAAGTACGTTACCGACCACCTGGCCCGCAATTCGCCGGTGGCAAGATCGGTTGTCTGAGCCAAGGAACCTGCCATTGTGGGCGACCCGATCTGAGTGATACCTCGACTCGGGCCGTATCCGTTACCTCGGCCTTTAGCAAGCGTTCGCCGCCGGGTTGGACTCCGCCGGGTGCGATGTCCGCACCACGGGAGCAAAGAGGTCAGGCCGAGAAGGCAGACTGTTCGGTCGGTCTCTGGAACCGGACCCTCGGTGCTTCCATGGCGGACGGGGTCGGGGAGGGACCCTGGCTCGCCGGAACCTTCAGTGCCCTCGACACCGGCGGTGTTGGAACCTGAGCTCAAATCGGTGCCGCCGGGGCCCTCGTCGCGGACCTCGGGAATGGGGTCCGGGATAGACCCGGAGTTCGTGCCGGCGTCGTCAGACATTTAGTTTTCCTTTCTTGACCGGCGGAACTTCACCCGGCAATATCAGCTTCTTTAGGGAGCTTCGAAGTTCCTACGTGGGCCGGGTTTGCAGCCACCCCTGAGATCTCTTCCCCGGATTACAGTCCACAAAATCATTCGTCTGTTGCTCAACCGGCCCAGTTGTTGAGAACTCGTCTTGTCGGATCAACTGGTTGAACTCCTAGGTTGTCCTGTCTCTGAGTTGTGGCGACGCATCCTTGCTAGCGGGCCCACATCTTCACCTTACCGATAATGTCCTCGGGGATCCGTCCCTGGGTCAGTCTGCCGTGGTGTGGGCGGTCTGTGTTGTAAAGGTGCAGGTACCGGTCAAGGTCGTGGCGCAGGCCGGTGTACTTGGGAATCAGGTAGCGGGCGAAGGTTGGCTTCCAGCACTCCTCGAGGATGGTTTGCTGAACCCGCTCGACACACCCGTTGGACTGGGGCCTTCCGGCGCGAATGAAGATGTGGCGGGCCTTGAGCCGGGCGATTTCCTTGTCGAACTCGGCCGAGCGGAACTCTGAACCGTTGTCGGTGCACACCGCCTCCAGCCTCCACCCCCGGTTGGACAGATCCTCGGCCACCCGGCTAGCCAAAAGCGGAGGTGAACCGGCCCTGGGCGTTTTTCGGACTGAGATGGTCTCGGCCCAGCAGAAGCTGGAGGCGACGTCGATCGCGGTGTACTGCCATGCCGTGCCCTTGGCACCCGAGAGCCGACCGATGCAAAAGCAGTCCATCTGGACCAGCTCACCCGGGTGGTCGACCTCGATGTGGCGCTCAGGCGGGGGCTGGCGGCTCTCGATCGGCTCGTAGGGGGCGGCGTAGCCGGCCACCATCCCCAGCCGCTTCGCCTTGGTGTTTAGCCCATGGCGCCTTAAGACCTTGTGGACCCCGTTGGGCGAGATCTTGATCGATCCCCATTTGCGCCGGGCCAGCTCGTCGCTGATGCGTTGCGGACCCACGGTGGGAAACGCCAGGGCGAACGCGATCACCCGCTGCTCAATCATCGGTGAGGTGGCGTTGGGCATCCGGGGCCGCCGGCGCTCCCGGGGGCCAAGATCTCGATGCCGAAACGCTCGACCTGGCCCTTCCAGCGGTAGTAGGTCGAGGGATGGATCCCATTGCCCGGCAGGCGGCTCTTACATTGCCCATCTCGTGAGCTAGTCCAAAGACTCGTACTCTGAACCGGAACAGGGCATCATCTTGAGTCAAGGCGACGTCTCCTTTCTGCTCGACGTGGTGGTCAAACAGAAGGATGCGTCGCCTCCTAAGTTGAGTCGTGGATTTGAGACAGTGTCGCTAGGTCTCGGAGATAGGACATCCTAGGTTTTGCCCTGATTTAACCTGTTGGTTGACAACTTACCCTCCGGGACTTTACTATGCGGTTAATTAACCGTACGGTTTAGGGCAAGCAGGAGGCATGACCAGAACAGAAGCGGATTTTCTCGACCGAGCCTTTGGGGCACTTGCCGATCCAACCCGCCGAGCGATCCTTGCCCGGCTGGCCCAGGGGGAAGCAGGGGTGACGGAGCTGGCAGAGCCCTTTCAGATGAGTCTTCCGGCAGTCTCGAAACACCTGAAGGTGCTGGAGGGAGCTGGTCTCATCACAAAAAGCCGGGAGGCGCAGTGGCGCTATTGCCGGCTCGACCCCGAGCCACTGAAGAAGGTGGCGGACTGGATCGGCGAGTACAAGCGGTTTTGGGAAGAGAGCTACGAACGTCTGGATGAGTACTTGGAGGATCTCAAAAGTAGAAGTCGTCAAGAGGGAGTCGAAGAATGACCACAACCGTCGGAAAGCTGGAGATGGAAATCCCGCAGGACCGCCCCGAGATCATCATGACCCGAACTTTCAATGCGCCCCGTGAGCTCGTCTTCAAGGCTCACACCAGCTGCGAGCACATAAGGCAGTGGTGGGGCCCTAGGAGGACTTCCTTCGTGAGCTGCGAGATGCACTTCGTCGAAGGCGGCACCTGGCGCTATGTGCTCCAGGATTCGGAGGGCAACCAGCAGCCCTTCAAGGGCGAGTTCCGGGAGATTCAAGCTCCCGAGCGCATAACCTGGACGTTCATATACGACGTCCCGCCGTTCAACGAGCAAGCGGCAGTCGAGACGGTGGTCTTCTCCGAGGAGGACGGCAAGACGACCATCAGAGTCACCTCGGTCGCCCCGTCGTTCGAAAGCCGTGATGCTATGGCGGCCTCCGGAATGGCTGAGGGCGCCGCAGAGACCTATGACCGTCTCGAGGAGTACGCCGTCACCCTGGGCTAACCTTTGCTCGCTCCGCCCCCGGCCCACAGCCCCGGGGGCGGAGCCGCGTTACAAGGGTTGCTAAGTTCTCGCCCGGGTGGCAGGCATCACGTAGAAGCCGGTGCCGGTAAGTGCTTGTCGGAGGACGCGGATCCTTGCTGTACCACTCCTCCGAAAAAGTGTGGGCTGCAGCTTCCAGTTCGGGATGATTGGGGTTCCTTTCAGACGGGCCCTTCCCGACAAGCTTTCCGATCCAAGCCCCGGGTCCGGCTAAACGGGGCGTTGCACAGCTTGCACCGCGGCTCCCTGGGGAGAAGACGATAAAAGCGACGGCCCTCCTCAAACGGGGGTGCGTGCCGCTCAGCACCGCTTTCCAGTAGCGCTCGATTTCCTCCGGAGTCAGTTCCCGGGAAGGCGTGCGATTTCGGCTCTGCGGTCCATCAGTGCGCCCCGCTACAAGCAGAACCGTGTTCCTGCCCAGAGAGAGGCAGGATATTTCGTCGAAGTTGTGCTCGAAAAGGTGGATCCAGATTGACAGCGTTCCCAGAGCCCCCAGCGCGAGGCCTGCGACTCGCCCATAGCGCCGGTACCCTCTCCATAGCAGCAGGTTCAGAGGAGCGAACATCGACAGGGCGCGGTGAACCACAAAGCTGAGACCCGCTAACCGCGCCGCGGCAAGAATGGGAGCAATCACGGGTGAAGCCCCGCAGTAAATGAACGAAGGCACCGTAACCGCCCGGCGCGACGGTGCTGGACCTACGGCTGCGTTGCCCAACCCGCATGGTCGCAGGTATAGCAGGATGACCGGCCGGCCATTCACATCCTGCTCGGCCATGTTTCATTTCCGATTAACACAACCTTCAGTCGCCCTTTAACTCCAGGATCGACACTGTTCCCATCGATCAAAAGGGGAATCAAGTGCGGACCTCTCACGACGACAGTTCCGTCCCAACATGCGAAGGCTGATGAGCGTTAGAGTGGATCAATCACGATGCACACCCGGCAGACAGGGTGCGGATCTGGCATCGATGCGGTCCATGACTCATCTTCAAAGCGAGTGGACCCGCGGTCCCACAGATTGAGCGGGCACTGAAAAAAGGCAGAAGTTCGCCCGACCATAAAGCGACGCGGCGGGCGGCCGAAAACCCACGACCTAAACGTTCCTAACCGACTAAAGCAAAGGGCGGAAGTCATGAACAAAGGCGCGGGACAAGGGCGATCGAGCAGTGTCCAAATAGAGGATCAAGGTCTCTCCACCTGCGACCTCAAACCGACAATCGACACCCCCCACGTCGGTTTCTCCGCTGGGCCGGTCCCACCGATGACCCGATTTCACGGAACCAGTGCCGATGAGTCCTCTAACGCCAAGATGGCCCTCGAAATTCGGTGGGCGTGGGTCCTCCTGGCGATCAGCGTCATTGGGTCTCTGCTGTTCGTCGGTGACAGCATCATCGGAATAGGCGATCAAATTCAGGAGAACCGCCTCCGGAGTACCGTGGAATTGTCGCTTTTCACCGGAGTGCTGTTCTTCCTACTCTTCGGTAACTTCGTTTACCAACTGACCCGGTTGGGATACCTGCGCCGCCGGGGCGCTCACCTTCAAGCATCTACTTCCGAGCTTGCCGCCCTTTTGGCCCGTGAGGATCCTCCCAGCCTGACCATCCTGGTGCCGTCTTACAAGGAAGAGTTACATGTCGTTGCTCAGACCTTGCTATCGAGCGGGCTACAGCAGTACCGGAAGAAGCGAATAGTGCTGCTCATCGATGATCCGCCCACCGCCCAGAGCGAAGGTGACCGTGAGGCGTTGGACGAGATGCGTCTGCTACCCGCCGAGATGGCGAACCTGATGTCCATGCCGGCTCGCCGGATTCGGCTAAGGCAACTCGAGTTCCTTGCCAGGGCCGAGGGGGGTCGGCTTTGCCCATCTGCAGAAGCGAAGGAACTGTCTTCCCTTTGGCGATGGATCGGTCATTGGTACTTCAGACAAGCAGATGGATACAGGGTCTCCGATCACACGGACAGGTTTTTTGTAGAGCATGTTCTCCGCGCACCGGGCCGTCAGGCGATTCAACGAGCCTGCGAGGTGGAGCGCCTGGAGCTTGATGAGTGCGAGTTGACCGCAGAATATCGCCGGCTCACCGGCATTTTCGATGTTGAGTTCACAAGCTTCGAGCGTAAGCGGTACGTGAACCTGTCTCATGAACGGAACAAGGCGATGAACCTCAACAGCTACATCGGCCTGCTCGGGTCATCGTTTCGAGAGGTGGAGAGTAGTGACGGCCTGCGGCTGGAGCCGACGACGGCCGACGATGCAGACCTTGTGGTTCCGTCCGCCGATTATCTGCTGACTTTGGACGCCGACAGTCTGCTGGCTCCCGATTATGCGTTACGGCTCATCTTCGAGATGGAGCGCCCCTGTAACCATTCAGTGGCGGTTATCCAAACGCCGTACTGCGCAGTGCCCGGGGCCGCGAGCGCCGTTGAGCGAATCGCCGGAGCCACCACGGACATTCAGCACATACTCCATCAAGGGTCCACTCACTATGCGGCAACCTTTTGGGTCGGTGCCAACGCGGTGCTTCGCAAGAAAGCGCTGGACGGCATACGGACAGTAGTGCTCGAGAGAGGGTTTCCCGTCACCCGCTACATTCAAGATCGTACGGTGATCGAAGACACCGAGTCGAGCATCGATTTAGTGCGCTCCGGCTGGCTCTTGCATAACTACCCCGACCGCCTGTCCGTAAGTGCCACGCCTCCGGATTTTGGCTCCCTGATAATCCAGCGCGGCCGATGGGCAAACGGTGGGCTCATCATTCTCCCGAAGCTCCTGCGCCACATGTTTTCCCGGCCCATCAGCATCGTGAAGTTGCGTGAGGGAATGGTTCGATTTCACTACCTCACGTCGATCGCGAGCGCCAACCTTGGACTGCTGATCGTGCTGTGCTACCCCTTTGCCAAGGAGCTGCAGTTGGCAAGTCCGTGGCTGCCCTTAGCAGCGCTCCCCTACTTCGTCGTCTACGCTCGCGACCTCACCCACTCGGGATACCTAAAAAGCGACGTCATCAGGGTGTACGCCCTGAACCTGGCGCTATTACCGGTCAACCTGGCCGGCGTTTTTCGATCTATTCATCAGGCAGTTACGAACAAGAAGCTGCCCTTCGCCCGAACTCCCAAGGTTTCGGGCCGTACGGGCGTGCCGGCCCGCTACCTATCGGCACAGGTGGTCATCCTCGGTTACTGGCTAATGGCGAGTGGATTCGACCTGGCAGGAGCTCGGTGGTCGCATGCGAGTTTCGGGCTCATGAACGTTTTCCTCATGGGCTACGGAATCATCCGCTTTGTCGGTTTGCGCGGCGCAGCTCACGACCTTGCCAGACCCGCCAAGAGGCTTGCATCCATGTGGCGGTGAATGTTACCGGTTACTCGGAGAGCATCGGTGGGCCGGCACCGACCTAAAGAGCGGTGCCAACCAACAACCACACGCCGGTCGCTGAGCGCTGGTAGGCCGATTCACCTTATGCCGTATCTCGTAGGAAGTCTTCGAGCGTCGTCAGCCGGACGCCAAAGGTACTCGCGGCTTCGGCGGCCGAGAGTGGCTTCGGTGAATCGTAGGTTTCGAGGGCGGCCATGAATCCTGATATGGCGTCGGGAAACCCTGGCATCGGCGAACCCGCTTCCTGGTTCTGGATCTCGAGTTTCACGCCATGGACCCGTTCGAACGTCGAGATGATGTCTTGCCAGGACAGTGCCTGAGGCCCTCCAATCAGGAAATCGCCGTTCAGGGCGCCCCGGCGCTCCCATCACGCCCCCGCCCGGGCTCGCCCCCGACCCGCAGAGGTACAGGCCGGGCACCGGCGTCCGGTAGGCGAACCGGGCTCCGAAGCTCAGCTCGGGGACCATCGCTCCGTGGAAGATGTCGCCCCCGGTCAGCCCGAAGCGCTCCTCGAGCTCGAGAGGCCCGAGCACCTGCGAAGCGAGCACCGCGTCCGGCACGTTTGGGGCCGTACCATGCCAGCGTGTCGACCACGGAATGCAGGGCGTCACCGGGTGACCACCCGGTCGCCGGTGCGTACTGGGTGAACGCCGAGACCACGTGGCGGCCCGGGCGGCGCAAGCGTCGGGTCCGACGCCGACTGCACGAACACCTCCATGAACGGCTCCGGGGAGAACCGCCCGTCCGCGGCCTCGGCTGCTGCAGCCTCGAGATAGTTGATCGAGGGAGCGATCTCGGTGGTCGCCAGGTGCTGGGGGCCGAGCCCTCCGGGCAGCGCCCGAAACTCCGGCAGCTCGGCCAGGGCGAGGTTGACCTTGGCCACCGCGCCGTCGACCCGCCACTCCTCCACGTGGCGCCGGAACTCCGGCTCCAGGGCGTCCGCCGGGTCGAGGTCGAGAAAGGTCCGCTTCGGGTCGGCGTTGGAGAGGGCCACGCCGGCGCGCTTGACGGCGCCGCCGGAGGTCACCACTCCTGCCACTCTTCGGTCCTCGTAGCACCGACGCGACTGCGGCGTCGGTGCGGATCTCAACGCCAGCCTCGGATGCAGCGGATGCCAGCGCTGCGGTGAGCGCTCCCATGCCGCCGCGCACCCACGCCCAGGTGCCGGTGGCGCGTCAGCTCTCCTCCCATTGCGTGATAAGCCATCACCCAGGCCGTGCCCGGCTCCCGAGGACCAGCCTGCGTCCCGATGATCCCCTGGGTGGCAAAGCAGCCTCGTACCTCGTCGGACTCGAAGAACTCCTCCACGCACTCAGCAGCGCTGCCTGCGACCGCCAGGCGCGACACCTCCGACCGGCCGCGGGGCCAGCTCCCGCTCCACCTCAAGGGGCGGCGGAGGCGACGGGCTCTCGGCGAAGGGCCGGAGCAGGGCCACCGCCTCCTCCCGAACCGCTCCCAGCGCGGATAGGCCTCGGCATCCGGTCGATGAATCCGCGCCAGCTCCTCCTGGGTCCGGGCCTCGTCCCGCCAAACGAAGAAGTGCCGACCGTCCGGGAGCGGCACGAACATCTGCGGATCCTTCGGGGTGAACGCAAGCCCGTGCCGGGTCAGCTCGAGGTCCCGGTGAACGTCTGGGCGCAATAGAGAGAGTGAGTACGAGGCGGCGGAGATGCTAACGCCTGGCATCAACTCCTCGGTTACGGCCGCCCCGCCGACCACCGGCCGGCGCTCCAGAACGAGCACCGAAAGCCCGGCGCGAGCGAGATAGCAGGAGGCGACGAGCCCCATTGTGGCCGGCACCGACTACGATCGCGTCCGTTCTACGCATTAAGTACTGAGAATAATCAGGGAGGAGGTTAGCTTCCTGGTGTCCATGCACCGATCTCCTCACGGGCGAGAACAATCAGCTGAGCGACCAGAGTTCCGATCACTGACGGTCCGTTGGCTGGGTCAGATTGCCATTACACAGCGACACTACAGGACTATGGATCTGGCAACCTTCAGGCTCGAGCAAATGGTGAGCGAGACGTCATGGCCACTAAGAGCAAGGCTCCTCCGGATATTCCCATCGCCGTGACGCTTAGTGAGCGATCGTGACGCTACCCACCGGGACGGTCACGTTCCTGTTCACCGACATCGAAGGGTCCACGAACCTGGCTCGGGCCCTCGGCTCCCGGTGGCCGCAGGTTCTGGCCGAGCACAACAACCTGCTGCGGGAGGCCATTCGGACCCACCACGGGATCGAAGTGAGCACAGAAGGGGACTCGTTTTTCGCCGTCTTTACCTCCGCGGTCGATGCGGTGGCCTGCACTGCTTCGGCTCAGAGGTCCTTGGCGCAGCACTCGTGGCCGGAAGGGTCTCCGGTCCGGGTTCGCATGGGCCTGCACACCGGTGAAGGCAGGCTGGACGGCAAGGAGTACGTCGGCTTGGACGTTCACCTTGCAGCGCGCATCGCTGCCGCGGGTCACGGGGGCCAGGTGCTGCTATCGCACTCCACACGGCCCCTGGTGGAGCTAGACCTCCCCGACGGCGTCAGGCTTCGAGACCTGGGAGACCACCGGCTAAAGGACTTCGACGAGCCCAAACACATGCATCAGCTTGTAATCGAGGGTCTTCCTGAGTACTTCCCCCCGCTCAAGACCTTGAACGTCCCCACCAACCTGCCCGTTCCGCTGACCTCGTTGTGGGGCGCCAACGGGAGCTTGGCGAGATCACAGAGCTCCTGGATTCCGCCCGCCTGGTCACGTTGACCGGTCCTGGAGGGACCGGAAAGACCCGGCTTGCTCTGACCGTCGCTTCCGTGGTGCTCGATCGCTTCCCGGACGGCGTCTACTTCGTCGAACTGGCGCCCATCACCGACCCCCAGCTGGTTCCCAGTGTGATCGGTTCGACTCTAGGCATGGGAAAGGAGGGTCAGAGGCCCCTTTTGGAAACCCTCAAGAGTGAGCTTCGTGACCGGACCACGTTGCTCGTCCTGGACAACTTCGAGCAGGTCATCGACGCCTCCCGAACGGTGGCGGAGCTCCTGCGGGCGGCGCCCGGCCTCAAGGTCGTCGTCACCAGCCGGGAGCCGCTTCGCATCGCCGGCGAGCAGGAGGTTCCGGTCCCGCCCCTGGAGTTGCCCCACGCCGGCCGGGCAGAGAACCGGGTCAACGAGCTGCGGACTGTCGATTCGGTGGCGCTCTTCCTTCAGCGTGCGCGCTCGGTCCGCCCCGGCTTCGACCTCACTCCGGACATCGCAGCAGCCGTGGCGGAAATCTGCGCGCGGCTAGACGGCCTGCCGCTGGCCCTGGAGCTGGCGGCCGCCCGAGCCCGCCTGTTTGAGCCCGGAGAGCTCCTGTCCCGGCTCGACCGAAGCCTTTCATTCCTGGCCGGCGGCCGCGACGTCGATGAGCGCCAGCGGACGCTGCGGGGCGCCATCGACTGGAGCTACCGGTTGCTCCCTGAGGCAGAGCAGCTCGTCTTCCGGCGTCTGTCGGTGTTTGCCGGGGGCTGCACGCTCCAGGCGATCGAGGCGGTTTGCCTGCCGGACGAGCTGAGCCTTGACGCGGTGGAGATCGTCCTCTCGCTACATGACAAGAGCCTCCTGCGGCGCGATGAGGCCTCAGATTCATTGCGCGTGACCATGCTGGAAACCATCCGGCAATACGCGCTGGACCGGCTGGAAGCCTCAGGTGAGGCGTCTGAACTTCGCCAGGCGCCACGCGGAGTTTTTCCTGGAAGTCGCCGCGCCACCGGCTGGAAGCCCCCCCCCCGGAGCGGACCAACAGCTATGGTTCGACATTCTGGAGCGGGACCTGGATAACTTCCGAGCGGTCATCGGCTGGGCTATCGACTCCCGGGAAGTCGAGAAGGGTCTGCGGCTCACCTCCTCACTATCCAGGTTCTGGCTATTCCGTAACCACGTAAAGGAGGGGCGATGGCATCTCGAGCGGCTACTCGCGCTTCCCACTCCGGCTGAATCCCTCGGCGCCCGTGCCGCGGCTCTGGGCTCGGGGGCAGCCTGGCAACATTTCAGGGCGACTTCGGTGCCAGCGCACCGATGGCTGAGCAAGCCCTCGCGCTATACCGAGAGCTTGGCGACGACGCGGGTATCGCTCAGCAGCTGAGCTCAATCGGATGGGGGACCATCCTGCCCGATCCGGCCGGGGCAATCGAGTTGTTTCGGGAGAGCATTGAAGCGTACCGCCGGTCGGGAGGCCACCCGGACATCGGTGAGGGTTTGTTCGGGATGGCGCTCGCCGAGATGCGGCTGGGCAACCTCGCAGAAGCTGAGAGGCTCCTTGACGAGGGCATCGCTTTGTACCAGGGAGCCGGCGATGAGAACATGCTCCTGATCGGCGTCGGACTGCGGGGCTTCTGTTCACGCTTTAGGGGTGATCTGAACGCTGCCCGGCGGCGATACCTCGACGTTGTTGTCCGGTCCGAGCGTAACGGCTCCCACATGGGACTTACCTTGGGCCTCGTCGCATTGGCCGATCTCGCCTTGCTCGAGGGAGACCCGGAGCGCGCCGCAGTACTAAAGGCCGCTGAGGAACAGCTCGCGGAGCGGCTCGGGGAACGCCACCGTTTGAGCTCATAGGAATTCCCGATGTCGCAGGCCGCGCGCTTGAAGAGCTGGGGAGCGAGCGGTACGAGGTGGACTCGGCGCGTGGCCGCGCTGCACCCCTGGAAGAGATCGTCCGCCTCGCGCTCTCGGGTACGGCGCCTAAAGCGATGTGACAGCGCCTCGATAAACCTTACGCTCACCGGTCCGTCACTGCCCGGCTGGTGGTAGATGGTCGCCTAATAATCTCCAAACAACTCTTCGAGGCTTGATGCAGCAGCGGATGCACCGCCGGCGGCTAGCATCTTGCTTCCTATTAGCTGCGCTGCGTCGGTGAAAGACTGGTCATTTACCACCGAGTCGACGGCGTGGGGATCTGGGCAGGGGTTGCGGACTCACCGTCCAGCGAAAGGCCGGCACCAAGTCTTTCGACGTGCTTCGCTATCGGCGGTTGATCCGCTACCGGGTTCGGAAGACAGACCACCGGGACTCCGTACGACAAAGGCATGGCCACACTGCCATGTCCGGCGTGATTGACCATTGCAGAGGCATGGGGCAGAACTTGCTGATGGGGCACACTCTCGACCACTACCGCGTTTTCCGGCACCCCCAGCTTTGTGGCGTCGGCCAGGCTGGTCGTCACCAAGACCCGATAATCGGTTCCTGCGAGCCCGTCGAGGGTGCGTTGAATCCTAGAGGTCTGGTTCCAGGCCGCGCTGCTTGCGAAGCTCACCAGGACCAGAGAGGCCTCGGATCGTCGGAGCTCCAAGGCGAAACCCATTGTCCGCCGGAGAACTCATCGAAGACCGGTCCTGTGTACTTGAACGATGAAGGGACCTGAGGGGCCAGCGGATCCAGCTCGGTGATTGTCGTGCACACCGCGTGAAGGGGGCCCAGCAGTCCCAGAGCCGCCCGACGCCGAGCAGGCCGGCCTCAGTACGCAAATCATTGACCGGTCCGAACAGGAAGCCTTCCATGCCGCCGCCGGGAGCCATGATGAGGTCGGGCGGACTATGGACAAGCACCGCACACCGTATCCCCAACTGCTCCGCTGCGGCAAGTGCGCCGAACATAAGGCAATCGACCACCACCACATCGGTCGGCGCCTACTGAATAGGTTGCTTAGTTTCGCGGAGATGCTCCTTGCAGGCCATCATCGCCGTAACGACGCGGCCGGGGTTGGGCGGTTACTGTTCCCACATCTGTGACGAACGCTCGAGCAAGGTAAACGGAAAATCCCGCCTGAGACATCGGGACTCCAGCGACTCGTTCTCTTGAAAACCGGGACGGGGCTCTGGATCACGCAACTCTTGTCCGGCGAAGACTACGTGGTGACCGCGGCTTCGAAGTTCCTGAGCGCACCGAAACCCGGAGGCAGGTTGCCCCCTCCGTTCCACGTCAAGAACAAGACGCTCCCCATCGACGGGATTGTACTTCTCGGCTGCTCGGCTAGATCAGCGTCTCGGCGACGGGATTCCTAGCATGTGGCGAATGGTTCCACCTGGCGGGAGCACGGTGGTCGGATGCGATTCTCCTGAACTTCTGCCTCATGGGCTCCCGAATTCCGCTTGTCGGTTTGCGGGTCGCAGCGCACGACTTGCCAGGTCCCCGGGAAGGTTTGCGTCAGTTGGACGGCGGTCTCCGTTCGAGAGCAGTCAGGAAGCCGGCGACCAGTCCGCTGCTCCACGCATTCACGTGTCACACGTACCTATGTGTTAGCGTGGCAGACATGGAGACACAGAACGTCACGCTCTCGCTATCGAAAGAGCTGCTGAGAAAGGTCAAGATCCTGGCGGTCCACCGGGGCACCTCCATCTCGGGCCTTCTGGCCGGTCTGCTGGAGGATGTGGTTCGCGGGGAAGACGCCTACACGGAAGCCTGGGCCCGGGCTAAAAAGGACATGGAGAGCGGCTTCAATATGGGTACCGGCGGCAAGGTTGCCTGGAACCGGGATGAACTGCATGAGCGATAAGCTAGCGCTCAGCTTCGTCGACACCAACGTGCTCGTCTATGCTTACGACACCTCAGCCGGCGACAGACGAGAGAGCGCGATGCGTCTTGTCGGAGAACTGGGCGAGTCACGCAGTGGCTGTCTGAGCCTACAGATACTGCAAGAGTTCTTCGTAACGGTAACCACCAAGATTCCCAACCGCCTCAGCCGCACCGATGCCCGAAGGCTAGTTTCTGATTTCGCCACTTGGCCGCTGCATGAGCCGAGCGCTGCCGATGTCCTAGGTGCCATCGACATCCACGACGATCTGCGGATCAGCTTCTGGGACGCCATGGTGGTACGGAGCGCTGCACAGATGGGATGTGCAAACCTGTGGTCTGAGGATCTAAACGACGGCCAAACCTATCAAGGCGTGAAGGTCACTAACCCGTTCGGCGAACTCAGCGGGCGGTCCTAGAATTCGGGGTCACGCACCCCTCCCAAACCGATGAGCCGCCGGAGGTCTCCTGGCATGTTCAGCTCTCATTGGAGCCCTGTACTCAAAGAAGCGCCTGTCCCGCCGGCAATCAAGCGGCTTAAGACAGCAAGGTGCGGTAACGTTGGCTGGCAACTACCCCATGCCTTCCGTTTAATGATGCCATATGGTACCATATGGCATGGCGCGCACTCAGACGCTTGTCCAGCTCAACGACAAGCTCCTTGCTCTGTTGGACGAGGAAGCCTCAAGGCAGCAGCGGTCCCGTTCGGCCCTGATCCGGGAGGCTATTGAGCGATATCTAAGCAACAGTTTCGAGGCAGAGATTGACCGAAGGATCGTCGAAGGCTACACACGAGTTCCCCAGCAAGACGACCCCTGGATCGAAGCAGCGGCCAGGGCTTCCATTGCCCAAGAACCCTGGTGAACCGGGGAGAGGTTTGGTGGGCGGAATCACCGGAAGGCGGCAGGCGCCCTTATCTCATCATCACTCGTCCTGAGGCTATATCCGTGCTGAAATACCTGATCTGCGTTCCCGCCACGCGTACGATTCGAGGCATCCCAAGTGAGGTCTTCCTGGACGAGAGCGACGGAATGCCTCAGGCTTCGGCTGTTGCCCTTGACCAAATCGCCACGATTCCGAAGGCTTACTTCACCGAGCTTATCTGCCAGCTCGGCACCGCCCGGATGTTTGAAGTTTGCCGGGCGCTGAGGATAGCTACCTCCTGCTGAGGCCTCCGGCCGAGTACCACCTCCGCCTGCGCCGCCTCCCTAACCGGCCTTCGTTTTTTGACGTAAGAATCCTTCGAGGGTCGTAAGTTGAACTCCGAAGAGGCTCTGAGCTTCGGCGGCGGAGACTGGCTTCGGTGAATCGTAGGTTTCCAAGGCGGCCATCAAGCCTGCTACGGCTTCCGGGAATCCCGGCATCGTGGTGCTGGGCTCCAGGCTTTTGACCTCCAGCTTCACGTCGTTCACCCGCTCGAAGGCAGAGATGATCTCCCGCCACGATAGTGCGTCTGGGCCCCCGATCAAGAAATCGCGATTCACCGAAACATGGTTGTCCACACATCCGACGGCGACGCCGGCCACGTCCTCGACCGCTACGCAGTAATGCCGGCGAGTGCCTTCTTTGACGATCATCACCGGTCTTCCCGAATCGGCCGCACTCATCACGACCAGCGGAAGTCCACACATCCATGTAGATGTCGGGCAGCAGAACCGTATATCCCATGCCCGACTCCCTGAGGAGTTTGGACGCCAGTCCCTTGGCTTGCAGGAAGGGCACCGGACTGGTCGGATGCTCCCCCTGCGCCGAAATGAAGATGAAATGCTCGACCCCCGCTTCCGTGGCCGCCTCGATGAGATAGCGGTTGCCGTTAAGGTCCACGGTTTCAACGTTGTCGTCGCCACCCCTGCCGGCTGAGTTGGCGGTAGTAACAACCGTGGAGACACCCTTGCAGGCGGCCACCAGTGACGCCGCTTCCTTTAGATCTCCCCATACCGGTTCGGCACCCGCCTGGCCCAGGGCCGCTTTTCCGTAGGCATCCCTGACCAGAGCCCGTACCTGCTCGCCACGGCCGACAAGACGGCGGACGATGGCTCCTCCCAACATCCCGGTGGCGCCAACGACGAGAATCAATGACTGCTCCTTTCCTAATGGTCAGATGGACGTGCCGCTACCTCAGGAGGGCGCCCCGGCGGGAGCAGGAATGCCGCCAAGCTGGATCATCATTGTGAAGACGTCTACGACGTGCCAGTGCTCTGCAAGCCGGCCGTCCCGGAACAGGTGAACGTCCACGCCTTCGACGTCGAAGTCTTTGCCGGTCGCCGGAACGCCGAACCAGTCGGCAACCTGCGTCCCTTGATTCCGCCACATGACTGCCACTTTGTCGTCCTCTGCGATGACGTGCTGCAGTGTGAAGTGGGGGCTGAGGGCGGCCCGGATCAGACTCACCCGCTGGCGGAAACCCTCGATACCCTGGCCCTGTCCGGGCAGTGGGTGATGCTCCACATGATCTGTGCATGTGATCTCATCGAGTAGCTCTAGGCGGCCGTTGTTCACGACCTCCTCGTACAGCATCTTGATGATGTCCTTGTTTTCTTGCGTTGACATTTCGTTACCTCCCGACCCTACCGGCCTGTTCCTGAGACCCGTTCCCGACACCTCGATCATGAACTCCAGTCCCCGGGCTAACCAGGAAACGAACTCACCGGGTTGTCACCGACTTGCGGCGATACCATTCACTTGCGGTGATAAACCTGCCAGAACAGACCTTGGCTCATACGCTGAGAAGTAGCCGGCTCAGTGCTGGGCTGACGCAGGAGGGACTCGCTGAGCGTTCCGGGATCAGCGCCCGAACGATCAGCGACGTGGAGAGAGGCCTCCGATCGAAGGTCTACCCGACGACGGCACGTTGCCTGGCATCAGCGCTCGGTCTCGGGGAGGCGGAACGGCGGGTCTTTCTGTCCTCGTTTCGAAGTCAGGGCGAATTCGCAGAGCCTGCGTCGCGACATGGTCTGCCAACCCCTCCGACCCCACTCATCGGGCGGTCCCATGAGACGCAAGTGATCACCGACGCGGTTGTTGGAAACGATCACAGACTGGTCACCCTCACGGGACCGGGAGGCGTCGGGAAGACTCGGGTGGCTCTGGAAGCTGCCCGCTTGTCTCTATCCCATTTTCCGGATGGCGTCTTCTTTGTCTCTCTCGGAGAACTCAACAGTGCCTCCCTGGTGCCGATCGCCATGGCTCGAGCGCTCGGCGTCGTCGAGGCCGGTGGAGACCTGGAAACCTCGATTACCAGGCGATTAGCGGAGGGGCGGTATCTGATCATTCTCGACACCTTCGAGCATGTCCTGGGCGCGGCGGCGGTCGTCCATTCATTGCTACTCAAGTGCCCCGAAACCTCCTTCCTCGTCACGAGCCGCACCGCCCTGCGACTTCGGGCCGAGCACGAGTTTCACATTCTGCCCCTCGAGCTGCCTCCCGCTCGGGCGAACGACTCGGAGAGGCCATTGAGCGACTGGGCGGCAACATCGCTTTTCCTTCAAAGAGCTCTGGCCGTGAAGCCCCGATTGAAGCTTGACCCTGACTCGAGCCGTTTGATCGTTGAAATTTGCCGTCGGCTCGAGGGTCTGCCGTTAGCCATAGAGCTTGCGGCCTCCCGAGTCAGGCATTTGCCGTTGGAGCTTTTGCGCGACCAGCTGGAGCACCGGCTCGAGCTGCTGGTCCGGGGCGGGGTTGACTTTCCGCCGCGCCAGCGCACCATGCGCGACACACTCGCCTGGAGTCACGACCTGCTGGATCGGAAAGAACAAGTCCTGTTTCGTCGACTGTCGGTATTTGCGGGCGGCTGGGACCTCGAAGCAGTCGAGCCGGTATGCCAGCTCGAGGACGCAGCGCTGGACACGCTGAGCGGCCTGCTCGACAAGAGCTTGATCCACTGGTCGGGCGATGGGCCGGCTGCCCGATACGACATGCTCGATGTAGTTCGTGAGTACGGAGAAGACCGCTTAGCCAGCGCAGGCGAAAGGCACGAGCTCGCCGGCCGCCATGCCCGCTACTACCTCGACCTTGCCGAGCGTGCGGAGGATCGTCTGGTCACCAGTGATCAAACGCACTCGATTACCATGCTGGATGCCGAACATAACAATCTGCGCAAAGCCCTTGGATGGCTCATCGAACGCCGCGAGACTGAGCCGGCGCTCAAATTCGTCGTAGCGCTTTGGCGGTACTGGCGCCACACCGGACAGCTCACCGAGGGCAGGCGCTGGTGCGAGTCGGCAATCTCTCTTCCGGGCGACTGTCCGGTTTCCCTTAGAGCGAAGGCATATTGGGGCACAGCCGCGCTGGCCTTCCCCCAAGGGGACTACAAGCGAATGTCCGAGCTTGCATCGAGCAGCCTGGCATTTGCGATGCAGAGCGGAGAACCGATGGATCTTCGCAACGCACACACAATGGTCGGCCTTGTGGCGTTGGTGGAGGGACGGTACGCGGGCGGGGTTGGACCGTTGCAGAAGGCACTCGATCTCTGCCGTAATCTGGGACAAACCTGGCAGCTGGCGACGTCATACCTGAATCTCGGCGTCGCTATGCTCCATTCGGCTCGTCTGGAAAATGCAGAAACCGTGTTGCAAGAGGGCCTGAGGATCTATTCTCAGCTTGGCGACGAAACCTTTGCCGCGAGAGCCAGGGTGCTCCTTTCCCACGTAGCGCTTGCCCGTCGAAACAACGCCGAGGCGGAGGAACTCGCACGAACCGCGCTGTCGGCATTCGCGACCGCCTCCGAGCGACAAGGCACAGCGGAGGCGCTCGTCACCATGGGAGCAATCAAGGCTGCCGCCGGAGACCGAGAGTGCGCGGCAGAGCTCAGCGGCGCCGCCGCTGCAGTGCGCGACACAATAGCGGCGCGACCGGCGCCATTCGACGACGCCATCCCCGGTCGCTTTCTTACCGAAGCGCGGAAGGCGGGAGATGCGGCCTGGGAAGTCGCCTTCTCCAGGGGCCGAGGACTCAGCCCGGCAGCCGCAATAAGCAAGGCGCTCGATTAGCAGACACCGCTAAGGCTTGACGTTCACTGCGCGCCAAATCGATCTGGTGGGCTGCAGACTGCAGAACCGAATTGTCTGCATGGTCGGACCGGGCCTCCGCTATAGGTTTTCTGCAAGAATCTCCCTCCATGAGTTCACGGCCGTCGAGCGGGATCATCGATGGGCGTCGCCCGGACCGCACCACATTGCTCGCATTTTCTGCGACGGTGCTGATCGGGGGGCTGAACTTCATGCTCGTGAAACTGAGCAACTCGGAGCTTCCTCCCCTCTACGGCGCAGCCGTCCGATTCTCCGCAGCTGCGCTGGTGTTCTTCGGGATTGCGCTGGTGAAGAAAATGCCCATGCCGCGGGGCCGAGCGCTCATTGGGTCGATGGTCTACGGACTGCTCAACTTTGGGCTTGGGTATGCGTTGCTGTACTTCGCCCTGACGAGGCTTCAAGTGGGGACGACCTCGGTAATCATGGCACTGGTCCCCCTGCTGACCTTGATACTGGCCGTGCTCAATGGCCAGGAACAATTCACCTGGCGGGGAGTGCTTGGGGGCATGCTTGCGCTGGCCGGGATCGCGACGCTGTCGCTACGGTCACTGGGGGATCAGGCACCCGGCCTCTACATGTTTGCTGCATTCGTGGCGGCGTGTTCTGCGGCGGAGTCCAGCGTCGTCGTGAAAGGCTTTCCGCGGGCACATCCGGTAACCACAAATGGGATCGGGATGGCGGTCGCCTCGATGCTCCTCTTCGCAACCTCCGTGGGCTTCGGAGAGCCTTGGCTGCTGCCCCAAGCCAGATCCACCTGGCTGGTGCTGGCATGGCTGGTCATTGTCGGATCGGTGGGACTCTTCGGACTGTTTGTCTTCGTGATCAAACGGTGGACTGCCTCTGCCTCGGTTTATGCGCTGACCCTTATGCCGGTGATTGCGGTGATAACAGGGTCGCTATTCGCCGATGAGCCGATCACTTTGGAGATAGTCGGCGGAGGCATGCTGGTCATACTCGGTGTCTACATTGGCGCCCTGTCCTCCAGGAAACCGCCTGTCCAGCCGGCCATCAAAGCGGCTTGAAGAAGATGAACCCCGAGGCCATGAAGGCCTGCCGCCAGCTGCCACGAAGGTGACAGAATCGCTGAACAGCGATAGTCCCGGCGAAGGAGAGATGATGGCCAACTTCAGATGCGACGACTGCGGTCTGGACATGATGGAGGACGATTTTAGTGAGTCCGAGCCGTGCCCCCGGTGCGGGAAGGACATGACGCGGGTCGAAGGCGTGGTCCTGAAGAACTTCGGGGGTGCCGGTGTGAACGCGATGGGCGAGAAGGAGACGTAGCCCCAAGGCAAGCCTGCTTATCAGCCGCAGGATCCGTCGCTTGTAATCTGATTCTGGTGTCTTCGGTCGACCGACACTAGTGCTGACCCGTTGAGTCTCTTGCAAACATCACCTGTAAGGTTTGTTGTTCACTAACCTAGAAAGGTGACGGAAGAGAACTATGGAACAAATACCGCCTTCCGATGATGCGGCAACTACCAACCCTCATCGCTTCGAGGCCTCTCAGGGCCCACGCATCCTCGGACCCAACGACGGGAAAGCTGTCGACTTTGGCTCCTTTGGGGTTCGGTTCATGGTTTGGAGTGAGGAATCCGGTGGTGGGTTCTGCCTTGTGGAGCATCCGATCCCCCCGCGGACGCTCGCTGCTCCACTTCACCGTCACACTAACGAGGACGAGTACAGCTACGTGTCCTTGAAGGGCGCATAGGAGCGCAGCTCGGAGATGAGGTCGTGTATGCGGAGAAGGGGGATCTCGTCTTCAAACCCCGTGACCAGTGGCACACCTTTTGGAACGCCGGTGACGGGCCGTGCCGGATCCTTGAGATCATCTCCCCTGGAGGATTCGAGCATGTGTTCAAGGAAATGGCCGAGGATCCGGAGACAATGACTGGTGAGGCGGCCTTAGCACTCGATGCCCGCTACGGCATTGAGGCCGATTACGACAGCATGGAGCGCCTTTGTGAAGAGCACGGACTCAACTTTCCTGTCGAGGGATGAGGTAGTTCACGAGGATGGGGACGAACCAGCACAACGCAATCCCAGTGACATGATCCAATAGTTAATGACGGAGTTCTCAGACAGAACCTATCCTTGCCGGACTGTGTACCAGAACGAACGTTTCGGCGACCGGCTCACCGGCTAGCGATGTCGTCGCTGATCATCGTGCTGGTCGTAGCGGGCATCGTCGGTTCCTGGATAGCTCGCAGCCGCTACGATAAGTGCACCACCCAGAGGACCGTTGCGACCGTTGCAGCGGTTGTTTCAGCCTTATCGGGCTGACCGGGGTTGGGTTCCTGGTCTTCATCTACATCGCCCTGTCCAGTTGGGCCAACAACAAGTGAGAGCCGCCCGCCTGGCAGTCGCCATGCTTCGCCCCCCGCTCTTCGTGCTCTTCATGATGTTCGCCGCCATAGGTCTGGCACAGGCCGGCCATGCCGAAGAGCTCCACCCCCTTATGACCACCGTTCTGATTGTGGTTGCCGCCTGGTTTGTCAGTGCTGGAGCCCTCAACGACCTGGCGGACGAGCTGATCGATCGGGTGAACTTCCCGGGGGTCGGGCGCCGCCCTCTGGCGTCCGGCGAAGCGACCAGGCAGGAGGTTCTGCTCCTCGGAGCGGCGGCTGGATTCGTCTCGCTGGCCGCCGGCTTCGCCGTCAACTGGAGGGTTGGCACGGTGGTTGCCGCCGCCCTGGCCCTGAGCGCGGCTTATTCACTTCCGCCGTTGCGCGTCAGCGCCCGAGGCGGTCTGGCATCATTCCTGCTGCCGGCCTGCTATGTCGCCTTCCCGTTCCTGGTGGGGGTGTTCAGCGTCCAACCTTCCCTGAGCCGGGACCAGATGATCCTGCTGGCGGGCTTGTGGATGTGCTTTATCGGGCGAATCCTGCTCAAGGACTTCCGGGACGTCCAGGGGGATGCTCAGTTCGGCAAGAGGACTTTCCTCCTGCGCCACGGAAGGCGGACGACCTGCGCCGTCAGCGCCATCTGCTGGACCGCCGGCAGTGCCTCATTGCTGCTGCTGATCCCATGGGATTCCGCGCTTATTCCGTCGCTCGCCGTGTTTGTTGGGTGTGCCCTGTTCGGGCTACGGGAGCTGGCTCGGGAATCGTCCCGCTACGAGGAGTGGGCGATCATCGCCGCCGTCGCGATGATCGGTCGGGGCATGGCGGTGGCCCTGCTGGCGTACTACTCGATGCTCGACCTGGGTCACTCCGCCGGACAGCACGCCCTGGTCGCCGCAACATTAACGGGGCTGTTCACATGGGTGTCGTGGTCGGTGCTCCAAGAGCGCAAGCCCGCGGGCGACCTGCGGATGGTACCCGCTGTGGAACAGCAGACATAAGGACTCAGCCGGTGCGATGCGGCGACGGCTCTTCGTCAGGAGGACCCAAACGGAAACCGGCGACCGTCCTACCTTCATTGTTCAAACCCCGGACTGCCTGGACCTCCTGGGCCGGCTCGGGGGCCAGCTGCACCACGAAGAATCGCCGTCCCGGCGCCTGGGACGACGCCACCGTCTCGGCCTCCGGAGGCTGGCCCGACGGGACATCGATGACCACCTTGGCGACCTCCGGAGCGGTGATCCCGATCACGAACTTGGGCACCTGCTCCTCATTCAGACCTCCGAAGGCATAGCGCAGGCGCTCGTCGCCGTTGAAGTCCTGTTCCGAGTCCTCGTCGCACACAAGGAAGTCGCCAGCGTCGTTGGTTCTCCGTAGCTGCGCACAAACCGGGTCCCCGGGCTGCACGACAAATCTCCAGTCGATGCCCGATCCCGTGTTTCCCTCGGCAAGCACAAGAGGATTCGAAGCAGGGGAGGGGGATCCGGCCGGCCCCGCCGTCGGTGAGGCTACCGGCGAAGTGGCGGACTGAGTGGCCCGGGACTCCGTAGAAGGATTCCCTCCCGAGCATGCGGCACAGAGGCTCAGCGCAAGCACTCCGATGAGGGAAACAATTCCTCTGATCATCCTGGTTGCTCCTCATTCCAAGTGATCAAGCCACGGTGCGACTCAGTTCTTCACGCAGATGTAGCGCGCGAACATTCGATCCTCACTGTACTCGGCCCGCTCAATGGAAAGTCCGGCTTTGACGAGCATGGGCTCAAGAAGCCAGGTAAAAGTACTGTTCTCGTCTCGAACGTGCTCTTCAAGGTCATCGCGGGTCCAACCGCTCTCCGCCTGAACCGGCACACTGGCCATCCAAGCCTCGAGCCAACGAGCGGCCTCGGCCGGTTCGAAGCTGTACACCACGTCCCAAAGGCGCAGGATTCCACCCGGGCGGAGAATTTGAGCCATCATCCCCAGCGCCAGAGCTTTCCAGAAGTCGGGAAGGTGGTGAAGCGCATACCGGCTGTAGACGAGATCGACCGGCTCACCTTTGTGAACGTAGCTTAAGAAACCCGCCAGCACGCATTCAACGTTTTGGACGCCGGTCAGCTGCACCTTTTGCTCCAGCCGGCCGAGCATCACCGGGGAAACGTCAACTGCGGTGACCTGCCGGACGGTCGAAGCCGCCTCCATGACGAACTGCCCGGTACCGGCACCGAAGTCCACGACCGTAGCACTCTCATCGATGCCGAGCTCCCGTAGAAGCATGATCTCATCAGCCGCTCCGGCATCTTCTATGTCGTCGTACCGGGCAGCGTGTGCGGCGTCGAGGTGCTCTCGTCCAGCATGCCTCAGCTCATCGGGCACCCAGGACTGCCGGTAAGCACGGGAACTGTCGATCAGCTGCTCCTAAACTACTAACTGTCCAGCCGGTGGATGGCCCCGCCTGTAGCCCTCGAACCGTTGATTACACCCGGCCCTCACGCATGGCCGTCTGACGCTCCAGCTCGGCGTTCAGCTCGCCGCCCAACATGATGGCGATGGCGCTGAGATACATCCAGAACAAAAGGACGACCACTCCCGCAAAGGCGCCGTAGGTCTCCCCGTACTGCCCGAAGTTGCCCACGTATACCGAAAATCCGCCCGATACCAGGAGGAAGATGGCGGCACCGACCAATCCCCCCGGACTGACCCACTTCCAGTGGGGCTTCTCCCGGTTTGGACCCAGATAGTAGAAGACAGCAAACAAGGTGATGATCGTCACGACCAGGGTCGCCCAGCCGAGGATCGACCACACTATCCCCTTTGCGGCAAAAAACAGCGACGGCAGGGCGACCAACAGCCCGGTGGCGATGATCAGCAGCAGGGCGTAGGCCCGCTTCTTGAGAAACCCACGGTCCTCCCTCACGTCGTACGCGACATCCAAGCCGACCTGCAGGGCGACCATGCCGGCCGTGGCAGCGAACAGCGCGAGGGCGATACCGAAAGTGGTGGCCAACAATGAGGTGCTCCTGGGGGCGTTCTGAGCGCTGTCAATTGCCGTGGTGATTATCGCCGCCGCACTGCCGGGAATGGTGGAACCGATGGACCGGTTGACGGAGTCGAGCACCTGCTGTCCCAGGCCGAGCAGGTCGACGATTCCCACCGCGGCAATCATCGATGGGAAGACGGCGAGGAACCAGTAAAAGGCCATTCCCGCCGCCACGAGGGTGATCCGGTCGTTCTTGACCTCCTTGAACGTGCGCTTGAGGGTCGCCTTCAAGTCCTGCTTGGAGAGGTCCAGCGGCGTTTCCGGGCCTCCGGTGCCGCCCGTCTTCGATGGGACGGCGCTGGAGGGCGCTTTGGATGTCGCGCCTCTTCGTAGTTGTGCCATGCGCAGTTTGATACCCCAAAGCAGTTGACTGCACTCCCTCAATTGGACTGACTTTGACCCGCCCTGCTCTTGCCGTGGCGGGAGGTCATCCCGCCCTCAGACCCCGCCGACTTCCTCGGAGGGGGCGAAACCCTGGCGCAGGGTGTTCTCCGAGACGGTGCGGGGGTTCAGGAATTGCAGCAGGTAGTCGGGTCCTCCGGCCTTCGAGCCCACGCCCGACATGCCGTACCCTCCAAACGGCTGGCGGCCCACCACCGCCCCGGTTATCGGCCGGTTCAGATAGACGTTGCCCGCTCGCAGCTCCTCCTCCACTCGCTGCATGTGCGACGGAAGCCTCGAGTAAAGGCCGCCGGTGAGCGCGTAGTCGGTGTCGTTGGCCAGGGCCAGAGCCTCGTCGAACGACTCTGCCCGCAGCACCGATAACACCGGACCGAAGATCTCCTGCTGCACGAGCTCAGAGTGGGGGCTCAGCTCGTCGAAGATCGCCGGACCGACGAACCAACCGGCCTCGGGAAGGTCCTCCCGGGCCAGAACCGCTCGTCCTTCGGCACGCCCCTTCTCCACGCAGGACCGGACCCGGTCGTAAGCCTCCTGGTCGATCACCGGCCCGACGAGCACGCCAGAGGTCCGGGGATGTCCGACGAGGATCTCCTTGGTGGCCTCCGCCAGCCGCTCGATCATCTGGTCGTAGACGGACGAGAGAACGATCAGCCGGCTCGCCGCCGAGCACTTCTGTCCCGCGTACCCGAACGCGGAATAGATGACTCCGGGCACCGCCTGGTCCAGGTCGGCATCGGAGTCGATGATGATGGCGTTCTTGCCGCCCATCTCGGCGACCACCCGCTTGACGTGCGACTGGCCGGTCGCGGTGCAGGCGGCGGTCTCGACGATGCCCAGCCCCACGGGGCGAGAACCAGTGAAGGCGATGAACGAGACCTCGGGGTGCTCCACCAAAGCCGGCCCGACCTCCTCACCGTAGCCCGGGAGAAAGTTCAGCACTCCCTCCGGCAACCCGGCGGCACGGAAGGCCCGGACTATCTGCCACGCCGTGCCGGGGGTCTGCTCCGCGGGCTTGAGGACCACCGGGTTACCGGCAACCAGCGCCGCGGCAGTCATTCCCATCGGAATGGCCAGGGGGAAGTTCCAGGGAGCGATGACCACCCCGACCCCTCGGGGGGCGTAGGTGAGCCGGTTGCGCTCTCCGGGCGGGGACTGGACCGGTGCGCCGAGATCCAGCCGAAGCATCTCCCGGCCGTAGTACTCGCAGAAGTCGATCGCCTCGCAGACGTCGGCGTCGGCCTCCTTCCACGGCTTGCCGGCCTCGAACACCTCCAGCGAAGCAAGCTCCGTCCTGCGCGCCCGCATCCAGGCGGCAGCTCGCAACAGGATCGCGGCCCTCTCCAACACTGGGGTGCGACTCCATTTGGACCAGCCGGCGGCAGCGGCGGCCACTGAATCGTGAGCGTGGTCCGGCCCGCAGGCGGCGGAGCGAGCAACCACCGTTGCTGCATCCCCCGGATCGACCGAGACAATGGCATCCTTGGTTCCGAGCTCCCGCCCGCCGATTACCGCCGGCACATCGAAATCCAAAGCGGAGCCGCGGCGCACAATCTCAGCGCCGAATGCATCCCGCACCTGGTTCTGCCTCCACTCGTTTAGCGGCTCGGGCGAGTACGGCCGGGGATGGGACGGTTCGGTGGCGGAGCGGAGGCGGGGAGGCTGGGGCTCCGGCAAGACCATCGCCTCGGGGGGCGCCACCAGCTCCTCAAGCGACCAGTCCTCGGCGAAGCGGTGCCGGATGAACGACTCGTTGGAGGTGTTCTCCAGAAGCCTGCGGACCAGGTAGGCCATTCCAGGGATCAGCTCCCCCACCGGGGCGTAGATCCGAAGCCGCAAGCCCAGGCTGCGGATGGCCTGCTGGATAGGCTCGGCCATCCCATAGAGCATCTGCAGCTCGTATCCCCTGTCCGAGATGCCCAGCTCTCGGGCGTAGGTCACGGCATAGGCGAGCGACCGCAGGTTGTGGCTGGCAAACGCGGCTTTGATCTTGCCGTGCTTGTGGTGAAGCATCCGCACGCATCTCTCGTAGTTGAGGTCGGTCTGCGCCTTGTGCTCGTAGACCGGTGTGGGCCACCCCTCGGCCTGGGCGATCACCGTCTCGGCGTCCCAGTAGGCCCCCTTGACCAGCCGGACGGTAAAGGGGCGGGACCGCTGAGCAGACCATTCGATGAGATCGGCAAGGTCCTCGGCCGACTCCTTTAGATAGGCCTGGACCACCACCCCTCCCTCCATGCCCTCGAACTCGGCTTCGCCCCACAACTCCTTCACCAGTCGGTAGGTGAGGCTTTTCACGTCGTAGTGCTCGGTGTCCAGGTTTATGAATGCCCCCACGGTCTGCGCCCGTCGCAGGATGGAACGGAGGCGGGACTTGACCTGATCCAGACCCTCATCTGCCGTGAGCGGTGACAACAACGGGCCGAGCGCAGTCGGCTTCACACTGAGGTTCACCCGGGCGATGGGGCCCAGGTCGTCCCGCTCCAGATGCGTCTGCGCCTGCCACCGCAGGGTCGATGAAGCAAGAGCGTTGAGCATCTCGAGTACCCGTCCGGCGTAGGCGTCGGCCTGGCCGGAGGTGATCGTCTTCTCCCCGAGAAGGTCAACCGTGAAGCCGCTGCCGTGCCCCCACAGCCGGCGGAGCGCATCCTCGGCGTCATCCGGTGACTCCCCGACGATGAACTGGCGGGCCATTCGGCGGATGTTCCTTCGGGCCACCAGAGAGGATGTCGCCTTCCCCAGCGGTACCCGGTCCGCGAGATCCAGCCCCACCTTTAGCGGCGGAGGGATGTCGACGCTCTCGAAATACTCCTCGAGGTGGCTGGCCACGCTCTCATCCGACTGAAGCGCCGGGAAGACGTCTACGAAGTGGAAGAGCCTGGTCTTGAACTCCTCGTGCGACATGGCCCAGTCGAGCATGCGCTCGCTCCACCAAGACATGTTGAAGACCCGTGCCTGCTCCCCGGCGCCGAGCTCTGCGATCCGGCGCGCAAGCTCCGTGACCTCATCGTCCAGCGAGGTCAAGGATTCTGCGGGTTCGACGTGGTGGGCCCTCGTCATGAGGGCCAGAGTATCAGTGAAGAAAGGCTTTTCCGGCCGGAAGGCGTGGTGCTCGCGAAGCGCTCCCAGCTGGTAACCTCCACTGCTGCCATTGGTGCTAGCTGTGCATCAGGTGGGCCTGGGCTGCCCATTGACTATCTCGACCGGCACCCGAGCCGCCACTAGGTCTCCGGTGGGCATCACGCCGATTCTGAGCAGCACGCTCTCCTGAACCCTGCTTCGTGCGGTAAAGACGAAGTTGCCGAGCGAGTAGGCGATGATGCCTCCCCTATACCGGACGACCGGCTGCAGAACGTGGGGGTGGTGCCCGATCACAATCGATGCTCCGGAGTCCACCAGCCGGTGGCCCAGGCTCACCTGGTAAGGCTCAGGCTGCGTCATACGCTCCACCCCCCAGTGAATGAGCACGACCACCACGTCGGCGGCAGTCCTCGCCCTTGCCACCTCGGCCAACAGGCGGTCTTCCGAGTAGGCGGTCGCCAGACCTGGAGTCGTGGCTGTCACGTACCAGCTTCCATGCGGGATGACCCGGGAGGCAGCGACAAAGGCTACCCGGATCCCTTCACTGGTCACGACGTAGGGCGCCCAGGCCTCATTCTCGCTCGCGCCGCCGCCTACTGGTGCGATCCCGGCCGACCGCAGGCCGGAAAGCGTGTCAAGCAGAGCCTCCGACCCGTAGTCAAGGGAGTGGTTGTTGTCGACGGAGGCGACGTCCACCCCGGCGCGGCGCATCGCCGGAAGCGCAGCCGGCGGACCCCGGAATGTGAACTGCTTCGGAAACGGGGTGCCTCTGGTGGACACCGCGCACTCCAGGTTGACCACCGCCAGATCGGCCCCGCTGAGGTGCTCGTTAATCCCTCGCCACGGGTAGTCAGGGTCGGCTGAGATGACATCCGCCAGCGGCCCTCCTAGATTCACGTCTCCGGTGGCGGCAATCTCCATCGCTTCGGCCGGCAGGTCCGGCAAGTAGGTTACGGGCTCGTCGTCGGCTCCCTCCGGACCAAAGCGAACACCCGGGAAGGTTGAATCGGCAGCGAGTGGCGCCGGAGGTGGCGCCTCCGGCGCCGGATCGAAAAGCGCCAGCGTTAGTTCGGGCGCCGCTGAAACCGCGGCAGGCTCAAGGCCCGGTGCTCCTTGCCGGACCAGAACCGGTTCGGGAATGAGCATGAGCAGAGCCAGAAGCAGGAAGATGCCCCGGCCACGGGGGCCCTTCCTGCGCTGCTCTTCAGACATCGATCCTTCCGTTCAGCCTCCCCGCGAGGCCCGCGGCGGATTCTAGGGCAAAGCAAAGTCTTAAAGAAGCCAGGACGGTGGTAGTTTCGCCTGGATGCTCTCCCTTGGAAGGATCATTGCCCTCGCTTGCACGCTCGCGCTGGTGCTCACCGCCTGCGGCGTCGGCCAGCGCACCTCCGGACGGGCCGCCCGCCAGGAGTCTGGAGCCGCCTCGGCCGCAACTCCCACCCCGGCGAATGCGAGCGCTGCCTACGATGCCCAAGCCACGGTTCGCATCCATAGGCTGCGGCTGAAAACCGGAGCGGAGAATGGAGGGGACCGGGTACGGGTGATGCTCAACAACGCCAGTCCGCAGCTTCGGGTAACCATCACCGGCAACATCGATCAGGACGAACGTGCGGTCACCGTGTGCGCGGTGACCGACGAGACCAGCGTGCCGCCCAGCACCCAGTGCATCCTGCCGGTGGCCGATAGGGCGGTGGACCTGCCATCCGGACCGGGTGTGAAGGGGGCCGAGATTGCGCTGGCCGGCAGGTCGACGTTGGTCGACCTCCAGGAGATCGCCCTCACCTACACCGAACAAGACCGCCAAGTGCGCCTGCTGCTTCCCAACCTTGATCCACCGGGTGACGACCCGACGTGCCTTGCACAGGGATGTCCGTCTTTTGAGATGACTCCTACGAGGGGCGGAAAGCTGACCGGCAAGGCGTCGTGGGAGCAGCCCGGAGGGGGACTTTTGGATATCCGGACGGCTGTACCGGTGCCGACGGCCGGGATCTCCCCTACCCCGCCCGCCTACCGGGTGGTGTCCTCCTCCACCTCATCATCAAACACCGGGCCCGGATCGGTTTCCATATCGGCCACGATCGAGTCTGGACAGCGATCGCTCCTGACTCTCACCAACAACGGCACCGGACCGCTCGTCACCCCGGTACTGGATGCCACCTGGCCGTAGGTTACTGGGGAGCCGAGGCAACTGCCTCAGGGATGGGCTGATCGCCGGAGCGGCGGCCGGCCTGCTCGGAGGGATGCCGAGCACTCTGACCCTTTCAGCCCAGGATTTGGACCGCTCTATCCAGTCGATCGCCCACATCGTCCCGGGCAACCGACGATTCCGGTCGGCTGGGAGCCGCAGGGCGCTCGGGGGGTTAACCCACATGGCAATCTCGACGACTTTCGCACTGCTGTACTCGTGCGAGATCCGGAAACGATTGTCCAACCCCCACCTGCCGGCGGCCGCCGGCTACGGTGGGGCGCTGTGGGCCGTCAACTACAAGGTTGCCGGTCCGGAAGCCATGAAGGCCGAGGACCGCAGCTTCGCACTGGCAGATCACCTCTGCTGGGGAGCCGTCGTCGAACTGTGCCTGCAGATTCTGGACGCTCGCAGGGGGGAGAGCCGACTAAGGTTAGGATAGTAGGGACAGCACACTGCGGGCGTGGAGCAGCACGGTTAGCTCGTCACCCTGTCAAGGTGAAGGTCGCGGGATCGAAGCCCGTCGCCCGCGCAGCCAAAGTCGGTCTCACTGGTTCCTCCAGGAGCAGACGCCTTAAGAGAAGCCCTTGAGAGCCACGCTGCTCTCAAGGGTTTATGCCTCTTGACTGAGACCCCGGATCACGAAGCGGACTCCGGTTCCTCAAGCTTGAGGACCATCGCTCCCGATGCCGGAATCTCACGAATAGTCCCGACCGGTTCGAGACCGGCTCGGTAGCTTGTGAGTATGACTTTTCCTTCGGTCGCCGAGATTCCCGCTTCGCCGTCGTCCCATCTGGCGGAGACATCGGAGAAGTTGATCACCACGACATATCGACCGTCCCGGGCTGCCCGCTCGTAGGCCAGCGTCCCTTCCGGCGACTCCAGCACTCTGGAGCTTCCCTCGTGCAACGCCGGAGAGCTTCGTCGCAGCTCCAGCAGCCGGCGGTAGAGATGGAGGATCGAGTCCGGGTCATCCCTCAGCGCCTCCATGTTCCTGGTGCCGGGATCCGGGGGCCACGGCAGCCAGGGATCGGAGCCCCATCCGTGGCTGTCCGAGCCATCCCACGGGATCGGAGCCCGGCAGCCGTCTCTGCCCCCCGGGTCCACCACCCGGTCCGGGGGCACCACCGCATCCTCCAGGCCGAGCTCCTCTCCGGCATACATAAACGGGGTACCGCGGAGCGTAAGCAGGAGTACGGCAGCCGCCCGAGCCCGCTCCTCGGACCCGTACCGGGTCCGGTGTCGCGGCTCATCGTGGTTGCTCAGCACCCAGGTTGGCCAGGCGTTGACCGGCCCGAACACCGCATCGGCCTGGTCGAGCTGTTGCCTCCACTCGCCCGCATCCCAGCCGGCATACAGTGCCGGAAAGTTGAACGCCAGGTGCAGCTCGTCGTTGTCCCCGTAGTAGGAACCGATCTTGGCGGTGTCCAGCAGGTGCACCTCTCCGACCAGCACCGGCTCGTGGGCGTACGAATCCGCCAGCGAGCGCAGCCGGCGCAGGATCGGATGGGTGGCCGGGTCGTCGTGTACCGAAGCCCGGGGGTCCAGCGCCCACTCCGGCGGCGAGTCCGGCAACTCCGGATTCTTGCCCAGCGCATGGACCACGTCGATGCGGAAGCCGTCCGCCCCCCGGTCCAGCCAGAAGCGCACGACGCCGTGCAAGGCTTGTTCGACCTCGGGCTCCGCCCAGTTCAGGTCCGGCTGCTCGGGAAGGAACAGATGCAGGTACCACTGCTCCGTGGCTTCATCCCAGGTCCATGCCGGTCTGCCCAGAAAGGCCGCTTTCCAGTTGTTCGGAGGCTTGTCCGGGCTCCCGTCCCGCCAGATGTACCAGTGGCGCTTGGGGCTGTCCCGGGAGCTGCGGGACTCGACGAACCAGGGGTGCTGGTCGCTGGTGTGGTTGGGCACCAGGTCCACCAGCACCCGAATTCCCAAACGGTGCGCCTCCTCCACCAGCCGGTCGAAGGTCCCCAGGTCCCCGAACAGCGGGTCGACATCGCAGTAGTCGGACACGTCGTATCCGAAATCCTTCATCGGCGAGGGGTAGAACGGCGACAGCCAGACGGCGTCTACCCCGAGCCACGCCAGGTACTCGAGACGGCTGCGTATGCCCTCGAGGTCCCCGACCCCGTCTCCATTGCCGTCGGCGAACGAGCGGGGATAGATCTGGTAGACAACCGCGCCGCGCCACCACGGGCCGGTGGCCGGCGGCCGCTCCTGGGCTTTCCGGTTCAGCGGCGGCGGAAGAGGCTCAGGAGGCGACCGCTGCCAGCTCGCGGGTGAGGTTGTCGCCCGACACCGGGTCAAAGAAGTGCATCTTCGAGGCGTCGAAGGTCAGCTTGGCATCCTCCCCGGGTCCGATCCGGCTTCCCGCATCCAAAGCCACCACCAGCTGGGTCCGCAACGACTCGCTGTCCAGCTCCCGGGCCAGCGTCTTGAGCCGGTCGTGGATCTCCCTGGAGGTCTCGAACGGGATGTAGGCGAACAGCTCGTTGCCCAACCACTCCGTCACGTCGACGTGGGCGCTGAAGCTGACCGAGTGGGACAGGTCGTTGGCGTCCACCAGCGCGGCGTCCTCGAAGTGTTCCGGGCGAATACCGGCGATCAGCAGCTGCCTGTCGCCGAATTGGTCGGCCACCTCCTGGGGGACCTCGAACGACACAAACGGCAAGCTGACCTTCCGACCCTCGATCTCTGCCGGAACGAAGTTCATGGGAGGCGACCCGATGAAACCTGCCACGAACAGGTTCACCGGACGCTGATAGAGCTCCCGGGGTGAGGCGACTTGCTGAAGAACGCCTTTGCGCAGCACCGCCACCCGGTCCCCCAGCGTCATGGCCTCCGTCTGGTCGTGGGTCACATAGACGGTGGTGATTCCCAGGCGCCGCTGCAGGCGGGAGATCTCGGTGCGCATCTGGCCCCGAAGCTTGGCGTCAAGGTTCGACAGCGGCTCGTCGAACAGGAAGGCCTCGGCCTGCCGAACGATCGCCCTGCCCATCGCCACCCGCTGCCTTTGGCCGCCGGAGAGCTGGCTGGGCTTGCGCTCCAGGTGGTCCCTGAGCTCCAGGGTGTCTGCCGCTTCCTCGACCTTGCGGCGGATCTCGTCGTCGGAGAAGTTGCCGTTCAGTCGCAAAGGGAACGCGATGTTCTCGTACACGGAAAGGTGCGGATAAAGCGCGTAGTTCTGGAAGACCATTGCAAGGTTGCGGTCCCGGGGTGCCTTGTCGTTGGCCCGCTCGCCGCCGATGAACAAATCGCCCGAGGTGATGTCCTCCAGGCCGGCGATCATGCGGAGCAGAGTCGACTTCCCGCACCCCGATGGGCCGACCAGAATCATGAGCTCCCCGTCGCCGATGTCCAGGCTGATGTCGTTGACTGCCGGAAACCCGTCGGCGTACTGCTTGACTACGTTCTTTACCGATATCGATGCCATATCCGATCAGCCTTTCACTGCGCCGTTGGTGAGGCCGGCGACGATTCTCTTTTGAAACAGCAGAACAAGGATGATGACCGGGATGGTCACCACCACTGCGGCGGCCGAGATCGCTCCCGCCGGCTGCTGGAACTGCGATTCGCCGGTGAAGAAAGCCAGGGCTGCCGGCACCGGGCGAGCCGCGTTCGTCGAGGTGAGCGAGATTGCGAATACGAAGTCGTTCCAGGCGAAGAAGAACGCCAGGATGGCGGCGGTGAACACTCCGGGCGCCGCCAGGGGCACTATCACCTTGCGGAACGCCTGCCACGGGGTGGCGCCGTCCATCTGGGCCGCCTCCTCCATCTCCCACGGGATCTCCTTGAAGAAGGCAGAGAGGGTCCAGAGGGACAGGGGCAGCGTGAATGACATGTACGGGATTATCAGCCCGAGCCAGGTGTCGTACAGCCCGACCGTCCGCCAGGTGTTGAAGAGCGGACCGACCAGCGACACCGCCGGGAACATCGCAATCGCCAGCGCTATCGACAGCACCGTCCGCTTACCGGGGAAGTCGAGCCGGGCGATGGCATAGGCGGCCACGGTGGCGATGGCCACCGAGAGAAGGGTGGAGATCAGCGCTATTCCGATCGAGTTGCGCAGTGAGCTGGTGAACAGGGCCGTGCTGAAGACCGTGTCGTAGTTCTCCAGGCTGAACTGCGTGGGCCAGAAGCGGTTGTTGTTGATGTCGTCGCCGGCCTTGAACGAGAGGGAGAAAATCCAGATGACGGGGGAAATCGCCCACACCATGATGAGAATGGCCCCCAGGACGGTCCAGGCTCCGTGGCGCTGTTTCATCCGCCCCGCACTTGGCTGAGATCCACCTTGAACCCCTTGATGAACAGCGCTGCGATGAGCAGCACCGACAGGAACAAAAGGACCGACACTGCCGAGCCGAGTCCCAGGGCGGTGCGGCTGATCATCTGCCGGTAGGCCAGGAACGACACCGTCTCGGTTTGCTGGGCCCCCGAGGTCATGATGAACACGTTGTCGAACAAACGGTAGGCGTCGAGGGTCCTGAACAGCACCGCCACCAGAATCGCCGCCTTCATGTTCGGAAGCGTCACCTTGAACAGGCGCTGCCACCAGGTGGCACCGTCGACCTTGGCCGCCTCCTGCAGGACCTCGGGAACCTGCGCCAGCCCGGCCAGCAGCAGCAGGGAGATGAACGGCGTGGTCTTCCAGATCTCGGACAGGCAGATGACGAACAGCGCACTCCACCGCTCTCCGAACCACGCCTTGTCGGCCAGGTTGAACCACTGGTTGACGAACCCGGAGTCGAGGGCAAATGCGTAGCGCCAGGCGAAGGCGGAAACCACGGTGATGATGCCGTAGGGGATCAGGATCGAAACACGAACGCCGCGCCGGCCGAAGATGATGCGGTGCATGACCATGGCGAAGCCGAACCCCAGGACCAGCTCCACGACCACGGTGATGATCGTGATGGTTAGCGTGGTCGCCACGTCCTGCCACCACAGGCTGTCACCGAGGATCACGGCGTAGTTCCGCAAACCGACAAACTCGCGGCCGGCCGGGTCGGTCAGCCGGTAGCTGAACAGCGACAGGTAGAGGGCGTTGAGCATCGGGTAGGCCGTGACCGCCAGCATGACAAGCACCGCGGGGGCCACCAGCTTCCAGCCGAGCCGGCGTTCGCCGACGGCTCGGTCGCTGTACTTCGCTCCGACCGGGGCCGGTGCCGCTTCGACGTTCACAGAAGCACCCGATCGTTCAACACATCGACTATGAGCGACGCCGCCCGCTCCGGCGTTTGCGGGCTCACCGAGCGGGGCGGGTGAAAGCTGCGGACCACCGCGGTGGAGACGTCGGTGTAGTAGGGAGTCTTGGGCCGGGGAGCTGCAGCGTTGATCGAGTCCCGAATCAGGTCGGCCATGGGAAAGATCGCCCGGACCTCAGGATCGTCGTAGACTGCGGCCCGGGCGCCGGGATTTTTCGCGCCGACCATGTACTCGGTCTGGCTCTCCAGAGAGGTTATGCATCGCACGGCGTCCAGAGCGAGGTCGTGGTGCTGGCTGTAAGCGCCGATACCCAGGCTGATCCCTCCCAGCGGGGGCTGGCTCTCCTGGGAGGCTTCCACCCGCGGATACCGGGCCCAGCCGATGTCGTCGACCGCCGCCTGGTCAAGGGATCCCTCGGCCACCGCCTCCTGCGCCGCGCCGTAGACGTACGGCCAGTTGATCATGAAACCTCCGCGGTCGGACTGGAAAGCAGCCCGGGCGGTTTCCTCATCAGAGGTTGAGATCGCCGGATCGCGGGCATCCGATTCGGCAAGGGTGGAGATGACCTCGGCGGCCTCGCGCCCGGCCTCGCTTGCGATGGCGGGGCGGACATCCTTGCCGGCCTCCGGGTTGGCGAGGATCTGGCCTCCCGCCGACGAGACCAGAGCCGAGACGAGCACCATGTATCCCTCGTAGCGGTTGCCCTGGATCTGCATCGTTGCGCCGGCCCGCTCGGCGGCCGAGATCAGGTCGTTCCAGGTGACGTTCGATTTCGTCGGGTCGATGCCGGCCTCCTGCGCCACCGACTTGCGGAACCACAGCAGCTGGGTGTTGGCCCAGAACGGCGCCGCGACGAGCTCGCCGTCCCAGGTGGAGGACTCGATCGGCCCCTGAAGTACGCCTCGGGTGAACTCGGCTGCTTCATCTTGCGAGAACGGGCGCAAAAAGCCCGCATTGGCGAACTCGGGAATGAACGGCGGATCCAGGCTCATCAGGTCGATGGATGCGTCCTGGGCCGCCAGTCGGCGGACCAGCTGCTCCCGCTGCGCCGTCGCGTCGTTAGGCAAAACCGACGTCTTGATGACGTACGCCCCGTTGGACCGCTCGGTGCATTTCTGCGCCAGCTGGGCCTGCCCGCCGTTGTCCGGGTTGATGTACCAGTTGAGGGTGGGAGTTGCCGATGCCTGGCCACAGGCCGCCAGGACCGAAGCCAGCAGGATTGAACAGAGCAGGGCCGGACCACGGCGTGATCGCTGGGAAGAGGATCGACGACCGCGGGCCGAGTTTAGTTCCACCGCCGCCACGAAACGTTGTTCACGGTCCCTCCGGGCCACAGCGCCATTCACCCTTTTGAGGTGTCTCATGGACGCTTAGGGAACTGCCGGGATCAGTGTACTCCTGCCTAATCCTCCAGGAACAGAGCTTGCTCGGAAGGACGGAACCTGAGGACGGAGTCCAGATAAGAGCGAAGGCCGGTGTCGTTGCCCACCTCGTATCCGGCAGCTTCAGAAAGGTAGTAACGATGCTCCAGCAGCTCGTGAAACAGCTCCGCCGGCTCCAGCCGTCCCCGCAGGTCTTCGGGGACCTGCGCAACCATGGGCTCGTAGACCTCTGCGATCCAACGGGCGGCTACTACAGCCGGAGGAGGCGCCCGTCCCTCGACCCGGGCCAGGTAGGCCCCGTAGGAGGCGATGTCATTCAGAAGCCGTCGTGCCTGGTTCTCCTGGACCTCCAGGCCCGTCATGCGCCTCAGCTCCCGGGCGTGGTGCCCTTCCTCCACCAGAGCGGGGATGATCCGCAGCCGGTCGCCGGCCGGGTCGTGCTCCATCACCAGCTCATCGACGTCGAAGCCCATGTCGTTTATCCGCCGGATGCGCTGGTCGATGAGATGCTTTTCCCGGGCGTCGATCTCCGTCACCCCGGTCAACTCGTCCCATAACAACCCGTACCGCTCCAGCAGCATATTCACAACCTCGAGCACCTCGACCTCGGAGGACAGCATGCCCTGGGCGGCCAGGTCCAACAGCCCGCCGGCGAAGTTCTCCCGGGCAATCTCCAGCTCGTGCTCTCGCATGCCCTCGGGCAGCGGATTGCGGTGCTGCGATGTTTCGGCATCCACCAGGTACGCCATGAGCGACCCTGCGTCGCGGCGGAACAGCAGGTTGGAAAGCGAGCAATCGCCCCAGTAGAAACCGTCGACATGGAGCCGAACCAACAGGACGACCGCGGCATCGACCAGCTTGTGGCTGAGAGGTGCACCGCCCTCGATGCTGAACAGATAACGAAAGGGAAGTGAGTAGTCGAGGAAACGGGTGACGAGCACTCCGTCGAGCGCCCCGCCTTCGGCGGCTTCCCGCCCGGTGACGAGGCCCACCGCCTCCACCACCGGCAGCCCGGCGGCCCGGATCTGTCGAAGCACCCCGTACTCCTTATGTGCCTCGTGCTCGGACATCTCCTTCAGCGCAAAGGTCTTCGTCCCCAGATGGACGAACCGCACGACGTGGCGGCTCTGTCCCCGCGTCCGGCGCACCAGCGCCGGATGATCCCAGTGCTCGAGGGGGACCGACCACGGCAGGTCGATCAGATTGGAGGGCTCGTGGCCCGCAAGGAACCGGAACTGAACAGTTCTGGCCATACAGCCAAGCTAACACCGGGCGGATTACCCAGGTACTTGCCTACAAAAGGCCGCGACCAGCCAGTGGCCGCGACCTTGCCATTCTGCTTTGACCTACCAATTCGCTTATTCTGCCGGCGTCTCCTCTGTGGGCTCCTCGGTGGTTTCCTCAGCGGCCTCGTCCCCGCCCTCGCAGGCCACGCCAAAGATGGACACCGCTGACAACAGCAGGGCCATCAGCTTTCGCTTCCAGGTCATCGTTACTCCTTCCGTCGGATAAGACTGCTACGCGCTTACTCTGCCCAGCGTAGAAAAACTTCAGGCGACGAGAAGGCGAACCTTCGGTGACGAGTGCGTGAACAACCACGGAGCTGGTGGGTTGCCTCCAGGAAAAGTCCGCGGCCTAAGCTGTGGCCGCGGCCATTGAGGATGCCTAATCGTCCTCCGTCTCCTCGGTGGTGTCCTCCTCAGCTTCCTCTCCTCCACCGCAAGCGACTCCAAACACCGACATTGCTGCGAGCAGCAAAGCCATCAGCTTCCTTTTCCAGGTCATTGGCGCACTCCCTCCCTTTCGTCTTCCGCAAGGTGAACGGTCATGCGTTAAACCCTGCCCAATCCGGAACGACTTGATGCAAAGCCGGAGGGAACCCGATGCGGCGAGCGGTGAACAATTCCCGAGCCGGTTCTTATTGCGCCGCGTAGTATCCTCGGAAGGAACGTCGACCTGTGAAGACGGCCCCTTGCTAATGCCACCACAAGGCCAGATAGCTCAGTAGGTAGAGCACGCGGCTGAAAACCGCGGTGTCGCTGGTTCGATTCCGGCTCTGGCCACTCTCCCGACTACCCACCGGCTGGAGCGCACCCTATGCTTGCCCGGCCGGGAATCTTCCGGCGGGATGAAGGGAGCGTGGATGGGCATCAAGGCTTTTCAGGCCTGTCACGGACTCGCCGTCGACGGAGCCCCGCCATCCCCTTGAAGCTCTATGCGGAGTTACCTCATCAGCGATTGCGGCAAGCCTTGGGCGACGCCGCCGTCGCGGTGTGGTCGGCCATCTGGATACGCCTCGGAATGCACGTTCACGACCTGGTCGGATCGCTGGCATCCGCCGGCCACCTACTGGTGGAGGCCGGCACGGACCTAGAACGCAACGCCTCGTCGGTCCAGAGCTCGGTGGTGCGGCTGCCGGTCGTCGGCAGCTTTTTGAAACAGCGCTTCGACGGTCTCGTGGACGTTGGCGTGTCCCTGCGCCAATCCGGGGAGAGCCAGCTTGAAACCGTCAACTCGCTTTCGCTGTGGCTGGGAACGCTGGTGGCGCTGCTCCCCATACTGGTGGTCCTCTGGATGTGGGGCACCCGGCGGGTCAAGTGGGTACGCGATGCCTCGGCGGCGGTGCGTCTGCGGTCCGACCCGGCCAACCAGTACCTGTTTGCCCTCAGAGCGGTAACGAACAGACCGATATCTGATCTGCGGTCAGCCGGAGCATTGCAGGCGATACGCAGCTTTCAAGACGGGGAATACGGTCCCCTGGCCGGTCTGGAGCTCAGGAAGATGGGCCTTCGGCACGCAGATCCTGGCAAATAACGGGCTCAGCCGTCGGGCAGATTGGCCCTCTAGGGCAGGACGACCTCGGGGCTTCCGTCGTCCGGGCGGGACCGGATCACCCCTATCCGTTGGGCGGCATACCCTGCGCCGGCCGTTATCTCCAGTGCCCGGTCCGCCTGGTCGGCGTCCACCACACCCACCATGCCGATTCCCATGTTGAAGGTGCGAAACATCTCCGCCACCGAGACGCCCTCCGATCCGATCAACCGAAAGATCGGCGGGATGGTCCACGCCGACCGCTCGACCACCGCCTGCAGGCCCGGAGGAATGATGCGGCGCAGGTTGTGGGCCAGGCCTCCGCCGGTAATGTGGGCGAAGCCACGAGCCAGCTCCTCGACCTGGAGAGCCACCACCGCATTCCAGTACATGATCGTCGGGGTCAGCAGTTCCTCCCCCAGCGACCGGTCCAGCTCGGGCGGCTGCTCATTGAGGTCGAGGATGCTCTCCGAGATCACCTTGCGGACCAGTGAGAAGCCGTTGGCGTGCAGGCCCGAGGAGTTGAACCCGATCAGGACATCGCCGGGAACCATCGAGGCCCCCGTCAGCAACTTACGCTCTTCCACTGCTCCGACACAGAACCCGGCGAGGTCGTAGTCGTCCTCTTTCAGGTGCCCGGGGTGCTCGGCGATCTCGCCGCCCAGCAGCGCACAGCCGGCCTGGAGACAACCCTCGGCGACGCCGGAGACGATCTGCTCAACGGTCTGCGGGACGACCTTGCCGGTCACGATGTAGTCCAGGAAGAACAGCGGCTCGGCGCCCTGCACCGCGACATCGTTGGCGGACATGGCGACCAGGTCGATGCCAATCGTCTGGTGGATCCCCATCTGTTGGGCGATCATTATCTTGGTCCCGACGCCGTCGGTTGCCGAAACCAGCAGCGGCTGCTTGTACCGGGAGCGCCCGAGTGCGAAGAGCCCGGCGAATCCGCCGATACCTCCTATCACCTCCGGCCGGTCGGTGGCACGGACGCGGTTTCGGAACAGCTCGACGGCTCGTTCGCCGGCCTCGATGTCGACCCCAGCAGCTGCGTAAGTGGCGGAGCGGTTACCGGGTGACTCTGGGATCAAATTCGCTCGAGCATGTTCTTCGTCACCTTCACCTCATCGGGGACCGGGATGGGGTAGTTCGACGAGAAGCATGCGGTGCACAGCTTTTCGGCGGCAACTTCGGTTGCCTCGATCATCCCCTCCTCCGAGAGGTAGGCGAGGGAGTCGGCCTCGATGTGGGCGCAGATCTCCTCGACGCTTTGGTGGCCGCCGATCAGCTCGTCCCGGTTCGCTGTGTCGATGCCGTAGAAGCACGGCCACTTGATGGGCGGGGAGGAGATCCGCATGTGGACCTCGGCGGCACCGGCGTGCCGGAGCATGCGCACGATCTGGCGGGTGGTGTTGCCCCGGACGATCGAGTCGTCGACCACCACCAGTCGATTGCCTTCTATCAGGTGGGCGATGGGGTTGAGCTTGGCGCCGATGCCCCGCTGCCGAACCGCCTGGGACGGCTGGATGAAGGTGCGGCCCACATATGAGTTCTTTACGAACCCGTCGACGTACGGCAGCCCTGACGCGTGCGAGTAACCGGCCGCCGCTCCCCGTCCGCTGTCGGGCACCGGGATGACGATATCGGCGTCGGCGGGGCTCTCCTTGGCCAGCTTCTGGCCCATCTGGTACCGGGCCTTCTGCACGCTCTTGCCGTAGAGAATGGAGTCGGGCCGGGCAAAGTAGACGTACTCGAAGACGCAAAGTGCAGGCGTGGCCTTCGCGTAGCGATGCGACCTGACGCCGTTGGCATCGACAACCACCAGCTCACCGGGCTCGACTTCGCGGATGAAGGTGGCGCCTATGGTGTCGAGGGCGGCGGTCTCGGAGGCCAGGGCGTATCCGCCGGCTCCCAGGGACCCCAGCACCAGGGGCCGCAGACCGTACGGGTCGCGGGCACCGAAGACCGCTTGGTCGTCGAGGATCACCAGGCTGAAGGCTCCCTGGAGCCTGGGAAGCGTGTCGAGGATCCCCTCTTCAACCGTGGCTTTGCCGCTGGTGACGATCATCTCGGCGATCAGGTCCGAGTCGTTCGACACATCCCTGGGCCGCTCACTCTCTCCTGCCAGCTCCGCGGCAAGCTTCATGGTGTTCACCAGGTTGCCGTTGTGCCCGAGCGATACCCCAAGGCTGCCGTGATGCCGGTAGATGGGCTGGGCGTTCTCCCAAACACTCGAGCCGGTGGTGGAGTAGCGCACGTGTCCGATGGCCAGGTCACCGGTCAGCGTGTTCAGGACATTCTCGTTGAAGACCTGGGCCACCAGGCCCATCTCCTTGAACGTGGTCATCAGGCTGCCGTCGGCCACCGTGATCCCGGCGGACTCCTGCCCGCGGTGCTGGAGGGCAAGCAGGCCGTTGTAGGTGAGCTTGGATACCTCTTGACCCGGAGCGTAGATGCCTACGACTCCGCATGCTTCCTGAGGCTTGTCCCGGCCAGAATTCAATCGCATCTCCTTGATTCCACCTTAGCCGATACGGGAAAGCCGGCGCCCGCATCTCAGATGCCGCTTACGCAACTTTCAACGAAAAGTTCCGGGTCGAAAGTCCCGTTTCGCCAAGAGAAGCTCGATCCACGTAATCCCGGTCCGCGCCGGAGCTACCTGCGTGAGGTCTTCCCGAGGCCGGCGTCCCGCGCCCGGATGATGGCCTGCGCCCGGTCGGCAACCTGCAGCTCCCCAGGACGGTGGCAGGACTGGTGTCCCACGCACACCCCTCCTTAGCCGTGGCCGAGGTCGTGTTCGTCCTGGGACACCTGGTCGGTACCGTGCTGCTGGGCATCGCGCTCTGGCGCACCCAAACGGTCCCGGTATGGGCGGCGGTCATGACCACCATCTCGCAGCCACTGCACCTGGTTGCCGCGGTCTTCTTGTTGAGCCGGCCCCTGGACCTGGTGGCCTGGATGATGACCGCGGCCGGCTTCGCCGTGACGGCCGTCGCCAGTCCCCAAAAGGTGCAAGTCGGATGAACCGGCCGCCCCGGACACAGGTGCCGGCTGGAAGAGCTGCGGCCCGGGATCCCTCAAGGGCTCCGGGCTAGACATCCGCCGGCACCGGCGGTAGGAATGTTGCACCAACTGTGGAGAGCCGGAGGGACGGGTGCGCTCAATCCTCGAAACGATTCTTGTCATGGCCATCGGCGGCGGCGTCGGGGCCGGCCTGGGCCTGTGGCTCAGGAGGAGAAGGCGCGCCAAACAGCCTGAAGAACCTGGGTCCTAACTACTTAACTACCTGCTGACGTGGGAGCGCAGGAGGACGTTGCCCATCTTGTCCTGCAACTGTAGCTCCCCGCGAAGGCGGCGGGGAAACGACGACTTGGACAGACCGGTCACCGTCACGGTCACCTTCTTGCCGCCACTGGGTTTCATAGTCCTCCGCCTGTGTTGAATGTTGTTCTTTCGGCACAAACGGCGATTCGTTTAAGGACTATTCCTCGATTTCACCCATCGAACGCGGGAATCCCTGCTCGTACGCTTCCTTAATGACGGCGGTTTTGATGTCGGCCATCCCGCGGATCGACAGAAGCTTTCCCTTGACGACACCCAGCTCGGCAACGGGGGTTCCGATTCCTTTGGCGAGGTCCTTCAACTCCGCAAGGTCCCCTGGGCCCACGGCCACGACCACACGGGCGGTGGTCTCGGAGAACAGCCAAGGGATCAGGTCACGGCCCGGCTCCGTACGGATCTGCGCTCCCCATCGTCCCTGCGCCGCCATCTCCGCCAGTGCCACGCCAATCCCTCCTTCCGAGCAGTCATGGGCACTGTTCAGCAGGTCCCGGGATATGAGCTCGCGCATCAGCCAGCCGAGGGTGGCCTCCGCATTCAGGTCCAGTTCGGGCAGCGGTCCCTCCAGAGCGCCGAGTATCGTGCGCTGGTACTCGCTGGCACCCAGCTCGTCCTTTGTCCGGCCCAGCAGGACGATGATGTCCTCCTCGTTCTGGAAGCCGATGGGCGGAGCGATGCTGCCCGGCGCCACTATCCCGATCATGCCAATCATAGGAGTGGGATAGATCGCATCATCGAGAGTCTGGTTGTAAAAGGAGACATTGCCGCCGGTGATGGGTGTCTCCAGGACGCGGCAGGCCTCGCCCATGCCCTGGACAGCCTCGACGAACTGCCACATCACCTCGGGGATCTCGGGGTTGCCGAAGTTCATGCAGTTCGTCACCGCCACCGGCTCCGCGCCCACGGTGGAAAGGTTTCGATAAGCCTCGGCCACCGAGTGTCTGGCCCCCTCACGGGGGTCGATCTCGCCATACCGACCGTTACCGTCGACCGTTACCGCGATCCGGGTCTGGGTCCCCGGCAACCGCAGTATCGCGGCGTCTGGCCCCGGCCCGGCCACGGTGTTGAGCATCACCTGATAGTCGTACTGCTCCCACACCCACCGCTTCGAGGCGATGTTGGCCGAGGCGACGAGCTTCAGCAGAGCCTCATCCGGGGCCGTTACCGGATCAGGGGCGGGCGTGCGAATCACCCGGGGGCCGGTGGGAGCGGTGTACGGCCGATGATAAAGCGGTCCGTCACCCAGCGAGGCCGCCGGCACATCGGCCACTACCTCTCCGCCCCTTGTGACGGTCAGCCGTCCGCTGTCGGTAACCTCGCCGATGACCGAGGCCCTCAGCCCCAGCCGGGTGCACTCGTCGATGGCATCCTGGACCAGCTCCGGCTTCATGATGACCAGCATCCGTTCCTGCGACTCGGAGGTCAGGATCTCAAAAGGCTCCATGCCCTTCTCCCGCAGGGGCACCTCGTCGAGGTCGATGGTCATTCCGGTCCCCGCCTTGGCGGCCGACTCCGAGGTGGCGCAGCACAGTCCTGCACCGCCGAGATCCTGAATGCCCACGACCAGGCCCTTCTCGATCAGCGAGAGAGACCCTTCGATCAAAAGCTTCTCGGTGAACGGGTCCCCCACCTGGACGCTGGGGCGCTTGGTGCCGGCCTCCTCATCGAATGCAGCGGATGCGAGGACCGACACCCCACCGATCCCGTCACGTCCTGTGGTGGACCCCAGCAGCAGCACCGCGTTCCCCGGCCCGGGAGCCCGGGCCAGCATGATTCTGTCGACGGGGACCACTCCCACGCACATCACGTTCACCAGCGGATTGCCGGAATAACTGGACTCGAACTTGATCTCCCCGCCCACGGTGGGGACCCCGATGCAGTTGCCGTAGGACGAGATCCCAGAGACAACGCCGCCGGTCAGCCAGCGGTTGCGGTCGGCGGTCCGGTCGGCGCCGGTGTCGCCGGGAAGCGGCCCGAAACGCAGGGAGTCCAAAAGGGCCATCGGCCGGGCCCCCATCGAAACCACGTCCCGCACGACGCCGCCGATGCCGGTTGCCGCCCCCTGCACCGGCTCGACGAAGGAGGGGTGATTGTGGGACTCGATCCGCATGGCTACCGCGATGCCGTCCACCTGTATTACGCCGGCCCCCTCCCCGGGGCCGATCAGCACGTGAGGGCCGTCGGAGGGAAGGTCCTTCAGGTGGGAACGGCTGGACTTGTACGAGCAGTGCTCTGACCACATGACCGAGTACATCGCCAGCTCGGCGTGGTTGGGAGCCCTGCCGAGGATCTCCTGGATGCGGGAGTACTCGTCGTCGGTGAGGCCGAGCGACCGGTGAAGGGGCGGTTCGGTTGCAGTTTCGGGAGTCATCAGGGCACTTAAGTCTCCGCCGGCTGCAGTGAGTACAGCAGGGAGTTAAGGATCAGCCGCCCGTCGGTGCCGCCTACCGCCGGGTCCACCGCCCGCTCGGGATGCGGCATCATTCCGAGGACGTTGCGTTCGGGGTTCAGAATCCCTGCGATGTGGAGCCGGGAACCGTTTGGGTTCGACTCGGGCGTAAGCTCACCCTCGGCATCGCAGTAGCGGAACGCTATGCGCCGCTCGGCGAGGAGCTCCTCCAGTGTCTCGTCGCCGGCATAGTAGCTGCCGTCGAAGTGGGCGATGGGGATGGTCAGAACCTGGCCCGGCCACATGCCGCCGCTCGTGAATGGTGACTCCAAAGTCTCCACGCGGATCCGAACCGGCATGCACCGGAACCTCAAACCGCTGTTACGGCGCAGGGCTCCCGGGAGCAGTCCTGCCTCACAGAGCACCTGGAAGCCGTTGCAGATACCGATAACCGGCTTCCCGGCGGCCGCGAACCGTCGCACCGAGTCCATCACCGGCGAGTAGGCCGCCATGGCGCCGGTTCTCAGGTAGTCGCCGTAGGCGAAGCCGCCGGGGAGGACGATGACGTCGATGCCGTCCAGGTCGGTCTCCAGGTGCCACAGGAACTTTGTGTCGGCGCCGAGGTACTCGAAGGAGTAGTCGGCATCCCGGTCGCAGTTCGATCCCGGGAACACGACCACCCCGACGGTGGGCCTCAAAGGGGGTTCAGCTCCAGCTCGAAATCCTCGATGACCGGGTTGGCCAACAGCTTCTCGGAAGCCGAGGCAGCAATGGTGCGGGCGGCGTTCTCGTCTGGGGCTTCAACTGTGAAGGTTATCCGCTTGCCGACCCGGACACCGGTGATGCCCTCGAAGCCGATCGCCGGCAGGGTTCGCTCCACCGTCTGGCCCTGGGGATCGGAGATCTCGGCCCGGGGCATGACGTTCAGGTGAGCTGCGAACTTCATGCTCCCGCCGTCGAGATGTAATCGGCGAACGACCGCCCGGTGATCCGCTCGTAGGCCTCGATGTACCTGCTGCGGGTGCCCGTGATCACGTCGTCGGGCAGCGTTGGCGGCGGCGGCTCCTTGTTCCAGTCCAGCCCGCTCAGCCAGTCCCGCAGGTACTGCTTGTCGAACGAAGGGGGACTGGTGCCGGGCTTGTATGCGTCGGCGGGCCAGTAGCGGGAGGAGTCGGGGGTCAGCACCTCGTCGGCGAGGACCACGTTGCCGTCCTCGTCCACGCCGAACTCGAACTTGGTATCGGCCAGCAGGATGCCCCTCTCCTCGGCGTAGCCGGCCGCCATCTTGTAGAGGGCGAACGCCTTGTCGCGGGCTTCCTCCATGCGTTCGGCGCCGAGAATCTCAGCCGCCTGCGCCTCCGAGATGTTCTCGTCGTGGCCGGTGACGGCTTTGGTAGCCGGCGTGAACACCGGCTCCGGAAGCTTGTCGGCCTCCCGCAGGCCCGTGGGCAGCTCGAGGCCGGCTATGGTTCCGTTGCGTTTGTACTCCGACCAGCCCGAGCCCACAAGGTACCCGCGGACTACAAACTCTACCGGCATCATGTTCAGCCGCTGAACAATCATGAAGCGGCCGTTCAGCTCCTCGGCGAACGGCTTGGCGCCCTCCGGCAGGTCGCCAAGTGACATCGTAAGAAGGTGGTTGGGCGACAGATCGACGCAGCGCTGTAGCCAGAATCGGGTCATGCCGGTGAGGACCCGGCCCTTGTCGGGAATCTGTTCGTTCATCACCACGTCGTAGGCGGAGATCCGGTCCGAGGTGACGAACAACAGGCGGTGGTCGTCCAGCTCGTAGATGTCGCGCACCTTGCCGGTGGCAACCCGGCGGAGGGGAAGGTCGAGAGTCCCGACGGCGGTGGAAGCCACTAAGCGATCACGATCTGGTCGAGCCGTTTGATTACGTGGTCCACGTGCTCAAGATACCGCGCTTCGTCGAAGAAGTCGTCCAGTTCGGTTGCCCGAAACCGAGACGTAACCTCCGGAGTGTTGCTGAGCACCGACCGCAGGTGCGTACGGGTCTCCCAGGCGGCCACGGCGCCTTTCTGGACCAACCGATAGGCGTCGTCCCGCGGCATCCCCGAGTCGATCAGGTGAAGCAGAACGTTCTGCGAGAACATCAGCCCGTACGACACCTCCATGTTCTCGAGCATCCGCTCGGTGTCGACCACCATGCCCTCCAGAAGGGTCGTCGCTTCCGCCAGCATGAAGTCCAGCGCCAGGCAGGCGTCGGGCAGCATCACCCGCTCCACCGAGGAGTGGGAGATGTCCCTCTCGTGCCACAGGGCCTGGTTCTCGACCGCCGGCGTAACCGCCGCCCGCACGATGCGAGCCATCCCCGACATGCGCTCGAACCGCCACGGATTCCGCTTGTGCGGCATCGCGGAGGAGCCCTTCTGCTCTCCGGCCACGAACGGCTCCTGGACCTCGGCCACCTCGGTACGCGCCAGGTGGCGCATCTCGGTGGCTATGCGGTCCAGCGTCCCGGCCAGAATGGCCAAGGCGGAGGTGAGCTCGGCGTGGCGGTCTCTTGCGACGACCTGAGTGGAAGCGGGGTCGGGTTCCAGGCCGAGCGCTTCGCAGACGTACGCCTCGATGTCCGGGTCGCCGCCGGCAAAGGTGCCGACCACTCCCGAGAGCTTGCCTGCCGATATGGCCCTGCGAGCCCGGTGCAGCCTCTCTCGACCCCGGTCGAGCTCGAAGGCCCAGCCGGCAACCTTCAAGCCGAACGTGGTGGGCTCGGCGTGGATGCCGTGGGTCCTACCCGCCATGAAGCTGTGGGCGTGCTCTCGGGCTTTGCTCACCGTCGCCCGGAGAAGGTCGCCGGCCCCGGCGATCAACAGGTCGGCAGCGTCACGCATCTGAAGAGCCAGCGCGGTGTCCAGCACATCGGACGACGTCATGCCGTAGTGCAAGTGCCTGGCGGCAGGGCCGATGTTCTCGGTCAGGTTGTCGATGAATGCGGCCACGTCGTGGCGGGTCTTGCGCTCGATCTCCTTGACCCGGTCCACGTCGAACGCCGCCCGGGACTTGATGGTCTGGAGGTCCTCCATCGGCACCTCACCCTTGCCGGCGCGGCACTCGGTCGCCAGGATCTCGATTCTCAGCCAGTGAGAGAGCTTGGTGTGCTCGCTCCAAACGGCAGCCATCGCCGGCCGGCTATACCGTTCGATCAAACCTTCAGCCCCTGGGAAAGCTCGACCTTGAAGTTGCGCAGCTTCTCCCGCAGGTCGGCGCTGCGGCACGCAAGGATTTGGACCGCGAGGATGGCCGCGTTGGTCGCCTGGTCGATCCCCACGGTGGCCACCGGCACGCCGGAGGGCATCTGAACGGTGGAGTAGAGGGAATCGGCGCCGCCCAGGTGGCCGCCGTGCACCGGCACGCCGATAACCGGCAGGATGGTGTTGGCCGCCATGACACCGGCCAGGTGGGCTGCCCGCCCCGCGGCCGCGATGATCACCAGAAGACCCCGGTCCTCGGCGAGCTTCGAGTACTCGTGCGCCTGCTCCGGCTGGCGGTGAGCGCTGATGACGTTGGACTCGTAAGGCACGCCGAACCGGTCCAGGATGATCTCGGCCGCCTGCATCTTGGATTGATCGGATGCACTTCCCATCACGATGCCCACCAGGGGCGTCTGAATTGCCATCTCTACCTCCGCCTAGTACTGCCCGACAAGACTTCCCGAGCGGTTCGCTCGGCTATATCCGTGCGATACCGCATCCCCTCAAAACTGATGTTTCCCAGAGCCCGGTAGGCCAGGCTGCGGGCTGCAGCAATATCATCGCCCAGGGCGCTTACCGACAGCACCCGCCCACCGGAGGTGATCAGCTCACCGTCGCGCTCCGCGGTGGCAGCGTGAAAAATCTGGACTCCGGGAAGCTGCGCCGCCGCCTCGAGACCCGATATGACAAACCCCGTCGGCAGCGGATCAGCCTCCGGATAACCGCCGGACGCCGCTACCACCGATACACATGCCCGGTCGCTACAGGAGACCTTCATTCCGGAAAGCGAGCCCTGCGTTGAAGCCGCCATGAGCTCGCCCAGGTCCGACTGCAGCCGGGGCAGAATCGCTTGCGTCTCCGGGTCCCCGAACCGGCAGTTGAACTCCACCACCTTGAGGCCTACGGCGGTGAGCATCAGCCCTGCATAGATTACTCCGACGTAGGTGCGGCCCATCTTGGCCAGCTGGTCCGCAACCGGCTTAAGGACCTGGTCCATTGCCTGGTCCAGCACCCCGTCGGTAGCGATCGGGACCGGCGAGTAGGAGCCCATCCCGCCGGTGTTGGGACCTTGGTCGTCATCGAGCGACCGCTTGAAGTCCTGGGCCGCCGGCAGCGGCAGGACGGTGGCGCCGTCACAGAAGGCCAGGATCGACAGCTCGGGACCGGTCATGCGCTCCTCGACGAGCACCGTGCTGCCGGCGTCGCCGAACCGGCGCTGCTCCATGGCGTCGAGAATGGCGGCGCGGGCGTCGGACAGCCCGTCGCACACCGTGACCCCCTTGCCGGCCGCCAACCCGTCCGCCTTCACCACCACCGGACCGCCGAGCTTCTCCACATACTCGATCGCTTGCCCGGCCGTTTCGAACGACCGCGCCTCGGCAGTGGGGATGCCGGCGAACTCCATCACCTGCTTGGCGAAGGTCTTGCTCGACTCCAGCCGGGCGCCGCTCTTGCGGGGGCCAAACGCGGCGATCCCCCGGTCCAGCAGGGCGTCCGCCAGGCCGGCTGCCAGAGGAGCCTCGGGGCCTATCACCACCAGGTCCACGCCCAGATGGGCCACCAGATCGGTCAGCGCGCCGATGTCCCCGAGGCCGACGGCATGGCACTGCGCCACCTGCGCGATGCCGGGGTTGCCGGGCGCGGCATGAACCTCGGTAACCGACGGGCTTCGCGCAAGCGTCCACGCAAGGGCGTGCTCGCGGCCCCCGCCTCCCACCACCAGGAGTCTCACCCTCGGCGCGAAACCGTTTCCGTGGCTTCCGGCCCCACCGAGATGTCGGTGATGGGCACGTCGACCAGCTCTTCCAGCCGCCGGATGTAGTTCTGAGCTTTCGGGGGCAGCTCCTTCCAGGTGCGAGCACCGCTGATGTCGGTGCGCCATCCTGGCATCTCCTCATAGATGGGGACTGCCTTGTGGAGGATGGTCTGGTGGGGCGGGAAGCTTTCGTACTTCCGTCCGTCGTACTCGTACCCGACGCAGATCTTGATCACATCGAAGGAGCTCAGCACGTCGAGCTTGGTTAAGAAGATCTCGGTCAGCGAGTTGAGCCGGGCTGCGTAGCGACCGATTACGGCATCGAACCAGCCGCAGCGCCGCTGCCGCCCGGTGGTGGCCCCGTACTCTTTGCCCCGGTTGACCATCTCCAGTCCGTCGGACCCCCGGTCCTCAGACGGGAAGGGCCCCTCCCCCACCCTGGTGATGTAGGCCTTGGTGACGCCGATGATCCGGTCCACCGCCTTCGGCCCCACGCCGGCGCCGGCACAGAGGCCTCCCGCCACCGGGTTGGACGAGGTGACGAACGGATAAGTCCCGTGGTCCAGGTCCAGGAGGGTGCCCTGGGCTCCCTCGAACAGGACGTTGCGGCCCGCCTCCAGCGCCTCGTGCACCACGGTGACCGTGTCCGTGATGTGCGGGGTGAGGCGGTCGGCGAAGCCGAGATACTCCTCGACGATCGCGTCGAGCTTCATCGGCAGCCGCCCGTAGATCTTGGTCAGCAGCAGGTTCTTCTCCCGGAGGTTGACCTCGAGCTTCGCCACGAAGATCTTCTGGTCCAGCAGGTCCTGCACCCGGATACCGATGCGGGCTGCCTTGTCCGAATACGCCGGGCCGATCCCCCGCTTGGTGGTCCCGAGCTTCAGCCTGCCGAGCCGGCGCTCGATCAGGGCATCCAGCTCCCGGTGGTACGGCATGATCACGTGGGCGTTGCCGGAGATCACGAGCTTCTCGGTGGATACGCCGCGAGCCTCCAGCCTGTCCATCTCGTCCAGCAGGACCTTAGGGTCGACGACCACTCCGGGGCCGATGACGGGAACGATATGCGAGTAAAGGATTCCGGCGGGCAACAGGTGCAGCTTGAAGGTCTCATCCCCGACGATCACCGTGTGTCCGGCGTTATTGCCGCCGGAGTAGCGGACGACCATGTCCATCTGGTGGGCCATCAGGTGCGTGACCTTGCCCTTGCCTTCGTCTCCCCACTGCGTTCCTACGAGCGCGATGCCCGGCATGGCTTCAATCCTTTGATCACTTCGACTCGGTATCTCGGAGCTGGAGTGCTAAGACCGCTCGATCCGAAACTTGATGCGAACGTGGGTCAGGTACTCGGAGATCTCGTTGTCTTCAACGGTACAGGAGGTGTCCAGAATGTCCATCGCTTCGATGCCCCGCAGCGACTTGGCAGCCTCCTTCAAAGCTTCTTGTGCGGCGTCGCGCCAGCTCTTGGACGAAACCCCCACGAGATCAATCGTCTTGACGACGGCCATGGCTTGGTTGGCTCCTTCATGGGTACCAGTTCGGCCGGTCTTTCGAGTGGGCACGGGGGACCAGCCCGTCACCGTGCCTGTTGCGACCCAATTGTAGTGGCCTGGGACGACAGGACTCAAGGCTAACGGGGGCTGCCTTTCCCCAGTGCTTCGGCTCGGCCCCTCAAGCCCTTCAAGAAGGCAAGGTTGGCCCTGTCGTCCCCTAGCTCCCCGGGGGTCTCGCAGACGAACGGGACGCCGGAGAGAGCCGGATGCTCCACCAGCGCCCGGAAACCGCTGGCTCCAATCTCGCCCTGCCCGACGTGCCAGTGGCGGTCACGCCGGGAACTCCGGGGGTCACGGGAGTCGTTGGTGTGTATCAGTACCAGGCGCTTGAGGCCGATGAACTCCTCAATCCCATCCACAAGCAGGTCGATTCCGTCTCGGCAGGTGATGTCATAACCGGCGGCGTGGAGATGGCAGGTATCGAGGCATATGCCTAGCTTCGGATGCCACCCGCAAGCCTCCAGAAGCTCCGCCGCCTGCTCCAGGTGACTCGCGACTGCGCCCTTAGCTCCTGAGTTCAGCTCGATCAAAAGCCTAGGACCCTCCGGCGCCCTCATCAGGAGGGCGGTGAGAAGCGCCGCCGAGTCCTCGACTCCGTCGCACCGTTCCCGGCCGACGCAGTGTCCGGCGTGTATGACAACACCATCGGCCTCGAGAGCCGCAGCTCGCCTTAACGTCCACTCCACAGTCCGGTACGACGCCTCCCGGATCGTGGCGGTGGGCGAAGCAAGGTTCACCAGGTAAGGGGCATGCAGAAATAGTGGACCGAGGCCCGCTTTGGCCATCTGTTCCCGGAATTCGGTGTCGGTGCTGGGATCAACCTCCGGAACCCGCCACTGCCGGGGGTTCGAGGCAAAGATCTGGACGGCCTCGGCTCCGCGCTCGAGGGCCTTGGCCGGGGCCACAGGCTTGCCGGTATCGAAGCCGCGAACGTGCATCCCGATTCGCATGGCGATTGATTGTAGGTCGCTTGCTCTCCAGGACGCAGTTACGGGCAGCTAAGGCCCCGCCGTTCCGTTACTTCCTGACTACGTAGGTGCCGGCCAGCTTGTCACCGAGCGACTGGCGTTTCTCGTCCCACAAAGGCCAGAGGCCGTTGAGTATCGTGACCAATCCGCCGATGTAGGGCACGCCACCGGCGATGGGGTAGATCACGGCCCGCTTGAACGCAGCGCCGAAGTCGCAGGGCGTACCGTCGTCTTTGATCACCTTAATGCCGACGGCCATCTTCCCCAAAGTCCGGCCAAGCGTGCCGTGCATCAGGACGAAGTACAGGAGGCTGATGATCGACCCGATGAAGCCGTACAGCATGAACTCACCCATCATGTCGTTCATCAAGTTGTTGAGAGCGGCTTCACTCGGCGGAGCCGATGAATCAAGCATGCCGGCGGCCGACATCTCGCCGAGCACCCTGGTCATCACAAGGCCGCCGATTGGTATACCCAGGATGAGGTTGTCGATGACGAAGGCGCCCAATCGCCTGCCCCAGGACGAAGCCTCTACCGCGGGCGGAGCCGGCGATTCTGCGGTACCTGCATAGGACATTCAAAGCTCCCTTCCTGGCGGCTCCCCCGTCTGTCCGATGGTAGCCGCAGTGTGGGCAGTTGGCCAGGGCACATTGGTATCGGGTCTGGGTTAGGTTGGAGAGGTCCGTCCCCTCTAATAGAAAGCACCAGTCGCCATGTCGGAAGCTCACCCCGGGACCGAGGCCAACCGGCTGATCAACGAGACAAGTCCTTACCTCCTTCAGCACGCCCATAACCCGGTCGACTGGTACCCGTGGGGCCCGGAGGCCCTTGAGAAAGCTGCGGCTGAGAACCGGGCACTGTTCATCTCCGTCGGCTACGCCGCATGTCACTGGTGCCACGTCATGGAGCGCGAGTCGTTCGAAGATCCTGAGGTCGCGGCGGTGATGAATGAGAACTTCGTCTGCATCAAGGTCGACCGGGAGGAACGTCCCGACATCGACGCCATATATATGGATGCGGTGCAGGCGTTGAGCGGCCACGGCGGCTGGCCCATGAGCGTGTGGGCGTCGCCCGAGGGCATCCCCTTCTACGGCGGCACCTACTTTCCTCCCCAGGACCGCCCCGGCATGCCCTCCTTTCGGCGGGTGCTCGAGGGCATCAGCCGGGCGTGGGACGAGAGCGGCCCGACAATCGTCGAGCAGGGCAGGGAGCTGGTTCGGCGCATCGCCGAGTCCAACCATCCTCCCCGGATCGATGGAGATCTTTCTCCTGAGCTCCTGCCCAACGCCGTCACCACGCTGAGCCGATCGTTCGACCGGCAGAATGGCGGCTTCGGCCGGGCACCCAAGTTCCCCCAGCCGCCGGTGCTCGAGCTGCTCCTACGGCAAGCCGGTACGGGAAACTCCGAGGCTTCCGAGATGATCCAGATGACCCTGAGGAAGATGGCACTGGGCGGCATCTACGACCAGGTGGGCGGTGGCTTCGCGCGCTACACGGTAGACGCCACGTGGCTCACCCCCCACTTCGAGAAGATGCTCTACGACAACGCCCAGCTCGCTCGTCTATACACCCGCGCCTGGCAGCTCGATCATTCTCCCCTCTACCGGCGTATTGCAGAGGAGACCTTGCAGTACCTCGTCCGTGACATGCAGGACTCCACCGGCGGCTTCTACTCCAGCGAGGATGCGGACTCCGAGGGTCATGAGGGTAAGTTCTACGTCTGGGACTACGACGAGTTTATGGGCCTGGCGCCCGAGGCGGCCGAGTACTACGGCGTGACGCCGGAAGGAAACTTCGAGGGGTCCAACATCCTGACCGCCGCTTCGGACGACCCTCCGGAGGAGGCTCGTAAGAAGCTGTTCGCCGCACGGGAGGGCCGGGTACGGCCGGGGCGTGACGAAAAGATCCTGACCTCGTGGAACGGCCTGGCCATAAGCGCATTTGCCGAGACCGGTGCGGCCCTCGGCCGCTCCGATCTGGTGGACCAGGGGGCCCGGGCGGCCCGGTTCCTGCTGAAGAGCGCCCGCAATGAGCACGGCCGGCTGCTGCACTCCTACAAGGATGGCCAGGCCAGAGTGCTGGGGATGCTGGAGGACTACGCCTATCTGGCGGAAGGTCTGTTCTCGCTGTGGGAGGTGACCTTCGAGCCGGAGTGGCTGGAAGCCACCCGCGAGCTGACGGCTCAGATGCTGGATCTGTTCTGGGACACCGACGAAGACGGTTTCTTTAGCACCGGCAAGGATCACGAGAAGCTGATCCTTCGCCAGAAGGAGATCATCGAAAGCGTGACTCCGGCACCAAACGGGGTGGCGTCGCTGGTGATGCTGAGGCTCGGCCTGCTCACCGGACAGGACGACCTGACCGCCAAGGCGGAATCGGTCCTTAAGATTGCGCTGCCCTATATGGACCGGGTCCCCCAGGCGGTCTGCACCTTCCTGTCAGCCCTCGACTTCCACCTGTCCACCCCCAAGGAGATCGTCGTTGTCGGCAGCCGCCCGGAAGCTGATCCTCTGATAGAGCAGATCTGGAACCGCTACCTGCCCAACAAGGTGGTCGCCGGGTCGCCTCCGGGCATCGATTCCCCGCTGCTCGAGGACAAGGTCGCCATCGGCGGACGGCCGACGGCATTCGTGTGCGAGCACTTTGCCTGCAAGGCCCCCACCTCCGATCCCCGGGTGCTGGCCGCCCAGCTTGCCTGACGCCTAGCTGGCTAGGCGGCGCTCTCCGGCCGGCCCACCACCGAGTCGTCGGGATCGGCAAGCAGCACGTTGACCTCCTCGGCGATCAGGCGAGCCTGCTTCTCGTAGGTGAGGTAGGCGCGGGCCCACTCCAGCATGACCACAAACCGGTTGCGAAAGCCGATCAGAAACCAGATGTGAACCAGGAGCCAGCAGAACCAGGCAAGCCCTCCCGAAAGCTGTAACCCCCGGATGTCGGCGACACCGGATGCCCGGCCGATGGTGGCCAGGGTCCCCTTGTCGAAGTAGCGGAAAGGCTTCAACTCTTCACCCAGCAGAGCCCGCTCGATGTTCCCGGCAGCATGCCTGCCCTGTTGCATGGCGGCGGGGGCCCCCCCCGGCACCGGCCGGCCGTCCTGCTGAAGGCTGGCGAGGTCCCCTATCACGTACACGCGGTCGTCACCCGGCAGCGTCAGATCGCGGTTGACCTGCACCCTTCCTGCCCGATCCAACGGGACGCCGAGGGTTCTTCCCAGCGGCGAAGCGGATACCCCGGCCGCCCAGAATACGCTGCGGGCGCGGATGTGCTCGTCACCCACGCTCACCCCGGCCTCATCGATGCAGGTTACCTGCGCGTTGGTCCTCACCTGGACGCCCAGCCGTTGCAGCTGGTGCTGCGCCTTGCCCGACAGGCGCTCCTTCATGGCCGGCAAGACCCTGGCCGCACCCTCGACGAGGATCACCCGGGCCGAGCGGGGGTCGATGTGGCGGAAATCGGATCTCAGCGTATGCCGGGTTATCTCGGCCAGCGCACCGGCCAGCTCGACCCCGGTGGGACCGGCTCCCACAATGACGAAGGTCATCCAGGCGTCCCTGCCCTCACCGGGAGGCTCCCGCTCGGCGGCCTCGAAGGCTACAAAGATCTTGCGTCGCATCTCCAGGGCATCGCTGAGGGTCTTTAGCCCGGGAGCATGCTCGGCCCACTCCTCGTGACCGAAATAGGAGTGGGTCACTCCGGTCGCCAGAACGAGGTAGTCGTATCCCAGCTCCCCGTCCATGAGAAGGACCTTGCGGGCAGCCCGGTCGACTCGGACTGCATTGCCCAGGACGACCTCGACGTTTCGCTGCCGGCGCAAGATCCGCCGGATGGGCGCCGCGATCTCACTGGGGTTCAGCGAGGCGGTAGCCACCTGGTACAAAAGAGGCTGGAACAGGTGGTGGTTGCGGCGGTCGACGATGGTGACATCCACCGGCGCGTCAGCCAGCGCACGGACCGCCTGCAGTCCGCCGAAACCTCCGCCTACGATGACTACCCGTCTGCGACTCGTCGCTTGGCTACCTCCTGTGGTTTTGCGGGGAGCTTCTCCTTCGAGGGTAGCAGCAGACCTCGACGCGCTGGGGGGTCAGATGGCCGGCGGGCTAAATCCGCGGTTCGTCTTCAGCGGGCGGCCCACCCAAGAACCGCTCAGGTCAAAGAGAGTGCGTAAGGCTTGAAGCCGTTCTCTTCCAAAATGGCGATGACGCTCTTGACGTGCTCGGGGCCCCGGGTCTCCAGCTGCATGGTGATCTCGACGTCTCCCAGCAGGCGGTTCGCCACCCCGTCCCTCCGGTGCTCCACTCCGATGATATTGGCGCCCGAGTCCGAGATGACCCCGGACAGCCGGTGCAGCTCACCGGCGCGGTCCGGCAGCTGGGTGGCGAACGAGAGGAACCGGCCGGCGGTCCCCATGCCGTAGCGGATCACCCGCAGCAGCAACAGCGGGTCGATGTTCCCTCCCGACAGCAGCACCACCACCGGATAGGTGACCTCGGCCGCGCCGCCTATCAGTGCCGCCACCCCGGCGGCTCCCGCCGGCTCCACGATCATCTTGGCCCGCTCGGCGATCAGCAGGAGCGCCTCGGCGATCTGCTCGTCGTTCACGGTGACTATCTGATCGACGAAAGCCTGTACGTGCGAAAGACACAGGGCTCCCGCCTGCCGGGCGGCAAGACCGTCGGCGACGGTGGACAGGGTGTCCAGCGGAATCACCGATCCGTTCTCCCAGGCACGGCTCACGCTCGCCGCGCCTTCCGGCTCCACCCCGACGACCCTTATCGAGGGCTTGAGAGCCTTGGCGGCACAGGCAACGCCCGAGATAAGGCCCCCACCTCCGACCGGAACGATGACGGTCCCCGCCTCCGGCAGCTGCTCCAGTATCTCCAGGGCAATCGTCCCCTGGCCGGCGATCACGTCGCGGTGATCGAAGGGGTGGATCATCACGGCACCACTCGCTTTGGCGAAGTGCTGTGCGGCGTGGAATGCCTCGTCGTAGATCGCCCCCTCCAGCACCACGTGGGCTCCGTAGCGGGCGGTGGCTTCGACCTTCGGGATCGCCGCGCCCTCGGGCATGTAGACCGTGGCTTGGACTCCTAGCAGCTGGGCTGCCAGCGCGACCCCCTGGGCGTGGTTCCCGGCGCTGGCGGCCACGATCCCCCGGGCTCGCTCCTCGTCGTCCATGCGGGCGATCCGGTTGTATGCACCCCGGATCTTGAACGCTCCGGTCCGCTGGAGGTTCTCACACTTCAAGAACACGGGGCCGGCGCAGCGGTCCGAGACCGCCCGCGACAGCTCGAGGGGGGTCTTTTCGACGACGCCCTTTAGAAGCGTCTCCGCCTCCCGTACGTCATCGATGCAAACGAGTTCCATCTTCACTCCCAAGCCAACGCCACACCGGCCGTGCGGTAGCCCCTCAATTCGATGTGGGTGTCCTGCCGACCAGCCGGGCCTACACGCAACTACAAGGGCGCACTGGAGATCGGTCGCCGGCCGGGCCAACGCATTGGACCGAACTGACGGGATCAGGATACCCGACTGGTGCCGGGGCGGAGGGCATCTATATCTCCCGGCGCCGAAAGCTCCAGACCGCCAGCGCCATGATGGCCGCCACCCAGCCCGCAGTCCAGAACAGGTAGGAACCCGATGGTGGACTGAGGGAGAAAAAGGGAAAGTTGGCGATGCCGCTCGGACCCGCAGCCCGAGCGGTGGCGAGCAAAGCAGCTGGCTCCAGGCTGAAGATCGCGCCCTTCCACATGCCGTCGGTGGGCAGAAGCAACCGCGAGAGCGTCCCCCCGGTAACTAGGGCGTCCACTCCGAACTGGCGTCCGAGGGAGATCGCCACCCCTCCCATCCAGGCCAGCATGAACGCCCCCAGGACCATCACTCCCCCGGCGATCGGGGCCATCCTGGTTGAGACCAGCATCGCCAGGCTCAGGATTACCACGGTTTCCGCAATCATGTAGCCGATGAACATCACCGGATGGGGCGGCGAGTAGTCGGTCACCAGCTCGACGACCAGAAACTCCGCCGAGCTTGCGATCGTCACGTAGGCGGCAATCAGGACCACCAGACCGAGCCACTTTCCCAGCAGGAAATGGGCCCGGCTCACCGGCCGGCTAAGAATCGCCAGGGCAGTGCCCGTCTCCAGCTCACCGGCAATTGAGGGAACTGTCACGAACACTGCGCTCAGGGCCAGGACGAAGCTGTAGTTGAACATGATCAGAATGAGGATGAACGAGGTGGCGGAGCGAACTTCGCCGGGGGAGGCGCCCTCCATGCCGGTATCGACCAGGCGGGACAGTCCGAAGGCGCTTAGGACCAGGGCGAGCAGCGTCAGACCGAGCAGAACCCAGATCAGCTTCTTGCGGGCCGCCTCGCGCAGGGTGAGCTTGGCGAAGAGAAGGATCTGCCTCACGCTCGCTCCAGCACCTGGATGAACCGCTCCTCCAGAGTCTTCTGACCCCGCTCCACCGCGTGGACCCGGGCACCCGCGCGAACGAGCTCGGCCACCAGGTCGGGCACCCTCTCGGGCTCCACCCCTGCCACGGTCAGCCAGTCCTCGGACTGCTCGACGGCCCCGAACCGGCCTGCGGCGGCCCGGCCGGCGTCGCTGAGATCCGTGACCTGAATGCGGACCTGGCCGGCACCGAGCAGCTCCTGCATTGTGCCGGAGGCGACCACCCGGCCCCGGTCGACCACGGCAACCCGATCGCAAACCTGCTGGACCTCGCTGAGCAGGTGCGAGTTCAAGAAGACGGTGATCCCCCGGCTTTTGAGCTCCACGATGATTCCTCGCACCTCCTTGCGGCCCACCGGGTCCAGCGCCGAGGTAGGCTCATCGAGGAAGACCAGGTCCGGCTTGCCCAGCAGCGCGACGCCCAGCCCGAGTCGCTGCTGCATGCCCTTCGAGAAGGTCCCCACCCGGTCGTGCGCTCGGTCCGCCAGCCCGACGGTCACCAGAGCCTGCTCGATCTC
>JAUJPC010000004.1:260096-288076 GCA_030447305.1 Actinomycetota bacterium | reverse complement strand
TTCAAACGAGGATCTGCCGAGATGAAGCTGACGGCAGAGCTGTGGGTGGAACGCCTAATCGATTGGGGAGTTGAAGTCGTCTTCGGGCTGCCCGGCGATGGGATCAACGGGATCATGGAGGCGTTGCGCCGTAACCGGGACCGGATCCGATTCGTCTTGGTTCATCACGAAGAAGCCGCCGCCTTCATGGTGACCGGCTACGCAAAAACGACCGGTCGCATCGGAGTATGCCTAGCAACCTCGGGCCCGGGAGGGATCCATCTGTTGAATGGTCTTTACGACGCCAAGCTCGATCACGTTCCAGTCCTGGCCATCACCGGGATGCAACCTACGACTCAGCTCGGGACGGGCTACCACCAGGAGGTGCACCTGGAGCGGCTGTTCGATGACGTTTCCTCGTACAACGCAATGGTCCAAGTCCCAGTCTCCATCCCAAGCCTGGTCGACATCGCGATTCGCACCGCCATCGCTCGAATGGGGGTCTCCCACATAACCTTTCCCGTTGATATCCAGGAGGCGCACGCGGAACTCAAGCCGTATGAAGGAGGCATGGGCATCGCCGAGACTCCCGACACGTCGCCCGGCTTTGCCGCTGCCAGTGTCCTGCCTTCTGAAAGGGATCTCCTTGGAGCGGCGGAGGTGTTGAATCAAGGTCGAAAGGTCGTCTTGCTGGCCGGCGTGGGATCTATCGGCGCTAGGGATGAGCTCCTGGCAGCCTCCGACCTGCTCGCCGCTCCAATCGTAAAGACTTTGCCCGCCAAGGCTGCCGTGCCCGATGAACATCCAAATACAACCGGCGGCATCGGGCTGCTGGGAACCCGTCCCTCTGAACAGGCGATGGAGCAGGCCGACACGCTGCTCATGCTGGGAACCGACTTTCCCTATACCAAGTATCTCCCCGAAAAGGCACGGGTGGTACAGGTCGACATCGAGCCTACTCGGATAGGCAACCGGGTCCCAGTCGAGGTTGCGTTGGCCGGTGATGTGGCCGCCACGCTGCGCCAGCTAAACCCACTGCTCAATCGAAAAGATGACCAAAGCTTTCTTGAGCAGGCTCAAGAGGGAATGCAGTCATGGCGCCAAATGCTGGCGGATCTGGAAAGCCCAGACCGACATCCAATCCAGCCGCAGTACCTAGCTCGTCTGATCGATCGCCACGCCAGTTCGAATGCCATCCTGTCGACTGATTCAGGCACCATCGCCACTTGGGCCGCTCGACACTTCGATATCAGGGGGGACCGGCGTTTTATGCTCTCCGCCAATCTGGCCTCCATGGCTCCAGCAGTTCCGTACACAATCGCTGCCCAAATCGCACATCCCAAGAGACAGTGCCTTGCGCTCATCGGCGACGGAGGGTTTGCGATGCTCATGGCGGAGTTCCTCACCGCTGTCCGCTACCGTCTTCCAATCAAGGTGTTCGTTGCTAACAATGGGGGCCTGGGGCAGATTCTGTGGGAACAGATGGTGCTCGGATATCCCGAGTATGGGGTCAGATGGGAGCGGCAGGCTAACTTCGCTGCCTGGGCCGATGCCTGCGGTGCCTTAGGGCTGCGCTTAGACCATCCGTCCGAGCTAGAAGGAGCCGTCGTAAGGGCTTTGGCCGACGCGGGTCCCGCCCTGGTGGACGTCGCCGTCAACCCAGACGAGCCTCCTATGCCGGCCAAGATTCAGTACGACCAGGCGAAGGGGTTTGCTCAAGCGTTCTTGAGGGGCGAACCCCGGCGTGCTGCCATTGCATCGACCCTTTTCAAGGACAAACTGGACCAGTTGAAGTAAGGATCGTACGAATCAGGTTTCGTGGTCGTTTACTTTGGCCAGTGCGTCGCGCACAACGGCGGGCAACTGTTGCTGTAGCCAACCGGCCATTTCCTCTTCTTCCCCACAAATCTCGTCACAAATAGCCGCGATCTTCTCCTCGCCTATTTGTCGGGCGGCCTGACTCAGGGCACGGTAAGACGCTATTTCAAACTGCTCCGCGGCATAGTCGGCAATCGCGTGCTTGACCATAGCGTCCTGGTAGCGCCTGCTCACCATGTCCTCGATGGCCCCGAACATCTTGCCGAACACATCCTTGACCTCAGAGAGTCCGCCCCCCAAGGTTTGGACGCACCCCGCCATATGGTCGGCATGGCGCCTGGTTTCGTCCAGGTGTGACTGCAGTTTGGACTGTACCTCCGGTTCACTCTCGGCAGCACGGTGTGGGGTCCCAAAACCCAAATTTCGCTCGTCAAAGCAGCACGCTCGTACTCATGAATCAACCGGCCAAGACCTTGCGACGTTCCAACCGAACCGCGCCCCGACACTCGGGCGGGTCGCCACATGACTCTGGTGTCTTGAGATCCAGTCCCCGATGAGGCCGCGCCCGACCGTAGTGCTCGATGTAATCCTGCAACACTCGACCAAGGTGACGCTGGCTGCGAATGAGGATCCAGTCCAAGCATTCCGTTCGCACGGTAAGCACCCAACGCTCCGCGAAAGCGTTCGCCCGAGGCGCCCGGTACGGAGTTCGGATGACCTCCGTCCCTCCCGCTGCGAACACTTCGTCGAAGGGCCCGGAGAACTTGGAATCTCGGTCATGGATGAGAAATCGCGGAGGAGCCGAATCGTCGTCCAGCAAGATCATCAGATTCCGTGCCTGTTGGGTCGCCCACACTGAGTCAGGGTGGGCGGTGACCCCTGCGAGGTGCACCTTGCGGGTGGATAGCTCAATAAAGAAGAGGACGTACAGGGTCTTCAGCCAGACAGTTTCTACAGTGAAGAAGTCGCAAGCGATGATCCCGTCCGCCTGTGCTCGCAGAAACTGCGTCCAACTGGGTCCATCCCGGCGAGGAGCCGGCCCCAGCCCATGCGCCTTGAGAATCCGCTGAACGGTGCTGTTTCCTACTCGGATACCGAGCTTTTTGAGCTCGCCCTGGATGCGGACATAACCCCAGCGGGGGTTCTCCCGGGCCAAACGAACAACGGCTTCGACAACCGATGCATCGAGGGGCGGCCGGCCCGGCTTTCGGCCTTTGCGGTAGGTCCATTTGCGCGCGACCAGCTGCCGGTGCCATCGCAACAAGGTCTGGGGCGTCACGCAAAAGCTTACCCAGCGTTTTCTCGGCAGTGCGCGACTCGCCGCTGCCAGGAATACTCGATCTCGATTTCGCAGATCAGGGCGAGCAACCTGGCGACGCAGAACTCGCAGCTGATGGCGAAGAACGACGATTTCCAGATCCCTCGAGTCCAAGCGGGATTGGGAGGAGTCGAAGGAAGCGCGCAGTACCAAGTAAAGGATTGAGAGGAACATGGCCTCGGGATGGTAATCAGGCCCTCCCGAGTCGGCAAATCGGAATTTTGGGAACCCGACAGGCTCGAACGAAGGGATCTTACTTCGATTACGTAGCCTTGTAGACCAGATTCATGAGCTCACCGCTGGAGTAGAAGCTTCCGGAGCTGCGTGTGCAACGGACTCGGATTCGCACTTCCCCTCCCAGCGGAGCGCTGATGTAGTCGGCCAATGAGCCGGGAGGGGCCAGATCGGCGATCGAAACCTCGGACGTGCTCACGCTCCTGGAATTGAGCTGCACCCACGAACTCGTGGTGTACCGCCAAATGGATACGGTTTGGGCGCACGTTGCCGAGTTCTTCCCTCTGTAAGTCACCTTCAAGCTTCCCACGCTCGAGGGCAACGTCGTGAATACCCCATACCAGGAGCTAATGCGAGTTCGTGAGGTCGTCGAGTTGACGCTGTAATAAGAGTTATCGTCCGAGACGAGGCCGGACGGGGACCCGCTTCTCAGTCTGCCGGACTCGATCACGACGCCGCTTGGCGTCAGGGTGGTCGCAGGAGCTAGTTCTACCTGTATGGCTCGCGCGGCGTTCAAGCGCCCGCCGGTGGCTACCACTCCGTCCAGCCCTCCGACGGGATCGACGCTGCTTAAGATCGCATCCCTTACTTTGGTGTAAGAAACGCCAGTTCCGCTCTTGGCGAGCATCAGTGCGGCCGTCCCCGCAACGTGCGGTGCCGCCATGGAAGTACCGTTGAAGTAGGAGTATCCGCCCCTTACCGTGCTCAGGATGCTCACCCCCGGTGCCGCAACATCCACCGTCGTCTTTCCGTAGTTGGAAAAGGTCGCTCTCGCGTCGTTGGAGTCGCTTGCGGCAACGGACACTATGTTGTCCAGATCGTACGAAGCCGGGTAGCTCGGATTCAGGTCGTTGTCGAGATTGCTGTTGCCTGCCGCGGCCACGAACAGCTGGCCGGCGTTCCTTGCCCGGCCGATAGCGTCATACAGAGCCTGGGAAAACGGACCCCCGCTCCAGGAGTTGTTGGTGACGTGTGCCTTCTTCGAAATTGCGTAGTCGATGCACTGCACCGCGTCGCTCAGGTAGCCCGATCCGTCGGCTCCCAAAAACTTAAGGGCCATTATCTTGACGCTCCAGTTCATGGCGGCCACGCCGGTTGCGTTGTTGGTGGCACCGCCAACCGTCCCGGCGACATGAGTCCCGTGGTTGTTGTCATCCATGGGATCGCCGTCGTCGTTGACGCAGTCCGCGCCGTATATGTCGTCGACCAGGCCGTTTCCGTCGTCATCAATGCCGTTTATGGTTTCCGACGGATTCGTCCACATTGGCGCTGCCCCGATATCGGCATGGGCGTAATCCACTCCCGAGTCGATCACGCCGACCACTACCGTGTTTGATCCCCTGGTCGTATTCCAGGCAGTCTCCATTCCGATTTTCTTCAGCCCCCACATATCCGGCCATCTCGGATCATTGGGAACGGCGTCGCCCTTGAGAAGGTAGTCGGGCTCGGCAAAGCGGACCCCGGGCCTCCCGCGGACGGAGCGAGCCCAGTCGGGAGCCTGCGATGGAGTTTCGACTATGTAGAAGTCACCGGGGCGGTGAAGAGCTACGACTCTTCCTCCCTGGCCTCGAATCGAGTTTTCGGCCTGTGCCCGTTCCCCTGGGTGAGTACCTACGAGAACCCGTCGGGGCGCGTGTGGCCGCTCGGAGTTATTGGTGCCTGGGGGGTTGCCGCCTCCAAAGGACGGGGGCGCCTGGGCAGCGGACTGGACCGAACCGTTCCGCTCGTCGCTAGTTGGCGATGCCGAGAGAGATCGAGTCGGGAGCCTGTTACCGGAGCGGTGCCCCTCCGGTGACTCCACCAGCGGAAACGCCAGGACCATCCCCAGCAAGGGAAGTGTCAGGCCCAACCCAACCAGCCACCGCATGAGCGACGCCCTGAGCGGTCCACAACGTGCCAGTTTCATGTGCTGCTCCTTGGGGTTTATGAATCAGGGCGGGAACCAGGTTTCGCTCCGTAGGTTTACCCTTCGGATTAGTAACAACACGGGGGTAAAGCGGGCGATCCACGGCGTACAAAGCCGCATATCGCGTAGGTGGTGTACCGGGTCCCAGGTCGTCGAGTTCTTGGCCATTGAAAAGGGGCCGTCGGCCTAACCTAGCAGCGGTTGGTTGCCGCCGCCTTCGACGTTGGGCACCCCACCCGGGCGAACGAGGAAGGTTAGGCACCAGGGCGGCCGCCCGGAACCCCGGCAGGCGGGCCACCGGGGGCGGCGCCAGCGGGGGGACCACCGGGAGCACCGGCAGGCGGGCCACCGGGAGCACCGGCAGGCGGGCCACCGGGAGCACCGGCAGGCGGGCCACCGGGAGCACCGGCAGGCGGGCCAGCGCCGGGTGGAGGTCCTTGAGCCGGAGCGGGTCGGTTGGCCGCCTCGAGCCGCCGCTCGGCCGCTGTTTGGGGCACAGGCACTCCCCTCTCCCTTACTCGTTGAACCCTTTCGATCTGGTCCTTGCCTTCTTGGACTACGTCTTCGACGACCTGGCTCTCCTCGGCCCTTTCATCGGGCGCCTTCACGGCGGTGTTGTGACCTTTTGCTGCTTGCGTTCATTGCTCTTTGAATGGCCTGCTTGGCCGCAGCCGGGACTTGCTCATAAACCCGGGCGAGAACCCTCGAGGTGCTTGAGAGTCGCTTCGGCTATCTCGGTTGCCAGGCCTTCAACCTGTTCACCGTCCGCTTCCATCTCGTCGACCGCGGAAACGGCGTCCCCCAGCTTTTCCTCATAGCTGGCGAGGGCTTGCTCAATTTGATCCGTCTCATCTTCCTCGGACTGCGCTTCCGCATCGTCCGTCGCGGCGAGCTCACTGAGCTCGGCAAGACGTTCTTCGGCAAGTTCCAGGTAGCGCCTTACTTTCGACTCCTGCCCAAAGGTGAAGAAGGTCCCGATGCCCTCAAACATGGTGTCGAAGATGTAAAAGAAGTTGCCCGGTGCCAGTCCAGGGCTGGGCAACGGAGCGGTGGCTTGGGCCGCGGCGGGTAATGGACTGAGCAAGACGATCAGAACAGACGCAGCAAGGATTCTCTTGGACATGGGGTTCGACCTCCGTTCGGTTCTTGCGATCCACTACCCGCTTTGTATTTGCCTACAATCTGTTTCGCTTACTCTAATGGATTGTGGCTACGAACAAAGAGTGTACCAGTTTCCCACGGGTAACCCCGAGGATCTCCGACGAACTGGCCCGGTCCAAGTGGGGACAGATCAAGATCTCCCCAACGGGCTGCTACGTCAGTACATGCCGAAAGGTACGGATCTGTCGATGCACATTGCCGAAGACCTTGCTCGTATCGCCGCCAGCCTCAACAACCGTCCTCGCAAGACGCTCGGATTCATGAAACCATCTGAGAAACTCCCCGAGCTCGTTGCTACGACCTGCTGAGCCGCCGGGTCAATTTTGAACCGGCGCCGACACATGAATCGCTCGTTCAAAGCTTGGGCGATGACGTTGTATTCGTAGCGATCGGGGACAAGGGCTCCCAGCAAATACCCCTCCAACTCAAGCACCGAGGCCAAGCCGATCAGCTCAAGGTACCTAAGCCACAACTCCTCGATAGATAGGTCGGCCAGAATTCGAGCTGCTTCCAGAGCTGAGGTGTTGGTGACGTCTGTCATGAACATCGCTTTGACTGGATGGGGGTCTTCGCCGGGCTGCTTCAGCGATGTGTGTCTCTACGTCCTGTTACCTTGCCATGTCTCTAAGGAACGAGGCCAAGTTACTGTGCTTTGCAGGGGCGGCGGCTTATGGGAAACGTCGATTTTCCTCCACACAACGCACCTGGCAGTCCCCGCGACCTATCCAAATCCCCATCGCCGGCTTAGACGGGCTACCAGCATGAGGCCTTACGACCGAGGTCATTGGGATCAACTGGAGAGTCGAAGCATGGACTTGGGTCACAAACTTCGATCCTGACGTGGTTTGGGGCCTTTCGGACCACCAGATGAACGGTGTCTAACTGCGACAGGCCGGCGTGTCGAACGCTGTTGGCAACCAGTTCCGTTACCACGGTCTTGACCGCGTCCAGGTCGGAGCGAGCGACGGTTTCCCAAAGGTGTCGTTCGACTTAGTTGGCGACCTTGAACAAGAGCGACGGCGAGGCGGAAGGCTGCGCCTTCACTTCGCATGCAGTCAGAAATTCTCGAAGAGGCATCGAACGTGCTCCTTCCAGTTGTCCGGCTGCTTGCACCTCAGGAAACAGCATTACCCCTGCCATGGACTCTCGAACCCTCAGCGGTATTTTGAGCGTGTAAGTACTAATAGAGCCGTGAGCTTGGCAGCCCCCATCCGCGACCTGCCCGTGCAAAAAGTGGCCCTCACGGAACGCGAGAGATAGTGTGGACCAGGGGAAAGCCCCTGCCCCGATGCTCGGCCGATCCGCAAGGGACGACTGGGCAAACCGGTGAAGTTCGGCTACAAGGCGCAGGTGGTGGACAACCAGGACGGGGTGGTTGTCGACCACAACATCGAGATCGGCAACCCAGCCGACGCCCCGATGCTGGCCCCGGCGATCAAGCGCATAAAACAGCGGACCGGCAAAGCTCCCGGGGCAGTTACCGCCGACCGGGGCTACGGGGACAAGTCGGTGGAAGACGAGCTGATCCGGCTTGGCGTCACCAAAGTGGTCCTGCCGACCAGGGGCAAGCCCACCGCCGCCCGCCGGCAACTTCAAAAACGCCGAAGCTTTCAAAGGCTGGTCAAGTGGCGAACCGGTTGCGAGGGGGGGATCAGTTGCCTAAAGCGCGACTTCGGATGGACCAGAACCCTGATCGACGGCATCGAAGGCGTCCGCATCTGGTGCGGGCATGGCGTCTTCAACCACAACCTGGTGAAGATCGCTGCTCTTCTTGGCTAAACCGGGTATCGAAGGCCCTGAATTCACCAACCCCGCTGAACTCCACCCCTCCGCGCCACCGCAGAACCTCCGAAAAGCACCGAAGCTAATTCTTCAGGTCCAAGTAGCTAGCTAGTTGCCAACGTTTAGGCTCGCAAAGGTCAACTAGCAGGTTGTTGTTTCAGCCTTATTTCAGCGTTCGTCTGTAGATTGTCTGGGACTGCCACTGGGACAGAGCGCAGCTTTACTGGATCGATCATACCTGCACAAGAGGTTAGACACCCATGATGGCGGTATCGGAGCATAATGAAGCTTGAGTTCGTCAAATTTCCTTGGGAAAGCTGATGATCGATGCCGAGCCAAGGCAATACTTCCACATAGAGAATCAGGACCTGGGCCGCAAGATCAACGATCGTATCAAAAGACGCACGGGTCCACAGCCGGCCAACAAGATGTGGGTCGTTTGCGAGTGTACGAACGGTGATTGCGAGGGACTGATCCAAGTAGCCGTTGACCAGTACCGGCAGATTCGCAAAGGCGATTCTCAGTTTATGGTCCTCGTCGGACACGAATCGCCAGGACTCGAGCGCATCGTCGCCCGGAATGGGACGTGGCTTACAGTCCAGAAAACCGGAGAAGCGAAGCGTTACGTCAGAGATGGACACTCCCTAACTATGGCTTGGCAAGGGGGCCGAGCTAGATTCGTGTCAGCTAACGCTTGGCGTTTTCTTGCGCCCAAACAATCCGCTTACGAATCTCCTGTAACGCCCGCTCGACCAGCATCAAGAGCTCTTCCTCAGACAGATTCCTCATCTCGTCGTAACAGAGGTTGAGCACGTGCCAGCTTGGCCAGTCCGTAACGTGGGGTAGGTAACCTCCATAGGCAAGCACTAGGTCTAGCTCTAAGTCTAGAGCCTGTGCGACCTGCGCCAGTCGCTTCGGTGGTGGCACGACCTCACCGTACTCCCATCGTGCGATCGTCTGCTCCGTTACACCGACCTGCTCAGCGAGCTCGGCTTGGCCGAGTCCCAGTTCGTCTCGGCGAATGCGTAGAGTTCGGTGCAAGAGTCCCATCTATGCCTCTGCCAGCCAGAGCGCCAAAGCATCCGACGCAAGCGAGCGGTCCTGAACGCTGGAGCTTCAGTTGATCTCATGGGTTCCCCCGGCTCCAGAGCACGATTCGGAGTCGGATGTTACGGAAGCTCGTCAACTGAACCCGGATCCTCAGTGTACCTATCCAAGTTCTATACCCATGCGACCAGAACTTAACCCTACGAATGCGTCCGGGACGATACATGCCGTGGTCGCCGTCTGTAGAGCTTGGTCTAAGCGCATCGCCTGCGCTACGCGCAGTCGGCAAGTATGGTGCCGGAGATCACCAGCTGTACCCCGTTCAATCCCCGGGCCACCATGTCCCGGAAGAAGGCCAGCCAGCCGGTGTGGTCTTCGCTGGTGACGACGTCCAGACCCAGGATCTCCCGTCGTCCCTCGCCGTTTACTGCGGTGGCGATCAGCGTGGCGACGCCCTCGATACGTCCCGGCTCTTCACCCGGTCCGGGCTGGCGGGCCTTGTGGACCAGGGCATCAACCCACAGGTAGCGGTAGGGGCCCTGGTCGAGCGGCCGGGTGCGAAACCCCTCGACCATCGCATCGAGGCTTTTGGCCATCTCCGAGACCTGGCTCTTGGAGATGGTCTCGATCCCCAGGGTCTGGACCAGACCCTCCACCCGACGGGTCGAGACGCCCAGCACGTAGCACTCCGCCACCACCGCCACCAAAGCCCGCTCGGCCCGGCGGCGGGGCTCGAGCAGCCAGGAGGGAAAGTAGGAGCCACTTCGCAGCTTGGGGATCGCCAGCTCCACGGTCCCCACCCGGGTGTCCCAGGTTCGCTCCCGGTAGCCGTTTCTTTTGTTGGTCCGCTCCGCAGAATCGCTGCCCGAAGCTGGCGCTGCAGGCGGCGTCGCGTCGGCCGGCATCAGCAGCTCGGCAAAGGTTGCGACCATCTCACGCAGAAGATCTGGAATTGCTTGCTCAAGGTGCTTGCGAACTTCACCGATAAGGTCCATGGTTTTGGTGACCATCGTGTTCTCCCTTCCCGTTTTCGTCGACGAAAAGGATGAACCGGTGGTCTTCAATTTCCGGGGATTTCTCCCTACCCCTGACCCCTGCCCTGACCTTCGGGCTCCTCGTTCAGGAGCTCTGTCGATCTCAGGGGCCGGTTTAGGGAGGTCCCTCGTACACCACGCCGTTGGGCGCTACTCCGCCCCCCATGGCTAACGATCACCGTAATGACTCCCCATCACTTGCAGGAGCCGATAATGAATTGAGCAACCGTTTTGGCCGCTGATTCTTGAGTCGTTTGTATAGCGTGGGGCAGACCTGGAGAGTAGAGGCAACGGTCGAATGGCCAGGCGATCAGATAGGTCCTCATGGTTTCATGCCGGCTTCAAGAGCCAAGGTTGCGTATGTATGGCGCAAGTCATGGAAGCGAAGTCGAGTAACCGCGAGTGCCTAATGGGTCGTTTAAAGGCACCCCGAAACTGAGTGGCGACGGATCGGCTTGCCATCCTCCCAAGTAAACACGAATAGCTCCGAATCCTCCCGCTGAGCCCAGCGGGAGACACTCCTCCAGCTGCTTCGTTCAGTGCTTTCAGAGCGCTGACGGTGGCCGGAACGCCTCCCCTCCGTCGATCGACACGGGCACGCTTGATGTACTGACTAATAGCGGCGGCTGGAGATTCCCGTCGCAAAGCTTTTGCGCGCTCGACGAGCTTGTGATGCGCCAGTCGGTCTCCTTGTTGAAGTGGAACCAGCTAAAGGCCCTTATCTCGGGACGCCGCTCGAGTGAGGCGAAGAAGTCCTTGATCCACAGGGCCTTGCTTCCTCCGGCTTCGGCGCTGGCGACCTCTGCGATCGCAATCGGCTTGGTGGTCAATGCCCGTAGCTCGGCCAGGCTGGGACCAAAGATCTGTTCAAACGAGAGCCACCCACCCCAATCCAGTGCTGAGCCGCCGTTGTAGCCGTCGAGCGCGACCCAGTTGACATAGGCGTCACCTGGATAAAACGACGACAGTGGCCGGGTGCCGGCGAGCCTTACGAACGGGCTCCACACCCATGACACGTTGGTGACGCCCTCCGCCCGGAAGATGTCGTGGACGTGCCGCCACGCCTGGACATAGCTGCCGGGCTGGTTGCCGTTGACACCCTCCGACCAGGGATACCACGGTCCGTTCATCTCGTGAGCGAACCTGAGCTGCAACGGCTTTCCCCATGCCTTGATACCTCGTGCCCAATCACGAAAGTACGAGTCGTGGGTACCGTCGATAATCCGGGCCAGTGAGTACTCAGGCTGTTCCACGCCGCCGTCATGCCTCCAGGGCTCCAATGTGATCTGCGGCGTGGCGCCACGCCCTCACCGCCTCAGCCAGAGCCGGGTTGAAGGTGGGGGCATAGGAAAAGCCTGATAGTACGAAATTAGAGTCGACCGTTTCCGCGCTGCAGCCTCGAAGGAGTTCAGCTCAGAAAAGTCGTAGGGCCCCGAGTAGGTGATGCCTCCGAACAAGACCTTCCTAGAGATCTGCGCATCTGCAGCACTAGACGGTAGAGAAACCACCGAGGTCAACAGCAGGACCAGAGTGGTGCGGAGGACGAATGGTCGTACCCACGTCTTGCGACCCGCGAGTTGACTATTCGAATTGGCATATTGCCTTTTGGACATCCTAGAGCCTCCGTTTGCCAACGTATTCATTTGGTTCATCCCGGCATGGTTTAAGTCGGAATCGAGCCAGTCGTGGGTCAGGCAGTGCAATGGGCCCTTAAGTCCCAAGGACATCCTTCTCCTCCCTGCAGTATCGAATATAGCTACCTAAGGTGGGTGTAGGGACGCACAGTATGTGTATTTTACCAGTTATGTACTGATCGTGTTGAACGTTCAGAGGACTCGGCGGAGCGGTCTCCAAAGGATCTGCTGTTGGCCTTCGCGCGAGTCCCTGAGGTTCCTATTAACGACATCGAATCCGTGGGCGGACGACCAACGAGCGCTCCAAAGAATCGGCGTCAAGCCAGCCTTCGTCGCCCGGTCATCAAATGTGCATTCCCACGATGCACGTAACTTTGTTGCAAGCTGGCGTCGCAGGAGTCACCCCTCTCAGCACGGGTGTCTGCCCTTTCCCGGATATGTCTCGGCCTAACTAAGCCAGAATCAGTCGGACCTGTCTCGGCAGGCGTCTTCGGGATCTGTGGCGAATTGCGAATGATCCAAGCCGTTCCAGTTGCCCCGCCGAGCGACCTGAGTTTGGAGGACTGAGAAGGATGCGTTTGCAATGTGCGAGCGCTCGGCAGACCGGCAGAACTCCCTGAGCATCGACGCGTAGTTGCCGACAAGATAGGCGACAAAGTAGGGAATCCAATGTGGCTGGAGCCGCAGAAGGCTCAGCACCACGCCCCAAACCGCGGAGACGAGAGGTAACCCTACGAGCCAGGAGGATCTGAGGCCTCGCTTGCGAACGACTCTGGCAAGGCCGCTGCCGTCCGCCGACCACTGCCGTTTCGCATCGGTGTAGTCATCCTCGAAACGGTGCACCGCTACCGTTTGATGGGAGACTCCGAGGCGCACTCCGAGGTCGCGCAAGCGCAGGCGCAACTCAATGTCCTCGCCGGACGCAAGCTCGAGGTCAAAGCCGAGCCTAAGCAAGCGCTCCCTCTCGAAAATGGTCACTGCAAGACCGAACCAGTTACGGCTCAGCCCAAAGCGATGGTGATTGGCAAGTGCTCGGCCCCAGTACCTCTTGCCGGAGACGCTTCGAAGCCCCGCCTGCAGCCCGGCGTACCTTCCCTCGACGAACTCTTGAAGAAGTGACTCGAGCGTTTCCTCCTTAACCACCAGGTCTGCATCAACAAGAGCCACACAGCGGGATCTTGCTGCCGCGACCCCAAGAGTTCGGGCAACCGGAAGACCAAGTCCTTCATCTGAAATTATGCGGACGGGAAACCGTCTAGCGATCTCCAAGGTTGAATCGGTGGACAGTCCATCCACCACTATGATCTCAGCGGGTCCGCATTTAACGACCGAGGCCAGACATTCTTCGATAAGGGACTCAGCGTTTCGAACCGGGATGACAACCGAGAGCTCGTTCATGGAAACGGGCCCAGTCGGCGTTTTCATCACCCTTACTTCGTGGAGGTCAGACTTGTTATGGAAGTCGGGCTCTTTATGTTTGCCGGGTCGAGCGATCAGACGCAACAGTCCCGGCAGCAAGGACAGCGCAATGGCAGTCTGCCCAATCAGGTAAGCGATGCCGACACCCAGAATGCTGAAGTGAGGAACGAGAAGCGCAGATAGGCCCAGGATCATCAAAGAAACCGCTCCCTGGATTGCCACAATCTGTGGGACTCGGTTCTGAACTCTCGCCACGCTTATCCAAAGCGCATTGACCCCTCTGGGAAGGAGGCCCACGGCCAGAAGGCGCAATAAGCCGGAGGACTGCTCCGCATACTCAGGGCCGAATATAGAAAGAATTGCGGGGGCCCCGATGAACAGCCCGACGACGAGCAACCCACCCGCTATCACCATTCGCGAAGCGAGAGCCGAAACCAGCTCTGGAAGCCGCTTCTCCTCATGAGCCCCTTCGACTGTCAGCGAAGAGGTGACGCCCAGGAGGGCGAAGTCGAGCGTAGTCATGACAACCCACGCAATATAGAAGTAGCCGTTGGCCTCGGAGCCGATTCGGGCTGCAATGAGCACTGGAAGCATTTGAGTGCTGGCGAGACTGAAGAGCGAGCCCAAGTAGTCGAGAGCTACGAAGCTTGCTACCTCTTTGGGCCGTAATCGAGGAGTGTGGAAGGCGTTTTTGGTCCGGCGGGGTAGAAGCTTGCCGAAGATAAAGAAGTTGACCGGCAGAAGCATCAAAGCCATGGGGATGGTCCAGGACGCTAGAATCCCAAGGCTTGGCGCCGTGGAGGCGAAGACCACGAGCAGGGCAATCTTCAGTGCACCAAAAGCAGCATTCTCCGCGGGAACCCACAGCGACTTCCTAAGGCCGGTCAGGGTGAAGTCCTGAAGCGCGAAGATGGACCAGATGGCCACTGCTGCTCCGAGCCAAAGATGGCTGGCGGACCCTTTCAGCCCAACATCCCCGGCCATACGGTCCAGCGATGGCATCGCTGCCAGGGCAATCAAGATCGCGAGCGTGCCACTGACCAAGTAAGCAGAGAGGACGAGTCGACGGCTTTCCCCACCGGCCCTGGGTAGGAAGCGGGCCAGGGCACCCCCCAGGTTCAACTGGGCGACCGTGGAGGCGAGCAGTAGTGCGGCGATCAGGGCCGACGAGGCTCCGACGAGTCCTGGGCTGTAAAAGCGGGCGGCGAGCACCCAGTAAAGAAACCCCAGCAACGACGTGCCCAGAGCATTGGCCAGCAGGGCATACGCGTTTCGAAACAGGGGATCCTTGAAGTCTTTCTTGAGGCGCTCGAGCAAATGACCGAGCCTCACCACCGATGGATCTTCTGACTCCTAACAACCGGCCGGGTTACCGGCATTGCAACCTGGCTCGAGTGCGCGTATTGCTTACTTGTCCAAGAAAGGGTCCCAACCAGATATCCCAAGGTTGTGGACCAGAAACCGGCCACTATCGCGCAGGCTCGCAGAAGCCCAGAACGGTCACCCTGCAGGGCCGTCTTAAGGCCGCTCAAAACCGCGGAGGGCAGCACCTGGGTGACGTAGGCTCGTTCCGCAGCTAGGGCATCATTCGATCCGACGTTGCGGCTAACCGACGCTTTTGAAAGCCCCTCGGAAAAGCAGCGCGAGAAGAAGTACCTTAACCTCGTTCGTTCTTCCGGCACGTAATGCGATACGTGGGCGTGGGGGTCCTGCAGAAAGATCGCCCTGGGGTTTTGCTGGCGGGCTCGCACGCACAGTTCCGTCTCTTCGCAACCCAGGGGGCGTTTGTTGAGCCTTCCCAAGTCGGACCGATAGCCCCCCACCTGCTCGAATACCGCTTTTCGCAAAGCCATTCCCGCTCCAAGAGGATTACGGATCGGCCGCCTCTCGATCGGCACGCCCTCGTAGGTGCACCCAACTACCCAGTCAAACTCTGGCGGGAACCATGCGGGCCGAGCCCTCTCCCATCTTGGCTCGATCTTGCATCCGACTCCGACAACCGCCGGATCTTCGAAATTCTCCGCAAGTCGAGCACTCCAGTCAGGAGCAGCCTCCGCGTCGTCATCGAGCGAGGCAACTATCACACCGGATGCGTAGGCCACTCCCGAGTTTCGAGAACCCGACAGGCCCTGGGGTCCATCGTTGGCTATTCCGATCACATCGGGAGTCTCTTGTTGTAGGCGCTCCAAAAGAGAGTCATTGTGGTCCGCCACGACGATTATCTCCTTCAGGGGGCATCGTTGATTTCGCAAGGACGCTATCGCAGCCATGAGAAGGTCCCATCGCTCCTCCGTATAACTGCATATGACGGCCGATATGTCCCACGGATGGATCAGCGCGTCGGAATAATTCGTCATTCCGACCCCTTCACGGCATCCAGCCGGCCTGGCCCTGCTGATTTGGATCCTTGGCCTATGTAGCTCTCCGGCTTAGGGACGTCTTCAACAGGTCGGCACGCCCCGGTGGCGAGAGTACCCATGACCGTCGCCAACACTCGAAAACCGTCTCTTATAGGCCGCAGGTTGGAGCGGCCATAGCGGCGAGGGGCCTCCGTGCTGGCTACCTCCTCGACTCTGAGCCCGGCCCTCACTGCGTTGAGAACGATCTGAGTTTCAATCTCAAAGCCGTCGGCGGTCAGTGCAAGGTCTTTGAAGCAGGAGCGGTTGAACGCCATGAATCCGTAGCACAACTCGGTAAAATTTGAGTCGAAGAGCGTGTTGACCAGCCTCAGCAGCATCTTGTTGCCGAACCTGCGAAACGGTGTGATGTCGGTGGATCCTCCGCCGTCGAGCCAGCGCGAGCCCTTCACCACGTCACACTGGCCGGTAATCAGAGGCTCTACGTACCTGTCTATCTCTCCCGGATCCATGCTGCCGTCGGCATCAATCATGACCACGATATCGCCGCTGGCTGCGGCGAATCCCTCTCGCAAGGCCGCGCCCTTACCGGGCCGCCTTTGATTGACCACAACGAGGTCGGGCCGCTCGTTTCTCGCAAGGTCGACGGTTCCGTCAGTCGAGTTCCCGTCCACCAAGATCACTTCATCGATCCAACCGGGCATGGATCCCAGTACCCAATCGACGTTACGGACTTCATTCTTGGCCGGAATTACAACACTCACGGTTTGGCTGGCGCCGGCATGGTCCGAACGAACATCGCGCTCAGGGGAATCCGCCGGTGAAAGACCTTCCGAAGAACACCCATTAAGCGCCGTTTGATGGGCCTCCCTGTCGGCGGGCGGATTCATAACATTTTCTGTGGTCAACCAATTCCTCCCAACTTAAGAGCTTGTGCGTACCTGGAGTCACTCAAGTGGTGACGGAAGCATTCGAGAACCCTAGGCCCAAAAGAAACTTGCGAATAGCGGGGAAAACGCCCGACTCGTAGCGGTTTATCCACATAAAGACGTAGATACTCATATACTGCGTAGGCCGGGATAGCAAACGGTTAGAGGGAAGGCGTTGCGGAGAATCAGGATTCTAGTTCTCGATAATCAGGCGCTTATCAGGGAAGGCGTGCGCACGGTCCTGGAGCGACACTCGGATTTGGTCACCGTCGCCGATGCAGGAACCCTCGACGAGGCAGTGCGCTGTGGTTGCAGCCCCGACGTCGTCGTTGCTGAGCCGCTTCTGGCAGGGGACAGGCCGGACCGAGAAGCCCTGGTAAGGGAACTTGTCGCTACTTTCCAGGACTCCGGCGTTCTGCTGCTCAGCCAGATCGAAAACCTCAGCGAGATCGAGGTCCATCTTGCATCCGGCGCCCGCGGATACATATTGAAGAAGGCACTTTCGAGCGAGTTGGTTGAAGCGGTGCGAAGAGTGGCGGACGGCGAAGAGTACCTTCAGCCAGCCCTGGGCGCCGCCCTTCTGAAGGGAAAAAGCAGGCATCACACCGACAAACGCAGCTCCAGACTGACGTCAAGAGAGAGGGAAGTGCTTCGGGTTCTGGCGCTGGGACACACCAACGCGGAAACGGCAGAGATTCTGTCTTATGCCGTCCGTACGGTGGAGGGATATCGGTCCCGCATCATGCAAAAACTGGAGGCAGACAGCAGGGCTGAGCTCGTGAAGGCAGCATCCGAGCTGAACCTCCTGCATTTCGAGCAAAGTTGAATCAAGGAGGCTAGATGAGAAAAGCAGCCCTTGTAACGGCCGCCCTGTGGATCGCGATGTCCGCATGCAGTGGGGAGCCAGACGGAACCAGCGCCAGATCGGGAAGCCAAAAAGACGCGGCTTCGTCCTTCACAGCGCAAGGAACTGGCGTCGCAGCGAGTCCTGAGCAAATTGAGAAACTGGGGAAGGTCGGTCAAAGCGTTCGTGGTTTGGCAGGGTCGATCACCCTGCGACCGAGCTCCCTGGAGCACTCGAGTAAGGGCTGCCTCATCGAAGGCGAAGAGTCAATAGTCATCCTCTACACCATCGGTACCAAATTCGAGCCCGCTGAGGCCAGCAGGAACACGCTGGGGCACAAGTTATCCATCAGCGGAACGGTCATGGACGAGGGCAGTGACTGCAGGCCGGTCGCAAGCCGTGTGGTGGACGAAGGGCTCGACCCAGGCGCTCAACCACCCCCTCCTCCCGCCCAACGGGAAGCTGGGTCCGGGACCGCTACGAGGAGCCAGAGCGGCAAGAGAGCAAAAGGTCCCGCTCCGAAGAACGGAGGTACAGCCAAAGCCGCCAGTCCGGGTAGCGCGTCGCCACCGGAGCAGCCCCCGGCGGATCCTGAAGTCATCTCGACCTTCAGGCCAAGCCTTCCCGATCCACCGTCCTAGGAGCTAGGGAGTTTTACCGCCGTCAACAAGCCCACGCGAGGCCGCTAGACTAAGGGCGGAACTCGAAGGCTCCGATGTCCGGCACGGCGACCCCATCTGAGTTGCCGTCGAACGGGACCCCCAGTTTGTCCAGGTCCTTCTTATAACCGAGCTCGACTCCCTTATCGATCGCCGCACTTGGCGCAGTCAACCTGAGGTCCCCGCCAATGCCGTTGACAAAGCCGGGGTCGAGAACGTTTGGAATATTGGTTTCGAATTGGATCGGCCCGCCTGAATAGAGGTTGGCTTCCTGGATGAAGGGGCCGTCTGCGTAGCCCACCTTACCGACCGCCCGGACTACGTTGTTCTTGACCGTCAATATGTCGTTGCTGCAGCCCGCGTAGCACACAATTCCCTGGCTGGAAGGACCGGTCAGATTCACGCTGTTGTTGTAAAGGTTTGTCCTGGCCACCGGTCCGAAGACGTCGTTAGGACCTCGAGTTACCAGGAAGAACGAACTATCGAGAGTCGAAAAGACGGAGTTGTAGGCAAAAGTATTGTCTGCGGCCCGTGCGTCCCCCAGCTCTGCAAAGGTGTCGTTTTGATAGGTGTTGTTGTGGTGGACAAAGTTGCCCCGACCGCCGTAGATCTCAACTGCGGCACCGTCCTGACCATAGTCAAATGATGTGGCGTAGCTGCCGGAGATGGCGTTATATGCCACTTCATTGTTGTCGCCCGCAATGACAATCCCGAACGCACCGGAGTCATCGTTGTCGGGCACTTCGGTGAGGGTCGACATACGGTTGTTGTCCTTTATCTCATTGTTGATAATGACGTTGGCGTTCGACCCGGTGTTGATAACAATCCCCGCAGCGTTGTTGGTAATCAACATCTTCTCCAGGCGGTTGTTCGACCCGTAAAAGTCGGCGCCTCCCCAGACGCAGTCTTGCAGCTGGATTTCGGTAAGAGTGGTGTAGGAACCCTTTAGGTAGATGCAACTTTGTCCTCCCCGGATTACGGGCAACGCTCCGGATCCGTAGGATCCCACCACGATGCGGTACGAGCGCGTGCCGCTTTGCTTGAGCGTCAGGGTGCCCGTCCAGGAGTTGCCGCGGTTGAAGAGCACTTTGTCGCCCGGCGCTATGGCGGCATCGCTTACCTTCTGCAAGCTCTGCCAGGCCTTGTCCGGCGAAGTTCCCAAGTTGGCATCGTTACCGGCGACTGCGTCCACATAGTAGGTGGTGATTGGGGCGGTCTCAATCGAAAGCTGGGGCTCCTGCCCGCTCACCTCCCTACTAGACACCGGGAGGAATCCCGGTGAGGCAGTTGTGAGGGCCAGGTTCACCAGGCCGCTTGTAACCATTGGGGTCACGTCAATCGTGATCCACACCCCGCTTTGGTATCCCGGGGTCTTTGCACCCACGTCTCCGACCGCGGAGGCGTTGGCATACGTTAGAGTCCCCTCCTCCCAGGAGGCAAGAACCGGGCGGACCTCCAAGCCGTAGCTGGTGGGCCCTTTTGTAAATAACTTGAGGGTGGCTTTGGTCACCCTGCCCGTAACCCCGGGAATGTCGAACCGAAGATAGCTCCTTGTCACCGGCGCCGTGGACCGGGCGTTGAGCACATTCGCCTTGCCGAAGTTGGTGGACGGGTTATCCGAGCGGACATAGGAGTCTGCCACTGCAGCCCCCGGAGATGCGGTCTCAATCGAAAGCTGGGGCTCCTGCCCGCTCACCTCCCTACTAGACACCGGGAGGAATCCCGGTGAGGCAGTTGTGAGGGCCAGGTTCACCAGGCCGCTTGTAACCATTGGGGTCACGTCAATCGTGATCCACACCCCGCTTTGGTATCCCGGGGTCTTTGCACCCACGTCTCCGACCGCGGAGGCGTTGGCATACGTTAGAGTCCCCTCCTCCCAGGAGGCAAGAACCGGGCGGACCTCCAAGCCGTAGCTGGTGGGCCCTTTTGTAAATAACTTGAGGGTGGCTTTGGTCACCCTGCCCGTAACCCCGGGAATGTCGAACCGAAGATAGCTCCTTGTCACCGGCGCCGTGGACCGGGCGTTGAGCACATTCGCCTTGCCGAAGTTGGTGGACGGGTTATCCGAGCGGACATAGGAGTCTGCCACTGCAACCCCCGCAGAGGGTGTGGCCGCCGCGGCAGTACTCGGTGGGTAGGCCATCAGGAACCCGGCAAGGGCTAACGTAAGCAGGAAAGAAACCGGGCGGCGATTTCTCAAACGGGCAAATGGCTTTCACGACGACCCCTTCATTGCTCGCATCCGTAGGACGGCCAAAACACCTGCAGCCAGACTTCGGCTTTGTCGGAACACTGATCCACAGGCTCACGGCAATAAGATCGGCATTCTTACCCATCTGTTTAAACTGAAACTATGTATTTAGGTGGTTACACATCATGGGAGTTCCCGGAGCCTAACGTGTCCTCTGCGTCAGCCCGCTGCACCAAGCACTTGTTAACATGGCTACTCTGAGCGTCTAGCACCGACCTCACTGAATGCTCTTATTAAGCCGAGCGGGTAGGCGGGTACAATGAACGACCAAATGGACCTTCACACGGCCGAGGCGAGCCTCGGTGAAGCGCTTGCGGCTCAGTTGTCCCTACACGGTTCCAACCACCCCGACGTAGCGCGGGCTTTGACGAATGTCGGCAACGTTGAAAAGAGGTTGGGACGCCTCGGCCCCGCCAAGCGGCACCATGAGCAGGCCATCGAGATCTACACCACAGCCTTCGGTCCTGGCCATCCCCATGTTGCAGCCGCGCTTACGAATTTGGGCATTGTGCAGAAGGAGTTGGGCGAATTGGAGAATGCGAGGGCCAGCCAAGAACGTGCCGTCGCAATCTTTCGTTCTTGCTTCGGAGAAGGGCACCCCACACTTGCCACCGTGTACGGCAATCTAGGCGCCGTTCTGAAAGACCTCGGCGAGCTGAAGGATGCAAGGGGCATGCTGGAGCATGCAATCGCAATCCTGGAAGCGTCGGGAGAAGCGTCCTCCTCCCCCAAGGTTGCCCCGTTGCTCACCAACCTTGGCAACGTGCAGTTTGAGCTGGGCGAGTTCCTAGCCGCCAGGTCCAGTTTCGAACGGGCTCTGGCGATTTACAGAGAAGAGGTTCGAGACGACGGCTCCCAGCACCTCGACGCCGCAATGGTTCTCAACAATCTTGGGGGAATCGCGCTCCACCTGGCCGACTACCGCTGTGCCAAATCCCTCCTGCAAGGCGCACTGTCGCTCTATCAAGAGAGTCTTGGAGAACAGAACAGAAGGGTGTCCGACGTGCTCAACAACCTCGGAATCGCATTAATGAACCTCGGAGAGTTAGACGAGGCGGAGCGTACATGGAAACGGGCACTGAATATCGCCTCAAGGGCGTATGGATTCGCCGATCCCCGCCCCCGCCAAATCCTTCAGAACTTGAGAAAGCTTGAGGACGATCGGACCTAACCACGAGGGAGCATCCGGACCTCGTAGGGAGTGAGCCGGTACCTGAGGCCGTCGACTTCAATTTCTTGCGGGCGTTCCGCCTGATTGATCACAGCCGTCATGGTCGGCGAGGATACCGCTGTGACCGACTGGGAAGATGTTTCGGCGTTCATTAAGGGCATGTCGGGAGGGAAGTTCTCCGCAAGCCCGTCGACGGCTGCATACGCCAACGTGGGTTGACCGCCCCCGGACAAGCGTGTATCCGTCCAAAGGCAACCTGTACATGAAGAACCTTTCCCCTGCGGCTCCCAAAGCAACTCGACCTCAACGTTTGCCAGGGCCATCTGAAGAAAAGCGCTGGAAAGGACGGCGCTTTGCCGTGCCTGACTCCACTCCTTGGCTGAGGGGGGAAACGGATTCCATCTCGCTGCCCACAACGGTAGGTTTGTGCGGCGCATGACCCATTGTGCTAAGGCGCTCATCTTCTCGGATGCCTGAAAGGCGTCGACTGGCCAAATTCCGTCCTTGTTGGGGAGGGACATGTCAAGTGTGATGAAGTCGGCGCCTTCCTTTTTCTTCAGCCAATAGGAGATGACGTCCAGGGCTCGCTGATCGACAACCCCCCAGGAGCCTCGAACCTTTGAGGGTTTGGTCATCTTGGAGGACTCGGACCAGCTATCCATGATCACGTAGGGACCTCCCACCTGGATCTCGGGATTCACAGACTTGAGCTGCCGGTAAACGAGGTTGTAGAGGTCGGTATAGCCCTCGTAGTTCCAGCGGCCCCTCTGCTTGTCGAAGAAGCCCTTGAGTCCGTGCCATACCTGGAAGTATTTGACGTCCGGATATCTTCTGGCAATCTCGCCAGCCATCGCCGCAAACTCTCCGTAGTGGTCGGGACTGGGAGCTACGTCCAAGTTCGACCAGTCGGTCTGGCCGGCTACTCCACCTTTCATCCAGTCGGGTGCACAGCAGAGCGTGATGACCGGCGTTCCTGAGGTTTGGCGAATCAATTCCATCCTTGCGTCAAGGCTTGCCCAGTCATAGATGCCAGGGGCGGGCTGAGGATTCAACGCTCCCCAACCCATGATGTGCTGGTTCTGGAAGAGGGGTCTCCCGGAAATGAGCTCACGGCCGGCCGCAACGGATGCTGGCTGATTGTATGTATCAGCGCTAAATTGCGTGTGCGTGATACCGGCCCGCAACCGCATGTTGGCAGTCGGCTTTGAATCCACCTGGATTTGAGCTACTTTTGTTTCGTCTTCGGTGGTGTGCCGGGCGCAACCTGATGCAGACGCCAGCAGGGTACCAAATGAAATTAGCGCAATCAGCATCCGAACCCTCTTGGTACAAAACTCAGTCCAGCAATGCATACGTACCAACCTCTAATAAGAGTTATCGCTTAAGCGCCGATCAGGCGATTCTGGCCGGAGAGCACACTCGGTCTTCGCACCCGAACCAGCGAGCCTTCGACGACTGCGAAGGTATGCCAGTGGTCCCCAAAGGACGCCGGCGATCTCCAGCAGCGAAAGGACGCGCGGATAACCCGGAGCTTTCGGCGCGTTTTTCGGAGAGGATGGCGACAAGAGGAACACGATGCCCCGAGGCACCCTTCTCACCACGTCTAAGGCGTTTTGCCGGGTGAGGAGGGTCTTCATTATCAAAGAGGCAAGGCCTACTCCGTAGTCGTGGATTTGCCTGTGGAGATCACCACGATTCCTTCGATGGCGGTGCCAGGCCAGTGAAGTCGGTTCGTACACCAAGATATGACCCCCGAGAATCACTCTCAAAAACAGATCTAGGTCCTCGCCACCCTTACAAAGGGTTCCGGGACCCAATGTCGTATCAAAGCCTCCAAGATCCCGGAGCCGGTCGCTCCGAAAGGCCATGCTGGCTCCGGCGCCGAATGCTCCGGGGTTGTATGGATAGACAGGCGCCGACACAGACGAGAACTCAAGGTCGAAGAGATTTCGATGGCAACCCCTGGAGAATCCACCGTACTGCTCGAACCACACTTGAGCCGCAGTCTCCAGCTCAGCCGGCATTACCAGACCGGTAACGCATGCGGCGTTGGGAACCGATTTGAATCCTCGGACGAATCCCCACAGCCATCCGCAGTCGACGACTACGTCGTCATCGGTGAACGCGATGATGTCGGCCTTCGACTCCTTTATCCCTCGATTCCGGGCGCGCGAAGCTCCAGGTTGGCTTTCCACCAAATAGCGGACATTGGCGAGATACTCCCCGGCTCTTTGTACGACTTCGGCGGTGGCGTCAGTCGTGGGCGAGTTATCGACAACGATGACTTCGAAATTGGGGTAGTCCAGTTTGGAAATCGAAGCGAGGCAGGTCACTAGAGAATCGGCGCGATCCCTCGTGGCTATGACTACGGATATGAAAGGTGGAGCCGGCTCCGTCTCGCAGCACCGGGGTCTTTGCGGGAACGGCAGCCCCTCGGAAGTTAGGCGTGAGGGACGGAGCCCGTCAAGCCGGAGGTGATTCCCGATTTCGTCGGCCAGCCGCTCCCAGGTCTGGGTTGCTAACTCTGTTGATGTGATGCCCTGCGAGCCAAGCTGCAGTTCGATGTTCCCCAAAGGCTGTCCGTGAAGTCGTATGAGGGCGCGCGCTTTGTCATAACCGCCGGCGGCAGAGCCGGGTAGTGATGGCAATGGGCGGCCGAGGTCAATGTCCAGCACCTGTGTCGGAGCGAACTCCTCAAAACACCCGAGACGAGATCCGATCGACCGTCGAACAATCACCTCTATTACCTTTCCGCCAACATAAACCCCACTAATTGACGTTAATCAACACGTGCATCATAATGCGTTTTTACACAAATCACGGGTGAGAAGCATAAGTGTCTCGCTAGTGGGCTCCAAGCCAAGGACCAGCTTGCAGAGAGTGCGCCGTGGTCTTGGGGGGGAAACGGCCGGTAACGTTGGAAGGGGGCATTACATTGAGCGTTAAACAAACGAGCCGTCGTTCAATCAAACGGGACATAAGGGCTTTCCCTTGTCCGCCAAAATGACGTTCCTGCCTTCCCAAGATGCTGGGAATGACATGCAGGAACGCGAGCCTGTCGGCATGTTCGTTCTCATGGGCCGGGCCATCAACGAGCGGATCGCGGCACATGGGCATGGTAAGGAATTGGTTCTTGTATGCGAGTGTGCAGACGGTGACTGCGCCGCCCTAATCCGATTGACCTCGGAACAGTACCGGAAGGTTCGGCAGGGTCATTCGTTCCTTGTGAAACAAGGCCATGAATCATCGGCAATAGATCGCATCCTCGCCCGCAATGACTCATGGCTGCTGGTTGAGGAACCCGACGCGCTCAAGAGCCCCTTACGGATGGAGGCATGAGTGCCACCCCTTGACGCGGATCTGTCGGCCGGGGAGACGCGTACCCTGCCGGCTTCCATAACAGGTAGGTCTGTGAAAAGTCCATTGTGGCCAGGATGACCGTCTATCAGTGCTCGGGCGAAAAGCCGTGGTCTTTGGAGGGCCGTTTTCGTCGGCCGCCACCTGGTTACGGATCTACCGCTGCGCGGCAACGACGTCACCGTGGCCGACATCCATTAAAGGGAGCTCGCGCCGGGATTCAGATTCGTGGAGCACAGGGTACGGGGCACATTTGGACCACGAATACTTCGATACAAACGTCAGGGGCGCCCACAACGTTACCGACTATTGCCGCGACTCAGCGTTCGGCAGCTTGCTTCACAAGTTCCATATCGGTATACGGTGCCCTGGAGAGTCCCTGGACCGAAGAATCACCGACCCGGCCGGGGGATCTGCTTACGGCCGGTCAAAACTCGAGGCGGAGCCAATGGGCCTCCCGGCATCGGTCTAGGCGCCTCGTAATCGCGAGACCGGCGGTTATCTTCGGCCCCGGACGAAGGAGACTTCACGCGTCCGGTAACGCCTTGAGGAAAAAGGACCTTCGACTACCACGGAAGGAAGGACACGACTCGGCGTATCCGGCGGGCGTCACGGGTCCCATTGAGGTGTTCTGTCGATGAAGTTCATGACATTAGGGCAGTCACCACTTCCAGCGGCGCTGGACCTGAGTTTCGAACAAGCTTCAGGAGCGATACGGGTATGACCGTTCCCTTTGATCTCAAAGGCAAGCGAGTCTGGGTTGCCGGGCATCGTGGACTGGTGGGGTCAGCTCTGGTGCGCCGGCTGCAGCTTGAGCCGATTGGCGAGCTGATTGCCGCTTCGTCCGCCGAGGTCGACCTAAGGCGGCAGGTGCCGACCGAGGAGTTTGTGTCCTCATGCTGCCCCGATGTGATCCTAATGGCGGCAGCCACGGTGGGCGGCATCGAGGCCAACCGCTCTCGCCAGGCCGAGTTCCTTTACGACAACCTTGCAATAGCCCTTAACTGCATAGAGGCGGCCCGGAAAGCCGGAACGAAAAAGTTCATTATGCTTGGGTCTTCCTGCATTTATCCCCGGCTTGCTCGCCAACCGATCCGCGAAGAGTCTCTGCTTACCGGACCCCTCGAGCCGACGAACGAGGGCTACGCCATCGCGAAGATCGCTTCGCTGGAGCTCACCAAGATGTATCGCCGCCAGTACGGGATGGACGCTATATCGCTGATGCCTACGAACCTGTACGGACCGAACGACAACTTCGACCCCCGGACGAGCCATGTGCTCCCGGCTCTCTTGCGTCGGATACATGAGGCCAAGGTCCGAGGTTCGGCCTCCGTGGAGATCTGGGGAAGCGGCAAGCCGAGACGGGAGTTCCTTTACGCTGACGACCTGGCAGACGCAACTATCTTTGCCCTGCAGAACTACGAGAGCGAGCACCATCTCAATATTGGAACGGGTGACGACATATCGATTGGCGAGCTTGGTGAACTCATCGCACAGATAGTCGGTTGGGAGGGCCGGTTCCGGTTCAACACCGCCCGACCGGACGGGACACCTCGCAAGCTCCTCGATGTCTACAAGCTAAATGCGCTTGGCTGGAAACCCCAAGTTGCCCTTAGGGAGGGCATCCAGGCAACATACGACTGGTTCTTGCGTTCCCAATCTCCCGGCGTTGAGTGTTCTGCTGGGTCGGTTCATCGAAGACACCTCGTATTGGGCCGGTCTGGGGAGTTGTAGCAACGTAGATGCCGTTCGAAGCTCCGAGGGCCCGGAATGGCTTGTGATGAGTTCGGGTCCCGTCATAAGGGCCGGAAACTGCCTTCAAGGGCGGAACTCGAATGCTCCAATGTCGGGAACCGCCACACCATCAGAGTTCCCGTCCACGGGGACCGGAAGCCGGTCGAGGTCCTCCTTGTAGCTCAGGTCAATCCCCTTGTCGACCGCGGGACTAAGCGGGGTCAAATGCAGGTCTCCAGCACCTGCATTGACGTAACCGGGGTCCAAGATGGTCACAATGGGCTCCGAAAGGGCGGCAAGGTTGCCCTGAAACGCTCCCCCCGAGAATAGGTTGTTGCTCTGTACGAAGGGCCCGTCCGCATACCCTGTCTTACCTACAGCTCGAATGATGTTGTTTCGCATGGTTAGGATGTCGGTGCTGCACCCCGCGTAACAAACGACCCCCTGACTCTCCGCTCCAGGCAGGTAGACACTGTTGTTGTACAAGCTGGTGCGGAGGACCGGCCCAAAGGTGTCGGCTGGCCCCCGGGTCACAAAGAAGAAGGACTTGGGTAGCGTCGATATGACCGTGTTGTAAGCGAAAATATTGTCGGCCGCCCTCGGGTCCCCCATCTCGGCAAAGGTGTCATTCTGCGAAGTGACGTTGTGGTGAAAGAAATTGCGTTGACCGCCGTAGACCTCGAGCGCAGCACCGTCTTGCCCATAGTCGTAGGACATGGCGTAGCTACCGGAAATCGTGTTGTATCCGACGTCATTGTCGTCACCCGCCACCACGACACCGAAGGCTCCCGAATCGTCATTCGTTGGGGATTCGGTAAGGGTTGACATTCGGTTGTTGTCCCTTAGTTGGTTGTTCAAGATCACGTTGCGGTTCGCTCCCGCGTTAATCACCACTCCGGCGGCGTTGTTAACGATGACGTTTTTTTCCACGCGATTATTAGACCCATGGATGTCGATTCCGCCCCAAACGCAATTTTGGACCTGAAGCTCCGTCAACGTCACGTATGAGGCAAAAACGTAAACACAGCTCTGCCCTCCCTCGATGATTGGCAGGGCCCCGGTTCCGTAGGACCCTATGACGATACGCGCCGCGCTTGTACCACTTTGCTTAAGACTGAGCGTCCCCGTCCAAGTGTTTCCACGGTTGAACAGCACTGTGTCGCCCGGGGCAAGCACGGCGTTACTCACCTTGCCCAAGCTCTTCCAGGCGGTGCTGGGTGATGTGCCCGGATTTGCATCGTTGCCGTCGGTTGCCACGAAATACCGCATCGTAACCGGACCGTCACCCAGAAAGACCCCCGCGAGCACCGCATTGCCGCCGGCGGTGCGGGTAGCCGTAATGGTGA
>JAUJPC010000004.1:0-259996 GCA_030447305.1 Actinomycetota bacterium | reverse complement strand
AACGCATAACCCGCTGAGCCGTAACTGCCGACCCAATCACCCTGAGGTGCTTGGGTCACCGGGGCTGAAGCCGGAGGGCCGGTATCTCCCAGGAAGACCCCCGCGAGCACCGCATTGCCGCCGGCGGTGCGGGTAGCCGTAATGGTGACCGATCCCTGCGCCGCCACCGTTATGGGCAGATGGATCCAGGCTCCTTGGTTGAAGCTGGTGGAGAGATCCTGAGTGCGTGGTCCAGATCCGTCATCGACCGTGACGGACTGGCGTCTGGCTGTGCCGTCCCAGTCGAGGGCGTACAGATGAAGGTTGCCGCTGTAGGCCTGGCTGAAGTTTAGGCGAACCTTCAATGCACTGGCGTGGTAGAAGGTAGCGGCCCGTCGGGTGGTTTTGCTGGGATCCTGAAGGGCGCGCACCTCCGAGCTCGGTGGAGAGGTGGTCCAGCGATGCCGGGCTCCTTGCTCGAGCACCAGGGTGGCCTGAGGGAGATAAGACAGGTCGCTAGTGCCTTCCCACGCAGCTAACGCATAACCCGCTGAGCCGTAACTGCCGACCCAATCACCCTGAGGTGCTTGGGAAACTTGTGGGGCTGTATGGGCCAGAGCGGGACTGATCGGCACGGCTTGTGAGGCCGCCAAAGCGACCATTGTTAACACTACTGCCAAATTGATTAGTGCAGTTACAGAGTTGATGACGGGGCGCCGTCCGAAGGCTGGCATCCTTTTGAGCGGCTTCGGACCCTCACAGCGATGGCACTGACCGCCTCGATGCCAGACTTTTTTTGCCCAACCCTGAAGAGCCAGAACTCTGAACCACCCCAGTTTCAGCCTCCTCTACCCATGGAAAAATTGATTAGCAAGCATCATGATCCGCCAACGGATTCCATCAGGAACTATTTGAGCCGCCGTTCAGGCGCCAAGGCGACTCTTCTAGAATAACATTGTGCATGTGTGCACACGCAAAGTTAGTAACCGACTATCTTTAAGAGGGCCTTCAGATGCGTAGCTGGCGGAACTCTGTCGCAGTCGAGTTCAATGCCGGCTCCTATGGACAGAAGCCGGTTGACGATTCGACCAACGCCAGCGGAGTAGCCCCTCCGCTCTTCCACGAATGGTAACCATCCCTCTGAGCAACTCCTCTGGCTGGAATCTGCCCCTAAATAGGGGGACCAACAGGGGTGAAAGCAGGCCACGTAGAACTACCCACGCCGAGATGTGATGTTTGGCGTAAAGGCCTCCCGTCCCGCGGGAACGGCTTCTTACGTTCTGCAGCGCCCTGTTACGGGCGCCGGGTAGGTCGTGATGAACTTCAGCCGAAGGCTCGTACACGATCGAGGCGCCGGCCTCGAGTGCGCGAAATACCAGATCAGTTTCTTCTCCGGCGCCGAACCATTGCCCCAATCCGAAGCGAGAGTCAAAGCCGCCGATCCGGCGAAGCAAAGTACTGTGAAAAAAAAGAGTGATTGAAGATACTTCGGTTTCCCGAAACTCCCGAATCAGCCTCAGCTCGAGCTTTCTTGAGGGCGTCGGCTGAGCTTGCAACTCCGCCCAACGCCCGACTAAGCCGCCTGGTTTATCAATGCCCGATATCCGAGATACAACAGTTTGCAGGAGACTCGGATCGTACCAGCAGTCATCATCAGGAAACCCTATCCATTCGCCCGTAGAGGTCTCAATTCCTCTGTTTCGCGCGGTGGCGAGATTTGGGGGGAAGAGCTTCTGGTACCTGACCCGCAAACCTAACGACTCCGCGCGCTGCACCTGAGACTCAATGCGCTGGTCGAGGTTTTGGTCGACCACCACCAGCTCAAAGTCGTTGAACGACTGAAGCGCTAAGGAATCCACCAGACGGCCCAGCTGGTCACACCTGCCAACGGTCGCCAAGACAAGGGATATGAAAGGGTCGGTCAAATTGCCGTGTCACACTCGCTTGAGCCTATGACGCCTCACCACATAGCGTGACCGATGAACCGTTCGCGTCAGAGGATTGCCGCCAACATACCCAAGCCTCACCAGCAGGTCTTCCCTTAGTGCTGGAAGCCGGTTAGTGCTGGACAGGCTGCGACTGTGTTCGCGAAAGACGGCGAGCTCCTCCTCCATCTGAATCGGTTCATCAACCTTCCCCAGCCTGAGCCACAGGTCGTAATCCATTGCATACTTCAGGCTCGTGTCGAACCCCCCGACACTTGCGAGAAGGTCGCGCTTAACGAATGTCGCAGGGTGAGGAATAAAGTTTCTGCGAAGTAATCGTGCGTAGGTGTAAGCGGGGCATTCAAATCCTTCCCCGTGCAGTGTGCCTTCCACGTCTCTGACTATCCGACCGAACAGCCATCTGCGCTCACTTGACTGAAAGTGCCTTGCCACCGTGGAAAGAGTGTCGGATCGCAGGTAGTAATCATCCGAGTGCAGATGAGCAATCACTTCCCCGTTCGCCACAGCGATTCCTGTATTCATTGCGCGACTGATTCCTCCGCTCACGTTCTCCAGAAGACGATGCGGGTGGTCAAGCCCCCTGATTCGCTTCAGCGTCCCGTCGGTTGAGCCGCCGTCGACGAAAACCAGTTCGACGTACGGGTAATCCTGTCCAAGAACGGACTGGATTGAATCCTCGAGGTACGGCTCACTATTCCAAGTGCAAGTGATTACCGAGAATGTGAGGGGCTGCCCGTCTCCTAAGCTCACCTAAGCACTCTTCTGGAGCATCCGGTAAAGCGTCGGTGGAAATGAACGCATTAGTCTCCACGAAACCGCCGCGAGGAAGACCAGATTGGTAACCAGGTAGCGACGCCATAAGCGAGAGGGTTCTGAACAGAGCCGGAAGAGCCATTCCATACCTATTTGCTGCATCCATAAAGGGGCCTCCCGTTTGTGACCGGAAAGGAAATCAAAGGCTGCACCTACCCCGACCAGGACGGGGGCGCTGAGCGCCGCACGATGGGTTGCCATCCAGCGTTCCTGCTTCGGAGCCCCCAGGGCGACCCACACTATGTCCGGATTGGCGTCATTTATCTCCCGAACGGCGGCCGCGTCCTCCTCCGGCGATAAGTCCCTAAACGGCGGTGTGCAAGCTCCGGCCACCTTGAGTCCTGGAGAGACACAGCGCAAACGCCTTATGAGGTCCTCCACCACGGTTTCGGTTCCCCCGTAGAAGTAGTGGCTGTAGCCCCGGGGAACTGAGTGTGCACAAACACGGGGAAGCAGATCCGGCCCACGCACCCTTCCAGTCTCACGACGCCCCGACCATTTCAGGATCCACGCTAGAGGGGCTCCGTCCGGTACGGTCATGCCGCTGTCGCTCAGAATCCCTCTCAATTTCGGATCCCTGCAGCCCTCTACCACCAGGTGGACGTTGGCGACACAGACGTATTGCCGCTGACCATCTTGAATCCATGCATCGATCGTCGATATCGCTTCGTCGATGTTGACGCAGCTTACGAGCGTCCCAAGGACCTCATGCCGTACATCTGCTGGAGTGGGCAAGACGACCGTAGAATCGTGCGTCACCGAGTACATTCGATCGCCTCGTCGTAGATGCTCAGCAGCGTCCTGTAATTCTCCTCCGCCGAATACTTCAATTCGTACTCTGTGCGGCTGTTTGAGCGCATTTGGTCATGTGTACCTGGGTGGCCAATCAGCCATTCCACCTTCTCGAGTAGATCGGTCGCGTCCCCCGGACGGAACATGATGCCCGTATGTCCGGTGGTAACCAGTTCGCCCAGCCCGCCTATCTCGGAAGCCACGATCGGCGTACCTTTGGCGAGCGCCTCTACGATTACTCGTGGGAATCCCTCGTAACATTCGGACGGTACGATTAGAGCCGCCGCTGCGCCGATCAGCTCCAGAGTTTGATCTCCGCTCATCGGTCCAAGAAGCCGACAGGATGGAATACCGGCTGCGAAGGCGCTCACCTCCGCCCTAAGTGGTCCATCTCCAACCAGGTAGAGAGGCAGGCGAGACCCTACTTGCTCCCAAGTCCTCATCAGGGTGCGGAGCCCCTTCTCAGGCGACAATCTCCCCACATAGAGAGCGAATCCGCCCTCCCCCCGTCCTTCGCCCGGATCAGCGAGGACGAAATTCGGTTTGATCGCGATCTTGCTTGCCGGGAGACCTCCCTCGATGTGCTTCGATCTCGAAAACTCCGAAAGCGCTATGTAGCGGCTTACGCCCGAAGACCAGGTTCCGATCGCACGGTGTGTCGCCAGCATCGATGCGACCGCGGTTGTCGCAGTTCGGCTCTGTCGATAACAGGAATGGAGTATCCCGGGCCATGGAAGGAATTTGCCTAAACAGTCCTCACAGGGGCGCCCCTGACGAAAAAACATGCCATTGGGACAAAAGATGCGGTAATTGTGAAGCGTTTGGACCGTCGCAATACGCTCCGCTCTGGCCGCGTGAACGGCGGAAGGAGAGATCAGCGGCAGCGTGTTGTGAAGATGCATGACGTCGGGCTGCTCCGACCTGAGTAAGGCACGCAGCTCATTAAAAGAACTGCGGCTCCAGACGGATCCGGCAGCCGCTCGCGGGTTGCGTAGTTGTCCTGGAGACGAATTCCGCCGAATAAATTGACTTACCCGGTGACCTCGGGACTTTAGAAGGTTGACCTCGTCCTCGAAGACCCTGTCTTCACCGCCGCGTTGATGGTAGTAATTGTGGACGGCCAAGACCTTCAGCATGACCCAAGCCTTGCCGCCAGCATTGACCCAATTTCGTCGGCAACCTCCCGAATAGACTTCATTTGTGAAGCTGTGGCAGGCGCTATCTCGCCCGCAAGAGCTCGCCGGACCGCTTTGGCGAAGTCCTCCTTGTCGTGAGGATCAAAGACGTTGATGGGATCCAAGAGGTCGGCTGAGCAGCCCGCGTATTTTGAGCAGATGACGGGAAGTCCGGACAGCAGAGCTTCGTTTACAACCAGCCCCCACATATCGACAAGGGTCGGAAGAACCAGGAAGTCGGCACTTCGGTAAATCGCCGGCATGGCCTCCGGTCTCTGAGGAGGCTGAAACTCAACATTGCGCATTCCAAGTTCCTCAACCAGCTGCTTGAGCCGGGGAGCCTCCGGACCCTGGCCGACCAACAGGGTTGTGAAACTCAGCCCCGAACGCTGAATGTCGGAGCAAACCTCCAGCAGCTTGTCCACCCCCTTGCGGCCAATCAACTGACCGACATAGAGGAGAACCGGCCGTGGTGCAAGGTCCAGGCTTGGCTCAACGGATGGCGAGTAGAGACTCTCGTCAACGCAGTTCTGGACCTGAAGAATGCGGTCCCGTCGGACACCTTGAGAGAGAAGGTAATTGGTCGATTCAGATCCCACTGTGATCCACGAACGGGCCCAGCGTTTCACTATCCCCCTGACCAGCCGTTGGGGCAGGGAGATAACCGCCTCGGTATAGCGAGTACCACCCGACCATATCGATACGGGGCACCCCGTCAAAGTCCCGTAGATCAAGGCGCACAGCGTTCTGAACCCCATCTCGGAACTGAAGATTGCGGCCGGACGCATCCTCCATAGGGCCAGCATGTAGCCGGGGTTCAGGTCGATAAATCGATAATCGAAGACTCCCCCCTGAGACTTTTTGACCTTGCGCACTTTGACCGGTCTGAGAGTTCTGATTGATATCGATGCTGTTTCATGCCGCTCTTTCCATTCCTTACGGTTTGGTTCAATCCCCCCTTCGATGACGGTGACCTCGAACCGGTCGGACAGGGCCTCAAACAGAGGCTGGCGATAGGGCGCAATCATGTTGACGAGCACGGCGAGCCTTGGCTTTTGCACCCTCGCCCCAGGGGGCATCAAGCCCACTCCCGTAACCTCTCGGCTCGTCGGCGTAATGGACGATTCGGGCTCCGTCACCCCTGAGGCCTGACTTCCGTAAGGGATGCCCACTTATGCGTTCAGCTCCCGACATACCATGATCAGCCCATCGGCCAGGAACGGTGACCGCCACCGTGCCAGCCGGCGCTGTGAGTAGATCAATCCTCTGGCGATGAGGTCCCCAACCGACAGTGAGGTCAGCGGACGGCCCGTGGCCCTTTGGGGAAGCAGGTAGGTCAGGCACTCACTCACCTCCCAACCGTGGCGCTCCAAGAGGTTTTGGAGCGTAAACCACGAATAGAGAGCGACGTGATCCGAGTTGACGGCCTCGTATCCCCTCCCCGCCGCAATCACGCCCGTTGGAGAAACACCGTTGGGGGTGGTGATGAGTAAGCTTCCTCCCGGCTTGACGAGGGAGTGGGCTCCGTCCAGGAAAGGTCCAGGGGAGTCCAGGTGTTCGATCAACTCTCCCGCTATGACGACGTCGGCCGGCTCTATCCCTAGAGCCTCGATGGCCTCCGGATCCCGACAGTCGGCTGCATATGCTGTGTATCCTTCGGAATTTGCCGCACGGACGGCCTCGGCGTCGTAGTCGATGCCAATCAGCGAACTGGCCACCTTGGCGAGCTCTGCGTGCAACCAGGCACCATACTGGGTCTGCATTTCGCGCCAGCCGACGTCGAAAAATCCCAGATGAATCACGCTCCTGCCCCTGGCTGAATCCCTCAAGAAGGAGATCCTGTCCACGACTTGTGACTGCGGCAGTATCCGAACTGATTCCGAGTGACTCACGAGTTCTCTTCCTTTTTCTGAAGCGCATCTGAATAGACGCCCACCAACCGCTTGACCGCCGCCTCAGCGGACATCGGTACAGAAGGGCTTGCCAAACTCGAAAGGTCCGGCTCGGTCAGAATTCTTCGTATCTCCCCGCAAACTCCCACAAGAGAATCTGCCACGCGAACCAGACCATGAGCGTTCCCGGCCATCCCGGGAATCCCTCCTCGATCCATCGCAACTACCGGTATGCCGAGGGCGCTGGCTTCAAGGACTGCCGTGGGGCTTGGCTCGGGGCAGAGACTGGGCATCACAAAAACGTCGCAGGCTTTCATGTATCGAAGGACGCTTTCGCGAGGGAGCCAGCCCAACGGCCTTACCTCGTTTGACTCAGAGGTTGAGACGGAAGGCTCCAATGCTTCCCACCCCCCGACGAGCGTGAGGGCCTCTGAAGGTGACTTGATCCACTCCCGAAGGAACTGCGTGGTTCCCTTGTAAGCCGCAGGAGCCGATGCTAGAAACACGATAGGCCTTCCCGGCGGCAACTCGAGGCGTCGCCGCGCCTCAAGCTTGGAGATTCCTTGGATGTCCTTGATTGAGCGATAGTCGATGAAGTTCTCGATGACCTCAGCGTGAATCGGCGCATCAAGGTAACGCTCCCAAAGGGCAAGCTGGGCATTCGAAACGAAGATGTTGACGCGACCTTCGATCGATTTGAGTACTTCCGATCGCCATCTATCAACCTGTCGGGCGCTGACGCTTTCTCTTAACGGACCGATGTTGTTTGCGAAATAGCAAGGCCCGCAATCACGGGAATTCGTGGTGTCACACTGATTCTCGCCCCGGAAGAGCGTCTTGACCGGGCACACGCCAGCGTAGTCGTGGAACGTCGGGATGGCTCTTGGCGGCAATCCCATTAAACAGGTTACGTACTGCCCATGGTAGTGAACGACGTCGTTGTTCCTGAGTAAACTTCGGATCACCTGCCTCACGGCGAGTCCTTCGTATCGACGGCGATCCATCAGAATCACCTTTAGGTGGCTTTCCTTCCAACCCCTGGCCCTGCTTTGAAGAAGACCTGAATAATGGAGAAAGCGCTGGTCTTCGGAAATTGAGGAACCGGCTCGCCCTACTAATTCAACGTGATGGCCTTGGCGAGCCAGTTCCTCCGATAGGCCAAAGACATGATTGAGTAGCCCCCCAGCTTGGTTCGGGACTAGCTCGGAAACCAACGCGACTTTCACGTCAGTTAGGAACCGACCGGTCGAGGGAAGCCGGTCGTCTCAGATGCTTGAAGGACCGGGACAGGACGCGCAGCTCCTTAAGCGGCACCGGCCGGAATAGAACCACGAGGATACCGTAGGCCATCGTCAATATGGCCAGGAAGACCATAGCGCCGGAGAGTGATCCAAAGGATGCGTGACGCTCCAGAGCTAAGCCCGTCAACACTACGCACGACCCAACCAGTGCAGGGCGCAGGTAAATTTCTTGCACTGCCTCTCCAGCGCCCATCCCGAGAAAGCGTGCCTCAACCAAACGAAGGAATAGGGGCACCGTTGCAAGGGCCGGTATCAGGAATGCGGCGGCGGCCCCAGCCGCTCCCCACGCATTTAGGAGCGGAACTGCCAGCACAAAACCGGCAGCCACCTGCGCCAAGCGCAAAATGCTGGTGAGCTGCGGCTTTCCCAGCCCATCAACCAGGTAACTGGGGACCATGGTGAGTATGGTCAGACAAACGGAAAGGCCCCCGAGGATCATTACTGGAGCCGCTCGACTGAAGGAGGGGCCCAGCCAGGCCGTAATGAGGATGTGAGAGCCGCTTACGGCAAATAACGGAAGGCCGACGGCAATTGTTGCAAAGATTCGAGCCGAACGAATGTACAACGCCCTAAGGGATTTGCTGTCTGCGCGTGCATCCGCGTGAGCAACAACCGGGAGGAGCGAAGAGCCAAGAGTTCCCGCCGCGGAGGCAAAATATCTAAGCGTTCCCATTGGGATCGCGTAGGCAGGCACAGCGGCGGCTCCCAGCGTCGAAGAGACCACGAGACGATCTCCGACCGAGGCAACCAATCCTGACAATCGCCCCAACCATGAAAACGAGGCAAACGTGAGAAGCCCTCGAGCTTGTTCTCTTGAGTACCCGGGCCTAAGCGAACCCGCCGGCGAAAGCCGGCCAACATATGACAGTAAGACCGCAATTGCGACATAGGACACTACGGCATTCCAGAGCATCAGCTGAACGACGGAGGACCCATTGATCGCCAGAAGAGCATTACCTACGGTGGTGGTCACCAAGTTGGCTGAATTGATGGCTGTAGGGACGATGTACCGGTGTAATCCGTTGGCGATGCCGATGGCGTATGTATTCAGGAACAGAGGAAACAACGCGAAGCCGGCAAGCCGTAGGGTGTCCACGGCCAAGCCCGCATCCACTCCCTTAGCGTTGACCACATGTCGGGCAAGCCAGGGAGCAGCGAACAGAATGCAGCACGTTAAGACCAGCCCAATTGTCAGAAATATGGCCATGCCAACTCTGGCCAACGAAAGGAATTCCTCGTTGCGCTCTAGGCTGGCCGCACCTGCAATAGCCCGGGTCAGGGCCAGCCCCAAATTCATGTCCGCCATTGCGAGCAGCCCGGAGACGCCCAGAGCAACCTGCAGAATGCCGTACTGGACGTTTCCAACATGCCTAAGGACTACGGGGACGAGCGAGATAGCGGCAATCATGGGGAATAACGACATGACAAGGGTCCACATCGCCTTGGCTGTCATTCGCTCGGAGAAGGACTCAGCCATGGATCTCCTGCTGACTTTCAGATTGCCCGATTGCTCCCCGACAGGCGAGTAAAGGGAACCGGAAGCAAGCAGCCGCCCATACGCCAAAAAGGACGGCAAGCCTCGCCTCAAGCAGAGGAGTTCCATAAAGCATGTTCGTAATCCAAAAGCCGGATAGCCCGGCCAAGACGGCTCCATACGGCTGCGGCGTGAAGCGCTTCTGTCGCCGGGAAGCGTCCCTTACCAACCACATGCAGTGAGCAGGTATCAAGACCAGGAGAGCCATGCCCGGTACACCGGTCTTAAGACCGAGCCAGACTGGAGCGTTATGAACTATGGAGGGTGGTGCGGGCCACCCCAACCCGGGACTACCGCTGTAGTAGCCCAGTGGACCTAGACCAAGAGGATGCTTACGTATTTCTCGCAGTGCGAGCTGTACTTCCCGTGTTCGTTGGTCTCGTTCAGCCGCTACTGAGAACGAAATCCGGTCTTGGACCGGCCCCAATTGGCGCTGGGCTGATAACGAGATGACCGCCACAATGGCCACAGCAACACTGATCGCCCCCAAAAACCGACTTCGGCGGTCGCGCACAAGGAGATAGATCAGCATCATCCCCACGATCAGGCTTAGCCAGTTCGTTCTGCGGAAGCTGAGAAGAATGGTCAAGAAACAAAGTCCCGAGCATGCTGCGTTCTGGAGCCTCGAATGAAGCGAACCGGCACCCTTTTCCACCGCTTTGGAGGCGAACCAGTAGAAGGAGAACGCCAGCACCACCGCATACGCGGCCTCAAAGTAGGTCAGCCTTAACGCGATACCCGAGTAGTTCTGGTAAGGGTTGGCCGGATCCCCCTGACCCAGGAAGAAGCGAGACAGACCGAAGATGGCCAGCGGAATCCCCATCCAAGCAACTGAAGAGAAGAACGTCCGCAGTTGTGACCAGTTCGTCAGTGTGGTGGAGACCACAGTGTATGAAGCAGCAGCCAGAACGATCAGACGGCCGCCATTGCCGGTAAGTGCATCGAACATCGGAGAACCTGACGCAACCGCCACGAGGACATGCACCAGGTAGATCGCGGCAAGGAATGAAAACTCAAGTCCTGGCCCGACTCTTCGAACCAAGGTTTTTGGAGCGGTGAACAGTAGGAGCGCCGCAAGGGCCTCTATTCCTAGTTCGAAAGGACTAATCGGCAACTGACCGGTACCCAGGTTGTAAAGCGTGCGCCTGGCTTGACCATCCGTCAGTCCGTAAGTTGAAGATGGGATGAATGCCACGATTCCGACCAGAAGGATGGGCCAGCTCACTCGAGGAAGAATGAGGAACATGACTAACGCGATTAGCGGAAGAACTGCTATCACGCCGTAGGTTGGATTTCGTATGGAAGCCGCCGTTACGACCAACATGAATGCCACCAAAAACATCCCGAGACGTAAGTCCCAGTTGGGTGCGCGCAAAAAACAAAGTAGTCGTCGTGAGGAAGTGAGAGTGCGGACGCTCCCCAAGTGATGACTATGGCAGCGGTGTAGCCGCCGACGGCGACGATCTGCGTGTCTGTCGTCGGCGCGGTCAAAGGGCGGGGGAGGGGTTTCAGAAACTGTTACGCTCGGTTCTCTGACAGCTCACACCCCCCCAAAGCACTAAGGGGCCTACGGGCAACCGCGCACAGTTGGCGCCTTTTTCTGAGGCGGCTCCAAAATGACGAGAGAATGGCGAATAGCTTGTTGTATCGGTTTAAGGACCGGTTACCGGCCGGCAGGTGAGCACGGGAAACCACCCGCACCGTTTCAACTTCGAAACCCAGTTCGGTTAGTAGGTTCCAAAGGAGCTGCGGCGTCCAGGTGTACAGATGACCATTCACGTCATCAGGGTGAGGTTTGACGTGCAAACGCCAATCATCAATCGGAAGCCACAAGACAAGGGTTCCGCCCGGACGAAGAACCGCGCCTACGGCTTTTAGCGTCCCATAGGGTTCATGGACGTGCTCCAAGGCATGATTCGAAATGACTACATCAGCCCATTGCGGATCTACCTCATCAAGACTTGACCTAATATCCAAGCCACGACGAATCCCCTCTTCACGAGCCAGGTCGTTAATTTCAATTCCAATCTTGCCTGCCGCCGTGAGCCTCTCCAACATGAAGGCTCCACCGCAGCCAAAATCCACCACATTGTCGTTGCCGGATATGTAGGGTTCAAATTTGAAGCAATCAAGATCGGCGCTTAATTCACCGATCGGACGCTGATACTCCCAGTAGGCAGTTCCCGCGGGCCCCTCGTAGCGGTGCGACATGTCATCTCCCAGTTTGCTCAAAGGGCCTTCGTCACAAGAAACGCCCGCACCAACAAGACAATGCTGTCTTCGTCGATTTACGCGTTTCCGGAGCCGATCGCCGACCCGCCCCACAGCAGAAAGAAGTCTACAACTAAGTATGCGTGGACACAATCAAAGTTGTGTAAATGCCCTTCTTCTCCAACGGGGCAGGCATACCAAGAGAAATCTTCGGAGACGGCGAACCGAGGACTGGCCTTAGATGTCCTCAGACTTCCCACTCCGTCTACCCAAACCCCTGGAACGCCGCTGGCTGGTGCCGTTGTCCGAAGGGGATGGATTGGAAGCAAGGGAGACAGTCTCTTTAGAGAGTGGGTTCCACTCAAAATTTTGACCCTGTAGGGTCACCGAGGTTTTGCTGACACCCTCCGAGGCGGCGACGCCTGAAGGTGAAGACGTCTCCGAACCATCTTCCTGATACCGCGAGTAGTAGTAATGGTAGTAATAGCCGTAGTCTTGTTCGGTCTCCACTGCATTAAGCAAGCAGCCTATGACTTTACCGCCAGCTTTACGGAGTTGGTCACTGGCGTGAGAAACCTCCCGCTTGCTCACTCCGGCCGTCCGCACTACGAAAAGAATCCCGTCCACCTTTGAAGCTAGCGCGCTCGAATCCCCAAGTCCGAGCACCGGTGGAGCATCGATAACCACAAGATCGGTGAAGCTTTGAAGTTCCGAGAGGAGCTGGTCAAACCGGGCAGATCCCAGGATCTCGGTGGGGTTTGGAGGAAGCCCTCCGGCCGACAGGACCCGTAGGTTGGGTACCCCGTTTTGCAGCGCGAGCTCCAGAGGAAAATCGGGGTTGAGGGCGTCCACCAAGCCTCGCGAATTTGTTAGTCCGAAGAGTTTGTGGAGGGTCGGTCTTCTTAGATCCGCGGAAACCAACACCACCTTGGCACCTCCTTCCGCAAGCGTTGCCGCAAGGTTCGCCGCGGAGGTAGTTTTTCCAGCTTCGGCGACGGCACTCGTCACGAGCAGGGTCTTCAGAGGACGCTCCAGGGAGACGAAGCGCAAATTGGTCCTGAGTGTTCGATAAGCCTCAGCTGCACCCGAGGCGGTCTCACTTTGAATTGCCAACCTGGAATGATTAGCGCCTTCCCATTCCTTGACCAGTGGGATATATCCCAGTATTGGGGCGCCAACATGCGCTTCCACCTCTTCCGGATTCTTCATGCGATCGTCAAGGTTTTCCGCCAGGAATGCCATGCCGAGCGCCAGCAGTACGCCCACCACCATTGCGATGGCAAGGTTGAGCATTTTCCTTGGGCGGACCGGGACGGTTGGTGTTTCTGCCGCAGAGATGATGGTTCCCCCTCCCCGCTGCACTGCCTCCGCATCGGGCAGGACCTGAAGCTGCGCCTCCAAGGCGTTTAGTTGAGCTACCGAACGATCCCGCTCAGACTTAAGGAGTGCTGCCGCCTGCGGATCCTGCTGTGCCTTGAGATCCATTTCGGTGATGCGGCTCTTAACGCTCTCGATATCGCGGGCAATGGCTTCGCTGGCCGAGAGGCTGGTCTCCAGGGCTCGTTCCCGTCGGAACGTTATGTAAGCGTTTGCAACTGCGTTCGCCCAATCACTGGCTTCTTCCGGCCGTTCATGCTCTACGCGGATTTCCACGATCTGTGTGTCCTGTAGAAGCGTGGCGGCAAGGCTTTTCTGTAGATCATCGGTTGAGGGAAGGCCAAGTTCCTTGGCCGCAAGCCTGAGAACCGCCTGGCTCCGCACGAGCTCTACCTGCGTTTGCAAGCCGCGGGTTGGATCTACCAGGCTCTCAAGAACCCTGCTCGCCTCACCCGAAGAAGATGAGGTCGGCTGGACCTCTACCCTGGCAACACCTTCGTAAATAGGCCTAAGGCGCCAACTGACCAGGGCGGTGGAGGCGACGACGGCCAAGACTGTCGCCAACATCAACCATCGCCGCCGGGAGAGGATCTTGAGATAGGAGCGCACGTCCACTCCGGACTGTTCTGTATCCATCAATTAATCCATTCTGAGGAGGCCGGTCCGCCGGCCGGCGGGTTTGTCGGCTCCCTACTGTGCTCGGGATAAAGCAGCGTGGCGATACTAGAAGTGTGCGTTTCAATCTCTTCGGCACACCTGTCATAGGCCTTCTTCCGGCGCCCTATCGGGTCGGCGATATCGCTGTCATCCGGGGAAAGCAGCGCTGAGAAAGTTCGCCCTGCGCTAACCCGCCGGACGTAGGTTTCGATGTCTTCCTGCCCGGCGCGGTGACCCTCGACCTCGGCCAGCCGAACGAATTCCTTCAGGGTAAAAGTGCGGGGAAACAGCCGGCCATCCAGATCTACTAGCGATCGGAGATGCTGTCTGGTCATCACTAGGATGAGGTCGGGAGACGTCTCGATCGCTGCATCGACGGAAGATGAGAGGTGGCTGCTCAAGTCCAGCCCCCACCGCCGCATTGTCCCGAGGACTTCTCTGGCCACGGGCCTCCCGCTCTGAAGGAAGCCGGCACTCTTGACTTCCACATGAGGGGCTGTCTCGAGCCTTGACTGCAGGAACTTCACAGCCATTGGGGACCGGCAGATGTTGGCGCTGCACACAAATAGGATCCGCTCGACCTCAAGGCGTTTCAGGGGAGGACGGTCGTCCAGCCGTTCCGACGAGGCTCCCGCATGACTAACCGGCAAGTCGCACCTTAAGGTGCTCGACAGCATCAACCGGTGCTGGGTTCTCACGGTTCAAAAGGGCGAGGTAGTAGCTCATGAAATCCCCGGCGTAGATGGATCCGAAGAGTTGGTCAATCTTTGTCCGGCCGGGAGCCTTGAATTCGAGCACGTCCCCGGGTTGTCCTCGGAGAATTTCCTTGGTGATCTCTATTCGCCTGGTGATGCTGTCGCCCTCGTAGTCGGTCCTAATGAAGACAAGGGCTAACCTCTTGATGGATTCCTCGGGATAACGCCAGCCGGTCATCTCGTTGTGATTGAACTCGGGCAAGCAGTTCGCGAAGGCGAGCTGCTTCGCGTTCTCATTGATGTTGATCTTCCATTTATACGGAAGAATGCTCGTCGAGGAGGCGCTGATGAACACCGGGATCAAGCCGTGCAGGGCGCAAGCCATCTCCATCGTTCCATTCTGATGTGCGGGATGGTACTCATGAGCCAACCCGTCGATGAGCTCCGTTAGTCCCTCAGCCTGCAGCTCAAAAAGCTCCGCCGCCTGAAGAACGTTGACCAGGGACAAAGCCACATAGGCCCACGCCATCCGCGGCTGAAGTCCTCGGGGGATACAGATGTGCGGGAAGCCGTAACTGTCGGCCATCACCTTGAGCTTCCCCCCTGAGGAAATGGTGACAATGTCGGAGCCTCTTATGATGGCCGACTCAAGGGCTGAGATGGTTTCCGCCGTGTCGCCCGAGTAGCTGACGGCTACCACAAGACTTGTTTCGTCGACGAACTCCGGAAGGAAGTAATCCCGATGAATGATCAGCGGTACTCCGAGCTGCTCTCGGACAAGATCCGCTAGTAGTTGTCCTCCAAGCGCAGACCCGCCCATCCCGGCCACAACCACTGACTTGGGTTCCCTGGAAGGCTCAGCCTTCAGCAGCAGTGCTCGTCGCAGTTGGCTGGGGAACTGTGTGAGCACATCAAGAAAACCGTCTCGGTCGTACTTATCGATGAGTTGATTGGGAAACGCACTGGCAGCTTTAAGCATTCGCGATTCACCTTCGATGTGTGTAGTCACGCATTATCTAACGACCGTCGTTAGCTTCCCGCGGTGTACTGACTCCTAGACGCGTCGCTCAGCCGACAATTGTCCGCACTCCAAGACCCCGGACGTCCTCGCCAGAAACTATACTTCCAGCGAAGGAGTTACACAAGTCAGTAGTTGCCACTTTTCACAAGGGTACACGTCGACTAAAGTGACGAATAGAAAGTCACACTAACAGGAGACCAATCGTGCATCGCCTAATGGCTTACAACGCTGGCGGCCGCCGGCTTCCCTCCAACCTGATCGCCACCGCTGCGGGAATGGGTTTAAGATCCGGCCGCGGCCATCGAGTCGTTACCAGGACAGTCGACTTCACGCTAGCGCTTGTCGCGCTTATTGCTATGTCGCCGATCCTGCTGATCCTGGCCTGGACCGCTCGCCTCTCTACAGGTTCCTCTGCATTGTTTCGCCAGGTTCGGGTCGGCAAGAATGGCCGACACTTCATAGTCAACAAGTTCAGAACGCTACGACCCAACGCCCCGTCGGAAGTGAACAGACGTCACGCCGAACACTTGGCAACACCGATGGGCCGCCTTATGAGACGGTTCAAGCTGGACGAGCTCCCCCAACTTTGGAATGTGGTTATGGGGGACATGTCTCTGGTGGGCCCGCGACCTATCATCCCTGGGGAGTACTCGGATAGGTCACACCGCCAGCGTTTGAACGTGCGTCCAGGTTTGACCGGCCTATGGCAGCTCAGCAGGGTCCGTGAAGAGCCCTTTGACAAAAATCCCGAGTATGACCTCTTCTATGTTGCGAACAGATCATTGACCTTCGACTTGTGGTTGATCTGGCGCACGGTCCTCCTCCTGCTCACTCACCGCGAGACCAAGATTCGGCTGGCGGTGAGCTTGTGGGAGCGTAACCCTTCCTGGCGCCAACTCGTTCCGGACCGAGCCAGAGCGATCCCCCATCGGCAGGGTCTCCTTAGATCCAAGCTTTGGATGACAGTAGGGTTCACGTCGATCATAGTGGCCGCATCGCCCGGGATCGTCCTAGCGTCGCTAGCCGGGACAGACCTCGTCCAAGCTCGGTCGCACATGCTGGATGCCAGAAAGTCCATGGGCCGTATGGAGCAAAGAAGTGCCGAGCGGGCCCTAACAGCGGCCGACTGGTCATTCACAAGGGCGAGCCGAAGGCTTTCATGGTGGCCTACCCGTGTAATCAGGTCCATTCCCGGACTGGGACAAAACATTGAGGTTGCGGCATCCCTTTCCCAAGCCGGAAAGGAGCTGGTTGCCGCGGGACGGGACGGTCTCCAGGTACTTGACTCGCTGAGTAACCGGGGAGGTTTAACAGCCCCCCTTCGGCAAGGCTCGGTAGATATCGAGGCCTTTAAAAGGATAGCGTCGCCAGCCGGCCGCCTCCAAGAACGTCTGTCACGGGCGCAGCGTGAACTAGCCCGGTCTCCTGATCGTTTCCTGATGCCGACTGTCGCCCGCGGCAGGAAAGATGTTGAAAGACTTGTTGCGGAGGCCAGGAGCCAGGCCGGCGTCGCAGCCAGCGGAGCTCTTCTCATCCCCCGTCTATTTGGAGCGGAAGGGCCGCGGACCTGGATCATAGGCGCAGAAAACAACGCCGAACTGCGGGGCAGGGGCGGGTATCTGGCTTCATTCGGTGTTCTTTCGGCGACGAACGGTCGACTGGAGCTGGGGGAGTTTCGGGCAGTGCCAGACCTTCCCCCTATTTCGGATGGTTCCATAGATAACATTCGGGCTGACTTTGAGTTCCAGCGCCAGTACTTTGCCCTGGGCGGTCTCGCCAGCTGGCAAAACGTCTTGATGAGCCCCGATTTTTCGGTAGGCGCGCCGATGTTCCTGTCCTACCTGGACGAGAAAGCCGGCATACGCGCAGACGGCCTCGTTGCAGTCGATCCCATCGCTCTTTCGTACCTCTTGCGGGTGACCGGTCCGGTACAAGTTGATGGGATCCCCGAGCCGCTCACGAGTGGCAACATCGTCGATTGGTCCTTGAACCGCATCTATTTTCTCTATAGGGACGATAACCACGAACGTCGAGAAATCCTCGGCCAAATGAGCTCCGCCATCTGGAACAAGCTCCTAGCCAGCGAAAACCTCGATTCAAGGGCGGTGATCGAAGCCCTTGGTCGAGCGATCTCCGAGAGGCATCTCGTTGTCTACTCTTCCCGGCCCGAGGAGCAGGCTCTTCTTCAGGACTTTGGGGTCAGTGGTCGAGTTGAGGACACCGGCAGTGACTACCTGCTACTGGTAACCCAGAACACCGGCGAGAACAAGATGGACTACTACAAGTCCAGAAACATCTCCTATACCGGCAGACTCAATCTCGATGGGACATTGGATGGGCAGATCAAGGTGACGGTTCGGAACACAGCGCCACCCAACACCCAATGGCCTAGCTACGTGGGGGGGGCCAGACCTCGGATCAACCTCGGCGCCGGACGATCACGAGATTTCCTTTCACTGTTTGTACCGGCACGGGCACAGGTCCGGCACGTAATGCGCAACGGCATGCCAACGTCGGATTTTGAAACTTCCCTGGAGCTCGGCAAGCGGCGTCTTGGCACGTATGTGGAGACCGGTTCAGGCGAAAGCCAGACTCTTGTCTTTCAGTATCACCTTCCGGCAGCGGTAGCGCGTGGCGCTTACAGGTTACTGGTTCAGAACCAGGCCACCGTTAACCCCGACGTCCTTGCGGTTCAAATAGAGCTGCCGCAAGGAATGGCAGTCCAGAGCGGATCCGGCTTCAAGCCTGGAGGCAGCCTCGTATGGAAGGGCGAGATTAGTTCGAGCTCCCGGATTCTTTCTGCGGAATTGGCCTCTCCATTGCTGGCCAGCGTCCGGTCGAAACTGGCCTCGCTTATGCATCGACCGGTTCCCGGTTTGACCCGTGTCGATTAAGCGATGACATCTCGTCGGCGCCGAGATCCGTCTCACACCTGGTGGTTGACACCCAAGGCTTTGGTGACCGGCTATGGTAGAGCAGCTCTAATTGCAGCAGGAGCCGTCGTGGCCGGCGTCGCAGTGACCCTCATTACAGCGTACATGGGCATCCGCTGATGCGCCTTCCCTTTCCAGTCGCAGCCCTGGCCTTAATACTCCTACCCTTAAGTAATGAGGCAAAGGAGCCAAAGCCGCCGTTCCGGGACTTGGACGTGGAGACCTTATCCGCTGTTCCAGGGGAACTGAGGGCTGGTGGCAGCACGATGGTCGCCGGCTCCGGGTGCGCCGGCGGCAACAAGGTTCGGTTCGATCTCTATGATCCGGCCCTTAGCTCCTCAACGGCTGCCGTAGCTGACGCAGACGGCTCTTTTGAGCAACTGATCCGTCTTCCTTCCACCGCGGGGGTGGGCCGCGCCCGCCTGCAAGCCGTATGCCAGAGGTCCGAGAATGGGGAGCAGGTTCAAGAGGCCGTCATTCTGATCAAGCCCCCTAGTTGGGGGATTACGTGGACCAATGTTGCATTTGGCCTGGCCACCTCTCTAGTCGTGGCAGGCGTCGCCGTGGACCTACTTCGCCGTCCCAGGAACTTCAGGAAGGGCCGCCCGGGATCACCACGGAGGAAGAGAAGTGCTGGAGGATCGAAGAAGCTGTAAGGACTACGCCTTTGCCAGGACCACCTGAATGGTCATGGGCTGATCCGCCTTTGCTTCAGACTCCGCGAGCCCCTTTCCGGTTCCAAAGACGCCCACATAACCGTTACCCTCCACGACCGTGAACATCGAGTCACCCGGCGGTGAAGATTCGAGCAGGTTCCAACCCTTCTTGGGTAACTCCCGTGCAAACAATTCCTGAATCTCTTGGGAAGGCAGAGAGGCGGAATAGAAAACGGCCGTAGCCGGTGCTGTGCTCCCGGGAATAGTGGTTTGAGCCAATGATGCGATGGGGGAGGCTCCTTCGGGAAGCGGGATCAGGTCCACGGGCCAACCGGCGGGAAGCTCAGTCCCCCGCTTGAGGTTTTGATCGATGAGGTCGACGGCATCCGCTGCCGGGCTGACTTGCTGTTTTTGGTTGTCTGTCGACTCCGCGGCCGCCTCCGTGTCTCGGCTCGCTCCTGGTGCGCGTTTAGGGGCCGACGAGCACGAACTCAATATCCCCACAAGAAAAACCGCTAGACCAATGGTCAGAACCTTTGAGATTGGACTACTAAGTTTGAGCAGGTTTGCTTTGCCCATTCGAATCCACCTTCCGCGTCAGTTTCTCTAGAGCCGACCGGTTGACGAGCAACCGGTATGCCGTTATGGTGGCACCATAGAAGAGTGTATAGACACATATGAAAGTGTACAAATGCGGTCAGGAGTAAGGAGGATAAGCATGACAGTTACGAGAGCTGGAAGGATCGGACCCTATTCCATGATCCTGTTGGGCGTTTTGGTTGCCATTCTGGCATCTCTGGCGGTAGTGCAAACTCGAGACATAACCGCTTCACCAGCGGGAACGGAAACAAGCCAATTTGAGCCAAAGATCGGTCAACTGACCTTGGAGGCGCCGCCCTACTGCACCGGAGGCATCTGTGCACGATTCAACGCCGTCATAAGTCTTCTGACCACGTTGAAGGCTCGTTTTCCCTTCCTGGCACGGGTATTCGACTCGCTGATTGCGACGCTGGTAGCCATTCAAATCCGGCTTTCGGCACGGTTTTCCTAGAGTGAGGGCACCTGAGGCAACCGTCAAGACGATTTCCATTCTTGCGCAGTCACAGTCCAACGAACCAGGTGCAGAAGGGACGCCAACGTGAGTTCCTCCGGGAATGTAACGGCATCCTCCCGCCTCTACGAGCGTGTCTGGAGGGAGCCTGCTCCGCAACCTTCCGCATTAAAGAGTGGCGATCGTAATGAACAACCTGGGGATCTTCCGCCGACCGAGCCGGCAGCGTCTCGGCTGCCGGCCGAAAGTGGGCCATTGGACGCCGTCGCGGCACAGCTGAGGGCCATGGACTTAGATCAGCAAAGAAGATGCGCTGAATCTGAAGCGAGAATCCTCGCCGCGCTCGAGAGTCTCGAAGTACAAATGCTCAAGTTGCAGGATGCATTCGCCGGCAGTCGCTGTGACCAAAGGGTTGCCGTCCTGCCGTCCGAAAGCGGACCCGGCAACGCCTTCCCCTACTGGGATGTTGGCCTACAGGCCGAATCTGCAGAGGGCAAAGAAGGATTCTCGGCGTTTGCGCTACGTCTCAGCGACATGTTGAGCAACCTGCAGCGCGAGATTGATCTGCGGCTCAAGGGTCACCACCGGGACACGGCCGACCGCTTTGAGCAGCTAGAGCACAGAATCCGCAAGCGGGACATGGCCTTCATCGAGAGCCTCATTGCGGTTGGGAATCCTGAGCTGCCTCTGTCCGGAGCAGGATCACTTCACCTTGAGGACTCCAGCCCCTGAGGCGACTCCGCAAGGCTACAGCCGTAACACAGGCGCTTTGTACAGGATCACTCAGTACGTCGCAAGGGTTCTTAGGAACAGCCCAGGAGTTCGGTAATGACTGTAGCAGCTTCTCGGGCCCGGCCCCGCCATGCTCTCGAACATTCTCTGAAGCTCACCTTAGGTAAGACCGTTCCCTTTTCGATGGCGGTCGTAGGGGCTGGCCTCTGGGCAGCGTCGCTGCAGGGCATTGACCTTGAGCGCGTGACCGGTGTGGGGCTAATCTCTGCTCTTCCCCCCCAAATGTTCGTGGCGATGGCCTTGTTTACCTGGAGCTTCATGCTTACAGTCCACCGACCGCGGATTTCGTTGCCGCTGGCGACTCTCCAGCTCGGAATGTGGATAGTGATGCTCCATGGCGTCAATAGCCTGGTGGCGTCCGAACCAGTTTTCCCGGTTGCCTGGCGCCATGCCGGAATAACCGAGTACATCATTCGCAACCGAGGTCTCGACGCGGGTATCGACGCCTACTTCAGCTGGCCGGGCTTCTTCGGGTTGAGCGCGCTCCTCACCGAAATAGCTGACTTGACCAGCCCGGTCGCCCTCATCAGATGGGCGCCTGTCTTCTTTAATTTCCTTTATCTAACCCCGCTCGTTCTGATCTTCAAATCCACTCTTCTCGACCAAAGGGCCGTATGTCTCGCTTTGTGGCTGTTCTATACAACCAACTGGATCGGTCAGGATTATTTTGCGCCTCAGGCTCTCGCGTACTTTAGTTATCTCCTGGTCCTCGGAATCCTGCTCAAGTGGTTCACCTCAGCGCAGGCACGGCGGCCCTGGATGGAGCGGTTTCTATTCAAGGTCAAAAGGCTCCGACGCGCCGGTTTGGAACTCGGGGAATCCGCAGGGGATGAAATCTCAGAGGCCACGGGAGCAAGCCAGAGGCTGCAACGACTGCTGGCCGCGGCCGTCCTGATCGTTGCCTTTACGGCCGATGTGCCTAGTCATCAGCTAACTCCGTTCGCGATCTTGATGGGCGTCACCTTGCTGGTGGTCGGTAACCAAATTACCTTGCGCGGGTTACCCCTGCTTATGGGAGTCGCGCTTGCGACATGGATCAGCTATATGACGGTCACCTTCCTTGCCGGTCATCTGGACATGGTCCTCAGCCCTCTCAGTCTCGCGGAATCGGCTGAAGCCAACGTTCAGGGGCGAGTGCAGGGAAGTCGCCAGCACATGATCGTTGTCTACGGACGGATCCTCATGACATCGTTGGTATGGCTGCTCGCTGCAGTGGGCGCCGTAAGAATAAGGCAAAGATCCAACCGGACTTTTGCCTGTATGATACTGGCCGCGGCTCCATTCCCGCTGTTGCTCTTGCAGGCCTACGGCGGTGAGATGCTTCTGCGCGTTTACCTCTTCTCCCTGCCTTTCTGTGCACTCTTCACCGCCGGCTTGCTCTCCATCCGGGGATTCGACGCTCAACGTTCCGTTCGAAGCGTTTTCGTCTGCACCGCGCTAGGAGTTGTCTTGCTGGGTGGATTTCTGCTGATTCGGTACGGCAACCAAACCATCGACCGTTTCACCCCCGGCGAAGTAGACGCCGTTGCCACGCTGTATCGCATTGCCCCTACCGGGTCAGTTCTTATTGCGGGTGATAACAATCTTCCTTGGAAGTACCGCGGCTACGAGCGATACGAGTACAAAACGCTTGCCGACTACCGCTTGGACTTTGCCGACCCGGACAGCATGGTGAGTGGTATAGAGAAATTGATGCAGGGCGAAGGTAACAGAGAGGCCTTCTTGATTATCACCAGAGGGCAAAAAGAGGCTGTGAATCTCCTGGGAGTGCCGGCACCCGCCGACAAATCCCCTGAGGCGCGCTTCGGCGGAGGAGATTGGCTGACTTACGTGGAGGCAACGTTGAAGGACTCTCCCAAGTTTGATCAGATCTTAACGACGGACGACAGCACCATCTTCACCCTGGCGAGCGGGCAGTAAGGCGTGCTCTTTGAGATACTATCTCTATGGATGAACACAATTAGGTTGTGGTGGCAGCTTCAGTGGCGGTAACGCTTGGCGTGCAAGCTCGCGCGGCAACTATGCCTCCCGATCCGGCCGACAAGGGTCTTTGGGAAGTTCTCGATCACCGCCTGCCTTTTCCAGGCGCTCACGCCGTCCTCCTTCCGACCGGGAAAGTGTTGTTCTTGCCGGGAGGGCCAAAACAAAATGGCGCAAGACACGCCGGCAGCGCGTACCTCTGGGATCCCGACCACGGAAATTGCAAGACCTGGGACCTTCCCGTTGACTTCTCTTTGGGTTCGCAACGCATGCTTCCCGACGGGCGTGTACTCCTGACGGGCGGGAGCAAGGAAGCGAGCGCCATTCGAATAAAGCAGAGCTACCTGTTCGATCCTTCTGCCGAAGAGTGGTTACGGGTAAACGACCTGCCGGAGCGAGGGCCTTGTCCCACCCTTGTGGAGCTCGGAGATGGACGGGTTCTTGCTGTCGGTGGGGCGGGCAGGAACCCCGTCCACGTCTACGAAAAGTCCAATGGTTGGTCCACTGTCCCTTCACCGGCCTTGAATTGGCCGCTGTATCCTCAGTTGACGCTCCTCGGGGGCGGCTCGGCCCTTTATTCCGGGCAGCATTTCGGTGGAGGGGCGGGACTCAGCAGGGGACTCCTCAATCCCGATGGCTACTTTACAGAGCTGCCTGAAGTAGCCGGATCGTCCGATGTTGCGCTTGGGTTACGGGAACAAGGAGCGACGGTTCTCCTTCCGCCCGCTCAGGATCAGCAAGTCATGGTATTTGGTGGAGGCGCCCCACCCCGGTCGGAAGCACAAATCTTGGACCTTAGCCAGTTTGGTCCCAGTGTTCGTCCCGCCTTGCCGCTGAAGCGGGGCAGGGCGAACTTCAATGCCGTCCTACTTCCCGACCGGACGATCCTCATATGTGGTGGAAGTTCGTCACACGAGGGAGGGCAAACAGCTGCAACAGATGGAGAGATCTACGATCCGTCGACTGGAGTGTGGACCACCACCGCTCCGGCACAGGTCCCGCGGATGGCCCATTCAAGCGCGCTTCTGTTGGACGACGGGAGGGTTATAACTGCGGGGTCCACTAATGTGCTGGGCTACTCTGAGCTCCGAATTGAGGTCTTCAGTCCGCCCTATCTGTTCCGGGGAAAGCGCCCCACGATTGCCGAGATTTCACCGGAGATTGTCCCCGGTATGCCGTTTAGGGTTAGAACGACCGACTCCGATATTCGCTGGCTCAACCTGGTGAGGCCGGCGGCGGTATCTCACGGCTTCGACTCCGGGCAGCGAGTCGTAGATGTGCCTTTTGAGTCACGAGCCGGCGGACTCCTCGAGGCTTTGGTACCGAATAGTCCCAACATCGCACCCCCGGGCTGGTACATGCTATTTCTGGTCAACCACAAGGGGATTCCGTCACCGGGCAAGTGGGTTCGTTTGACATATCCACCTCGATCCAGGCCGTCCGGCCTGGGAGAGGTAACCCTGAACGGGACGGCGCCATCACGAGGCAAGCACAGTTTCCCAGAGCCTGATATCACGGGTGATCCTGTTGAGCGGCCGGCTGAAAATCATAAGTTTCGAACCGCCGTGACACTCGATAGACCCGAACAGGATGACAACTTGCCTCGTTTTTCTCGGGATGACGAAAAAGAAGACGCCTCACCGATTACGAGCTTCGTTGAGTCTCCCGTTGCGGAGACCGCAAGGGACGACGAAACTCGAAATCGGCTGACGCTCGTGCAGGACGAAGCCGACCCGTTGACATCCCAAGACCTCGGGTCCACCACCCGGACCGTGGCATCGGCCTTGCAGGACCCGCCCCTTGCCTCCCTGGTCGAACACCGGTATAGCTGGGGCCGACCCGCGTTGGTAATCGCTTCTTCAGGGTTGTTGGCCCTCGCAATGGTACAGGAACTGCCGTTTCTCCAGGCTGCAGCCGCTTTCCTTTTCCTCCTTTTTGCGCCGGGGATGGCGCTTGTGGGGCTGTTTCGTCCGAGCGGATGGGCAAGTGAGCTGGCCCTGGCAATAGGACTCAGTATTGGCCTGGAAACGTTCTTGACCATCGGGATGCTCTATCTCGGTAACTGGTCGGCTGAGGCGAGTCTTGTCGTATTGCTTTCAGTGAGCCTTGCCGGGGCCACTGCGCAACTCTTCAGAGCGGCCTTCGGAAGCCCCGGAGGTTTGAGTGTAAGGCGATTAAGACAGGTGCGAGCTTGACCGCAACCTATTCTCGCCAGGTGGCCCGGTTTGTTGCAGACAACGACTACTCAACCTTCTCCGTAATGACCGGAATAATCGCAATCATCCTTCTCATGGCCCTGTTGATCGAGAGGGAGATGCTCAACGCCTTTTTCCCCCATCCCCGAAGGTTGCGGGCTGTTCGGTGCCTGAATGTAGCGGTCTTGCCCCTCCTGTGTATCTTCGCGGTTACCCTGGTCCTTCGGTTCCTCGAACTCCTGACTTAGGATTCAAAATTGACCAAGGCCGTTGCCACCGGGGACGAGTCGGTCGCCGTCGCGAACAGCGCAACCCTCGCCCTCTTTGAGCAACCCGGGATTGTGGAACTCTCAACAAGCAGAAGCGGCAAGGGAAAGCTCTCTGCGTATGTGTTGTGCACGGTTGCTGCAGAGGCAACGTTCGGTCTGGTCGGCGTGAGGCAAGGGCTGATCGTCCACTCACTGCTCTTATTTGCCTTGCTCACGCACTATTGTTTGTCGGGCCACGGCGTGCCTGGCGGTAAGGGTGATGCAGTCCTTGCATGCCTCCCCGTGATGGCCCTGATTCCGCTCCTGAGGATCCTGGGTGCAACCATGCCGGTTAGGGAGATCGATCCGATCTTCTGGTCGGCTCTTGCCGGAGCGCCCCTGTGGCTCGCGGCATTCCTCTCAGCCAAGGTCTCAGGTCTTGCCCTGTCGAGCATGGTTTTCAGGGTGAAATCCTGGCCAATGCAGGCAGCTATAGGTGTGAGCGGAGTCGGATTGGGAGCGATCGGCTCGTTCTGGGGACCACTACCCCCGTTTGTGGAGGGCGGTTGGCGAAAGCTCATTCTGGCTTCTTTAACACTAATTATTTTTGGAGCGTTCCTAGAGGAGATTGTTTTCCGGGGACTCATTCAAGGTGCTCTGGACCGAGCGGTTGGAAGAGTTTCGATTCCTTTGAGCACATTATTGTTTATTGGTGCTTACGTGAGTGCAGTACCGGTGAGTAGACTCCCGTTTATCACTCTGGTCGGGCTTTACTTCGGACTCTGTGCATGGAAGACCCAATGCGTACTGGGTATATCGTTTGCACATGCGGTGATGAATTTGGGATTGTTCGTGATTCAATCACTGTGGAGATAGTAGAAGGCAACTGGCCTCTTTGGAGATCAGCGGTAGCTCCAAGAAAGTCCGGGGTTCGTGGTGCGAGCCGAAACTTCCACACAATTGCGCTGAATTGAGACTCATGGTTTAAGTGTCCATGGTTTTTGCCGATAAGAACGTAGCTGTATTCGGTACTTGCGCAGAAGGGATTTAGTAAGTGGGACTCTTAGACCGCACGATCAGGGCCCGCCGGGAGGAATTGCGACTTGGGCAAGCAGAGCTGGCGGAGCGCGTCGGCGTAACTCAGCAGACGATCTCACGTTGGGAGAACGGTGAAGTCATCCCTCCTCCCAAACGACTGGGCAAACTCGCCATAGCGCTCAATCTCAATATGGACCGAATGCTGTCGTATGGCGGTTACCTACCCAACACTGCGGACTGGCCCCGCTGGCACCTGTTGAATCTGTTTTACGACCGGATCAAGGAATTCTCGGAAGAGGAACTGCTCGTGGTATTAGAGCGAGCTTTGGCAGAGATGCGCACGCGTTTGACTTCTGCAAACTCCAGTTGATACCGGACGCCAGCCAATTCCGTCCGGAGCAGGCCCCATCCTCGAGCAGACGAACGGCAGAAGGGCTTGCTCGGCACACTGTTGCTTTGAGCCAACTATCTCCGTAGAAGTAAGCGACCGCAAGATCGCGCCATTCACATGGGGACGTGTCTAGCCGCACCTGCATTAGGCTTTGACCCCCGCCGCCGGTGTGACCATGACGGGGCCCCACTTTGTGGTCCACTCAGTGTGAGAGTGCCAGTTGGTGTTCGGTGATCCACTTGGCGTCGAACTCTGAGGGGGTAAGGCCGCCCAGAGCCGAGTGGGGTCGGAAGGTGTTGTACTCCTTTCTCCACGCCTCCACAACGACCTGCGCCTCGATGAGGGTGCCGAACTCCTCGCTGTTGAGCAATTCGTCCCGGCTCCGTCCGTTGAACGATTCAACGTACGGGTTCTGCCAGGGCGATCCCGGGTCGATGTAGCAGGTGCCGGTGCCCGACAGGCGGCACCATTCCCGCAGCGCCCAAGCAATCAGCTCCGGGCCGTTATCCATCCTCAGGAACTTGGGGGCACCCCGCTGCTCGACCAGCCGCTCGATCTGGGTCACCACGTCGTCGGCGTCGCAGCGGCGGGCCACCCGCATCGCCAGCGCCTCCCGGCTGCACTCGTCGACGATGTTCAGCAACTTGATCCTTCGCCCGTCGGTGGTCTCATCGAACTGAAAGTCCAGGGCCCAGACTTGGTTGGGCTCGGTGGCGATCGGTCGCTCCGGGTTGTCCGGGCTCTGCCGCCGGCGCTTACGGGTGTTCACCGGGCGCTTCAGGCCCTCCTCACGCCACACCCGCTGCACCCGCTTGCGGTTGATCACCCAGCCCTCGCGTAGCAGCAGTCGATGCGCCATCTTCCAGCCGTAGCGGGGATGCGCCTTGGCGATCTGGCGCAGCTTGCCTCTAAGCTTGGTGTCGTCCTCGGCCGGCGGCCGACAGGCCAGGCGCTGGGTGGAGCGGTGCTGGCCGGCAACTCTGCAAGCCCTTCTTTCGGAGACCCCGGAAGCGCGTCCTCAAAGCCACCACGGCCCGTCGGCGGCGCTGCGGGGTTAGAAGTTTCCAGTGATGATCCGGATGTGGACGTTCCTTCGAGCAGAGGATGGTGCGCAGCTCCTGTCGAAGCGGTCTGACTCGGAAGTTTCCTGACCCGATGTGTCGGTCTGAGGATGTGTCGGCCCAACTAGGAAGGTGTTGCGGCAGCCTTCAGTTTCGAAGTGCCCGCCACTCCGCCCAGCTGGCCTGACTCGCCAATTTCCTGACCTCTGCGGTGTCATGCTCAGGATCTGTCGACCGGTGCGGCCGGAGCAGGAAATCCAACGTTGCGACCGGACGGGCGGCTGTGACTTCATAGGAGCTTGCGCTATCAAGTCCCGTTACTGGTGTGTCCGCCCTCCCGGCCGGTGCGTGCCCTCTCAGGGAAGGTGGTCAGCATCATGGCAGAAAGCACGAGGGTTGTGATCGGTGGAGTGGACACACACGGCCATGCCCACCATGCGGCGGTGGTCGATGAGGTCGGTCGGGTAGTCGGGAGCGCCGAGTTCGAGGCCAGCCTCAAGGGCTACCGGCAGCTGTTTGCATGGATGAGCCGGTTTGGACGCCTCGACAAGGTTGGAGTTGAGGGAACCGGCAGCTACGGGGCCGGACTGTGCAGCTACCTGATGAGCACCGGAGTGGATGTGGTCGAAGTCGATCGCCCCGACCGCCGGACCCGCCGTCAATCCGGCAAATCGGACCCCATCGATGCTGAGGCGGCCGCTCGTTCGGTCCTCGCAGGCACCGCCAGTGCCGTGCCCAAGGACCGCAGCGGTCTGGTGGAGTCGATCAGGGCTTTACGCGCCGCCCGTTCCGGTGCGCTAAAAGCCGAGACGGCTGCGATCAACACCGTACGGAGCATGATAGTCACCGCGCCGGAGGAGCTGAGGGTCGTCTTACAGCCTCTGCCGAAGACCAAGCTGATCAGAACCTGCGCTCAGTTCCGGCCGCACGCGGATCAGCTCGGCGACCCGCTTCAGGGAACGAAGCTTGCTTTGCGCTGCCTGGCCAAACGAATTCTGGCGCTGCGCGAAGAGATCGCCGAAGCTGATCGGAGCCTTGCCCTTTTGGTCGCCAAGGCGGCTCCTCGAACCCTAGCCATCTTCGGCGTCGGCACCGAGACAGCCGGCCAGCTGCTGGTCACCGCCGGATCGAATCCGGAGCGCCTGGGATCGGAGCCATCGTTTGCTCACCTGTGCGGGGTAGCGCCCATCCCGGCCTCAAGTGGGAATATCCGCCGGCATCGGCTTCATCGCGGAGGCGACAGATCTGCCAACCAAGCCTTGTACGTCGTGGCGCTGGTTCGCATGCGCTACTGCGCCCGCACCCAGGCCTACGTGGCCAAGCGGACCGGTGATGGGCTCTCCAAGAAAGACATCATTCGTTGCCTTAAGCGCTACATCGCAAGGGAGGTCTTCAAGACGCTCGAGGAGGACATGAAAGCCCTGGCCATGGCTTGACAATCAATAGGAGCATCCTCCGCCAGCTCCTTGAGCATGTCGATGTCCAGAGCTTGGTCGGCCACGATCTTTTTCAGCCGGGAGTTCTCCTTCTCCAGCTCCTTGAGCCGCTTGACCTCCTCGGCCTTCATCCCGCCGTACTGATTGCGCCAGCGGTTCCAGGTCGCCTCGGAGATCTCGAGATGGCGCAGCACCTGGGTGAGGTCCTTGCTTTCGTTGAGGATCTTCTCGCCCTCTCGCAGCTTTCTGATCACCTGCTCGGGGGTGTGGCGGTGTCGTTTCACGTGGTCCGTCCTCTCTGCCCACCATTCTGGGCGATTGGACTCTCACACGCGTTGGACCACTTTCAGGGGATCCCGTCAACCACGTTTCGTCCGTAGCGGCTCGTAAAGGTTTCCGACCGATTCCGTTCCGGGTCTCTCGTCGTGCACTTCGCATTCTTCAAACGTTGGCCTAGTTCCGACCACTCACTATGAACGAGCGCACACGTTTAAGTGTGGAAGCAGCCGGGAAAGAGTTTGACACACACCATGAGCGTAGTAACGTATCGTATGGATAAAGGAGCTCCGAGAGTCCGGGATGGGTGCAACACGGCGATGAACCCAACAGGGCCTGAGGACCGGATAGCAAAGAAAGGAAGTGAGAACCATGGTTGGAACTCTCCTTTGGCTTCAGTACCGCATGAGCATGCTTGGGCACCGGGAGGACGGCGCAGCGGCGGTTGAGTACGGCCTGCTGGTCGGCCTGATCGCTGTGGTCATCATCCTGGCAGTCACGTTCCTTGGCGACACGCTCAAGGGCCTCTTCGACAGCGTGACTACCAAGCTGGGCGGCAGTACCGGCACGACGACCCCGTAAGCGCGCGGCGCAGGCATGATGCGACGAGCCCGGGGGCCCGGCAGCTGATATCGATGTCAGCTGCCGGGCCCTTTGGCAGCACGAGAATGCATGAGAGTCCAGGAATGCCCGACGAGATTGGCGGTTTGCCAGTGTGCACAGACAAGCCGGCGCTCCTCGACGAGTCGGGAGCCAGCGCAGTTGAGTTCGCGCTCGTAATGCCGGTGCTTGTCCTCTTCCTTGTAGGAATCATGGATTTCGGCATGATCTTCAGCAATCTGATGGCCCTCCATCAAGGGATCGGAGAAGGCATCCGCCAGGGCGTGATTGCCAGACCCGGAACGAACAGTTCTTGCACCCTGACCGGCTTGTCCGCCGACACCTCACTTCCGACCAAGAGCTTGATTTGCCTGACCAAGGATCGAATCGGATTCGACGGTACCAGGGTCAAGGTCAGCTTCCCCGGCTCAAAGACGAAGGGGGGAGCCCTGCTGCTCTGCACTCAGTACCCGCTGGAGTCCATCACCGGATTTTTCGATTCGATGTTGAACGGCGTGCTCAAGTCGAAGGTACAGATGCGAATAGAGCAGGACCTTCATGCCTTCGCGGCGGCCGAAGAGACCGCACTGCCGGACGGTAACTGGACATGGTGCACATGATTTACCGGTTCGTTGATGACAGAGGGTCAGTGGCCGTCGTCGTGAGCATCTTTTCGGTCGTCCTGTTGGGTCTGTCGGCACTTGCCATCGACGTCGGAAACGCCCGCCAAAGGCGAGTCAAGGCTCAGAACAGCGCCGACTTTGCCGCCCTGGCCGCCGCCGGTGTCCTCAAGGATTCATCCGCCGACGTTGCCGCATCCGTGGCCAGAGAATATGTCACGAAGAACGAGTTTGATGGGAGCAAGGCGGAGGTCAATATACCGCCCGCCTCCGGGCCCATGGCCGGAAGTGCCAAATGCGCTGAGGTGAAGCCTTGGGAGGACAGTGCCACCTTCTTCGCCGGCGTATGGAACGTGAAGTCAATCAGGGTGGCTGCAAGGGCGGTAGCGTGCGCAAGCCCCGGTCGTGGCGGCCCCTATGCGGTCTTTGCAGGCTCCACCACCTGCTCGCCCGCAGTCTCGTTCTCCGGGGCGAACCGAACCATTGACGGAGGCGTCCACTCCAACACTGACCAGAAGATCGTCTCGTCCGGAACCGTGATTACCGGTCAATCGACCTACCTTTCGGGCGCCGCACCCCTGAATAACATCACCTACACCACGACGGAGAACAATCCCCTGAAACTCGATGCTCCTCTCGAATACCCAGACGAATTCGAGATCTACGACTACGCCCCCGGCGGGGAAAGGGCGACCCTGGCGGCTTCGCAGGGCATGTACTACGACGCTGGCTCGGCTCCGCTCAACGACAAGTGGTTCCAGGACAACGGACTGTTCAACACGGCCACCAACACCATCGCACCGGGTCTCTACTACACGACCGGAGATATAACCTTCAACGGCACAGGCACAAGGGGATTGGGCGTCACGCTGGTAACGCGTGACGGCAAGATCTCCATAGGCGGGACCGGTAACGTCTTCACTCCCTGGGATCCCGATGGACTCCTCTTCTTCTCGTACCGGGATCCGAGCAGCTGCTCCGCCGGCCAGGCCGCGATTAGGACGAACGGCAATGACCATTCGTGGACGGGCATCATGTTCGCGCCACGAGCCCCCATCGATTTCTCGGGAACCAGCATCGTTTCCAGCTTGAATGGACGTCTGGTCGGTTCAACGGTCAGCCTCAGTGGTTCTTCTCAGACGATTACCAGGAACGAGAGCTTTCCAGGCGCTTCCGGAGGTTTTGAGCTTGTTGAATGACAGTTCCGGCTCCGGGCCGCAAATCACGGGAGAACGCGTATGAAGAAACGCTCACGAATGCTGGCCGCAGCCGGCGCGATCGCCAGCTTAACCGGGATGATCCTGGTGTTCGTGTACACGGCCAAAGTGAAAGCGGGCGCCGGTCAAGCGCTCCCCGCCACCGCTACGGCTTTCGTTGCGACATCTGATGTCGCTGTCGGCACAAGCTGGGAGGACATGGCCGATGTTGTGAAAAAGCAAGGAGTCCCCCCTCAGCTCAGGCCCGACTCAGCGGTTTCCGACGCCTCTCAGGTCAGAGGGAAGGCATCTGTCAGGGCGATCTCCAAGGGGGAAGTTCTCACTACGACGCAGTTCGACCCTTCGAAGTCTGGAAGCCTTGCGACCCCGAAGGGACATGATGCCGTCACTATCAACCTTGCCGCGCCTCAGGGAGTGGCCCTCTACATCAGGCCCGGGGCCAAGGCAAACATTTACGTGTCCTTCAAAGGGGCGCCTGCGGGCATCGATCCTGCGGAGGCCGTTCGCACCGAGCTGCTACTCAGCAATGTCACGGTCCTTGCGAATCGAGCCTCCACCCCTGCTTCCTCCGAGGGTGGCGCCGATCAGCCCGCGCTGGGGGAGGAGATCTTATTGACCCTTGCCGTCACTCCGGATCAGGCGGAAAAGCTTATTTTCGCCAAGGAGAATGGATCAATCTGGCTCGGTCTTCCCCACCCAGGAAATCCTCCGGCAACAACCGGTGGCCGCACCTTCAGGACGACGCTTCTGTGAAACATCGAGGCAACACCGAATCGGCAAAGGGATCGAGCCGTTCTTTGACATTCCAGGAGGCCCTCCGGATACGAGGGCAACGAGGATCCAGGGCCAATGGAGACCGCTCCCCGGGTCACGCAGTGGAGCAACCCCCCTACGTCGGCAAGCCGGCGCCGCGCTATACAACACAAGACGAGACCTTTAAGTTCCATCCACTGGCCGGCAAGCCTGTGAAGTCGAGCACCCGGCGGGAGTTCGAAGCCCCAACGAACGTCGACGAGGTGTACCCCAAGCCCATGAAGTTCCACGAGGACCGTTCGTCGGCCCTCAAGGTCCCACGCGGGCCAAACACGCCGGGAAACGCTTTAGAGCAACCTCCGGCCAACGGCCGTAATAGGCCGCTCTACGAAATGCGAACCCGATTGCCGGAACCCCGATCATATGACCGGCAACGGGCACCTGTAGTGGAGCAAGCGCCCGGTGAGGGCGTATTGGAGGACGCCTGGACGCGCAGTCCTCGGGCCGAGGAGCTGTTGGACAGGGCCCTCGCCGACGACGAACTGTTGATGGAGCCTCATCCTTCCGATGACCAATTTCAGGACGCGGTATTTGGCAATGATCAGTTCGAAAACAGCGAATACTATGACGATCACGGCCCGTCGAATCACTACGATGCTGGTCCGGAGACTGATGCCCCGCCGGTAGCCAAGGTGCTGACTGTCGACCGCCAGGGCAAACTGTCTCTCGAACTGGTCAAGGCCGCCGCCGACATGGATCCGGCGCCGGAAGTTCTCCGGCTGAACCGGCCGACGCACCTCGTAGGGGTCGTCGGCGAGGTAAACCCTCACGTCATTGTGGTAGCGCCGGCCCACGTCACACAGGCCTGCTTTCGACGCCTAGCTCAAGTTCACAAGGCTCATCCGAAAATCGTCATTCTGCTGAGCGACAACGGTAAGCCGCTGTCTGCCGTTCAGACCGCAGATTCAGGCGTGCGTGGAATTCTACCGGCCCACCCGACCAGGGCGCGGCTTCGATCGAGGCTCGCGCGCGCCATTCAGTCAGCACAAGAGCTCACCGAGCCCCCGGTGCCGCCGGAGCCCGTGCCCATCCACAAACCGGCGGCCCCAGTTGCGGTCGAGGACCCGGAGTGGGCTTACTTAGAGGAGTCTGCGCCTGCTCCGGCAACCACAACTGCTCCGGCTCCGGAGTACGTTCCGGTGGCTCCACCGCCCCCACCAGTTGATCCTCCTATCTCTACAATGCCCGCTCCGGCTGCGGACCCGGCAGCGCCCCCGGGGAGCAGGATAGGGCCGGCAAGGGTCTTTACGGTTGCCTCCGCTTCTGGTGGAAGTGGAAAGACCTTCTTGGCGACCAATCTGGCCTGTTACCTCGCGAAAGCCACCGGCGGGCAAGTGCTGCTCGTTGACCTGGACCTCCAGTTCGGGGAGGTGGGGGCCTCGTTGCAGCTACGGCCTCAGCGGACTATTGCCGATCTGCTTCAGGAGGACGATCTTGCCTCGGCGCTTGCGGATCACCTGGTAAAGGATCGCTCCGGCTTCAAGGTCCTTTGTGCCCCACGCGATCCACTGGAAGGCGAAGGAATCGGCGCTGCTCAGATCGCGGCGCTGCTCGACGCGGCGCGGGCTCAGTTCGATTTCATAGTGGTCGACACCGCCTCCACAATCAACGACGCAAGCCTGGCCGCCTTCGATCAGTCCGAGGTGCTCGTGCTCTTGGCCAGCATGAACCTTCCTTCGCTCAAGCACATGCGCGTGCTAATGCAGAGTCTGGAACAGTTGCAGAGCCGTGCCGGTCAAATCTCTCTCATGCTCAACAAGGCCGAGTCGGCAGCCGGAATCCATCTTGACGAGGTGGAGGCGATCTATCCGCAGCGCTTCACCGCCGTGCTTCCGTATGCAAAGCAGGTCCTTCACTCAACCAATGTCGGCGTTCCTGTACTTCAGGGGGATCCCACCGCCCCGGTCTCCCGCAAGCTGGCCGAGGGGTTCATGAAGCTGGTGCCCCCTGTGGAAGGGGTGAATCTGCCTTGGGGCGTGGGTGGAGCGCCCAAGGTCCGGTTCCCCAGAGTACGGAAAGGAAACCGATGACACCACTTTCGGATCGTGTTGTTCGCATGGAAGTAGAAAGCTCGCCCGGGCGGAGCACCCAGAGCCTCAAGAAACAACCAACTCCAGCGTCGGGAACAGGACCATCGAACTGGGGCCAGATGAAACGGCGCGTCAGAGACGCTCTCATGGAAGAACTCGGGCCCAAGCTCTATACCAAGACGAAACCCGAGGAACTTAGGGTCGTTGTCTCCGAGAATCTGCAGGGGGCCCTGACGAGCGCCGGAGTTTCCGTGTCCCAGTCCCAGCGAGCCAGATTCGTGGCGGAGGTAACCGCCGACCTACTCGGGTACGGCCCTCTCGAGGAACTACTGGCTGATCCGACCATTACCGAGATCATGTGCAACAGCTATAACGACATCTACGTTGAGCGCAAAGGCAAGCTTGTTCACACCGACGTTCAGTTCACCGATGACTCACATCTCCGCCAGGTAATTGAGAAGATCGTTGCTTCGGTAGGGCGCCGCATCGACGAGGCCTCCCCCATGGTCGATGCGAGGCTTCCCGACGGTTCCAGAGTCAACGCCGTCATCCCGCCAATCGCCGTGCACGCGCCGATGCTGACAATTCGCCGGTTTCCTGAGAAACCGTTCGGGATGGCCGACCTGATCAGGCTCGGCGCTTTGAGTGAGGAGGCCGCTGCCTTCCTGAAGGCCTGCGTTCTTGGAAAGCTCAACATGATCATCTCCGGTGGAACCGGCACAGGAAAGACCACCATGTTGAACGTCCTGGCAGCTTACGTTCCGGAGGACGAGCGCATCATCACGATCGAGGATGCTGCCGAGATGAGGCTTTCTCAGCCGCACGTTCTCACCATGGAGGCCCGGCCTGCCAACATCGAAGGTGCGGGTCACATAGGAATACGTGAGCTCGTGCGCAACTCCTTACGTATGCGCCCGGACCGCATAATGGTCGGGGAGGTCCGAGGGGCCGAAGCACTGGACATGCTGCAGGCCATGAATACCGGACACGAGGGCTCCCTAACGACAATTCACTCCAACTCTCCACGTGATGCGCTCACCCGTCTGGACACCATGGTTCTCATGGCCGGATACGACCTTCCAGTGAGAGCTATTCGTCAGCAGGTGGCTTCGGCACTGGACCTGATCATCCAGATAGCCCGATTCGGCGACGGAAGCCGCAAGATCACCCACATCTCGGAGGTTCAGGGAATGGAGGGAGACATCATCACGCTTCAGGACATTTTCAGATACATCTTCGCGGAAGGAGGGCGGGAATCCAGCCGTTCCTCCGGCAGTCTCCGTCCTACCGGTCTACGTCCCAAGGTGGTCGAAAAGCTTCAGGACAAGGGGGTAGAGGTGCCTGCCAAGCTCTTTAGACCCCCATCGGACGTTTCCTCACCAACCCTGCGAACCGACTCCTTTGCCGGAAGGAGGCGATAAGCCGGTGGCATTGATGGCAGCACTGCTGGTGGGCCTCGGCATCATGTTGGGGACCTACTCGGTGATTCTCAAGGGAGCCGACCGACGCCAAGCTCTTAAAGAGTTTCTTGAGCTGGAGATGGAACAGCCGTCCAAATCCCCTGAGGTTCTTTCAGACATGATGGAGAGAGCGGGGGCGTTTGCCGAGCGAACGTTCGGTAAGACACCGACCGGAGGAAAGCTTCGCACCACGCTCAGCCAGGCAGGATATCGCTTGAAGGTTGGTGAATTCGTAATCATGACGGCTCTGTACAGCATTGTGCTGGCAGGCCTGGTCATGACATTTACCGGTTCGGTTCTGATGGCGATAGTCGTGGCCGCGGCGGTCCCGGTGTTTGCCATGTCACGTCTCAAATCCAGGCACAGGAAGCGGATTGTGAAACTGGAGTCTCAGCTGCCGGGAATGCTGCAGCTCCTGGCGGGCTCATTGGACTCCGGCTCATCTCTGCTTCTGGCAATGGAGCTTGCAGGACAGGAGGGGGATCCTCCTCTTTCGGTCGAACTGGGCCGCGTCGTTGCGGAGTCAAGGGTGGGACGGCCCCTGCTTGAATCTCTAGAGGCGATGGCGGAGCGAGTCGGCTCTCGAGATATCTCCTGGACCGTGGAGGCTATCCGGATTCAGCATCAAACAGGCGGACGGCTCGCAGACACGCTTCGCGTACTGGCCGAGTTCATGCGCACGCGACTCGAGGTCCGAGGTGAGATTCGGGCACTCTCAGCAGAAGCACGCATCTCCGGCAAGATTTTGATCGGCATGCCGGTTGCAATCGGGGGATTCCTCTTTGCGACCCGGCGGCAGTACGTCGATCCTCTTTTTAGTACGGGAATCGGCCGAGTAATGCTAGGAGCGGCTCTTGTAGGAGTGGTCTTGGGACACTTCGCCATGCGTAAGCTTGCTCAGGTGGAGGTTTGACATGGAGATGTTGAGGGCCCTCAGCATGGTGGCCACGGCTATCGGGCTCGGGCTTACCGTAGTAGGAGTCGGACAGGCGATGACCTCCCGAAGGGGGCAGGCGCTTGCCGAAGTCCTTTTCGACGAAAGCAACGACTACGAGGATATTGTTGCTCAGGAGCTGCAGGTACCGCTGTCGGAGCGCTTACTCGGTCCGACATTGAAAACGCTTCGGCGCCTCGGCCGAACATTGACTCCAGGATGGCAGATAGCCAGGATGCACAGGCACGCCTTGCTTGCCGGCCTCGGAGCAGCGGGTGTTGAGGGCATCCTGGCAACGAAGGCAGCAGCCACGGCTGCCGGAGCGACGCTACTGCCCCTTGGAGTAGCCGCCCTGGGCGTCTCTTCCGGGATGCTTGTCGTTTGGGGCCTCGTTGGGGGCACCGTCGGCTTTTTCACCCCCGATCTCTTGATGGCCCGAAAGGGGACCGCCAGACAGCTCGATATCAAACGAACTCTACCCGAAACCATTGATCTCATGGCCATTGCGGTCCAAGCCGGCATGGGACTGGAAGCTTCGATTGAGCTCGTTTCTCAAAAGCTGCCAGGTGCTTTGGGGGATGAGCTCTATCGCCTTCTGCAGGAGATCCAACTGGGGGCCAGTCGGAGGCAGGCCCTCCAGAGGCTCCGTGACCGCACGGAGGTAAGCGAGCTTTCGGCCTTTGCACTCGCTCTAATTCAGGCCGACATCATAGGGAGTCCGGTAGCGGAGGTGCTGCAGTCCAATGCCAATCAGATGCGACTTATCCGGAGGCAGGATGCCCGGGAACGCGGGGCCAAACTGCCTGTGAAGTTGCTGATTCCCATGCTCCTGTTCATCTTTCCGGCGCTTTTTATCGTCATAGTCGGTCCTGCCGCGATCTCGATCGTCGAGAATCTGGGCGGCTCCTGACGTTAAACCGGCATCTTTAATGTGAGTGAGGCGGGTACCCTTAGTACCCTTATTAGACAATCGGGTCGTTGCCACCCCTTACTTGGCGAAGCCTCCAAATAAGCATCAGGAGGCAATCTAATCACTCGAGATCCAACGCTGCAGGCTCGGTCCCAGGCCAAGCCAAGGAGTACATTGAATGCAAACCCATCAGCGTCTCAGTGTTATCGCGCCCAGTGTTCGTCGACTGCATGGCGCGCATATCCATCTACCCATAGAGCGTTGACCGTCAGCGAGGTTCATAGTTGCACCGGGTCATGAGTCGTTGACTGTGGAGGTCGTCGTAACCGACGCTGGCAGTGGATGATCGTTGAGAAGATCGGCTCTCCGATTCAAACGCTGCGTCCGCGGAGGACGAGGCGACTGAAGACCTTACTTAAGGTGAGTAGTCGGCACAGACGTTTGGCGAAGTTGCAGAGCCAACGCCAGTCCCAGACCAAACCATGAGCGTCTTGGCGACTTCTGCCGTTGACCTGAAAACCCTGCTTGCTGTGCAGGACCTCTTATGGGCAAGCTCACCGAAGACCCCGGCGAATGTGAGAACCGGAACAGTTATCAGCATCCAGAGGATGATGAGGAGGCTCGAATTTGGGCCGGAGGGACGCCATGCTCGATTGTCCAGGACCGCTCAGAAACCCGCTAACTGCCGGCTTGACGAAGGCAAGAGATCGGGCACCCGCCAGGTCGCAGGCAACGTAGTAGCCGTCAAGGCGAACGAACGGCAGGAACTGCTGCATGATGACCAGATGCTGAAGGAAAATTGCCGGCAAGAGCGCGGATTGGCGGGTTGCGGCGAAGAGCAAGGCAAGCATCAGGATCAAGACCAGATGAAGTAAATGCCCCCAAGGTCAGTCCTGAAGGCGGCCACGACGATCCAACCGGTAAGAATCCGTCAGGTCGTTGTAGAGCGGCCACAGAAGATAGAAAGCCACCCCTCTTGCGCCAAGGCGGGCGCCTCCGTAAACGCCGGCAGTCGCATGCCCCAGCTCATGGAAGGCACCTGCGATTATGGTCAGGGCCAGGATGATGAGGACCGAGGGAGTCTGGCAGAAATCAATACCAATCAATCAGGTGCACGACCGGCTAGCGACAGAAGGCGCTCCGCAGGTTACCTGCGAAACGCCTTCTGTTCTATGGCTAGTCGGCCACCTGGCTCAAATGAAGATCTGTTCTGGGGCCAGGCGCGAGCCTGGCCCCGCAGAAAGAACCAGAGGAAGTCCCGCCATGACGGGGAGCCCCGATACGCCGGACGAAACTGCAGCGCACGCATGACGGTCACGGTTGCATTTGGTGCAACCGGAAATCGGTCCAATCGGAATGTTCACTGGAGCGCCAACCGGGGGCGTTCCGGTAATAAGACCGCTCAAGGTAGCGCCGGTGGTTCCGGTCTTGATTGTCAGTACGGCACCCACCTCACCGGTAGGACAACTGCCTACCTTGATAGTCGGAAGCGTCCCCAACGGCGTCCGCAGTAGCCTGGGCCTTGAGGGAGACACTGTTGAGGGTGGGAGTGCTCTGACAGTTAGCATCTACGCATACCGTTGCGGGAACCTGTGGCAGCGGTATAGGGCCGACGCTCGTTGAGACCGTTTTGGTAACCCTAGAGCTTGCCCAAAGACGGCCAGCAACATCACTGCGCCCGCGACCGAGATGAACGAAAAGCGACGTAGTATTTTCATCGTTTTCTCCTTTTTCAAGGTAGGAGTGGAAATAACTTGCTATGACGTGTGGCCACACATGCCATGCGTAGAGTAGCACACTGTTTTTGATCACGGGTGACACTTGACGATCCCGACCCACTTTGCGTTAATAGATGTGTGTATACACATATGGTGAGGTAAGGGCCGGTTCTCTATCACGTTTCTGACGCTCGCCGTCATCATCTCGGTGTTACCGGCTCTGCCTGCATTAGCACTTTCGACGTCGCTTTTCAACGACGGTTTTGAAACCGGCGACCTAACAGGCTGGAGTCCTGTAGTTTCATCGTCGGTGGTGTAGCAGCCGTCCAATCAACCGATGTAAAGACCGGCTTCTATGCCGCCTCCGCCTGTCTTCCGGGACAACGGCCGGCTCGGTTGCATACGCGAGAAAAACCTTCGGGGTTACACCGACCTGACCGCTTCCGGCAATTTCAAGATCACCTCGAAGGAGTGGCTGGCAGCAACGTCCCGATATTCCGGTTCCTTGATGCAGCAGGTAACCGCTTGATCAGCTTTTATCGCCAGAATCAAGATTTCGACAAGCTGTGGGTTCAGCACAGTGGCACCTACAACGCCACTTCCTGGGGTTCTGCCGTTGAACACACTGGGCCCGACTGGAGCTCCATGTAATCGTCGCCGGAGCAAGCAGTACAGTCGAGGCCCGCCTTAACGGCACATTGATCTATTCGACGGTGTGGCCAATCTGGGCGGCTCCTGTATCGCCACAGTCCAGATAGGCAACGACGTGGCAGCTCAGGCCTTCGGGATCCTTGGACGACATCAATATCGCAGCGCCCAGCGGTCTGACCACCAATCGCCCCAAGCTGCTGATAGCCGACCTCGAAACCGCCGGTGCTGATCACAGACCTCGACGGCCGCCTGGTATGGAAGTTCGATAACCCGACGGGACGTGACCATCCCGATTCCGGTCCCCTGGGCGTTCGTTGGATGCCGAACAATCAGATCCTTGCGACCTTTGGCACTGGAGAGGTTGGAGTCATAGACGTGGCGACAAAGACGTGGGTCTGGAAGACGAGCGGCTACAACTCCGACTGGTTCCAGTCCCCATACGACGCCGAGATACTGCCCGACGGCAACTTAGCCGTCGCGATGCGTTACAACGAGGGAGGAAGGATCGATGTCTACGATCGGTCGACCGGCAAGGTCGTGTGGAGGCACCTGCTCAGTAACGCTCATTCCGTCAGGTACCGAACCGCCGCCCAAAGCTACCAAAGCAACGACCCGACGCTGCTCGTCGGTGGTTGGGGGGCTGTCAGGGATGTCGCTTACAGGCCGAACGGCGGTAAACAAGTCACCTGGAGTGCTGCCACAGAGTTCACCCATGACGCCATCGTGGTGGAGAACGATCTCGTACTGACGACAGAGGGCTATTACATCCAGAAGATAAACCGCCTGGGCGGTCAGATCTGGAGGCGTTCCACACCGGATGAGCATCGGCGCATAGCCCTCAGTCCCTACGGCGGATACATCTACACCGTGGGGGAGGGAGATCGTATTGAGCTCCGGGACACGGGTGGCAACCTGTCGCGACAGTGGTCTTTAGTTACCGACGGTTCCAAGCTTGATTATCCCTACGGGGTGCAGGTAATCAGCTACGCTGGCTGATTGCGATCGGGTCGTTCACTGGATTCCCAATCGTGAGCACTGAGCCGGTCGTTAACGGATGCCTGCCATGGCGAGTGCCTCTATTACTCGAGAAGCGATTTGCCGCGAGGCTTCCTGAGTTGGGAGCGAAACAGGTATGCGCAGCAGGAAACTAGGCACCCCGTTCAAAGCCTTTGTCAAAATTGAGTTCTTGTCGGCGAAGGGCTCCGTCAAAGGAACAACAGCAGTACCACCGAGGGCGGTAACCACCTCACGAGAAGGTTGAGACATCTCGGCGTAGAAGTTGCCGATCATCCTGGCCGCCATCCACTCGGCTTCTCGCGGCTCCAAGATCATGCTATTCCCCCCGAATCTCTCCATGAACACGACTGCCTTCAAAGGAGCTGAGCCGACAATCTTGCCGAATGCCTGTTCCGGTCTCACCGTCATGTACTCGGGAGACCAACGGCGGCTGAAGGCGGCAATCCTGGGTAATCGCGTGACGATCGGGTGAACCGCTGTGGCCAACCTCCCGAGGGGGGCTGACAGGCCGGCAGGAACCAATGGCTTCCGCCGGCGCTCAAACAGATCAGGGTAGATGGACCGATGGTGAGGCTTGATGAACAAAGGCCTGGCAAAACCCAGCAGCCGTCCATCGTCCCCTACAAAAGCCCAATCGTCCCCCATAAACGCTGCTTCCTCGACGCCTAGGACCAGGCTCGCCAGCGCGCTTGTTTTTCCAGTACCACCCCAAGCCGGAAGTGCGACTCCGCAACCCTTGTATTCAAACGAGGCAGCATGAATCATGGCGGCGCCCCGGCGAGCCAAAATGATGTCGATTATGGGCAAGGCGCTGGTAAGAAGCTCCCCCTTACCGCTGAGATGGAAGGTGCCGGCTTCGTCCTGGGTAATTTGCGTTCGCCCGGTCCGCATGAACACCTGTTTAGAGGTATAGCGGTAACGGTCTTCGGCATAAGCGGGGCTTTCCATTTCAGCGCCCGTTTCCGTGATCGTCAGATCGAAATGCTCAAGACCCTCGGCTAAGAATGGCTGAAACATTTGCCGAAAAATGGCCGCGGAAGGGGCACGGCGAGCGACCCTCATGCCGGTATAGCCGTGAATATCGAACTCCAACCAGCTCACAGCCGGAAAACGGTCAAGTCTCAGATCTCCTGTAAAGCGCAGCGGCCTGATTCGTTGGTGGCGCCTTGGAAGCCTGATTTAGCGAGAAGACCTGAAATTCCAGGCCTTCAGATGGCCGAGGAGCCGCGATCTCAAAATGGCCCATGACAGTCCATGCCGCGTTTTTGCCGGCTTGAGGTTGGCGGTCCTCGGAGGGTGGTGGATCCTNCAGATCACCGCGAGATTCGATGATCATGTTTCGCGAGATTCAGTGATCGCCGACAGTTCTGCCTTCTTGCTATTGATAACCGCTCCTCTTCACGCGGTCGCTTACCTGCGTACTCCCGTCGGGGAAGCTGGAGCCATCAATTGGGCTCCGAGCGCCTCCGCCTTGCACCACGGGACTTTGGAATTGGAGTGATCCACAGACTGTCTACCTCGCCTACGGGAGAGTGACGAGCATCCTGCTGGTCGGGGCACTCCTGGGATTGGTGGCGCTGCACCGGCTACAACGACGGCAGGAGGCGACCTTTGAGCGTTGGGCCTTTCGCGTGTTCGCGGTTGGATATGCCCTGCTTGCAGCCGGAGCCATTGCGGAGTACTACACGCCCCTTCTTGAGCAAGCCTTCATGTTCTCACTCTTCCCGGGACGCTCATTACGCTGGTCGGGGGAGTGCTTTTCGGCATCGCTTCAGCCGAAGAAGAATTATCAGGCCGGCACTCGCCATCTTCCTGGCATTGTCCTTCCTTCCAGGGGCCCGTGTTGGTGGCGATGCTTGGCCATATCCCGATCGCCTTCTCACTGGTCATGCTGGGTCTAATAACCGCAGGATTAAGACTGGCCTCTCGGTCGAAGCTCCCACTACTCCGAGGCTCTACCGACCTTTCAGTAAGGCACCGGTCAATAGCCGTCCGGCAAGCCTTGAACCACCAGATCCGTCATCGGAAAATCGCTCAGGTTGTCGGTGACAAGCACCGCCCCATGCGTCCTCGCCGTCCCGGCAACGATGGCGTCGGCCGCATGTAGCGTCCGCCCCCTGCGCTGAAGGTCCGCCTGGTACCGGCCTGCTCGTCCCGCCGCTTCCCGGTGGTGTCGAAGTACTCCAGGCGGTCGATCAGCACCTTGGCCTTCTTGCGTTCCGCAGGCCTTAGTCCCCGTTCAACCTCCGCCACGTTGATGCAGCAGATCCCCAGCCGGTGGCCGTCCGACAACAGGTCTAGCAGCAGCTGACTTACGCCGGCGTCTCCTCGAAGGTGGGCTATCAGTACCGTGGTGTCGAGCAGATAGCCGCTCAACCGGCCGCGGACTCAGACTCCGACCGGCGGGTCGCCCGCACCCATTGCCGGCTCGAGTCCCGGTCCGCCCACTCCGGATGCAGCCCCTCGCCAAGCATCCCCGAGGTCTCCCTCAGCGACTCCTCCAGCGCCAGGCGCTCAAGCTTCTCCCGAGCCGCCTGCTCGAGGAACCGGCTCCGGCCCCGCTGGCCCACCCGAGCGTCAATGGCCTGCATCACCTCATCGGAGACAACGACATGCGTCCTCGCCAACCGGTCACCTCCTAAGTCCCACTAACCGTCCCACTGTACCATCCGCCACGGTCAACATCGGACCCCCGGGCTCTCGCTCACCCCTCACTTCCGCTTCGGCCGCCCGCGAATCTGCGATGGCAATTGCCTTGGATCGCTACAGGGCTTCTTCTGGAAGCGGAAACCAAATCGATACCCCGATCGTCATCCATCCAAGGCCGATTAGGAGGATGGGCACCTCAAGTAGCCGTTCGCTGACTGCCTCTAGGAGGCCACCAACCATGATCAATGGGAATACTGAGACGCCGAGGATGAAGGGCAGTGACGGCCATCGAAGGTCCCCGGTCCTGCTCTTGCGGTGTGCCATACCAAGAAGAAGCAGGGAGATGAAGACGCTGAGAGACGAGGCAAGGATAAGCGGGTTGAAGCCTTCTTCGTACGTCCTCACTCGGTTGTGTTGAACACGAGGTTGGCGAATGACAGGACAAGACTCAAGTAAGCAAACAAGCCCCCACCCGACCGATTTGCCCGCCCGTGCCTTGAAGGCCCCGGTGGAGCCCGATCAATCCGGAAGCAAACAACAGCGGAGCAATCTCGAAGAGGTATTCGGGCTGATCTCCCACGGACATGATCAACGCTGCCTTGCTCACCCAGAACAGCCCTCCAAGAAAAGCTGCGGCTCCACTCCATCGGCCAGACGCAGTCATGAGTTACTCATCGCCGTCGCTTCGGCGTAGTGAGGTGCCAAGCTAGCCCAAGCGGTTCCGGCGATGAGCGGAAAGATGAGGACTCCCCACGGCAGTCCGGCTACCCCTGCCACAAGCGCCGGAAGCCACCGTTTTTCTGCTCCGTGGCGACGCCCCCAGATACCGAGAAGCACGGATCCCATGGTGATTAGCAGTGCACCTAAACCGAGGCCAAAGATCATGAACCCTACCTGCGACCCGACCCAGGGTTCGGAACCCCGTGCCGACGCGGCGTAAGCGGCGGGCCTGTCTTGTAGCAGGACACCCGAGAATTCGGTGACGTTACCGCCGAGATGGACGCCGAGTCCGACCAGCACCAGCCCCCAACCTAAGACTCCGAGACGCCCGGGTTCGGTAAGGCGCCGTCGGAGGGAGGCCCAGAAGGCGAGCATGAGACTGGACGTCTGGTCTACGGCAGCCTCACCTCTAAGAACCCGTCGGATCGTGGTGGCACCACCTTGATCTCGAGCATTTGCAGCTCACCCTCGATCCTCATGTAACCCCAGCGCTGACTCTCCTTGGCGAGTCCCACATGTCAGCGGAAGCAACTCTTGGTGCGGTAAACGTGGAAGACTGCTCATGATGCGCGGTCGGACCGAGGGAACCAAGCCAACCAGCTGGAAGCCCAGCAAGGCGGAGTTGGAGGATGCGAAGGGGCGAACCATTCCTGACGTGCTCGTGCCGGGCCTCGATATCTTGTTTTGCGGTATCAACCCAGGACTCTATTCCGCTGCGGTGGGTCACCACTTCGCGCGTCCAGGCAACCGGTTTTGGCCGGCCCTACACGCCTCAAGTCTTACGAATCGACACTTCTCCCCATTTGAGGACACAGAGCTGCCACTCTTCGGCTTGGGGCTCACCAATTTGGTGCCGCGAAGTACGGCGTCGGCGGCTGAGCTCTCTTGCGAGGAGCTTGGGGCTGGTGCCCGAGAACTGGCTGAGAAGATTCGCAACTTCCGGCCGGACCTGCTCGCCATCCTCGGGGTCACGGCATATCGCCGGGCCTTCGGTCAAGAGGGTGCGAAGATCGGCCTACAAGAACAGGTAATCCATGGCGTCCCTGTCTGGGTCTTACCCAACCCAAGCGGACTGAATGCCCACTATCAGGCCCGGGATATCGCAGCCCTCCTGAAAAAGCTCCGCAACTAAGCAGGGTGGCGACCGCTGAGTCACAAAGGCCCGGCCCGCGAGTTTGTGAAACGACACCCCGAGCCTTACAAAGAGCTGTTTTCCGAGGCAGGATGTAGCGTAGGCAACCCTTCGCTCCGTTCGGCCCCGTTTCACCGCCACTGTCAGAGGATCGGCAAGGCGATTGTCCGACTAGATTTCTGTCATGAGAAAGTGCGAGGGTATAGCCGTTCCAAACTGGGTTGCGGGGTAGGGGAGAGGGGAATGCGGAAGCGTCTCCGACCAGAGTTAGCAATATCCCTTAGCGTTCTTCCTTTAGCTATGCTCGGCGCCTGTGCCTCCGATGCCCCCTCGGTGCTGGAACCAGCCGGTCCGGCCGCCGCCAGCGTCGAGCGGCTGTGGTGGTTGCTGTTCTGGATCTCCTTCGTGGTTTTCCTCATAGTCCTTGCTCTCATGGTCCGAGCCCTGCGAGGCCGAGGCCGGATCGAGGACGCAGTCGACGACTCGGAGGTTCGCTGGGGAGAGCCGTTTGTAGCGCTGGCCGGAGTGGTCGTGCCATGGATCATTCTCACCGTCGCCTTCATCATCTCGCTGGGAGTCATGAAAGAGCTCGCGACCGCTGAGGAGAGCGAGGATCTGACCATAGAGGTCGAAGGGCGAATGTGGTGGTGGGAGGTGAGGTACCCGAATGGGGCGGTCACCGCAACCGAGATCCATATCCCGGTTGGGGAGCGGGTTCGAATCAAGCTGACCAGCGCCGACGTGATCCACAGCTTCTGGGTCCCGGAGCTTCAGGTGAAGCTCGACCAGGTCCCCGGTAGAGTGAACGAACTGTCACTCCAGGCCAACAAGCCGGGGCGTTATCGGGGTCAGTGCGCCGAGTACTGTGGCCTTCAGCATGCCAACATGATCTTCACCGTAATCGCCGAGCCGCGGGCGGAGTTCGACGCCTGGGTGGCCAACGAGGCCAAGCCCACAGTCACGGCGGCCGGCAGCGCCCTTCGAGGCAGGGACGTTTTCATGGACAACTCCTGCGTCGGCTGTCACGCCGTGCGAGGGACAGAGGCGGGCGCCGAACTCGGTCCCGATCTAACCCACCTCGCGAGCCGCTCCACCCTCGGTTCGGCCATCCTTCCGAACACCCGGGAAAACCTGGCGCGCTTGATCACCGATCCCCAGAGCGTGAAGCCCGGGGTGACCATGCCGCCGACGTCTCTCAGCAGCGATGAGCTCAATGATCTGCTCGACTTCCTGCAACAACTAACTTAGGAGGGGTATGGCAACGGTCGCAGAACGTCTGGAAGAGATCTGGGGAGAAAAGCCCGGTCTGGCGACCTGGGTGTCAACCGTCGACCACAAGAAGCTGGGCATGAAGTACCTCTACACCGGCTTCATCTTCTTCGTCATCGGGGGCATCGAGAGCCTGCTCATGCGAGCGCAGCTGATGCGCGCCAACCTGAACCTGCTGGAGCCCGAAACCTACAACCAGCTCTTCACCATGCACGGGGTGACGATGATGTTCTTGTTCGCCACCCCGGTCCTCTCCGGCTTCGGCAACTACTTCGTCCCCCTGATGATCGGCGCCCGGGATATGGCTTTCCCGCGGCTCAATGCTTTCGGCTACTGGGTGTTTCTTGCGGCCGGCATCTTCTTGTACTCGTCTTTCCTGATCGGGGAGGCGCCCAACGCCGGCTGGTTCAACTATGTGCCCCTGGCCAATGAGGACTTCGCTCCGGGCCTGAACATCGACTTCTACGCCTTGGGATTGATCTTCCTCGGCGTCTCGACCACCGGTGGCGCGATCAACTTCATCGTGACCGCCTTCAAGATGCGGGCACCCGGCATGTCGTTGAACCGGATTCCCATCTTTGTCTGGGGCGAGATCGCCTTTGCCTTCCAGGTCATCTTCGCCCTGCCGTTGCTTACCCTCGCCAGCGTGCTGCTGGTGCTCGAGCGAAAGTTCGACTTCGTCTTTTACAACCCCGATCGAGGAGGAGATCCAATCTTGTGGCAGCACCTGTTCTGGATCTTCGGCCATCCGGAGGTCTACATCGTGGTGCTGCCGGCCTTTGGGCTGGCATCGGCGATCATCCCGACCTTCGCCCGCCACCGGATGATCGGCTATACCTACATCGTCCTGGCCGAGCTGGCCGTCGCGATAATCGGGTTCGGCGTGTGGGTTCACCACATGTTCGCAACGGGGCTGCCTCAGATGTCGATGAGCTTCATCTCAGCAGCAAGCTTCATGGTTGCGATTCCGAGCGGGGTGCAGGTCTTTGCCTGGCTGGCCACGCTCGTGGCAGGAAGGCCGGTGATGCGCACCCCGATGCTCTTTATCTTTGGATTCATCTTCACCTTCGTGATAGGCGGGCTCACCGGGGCGATGTTCTCGGCGATACCTTTCGATCAGGCCACCACCGATTCCGACTTCGTGGTCGCTCACCTCCACTACGTGCTCTTTGGAGGCGCGGTTTTCCCGATGTTCGCCGGACTGTATTACTGGCTGCCGAAGATGACCGGGAAGCTGCTCGACGAGCGGCTTGGGAAGCTGAGCTTTTGGCTGATCTTCGTCGGGTTCAACCTGAACATGTTTCCTCTGCACATCTTAGGGCTCCTCGGCAAGCCGCGTAGGGTCTACACCTATGGAGAGGGACTCGGCTGGGAGATCCACAACTTCCTTTCCACCGTCGGCGCCTTCATCCTCGCCTTCGGAATCCTGTTGACCTTCATCAACTGGGCAAGGAGCGCCCGCAACGGAGAGCCGGCGGGACCGGACCCCTGGAACGGCGAGACCCTGGAATGGGCCACGACGTCCCCGCCGCCGGATTACAACTTCGAGGCCATCCCCACCGTTCGGAGCAGGGAGCCGGTGTGGGCTCAGCCGGAGTTGCGGGAGGGCCCTCAGCCTCCCGAGCTGGGCGGTTACACATTGGACAAAGGCCACGTAACGCTGTCGACCAGTGTGCTCGACGCCCAGCCGGAGGCGGTGGTCCACATGGCCCACGAGACTCCGTGGCCGTTCCTTTTGACGGTTGCCTTGATGGTCATGTTCTACGGGATCCTCATCGAAGCCTGGCCGCTTGCAGCCATCGGCGTCGTTGCTTCTTTGGGCGGAGTGTTGGGATGGTTCTGGCCCAGCGGAGAGACCCAGGAGACATGAAGGTCGAAGAGGCGGTCTCGACGCCCACCCGGCAGCCCGGAGAGGACCTGCCGCACCACACCTCAGGCCCCCAGTCGTTTGCCTGGTGGGGGATGGTATTGCTCATCGCAACCGAGGCGACCCTTTTTGCAGCCCTGCTGGCGAGCTACTTCTACCTTCGCTTTCAGTCCGGGCCGGAGTGGCCGCCGGAGGGTATCGAAAAGCCCACTTTGGCGCTTCCCCTGATTATGACCGCGATCCTTCTTTCCTCGAGCATCCCGGTTCACATGGCCGACGCGGCTATCAAGAAGGGAAATCAGATGGGGCTGAGGGTGGGCTTGGCGCTGGGCTTCCTGTTGGGCGCGATCTTCCTGGGGATGACCTGGGGAGTGGAATGGCCGGAGAAGCTGCATGAGTTCACTCCCACGACCAACACCTACGGGTCCCTTTTCTTCACGATCACCGGCTTCCACAGCCTGCACCTGGTGGTCGGCCTGATCATGAACGCCTGGACGCAGACCAGATCCTGGATGGGCGCGTTCGACGCGGAGCGCCACCTCACCGTCCAAATGTTCACGATGTACTGGCATTTCGTGGATGTGGTCTGGGTGTTTGTGCTGGCAACGATTTATCTATCGCCGAACTTCTAGAGATGCGGACGGCGAGATGAGCACACGTGAGGTTTCCGGACGGCCGATGCAGAACCTGCTCCTGTTGGTCGGCATAATCCTGCCGGCCACCGCCTGGATGATCCAGTTGTTCGCTCTTTACATGCTCGAGGATTTCATCTCCTGTACTCCCGGTTCCCAGACTCCCGGACTCATTCTCGGCTTGGGAGTGAGACCTCTCGCGCTGCTAATCACGGTTGTTTTGGCTGTGCCGACCGCGGTTGCTGGCTTGATCTCATGGCGGATGTGGCGCGGTATGAGAGCAACGGCCGATGAGGGGGGCCGTGCCAGATGGATGGCACTGGCCGGAGTCATGAGCAGCATCTTGTTCCTGCTGATCATCTTGATCAAGGTGGCTCCGCCGTTGTTGATCGGCGTCTGTCAGGCACCCTTATGAAAGCCATCGTCTTGCCGGCAGAGATCTGGCATTCCTGGAGCCTGCATCCGCCGGTTGTTGCGCTCCTTGCCCTCGCCGCCATCGCATACGGAAGAGGGCTTCGAATTCTGCGCAGTGAGGGCGGACCGGGGGCTGTGCGGCGCCGCCATGTGGCGGCTTTCTACGCAGGTCTGGCGGCACTCGCTGTGGCGTTGGTTTCACCGCTCGACCAGGTGGCCCACACCATCTTTTCAGGGCACATGATCCAGCACCTCATGTTCATATCGATCGCTGCTCCGCTGCTCGTGTACGGCCGGCCCAGTCTCCCTTTTATCCACGCGTTGCCGGGCTTCTTACGGCGCAGGCTGCGTGATTTGGCCGAGGACCTTGACGCAGCGAAACCAGCGGCGTCCATCCTGCTGAATCCGGTCCTGGTTGTAGCTCTGCATGCTGTGGCGCTTTGGGTCTGGCACCTCCCGACCGCGTATCAGGCGGCTTTGGGCAACGATGCACTGCACATCGCCGAGCACCTAAGCTTCCTCGCCACGGCGATCTTGCTCTGGCTTCTGATCATCGGCTGGGGGAGGGAAAGAAGGTTGGGGTATGGCCCGGCCGTCCTTGTCGTGCTGGCCACCTCGCTGCAAAGCGGAGCCCTTGGGGCGATTCTGACCTTCGCCGGCACCCAGCTCTACCCCATCCATCGGGCGGGGGCCGCCGCTTGGGGGCTGACACCCCTGGAGGATCAGCAGTTCGCCGGAGCCATCATGTGGATTCCCCAGGGGCTCGTCTACCTGGCGGCCATGGCGGTGTTGCTTTGGCTGACATTCGCCGAGGTGGAGGCTCGGGTACTCCGGCGTGAAGCCGCTGAGAGGGACGCTGCGGCCGCGGCATTGGGCGGCCAGCCGTGAGGCGTGCCGTATTCGGATATCTCCTTGTCTCGGTACTGCTTGCCGGCTGCGCCTACTTCGGCGACCAAACTGCCCCGTATCGTGCTCCTGGAGTCGTGGAGGTCGACACCGTTACGGACGGAAAGACGCTTTACATGAGGGACTGCGCCTGGTGCCACGGTAACGAGGGCCAGGGTACGGAAAACGGGCCCAGCCTGACCACCGGGACAAACGGGCCGGCAATGACCGATTTCGTCCTTTCCACCGGGCGCATGCCGATAAATCATCCCGACCAGCGCGTCCAGAGGCATGCCTCCATCTACACCCCCCGTGATATCGAGGCGATCATCGACTACATGGAAACTTTCGAAGCACCTGGACCGGATATCCCTAGTGTAGATCCGGCGCGCGGGGACATCGGAGAGGGTGCGGAGCTCTACCAGGACAACTGTGCCGCCTGCCATGCCTCAACCGGTATCGGCGGGGCTCTCAGCGTCGGGGGCTCCCCCGAGCAAGCAACCGCGGTGGCGCCGCCGCTGAACTCGTCGACACCTCAAGAGGTGGCGGAGGCGATGCTGGTCGGACCCGGTACGATGCCGGTTTTTGGCCCGGAAACCTTCACGGAACACGAAGTGAACTCGATTCTGGCGTACGTCGAGTACTTGCGAGATCCCAATAACAGAGGCGGGCTGCCGATGGGCAGAATCGGACCCTGGTCAGAGGGAGCGGCAGCCTGGATCCTTGGTCTGGGCCCCCTCATGCTGCTCATAGTCTGGATCGGAAGGAAGGTCTAGTAAACGATGGAAAACCAAGGCGAACGAAGCATCCGCTGGATCGCTACTGCCTTCGGCGTGAGCATCGTTGCTTCTCTGGGGCTTGCGGTCGTCTACCTGCTGGGAGGCCAGCCTCAGGCGGAGGGCGCCCTTCTCGGCGCCGCCTTGGGAGGCATTTCAGTGGGCTTGGTGCTCTGGGCGAAGCACCTCATGCCGGGCGGACCGGAGGTACAGGAGCGGGAGATCCGCCCTGAGGTGGCCGAGGCGCAAGCCGAGGTGGAGGAAACGCTGCAAGCTGGAGCCGAACCAATAGAACGCAGGACATTCCTCGCCAAGATGCTGGGTGCCGCTTTCGCCGCGTTCGGCATCGCGCTTCTGTTCCCCATACGGTCACTTGGAGGGGCCCCGGGGCGGGCCCTCTTTCGGACGGCTTGGCGCCCCGGATCGCGGGTGGTGCGAGCCGACGGATCCCCGGTTCGGCCCGAAGAGCTGGCCGTGGACGGCATCCTCACAGTTTTTCCGGAGACGCATACCGAGGCCGCCGACTCGCAGACGCTGCTCATTCACCTGCCGGAGGATGTCCAACCGCCCGGGCCGCCCGGTTGGGTGCCGGAGGGATTTGTCGCTTTCTCGAAGATATGCACCCACGCCGGGTGCCCGGTAGGCCTCTACGAGGCCGAGAGCAAGAAGCTGTTCTGCCCCTGTCATCAGTCGGTCTTCGATGTCGTAGACGGGGCGAAGCCCACCGAAGGCCCGGCCACCCGGCCCCTTCCGCAGCTTCCCCTTTCCATCGACGATTCGGGTTTCCTGGTGGCACAGGGTGATTTCGAGGAACCCGTCGGACCAGGCTTCTGGAACAGGGGGCGTGATGATTAAGCGGCTGACGCAGTGGATCGATGACCGTCTCGGCGCGTCCAGCTTTGCCAAGCAAGCGCTCAACAAGGTCTTTCCGGACCATTGGTCGTTCCTTCTCGGGGAACTTGCCCTTTACTGCTTTTTGATACTGGTGCTCACCGGGGTCTTTTTGAGCTTCTTCTTTGATCCGAGCGTGAGCGAATCGGTGTACCGGGGAGAGTACGAGCCGCTGAACGGGGTTCACGTCTCCAACGCCTACAAGTCCGTGCTCGACCTCAGCTTCGAGGTCCGTGCCGGCCTGGTAATGCGCCAAATGCATCACTGGGCGGCTTTGATCTTCATTGCGGCGATGTTTGTGCACATGCTGAGGATCTTCTTCACAGGCGCGTTCAGGCGGCCGAGGGAGATCAACTGGCTGATCGGACTCACGTTGCTCATCCTCGGCTTGCTCAATGGGTTCAGCGGCTACTCGCTGCCCGATGACCTGCTTTCGGGCACCGGACTTCGGATCGCGTACTCGGTCGTGCTCTCCATACCTGTGATTGGGACGTGGATGGCGTTTCTGGTCTTCGGAGGAGAGTTCCCGGCCGAGCAGATCATCGAGCGGCTGTTTGTCGTCCACATCTTTATCGTGCCGGTGGCAATTGCCGGCCTCATGACGGCGCACCTTGCGATCGTATGGCGCCAAAAGCACACCCAGTTTCCGGGCCCTGGACGGACTGAGGGCAACGTGGTGGGCGAAAAGCTGTGGCCCACATACATGACGAAGTCCATGGCACTTTTCTTTGGTGTGTCTGCGGTAGTCGCCATCCTGGGAGGCCTGGTTCAGATCAATCCGGTGTGGCTGTACGGGCCGTTCCGAGCGGAGCAGATACCCTCTCCGGCACAGCCCGACTGGTACCTGGGATGGCTGGAAGGTGCTCTGCGCCTCTTCCCGCCCTGGGAGATCCGGGCGTTCGGCTTTGAGCTGCCCAACCCGTTTTATCCGGCCATCCTTCTTCCAGGGATCACCTTCAACCTGCTCTACCTCTGGCCTTTCCTCGAAGCCAAGTTGACCGGGGACAGGGAACCGCATCATCTGCTGGAGAGGGCACGAGACCACCCGGTGCGTACCGCCCTCGGGATAGCCGGCCTGGCCTTTTACCTGGTGCTGTTTGCCGCGGCCAGCAACGACCTTCTTTCCAAATGGCTGAAGATTCCGGTTGAGAGCATTACCAACGCTTACCGGGTGCTGCTGTTGGTTTTTCCGCCGGTCGCGGGGCTCATCACCTATAGGCTGATGGATGCCCTACGCCGAACAGGGGCAGAAGGGCTGATGCACCTCCCGCTGAGCGCCCTGACTCGCCGGACCCAAGAGTAACTCGATGGACGAGAAGAATGGAATGCACACGTCATGGGGTGGCATCGCGCGAGTCCACGCATGACCGACCCGTCTATGGCCGTCGTTTCGTCGGCATCTCCTTCCGCAGCGAGGACTCCTCGAGGCTTCAAGGTTGTCGGTCCTACCCTCGTCTTGCATGATCGGCACCCTGGGCCCTATCCGAGGATGATCGTTCGAGCTCCGAGGATGACTAGATTGATGTCCGTGCCGCCTCCTGATGTGCTCCCGCTTTATTCACCATGCTCTTTATCTACCGGGCGCAGGTCCGGCTGGCTCAACTCGAGCGACGGCGAACGTGACATGTAGAGATTGGACACCTGCTCCGGCGGCGGACCGAGCTTTTCCTGCCGGGTGGCACTCGTGGGTGGTTCGTCCCACGGCATGTTGCCGACGAAAAGCCTGGGGACGTTGATGAAGAGCTGGCCCTCGCTCACCTTTACGACTGCATCGAGCGGGATGAAAGTGTCCCGCTCAAACACCAGGCCCCGAGGCACCACCATGTACGCGGGCGTCTCGCCATTGCTTTGGACCACCTCCTCGACCGTCCCAACCTTGAGGCGGTCGGAGCCAAAAACCTCGTCGCCCTTTTTGGGGAGAGGCCCAGCGGAGTCTACGGCAGGACGGAGCTCATCATGTGAGCGCTGAGCCTATCGAGGCTTCGCATGACTGCTTTGCTGCTCGCCGGGGATATGGCGTGCTTTTAGCCACGGGCATGTCAACGATCCGGTGCATACAGCTACTCGATAGAGCCTTTGAAAAGAGTGGAGCGGAAGTCGACCTCCGCACTCCTTGCAGGCACGCTGAGTGGGGTGACTATGGTCCAACTCAGTTTCCCACGACATTTACTTGGAGCTCGCTGCGGAGGTCCTTCGAATAAATGGCACCCTAGTGACGGCAGGAGCCGACGCAACGCTTAGGAAGGCCGAGAGTTCAGAAACAACGGCTAAATTGACTTGTTCAGCACGGCATGACGGAGTGCTTCGAACCGAACGGGAACCATCAGCAATGCATACGATTTCAACCCTGGGCCACGGGGCTCGCTCCCGCGAGGAGTTCCTGGCAGTCCTGTCCGAGGCGGGTGTCCAGTTGCTCGTGGACGTCCGCCGGTACCCTGGGTCCAGGCGCCATCCTCATTTCGCAAAAGAGACGCTTGCCGCGATGCTCCGGCTGCATGGCATCGGTTATGAGTGGTGGGGGCCAAGCATGGGAGGGCGCCGGAAAGCGGACGAGGCGTCGGTCGTGCGCCACGGCGCTTGGGAGAACGAAGCCTTCCGTGCCTATGCGTCGCACATGGACAGTCCCGAATTCCGTCAGGCACTTCGGCTCTTGATGGACATCTCCAGGGATCGCCACGCGGCCATCATGTGTGCCGAAACGCTCTGGTGGAGGTGTCACCGCCGTCTCATCGCCGATGCCCTCGTGGCGGAGGGGTGGCAGGTCATACACCTCGGGATGGGCGACCCGCGTCCGCACCGCTTCACGGAGATCGCCCGGGTCGACGAGCAAGGGCTTTTGGCCTACGACGGGAATTTGGTTGAGTGACCAGTTTGTGAGGCTCTCGGACTTGCCCAACGCCGTCGAAGGTTGCTTACGAACCGGCAAAAGTTCTTTCGAGTCGAGGGAGGACCTGGCGACATGATCGAATCGGGCCAGCCTCGCTGAGTTTTTGGAACCCACTGGTTGTGCGAGTTCACTTTCCGACAACATGCTCTTGTGATTGTCGTCTGATCGACTAAGTTCCGGCGGTTCCATACCTATTGGGAATCCGAGGAGATAGAACTCGATTTCGAACGGTGGGAGGCTTATGACTCATTTCCGTAAATCCATCCGGCTTTGCTCGCTGCCATTTCTCCTGACGGGGGCCTGCGTCAGGCGCCCTCCGATGAAGTGGCGGCAGATAGCCAAAACGATGGATTGACTCCAGAGGAAAAGGTCAGCAACGCGGTCGAAGACTGCTCAGCCTCCAGGATTTCGGTGGAGGTACCGCCAGCCGCCAAGGTTCCAGAGCAGGTCGCTAGAACCCGCAACAGCATTATCGATGCAGCCCTGGATTGTGACTACGCCTTGCTCGAGCATATTGCTCTGGGCTCGGATGGATCTTTTCAATACAGCCATACCGAGGAGTCAGCCGGGCCCGGCGCTCAACCGGCAAAATACTGGAAGGCGCGCGAGCGAGCCGGCGACAGAATCTTGGCAAACCTCGTCGAGATCGCCTTACCGATCCAGCAGTACAGCCTGTGACGGAGCCGGAAGGACCCGGGACCGGCTCCGACGACACTTACTACGCCTGGCCGGGGCCCAACGTGCCCCCGGAGTGGGCCAAGTACCGCACCGTTATCACTTCAGACGGCGATTGGATTCTGTTTCAGAAGACTGAGTAACACCTTTCCGATCGCCCCAGCGGGCGGCTGGCATTGCCCTGCACCGGATCGCTCGCACCGACTCTTTCTGTTACAAAGTCCAGTACGAGTCTTTAGTCCATCCCCGCTGGTGAATCTGCGTCCGCCGCTACGAAAGCGGCTCCCCGGGTCTGCCTTCAAAGCGGCGGCCGCCAACGGAGGGTGTGTCTCGTACCGCCATCTTTGAGTGTCGGTTGCCCGACTGTTCACAGTTACCACAGCGCCACCGGGGTATGAACCGCACGTAAAAAACGACGAAACTGCTGGAACTCTTGGCCGCTCCGCGCGCTCTCCAGCGATCGACGGATGCGCCGGGCGCGCGCCGTCATGTTGGTCGGAGCGCTGGTGATGGCCACGGTTCTGTCGGCGTGCGGAGAGGACGAGAACGATGATGACGACAGCGCTGCTGGTGCCGGTCAGCCGGAGGCTGCCGAAACCTCCGGGGACGACGATTTTGCGAACATGGATGCCAACGGTGATTCCTATCTGGACGCCGACGAGGTTGCAGAGTGGCAGGACGATGCCGGCGTCTTTACTGCTTGAGACATCGACCGGGACTCCGAACTCGACAAAGACGAAATAGCCGGAAACGCCTTCAAGAGTTGGGACATGGACGACAACGGGAAGGTTTCTGAGAAGGAATGGGAGGACTCCACGGAGCTTTGGTATCCGACCAACGCCGACTTTGGCGTCTTTGGTGATTGGGACAACGATGGAGACTCGGAGCTCGATGCCGACGAGGTATCGGAGTCATTTGACACCTCGCTTCTAGGCGAATCATGGAGTGCCGAGACCCTGGATAGGGAGACGTTCAAGACCGCGTACTTCGAGCTCTATGACAGTGACAACGACGGCAAGGTGACGAGGTCCGAGTGGACCGATGGAAGTCGTGTCTTCGGCAATGCCAGGTGAGAGCACCCAGATAAGAAGTAGTCAATGAGGGACTGAAGGGATTTGGCGGCGTGCTCCCGCGCCGCCTTATCCTTTCTTTCTCCCGCTTGTTGAGCGAAGTCACATTTGCTTGTTGCCCCTGTGGTTGAGACGGAATCGACTAGGGATCTCGCCGTGCGTCCATCTCCACAGTCAGATGTTGTGTCTGTGAAGCCACCTCGATCCCTGCGTCGCGCAGCCTTTGAATGACCTTCCGAGTCATCTCGTCCTTCACCGTTCGAGCCGTGCGCACCGGGATCACGAAACGAGCTGATAGTTCCATCCAGTTGTCGGTCGCTCTGACAAATACTCGGGGCTCGACCTCCGCCCGAGGGACCGGATACTTGCGGCTCATCTGATTCATCATGGATTCGGCGCCTTCAGCCTGCGATGTCTTTTGCGCCTCCTCAAGGAGGATCCCCTCGGCGACGCCCCAGTCACTCCAGTGCGGAATCGGAAGGGTGAGCTCCTCCCAGATGAACTCGAACATCGCGCTGTAGTTGAACACCGGCTCAGTGAAGGTCGCCTTATTGGATACGGTCACGATCCTCCCGGTGTACTGGCGGCCCTTGACCCAGCTTTGGTCCGGCTCACCGGAGCCCATCTCTATGATCTTGGTCCTAAGGGGAGTGACGTCTATCACGTCTCCCCGTACACCTCCCATTTGTATGCGGTCCCCGACGCGGAATATTCGTCCGGAGATGATGTTGAACCACCCGGCCAACGCGCCGATGAGTTCCTGCATCGCAAAGGTCAACCCGGCGGCTGCAAAGCCGAGTATCACCGCCACCCGACCGGCGAACGGCCTCCAAAGAATGGCAAGCGCAAGCAACGTGCTGATGGCAACGGTGAAGCGTGCGGCTTTGCGCGAGTAGTAGCGACTATGCGCATCGTCAAGTCTTCTAGAGACAACTCGCTGCATGCCGGCCGCCACGAGAATCGCAATGATCACGATTACGCCGCTCGTTACCAGGCGCCCCGTAACGGTTTGGTTGTCTATCAATAAATCCACGAAACGGCGCATGCGCTATGCGCTCGCCTCGGGCAGGCCACTCCCCTCCCGAACGGCATTCTGGTCTTTTCGTCGTTCCAATGTTGTTGCTTTGGATTCGGTAGCCTGCCTCCTCAACGCGACGAAGCTTGACATTATCGAGGCTGCGACGGGGACCGCCAGCACTGCGCCCACTACACCGGCGAGAATAGCCCCCGTCGTGAGAGCTACCAACACAGCCACCGGGTCCAGGTTGACCGCTTTGGAAAAGACCAAAGGAGCGACCAGGTCACCCTCCAGTTGCTGCACCACCAGCACGACGCCGGCAACGATAAGAGCATCGGTTGCACCCTCCGACACCAGCGCGATCAGCACGGCGACCACGCCGGCAAGAACGGCGCCGACCAGAGGGAAGAACGCCCCAAGGAAGGTAAGGACCATCAGGGGACCGGCAAGGGGAACGTCCAGGATCATCAGAGCTATGCCGACCGCCAGGCCGTTGACCGCTCCTATGACTGCGACTCCTCGAACGTAGGCAGTAAGGGTGGACCAGATGATCGCGCCTACGGTTCGTGCCTGTGCGCCCAACTCGGGCGGAAGGGGACGTACGATCGCTCTGGCCAGGGTGTCACCGTCCTTGACGAAGAAGAACAGCAGTGTGAGGGTGAGCAGGATTCCGGCGACCACCTCAACCGCCATGGAAGCGCCGGCAATCAGGCTGGCCGTTATCTGGGACGCATTCTTAGTGAGCTGCTCCCGTAGGCGACCTCCCAATCTCGCAGACTCACCCTGTAGATCGGGAAGTCGCTCGGAAACCCAGCTCTGTGCCGCATCGATCGCTTTCCCCAGCGCCGGGCCGAGTTGATTGAACTGGTCTATCAGCCCTGGGCCCGCCGTCTTGATGAGCAAGAACATCAGCAACGAAGGCAGAAAGAAGACTACAAGCGCGGACGGCAGGCGGGGGAGCCCTTTGGATCTTAGAAATCGAAAGGGAGGAACGAGCAAAGTCGAGATCAAGAGCGCCGCCAGGCACGGTATGAGGACCAGTCGCAACCTACCTACTAGCCACAGAGCGCACAGTACGGCCACAGAGATGAGCAGCCAGCGCCAGGTGTACTGGGCAGCCGCGTCGAGCCAAGCCGGAACGGGATGTTGACCACCGCGGCGTGCACGCGGCTCACCGTCATACTGAGCCGCGGCTTCTTTGATGGATTTAGTTTGGTGGCGCTCCGTTGGACCGTCTCGAGGCGCCAAGGCGGTGAACTCTCGAGGCGACATGGCCCTGCTCTTCCCGGGCGATCACTCTAGGGATGCCCGAATGTCGTCCAGACGACAGTCCCGAGAAAGCTGATCAGTTTGCAAGAAGGGCCGGACTGGTTAGAGGAGGTCGAATGCTGAACCTGCGCGATAAGCCGGCAACCGACCGTGAGGCACTAGCTCAGCGGATCGCTGAACACATGGACGGGCCGATGACTGCACTCGGCCTGATCTTTCTGCTCCTCGTCCTCGCAGAGACGTTGATCCAGCCCAGGGGAGCCCTGGGTCTAGCATTCACCGCCGCGAGCTGGATACTGTGGTTGGCTTTCGCGGCCGAATTTGTCGTAAGGGCAACGGTCGCTCCCTCGACCACCGCGTTCCTCAAGCGCAACTGGTGGCAGCTCCTGTTTTTGCTGTTACCGTTCCTTCGGTTCGCTCGCGTTCTTGCCCGTCTTAAGATTGGACGGCTTGGACGGGTTGTCTCCTCCAGCGTTCGCTCAGGCCGGGGAGCACGCGCCAACCTCTCCAGCCGGCTGGGATGGTTGGCGGCGGTGACGCTGATTGTCATCTTGGCGGTCAGCCAGATTGCGTTCGAGTTTGGAGACTTTCCAGATTACGGTAGAGCTTTGTACGACGTCGCAATCGCCACCATCGTCGGAGAACCAGTTGGCAGCCGTTCTCCAGTGGTGCTGCTGATAAATGTCGCATTGGGGCTGTACTCGGTCATTGTTTTCGCCGCTCTGGCCGCAACTCTAGGGGCATTTTTCGTTGAAGGCGACATGGAACGGAAGTCATCCAAGGCGGCCGAAGACCCGGGAAATAATGTTCACTGAATGGTGAAGGACCAGGTAAAGGTATCGAGCACCCTGTGTCGCTCTCCCGCGTCGATGAGTTGGACCCGCTTCAGAGTGGCTTCGTGCTCGCCCGGGTCCAGCGGGACGAGGACTCGAGGTGTCTCAGGATCATAGACCAGCCGCCCGGGGCCCCCGGTGTTGTCGGCGCGGCCGAAGTCGGAGTAGGCCGTGACGTCGGTTCCGTCGATCTCCAAGCGCACCGATTCACCGCCTGATTGCACGCGATGTTTTACCTCCACCCGGCTAAGGGGGGCGCTATCCTGCCCGGGGCGAGGTTCGACACTCACAATCCATGGAGGTATCGCTTCTTCCGTCGTCGAGTCGTCGACGGTCGGGCCGGCGCACGCAGCCAGCAGTAGACAGCAAACAGTCGGAAAGATCAGCCTCTTCGGTGCGCGCAGTCGTCCCCCTCCAGACGTGCTCGACGGCCTGATCATTTGACTATCACTCAATGAGCGGTGGACCCGAGCACCTTTCATCAAAGCCTCCATGGGTTGTGTTAAGCGTGGTGTCTACTTCGTTATCCAAGAAGGCAGCAGTCAGGGGCCGTTTGTCGCAGAGACGACATTTTCTTAGAGATAAGGGCAGACATGCATTCGGCTTTCAGTTTCAAGGCCCGCTACCTAGGAAAGTTGAAATCGGCATTTGATTTGAACGCCCGTAGGGAACGGGTCACATCAACTCTCGTCCTCCAGCTTCCGCCGAGCGGTCGGGCGAACCAAGGGAAGATAAGGAGGACACCGAGAGCGGGCGAGAGGGACAGTGCCAAGCAGCCAGCCCGGTCAGCGGCATCCTCTTGTTTACTCCAGCATCTTGGCCTTATCGGCTTGTGCCAGCGGAGCCGGTGGAAGCGATCGGGGCGACGAGCAGTGCCGTGGCCACCGCCGTTGCCAGGAACGACCCTTAGAGCTGTTCCTAGATAAATGATCCACGGGACCATTCATGGTCTCGTACCGAATCGGCGCTTTAGAGTCGGAGCAGCGGTGGCTGTCGGATGACTTGCTCGAGGTGAGCAAAGTACTCCCCGGCCAGCGGGGGACCTTGCAGATTGGATTGTCCGGATGACGGAGTCGGCAAGGGGATTTCAAGATGGTCGTGGGGGAGTCGGACGGGTTAGCTGCCATGCATGAAGTCGTCAAAAAATGGCTTGCAAGAGCTGAACAACGAGCCAGATGACGAAGATGACTCCTAGGATGATGAGAATCACTAGCCATCCAACGACGCCGTCTTCCTGGGCTAAGCCTCTCCTGAGGTACAGCTTGTGCTCCCACGGAAAGTCCCTTCTGCAGATCATGCTTACTCCTCGCATTTACTGATGTGGGCCACCCGCACAAGGCCGTTACGACATCAGAGTTGACGTTCAACGCACCAACGATTAGGCAACTACCCTGGTCAACCTCGACCCGGAAGACATTGTCGTCTTGCAGACACACCTCCATGGCTTCTATTACACATAAACGCTGTTGGTGAGGAGGCGAAGGGCCGAGATGGTGTCGGACGAGAAATCGCGGTTATCTACGGGGCTTAGGCCGCGCGCGCTGTCATGGGTTCACCAAGTAGCTCTGTCGGCCGAGCAACAGTTGAGGATGCAAGAGGCGAAAAGAGGCATACAGTCGTATCGCCACGGCTGAGAGGAGCACCGGATGCCGACACGCGAAGTTGAGGTCAAGATCGAATCATTGTCACCGCCCGAATTGACGGCTCCGGACCAGGTGGTGGTTACTCCACTCAGGAGTGGCTCCACGGTCCGTCTGCTGGTGGGCGGAGAGGTGGATTTCGCTTCCGCGCATGTCCTTGAACGAAGTATTCACCGGGAGGAAATGTCGGGTCCCGCCGAAGTAATTATCGACCTGGCGCAAACTGCGTTTCTCGACGCCGGCGGTTTGAAGGTCCTGGCAAGAGCTGCTCGGCGTGCCGGCAGGGGCGCCTGGAAGCTTCGCGTTGAAAATACACGGGGCATGGTGCGGAGGGTCTTCGACATCACCGATATGGAGGCCGTGATCCAACATTGGCAATCTACCAAGCCAGTCGCCACTGAATAATACGGCTCAAATGGTGCGACGGTTTTTCAGAGCGCCACTGGGGTCGGAATCGGCCACTGCGCTTTCATGAAAGCGCTGTTGCTCTTTCAGCACCGGAGTTCGTTCGGGTGGAGCAACGCTCATAAGATCGCCCAGAAGTGTGCCAATGCGTTGATGGACCTGAATTGAGTCGGATCCCCACTGGCGGATCTCGTCAAGAGCCAATCGCACGTAGTCGTCCCATCCCAGCTGTGGGGCGACGGCCCGTACCGCTCCGTCCGTGCCGTAACCTATGCGCGCCAACAAGGGACGGGTGACCATGTATCGCAGAAGGCGATGCAAGTGATCGAGGCATTGGGTCGCCGTGGTCGGATCGTTGACCGCCGGTGACAAGGCTCGTTCCGCGATGTCGATTAGCTGGCGGAAGCCGAACGCCGGGTCCTCGTCAAGATCCCGTTCTTTATGGAGAACCACCGCCCCTCGCACGCGCCGGTCGTCGACCTCCCCCGTGCCGTGAATCGCGACAATGGGCATGCCCTCCGCCACAAACTCTCCCGGAGAGAGCAGAACCTGCAGAACCGAATCGGCTTTTTGGGCCGTCCGGGACAGGCGTTCCAGGTTTACCGAGACGACCACACCGCTGGTCGCGGCCGGGATGGTGCGGCTCACAGTTTCCTTGGCGGGTGAAGCTTCGTTGTGATGTGATTCATGTTCCGGGTGAACCCGGTTGACCGCTTCGATGGTCCCGTCGCTAATTCGGTTGATGATCTCGATAACTCGAATGGAGTTAGCGATGTTATGGATGTATTCGACGAAGAAGCCCACCGAGGCGATGACGAACCCGAAGGACACAGCAACCGAGATTCCCGGCACCTGCCGAGGTTCGGCCCCGTTTCCACTTCGAACTTCTCTCAGAACCAGCAGTGCGTAGACAAAGGTGGCCAGGAAGACCCCGAGTGTTAGCTGAGTGCGGGGATCACGCAGAAATGTACGTAACACCCGTGGAGAGAACTGGCTGCTCACCAGTTGCAGGACGACGATCGTGACGGAGAAGACCAGAGCCGTCAGCGTCAGCGTTGACTGGGCGATCGTGGACAGTAATTCCCGGGCGCTCTCCGGACCTCCGGTGAAGCCCGGGGCGCTGCCCTCAGCCCGGAGCCTTTCGTCCACCTCTAGCAGCCACAGGCCCAGGGCGGCGGCGACCAGCACAGTGGTCGCAGGAATGAACCAGTATCCCGACAACAGATTGGACGCAAGACGGCGCGCTTTTCCCCGACCCTGCCTGAGGTGACGGCTCGCCGAAACCTGGCCTGAAGCGCTCATTGGCTAAGCATCCCAGGTGAATAGGAGGAGACGCAGGATATGGAAAAGCCTCGACCAGGTCTTCCGTCCAATCTGGCGCTCAGACCAGGTACGTCGAGTGGCGATAGTGGGTCCGTAGGTTCGTGTCGTAGTCCGGGTCTAACGGGACTTTCCCATCCCACTCGGGAGCGTGTTCGATCTCATTGCGGGACAGGGCAACCGCGACGGCGCGCTGGCTCCAGTCGACACGCTTGATTGACTGGGGTGAGACAAGGGCCTTCTTGCCGAGCCATAGTGCTTTGGTGTCGACCACCATGTATCGGATCTGCCAGCTGGCGTCGCTACGATGAAGTCCTCGACGTGCCCGAGCTCGTGGTCGGTGGCCTCAATGTGATAGCCCGTCACCTCTTCGAGGCTTCGAAGGTGATAATCCTTACCTTGCTCGTCGGGAGACATCTCAGCATCTGGGGAGTCGGCTACCGGATATGGACCGATGCCCCAAAGCCCGCTTCCCAAGCCCCAGTATGGCCAGCCGTAATAGGTGTAGTAATCGATCTCCGTTTGCTTGGAGACCGGCTGATCGGTGTCAATGTCGGGGCTGTTTTTGATCTGCTCCGTGGTGAGAGCCACGTGGATCCCCCTGGTATTTGCCGGCGCCGAACCCAGTGCGATGGGCGAAATCAACACCCGCCGGCCCGCCAGCCAACTGCCGGTGTTGACGACCAGATACCGGACGGTCCACTCGGAGTCGTCAAAGTAAACGTCCTCTACCTTGCCGATATCGCCGTCGATCGCCTCAAGCTCGTGCCCGATCAAGTCATTTCCACTGCGAAGCATCATTTACTCCTTTCTCTCTCGTCTGCTTGCAGCGGCATATCCGTTTTGCGCTCAACGCGGGCCGAGCTGTCTCGCGGACAACACTCTTTTTTGCAAGTTGGGACTCGTCTTTGCCAGCGACCAATCGCATTGGCAGTCGGGGGACGACCGCACCGGTGACGAAGCAGTGAACGTCGCGCTCTATCGATACCGTCGGGTACGGTCAAACTGAGCTACGCCGAGCGCTCTAGTGCATATAGAACTCGACAGCTTTGCACCCTGGCAATAAATAACTGTCGTCCAACCGACAATTCGCTATTCGATGAGCCGATGCTGGATCACAATTCAGTCGGCCTTCCGCCGAAGCAACCATCCGTCATTAGGGCCTCTGACTACAGGGGGATGGTTATACCAATCATCCGTGGCACAGGGAGAACCAATGAGGAGCGCTTCGCATTACCTCCGGAGGAGCTTTCGAGTACAGGAGGAGCTGGTCACCGATCCTTTCGTGCAACATCCGCATTCGGGTAATCCGCCGGTCCGAACTCGACTACCGTGAGCAGCATGGATGCGGCTTGGGTAGCCGCCAACTTTGGGGAAGCTGACGCTGCCCCCTTTTCCCGGGCCGATCTCAGCGAGCTCTCTCTTCATTTAGAGCCGAAGGTTCTGGAATGGGGGGAAGTCTTGTTCAACGAGGGTGAATATCCCCCCGGGGTTTGGATACTCCAGTGCGGAGCCATTGAACTGATCTACGGAACTGGGTCTTGCCGCGCTCTTGTAAGGATTATTCGCCCTGGCGAAGCAGTGGGTGATATCCAGATCCTGAGAGGTATTAAGTCGGCTTTCAAGGCCCGAGCAGCCGAACCGAGTGCCTGCTTGTTCATCGAACGGTCAAAGTTTGATTCGCTGCTGCTGACCTGTCCGTCGATCGCGCGCCGCTGGTTCGCAAAGCTTGCTCTGCAGGTAAGCCTGAATCACAATCGAATAGTCGACCTGTTAACCAACGGCTTGCGGGAGCGGGTTGCCCGTTTTCTATTGCACGAGTCCGTGGAGGGGGCTTTCCGCCATTCTCAGCTAACGATTGGCTCCATGCTGGGCGTTCACCGGTCTTCAATTAATCAGATTCTTGGCGAGTTTGAGGAACTTGGTCTGGTAGGACTGAGCTACAGGTGTATCGAGATACAAGATGAAGCAGGGCTCACGAGGATGGCGGAAGGGTGCTACCCCGCTAAGTCACCGTCTACGACTCTTCTTAAGTACTCTTCAACGGCACAGAGCTTGGGTAGCGACATCGTGGGCGGGCAGCTCGCACAATGAACCACTCCACCTAAGTCGACCCGTTGCGATCTTCCATCTTAACGACTTGGTCTGTCAGTCGGCCCGACATCCGTTGAGCACCTTTAGTCCTACAAGACAGTTCTAGCTGCTATTCACCTGGAACTTTGTCTGCGCGCCGACAATGCGCGACGACCCTTCCGCTATTGGGTTAGGGACATCCACGCAGGCTTACGACCTTAGCGCCGACCGGTGGTTCAGCGAATCTATGGCCGGAGCACGGACACAACTAGGGGTGGCAAAAGCCAACCTTTGCTACCGAAACGAAGGCGAGACCATGGACAAGTCGAGAGCGCAGACACTGTCGCCGCTGGTCGTCGGATCTGGGGTCTTTCCCTCAGTTGCGGCGAAAGGCCCCTGGCCATTTAGCACACCTGGTCCTAGCAGGCGATCTGCCGGCAAGGTTGAAACGATCCTCGTGCCGGCCGGGGATCCGGTGAAGCTGACGCTGGTCAACCAGGACGCTGATCCGCACAACTTATCCCTATATCGCTCAGAGGCTGCGACAGACAAGATTTTCGTTGGAGAGATCTTCACTGGTCCCGACAGGTCCAAGGATTATCGGTTCGAAACACCGGAGGAGCCGGGCAGCTACTTCTTCCGCTGCGATGTCCACCCTGTACAGATGACCGGACGACTAGAAGCGCAGTGACCAAAGATCGTTACATGCGTCGGAAGTCTTGACGGCTCGGCCGCAGCGAAACCCGACATCCGGCCACCTGGCTGGCACTGGTTCACCGTGACGAGAACGGACCGGTCGACTAACCGCTTTACGCTGTGGCTCATTGGCAGTGGATACCTGCCTCCACCTTTCCGGAGACGGAGGAAGGACCACTAGCGCTTACCTTCGTCCTCCGAGCCGATCACCCAGTTCGCCAGACGAGCCACCGATCCCGTACCGGACTTGGTGCCCACTTTGACAATCACCACCAACGCGATAGTGGTTCCGGCTCCCGCCAGAAGCCGGAACCACCACTCGCCCTTGATGCCGAAGCCCACGGTGAACCCAACGCTGACCAGAACTCCGAGCAGGGTGATTCCTCCGGTCGTTAGGTTGAGGCTTGCTGAACTTCGCTCCTTGCTCAATAGGTGATGGTCCTTCTACCCCGCACGCTGAACGGGGCCACCAGCAGGGCGGCGCCAGCGATTGCAAACAGGAGCGCGGCCCACCACTCAAGGGGCCCGAAGAGTAGCCGTCCGATAAATCCCCCAAGGAATGATCCACCCACTCCGGCCAGAGCCGTCCCGAAAATACCAAGTGTCTCCCGTCCCGGTACCACCAGACGTCCCAGTCCTCCAACGATCAGCCCTGAAAGAAGCAGGGTCAAGATGAACCAAATCCACTCCATTCTTATCTCCTTTCACTCAGATGCCCGCCCCGTAGTTCCTTGGCGGTTCCATGCACGACCGGCTCCTTTCTTCAGGGTCCCCAATGATCCATTTCCCGATCCGAACACAGCGCATCCCAACCTGTCGTTAGGGCAACACTTCTGGAACCGGGAAGAAAACACTTGAGGAAGCCACTCGATCGCGTTTGATCGAGGACGCTTCGGGGCAGCATGCGGCCCTGGCGGCCGGGCCGTTTGGCCTTACTCCAGCCTCCGACGCATTGACCATTGTCGGGTCGCCGACAATGCGCTGAGCAAACGTCGCGCCTTAGGCCAAAACCTTTAGACGTAGTACCGCGTGCAGACCTTGCCGTGCGGCTGAGGAACCGAGGCGAAGACGGCAAAGCAAGCACACCGTGAGTCCGAGAACGGAGGAACCGCTTTCGGCCGATTCGAATGGAGGTGGATGAGGTGGAGAAAGATAAGAGGGGCTCGAGTGCGCGAAGGGGTGGGGGAGATAACGATCCCGAAGTATGGCGGATCAGGAAATCCACAACAGTGGCGGCGCGACCGATCGGCAATGAGGAACGGACGTCGCTCGCTGAGGCTGTACGAGCGCGTGGGGGACTGTCGGCTTGGTCTGTCTTGAGCGGCATATTGGTCGCATTCGGGGCCTTTGTGCTGCTCAATGCTTTCGTCGGCGCCATCCTTGCCGCGTCCGGCCTTACCGACGGCGGTCTGAGGCCGGACGAGCTAAGGACGGCAGGAATCGGCGCGGTGATTGCGCTGGTGGTTGTTCAGTTCCTTGCGTACTTCTGGGGCGGATACACCTCCGGTCGGATGGCTCGTGGCTCAGGCTGGATGAATGGGCTGCTCGTGACGGTGGGAGCCATCGTGATCGTTGCGGTTCTCGGGGCGGTTGTAGTCGGACTGGCCGGCTCTGCCCCCGAAGCGGCTCCGACCGGTTTTGAGAACCTCCCTTCGCCATTGGGTGATGCGAGCGAGGTAGCCACAGCAGCCGGGATAGCCATCCTGGCATCCATGTTGCTTGGCGGCCTGATAGGGGGGCGAGTAGGCGCGAAGTGGCACACCAAGCTGGAGAATGATCAGCTCCCGAGCGTCATTCGGTAGGCGGGTACCGGCTTGATGAAGTCGACCCTGCTGGTGCCCAAGTCGGCCGATGGCAAGGAGTGGCGTCCCAGCTTTCTCCCTGGACGCCGCTCCCTGTCTCCTCCATATAGCGGGGGAACGAATGGCAGCCACCAATGTTGGCGGTACGACGATTTGTCGGGTTCGATCGTATGTCGGGACATTGAGCAGTCGCCGAATCGGTCTGCGAGGACCTCTGGAGATCGACTAGGTGAACTAACGGAGGAGGGACTTCGATGTCGCAGGTTCCGATGTCAATCACTAGGTTGCCGGACTGCTCTTTGCTCAAGGTTTCTGGGGCTCTAGATGAGTCGACTGCCGAAGCCTTTGGCCGCGCGCTTCTGGATACCACAAACTTTTCGTCGCTTCCCGTCGTAATCGACCTAAGAGACGTGGACCTCATACATCCAAAGGCGATCAAGTTACTGGCCGGTATATGCAGGGACGCACGGAGGAAAAGGACTCAGTTGCAGATATTCGTCAACTTCTGCTGTGCCGAGCTTACGGAAGTTCTTTTGGAGCTTTGAGTGTGCAAATGGACTCTCGATTGATCGTCTAGCCATCGACTCGAATCCCGTCGGTTTGACGCGAACCAGGTGCCGCCAGGTAGCCAGCACCTGGTTCGTTCATGGCTAACCAGTTGATGCAACTCCGACCATCCGCGGACCCGGTGGAGCGTGACTCGGGTAGGATGAAGCCGGTGAGCCGAGAAGCCTCCTCTGCGCCTGCTTTGTTGGATAAGAGGAAAATTTCCTGAAGCCTAAGGACTATCAGGTGTCGTGGGGAACAGACCGGGTGCCGGATACGGCCGCCCTGGGTGCAGCTTGGGTGGCGGCCAACTTCGCCGAAGCCGAGGCAGCCCCGTTCTCGAGTGATGACCTCCTGGAGCTATCTCGGTTCTTGACTCCTAAGGTTGTCGAGTCGGGAGAGGTTCTCTTCCACGAGGGGGAGCATCCCGGTGGGGTGTGGATCCTACAAGCGGGAGCCATAGAACAGATCTACGGCACAGGGGTGCATCGTGCGCTTATCAGGATGATCAATCCGGGCGGGGCTGTGGGGGATATCCAGATCTTGAGGAGAGTTCCATCTCAATTCAAAGCCCGGGCGGCCGAGCCGAGTACGTGCTTATTTATCGATCGGACCGATTTCGAGGTACTACTTGCCACGCGTCCTTCGGTGGCTCGCCGTTGGCTGGCCAAGCTGTCCCTCCAGGTGTGCAAAAACCACAACCGCGTTGTGGAGCTATTGACCACGGCGTTGCGGGACCGAGTTGCCCAGTTTCTGTTGCATGAGAGCGTCGATGGCGCTTTCCGTCATTCCCAGGGCACTATTGCGGCCATGCTTGGAGTTCACCGTTCGTCCGTTAATCAGATCGTGAGCGAGTTCGAAGCATTGGGTCTTATCGCAGTCTCTTATCGCTGCATAGAGGTCCTCGACAAGGACGGGTTGAAGCGTTTAGCGGAAGGTCTACCTGCGCGGCCATAACGGCATGGAGTGCTTCGAGGGGCTCTTTTAGCTTCTCGCCCCGCACTGTCGAGGGCGGAGGGCGGATCGGCCAGTGGCCTGCACCGCCCCCTCCATCACTGAGCAAGCGTCGTTTGGTCCTGCGGCGACCTTGCCGCGTGACGACCAAGCCTGCTCCAGAAGGGACGGATAAGAGAACTGTCGAGTAGCCGACATGTTTGCTGATCTCCACCTCTGCATGGATAGACAGATGCAGCAGAGTTTCGTCGAGACCTGAAATCGGCGTCCTGAACGGTCTAGGTTGACGCCGAGCTGCGCGAAGCGGGAAGTTGAGAGACAAGACGATATGAGAAAGACAGCCAAAGACGGGGCCACGTCGACGAACGAAAGAGGTTCCCGACCGGACTACGGGGAGCGCGACTCAAAAGACGACGGACTTCTTTCTCCAAGCTTTCGCCTCTTGAGGGTGCGCGGGATCTCAATTGGCGCACACTGGTCTTGGCTTTTGGTCTTTGCCCTGGTGGCATGGTCGCTTTCGACTCAGCTGTTCCCCCGCACATTTCCGGGTCTGGCCGACCGCTCGTATCTGCTAATGGGAGCGGCTTCCGCCGTGATGTTTTTCGCATGCATCCTGCTGCACGAGCTGGGGCATTCGTTCAGAGCGGTCAAGGAAGGCATGAGGGTAGGTGACATCACCTTGTGGCTGTTCGGAGGGGTGGCGAGATTCGAAGGAATGTTTCCCTCCGCCGCAGCCGAGTTTCGCATTGCTATCGCTGGCCCCGCGGTCTCCCTGTTGCTTGCGGTGGCATTCGGAGGGGCGGCCTTTGTGGGCCGCGTGCTGCAGTTTCCCGAGCCGGTAGTTGGCGTCAGCGAATACCTTGCAAGGATCAACGGGATCGTCCTTGCTTTCAATATGGTTCCCGCGCTGCCGCTCGACGGAGGCCGCGTACTCCGCTCATGGCTTTGGCACCACCAAAAAAGCTTTACCGCCGCCACGATTACTGCAGCTAAGGCCGGCAAAGCGTTTGCTTATGTTCTGATGGCAATAGGCTTTCTAGGTTTCTTCACCAGCGCAGTAACGGGCGGAATATGGTTCGTCTTCCTCGGCTTGTTCCTCCTACAAGCCGCTGAGGCCGAGGCGCGCTACGTTCTGCTAAGACGAGCCTTAAGGGGTTTGCGGGTTCGGGACCTGATGACCCAAAACCCGGTCCTGGCATCCCCGCATTCTTCAGTGGGGGAGTTCTTGGGACGGTTCGTCGACGTCAGAGGCCACTCCACTTACCCCGTCAGCGACGACGGGCGCTTGCTGGGGCTCATCTCTCTCCGGCTTGCCGGCCGTGTCGTGCCCGACGAGCGCGACCGCACTCTGGTTAGGGACGTGATGATTCCGGCGGACCAGGTAACCACATTGCGGGGCGACACCCCGATCATGGATGCGTTGTCCTCTCTGCGGGTTGGCCTGGGCCGGGCAGTCGTGCTTGAGCAGGACCAAATAGTAGGGATCCTGTCGGTGTCCGACGTCGCCACGGCTTTGGAGTTGGAGGAGGCCCGAGGCGCTGCCGCCGATCGCGCTTCCCGAGGCGCGGGTGCGGCGGTCTGGGTCGTGGTAACGCTTGCGATTGCTCTGGCGGCATCGGCGTTCTATCGGCCGCCATTAGCCGTCCTATCTCCCGCCGCCGCCGTCGACGTCTCCGACGACATCTCTATCGAAGGGGCGCCAGTCGACAAGCTCAGCGGCAAATACCTGCTGCTTGCCGTACGGATCCACCAGCCCAGCGCGCTGGGCGCCCTTTACGCCACCCTTCATCCAGAGCGTGATGTCATTCCTCTTTCCGCGGTGGCTCCGGAAGGCCTTGGTGACCAGCAGTACGTAAAGCGTCAGAGAAATCTCTTCATGCAGAGCCGGATGTTGGCGGCCGCCGCGGCCGCCAAGGCCGCAGGACTTGAAGTTACCTTGGAGGGGACCGGAGCAACAGTGCTGGGGGTTCTTCCAGGGTCTCCCGCTGACGGAGAGCTGAGGCGGGGGGACGTCATTACGGCCGTTGACGGCACCAATGTCAGTCTTGCACCCGAACTGGGCGACCTCATCACGGCCCGCCCACCGGGTACCCGGTTTTCGTTGACGGTGCATCGTGGAGACAAGGACCGTCAGGTGCAGGTCAAAAGCGCGTTACTGGACCGTCAGCGTCCCGGGCGTCCTGGCATAGGGGTTGTGATAGAGACCCGGGACTTCAACATCGATCTTCCCTTTGAGATCGCATTCGAGGAGCATGAGGTGGGTGGCCCTTCTGCGGGTCTGGCTTACGCCCTCGCCATCGCGGACCTACTCGACCCCAAGGACCTGGCTGAGGGCAGAACCATCGGCGCTTCAGGAACCGTTCAGGTCGACGGGGAGGTCGGTCTCGTCGGAGGGTTAAGTCAAAAGGCGGCGGCGGCCGAAGCCGCCGGGGCGCAGGTCCTGCTAGTTCCTGCCGAAGAGGTTGGAGCGGTGGGTTCAACGGACCTCAATTTAACGGGAGTCCAAACCCTCGACGACGCGATCTCGGCCCTGAAACGCAAATGATGCGGCCCGCGAGCACATCTAAGTGCTTCGACGTCAGCCGCTAGAGAGTAAGCGGCCAGCCTTCTTCGCTTTCTGACCTTCAATCTCGGAAAGTTCGCTGCATCTATTTCTGCGATACTGCCCGCCTCTGCTCATGCCGCTGGCTCAGCTTTTGCAGGCCGTATCGGGTTAGGGCAGGAGGCTTGTACACCGACAGGATTGTGGCCACGAGCAAGACCACTACCGCGGCACCGGCATGGATAAGGGGGGATGGGCTCCTCAGCCCGAGGACTTCGGCATCCGACAAGGTGGTGTCTGTTGCTATGCCTGCCAGGTAGTTGAAGGTCTGCACATAGGTAAGCAAAATGAGGGTCGAAACGACGTTTATGAGGAGCTTGAACAGGACCCAATAGTGTTGAAACAAGCCCCACTTGGTGCCTAGTGACTGGATAAGCCCGGTTAACAGCGAGGCGAAGCTAAGGGGGACGAGGACGAACTTGCCGACCAGCTCCAATGTCAGATAGGCGCTCCGTACAACATGAGCATCCTCGCTGACCAGTCCGGCGATGGCGAGAGCCAGCGAGCATCCGACCGCGCCGAGCCAACCGACAGAGGAGGTGACGTGAGCTGTCAGCGCAAACTTTCGCAGGCGCGGTCCCATGATCATGGGCGGGCACCGGTGGTGCATTTCGAGCCCACCGGCTCGCTGCGAGGATGCCGCTGGAGCCGGAAGGGATTCACAATCCTCGCCGAGCGTCTAACCGCCTCATGATGCTCAAAGGTAGGCGAGGGCTTCGCCGACGGTGAGCCGGGAGGCGCGGGTGAGTTCGCCAGTGCTCAAGGGGTATGCCTCCAGGAGATCGCTGACCTGCATCCCAGATGTCAATGAGTGGAACCTTCCGACGTGTTACCCCCTGGTGTGTGGCGACCAGGGCCGTGCTCGCCGCGGCCGGCAAGCATCATCACGACTACCAGCAGTACTGCCACAAGGGCGACGAGCCCGAACACCTTCACCCAGCGTGCCGTGGTGTGAGGTTCGGAGTCGCGGGACTTGGGCAAGTCGGTCATGTGGGTGTTCTCCTCTCTCGTTTGGAGAGCCCCGGCTTTCTACCAGGACGTAGTCATGAATCTAAGGTGGAGTCCGGCCATGGGAAACGCCCCGCGAGGGGAACTTCTGTGTCCTCCTTGGGTGTAGCAAAGTCATCCTTGCGGAGGATTCGCCCGCGCGATTGCACCGCTATGCTCGTCCTACATGCAGTTAAGAACCGCCAGGGCGCAGGGGGTGCTGACATCCGGGCCAATGCCGGGAGCGCTGATCGACGCCGCGATCGCAACCGTCGTTCTAATCGGCTCATTGGCCTTGCTGTCCCACCGGGGTATGGATCATTCAGGAACTTGGTTCGGTGAGCTCAACTGGGTAAGCGGGCTCCTTGTAGCCTGCTCGTCACTACCGATCCTTGCCTGGCGCCGCGCTCCGCTCGGTGTCTTCTTCATGACGACCATAGCGAGCACCATGCTCGCTGGTTTGGGCTATTCGCTAGGCCTGCCCTTCGGCCTGCCGCTCGGTCCAACCGCAGCGCTCTACCTGCTTGCGTCGAGTAGTGACCAGCTGAGTCGTTGGAAGATGCGCACCAGTCTTGCCGTGATGGGGTTGCTCGTTGCGTATGTGTCCGCGAGCGCCTTCGCCCAGAGCATCTTCCCCGGAACCGAGCTCTTGCACACGAGCCTCGCCTGGGCCGTGGCCTGGTTCGCAGGGGAACGCACCCGCTTGCGGCGTGAGCAGATAGCCGATCTAGAGGAGCGCGCGCTGGGCATCGAACGCGAGGCTGAGCGCGAGCGTCGCCTCGTTTTGGCCGAGGAGCGTAACCGGATCGCCCGAGACCTCCACGACTCGGCGGGTCACGCGATCAACGTGATCGCGGTCCGGGCGGGAGCAGCCCGCATGCGGCACGACCAGGATTCCGAGCGCTCCCGCGCTGCTCTCGAGACGATCGAGGAGGTGGCGCGGCAGACTGCGGCTGACATTGATCAAATCGTCGGTACTCTTCGAGACCGAAACTCGAACGGGACCGTCGAGACGCCGCCCGGGCTCGCCTCGCTCGAAACGCTCGTTGCTCAGCATTCAGCGGCGGGGCTCCATGTGAGGGTAGGCACCGTGGGAACCGCGCGAGAACTTAACGTCGCAGTAGATCAGGCCGCCTACCGGATCCTTCAGGAGGCGCTGACGAACGCCTCACGTCACGGGGTAGGCACGGCCTGCATCGACATTGCGTTCGGTGAGAGGGCGTTGGAACTTACCGTCACCAATCCTGTACCGCCACTAGCCGAGACAAGGCCGGACGGCGGCCACGGGCTAATCGGTATGCGAGAGCGCGCTAGACTTGTCGGCGGCAGCCTTCAGGAGCAATGCGCCAATGGCGCCTTTCGGGTTTGCGCACGCCTCTTCTACGACGGTCCACCCCCTTGACCCGAGTACTGGTAGCAGACGACGACCATCTCATGCGCGCCGGGCTCGTCGAGCTCCTCACCGCCGACCCGGAGATCGAGATCGCCGGCGAGGCAGTGACTGGACGGCAGGCTGTTGAGCTGGCCTGCCGCGTCTGCCCGGATGTCGTCTTAATGGACGTTCGGATGCCCGATCTCGACGGAATCGAAGCAACCCGCGAGCTGACCCGCGCAGCGCCTGACATACGCGTCCTGATCCTCACAACCTTCGAGCAGGACGACTACATCTTCGGCGCTCTGCGTGCCGGAGCTTCGGGCTTTTTGCTCAAGCGAGCGCGACCCGAAGAGCTGATCGCCGCTGTGCACACGATCGCCGGCGGTGATTCGCTGCTTTCGCCTTCCATCACCCGGCGCGTGATCGATCGAATGGCTCAACAGCCCACGCCCGAGCTTGGCAATCAGTCCAAGCTCGCCGGACTCACTCCGCGCGAAAGAGAGGTGTTTGACCTAACCGCCCGCGGCCTCTCCAACCGCGAGATTGCCGAAGTCCTCACTATCGAAGAATCCACGATCAAGACTCACGTCAAGCGGATCCTGATGAAGCTCGATCTGCGAGATCGCATTCAGATTGTCATCTTCGCCTACGAGATTGGCGTGAATCCCCTTACACGCTGATGACGACCTTGCCTCGACTGCGACCTTCGGGGACCTACCGGATGGCCGCCGGAGTGCGGCATTGCTGAGCACTATGGATGGAGTGTTGGCCTGGTTCGATTTCTGTTCCTGCTATTCGGTCTGTTTGGTGCAGGGGAAGTTGCCTACATTGTTCTGTGGATCGTTATGCCGAAGGACTGAGGGGAAGTTACTCACGCGGCAATGTGCGTGGGCCGGTTGGGTGATCGGCTCTAGGTTGGTGTCCTCAGGAACTGGCGCGTGATTCGCTAATCCGGCGCAATTTCGTCGTGAATCTGGCGACCCTTCTCTGCGCTGTGGTCGGCGGCGTGGCGTCCCTTCTTCAATGCGTCGCTGGACATGTCACCCAGGGAGCCAGCCTTCTCATAACCCTTCTTTTCCGCTTTCCTCGACTTGTTGTCAACTGACTTCTGCAGACGACGAGACTTCGCGGGCGAGAGGGCGCCTGCCACGAACAGCACTATGCAGGCCAGAACGACGACCACGAGGAGTATCAAGAGCTTCATTTGCTTCCTTCAGTCGGCTTCCCTTGACGATACCCAGTCTACGACCGCGACACTCAAGCCATGGCCGGAAAGACTGTTATTTCTGATGCCCCAGTCAATGAACACTCAGGGAGTTCCGGTGAGTTTGATCGTTATCATGGGCACGCTCGGGCTGGCAGACAAAGATGCCTTTGGAGACATCCAATTGTGGACTCCCGGGTTGGGAGACACAGCCCTGCTAGCGTTGACTGGGCCCGTCATTGCGCTAGCGCTGGCTCGGCCATGGGGGACTCGAATACCTCACTGGATGCCGATCGCGGGGCCGGGCTGGGCGCATGATGCTCATTCCGGTGGGCATCATGGGAACTGCCGGGCATTCTGGGAAACCTATCGGCCTCGTCGACCTCACAGAACGGGATTGCTCTGGAGCCCTGGGTGTTCCTGATTGAGTATCCCTGGTTCTTCGCCTGGGGAGTGACGCTTGGCCTCGCTGCTCTAGCCTTCCTATCGAACTCGCGGACATTGCATGGTGTGCGGCGGCGGGGAGGGCTCGATGGCCCGGAACCGGAGCGTTGTTAATGGGTAGCCGGCACGCGGACCCCGTAGCATGCGGAACCCGGCCTCTTGACCCGGGTAATCAGCGACGCAAGAGCAGCGTTCACAGAGAGAGAGTGCAGCGAGATGATCGTTAGGAGGATCCGGATGAGATCGAATGAAAAGCCGCTAGTGGGGAAGGAAGGCGCAAGCGGCGAGCAGGTCGGGGGAGGAAGACCTGCCTCGTCGGGAGGGGCACGCAGCGATGGGGGAGCTCGGCGAGCGGCGTGGATCGTGGCCGGCTTTCTCGCCTTGTTCACGCCTCTAAACGTCTACTGGGGATTCGGCGGCAAATGGGGAGTGGCCTGGATGATTGGCGGATGCGACGACTGCATCCCGCTGGCCCTTATCTGGATTCAGCAGGCACTTATTTTCTGCGGAATCGTTATCGTGCTCGGACGGGCCGGGATTTTGAGAACCCCTTTGCCGGGTTGGATATTGCGTTGGGGTATCTGGGGGATGGCTGCCGCTTTCGGCGGTGTGGCGCTGCAGAACCTGCTTGGGGACAATACTTTGCAGGCCCTGTTCGTGTTCGCCCCTGTTGCAGCGGTGATGTGCGGGCTTTGCATCCTGGTGGCTCGAGAACCTTTGGCGGGCGAGGCAAATTGTTCAGGTAGTCCTGGGCGCGGCTAAATCGTTCCGCGCAGGGTCGGAGCCTCTACGGCCAATCCAATAGGATTTGCAGATCATGCAGGTTCAGCGGGGTTGCCTCTTGCTGGCGGACATCAGCGGGTACAGCAAGTACCTCGCTGCCGTGGAGCTGGAGCATTCGCACGATATCTTGGCCGATCTCCTCACCACAGTGGTGTCCCAGGTGGCGGGACCGTTTCAGTTGGCCAAGCTAGAGGGAGATGCGGTCTTTTGTTACCTGGTCGAATCGGGGGAGCAAGACGGCAACAAGCTGGTTCATATGCTCGAGGAATGCTATTTCGCTTTTCAACGCCGACTGCGAAACATCTCACACCTTTCAACCTGCGACTGTAATGCGTGCGTGAGCGTTCCACAGCTCAGCTTAAAGTTTGTGGTTCACCATGGGTCGTTCGTCGTCCATCAGGTCGTTGGACGACCCGAATTAGTCGGATCGGACGTCATCGTCGTCCATCGCATGTTGAAGAACTCTGTGAAGGAGACCACCCGACTTCAAGGCTACGCCCTCTACAGCGGCGCCTGCATTGAAAGATTCGAGATCGACTGGCGCACCCACCGTATGCGTCCTCACAGTGAGACATATGACGACGTGGGTAAGGTAGACGCCTTTGCGCAGGATTTGGAGGCGCGTTGGCGGGAGGAGATTGAGCAGCGCGCCTTCTATGTCGGACCCGGAGAGGCCGGATTCGAAGTTTCGGCCGACCTGCCAGCTTCACCCGAACTCATCTGGGAGATCGCAACCTCACCCACCCAGCGGCCACTGTGGCAGCCGGATGTGCTTCGTATCGATCGTATGGACACAAATGATGAGGTGGGAGTGGGAACTGTGAACCACTGTGTCCATGGCAGCTACTCCGTACGGGAGGAGATTGTTGATTGGAAGCCCTACCGGTACTATAGCCTTCGGTGGCTGGGCCCTTTTGGGCCACTGGTGGGAACCATCGAGTTTGCCCCGCTGGAAAAGGGTCGGACGCGGGTGACGGTCCGAATGGATCCTGAAGCAAGAGCCGAAGGACGTGAGGACTTTGCCAACGCGACCTTGGGGTTGAGGGAGCCCTATGAAAACGGCTTGCAAGCCTTAGGTGCACTGGCGACGGCTACATTTTCATAGCGATCGCCGCCGAGATTAGCCAGGTCTCGTTCCGGATGCCAAAGCAGCGAGCCTTGTGGCGCTCACTCAACACTGTGCAGCCGCCTTCTCGGCTGCCTTCAAGTGTGCTGTGCCACGCTACGCCTATAAGATGCCTTGAACCGAAAGGGTACGCGCATGAGCGAATTAGACGATCTTCTTGCCGTGACGATCCCGCGGCAGATCGAGGCCGAGACAGCGCTCCACAACGGCGACATTGCGCCCCGGATGGCGATGTGGTCGAGGAACGACCCGGTCACGGTGTTCGGCGCTGCGGCGAACGCGAGCGGGTGGGAGGAGGTGAGCCGCCTCTTCGAGTGGCTGGGCACGGTCTTCTCAAATTGCGAATCCTATGAACTCCAGATCGTCGCGGCTGGTGCCAGCGGCGACCTCGCGTATACGGTTGGCTTCGAACACACCAAGGCTTCCGTCGAGGGTGTGCCTCAGACGTACAAGTTGCGTGTCACGCATCTTTATCGGCGGGAAGACGGTGAGTGGAAGATCGTTCACCGGCATGGCGACCCGGCGTCGCAAGTCAATGTCCCATCCCCGCCGAAAGCCGAGTGATCAGGGGTTGGGCTGGCGCACAAGCAGAGGCTCGCGGACGGTAGGGACCAGCCGAATCTACGTCCAGAAACGGACTTCAGCAGACGAGCCCAGCATTCCTACACGCGCAGAGACCCATACGGGTCGAATATCCCTCCCGGTGAACCGTGCAGGGCAGATATCGGCCTCCGGTCGTAAATCGCCGGTGCAAGCGCTTAGATTGTCACTCGATGTTTGAACTCGCCTGACATGGGCTTCTGTCCCGATCCGCAAAAGCAAGTCCGGCACCCGGTCATGCTCCAGAGCTGGAGCGATCAAACCTTCCTCCACTGGAGTTACGATGCCGAGACAATCAGCAGGCTACTGCCCAAAGAACTCGAAGTGGACACTTTTGAGGGCGCCGCGTGGGTGAGCCTGACACCGTTTGTGCTGGCCAATCTTCACCCTGCGCATGTGCCTCCGATGCCCTGGATATCCACGAGCCCGGAGACCAACGTCCGTACCTACGTGCGCGGGAAGAATGGAGAGCGCGGCATCTGGTTCTTCTCGTTGGACATCGCACGTATGTCCGCCGCACTGTTCGGGCGTGGGGTGTATTTTCTGCCGTACATGTGGGCCGGGATGCTCGTCGAGAGCGAAGGTCAGACAATTCGCTATACAGGTCGGCGGCGGTGGCCTAAGGGGGGTGCCGAATACGACATAACAGTTGAGCCCGGAGCACCCTTCACCGATGAGCAGTTGTCGGATCTGGATCACTTCCTCACCGCCCGGTTTGTCCTGTACACCTTATACGGGCCTGTGGCCGCTAAAGTCTTCGCTGAACATCGCCGATGGCCTCTCGCCCGAGCCGGCATAAGGAATCTAGAGGAGAATCTGCTGTCCAGCGTCGGGCTTCCCACCCCGAAGACAGATCCGCTGGTCCATTTCTCGACCGGTGTAGATGTGCGTATCAGCCGCCCCTACGCGGCGTATCGATCAAGCGATCGTTTTGCACTGAGATCCGCCGGCGGGGAGTAGGCGACCGCTTTACCCCATCTCCAGGCGGTAACCCATACCCCTCATTGCCTTGATCCGCTCTTTGCCCAGCTTCTTTCTCAAGTAGCCGACATAGACATCCACAACGTTGGATCCGGGGTCGTAGTCATATCCCCAAACATTGCTGAGTACCTGTTCTCGTGAGAGGACCTGTCTCGGATGGCGAAAGAACAGCTCCGCCAGGGCGAATTCCCGGGCGCTGAGCTCCACCGTCTTGCCCCCAACCGAAAGCGTCCGGGTGCGAAGATCGAGGACCGCTTCCCCTACCTTTATGATTGTCGGCTCTTCGCTCCTGTCGGGTCGCAGCCGCAGCCTTATCCGGGCGAGCAGCTCGTCGAAGCTGAACGGCTTGGTCAAATAGTCGTCGGCTCCGCCCTCTAGGCCGGCGACCCGATCTCCCACTGCATCCCTGGCCGTCAACATAATTACCGCGGCTCGGCGCTTTTGAGCCCTCAGGCGCCTCAGAACCTCGAAGCCGTTGACATCCGGCAGTCCGATGTCGAGGAGGATCAGATCGAAGTTGGTTGTCGAGCATAAGGTGAGAGCCTCTTGTCCCAACCGCGCGACCGACGCCGCGTATCCGTTGGAGCGCAGCCCCTTTTGAAGGAAGGAACAGATCCGCTCCTCGTCCTCCACGATCAGTATTCTCGTCATCGGTCCGCTACCTCCACCGCGGTCACAGGTTGATCCATTGGAAGTACCAGGCAGAACATGGCGCCCATACCCGGCTCGCTCTCCAGCTCAACGGTTCCGTGGTGCGCCTTCGCGATCGTAGAGACGATTGTCAGACCAAGCCCTGCTCCGCCTTTTCTCACTTGACCGTTGTAGGCTCTTTGGGATCGTTCAAAGATCCGCTCCCTATCCTTGCGGTTAACTCCCGGGCCGGTGTCTCTGACCCAAAAGCGCGCCTCTCCATTGTTCACGCTCGATCCGATGAATATAGAGTCATCGCTTGTAGTGTGCTTTGTCGCATTTCGCGCCAGCTCCAACAGTGCCTGGGTCAGTCTCTCCCGGTCTGCCTCGAGCCGCCCCTGCCCGACCTCTTCCAGGGACCAACTGCGCGGACCAAGGGCTACGGCCTTGGCATAGAGACCTTCGGTCAACGCTTGCACGTCAACCATCTCCAGTTGAAGGAAATCGGGCAGCTCCGACCGGGCCAGCAAAAGTAGGTCGTCCACGAACCGGCCCATCCGGCCGAGCTCCTCCATCACCAGAGGCACTACCTTCTGCAGATCATGCCCGTCAGGCCCCACGGTTTCGAGATGTCCTCGGATGATCGTGATCGGCGTCTTCAGCTCGTGCCCCACATCGTCGAAGAACTGCTTCTCGGACCTGAAGGTCTCCTCGAGTCGGTCGAGCATCTCGTTGAAGGTTGATGCCAGCATCGCCAGCTCATCCCGGCCGGTGACCTCGATACGCCGGGTAAGGTCCGTCACCGATATTGATCTGGCGGTCCGGCTGATGTTTCTCACCGGCCCCAGGATCCGCTCCGCCACGAGCCAGGCCAACACGGAGCCGATGATCAGAACTGCACCACCGGTTGCGGCGATCCCGGCGATTGCGGAATTGGTTGCAGCTAGCTCTCTATCTCGAAAAGTGGCCATTACGAACACGCCTTTGGTTTCGCCGAGGTGCTTTACAGGAACGGCCAGGAACTCGACACGGCCGGCGTCGGTGGTTACCGAGTCTCGCTCCGTTTGATCCAGGTTTGCCCAACGAGCGACTAGCCTAGGATCGCGGTCGAGCCGGTAAGGCACTCGCTGAGCACTTCTGAGATATGCCCGGCCGCCGACAAAGGTGATCATCGCCTCGTTCTGTGAGGGGATATTTCGTTCCAGGAAGACTTGGAAGACTCTCTCGACAGCACCACCGAAGGGCTCTCCGGTCTCGGGATCTCGTCCCTGGCAAGGATCCTTAGCTCACGGCTCTCCCGCACGAGCTCTTGATCTATCCTCTGGTCGAGACGGTTCAGGAGTATCTGCCGGGCGACCAGCACCGAGCCCACCGTAGCCAAGGCCAAAAGGAACACGAACCATGCCACAACCCGGGTTCGGATGCTAGTGAGTATCGGTCCCCGGCGAGCGGGGGCGCTGCTGAGCACGTCGGAAGAACCGCTTAGCCCTGTTCAATCCTCACCGCGATCGTCGCCGCCGGCGTCGTCATCTCCGCCTCCATCATCGGTCCCCGTATCGTCGTCTCCCGCTAACGGCGGTGGTGGCGGTGCGACGGGACGGGCGCCGCCGTTCGTCTGACCCCCATCCGGGTCCGCAGGCGGAGCGGATCTTGGCCGGGCCGGAGCCGGTGGCGCCGATCTTGATCCGGCTGGAGCCGGTGGCGCCGATCCTGATCCGGCTGGAGCCGGTGGCGCCGGCGGGAGAGCACCCGGAACCCGAACAACAGAATCCTGGGGACCCTCAGCTCCTCCAGACAGGCTGCTTGGGCGTCCCGCCGTGGACGTTGAGCCCGAGCCCGGCGAATTGGAATCTGAGGAGGCATCCCCGGACACAGCAGGGCTCGGCTCCGGTCCACCACCTCCGGGGGGGAAGGCTTGGAGCTCTATCGGCGACACCGTCGAGGGCCGCGGCGGGCGAAGGTACTCGACGCCAGCCGCAATCAGGGCTCCGCCCAGTATGAAGCTGAACAAGACAATCGACGCGGTCCTTCGGGCACTCATAAGCCAATCATCGGCAACTGTCCCCTTACTTTCGTGAGACGGGGATGAGAATCCTCTCATCTCTGTTGAGCCTCACGCTTCAGCGACACACGGGCGACCCGACAATCTGGCATCCTGACGCGTTCCCCGCGGTGCGGCTGCTCCGCAACCTCTTGGTAGAGACTTCTCATTCGCCGCTCATCCTGAACTCATCGGGATCTGGGGCGCGTTCAGGATTACTGGCACAACGGCCGAGTCAGTACGCAGAAGGTGGAGGAGTTTCTGGCCCGCCTCACCCGCTTGAGCGTCCTTGAAGGCGTCCCAACACTACCCGGCGGGCCCGGCCGACTCACCTTCGAAAACATACATCTGGAGGGAGCAATTCATGGGCTCAGCGCCACAGCCGAACCGGGACATACCGTTGCCATTAGCGGCAGCGCCTGGCGCTGGCCAGGGCGCTGCTCGGAAATCCTTCGATCCTGATGCTCGACGAAGCGATGCCAACATGGATCCGGCTGCCGCCAAACTGGTCGAGCGTATCGTGGCCGAACACCACGGAACCGTGCTGTTGGCCAGCCACGGCGGGAGCTGATTCAATCCGCCGATGTAGTCTGGCATATGAGCGCCGGACGTTTGGTGGAGATTGGACCCCCGAACGTTTTGTTTAGTTCGTCTTCTGACCTCATCAGGCTTTGTGGCTCGCCTCTAAAGGCGCTTGGTTGAGTGCGCTGCGTAAGCGCTCGGGCTTCTTCGTCCATGCAAAGTGTTGTAAGGAGCGAGGACGACGTCACCATGGTTCAGGTACTGAACCCGGAGGTGATGGTGGATGTGCCCGACAACGAAAGATGGGGTCGATTTGCCCAGGACTCAGAAACGTGAATCGACAGGCTCTGCAGGCCCTCGGTGACAATAGCTGATGGGCTCCGCCAGCCACTAGGGGGATCTTGGGTCGTTGCGTCGGGCGCAGTTAAGGGGATGATCGCCAGGCGGCGACCGGAGGGTCTCGACTCGCGTCGTAATCAAGCTCCGCGACCGAACGAGCTTGCCTGCTCTGACGTGCTGCCACAGGCGTCGCCTCTCAATGTAACCAGCGAACGCGGCGATGTTCGTTGCCGAGTTCGGATGGCTTAGAACACATGCAGCGGTATGCCACCACACAGGGCGCGCACGGGCACCTGGTTTTGGCATAATTAGAGTTGAAACTCCATCAACGCTGCGGGGAAATCAATGCAAGATGGCGAGCCAAGGGTATACGCCGACACGACAAATCAGGACCTCGGCCGCAAGATCAACAATCGCATCAACTTACGAATGGGTCCACAGCAGACCAGAAAGATGTGGCTCGTTTGCGAGTGCACGAACAGCGACTGCGAGGAAGTGATCCAAGTAACGGCGGATCAGTACCGGCAGATCCGTAAGGGCGATTCTTACTTCCTGGTGGTCGTTGGCCATGAATCGCCAGGCGACCACATCGTGGCCCGGGATGGGTCCTGGCTCACAGTGCAGAAAAGCGGAGAGGGCAAGCGAGACGCTGAAAAGATGGACACTCCCTGACAAGGAGCGCGCTCCGAGCTCGATTGGTTATCAGCAACGCTTGATGGTTAGGCTTACGGCCCTAATGATCCTCGTCGGAACCTCCTGTGGCGCCCGCTCGACCAGGCGGTAGCTTGCTGCAAGTAGCCTTCGTGGCCATGCACCCGAACCAGAACCAGTGCCCACCTCTTGGCAGTAGATTTGGTGCCGGTACGACTTCGTTCTCCCTACGGGAGATCGTGTGCTGCGTAACGCTGACCGGCTCTGCGAGCGCGCTCGGCCGAGTGTCAGTTCTGCTCGACGAGTCCGTAGAGTGCCGTCGATGAGTCCATCTATACCCCAAGAGCACATCTGACGCGCGGGACCTCCGGCATGTGTCTTTGACGCTGTGGATGACGGTCATGCTAATGACGGTTCCTTTCCCTCCTATCCAGCTCCGTATTTCCGGGGCGAATTGCGTTAGCTGTCCTCGCCCTGCTGGCAGCGGGATGCGGCATGTTCGCCGGACCGCTGGAGAAGACCGCCGCCAAGCTCGGCGACATCCGCAGCGGCAATATGGAGATGCGCCTGGTGGCCAGCACGCCTGCCGGCCAGAAGACCGGCTTCGAGCTGAAGGGTCCCTTCTCGATGCCTGAGGGGCAGGGCCTTCCTGAAGCCGATCTCACCTACACCAGGTTTGCCGGAAAAGCGGAGGACGTCTTTGGCTTTGTGTCGACCGGGGATGCGGCCTTCATCAGGGTCGGGCAGCGCACGTACTGCCTGCCCAATGAGAAGGTGCAGTCGATGCGGGGATCGGACGACGCAGGAAACCGAGGGCCCTTCTCGGGGCTCGACCTTGACGACTGGGTCCCCGACTCGGAGGTGGTGACCAGCGAGGACGGCTCCAATACGGAAACGGTGTCCGGGGAGCTTGATGTTGTCGCCGCGATAAACGATCTGCTGGGCATCGCCAGAGATTACGGTGGCATCGACCGTCCTGAGATCGAGGGGGACGACGCCGAGTTGCTGAGGGGGGCGGTCAAGCAGGCCAACCTGCGGATGGTCACCGGCAAGGACGACCGCATCTTGCGCAGCCTGCTGGTCACCGTGGATTTTGGCGGAGACCCTCCGGAGGCCTTTCGCAAGGCCCTGGAAGGCATCTCCGGAGTGAACTTCACCCTCCAGCTAAAACTGGCCGAGCCCAACTCTGAAATCAATGTGGAGACTCCGGCTAATCCGCTGCCCTATGAGCGACTGAACCGGCGCTAGGGCGATGCCATCAGGCTATGGGAGTCGCTGGAACCACAACAGGCTCAAGGCGGCGGTCGCAACCAGAAACACGGCGGCCAGCCCCACGACCTGCGGCGTGAGCTCCTTTCGCTCCTCCCGGAATCCGAGGGAGGAGCCGACGCTCCGGTAGATTTCCTCCAAAGATTCCGAGGTTGTCGATTGGAAGTAACGTCCACCCGTGGCTTGTGCAACCGATTCCAGCTCCGCCCGGTTTAGTTGAACGCGAATCAGCTGGTTGCCGTTTCGCTGAACCACTCCCGCTTCGGTGCCAACGCCGATTAAGTACACGGGCACTTGTGCGGCCCTGGCAGCTTCGGCAACCTGATCCGGCGGGACCCCGCGGTTCGACGCTCCGTCGGACAAGACAAGAATCGACGCCGGCACACGCTGGCCTGTTTGGCGCTCGACCTCGATTTGATCCAAAGCGACCGCAAGACCATCCCCCATGGCGGTACCACCCTGGACGCGCAACTTGCTCAGCGCTTCATCCACCACCTCTTTGTCTGCAGTAAGCGGAGCGACCAAGCTGGCGTAGTCGCTGAACGCGACCAGTCCTACACGCATCCGTTCGGGGAGAGAGTCAAGGAACTCCCTTGCGGCGTCTTTGGCGGCGACGATCCGATTGGGTTCCAGGTCAGTTGCCGCCATGGACCCGCTGATATCCATGACGAGCATGATGGACGCCTGCTCCCTGGGAATTCTCAGAGTTGCCACGGGACGGGCAGCGGCTCCAATGAGCAGGATCAAAGTCACGAGGAACAACACCGGGGCAACGTGGCGGCGCCACCCGGGGCTTCGTGGAGCAACGGTTTCCAGCAACTCGAGGTTGGTGAAGCGAACTGCGTAGGACTTGCGGCGCTGCTGCATGAGGAGGTACATCGCCCCGAGGGCCGGCGCCAGCAGAAGCAGCCACAGAACCCAGGGATTGATGAAGCTCATTTTGCCTGTCTTGATGCCGCTGAGGTGGACGGGGGCCTGTGGTGCCGTTTTTTTGCGAGAAAGGCGGTGATATCCGAGAGCCAGTCTCGATCCGTGGAGACCACCAGATGACGGGCGCCGGAAGCAGCGATCCACTCTTCTCGCAGCTTTATCTGGTTCTCAGCAGCCGCCTGATACGCCTGCATCAGCTCGGGCCGCGAGGTGTCCAGCTCAAGCTGATGACCGGTTTCCGGATCCTGCAGGATCAACGGACCCACCGATGGCAGAAACGCCTCCCTCGGATCCCCGATCTCAACGGCAATCACTTCGTGCCGGTGAGCAAGGCGCATGAGCGGCTCCCTCCAGGACCCTCCGCCCAGCCAGTCTGTGACCACGACTATCACCGAAGGGCGGCGAACCACCATGTTGACCTCGTCCAGTGCAAGGTCCAGCCGGCTCCCCCTGCCTTCCTGGGGCTTGACCTGACTCAGGAGCTCGAGAAGCCGAAGAGCCGCTTTGCGGCCGGAGGAGAAGTTCAGCTCGGCGAGGCGTGTGTCGCCGAAGAGCATTCCCCCAATCCGGTCTCCCCGGCGCAGCATCATGGCCGAGACCCCTGCGACCACCTGCTGAAGAAGCTCTTCCTTGGTTTGCGCCGCGGTGCCAAACCCCATAGAGGCAGACCGATCGACCAGAAAGAATGCGCTCGTGTCACGTTCGGACTCATAGGTCCGCACATGCGGATGTCCGGTACGGGCGGTTACGTTCCAGTCGATAGATCGGACGTCGTCACCAGGCAGGTACTCCCGAATCTCGGCGAACTCGGTCCCATCACCCAGGAACGGACTGCGATGCACCCCGGTGTTCAAACCATTCAGGCGCTTGATGATCTGCAACTCCATCTCTCTCAATATGCGCTCAGCCGTCGGAAGCTTTACTGGAGACTGCGCTGGAGACTGCGCTGGAGACTGCGCTGGAGACTGCGCAGGAACGACCGGTGCCGTGGGAGCGTTCCGGATTAGCGCACCCACACGCCGAAGCCGCTCATTTGCCGATTTCATGCCGGCCGATCAGTCCTTCGGGGGGGTGATAATAGGTCCCTCCGGCCCGCCGGGTATAGACGAGGCGATGATGGCCCAGGCCGGCCGGTTCCAGGTAACCGTGTCTATGCGAGGTACCGGAAGCTTTTCCAGCACCCGGCTGAGAATGTCGTCGGCTGAGACGCCTTCGGCCAGTGCTCGGTACGAAGGCACGATCCTGTGCCGCAGTACGTCGGGCACCAGCATTTCCACATCCGCCGGTAGCACGTAGTCGCGACCTCGGATTACCGACAAGGCCCTTGCCGCGAGGATGAGGTTGATCGGGGCCCGCGGGCTCGCACCGTACTGGATGTAGGGCTCGACTTCCTCGACGCCGTAGTCTTTGGGGCGGCGTGTCGCGGAGGCCAGCTTGACCGAATAGTCCCGCAGGCGCCAGTCAACGTAAACCCTCCTGGTCAGCTCTTGAGCGCCTCGCAGAACCTGGGGTTCAAGCACCTGCCTGGGCGGAGGTGGAGGTTGCATCGCCCTGTCTACCACCGTCAGCTCGTCGTGATACTCGGGATAGTCAACCAGGACCTTAAGCATGAACCGGTCCAGCTGTGCTTCCGGGAGAGGGTAGGTGCCCTCCGATTCGATTGGATTCTGGGTGGCGAGTGTGAGGAACGGCTCGGGTACCTGAAACGAGGTGCCGCCGATCGTGACCTGGCGCTCCTGCATAACTTCCAGGAGCGCCGACTGGACCTTGGCCGGAGCCCTGTTGATCTCATCAGCTAGAAGGAAATTGGCAAACACGGGACCCAGCTCGACGCGGAATGTGGCATTCCCGGGCTCTAAGACTCTCGTTCCAACGAGGTCGGCCGGCACGAGGTCCGGAGTGAATTGAATACGCTTGAAAACGCCACCGAAGACCTGGGCGACCGTGCGGACGGTCAGAGTCTTCGCAAGACCGGGTACCCCCTCCAGCAGGACATGGCCCCGGGCAATCAGCGCGGTCATCACTTTCTCCAGCATCTGGTCCTGCCCGGCAAGAACTCTCTTTATTTCGAAGCGGGCCAGTTCCAAGATGCGCGCGACCTCCTCCACTGAAGCCGGTGGTCCTTGAAATGGAAGGCCCGATTCATCAACGGTAGTGGCGTTAACCGTGATCGGAGGTCTCCAGCTATGCGAGCTCATCTTTCTCTCCTAGCGGGTCGTGGCCGGCGTCGAATCGGGAGTCAGCGGCGTGGTCCTGAAGAGGTTGCATATGCCCTTTCTCTATGCCGCTACTTGAGAGTGAGCGCCACGCGGCGCCTTTTCATGGGAGCAGCCGGACCTTAGGACTACCTGAGGCAGCTATGAGATAAACCTGAAAGAAACACATTTCTGCGATAGTCGGCCGCCGCCATGGTCCTTGCCGGACGGCTGCCTCCCGACTCGTGACCACCGCCCTTATTCCTCCATTGGATCAGCTGTTGTTCGATCGTACCGCCGCTCCGGATTTGACCGAGCAATCCCGGTCGCATTGGTTTGCCAAGCATCTCCCAGACCGAGGCCTGGCGCACATGGGCGGAGCCGTGATCGGTGGATGTCCGGTCACCATGGCATGCCATCCAGGGTTTGAAGTGGGGGGCCGAGGGTAGCCTCGCTGGGTAGCATCGCATGAAAGTTCAAGAATGAGCAGACCAGCTAATGGCGAACAAGACGGGAGACAACCGATGCCAGATACCGACGAAATTGAAAATGACAGTGGAGAGGCCGTCATACCCACGAGCGACGAGGGCACCGTGGAGGATCTCCCCCCTGCCGGCGAAGAGCCAGTCACAACCACGACCGTAGAAGAGGACACCCCGGGCGGCGTTGTCGGCGTCGTTCCTGAGGGCGGCAACTAGGCAGATTGCCGACGGAACGAGCAAGTCCATTAAGTAACCGAACTTCAGCAAACTCCGGGAGGGCTCGAAAAACAAACCGCAAGAAATGACCCACCGCATCCCCGGCCGACAACGCGGGGGTGCGGTCGCGTGCTCCCTTTGGTGGGGCGCTTTATGCGCAGTATCAGCCAATTTTGGGGGATTGTTGCGGCTTCGTGATGGGACGAAACTCATGATGTGAAGGCGGCGGAAAACGAATCGGCGAACGGGTCCGGAGGGTCCCATTGGGACGTCATGTACCAACGCCTGAAGCCTGAGGGTGTCAGTTGGTACGAGCCCGAGGCCTCACTCTCTCTGGCTCTGGTGGGAGCATTGAACCTGCCGCCGGATGCTCCAATCCTCGATGTCGGCGGCGGCGCCTCGACTTTTGTGGACGGGCTGCTCACGGGAGGCTATTCGGATGTGTCCGTGCTCGACTTGTCCGGTGCAGCGATTCAGGCGGCACGTGATCGGCTGGGTCCCAATGCCGCCGTTCATTGGCTCAACGAAGATCTGCTGACCTGGGTCCCGGAACGCAAATACGATCTTTGGCACGACCGGGCGGTGTACCACTTCCTCACCGAGCCGGCGGATCAGAAAAGATATCTGGATCTGCTGGCCGGCACCGTGGCGGATGGAGGATACGTGATCATGGCTACATTCGCACAGGATGGCCCGGAGAGATGCTCGGGTCTGCCGGTCGCCCGGTATGCCGTGGAGGACCTGACTTCAGCGTTGGGTCCCATGTTCGAGGTGATCGAAAGCGGTCGACAGACTCACGTGACGCCGTCCGGGAAGCTGCAGCCTTTCACCTGGGTGGTGGCTCGATTCAGACGGCAGTGAGTGCGGACTTTCCATGCTCACCTCGGCCACACGTTGAATCTTAATCGAGTTAAAGGTTACTATATCGTAGGTTACGGATGCGTAAGCCAGAACCCGCCAAGAAAAGGACGGTCGAATGCCCCAAGTCGATACAGCCCCAGCCCCATCTCCCGCCAAGAAGCTCACAACCGTACGGCCGCCCGGCCGGACACTTAGGCTCGAGCGAGGGCTCACGCTAGCCGTAACGATCTTGCCCTTCCTGGGCGCAGCAATCGGGATCCCGCTTCTTTGGAACCGTGGGGTCAAGGCATTGGACCTCAGCCTGTTCCTCATCTTCTACGTCTTGACGGGAATGGGCATCACGGTCGGCTTTCACCGGATGCTTACGCACCGCAGCTTTGAAACGGTAAAGCCAATCAAGGTGGCGCTGGCCATCGCCGGGTCTATGGCTCTGCAGGGAGCAGTAATAAGTTGGGTGGCGGATCACCGGCGCCATCACGCCTTCACCGACAAGCCCGGAGATCCCCACTCGCCCCATCTGGAGGAGGCCGAGGGCATAAAGGGTGTCCTGACCGGCCTTTGGCATGCCCACACCGGATGGTTCTTCGACGCCGAGAGAACCAACGTCAAAAGGTTCGCACCCGATCTGATTGCCGACGGATCCATCCGCAAGGTGAACAAGAGCTTTCCCATAATCGCAGTCATCTCGGTGGTTCTCCCGGGTCTTATCGGATTAGCCGTCACCCGCAGTTGGATGGGCGCTTTGACCGCACTGATTTGGGGCGGCCTGGCGAGAATTTTCTTCCTGCACCACATCACGTGGAGTATTAACTCGATCTGCCACTTTTACGGGAAGCGTCCCTTCAAAAGCAAGGACCTGAGCACGAACAACTGGGTGATGGCGTTGCTTTCTTTCGGTGAGGGCTGGCACAACTCCCATCACGCCTTTCCGACGTCGTACCGGCACGGCTTGGGCCGTTTCCAATTCGACCCGAGCGCATGGTTCATCGCCGGCTTGCGCAAACTTGGCCTGGCCTACAACGTGAAGTGTCCGACGATGGAACAAATGAGCGCCAAGAGCGCATAGACATCACCGGGGAAGCTTCGACGGGTGTGCGGAGGGCCACCCGATGGCTCAAATGGTGCCGGAAAAGACCTTTCATAACCCGCTGCATCCGATGGTGCTCGGCGACCCTTTCGTACTGAAGTTCAACGGCCTCTACTACGCGTACGGCACGCCCGATTCCGGAGGTATTCCGGTGCTCCGATCGCCGGACCTCGCGAACTGGGAACCGGCCGGCGAGGTGACGGGACCGGCGCCCGAGCACGAGTGTCATTGGGCCCCTGAAGTGGCGTATCAGAACGGTCGCTTCTTCCTCTACTACTCAACCGGGGGCTCCGAGGGGGAGGGGCACCAGCTGCGGGTGGCGGTTTCCGGTACTCCGACCGGGCCGTTCGAGGAATCGCACGAGCTTTTAGACCCCGATGACCCATTCACCATCGACGCACACCCCTTTCGAGATAACGACGGCCAGTGGTACCTGTTTTACTGCCGCGACTTCTTTGACGGGCCCCGGGTCGGGACGGGCATCGTCGTAGACCGGCTGGTCAACATGTCACGCCTTGCCGGTAAGTGGGCTACGGTCCTCCGCCCCCATGCCGAATGGCAGATCTTCGAGCGCGACCGGTGCTGGTACGACGGGGTTTGGGACTGGTTTACCGTGGAAGGCCCTTTCGTGCGCAAGCACGAGGGAAGGTACTGGTGCTTCTACAGCGGTGGCGCCTGGCGGGCGGAGAATTATGGTGTCGGTTGTGCGGTTGCCGACCGCCCCCTTGGTCCTTACGAACCGGTCGGCGCCGCGGACGGAGCGAGCGTGCTTCGGACATTACCCGGCCGCGTAATCGGCCCCGGTCACGCCTGCGTCGTGGTTGGGCCGGACAACATCAGTGAATACCTCGTCTACCACGCGTGGGACCCCCATTTGCGTGGGAGGCGCATGTTCGCCGACCGTTTGATGTGGGTGGGCGGCGAGCCGGCGTCACCCGGCCCTCGCCTGGACCCTCAGCCTTACCCGCCGGAGCCACCGTTTCGTGAGCTGTTTGGATGCGAAGACGGTCGGGGACCGGATCCGGCCCGGTGGCGAACCAATGGGCGGTGGGAGGTTCGAGAAGGCGCCGCGGTTCACGCCGGCCATGGGTGGGGGAGCATGATCGCCGTTCTTAGTCCGCCGTTGTCCTACCTGCTGGAGGTCAACCTTGCTTTTGCCGGTGGCGCTTCGAGCGGAGCAGTCTGCGGTGCGTTGACGTCCTACATAGACGACGACACCTACAGCGCAGTGCTGGTCGATCCCGCCGGCCGGCGAGTGATCTCGCGATGCATGTTCAACGGTGCAGCCGGCGATACGGTCCTGGGTGAGCTGTCGAGGGACTTCGAGGCGGCCGCCTACCACCGGCTGTTGGTGCAGCGCGGGGCGGGAAGGACGGAAGTGACGTTGGACGGAGTGACCCTCAAGCCGGCGCCGGACCTCCTCCCCCCCGGCGCAGTGGGCCTTTGGTCCAACACATTCAGCCGGTTCGCGGGGGTCGCTGTGTCGGATCTAATTCATTGAAGGTGATCTTCGAGAAGCTCGGGCCCACAAGGGATGCGGCGAAAAAGCTCCGTCGTGTCCCTATTTCCCCCGGGTGCGGTTCGATATGTTGAAAGTGTGTAAGGAAGTTATACGAGGCGTGCGCGGAAGACGGCCTCTTCACATTGCACGCGATCTGGAGAACTGATTTGTTTTTGGACGTCGCCCGCTGAGCGCCAACCATGCGGCTCCGCAACGCCCATTGGAGCTCCTCGGCTCCTTCGAGTCGACTTATCAGCCCGCTCACGACGTCGATGTCACCGAGACTACCCTTCACATCGAGCGCTTGGAGGATGACCTTGATCTGTTGCAATCATGCGGGATAAGCCGAATCCGGTACCCGGTGCGGTGGCATCGAATTGAGTCTTCTCCCGGCGTCTTTGACTGGGACTCCACAGATCGGGTTTTGGGAAGCCTAAAGGAGAGGGGTATGCGCCCCATCCTGGACCTGGTGCACCACACCAGCTACCCCAGATGGCTTACGGAGGGATTCGCGGATCCTCGTTTTCCGGCCGCATACCTTGAGTATGCGAAGGCCGTCGCCCTCCGGTATGACTGGATGGAGGAGTACACCCTGTTCAACGAGCCTTTTTCGACCCTCTTTCTGTGCGGCCATGAGGCGATCTGGCCGCCTTATCGACGTGGGTTGGACCACTTCCTCGCCCTGACGTCCAACGTGCTCCCGGCTGTTGCCCAAGCCAGCCGCTTCTACGCCCACGTCCTGCCTAACGCCAGGCACGTCTATGTCGACAGTTGTGAGCGCCATACCGGCGCCGGACCGGCCGGGGAGGAAATGGCCGTGCTGGCCAACGACAGGAGGTTCTTCATTGCCGACCTCTTCCTTGGGCGCGACCTCGACCACTCACGGCCCTTCATTCGCAAGGTGGTAGACGCCGGGTTCGAGGACCTGCTGTCAATGCCGGCCGGCCACATAGATGTGCTGGGACTTGACTACTACGCCCACTGCCAGTGGGAGTTCACCTCGATGGAAACGGGAATCGTGCCGTCGCCCACGCCGATGAGCTTCGGCGACCAGATCTTCGAATACTGGAGCCGCTATAAGCTGCCGTGCATCGTGGGGGAGACCAACATCCGGGGAACCGGCTCCGACCGAGCGACGTGGCTGAAATACACCCTGGAGCAGTGTGAGCTCGCCCGGGACATGGGCGTCCCACTGGAGGGCTACTGCTGGTTTCCGTTCATCGACTCAGCAGATTGGGACTCGCTGCTTTTCCGGTGCGAGGGCAATATCGACCCGGTCGGCATCTATTCCCTTGACTGCGACCTCAATCGTCAACCCACTTCCGCAGCGGATTCTTTCCGGCTGGCATCTGGGGGAGCGCCGGCGAGTGCCTTGCCCGCCTTCCAGCTACAGGAACCGGTGGCCACCTGGCTGACGGGTTACCTTCCAGACATGTCCCATTGGGAGTGGCAGCCGCCCGCGCCGGAAGAGACCCGCTCGGTTGACCTCTCTGAGCTGTTGCGCATTGAACTGAAGATTGTGGAGCGGCAGGAAGCCGTGGTGGAGCGCGAGATCTGGTGAACCAGACCGACAATGGCGCCAGCGGTATTCCGACTCGAAAACTGGGCAGCTTCTCTGTCGGGGCCATCGGCCTGGGCGCCATGCTGCTGTCCCGGGAGGGTGGGCCCGATGAGCGTTCTGCGATCAGGACGCTTCACGTCGCCCTCGATGCCGGCCTGACTCTGATCGACACCGCCGATACCTACTGCACGAACTGCTCTGACGTCGGCCACAACGAGCGTCTCGTCGCCAAAGCGGTCCACTCGTGGAGTGGGTCCCGCGACGAGATTGTGATCGCCACAAAGGGAGGTCACTGCCGCTCGGCGGATGGGGGATGGCACCTCGATGGACGGCCGGAACACCTGCGCAGGGCGTGCGAAGCAAGCCTGATCGCTCTCGGAGTGGATGTCATCACGCTCTATCAGCATCACCGGCCGGATCCCAAGGTGCCATACGAGGATTCAGTCGGCGCCCTCAAAGACCTGCAGGACGAGGGGAAGATCCGGTTCGTCGGTATCGGGAATGCCAGCGTGACTCAGATCGCTCAGGCGATGGAGATCGTGGGGGTCACCAGCGTCCAAAACGAGTTCTCCCCCTCGTTCCGGACGTCTCTGGAAGAGATTGAATTCTGCGCGACGCGGGGCGTCGCCTTTCTGGCGTGGGCCCCACTCGGAGGAATGGCAGGTGCCGGGACACTTGGCAGCCGGCATCCGGCATTCGAAGAGGTCGCGCGGCGGCGCGGCGTCTCGGCTCACCAGATTTGTCTGGCGTGGGAGCTTGCAACCGCACCAACCGTCATCCCCATTCCTGGGGCACGCAAGCCGCAGACAATCCTCGACAGCCTTCGTGCAGCCGACCTGAAGCTGGATCCTGAGGAGATTGCTTTCCTCAATGCCAACGGGCCGGCGGCTAGCCCTCTTCCAGCAAGAAGTCCAGGACGTAATCCTGAAAGATCGGCTGCAGATTTGTTGTCAGGTCGCAACGTCGCAGGTGGGTCTGGACGTCGGACGGCAGGCTTTCGAAGTAGTCGTGCGTCATCGTGAGCTCGTGGTCGGCGAACGTTTTGTACTCGGCGTCCATGACGCCCATGATCATCACGGGCCTAGGACGCGACGACGTGTTGGCGGTGCCTCGATGAAGGGTCAGCCCCGTGCGGATGGACACGTCGCCCCGCTTGGGCATGCGGCTTTGAAGGCGGCCGGCGTACCGCTCGTACATCTCTGACGGCACGCGCATCCCGTTGACGAAGTCGGTGCCGTCATCGAAATGCGTACCCGGGACAATCTCCAGTGGGCCCATTTCAGGAGTCACATCGACGCAGGTTACATTAATCGCGAGTGAGCTCAACTTGCCGGTGGCCTTGGTTTCGTCCGGCGTGGGGAAGTCGCGGTGCAAAGGCTGCTTCACGGCACCAGGCAGTGCAACGTCGAATCCGATCTCAACATACTGGTAGTCGTCCCCGAGGACTCCCCGGCAGACGGCATCCACCAAAGGATGGGTAACGAGATCCCGAAATCCTCGAAGCCGCTGCGGATGGACAGCCATGTAGTACCGCCTCGGATTTTCTCCGGGACCACGGGGGACACGCCCCCTTCCGGCGCCGTCGGCGGCGGCTTTGTCCCGTTCTTCAGCCTCGGCGTACAGGATCTCAAAGTCATGGAGTAGGTCGTCGGCCCACTGGGGCGGCAGCGCTCCTTTCAGCGCGATGATCCCGTCCCGGTAAAGCTCTTCCGTAGCCTGGCTTGCTGTTGAAGTCATGCGATCATCCTCGGGGTCGTCAGAGTTGTGGATACCTACGGACCAGTGTTAGTGGCTCCCATGCCGAGCGCGGGTGCAGCTTGAGCCTTCGGGACTAGCCGGCCGGAGATAAGTCTTCGACCGCAGGACCCTGGATCACCCGGCCATCGATGTCAAACCGGGAGCCGTGGCAGGGACAATCCCAGCTCTTCTCGGCCTTGTTAAACGAGACCACGCACGCAAGGTGGGTACAAACCGGCGATACGGCGTGGATGTTTCCGTCTTCGTCCCTGTAGGCGGCAACCTTCTCGCCGCCTACGTCGACAATGCCGCCGTCGGCCCTCTGGATATTCTCGACTTGGGGGGCGCTCAGCTTGGCGAGCCGGTCGGAGACGAAGCGCTTCAATACGTTGGCGTTCTCCTTCAGCAGCTTCTTAGCGGAGACGCTGATTTTGACCCGGGTGGCGTCGAATGTCGCTGCCCAGGGATTATCCCTTCCCTGGATCAGGTCGGCCAGGATCATGCCGGCCGCGGTTCCCGTGGTCATGCCCCACTTCTTGAAGCCCGTCGCGACCCACAGTCCGTCGGTGCCCGGGGCGAGCCGGCCGATGTACGGCACGCCGTCCGCGGGGGAGTAATCCTGGGCCGACCAGCGGAACGCCGGCTCGCCGGCGCCGAAAGTTTGCTCTGCCCACGACTCGAGCGCCGCATACCGTTGAGTCGTGTCGGGATCCTGTCCGACCTTATGGCTCTCACCACCCAGCACCAGGTAGGCCTGCTCACCCTCGCGGTGGGTTCGGATCGATCGGCTGGGCGTATCGACGCTGAGGTACATTCCGGTTACGGGATTGTCGGTGGCAACCGCCATGGCGTAGGAGCGCACCGGGGAGGCCTTGGCGAAGAAGCCGCCCGGGTCATGGATCGGAAGCTGCGTCGCCTGAATCACATGCTGGGCGGAGATCCGGGCGGAATCGGTCCGCACCGAACCGGATTTCACCTCGACCGCCCGGCTGAGCTCGAAGATCTTGCCGCCCCTGTCGCTTAGCAGGCGGGCCAGGCCAATGCAGTACTTGCGCGGGTGAAACATCGCCTGGTTGTCGAAGCGGACGGCTGCTGCGATCTCGTAGGGAAGATCGGTTTCGGTGACGAAGGACGCAGGAAGCCCCACCCGACGGGCGACCTCGACCTCGTGTTCGATCTCCGGTACGCGTTGTTCATCCTGCGTGTAGGTGTAAGCGGGCATCCGTTCGAAGTCGCAGTCAATTCCGGCCTCCGAAACTATGGAAGCGACCTTTTCAATGGCGGCCTCGTTGGCCTCGCCGTAGCTGCGAGCGTTCTCCTCGCCGTGGTCTTCTGCGATGGAGGCGTAGGAGAGTCCGTGAAGTGAGCTCAGTTTGGCGGTCGTGTACCCGGTTACACCGGAGGCAAGGTGTCCCGCTTCGACGATTCCGACCGTCGCTCCCTGCTCTATCAAAGCCAGCGCGCAGCTGAGTCCCGTGATCCCTCCGCCTACGATGGCGACGTCGACGGTAAGGTCTTGGGTAAGTGCCGGGTACGAGGTCTCCGGGGTGGTCTCCACCCAGATCGACCTGTTTACCTCATGGAGAGATCCCACTTGTCGTGCTCCTTTACGGGATGCCGTTGAAAGTACTGGATTGAACCTTTCGTACCCGATCCATCCTGTTGCTAACTGGGCAAGAACCGGCGAAGCGCCGGCTAGACCGAACTGAGCTTTCGCGGCGGGCTTTTTGGCGTAGCCGGCGCTTTGACCCTGCTCCTTGCCGCTAACGCGTAGACGGTCGAGAACAGGATGGCGCCGGTCAGGACGATGGTGGGTCCCGACGCAACATCGAGGTGGTAGCTGGCGATCATTCCGGTGAAGCCGCAAAAGGCGCCGATCAGGGTGGCCAGGGGCAGCATCCTCGCAAAGGAGTGGGTAACGAGCCTGGCAACAACCGCAGGGATCACGACTCCTGCCGCAATCAGCGTCACTCCCATAACGTTCATGGTGGCGAGGATGGAAAGGGCGAGGACAAGCATCAAAAGGGCGTCCATGCGGGCGGTCTTCACTCCGGACGCAGCCGCCACCTCGGGATCGAAGGTCGAGAACAGCAGCGGCCGGTATTGGAAGAAGATCACCCCAGCGGCAAAGAGCGTGACGGCGATGACCATCCAGACATCGCCGGAGCTCACGCCAAGCACATTGCCGAAAAGGACAGCATCGGGATCTCGACCCGGCGACCCGAAAAGTTGGATCAGGGCGAGCCCCAGGGCGAACGAGGCGGTGGTTATCACCCCGATGGCCGCGTCGAATCCTATCGACGCTCGCTTGGTGACCCGGCTGATCATCAGCGCCGAAGCGAGCCCCCAGATGCCGGCCCCCACGAAGAGATTGACACCGATCAGAGCGCTGGCTGCGAAGCCGCCGAAGATGGCATGCGACAGGCCGTGGCCGATGTAGCTCATCCCTCGCAGCACCACGTACACCCCGATCATGCCGCACAGGGCCCCGGCTACAGTGGCGACCACCAGGCCGTTGCGAAAAAACTCGAACTCAAACGGCCTCAGGAACTCGTTCAATGTCCCCTCGGATGAGCGTGGGATGGTTTGATGGGTACGACATTGAGGCGGTCGTAAGGGTCGAGCACCACCGGGATACCGGCGTGCTGGAGCACCTCCATCCGGGCCCCATAGGTACGCTCGAGGACCTCCGGGGTCAGGACCGTCCCCGGTGGGCCCATGCCGATCACCTCCTGATTGAGACACACAAGCGTGGGCAGGTGGGCGGCTATTCCGTTGAGGTCGTGCGTCGTCAGCAGTATCGACAAGCCGCTTCGGTTGAGTTCGTCAAGCAGGTGAAGCACCTCGTGCCGGGTGGTGAGATCCACCCCCGACGTGGGTTCGTCCATCAGCAGGAGCTGTGGCCGGCGGATCAGAGCCCGGGCAATGAATACCCTTTGCTGCTGGCCTCCGGACAGATCCCTGATGTGGCGGTTCTCAAGGGATGCGATTCCCAGACGCTCGAGCACGTCAGCTACCTCGGCCTTCTCCCGCTTGGTCGGCCAGGGAAGGATCCGCCCCGCGGACCGCCCGACCAGGACGCACTCACCAACGGTGATAGGAAAATTCCAGTCAATTGCCTCTACCTGGGGCACATAGGCTACCGACAGCCCCTTTTGCCTTCTGATGGCTCCAGCGACTGGAGCCACGCTTCCCAGCAACGCTCGCAGGAGGGTGGTCTTTCCCGAGCCCGAGGGTCCGACAACGCCAATGAAGTCCTCCCGCCGGATGTCCAGGCGGACGTTAACCAACGCCGGCTCGCCGCCGTAGGCGCAGGTGATCCCGTCGATGCTCATGAGGGGCGTCGAGCGGCTCATTGGGGGTAACCGGCCCTGTCCGGGGCGACGTCGGTGACGTCGAGCGCTTTGAGGGTTGAGGCATCGCCCCCCAACGACTCCACCATGGTCACGTAGTCAAAGCGCAGAAGCCCCATCCACGAATGTTGAGGATCGCCGGGCTTCCCGGGGAGGTCGTCGTCCCGGAGCACGTCGACGTAGCGGACGCCGGCCTCCCTGCCGATCTGCTCCAGGACCGGACTCGGGAAAACCTCCGAGCCGAAGATGGCCTTCACCTTTTCGGCCCTCACCTGGTCGATCAGGTCGGCCACCTCCCTTGGGGTCGGATCCTCGAAGTCCAAAACCTGAATGGCGCCCACGACGGTCCAGCCGTACGTCTTGGCGAAGTAAGCGTAGGCATCGTGATAGGTCAACAGCTTGCGATCGTCCTGCGGGACTGTCGCAAAGCTCGCCCTCATGGCTTTGTCGAGCCTCTCGATCCTGGCGGAAAAGTCAGCGAAGTTAGCGGCGTAGGCCTCGGCGTTGTTCGGGTCATGTTCCGACGCCTTGTCTCTGATGATCTCGGCATACTTGCGGCCCAGCGTGGGATCCGTCCAGAGGTGGGGGTTGGGCTTTCCGTCCTCGCGGGGGAAGGAGAAGTCGTAGAGGTACTGATCCCGGCTGATCGTCATGGACCCCAGCTCCACGATCTCGGCCCCCTCCTTGAGGTTGTTCTCCGCCAGCTTCTTCGTCGGCTCTTCGAGCACCAAACCGTTGAGGAACACGACGTCGGCCTTCGACAGTAATTGGGCCACGTTGGGAGAAGGTTCGAATGTGTGGGAGTTGGTACCTTCCGGGACGACTCCACTAACGTCCGCGAGGTCGCCGACGACATTGGAGGCAATGCTAGTGATCGGGGAGACCGTGGTAACAATCTGGAGCTTACGGCCGGCCGCCTGACGGCCTGAGGCATCGTCCGGGGCACCGCCGCACGCCGTCAGAAACACTGCCAGCACCAGCAAGGACGCCGGCTTCGACAGCTTACGGGCACGGAGCAAAGGGTCTCCTTGACTGGGGACAGAAGTCTATGGCGACCAGTTGCTTATTGCAATACGGTGGCGATAAGGCTCATGCGGGGAAGGCTCTCGGGCGCGATGATCCACCACAAGACAAGTCCGGCATTGGAGCCGGTGCCATAGCAGGAGGTGCAACACGGACGAGCCCGGGTCCTTACAGGAGGTGATCGCGTCCCTGAACCCACTGGAGGTTCTCTTCGACCACGGGCCTGATAACTGTCCTCTCCCCGAGCAGATTCGGACCCTCTATGGAGGAGGTTTCGGCTTCAACGGCCCGACGCTTTACGCCAACTTCGTGCAATCAATAGACGGCGTGGTGTCACTGAGTTCGGTCCGCTCGCCCGCTCCTGCCATAAGCGGCCACTCCGCCGCCGACCGGTTCGTGATGGCACTGCTGCGCTCCTGCGCCGATGCAGTACTGGTGGGAGCCGGGACCATGAGAGATACCGCTGAGCCCTGGACGGCCTCGTCGGTGTTTCCGGCGTTGTCGTCCAGCTTCGCCCGGCTTAGAAACAAGCTGGGTAAGCCCGCCGACCCCCAGCTCATCTTGTTGACCGCCAGCGGGAAGATCAACGTGAACCACCCTGCTCTTCGTGCGGGGGCGACGGTGCTGACGACCGCCGCGGGCGCCAGACGGCTGGGTTCATCCCTGCCTTCCGGCTGCCGGCTTCACGTGCTCTCAGGCGAGCACGCGATCGACATGACTAAGGCATTGGATCTCGTCAGGTCGCAAGGGCTGCAGTATGTCCTCAGCGAGGCCGGCCCGAACATCACCGGGCAGCTGGTGCAGGCAGGCCTGCTAGATGAACTGTTTCTCACCATCGCACCGGTGCTGGCCGGAGGGGGCAAGGGAGATGCATCGGGGCTGCTGGAGGGTGTACGCATCCTGCCCGACAGAAGGGAATCACGGGAGCTCGTGAGTATCAGGCGTTCCGGAAGCTACCTGTTCCTTAGATATGGTTCCCGCACCACCGAGGACGGTCGCGGGCCCAGCGCCTGACAACGCGAAATGCGCATTGCGCTGGTCGCACCTTTGATAGCTCCCATTCGTGAGCCGCAGATCGGGGGCGTGGCAACTCTGCTGACCGATCTCGCGCTGGGTATCCAGGACGCCGGACACATCGTGCACCTGTTTTCAGCTTCTGGGTCGTATGTGGAGGGGCTGCAGATCGTGGATACCGGAATCCACTCCGGGACCCTGGCCGAAACCATGTTTCGGCCTATGGCCCCGCCCTCAGAGTCTCAGTCGCAGAGCAGGGCCGGGCTTGCCCGCAAAGCTTTTGAACGGGTTTACGGCATGATCGCCGGCGGGTCCTTCGATGTCGTTCACAATCACAGCTTCGACGCCGCGGCGATCGACCTTGCGGGTAGCCTCAGCTGTCCGGTCGTCCACAGCCTTCACCTTCCGCCGAATCCGGCCGTGTCGAAGGCGGTTTCGTCGGCGCAGGGGGCCCCCCGTGCTCCGACCGTTGCGGCGGTCTCCAGGTCGCAGCTGCGCGACTGGCGGCGCCACAACCGGATCGACGTGCTTCTGCCGGCCGGCATCCCGACAACGAGAATCCCCTGGTCGAACAAGCCCTGGGGAGGTCTGTTGTTTGCCGGAAGGATCAGTCCCGAAAAGGGAGTTCTGGATGCGATTGAGATCGCCGGAGTCTGCGGCATGCCCCTGACCATCGCCGGGGCCCGTTATGACGAGGAGTACGCACGGCAGGTGGATGACGCGGCCGGCAGGCTGGAAGGCATCTCGTTTGCCGGCTCGCTGCGCCGGACGGAGCTGTGGAGGCTGATGGCGGGGTCCTCGGCGCTGCTGTTTCCGATTCTGTGGGAGGAGCCCTTTGGCCTGGTCACAGCCGAGGCTCAAGCTGCGGGGTGCCCGGTGGTGGGGTATCGAAGAGGTGCCCTGTTGGACGTGATCGAAGATGGGGTGACGGGAATGGCGGTAAAGCCGGGAGATCTCAAAGGAGCGGCCGGCGCCATTGCGAAGGTGCTGAGTTTTGACAGGCGCCGCTGCCGCCTCCACGCCGAGGCGAACCTGGACATCCGGCCCTGTATCGAGGCGCACCTGCAGCTTTACGGCCGGTTGCTGGCCGGAGGAGCCGCTAGTTGAATCTCACGGCGGCTGGCCCGGTTCGACCCGCTCCTTGAGGGCCATGCTGAACATGTAGATCGGTTCCTTACCGGCACTGGCTTCAACAGCCTCCACCAGGAAAGCCGTGTGATCTCCCACCGGCTGTGCATCTATCACCCTGCCGACAACCCGGCTCGGACAGCCGGCGAGGAGTGGAGCGCCGTCAGGGCCCGCAGACCACTCGCATCGTGAGAATTTGTCGATATCGTATCCAGTGTGTGAGCCGAACAGGTCCACGAGGTCGGTCCGTTCTTTGGGAATCAGGTGAACAGCCAGTGCCGCCGACATTTTGGCCACCTCGTGAGTGTGGTTTTTCTCAGAGATGCATACCAGCAGCCGAGCCGGGTCGATACTGCATTGGCTGACGAAGCCAACCAGGCACCCGGAGCGCTTGTCACCAGCCGCGGCAGTGACGATGAACAATGGGAAATCGAGCTTGTCGAGAAAGTCGTCAACCTTTAGGTTCACAAGCAGCTACATTCCGTTGCTTCGACAGAAGCGGAGGAATTCGTCCCTCAGTGAGGGCTCGGTCTCATAGTTTCCCCTCCAAAACGACGTCCAGGTTCTGGACTGCTCCTCGCGAACTCCCCTCATCTGGGTGCAAAGGTGGGTCGCTTCCAGGTGAACCGCAACTCCATGGGGTTCGAGCAGGTCAACGAGGGTGTCGGCGATCTGCTGGCCGACCCTCTCCTGGACGGTGAACCGCCGGGCGAACAGGCGCACAAGCCGGGTCAGCTTGGAGATGCCGATGATGTTTTCGTGAGCTATGTAACCGACGTAGGCATGCCCGAAGAAGGGCAGGGAGTGATGCTCGCACAGCGCATAGAAGGAGATCGGGCCTTCGATGATCTGACTGATGGAGCAGTCCGGACCGCCCCGGCACTCGGTCGGAAATGCCGTGAGCAGCTTGGAATCACCTTCATATCCCACAGTTGAGTCAAAAAGGGCCTTCAGAAACCGCTCCGGCGTGTTAAGCGTCCCGGGCGTGTTCAGGTCCATCCCCAGAGCCTCAAAGATCTCCGCAACGTGCTCTTTGTAGCGCTCCCACTGTTCAACCGAGATTCGTCTCGGCGTGGACCTCTCCCAATGTGAGGTCTCCTCCGGGTCCTCCACCAGGATGGACGTGACGGCCTGCCCGTTCCCAGAAGGGTTGTGACCCGAAGAGATGAGGTCCTGCCCGGATTTGTCCACCAAAGTGCACCCCTAGTCGCTCAATGGTTTCATCGAATGAGGACAGACTAATGCCGGTGAACCGCTACGTCTTTTTGGGGGTGGAGGCTAGGCCTGGGCCGTCTCGGCTACCACCAGGTCAACGACAGCTTCCAGATGGCCGGTGCGCTCGTAAACCTTGAGCTGGCGTGAGGCTCCAGTTCCCCGGGCCCGCACCCGGTCCATCAGGCCCGACACCTCCTTCCACTCGCCCCTGCTCTCCAGCACCGGCCCGACGAACTCGAGCAGCTTGGACAACATCTCCCACGCCGGGAGAGATCTTTCGCCGATGACGTCGAGGAGCTCGTTGCTGACCCCGTATCTGGCAGCGCGCCACACGGCCGCCTGTAGCAGCTCGGCCCTCAGCTCGCCCGCGGGCGCACCGTCACCAGCCTGTTTGTGGCAGGTCTGGCAAAGGGCTCGGATCAACACCGCCACGAGCAGCGACTCTTCAACGTCCATGCATGCGTCCGCTATACGGACCTCCAGCGTGTTGAACTTGTTGGACGCCCTCACGTCCCAGTAGATCCTGGCCGGATCGTCGATGCTCCCGGTGCTCAACAGCGTCTTCACCAGGGTGTCGTATTCCAGGCGGTTGCGGAAGGTGCCCGGTATCCCGGCTATGGGCCACCGCTGCCAGATTCGATTCCGGTAGCTGCGATACCCCGTTGTCTCGCCCATCCAGAACGGGGAGTTGGACGACAGTGCCAGGATCGGCGGCAGCCACGGTCTGACCCGGTTCATCACTTCGATGGCTTCCTCCGGATCATCGAACCCTACGTGCACGTGACATCCGCACACCACCTGTTCGCGGGCCAACTGCTGGTAGTTGCGCTCCACCAGCACATAGGCCTCCTTCGGGAACGTCTGCGTGCTTCGCCAGTCCGAAAGCGGATGCGTCCCCGAAGCTGCGATCCGTCTTCCGACCGCCCCGGCGGCTTCCGCAGCCTCGCCCCGGCGCCGCTTGAGCTCCTGCCGAAGCTCGTCGAGCGTCTCGCATACCTCCGTTCCGGTTTCGATCTGAGACTTCTGGAGCTCCGGCTCGACCCGATTCGTTTTGGCTCCGGACAGAACCCGCTCGGCATCCGGTGCGATCTGCCGCGTTTTGGGATCGACCAGGTGAAACTCCTCTTCAACTCCAAGAGTGAACATGATCGACTTTTCCTTTGGTCTCGACAGGTTCAGACTTATCCCCGCCGATGCCTACCAGACAAACCCCCTTCGTGCTGCCGCACGAAACGGTCAGGGTTCGTGCTTCAGTAAATAATCGACGTAGAGGGGTCTGAGTGCATCGGCCAGCTCCCCCTCGTCGGCGTGAACAGCGTCTTGCAAGCGTTTGGCAAGGCTCACCACGTCTTCGTTCGCCTCGTCCTCGTTGCCGGCAACAATTTCGGCGGCGGGAATGCTTGCGAGAAGGTTGAAGAAAAAATGCATGTCGAGGTGCTTCAGGGCGGTGCGCACGGCTTTGTCGTGCAGCTCCTTGGAGGTCAGAGCGTCGAGCTCCTCGAATTCCGGCATGGAGGGCAGCCTAAGGCCCCTGGGGCTTGCCCGCCAACTCGCCGTGCGGCCCCCGCCTGAGGACAGCTGCGCCGTGGATTGGGTTTGGGTGGTCCTTAAACTCGGTGCTCCTCGCTGCCCCCGAGCGCTTCCCAAATCCGCTGGACGTTGTCGAACTTGCCGTCGTCGGGGAGCTGTTCCAACCGTGAGATCACCCAGTGATCGGCATAGTTGTCCCGGGCGTCCTGCACCAGGGTCGGCTTATCGGCCGGAAAGATGGTCTGCTTCAACGATGTCGCGATCTTGGAGCGCTGTTCCGCCTCGTTCCCGTCCAGGGCTGGATCCATGGCCACTCCTTTCGTTCACTTTGCCATCGGCACTTGCCCTCATTGGGCGGCAGTGAATCCGGCTTCACCCAGCGTGCAGCGGTAAGGCGCTCTTAACTGGCCCCGATGCCCCTGAGCTGCTCGCTGGGCCGCATGGAGCACTCCTTCTTGCGCACGACGGTGTGCATTTCCTTGCCGCACATCGGGCACTCGTGATCTTCCGCGTCAGCGTCCATAGTGAGGTGGCAGGTGTCGCATTTGTACTCGGCCATAAACGCCTCCTTAAGGCTTGGCTAAATCAGATGAAATTGTCTCTGTATGATCGCGCCACCGGGGACAGTACTAAACCTTCGAGCTGTTACGGAGAGGGCGTCGCAGCCTCCGGAACTTCTATGAAGGGCGGCTCAGTCGTGGAATTCGGCCCCCGGCTCGCCGGCGACTCGGCTTCCTCCGGCTCCTGTGACGCGACTATCGTCCGCTTCAAGAGAAACTGCTGGCTGGAGCCCTTCACTTCTATGCGGTCGTATCCCAAGAGGGTTTGGTTGGACCGCTCGAAGTAGAGAACCTGAAGAGCGATTGCACTGTTGGACTCAGGAGCAAGCGACTTGAGGCCGGCGGCTCCGGTGCTGCCGACGCCGAGGATTCGGGTGCCTTCCACATCCCGGGCCGACCACTTGTGTTCGTGGCCGTGAAGAACAAGTGGCACGCTGCCATGCAGCCTGCTCGCGGTGAGCTTGTCGTGCACCACCACGATGTCCGGGATGTCCGGCAAGGCTTCCATCCGATCTTTAGCGCCCTTGGCGAACTCGAGCTTGGCATCTCGCTGCTGCTCGTTGGTCGGCTGCTCCACCGTCTTGTCCGGCGTGAACAGCGGGTCGCCGAGTCCAAAGATGGTGAGGCCCTCCACCTCCGCGGTATTCCCGTCCAGCACCACGGCGTCGGCCTGGGCCGCCACCGCCTGTTGGGTGATCGGGGAGTCGTGGTTGCCACGGATGAAGAAGTACGGAATCGAGAAGCCACCGATGCGCTCGACGAACCCAACCTCCGCGGGCGAGCCCTCAGCCGTGACGTCCCCTGAATCGATGACAGCCGAGACCTTGAAGCGGGTGGCCACCTGCTGGGCGACGTCGTAGCCCACCGGGTTCAGGTGGAGGTCCGAGATGTGCAGTATCCGGACGGCATCCTCGGGTATCGGAGACTGCTCGGCGAGGAACTGATAGAGCTGGAAGGTGATGGAGCCGATCTCGTCAAGCTCGTTGCGCAGGGCGTGGAACCGCTCGCCGAACTGTTGGACCGGACCAAGCAGCTCGGGTGAGCGGCTGAGCGCACCGGTGATGGTGGGCTGGCGGAACGCGCCGACGTTGTATCCGGCGAAGCTGGCCACGTAGAGACCGAGCGGCAAGAGCGCCCCCGTTCCCATGGCGGCCAAGAACTCCACCGGCGTTCGGGCCCGGGCCACGCCGGCAGCAATCACCGCGCCCACCAGACCTCCCAGAAGGACCCGGAGGGCGTACTCTCGGAAGGCGTTCTCCAGATCCGCTCGCAGGCTGGCGACCAGAGCCTTTTCGTTCGGCCGGCTCTCCACCAGCCTCTGGGCGCTCAGTGGATCCACCGAGGTGGGGGAAAGGATCACTGCCAGCGGGGCCCGGTGGGTTGACGCCGCTACCGATCCGAAGGGGGGGACCGCGACGACCGTCTCGCCCTTCCACTGCGGGCGCATGCTGACCTGTATCTTCCCGGGACCGAGATCGTACTCTCCCCGGACCGCGGTTGCGGTCAAGGCCAGGGAAAAGACGGCGGCGACAACGGTGACGCGCAGCCACCGCGGCACGGAAAGGCGGTGTTGCAACAACTAGCTCTCGATCAGCCGGTCCAGGTTCCTTCGAACTTCGTCCTCAGTTATGTGAGTGAGGCTTTGCTCGAGAACGGTTCCGTCGTCGTTGAGGAAAATCCACGCGCCTCGGTACGCGACGTCAAAATGTCTCCACAGGCGCCCGTTCTCGTCGATGGCATGGATCATGGTCGCCGGCCAGCGGAAGTCCTTCACCGCCCGCTGCATCGCTGCCTGGTTGTCCTGCCCGGGTGAAGTAAAGAAGGTCACCCTGTCCCCGTAATCTCGCGCAACCTGCGCGACCATCGGCGCATCATGCCGGCAAGGTATTCACCAGGGGGCCCAGAACCACAACGCCACGTCCTTGCCCTGTAGCTCGGCGCCGGTGACCTGCCCGCCGCCACCCAGGCGCGATGCCGTGAAGTTGAAGAACTCGGAATCTGCGCGATGGGCCGGATTCAGCTCCTCACCGGAGGGGGAGGGAAAGGACTCGGTGGGGCCGCCGTCACCCGAGCATGAAGCCAGGAAGATGCAGCACAGCGCAGCGAGGCGACGGGTCCCTACCATGAGCAGTCTCGGCAGTCGGCGGTTTCGTCCTCGATCTGCAGTGTCGCGTGGCCAACTGAGAACCGATCGCCGAGCACAGTTCTGGCGGAGCGAAGGATGACGGCGGCATCAGCACCGCGACATACCTTCAGGTGGGCGGAGGCAACCTCCATCTGGGAGCTGAGGGTCCAGCAGTGTAGATCGTGCACGTCCACCACTCCCTCCAGTTCCAAGAGCGCCTGCGACAGCTCGTCGAGGTCCAGGTGCGGGGGAGCCGCCTGCACCAGGATTCGCAGCGCCTGGCCGGTCAGCCGCCAGGTCCTCGGCAGTATGAACAGCCCAATCGCCGCTGCCGCAATCGGGTCCACATAAGGCCAGCCCGTGAGCTGCATTACCACTGCAGCGACAATTACCCCCACGGAGCCCAGGGCATCCGCCACCACTTCAAGATAAGCAGCCCTGAGGTTCAGGCTGTCGTTCGCCCCTCCCCGGAGCAGGGCGAACGCCACCAAATTTGCGAGAAGGCCACCCACCGCCACCAGCAGCATGGTGAGATTGGCAACGGAAGGCGGATCCAGAAGCCGGCGGACGGCCTCGACAAGAACGTAGGCACCCACCCCGAACAGCAGGATCCCGTTCGCCAATGCCGCAAGGATCTCCAGGCGGTACAGGCCGTAGGTCCGGCGAGCATCCTTGTGCCGGCGACCGGCGAGCTGCATGGCGGCCAGAGCCATGCCGAGCCCCAGGACGTCCGTGAGCATGTGGCCGGCGTCGGACAACAATGCGAGTGAGTTGGAGAGGATTCCGAAGACAACCTCGACGAACAGGAAAACCAGGGTGACCAGGAAAGCTCCCAGAAGACGTCTGCGGTTGCCGGTGCGCATGGCATCCGCGATGTGATCGTGGGAGTGGGTGGGGTGTTCTCCCGAATTGGGGTGGGTGTGGGCCTCCTCCGTTTCGTGGCTGTGCGGATGGCCGTTCTGCTCGATCATCGGACGTGATGGGCCAGATGCTCGCGTGATGTGCTGAGAAGCATTCTGATGTGCTCGTCGTCCAGGCTGTAGTAGATGAGCCTGCCGGCACGTCGGTTCTTCACCACCCCTGCGATCCGGAGCAGCCTCAGCGCGTGGGAGACGGATGTCTCTGGGACCTCGAGGGCAGCCGCGATGTCGTTGACGCAAATCTCCTCGGCCTCCAAGAGGGCATACAGGATGCGCGCTCTGGTGGAGTCGGCAAAGAGTTGGAACATCTGCGCGAGCCGCCGGGCTTCCTCGACCGGGATCACCGAAGGATCACGGCGGCCCTCGGCCCGGGCAGTTGGTGCGAAGCTTGTGCGACCGGCCATCAGGTGCTCCGATATATGATTGGTTGTTCATATATCTTACGGCAGCCCCGGTCATGAGGCCGCCATTGGAGGGGGCCGGCGATGCTGGCGTCGCACCGCTGGGGGAGCGGGCGCAGAAGGAAGATTGCCTAGTTCGCCAGTCCCGCCAGCTTGAGCAAACGTCTGAAGCTGTACCTGACGGACTTCCGAATGTTGGGCCGCCGGTCGCCCTTGGCCCAGAAGTCGGGGTCGGTGTCGTATTGAGTCATCGTCGCACCTCCTTTCCAAGTTGGACGGTCGACGCTAACACCCGGGGGGTGCCGTCCTGCGGCTTTCCGGCCAAGGTTTAGAGGCAAACTGCTCGGGTGGTGTCAGACACGGTCCGCTCAAAGGCGTACTTACCGATTTAGACTTGGGTCCTGGTGTGGCAGATCTTGAGGTGCGTCCTCTTGGCGGTAGTGCTGGCCGGCTGCGCGGGCCGGCCCGCCACCAAGACGGCCTCGCCTTCAACGAGTGCTCCAGCCGCGCGCCTCCGCAGATATGACTCCGAAACCGGCTCCGGGCGCCGTGGAGCTCTTGGAGTTCGAGGTGCCGGCCGGATCACGACCCCATGACGTTGCGCCGGCTGCAGACGGAGGCGTCTGGTACACGGCTCAGGGTTCGGGGGACCTTGGCCACCTCGATGTCGACACCAGGCACACTCAACACGTAAGTCTGGGCGAGGGCTCGGCCCCGCACGGCGTCATCGTCGGTCCGGACGGTGCGCCGTGGGTCACCGACGGGGGGCTTAACGCCATTGTGAGAGTCGACCCGGCCACCAAGCAGGTTCGTCGCTATCCGCTGCCGGAACCGGGGGCAAACCTCAACACCGCTACCTTCGACGGAAAGGGCACTCTGTGGTTTACGGGTCAGTCCGGTCTCTTCGGAAGCGTCGATCCCGGTACCGGGCAGGTTCGGGTACATCCAGCGCCGAGGGGTCGCGGGCCTTATGGCATCACCACGGCGCCGGACGGGACGCCCTGGTTCTCGTCGCTGGCCGGAAGCTACATCGCCCGCATCGATCCGGCTACGGCCCAACTGGAGGTCTTCGATGTGCCAACTCCCGGTGGAGGCGCACGCCGGGTGTGGAGCGACTCTCGGAGCCGCATGTGGGTCACCGAGTGGTTCGCAGGAAAGCTCGCCCGCTTTGACCCGGGCACACGGCAGTGGAAGGAGTGGGCCCTTCCCGGCGACGATCCTCAGCCCTACGCGGTGTACGTCGACGAACGGGACCTGGTATGGATCAGCGACTTTTCGGCGAACGCGATGGTCAGTTTCAACCCGGACACTGAAGAGTTCCGGCAGTTTCCACACGACTCTCCGGGCGCAAACGTCAGGCAGATCCTGGGGCGGCCCGGCGAGGTCTGGGGAGCCGAATCGGGGGCTTCTCGCCTGGTGCTTGTCAGGAGCGGGGCACCGAAGACGTGAAGCCGTGAGGTCTCATATCTGGTCTGCGCCACCCCTCGAAGCGGGAGCACACTGGTCTGCCAGGCCCTCACTCAAACCGGGGTGGCGGGAAGCGCCGGGAGGTCGTCATGGCAGTCCTGAGAGACGCATTTACCCGCACCGGCCGCGTCGTCCTGACCATCGAGATGATTCTCGATAGCGCCCAGAACGTCTCTGTTGAGGTGGCGGCCGTGGCTGGACAGATGGTGGATGGATCCGCAGTTCGGTCCGGACCTTGCGGCCGCCTCCGGACAGCTCGGCCCCTTTCTCCAGCGGAAATCTTCTACGCTGGGTGGGTAAAATGTCTGACCGCAAGTTCTTAGCGGCACTGTCGGGATCAAGGAGGAGTCATGGCGGATAGCGAAGAGGCAATCTCAGGCGATATGGATTCGGGGGATTCTGGCGGCGGAAGCGAAGACTTTCCGACGGTAGAGCCTGCTTCGGAGCCGGACAACCCACGTTACGAAACCGAGCACGTTGAGCCGTCCGGCGAACCGCAGCCTCTTCCGGGAGCCGAGTCCTAGGCTGTAATGCTTCTCTTAAGACAACTGGAGGCGCCCCAAGGGGGCGCCTCCAGTCTTAGCGGAGTGCTTTCTGGCGTGGCTACCGAGTTCCCGGTCGAGAGTCGTACAGGTGGGGATCGTGGGTACCCAGCTTGGCCAGACCACGGCTGACCATATACGCGGCACCGACAATCGTCAGGTACGTCCAGGCGCTTGTTGCGTCGAAGAACAGGTCGACGTTGGAAGCGATAGCAATCCCGAGGGCCGTCAGCATCAGCACCAGAAACTCGCTGGTCTTGAAAAACTCCTTGGTTTCCGGTGTGCTGATGTAGCGCCGGGTGAACTCGGCGGCCTCGTGCGCCCTGTGTGCTCCCGATCGCCCGGCTGCATCGATCGGAAGTCCGTAGTTTGGATCGCTGTACCCGCGCTCGGTTGCGGCCTTGGCAAGTCCTCGGCTGATGATATAGCCGGCGGAGAAGTAAGTGATCAGGCGCCAGGCACCGGTCGCGTCGAACTCAGCGTTAGCTTGGGCGGCCAGCAGAATACCCACCACGCCGAGGGCCCATAGCAGAAACTCTGTGGACTTGTAGAACTCCTTGGTTTCCGGGGTGGAGAGTTGCTCCGCTACGGCAGAGGCACCTGCCTGGCCGGCCATGATCGGAGTGTAAGGAGCGTCGGACGCCGCCGCTTCCAGATTGGCTGACGCTGCAGCGTATGCCGTCCGGGCGGATTCCCGGCTCGTGCCGGCTTTCGCAAAGCCCCGGCTGAGCAGGTAGCCAACGCCCAGGATGGTGATGGACATCCAGGCCCGAGGCGCATCGAACTCTGCCGATATCTCAGAAGCGAGCAGCACGCCAAGGATGCCCAAGAGTAGGACCATGAACTCACTTGTCTTGAAGGATTCCTTGGTTTCCGGCGTCCGCATCTCCCCCGCAATGTCTGCCACCGCGGCGCCTGCTCGAGGCGTCGATGTGGACGGCGGGGTATTTGAGGCCAGTCTCTGATCCGGGTACGGATTTGTGGTTGGGCTACCGCTGCCATAGTCCGCGAGGGGAACAGTCCCGTCCCTGAAGCCCTCATCCGGCGACGATCCCGCCGGCCCTTGTCTACTGCTCATGTTGCCTCCTCAAGTAACACTCGAAGCTACCGAGCCGGTTCTTGGCAGTGGCAGCGTGGAGTACATTGTTCCCGACTCGCGGCCGGAGAAAACCGCCGGAGCCCAGCCAGCGCCATGGTCGGCAAAAGGCCGATGGTGGCCGGCGACCCCACACGAAAGAACACCCTTCAGGCCCAGCACCATCCGAAAAAGGAGCGATCGGCGTTCCAATATTCCGTCCCCGGAGCTAGCCATGCCGGGCCGACCTTGCCCAAAGCGCGGCGAGAACCAACTTCGCATGGCAGGCCGGATTCTAGTTGGCGGGGGACGCTTTTGAACCGGTTTTCGACCGTGTTGTTCTGTCGTGATCTACAGCGTTTCCGCGAGCACCCGCCGAATCGCGGCTACCGAACGTTCGACGTCGGCTTCGGCCGTCGACCAGTTGGACACCGAGATCCTCATATACCTCCGGCCGCGCCAGGTGGTCCCGCCCGCCCAACATGTACCATCGCGCTGAACGTTGGCTATGACCCGGTCGGTGCGTTCATTGGAGCCGAAGCTCACCAGGACCTGGTTGAGGACGATTTCGTTGCCTATCTCTACGCCCTCGATGGCGCCCAGCCTGTCGCCAAAGCTGCGGGCATAGGCGCAGCAGCGGTCGACAAGCTCGCCTAGACCATCTCTGCCCAGCTCGCGCAGCGCTGCCCACGTTGCGAAGCCGCGAGCTCGGCGCGACGATTCGGGCACGTAGTCGGAGGGCGCTCGTTGCGACCCCTGGCCGTGTCCCACCAGGTAGGCGGCGGTGTACGACATGGATGCTGTATGCGCCTGCGTATCGGCGCAGAACACGTAGCCGCTATCGTACGGAACGTTGAGCCATTTGTGACCGTCCACAGCCCAGGAGTCGGCTCGTTCGATCCCGTTTACCAGGTGCCTGGTTGAGGGACTTACCGCGGCCCACAGCCCGAAGGCGCCGTCGACGTGGACCCAGCTTCGGTAGCGGTGCGCTGCGTCACACGCGGCGGCAAGATCGTCGCACGCCCCGGTATTAACGTTACCGGCTTGGAGACACACGATGGTCGGGGCCTCAGGACCGGCCTCGAGAAGGCGGGCAAGGGCCTCGGGGTCTATGGCGCCGTTCGCGTCGGCTGCCACCGGTTCGACAATACCGGCCCCCAATCCGAGCAGCCTGAGCGATCGGTCGATCGTGCCGTGGCGCTCCTCGCCGGCCACCACCCTGATCTTCGGCGCCCCCATCAGGCCGCGCTCCTCGACGTCCCAACCGGCCTGAGCCAGGACCTGATGGCGCGCCGCAGCAAGCGCCACCGTGTTCGCTCCCTGTCCGCCGGTGACCAGGCCGAACGAGGCGTGGGCTGGCAGACCGAAAGCCTCTTTCAACCAGTCGCCCACCACGTCTTCGACGACCGCGCCGGCCGGCGACGTCGTGAAGTTGAAGGCCACCTGATCCCATCCGGCAGTGAGGATGTCGGCGCAGGTCGCGCCGTCGAGTGCTCCGCCGACGACAAAGCCGAAGAACCGGGGACCGGCAGTCGCGACCAGCGCGGGATCCACCGCCCCGGCCAGTTGTTCGAGAAGAGCATGGGGGTTGGTGCCATCGGCGGCCAGCGGCCCGCCGAGAAGAGACCGCAGCCGAGCGGCGTCGACGGAGGGAGCCACCGGTCGATCCCCTACGCCCTCCCGATAAGCGGCGACCTGCTCCATGGTCCACCGCAGCAGGTCTCGCAGGTCTGACACGGGTGGATTATAGGGGCCGGAAGCCCGACAACGCCCTCCGGCGGACTGGCTGCGGAACGAGCGCACTACGGGTGAAGGTCCCCGAATACAATCAGCGGGAACGACGGACAGATTGCTCAAAGGAGGTTCACCCGTGGACGACACCGACTTCAACAGCGCGATCGAGGGGTTCCGGCAGGCCCTCCACGCGTTCGTGAAGGGCGACTCGAAACCGGTGATTGAGTGCTTCTCGCGGCGTGACGACGTGACCCTCGGGAATCCGCTTGGCCCTGTTCGCCGAGGACCGGCGGAAGTCGACAGGGCGATCGAAGAGGCAGCTTCGTTGCTCCGGGACGGCTCCATACGTGGCTTCGAGGAGGTGTCTCGATACAGCACTCCCGATCTTGGCTATGTCGTTCAGGTAGAGCGGACCCAGGCCCGGTTGCCTGGTAGCGAGGACATGATTCCTTTCGCGCTGAGGGTCACCTTGATCTTTCGACGCGAGGAGGAAACCTGGAAGATCGCTCATCGCCACGCCGACCCAATTACCACCGCTCGACCGATCACCACGGTGATCGAGAAGTACGCGTCCGACTGATGGCTAGCGCACAGTCCCGAAGTATCCTGCGGACTGCGTGCGGGCTGCGGGCCTCAGGCGGATTGCCGGGGTAGTTCTCAGACGGCCTCTCTGAGCGTGAGAGAAGGAGTGGGCACGACAGGTTTCGAACCTGTGACCTCTGCCGTGTGAAGGCAGCGCTCTCCCGCTGAGCTACGCGCCCGGGAACTGGTGACCGCATGAAGGTCACCAAGGATTATAAGTCCGGCGGCTTAGGCGATCCGCAGCGCTGAGATTACTCCGTCTCTGATCGGGATGATCGACGTGAGGAAGCGGTCGTCGCCGTAGACCGCTTGGTTGTGCGCCCGTATCGCCTTGGTGGAAGCGTCGGTGTTGTCCTTGTCGGCCACCTTGCCGGACCACAGGACGTTGTCGCACAGGTAGAGCCCGCCGACTCGCAGCCGGTCCGCCGCCGCGGCGAACGCAGCGGGGTAACCCTCCTTGTCGATGTCGCAGTAGACGACGTCGAACTGCCCTTCAGTGCCGTTCAGTGCGGTGACCGCGTCGCCGGTCAAGAACCGGCATCGCGAGGCAAGACCGGCACGGCCCAGGAAATGCTTGGATTTTTCGGTGTTGGCGGGATCGCCGTCGGTCAGCGTCACCTCACCGTCGGGGCCGACCGCCCGGCTGAACCAGTACGCCGAGAAGCCGAAACCCGATCCCAGCTCGAATACCCGCTTGGCTTGTATCGCCCGGGCCATCATCTCCAGTGCGACGCCTACCAGCCGGCCCACTATCGGGAACTTCTTCTGCTCGGCCAGAGCTTCCATCTCCAGGAGCACGGGATGATCCGATCGCTCGTTCAGGCCGCGCATATAGGCCTCGACGTCTTGAGGAAGCAGATTCATGGGTAAGAGTGTCCCAGGGACAGCGTTCACATACCAATGCGGAAAGAACCCATTAGGCTGGGATGGCGCCCCTGTATGAGGCGAGGCGCTCCAGACCTGGACCATCGCCGAATATTGGCGTGAGGCAAACGCTGCTGCGGACTTCGACACCGCATCTCCGTCTTGTCCGCTGCACTTATGGAGGTTCCGATGAATCGATTGCAACAGCTCCACCAAGCCGGGACGGCTATCTGGCTGGACTTCCTTCGCCGGGGCCTGATCGAAGGGGGGGAGCTGGCCCGCATGATCGATCAGTGGGACCTCACCGGGGTCACCTCCAATCCGAGCATCTTCAAGAAGGCCATTGGCGGCTCCACCGATTACGACCAGGCGATCGTCGAGATCTCCCGGGAGGAGCGCGACCCGGTCGACGTCTTCTATGAGCTTGCCCTTGAGGACATCCAGGGTGCTGCAGGCATCTTTGCAGGCGTTTACGAGAAGACCAACCGGCAGGACGGGTACGTCTCCTTCGAGCTGGAGTCGTCGCTAGCGCACGATGCGGAGGTCAGCATCTCCAAGGCCAAGGAGCTGTTCGCCAGGATCGACCGGCCCAACGTGATGATCAAGGTTCCCGGCACTCCCGAGGGCGTGAACGCAGTGGAGGAGCTGACGGCGGCCGGCGTCAACGTCAACATCACGCTGCTGTTCTCAGTGGAGTCGTACGAGAAGGTGGCCGAGGCGTACATCAAGGGTCTGGAGCTCCGTAAAGCTGCCCGCCTGCCGATCGACGGAATAGCGTCGGTTGCCTCGTTTTTCATCTCCCGGGTCGACACGGCGGTCGACTCCCTGCTGCCCGAGAAGTCTCCGCTGCGGGGCAAGGTTGCTATCGCCAACGCCAAGGTGGCGTACCAGCGATTTCTGGAGCTTTTCTCCGGCCCCCGGTGGGAGAAACTTGCCGCCGCCGGCGCACGGGTGCAGCGCCCCCTGTGGGCCTCGACCGGCACCAAGAACCCCGAATACCCGGACACGCTGTACGTCGACGAGCTCATCGGACCCAACACCGTCAACACAATGCCGCAGCAGACCATGGAGGCTTTCCTGGACCACGGCAACATCAAGGCCGGTTCACTCCTGGAGGGTGCTGAGGAGGCCAAAGCCACCCTGGCCGCCGTCGGCGACCTGGGAATCGATCTGAGGGAGATCGGGGTCCGGCTGGAGAAGGAGGGCATCGACGCCTTCGAGAAGGACTTCTCCTCTTTGGTGCAGACGCTGGAGCAGAAGATCGAGCGGGTCTGCGCCGGCAGGGTCCGCTGGGAGGCCAAGCTTGACGCCGAGCTGACGCAGCTCGTGGACACAATGGTCGTCGAGCTGACCGACAACGACGCCATCGGCCGCCTCTGGCGGAAGGATCACACCCTGTGGAAGCCGGACGCCACCGAGATCAGTGACCGTTTGGGATGGCTGACCGTTGCCGACACCATGCTGGAGCGGATTCCCGAGCTCGAGGAATTTGCCAAACAGGCGTGGGCGGAGGGCATGACCCACGCGGTGGTGCTCGGCATGGGCGGCTCGTCACTGGTCTCGGAGGTCTTTCGGAACTCGTTCTCCAGCAACGACCGGGGCATGGAACTGGTGGTGCTCGACTCGACGCACCCCCGGACCGTCGCGGGAGTCAGGGATTCATTGCCGCTCGACAAGACGCTGTTTCTGGTGGCCAGCAAGTCGGGGACTACGGTGGAGTCCACCTCGCACCTCGCCTACTTCTTCGATCTGGTGAACAATCCATCGCAGTTCGTCGCGATCACCGACCCGGGCACCCTCCTGGCCCGGCTTGCGAACCTCATGGGCTTCCGCAAGGTGTTTCTCAACCCGCCGGACATCGGAGGCCGCTACTCGGCGCTGTCGCTGTTCGGGTTGGTTCCGGCAGCCCTGGCCGGCGTCGACCTGCTGGCCATTCTGGACGACGCCGAGGAGATGGCGTGTGCCTCGCACCACTGCGTTCCCGTCGAGCAGAATCCCGGCGCCTGGCTCGGCATAACTCAGGGAGTCGCGGCGACGCAGGGAGTGGACAAGGTAACCATCGTCCTGCCCGAGGAGATCCGCAGTCTGGGCGACTGGATAGAGCAGCTCATGGCCGAGTCCACCGGCAAGGAGGGCAAGGGCATAGTCCCGGTAGTGGGTGAGGATCTGGCGCCGCCGGACCATTACGGCATGGACCGCCTGTTCATTTCGCTGGGCGACGCTGCCGGTCTGGACGACCTGGCTAAGGCCGGCCACCCGGTGGTGAAGATCGACTACAGCCGCCCCACCGACCTCGGGGGCGAGTTCTTCCGCTGGGAGTTCGCCATGGCAGTCGCCGGATACGTACTGGGCATTAATCCATTCGACCAGCCGAACGTTGCCCAGGCCAAGGACGCGACGGAGGCAATTCTGGACTCGGGCTCGTTTGATGACCCCGGGGAGGATGACCTGGTGCCTCTGCTGGAGTCCATCCAACCGGGCGACTACGTCGCAATCCTGGCGTACCTCGACCGGACCGACGAGACGGAGCAGACCCTGCAGGCGACTCGCTTGAGTATCCGTGACAGCTATCGGGTGGCCACGACGGTCGGCTTCGGGCCTCGCTACCTGCACTCGACGGGACAGCTTCACAAAGGAGGACCGAATACGGGGGTGTTTATCCAGGTGATCGATACCGCCCTGGGGGAGGAAGTGCCCATCCCCGATGCACCGTACTCATTTGGTGACCTGATGAAAGCGCAGGCGCTTGGGGATTACCGAAGCCTCAAGGACGAGGGACGCCGGGTTGCGAGGGTCACCCTGGACCAACTGCGTGAGGTGATGTCATGAAGATTGGGATGGTCGGACTGGGACGGATGGGCGGCAACATGGTGGAGCGCCTGCGCCGGGACGGTCACGAGGTGATTGGATACTCCAGGTCGAACACGCAGCAGGCCAAGGATCTGACGGACCTGGTGAGCCAACTGCCTACGCCTAGGGTGGTATGGCTGATGGTTCCATCGGGCAATGTCACGCAACGAAACGTCGACGAGATGATGAAGCTGCTGGAGCCGGGCGATGTGTTGATCGACGGCGGAAACTCCAACTTCCGCGACTCCATCCGCAGGGCGTCGGAGCTGGAGGCACAGGGCATCCTGTGGGCCGACTGCGGCACCTCCGGGGGGATCTGGGGGTTGACCGAGGGCTATTCGTTGATGGTGGGAGCCTCCCCGGACGCCTTCGGTATCATCGAGCCGCTGTGCGTGACGCTGGCTCCTCCCAACGGCTACGCGCATGTCGGGGCAGCCGGAGCCGGACACTTCGTGAAGATGGTCCACAACGGCATCGAGTACGGCATGATGCAGAGCTTCGCCGAAGGATTTGAGATCATGCGGGCCTCGAAGGAGTTCGAGCTGGATCTCCACCAGGTCGCGCAGGTGTGGCAACAGGGGTCGGTCGTTCGTTCATGGCTGCTGGATCTGGCAGCATCGGCCTTCGAGAAGGACCCCGACCTCACGGAGTTGAAAGGCTTCGCCGAGGACTCGGGGGAGGGCCGCTGGACGGTGCTGGAAGCAGTTAACAGCGGGGTCGCAGCTCCGGCAATCTCTGCTGCCCTTTACGCGCGGTTCGTCTCGCAGCAGGAGGATTCGTTTGCCATGAAGGTCGTCGCAGCTCTGCGCCGGGAGTTCGGCGGCCACGCGGTTAAGGCGGAGTGAGTGTTTATCAAACATTAAACCGTGCGTATAGTTCAGTAAGGCGGAATGCAGCCCCAGGAATAAAAAGTGGGTCGCTACGTTTCTAGATACGACAGAGAGAGGAGGAAGGCCCCGGCCATCCTGAAGGAGAAAGGGCCGCTGAGTCGGTCCGGGGATGAGCAGTAGCCTATCGGAGGACATGGGAAATCTTAAGGAAGTAACCGACGGCGACTTTCAGGAGTACGTGCTGGATTCCGATACGCCCGTGCTCGTCGACTTTTGGGCAGAGTGGTGCGGCCCCTGTCGTGTCGTGGGCAGCGAGGTCGAGAAGCTAGCCGTTGAGCTGGAAGGCCGGATGAAGGTCGTCAAGCTCAACATCGATGAGAACCCCCGCGTCACCGGCAACTACGGGATCATGTCGATTCCGTCGCTGGTCCTCTTCGCAGACGGTGATGAGGCTACTCGTGTGGTCGGAGCACGTCCCGCAAGCGCGATCCGCAAAGCCATCGAGCAGTTCCTTCCCGCGGGGGCACCTTCGGCAGACGCCGCTTCGGCCTAAGGATCAAACGCTTTGTCGAAGGGCCGGCTCTTCATGAGCCGGCCTTTTGCGTGTAGGCGTCGTTGAACGTGACCTCTACCCTGACGGTGGTGGTTCGGGGAATCGGCGACGTCGGCTCTGCTGTGGCGCACCGGCTGTTTCTTGCCGGCCACAGGGTGTTGATCGCCGACGACCCGTGCCCGGCGGCTCCTCGGCGGGGCATGTCGTTTACCGATGCCGCGTTCGACGGTTCGGCGGTCCTCGAAGGCATAACCGCAACCTGCTACCAGGGCCCGGGCCGCCTTGCCGGGGCGCTCCAGGCCCGCCGGGACATTCCGGTTTGCCTCGGTGACCTGTCGAAGGTGCTCTCTTACCTTGGCCCCCAAGTGGTCGTAGACGCGCGAATGCGCAAGCACGGCGAGCCGGAGCGCCAGATCCACCTGGCGCCTCTCACTGTCGGCCTGGGACCGAACTTTGAAGCCGGCGTGACGACCTCAGTGGTGATCGAAACGCAGTGGGGAGACGACCTCGGCAGGGTGCTTACCTCCGGTCGTACGAAGCAGCTTGCCGGGGAGCCGCGCAGCTACGGAGGCTACGCCAGGGAGCGCTTCATCTACGCCCCGGTTGAGGGGACATTCCACACCGACCGGAACATCGCCGACCAAGTGGAGGAAGGGGAATCGGTGGCCTGTCTCGAGGACCTGCTGCTAACCGCGCCGCTCGCGGGGATCCTGCGAGGTCTGGTTCACGATTCAGTGCCGGTGACGAAAGGCGCCAAGGTGGTGGAGGTCGACCCCAGGTGCGACCCCTCCAAGGTGTTCGGCATAGGCGAGCGCCCCGGCCGGATAGCCGAGGGTGTGCTCGAGGCGATCGAATCGGGCTTAGCCGCTTCTCCCGATTAAGCTAAAGCTATGAAGCCGAAAGAGCTGACGGACATTAGGAACGACGTCGAGCTGACCGACGTTCGTGAGGATTTCGAGTGGGGCGCCGGCCACGTCCAGGGTTCCCGGCACATCCCGCTGGGACGGCTGACCGAGAACCTGGACAGCATCGCGAAGGCCCGGCCGGTCGTCGCCGTTTGCCGAACCGGGCCGAGAAGTGAGCGGGCGGCGCGCACCCTCAAGGAATCCGGCTATACCGCGGATTACCTCGCTGGGGACGTGACGGCGTGGGCAGCCTGCGACCAGCCCCTGGTCGATGACGCGGGCAACCCGCGATGCGTCGAGGACCCCAGCGCCGAGCCGCTCGATCCCCAGCAGGAGGCGATGCAAACCCAATTCATCGAGATCGCCATGGCGCTGCAGGAGCAATACGGTGCACGACAGCCGACCGATCAGGAAGCGAAGGCCTTCATGCGGGAGTGGCTGGAGGCCAAGGGCGCGCCGGTCGAGGAGATTGAGCGAATCCTCGAGGACTGAGGGTAACGACGCTCGAGACTCTGGCGAGGCACTGGATTACTAGAATAAACCGATGAACGAAATCATTAAATGGAGCCCCATCCAAGACCTTCCTACTGACTGGTCGAGCTTAGCGAGCAAAGAACTGGTCGCTCTTGCAGACGTATGGGACGATCAAAAGCAAGCTCTTCACGAGAGCGAATCACTTCGGCGGTTCACCGACCGCCTTCTCAGGCAGTGGGCAATTGATACAGGGATCATCGAGCGATTGTATTCATTGGACCGTGGCGTTACGGAAACCCTGATCGAGTACGGGATTGACGCTGCATTAATTCCCCACAGCGCTACCAATAAGGATCCCTCTCTCGTAGCTCGGATTATTCAAGACCAGCACGAGACTGTAGAGGGCCTGTTCGATTTTGTGAAAGGGCAGCGGGTTCTCAGCGTCAGCTACGTCAAAGAACTCCATGCGCAGCTCACACGCCATCAAGAAACTACTACCGTCGTAGACCAATTCGGTCGTCAGTACGAGAAGCCTCTTCTACGAGGCAAGTTTAAGTTAGCGCCCAACAATCCAACCCGTCCTGATGGTCTGGTTCACGAGTATTGCCCGCCGGAGCAAGTCGACAGTGAGATGGACTTTCTTGTCAGCTTCCATCTAGAGCACCAGAAGTTGGGCGTCTCTCCTGAAGTCGAGGCCGCTTGGCTCCATCATCGCTTCACGCAGATTCACCCTTTTGAGGACGGAAACGGAAGAGTCGCTCGGGCGCTGGCATCACTTGTCTTTATTCGGGCTGGATGGTTCCCGTTGGCCGTGTCCTCCGAGGACAAGGAGAGAGTCCAATACATCGACGCGCTCGAGGCTGCGGATTCAGGGGATCTCGTTCCCCTGGTTCGATTGTTCTCGACCATTCAAAAAAGAACATTCGTGAAGGCGCTAAGCATCGCTGGAGACGTCGTTGAGCAGGAACAGGTCGATCAGGTAATAGGAGCTGTTAAAGGCCTCTTCGACTCCCGACAAAGGGCCCTTGAGAAGGAATGGGAGCAGGCGAAACACATTGCCGATGACCTTCTTACTCATGCAAGCCAGAGACTCGAAGCAACGGCGACGAAGCTGCAACAAGAGCTGGGGCCGTATTCACGCGCTTTTAGGTTCAAGGTTGACACTGAAGGGTCGGGCGGTCATCGGGGACACTGGTTCCGATTCCAAATGATTCACGCTGCCAAAGAGCTTGGGTTCTTTGCCAACCCGAGTCCGTATATGGCTTGGACAAGATTGATCTTAGAGACAGAACAACATTCCGAAATTCTTCTGATGCTCCAAGGGATTGGTCACGACTACCGGGGGCTTATCGCCGGTTCGATGCTGTTCTTCCGAAGAGATGAGAGCGGTGAAGGCGAACGAGACCTCAGTGACTTGATCACGGTCTCCGACGAATATTTCCAAGTTAATTACCGCGACAGTCTTGAAGAGTCGGATTCCCGTTTTGAAGCTTGGTTAAGGCGCGGATTAGTTCAGGGACTTGAGGTCTGGCGCCGAGGCCTATGACGCTTGGTTATCGAAGTCCCGCAGCTTAAACACTTCGACGAGCAGTCTGATCGATCGGTCAAGACGGGAGGATTCGCACAGCGTCGAAGACGCGCTTAAGGGGAGTCGACTTGCGTTCACCGCTCGGCGCTGAACACCAGGTAGTCTCCCAGGCCGCCCCGGGCGGCCAGGGTCTCCACCCTGGACCGCTCCGCCATGTGGCTCAGGTAGTCGCCGTGGCGCCCTTCTGCCCTGGCCTTCAGCTCCTTCCGGCGCAGCTCGGCCACCAGGTCTTTCAACCCAAGCGACTCCAGCCAACCTCTCTGGGTCTGCAGGGGACCCAGCTCCAACCCGGCGTCCTGCGCCGCCCGCCCGAGCGCCGAGAAGTTCACGTGTGCCGTGATGTCGGCGTCACCAACGTCTTCGAACGGGTCGGAGCCTAGCCGGCCCTGCCGGTAGGTCGCCATCGACCCCGCGGGGTGGCGGGTCCAGATCTCCGGCTCCAGGTCCCCGTAGTCCACGAACATCAGGCGCCCCCGCTCCAGCGCCCGGGCGCACTCGGCCACCCATCCCTCGAGGTTCGTGCGCAGCTCGAAACGGTCGCCAACCTCAAGGTGCTCCAGGGCCGGAGCCACCAGCTCGACTACCTCCCGACCGATCGCGACCAGCACCTCCGCCAGGTGATTGCGCACTGCACCGACACGGACCTCCATCGGGCCCTGCTCGTGAACCTCGAAGAGCCGAAAGGGGAAGTTGTCCAGGACCTCGTGAGCCAGGATCGCGCCGGTGATCGGGTCGAGCCGGCCGAGCCCCGCGACCCACGAGAACCGGCTTGAGGAGCCCAAATGGGACCTCTGAAGCCCGGCGACTGAGTCGATCGGCTCGACGAACACCCACCTGAGGGCCTCCGCGAACGGTCCGCCGGCCGCCTCCACGGCAGACGCCGCGAGGTCGGCGTTGCCGGCTCCGACCTCGGCGACCGTGAAGATTCCGGGTGAGCCGAGACCTTCCCAAGCCCTCCTCAGGTCATCCGCCACCAGCCTCCCGAACCACGGAGTGAGCGAGGGTGACGTTCTGTAGTCGGAGCCGGCTCCGGGAACGTGGTTGCGGTAGTAGCCGTGCGGATCGCTGTACAGGACGACCTTCATGAACTCATCGAATGCAAGCGGTCCGGAGGCTCGGATCCGCCGTCGCAGCAGGTAGAGGAGTTCGGGGGACATGGATAATGGCCTTATATGAGTGACCCGAGACGTAAGGACGCGGTCGCGTACATGCTGCCAGATGGGACGCAGGTCGACCTGTCCCGCCCTCCGGAGGGCGATGCCATCGTGCTGCTCCAAAAGGACGATCTGGGCCGCCAGGTTCTGAGGCACTCCACGGCTCACGTTCTGGCGCAGGCGGTACTGTCGATATGGCCGGACGCCAAGTACGCCGGAGGCCCACCCATCGAGGACGGTTTCTACTACGACTTCGACATCGGGCGCCCGTTCACGCCCGAGGACCTGGAGAAGATCGAAGCCCGCATGGCGGAGATCGTCAAGGAGGACCAGCCCTTCTCTCGGGAAGAGGTCTCGCTTCAGGAGGCGGCCGAGCTGTTCGCCGACCAGCCCTTCAAGCTGGAGTGGATCAACGAGATGGACGGCGAAGCGTCGGAGCAAGGAGTCATCGGCGACAAGGTCTCCCTCTACCGCAACGCCGACCGCTTCGTCGATCTGTGCCGGGGTCCCCACATCCCCTCGACCGGGCGGATCAAGGCGTTCAAGCTGACCCGCAGCTCCGGTGCTTACTGGCGCGGCGACGAGAAGCGCCAGATGCTACAGCGCATCTACGGAACTGCCTGGGAGTCGCCCAAGGCACTCGAGCAGTACCTGTGGCGCCTGGAGCAGGCGCAGAAGCGGGACCACCGCAAGCTCGGTCCGGAGATGGACCTGTTCCACTTCCCACCCGAGATCGGCGGCGGCCTGGCCGTTTTCCATCCCCGGGGCGGTCTGATCCGCAACATCATGGAGGACTACTCGAAGGCCGAGCACCAGACCGCCGGCTACGAGTTCGTCTGGACCCCTCACCTGGCGAAGTCGACCCTGTTCGAGATGTCCGGCCACCTCGGCTGGTACAAGGACGGCATGTACCCCCCGATGGAGCTGGAGGGCGCGGCCTACTACCCCAAGCCAATGAACTGCCCGATGCACATCCTCATCTACAAGTCGCGCACCCGCAGTTACCGGGAGCTGCCGCTGAGGCTGTTCGAGTTCGGCACGGTCTACCGGTTCGAACGGTCCGGCGTGCTGCACGGGCTCACCCGGGTGCGGGGCTTCACCCAGGACGACGCCCACATCTTTTGCACCCCCGACCAGCTGGCGGACGAGTTGGCCAGCCTTCTTCAGTTCGTGCTCAAGGTGCTGAAAGCCTTTGGCCTGACGGAGTTCGAAGCCGAGCTGGCCACCCGTCCGGAGAAGTACGTCGGCGAACCGGAGGAGTGGGACCAGGCGACGGAGGCTCTGCGGAGTGCTCTGGAAGCCACCGGCCTGTCGTACAGGGTGGCCGAGGGGGAGGGAGCCTTCTACGCGCCGAAGATCGACGTCCACATCAAGGATGCCCTCAACCGGCGCTGGCAACTTTCCACCCTGCAGGTCGACTTTCAGCTTCCGCAGCGATTCGACATGGAATACGTCGGTGAGGACGGCGTCCGCCACCGGCCGTTCATGATCCATCGGGCTCTCTTCGGTTCGATCGAGCGGTTCTTCGCCATCCTGCTGGAGCACTACGGGGGTGCCTTCCCCACCTGGCTGGCGCCCGACCAGGTAACTGTGGTGCCCATCTCCGACCGGCACCACGGCTACGCCGAGGAGGTGGCGGATCATCTGCGCAAGCACGGGGTTCGCGTGATCGTCGATGCGTCGGATCAGTCGCTCGGTAACCGGGTCCGCAAGGCGCAGACCTCCAAGGTGCCCTACATGGTGGTGGTCGGCGACAAGGAGGCTGAGGCCGGCACCTTGTCGGTGAGGCCCCGGGGCGGCGCCGAGAAGCGGGGGGTCCCCTTGGAGGACTTCACGGCATGCGTTGTGAAAGAGGTCGACGAACGACTGATCCCGGCCTAGCCTTGCCTTTTCCGGTCCGCAGCGAGCGAGGAGCGTAGGCCGTGGAGAGGTTGTTCCGCCAGCGCATGGATTACCTCCGCTCGGCGCCCTCGGACGAATGCTTCCTGTGCGCCGATGCTTCGGCCGGCGACCTGCCAGGCAGCCTGGTGCTGTACCGCACCGACCTGTGCCTCGTGGTTTTGAACCGGTTCCCCTACAACACCGGCCACCTGCTGATCTCACCGCTTCGCCACGTCGGGGCCCTCGAAGACCTGACCACCGAGGAGCGCTCCGAGGTTATGGAGCTCACCCTAAGGGCTATCGAGGCGCTCAAGGCCTCCATGTCACCTGAGGGCTTCAACCTGGGGGCCAACCTGGGTGCAGCCGCAGGTGCCGGCGTGCCGGGGCACCTCCACATGCACTTGGTGCCCCGATGGTCGGGGGACACGAACTTTATGCCGGTGGTGGGGGAGAGCAAGGTCCTGCCCGAGACCCTGGAACAGACCTACACTCGACTGCGGTCGCTGTTCTAAGGCAGCCGGCCCATCGCTTTGCCGATTGCGGCCTGCTGATCCGAGAGGGGGAAGGGCGTCCCGGAGTTGGTGAAGAAGTAGAAACCGAGGGTCCGTCCTTTCCGAACCAGGACGAAATGCGACGGGAAGGTCAGGTCCAGGGTGGGGACGGTCAGGTTCAGCCGAAACGCAGTCACCTCATCGGCCACAGCCGGGAAGGTGAGAGTCTCCATTGACACCTGGCTTTGGGGAACCGGCTCTCCTGGGCCGAGCTCCTCGGCGATGCCATCCCTAAAGCTGTCGCTTAGCGTTTGCCTCAAACACTCCTTGATCTGGTCTGACCCGAATACCCGGACGCCTTCGCGGGCGTCGTCCTGAGTCTTTACGACCATGCTGAGAGAGCTAGCCAGCGCATCTCCTCGTTCGAAGTCGGGAGCCTCAGCCTCGGCGGTGGTGGCTTCGTCGAGTTGTTCGCCCTGATCTCCGACGCACTTGTCGAAAGCTTCCTCCTCCTCCTCTTCCTCCGTGGGGCTCTCTTCAGCCGAAGGGCTCTCCTCAGTGTCCGGTGCCTGAACGAATCCGGCCGGGAGGTCGCCGGCTACCAAGAGCACGGCATCCGCCATCTTCTGCTCCTCGGCCGGGTCGAAGGAGGGGGACGGGGAAGCGCCGGCTTCTGGTCTCCCGCCCGAAGGTGCGCGCTCGCCGCCCCCGCAGCCGGTGGCCATGAGCAGAAGCAACACGACGAGTACCGGAATGCAATGGTGCAACGGCATGTTTGAGTTCGCCACGGTTGCAGCCGGCAGCCGGTCATCCTTGTCTCCTGTCATTCCTTCTTCTCCCCCAAGTTTCTGGGGAGTATGGCACGTCGCCGCCCATCCCGAACGGCGCGCCGGAGCAGTCAACACCGGCATCGCTAAACCCATCCAAGGAGGCGTCGAATGCGCCGGATGGGCTCTGCCCTTCGCTAGAATCAGCGGTAGCTGAGAAAGGAATACCGGGCGAAAGGCACTGCGGTGAGGAAGCGGCTGGTGCTTGGTCTGGTGCTGTGCATGGCCGGAACGGGCTGCGCTCGCAATGCCGGACAGGTGACGCAGAGCCCGTCTCCCGTGAAGACGGCTTCGCCAACCCCGACGGTAAATGAATCACCCTCCCCGCCGGCTGCCCCGGTTGCGCTCGAGGGGCCGGTCAACGTCAAGGCGGTCAGCGACCTAACCGGAGCGGGCCCGGCCGTTGCCATCGAGATGCAGATGACCGACTTCGCCTTCGACCCCACTTTCGTAAAGGTCACGCCGGGCGCCAATGTCAGGCTGGCTCTCAAAAATGCCGGAACCCTCGCGGATCACACCTTCACCATCGATTCATTGGGCATCGACCGGCAGCTCAGGCCTGCGGAGCAGGCGGAAGTCGTGATCCAGCTACCCACGTCTGGAGCATTCCGCTTCTACTGCCGGCTTCACGTTGACCGTGGAATGCAGGGTGCCATCTTCTTCAACCCGGGCGATGCCGTGACGGCCACTGCGCTCACACCTGTGCCCCCCGGCGGGGGGTCAAGGACCGGGACCAGAACAACAACCAGAAGCTCAACCACCCGCCGCAGCACCGGCACGGCGGCTTCCAGGACTCCTCCCAGAACAAATGCCCCGGAGCCGGACGACCTCGAGATACCGGACCTCGAGATCAACGAGCCGGATGAAGATGGAAACGTTCGAAGCGCCGATGGCCCGGACGGGGTACCCGGCAGCAAGGGTGCTCCCGGAGTGCCCGGCGGAAAGGGCCAGGAGGTAGAGGTCCCCTAAAGGGCCGCCTCGAACGCCGTCGAGCCAACGAGCTTCTCCGTGTGAGAATTGCTGGCGAGAGTTCAAGCCCGGCCCTTCACCCCGGACAGGGCGCTCCCCGCCTGACCTCCGGCACCCCAGGCGCCGCGGCCATCAACCGACGGATCTGATCCACATCCCGACCGCCGGCGTAGGGGTCGATGTCCACGCGTACGCCTTCCATTCTTCGAGAGATACCGTCGATGCCGGGTAGGTGCTCTCGGCCCAGGCTGGTCGTTCGCGAGAGCGCATTAAAGACGGCGTTGGTGTCGGATCCGCCGCCTGGTGGATAGCAGGCCCACAGGGACGGCTGCTCGCTGGGCACGACCAGGACTGCAGCGATGAAGGCCATCCCCGCGAGCACAACTCCCAACCCGACGATCACGCCGCTTCGAATATCCCGGTTGGCGTGACTGTGAACTGTGCCCCGATCATCAGCGCAACCATCGGGAGCGACCACCAGAAGCCCCACATGGCCAGGTAGAGCAGGACGAAGATGTCGGCCCCTGCGACGATCCTGAAGCGGTGGGTCTTAAGAGGGCTCCGACGAATGCGGGAGCGGCTCCGAGGACGAGGATGGCTGACGCCGAGACCACCTCCGCCCTGTCGAGCCGGGCCGGCCGGGCCGAGATGCCCAGCAACAGGGCGCTGGCCGCGAGCCCGCCGGTGAGGAGGTACCAGCGGACGCGATTAGGCGGTTCCATGACGGTCCGCACTGAAACCGGCGCAGACTAACCCGGTCGGTCGTCGGGTGCGGGAATGCCGGTCAGGTCAAGGTTGCGCCCCCCGCGCAGAGTGAGATCTAGGGCAACCCACAGGCTTCTCGAGAATGGGAAGAACAGGATCGGTCCGACGATTGCGGCCACGAACGCGACGATGGCAAACGGAACTACGTTGAGCTCGAAGTCGGGGTTCGACGCCGAGATCAAGATGTACGGGATCAGGCACAACAGCAAGAGTCCCTCGGTGATCGAGAAGTTGATGGCGTAGGCCCCGATGTAGAAGCCCTCCTCCTGGTTGAAACGGTGCCCGCAGCTGGGGCACCGGTCCTTGAGCTTGAACCAGCTGTCGAAGATCTTGTTGTGGCCGCAAAATGGGCACCGTCGCGCTAAGCCACGGAGGATCATCCGGGCGGGGGTGACCGTTCTCGGCTTCAATGGGCCTTGCTTGGTTCTTTAGCCTGCTTCGCCTCGGTGATGATCTTTTCTGCCAGGTGCGGGGGGACGGGCTCGTAGTGCGAGAACGCCGACCGAAACGTGCCCTGCCCGCCCGTCATTGACCGTAGGTCGATCGCGTAACGGGCGATCTCGGCCATCGGCGCCTTCGCCTTGACCAGCTGCCGGCCGCCTCCTACGCTCTCCGTGCCCTGGATACGGCCTCGTTTGGCGTTCAGGTCCCCCATGATGTCACCCAGGTAGGAGTCGGGGACCATCACCTCGAGGTCCATGATCGGCTCCAGCAGTGACACCCCGGCGTTGGCCACCGCCTCACGAAAGCCGATGCTCCCGGCGATTTGAAAGGCCATGTCGGATGAGTCGACGGCGTGGTACTTGCCGTCAACCAGCGTGACTCGCACGTCTACCACGGGATAGCCGGCGACGGCGCCTTCGGCCAGGGTCTTCTGGATTCCCTTCTCCACCGACGGGATGAACTGGGATGGGACCGCTCCGCCGAAGATCTTGTCGACGTACTCGAAGCCCCCGCCTCGCTCCAGAGGTTCGATCTCCAGATTGCATACGGCGTACTGGCCGTGACCCCCGCTCTGCTTCACGTGCCGGCCGATGGCCTTGCCCGGGCCGGCAATGGTCTCCCGGTAGGGGATTCGCAGTGGGATCTCCACGACCTCCACCCCATACTTGCGACTGAGGCGCTCCATGGCGATGTCCAGATGGGTGTCGCCGGTACCCCAGATCAGCGTCTGGTGCGTCTCTGAGTTACGCTCCACCAGCAGGGCGGGATCCTCCTCGTGGAGGCGGGCGAGGGCGGTCATGAGCTTGTCCTCGTCGCCCTTCGTTTTCGGAACGATCGCCTTGGCCAGAACCCGGTCCGGGGATTCCAGCTCCTCGTACGCGACCGGGTGGCTCTTGTCGGCGAGGGTGTTGCCACTGTGGGTGTGCGCCAGCTTCGCCACACCGCCGATATCGCCGGCGACGACTTCGGGTAGCGGTTCCTGATGCTTTCCGCGAAGGGTGAAGAGCTGGGCGATTCGCTCGTCGGCCGCCGTGGCGGTGTTGTAAACGTTGGAGTCCGGACGCATCCTGCCCGAGATGACCTTGAACAAGCTGATCCGCCCAACGTACGGGTCGGAGATCGTCTTGAAGACAAAGGCCGACAGGGGAGCCGACGCAAGAGGTTCCCGCTCCTCCGGCTCGTCGGTTCCCGGCCTGGTGCCCACTCCCGGGCCCCGCTCCAGGGGTGATGGCGCCATCTCCACGACGATGTCGGCCAGGCGGTCCAGGCCAACCAGCTTGGTAGCGGATCCAACCAGGACTGGGAAGACAGAGCTCTCGCAGACGCCCTTGTGCAACCCTTTGGTGATCTCGTCTGGGGTGAGATCCTCACCACCGAGGTACTTCTCCAGAAGCTCGTCGTCGGTCTCGGCCACCGAGTCAAGGATGCGCGTGTGGAGCAACGTGCACTCGGCCTCCTGGTCCGGCGACATGTCGCTCTCGGTGGATTTTCCCGCCGCGTCGTACTGAAATGCCTTCTCGCTAAGTACGTCCACGATGCCGTGGAACTCGTGCTCCTCCCCGAGGGGCAGGTCCACGGGGGCGAAGCCCGGTCCGAGCCGGTCGGAAAGTTGATCGAGGACGGCGTGAAAGTCGGCACGCTCCCGGTCCAGCTTGTTGACGAATACGAACCTCGGAATGTCCGCATTCTTGGCAAGGCGCCACAGGGCTTCGTGCTGCACCTGAACGCCGTCGACCGCGGACACCACCAGGATCGCTGCGTCGGCAACGCGGACGGCTGCCTGGGCCTCGCCGATGAAGTCGGCGTAACCTGGAGCGTCGAGCAGGTTTACCTTGCGGCCCTTCCACTCGAAGGGCGCGATAGCCAGAGAGACCGAGATTGTTTTCTTGATCTCCTCCGGCTCGAAGTCACAGACGGTGCTGCCTTCGGTGATGGATCCCATACGGGTCGTCACACCGCTGACGTACAGAAGCGCCTCAGCAAGGGTCGTCTTGCCGGATCCCTGGTGTCCCAGCAGAACGACATTGCGGATCTTCTCGGGATCGTAGGTCTTCATATAAGAATCCTATTGCTTTCCTGAATACCGTTGGTAACGCTTCCCGATTCTGGCCCGGGGTCTATATTGAGCGGCGACTCTATGCTCAAGAAAATGTTCGGTGGAGCGGCCCAACGGGTGGCGATCCCGCTCGGCGCAGCCATCGGCCGCGCCGGAATCACGCCGAACATGATGACCGTTGTTGGTTTTCTCATCACCGTGGCGACGGCAGTGCTGATAGCGCAGGGACGGTTGCTGCTGGGCGGCTGGATCCTCATTGCGGGATCCCTGTTCGACATGCTCGATGGAGCCGTGGCCCGGGCCACCGGCAAGATGTCGAAGTCCGGAGCGTTCCTGGATTCGACGCTCGATCGGTTCTCCGATGCCGCGATCTTCGTGGGCCTGATCTGGTTTTACAACACCGGAGGGCAGGGGATCACTTCCGGCGCGCAGTCAGGTTTTCACGTGTCCGAGCAGAGCTTTCCCCTCGGCGCGGGACTAGCACTCGTGAGCCTGATCCTAAGCCTCATGGTGTCCTACGTCCGGGCCCGCGCCGAGGGCCTCGGCTTCACCTGCAACGTCGGGATCGCCGAGCGCCCCGAACGGATTACCGTTGTCTGCGCCGGTCTAATCCTGAACCTGATGATTCCGGCGCTGATAGTGCTGTCCGCAGCTTGCGGGTTCACGGTGATCCAGCGTTTCGTACACGTCTGGCGCCAGGCTCGGGCGGCGTGAGGTAAACGTGAAAGACTCGAGTCCCTTCGCCGACGGCCCGGGACCGGCCGCCGTCTACTTCGCCTACCGCGCTGCAGCCTGGCTCGCAGAGCACACCCCGCCGCGTGTGGCCGACCGCGTAGCGGCGTGGGGCGGCCGCGTGGCTTACAGACGGGCACACGGTAAACGCCGGACGGTCGAACGCAATCTGGCTCGGGTGGTGGGGGAGGACCCCCACCTTGACGACATGGTGAAGGCTGCCTTCCGGTCCTACGCCGAGTACTGGTTGGAGACCTTTCGCTTGGGCCGCTACTCCCACGATCAGCTGTTGAGCATGGTCGAGCCGGTCGGCGACTCGCTAGCCGTCATCGACGAGGTCATAGCCGCCGGCAGAGGCGGGCTGCTGATCACCCCGCATCTGGGCTTCTACGACCTTGGAGTCGCCTGGGCGGGTGCCAAAGGATGGTCTTTCACCACCGTTGCCGAAGTCCTGCGCCCGAAGGCGCTGTTCGACTGGTTCGCCCAAATCCGGGAGAAGCATGGTCTCACCGTTCTGCCGGCCCGAAACGGCAGATCCGTGCGGGAGCGTCTGGCGGATGTCCTGGACTCCGGGGGGATGGTTGCCCTGGTATCGGATCGGGATCTGGGCCGGCGAGGGATCTGGGTGGAGTTCTTCGGAGAGAGGACGACGTTTCCGGCGTCTCCGACCCTGTTGCTGCAACGAAAGGAGGTCCCCCTGGTCGCCGGATCCATTACCAAGCAGGAGCATGGTTTTCGGTTGCACCTCGAGCGGGTCCCCTACGAGCTGACCGGGGATGAACAGGCGGATGTCAGCGCGGTGGCGCAGGTCACGGCCGACGCCCTCGAAAAGCTCATCCGCGCGGCCCCGGAGCAGTGGCACCTGTTCAGCACGAACTGGCCGTCGGACGAGCCGCATCTTCGGCCCCGCGGTCGTGAGGCCGCCCCGCAGGCCACCACCCCGCAGGCCACCGCCACGGAAACTTCCGAGCCTCCGCAGATAGGTGAGCCACAGGGATGAAGGTGGCCATCGTGTGCCCGTACGACTGGTCTTTCCCGGGTGGCGTCCGCAGTCACATCCAGGGCTTGTCCAGGGCTCTGAAGCGCAGCGGTATCGACATCGAGATCGTTGCTCCGGCCACCAACACCGAACCTGAGATCTTTGACGCCGGGCGCACGCTCGGCATCCCTTACAACGGATCTGTGGCCCGTCTCTGCTTCTCGCCTCAGGCCAACCGCCGGATACGCAAGCGCCTGGGGCGCTCAGACGTCGACCTGCTCCACATCCACGAGCCCTTCAGCCCCAGCGTTTCCATGCTGGCTCTGCACCAGGCGAAGGTCCCGGTGGTGGCAACCTTTCATGCGTCGCAGGCGCGGAGCAGGGCATATGCCACTGCGAAGCCGTTCCTGGACCTGCTGATGAAGAAGATCTCGGGGCGGATCGCAGTGTCCAGAGCGGCTCTGGCGCTGATCTCCAATTACTTCCCGGGCGAGTACCGCAACATCCCGAACGGCATCGAGGCGGCCTGGTTCTCCGAAGCCACCCCGGCGGAGGGTCTTGCCGGCGGAAGGCCCTTCGTGTTGTTCGTAGGCCGACCGGAACCTCGTAAGGGGCTGAGCGTGGCGGTAGCTGCAGTGGAAAGAGTAAGGCAGATCTGCCCGGTGGAACTGGTCGCTGTGGGCCCCACTCGCAACGACGTTCCATCCTGGGTCAACGCCCTGGGGTCCGTATCCCAGGAGGCTCTCCCGGGCATCTACCGGGCGGCATCCGTCTTTTGTGCACCCAGCATCTCCGGGGAGTCGTTCGGCATAGTCCTCGCCGAGGCCGCCGCCGCCGGAGTCCCGGTGGTCTGCTCGGACTTGCCGGGCTACGTCGAGGCAGCCGCCGGGGCGGCGCTTCATGCTCCGGTCGGAGATGCCGGTGCAACCGCTTCGATGATCCTGTCGGTCCTGACGGACTCGAAACTCGCCTCGGAGATGATCTCACGGGGGCGGAAGCGCGCGTGGGAGCTGGACTGGGACGTCCTGGCCAAGCAGGTCCGGGAGGTCTACGAGGCGGCGCTATCATGAAGTGCCACATGTAGCGAGGAGGTCCTACGATCAGCACCGGCATCATCCTGTCCATCGTCGGCGGCATTCTCGCCCTCTATGCGATTCTCCTCTACAACCGCATGCGGTCGACCGCCAATAGAGTCGACAACGCCTGGAGCGGCGTCGATGTCGAACTCAAGCGAAGGTACGACCTGGTCCCCAATCTCGTTGAGACGGTCAAGGGTTATGCGGCCCACGAGAAGGAGACCTTCGACGCCGTTACCCGAGCCCGGGCGATGGGCATCGAGGCAAAGAGCGTCCCCGAACAGGCTGAGGCGGAAGGGTTCCTCACGCAGGCTCTTCGTCAGGTGTTCGCAGTGGCGGAGGCTTACCCGCAGCTCAGAGCGAACGAGAACTTCGCTCAGCTGCAGGCCGAGCTGACCCAAACCGAGGGCAGGATTGCCTTCTCCCGCCAGTACTACAACGACATCGTTCTCAGGTACAACAACCTAATTCAGGTGTTTCCGAATGTCCTGATCGCCCGGGTCTTCGGCTTTCAGAAGAAGGACTTCTTCCAGACCGACGAGGATTCCCGGGGTCCAGTAAGCGTCGAGTTCTAGGGTCACGGATCCCCGCACGCCGTCCCCGGACCGGGCTGCACCATCGGTAAACCCATGCTAATGTTCACGGCCATGCGGACCCGCCTACTTTGTTTTGTGCTGCTCGTCTTCGGTTTGGCTGCCTGTAACCGCGGCGGCAATACTGCTGGTCCTGGGCCCGACAGGCCGGCCGTGTGCCCCTTGACCGGTACGGAAGCCCCCGGTGGTGCCGATGTCGAACGCCCGGCACTGGCCGTCAAAATAGACAATGCGCCCCCCGCCCGACCCCAGCAAGGCCTCGAGGCGGCCGACATCGTATACGAGGAGCTAGGCGAAGGCGGCCTTACCCGCTTCCTGAGCATCTTTCAGTGCAACGACGCCGACCAGGTGGGTCCGGTGCGCAGCTCACGCAACGTTGACGTCGAAATCCTCAAGGAGTACGACCCGGTGCTGTTCGGATACTCGGGCGCCAACCAGCAGGTCTTGGGCAGGATCGACAGCGCAGACTGGATCGTAGACCTCAAGCACGGCTCAAACGGCGAGGCCTACACCCGGGCCTCGGACCGCAAGGCGCCGTACAACCTGGTCACCTCCACGGACAAGCTGCGCTCTCTGGAAGGTGCCAAGGATGTTAAGGGGCCGCCGAAGACGGCCCTCAAGTTCAACGCCGATGTGCTGAACCCTCCCGCAGCAAGTCCAGCGGGCGCGGGAGACAGGCCCCCGCCCGCTGCCGCCGGCGGCAACTCGGTAACCCTTTCCTTCGCCGAGCGAGCCACCGTCAGGTACAACTACGACCAGGGCAGCGAGACGTACTTGCGCTTTCACGGCGATACGCCCCACAACCTGGTGGGAGGCAAACAGGTCAGTGCTGCGAACGTGGTCATCCAGAAGGTGAGGGTCCAACCCGGCACCGTCAGGGACGCCTCCGGGACCCCGACAATGGAGACCACGGTGGTAGGAACCGGGGAGGCGATCGTCGTGCGTGGTGGTACATCGGTCACCGGCACTTGGAGCAGGCCCAGTCTCAACGACGACACCACCTTCACCGATGCAGCGGGCAAAACCATCGAATTCGCCCCGGGGACCACGTTCATCCACTTGGTGCCTCAGGAGAGGCCTGTGACCGTCCAGTAGAGCAAATCGGAGATTTCTGCGGTTTCAGTACTTAGTCGGCGGGAAATCTACTTAATGTGAGCTCCACTGCTTTTTCCACAGAGAGCCGTCAGAAATGGCCGGTTTCCGGCTATCCGGAAAACTGGAGTTGCGGTCAAGGAGACGGCACGGTGATCAGCCAAACCGCTCGCTCCGTCCATGAGGTACGGTTCCCGCCGAACCCTCTGGCGCCCGGCATGGCCCGCAAGGCGGTGAAGGAGAGTCTGTCCGGGGCGGCCGAGGAGACCGTCGAGGCTGCGACCTTGCTGGTCAGCGAGCTCGTCAGCAACTCGGTTCGCCATTCGGGCATGACGCCCGACAGCTCGGTCCTGCTGCGTATCTGTATGCGCCCGCCGGTCGTTCGCATCGAGGTGGCCGACCAGGGCAGCGGGTTTACGTTCCAGCGTCGGTCGACTCCACTGGATCAAGCCGGTGGATGGGGATTGCCGCTCGTCGAGCGGCTCTCGCAACGGTGGGGCATCCAGCAGGACCCTCCCACCACAGTGTGGTTTGAGTTGCGTTAGCTTCACCCACGCTCGCGTTCCCAAACAATGTCATTCAATGTATAAGTAGCAGGCTGAGGGAGTCGACCCTTCAGTTCCGAGGATTGGATGACAATAGCGACCATTCGGCGCCGGGCGCCGCGCATTCCAACTGCCCTGTTCGTCGCCTGTTGTCTGATGGCAGCATGCTCGTCTTCCGCGCCAACCGCAGACCCGCCTCCGGTGCGCTTGAGGGTCCTGATGACCGACGATTGGGGTGATCGCCCTGCGTTTTTGGCGGCCGTCAAGGCTTTCGAGGAGCAGCACGACGATGTTCGGGTCGAGGTAGACAAGCTGCCGATCCGAAACATGGCCGAGGCTGTGCGCGGGCAGATCAAGGCCGCAGATCCGGCCGATGTGGTCCAGTGGCACGCCTATGCCGCCGGAGCTCAGGGCCTGGCCGAGCCGGTCGACGACCTATGGAAAAAGGCTGGGATAAAATCGGCCGAGTTCTTCCCGGGTGCGGTTGCCGACGTGGAGTGGAACGGGCGGCTCTACGGGCTTCCGCTCGACATCAATGCTCTTGTTCTGTTCTACCGGCCGGAGAGCTTTGCCGCGGCGAATCTCGACCCGCCTGCTGAAACCACCACGTTCGCAGACCTGGAGCGGTACGGGCGCGTCTTGACGAGCCCGGACGGCTCTCGGCGGGTAATGGCACTCGCGAACAGTTACTGGGCGGCTTATGGGTGGATCCGGGCAAATGGCGGGGAGCTGGTGACCCTTGAAGGAGGAAAGCCGCGGTTCACCCTCGACTCCGCCAAGAACGTCGAGGCCCTGACCTTTTTGTCCCGGATGGTCAAGCAGGGCCATGCCTTCGCTCCGGCCGGCGCCACTTCGTCGGCCGACGCGCTGGCGCTCTTCCGCTCCGGAAGCGCGGCAATCCATGCTTCCGGCTCCTGGGACCTGGCGAAGCTCGACAAGCAGACGTTGGGCACCACCTATGAAGCCGCACTCATGCCCAGAGGAACCACCGGCCAGACTGAGGGAACCGTTACCGGAGGGAGTAGTCTATTCGTACCGAAGGGTTCGCAGAATCGTGAGCTCGCGTTTGAGCTGATGAGGACGATCATTTCGGACAACCACGCCCTGCAGCTCGCCAAACAGGAGGCTCGTCTGCCGGTGCGCCCGAGGGTCTATTCCGACCCCTTCTTCGAAGACCCGACCCTCAAGGTGGTCCGGAAACAATTGGAAAGCGCCCACCCGTTGCTGATCGAGGCCTTTCCGGAGGCGGCGCGCGCGTGGGACACCGCATTCACCGAGGTGATGAGAGACGGAACAGATCCGGCGGCAGCCTTGAAAGCGGCTCAGGTCAAGGCGGAGAGCTCGCCGGCCGGTTCGACCGGATAGCGTAGCGGCATGGCCATAGCCCTTCGTCGGTCCACAGCTAAAGGCGTCGTCCGCACAAAGCCCGCTCACAGGCGGAGACGTCATTCAATCCTGGCGGAGTTTCTTGCGGCCCTTGCAGCGGTCGTGCTCATTGCCGCCGTGGGGACGGCAATCTTCGAGGACCGGCTGACCAAGTCTGCGCTTGCTGCTGAGGCGAGCCGCCTGACCCAGAGCCGGCTCGACGTCGTGGTTGCGGCGTACAGAGCACGTGAGGTCACCCTGGGGGAGACGCTGCGCTATCTCGCCGAGCTGCTGAACGTCAGCGGGACCACCGAACCGAACCAGCGCAACAATCTGGAAAGGCAGCTGAGCCTGACGGAGAACGCGCTGGACCTCGACGTGCTTGGCGTTTTTGATCGAGAGGGCAAACTGGTCGCCGGCAACGGGACCTTTCTGGAAGGGTCCGCGGCCGTAACGAGCGCGGCGCCCGGATCGACGTCCAGCATAGTGCCGGCCTCCGAAACGACCTTCATGCGAGTGCTGGCCACTCCGATAGAGGGGGATAGCAAGGTCTTGTTGGCGGGACTGGAGCTTTCCGATTTCACCGCCCTGCAGTTGCGCAAGACATTGGGTGAAAGGGGCCAGGTCATTCTGCTGGCCGGCGAGAAGGTGGTGGGCAGCAGTATCGAGCTCGGCACCGACAGTCTGCCCGGCAAGGATCCCGAGACCGGAGAGCTGCCCACGGAGCCCAAGGTAGTGAGGCTTGGGGGCGACCGGATGCTCCTTGTCTACAAGTCCATCGGACGCCGCGGGGACGACCTCGCCGCCGGCGCCATCGGGGTGGCGGTGCCCGACCCCGTGAGCGGGCTTACCGAACGGCTGAATCTGGTGCGTTCCCTGTCGACGGCGGTGCTGACGGTGGTCGCTCTGATCATGGGGTGGCTGCTGTTCTGGAGGTTGATCCGGCCGTTGGTCGGCCTGTCACGCACGGCGACCCGAATAGCGCAGGGAGACCTGACCGCCACCTTTGTCGCCCCCAGAGACAACGAGATCGGACGGCTTGCCGGCGCTCTTCAGAAGATGACCGGCGAGCTTCAGGGACAGACCCGCCGCTTGAGGGAGGCATCGAAGCGCCTCCTGGTTGCTCAGCAGGAGGAGCGTCAGCGGGTAGCCCGGGATCTGCACGACGGCATGCAACAGCAACTCGTGGTGCTGGCGGTGAAGATCAAGCAGCTTGCTGCGTCGGAGCAGCCCCCCGATCCTCTGACATTGGAGCACCTTGCTGCCGAGGCTGAGGAGGCCGCCTTTGCCCTTCAGGACCTGGGGAGGGGGATCTTCCCGACCGTACTGGGGGACCAGGGCGTCGCTGCCGCACTACGCACCTCCGCCAGCCGGCTGCCGATGAAGGTACGGCTGGAGGTCGCTCCTGAGATGGAGGAGGTGCGCCTCAGCCCGGAGATCGAGGGCAGTGTGTACTTTGTGGCAATGGAGGCTATGGCCAACGCCCAAAAACACGCCCCCCAGTCCGAGCTCTTCCTCGGCCTGCGCAGCGGAGGTGGAGAGGTGGTTTTGGAGGTCTCAGACGACGGACCTGGTTTCGATCCCGCCGAGAGCCGCATCGGGGCCGGCCTCCAGAACATGGCGGACAGGGTGAACGCGGTGGGCGGTTCGGCGGCCATCGTTGGTAATCGAGGCTCGGGAGTGTCCATTCTGGTCAGGATCCCGTGGGAAAGCCAAGGTGGTCGCGGATCTAGTTGACGGTGGCCGACTCGCGCAGGTAGATCAGTACGGCGGCGACCCGGCGGTTGAGCTCAGTTTCCTCGGAGAGGCCGAGCTTGGAGAAGACGGCTGCAATGCGCTTTTCGATGGTCCCAAGTGAGACGCTGAGCTCCTGCGACACCCGGGCGTTGTTCTTGCCTTCGGCCATGAGCCGCAGCACCTCCATCTCGGCCGGGGTGAGCCGGCCCAGCGCCGATCCCGGTTTGCGGGAGCGAAGAGCCAGCAACCGTTCGACGATGCGCGGGTCCAGTACCGAGCCCCCGGAAGCAACTTCATGCAGTGCCCTGACAAGCTGAGCGACGTCACCTACCCGGACCTTGTGAAGGTAGCCGTAACCGGCCACTCCCTCTTTCAAAAGGGCCCAGACGTAGCTCTCGTCATCATGCTGGCTGAGCACCACGACCCCGATCCTGGGAAACTCCGCCTTTATCTTGTGGGCTGCCTTGATTCCCTCCATGGTGTGGGTCGGCGGCATTCGAATGTCCATGAGGACCACCTCGGGACGCAGTAGGCGGGTTTGCTCGATCACGCTTGCGTAGTCGGCAGCGACCCCCACGACGTTGAGCCCCGCCTCCTCCAACAGACGTCGAGTCCCCTCGCGCAGCAGGAACTGGTCTTCGGCTATCAGGACGCTCAAAGGAGCGGTGGCGGGGTCTTCAGGCGGGACTAGAATGGCACCCCCGTTCCTTGCGATGGCATGGGCCCGCCGCAGTGTCCGCACTCTCGGCCCCCCTGAAGGGGGCCTAGAGTGCGGTTCCGTTGACTAGCATGGTAGACCAATAGGAGGCTCCCCGGCGCCCGATGGGACGCCCCTCCTTTGGCCCGATGCTACCCGTCAACACCTCAGATTTGCGGGCTGAGTAACCCGAGGTTCAGCGTTCTCCCTGGCTGTGGATCGGGGCGAGCGATGCCGCTTCGCTGGGACCGATGTTCCCATCGATCTGGATAGGGTAGCCACCCTGCTAACCTCCAACATTGGGGGGAGGTTATCCTCCGTCGCCGCTCGAATCTCAGACCAACACCGAAGCGGACAGCTAGAATTGGATTTTACGAAGACGAGGTGAGTTAAGTGGCTGAGCGCGGTACTGCCCGTGTCAAACGGGGCCTGGCGGAGATGCTGAAGGGCGGCGTCATCATGGATGTCACCACCGCCGAGGAAGCCGGGATTGCAGAGGAAGCCGGCGCCTGTGCCGTCATGGCGTTGGAGCGGGTCCCGGCGGACATTCGCCGCGATGGTGGAGTGGCCCGTATGGCCGACCCCAACAAGGTCTCGGAGATCATGGCCGCGGTCACCATCCCCGTCATGGCGAAGGCCCGCATCGGCCATGTCGCCGAAGCGCAGATCCTCCAATCCCTGGGTGTCGACTTCATCGACGAATCCGAGGTCCTTACCCCCGCCGACGAGAGCTTTCACATTGACAAGTGGAACTTCACGGTGCCGTTCGTGTGTGGAGCCACCAACCTGGGAGAGGCTCTGCGCCGGATAGGCGAGGGGGCCGCAATGATCCGCTCCAAAGGCGAGGCGGGCACCGGCAACGTTGTTGAAGCGGTCCGCCATCTGCGGTCGATCACCGATGAGATCCGGCGTCTGAGCGTGCTGCCCGCCGAACAGCTGATGACCCAGGCCAAGAGCCTGGGAGCGCCGTTCGATCTGGTCAAGGAGGTGGCCGAGACCGGCCGCCTGCCCGTGGTTCTGTTCTGCGCGGGCGGCGTTTCGACTCCGGCGGATGCGTCGCTGGTGCTGCAGCTGGGAGCCGAGGGAGTGTTCGTCGGCTCGGGGATCTTTAAGAGCGAGGATCCAGCCCGGATGGCTCGTGCGGTGGTCGAGGCAACCACTTACTACAACGATCCCGACGTTTTGGCCAAGGTGTCGAGAGGGCTGGGTGAGCCGATGAGAGGCGTGGACCTGCGAGACATTCCGGCCGACAAGCTGCTGGCCCCCAGGGGATGGTAGCCCCCAAGACAGGGGTACTGGCGCTCCAGGGGGATTTTGCCGAACATCTGTCGGTCCTGGAATCTCTCGGCTACCGCAGCCAGATGGTTCGTTCTTGCCTTGATCTGGATGTGGTCGATGCGCTGATCATTCCGGGCGGCGAATCGACAACCATGCTAAAGCTCATCGACCGGTACGAAATGCGGGATGCCCTGGTCAAGCGAGTCCAGAGCGGGATGCCGGTGTTCGGCACCTGCGCCGGAGCCATAGTTCTTGCCGACCGGGTCTCGGATGGGGAGCGAACGCTTGGCGTGTGGGAACTGCAGGTCGAACGAAATGCCTATGGCCGGCAGGCCGAGTCCTTCGAGGCTGACATTCCTGTCGACGGCTTGGACGAGCCGGTCCGAGGTATTTTCATAAGGGCTCCGATTATCACGGACGCCGGACGCTCAACGGTGATGGCGACATGGGCCGGTCAGGCGGTTCTGGTGCGCAAGGAGAACCTGCTGGCGGCGACCTTCCATCCCGAGCTGGCGGGCGAGCACAGGATCCACCGCTGGTTCGTTGAGAATCTTTGCTCAAGGGGGGAGTAGAGCGTGTCGGGCCACTCGAAGTGGGCAACCACCAAGCACCAGAAGGCGGTCAAGGATGCGCGCCGGGGAAAGCTGTTCGCCAAGACCATCCGGATTATCGAGGTGGCCGCCCGGGAGGGCGGGGGCAACCCGGACACCAACCCCACACTGGCAGACGCCATTGCCCGGGCCCGGGCCATCAGCATGCCCAACGACACCATCGAGCGGGCCGTCAAGCGGGGGACCGGTGAGATCGAGGGGATAAAGTACGAGACCCTTACCTACGAGGGATACGCGCCGGGAGGGGTCGCAGTGCTGGTGGAGGTTCTGACCGACAACCGCAACCGGGCCGCCGCCGACGTTCGCCGGGTGTTCACGAAGAACGGCGGCACCTTGGGCGATCCGGGATCGGTAGCCTGGATGTTCACCCGCAAGGGCGTGGTGCTGATCCCGCGCGATAGCGTGACGGAGGACGACCTGATGATGGCCGCCATGGAGGCCGGAGCAGACGACATCACCGAGGACGGGGACTACTGGCAGGTACTATGCGCCCCGACCGACCTGCAGCAGCTGAAGGATGCTCTTGCCGCAGCGGGAATCGAGCCCGAATCGGCCCGCTTGGCGATGGAGCCCAACGCCAGCGTGCCTCTGGACCGGGAGTTGGCGGACAAGGTCCTGAAGCTCATGGATGCCCTGGACGACGAAGAGGACGTGCAGGAGGTTTACTCCAACTTCGAGATCCCGGAGGAGACCCTGGCGGAGCTCAACGCCTGACGGTCTGAAGTTCAGCCCGGCCCGAAAGCTCGGTCTCAAATCCCCTAACCTGTCCTCCGCCGTGGTTATCATTCCCCAAACGTCTGTTCGATTGGGGAACAATGAGAGTAGACAGCCGTCCTCTGCGGGTGCTGGGCATCGACCCGGGTCTCACACGTATGGGCTATGCAGTGGTGCAGGAGACCTCCGGAAACCTCCAGGCGCTGGTCTGCGGCACGCTCGTCACCTCTCCCATGCAGGTAACCTCCAGTCGCCTGATGATGCTTTTCGAGCAGCTAAGGTTGGTGGTCGGTGAGTGGCGACCAGATGTGGTTTCCTGCGAACGCCTCTTTTTCAGTGCCAACGCAGCCTCGGCCGTGCCGGCCATCCAGTCGAGCGGGATCGTGTTGCTGCTGGCGGCCCAGTCTGGGCTAACGGTCCATGAGTACACGCCTCTGCAGGTAAAGCTGGCGGTCGTGGGCAACGGGACGGCCACCAAGAAGCAGGTCCAGTACATGGTGGAGCGTCTGGTGCGGGGTTTCCCGCAGCCGGACTCGGCCGACGCGGCCGACGCCCTGGGGGTCGCCATCACTCATCTCAGCTCCAGACGATTGGGCGAGCTGCAGGCAGTCAGATGAGGAGGAGGAAAACATGATCTCGTCGGTACGCGGCACCATCACCGAGCTCGGTCTTGGTGCGGTCGAGGTCGACGTGAACGGCATTGGATACTTCGTCCAGGTCTCGTCGTCCACTTTGCGCACCCTGCAGCTTGGTGAGAAGGTGCGCTTGCTTACCCAGATGGTGGTCAGGGAGGACTCGCTGTCGCTTTTTGGATTCCCCGATATGGAGCAAAGGGAGCTCTTCCGGTGCCTGACCGGAGTCACCGGTGTCGGACCGAAGCTGGCTCTTGCAGTGCTGGGTCATATGAAGCCCGATGGCCTGCGCCGGGCAATTGCGTCTTCCAATGTCGACGCGCTGGTGGAGGTGCCCGGTGTGGGCAGGCGCAGTGCCCAGAGGATGATCCTGGAGCTTAAGACTCAGCTCGGAATCCCGGATTCCGGGATCGAAGCGGCCGGATCCAAGCTGGCTGAGGTTAGAGAGGCCCTGATCGGCCTGGGATATGCGCCGGGGGAGCTGGGAGAGATCCTCCAGGGTCTGAGTTCCGAGGAGGCTGAGGTCGCGGACATGGTAAAGGCGGCCCTGAAGGCGCTTTCCCGGGTATGAGCGACACAACGCCCAAAGGGGTGCTCAACTCCGGTCAGGATGCGGAAGAAGAGGCCATCGAGTGGTCGCTCCGCCCCATCAGGCTGCAGGAGTTTGTCGGCCAGCCGGCAACAAAGGAGCATCTGGCCATCATTCTGGAAGCCGCCAAGGGCCGGGGGGAATCCCCGGACCATCTGCTTTTTGCCGGGAGTCCGGGGCTGGGCAAGACCACTCTGGCAAACATAGTTGCCTCGGAGCTGGGTGTGGGCATCAAGGCCACCTCAGGGCCGGCGCTGGTCCGGGCCGGAGACCTGGCGGCCATCCTCACGAACCTCCAGGAGGGTGATGTCTTCTTCATCGATGAGATTCACCGGCTCGCACGTCCCGTGGAGGAGATCCTCTACGCTGCCATGGAGGACTTCGGCCTCGACCTGGTGGTGGGCAAGGGGCCGGCCGCCAGGTCGATACGTCTCGAGCTGCCCCGGTTCACCCTGATCGGGGCCACCACAAGAACCGGACTACTGACCTCCCCGCTTCGGGACCGCTTCGGGTTTCTCGGGCGCCTCGACTACTACGAGACCGCGGATCTGCTCCACATCCTCAAGCGCTCGGCGAGCCTGCTCAACCTGCAGATCGCCCATGACGCCGCCGTGGAGATCGCCGGCCGGTCGCGGGGAACCCCTCGCATTGCCAACCGGCTGCTGCGGCGGGTCCGCGACTACGCGCAGGTGCGGGCCGACGGGCAGATCAACGTCGAGGTGGCCAGGGACGCCCTTTCGCTGTTTGAGATTGACGTGGAGGGGTTAGACAAGGTGGACATGGCCATCCTCACCGCCCTAATCCAACGCTTCCGGGGAAAGCCGGTCGGGCTCACCACGCTCGCCGTGGCGGTGGGGGAGGAGCCCAACACCCTGGAAGAGGTCTACGAGCCGTACCTATTGCGCAGAGGATTCATTATTCGGACGCCGAGGGGCCGCCAGGCTACCTCGCCGGCTTACGAGCACCTAGGGCTGTTCGAGACCGCCGATCGGTTGCTGTAATGGAGCCGTCCGGCTTCGGCCGAATTCTTCTGGTCATTGGCGTGGTTGCATTGATTGCCGGCGGCATCTTCCTTCTGCTCGGAAAGATGGGCATCGGTTCGATGCCCGGGGACATGCGGTTCGGTAAGGGAAACGTGCGCGTCTACTTCCCCCTGGGGACAAGCATCGTTCTGTCGATCATTTTGACGGTGCTGCTGAACCTGTTCTTGCGCGGCCGGTAAGGCAAGCGTCGCAGCTGCCTAGCCGTCCAGCTCGGATTCGTCCTGAATCCGCACTGCGGCTTCTTCTGCCGTCAGTCCCATTCCCGGCTCGGCGGCGTGAAATGCCACCTCCTCGGCGGTCTTGTCAAGTTGCTCTATCTCCGACTCCGGCGCGATCAATCGGCCGGGATGATCCTGAGGATCCGCGATACCGTCGGGTTCCTCCTGCCGGATGCGTTCCTCCAGAGTCTCGCTGTCAGCCTGCTCGGCAGCGGTCACGCGTCCGAAGACTGCTCCCGGCTCGTCACCCGGCATGGCCATAGCCTGGTCGGCCATCTTGCCGGATGTCCGGGGAGGTGGTCCTTCTATGGTGTCGGGAATGCCGTTGTAATCGGGTGAAAGGTCTGGGGGCAGCCCCAGTTCAGATTCGTCCATGATCGGTTGCTACCCCGGCCGGTACCGGTTGAATCACTCCTGGAGGACGCCTTGTATCCTGGGCACATGTCGATCGACCGGGTCACGGCGCAGTACACGCAGGGCAACCTGCTGGAGAGGATCTTCGAAGCCCTTCGGTCAGCCGGCAAGGATCCCGACACCCTCACCGTCGAGGACCTTGTTCCGGTCGACCACTTCCACACCCTGGGCCCCCTCGCCACCATGGCACTGGCAGAGGCCACCGGGTTTCGGGGCGGCGAGGAGGTTCTCGATGTCGGGTGCGGACTCGGCGGCCCCGCCCGAACGCTCGCCGGCCGCTACGGCTGCCGGCTGACCGGTATCGACGTGACCCCCGAATACTGCCGGGTGGCGGCCGAGCTCAACCGCCGCGTGGGACTTCAGGACCGCATCGTGATCCAGGAGGCCAACGCCCTTGCGCTTCCTTTCGGCGACCGCACCTTCGATGTGGTGTGGACGATGCACGTGACTATGAACATCGAGGACAAGACGACCCTCTACGATCAGTTGGCCCGGGTGCTGAAGCAGGATGGAAAGCTGGCATTCTTCGACGTGATCGGCGGGGAGGGAGATGTCCATTACCCTGTGCCATGGGCCGACGATCCGTCGATCAACCACCTGGTGGACGAGAGCCAACTGCGCCTGCTGCTGAGCACTGCTGGTTTTCACGTCCATCTCTGGGAGGACGTCACGGCTCAGGGAGCAGAGTTCTTCAGCAAGCTTGTAGCAGCCCCGCTCGGGTCCCACCTTCTGATTACCGAGATGCCGGCAAAGATGGCAAACCTTCGCCGAAACCTCGAAGAGGGGCGGGTTCGGGCGATCCGGTCCGTCTGTACGTTCGAGGGCGCCTAGACGATCTCCAGGTTCGGGTCGATCTCGGGCGGGTCCGGGTACTGAGGGTCCATCCCCTTCAGCGTGTCGGCGATTACCCTTGCCACCGCCCAGTTGCGGAACCACTTCCGGTCGGACGGGATTACGTACCAGGGTGCGTGGAGCGTGGAGGTCTTCTCGATGGCTTCCTGGTATGCCTGCTGGTAATCGTCCCATCTCGCCCTCTCCTTGAGGTCATCGGGATTGAACTTCCAGCGCTTGGTGGGGTCGTCCAGGCGGGCCCTCAGGCGCCTTGCCTGCTCCTGCTCCGAGATGTGCAGGAAGAACTTGATGACGGTGGTTCCGCCGTGGGCCAGCTGGCGCTCAAAGTTGTTGATCAGGTCGTAGCGCTCTCGCCAGACCGGCTCGGGGACGAGCTGCTTCACCCGGACGACCAGGACCTCCTCGTAATGCGACCGGTTGAACACGCCGATGTCGCCGTGCTCGGGCGCAGCCGCGTGAATTCGCCACAGGAAGTCGTGTTCGCGCTCCGCGGAGGTCGGTGCCCTAAATGACGTTACGTGAACCCCCTGTGGGTTGACCCCGGAGAAGACGTGTTTGATGGTGCTGTCCTTGCCGGCCGTGTCCATGGCCTGCAGGACAACCAGCAGAGACTGCGACTGCTCGGCCCAGAGTCTCTCCTGGTAGGAGGACAGCTCCTGGTGCAGATCCGCCATGGCGGCGGCTGTTGCATCCCGGTCACCGGGGGCGCCGTCGGTCGACTTCGTGGCCGTATCGCTCAACGAAATGGAGGTGCCGGGCTCAACTTTCCACATTGTCATGGCGGAACTCTACCCGGGGCCGACGACCCCCAAGCCATCGACCTGATCTTGGCTTTTCCGGGCTCGCTCTGAAGCAACTAGGCTTAGGCTGAACAAGTCTGCTAAGGCGGGAGGAGCCGATGGATCCGGGAAGTCTCTTGATGCTGATGGTTGTGATGATCATCTTCTACTTTGTTCTGGTGCGGCCGCAGAAAAAGCGCGCGGTGGAGCACGCCTCACTCCTGTCGACGCTGGCTCCCGGCGATGAGGTGGTAACCGTCGGGGGAATCTACGGCTTCATCAACCGGGTCGAGGGGGACACTGTCTTCCTCGAGGTGTCCGAAGGCATCGAGATCAGGATCTCCAAGCAGTCGGTAAGCCGGCGGCTGGAGGCTCAGAGCCGGGGAACCGACGAGGGCGTCGAGGAGCTGGAGACCACGGTGGACGCCCCGGAACCGGACGGCAACCTTCCTCCCAGCCCGTGACGACAGGTTCTGCATACACGTCGGGTGGCGGCTGGGAGGACAAGATCCGCACGATTCCCGACTTCCCGAAACCGGGAGTGAATTTCAAGGACATCACACCGCTGTTGGGGGACCGGGCGACCTTCGCCCAGGTGGTCGAGGGGATTGCGAGCCTGTACGGCGACGGACAAGTGGACAAGGTGTGCGGTATCGAAGCCAGGGGTTTCATACTGGCCGCGCCGGTTGCGTACCGGCTGGGGGTGGGCTTCGTGCCGATTCGCAAGCACGGAAAGCTGCCGTTCACCGCTGAGGCGGCATCCTACGAGCTCGAGTACTCGCAGGCGATCCTGGAGATCCATTCCGATGCGATCCAGCCGGGCGAGCGGGTCCTGATCGTGGACGACGTCCTTGCCACCGGCGGAACCGCCCGGGCCGCCGCCGACCTGGTTGAGCGCCTGGGTGGGGTGGTGTCGGGCATCGTGTGCCTTATCGAGCTTGAGTTCTTGAACGGGCGCAGCCAGCTGGAAGGCCTCAATCTCCAAACCTTCATTCGCTACTGATCGGACCTTTCGCCCAGGGGACATGCTATTTCGGAGGTGGAACGAGCTCGTCGATCTTCTCCAGCTCCTCGGCGGTCAGCCGCCAGCCGGTTGACGAGGCGTTGGCTTGCACCTGTTGCGCGGAGGTAGCCCCCGCGATGACTGATACCACCGGGTTCTGGGCGGCGAGCCAGGACATCGCCAGCTCCAGCAGCGTGTGACCCCGGTCCTCGGCGAAGCGGATCAGCGCTTCGACGATCTGGAGGTTCCACCGGGTCAGCCGGTCCGCGCCCCAGCCCGAGTCCAGCCGGCTGCCGGCGGGCGGCGGCTGCCCCAGCCGGTACTTGCCGGTCAACAGTCCGCTGGCCAGCGGAAAATACGGGATGAAGGCGAGTCCGCGTTGGCGGCACTCATCCAGCACGCCGGCCCCCGGCTGACGATGCAGGAGGCTGTACTCGTTTTGAACGCTGACGAACCGGGCCATTCCGGGACGGACGCTTTTCTCGGCGCTACGAAGCTGTTCGGCCGAGTACTCGGAGCAGCCGATCTCCCGTACCTTGCCTGCCTTGACAAGCTCGTCCAGGCATCCAAGCGTCGCCTCCATAGGGGTTTTTGGATCCGGCCGGTGCTGCTGATAGAGGTCGATGTGGCCGGTTCCCAGCCGGCGCAGGCTGGCATCGGCGGCCTTGCGGATGTAGGCCGGACTGGAGTCGCCGCCGAAGCCGAACTTGCTCGCTACGAACGCCTCCTCACGCCGGCCCTTCAGCGCCTTCCCAAGGTGTTCCTCGCTCTTGCCGCTTGAGTAAAGCTCGGCGGTGTCGAAGAAGTTGATGCCGCTGTCCAGTGCGGCGTGAACGACCTGCTTGGAAGTCCTCCCGTCGATGCGTCCGCCGAAGTTGTTGCAGCCGAGACCCACCACCGACACCTCGAGCGAGGCGATCTTGCGGTATTCCAATGAATTAAGCCTGTCGGGCCGGCTGTCTGTCCGCTTTGTCGGCCGCCTCCACCAGCTTGGACAGCAGGCTGAAGAGTGTTTCCAGCTCCTCAAGCGAAAGCTCGAGAAGCGCATCCGGAGGATGGAAGTAATGTTCCTGGAGGCTGGCCTTGGTAGCGGATCCCGCGTCGGTGAGAACCACGCCCTTGACCCTGCGGTCGGTGGTTGAAGGCCGGCGTTGAACCAGACCTCTTTCCTCCAACCGGTCGATGAGCCAGGTTGCCGTCGAGGCATCGCATCCCATCTCCTGAGCGCAAGCCCCCATGGGAAGTGCCTCTCCGGGCTCCAGCGTCATCAGGGCCTTCATGTGGCCGGGGGTCAGTCCTATTTCGGACAGGTTCCGGCTCTTCCGGCGGAACTGCGCCATGGAGTACTCGGACATGATCCGCCAGACCCTTGTGGCAGCTTCTTGCCTGGTAGTTTCTCTCCTCACTACAATATATTACTACAGCAGAGCAAATGTCGCAAGCACGTAAGTTTGAAGTGCCCGATGGTTTGACTACTGCCAATTTGTGTGCCACCATGCCGGTATGACTAAACCGGCGATCTTCGTCGAGGGACTCAAAAAGAGCTTCGGCGACGTCGAGGCCCTTAAAGGAATCGACTTCGAAGTCCCCGTTGGAAGCATCTTCGGCCTTCTTGGACCAAACGGCGCGGGTAAGACGACCGCCGTGCGTATCCTCGCCACGATCATCAAGCCGTCGGGGGGTAGAGCCGAGGTCTTCGGCTATGACGTCGACCGTCGGGCTTCCGACGTTCGCATGCTCATCGGCCTCGCCGGACAGAGCGCTGCCGTCGACCCGAATCTGACGGGCAGGGAAAACCTCAAGCTGATCGGCAACCTTGCTCAGCTGCCCCGCAACGCAATCGATGCGCGCGCCGACGAGCTGTTGGAGCGTTTCCAGCTGGTCGAAGCAGGCGACCGTCCCATTCGGACGTACTCCGGAGGGATGAGGCGCCGCCTGGACGTCGCCGCGGCGCTCGTGGGAAAGCCACCCGTTATCTTCCTCGACGAGCCCACCACCGGCCTTGATATCCAGAGCCGAACCGAGTTGTGGGTGGTGATCGAGGAGCTGGTGGCCGAGGGGTCAACCGTCCTACTGACCACCCAGTACCTCGAGGAGGCGGACCAGCTGGCCGATCGTATCGCCGTGGTGAACGACGGTGTGGTGGTGGCGAACGACACCACTGCGTCGCTGAAGGCGCGGCTGGGCAACACTGTCATCGAGCTCACCCTTGCCGACGATGTCCGGGCCAAGCACGCCCAGAACCTGCTGGCCCGCCTCGTTACCGATCGCCCGGAGCGAGAGGGCGACAAGGTGCGGCTCTCCACGGCGCAGGCGCCCCAGGTTCTAACCCAGGTCCTGCGGTCGCTGGATGCGAACGGCATGGCGGCAGTCGGGATAACAGTGCGGGATCCGAGCCTCGACGACGTCTTCCTGTCGCTCACGGGCAAGCACGCCGACGCCAAGGAAGCGTCCGGCGGAGCCGGCAGGCCGGCGAAGCGCCACAGGGGCCGCATGCGGACGGCTCCCGTCGAAGAAGCGGGCGGCAAGGTGGACGAGGGGATTGGCGACATCGAACAGGGGCGGGATCCGCGGATTCCTGAGGTGGCGGCGTTCGATGAGCGGTGGCACCCGCATGATGAAGACGACAAGTGGGGGGCCGAACCCGGAGGCGGTCACGCACCAGACGCGGCCGCTCGTCTGGAGAGCTTGCTGACACAGCTTCCCTACAGGGCGGGCACGGGCAGCGTGGAGGCCCACCTGAGGGAGGTCGCGGAGGCGGCTCTGAACTGTTACCTGGACGCTTCCTCGAAGCAACCGCTCGACGCACGACCGGTGGCGGGTTATTTCACCCTCGAACAGCGATTTGGCCGGATCAGCGACCAAGCATCCGCCGAGGGGGCCGCCTCCCTTCTGATGGGAGCTGCCGTGGCGCGGGCCGTGGCCCTGGGATCCTCGGGCGGGTCTGTCAACGGTGAAGCAGAAGAGTTTGCGGAAGGTGCAGTGAAGATCCTGCTTGAAGGAATCGGGAACAGTTCATGAGTGCGGTCAGGGCAGAACCGGTAGGCATCGTCCGGCCTAAGAAGTCGGGGAGTGCACTTCGGGACATGCTGGCGGTTACGGGCCGCAACCTGACGTCCATCCGCCGGGTTCCCCAGCTCCTGGTCTTCACGCTCATCCAGCCGGTCATATTCGTCGTGCTGTTTCGCTACGTGATGGGCGGGGCCATCGAGGTTCCCGGTGGCTCGTACGTCAACTACCTGATCCCGGGAATCTTCATCCAGACGGTTACTTTCGGGGCGCTCCAAACGGCCATCGGCATGGCGGCGGACCTCAAGAGCGGCCTGTTGGAAAGATTCCGATCGCTGCCGATGTCGCGATCGGCTGTGCTGGCCGGAAGAACCACCGCAGACCTGTTCCGCAACATATTCGTGGTCATGTTGATTGCCGGAGTCGGCTTTTTGGTGGGCTTCAGGGTCCAGACCAGCGCAATCGAGTTCGCCGCTGCACTCGCGCTGACCGTTCTGTTCTCCTACGTGCTTTCATGGGTGTTCGCCACGGTAGGCTTGCTGGTGGGAGACCCCGAGAGCGCCCAAGCCGCGGCCTTCCCCGTGATGGCACCGTTTGTATTTGCCTCCTCGGCGTTCGTGGCAGTGGAGAGCATGCCGGACTGGCTGCAAGGATTTGCCCGGCATCAACCGGTCTCAGTGGTGGCTTCTGCGGTGAGAGCTCTCTCCATCGGTCAGCTTCCGGGCGCGGAGTCGACTTCCGTTTACGTCATTCGGGCGCTGGCCTGGTGCGCCGGCATCCTGCTGGTGATGATTCCGCTGGCCGTCTCACGCTACCGCAGGAGCATCTAAGGCCAAACAACCTCGATGACGCCGCTGCTATAGTTTGAACCGCATGAGCCAAACCGTCTCCGGCCGGAGGCAGACGCAGGAGCTGGCCAAGGTCATGGCCGGCCGCGTTGGCAACTTGATCCGTCCTCTGCAGGACACCGGCACGATGGTTCCCAAGACCGAGTGGACCGTGGGAGAGCACGCTGCCCACCTGGCGTACCTCAAGGAGTTGATGGCGCGCATGCTGGCGGGCGAGCCGCTCACCTACGGCGACGGGACCAGGGAGGGTTTTGCCCGGCAGAACATGGAGACGCTGATCGGCTTCACCGAGCGCAACGGGGCGGTGCTGGCCGACAGAATCGAGTCTGCCGTAGAGGCCTTCTGTCAAAAGGCCGCTGCTCTACCGGCCTCTGCATCCGCGAACAGCCCTCTGGGTCCCATGCCGGTGGAGACGTTCACCGCTTACGTTCTGACGCACCTCATGATGCACGGCGAAGCAATCGCCCGGGCCCTTAAGAAACCCTCGATCCTGGACCGGCCGAGCGTCATCGGGGCGTTGCCCTTCGTTTACTTCGTCTTCGAGCGCTTCGTGGATCGCGATTCGGTGAAGAACTTCACGGCAGCCTATGCGCTGCACCTGCGGGGCGGGCCGAAGTTTTACGTGACCTTCGACCAGGGCAATGCCCGGATAACCGACACGCCTGTGCGGAGGGTGGACTGCCACCTCTCCGCCGACCCGGTGGCTTTCTTTATGGTAGGAATCCGCCTCATCGAGCAGTGGGGACCCATCGCGAAGCTCAAGCTGACGACCTGGGGCCCGAAGCCGTGGCTGGCCTTCAGGTTTGCCGGGACCTTCCTGCCTCCATGAGCCGCTAGGTGCTGAGCGACGCTCGCGCGGCACCCAACGCCTGGGTGGCGTAACCTCCTCCGAACAGCACGGTATGAACCAGCAGGGGGAACAACTGATGCAGCGGGACTCGGTCCCTCCACCCGTCGGCCAGCGGCGTTTCGTCCTGGTAGGCGCCGATCAGATGCTCGAGGTAGGGGCAACCGAACAGACTGAGCATGGCGAGATCGGTCTCTCGGTGCCCTCCGTGGGCCGCGGGGTCGATGAGCCAGGCGCGTCCGCCGGGGCCCCACAGCACGTTTCCGCTCCAGAGGTCTCCATGTAAACGTGCCGGCGGTTCGGACGGTCCGGCCAGCTCTGCCAGCCTCTCCATCACCTCCTGGATTGCTTCCACCTGACGGGGGCTGAAGCTGCCGCGGTCGACTGCGGTTCTCAGATACGGCTCGATCCGGTAACTGCCGTAAAACTCCGGCCAGGTCTCGCACTCCGCGTTCCGCATGGGAGCGAGACCGATCGACGCCTCCTCGGGTCCGCCGGGAGGCGGTGAACCAAAAGCCGGAGCTCCTGCAGCATGCAGCCTGGCCAGGCCTCTTCCCAGATCTTCGGCAGCTTCGGGCGTGGACCCGCCTTCCTCGATGTAGTCGGTGAGCAGCCACTCGTGGTTTTCCCCCCGGAGGCGGGGAACCGGCACCGCCGCCGGCTCGGCCAGCCAGACCAGGGATGCCGCTTCTGCCTTCACTGCGTTGGGGTCGCCGTGGCCCTTTGCGACCAGCCGGTTACCGTTTTCGAGAACGATGAGGAAAGCCGCTCCGCCGAGCGGCCGAGCGCTCGAGGCGGATGTGCCGGTGAGCAAAGCAGCGGCCGCCCGGGCTAGCTCGCTGGTCATGTCCGGAGTCAAGCGTCTAACCAACCGTTTCTGGGGGAGTCTCCTGCTTGTGGAGGTTGGCTCTCACCCAGTCGACCAGGCCGGGCATGCTGGCCTCGATCATGCGCAGCGCCCGGGTGAAGCCGCTGTTGCCGCCGTAATAGGGGTCAGGAACGTCAAGGTCCCCCGAGGCGGCCGGGTCAAAGGAGCGCAGCATCCGGATGCGGGCCGGGTCCCCTCCGGCGTTGGCTACCAGGCGCTGCAGAGCGCTTTGGTGCCCCGCATCCAGCGCTACCAGCAGGTCGGCCTTCAGGTGGTCGGTGTTGACCTGCGCTGCAGTGTGCTTGTATGGGTAGCCGTGCTCGGCCAGGACGGCGGCGGCCCTGTAGTCGGCGCAGTCGCCCACGTGCCAGCTCCCGGTCCCGGCGCTGGTGACCTGCACTCCGTCGTCCATGCCTTCTCGTCGCAGATACTCGCGGAACACCATCTCCGCCATGGGCGACCGGCAGATGTTGCCGGTACAGACAAAACAGATGTGGGTCATGCTGCCACCGGCTCAGGCTCTTCGGGATCTCCCGCGCCGGCCGTGCGGCTCGAATGCTCCCGGCGCAACAGTCCGATGTAGATCAGCAGAGCAGTCGCGGCGAACAGGAACCACTGGAGGGCGTACTCCATATGCGGTCCTTCATCCGGAGGCGGGATTGGCACCGGCTCGGGAAGGGCCCCGACGTTCCCCGGCTGCTGGCTCTGCAGCCGCAGATATACCGGATAAAGCCGGTAGGGAAGCTGGGCGGCGATCCGATCCAGGTCCACGCGAGCGGTGGCGGTCACCCGGCCGGGCGGAGGGTCCGACACGCCAAGGAAGCCCCTTTTTTCCGGAGGAAGCAGTGGTCCCTCTACGGTCACGGTACCGGACGGAGGGTGCGCCTCTGCCAGGACGGCATCGTCGGTCGGAAGCGGCACCCAGCCCCGGTCCACAAGAAGCGCTTCGCCGGAGGGAAGGATCAGCGGGGTCAGCAGGTGGTTGCCCGACCGTCTCTTGAAGGGTCGGGACTGCAGGATGACCTGTTCCGAGACGTCGAAGGTGCCGCGGACGCTGACGACACGAAACTCGGCAGCTTCCGCCCCCTCCGGCGGCGCAGCTGCCCGGTCCAGGAGCGTCTGCAGGTCGACCGGCTGCAACTTCATCCGGGCGGCAACGTGGGCATTTTCTTCCCGGCGCTGGTCCAGCCGCCGCAGCTGCCAGATGGCCATGGACAGACACACCGCCACGATCACGAGTGTGAGCAGGTGGATGGCTACCCAGCGCCGGGTGAGGAAGTGCTGCATCGACCTGCCCAGGATAACCGGTTACGGTTCATGCCCCGTGAACGACAGCTAGCCGGTGCAGAAGCCGGAACCTCCCCCGGCGTCGTAGTTGCGCAGCAGGTCCTCGTTCAAGTAGAGATGACGATCCTCCCAGGCTACGGGAGGTTCACCACGAGTTACCTGGGAAGTGTCGACGACAAGACGGGGGACCTCGTCAATGACATGAACAGATGCCGGGACGCGGTCAAGGCCGCGAGATGCCGGGCCGGCGATGGCGCGGCCGTTGCGATCGAACAGCTCACCATGCATAGGGGCCATGAATACGTTCTGACCTGCGCAGTAAACGACACCTTCGCCCGGCATGTGCTGCGCATCGTTCAGAAAGGCGGTGAACCTCTTCCCTGAGCGGTCGATCCACACCCCATGGCCGGCGATTTGATGCAGGCTCAACCCCTCGTCGACTTCACTGACCGGGATTCCCATTGGAGGTGGTTCCGGGGCGGCGGTCAAGAAGGCGCGAAGTAGGAAGGCGCACATTAAAAGCACGCAGGAAAGCAGTACGAAGGCAGTCGCCCGAACCAACGCGCGCCGGCGGCGAAGTGTACCCGGCTCGCCCGACGTAATGGTCATTATGCCATCGTAGATTGCGAGGGAGCTAGGCGCTCCCGTCCACAATCGGCCGGCCGTTGACCGGCTCGTCCAGCGGAACATCCACCGCCTTGAACTGGGCGATCATGATGCAGACGGCATCCTCGAACCCCGGGTCACTGCCTTCGAACAGGCTGATGGTGATGTTTGCCCCGTACTGCACCTCCACCCGGTCCAGCACGCTGCACGGTGCGACACCGCTCTCGTAGTGCACCCGGACGGTGCGTTCGTTCACCACCTCCGCTCTTCGCCATGCGATCCGGTGGACGTTGTCCATCCCTGCCCTGGGAGTCACCATGTTCGGCTGATACCCCGGCGGGTCGCCCGCGGTTGGAGGGGGGACCGGCCCGGACGCCGGAGGACCGGCCTGGCCGGTTGGGGGGACCGGTGAAGGAGACGAACCTCCGCCGGGCGAAGTCGCGGTCTGATCGGGCGAGGGCACAGCCGGACTGCCCGGCGATGACATGGCGTCGGGCGGGGAGTCTGGTGAACGGTCTCCGTTCAGCATTGCCACCGCAGCCAGCGTTCCGGCAAGCACGAGGGCGCCGGTGACGCTCAGGATTACGATCTTTCGCATGCTCATTGGCAGACTCCCTCACGCATACTGGGACATCTCCGCGCCGCTTGCGGTTCCCGGTCTCCCAGTATCCACCTGAAAACAGGTGGTCCATATTCCGATACGGTTGGCGCAGGATGTTCCCAGGGGGCCGTGACGTCCAATAGGTCTCGCGGGTGGCTGTTGGTGGGTGCCCAGTTCGCCGTTCTCGCGGTGCTGATCTTCGTGCCGGCGGGTGACGCGTGGGCGGTTCCTGCGATCGTGCGTTCGGCCGGCCTGGGGCTGCGGATGGGAGGGCTGGCCGCCATCGCCGCCGGCGCAGTCAACCTTGGAAGATCGCTCAGCGTGCACCCGGAGCCGCCCGGCCACGCCAGGCTGAAGACCGACGGGCTCTATCGCTACGTTCGCCACCCCATCTACTCGGGCGTTCTCGTGCTGGCCGCCGGCATTGCACTGACCTCCGGCAATCCCATCTCGGTTTTGGCTCTGATCCTGCTGATCCTTGTCCTGAACGTGAAGGCGCGCTTCGAGGAGCAGCTGCTAAGGGAACGATTCGCCGACTACGACGAGTACGCTCGACGCACGCCTGCATTTGTCCCCAGGCCCGGCGCATTGTTCGTCTAGGACGATCGGGGAGCGTGCCCACGTCCACCCCGACGCGATTCCCCGGGGCAGCTCGGGGAGCTCAGAACCGTAGCCGGATAGGCTTGTTGCCGTGGCCGATGCCGAAGAGACTCCCGATGATTCCGGAGCGCGCCGGATCCAGGAGCTTGCGATGGGGTACTACGGCTCGCAAGCCCTCTACGTGGCGGCGAAGCTCGGCATAGCGGACCTCGTCGCCGAAGGGCCGGTTGCAGTCAACGACCTGGCCGCCGCGGTTGAGGCGGACGCGGATGCGCTGCACCGGATCCTCAGGCTGCTGGTGGTATCGGGAGTTTTCGAGATGGATTCCGACGGCCGTGTAGGCCTCAACCGCGCGGCGAAAAGCCTGAGGATCGGCACCCGGGGCTCGATGCGGGACCTCGTCCTGGTGTTCGGCGAGGAGTTCTACCAGGCCTTCGCGAACTTGCTGGACGCCGTCAGGACCGGGCGGGATGCGTTCCGAATAACCTTTGGTAGAGGTCTCTTCGAGTATCTCGGGGAGCATTCCGACCGGGCCCGGCAGTTCGATCGAGCCATGGGAGCGGGCGCAGTGTTCTTCAATTTCATCCCGGCCTCCTATGACTTCTCGGACTTGAAGACGGTGGTTGACGTCGGAGGAGGAAACGGGTCCCTGCTGGCGTCGATCCTGGGCGCTTATCCACACCTTCAGGGCGTCCTCCTCGATGTCCGTTCCGTTGTCGAAGCGGCACACTCTGCCTTGCAAAGCGAAGGCCTGTCTGATCGGGTCACGCTGGTGTCCGGAGACTTCTTCGAGTCGATCGTCGGGGGGGGTGATGCCTATCTGTTCTCTCGGATTCTCCACGACTGGACGGATGAGCAGTGCCGGACGATCCTTGCCAACTGCCGCCGGGTGATCGAGCTAACAGGCCGGATACTGGTCGTAGAACGGCTGCTCCCAGGCACCTACGCCACCGCCGCGGACGTAAACATGCTTGCGGTGACCGGGGGACGTGAGCGCAGCGAAGAAGAGTTCGCAAAGCTCATGTCGCAAACCGGCTTTCGGCTTTCGCGGGTATTACCTGTTCCGCTGGAGTACAACGTGATCGAGGGCGTTCCCGTCTAGGCGCGGCGAAGCGGCGCACGCCGCAAAGGGTCCCTGCCAGGCGGATGTGTCGGCTGCTCTCGGGCCGGGGCGGGAGGAATGCGGTGGGTGGCAAGCCGCTGGGGGCCCAGTTCGAACTCGTCACCATGGTGGCTCAGAAGGATCGGGTCTCCGCTCCTCACCGAGTACGTCGCCTTGTCCTTCAGAACCACCACGGAAAGCTGGCGCGATCGGTAACAGAGGTTGAAGGCCAGCCGGCTGATCCCGTCGGGGAGTCTCGGGGAGAAGGCCAAAGCCTTGCCGCCTACCCGCAGGCCCCCGAATCCCGCGACCAACAAGTTCCAGGCGCCGGCCATCGCAGCCAGATGGACGCCGTCGCTGGTGTTGTTGTGGAGGTTTGCGACGTCGACGAGCGCCGTTTCGGCCAGGTAGTCGTAGGCGAGGTCCAGATGGCCGAGCTCCGCGGCAATCACTCCCTGACTCGCCGCCGAGAGCGATGAGTCTCTCACCGTGATGCGCTCGTAGTAGGCGAAGTCGCGCTCCTTCTGCTCCTTGTCGGTGAAGTAGTCGTGGCGCAGGTGCATGGCCAGGATCAGGTCGGCCTGTTTCACCACCTGCTTTCGATATAGCTCGAAGTAGGGATAGTTCAGCAGCAGTGGGTACTTCGAGGGATCGGTATCTGTGAAGTCCCACATCTGGTGAAGGGTGAAGTTGTCCGATTGCGGGTGGACCCTCAACTTCTCGTCGTACGGGATGTACATCGAGGCGGCGGCGGCTCGCCAGCTGGCCGGCTCCTCTTCGAGCACCGTCAATCCCCGTGCCAGGTCCATCTGTCGCTCCACCGCGTCGGCTGCCGCACGCAGATTGTGCTGTGCCAGAAGGTTGGTGTATATGTTGTTGTCGGCAAGGGCGTCGTACTCATCGGGACCGGTGATGCCGTCGATGCGGAACCTGCCGTCCCGGTCGTAGTGGCCGAGCCCCTCCCAAAGCCGGGCCGTCTCAACCAGCAGCTCCAGGCCCACGTCCCGCTCGAACCGTTCATCTTCGGTTGCGTCCATGTACCGGGTCACTGCGTAGGCGATGTCCGCATTGATGTGGAACGCGGCGGTGCCGGCCGGCCAGTAGCCGGAGCACTCCTCGCCCCCGATTGTCCTCCAGGGAAAGGCCGCTCCTTCGATCCCCAGATGCCGGGCCCTGTTCCGAGCGGCGTCCAACGTGCTGTGACGCCAGCGCAGGACGTCACCGGCAGCCGCCGGCACCGTGTGGATCAACAGCGGCAAGACGAAGATCTCGGTGTCCCAGAACTGGTGGCCCTCGTAACCGACACCGGTCAGGCCCTTGGCGGAGATGGGCCTGCGTTCCGCCCGTGCTCCCGCCTGCAGGACGTGAAATAGGCCGAGCCGGACCGCCTGCTGAACCTCGGGGTCGCCGTCGATCTCTATGTCGGCGTCTTCCCAGTACTCGTCCAGGTACCTGCGCTGCTCCTCCACGAGTCCGTCCCATCCGGTGTGCTTGGCTGCCGTAAGAGCGGCCGTCACCTGGTCGAAGAGCGCCTGGCGGGAACGAACACCGGACCAGCCGTAGGCCAGGAACTTCACGATGCTGAGCTTCTCTCCCGGCTTCAGCACACTGGTAAACGTGACCCGGGCGATGTCGTCGGAGACGTCGACCTCCACGTCGGTGGTGTCCGGTCCGGAGTAGATGTGGTCCATCGCCGCCGCAAGCCTCAACTGGCTTCGTTTCGTGTGGTGAACCAGCGCCGCCCCCGACTGCCAGTCCGAGAACTGCTCTGACTCGAGGGGTGAGTCGAGGATCTGTGAAACTCTCGGATCCTTACGGGTGGGAGGCAGCGGCTCGTTGGCCACCAGCTCCGACTGGATGACGACCCTGGATCCCTCGTCGATCGCCTCCACCTCGTACTTGATGGCGGCCACCGCCCGTTGCGTCAGAGACACGAGCCGGGTCGAGGTGATGCGCCCCTTCTGCCTGGCGGGAGAGACCCACTCGACCTCCCGGGAAAGGGTCCCGGCCTGCAGGTCCAGCACGCGCTCGTGCTTTTCCACCTCCCCGTACCGGATGTCGAACGGCTCGTCGTCCAGCAAAAGCCGGATGATCTTCCCGTTGGTAACGTTGATGATGGACTGGCCCGACTCGGGATCTCCGTAGCCGGGCTCTGCGCTCGGGAGCGGACGGTGCTCGTGGAACGAGTTCAGATAGGTGCCGGGTAACCCGAACGGCTCGCCCTCATCCAGGTTGCCGCGCAGGCCGAGATGTCCGTTGGCCAAAGCGAACAGCGACTCCGTCTCGGCGAGGGAAGCCAGGTCCAGGCGTTCTTCCACCACCCGCCATGGCTCGACCGTCAACTCGGGCTTCGCGCTCACCCTTCCTCCAGCAGCTCGGCCAGGTCCGTCACCACCACGTCCGCGCCCTCCTTTTTCAGCGCCTCCGCCTGGCCGGCCCGGTCCACGCCGACGACAAAGCCAAACCGGCCGTCGTGGCCCGCCCTGACCCCGGCCAGGGCGTCTTCGAACACTGCGGCGAACGCAGGCGCCACCTGGACGGCCTTTGCGGCGTGGAGAAACGTATCGGGATACGGCTTCCCCCTCAGCCCTTGCCGCTTGGCGACATTGCCGTCCACCACGGTGTCGAAGTGCTCGGCAAGCCCGCTGGCCGCCAGAACCGCCTCGGTATTGGTGCTGGCCGAAACTACCGCTCGCTTGAGGCCTGCATCCTGGACCGCCAGCAGGTATAAGCGGGATCCCTCAAAGGCCTCGACTCCTTTTCTCTCCATCAGCTCCAGTACCAGCTCGTTCTTGCGATTTCCGATTCCCTGGATCGTCTCGGTCCCCGGTGCGTCGTCCGGGAAGCCGTCATCGAGCTCGATTCCCCGGGAGACAAGAAAGGATCGCACGCCTTCGGAACGAGGCTTCCCGTCGACGTACGTGAGGTAGTCCTGCATGTCAAAAGGCTTGAAGCTGTCCGGATTTGCACCTGCCCGAAGCGTCAGATACTCGTCAAAGGTCTGCTTCCACGCCTCAAAATGAAGGGCCGCGGTGTGCGTTAGGACTCCGTCCAGGTCGAACAGGCAGGCTGAGATGCTCGTGGGCAGGCCGAGGCGGCGCAAGATGGTTGGGCTCCCTTCTGACCGGGTGGCGTTCCTTTGAGTTGTTGCCCTGTTCAACAGAACGGAAAACAGTCCTGGAACACCTGCTTGGAGCTCTTTTCCGGGCCCACCGCGTCCTTGATGTCGCGGGATTGAGCGGGCGGCCCAGCAGGCCGGGGAGGCGGCGGAGGCTGAGGCGCCGTCTCACGTCTGGTGGCGAGCTCACCTTGACGCGGGGGGCGGGCTTCGCTGTTGATAACCACGGGATTCTTAGTGCTCGCGAGGGTGGCCTCCGGCGCGAATCTTCGGGGCGTGGCTATCTCCCCGCCCAGCTTGGGTTTGGGGAACGAGGACGCCTTGGTGCCCTCGAGCGCCCTCGTCATGAACTTCTGCCAGATCGTAGCCGGAAAGGATCCCCCTGTTACCTGTTTCCCTCGCACGCGCTGCATCTCCGGAATGGTTCCATCGGGCCGGGGAGCGTACCCCATCCAAACCACCGCCGTCAGCTCGGGGGTGTATCCGGCGAACCAGGCGTTTTGAAAGCTCTGGGTGGTGCCGGTCTTTCCAGCGGCGGGCCGGCCTATCTTCGCTGCCGTGCCCGTACCTGATTGGATGTTGCGCTCCAGGATGTAGTTGACGGTGTCGGCCACATTCGAGTCCAGCTCCTTATGTACCTCTAGGTTACGCTCTGCAATTACCTCACCGTTGGGACGGGTGATCTTCGTGATCACCAGAGTCTCCGGGCGCTGTCCGCGTTGGGCGAACGTCGTGTAGGCCCTCGCCATCTCCATGGGGGTCACGTCGGTGGTGCCGAGCGCCAGCGCGCATCCGGCATCGTACTCAGGAATGTCAATCCCGGTGCGCGCCGCCATCTCCATGAACTGTTTAGGAGTCACCACGTCGTCCATCAGTTGAGCGTAGATGGTGTTGACCGAGCTGAGGGTCGCGGCAGTGACGTCCATCGCCCCGTAGCTCGCGTTCCCAAAGTTGGACACCTCCCACGGCTTGCCATCGCCGTTGCGACACTGAGGGCTGTCGAGGCGAATGGGTGAGCTGCCCGAGAACGTTGAGGCCACGGACTTGCCCTGGTCCAAGAACGCGGCCAGGGCGAAGGGCTTGAACGCCGATCCGGCCTGGCGTCCTCCCCCGGTGGCGTTGACATCGGCAGCGTAGTTGAAGCCTCGTGACCGGTCGATGTTGTCGACCTCACGGCCGCCCACCATCGCCCGGATGCGTCCCTCGGGATCCATCGCAACCAGCGCGACCTCGGGGTCGTCGGGCCGGTCCAGTGTGGACCGGACGGCGGCCTCGGCAGCGTCCTGCGCCTTGAGGTCCAGGGTGGTGTGGATCTGCAGGCCCCCGGCGAGGATCTCCTCGTCCGTCAGGTTGAAATCACGCTTGAGTATGCGCCTCACGTACTCGACGAAGTACCCGGCTCGTGGAGAGTCGACCTCGATGGACATGCCCGGCTTGAACTGGGCCACCAGATCCTCCGCCATGCCCGCATCGGCTTCGGCCGGTCCCAGGTACTTGCCGGTTTTCATCCGGGTCAGCACGGTGTTGCGAAGCTCGACCGCCCCCTCCGGATTGCGATCGATCTGGTACCGCTCGGGGGAGCGGATCATCCCGGCAAGGTAAGCCCCCTGCCCCGGGGTCAGCTCCGCCGCCGGCACCTTGAAGTACGTGCGGGCGGCGGCCTCTGCGCCGTAGGCTCCCCTGCCGAAGTAAACGGTGTTCAGATACCGTTCGAGGATTTTGTGCTTGGGCATGTGCCGTTCCATCTGCATGGCCCAATAGGCCTCCTTCAGCTTGCGCATGTAGGTGCGGTCCTTGCCCACGCCGGGAATGGTGTTTCGAGCAAGCTGCTGGGTGATGGTCGAGCCGCCCTGCTTGATCTCGCCGCCCTTGAGGTTGGCCCGTGCAGCCCGGATAACAGCTTTCACGCTCATGCCTCGGTGCTCATAGAACTCACGATCCTCGGTCGAAAGGAGGGCCACCTGCAGGTAGGGTGAGATCTTGTCGAGCGGGACGATCGTTCTGTTCTCCTCACCGTGGAGGGTGGCAACAACCTGGCCGTCCTGAGCGAGGACCTTCGAAGACTGCGCGGGGGGCGGTATCTCCGGAAGGGGCACCGCCATCAGGCGGCTGACGGCGTAAATCCCAACGATTGCGAGGAGTGCTCCCATGGCCGTCCATGGCCACTTGGCCATGAGTACCATTAATGCTCTTTTGAGTCGCATGTTGATGAGATTTAAGCCGTCCGTGCTCATGGTAGTCGAGTCGTACCCTGGCCCAGAGTGGGGGAAACAAAGGAAATCGCGTCGTGAAAACAGGTCGAGTGCTGGATAGTTTCCAACTGAATCGGGCGGTGCTCGGCCGCCAGCTCCTGCTGCGCAAGCAGCAAGGGTCGCTGCCCGGAGTGCTCGAGCAGATGGGAGGTCTTCAGGCTCAGTACGCGCCCTCTTCCTACGTTGGGCTTTGGTCGCGCCGGGTCGGGATGGAGCGCGCGGATCTCGATCGGGCATTGCACGACCGGACCGTGGTCCAGGGCACGCTGATGCGGGTGACCATCCACCTGGTTTCTCGGCAGGACTACTGGCCCTTTGCAGTGGGCCTGCGGACGGCCCGCCGGCAGATGTGGTTACGGGCTTTCAAGGGTCGAAGGACGGTCGATGAGATGCGGGTGTTGGCGGACCAAACCCGAGAGCTGCTGGCCGCAGGACCGCGGAAGCGGCAGGACCTTTTGCGTGAGCTCGGGGGCCTGGACAACGGGACCTGGATCGGCATCGGGCTGTGGGTGGACCTGGTCCGGGTGCCTCCGTCGGGAACATGGGGGCATAGGCGGGCCGACCTGTACGGCCTGGCGGAATCCTGGTTGGGCCCGCCGGACGTCTCCGAGGAGGAGGGGATAGATCACCTCATCCGCCGGTACCTGGGGGCCTTCGGGCCTGCGTCGACGGCGGACCTTGCTAGCTGGAGCGGTCTGCCGGGGTCAATGCTGGCAGGAAGAGTGCGGGAGATCGATGTGGTGCCCTATCGGGATGTGGCCGGCAAGGAGCTGCTGGATCTGCCCGACGCCCCCCTTCCCGATGCCGGCACTCCGGCCCCCATCCGGTTTCTTCCCACGTGGGATGCGACGCTGCTGGTGCACTGCCGCCGCGCCGCCATACTGTCGGAGGAGTACCGGCCGCGGGTCTTTTCCACCCACAACCCTCAGTCGATCGGCACATTCCTCGTAGACGGAAAAGTCGCAGGGACCTGGAAATTCGACAAGGGCCGTGTGGAGACGGCTCCGTTCGAGCCCCTGAATGCGAGCGCGCAAGACCGGTTGGAGCAGGAGGCGAAGCGCCTTCGCGCCTTCATGAAGTAGGTCCTAGTTCGGGGCATAGGGGATTATTGGGGGATGGAGAACCTCATGGGCAGCCTGCTCGTGGCCAACGCATCGCTAATGGACCCGCACTTTCGCAGGACGGTTGTGGTGATTACCGAGCACAGCGATCAGGGTGCCGTAGGCTTGGTGCTCAACCGGCCTGCTCCGGTCACAGTCGCGGAAGCGACTCCTTTGCTGGCCTCCCTGGTGGACCCCGGCTCCCCGATTTACGTCGGCGGTCCCGTTCAGCCCGAGGCCGCCCTCGTCCTCGCAGACTTCGACGCATTCGATCATCATGGTCGCATAGTCGTCGGCTCTGTCGGCCTCCTGTCCACTTACAGCGGTGAGACGGAGCCCGCAATCAAACGAGCACGGGTGTTCGCCGGCTACGCCGGGTGGGGTCCCGGACAGCTGGAGGCCGAGACGGACGAGGATGCATGGATCATCGAGGACGCGTTCCCCGACGACATCTTCACCGAGGACCCCAACAAGCTCTGGAGCTCGGTGCTGGCCCGGAAGGGCGGCAGTTATAAGCTGCTGGCCCTCATGCCGGAGGATCCCTCGACCAACTAACTGTGCCGGTTGCCGGCGGGTTGAGCGGCTCCCGCAGAGGGCATCTTCCTGAAGAAAGCCCAGACCTTCGCGCAGCTGCGGCCAATGCAGCGCTGGGTCGCAATGTCCTTTGCCCTACACCGGATCGTCAAGCATCCCACTATCACGAGGAAGGTCATGCCGTATGCCGGCCGCTACTACCACGTCGCCAACCTGAGGGATCCCAAGGTTTTCGATGACCGGCTACGCGAGTGGTTGACCGAGGCTTACCTACAGTCCCGACAGTGACCTATCAGCTAACTTGCCAGCTGCTCCTTAAGCTGCAGCCAGCGGGTCTCGAGATCGGAGAGCTTGGCTTGCAGCTCCTTCAGCTCGTCGACGTGGGGCTGCAGCCCTTTGTAATCGCTCTGGTCGTGGGCGGCGATTCTGTCGTTGACCTGGGCGATCTGTACCGGAACCTTGGCAAGCTTGCGTTCGATAGCGGCAATCTCCTTGCGAGCCTGGATCGCCGCCTGCGCATCGAGGTTTCGCCTCTGCGGCGCAGCAGCGGAGGACACTGGTCGCCGGGTTTCCCGCAGCAGCTGTAGGTACTGGTCGATCCCGCCCGGCATGTGCCTCAACCTGCCGTCGAGAATTGCGTACTGCTGGTCGGTTACACGCTCCATTAGATAGCGGTCGTGGGAAACGACCAGCAGGGTGCCCGACCAGAAGTCCAGAAGATCCTCCATCGCCGCCAGCATCTGTGTGTCCAGGTCGTTCGAAGGTTCGTCGAGCACCAGGACATTCGGCTCGTTCAGCAGGATCAACAGAAGCTGCAGACGGCGCTTTTGTCCACCGGACAGCTTGACGACCGGGTTCGAAAGCTGCGCCGTCTTGAATCCAAGACGCTCCAACAGCTGAGCCGGAGTCATCTCCTTACCGCCGGCCACGTAGGTGCTTCGCTCGTGCTTCAAGATGTCGCTCACCCGTTCCCCGGCGAGCTTATCCAGTTCGGTGGGCACCTGGGTCAGCGTCGCCACCTTCACGGTCTTTCCTCGCTTGACCTCGCCGGTGGTGGGTTGGACGGCCCCTGTGACCAGATTCAGCAGCGTCGACTTCCCGGCCCCGTTGACCCCCAGGATTCCGGTGCGCTCACCCGGTTTGATGAGCCAGTCGACATTGCGGAGCACCTGCTTTTCGCCGAACGAGACCGACACGTTCAGCAGGTCGACCACCTGATTGCCCAGCCGGCTAGTGGCCATGCGCATCAGCTCGACCTCGTCCCGGAGGGGCGGTTCTTTGGCGATAAGCTCGTTGGCGGCATTAACCCGGAACTTTGCCTTGGTGGTCCGGGCCGGAGCTCCTCTCCGCAGCCAGGCAAGCTCCTTGCGCATCAGGTTCTGGCGCTTGTCCTCCGATGCAGCAGCCGTCCTGTCTCGCTCCACCCTTTGCAGGATGTAGGCGGCGTATCCACCCTCGAACGCCTCTACCACCCGGTCGTGAACCTCCCAGGTGGTGGTGCAGACGGCATCGAGGAACCATCGGTCGTGCGTGACCATCACCAGGCCGCCGTCGTTGGGAGCCCATCTCCGCTTCAGGTGATCGGCAAGCCAGGTGATCCCCTCGATGTCCAGGTGGTTGGTGGGCTCGTCAAGGAACAGCACGTCGGCGTGGCTCACGAGCACGCCTGCGAGCGCCACTCGCCGCCTCTGGCCGCCGCTCAGCCGAGCGATGGGAGATCGCCAAGGAATGTCCGAAACGAGGCCGTCGATGATGTCGCGGATTCGTGGATCGCCAGCCCAAACATGCTCCGGCAACTCACCGACAACCGTCTGGCTCACGGTTTTTTCGGGAACCAGAGTGTCCGACTGGTCCAGCATGACAGTGACGACGCCCCGCCTTCTGGTGACCCGGCCTGAGTTGGGCGGCAGCCGTCCGCAAAGCAGACAGAGCAGGGTCGACTTGCCGTCCCCGTTACGGCCGACGATGCCAATGCGGTCGCCCCCGTTCACGCCCAGCGTTACCGATTCGAAGACGACGCCGTTTTGAAACTCCTGATGGAGGGCTTCTGCCCCCAGAAGGTGTGCCATCGTGCGATGCTAACGCTCGCTCATGCCACGGACGGCACTAACCTACTCCCGGAATTACCTCGCAACCGGGGGCCTACCCGGTTGGAAAACGCTGACCGGCGGGCGGCCGGCAAGCGGCTAGAGCTTCGGTGAGCGACTGCTCCCGGCCGGATGGATCAACAGTCTGCCCACCCGGCCCGGCAGAGCTCGTCTAGATGTGTCGTTTCGAGGGGTCGAGAGGCTCATGAGCCTCAGGGGAGTAGTGAACGATGCTGGCGTCTTCGGCGGCATTGACGATCTTGGGGAATTTTCGCTCGTCTGCTCCGTCGTCGTTCGCGGTGTCTGAATCAACGGCTGTATCTACTTCTGGCTCAGTCAATGGGTCTCCTTGCAGAGGTTCTGCTCAATGGGCCCGCTCTTGCGGATCCCATCTGAGCTTAACCGACCCCCCGCTAATGGGCCGGCAGACCACCGATGACGCTCCTGCTTGGACCCTAAAGCGTCCTGTCTCTGAGTTGTGGCGACGGTTGAATGTGGCGCTGAACCGGTCCGGACGATCAATCCCAGGGAGCGGCACCGGGACCCGTGGCCCGGGACCGCAATGCCTCCAGCGCCACCGCCTTGCCGGCGGGCGTGAGCGCCATGACGCTCGTGAAGTCACCCGGCACAAACAGTCCCATCTCGGCGACCGGAAGAACCGTTGGATCGAGCGCCTTCATCAGGCTCATCTCACTGGGGGGAAGGCCGGTGCCCGCTTCCCGGTAGTTAGCTTCAGTCGCTGCCTGACGAATCGTCGTGATGATCTCACCCAGGCTGGAGTCCTTGTCGACCAGCAGCGCGAACATAATCTCGCCGGCCAAGCGGTGATACGGATTGCCACCCAGCAGCGTAGCGGGAAACACCCGCCACGACGACACCGAGTCGGCCAGCATGCGGTTTCCCTTCTGCTTGAGCACCAGCTCACCCTTTACCCTACGGGTGAGTCCCATTCCGGCGGCGATTTCCAGAAGACGCCCGTTTTCTGCTTCTAAGGGAGCACCGGCTGCTATTGCCGCCAGTAGCTTGGTGAGGGCCGGATAGGGATCCGTGGTGCCCGGCGGTAGTTCCGCCGGGTACAGCAGGCGGTTGGCCAGTCCGGAAAGCAGGCGGATGCGGGTTTCACTTGGCTCGACCTTTATCCAGTTCTGGATACGCTCGGTGTTCATGACGTCAAGCGGCGTTTGGCCGGCGAGCTGGAAGTTGGCCGTCGTCAGATACGTCCGCACCAGCCTGCGCTGTTTGCGCTTCCAGTCCTTGTTTCCCGGTACCAGCTCGCCGGAGGCTACCGCCAGCTCAAGAAAGTCCTGGACGCCGGTCAGGATCTTGGCCTCCTCCAGTCCCATCGCGGCTCCCCACTTGAACTCCGGAAGATCGGGCGGGTAAATGCCGGATGCCAGATTGGCCTCCCGGAACGCAAATAGGCCCTTCTGGGGATTCTCGCTGTAGGCGGCGTGCACTCGCAGCGTGGCCTCCGAACGGCAGATCTGAGCATAACGGGGAAGTCTCAGCAGATCCAAGGCGGTGGCGAGGGCCGATGTGATCGCCGCGCGACCCTCGGGCGTGGGCCGGAGCTTGATGGGCAGGTCGTACCATAGGAAACGCTGCACCCGCTCCTGCGTGATGCGGCCGGCTCCTCCGCCGCCGGTGACCCAGGCAAGAGCGGTGCCCGCCAGGCTGGACGCGTTGGGGTCCTCGGCGGCGATGGTGCCGAGGGCTTCGACTATCGCTGGGTCGGTCTCTGGCATTGGGGCTCCCGCACGACTCCTGCACCCACCAGAACGGTACCCATCCTGGGTCTATCTATTGGAGGATTCCGGTTCCCTCAGGTACTCAAAATGCATGCCGTCCGGAACCATCCAGTGTCCGCCCCAGGCAAATCCCCACCGCTCGAGCAGCTTGACGAGCCTGGGATCCATCCTGGGCTTCACGCCGAAGGGGTTTCGGGAGACGTTGAAGTCGAACGCGATTCCCCAGGCATGGTGCGAGAGGCCCGAGTGTGGGTCGTCGCTCAAGAACCGGGGAGAGAAACACCCGCCGAAATCGCGTCGACGAACGAGGCTTCCCAGATCCTCTTCCACGATCTCGCGGAACGCGCCTTGAATCTGCGGGATAACCTTTTTGTGGCAACGTGCCGTGCCGAGCAGAGGAACGGTTACTCTGGAGGTGTTTTCCTCGATCCACTTAGGATCAATCTGGATGGAGCGGCCTGAGCCCCGGCGGCCGCCGAACTCTCCAAAAGCCTTCTTGATCTGCGACTGCGCCAGGATGTTGCCGCCCGGACGGAAGACCTCGGACTCGCCCGGTGCCCTCAGGCCCAGACGCGTTCCCGAGGGAAGCAGGCTCCTCAGCCGTTGCTCGGCTTCTTGCTGGCTGGTCCCGCGCTCCAACTCAATGAGGACGTACTTTCGGTCGTCGATTCCAAGGTTTGTTGCCGTTTCGGTCGACATGACCACCTCGTGGCTCGCCACCAGGTCGTCGGGCACCACGCCCTTGACCTGAACTGTGGATTTGGCGAAGGTGAGCGAACCCTCACCGGAAATGCCTCGCAACGCAGCCCCCGTTCTGCCGAGCAGCGCCCCTCCGTGGGCCAGACTTCGGAAGGCGGACCTATGGTCGGAGGGGACGAATACCGAGTAGTCCTCGGGATCTACGGCAAGGACCTCCAGGGGAACCTGATAACCGTCAGGCGCCGAGTTCGCCGTGCCACCCTCCGCCGCCCACGAGGTCACCCAGCCGACGCCGTTGCGAGCCTCTGCCACCGCCCCGATGCCCTCGGCTTGGCCGGCTGCCTGCGCAAGCCGCGGCAGCATCCGTTCAGAGGTCCACGCCAGCAGGATGGGCGCTTTCGGATAGCCCAGTACAGGGTCGGCCCGGCCCCAGAGTTGATTCGCTCCGGCTCCCAGAGCCGCCGCCACGACGGCCAGTAAGAGGATTCGTCGGGCTCGGAAGCGTCGCCTCCTCTTTTTAAGCCGCGCCGTCGACAGATCCCGTGGGCCGGGAGGTAGAGCCATACCCCATACTAAGAGGCGGCAGGAAGAACCCTTACAGAGGTTTGTGCCGCCGGCAGACCTCCCCGATCAGATGGGTGCATATCTGCCCGTCAACCACCTCGGGTTCCGCCTGGAGTCAGTACCGTCTACGCCGTTGCCCAGCCGCTGGCTATTTTGACTCTGGACGAGCCGGCGTGCTAGGCGTTGGAGTGCTGGCGTGCGCCCCCAAGCTCTTTCATGAGCTCGTGGCAACGAATTGCACGAGCCTCATCCTCCTGCTTGCACTGGCGGATGAAGTCCGCGACGTCCTGGTGATCGTGGGCGTCCTGGATGTACTTGTCGTACGCTTCGGCTGCCTTGAGGGCGTGGTACTGGATGCTGATCATGTCGTAAAAGATGTCGTCGGTAGGCTTGTGCTCAGTACTCATAACTGCCTCCTAGCTCTCTCTATCCATGTCCGTCATCGGGGCAACAAGGAGTTACCCACCCCGCTCGGCTTCCGAACCTATTGCGCGCAACCACGGAGAGCGGATGCTAGGATTCGGCGCGTCACCACCTAACTAGGTGCGGAGTTGCCCAAATGAGCACAAGTCGACGAGTGCTGGCCGGCGGCAGGTATACGTCCATCTTCATGGTGGCGGTGCTGGTGACCTCAATTCTGACGCTGTCTGCGTCTCCGGCGTCGGCCATAGCCATGAGTATCAGTCCCAGGTCCGGTCCTCCCGGCACCCGGGTGACCGTCAGGGTGAGCGCGGCCAGCTCGCCGTGCGAGGTGTTCTTCGACAACATCCGGATCGTCGACGCCCGCTCCTGCCCCCCGGGTAGGGCGGTGAGCACCACCTTCACCATCCCGGCGAACGCGACTTCGGGCGTCCATCAGTTCCGGGGAGTAGAAGGTGCTTCCCAGGTTACGTTAGCGTTCACAGTCGGGGTGGCAACGGATCCCCAGCCGCCCCCTCCTCCGCCTCCGGCCCCGGCTCCCAGGCCCCCTGTTCGGGCCGCCCGGCCCCCGGCCCCGGCTGCCCGGCCCCCGGCCCCGGCTGCCCGGCCCCCGGCCCCGGCTCCCAGGCCCCCTGCTACGCCCCGGACACAGGTCCCTGTCCCGACGGCTCCCACGCCCAGCCCGAGCGTCTCACCTACTCCGACGGCGTCGCCTACCCAGACCGCCTCCCCCACCCCTGCTCCGCCGGCTGTCGGCCCGGGCTGTCTCCAGCCGAGGTCAGTTGAGTCAATGTCGATATCTCCTTCGGCGGGTGAGCCCGGAAGCACGGCTTCCGTGGTCATCGATTGGGCTCCCACGGCGGTATCCGACTGTCCCGATGCCGATGCCCAGGTTCGAGTCAACGGTGAGCCGTCGAGCGATCTCATAATGGTCGCCGAAGAGTCACGGGTCGAGGTCGACATCCCGGAGGATGCCACGGGCGACATCCCGATCACCTTGGTCTCTCGGGGCTCCGACGCCAAGGTCTTGGCCAGCAGCCAGTTCACCGTGGAGGATGGCGATTCAGACGAGGGCGTCTCGTCCTGGTTGTTGGTTGCCGCCGGCGTCCTCGCAACCATTGCGGCTTTTGCGGTCCGGCGCCTGTACAGCGCCCGAAGGGCCGTTTAAGCGCTGCAGTCCCACTCAGCCTGTACAGTTTTGCGTCATGAACAAACCTCGGTACGCAATAGTGCGCCCTCCCGGCGACTCCTTTTACCGTGCGGTGTCCAACCACAAGGAGAAGAACAAGATCGACCCTGCAAAGGCCCGCCGCCAGCATGAGAACTACCGCGACACCCTGGCGGAGATGGTGGGAAAGGTAATAGAGCTTCCTCGAGACGAGCGGTACCCTGACTCCTGCTTCACGCAGGACACCGCGCTCATCCTGGACGGTCACGCACTGATCGCCCGGACGGGAGTTCCCACCCGGCGGGGCGAGACCACCAGCATCGTCGACGCGCTGAAACCGTTGGTCGAGACGCTGGACGCTGTGCCGCCCCCCGGAAGCCTTGAAGCGGGAGACGTCCTTCGCCTGGGTAAGAATCTGCTGGTGGGCCGGTCCCGCAGGACCAGCATGGCCGGTGCCGATTCGTTGAGGGAGTGGGCGGAGCGCCTGGGCTACCGGGTGGTTCCGGTGAACGTCCCCCCCGGCGTGCTGCATCTGGGGACTGCGGTGTCGGTGATGAACGACCAGCTGGTGATGGGTCTTCCCCACGTGCTTGAGCACGAGGTCTTCGACACGGTAAACACCCTCCCGGTCTCCGATGACCCGCTCGAGGCATGCAACGTGCTGGTCATCGGGGACCAGGTGATCGCCTCGGGGGAGTACGAGGTTCACCAGGAGCTGGAGAAGGAGGGCTTCACCCTGCACAGGCTCGACCTTCAGGAGTTTATCCGCGCCGACGCCGGTCCCACGTGTCTGACTCTGTTGGTCGAATAGACCGGACCCCCGTCGTTAAAGGGGCGTTCGGCTTCGGCCCCGGCCTGAATAGGAAGCAAACGCTGAGTTCCCGCCCGGGGCGACGATTCTGCAAGTGCTTTAATGGGGTGAGTCTGTTTAGACGGTTTGGGAGGTTCAGCTGGCCGACAAGGGCAAGACTGCCGCAGAGGCCCCTGAAGGGGCTTTGGACCCCAACGGCCTAAAGCCGTCCGAACCCAACGGAGGCAAACCGGCCAAACCCCGATCTACTGCGAAGTCTGTTGCCCGGACGGCCTCAAAGTCGGCTCCGAAGCCGGCACCCAAGCCTAACGGCGTCGCCAAGCTGATACCCCATGAGGTCCTGGACCCGAAGCCGCAGGGCGTCAAGGGGGTCTTCTTCCGGTTCCGGCCACAGTCGTCCCCTCCTGCCATTCCCAAGGAGATTCTCGACATCGTCCGGACGGTGAAAGAGAACCATCCCAAGACGGACAGCCGCGGTCTGGTGCGAGCATACGAGATAGCCCACCTCGTTCACGAGGGCCAGCTCCGCAAGTCCGGTGAGGAGTTCATTCAGCACCCGATCGGCGTCGCCCGCATCGTCGCCGAGCAGGGAATGGACTCCACCACCATCGTCGCCGCCTTTCTTCACGACTCGGTGGAGGACACCTCTCTAGAACTGCAGGAGCTCCGGACTATCTTCGGCGACGAGGTGGCGGACATCATCGACGGCCTGACCAAGATCGACCGGATCAAGTTCCGGAGCCAGGAGCAGGAGCGGGCCGAGAACCTGCGCAAGATGATCGTGGCGATGGCCAAGGACATGCGAGTGCTGATCATCAAGCTGGCCGACCGGCTGCACAACATGCGGACCATTGCTCCGCTGGCGCCGGACCGTCGGGAGGTCATGGCCACCGAGACACTGGAGATCTACTCGCCGCTGGCCAACCGCCTGGGTATGGCGGAAATTCGGGCGGAGCTGGAGGATCTGGCATTCCGCACCCTGCAGCCCAAGGTCTACGGCGAGATAGCTTCGCTGGTGTCTCGGCGCGCTCCCGCCCGGGAGGAGTACATCGAGGATGTCATCGGCCAGGTCAGTGACAAGATGCGGGACGTCCGCATCAAGGCGGCGATCAGCGGCCGGCCGAAGACCCTGTACTCCATCTACGACAAGATGACCAACCGGGGCCGGGAGTTCGACGAGATCTTCGACCTGGTGGGCGTACGAGTGCTGGTGGACGACCTGAAGGACTGTTACGGGGCGGTCGGCGCCATCCACTCACTGTGGAAGCCGCTGCCCGGGCGGTTCAAGGACTACATCGCCATGCCGAAGTTCAACCTCTACCAGTCGCTGCATACCACCGTCGTGGGACCTCAGGGCAAACCGCTGGAGATCCAGATCCGCACCCACGCCATGCACCGGACGGCGGAGAAGGGGGTGGCAGCCCACTGGGTCTACAAGGAGGGCTCCAGCGGCCGGCGAGCGGAGGGACAGGCGGCCTGGATGAGGCGGATGCTGGAGCTGCGGGACACCGAGGACGACGTCGAGTTCCTGGACACGCTGCGGCTGGACCTGTTCGCCGACGAGGTCTTCGTCTTCACGCCGAAGGGCGAGGTAATCGAGCTTCCCAAGGGAGCCACCTCCATCGACTTCGCCTACGCCATCCACACCGAGGTCGGCCACCGCTGCACCGGGGCCCGGGTCGACGGCCGGCTGCAACCCCTTTCGCACCAGCTTGCCTCGGGGGAGACGGTGGAGGTGCTCACCTCCAAGGCTGGGGGACCGAGCCGGGACTGGCTGGACATCGTCGCCACACCGAGGGCGCGCACGAAGATCAAGCAGTGGTTCACCGTCCAGCGTCGGGAGGAGGCTCTGGCGGAGGGCAAGGACTACCTGACCAAGTCGATGCGCAAGGCGAGCCTGCCGGTCCAGAAGATGGTGGCCGACGGCTCGCTGGAGGCGCTGGCGATAGAGATGAAGTACGCCAGCGTGGAAGCGCTGTATGTAGCGGTGGGCGAGGGGCGGATCTCGGCCAACACTGTGGTGCGGCGGTATCTGAGACTCCACCAGGTCCAGCCGGAGGCAGAGATGGTGTCCCCGGCGCCGGTAAAGATGCGAGCCAAGCCCACCTCGGCGGTGCTGGTCGAAGGCTCCCCCGACATCTGGACCAACCTGGCCCGGTGCTGCATGCCGGTGCCGCTGGATCCCATCACGGGATTCGTCACCCGGGGCAGGGGGGTATCGGTTCACCGGGTCGACTGTCCTAACGCCATGACGCTGGGCGAGGGCAATTCCCGGCTTGTGCCGGTGAAGTGGAATCCCCGGGTGTCGGGGTCGTTCTCGGTAGAGATCCAGATCGAGTCGCTGGACCGGCCGGGTCTGTTACGTGACGTCACCGCCGCCGTGTCGGACACCGGCACCAATATCCTCAACGCATCGATGAGCGTTAATGCGGGCCACGCCATCATCCGTTTCACGTTTGAGATCACCGCCCCGTCACAGCTCATCACCATCGTCAACATGGTGAACCGGGTGGAGGGGGTTTACGAGGCCCGCCGGGTCACTCCAAGAGCACCAGCCAGCACCGGCGGCTAACCGAATTTGAGGCTGGTCCTGCAGAGGGTCTCCTCTGCGTCCGTGACCGTGCGGGGTCAGGTGATAGGCGAGGTCCGGCGGGGGATCCTGGTGCTCGCCGCCGTCGGCCTGGATGACACTGGGGAGACCGCCGCCAAGGCGGCACGCAAGATTGCGGAGTTGCGCATCTTCAACGATATGGACGGCAGGATGAACCGCTCGGTGACCGACATCAACGGTGAGGTGCTCCTGGTGTCGCAGTTCACCCTGCTGGCCGACACGTCGAAGGGTCGGCGGCCGTCGTTCGTGAAGAGTGCGCCTAGCGAGGATGCGGAGCCGCTGATCCAGGAGCTCGCCGACGAGCTGAGGTCGCTTGGCCTGAAGGTAGAGCAGGGCCGGTTCGGAGCAGACATGCAGGTGTCCCTGGTGAACGACGGCCCGGTCACGCTCATCCTTGAGGTCTTGGCGTAGGTGGTCGGCCGACCTACGTGCGGCCGGAGCGCTGCTGAACCGGGCGCGACCGCACGAATGCCCAGCCGCACGCGAGGGCGACGAGGCCGTATCCCAACCACGGAACCACCGGCAGGCCGGTCGATGACATAAGCTCCCGGAGGTTCGTGGCCAAGAGCAGGCCGCCGATGGCTATGCCCAGGCCGCGTGCCGGCAGGAAACGGATCCCCCATGCAGCGATGGGTGCAGCCAGCACTCCTCCGGCGAGCATTGCTACGACGATGGCGAGGTCGATGCCGCCGCCCCCGACCGAGGCCAGAAGCGAGCCGGAGGCCACGACCGCGACCGCCATCTCGGCGGTGTTGACCGACCCGACGGCGTAACGGGGAGAGACGCCGCGCTGAAGCAGGAACGGAGTCACCACCGGGCCCCACGCCCCAACCAGACCGTTGGTCACTCCGCCGACGGCGGCCACGGCCGCTGTTCCTCGCTCGTCGTGCCCTAAGCGGTTGCCGGCCCGGGCGTCGGTGCCGTCACTCCTCGTCGGCAGCGGCCGGCTGAACCGCAACAGAATTCGTCCCGCCATGAAGAGAAGCAGCACGGCCAGGATGGGCTTCAGCCTGTCGCCGTCAACACTTGTCAGGACGGTGACGCCGATGAGGGCTCCCAGCGAGCCCGGAAGAGCCAGCTGCCGAACCAGGCGACGATCAATATTGTCGAAACGCCAGTGGGCTATGGCGGCGGTGAGCCCGGTCGCGACCTTGGCGAGGTTGACCGTGGTGGAGACTGCTGCAGGCGGGAGCCCACTTCCGAGAAGAATGCTGGACGAGGTGGGTCCAAAGCCCATCCCCAGGACACCGTCGACGAGCGATGCAGCAAAGCCGGCGAGAAAGACGACGACCAGATCGTTCACTCCACAAAACTAATGGACATTGTGGATTAAGGCAAGCGGCCACTCATGAGACGATTGCGAGATGTACATTCCGGCTAAGGTCGACTACGCCATCCGGGTTCTCCTCACCCTGGCCGCGGCGCCGGCCGGGAGCGCCATAAGGGGCGAGCTCCTGGCGAAGGCGCAGGGTCTTCCGGTCAAGTTCGTTGAGAACACCCTGGTGGAGCTCCGGCGGCAGGGGATCGTCACCAGCCAGCGTGGCTCCGAGGGGGGTTATAGGCTGGCCCGGCCGGCCGATCAGATCGCAGTGGCCGACATCTTCCGTGTCCTGGAGGGCCCGCTGGCCGAGGTGCGAGGCATACGCCCGGAGAACACGGAATACGACGGCCCGGCCGCACATCTTCAGCAGGTGTGGGTGGCCGTGCGCGCCGCGCTACGACTCGTGCTCGAGTCCGTCACGCTGGCCGACGTCCTGGCCGGCGAGCTGCCCACGCCGGTAGAGGAGCTGCTGGCTATGCCCGATGCTTGGGAACCTCGGCCCATCGGCCACGTGGCGCCTCGGCGTTGAGAAACCCGCGGTCAGTCTTCCGGCTCTTCCTCTCCGAACAGGTACTCCAGGTGCTCGACCGCCTCCGACGGGCCTATCAGGATCAGCCGGTCGCCTTCCTGCAGTATGGTCCTTCCTCTCGGCCGGTAAATCCACCGGCCCCTACGGGAGAACGCCAGGGGGTTCATGCCCCGCAGGTCCAGCTCGCCCAGCGAACTGTTGTCTGCCGGCGCCTTTTCGCGCACCGTGCGGCCCTGCACCACGTCCTCGGCGGCCCCCAGCGCCTCGGCGATGACCGGGTGCAGCTCCTCGTCCCGCTCGATGAGCCACACCATCGCCTGGGCAGCGTCGCCGATGCCCTCCGAGGCCACCGCCAGGTGCAGCAGGCCCCGCAGGGACGGGCGGTTGCGGGACTCCGCCGCCGCGTCGAGCACCCAGGACTCGATGCTCTCACGCATGTCGTCCAGCCGGTCCTCCAGGCGGACCACCTCGGCCGCCAGACCCCGGTCGTCGAACAGCACTGCGGCGTAGGCCAAGCCGACGGCCGCCTCAGCCAGGTCCTTCATGTCGACCACCTCGTCGACCGCTTTGTCCAGTTCCCAGTAGCTTTGCTCGTCGGTGCTGGGTCCCGGCTTGGCCGCCATTCCCGCCAGGCGCCTTAACTGCGGCAGCCCCTCCGGATGCCCCCGCACAACCAGGATGTCGGAGCCCTGTAAAACTCCCTCGTCGGCGGGGTCGAACAGCCACCGGGTCCCCCGGCGGATTGCCAGCAGGCGCACCTCCTCAACTGCGTTCTCCAGTTCGTCGACGCTGCGCCCGTGCAGCTCGCTGCCCTCCTGCACCTGCATGCGGTCGATAACCTCGTCGGCCTGCGACAGGTCCGTCCTCAGCTCCTTCGGTATGCCCAGCGAGTCCAGCACGATCTTGGCGACGTCCACCGCCTGGTTGCCGATCATCTCGATGGACGACATCACCTGCAGAAGCGAGGCCAGTCCGGCGGCATCCTGCGGGCTGCGGGATGCGAGCAGGCAAACCTCCCGCATCCGGTGGACCAGGCGGCTAAGTTCCTCCTCGAGCTCGAGCACCTCACCCGACAAGTCCCGGTCCGCGTAGAACAGGCCGGCGTAGGCCAGGTCCAGCATGAGCTCGGACGTGTCCTTCGCATGCGCCAGCATGGCCTTCAGAGTCCTCGGCTGTTCGTTCAACCGGCTATCCCCAACCAGACCATCGACAGGATGAGGGCCACCGCCCCTATCAGGTCCATGGAGCTCGTGACCACCGGGATGCCGTAGTTGTCCGGGTCGAGCCCATGGCGAAACGAGATCATTGCGGTGTAGTAGGCGACAAAGATCGCTCCGGTAGTGGCAATGGCGCCGGCCAGCATGGTCAGCGAAAGCATCTGCACCAGCCCGGGAGTATCCAGCCCAACCGCATGCGAGACGATGGTGCCGCTCAAACCGACAAAAAAGAACACTGGGACTCCGAGAATATAGGTCAGAGAAATGTCTTCCCAGCTTCGGCTGCTGGGAATCGCCTGAGGCGGAATTGATCCAAGATGCAGCTTGGAGGATAGTCGGGCCGACAGGATGCCCCCCAGCGCACCGGCATCCTCAAGAAACGGAGGGATCAACACCAATAGGCCGGGATAGAGCAAAAAGCTCTCCAAGCGCTTCTCGATGGTTAGACCGGCCACCACATCGACCAATCCCGCGATGATCAGTACCGCCAGGCTGGAGCGCACCACCCGGCGGAAGACGGCCAGCTCCCAGCGGCGTAGCTGATACAGCGTCGTCACAACCGCGCCGAACACGCTCAGGAGGGCCACGACCTCGGGGGTGCGGCCCACCGGCAACAAGAAGGTCGTCAGCCATAGAGCCGGCAGCGTGACCAGGTCGCCGGCCGCCGTTACGACCGGAGCCGCTACGTTGTCCATGTCCCACCCCCGCCTTACCGACATGGTGGCCACCCACAGGGTGATCGCAAGTACCACCAGGCTGGACAGCAGACCCCCCACCACCGAGACCGTGATGTAGTGGGAAAGCGGAATGGTTTCGACGTCGAACAGGCGGGCAACCTCCTTGGCCAGCACGGCAAGGGCGATGGAGACGTAGAGGGTCAGCGCCGCAGACGCCATGACGTTCTGGCCGGCCAGATTTCGCCTTTCCACGCGGCCCTCAAACTCGCCGGTGTGGATTGCCGTCCCCAGGCGGGAACCCAGGGCTCCGAAGATGTTGCCCCTCATCCCGATCGCGGCGGGAACCAGAACGATCAACCCGGGAAACCTCTCCAGGGTCCCGGTCATGAATCCGAGCGCCAGGCCTGCCGCCAGATCTCCGGCAGAGGAGACGAGAAGAGCCGCCATGCCCTGACGGAAGTTGGTCCGCTGTCGGCCGATAAGTGCGACGAACCGCCGCCGGATCAGGCGGCGTGAACTTGCAGAGAGGCCGGGCATCTTCATGGCAACCCAATCGTCGAACTTTGGTGGCTAAGCGCCGATCTTTGCACAGCGACATCCCTGCCAGACGCCACGTGGAATGAATTTTGACCGCACGCGCCGTGCGGTTGGCCCTTTTGCTGTCGAGCCGGAGGCTGTGGCGTGGTTACCTGCGCCGGTACGGGCATAATGTCTGCGCTGGATCGGGTTGACCGGGGGGCGGTTGCAGGATGCGCGTGACGGAGGCGGGCCGGGTGCTCAAACCGCGGATCTTGGTCCTTTTGCTGCTGGTTGGGGCAGGAGCGATTCAGGTTGCGCCCCCGGCTGGGGCTGCTCAGTCGACCTTTGCCTCCTACGTCGCTCTCGGCGACTCGTTCGCCGCCGGGCCGCTGATCCCGGTGACGGACCCCCGGTCGCTGGGCTGCCTGCGCTCCTCATCGAACTATCCCCGCCTGTTGAGCGTCCGGTTCCAGGTTGCGAACTTCAAAGACGTCAGCTGCTCGGGAGCGGCCACCAGACACATGTACGAGCCGCAGCTCGTTCAGGGTGGTGCCAACCCTCCTCAACTGGATGCGCTTGACCCGACGACACAGCTGGTAACGGTGCAAATCGGCGGAAACGACATCGGGTATGCGGAGCTGGCCACCAACTGCGCCACCTTGACCCCGCTCGGAACTCCGTGCCGGGCCCGATACGCAGGCTCGGGGGAAGACGAGATCAGCTACCGCATCGACCGGACCCGCGGCAATGTCGAAGCAGTGCTCGCCGATATAAGGCGCAGAGCTCCTGAGGCCAGGATTCTGGTGCTGGGCTACCCTTCGTTGCTGCCCGAAGGAGCTCAAGGTTGCTGGCCGTTCATGCCGTACTCGCCGGAAGATGTTCCATATCTGGTAGCCAAACAGATTGAGCTCAACACCATGTTGAGCGACAGCGCCGCCGCCAACGGCGCAGTCTATGTCGACACCTACACGCCCAGTCTGGGGCGTGACGCCTGCCGGCTCCCGACCGTGCGGTGGGCCGAGCCCGTACTGGCGCCCATCGGCGCGGCCCCGGTCCACCCGAATGCGGCCGGGATGGGGGCCATGGCGGATCAGGTGGCGGCTGCCATCAACGCTACCGTGCCCTAGAGCATCCTAGGTTGGAGGTCTGGAGGCGACTTGGCAAGCGGCCCGCAATGGGCTCTTAGCTCACAGGTAAACTGGCTTTAATGTCCTCGAAGATCTCCGGGCCCAAAGGCGCGCCCGACCTGTTTCCCCCTCGGTCCCTGCTGCACGACGAGATCATCGGCCGGGCGGTCATCCAGCTGCGCCGCTTCGGCTACAACCGCATCGAGACTCCGGTCTTCGAGCACACCCAGCTCTTCGAGAAGGGTCTGGAGCCCGGGAGCGACCTGGTCACCAAGCAGATGTACACCTTCGAGGACCGTGGCGGCCGGTCTCTCACCCTGCGGCCCGACATGACGACTCCCGTGGTGCGCGCGATCATCGAGCACGGCATGGACCGTCAGGGGCTGCCGGTGAAGCTCTACTACGTCGCTTCGATCTTTCGCCAGGAGCGCCCCCAGGCCGGCCGGCAGCGCCAGTTCACCCAGGTGGGGGTGGAAGCGGTGGGATCCGGTGGCCCCGATATCGACGCCGAGGTGATACAGCTGGCTCTGAACATCTACAGAGCGGTTGAGCTGGACGTCAATCTGGCGTTGAACAGCATCGGTCATCCAGGCTGCCGCGCGGACTACATTCCCAAGCTCCAGGCGTACCTGCGGTCGGTGGCGGATCAGCTGTGCGGTGACTGCCGGCGTAAGATTGAGACCAACCCCCTACGGACCTTCGACTGCAAGGTGGAGAGCGACCGGAAGCTGCTGGAGGATGCGCCGTTTATCGTCGACCAGCTTTGCCCCGAGTGTGAGATCCACTACGCCGGGGTTAAAGACCGGCTGGACGAGTGGGGGATCCGCTACACCGAGGACCCGCGGCTCGTTCGCGGCCTGGACTATTACACCCGCACCGCCTTTGAGCTCACCGCCGTCGGGCTGGGCTCCCAGAACGCGGTGGGGGGAGGTGGCCGGTACGACGGACTGGCGGAGTCGTTGGGCGGGCCGTCGCTGCCCGGCATCGGGTTCGGCCTGGGCGTGGAGCGCATTGCGCTGGCGTTGGAGAGCAAAGGCGTCGAGCGCAAACCGGCGCTGGATGTCTTCATAGTCTCTATCGGTGACCGGGGCCGGACTGCGGCCTTCTCGCTGGCGGCCAAGCTGAGGGAGGCGGGCTTTACCACCGACCTGGACTACGCCGGGCGGGTGATGAAAGGCCAGTTCAAGGCGGCCAACAGCCGGGGTGCTAACTGGGTGGTCGTGATCGGAGAAAAAGAGTTGGAATCCGGAAAGTACACGGTCAGGCAAATGAATACCGGCGACGAGGAAGAGCTTCCTCCCAGCCGGATTGCCGGATACCTGGCGGTGCGGTCTTGAGGACCCACTGGTGCGGTGAGCTGCGGGCAGAGCACATCGGCTCTGCGGTCACGGTGACCGGTTGGGTCCACCGGCGTCGCGACCACGGGGGTGTCATCTTCCTCGACCTTCGCGACCGGGAGGGCCTGATTCAGGTCGTCCTGCATCCGCAGGAGCAGCCGGAGGCGTACAGGATCGCCGAAGCGGTACGCAGCGAATACGTCCTGGGCATCAGCGGCGTGGTGCGAGCCCGGATAGCGGGGGCTGAGAATCCCAACCTGCCCACAGGAGAGGTCGAGATAGCCGCCAACTCCATCGAGATCTTCGCCAGGGCCCAGACGCCTCCCTTCCAGATCGAGGACCGCATTGAGGTCAAGGAGGAGATCCGCCTCAAATATCGTTACATCGACCTGCGGCGGCCGGAGATGCAGCGGGGCCTGAAGATGCGCCACGAGATCATCAAGGCCATCCGCGACTATTTCGACGCGGAGGAGTTTGTAGAGGTCGAGACCCCGATGTTGAACAAAAGTACTCCGGAGGGAGCCCGCGACTACTTGGTGCCGTCCCGCCTGCAGCCGGGCAACTTCTTCGCACTACAGCAGTCGCCCCAGCTTTTCAAACAGCTGCTGATGGTGTCCGGCCTGGACCGCTACTACCAGATTGTGCGCTGCTTTAGGGACGAGGATCCCCGAGCCGACCGTCAGCCCGACTTCACGCAGCTGGACATGGAGGTCTCGTTTGCCGACGAGGCGGTGGTCCGGCATCTGTCCGAGCAGATGTTCGTCGCGGTGATGCGACGCGCTCTGGGTGTGGAGATCTCAACGCCGTTCCCACAAATGAGCTACGCCGAGGCCATGGATGTCTACGGCTCCGACAAGCCGGACCTGCGGTTCGGCATGCCGATGGTCGAGCTGACGAAGGTCTTCGCCGGCACCGCGGTTCAGATGTTCCAGCGGGCCCTCGACTCCGGCGGCACCGTCAAGGGTCTTCGGGTGTCCGGCGGCGCCAGCTTCAGCCGAAAAGACTTAGAAGCCCTGGTGGGAGTGGCTCGCACCTTCGGGGCTGCAGGGATGGCGTGGATCAGCTACGGGCCGGACGGCACAACCGGGCCGCTGACCAAAGCGCTGTCCGAAGAGGAGGTCTCCGGCGTAAAGGAGGTGTCGGGAGCCCTCGCGGGAGACACCGTCCTTATCGTCTGCGACGCTCTTCGGGTAGCTCAGCGGAGCCTCGGCGAGGTGCGCCTCGCGCTGGCCGACAAGCTCAACCTGCGTCCGGAGCTGGAGCCGACCGATCCCGAAGCGTGGAAGTTTCTCTGGGTGATCGATGCCCCGATGGTTGAGTGGAACCCCATACAGAACCGCTGGGACCCCACCCACCACCCCTTCACGGCCCCCCACGACGCCGACGTAGACCTGATCGAAACCGACCCTGGAGCGGTGAGGTCACGCTCGTACGACGCGGTCCTCAACGGCTGGGAGGTCGCCGGGGGAAGCATCCGGATCCACGATCCCGACCTGCAGCGCAAGGTTTTCGGCCTCATAGGCATCGGCCGTGAGAAGGCGGAGCGGATGTTCGGCTGGTTCGTCGACGCCTACAACTATGGGGCGCCTCCGCACGGGGGCATCGCGGCCGGCATTGACCGGCTGGTGGCCCTGATTGCCGGCAAGGACAGCATCCGGGAGGTTATGGCGTTCCCGAAGAGCTCGGCGATGACGGACCTGATGACCGGCGCCCCGGACGTGGTGGACCAAAGCCTTCTGGACGACCTTCACATCAAGGTAGTCGCTCAGCCTGGGGAATAGGCGTAGCTCCGTGGCCGACGACCTGTTCTCAGAGTCGCTCGAAACCAGGTTCGACGAGTTTGCACCGCTTGCCGCCCGCATGCGACCAAGGACGCTGGACGAGTTCGTCGGCCAGGAGCACCTGCTTGGTCCTGGGAGCCCGCTACGCACCCTGATCGAGAAGGACGCCTTCACGTCGCTGATCCTGTGGGGGCCTCCGGGGACTGGGAAGACGTCTCTGGCGACCATCGTGGCGGCCGAGACCGACGCGCGCTACCAGGAGCTGTCGGCGGTGAACGCCTCCGTGGCCGAAGTGCGCCGCACCATAACGCAGGCCCGGGAGGTGCTGGCCGGGACCGGCCGCAAGACCATCCTTTTCATCGACGAGATCCACCGATTCAATAAGGGGCAGCAGGACGCCCTGCTGCCCTCGGTGGAGAACCGCTGGATCACTCTGATCGGTGCGACGACCGAGAATCCCTACTTCGAGCTGATCTCGGCCCTGCTCTCCCGATGCCTGCTGGTGAGGCTCGAGTCATTGGGACCCGAGCACGTCCTGACCGTCCTGCGCCGGGCACTCGCCGACGCCGGGCACGGGCTGGGCAAGTCGGGGGTGGACGTCGAGCCCAAGGCCCTTTTGCACATCGTAAACACTGCCGGAGGCGATGCCCGGTCGGCGCTCAACGCCCTGGAGGTCTGCGTTATCAGCGCCCAGGCCGAGGACAAGAAGGGCGTGACGCTGGCGATGGCCGAGCGGGCGCTGCAGCGGCGGCAGGTCCGCTACGACAAGCAGGGCGATCAGCACTACGACGTGGTGTCGGCGTTCATCAAGAGCATGCGGGGCTCGGATCCCGACGCCTCCCTGTTCTGGCTCGCCCGGATGCTGGAGGCCGGCGAGGACCCCCGGTTCATCGCCCGGCGGATCATCATTCTGGCCTCCGAGGACATCGGCAACGCCGACCCGATGGCCCTGGTGGTGGCCGTGGCAGCCGCCCACGCGCTTGAGCACGTCGGCCTGCCGGAGGCGGGCCTCAACCTGGCCCAGGCGGTGACGTACATGGCGGCTGCACCGAAGTCGAACGCGGTGACCACCGCCATCGGCAAGGCGACCCGGGACGTTAAGGAGTCGGCGAACGCCGAGGTGCCCAGCCATCTGAGGTCCCATTTCTCGCGTAAGGGTGCCAGGGGGGAGCGACCGGGTTACAAGAATCCGCATGACTTTCCGGAGGGCTGGGTGGACCAGGACCATCTGCCCAGGGCATGAGGCCCCGCCGTTACTATCAGCCCACCCGCCATGGCAGTGAAGCCGAAATAGGGGAGCGGCTGGAACGGCTGAGTGCCGGGCGAAAGGGCCGCGCCAACCGACCAGATTGAATTCGGGTGAGGGGCTTGGGTGGGCCTCTGCCCCGCCACATTTTTCACATTCTCACTCGTGAGGGGGTTTTCTTCCGGTCGGTAAGTGGGATGATGCCAGCGTGAATGTGGAGCCCGATCGTAAGGTCCTACTGGAGCGTTACGAATTGGGTGAGGTAATCGGCGTGGGCGGCATGGGAGAGGTGCGAGCCGCTCAGGACACGACCCTGGACCGGCCCGTCGCCATCAAGTTCCTGCGTCCTCACATTGGTCCCACCGCAGAGGCGAAGGCCCGCTTCGACTCCGAAGCCAAGGCGGCGGCTCAGCTCAACCATCCCAACATAGTGGGGGTCTTCGACTCCGGAGAGGACGACGGAGTTCCGTTCATCGTCATGGAACGGCTTTCCGGTCGCACGCTTGCGGACATCGTGGAGGAGGGTCCCTTGCCGGAGGCGGAGGCCCGCCGCATTGAGCTGGAGATTCTTTCGGCGCTGGAAGCCTCACACGAAAAGGGCATCCTTCATCGTGACCTGAAGCCCGGAAATGTCATGTTGACCGACAAGGGCTCTGCCAAGGTGGCCGACTTCGGCATTGCCAAAGCCACCGAGGGAGTCGACCTGACCACCACCGGGATGACCCTCGGGACGCCGGCCTACCTGGCGCCCGAGAGGGTCGCGGGAGAGCCGGCCAGCCCTGCAACCGACGTCTACTCTGCGGGCGTGATCCTTTACGAGATGCTCACCGGACGCAAGCCGTTCGAGGCCGACACTCCGCTCGCAATGGTGCGGGCCATCCAGGAGGAGGAACCTGAACCGCTGAGTCAGGCCCGGCCCGGCGTCGATCCCACGCTGGCTCTGATCGTCGAGCGGGCAATGGCGAAGAATCCCCGGCGCCGGTACGCGACGGCGGAAGCGATGCGGCTGGCTCTCGAGGAGTGGACACCACATTCGGAGCTGGATTCCACCGGCTCGCTCGTTGGAAGCCCAACTTCGGGGCTGAGATTGCCGAAGAAGGGGACCAGCCGCACCGCGCGACGGTTGGCCGGAGTATTCATCCTGATTCTTGCCATCGCCTGGCCGGCTTATGTGCTGCTCAGCATCGACCGAGGTGCACCGGAGAAGGTGGCGGCGTCTCCGGCAGCTCCGCCCAGCCCCCCTCCGACCGTTCCGATTGACCCGGCATTCGAGTCGGCGCTCGTGCAACTGGAGACTGCCATTGTCGAGACCCCGAACACTGAGGAGCTGCGGCAGGCAGTGCAGAAGGTTAGAAGTGCGGCTCAGGCCGGAGACCGGCTCACGGTATCCGAGCAGCTTGGGTTCATGCGAAACCAGGTTCAGGCCCTTCGGCAGGAGGTGAAGCTGCCGCAGGAGTCGGCCGACCGGTTGCTGGCGGCTGTATTCGGAGTTGACCTGCAGCTGGGCAAGGTCATTCCGCCATCACCGCTCGCCGGCTCGCCGACTCCGGAACTCCAGCTCGATCTCTAGGCGCTCATCGGGGTTTCCTTGGTGGTCACGCCGTCGACCAGAGCCGCTGAAACCGGTCCGATTCCCTCCATGACCACTTTGATCAGGTCGGGCAGGAAGTCGTCGGCTCCTTCCTCCGTGTCGTCGTCGAAGCTCCACTGCTTCATCGATCTGGCGGCACCTATGAGGGCCGTCGCAGCAAGCTCCGGCCTGGTCTGGGCCTTGATCCGGCCGAAACGCTGCTCCAGCAGGAGATAACCCGTAAGGCTTGCGATGTCGGCGCTCGTCGTGGCGTTCAGACCCCCGGCGATCGGTTCCGGGAGTGGGACCGGCGGAGGGGCGACGGATCCGGGCTCGTCATAAAAACGCAGAGTCGACCGGAGAAAGTCTTTGACGTTTTGCACCAACGTGCTCGTTCCCGCCTTGAAGGGTAGCTGGAACAGAACGGTCGTGTAATCGACCGGGTTTTCGGCAGGTCGCAGCGGGCGGGAGGGTTTCAGCACGACGGCGCTCTCTACCAGGTCTCCCGCAGGTTCCGCCTCGGGTTGCCGGTCGGCCTCACCTTCCGAAGGGGCCGCCTGGACGTCGGCCTGCGGGTCCTCGCCGGCTCGGCCGGTTGGGCTCCCCACCGGAATGTGGGGCGTAGGTGTGGGGTCAGTGTGCTCCGGTGCTACAGGTTCCTCAGGCGAGTCTTCCATCACAGCTCCTCCTTCCCGTTCAGACGCGGCAGGCTCCGCCTCAACTCCGGCCAGGCTTGTAGCGTGGGACCGGACGAAAATCAACGAAATCATCGCAGCCAGCAGCATGAAGCCAATTGAGAGCAGCACTCCGGTGTGCAGGGCATCGATGAAGGAGTCCTGAGCGGCCCGGACAACGCCGTCCAGAACGCCGGGAGCGGTGCCGGGGGGCATCTGGGCCCGGAGAGGCTCGAAACTGCCTCCCGACAGAACGGACAAGGCCGGGGCACTTTCCGCGATTGACGCTGCCGCTGAGCTCTCAACCCCGGCCGACACCAGGCCGGCAATGAAGCTGTTCTTGAAGGCGGAGGTGGCGACGGTGCCCAACAGGGCAACTCCGACCAGAAGCCCGAGCTGCCTGGCGGTGTTGGTGACGCCCGATGCGCCCCCTACCTCGTCCCGGTCCACCACTCCGGTAACCGCCGTGGTCATGGGTCCGACGGTCAGCGCCATCCCGCACCCCATCAGGACCAGCGCGGGGACGATGACGGTCTCGTAGGCCGGCTCGAGGTCAGCCTGGAGGAGCAGACCAAGGCCAGCGGCGGCGATCACGCAGCCGTATGTCATCAGGCCTCGGGAGCCGAGACGATCGGAGATCTTCCCGACAATCGGCGAGATCATCAGGAGAGCCCCGGCGAACGGCAGAAGGCGGATTGCGGTTGTGTCCGGCGTGTAACCGAGAAAATTGCGCAGGTAGGCGGGCAGGAAGATGCTCATGCCGAAGACGGCAAAGAAAACGGCGGCCGCCACCGCGTTGGACGCGGAGAAGGTGGCGTGTCCGGCGAACCTCAGCGACACCATGGGCTGAGCCCGGCGGCTTTCTACGAACAGAAAGATCACGAGGAAAAAGGCGCCCAGGAGCAGTGAGCCGGCAACAAGCTCGTGCCTCCAGCCTCGGAAGTTTCCCTCCGCAAGGCCGTAACTGAGTAATCCAAGAGCGAGTGTTCCGAGGAACATCCCCGGCAGATCAAGGCGCCGAAACAGTGATGGGTATCTGGAATTCTGCACGGCGGTTCCCAGGATGAGGACGACCACTCCCGCCGGCACGTTGACAAGGAACAGCCAGTTCCAGGAATAGTGCCGCAGGATGTAGGCCCCGGTGAGGGGGCCGTATACCACGGCTACCGTTGAGACTGCCGCCCATAGACCCAGCCCAGCTCCGCGGCCCTTGTCCCCGGTAGCGAGGATCGACAGTGTGGCCGGAACAAGCAGCGCAGCTCCCAGTCCCTGCACGGCTCGGGCGCCGATCAGCTGCTCGGGTGTCTGGGCGAGCCCGCAAGCCGCCGAGGCGGCAGTGAAGATCACTATGCCCCACATCAGAATGCCCTTGCGGCCGAATCGATCCCCCAGGGCGCCGCCGGCAAGCAACAGCGTAGCGAAGCTGATCAGGTAGGCATTCGTGATCCACCGGGAATCGAGCGACCCTCTACCAACGCTCTGCTCGATGGCCGGAAGGGCATCGTTGGCGACAAAGTTGGCGAGCACCGGCATCGACACGCCTAGGAGCATCGCCAAAAGGACCAAAAAGCGCCTCATTGCGAATCCGCCTCTGAGTAAGCGGTTCGTATCCTGTCGCGCCGGCGAGGCGAGGGGCATCCCGATCCGTTGCCCACAGTCGTAGCTTCGGTCATGCGATTTCCCATACCCGGTGCGTGTATTGTGAGCGCCGCTCACTCGGAGTCAAGAGGGAAATTTTCGAAATCGAAGAAAAACGCCCTACCGGATCGGGAACGATGGAATGGCTGTGTCCGCCCCCGCGAAGCATGATCCGTCGGTGCGTCGAAACCTGCTGTAACAGGTGGCGCCGCGAGGATCCCTTACGATTACGGCTCCACACGGCGGGACCGGCAGCGGCGCTCTCAAGCACCATGGGCAACTGCGTAGCGAAACGACCTGAGCTGAGGAGGTAAAGGCTGCGCTGGGCAAATGGGCATCTACACTGGACTGACGATGTCCTTTCCTGCGCCGCCAAGCTCAGCGCCGCCGCCGCAGCCGCCGCCTTTTCGACTGGTCGTGCCGGAGAGAAGGCCCCTGGGCGCGGCCAAAGCGATGCTGGTCTTCATTGTCTACCTGCTCAGCCAGGGGGTGGCCGGCGCCGTCACTGTACTTATGTTCGGCCTGACAAATGGCATGGAGTCAATTCAAGCTCTGGAGGACCTAGATCCCGTGCTGTTCCTGGTCGCCGGTGTGGCTGGCTTTGTTGTCGGGGGACCGGCAGTAGTTCTTGTGACTCGGGCGCTGCAGCCGGCCCCGACAATGAAGGAGGCCTTTGCTCCGCTTGGGTGGGTGAAGGTAAAGCCGGCCCTGATGCTCAAGGGGGCGGCGCTCGGTGTTGGTATGGCCCTCGTTTTTGGGTACGCCGTTGAGGCGGTGTTTCCACCCGGTGACACTCCTGAAGGGCCGCTGATCCAAGCGGCCTCGGCGCCCGGCTGGCAGCGCATAGTTTTTGTCGTTCTGGCGGTGATCCTGGCCCCGGTCGTGGAGGAGTTCCTGTTCCGGGGCGTCATGTTCACCGGGATGACGCGGTCGTGGGGGAAATGGCCGGCGGCCGTTGTGGTTACCCTGCTCTTCGGTCTGCTCCACATCGCCGACATAGCCGGGTACTGGCCGGCGCTGGGTGTGATCACGCTGGTTGGCCTGGTCATGCTCTTACTGCGGATCAGAACCGGTTCCCTGGTGCCTTCGATGGCGATGCATGCCGCATACAACGGAGTCCAGGTCGCAGCGCTCTACCTCACGCTGTAGCAGGCTGGCACGGACCCGTGCTGCCGGGTGAAACCTTCCGGTGCCTCCGCTGATGACCTAAGTTACGGCAGGGGCGGTAGGGTTGGATTGCAGATGAATAGCCTCCATACCCCGGACCCGTCGTAAGCGTGGACACCCCGGCCATCCGCAAGACCTTCCTCGACTTCTTCGCCGGGCGGGGCCACACCGTGGTCCCCTCGTCGTCCCTCGTCCCCGATGACCCAACGCTCCTGCTGACCAATGCGGGCATGGTGCAGTTCAAGCCCTACTTTCTCGGCACCCGTCCCGCCCCGTATGCCCGGGCCACGTCGGTTCAGAAATGCTTTCGGGAGAAGGACCTGGAGGAGGTCGGCAAGACCGCCCGCCACCTGACCTTCTTCGAGATGCTGGGCAACTTCTCGTTCGGTGACTACTTCAAGGCGGACGCCTGCAGGTGGGGTTGGGAGCTTATGACCCAGGGTTTCGACCTGGACCCCGACCGCATTTGGATCACCGTATTCGAGGAGGACGACGAGGCGGCCCTGATCTGGGAGAAGCAGGTGGGCGTGCCCGGCGCCCGGGTCCTGCGGCGGACCCGGGCGCAGGGCAACTTCTGGGACATGGGGGTGGCCGGGCCATGCGGCCCTTGCTCCGAGATGCTTTACGACCGGGGCGATGCGTTAGGCGCCACCTACACCGGCGGAGACAACCTGAACGAGGAGCGGTATCTGGAGGTGTGGAACCTGGTGTTCATGCAGTACATGCAGGACGATCAGTTCCGAATTGTCGGTGATCTCCCCAACCGCAACGTCGACACCGGAATGGGCCTTGAGCGCCTTGCCTCAATTCTTCAGGGCGTCTCCACAGCTTTTGAGATCGATTCCATGGCGCCCATCCTGCAGGTGGTAGAGCAGGCGACCGGCAAGACCTACGGTCAGTCGGCCGAGTCCGACGTGGGCCTTCGGGTGCTTTCCGAGCACGCCCGCTCCATGACGATGCTGATCGGTGACGGGGTCCTGCCGGGCAACGTGGGCCGGGGATACGTGTTGCGGCGGTTGATCCGCCGGGCTGCACGCCACGCCCGCCTGCTGGGGATCGAGGAGCTGTTTCTGGCCCGGCTGACCGAGGTGGTCATCGAGACCTACGCCGGCGACTACCCGGAGGTCGGGCGCAACCGCGACCTCATCCAGGCGGTGGTCTCCAAGGAGGAGGAGCGGTTCAACCAGACCCTGCGCCAGGGCATCGAGATCCTGGACACCGAGATCGCCCGCATGAAGGGTGCCGGCCTGACGGAGCTCTCCGGCGACATCACCTTTAAGCTGCACGATACCTACGGATTTCCGCTGGACCTGACCACCGACATCGCCACCGAGGAAGGGCTTACCGTCGACCGGAATGCTTTCGAGCTGCTCATGAAGAACCAGAAAACGCGGGCCCGCGCTGCCCGCCCGGCCGGGCGCAGAGGCCTTACGGAGAACGAAGCTTTATCCGAGATCCGGGACACGCTAGGCCGCACCTACTTCCTTGGGTACGAGCAGCTCTCCATGGACGCCTCCGTGATCGGCCTTCTGCAGGGAGTGGTCCCGGCTCAGGCTCTGGGCGAGGGTAGCACCGGAAACCTGGTCTTGAACCGGACGCCTTTTTATCCGCGGGGAGGCGGTCAGATCGGCGACCACGGTGAGATTCGCACCGAAACCGGGCTGTTCCGAGTGGACGACACGGCGTGGGGGATCCCCGGAGTGGTGGTCCACAGCGGCACGGTGGTTCAGGGCGAGATCCGGGCCGGACAGGATGCCCGGGCCACGGTTGACCCCGTCCACCGGGAGGGGGTCACCCAGGCCCACACGGCCACCCACATCCTTCACTGGACGCTGCATCGGCAGCTGGGCGAGCACGCCAGGCAGCAGGGATCGCTGGTTGAGCCGGGGCGTCTGCGCTTCGACTTCAACCACTTCGAGCCGGTTCATACCGACCAGCTGGCCGAGATCGAGGAGACCATCAACCGCCGGTCGCTCTGGGACGATCCGGTGCGGGCGTTTGAGACCACGTTCGAGTACGCAACCAGCATCGGCGCCATCGCGCTGTTCGGAGAGAGATACGGAGAGCACGTCCGGGTGGTGGAGGTGGGCGACTACTCCAAGGAGCTTTGTGGAGGCACCCACGTCCCCCGGACCGGAAGCATCGGACTTGTGAAGCTGGTCCACGAGGGGTCGGTGGCCGCGGGGATACGCCGGGTGGAGGCCCTGACCGGCATGGCGGGATTCAACTACCTGAGCGCCCAGGCGGAGAAGCTCCGCCAGGTAGCGGAGCGGCTGAAGACGGATCCCGACAAGGTGCTGGAGCGCCTGGACAAGACACTTCAGACCCTTGGAACCCTGGAGTCTCAGCTGAACCAGCAGGCGGCCCAGGGCCACCGGGTGCAGGTAAAGGAGATACTGGCGTCGGACGCTGTGAGCGACGTGAACGGGTACCGTATGGTGGTATCCCGGCGGGAAAACGCAGCGGTCGACGAGTTGCGCAAGCTCGCGGTGGCGCTGCGGGACGAGCTTGGCACCGCAGTGGTGGTCGTCGGCTCGACCAGTGACACCAAGGCCAATCTGGTGGCCGCCAGCTCGAAGGATTTGGTTGCCAAAGGCGTTTCCAGTCAAGCTTTTGTATCGGCCGCCGCTAAGATCCTGGGCGGCGGAGGAGGAGGCAAGCCCGACCTGGCGGTCGCCGGCGGGCCTAATGGTGCAGAGATCGGAAAGGCGTTGAAGGCCGTGCAGGACGAGGTGCGCCGAGCATTGCAGGGGCTCAGTTGACGCGCACGATTCTGGGTATCGACCCGGGCACCCGGCGCATCGGTGTGGCGGTCTCCGATGCCGGCGGCACGGTGGCATTCCCCCTTGCGGTTCTGGAGCGGACTAACGACGACTCCTACATCGACGAACTGGCCGAGTTCGTCCGCATGCGGGAGGCCGACGAGATAGTCGTCGGGCTTCCGACGCACCTTGACGGGCACGAGGGGCCCGAGGCGGTGGAGGCGCTGAGGATTGCCGGGCTGCTTCGACGCAAGCTCGACCTGCCGGTCCACATGCTGGACGAGCGGTTCACCACGCGTATCGCGCAAGATGCCCTGAGGGCCTCACAGGTCAGCTCACGCAATCAGCGTCCGGTGGTCGACAAGGTCGCGGCAACCGTTCTGCTTCAGAGCTATCTGGACTCACATCCCGCATCCCAGGCTTCTGAAGAAGCCGGCGACCCGGCCGGGGAGAACCTTTGAGGAGGTTTCTGGGGTTGCTGCTGGTCCTGGGATTCATCGGGGCGGCAGTGGCGTATCTGGTGTGGGACTGGGCCAAGGGTCCCGAGTTCTCAGGCGGGGAGCCGGTGGAGGTAACGATCGAGCAGGGCTCGTCGGCCACCAAGATTGCAGAGACACTCGAAGAGGCCAAAGTCGTGGACAACGCCATGGCCTTCAGGCTCTACATGCGGCTGAACGACATCAACGCCGATCTTCGAGCCGGCAGGTACAAGCTTGAGACCGCGCAGCCGTTCGACGACCTGATAGCCGAGCTGCGAAAGGGCCCGCCGGCGGAGTTCGTCCGGCTTACCATCCCGGAGGGAATGAACGTAGAGCAGACCGCTGCCCGGGTGGAGGAGCAGACCCATATTACGGCCGCCGACTTCCTGGCGGCGGCCACTCCGGCCACCGCCCGTCCGACGATCCTCCCAAAGGGAGGAACGACCCTGGAAGGGTTCTTCTACCCGACCACCTACTTCGTGGAGAAGAAGGAGACGGCCCAGACTCTGGTCGCTCGCATGGTGTCCGAGTTCCACAAGCAGACCGAGGACGCCGATCTGGGGGCCGACAACGACCAGGGCCGGACCCCCTACGAAACTTTGATCATCGCCTCTCTCATCGAGGAGGAGGCGAAGTCGGCCGACGAACGGGACGAGATCTCGGCGGTCATCCACAACCGCCTGCAGAGAAACATGCCTCTCGGCATCGACGCGACCATCCAGTACGCCGTCCGCAAATACGAGGGCCAGCCGTTGACGGTCAGCGACCTGAACATCGACTCGCCCTTCAACAGCCGCACTCGCGCCGGTTTGCCTCCGCACCCGATATCGAGCCCTCGTAAGGGGTCCATCGAGGCGGCGCTGCGTCCGGCCAACTCCGACTACCTCTATTACGTGCTGACCGGCGATTGCGTTCACCACAAGTTCACGGCCGATTACAACGAGTTCGTGGTCGCGAAGAACAACCAGCCCACCAATTGCTGATATCGGGCCAGACCCACCTGACCGGCATCCTGGGGAGCCCCGACCAGGTGAAGCTGAGCCTGAGCCCCGCCATCCACAATGCAGCCTTCAAAGACCTCCACATGGATTGGGTGTACCTCCCTTTCGCTCCGGCGCCGGAAGACCTGGAAATTGCAATCCGGGGTTTGGCCGCCTCGGGGGTGCTGGGGATGAATGTGACCATGCCGCACAAGCTGCCGGCCATGGCGGTGATGGACCGGCTGGCGCCGCCGGCTCAGCGAATCGGCGCGATCAACACCATCGAGGTGCGAGCCGGGGAGCTTATCGGGCACAACACAGACGGCGACGGTCTGAGGCGATTCTTGGAGGCCGACCTCGGGGTATCCCTGCAGGAGTCTCATGCGCTGGTGATCGGAACCGGCGGGTCCGCCCGGGCGGCAGTGGCTGCGTTGGGCGAGGCAGGCGTCGCGCACCTGTGTGTCCTGGCCCGCGACGTCTCACGAGCAGAGGATCTGCGGGCGGTGGCCGGCAACGTCATCTTCGAAGCGGCCGGTCTCGACGGGGACCTGGACAGGTGGGTCTCGCAGGCCCGAGTCATAGTCAATGCCACTCCTGTCGGCCAGAAGAACGAGTTCCCCGTGATACCGGTCGGCGCTATCTCGCCCGAGGTCGTTCTGGTGGACCTGGTCTACCGGCCTCCGGTGACTCCGTTGATCGAAGCCGCCCGGGCCAAGGGCGCCATAGCGCACAGCGGCCTGGGAATGCTGCTGCACCAGGCGGCCTTGTCATTCGAAATCTGGACCGGAGTGGAAGCTCCGATGGACGCCATGAGCGCCGCGGCCCTGTGGGAGCTGGCGAAGGCTGCCGACGCCACCCACTAGGCAGGCACCGGCCGTAGGATCGATCATGCCGATGTTTACCGAAGCCCGTCCTCTGGTTCTAATGGTGTTCGCTTTCGGCGGCCTGGTCACCGGCGTGCTGGCCAATGTCGTGGTCCACCGTGACCGGGCACGGGTGCCGCTGTTTGCCGGCCGGTTTGTCTGCCCCGACTGCGGCAAACCGTCGCCGTTCTACGAGCGGCTTCCCCTGATCTCCTACCTGATCGGCGGCGGGAAGAGGCGGAGGTGCGGCGACAAGGTCCGGGTGCGGGATCCGCTCGTCGAGGTGGTGTGTGCGATCGGCTGGGCGCTTGTGATCGCCCGGTTCGGTCTCACGGCCGTCCTCCCGGCCCTGCTGGTTTTCACGACCACGCTGGTGGTCGTCTCGGCGGTCGACCTGGACGAGAGGCGCATCCCGAACAAGGTGCTGACGCCTGCCGGCGTGGCGGCCGCCGTCCTGCTGCTCGGGGCGGCCCTGGTGGAAGGGGAGCCTTTCGCCATCGGCCGCATGCTGGCGGGAGCCCTCGGCTACGCGGTGCCGATGTTCGTCCTCGGAGTGGTGGCTCCGGGAAGCATGGGAATGGGGGACGTGAAGCTGGCGGCGTATCTCGGCTCTCACCTGGCGTGGTTCTCCCTCGGCCACGTGCTCGTGGGAGCGTTCCTGGGCTTTCTGATCGGAGCGATCCTCGGCCTGCTTCTAATTGCAGTGAGGAAGAAGGATCGCAAGGACACACTGCCCTTCGGTCCCTCGATGTCGGTGGGGGGTTTCCTTGTACTGTTCATAGCGTCGGTGCCGGCGTTGCTCAACCCGTAGGCGTTGCCGCGGCCGCAACCCTGGACGCCTCCCGGGTCCCGTGAAATTCTGAAGTAGGCTAAATCCATGTTCAGATACCTCACCGCCGGGGAGTCCCACGGCCCCGCGCTCAGTGTGATCGTCGACGGAATGCCGGCGGGTGTGCCGATCCACACCAAGTTCATTGCCGATGAGCTTGCGCGGCGGCGGCTCGGATTCGGCCGGGGTCCCCGCATGAAGATCGAGCAGGACCAGCTTGAGCTGCTCTCCGGTGTGCGGTTCGGCCTCAGTCTCGCCAGTCCCATCGCGCTGGTGATCCGCAACTCGGAGTGGTCGAAGTGGGAGCGGGTGATGTCACCTGAAGGGTCGCCGGCGGGCAACGTCCTTACCGAGCCCCGTCCCGGCCACGCCGATCTGGTCGGCATGCAGAAGTACGGCTTTGAGGACGCCCGCAACGTCCTGGAGCGCTCCAGCGCCCGGGAGACGGCAGCCCGGGTCGGGGGCGGCGCCCTGGCGAAGCTCTTTCTGTCCCAAGTGGGCATCCAGGTGATCTCGCACGTCGTTTCAATCGGGTCCGCCGAGGCTCCTAGCGACCTCCGGCCGACGCCCGACGACCTCGAGGCAATCGACGCATCGCAGGTTCGCTGCTTCGACACCGAGGCTGAGGCCCGGATGATCGCCGAGATCGAAGCGGCCACCGAGGCCAAGGACTCCCTGGGTGGAATCTTCGAGGTCCTGGCGTACGGGGTCCCGGTGGGCCTCGGCTCGTACGTCCAGTGGGACCGCAAGCTCGATGCCCGGCTCGCGCAGGCGGTCATGTCGATCCACGCCATAAAAGGCGTGGAGATCGGCGACGGGTTCCGCAATGCCGCGCTACGAGGATCCCAGGCGCACGACGAGATTTTCTACACCGACGGGCAGTTCACCCGGACCACCGACCGGGCCGGGGGGACGGAGGGCGGGGTTTCGATGGGCGGAACGCTGCGGGTGCGGGCGGCCATGAAGCCTCTTTCGACATTGAAGAAGCCGCTTCGCACGGTCGACGTGAAGACCAAGGAGCAGGTCACCGCCTTCAAGGAGCGCACCGACACCTGTGCGGTTCCGGCAGCCGGAGTGGTCGGCGAGTCGATGGTCTCCCTGGTGCTGGCCGGCGAGATCCTGGAGAAGTTCGGGTCCGACCACCTGGGCGATATCCAGGCGGCCATGGCGGCCTACCAGCAGCGAATCGATGGGCGCTGATCGCCGCAGGAGCAAACCCGCAAGAGCACCAAAGCCGAACCCGCCCCGGATCAGTAACCGTAATCCGGATGCCGAAGGCATTAACCTACCCACCATTGCTCTGATCGGCCCCATGGGCGCCGGCAAAACCGAGGTGGGACGCCGCCTCGCGGAGCGCCTTGGAAGGCCCCTGATCGACACGGACGCGTTGGTGGTTGAAAGAGACGGGCGGAGCGTGAGCGATATCTTCTCGGAGGAATCGGAGACGGCCTTCCGGGCCAAAGAGGCGGAGGCGGTGGTCGAAGCGGCCGCGGTTCCGGGAGCGGTCATCGCCACCGGCGGCGGCGTTGTGCTGGATCCACGCAACGTCGAGGCACTCCGCTCCTCCGGACAGGTCATCTACCTTCGGGCCAGTGCGGCGGTGGCCGCGGCGAGGCTGGGATCCGGTGAGGGCCGCCCTCTGCTGGAAGGCACCCCCCTGGGCAACCGCATCGCCCAGCTTATCGAGGACCGCCAGGACCTGTACCGCCGGGCGGCGCACTACGAGCTGAATGCGGACGGCAAGCTTGAGGATGTGGTGGATGCCCTGGTAGAGGTCTGGGAGGCAGTATGCGGACCGCGGTTCGGCTTCTCGCTTCGGGGGGACGCCCCCCGGCAGTGAAGACGTTGAAGGTGGATCTGGGTCGCCGCTCCTACGAGATCCACGTAGGACAGGGGCTGGTCGATTCCGCATCGGAGTACGTTACCGGCACTCCGAGCAGTGTGGCGGTGATTGCCGACGAGGCGGTCGACGAGCGCTACGGCGACCGCCTGTCCAGGTCGCTCTCCTCCGTGGGCGAAGTTCACCGAATCCTTGTCCCGTCCACCGAGACCGCCAAGTCGTGGAGCCAGGCGGGAGAGATCTTGAGCCGCCTGGCGGAGCTCAAGGTCCGCCGCAATGACGTGATCGTGACCTTCGGCGGGGGAGTGGCCTCCGACCTTGGGGGCTTTGCCGCTTCCGTCTACCAGCGGGGCGTGTCGCTGATCCACATCCCGACCACGCTGCTCGGCCAGGTGGACGCCGCCATCGGGGGCAAGACCGGCGTGAACCTCCCCGCGGGCAAGAACCTGGCGGGGACCTTCTACCAGCCGTCGGCGGTGCTGTGCGATGTATCGGTGCTGAAGAGCCTTCCCTCCCGCCAGCTCCGCTCCGGTATGGCGGAGGTCGTGAAGTACGGCTTTTGTTATGACTCGGGGATCCTGGACGTCGTCCACAACCAGACGCAGGCAATCGAGTCGAGCGAACCCTCGGTGATGGAGGACCTCGTCGGCCGTTGTGCCGATATCAAAGCCAGGGTGGTGGCGCAGGACGAAACCGACAACTCCGCCAGAATCATCTTGAATTACGGACACACCTTCGGCCATGCGCTCGAGGCGGCCGGGGAATACGAGCTTTGGCTGCATGGTGAGGCCATCTCACTGGGGATGATGTTCGCTGCCAATCTTGCCAGGGTGATGGGCCTGCTGGACGAGGAGGGAGTGGAGGTTCACCGCAGGACCCTGGACCGGGTGGGGCTGCCGGTACAGGGCCAGTTCGACCCTAAAGAGGTCGTCGGCGCCTGGTTGATCGACAAGAAGTTTCAGGACACCCAACGTTGGGTGCTGCTTCAGGGTCTCCAGAATCCGGTGGTTCGCTCCGACGTAACGACGACGCACATCGAGGAGGCGCTGCCCGCGGTCCAGCTGTCCTCGCCGATGAGGGGGACACCATGACGATCTTCGTTTTGAACGGACCGAATCTGAACCTGCTTGGACAGCGGGAGCCGGACATCTACGGCCTCGCCACGTTGGAGGACGTCCAAACAATCTGTGAGGGGCGAGCGGCGGAGCTCGGGCTGGAGATCGAATTCCGCCAGAGCAACGACGAGGGGCAGCTGGTCGACTGGCTGCAGGAGGCCCGAACGGCGGCCTCCGGGGTCGTCCTGAATCCGGCGGCCTTAGGGCACTACTCGCTTGCGCTGCGGGACGCCATCGCCGCCTGTGATGTGCCGGTGATTGAGGTGCATATATCGAACATCCACGCCCGTGAGGAGTTCCGAGCGAAGTCGGTGATCTCCGCGGTGGTGGTGGGTGTGATCTCGGGTCTCGGAATCTGGGGCTATGTCGGCGCGATCGAGGCGCTGGCGCGCATTTTGAGAGACCGTAGCGAGGCGTAGGCCGGCCCCCCGCCGTCAGTTGTTTCGACCCTCCAACTGAGAGAGTACCGCCTTGCTGAAGGCCTCCAGGTCGTCGGGGTTCCGGGAGGTGATCAGGTTGCCGTGCTCCACCACCTCTTCGTCGACCCATTCGGCTCCGGCATTCACCAGGTCCGTCCGGATGGAGGGCCAGGAAGTTACGGTATGTGCCTTTGTGAGTCCTGCTTCGGCCAGCAACCAGGGCGCGTGGCATACGGCGGCCACCGGCTTGCCGGCCCCGTACGCGGCGCGGAGTAGATCCACCATCTCCGGACTGCTCCGGAGCTTGTCGGGAGAGTAGCCGCCCGGGATCACAACCGCGTCAAACTCATCGGGGACGACCTCCTGGATCGCCTTATCGGTGTGAACCGTCTTTCCCTTCAGGCCGGTCAGCTTCTTGCCTGCCTCGAGCCCCACCACCACCGGCTCGTGTCCTGCCTCTCGGACCCGATCTGCGGGGACCTCGTATTCAGAGTCTTCGAACATGTTGTCCATGATGAAGGCGACGCGTGCCATCAATAGATCACCTCGGCTCTTTGCTTGTTCATGGTCATAGCCCTTTGTTAGTTGATGGTTTTGTATCTACCCCTCACGCTGAGTGGCGACACAAAGTAACTGCCAGTGGGTTCAATTGGGCGCAAGGCAGAACGATCATTTGAGTTTTTCATTTGGGCTTTTGTGGGGAATGCAACACTCTATGGCGAACTCAAGGGGGTGAAGTTCTGGGAGTAGCTGAACGTCAGCAGAACCTTGGCGGCCGCATGGAGGCGGAGGGGTTGGACGCTCTGCTGATCACCAACCTGACCAATGTTCGCTACCTGACCGGCTTCGCGGGCACCAACGGTTACTTGTTCCTCACCCGGAATGCCACCTGGTTCTACACGGACGGTCGCTACGCCACCCAGGCGTCGCAGATGGTCAAAAGCGGCGAGATCTACATCGCCCGAAACCACGCGGAGGTGGTCGGTCAACTGAACTCCCTGACCAACGACCTCAAGCTTGCCCGGGTGGGTTACGAAGGCACCCACGTCACGGTGTCCAGCAGAGGGGCCGCGTGGGAGCCACCGCCCGGCCTGGACAAGGTGATGACGTACTTCGAGGGAGCAGAGCTGGTCGCCACCCAGGGGTGGGTGGAGGAGCTGCGTAAGATCAAGGATGCCGAAGAGATCGCAGCCATACGGGCCGCCGCACAGATGGGCGACGCCGGATTTGAATACATCCTCGACCGGGTGAAGCCGGGCATGACCGAGCGCGAGCTGGCGCTGGACCTTGAGTTCCATCTTCGGTCGATGGGGTCGGAAGGGGTTTCCTTTGATCCCATAGTCGCCGCAGCCGAGCGGAGTGCGCTCCCGCATGCCCGCCCAACCGACCGCCAGGTCGAAAAGGGTCATTACCTTCTGTTCGACTTCGGGTGTGTGGCCGACGGCTACTGTTCCGACATGACGAGGACGGTCGTGGTGGGTCCGGTTGACGATCGCCATCGTGAGGTCTACGAAACTGTGCTCCAAGCGGAGGTTGCCGGTATCGAGGCCGCGGGACCCGGCGTTGTGTGCGGTGACGTTGACGCGGTTGCCCGGCGGGTGATCACCAAGGCCGGCTATCCCGAGGCGTTCATGCACGGGCTCGGTCATGGCGTAGGCCTGGAGATCCACGAGGCGCCCAGCCTCAAGACCGGATTTACCGAACAGCTGGACCCCGGTTACGTGATCACCATCGAACCCGGCGCATATTTCGAGGGCTGGGGTGGGGTTCGGGTGGAGGATCTGGCAGTGGTCACGGAGACAGGCCTGGAGGTACTGTCGACCGCGCCCAAGGACCTTATAGTTCTCTAGACAGCCGGTGAGAAAAAGGGATTTAGATGATTTCGACCAACGACATGCGGCCGGGCCAGACGCTTGACCTGGACGGCGAGCTCTACAACATCGTCAAATACGAACACCACAAGCCGGGCAAGGGCGGCGCGATGGTGCGGACGAAGCTGAAGAGCATTCGAAACGGCGCAGTGGTCGACAGGACCTTCCGTGCCGACGAGAAGGTGACCCTGGCCCGCCTGGACAAGCGTGAGATGCAGTACCTGTACTCGGACGAGTCCGGCTACGTTTTCATGGATAACGAGACGTACGAGCAGATCACCATCGACCGGGACTTCCTGGGGGACCTGGCGGGCTACCTCAAAGAGGAGCAGGTGGTGACCGTGCAGCTGTATCAGGGAACTCCCACGGGCGTCGAGCTCCCGCCGACGGTGGAGCTCGTGGTCACACAGACCGACCCCGGTCTTCAGGGCGACCGCAGCTCCGCCGGCAACAAGCCTGCCACCGTCGAGACAGGAGCCACCGTCATGGTGCCGCTCTTCCTCCAGCAGGGGGAGAAGATCCGGATCGACACCCGGACCGGCCAGTACGTAACGCGGGTCAAGTAATGCCGGTCAACGGCTGAGTTGGCGCACAGAAGAGGTTCTCGCAAGCTTGCGCTGGATGTGCTTTACGAGCACGAGATGAGAAGCCTCCCAACCGGAGAGATCCTGCAGCGCTACTCCACGAACCCCGGATACCCCTTCGCCTCTCAGCTCGTGCGGGGAGTCGTCGAGAATGGTCCTGAGCTCGATGAACTGATATCCAGGCATGCCAAGGACTGGTCTATCGAGAGGATGCCGGTGATCGACCGGAACCTGCTGAGGATGGCCCTTTTCGAGATGCTGCATCTGGAGGACATCCCGGGTCCCGTCGCGATCAATGAGGCTGTGGAGCTGGCGAAAATCTACTCCACGGAGGACTCGAGCCGGTTCGTGAACGGGCTTTTGGGATCGGTTTCGGCTGAGCTGTCGAGCCGGGGAGCTTAAACGCTGTTTTGATAACATGCCGGACTTAGGACCGAACAATTAGCAATCCCCAGCTGAAGGAGTGGCTGTCCGGATGATCGTGACTGCGTGCCCATGGTGACAACCCGAGAGCGCAAACCCCGCGGCGATTCCATGGTGACCGGGCACCTGCTGGTGATGATCAGCATCGGCGTGGCGGTGGGTATCCTGATTCTCATCGGGGTGCTGCTGTTCGTCGGCCTCGACGACGGGGAGCCAACCTCGCCCACTGTGGAGGAGCTGGGAGCCGTCGTCGGCAACGAGAATGCCGTGGAAACCTACCAGCAGCTTCGCCAGCAACGGTTCGAGTCCATCAGAGGGTTGATCCAGCTGCTTGTGGTGGCTCTGGCGGTCCCGATGTTGACGTTGGTGCTGAGCTACTTCTTCTCCGACCGCCAGCCCAAGGTGGAACGTCCCCGCAGGGACAAGCTTCCGGACAGGGATCTTTAGCCGGCAAACTTTTCGGCCCACCGGGCCCATTTCTGCCGGAACGGTCACCCCGACGCGATGTAATCGAACACCAGGTTCGACAGTCCAGGTTACTTGCGTTCTCAGGGTTTGAGCCGGGCAGAAGATGCACTGGTCAATGCGGCCGGTCAGATTGCAGCCGCGCAGTGCCAATGGCTTTTGGCAATCGCTGATCTCGACGGCAGTGGTGAGATGAAAGACTTCTACTCGGTCGCCTCCTGGCTGAGCTGGCGGTGCAGCCTCCACATCAGGACTGCAACCGAGTACGTAAAGGTGGCTGGGGCGCTGAAGGCTCTGCCGCGGATCACCGATGACTTCTCCCACGGAAGGTTGTCGTACTCGCAGGTGAAGATGCTCGCCAGGGTCGCCACTCCGGACACCGAACGGGTGTTGCTCCACATCGCACGCTCCTCCAGCGTCGGCCAGCTCGCTCGAGTGGTCGGCACCTACCGTTCGTTCCTGGAGTCCGAGGCAGATACCCGGGCCCGCAGCGAGGGAAGAAGCTTGACCACCTGGTTTGACGAAGACGGGTTCTTCATCATTCGCGGGCGCCTGTGCCCCGAAGATGGGGCGGTGGTCGAAACGGCACTCCGCCGGGCGATGGAGACGATGCCGGCGCCGCCACGTCCGCATGCGACCAGGGAGGACCCGCCGGGTAATGTACTCGAGCACCACGGTGCCCGCCAGGCCGACGCCCTCGCCCAGATGGCGCGGGAGTACCTGGCCGCCGAGACTCAGGACCAACCCACCGCCACCCTGCCGGAGGTGGTCGTGCACTTCGACTTCGACGCTCTGACCAAGGGAGGTGGAGAGGATTGCCACCTGGAGAACGGTGTGGCTCTGGCCCCGTCAACCGCCCTCCGGCTCACGTGCGACGCCGCTCTCGTGCCCCTCATCCAGGACGGTGAAGGCAATCCGCTCTCCATCGGCCGGCGGACCCGGTCAATCCCTATCGGGTTGCGCCGCGCTCTCCAGGCCCGGGACAAAGGGTGTCGGTTTCCCGGCTGCACGAGGCATCGGTACCTAAAGGGTCATCACGTTCATCACTGGATGAGGGGCGGCGAGACCTGTATCAGCAATGTGCTCCATCTGTGCCATTTCCATCATGGGCTGGTCCACGAAGGGGGCTACAACGTCGTGCCGGACGGCGAAGACTTCGATTTCTACCGTCCGGACGGATCCCGGGTGCCTCCAAACCCCACCGCGCGAAGTAGCCACACCGGCACAGTGGAGTCGGAGAACGCCCGATCGGTGACCGTCGAACCCTACGGCCTCTGTTCCGGATGGGACGGGGATCGAATGAATCTGGGATACGTGATAGACGCGATCGTCGACGCCCAGAATTCCGATCCGCCTAAGCTCGAGTAACCGACGGAGCCGGCTGCTCTCGGTGTAAGCTGGGATGCAACGAAGCCGGGTCTTCCCCATAATCGTGTACCGCTTCGCTCAACCTTTAAGGACTGGTCCAGAGAGGCCAGGAAGGAGAGCTGCAAAACTGAGCTGTAACCACGCCGCCGTACCCACTACCTGGGACGGCTTTCTTTTTTGAGCCCGCAGCCTCTGCCCTCGGGCATTCCTAACCTTCCGGCCGGCGGAGCCGACGAGACTGGACGGGCCTGGGTGGTGCTTGACGAGCTCGATGTGAAGCGGGCCCTCGTCCGCATGGCCCACGAGATCGTGGAGAGCAATCGGGGCACCGGCGAGCTGGTTCTGGTGGGCATCCACACCCGGGGAGTCCCCCTGGCAGAGCGAGTCGGCAGCCGCATCACCGAGATCGAGAAAATGGCGCCGCCCGTCGGCGCACTCGACGTCTCTTTTTACCGGGACGACGTCGGCATCCGCAGCCCCCAACAGGTCTCAACCACCGATTTCCCTTTCGACGTTAACGACAAGACCGTGGTGCTGGTGGACGACGTCCTGTACACCGGCCGCACGGTGAGAGCAGCCATCGACGCTCTGGTTGACTTCGGAAGGCCGCGCCTGGTTCGCCTGGCGGTTCTGGTCGACCGGGGCCATCGGGAACTTCCCATACGGGCCGATTTCATCGGCAAGAACATCCCGACCTCCAAGGCGCAGGAGGTGCGGGTTCACGTAGAAGAGACCGACGGGGTCGACTCGGTTGTCGTCTACGACCCCCGGGTACTGGGGGAGGCTACAGAAAGCTCATGATGATCAAGCACCTGCTTTCCATCGACCAGCTGAGCACCGACCAGATCGACCTGATCCTCAAGACCGCCGACTCTTTCGGGGAGGTCGGTACCCGAACCATCAAGAAGGTCCCGGCCCTCAGAGGCCGTACCGTCTGCAATCTGTTCTTCGAGCCCTCCACCCGGACCCGGCTGTCCTTCGAGCTGGCGGCCAAGCGGCTGTCCGCCGACGTCATCACCTTCACCGCCGACTCCAGAACGTCGGTCTCCAAGGGAGAGTCGTTCAAAGACACCGCTCTGACCCTGCAGGCGATGGGACTGGACGCCATCGTGGTACGACACACGTCCGGCGGCGCACCCAAGAGGCTGTCGCAGTGGGTCGACGCTTCGGTCCTGAATGCCGGCGACGGCGCGAACGAGCACCCAACCCAGGCCCTCCTCGACCTCTACACGATTCGCCGGCGCTTCGGTGGCATCGAGGGGTTGCGAATCGGAATCGTAGGAGACATCGCCCACTCCCGGGTCGCCCGCTCGAACATCAAGGCGATGACCAAGATGGGGGCACAGGTGACGGCCATCGGGCCTCCGACGCTGCTCCCCGTCACCGCCGGAAGCTGGGGGATTGACATCACCACCGACCTGGACGCCCTTCTTCCCAAGCTCGACATCGTCTACCTGCTTCGAGTGCAGAAGGAGCGTCAGGTTGAGCAGTTCTTCCCGAGCTTGCGGGAGTACTCGCTGTTTTGGGGACTGGACCGCCGGCGGGTGGATCTGATGAAGCCGGAGGCGTTGATCATGCACCCCGGACCGATCAACCGGGGCGTCGAGGTCGCCGGCGACCTGCCCGAGATGGAGCGGTTCATCGTGGCGGACCAGGTCAGCAACGGCATCGCCGTCAGGGCCTCTCTGATGTATCTCATGCTTGGCGGGTCCCAGGAGCTTCCCGCTCCCGAGCACAGCTGATGGCGAGGATTCTCTTCAAGGGCGGCCGTCTGATCGATCCGGCATCCGGGGTCGACACAACATCGGACGTCCTCGTCGCCAAGGGTAAGGTGGTGGAGGTGGGCACCGGGCTGTCATCCGTCGAGGCGGAGACGATCGACATCACGGGAGCAGTCATCTGCCCGGGATTCGTCGACCTGCACGCCCACCTGCGGGAACCCGGCCGGGAGGATGAGGAAACGGTTGCCTCCGGCTCGGCCGCGGCCGCCCGAGGCGGATTCACCGCCCTGGGAGCCATGCCCAACACGGACCCGGTGTGTGACAACGCCGCCGTCGCCGACAAGGTCTCCGCCGCCGCCCGCCGCGCGGGGCTGTGCGAGGTCATCCCCGCCGGGGCCCTCACCAAGGGGCTGGAGGGTCGCTACATAACGCCGGTTGGCGAGATGGTCATGTGCTCTGCCGGTGTCCGGATGTTCACCGACGACGGCAAGGGGGTCCAGGACTCCCGGATCCTGCGCCGGGCGATGGAATACATCAAGGGGTTCGATGCCATCTGCGCCGAGCACTGCGACGACGCAGCCCTCTCCGAGGGTGGACAGATGCACGAGGGGTACTACTCAGATCTGCTCGGCCTGAAGGGTATTCCGGCCGCGGCAGAGGACATCGCTTTGGCCCGCGACCTGGTTCTGGCTCGCCTTACCGGCGTCCGGTTCCACGCCCTTCACGTGTCGACCAGGGGATCGGTGGAGCTGATCCGCCAGGCCAAGGCGCAGGGCGTACGCGTCACCGCCGAGGTGACGCCGCACCACTTGATCCTCACCGACGCACAGCTGCAGAGCTTCGATCCGGTCAACAAGGTGCATCCGCCGCTGAGGGCGGCCTCCGATGTGGAAGCCTGCCGGATCGGGCTGGCGGACGGTACGCTGGATGCCATCGCCACCGACCACGCTCCCCACTCTCCGGAGGAGAAGGAGTACGAGTTCGAGCTGGCGCCTCCGGGGATGATCGGTCTGGAGACGGCGCTCGCGCTGATGATCACAGAGATCGTCGAGGGGGGAGTGCTGGGTCTGACGGAGCTGGTCAGGCGGATGTCGACCCTGCCGGCGGGCATCCTGAGGCTCAACGGCCAGGGGGGTCCCGTTACGGAGGGAACAGCCGCCAACCTGACGGTTTTCGATCCGGCAGCCGAGTGGGTGGTGGACCCCAACAGCTTCGCCTCGAAGAGTCGCAACACACCCTTCAAGGGCAGGAAGGTGAAGGGAAAGATTTTGCACACGGTGTTTGGCGGTGACCTGGTGGTCCGCAGCGGGGCAATAGCCGCGGAGTACGAGGCTGCCGTCTCGGCGGCAACCGCGATGGCCGGAGGGCCCCGGTGAGCCCCACCAGACCCGCGCTGCTCGTGCTGGAGGACGGCGCCGCCTTCTTCGGTGAGGCCCTGGGCGCCGACGCCGAAGCCACCGGCGAGGTGGTCTTCAACACCGGGATGACCGGATACCAGGAGGTTCTGACCGACCCGTCCTACGAAGGACAGATCGTCGTGATGACCTACCCCCACATCGGCAACTATGGGGTGAACGACCAGGACCCGGAGAGCCCGACTCCCCGGGTCAACGGATTCGTCATTCGCAACCTGCCGGCGATTTTCTCCAACTGGCGGGCCACCGGGGGGCTGGACGAGTATCTGCGCCGGCACGGCGTGGTGGGCATCACCGAGGTCGACACCCGCCGGCTCACCCGCCACATCCGGGACAAGGGCGCCATGCGGGGGGTGATCTCCACCACCAACCTGGACCCAAAGGCGCTTGGCATCCGGGCCCGGCTGTCTCCCTCCATCTCGGAAGGCGATCTGGTGGGCATGGTCACGACCCCCGACGCCCAGGTGTGGAAGCCGGAGGACGCCACGCGGTTCAAGGTGGCGTCGTTCGACTTCGGCATCAAGCACAACATTCTGCGCCAGTTGACCGCCCTGGGATGCGAGGTCACCGTCTACCCGGCCCGGACCACGGCCGCCGAGATCCTGCGGGACAGCCCCGATGGTGTGTTTATCTCGAACGGCCCGGGTGACCCGGAGAACGTCGACTACGGTATCGAGTCGATTCGGAACCTGCTCGGGCTGACCCCGGTCTTCGGCATCTGCCTGGGGCACCAGCTGCTGGCGCTGGCCGCCGGCTTCGGCACCTACAAGCTTCCGTTCGGACATCATGGAGCGAACCACCCGGTGGTGCGCCTGGACGATGGCCAGGTCGAGATCACCACGCAGAACCACGGTTTCGCGGTGGTGGAGTCCGCGTTCGGCTACGATCCCGGGAGGGGGAGAGCTCCGGCGGGCCTGGTCGGCGACACGCCGCACGGCAGGGCCGAGCTCACGCATCTCAACCTCAACGACAACACGGTGGAGGGGTTCCGGTTGCTGGACGAGCCCGCCTTCAGCGTCCAGTACCACCCGGAAGCGGGCCCGGGCCCGCATGACTCCCGTTACCTGTTCGACGAGTTTCTGCAATTGATGGAAGGAGGTGAACATGGGTCGAGGTGACCGTCCCAAGGTCAGATGGAAGGCCAAGCGGCAAGACCGCAAGAAGGCCAGAGACAAGGCCAAATCGGTAGTCAAGGGTCAGGAAAGAAAGAAGTCCTAAAAAAGGCAACTAGGAGGGCGTTGCAGGCAGTGCCGAAGCGTACGGATATCGAATCGATTCTTATCGTGGGTTCGGGCCCGATTGTCATCGGGCAAGCCTGCGAGTTCGACTATTCCGGCACTCAGGCCTGCAAGGTGCTCGTGGACGAGGGGATCAAGGTGATCCTGCTGAACTCCAACCCGGCCACGATCATGACCGACCCGGAGCTGACCGACCGCACCTACATCGAGCCCATCACCATCGAGGTGCTCGAGAAGATCATCGCCAGGGAACGGCCCTCCGCAGTGCTTCCCACCCTGGGCGGGCAGACCGCTCTCAACACGGTGGTTGGCGCCTGGGAAGCCGGCATCTTCGAGCACTACGGCGTCGAGCTGGCCGGCGCCAGTGTTGAGTCGATCCGCATGGCCGAGGACCGCAAGCTGTTTCGGGAAGCCATGCTCTCTATCGGTATGGACCTTCCGCGCTCCGTCCACGCCTACTCGCTCGAGGAAGCCATAGCGGTTGCCACTGACATCGGCCTGCCGGTGGTGGTGCGGGCCTCCTTCACGCTGGGCGGCGGCGGCTCCGGCATCGCCAAAACCATGGACGACCTGGTTCGCATCGCGACCGAGGGCTTGAAGCTCTCTCGAATCGGCGAGGTGCTGGTCGAGGAGTCGATCCAGGGCTGGAAGGAGTACGAGCTCGAGGTCATGCGCGACCACAAGGACAACTTCGTGGTCGTCTGCTCCATCGAGAACCTGGACCCGATGGGCGTCCACACCGGCGACTCCATCACCGTCGCCCCGGCCCAGACGCTGACCGACCGCGAGTACCAGCAGATGCGGGACTCCGCCCGGGCCATCATGGCCAAGATCGGGGTGTCCACCGGCGGATCAAACGTGCAGTTCGCCGTCGACCCGGTCACCGGACGCCAGGTGGTGATCGAGATGAACCCCCGGGTCTCCCGGTCCTCGGCGCTGGCATCAAAGGCAACCGGGTTCCCGATTGCCAAGATCGCCGCCAAGCTGGCCATCGGCTACACACTCGACGAGATCCCAAACGACATCACTCTCAGGACGCCCGCCTCGTTCGAGCCGTCCATCGACTACGTGGTCACCAAAAACCCCCGCTGGAACTTCGAGAAGTTCCCCGGTTCGGACCCCGAGCTGGGCACGATGATGAAGTCGGTCGGCGAGGTCATGTCCATCGGCCGGACCTTCCCCGAGTCGCTGCAAAAGGCGATCCGCTCCCTGGAAACCGGACGGCACGGCCTGGGGGCCGACGGAAGCGATGCTGCAAATGACCCCCGGGACCTGCTGGAGGCCATGGCGACTCCTACGGAGGACCGGCTGATCCTGATCGAGAAGGCCATTCGCCGCGGCGTCTCCCTCGACGAGATCCAGATGGCAACCGGCATCGACATGTGGTTCCTGGCGGAGATCAACCGCATAGTGCAGATCGGAAGCGAGATCTCCCGGGCCCGGCGGCTCGATGCCGCGCTGCTGCGAAAGGCCAAGCGGGCCGGCTACTCCGACCGCCAGATTGCCACCCTGCGGGAGTCGAACGAGGCGTCCGTGCGCGTGACCCGCAAGGAGCTGGGCGTGCTGCCCACCTACAAGGTCGTGGACACGTGCGCCGCCGAGTTCGAAGCCTTCACTCCGTACTTCTACTCGACCTACGAGGACGAGGACGAAGGGTTTACGTCCGAGAAGCCTCGCATCGTGATCCTCGGTTCGGGACCAAACCGCATCGGACAGGGCATCGAGTTCGACTACTGCTGCGTGCACGCCGCCCTCGCGGTACGGCAAGCCGGGTACGACGCGATCATGATCAACTGCAACCCGGAGACCGTCTCCACCGATTACGACATCTCCACCCGCCTGTACTTCGAGCCCCTCACCTTCGAGGACGTGATGAACGTCATCGACCGGGAGAAACCCGAGGGAGTGATCGTCGCCCTGGGCGGCCAGACGCCCCTGAAGCTGGCCAACTCGCTGGAAGCTGCGGGAGTCCACGTTCTCGGGACCTCGCCGGACTCCATCGACGCTGCCGAGGACCGCGGCCGGTTCACCGATCTGCTGGCTGACCTTGAGATCGCTCAGCCGCCCGGCGGCATCGCCACGTCACGCAAGGAAGCCCTTCTGGTGGCGGAACGGGTGGGTTATCCGGTGCTGGTGCGGCCGTCCTACGTCCTCGGAGGGAGGGCAATGGAGATCGTCTACAGCAACGAGATGCTGGCCGACTACATCGAGCGGGCGGTACAGGTTTCCCCGGACCACCCGGTGCTGATCGACCGGTTCATGGAGGGTGCCATCGAGGTGGACGTCGACGCGATCTGCGACGGGACCGACATCTACATCGGCGGCGTGATGGAGCACATCGAAGAAGCCGGCGCACACTCCGGCGACTCCGCGTGCGTGCTGCCGCCCTTCTCCATAGGTCCCGTCAAGCTGCGCCGAATGGCGGAGGCGACCGAGAAGCTTTCCCGGGCGCTGGGTGTCGTGGGCCTGATGAACGTGCAGTTCGCCGTGAAGGATGAGGAGGTCTACTGCCTCGAGGTGAATCCCCGGGCATCCCGGACGGTGCCGTTCGTCGGCAAGGTGACCGGCGTGCCGATGGCGCGGATGGCGGTGCGGACAATGTTGGGGGAGAAGCTGGCCGATATGCCGGGGCTTCCCCCCAAGCCCGAGTCGGGGCCGTGGTGGCCGCTGGACCGCCTGCGCCACAACGGTGTGAAAGAGGCGGTGTTGCCCTTCGCCCGTTTTCCGGGTGTCGACACCGTCCTGGGTCCGGAGATGCGCTCCACCGGCGAAGTCATGGGCATCGACTACGACCTGGGCAGCGCCTACGCCAAGTCCCAGTCCGGCGCAGGTTCCGGCCTGCCGGACAAGGGGACGGTGTTTATCTCGGTGGCGGATCGGGACAAGCGGGCGGTGGTCTTTCCCGCCAAGCGGCTGGCCGACCTTGGTTTTCAGCTGCTTGCAACCGAGGGGACCTGTCAGCTTCTCGAACGGGCCGGCATACCGTGTTCTGCGGTGCGCAAGCACTCCGAAGGATCGCCGCACATCGTCGACCAGATCATGGGGAACGAGGTGGACCTGGTGATCAACACGCCGTTCGGCCGGGGGGCTCGCTCCGACGGCTACTTCATCCGCACCGCGGCTGCCGTAAGAGGGGTGCCGTGCATCACGACGCTCGCCGGTCTTCAGGCGGCGGTCCAGGGGATCGACTCACTCAAGCAGGGGTTCGAGGTCGCGGCCCTCCAGGACTTCCTGTCCGATCCGGCTATGGTATGGGGTGACGGCGCGAGCCACGACGATGCCGACCTCTTCAGCGCGAAGCACCCGACCGACTCGAGGCCAACATGATCCAACAGGTTGCTCAGATCCTTTCTTACAAGAAGCTGCGGGACGACTATTACCTGCTGACGATCGTCGCGCCGGAGATCGCCGAGACCGCCAAGCCCGGCCAGTTCGTCAACATCCGGCCGCCCGCAGACCGTCAGTTCATCCTTCGCAGGCCCTTCTCGATCTACAAGGTCAACCGCCGTGGGGAGTGGGCGGCCACAATCGAGGTGGTCTTCGACATCCGGGGCGGCGGCACTGCCGCTCTGGCATCTCTTCGAGCTCACGACATGATCGACATCGTCGGCCCCATCGGCCGGCCGTTCGCCATTCCCAAGACCCGTAAGTCGTGCCTGCTGGTCGGTGGAGGAATCGGCGCGGTCCCGCTGTTCTACCTGGCGGAGGAGCTGAAGGGCGCCGGCAAGCGGGTTGACGTGCTGTGGGGCGCCCAGACCGCTCACAAGCTGTTGAACCCCATCGACGCCAAGCGCTTCGGCGCGCAGGCGGTGTTCACTACCGAGGACGGCAGCGAAGGAGTAAAGGGAAGGGTCACCGATGTCATGGACGAGCTGCTGGCCAAATGCGGCACCGAGGTCATCTACGCCTGCGGACCAAACAGCATGCTCGAGGCAGTGACCCGAATGGGCCAGAAGCACCGGATACCGGTGCAGGTCGCCATGGAGGCTCTGATGGGCTGCGGATACGGCATCTGCATGACCTGCGTCCAGCCGGTGTGGAACCGGGCCAGGGATCAGATCGTCCACGTTAGGACCTGCGTTGACGGTCCGGTGTTCAACGGCGCCCGTATCGCCTGGGACGCCTTTGCCTCCGACCCGGGAATCCGGGCCGCTCCGGTGGGCAACTGATGCCGGCACCCGACCTGTCGATCGACCTGGCCGGCATCCGCCTGCGGTCTCCTGTCGTCACCGCCTCCGGCTGCTTTGCGTCCGGTAAGGAGGCCTCGGAGTTCGTCGACCTGAAGGAGATAGGCGCGGTTGTGGTCAAGTCCATGACCATGGAGCCCTGGCCCGGCAAGCCGACGCCCCGGATGGCGGAGACGCCATCCGGCATGCTGAACGCCATAGGTTTGCAGAACCACGGAGTGGAGCACTTTCTTGCGGTCGACCTTCCGTGGCTGAGCAGGGTCGACGTGCCGGTGATCGCCAGCATCGCCGGAAACACCGTGCAGGAGTACATCTATGTGGCCGAGCGGCTGCGGGGCGCTCCCGGAGTTATCGCCGTCGAGGTCAACATCTCCTGTCCGAACCTGGAGGACCGCAACAACATGTTCTCCCACGACCCGAAGGCGACCGCTTCGGTGCTGGCTTCGGTGCGGCGTGCGCTGGAGGTGCCGCTGTTCGCCAAGTTGTCGCCGAACGTGACGAACTTGACCGACATCGCCGGCGCCGCTCTGGACAACGGGGCCCAGGGCATCAGCCTGATCAACACGGTGATGGGAATGGCCATCGACATCCACACCGGTCTGCCGAAGCTCGCCGGAGTGGTGGGCGGGCTGTCCGGACCGGCCATCCGTCCAATCGCAATCCGCTGTGTCTTTGACGTGTTCCGGGCGTTTCCGCATGTCCCGATCATCGGGATGGGGGGCATCATGAACTCCGGAGACGCGCTGGAGTTCATCCTTGCCGGGGCTACAGCGGTGGCCATCGGAACCGCCAACTTCATCGATCCCCGGTCCACCACAAAGGTGAACGAAGGTATCGCCGGTTACATGCGTGAGAAGGGTGTCAACAATCTGGCATCCATCAGGGGGCGGGTGAAGGTGGAGGGTTGACGGGCCTCATCGTTGCGCTCGACAGCCCGGACCTGCACGAATCGGAAGCTCTGGCTGAAAAGCTGTCCGGCGAGGTGGCGGCCTTCAAGGTTGGTCTCACCCTCTTCGCCGGCTACGGCCCCGAAGCGCTGAGGCGCATAGGCGCCCACGGACCCGTCTTCTGCGATCTGAAGCTCCACGACATCCCTCACCAGGTCGGCCTGGCGGCCCGCCGGCTGACCGGGTTGGGCGTCTGGATGTTCACAGTTCATTCGTCGGGCGGTAGGGCGATGGTGAGGGCAGCGGCGAAGGCCGCTGCGGCCTCGCAGAACCCTCCGCTGGTGGCTGCGGTCACGGTCCTGACGAGTTTGGACCGCGCCGATCTCGTCCAGATGGGCGTCGATGGCGATGCGCAGGAGCAGGTGGTTCGTCTGGGCCGGACCGCCGTTGAGGCCGGCGCCACGGCCTTGGTCTGCTCGGGGGACGAGATCGCCTTGCTGCGGCAGCAGCTTGGGCCGGCTTTGGTGCTGGTGAGTCCGGGAATCCGTCCTGCGGGGGCAGAGGTGGGCGACCAGGCCCGGGTCATGACCCCGGCCGGCGCAGCTGCGGCAGGTGCCAGCTACGTAGTGGTGGGCCGTCCCATAACCGATGCCGAGAATCCGGGGGAGGCTGCGGAGGCAATTCTGAGGGAGCTGTCCGCCGGCGCCTGACGGCAGAACGGATCAGGCTTCTACTCCTTGACCGTCAGGGTTACGGGGAGGGTCATTTTCTTGCCGCTAGCCGACGTTCCCGTGACGTTGAATGTGTAGTCTCTGCCGGCCTTAAGCTGCTCCGGCGGCAAGTCCTTCACCGCGTCGCTTAACTCGAAGTTCAGGTCGAACGGCTTCCTCGGGTCGAGTTGATCGACGGGGGCGAAGGCGACGGTCTCCGGCTTCGCAAGATTGCCCGTCTCGGAGTACGTAAAGGTAACCGGCTCGTTGAAGCCGTCCAGTGGAGTCAAAAAGCACTTGATCTTTGCCCTCGGACCATCCTTGGCCAGTGACCACTCCAGCTTGCTGCCCTCGGTCAGCGATCCACATGTAAACCTGAATGTGGGCTCGGGGCCAGCCGCTGAACTTTGGGCAGCCGCAGGAGCCGGCGACGCTCCCGGAGGCGGATTGACCGCAGGCGGAGCTACCGCGACCCGTGGCGCTGTGAGCCCCCAAGGATACCGGTAGGTCCGAACCTGGTTGCCGCTGCGGCCGACCACATCAAAGACGTAGCTGCCGGGGGCCACGTCGCCGGCGGAAAGCTCCAGCCGGAAGGTGGTCGACCCGTTGGGCCTGGGAAACACCGAGCTGGGTGTCAAAGTGCAGCTTAGGTTGGAGGGCAGATCGGCGCAGGACAGGTCGACGCGGCCGGCGAAGCCGCTGAACGACTCGACCTGGCACGTGTTCTGGGTGTCGGTTGAGTTACCGGCAAGGCAGGAGATCCTGAAGGCCTCTCCCGAATCCAGGGGCGGAGCCGGGTTGCCGGGGGACGTAGCGGTGCCTGCCTGAATCTCGTTTTGAAGGTTTCGTTGGCCGCCGCCGGCAGCTGCGTTGGATTCGCGGGCAGCTTCGGCCCTGTCAGCGCGTCCGGCGGGCTCATCAGCGTTGGATAGCGCAGCCCGCACTACGACGGCGCCCAGTGCCAGCGTAAGGATCGTCGCGAGGCTGCCCATAACCACCATGAGCCCGAAGTTCGACCATGCCTTGAAGTTAGGAAACAGTTGGCCCGGTTTCACCTAACAAGGGTACCGCGACACAGGGGATCGTGTGGCCTCTCCGCCACGCTCGGTGAAATAATCCCCTGTCGGCGGTGCATCTTCCGGGTTGAGGTTTCGCGACATCGCCCCTCCAAGGATTTTGTCCATCTGGAAGGTTAGGCTTGGGGCTTCGCTTTTCTGGTCCGCCTGAAGGGGTCTTCATCGCAAACTCGCGCTTATTCATAATCTCGGGCCCCTCCGGCGCCGGCAAGGGGACCATCGTGCAACGCCTGCTGGAGGAGCGGCCCAACACCAAGCTCTCGGTGTCCTGCACCACTCGGCCGGCTCGCCCAATGGAGAAAGAAGGAGTGCACTACTTCTTCATCTCGGAGCGGGAGTTTGCCGAGCGCCGGGACCGGGGCGAGTTTTTGGAGTGGGCGGAGGTTCACGGCAGCATGTACGGCACCCCCCGGAAGGTTGTGGATGGTCTTTTGGCGGAAGGGTACGACGTCATCCTGGAGATCGATGTTCAGGGCGCGGCCGAGGTCAAAAGCGTGATGCCCGAAGCCCGACTGATATTCATTGAGGCTCCCTCAATGCAGATCCTGGAGCAGCGTTTGCGCAGGCGCAGCACCGAGATGGAGGACGCCCAGGTTCGGCGGCTGTCCGACGCCTACGACGAGCTGCGGAAGAAGGAGTCGTTCGACGGCGTTGTGGTGAACGTGGAGGTAGAACAAGCCGTCAAAGAAGTGTTAGCTTTGATGGACAGCCGTTAGTTTTCCCTTTTGGCCTCAATTGTTCCCAAGTAAGGAATCCCTTTGATATATCCACGCATTGAAGAGCTTGCGGACAAGGTCGACAGCCGCTACACGCTGGTCATTCTGGCCGCCAAGCGGGCTCGGCAGATCAACTCCTATTACTACCAGCTGGGCGAGGGCATCCGGGACTTCGTCCCGCCGCAGGTGTCCGGCCTGGGCGACAACGCCAAGGCGCTTTCGGTAGCCCTGGAGGAGATCGCACAGGGCAAGTTCAGTTGGGACCGCCCGCTTGAGGTTGAGTCCCGCATCAAGTAGTTCCAGCCGCTCGCCGAATCCATGACCTTGAAAAATCTAGCCGGTAGCAAGGTTGCCCTCGGCGTATGTGGTGGTATCGCCGCATACAAGGTAGCTGGGCTGGCCCGCGAGCTTACTCAGGCGGGGGCCGACGTCCGGGTGATCATGAGTCCCTCCGCTACCAACTTCGTGGGGCCCATCACCTTTTCCACGCTCACCGGCAACCCGGTGCGGACCGAGCTGTTTCCCTCCACCGCTCCGACCGAGATCCCGCACACCGACCTCGGCCGGACCTCGGACCTGGTGATCATCGCCCCCGCCACTGCCAAGACCATTGCCAAGTGCGCGCAGGGCATCTCCGACGACCTCATGTCGGCCGTTTTGCTATCGGCCGCGTGTCCGATCGTCATGGCGCCGGCAATGCACACCGAGATGTGGCAGAACGAGGCCACCCGGCAGAACGTTGCCGCCCTCACCGGGCGAGGCCTCCGGCTGGTTGGTCCGGCGGTCGGGCCCCTGGCCGGACCGGACGCCGGCGTGGGGCGCATGGCCGACGTGTCCGAGATTCTGCAGGCGGCCGACGAGGAGCTGGGCCGCCGGGTACAGCTGTCCGGCTACTCGGTGGTGATCACTGCGGCTGGTACCCGTGAGCCGGTCGACGCTATGCGGTTCATCGGCAACGCCTCTTCGGGCCTTATGGGACACGAACTGGCGTATGAGGCGGTCCGGCGCGGGGCCCGGGTTACCCTGATCACCGGGCCGACCCACCTTACCCCGCCCGATGCCGCCACGGTGATCCACGTCGTCACCGCCGCCGAGATGCAGGAAGCGGTTACCAAGGCCGTGGAGTCTGCCGAGGTGCTGATAATGGCGGCTGCCGTCTCCGATTGGCGGCCGGTGCAGAGCTCCTCCGGGAAGCTGAGCAAGTCGAGCGGCCCTCCACGGCTGGAGCTGGAGGGCACTCCCGACATCCTGGCGGAGGTGGGGGAGGCGCGTCGGAGTGGCGGTCTTGTCGACCTCAAGGTTCTCGTCGGATACTGCGCCGAGACCGAGAACCTGCAGGAGGCGGCCGCCAAGAAGCTGAAGCGCAAGTCGCTTGATCTGGCGGTGGCCAACCTGGTCGGATCGGAGGATTCCGGTGTTGGCCTGTCGACCCTTCAGGCTCTGATGCTGGACCGGGAGGGGAACCTCGACGAGCTCGGACTGGTCAGCAAGAAGGTGCTGGCCCGCCGCGTGCTGGACCGCGTGGCTGAGCGGCTATCCGGCCCCGCTTGAGCCCACGACGAAGTCGGGCCGACGGCTCTTGCGCCCGCGAGCGTTGCATTGACCCCCGTTCAGCGATAGCGTTAAGGCGTCCCACCGGCTTGTTCAGGCATGTTGCGCCAGGGGCTGGGCACGCGCTTTCGCCCATATAATCTTCTTGATCTCGCCCAAAGGAGCCCTAATGGCACGCAGTAACCTGTTTACGTCCGAGTCCGTAACCGAGGGTCATCCCGACAAGCTGGCCGACCGCATCTCGGACGCAATCCTGGACGCAATCATGGCCGATGACCCCTACGGGCGGGTGGCATGCGAGACGCTGGTTACCACCGGCCAGGCGATTGTTGCCGGTGAGATCACGACCGACACCTATATCGAGGCCCGGGAGATCGTCCGCAACACCATTACCGAGGTCGGCTACACCGACGCCAGGTACGGATTGGACGGCGCCACCTGCGGAGTGCTTCTCGCCATCCAGGGCCAATCTCCGGACATCGCGCTGGGTATCGACACTGCGTATGAGGCGAAGGCGGGGGCGCAGGACGACCTCGACACCCTGGGAGCCGGCGACCAGGGCATGATGTTCGGGTTCGCCAGCCGGGAGCGCCCGGACCTCGACACCGAGCTGATGCCCACGCCGATCTGGCTGGCCCACCGGCTGGCCCACCGGCTCTCCCAGGAGCGCAAGAGTGGGCGAATGCCCTACCTGCGTCCGGACGGCAAGACACAGGTCTCCATCAAGTACGAGGACCGGGTGCCCGTCGGCATCGGCAACATCCTGATCTCAGCCCAGCACGAGCCGGAGGTGGACATCGAAACCCTCCTCAAGCCCGACCTCTTGGAGTACGTGGTCAAGCCGATCGTGCCCGATGTCCTCTGGTCCGAAGATTTCGAGTTCCTCGTCAACCCCACCGGCCGCTTCGAGATCGGCGGTCCCATGGGAGACACCGGCCTCACGGGCCGCAAGATCATCGTCGACACCTACGGCGGCTTCTGCAGCCACGGAGGTGGTGCGTTCAGCGGCAAGGATCCTACCAAGGTCGACCGTACCGGCGCCTACTTCGCCCGCTACGTTGCGAAGAACCTGGTGGCCTCCGAGGTCGTGGACACATGCGAGATCCGTGTTGCCTACGCCATCGGCGTGGCCCACCCGGTCTCCATCAGCCTCGACGACCGGGGCACCTGCAAGGTGGATCCGAACAAGCTGGAGAAGCTGGTCGGTGAGTTCTTCGACTTCCGTCCCGCCGCGATCATCCGGGATCTCGACCTTCGTCGTCCCATCTTCAAGGAGAGCAGCTCGTACGGGCACTTCGGCCGGAGCGAGAAACACTTCTCCTGGGAGCAGACCGACCGTGCCGAGGAGTTCGCCAAGGCCGCAGCCGATCTTTAGCCGGTCCCCGTGGCGGGCGGGAGGCAGGCATCGTCGTGCTGGCCGGGGTAATAGTCGATCTCCCCGTCTGGGGATTGAATAAGGAGCTCACCTACTCGGTTCCCCCTGACCTGGCGGAGCGAATCCGCATTGGTTCGATAGTGCGGGTGCCGCTGCGCCACCGCCGGGTCCGCGGCTGGGTGGTGAGCGTGGAGCCGGACGCGGCGGCTCCCGAGGGCGTCGTGCCAATTGCCGCGGTCAGTGGGCGGGGGCCCGTCTTTGACGCTCAGCTTCTGGCCATGTCGCGGGTTCTCGCCCGCCGTTACGTCCATCCGCTCAGCGCGTTCCTGTCCCTGTTCACGCCGGTGCGGTTCGGCCGCCGGGGCACCCTGTGGCCGGAGAGGGCGGCCGTAGCCGTCGGTCGCGCCCGCGAAAAGGTGCTGTGGCGTCTCAAGCCGGGGGAGGACCCGGTGGCCGGGTATGCCGAGCTGATATCCGCCGAGCTCGCCGCAGGACGGGGGGCGATCGTCGCGGTGCCGGAGGTGCGGGAGGGATCCCGCGTGCTCGGGGCTTTGGCGGATTTATTCGGCGGCGACGCAGCGATAATCCACAGCGGAGTGGGGCCGGCCGAGCGGTCGAAGGCGCTGTGGGAGGTGGCTTCAGGCCTACGCCGCCTGGTGCTGGGAGGCCGAGCTGCTCTCTTCGCTCCTGCATTCGACCTCGGGGCGATCATCATGCACCAGGAGCACGACCCCTCCTTCAAGGAACAGCAGTCGCCGTACTACGACGCCCGGGTTGTGGCGGAGGAACGCGCGGCCGTAACCGGCGCCCGGCTGCGGTTCGCCAGTGCCACGCCCTCGATGAACCCGGCCTACTGGTCGCCGCGTGAATGGTCCATCACGACCGGGTGGACGGTGGAGGAGCCGGACCGGCTCACCGAGCGAGCCGCCTGGCCTGCCGTGGAGGTGGTGCCGCCGCCCCGGCGGGCCCTGCCTCAGAGGGCCATCGCCTGCATCCTCGATGCCCGCGGGCGCGGGGAGCGCTCAATCATCCTGCTGCCCCGGACCCAGGCGACGGCGTCGGGACCGGGACCTGAGGAGCTCGCCGCCTTCGTACCCAAAGTGGTCCCCGGCGCCCGGGTTGCCCGAGCGGACCGCCCCGGGCTCGGCAACGATCCAGGCGCCCTGCAGGCGGCGCTCACTGCAGACATCGTAATCGCCACCGAGGCGGCGCTGGCAGACGTCCCCCGTCCCGAGGTCTCCGTGGCGATTGCGCTCGGTGTCGACGGCTACTTCGCCAAACCGAGGGGACGGGCGGCCGAGGATGCCATCGCTTCGCTGTGGGCGCTGGCCGGCCTGGTCTCCGGCAGGAGGCCCAAAGGCCGGATGATCCTGGAGGTGCACAGCGGCGAGCACCACGGGATCGAGGCGTTGGTCCGCGGGGACTACCGCTTTTTCGTCCGCAAAGAGCTCGAGGCTCGACGGCTGGCGGAGGCCCCGCCGTACAGGTCGCTGATCCGGCTTCAGACTCCCGACCCGAGTCCTCAGCTGCTCGACCGGTTGAGGCAGCTGCCGGCAACCCGAGTGTTGGGGCCGGTAACCGGCGGGAGCCTCGGTTTCGAGATCCTGCTCAAGGCCGACAGTTTGGAGACTATCCTCGATCCTTTGGGTACGATTGTTTCGACGGCACCTCAGCGGATTCTCGTTGAGGTGGATCCCAAGGACTGGTGACAGGTTCCCGATGGCAATTCTTCCGATCAGGCTTTTTGGTGACCCGGTTCTGCGAGCTCGCGCCTCGAAGGTCTCTCGGGTGGACCGGGGTGCAAGGCGCCTGATGGAGAACATGACCGACACCATGAGGGAGGCTCCCGGTATCGGGCTGGCCGCTCCGCAGGTCGGAGTGCTGCGCCGGATCATCGTCTGGGAGAACGAGGAGGACCGCGGCTGTTTGGCCAACCCCGTGATGCTCCAGCAAGACGGGTCCGTGGAGGGCGAGGAGGGGTGCCTTTCGATGCCGGGCATCACCTACCCGGTGGTGCGCTCGCAGTTCATCGTCGTCGAGGGCATCGACGAGAACGGCGACGAGGTGCAGCTTGAGACGCAGGATCTGACCGCCCGGATCATCCAGCACGAGATCGACCACCTCAACGGCGTGCTGTTCATCGATCACCTGCCGCCGGCCCTTCGCAAGGAGGCCATCGGGGTGCTGCGGGAGCTGCAGGAGACCTGGGCTCTGCAGGAGGCCGCACGGTAAGCCGTAGGGTCGTCTTCTTCGGAACACCCGGCATCGCCGTACCAGCGCTGCAGGCACTGATCGACTCAAGTCACGAGGTCGCAGCGGTGGTTACCGCGCCCGACCGGCCCAGAGGCCGGGGCATGAACCTGCAGCCCTCGGAGGTGAAGGCCCTCGCGGTGAGTGCCGGTCTTCGGGTGCTCCAGCCGCCGACCCTGCGTTCCGAGGAGGCGCAGGAGGCGCTGAGGGAAGAGAGCGCCGATGCCTTCGTCGTTGTCGCCTACGGGCTGATACTGCCGAAGGCGGTGCTCGATATTCCGCCGCTCGGGTGCATCAACGTCCACTTCTCCCTGCTTCCTCGCTGGCGCGGGGCTGCACCGGTGCAGTGGGCGCTCCTGGAGGACGACCGAAGCTCCGGTGTGACGTTCATGCAGATGGACCCGGGGCTGGACACGGGGCCGGTGCTCGAGACGGTGGAGGAGCCCATCAGGCCCGACGACACATCCGGCACCCTGGCCGACCGGCTGTCCGCGTTGGGTGCGGGACTGCTTCCCGGCATCCTCGACCGGTTGGATCGGGTGACTGCCACTCCTCAGCCCGAGGAAGGTGTCACCTATGCGTCTAAGCTCGCCCCGGAGGATGCTCATATCGACTGGTCGATGCCGGCAGAAGTCATTCGCAACCGTATAAGGGCGTTCAACCCAAGGCCGGGAGCCTGGACGACCCTGAACGGTAAGCGCCTGAAGATCTGGCAGGCGGATCTTGCCCCGGAGCTTTCTGAAGCGGTCCCCGGCACTGTGACCCTGGACGGTGAGCAGCTGGTGGTTGATACCGGCTCCGAGAGGCTCCTACCCCGGGAGGTTCAGCCGGAGGGCAGGGCCCGGATGGCCGCCGACGACTTCGTCCGGGGTTACGGGTCTGCGCTGCCGGGAGTGCTCGGCTGACTGGCTCAGGGGCTTGCCGGAGCGGAGTAACCCTGCTCCAGCAGGACATCCTCGTTCGGCATCCGGTAGTACACCTGCCAGTGGTAGTAGGCGATGAAGGCACTTTCATCCTTCAACATCTCCTTGGCGTAAAGGGTGACGGCGTCGACGTAGAGCTGGCTGTGGTTGTAGGCGTACAGAGCCTTGCCCATGTTGCCCGGCGCTCCGGAGGCCTTCAGGTACCGGGCGGCGCCGAAGATGGCGTCACGGGTGTTGTTGATGTCGCCCTTGCCGTAAGCCGCCCATGTCGGGGGCATGAACTGCATCGGTCCCTGGGCGCCCGCGGTGCTGGTGCCCCGAATGCGGCCGAAGCGGGTCTCGATGAGGTGGACGGAGGCCAGGTATGCCCATGGGATGCCGAACTCAGCTTCCGCTTCGTTGTAGTAACGGCGCAGCTCCTCCGCGGGTGACGGCTCGACGATCTTCCAGTCCGGGAGGCTGGTTCCCGGCTTTGTCAATTTGCGCAGCTGCTCTCCGGCCACGATGTTGGCTTCGAAGGTTTCCCGCAACTCCGCAGGCGCCCGATCCAGGACTGCCTGCTTAACAGCCGGATCTGCCACGGCTTTGCGGTAGGCAGCTTGCTGGATGCGCGCGAGCCGGGGGATCCGCGCCGGATCCGTGTCGGCGCTTCGGATGCCGCGTTCTGCAGCGATCAGGTCGGTGGCGACATCCTCGGGGGGGTCCAAAGCAGGAGTGCCGCTGGGGATGGGCGAGAGCGAGGGCGAAGCCTCGCCGGGGGACTCGACGGGAGTTGCCTGTCCCATGGTAGGGGCCGCCCGAGGGGTGTCGGATGCTTCGTTCCCACAGGCCGCAAGCACTAGGAGGAGGGCAGTCAGCAGCCCGGTAAGGGACCGGCGAGAAAAAACTTCAGAAAGGTGCATCCCACCACACCGTAACCCGACCGGGACTTTTGTCGTAGTGATGGCGATTGGGTAGGGAGATCGCGTGAGCCCTGTCGACTGGCTGCTGCGGCGGCCGTGGTGCCTGGACCGTCCTTGGCGAGACCGTTGGAGGCTTGCTTGCAGTGGCCGCTGTCGGTTTCGCCATTCTGCGCACGAGCTCTGCTTTCTGCTTCACCCTCGCGCCGATGGGCAAATCGGTGATCTTCGGAGGCCCTCGCCGGTTGGCCCTCGGGTTGGTTGCCCAGACGCTGGCGGCCCGTCTCAAGAGGGGAAAGGGGCTCCCTCTGGTCGGCGACGTGGCAGCACTTATTGCGGTCAGTGGGAAGAGAAGTCCTGGTATGCCCTCGTCTCCCTTTCAGCCGGCGTCGGCGAGGAGCTCGTCTTTCGCGGCTTCGGCCTCCGGCTCGCTGGTGGTGGCGATGCTGGTTCACGTAGTGATCGACCTACGGCTGTTGCTGATGCCGGGAATGCACGCAGGGGTGGAGGGAAGTTCCGGCTAAGGTGCAGTGGTGAGGCCGAAGGGGCTGCCTTCGGAGTCCCGGCAGATCGCCCACTTGTCGCCGGGATGAATCACCGTTCCCCCGAGTTCGGGAACCTTCGCAAGAGCGCCGGCCAGATCCGGCACCGAGAAGTAGGGAATCGAAACGGTGTCACCCGGACCCCGTCCCCGGGCGTGCATGCCGAGCTCTGTCTGTCCAGAGTGGGTTTGCCAGCCCTCGCCTTCGTCCCGGCTACGGTCATCAAGGGTGATGCCCAGGACCTCGGTCCAGAACCGGCGAGCCCGCTTGGGGTCGTCGGCAGGGAACTCGACCAATGAGATGGGGGATGACATGTGCCAAGGATAGCCCTGATGGGACGGCACGTGCGCCATGGTTCATACTCTTTACCGATAAGTAAGTGACGCGTCTTCGGGGCACGGTGAAATTCCGGACCGGCGGTAAAGCCCGTGACCCTCTTTCTTTTCGGAAGAGGTGGACCTGGTTCGTTTCCAGGGCCGACAGTTAAAGTCTGGATGGGAGAAGACGGCGGAGTGGGGCGCGCGCTCAACAGCGCAGCGTCCTATTCGTGCCCTCCTAAAGCCCCCCAAGCGAGTCCTGGTTGAGGATGACAAATGCCGGCGCCCGACGACAGGTCCTGGATGCAGGCAGCTCTGCGCCTGGCCGTCCGCGGCCGGGGCCGAACAAGCCCGAACCCGATGGTCGGCTGCGTGGTGGTGAGAGACGGCACCCTCGTCGCTTCCGGGTGGCACCGCCGGGCGGGCGAGCCGCACGCCGAGGTGATGGCCCTCAGGTCCGCCGGCAGCCGGGCGAAGGGAGCCACAGCCTTCGTCACCCTCGAGCCCTGCGCTTCATACGGACGGACCCCACCCTGCGTCGACGCACTGATCTCCGCCGGAGTGTCTCGGGTGGTGGCGGCGATGGAGGATCCGGACCGTCGTACCGCCGGCAAAGGAGTTGCCGCTTTGCGGGAGGCAGGGATCGACGCGGAGGTCGGCCTCCTGGAAGAGCAGGCCCGCCGCCTGAACGAGCAGTACGTTCACCACCGGACCACCGGCCGGCCATTTGTCACCTACAAGGCCGGCGTCTCCCTCGACGGCCGCACGGCTGCGATGGACGGATCCTCGCAGTGGATAACCTCCGACGAGGCCCGGCGTGATGCCCACCGTCTGCGGGCACAGTCGGACGCGATCTGTGCCGGCATCGGGACGGTCTTGGCCGACAACCCGGAGCTCACCGCTCGGGGCCCTACCTCGCCACGCCCGGCTCTCAGAGTCGTGGTCGATTCACAGGCCCGTACCCCGGTGAAGGCCCAGGTTCTATCGAGCCAGGCTCCGACGGTGATCTTCACGGGCAGCGGTGAGGCCGAGGCGGGGGTCAGGTCGCTGAAGGAGGCGGGCGCCGAGGTGGTCTGTGCTCCCGGCGACGACGGCCGCGTCTGCCTGCAGGACATGCTGCGGGTGCTGGCGGAACGGGGAATCATCTCGCTGCTGCTCGAGGGCGGGGCCACACTGGCCGGCAGCTTCGCGGCAGAGGGGCTCATCGACAGGTTCGTCTTTTATGTGGCCCCAAAGCTGTTGGGCTCGTCGCCGTCGGGGGCCCTCAAGGGCTGGGGTGCCGCATCCATCCACGATGCGATGAACCTTTCCATCGCCGAAACGAGGCGGATCGGGCCGGACCTCAGGGTGATCGCCCACCCGGTGCGGAAGGCGGGCTGATGTTCACCGGCATCGTTGAAACTGTGGGCACCGCGGCGGCGGTTTCGGCCGCCCGCATACGGGTTGAGTCGGACCTTAAAGGCCTGGGGACCGGGGAGTCGGTCGCGGTCAACGGTGTATGTCTGACCGTCACCCATCCGGTGGGCGGTGCCTTCACCGCCGACATATCGGAGGAGACGGCCCGTCGCACCAGTCTCGGGTCCCTGCAACCCGGCAGTCCGGTGAACCTTGAGAGGGCGATGCCGGCCGGCGGACGGTTTGGCGGCCATATCGTGCAGGGCCACGTCGACGGGGTCGGCCGGGTGGCGGACGTGGTTGAGCTGGCCGGATCGGTGGAGCTGTACTTCTCGATGCCGAAGGAGCTCGAGCGCTATCTGGTCCCCAAGGGCTCGGTCACCCTGGAGGGGGTCAGCCTGACGGTGGCCACACTGCAGCCGGGCCGCTTCTCGGTCGCCCTTATTCCTCACACGCTACAGAGCACGACCTTCGACACCAAGTCGATCGGAGATCCCGTGAATATTGAAGTCGATGTCCTGGCGAAGTATGTCGAGCGGCTGCTCGTCTACGCCCCGAGACAAGAGCCCCGGAGGTGAAGATGGAATTCGCAACAGTAGAAGAGGCCGTCCAGGAGCTGAAGGAGGGGCGAATGCTCATCGTCGTGGACGACGAGGAGCGGGAGAACGAGGGCGACTTCGTGATGCCCGGCGAGAAGATCAGCCCGGACGACCTGAACTTCATGGCCACCCAGGGCCGCGGTCTGATCTGTACCGCGGTGACCCAGGAGCGCCTGGACGAGCTGCACATCCCGATGATGGTGTCGGAGAACACCGCCCCTCACGGAACCGCCTTCACCGTCTCGGTGGACCTCAAGATTCCCGGCCACACCGGATCCAGCGCTTATGACAGGGCCGTCACCATCCGGGCTCTGGCCGATCCGGCCACGGTCCCCAGCGATCTCGCGCGGCCGGGGCACGTCTTTCCCCTCCGGGCATCGAGTGGGGGAGTGCTCAAGCGCGCGGGTCACACCGAGGCGGCGGCAGACCTCGCCCGGCTGGCGGGGTTCTCGCCGGTCGGCGTGCTGGCCGAGATCATGGACCCCGACGGCACCATGGCCCGCCTTCCTCACCTGCAGGAGCTGGCCCGCAGGTTCAACCTGAAGATCCTCACCATCAAGGACCTGATCGCCTATCGCCGGCAGCGGGAGAAGCTGGTGGAGCGCATGGGGACCGCCAAGATGCCCACCGTCTTCGGCGAGTTCGTCTGCCACGCCTACCGGTCCACCATCGACGGCCAGGAGTACGTTGCGTTCGTCAAGGGAGAGGTCCAGGGCAAGGAGAACGTGCTCGTGAGGGTCCACTCGCAGTGCCTGACGGGCGATGTTTTCCAGTCGTCCCGATGTGACTGTGGCCCGCAGCTGCGCCAGGCCATGCACAAGATCGAGGAGGCGGCCCAGGGGGTCGTCCTGTACATCATGGCCCACGAGGGCCGGGGTATCGGCCTCATGCACAAGATAAGGGCGTACAAGCTTCAGGACCAGGGCCGGGACACAATCGAGGCAAACAAGGAGCTGGGCTTCGCCCCGGACCTTCGTGACTACGGCATCGGCGCGCAGGTGCTGTCGGACCTTGGGATCACCAGCATGCGGCTGATGACCAACAGCCCGCAGAAGTTCGCCGGCATCGAGGGTTACGGTCTGTCGATCACGGATCGGGTGCCGCTGGAGACCAGTCCCACGGAGGAGAACATCACATACCTGCGCACCAAGCGGGACCGGCTGGGGCACCTACTGGAGGGCCTGGGAACCGAGTCGACTCCGGAGGGCGGATCGGTTTGAGGACCCTCCGCGGCCAGGCCGACGGCAGAGGCCTGAAGATCGGCGTTGTGATCAGCCGGTTCAACGGGGAGATTACCGACCGGCTGCTGGAGGGAGCGCTGCAGGCGCTCAACGACTGCGGCGTGGATACCGACGACGTCACCGTGGTGTCGGTCCCGGGCGCCATCGAGATCCCCGGGGCGGCGAAGAAGCTGGCGAACAAGGTGGACGCGATCGTGACGCTCGGAGCGGTGCTCCGGGGCGAGACCGAGCACTTCACCTACGTCTGCAAGGCGGCCCAGGAGGGCATGATCCGGGTCGCACTGGACTCCGGCGTCCCGATGACCTTCGGCGTGTTGACGACAGAGAACTCCGAGCAGGCGTTGGCGCGGACCGGAGGGCCGAAGGGCCACAAGGGTTACGACGTGGCTAAGGACGCAGTGGAGCTGGCGAACACCTACAAGCTGATCGGCTGACCGCCCGCCCCCTCGGCGTCCCCTCTACGGGATCCACAGGTAGGCGGCCCCGGGTTTGCGGGGAATGCCCAGCTCCTGCTTCAGGTCCTCCGCCGGGCTCCTCACGCTCAGGAACGGCAGGTTGTCGAACAGCCCTTCCACCGGTTGGTAAACCACCAGTGAGGCGTCGTCGTCCTTACCCAGCTTCTTCGCCCGGTTGAAGGCGGTGTCGCGGTCGCCCAGGCGGTCGACCAGTCCCAGCTCCCTGGCCTGGTTACCGGAGTAGATGCGGCCGTCGGCGATCTCCCGAACCCGGTCCTCGGGCAGATCCCGGCCTTCGGAGACCACGCTGACGAAGCCGCCGTAGGCGTCGTCGATGAGTCCCTGGAACACCGCCCGCTCCTCGTCGTTCATCTCCCGGAAGGGTGAGCCCATGTCCTTGAAAGCTCCACTCTTGACCATGGTGACCGCCACGCCCAGCTTGTCGGAGGCCTCGGTGAAGTTCGGGATCATTGCGATGACCCCTATGCTTCCGGTCCAGGTGTACCGGTGGGCGATGATCTCCCGGGCGCCGGCGGCGATGTAGTAGCCCCCCGAGGCGGCTGTGTCACCCATGAGGGCTACTATGGGGATGTCATCGTCGAGCTCTCTGACCTTGTTGTAGATCGCGTCGCTGGCCACAACGCCGCCGCCCGGCGAGTCGACGTTGAGGATGATCGCCTGGACGTCGGGGTCCTCCTCGGCCAGCTCGAGCTGGGTGATGATATTGGTGTCGGTGGCGCCGAGGGCGCTGGCCTCGGGGTCGGAGAAGATCTCGCCGACGACGTTGATCATCACCACCTTGCCGCTGGAGTCGCCCTCCTCCAGGATCGACTCTTCGTAGTCCTCAGCTCCGCGGGCGTAACCCCCGGAGACGCCTTCGGAAAAGCTGCTTATCGCCAGAGCCACGCCCCACAGGCCCGCGACCACCACCAGGATCCCGATGATCAGCCATGTGCGCTTTGCCCGTTTGGACGCCATGGAGCCACTATAGACGGTAGGATCTGGCCTCATGCTCCGATTGGTGATCCCCAAAGGGAGCCTCGAAAACCAGACCCTGGCCCTCTTCGAGGCCGCTGACATCCGGCTGATGAGAGGTTCCGACCGTGACTATCACGGCACGGTCGACGACCCTCGACTGGACCGGTTCTCGCTCCTTCGCCCACAGGAGATCCCGAGATACGTAGAGGAGGGGTTCTTCGACGTGGGGTTGACCGGGCTGGACTGGGTTAGGGAGACCGGCGCCGAAGTCCAGACCATGGCGGAGCTGGCGTACAGCAAGGGGAACGTGGGGGAGCGGGGAATCGTCAAGATCGTTCTCGCAGTCTCCGACAGCACCAACATAACCAGCGTGGAGCAGATGCCGCACGGGACCAAGATCTCAACCGAGTACCCCAACCTCACTCAGAAGCTGTTCGACGACCTGGGCATCCCGGTGAAGATCTTCATGTCCTATGGGGCGACCGAGGCGAAGGTGCCGGAGATCGTCGATGCGATTGTGGACGTGACCGAGACCGGAAGCACGCTGCGCAAGAACCGCCTGCGGATCATCCACACGATCTTGAGGTCGCCGACGCTGCTCATAGCCAACAAGCAGTCCTGGGCGGACCCTGAGAAGCGCCGGGCTCTGGAAGAGCTGAAGATCCTAATCTTCGGAGCGGTGGACGCCCGGGGCAAGGCTCTGGTGAAGCTGAACGTGAGCAATGGCGACCTGGAGCAGGTGCTGGAGGTTATCCCGGCGATGAGATCACCGACGGTGTCACGGCTTGCCCACGGCAACGGCTATGCGGTGGAAAGCGTGGTCGAGAAGAAGGTCATAAACGTCCTGATCCCGACCCTGAAAACCAAGGGTGCGACCGACATCATCGAGCTGCCGATCACCAAGATCGTCGATTAGGGACGTGGTAGTGTAGGAATCACTTGAACGGGTCTTTCGCTTCGCTTGGCAACCTGCCCTGTCGTTGAATGCTGGCTCGTGGGGGGTTGATCTGCAGCGTAAGACGAGGAGTGGTAGCCGATAGCTCCTGAACCACGGCTGAACGACCGTATTCGCGTGCCTGAGGTGCGGGTGGTCGGTCCCGGCGGTGAACAGTTGGGCATCATGAGTATCGCCCAGGCTCTCAGCCGGGCGCAGGCGCTGGACTTCGATCTGGTCGAAGTGGCGCCGCAGGCGGACCCTCCGGTCTGCAAGATCATGGACTACGGCAAGTACAAGTACGAGCAGGACGTAAAAGCCAAAGAGGCACGGAAGCGCCAGCAGCAGGTCACTGTCAAGGAGATGAAGTTCAAGCCGAAAATCTCCACGCACGATTTCGAGACGAAGAAGCACCACATCGAGCGCTTTCTGGCTCAGGGATCAAAGGTGAAGATCACCGTGTGGTTTCGGGGCAGGGAGATGCAGCACACAGAGCTCGGTGCCAAGTTGCTCACCAATCTCTCCAAGCAGCTGGAGGAGATAGCAACCGTCGAGATGCATCCGAAACTGGACGGAAAAAACATGGTGATGGTTCTGGCCCCGGTTCGCAAGACCGGTGCAAAACCTGAGAAGGAACCGAAGACCCAGCCCGCCTGACCGCAGGATTGAAGAGGTTTGACATGCCGAAGCAGAAGACTCACCGGGGTGCCGCCAAGCGCTTCCGCACAACCGGATCCGGCAAGATCGTTCGAGAGCAGGGCCACATCAAGCACTACCTTGAGCACAAGCCCGGATCCTTGAGAAGGCGCCTTCAACGTCCCGGCCTGGTCTCGCCGGCCGACACCAAGCGCGTTAAAAAGATGTTGGGGTTGTAAGAGGTGGCCAGAGTAAAGCGGTCAGTTCACAGCCGTAAGCACCGCAGGTCGGTCCTCAAGGCGGCCTCCGGTTACGGGGGATCGCGCAGCCGTCACTTCAAGGTGGCGAACGAGCAGCTGCTCCACTCGATGACCTACGCCTACCGGGACCGCCGGGACAAAAAGGGCCAGTTTCGGCGTCTTTGGATCGCACGGATCAACGCGGCCGCCCGTAGCAACGGCATCTCGTACAGCCGGCTCATCGAGGGTCTCTCCAAAGCAGGGGTCGAGGTCGACCGCAAAGTTTTGGCCGAGATCGCGGTCAGCGATGAGGCGGCTTTCGCCGCCCTGGCCGGCACCGCCAAAACTGCGCTCGGAGACTAGACACAACCGCCGAAGGGGGCGTGGGCCGGCGGGGGCGCATCGGAACTCCGGAAGGCGCCAGCAGTCTTGATAACCAGCCTGCGAAACCCGCATATCCAGGCCGCACGCAAGCTGGCCAAGCGCACCGTTCGAGACGCCACCCGGGAGTTCCTGGTGGAAGGCGCCAACGGGGTCGGTCAAGCTCTTGAGAGCGGCGCGCCCCTGACGATACTCTTCGTACAAGGTCTCGACGACGGCTTTCCGGACCTGACCCGGCAGGCGCAAGCCCGGGGCGTGCAGGTCCTGACCGTTTCCGACGTTGTCATGGAGGCGATCTCGTCGACCACGACGCCGCCGGGGATTGTCGCCATCAGCCGGTTCGTCGACCGCGATCCCGTGGCTCTCCTGAAGGAACCCCTGACTCTGGCGGTGGTGCTGGCAGGAGTGCGTGACCCGGGAAATGCCGGGACGATAGTCCGCAGCTGTGCCGCCGCGGGTGTGGAGGGGATATTCCTGGGCGACACGACGGTGGACATCTACAACCCCAAGGTAGTGCGGGCGACTGCCGGAGCACTGTTCACCCTCCCGTTTTCCCGAAAGGTTGAGATACCCTGGGTTTTGACGGAACTGGGCAATCTAGACCTGTACCGTGTCGCAGCGGATCCTGCCGGTGAGACTGATTACGATCAGGTCGACTTCAGGCGGCGCACCGCCTTGGTTTTGGGTAATGAGGCTTGGGGCGTTCCTGCGGAGCTGGCCTCCGCGGTGGATGCGAGGGTGAGTATCCCGATGAGCAAGAGCGTGGAGTCGCTGAACGTCGGTATGGCCGCGACGGTCCTGCTCTTCGAGGCCGCCCGGCAGCGGAGGGCCAGCCGATGAGCACGGACTTGGCGGGCATCATCGCCCACATCCGCGAGGGGATAGTTGTCTTTGATTCTGAGGGACGTGTTGAGGAGTGGCTGGGCGCGGCCCAGAGGATGTTCGGCTGGTCGGCGGAGGAGATGCGCGGGCACAACCTTGACGAGCGGCTTAAGCCCAAGGACGTGAACGGAAACCGCACCTGCATAGGGCGCGTGGCAAAGGACAAGGAGCTGACCATCACCAAGGGAACGCCGGAGCGGGAGCTGCTGACCGTGACCAGGACCGGGGGGCCTCTGTGGGTGGGCGTAACCTCGAGCTTCGAGCGCGGCGCCGACGGCTCTGTGGTTCGGACGACGGCCGTCATGCGCGATATCGGCCGCCGCAAGCGCATCGACATAGCGAAGTCGGAGGTCATCTCGGCGGTGGCGCACGAGCTTCGCTCACCTTTGACGTCGGTGAAAGGGTTCACCTCCACGCTTCTGCACCGGTGGGAGCGTTTCGACGACGACCATAAAAAGCACCTGCTGGCCACGATCAACGCCGATGCCGACCGGGTCACCCGCCTGATCGGTGAGCTGCTGGACGTGAGCCGGCTGGAGGCGGGACGTTTGCCGCTTTCCCGGCGGATGATAAGGCTGGATGACATCGCCTCCCGGGTGGTCGAGCGCATCCGGCCCCGGGCTGCCGATCACGAGATAGCCTTTGAGTTCCCCGAGCACTTCCCGCAGGTCTACGCCGACTCCGACAAGATCGAGCAGGTCCTGACCAATTTGATCGAGAACGCCGTCAAGTACACGCCGGGGGGCCGGGTTCGCGTCGCGGGTTCGCTCCTGGACTCATCGGTCCTCGTGAGCGTGAGCGACGAGGGCGAGGGCATCGCCTCCGAGCACCGTTTTCAGGTGTTCCACAAGTTCTTCCGCGAGCGGGTGCAGGCCCAGAACCCGGGAACCGGCCTGGGCCTGTACATCTCCAAGGGACTGGTGGAGGCCCACGGGGGCCGAATCTGGGTGGAGGACGGGACAGACAAAGGGGCCGTCTTCAGCTTCACCCTGCCCCTGACCCACGACTCAGTGGACTGATGTCGCCGGTTCAGGAGTTGGAGGACATCGAAAAGGAAGCCCTGCGGGCTCTGCAGGGTGCGGGCTCGAGCGACCGGGTGCGCGAGCTGGAGATCGCCTACCTGGGCCGCAAGGGTCCTCTTGCGCGGGTGGGCAAGACCCTGGGCACGCTGCCCATGGAGGAGCGCAGAACCGTTGGTCAGGCGGCGAACCGCGTCCGCGGGTTGATCGAATCCGCCATTGCCGCCAAGCTGGCGAACCTTGACCGCATGGAGCGAGCGGGACGCCTGGAGGCTGAGCGCCTCGATATTACGCTGCCCGGACGTACCCCTCCAAGCGGCAAGCTTCATCCGCTGACCGAGGTGCTCGAGGAGGTCGTGGACATCTTCGTGGGCCTCGGGTTCCAGGTGGCCGAGGGGCCCCTCGTGGAGACCGACTATTACAGCTTCCAGGCGTTGAACATCCCGCAGGACCATGCGGCTCGCTCGATGCAGGACACGTTCTACGTGAATACCGGCAACCCGCAGCCCTTCGTGCTGCGGCCGCACACCTCCCCGATGCAGGTGCGGCTGATGGAGACGACCAAGCCGCCGCTCTACGTCGTGGTGCCGGGTGTCGTAGCGCGCCGGGACGAGGTCGACGCCAACCACCTGGCGCAGTTCATGCAGATCGAGGGGCTTGCCGTAGACGAAGGGATTACGTTTGGGGACCTCAAGGGGGTCCTGGACGTCTTCGCCAAGCAGATGTTCGGCGCCAACCTCACCGTTCGCATGCATCCAAGCTACTTCCCGTTCACCGAGCCCTCGGCCGAGGTCTACGTCTCCTGCTTCGCATGCGACGGCAGTGGATGTCCGACCTGCCGGGGCGAGGGATGGATCGAGATCATGGGAGCCGGAATGGTGCACCCCAACGTGTTCCGCGCGGTCGGCTACCCGCCCGAGACCACCGGGTTTGCCTTCGGCATGGGAATCGAACGGATTGCCAAGCTCAAGTACTCGGTTAACGACCTCCGCTCGTTCTACGAGAACGACCTGCGCTTTCTTGATGCACGATGAAGGTTCCTCTTTCCTGGCTGGACGAGTTCGTTGAGATAATCGGGTCGCCCGAGGAGATCGCTGCCAGGCTGACCGCCACCGGCATGAAGGTCGAGAAGATCAATCGGACCGGCGAGGGCATCGCGGGCATCATAGTCGGCGAGGTAAGCGAGATCGCGGCTCACCCCAACGCCGACAAGCTTTCCGTGGTGAAGGTTCGGACCGGCTGCATGGACATCAGCGTCGTCTGCGGGGCCAGCAACTTCTCGGTGGGCGACAAGGTGCCGGTGGCACAGCCCGGCTCCCGGGTGCCCAAGGTGGGCGAGATCGGCCGCCGCAAGTTCCGGGGCGTGCCCTCCGAGGGCATGCTCTGCAGCGCTTCCGAGCTCGGCCTGGGAGAGGATCACTCCGGGATTCTGGTCCTGGACTCGGCTGCGGTCGTCGGCAGCGATCTGAAGCAGGTCCTCGGTCTCGGCGAAGCGGTGCTGGAGCTGGAGATCAACCCCAACCGTCCGGACGCGATGGGCCTGATCGGGGTCGCCCGCGAGGTCGCCGCCTGCACCGGTGCGGCGCTGAAGGACTTTGGTTCAATGCTCAAGTTCGATACGTCGGGCTCTCAGACCACCGAGCTGGTCCAGGTGGAAATCCAAGACGGCGCAGGATGCTCTCGCTATATGGCGAGAGTAATTGAGGGCGTGGCACCGGGCCCGGCCCCGGCCTTGGCGCAGCAGCGGCTCGTCTTGAGCGGCATCCGTCCCATATCCGCCGTGGTCGACGCAACGAACTACGCCCTTTTGATCACCGGGCACCCGCAGCACCCCTTCGACATGGACCGGGTGACCGGCCGAAGGATCGTGGTCCGCCGGGCGACGCAGGGGGAGGTAATGAGGTCTATAGACGGAGTTGAACGGCGTATGGACCCGGAGGACCTGGTGATTGCGGACGAGTCGGCTCCCATCGCCCTGGCCGGCATCATGGGCGGCCAGGACAGCGAGGTAACGGACCAGACCAGCCGGGTGATCCTGGAGACGGCGGTATTCGACCCTCGATCCATCTTCCGGTCCTCGCGCCGGCACGGGCTCCGTTCCGAGGCTTCCGCTCGCTTTGAGCGGGGAGTGGACCCCAACGGCGTGGAGACCGCCTCTCGGCTGGCGACGGCCTTGATAGCCGGCTGGGCCGGCGGACCGGCAGCCGCCGGAGCCGTGGACGTATATCCGGAGCCGGTGAAGCCGGAGATCATCACCATGCGTCCAGAGCGAGCTCGGGCCCTGCTCGGCGTCGACCTTTCGACCGAACAGATGACCGACGCGCTCGACCGGCTGGGCCTGGATCCCCACACCGCTAACGGGTCCATCCGGACCACCGTTCCGACCTTCCGGGTGGACATCAAAGCGGAGGAGGACCTGATCGAGGAGGTCGCCCGGGTCATCGGTTATGACAAGATCCCGACCACCCTTCCGGCCGGGTCAAACCGAGCGGGGAAGCTGTCCGGCGAGGAAAAGCTGCTCCGTAAGCTGCGCCGCGCACTGATAGGGGCCGGCCTGTTCGAGGCTCGTACCTCCAGCCTCGTCGGCCCTGCGGATCTTCAGAAGATAGGAGTCGCTTCGGATCGGGCTACCCGGCTGGCCAACCCTCTCAGTCTGGACGAGTCACTACTGCGCCCATCCCTTCTTCCCGGGCTGCTTCGCTCTGCGGCCGTCAACTTCTCTCGCCGGCCCGGCGACGTACGGCTTTTCGAGATAGGAAGGACGTTCCACCCCAACGGAGTCGAGGCGCCCACCGAGAAGCTGAGGCTGGCCATCGCCATCGGAGGGCTGAGCCCTCAGCAGTGGTACTCCCCGCCGCGTGAGCTCGATTTCTACGACCTCAAGGGTGCGGTGGAGGTAATGTTGAGGGCGCTGAGCGTCAGGGACGCGTCGTTCGAGGAGTGTCAGGAGATCCCGTACCACCCGACCAGGGTCGCAGGGCTGTTCGCTCCGGACGGCACTCGGCTTGGGATCTTCGGCGAGCTGGAAGCCCAGGCTGCGAACCGGGCGAGCGTCCCGGCGCGCTTCGGCGTCGGGGAGTTTGCCCTGGATGTCATGCTGTCGCTGGCCGGCGGCCCACTGCCGCCGCCCGCGCCGAGCCGGTTCCCCGCAGTCCTGCTGGACCTGGCCGTGGTGGTGCCGGAGAAGGTGGATGCCGGGAGCCTCCTGAAAACGGCCGAAGCCGCCGGAGGCGGTCTCTTGGAGAGCGTCCGCCTGATAGACGTCTACCGCGGCGAACAGGTTGGTAAAGGGAACAAGAGCGTCGCAATCTCAATGTCTTTCCGCAGCCAGGAACGAACCCTGGGCGAAGCGGAGGCTTTGGAGTTTCGGGACGCCATAGCCAGGGCCATCGGAGAGCGCCACGGAGGCAAGGTCCGGGCATAGAAGACCACTGGACCGCACACCGTCCCATCCACGCAAAGCTGGATCTAAGTCCTAAAGCTCTCATACGCTATTCAGAAGTGGGTAAGGGTTACTTGGTCCGCGCGCGGACGGCGCAATCGGCGACAGTGTCCGCCACCGGATCGCCCGAACATCGTCCCTCAAGTAAGCGGGGAGCGAAGGACACGCTTGCCGATCTATATGGGCATCGGCGAACGCAAACAATCCCAGGAGGTGGCTTGGATGAAGAAGCGACTGATCACTGTGGGATGCAGCATGGTCTTCCTACTGGCGACGGCAGGCCCTAGCTGGGCTCAGCCGCCGGCCGAATCACCGAGCGAAGGAGCGTCCCACGCCTGTGTCTATCGCGGCGCCCCGGGAACGATAGGCTTTCCGAGAGCTCCGTTCTGTCCGGTCTGAGACAGACCAGTGAAGCACCAAACAAAAGAACAGGTGGCCGGATCGCTGGCCACCCTGTTTTTTTGTTCACTCAAGGCGCAGGCGCTTCGGGATGTGCTTACCTTCGGCGGCCGTCTTTTGACCTGGATGCCGGCCTCGCGCCGGCCTTGCTGCCGCCCTTTGCCGCCCCGACCTTGGCCGGAGCCTTCCCGGCCTTCGAGGAGGGCTCCGAGTAACGGGCACGCAGATGAACCGGCTGGTCCGCGAGGGCCTTCTCTGCCCTCTTGCGGCCGGCCCTCAGGTTGATGGACTCGACGAACAGTGAGAAGCCCATCGCGAAGTAGATGTATCCCTTGGGAATGTGCCGGTGAAGGCCCTCGAGCATAAGGCTGAGGCCGATCAGGAGAAGGAAGCTGAGCGCCAGGATCTTGACCGTCGGATGGCGGTCCACGAAGGCGCTGACGGTACCGGCGGCTATCAGCATGATGACGACCGCAACGACGACCGCCGCGATCATCACCCCGATCTGATCGACCATGCCGACTGCGGTGATAACCGAGTCCAGTGAGAAGACGATGTCCAGGATCCCTATTTGGATGATCACGCTCGTGAACGACGCCGCGGCCTTGGCCGTGGCATGGCCCTCGTGGCCCTCGAGCTTGTCGTGGATCTCATAGGTGCTCTTGCCTATGAGGAACAGTCCTCCAAGGAGCAGGATCAGGTCGCGGCCGGAAATCTCCTGCTCCAGGACGGTGAAGATCGGGTTGGTGAGCTTGATGATTGCAGAAAGCGTAAGCAGCAGGCCGATGCGCATGACGAGCGCCAGCCCGAGTCCCACCTGCCTGGCCTTGCGCTGCTGGGGCTTGGGCAGCTTCCCGGCGAGAATGGACAGGAAGACGATGTTGTCGATTCCCAGAACCACCTCGAGCGCCAGCAGTGTCAAAAAGCCGACATAAACGTCGGGTTGCGTCAGCCAATCCATCCTGTAGCCTCACCCTTTCTGAGCCGGCAGTTCCTCCGCAACTCTAACCGGCTGGGCCAAGCCCAAACGCCCAGGCCACCCGCATACAATTTCGCCCATGAACCTGCCCGATGCTGCTGCACCCCTCTTCGAGCTTCCGCCCGAGGAATTCACGGCCGAGCGTGACCGCATCTCAAAGGTGCTGAAGAAGTCGGGCGATGACGTCGCGGCTGCGGCCGTCAAAGGGCTGAAGCGCCCCAGCACAGCCGCCTATGCTCTCAACCTCGTTGCCCGGCAGCATCCGGACCTGGTGACCAGGTTGCTGGACGCCGGCGAAAGGCTGGGGACGGCAACCTCCCGGGCCGCCATGGACGACGCAAAGACCGATCGCCAGCGGGCCATTGCCGCCATTACCGCTCGGGCCGTGTCGCTTCTCGCCGATCAGGAACGCTCGATCACCGCCCAGGTAAAGGAGAAGCTTACTGAGACGCTGCTGGCGGCAGCCACCGACGACGAGACTCGGCAGCGGTTGAAGAGCGGGGTACTGCTCAAGGAGGCGATTCCGGGCGGATTCGGTGGGCCGGTCACGGGGTTTGAGCCTCCGCCGGCCGGCGGCGACGAGCAGAGGATCAGCGAGCGGGCGGGCAGGCTTCGGGCCGAGGCGGAGGCGAAGCTCGCGGAGGCTCGGAAGGCAGTGGCGGACTCGGAGCGGGCAACGAGGGAGTCAAGGGAGCTCGCGGAGGCGTCGGCCGCAGCTAAAGAGCGAGCTGAAAGGCTCGGCAACATCGCTCGGAAAGCGCAGGAGCTTGCCAGTGCGAGGCTCGCCGAGGCGGAGGAGATGGAGAAGAGCCGCCGTTAGGTCGTCTCGAAGGACACCGTTCCGCCCGTGGAACCGATAATTTGCACCATTCCGTCCGACTCTGCAGGAGGGATAACGGCCGCAACCATGTTCACGACGTTTCTTTGGATGGTGGCGTAGTTGCCCGGCTCCAGGAGGCCCTCAGACCCTCTTAGCGGCTTCAGGGTCTTGCCGGGAGCGGCCGCGTATTTGGTCGCCATGTTTTGGGAGAACAACGCCAGCGCGCTCCCGTCTGCCGTTTTGAACGCCTGCACGGGGAACCGGCCCGCCTTTGCTTCAATCGAGGAGGTGATTCCCTCTCCGGCATCCCTGTCGGATTGAGCCTTCAAAGCCTGCGAAAGCCGGCTGGTATGAGGACCCGGAGCGAAGATGGATGAGTCGCTTCCGGCGGCGTAGCCGGAGAGGTACTCTGCCAGCTCTTCGGGCAGCCGCGACGGCGCAAGCTTCAGATCATCGGCTTCCTGCCGGGACACCATCTGAGCAAAGCCGTCTCCATCCACCGATACGTCGGGTGCGGGGAAGTCCGGAGGAAGGGTGACGTACAGGGCGAGCTTCCACGGTTGGTCCGCCGCTTCCTTCTCGTAGAGCCATAGCCAGTTTTCGGCAGGCTCAGAAGGGTCACCCGGTACCCTGGTGTTAACAAAGGCCAGAAAACGAGCAGGGTAGCTGGTCTGCCTGGGAACGTAGGTTCGGGCGTCCCGTACCTCCCCGGCACCGCCGATCGACGTTCTGCCCAGAGCCCTCAGCCGCTTGAAGAATGCGTCGCCGACGTCACGTGCCGGTGACGTCTCAACGGAAGCCTGGATTCTCTCGTCAAGCGTTGCGTTGGCCCGGTCAGACCCCTCGTTGACTTGGTCGACGATCTTGCGGGCGTCACCCGGGAGGAGTACGGGGTCCTTGGAGACCTCCACCGAACCGGCGCCTCGCTCGCCATCGCTGGCCTCCTGTCGACAAGCCCCGAGCAGCGCAAGCCACAACAGCAAGACAACCCAAGGTAACCGAGTCCTCCGCAGAAGAGCCATAAGATCGTATGCCGGATTCACTTCTGTCACGATACCGGAACCGGCAGGCGATTCACCCGTGTGCGGGCTTCGACCGGCCGCCGTGCTCGGGCGGTCCGAGGAGCCGCTCTCGGGATGTTCGTCCCGTCGGGCAAGGGATGAGCGAGGTTTCCGCTGGAGGAACCGTGGATGGAAAAGAGGGAATGGTGGCGGCGAGCGAGGGCAGCGAGGAAAGAGGGCCGAAAACCCTTGTCCTGGTCCCCACCTTCAATGAGGCTGCCGGCATCGAACTTTTACTTGACCGGGTTCTGGCCTCGCATCCAACTCTCGAGATCCTGGTCATAGACGACGACTCTCCGGACGGGACCGGCAAGATCGCCGACGAACGAGCGCTCGCGGACGACCGCATCCAGGTGCTCCATCGCCCTTCAAAGAAGGGACTCGGCAAGGCCTATGTTGCCGGCTTCAAGCTGGGGCTGGAAAGGGGTTTCGACCGTCTCGTCGAGATGGACGCCGATCTGTCGCACGACCCCGACGACCTTCCGCGGCTGATCGAAGCAGCGGCCGGTGCGGACCTCGTGATCGGCTCCCGCTACACGAAGGGTGGAGGGGTTGAGGGGTGGTCCCTGGCCCGGCACGTGCTGTCTCGGTCTGCCAACGCCTACTCCCGAACGCTGTTGGGCTTTCCAGTTCGTGACTCGACCAGCGGCTTCCGGTGCTACAGACGGGAGGTTCTGGAGAATCTGGACCTCGATACAGCATCCTCCGAAGGCTACGCCTTCCAGATAGAGATGGCCTTTCGAACCTGGAAGAAGGGATTTCGGGTCAAGGAGATTCCGATCGTCTTTAGGGAGAGGAGCATCGGCAAATCGAAGATGTCGGGAGACATCGTTGTTGAAGGAATCAGGTGGGTTACCAAGTCCGGCCTGATGAACCTTTCCAGACGTTTTGGCGGACGCAGACCGGCTCCGCCTAGGTGATCGAAGTGCTCAGGAAGCACATGACCTGGCAACCGGAGACGGGCTACCCGTAGAACCGCCGCATCCATGATACTTTGGATATCTATCCGCTGAAACGCATCTCTATGCAGAATCACCTTGAGGAGTGGCGTGGGAACTAGAGCTGCTGTACTGGGGGCTTCTGGATTCGCCGGGGCGGAGTTGCTGCGCATCCTGGAGGTGCACCCGGAGATACAGGTGACCGCCGCGTCCGCGTCATCCCAGGTTGGGAAGGCGTTGATCGAGGCCTATCCTGCGCTTCGATCGCTTGCTCACCTGAGCTTTGTCTCGGTTGAGGAGGCGCTGGAGTCGGATGTCGACATCGTTTTCTCGTCCCTCCCCCAAAAAGCCGGCATGGAGCTGTTTTCGCTGCAGGAGGGCCCCAAGGTGGTGGATCTGGGAGGCGACTTCCGGCTGGACGACCCCGGCAGGTACAGGGACTGGTTCGGTGAGCCGCACGCCAACCCCGACGCGCTGGGCAGCTGGGTGTACGGGCTGACGGAGCTCCACCGTGATCGGATTGCGGACGCCGACCGCGTGGCAAACCCGGGCTGTTATCCCACCGCCGCCCTTCTGGCCCTGTTGCCGCTGGTCTCCGCAGGGATGATAGAGCCGGACAGGATCCATATCGATGCGAAATCGGGCGTCTCAGGAGCCGGAAGGGCCGGCGGCGAAGGGTTCGACTTCTGTTCCGCCAATGAGAACCTGTCGCCCTACAAGGTTACCGGCCACAAGCACATTGCAGAGATCGAGCAGGAGCTGGCCCTGGCTGCCGGCCGTCAGGCTCGAGTGAGCTTCGTACCGCATCTTGTCCCCATGAATCGGGGATTGCTGGCCAGCTGTGTCGCCCAGGCGGTGCCGGGTTCGTCTGAGGGCGATTTCTCCGGAGTGCTCGCCGATGCCTACCGGGACGAGCCGTTTGTGAGAGTCCTCCTAGGCGGGGTGCCCCATACCAAGCGCCTGTCCGGCACCAACTTCGCCGAGGTGGCGGTGCACTTCGACGCCCGGACCGGCCGGGTGCTGGCTTTTGGTGCCATAGACAACCTGGGCAAAGGTGCCGCCGGACAGGCGGTCCAGAATGCAAACCTGATGTTGGGACTGTCTGAGACCACCGGCCTGGGCGACCGGCCGCTCGTCCCGTGAACTTGATCGGGACGACCGGCGGCGTCTGTGCCCCGGAGGGATTTCTGGCGGCCGGAGTCAGCGCGGGTCTGAAACGGTCTGGAGCCGCCGATGTGGCCCTGCTCGTTTCTGCGCGCCCAGCCTCGGTGGCCGGTGTGTTCACCCGCAACAAGGTTGCGGCTGCTCCGGTCCGGGTCTCGCGGGAGCGAGTCGCCGCCGGTGCCAGCAGGGGAGTCGTAATCAACTCGGGGTGTGCCAATGCCTGCACCGGCCAGCAGGGCCTTTCCGACGCGGTGGCGATGACCGAAGCCGCCGGCGACGCCCTGGGTGTGCCTGCAGGCGAGATCCTGGTGTGCTCCACCGGGCTGATCGGATCGTTCCTCCCCATGGACAAGGTCAGCGCCGGAATCGGCAGGGCGGCGTCGATGCTGGGCGACCACGACCAGGCCGCCGCTCAGGCGATCATGACCACCGACACCGTCCCGAAGCTCGCGGCGGTGGCGCACCCCGGCGGCTGGCGGGTGGGTGGGATCGCCAAAGGGGCCGGGATGATCTCGCCCAATATGGCGACCATGCTCGCATTCGTGACAACCGATGCCGAGGTTGAGCCGGCGTTGCTGCAGGCGGCGCTGCGGCGGGTGGCCGACAAGACCTTCAACTCAATCACCATCGACGGCGACACCAGCACGAACGACACGCTGCTGGCTTTTGCCAACGGGGCGTCGGGAGCCCGGCCGGACGCTGGGGAGGTGGAGGCGGCGCTCCTCGCCGTGTGCGACTCACTCAGCCGGCAGATCGTCTCGGACGGGGAGGGAGTCTCCAAGTTCGTAACCGTCCGCGTCACGGGGGCGGCCACCGAGCAGGACGCCGTTCGGGCTGCCCGGTTCATTGCGGAGTCGACGCTGGTCAAAACGGCGTTGTTCGGTGAGGACGCCAACTGGGGCCGGGTCGCCGCCGCGGTCGGTAACTCGGGGGTGCACGCGAGGTTCGACGGTCTGACGATCTCCATGGCCGGCGTGCAGGTTCTCACCGGCGGAGCCGGAGAGGGTATGGATGCCATCGAAGCCGCCCGGGCGGCGATGAGCCGGAACGAGGTCACCATCGAGTGCGATCTGGGAGTGGGCCCCTCCGAAGCCGTAATCCTCACGACCGACCTGACGGCCGACTACGTCCGCCTGAACGCGGAGTATGAGCTGTGAGTCCCGGTACCAGGACCTGGTCCGAGGCTCAGCGCAAGTCCGCTGTGCTGGTGGAGGCGCTGCCGTACATCCAGAGGTGGACCAGCAAGACGGTGGTAATCAAGGTGGGAGGCGAGATCGCCGACAACCCCGAAACTCTCAAAGGTTTTGCGACGGATCTGACGCTCCTGAAGTACGTCGGAATGCGCCCAATACTGGTTCACGGGGGCGGCAACCAGATAAGCCAGGCCATGCGGGAGCTCGGCCTGGAGCCCCGCTTCATCGGCGGCTACCGGGTCACCGACGACCAAACCGTGTCGGTGGTCCGTAAGGCGATGATGGGCGTGAATGAAGCCATCACCTGGGCCATTGACTGCAACGGCGGCAACGCCGTCCCCTTGGCCGGCGACGAAGACGGCCTTCTACAGACCCGCACGCTCCTCGGGCCCGGCGGTGAGGATCTGGGGCTGGTCGGCGAGGTGGTCGGGGTCGACCCCAGGCAGCTGTACCGGGTGCTTCTCAAGGACTGCATACCCGTCATTGCGCCGGTGGGGTGCGGGCCCGAGGGAGCCACCCACAACATCAACGCCGACCTTGCCGCGGCCGCGATCGCGGTCAGGATGCAGGCACAAAAGATCGTCTTCCTGACGAATATCGAAGGGCTGTACAGGGACTTCGGTGACGAGTCCAGCCTCATCCCGGAGACCACGGTCGCCCAGTTGCGAGCCATGCTCGACGGACGGCACCTTTCGAAGGGAATGATCCCGAAGATCTCGGGTGTGGTGAACGCCCTCGAGTCGGGGGTGCCCCAGGCTCACATCCTCGACGGAAGGCAGCCCCACTGCCTACTGGTGGAGATCTTCACCGATGAAGGATCGGGCACAATGGTGCTGCCATGAGCTCCGATATCCAGGCGCTGGCCGACACCCGCACCATGCCCACCTACCGGCGCCTGCCCGTGACCTTCGTCCGGGGCGAGGGCGTTCGACTCTACGACGACGCCGGTAAGGACTACCTGGATTTTGTCGCCGGGGTGGCGGTGAATGCCCTGGGCCACGCCCACCCGGCGGTGACCTCCGCAATTGCCGAGCAGGCCGGCACGCTGGTCCACACCTCCAATCTGTACTACACCGGACCGATGGCCCGGCTGGCCGACCGGTTGTGCGGGCTGCTCGGGTGGGGCGACGGACGGGTCTTTTTCGCAAACTCGGGGGCCGAGGCCAACGAGTGTGCCCTGAAGCTGGTCCGGCGCTGGGCTGGGGACAAGTTCGGCAGCAACCGGTACGGAACCATCGCGGCTTGGGGAGCATTTCATGGGCGAACTCTTCAAACCCTGGCGGCCACCGGCCAGCCGGCGAAGTGGAACCCGTTCCACCCGCTTCCGTTGGGTTTCACCCACGTCGAGTATGACCATCTCCGCGCGCTCGAGGACGCGGTAACCGGCGCCGAGTCCTCGGTCCTTCTGGAGCCGATCCAGGGGGAGGCCGGGGTGATGGTGCCCACCGACGGCTACCTTGAGCATGTCCGCCGCATCTGCGACGAGCACGACCTGGCACTGATCATCGACGAGGTACAGACGGGGCTCGGGCGGACCGGGAAGTGGTTCGGTTATCAGCACTCCCGAGCTGTCCCGGATGTGATCACGCTGGCCAAAGCGCTGGGCAACGGCCTTCCGGTCGGGGCTTGCGTGGCCCGGGGGGAGTGGGCGGAGGCTTTTCAGCTGGGCGACCATGCCACCACCATCGGTGGAGGACCGGTGGTATGCGCGGCTGCGCTGGCGGTGATTGACACCATCGAACAGGACGGGCTGGTGGATAACGCGCGCAGTGTGGGCGCTTATCTGAAGCAGAGGCTGGAAGAAATGACCCACCGGCACCAGGGGGCTTCGAATGTGCGTGGCCGGGGCCTGCTGCTGGCTCTGCAGTTCGACGTCGACTGCGCTCGCGACGTGGTCCTGGCCTGCCTGAAGAAGGGTCTTTTGGTCAACGACGTGTCGCCCTCGGCCATCCGGATGTGCCCGCCGCTTATCCTGACCAAGGCCGACTGTGACGAGGCCATAGAAATCCTCGATGGAGTGCTCGCGAGGGTGCCGCAGGTTCTGCCGGCATGAGGCACTTCCTTTCGTCGGACGATCTCTCGCCGGCCGAGCAGGCGGTCCTGATCGACCGGGCCATCGAGATGAAGCAGACGGCTCCGGGGGTAGGGTCCCGGGTCCTGGAGGGCTGCTCGGTTGGACTCATCTTCGAGAAGCCGTCGACACGCACCCGCATCGCTTTCGAGGCTGCGGTGTTCGAGTTGGGCGGCCATCCCATAGCCCTTCGAGCCGAGGAGCTGCAGCTCGACCGGGGCGAGACCCTGGAGGACACGGCCAAGGTCCTGTCGGGCTACCTGGCGGCCATTGTCCTGAGGACATTCGGCCAGGAGCGGCTCGATGCCCTTGCCGAGACCTCCACCATCCCCGTGGTGAATGCCCTGTCGGACCTCGAGCATCCGTGCCAGGCCCTGGCGGACGTCATGACGATCATGGAGAACTTCTCCGATCCCTCCAACGTGACCGTCGCTTACCTGGGTGACGGGAACAACGTCTGCCACTCGCTGCTGCTCGCCGGCGCCAAGGCGGGCATCGGCAAGATCATCGCCGCCTGTCCCAAGGGGTTCGAGCCCATAGAGCCCATTGTCGAGCGGGCGGCCGCCATAGGGGTGGAGACCGGCTGCCGGATCCGGGTCATGAACGACCCCGCCAAGGCGACAAAGGGAGCCCAGGTGCTCTATACCGACGTCTGGGTCAGCATGGGTCAAGAAGAGGAGCAGCAGATGAGGCGACGGGTCTTCCAGGACTACCGGCTGAGCTCGCAGCTGCTGGCCGGCGCCTCGCCCGATGCGGTCGTCATGCACTGCCTTCCCGCGCACCGTGACGAGGAGATTGCGTCCGACGTCATGGACGGACCCAGGTCGGTGATCTGGGAACAGGCGGCCAACCGGCTACCCGCCCAAAAAGCGCTTCTGGAGTGGCTGGTGACGCAGGACCTCGGGGGGCCCCGGCCGCCGGCAAGCTCCAACAACAAAACGCAAAAGGAGAAGGACAAGGACGGTCGCCGGGTGCGATGAAGGCAGGCAGGCAGCGCAGGATCGTCGGACTCATCCGCCAGATGCCGATCACCAGCCAAACCGAGCTGGTGAAAGTGCTTCGAGGATCCGGTTTTCCGGTGACCCAGGCCACGGTTTCGAGAGATCTGGACGAGCTCGGGGCGGTCAAGGTTCGGCGGGAGGGCAAAGTGGTCTACTCCCTCCCCTCCGAGTCGGTTTCCGTTCCGGCCGGCGACGCGGTGAGCCGGATGTTTAGCGAGTCGGTCCTGGGGCTGGAGTCCACCGGGAACCTGGTGGTCGTGAGAACGCCGCCTGGGCACGCCGGAATGGTGGGAGGAGCGATGGACCGGCTGGGCATCGAAGGAGTGGCCGGCACGGTGGCGGGCGACGACACCATTCTGGTGGTGTGCAAGCAGGGAGTGATGGCCCGGAAGGTGGAGCGCAGGCTCCGGGCGATGGTGGAGTCCCTTCCGGGTGCAGAGCTCGGAGGTGAAGAACAGGCAGCACGCCAAGCAGGCAACTACGATCGTTAAGAGAGGAAAACAGATGAGTGAAAGAGTCGTTCTCGCCTATTCGGGTGGGCTTGACACCACCGTTGCGGTGAGGTGGCTCAAGCAGACCCAGGACCTGGATGTCGTGGCCCTGCTGATCGACGTGGGCCAGGGTGGTGATACCGAGGTCCTGTGCAAACGAGCGGTGGAATCGGGTGCCCTGGATGCGCAGGTGGTCGATGCGCGGAAGGAGTTCGCCAACGAGTACGTGACCCGCGCCCTCCACGCCAACGCGCTCTACCAGGACCGCTACCCGCTGGTCTCTGCGCTTTCCCGTCCGTTGATCTGCCGGCACCTGGCCGACGCGGCCCACCACTACGGTGCCCGGTACGTTGCGCACGGCTGCACCGGCAAGGGCAACGACCAGGTGCGTTTCGAAGTCTCACTCGCAGCCCTATCGCCGGACCTGGAGGTGCTTGCCCCGTGTCGCGGCTGGGGCATGACCAGGGACCAGGCCGTCGGGTACGGGCTGCAGCACAACCTGCCGATCCCGGTGGGGCCGGCCGCTCCCTACTCGATTGACGAGAACCTATGGGGCCGGGCCATAGAGTGCGGCGTCCTCGAGGATCCCTTTGTAGAGCCTCCGGATGACGTCTGGGAGAGAACCGCCCCAGCATCGAAGCCTCCCGCCGGACCGACTTACCTACAGATCGAGTTCCGGCACGGTCTCCCGGTCGCTCTGGACGGCGTGCCGATGGAGTTTGTGGAGCTGGTTGGAAAGGTCGACAAGCTGGCGGGAAGCTACGGCTTCGGACGCATCGACATGATCGAAGACCGTGTGGTCGGCATCAAGTCCCGCGAGGTCTATGAGGCGCCGGCCGCACTCACCCTCATCGCCGCCCACGCCGAGCTTGAGCATCTCACCCTTGACAGGGCAGTCCTACGAACCAAGAGGGGGCTCGAGCGGACGTACGCGAACCTGGCCTACGAGGGGTTGTGGTTCTCGCCGCTTCGTGAGGCCCTGGATGCCTTCATCCGGACCACTGCTACCCACGTGAACGGTGTTGTGAGGATGAAGCTGGACTCCGGGAACGTGCGGGTGGTCGGAAGGTCGTCTCCGGCGTCGTTGTACGAGACGGCGCTGGCCACCTACGACCGGGGCGATGCTTTCGACCACAAGGCGGCTGAAGGCTTCGTAAAGCTATGGGGCCTGCCGCTGAAGACCTGGGCCCGCACAAGGCGCGCCGATGCCGGCTCACCTCCCGGTGCAGGGTCCTGGGAGGGGATCACCGGCTGGGAGGAGCCGGACAAGGAATGACCGCGCCGCTCTGGAAGGGGCGGTTCTCGAAGGCACCCTCCGAGGCCCTGGCCGAGCTGTCCCGCTCGATTCAGTTCGATCAGCGCCTGTGGCCGCACGACATAGCGGCCACCCGCGCGCATGCCGGTAACCTCCGCCGGGCCGGCCTGATCTCGGAGGTTGAGGAGGTGGAGCTTAGCCAGGCGCTGGACAGGGCTGTTGAGGCGTTCTCCGGCGGCTCGTTCCGGTTCGATCCGTCCGACGAGGACATCCACTCGGCGGTGGAGAGGTTTCTGATCGACGAGTTGGGGGACCTGGGAGCCCGAATCCACGCCGGGCGGTCCCGCAACGACCTGGTGGTCACGGACTTGCGCCTGTGGCTCAAGGATGTCATTCCGGAAATCGCCGAAGGGGTCCATTCGCTGCAGGAGGCGCTCCTGGGACAGGCTTCAGCCCACCCCGACACGTTGGCGCCGGGCTACACGCATCTTCAGCGGGCTCAGCCGATCTTGCTCGCCCACCACCTGCTTGCTCACGCCTTCGCCCTGGCGCGGGATTTCGACCGCTTGAGGGGGGCTTACCGCCGGGCCGACGTCTCGGGGCTGGGGGCCGCGGCCTTTGCCGGTACCACCCTTCCATTGGACCCGGTGCAAACTGCATCGGACCTTGGATTCCGGGGGGTCTTCGACAACTCCGCCGACGCCGTCGGCTCACGGGATTTTGCCCTGGAGTTCTTGTCGGCAGCGGCGATCCTGGCAGTTCAGCTGTCCCGGCTCGGCGAGGAGTTCGTCCTGTGGACCAGCTCCGAGTTCGGTTTTGTGCAACTGGACGACGCCTTCTCTACCGGGTCCAGCATCATGCCCCAGAAGAAGAATCCGGACGTCGCCGAGCTGGTGAGGGGCAAGTCGGCGCGGGTGATCGGCGACCTGGTCCATCTGCTTGGAGTCGTCAAGGGTCTGCCGATGGCGTACAACCGTGATCTCCAGGAGGACAAGGAGCCTGTGTTCGACGCAGCCGACTCGGTCCGCCTGTGCCTGGCGGCGCTCGCCGGTACGGTTGAGACCCTGGCCTTCAATGTGGAGCGGCTCGAGGCGGCCGCGCGGGAACGAGCCTCCGGGGCAACCGATCTGGCCGAGGCCCTGGTCAAAGACGGGGTGCCGTTCCGCCACGCGCACCAAGCGGTGGGCAAGCTGGTCGCGATGGCCGCCGCTCGTGACAAAGACCTCGCCGACCTGACGGCCGGCGAGCTGCAGGAGGCACACCCGAACCTGAGCCTCGGCATGCTGGAGCTCCTGGACGCCCGGCGGAGCGTCGCCTCACGGGCCTCCCACGGCGGAACCGCTCCCGAGCAGGTAGAGGCGCAGCGTGCTCGCCTGGAGGAAATTCTCGGGGAGCAGCGTAGCTGGCTGCAGAGCGCCCGGCCCGGTCGTTAGGGTGCCGACTGGGATCACCCGTCACGCCTTTTGTCCATGCGTTCCGCGGGTGTGCTCGCTAGCGGCGGGTAATTGCGTGCTTCGGCGGCACTCTACGCCGCCTCGAGCGCATCCGAGTCAGCAGGAACATCCCCAAGACTCCCGCCGGCAGAGCCACCAGGGCCCCTGTTGAGTTTTCTTCTGTACGGTCCGCGCTGGCGGTTGCCAGCCGGTCGAGCTGGGGCTGTTGCCGGCGGTCCGGCCTCCCCTCGGAATCCATCGGAACCGGCGTTGGAGTTCCCGCTGCTGTGTTAAGGGCGGCGGCCACCGATTGCCCGGGCACGGGAAGCGGCTTTCCCGGCGGTGCCTGCTTTCCCGTTGCCGACGGCTTTTCCGTTGCCGACGGCTTTCTAGATGGTGCCGCAGAGGCTTTCTTGCTGCCGGTGGGCGCTACGGGTGAAGTCGAGCCCTTTGGTGACGCCTTGGCCAGGCCAGGCGGCGCGGCCGCAGGAGCCGGAGGCGCGGGAGGAGGCGGCGCGGCGGGAGGAGGCGGCTCGGGAGCCGCGTCGCGGGATCCATCGCAGCCGGCGCCGGCTACCGATTCCCCCCCGGCGACATGGGGTGACGCCGGGGGGGTGGAGGTCAAGGGCGCAGAGCTGCCGCCGAACTCGACGGTTGCAAAGACATAGGGGTATTGGCCGCCCGAAGGGTTGCACGCTATGGCGATACCGGTGTGAGTAAACGCCGGATCCAGGATGTTCTTGCGGTGGGGGGCGCTGTTCATCCAGAAGTTGTGGGCCCAGGAGGCAGTTAGCGTGGCGTCGTGCCAGGCGAGGTTCTGCGCCCCCGATCGGTAACCGGCCGATGCCATCGCCTGTGGCTGGCTGGGGTGGTACATGGTCCGATTGGCAGCCATCTTGTTGGCCCAGGATTGGGCCAGGGAGTCGAGCCGTGAGTCACGGGAGAGAGGGCTCAAGCCCCGTGCCGCCCGCTCTGCGTTCATGAACTGGAGAATCTTCTGGTTGTTGAGGGACGCATTCGAGACTGCCGCCGATGCGACGGAAGGCAGCAGGCCTAGGGTCATAAGTATTCCGGCCAGGCAGGCTGCCAGGCGCAGAAGGGCATGCCGGCAGACTTCGGTTCGCCACGGAAGTCCGCCGCTTCGGGCGTGAATCATGGGGCCATTATTGCAGCGTCAACCCGTGGGTCCCGTAACGGGCCGTTCATCGCCCGGGATTGGGTTGTTTTGAGGCCGGTTCAAACGCCCATTAGGGTGATTCTCGGCTAGATGTCCGCAGGAGCGGTTGAGCCAATGAAGACCCTCCTGGCGTTGTCCCTCTCGTAGTTGCGCCCGATCTCCGAGGCGTAGGTGGCCCCGAGGGTCTCGGCGCGCTCTTCAATCCAGTCGGTAAACCGTATACGCCCCTCGGGCGCCTCGTTCGAAGCCACCAACCCCGCCATCAACCCGTCCAGCTCCTGCCGGTTGACCACCACGTCTCCGACAAGGCTTCCGATGAGCCGGCTCATGCCCAGGGCCACCGGAACGGGTACGCGGAACACCGGCCGGGGGTGGCCGATTCCCTGCCCAATAACCCGGACGAACTGTTCGAACGTGAAGGTCTCGGGACCGGCTGCATCCCGGATGACGTTGGAGTCCATCGCACCAAGCTCCACGCAGATATCCGCAACGTCGTCTACGTGAACCGGCTGGATCGGATACCGTCCGTCGCCGGCAACCGCGAAGACGGGAAAGTGCCGAAGGATCCAGGCGATGTTGTTGATGAAGACGTCGCCGCGCCCGAAGATTACCGTCGGGCGGACGATCCCGTAGGAAAGGCCCGACTCCATCAGGGCCTCCTCCATGATCGCCTTGCCCCTGAAGTAGGGGAGGGGCGAGTCCAGCGCGGGCCTGGTGATACTGATGTGGACGAATCGTCTGACGCCTGCGTCCCGGGCGGCGTTGATTAGCGTGATGGTGTTGGCGACCGCTTCGGAGAACTCAACCCGTCCCCGCTCGAAGCGCACCCAGTAAGTGTTGTAGACGGTGTCTGCCCCCCGAAGGGTGGCCTTCAGGGCATCCGGGCTGTCGAAGCTAAATGGGTACGCCCGGATCGGACTGTCCGGAGGGGCCGGCCGTTGCGTGAGGGTCCGAAGCGTTCGGCCCTGCTCCAGCAGCCTGGCGGCAATGGCCTTGCCGCTGTAGCTGAAGGCTCCGGTCACCACATCGTTTTCCGCGCTCATACCTCCTCCTCCTCGAGGGTCCCAAAGGCCATTAGCATTCCAAGTGCCGGAGCCAGCCGGGAAGCGTGGTCGAACAGCCTGTCGGCCGGGGATTCGGCCGGATCGAGCTGATGGAGCAGGTCGATCCCCAGGTAGAACGCCACAATGCCAACCGCTACGTCCCGTGCCGGAATCAGCGCCTCCAGTACGGTGTCCTTAGTGACCTTGTAAATGGACTGCTCCGCGAAGTCGATCCACGGGCGCAGGCGTTTTAGAACTTCCGGCCCGAGCTCGGGGTGTTGCAGGCTCCCGGCAATGAGCTCGGAGAGGACGGTGACGTGACCGGCGGCCAGGTCTTCGCGATAGATGTCCCCGGCGAGCTGGACCAGGTCTTGGATAGTCTCCGTGTTCTCCAGCAGGGCCTCGTAACTCCGCATCCTCTTGGCGCTCGTCTCATCGAGCGCGGCGAGCAGCAGGTTCTTGATGTCGCCGTAGTAGTAGTAGATGAGGGCCTGATTGACTCCGGCCCGGCCTGCGATTGCCCGAGCCGTGGTGCCGCTGTACCCCTCTTCTTTGATGGTGGCCAAAGCTGCCTCCACCAGGCGCTGCTTGGTGCCGGCCACTCTTCTCCTCCCGACGAATTAAACAAATGTTTACAACAATCGCTTAATGGTACGACGCGCGGTAGCGGGCGTCCACCGGGTGAAGAGCCCCGGTAGTATCGGGGAATGCCTCGAGTGAACGACGAGGTCGCTGAGGCGTTTCAGGAGCTCGCCGACCTGTTGCAGATCGCCGGGGACGACCGGTTTCGAGTTGTTGCCTACCGCCGGGTGGCCGAGGAAATTGCAGCGCTGGCCCGCGACGTCTCCACGCTGGACGACAAGGAGCTGGCAGCTCTTCGAGGCGTCGGCAGAGCAACCGCCTCCAAGATCCGGGAAGTCATCAAGACGGGAACCATGGCTAAGCTTGAAGAGGCTCGAGCGGCGGTCCCGCCGGGCATCCGGGACATGACCGCCCTTCCCGGCCTAGGTCCGAAGACCGCCCTGATGCTTTACAGCGAACTGGGGGTCTCGAACCTTTCAGAGCTTGACCGGGCGATCAAGGAGCAGAAGCTGAGAACTATCAAAGGTCTGGGCACCAAGACCGAGAAGAACCTGGCCGCAGCGATTCGCCGCTTCAAGGGCAGAAAGGAGCGGGTGCCGATCGACGTCGCCCTCTCGGTTGCGGAGGGCTTGCTGGAGGAGCTCAACAAGTCTCCCATCGTGAGCGATTCCGCGTTCTGCGGCAGCCTGAGGCGAGGCAAAGAGACTATTGGCGACCTGGACTTGCTGGCCACCGGCACCGACCCGGCGGCGATCATGAGCTTGTTCACCAGCCTGCCGGGCATCAAGGGTGTTGCCGCAAGCGGGTCAACGAAGTCGAGCATTATCACTCGCGAGGGGCTCTCGGTGGACCTGCGGGTGGTCGCGCCGGAGGAGTTCGGTGCGGCCCTTCAATACTTCTCGGGCTCCAAGGAGCACAACGTACGGGTACGGGAGATCGCAGTGACGCAGGGCTACAAGCTGTCCGAATACGGGTTGTTTCGGGTGTCGGACAACGCAAGAGTGGCGGGAGCCACCGAGGAGGAGATCTACGGCGTCCTGGGCCTGCAGACGCCACCGCCCACCATGCGGGAGAACCGGGGAGAGATCGAGATGGCCCTGAAGGGAGAACTTCCTGAAGTGGTGCAGCTCGAGGACATTCAGGGTGATCTGCACTCGCACACCCGATACTCGGACGGATCGGCCACCGTGCGGGAGATGGCGATTACGGCAATGGAGCTCGGCAGAAGGTACCTCGCCGTCACCGACCACCTGGATGCATGGGTGAAGTCGCACACGGCCCATACGATTCGGCAGCAGGCTGAGGAGATCACGGCGGTCAATCAGGAGTTCGGAGGCCGGATCACGGTTCTGCAGGGAGTGGAGGTCGACATCGGGCCGGAGGGCACGATGGCACTGCCGGATTCGATTCTCGACCTCGTTGACCTGGTGATCGCGAGCATTCACCGGCGGTTCGGCCTGGACGTCGAGGCTCAGACCCGGCGGGTCGTGAGGGCGATGAGCCACCCCAGGGTCACCATCTTCGGACATCCGACGGGGCGGTGGCTGGGGTCCCGGGAGGGGGCGGAGTTCGATCTCGCGGCGGTGTTCGAAGCCGCGGCCGAGAACCAGGTGGCCATGGAGATCAACTCGAACCCCGCGCGGCTGGACCTGAAGGACGACCACCTCCGGTTGGCGAAGGAGTTCGGCCTGCGTTTTGCGATCAACACCGACTCCCACAACCCCGGACACCTGAGCCGTATGCGGCTTGGAGTCGGCATGGCGCAGCGCGGCTGGGTCACGGCGCCGGAGGTGATCAACACCATGCCCCTGGACAAGCTGCGGGACATCCTGGCCAAGCGGTAGCTCCTTGGAACGCCTGCCTCGGGACTTCTTCGCCTGCCCGACCCTCGAGGTGGCGGAGTCCCTGGTGGGCCATACGCTTTACCGATCGACCGCCGAGGGTCTGGTTTCAGGGCGGCTGGTCGAGGTCGAGGCCTACTGCGGAGCTGCCGATCCAAACAGTCACGCCTTCCGGCGGACACCTAGGAGCTCGATCATGTACGGCCCTCCCGGCGTGCTCTACGTGTACTTCACCTACGGTATTCACCACTGCTCGAACATCGTCACCGAGTCCGACGGCGTAGCCGGGGCCGTCCTCCTGAGGGCGGTCGAGCCGTTGGAAGGCCTGGACCTCATGGCGGTCCGCCGGGGAGTGAGCGATCCTCGGCTTCTGACGAAGGGACCCGGCCGGTTGTGCCAGGCGTTCGGGCTGTCCCGCACCGACAACGGCACCGACCTGACCGCCGGAGACGTGTGGGTGGGCACCGAGCGCCGGGTGGAGGGAGCGGTTCATAGGTCTTACCGCATCGGGGTGGACGCGAGCACCGACCAGCCGTGGCGCTTCTACGAGGCCGGGCCTTGGACCAGCGGCCGGAAGACCCCTCCGGGGCCGGCCGTACCCATCGGGTAACCTTCGAGCGTGCCTCAAGACATCTACCGAGAGCTACAGTGGCGTGGCCTCATCCATCAGGCCACGGATCCCGAGCTGGGTAGGCGGCTGGCGCAGGAGCAGTTCGTCCTGTACTGCGGTTTTGACCCGACCGCCGACAGCCTGCACCTGGGGGGGCTTATCCAGCTGCTGGGCCTGAGGAGAATGCAGCTGGCAGGACACAGTCCGATTGCCGTCATGGGGGGCGGAACCGGTTTGATCGGGGATCCCAGCGGCCGGGAATCGGAACGATCACTCCTGGATCCCGAGGTGCTGGAGGCCAACATCGCCGATATCCGCCGGCAGACGGAGAGGATAGTCGACTTCTCACCCGGCGCATCACAGGCCATCCTGGTTAACAACGCCGAATGGCTCCGTCCGCTGAAGCTCACCGATTTTCTGCGCGACATCGGGAAGCACTTCAGCGTCAACCAGATGGTGGCTCGGGACTCGGTCCGCAGCCGGCTGGAGAGCCGGGAGCAGGGTATCTCGTTCACCGAGTTCACCTACATGCTGCTGCAGTCGTACGACTTCCTGCATCTGTACAACCAGCACAACTGCCGGCTGCAGATCGGCGGGAGCGACCAATGGGGGAACATCACCTACGGCATCGAGCTAATCCGCAAGGTCGCCGGCGCCGAGGCGTACGGGCTTACCTCGCCTCTTATAGAGGGTTTGGGTGGAGCGAAGATGGGCAAGAGCGTCGGCGGGAACGTCTGGTTGGATCCGGCGAAGACGAGCCCGTACCGCTTCTACCAGCACTTCATCAATGTCGACGACGCCCAGGTCGGGCAGTTCCTGAGGTTCTTCACCTTCCTTGGCAAGGAGGAGATTGAGCAGTTGGAAGGCTCGCTCCGGGGAGCGCCGCAGCGTCGGGACGCGCACAGGGCCCTGGCGCGGGAGGTGACGACTCTGGTGCACGGCCTGGAAGAGGCGGAAAGGGCTGAGCGGGCGTCGCAGGCGCTGTTCGGCAAACAGATAACGGAGCTCGCCGAGCCGGAGCTGCTGGATGTGCTGGCCGACGCCCCGTCGTCCCGCCGGCCGCATAGCTCGCTCGCTCAAGGAACGCCTCTCGTCGACCTGCTAATTGAAGCCGGCCTGGCGACTTCCCGCAAGACCGCGCGGGAGTTCATCGGCGGCGGGGGGGTTTACATCAACAACACCAAGGAGACGGACGTGGACCGGTCCGTCGGCGAGGGGGACCTTCTCCACGGCCGGTATCTGGTTTTGCGCCGCGGCAAGAAGAACCACCACCTGGTGAGCTTCGGATGAGCGACCCGAACGGCCTGCACCTTGACGACCTGAGCCTGGATGAGCTCCTCCGACGTCGCAGCGTCAAGTGGACGCACTACCCGCCGGACGTCATACCGGCCTGGGTGGCGGAGATGGACTTTCCCTCGGCAGAGCCGATCCGCCGGGCCGTTTCGGCCGCTGTCGAGCGGAGCGACTTAGGCTATCCACCCTTTATCGAGGACAGCGCCTTCGGCGAGGTAGTCTCCGGCTGGGCGGACCGCACCTACGGTTGGCAAGTCGACCCGGAGTCTGTGACGGTTCTTCCCGACGTGGTCCGCGGCCTCCAGGTGGCAATCCAGGTGTTGACCGAGCCGGGCGATGGGGTGGTCATCCAACCTCCGGTGTATCCGCCGTTCTTCGGGGTCGTCAAAGAGACCGGCCGGACACTAGTCGAAAACCCGCTGGTTTTCCGGGACGGCCGTTTCGAGGTGGACTTCGCCGGCCTGGACGCGACTCTCAGCCGGGCGAAAGCCCTCATACTGTGCAACCCGCATAACCCGACCGGGCGGGCGTTCAGCCGGGAGGAGCTGCAGGCTATAGCCGGCCTGGCCGCCCGCCACGACGCGTTCATCATCGCCGACGAGGTGCACTCTGCTCTTACGATGCCGGGCGTGCCGCATACCGTCTTCTCCACCCTGGGCGATGAGGTCGCCGCTCGGACGATCACAGTGACCGCAGGCTCGAAGGCGTGGAACTTCGGAGGACTGAAGTGCGGATACGCGGTCGGCGGCTCGCAGGAGCTGGCGGCGAAGCTCCGTTCATTGGGACACCTCATGCTCGGCGGCGCCAGCATCCTCGGCCTGACGGCCACCGAGGCCGCCTACACCGAGGGTGGTCCATGGATCGACGAGGTGGTGGCGTACCTCGACGGCAACCGCAGGCTCCTGGGCAATTTGCTCGGCAAACATCTTCCCGAGATTGTTTACGCGATGCCCGAAGCGACCTATCTGGGCTGGCTGGACTGCCGACTTCTCAACCTGCAGCCCGACCCGTTTACCTTCTTTCTCGACAAAGCGAAGGTCGCCTTCAGCGCCGGCCCGAACTTCGGGAGCCAGGGGGAGGGGTTTGTGCGGTTCAACTTCGGCACTTCCCGCGCGATAGTCACGCAGATCGTGGAAAGGATGGCCGCCGCCGTAGACCGAGCTCGAACCTGATGCGCGTTCCGCCGGGGGGTTGCCCCGACCGTCCTGGCTAGAACCCCAGCCCCTGCAGGAGACCGAGGGGGACTTCGAGCAGGTCCAGGGTCGGGTCGAGCAGGGGCAGAGCGGCATCCGAAGGGGAGCTTCCGTTAAAAGGCTCCGTGCCGGTCGCCAGAACGACCCGGTCCAGGTCGGTGTGGGCTCGCATATATCGGAGCTGCCGGGTGAGGTCGCCCACTCCGTTGTGAACCGGCTGCGGTATGAGGATCAGGGTGCTCAGCACACCAAACGCCCGCCCCTCGGAGTCGAGGAAGCCACTTCCCGAGTCGCCGGGGATGCCGGGAGTCAGAGTGACCACCGTGTGGTTCCAGCGTTCCATACTCTGCCCCCGGCTGATCCCTTCCTTCGGGCTGAGATCGCCGAGTCCGAAACGCAGCTCAGAGCTTCCGTAGCTCACGACTTTCTCACCCGGCTCGGTAGACCCGGCCAGGCCGGTAGGGCCACCCCAGTGCGGCATGGTCGGGTTCGCCCGCCCGATGTCCGCCGGGTCGAGCTTGATCAGGGCAAAGTCGTTGAACGTGCACGCATTGGAATCGGTTTCACCGACTTCCCGCATAGTTATCCATGAGTTGTACACAAGCTTGCCCGGCTTCGTTGCGCCGGCGATCTGCACGGGAGTGCCGAGCGGCAGGGACGCCGGGGCGCATCCCTGCGGAGGGGTTGGAGCGAGGGGGTCGGTCAGGGGGTCTCCGGTTAGGGCGTCTCCGGCGATCGAGCAGTGCGCTGCCTGGCCGATGTAGACGTCGGCGCCGTCATGGAATACGAAGTTCGACGTGCACTGAGACTGACCTGCGGTGATCGTTGGGACTCCGGGCCGGATGGTTGCCTGGTCGGCGGGCGTCCAGGTCGGTGCGGCGGTCGCCGCCTGCGCATGCGCCAGGAGCGAGAAGAGGCAGAGTACCGCAACAACGGCGACCACTCGGGATCTCATGAGGTCGCCAGCTTCTCCTGGATGCCGTCCAGCCAGGCGGTGGCGGCTTGAACCTCTCGTTGCGTCAATTCGTGGCTGCCGGGCATCCACTCGAGGGTTACCTGAGCTCCGGCCCTGCGGTAGATCTGTGCCAGCTGCTCGGCCCGGTCGCCCGGGACCATGGAGTCGTGCCTGCCGGCGGTGAGCAGAACCGGCTTGCCGGACAGGTCGGGAACGGATTCCGGCTGAAAGGGAGGCATGGCATGCAGGAGCGCGGCTCCGGAGAGAACCTCGGGGCGAAGCAGCAACATGCTTGCCGCGATGTTCGCGCCGTTGGAGTAACCGATTGCCACCATGTGCCCATTATGCAGGCTGTACGCCTTTACAGCTTTGTCAACGAACCCGGCCAGCTCGTGGGTACGGGCAACGAGGTCTTCGACATCGAAAAAGCCCATTGCGAGCCGCCGGAAGAAGCGGGGCATACCGTTCTCCAGCACCTTGCCGCGGGGGCTGAGGAGGTTGGCGTCCCGGTCAAGGGCTCGGCCGAGGCCAACTAGGTCGTTCTCGTCACCGCCGGTGCCGTGCAGAAGCAGCAGCGTCAGTGGTCCCTTGCCCGGGATGAAACGGTGGACGAAGCCAAGGTTCTCGCTCATCAACTCAGCTTCGGGGCGCCGGGCGGCTGGTCCGGGGGTTGGTCACAGGAGTGAGGCGCTTTTCCAGCTGAGGCCGGCGCGACTCGTGCTGCGGCGGAAGTTGAAGCGCCTCCCCGAGCCGATCCAGCGGCTCGTCGATCGCAAAGCCGGGGCCGATGGTCGCGATCTCGAAGAGCACGCCGCTCGGCTCGCGGAAGTAAACTGAGTAGAAGTACTGGCGATCGATGATCGGTGTCGGGTTGAGATGCCCCTCCGCCACCGTTTGTCTCCAGCCGGGCTGGTCCTCCGGGTCGCACGCCCACGCAATGTGATGAACCGAGCCGGCACCCTGGTAACCCCGTTCTGCAGGAGGCTCGTCGTAAGCGTAGGTGGCCCGCCGGACCCCCCCGGTCAGCCGGTAGGCAGTGGGCCGGTCCGGAACTCGCTCAAATCCGAGGGTCTTGGTCAGAACGTGGTCGCTGTCGATGATCTGGTGGCCGGCTGCTGCGAGCTCCCGCTCCCGGGCGGTGGCAACCCCTCCATAGACCCGTACCCCCGAGAACCCGCGGAGTGCGAACTCTGCCGGTACCTCGTTCCAGGAAGCAGCCAGAGGCGGTTCCCCCTCAGGGTCGATGAGCAGCTCGATGCCCAGGCCCTCGGGGTCCTCGAGCCGGAGGCGGTCCCCGGTCCTCGAGGTGTGGAAGCCTTCTTTGGCAAGCCGGCTTTCCCAGAAGTCGAGGGCTTCCCGGCCGGCCACTCCCCATTGGATGGTGTGAATCATTCCCGCACCGTGCCGCCCCCGGGCGGCGCCCGGGTACTCAAAAAACGTGAGGATGCTGCCCGGGCTCCCGGCCTCATTGGCGAAGTACAGGTGGTACACGTCCGGGACGTCGAAATTGACCGTCTTCTTCACCATCCGCAGCCCGAGAACCCGTACGTAGAAGTCGACGTTGCCGGGGGCATCGCCGGTGATGGCCGTGATGTGGTGGATGCCTTTGAGCGCCACAAGAACCCCCAAATTTTTGTCGGGAGCCGGAATAGACGAAGCTGCAGTACCGTTGAAAACCCAGTGTATTGCCCGCCCAGTCTTAAGCCCGGCGGACCCGAGAATCTAAGGCCGAAAGCCTTCGGGACGGTTTGACGGGCCAGATGAGCGGGTGTACATTGATCCTCCGGCCTAAAGCGCCTTTACAGGTCAAATTGCCTGTAATCGGTACGGTCGGGATGTTTGAAAGCTTCACAGGAGGACGCCAAACACCAAATCGATCCCTACCTAACTTCAGGAGGACCGATGATGCCGCTGGGCGATATGTTCCAGCGGTTTTTTGCGCCCCGAATGACCCAAGGTCGGAGTGGACCCAAGTCTTCGTGAAGCCTCCAAACAGACGGATGTTCCTTGAGAACTAAACAGCGTGCCCTAAGCAAAGTTAGTGTTGCTTTGAACGACCCCGAAATTCCTTCGAGGGAGTGTGTGAACACGATCTCGATTGAGGGTTCAAAGGTATAAATTCGGTAATCGCATGTTCTGGTCCTCGTCTGTCGGCTGGTCCGACAGAAGGTAGGACCACAACTAATTGCGTTTGTCGGGCAGTTTCAAATCTCTACGGAGAGTTTGATCCTGGCTCAGGACGAACGCTGGCGGCGCGCCTAACACATGCAAGTCGAGCGTGAAGCCCGCCTTCGGGTGGGTGGAAAGCGGCGAACGGGTGAGTAACACGTGAGGAACCTGCCCCGGACTCTGGGATAACAGCGGGAAACCGCTGCTAATACCGGATACACCATCTCTACGGCATCGCAGAAATGGGAAAGATTTATTGGTCTGGGATGGCCTCGCGGCCTATCAGTTAGTTGGTGGGGTAACGGCCCACCAAGACTACGACGGGTAGCTGGCGTGAGAGCGTGGCCAGCCACACTGGGACTGAGATACGGCCCAGACTCCTACGGGAGGCAGCAGTGGGGAA
>JAUJPC010000007.1 GCA_030447305.1 Actinomycetota bacterium | reverse complement strand
CGGCCAGGGCCTCGTGGAGCAGCCGGGTCTTGCCGATGCCCGCCTCCCCCTCGATGAAGACGGTTGTCGCCCGGCCGGACGCCACCCGATGTAGGCAGCGAGCGAGCGTTTCTAGCTCCAAGCCCCGCCCAACAAGTGGCGCGCGACCGGATGTTCGGCCCATCGCGGAAAGAGACTAGCCACGGGCGTCAGCCACCGCGCCGTTGTGCCTCGCTCGTGAGGGACCTTCCTCTTTATAGGCCGGCTCGAGTCGATCAGCTTCACCGTGCCGCCGACCCTGGGCTGCCCCTACGTACGTTTGGCAGCCGTCATGTCGTCGGGCGGCGGAAAGATACGGGTGATTCCCGGATGGTTGAGTCGAGTGCCAGGGATGATCCTGTTGGCGGGGGCGTGGACGTGGGGAGTCTGCAGTGGACTTTGTACTTGAGCGCCGAACACCATGAAAGCCATGTGACCGCTGCCGAGGGCAGGGCTTGCTGCCTACCAACTTCTCACTTCTCTTCGTTACACCAAAGGAGAACAGCCATGGTCTCGGTCACTGCAGCTTCCGGGGTAGCAAGCGCAAAGGAGAACAGGGATGGTTTGGCAGCGTTGATCGGAAGTTCTGCCGTCCTTGGTCGGCCTTGGCAAGAGACCTCCACGCAGATGGTCGGGGAGGAAGAGGCGAGGTTGCACCACTGTTCACCGCAGGTGATGGAACCTTCGCCAGTCACGACGCTGAGCTGTCCGTACTGCGGTGGCAGCGGGGGTGGCTTCGGCATGATCTGTTGGGGGGAACCCCGCCTGTACGTCTGCGGAGCATGCCGCGAATACGCGGCCCTGACCTACGACCGACAGGCGGAAGTGGCGAGCACGAGATGACATCCCCCCGTCAAGTCCGCGTCGGGCCTTCGGCTCACAGGGACAGAGAGTCGATGCGACGGTTTGCGTTCGGACGTCCGCAGCTCGGCTGCCGCCAGGGCGTCCCCTTTGCTGAACAGCCCGGAAGGGGCGGGTCATGAGGGCTTTGCGCAAAGTTCGGGGCACCAGCCGCTGGCGAAACGGCCGGAACTGGAGAAGGGCGGTTCCGCGGCAGAGCGAGCGACGCTCTGTTTTCAGCACCTACAGCGCAGGTTCCGTTGCTTTCGCCCTACTGTTCACCATGGTGGCGCCAGGCACGTCGGCGACCGCTGACGATGGAACCGGTCATCCGACTTTCGAGGAGCGCGTAGTCTCCATTTTCGAGAGCGGCCTCGATGGGGCGACGGTGATCGGCATTCCCGCCTGCGGCGGCGGTACCACTCTGGCCGGTGCGGGATATCCGGCGACGCCATACCGCACCTGCGCCGGCGAAATAAAGACGTGGGACGGTCTAGAGCTGGACGCAAGGATCAGCTTCCCGACCGGGGCTTCAGAACCCCTGCCACAGGTGGTCCTGTTGCACGGCTGGGGTGGCAATCGCGGCGGGATACAGGGCACGCCCACCAACCCCGGCGACGCGGGCCATGTTCCCGGCCACCCAGGCAATGACCCCACCAAGGGTTTGACACCCGCTCGGTTCTTGGCAAAGGGGTACGCCACCCTGGCCTACACGGCCCGCGGCTTTCAAGGGTCCTGCGGCGCAGTGGACCCCGCCGCCGACGTCAACGCCGCCGGGGGGACCGACGTGTACGACCCGGAGGGATGCCCGCCCAACGGCCATACTCACCTCGCTGAGCGCGACTTCGAGGTAGCCGACACCCAGCACCTGCTCGGTCTGCTCGTCGATGCCGGGGTGGCCGATCCACGGCGCCTGGCGGCCGCCGGAGAGTCCTACGGAGGCGGACAGACCTGGATGCTGGCCACCGCCATGCCTTGGGACACCCCCGCTGAGGGCACGAACACGATCCAGCTTGCGGCCGCCGTTCCCTTCCACGGCTGGACCGACCTGTACGGGTCCTTGGTCCCGAACGGGCGAGCTACCGACGGTGTCGACCAGAGCGCCTCGCACGAGAAGCCGTTCGGGGTGGTCAAGCAGCAGTGGATCAACGAGGTCTACCGCGGCGGTCGTGCCTTCCCACTTACGCCTGACAGACTCAGTGATCGAGGAACTCTCGTCGGCGGTGGCCGGTACAACACGACAGATCCGTCCGAGACACATTCGTTCTTCGACGGGTGGATGGCCGCCTTCAGCGCCGGGGAGCCGCACATCACACAGGAGGCTATGGACCTCCCGGGTGCCTTCCGGGGAAAGTCGGCCTACTACCCCGTCGCTGATCTCGAGAACGACTACCTGACCCAGCTCGCCGCCCGCCGAGTTCGGCCCGTGCCGATCTTCGCCGTGCAGGGCTGGACCGACTTCGCCTTCCCCGCCGTCGAGGCTTTGCAGATGTACCGGAAGCTCAAGGCCGCGCATCCGGGCTACCCGATCAGCATGCTGCTTGGAGACATCGGCCACGGGGCACAGAAGCCCCTCGAACAGGACCAGTACTCGTGGCAGCAGGCGGGCAACTTCATCGACACCCATCTGGGTGTCGCAGCAGAGGCTTTCCCCCCCGTGGCGGCATCATTCCCAACGCTGTGCCCCGGCACAGGGCCACACGTCCCGCTGACCAGCGACAACTGGGATGCGCTGGTGAAGCCGAGCCCCCGCACGTTCTCATCGGCCCCGTTGCAGTTGCGACAAACGGATTCACTGTCGTCTGACGTGGAGGAGGAAATGGCGTCGGAGCCGTTCGCGAATGCGGGGCGCTGTATCGAGCGGCCGGCGGCGAAGTCAGCTTCGGGTGCCTTCTGGCGCTGGCGTGTCGACAGCGAGTTCACGATGCTCGGCCTGCCCTCCGTGACGCTTCCGTACACGATGACGGGAGAGGACGCGACTGTCGTCGTGAAGTTGTGGGACGTCGGGCCTGAGGGACCCGACCAGAACAAGGTGCTCGTCACCCGGGGCGTCTACCGCCTTTCAGCGCCAGGGCAGCCGGCATCCTCCGGATCGCTTACATTCCAACTCTTCGGCAACCACTGGCGCTTCGCAGAAGGCCACACGATCGAGCTGGAAGTGGGTCAGCTGGATCGCCCGTTCCTACGCCCGGACAACCTCCCATCGAGCATCGCCTATGACGGGGTAACGCTGAGCGTGCCCGAGGCGAAGGCATGAATAGCTTGGAGCGGCGGCACCGGCCTCGGAGATCGTTCGCCGTGTGTAGTCGCGTGGGGACAACCCGCACAGCCGTCGTGGCGGCAACCACACTCCGACTTCTCAGTTGCCGCCGCCCTCGAGGGGCGCCGGCTCCTTTTGGAAGCCCTAAGCTCAGGAGGCACTAGATGCTAAGGCGGATCGTTTTGGTGCTGACAGCAGCGTTGCTCTTGTCAGGATCTCCAGCGTCCGCTCATACCGATGGATCCTTGTCGCTCTCGGAGGCCAGCGCCGGTGCCTGTGGAGAAGCGGACACTTGCGTTAACACATTCGACGCCAGTTGGGACGCTCAACGGGCTATCGGCCCGTTGGGTGGCACTCTCAAGGTAGAGGCGACACGAGGCGAGCTTTCCAGTCAAGAGTTCAGGGCCAAGTTCGCCATGGTGGTCTCAGTACCACCAAAGACCCGGGAAATCACGTTTTCTTCGGTCTGGCGGCTAGTCGGCTCGGCGACGGCCATCGGTAACGCGACGGCTGGCTGTTCGGTCGTTCACAGCCAGGTCGGCTACGTCAAGGTTTCCACAGTTTTCTACGCGACTGGAGTGGTGAACCAGGAGTTCGCATTCAGTGAGAAGCTAACGAGCTCGAAGCCATTCCCCCGCGAGATGACGCTGTGGGCCGAACTCGACTGCGTAGCCAGGGGTAGTCGCGTAGCGGCCGGCGTTCCCTCTTCCGGAGAACTAGTGCTGAGGCCGGATTCCCCGGATGAGCCCGGGACCGCACTCTTGCACCTCCATGCAACCTTCGCGGGGTAGGTCCCTGCAGTCTCAAGAACCTTAACTTAACCACATTTCTCGAACCTGGAGGTGCGTGTGCCATGGGAGCCATCGAGGATAAGTATTTGGAGGTAGGCGGCGAAAAGGTCCTCGGTAAGCCAACGAGTGACACCTTCAACTCGCAAGGAGGACTAGGCCGCCATTTCGAGCGGGGATCGATCTTTTCGCACGCTGAAACTGGTGTGCATGTGGTGATCGGCATGATCCGTGCGAAGTACGCCAAACTTGGATGGGCTGAGGGCGAGCTGGGGTTTCCGACGACCGATGAGTTGGACACTGCACAAACTGGTGGACGCAAGAGCCACTTCCAGCGGGGCGTAATAGTGTTCAAGTGGAACACGCAAGAAGCGTTTGAGGTGCGGGGTGCGATCGGTGGTAAATACTCGAAACTCGGGGGGACAAAGAGCTTTCTCGGTTTCCCCATAACAGACGAGACGGGGACGCCCGACGGGAAGGGCCGCTTCAACCATTTCGAGGGCGGATCGATCTACTGGAAGGAAAGTATCGGCGCACACGAGGTCCATGGCCTGATTAGAAAGCTATGGGCCGACAACGGCTGGGAGACTAATCCGGCGTTGGGGTATCCAATTTCCGACGAGATCCCAGACGAAACTGGGAAGAAGGGGGCGTATTCAGACTTCGAAAACGGGGTATTGTTCTGGCGGTCGGGGGAGAAGGCGGCAGTCGAATTAGCGAAGCTGGACCTCGGTCAGAGCAAGACTAGCGATGAGATGCGAGACCTGATTTTCGACGCAATACGGAAGGAGGTCGACAAGATACCGGTTCCTGACAAGGCGGAAGATATCAAGATAGTTAGCGGGCCATTCTGGCTGATTAATCCTTTTGGCGGTCAGCTTGGACCGACCACTGATTACCGCGTCGGAAAGACTCGTGTCGTGAATCGCCGATACGCCACACGGACGAATCTTGAGGTTGTGGTCGACTGGTCTCCTGACATCAGTATAGAGCTAGACCTATTTATCGAGATTTTCCTGAATCGCAAAGCAGGTGCAGTCATGTTTCGCATCGACCGAGCTAATTGGCATATCGAGATCCCATGGCCGACCAATACACAGACAACGACTCAAGAGGTCTCGCTTCAGCTAGAGAAAGCCGTAGAGGCCTTGAAGCCTGGCGTCGTCGGCACGACTGATGGAGCTAACGTGCTTTCGGTTAAGACGATGCTGGACGGGGCTCTAAATGTTTATATCGAGCCTTTCTTATGAGATCGACAGCTGGCGAGGCGATAGATGGCCCGACTTGATCGCCGCAATCACTCATGGCCTAGTTAGTCAACCGAGGCCTTGCCCATCCGGGCACGTGCCCACCAGAATGGCCAGCAGCTCTACCCCGGCCACGGTTTCGACCTCTCGAATCGGGGGAACTCCAGGCCGGTTGGGCCGCCGAAGGCGAGGAGGGTCGGCTAGCTTCCTCCTCCACCGCTGGACGGGCCATGGAAGCCTCGGCACGCGGCTCGGATCGAGGTAGTGGGCCACCAGGGCACCGCCGGCTACAGCCCAAGCTCCGGCCCACGGGGTTCGAGATCCGGCGCCGCT
>JAUJPC010000001.1:886505-986000 GCA_030447305.1 Actinomycetota bacterium | reverse complement strand
CTGTTCGCCCATTAAAGCGGTACGCGAGCTGGGTTTAGAACGTCGCGAGACAGTGGACACGCGCTGTCTATAAATTCGGCTAAATGCTGGAAACTCCGAGAATCCGAAGGTACTCATTCGTGTCACCCCTGACCTTTAGGGTGATGGCATGGAAAGTGAAAATCCTCTCGGTGCGGACAATCAGCAGGAAAGGCTGGATGCCTACATAGCGGGTTATGTAGACGGAGAAGGATCATTCCACGTGGCGGTCCAAAGAAATTCATGCACCAGACCCAAGTGGCAGCTGGTTCCTGAGTTTCATGTCAGCCAAAACGAAGAGCGTCGCCAGGTCCTGGACCTGATCGCTCGGAGATTCGACTGTGGACGGATTCGTCAGAATCACCGTGGATCGTCGGACACTTGTTTGGTGTTAGTGGTGAGAGACCGCAACGACCTACTCACCAAGGTGATCCCTTTCTTCGAAGCACAACCTCTGGTAAGCAACAAGCAAGCGGACTTTGTGACATTTGCCCAAATTGTCCGGGCGATGTCACGGGGGGAACATCTATCGAAAGATGGATTTGACGCCTTACGCCTGAAGGCACTCCAAATGAATGGAGGTGGCCGGTACCGGCGAGTCCATGTGCAGCCAGAATCCTCAGAGACCATATGCCGAACATTCTCAACCGAATGAAGATATGGTCCGACCTGCATGGCGACATGCAGAGTCCGGCAGAAATGTCCGGGCCCCTCGATGAGCATTCCGCTGTCGAGCGGTAACAAATGTGTCGGTCCCTATCCTCCATGGGCGCAAGAGTTTTGAGGAGAGCTGTCCTTAGTACGAGAGGACCGGGACGGACGAACCTCTAGTGTGTGAGTTGTCGTGCCAACGGCACTGCTCATTGGCTACGTTCGGACGGGATAAGCGCTGAAAGCATCTAAGTGCGAAGCCCACTCCAAGATTAGAACTCTCACGGAATAATCCGGTAAGGACCGCAGCAGACCACTGCGTAGATAGGCGGGATGTGTAAGCACAGCAATGTGTTCAGCTGACCCGTACTAATAGTCCGAGGGCTTGATTGTTTGCTCGCGCTCGCTATCTGTTCTCAAGGGAGCAGTCTCTTGAAAACCATGAAAACTTTTCCGGTGGCCATAGGGGAGGGGAAACACCCGGTCCCATTCCGAACCCGGCAGTTAAGCCCTCCACCGCCGATGGTACTGCCTGGGCAACTGGGTGGGAGAGTAGGTCGCCGCCGGGGATTTTTGAGAAGTAGCCGGTCCTTCAATGGGCCGGCTACTTCTCTTTCCGGCGTCTTTATCGCCGCGAAGCTCGCCTGCTCTTGATGATCTCCTCGGCCCAGTTCGCCATCGACGCGTCGTGGAAACGGCTGAGAGCCTCGTTCAGCTCCACGTCGTTGGGATTCAAAAGGAAGTGGGCAACCATTCGGGCGACCTTGGGAACGTTGCGCAACTTCATCGGAGCATTGTGGCCGGCCCGGGCGTCGTTGAGGTCGGGGAAACTTCTCAGAACCTGAGCGGAAAAGACCTTGGCGGTCACGAAGAGATCGCCAGGCTCGCCGCCGTTGGCACCATAGCCTCCCCGCCGCGGGATACGCCATCTCTCCCCATCGGCGACTCCCGACCGAACTCGGACGATCACGGTCCGAGCCAGCCTCCCCGGCTCGGAGACTTCCACCGGAACCGTTACGCCCTTTCGCGCCTCCTTTGCCGAAAGCACTACCCGTGTCTCAAGGTCGCGGCCCCGAACAGGAGGCCGGTAGACAGGTTGATACGCCCGAGTGCCGGCGGCCGCGTACTTTTGAAAACCCGAGGGTCGAAATGCACCGGCAGGGAAGATGGCGCGCAAGCGGTCGTACCGGGATCTCTCCGACGCCCTAGAGAGGACCTCAAACGCCTCGGAGATTCCCTTGAAGCGCTCCTCGGCTCCCGCGTCGCCGTGGTTTGCGTCGGGATGGTTGCGCAGGGCAAGGGCACGATACGCCTTCTTGATCTCAGCCTCCGAGGCGTCTCGCTTCACGCCCAAGACGGCGTAGAAGTCCTTTTCCAGCCAGTCCTTGTTCCCCATCCACCCTCGCTAGCGAGTAGAGCCGATCGTCAATTATCGGCCGGTGTCGCGGTTACGCGCGCAGAAGGTCGCGTCGACCGACCGAGAAAGCCCTGACTTAGGCGCCAGGGTCGGCCCCCTCAGTTAGTCTGGAGAAACTATGGCCGACCGTCCCCGAACCCCTCGCTCCCGAAAACCGCGGCCGGTCACCAAATCTTCCGGCTCGTCAGCCGGCCCCAAGGCACAGGGAAGAGGAGCCGGGAAGCCGGGCGACCCCCGAAAAGGGCCCGGCAAGGGTGTCCCTTCCGGGCGCAAGAAGCTCCCACCCTTCAACCCAAAGTCAAAAGGCACCCCAGCGGACCCCAGGCCGGCGCGCCGGCGCGATCAGGAGCCGCCCGATGAACCTTTGCTCCTTCAGATTCAGTTGAAGCCGAAGGAGGGTTCAGATCCAAGCCCTCTAACCAGATCGGGCCCCCGGGGGAGCGCTGTTGAAGACGCTAAGCCGGAGCGCCCACGGGATCGACCGCCGCAACCAGGACGGCGGGCGTCGAAGCGCGAGAGGCCTAGCCCCAGGCCCTCCGCGGAGCGTAGGGGTCCCAACAATCGTCCATCTGGGCGTCATGGAGGCGTTCCTTCATCCGAACCGCCATATCGCAACGCGGATTCGGGGCCGTCCACGGGTGCCCGCGGAGCTGGTAGATTCTCGCCGCGGCCTGGCGCCAAGGCCCCCTCTGATCGGCCCGGCACGGGCAGGCCCCCGAGCAGCTTAAGATCCGAACGGCCCTCGAACAGGCCGGCATCGGACCGGCCGCGGGCCAGGCGTGCCGCCGAGGACCGGCCGTACCCGGAGCCCGCCGGTCGGTCCCGTGGACTCGCCGCCGTAGACCGCCGGTACCCCAACCGGGCTTCAGCGACCGGCGCTGCTTCCGAGCGCCCCGCTTCGTCAGATGGACCGGCCGGGAACCGGTTTGACCCCAACCGGCCCAGGGACACCCGGCTCTCCCAGGTCAAGCCCGAGCCCAGGCGCCGTATCACCGCAGACGAGTCGTTTGGCCTCCCCAAGCCGTGGATCATCGAGATACAGGAGCTGGCCCGCCCCGGGAAGGGGCCCCGGGTGGCCGAAGCTATCTCGAAAGCACTCGAGCATTTCGCCGACGAAGAGTACGAGGACGCGGCCCGCCTTGCATCGGATGCGAAGGCCAATGCTCCTCGCTCTCCGAGGATCTCGGAGCTCCTCGGTCTCTGCCTCTACCACCTGGGCAACTGGAAGGACGCCCTCAGCGAGCTGCTCGCCTTCCGCCGGCTGACCAACTCGGTGGAGCAAAACCACGTGATCGCTGACCTCTACCGGGCCCTGGGAAGGCCCCACCGGGCGCTGGAGACAACGGCGGAGGTCTCCCCGGCCGACGTGACGCCCGAGGTCTGGGTGGAAACCATGATCGTTGCCGCCGGAGCCCTTGGGGACCAAGGGGAGTTGAACCGGGCGATTACCATGCTGGCGCGGGCGGACCCCGGAACCGGCACGGTGGAGCCCTACTTCCTGCGCCATTGGTACGCACGCGCGGATCTTCTGGAGCGGGCGGGCCGGCGTGAGGAGGCCAAAAATCTCTGGCGGAGGATCGTGGCTGAGGACCCTGAGTTCTTCGACGCCGAGGAGCGGCTGGCCTCGGTCTAAGATCCGGCATCCTGGAACCGCGCTTCCTCGGACAACCTTACGAATCCGAGTCCAGGTCCCTCATAAGCAGACCGGTGCGGGGCTTGGGCCAGAAGAGCGTGGTCTTGGGCGGCAGTCGCACGCCGGTCAGGGCTTTGTCGGCAACCAGCGGAACGGGAATCGGGGCCATCAGGAATGCTACGGCGCCGTTTTGAACTGCCGTCTCGGCGATGCTGATGTCGTGCTCGTAGGTCACATCAGCGCGGTTGGGTTCAAGGACCTGCTCCGCCAGCCACACGGTGTCGACCTCTCCCGAGGTCTTGACGGTCCAGAGACCACCGTCCGAAGCCACGCCGATAGTGCCGGGCCCGGAATCCTCGACTGCCTGCCTGAGGTCTTCGAAGGAGCCGTCGAACTGCTGAAGACCCGGAATCGCGGAGGGGGAAAGGTTGTATACCAACCGGTGGATCGGCAGCAGTTCGGGCGGGAACTGGCGGGGGTCGGCGATAATCGCGAGTGTGGAATCCCACGGGCCTGGACCGTTCTCCGCCCGGCGCTGATCGCGGTAGGTAAGTGAGGTCTCGTAGCGGTGATGTCCGTCGGCCACCACCAGGGGGATGTCGTCCACCACCCTTTGCATCGATCCGGCCTGGTCGTCCGGCAGGATCCAAACCCGGTGCCGGACATCCTGCGGGTCCAGAACATCGGCGATGGGATCCCGCTCGGCAAGGTCGTCGACAAGGTCCCGGAAGCCGTCCATAGGTCGGGCCGCAAAGAACCACAGCGGTTCGAGGTTCGCCCGAGTGGTGCGCATAAGAGCAAGGCGGTCGGCCTTGGGCCCCGGCCGGGTCTTCTCATGCCCGAAGACGCCGCCCTTCCCGAGCTCCTGCAGCTCCAGCGCACCTACGATGCCGGCGGTAGCTCGTGGTTCTCCCTCGACCGAGAAGTCAGAACGGTACAGATACAGGTGGGGAGCCTCATCGGCAACGAGGAGTCCCGAAGCCAGCCACTCCCGGAAGATGCCTGCGGCGCGAGAGTACCGGTTGCTCTCGTCATCGTCTGCCGGGCGCTCGGCGCCCAGCGTGATCCGGATGATGTTGTTGCGGTGAGACCGCTCCAACCGCTCCCACTCATCCGGGGAGATCACATCGTAAGGAGGTGCGGAGACCATTCCCAGATCGGTTCCGGGGCGGTAGCGAACGGCTCGAAAGGGGCTGATGCGGGGCACAGTGGTTTCTATCACGGCTGACGAGGTTATTGCGGTACGGGGACTCCATGCGTGGGGATTGCAGCCGGGCATAGGCCTGTGGCGCGATAGTGGAGACATGAATGCCAAAGACGCTTATGAGCTTTGGACCAGGGGCCTCGAGCATCTGGCCGCCCGCCGGAACCACCAAGCGGCGCTCATCCTGCAGAAGGCCTGCGACCTGGAGCCCGAGAAGGGATCGGTGCGCGAGGCACTCGCCCGAGCCCTCTACAACATCGGTGAGACTCAGCGAGCCGGGGAGGAGTTCGAGGCGGCCATGCAGCTCAATCCTGCCGACCACTACCCCTACTTCGGGCTCGCCCTATGCCGGGCGCGTCTGGGGGACCGGGCCCGGGCTGCCGGGCTGCTCAAGATCGCCATCGCGATGAAACCCGATTCCCAGGACTACCGGCGGGCGCTGGACCGGCTGGCCTCTTGAGCATGCCCAACCCGACGCAGCTCATCGGAGCCGCGCACCTGCTGGAAGAGTACGATGCTTTTGCCGTCGACCTGGACGGGGTCGTCTGGCGCGGAGAGGTTCTCATCGAGGGCGCGGTGGAAGGGCTGGAGGCCATACGGGCGACCGGAAAGCCCCTGCTGCTACTTACGAACAACGGCGGATATCACCCCGCCGAGGTCGTGGAACGGTTAGCGCACGGCGGTTTTCAGCTGGCGGTCGAGGAGGTTCTGACCACCAGCCTGGTCGCGCGGGAGTGGATCATGGGGCACGGTCTGCGAGGCGCATCGACCTTCGTCCTGGCTCCTCAGACGGTCGCTGCCCAGCTGGCCGATGTGGTACGCATCCGCTACCTGGAGGCCGGTCAGACGGCCGACCTTGTCCTGATCGGCAGGGATACCGAGCTCAGCTACCTGAGGCTCGGTCTGGCGGCCGCGGCGGTGAGAGCGGGCGCTTCTTTCCTGTCGCTAAACAAAGACCCGGTTATGCCGGTCGAGAATGGAGGCATTCTTCCGGGGACGGGATCGATAGTCGCGGCGGTGGAAGCTGCGTCCGGAAGGACGGCCACGGTTCTCGGCAAGCCGGAGGAGCCGATGATGAGAGCGGCGGCGGAGCGAATCGGCTACGAAAACGTGCTGATGCTCGGAGACCGCCTGGAGTCGGACATCCTCGGCGCCAAGCGAATCGGTTGGGACGGAGCGCTGGTGCTGACCGGCCTGACGGTCACCGACGACCTGCTGGACCCGGCCCCCGACTACATCCTCACCTCGCTGCGGTCCCTCGCCCTGGACGCCGATGCCGCCGGCGAGAAACCGCTTCTCGTCTAAAGCACAAAAAGGGATCCCCAAGGAGGGGATCCCTTTTTTGTTTCGTCAAGCTAGCTGTTCGCCCTGCCTCCAAGCTTTTGGGTCTCGACTACCTCCCCCGCGGAGTTGAATCTGTCCAGCCGCTCGGGCTTGAGCTGCTGCAGAAGCTCAATAGCCTGCTCCAGCTGGGGCTCGCTGTTGGTGGAGATCTCCACCACGCTCTCCTCGGCCGGCTCCAGCCCGGCGTCGGGCGAGGCCTCCCGCGGAGGAGCTGAGTCTTCAGGGGCGGGGGAGTGCCTTTGCTTCAACAGACCTCCGGCGAGCATTCCCAGGGTGCCGGCGGCGATCGCCGGAGTCAGGATCCAGGTCAGGAACCATCTGGCGAGCGTGACGTTTGAACCGGGGGCTCCGTCGATGATGAAGCCGGCCACCACGCCGATCAGCACGCCGAGCCCACCGATCAGCACGGTTCCGCCGACCGCGCCCTGCGTCTGAGACTTGGTGAGAGCGCTTCCGAGAGCCGGCCCCGCCACCACGCCTTCAAGCTCGTCGCGCATCTCAGCGTACTGGACGCTGCGGTCCTCGCCCTTGGACCTTACCTCGACTTTGGCGCCGCCAAGGCTCTTGATGAGTTGCTCAGCCGCCTGGTCGGCTTCTTGTCTGCTGCCAAAGGTGGCGGCGAGGTTGTGCCCGCGGAAACCCTCTCGATCGGCGCTTTCGTTCATAGAAGCCTCCACAGTTGGTTTGATGTCGGAGTGGCTTTTACCCCCCCTCCGGGAATTCAAAAGTCGGCATTACGGCGGCGTTGCCCTGGGCTTGCCGGTTTCCCAAGCTGTAGCCGGAGCTTTGGTACCGTGCTTGGGAGAAGCAACGGGCGGATGTCTGAACCGGTGCGACATCGCGTGATTGTGTGGAGCGGCGTGGATGTCTGGCGCGCCGAGATATGCTCGATGCACCTGGACATCGACGGGCTGACCGCCGAGGGGACTCAGATCGGCATCAGCCCGGTTCCCTATCGCCTGGAATACCGCTTGGACGCCTTGTCACCCGAGGGCTGGAGGTGAAGGTGACCGGTGAGGGATGGAGTCGCCGGCTGGAACTGTCGCACGACGGCTCGGGTATGTGGAATGCCGCGGCGGACGCTGCGGGCGAAGCCGCCTTGGCCCCTCCTGGGGGCAACCTGGACCTGGTGGCCGGAGCCCTCGACTGCAACCTGGGGTTATGCCCTGCAACGAACCTCATGCCGGTCCTGCGTCACGGCCTCCATCGAAACCCGGGAGTGCGAGACTTTCTGATGGCGTGGGTGTCGGTCCCGGACCTCGGCGTCCACCCGTCCCAACAGCGTTACGAGCACATCCGGCGCACGTCTACCGGAGCGGTGGTGCGCTACATCGGCGCCCACCGGGGTTTCGTCGGAGACCTGGAGCTTGACTCTGACGGCGTGATCGTCTTCTATCCAGATCTGGCTCGTCGGGTACGGGATGCGCCGGCTAGAATGGGCTGAAAGGGCCCTGCCGCGAGATGGGGGGTGTTGGCGAAGGCCGTCCTCGCCCACCGCCCAGCATATGGATAAGGACCATGCCGGCGACAAAGCCCCCCACGTGGGCCACCCAGGCCACGCCGCCTTCACCCACCTGCTGGGCGTCGCCGATGAAGAACTGCGATACGAACCAGATCCCCAGGACCATCATGGCGGGCAACCGGACACGAAAGAAGAACAGCATCGGGACCAGGGCGTGGATCATCGCCCTCGGGAAAAGCAGGATGTAGGCGCCCAGCAAACCGGAGATGGCGCCGCTCGCCCCGATGGTGGGAGCCAGCGATTCAGGGTTCGCGAACACATGGGCCAGGGAGCCGGCGAGCCCGGCCAGCAGGTAGAAGATCATGAACTTCACGTGGCCGAGGCGGTCCTCGATGTTGTTGCCGAATACCCATAGGAACAGCATGTTGCCCGCCAGGTGGAAGAAGCCGCCGTGCAGAAACATGGAGGTGATAAGCGACAGAGGCACGGACTTGGGCTCCGTATCGACCCCCGGGCAGATCTCTCCGCTCACCTGTTGACCGTTCGAGACCTCGGCAGGCACGACGCCCCACTTGAAGAAGAACTGACTCAGCTCGCAGTTCGCCAGCTGGCAGCTCATATCTCCCCGGGCGCAGTTGCGGCCGGAGCCGAAGCTCGGCTCGAGAAGGAAGAACGCCAGCACGTTGACAATGATCAGACCGACGACGAGTAAGGGGGTCCGGTGCGTCGGATTCTCATCGTGTATCGGGATAAGGCTGTTTCCGGCTAGCATCTGCGCAGGATACCCGGATGTCCCTGCCGTCACTCCGGTGATCGTGCCGGCCTCGGGGGCTCCGGGCCAAAGAACTCTTGACAATCTCCCCCGGCGGCTGAAAGCCTTTGGCCGAATTCATGAAGAACAGACTTCCCCAAGTAAGGCGTCTGGCAGTTGTAACTCTGGTTGGTTGCTCACTTCTTCTGGTTACACCCCCACAGGCCGCAGCAGGAGCCGGGGTGAGCGAGCTACAAACAGAGCTGGACACCGCTGCCGCCGAGTATGGTCGGCTGGAAACACAGCTGGCCAACACCGATGCCAAGAGGCGCAAGCTAGAAGCGGACCTGAGGGAAGCCGACAAGGTCATCGCCCAGAAAGCGGCGCTTATGCAGGTACGCGCGGGAGCGATCTACAAGAAGGGCGGAGTCTCGTCCTATCTGAGCGACTTGGTGCTGGCTCCGAACCCGAATGTCTTCTTCAAGCGGCTGTACTACATGGAGATTCTCGGCAAGGGCGACACCCAGCTCATCGACGGGCTTCAGGTGACGCAGTCGCGGGCTGACGAGATGATGGCCGAGCTTGCCCGGACCAGAGAGACCCAGGCACGGCTAGTCGAGCAGCAAAAGGACAAGAAGGTCGAGCTGGAGGCCAAGCTCAAAGGTGCCCGCACTCCGGCGAAGGTGTCGAAGATCCGGGCTTTCTCGGCTTTCATCCTGCCCATAGGGGGCTCGCAGGGATTTGCCAACACCTGGGGCGCCCCGCGCTCGGGCGGCCGGCGGCACAAGGGCACCGACATCATGGCGTCATGCGGGGCGCCGGTTCTCGCAGTGACCGACGGGGTGATCTCCAACCTCCACTCCGGAGGCAACGGGGGAATCATGGCCTACCTACGGGCAAACAACGGCGATATCTTCTTTTATGCGCATCTAAAGGGGTACGCGCCCGGCATCAGGAACGGGACCCGGGTGACCGTGGGACAGAAGATCGCAATGAATGGCAACACGGGGAATGCCAGGGGAGGCCCCTGCCACGTCCACTTCGAGTGGCACAAGGGCGGCGGGGGACCGGTAAACCCCTATCCGCTGCTCAACTCGGCCCGCTGAAGGATCCGTCGCTCGCCTGAAGGGTCGGCTAATATCGGGCGTTGTGGACGAAGCCCAAGCAAGCTCCCGACTGGCGGAGATCGCCGAGCTGGCGCTGGAGGAGCGTGCCGACCGGCTCGACCGGCTTCTCGACGAGCTGGAATCCGCGCTGGAAGAGACGTTCCCAACCGACAACAATTCCGAGCCCTGATGCCCTGTGGCCCGTCGCCGGCTGGATACTGAGATGGTGACCAGGGGCCTGGCCGTGGACCTGGAAGCCGCCCGCCGCGCCATAGGCGCCCGAACGGTGATGATCGACGGAGCGCCCGGCCTCAAAGCGGGCACCCTCGTCTCGTCCTCCAGCCGAATAAACGTGGAGAACAGGCGCCGGTTCGTATCCAGAGGGGGTGAGAAGCTGCACGGCGCTCTGGACGACTTCGCGCTTGACGTCGCCGGCATGCGGTGTCTGGATGCCGGAGCCGGCTCCGGCGGCTTCACCGACTGCCTGCTTCAGCGGGGCGCGGCACACGTTGTGGCGGTCGACGTGGGGTACGGGCAGTTCGACTACCGGCTGCGGACGGACCCCAGGGTGACTCTGTACGAGCGGACCAATATTCGTGAGGTCCCGGCGAGGGGACCCTACGACGTGGTGGTGGGCGATTTGAGCTTTGTGTCGCTGCGGTCTCTTTCCCGCACGCTGGCCGAGCTGGCTGGTGACTCGGGACAGTGCGTTCTGCTGGTGAAGCCCCAGTTCGAGGTCCGCCGGGAGCAGGTTGGTCCCGGCGGCGTCGTCACCGATCCACAGGCTTGGGAAGGGGCAATCCGGGCGGCGGTCGATGCATTCGAGGCCGAGGGCCTGGGAACGGTCGCGGTTGCCCCCTCCCGCCTGAAGGGAGTCGCCGGCAACCAGGAGTTCTTTGTTCTGATTAGAGCGGGGGCCGAAACCGATGCCGACCGAATCCGGGCAGCCCTGGAAGTCGTGCGGTGAAAACCATCGGCCTGGTTCTGCACCCCACCAACCCCAAAGCCAAAGAGGTGGCAACCGCCATCAGGCTCCACGGCGCCTCTCGGGGCCTGCACGTGGTTCATGCGGACGAGGACGAGAGCCCGGACGCCATCCTGGCGCTGGGCGGCGACGGCACCCTTCTTCGGGCGGCCCAGATCGCGTGGCACCTGGACATACCGGTGCTCGGCGCGAATCTTGGCACGCTCGGGTTCCTGGCAACCATCGACGCCGCCGACGTGGAGGAGATGGTGAAGAGCATGATCACCGACATTTACCGCGTGGAGGAACGAATGATGCTCGAGGCGGCGGCTTACCAGGGGGATGTCCAGGTGTGCAGCGTCATGGCCCTCAACGAGATCGTGGTGGAGCGGGGGACCATCTCCCGAGTGGTGAAAATCCGGGTACGGGTCGGCGACGAGACGGTGGCGAGGTACGTGGCCGACGGCTTCATCGTGTCGACTCCTACCGGCTCGACCGCATACTCGCTGTCTGCCGGGGGGCCGGTCATGGAGCCGGAGGTGCAAGCCATGCTGCTGACGTCAGTGTCCGCCCACACGCCGCTTTGGCGGTCAATCGTCGTAAACCCCAAGCACCCGGTGACTCTGGAGACTCCCGATGATCGGGTGGCCTTCTCCGCCGACGGCCAGCCGGTGGCTATCCTAGAGCCGGGAGCCCTCGTCACGGCGCGCGCCCACGAGCGTCCCTTGAAGCTTCTAACCGCCTATCAGTCGCATTTCTACGACAAGCTCAGATCCCGGTTTCACGTCGAGCCAAACGATTAGCGGCACTCGAGCAGGGCGAGGGAGCGCGTGACAGGCCGGTTACAATCGGCGAGATGAAGTTCGCGACCCGGAAAAAGCCCTCACAACACTCATCCGGGGCCGGGGCGCTTGAAGGCGTCGTCCGCCTGGGTCGGCGCACCAAGGTGTTGACCGGACGTATCCAGCCCGGTGAGATCGTGGTGATCGACCATGCCGATCTGGACCGTATTGCCGCCGAGGGACTGGTGGAGAAACAGGTCAAAGCCGTCATCAACGCCTCGGAGTTCTGCACCGGCCGCTATCCAAATCTCGGCGCCCTGGTTTTGTGCGGCGCCGGCATAAAGCTCATCGAGAGCGTCGGCCAGGACGTGTTCACCCGTATCAGGGACGGCGACCGGCTTTACCTGGACGACGGCACGGTGCTGCGGGAGGGCGAGGTGGTAGCCAGCGGCGAAGTGGTGGACCTACAGACCGCTCAGGAGTCACTCGACGCCAGCAAGAGGAACATCTCCTCGGCGCTTGAGAGCTTTGCCGAGAACACCCTGCAGTACATGATCAACGAACGCGATTTCATCCTTGAGGCCATTCATCTGCCGGAGATAAGGACCCAGTTCTCCGGGCGCCACGTGCTCGTGGTGGTCCGTGGATACGGCTACAAGGAGGATCTGGCGTCGCTGCGAGGCTACATTCACGACTTCAGGCCGGTGCTCGTCGGGGTTGACGGGGGTGCCGACGCCCTGCTGGAGCAAAAGCTCACTCCGGACGTGATCATCGGCGATTTTGACTCGGTGACCACAAAGGCGCTCACCTGCGGGGCCGAGTTGGTGGTGCACGCCTTCTCCGACGGCGTCGCACCGGGCGCCGAGCGCCTGGACGCCCTGCATCTTCCCTACGCCACTTTCGAGGCTCCCGGTACGAGCGAGGACGTCGCGATGCTGCTGGCCCACGAGAAGGGTGCGGAGCTGATCGTTGCCGTAGGCGCCAGGGCCAGCATGGTCGAGTTCATGGACAAGGGTCGCAAGGGCATGGCTTCGACCTTCCTGGTGCGCCTGCGGGTCGGTCCTAAGCTGGTCGATGCCAAGGGAGTCAGTGAGCTGCACAGAAGCGAGCCGAGGCGGTGGGAGCTGTTTGGTCTGGTGGGCGCCGCCCTTATCACCATGCTGGTGATCATCGGCATCTCGCAGCCCATGAGGCTGGTTTTGCAGGCCGCCGGAGACTGGATGAGCGACATCTTTTTCGTAATCGGCCAGCTCTTCAGGTAGCCCGAAAGATGATCACGTTTCGGTACCACGTGGTTACTCTTGTGGCCGTTTTCATGGCCATAGGTCTGGGCGTCCTTTTCGGGGCGACGTTCATCGACCAGAACATCGTGGACAGCCTGAGATCGACGCAGGCACGGCTGGGTGACCGAAACGAGACTCTGCGGGGCCGTATCGTCGACCTGGAGGATGAGAACGAAGCGCTTCAGGCCTTTACGAGGGCCACGCGTGATTTGGTGGTTCGGGGAACTCTGCGTGACGTTCCTGTAGTGCTGGTGACCTTAGAGTCGACTCCGGGTGAGGCACTCGATGCGGTGAGGGAGACCCTCAGCCTGGCCGAAGCCAGGACGGTCGGTCAGCTCATCCTGTCGAACCGCCTTGATCTCAAGTCTGAGGAGAACCGGGAGGCCTTGGCCGCTGCTCTCGGCTCGACCTCCACAGATGCCTCAGCCCTCTCCGAGATGCTGGTGAACCAGCTGGGATTGGCCCTCACCGGACAAAATGCCGAGTTCATCTCCAAACTGCTGGAGGCGCAGCTTGCCTCTGCTCCGATCGCTCTACCGCCCGATCCGTCGGATCCGGCGCCTGCAATCGTTTTGGTTGGAGGGGAGGCCTCCCGCGAGGTGAACGACCGCATAGCTGTTCCTCTCGCGAGGCGGTTGGGGGGCGGCCTCACCACCGCCGCGGTGGAGAACGGGACCGATATGCAGATGCTCGGGCCGATGCGGGACGACTCGGACCTACGCGTAGTCACCGTGGACTCCATTGAAACCCCGCTGGGCCAGTCGGCTTTGGCCATCGGACTGAAAGGTGCGCTTGGCGGGCAGTTCGGACACTACGGAAGAGGCGAAGGAGCCACCACGGCCCTGCCAACCGCTGAAACCTAGTCGATCATCCGCTCCTGCGACTTGCGCCTGTACCGGCCGAACCCGCCCAGACCCTTGAGCGGCGCAAACCCCCACGCCGTGCGCCTCCGGATATCGGTCTCCATCTCGGAGACCGGCTTATAGGGGTCTGTGTCGGGGCGGTTCGGCGCAAGAGGCGGCTGCCAGGATGGTGGGGGATCCCCGGGCTGGCGAGGCGGGTCACGCCTCAGGCCACGAACGCCACCTTCGTGCTGCAGCTCGGGGGCCCAGATTCCGATGACCTCGTCGTGCTCATGCCACGAAGTCAGAGGAACTTCGATGGTGGGGCCTCCGCCGTCCCACTCCTTGCAGAAGTCCAGCACATAGTTCTCCAGGACCATGCCTCGGGGCACTCGAACAACCGGCCCGCCCTCGGTCTCCACCTGCTCGAAATTGAAGAAGTTGGACAGCGTCATGTCGCGTCCGCCCCGGACCGGCATCCCGCCCGGTCCGTAACGCCAGACGCCGTCGTCGTCGCGAAAGAAGCGTCCGTTGTCGCAGGTGAGAGTGATGGTGCATACCTCCGGAGACTGTCTTCAAATTATCCGATACCCAAAAGTAAACCTTCAAGACCGCGGCGAATGACGGGCTCACGGCCTCCTCCCCAAGGGCCGGAGATGATTGTGGAGGGTTAGGCGACCCTCTGACGCCCCGCCGCCCGTTCCAGCACTTTGAGTGCCAGAGGGGGAGCCGAATCCAACAGGTGCAGGAAGTCCCTGGCGCCGATGACCGCCACCTCCGTGTATCCCAGCGCGATCACGGTCTGGGGGTAGCGGAGGTGGCTGAGGGCCGCCATCTCGCCGAACAGGGCGCCTTTACCTGCTGTGCCTTCGTCGATACCGTCGTGCCGGACCAGCACGTTTCCGTAGGTCACCAGAAGGATCTGACGGGCGACCTCGCCTTCCCGAGCAAGAATGGTTCCGGGCTCGACATGGACGAAGTCAATAAGACGAGCGGCGGTGCTCAAGGCTTGGCGGGAACAGCCGTCGAAGAAGTTAGCTCAGACAGGCGATCGATCTTACCGTCCGTTCGTCGCACCAGGGAGATTAAGCTGGCCCTCCAACCTTTGGATGTTGTCCAGTCCATTGTCCATGCCAATCTAGACGTGCTTCACTCACGGCACCCACATTAGCGGCAATTGGCCCTTGACTTACATAGCCAATTGACGGAAAGTGGCCTGAAATGAATACCGGTCCGGAACACCGTTTGCTCCAAGTACTTGGCAACTGGATGCAGCACGAAGGTCCGCTTTACGCCCGGCTGGCTCAGGCATTCACCTTAGCCATCAAACAGGTCGACCTGCCGCCGGGCACCAAGCTTCCGGCCGAACGCCGGCTTGCCGACATGCTCGCGGTCAGCCGGGCCACCGTCACCCAGGCCTACGAATCGCTTCGGGGGGGCGGTTGGGTGCAGAGCCGGCAGGGGAGCGGCACCTGGGTCGGCTCTATGTCGCACGCAGGGCTCCACCCGGCTCCGCCGGGGCCGCGCCCCCTCTCCTCCGGCCATTTCTTCTCCAGGCTGGTCGATTCCAGCCCCCGGTCCCCGCTCAACCTCTCAATTGCCGCCCTTTCCGATACCGACGAGATCTTTCGGGACGGGGCGCCGTTCGACCTGGAAGATCTGCTGGGCGCACCGAGCCACGGCTACGCGCCTCTGGGGCATCCTCTGCTGCGGCAGATGGTCGCCGGCATCTACAATCGTGCTGAGGCACCTACCCTGCCCGAAGAGGTGCTCATCACCTCCGGTGCGCAGCAGGCGATCTCCCTTCTCGCCTGTCACTACGTTCAGCGAGGCGACGCGGTGGTGGTGGAAACCCCCACCTACGCGGGTGCCATCGACGCCTTCTCCCGGGCCGGCGCCCGTCTCATTCCGGTTCCGGTCGGAAGCAGCGGGGTCCGGCTCGACCTGCTTGCCGAAGCTCTCGCATCGGCAAAGCCGCGGCTGGTGTACCTGATGCCCACCTTCCAGAACCCTACCGGAGCAGTACTGTCTGAGCAGGCCCGGCAGGAGATTGCCCGGCTCGCGGACCAGTCGCAGGTTCCCTTCGCCGAGGACAACACCCTGGCGGAGATCTCTTTCGGCGCCGAGCCGCCTCCGTCACCGCTGGCGCATTACGCCCGGGGCGGGACCATCGTCTCCATCGGCTCGATGAGCAAGCTGTACTGGGCCGGTTTGAGAGTGGGATGGGTCCGAGGGTCTGAGTCGCTGATCACCCGCCTGGGCCAGCACAAGGCGGCGGCCGATCTCGGGTCTTCGATGGTTTCGCAGGCCATAGCCTGCCGTCTGCTTCCCAACCACGAGTCGGTCCGGACTCGAAGGGGGAAGCTGCTGAAGTCGCGGCTCGACACGCTCGAGCGGCTGCTCCGGGAACGCATCCCGGAATGGCGGTGGCGCCGTCCCGAGGGTGGCTTGTCCTTGTGGGTTCGGATCCCATCGAGCGACGCCCACACCTTTGCCGAGCAGGCTCTTCGCCACGGGGTGGCAGTGACTCCCGGCAGCAGTCTGGCACCTGATGACGCCCATCAGGACCACATCCGTTTGAACTTCGTGGTGCCGGAGGAGCTTCTCGACACTGCGGTCGACCGGCTGGCGGCCGCCTGGAGGACTCACCGATCCGCCGGTGGCCCCGAGCGGGAGGCCGTCGAAGTCAAAGTCTGACGTGTTGTAAGCTCCAAAAGTCTTGAAACTCTCCCATCACGCAATCCTGAGAATGGCGCAGCGAGAGATCTCCCCGAACGAGGTCGAGCAGGCGCTGGCCAACGTCGTCTCCACCGATCCGGGCGACCGGCCTAGCCGCGTGATCAAGGTGGGGACCACCGACGAAGGCAAGCGTCTGCGCATCACGCAGAATGCCTTCGAGCCCCAGCACGTGATAACCGTTGTCAGAGTGAAGAAACAATAGTGGAGCACTAAGTGCGGGTCCTTTACGATGCGGCGGTCGATGCTCTCTACCTGCCCTTACGAAGGGGGGGCCGGGTCGGCCAGTCGATAGTGATCGACGTCAAGCGCATCGTGGACCTGGACGACCGGGGCAACCCGGTGGGGATCGAAATTATGGGAGCCTCCCACGGGGTTCAGCTGAGTGATCTGGTCGAGGAGTACGGGTTACGGGACTGGGCTCCGGACTTTCCTGCGATCGAATCGTTCAACTTCATCCGCGAGGACGGCGCCGAGGGCTAGCCGCCTCAGCGCACCACGCGGTCGTAGATTACGCCGATGCGGGCGACCAGCTCCCGGGGCGTCGGAAGTCCCCGCTGCCGGGCCGCAAGCGAGAGCCTTTGCCGCATCTCCGGCGACTCGACCACTTCCCTCACCACCGCCCGAAAGCCCTCGGCGTCGTCCGGGGAAACCAGCACGCCCGCGTCACCCACCAGCTCGAGGATCGCTCCCGTGCGGGTGGCAATTACGGGCAGACCGGCCGAGACTGCCTCCATCACGGCGAACCCGTAGGACTCGGCGTGGGCGGGGAGGGCGAAAACGTCGGCTGCGGCCAGCAGATTGCCGACGTCGGGGCGGTGGCCCAACAACCGCACGCCCGAGCCGCCGGCCAGCGCCTCGAGGGTCTGTCTCTCCGGTCCCTCTCCCGCAATCCACCCCTCGGCGCCGGTGCCTTCGACCGAACGTATGAAAACGTCGAGCTGCTTGTCCGGGTGAAGCCGGCCGACGGCCAGGATCACAAGCCGGTCCTCAGGCGTTCCGAGCTCTTGGCGTACCTTGGCTCTGGCTCCCGGCTCGGCGACCGGCAGGTCCAGGGCGGGCGGGACAACGTCGCCGAAGCCAACCTGGGATCGCACCTCATCCGAGACGGCAATCAGGGCCGCAACCCGGCGCAATGCCAGCCGGGCGCCCTGCCACATGGCCCTCTGCGCGAGCGGGACTCCGGCACTCCGGGAGGACGCCCGCAGGGTCTGCTGCATCGAGGTGTGTACCGTGACGACCACCGGGGGCCCTTTCGCTCCCAGGACGGTCCACCGCAGAGCCTGTGCTCCGGCGGTCAGTCCGTGGGCATGCACTACGTCGGGCAGGATCTTGACAACCGGAGAGCTCTTTTCGTTGGTTGGAAGAAATCGCAAGCCGTCGAAGAAGCCGGCCAGGTCTCCAGGACCGGCTACCGCGGCGGTTTCGTACCCTTCGGGCGGGTTGGCGGCCAGGTAGCGGACGTGGCGCCGTATCCCTCCCGAGGAGGGCCCCAACACCTGAAGTACGCGTCGCCGACCGGGGGGGTGCTTAGAATGAGGTTCCCGGGGCTCGTCCTGCGGATCACTCATCGAGGTATGACCATCTCCAGACTTTCTCCAGACGGCGGATCGCCAACCGGCCGGACTGCCGCTCAGGCGCCGAAGTCACCGTACGCCAATTGCCCTCTGTCGAGCGGAATTGACTGAGGTGGCGGAGCAGGCACCGGCTCCATCCGCCGGCCGCGCCGCAGCGCTGGTTTCGGTGATCACCGCCGGGAGCCGGTTGATGGGTGTGGTCCGTACCCTGGCGGTCACCGCGATCTTGGGCATCACCTACCTCGGCAACACCTACTCCAGTGCCAACGCGCTGCCGAACCTGCTCTTTGAGATCATCGCCGGGGGAGCAATCGCTGCGGCTCTGCTTCCGGCGCTCGCCGCCCCCGCTGAGTCGGCAGATCGCGAGACCGTCGAGCAGATCGCCAGTGCCGTCATGAACCGTGCACTGCTGATCACCACTCCGGTGGTGCTTGCCGGGATCCTGCTTCGGGAGCCCCTCATGCGGGCCCTGACGTCGGGGGTGTCAGATCCCTCAATTCGCACCCAGGAGATCGAGCTGGGGGCTTTCCTGCTCGTCCTCTTTCTGCCTCAGCTCTGGCTCTACGTGGTGGGAGTGGTTCTCACCGGCCTCCTGCATGCCTACCACCGCTTTGTCATGCCGGCGCTGGCGCCCCTGCTCTCCAGCGTTGTCGTGACGGCGTCGTATCTTCTCTACGGATTTCTGGAGGGTCCCGACGCTGAGCAGCTCGGCTCGGTTTCGGCTACCGGCCGGCTTGTGCTCGGACTGGGAACGACCTTTGGAGTGTTCGTGCTGTCGTTTTGTCTGCTCCCCACCGTACGCAGGCTCGGCATCCGCTGGAAGCCAACACTCGAGATGCCGGATGTCGCCCGGCGCAAGATTAAGGCGCTGCTGCTCCCGGCGATCGTCACGATGGGAGCGCAGCAGGTGTTTTTGGGAGCGGTTCTGGTCCTTGCCAACCGGGTCGAGGGCGGCGTGGTGGCGTACCAGCTGGCGTTCACCGCGCTGCTGGTTTTCTGGGCCGTCTTTCCGCTCCCCATGGCGACGACGATGTTTCCGGCTCTGGCGGCTTCCGCCTCCCGTGGCGAGACGGAGTTTACCCGCCACAGTGCCGAAGCGGTCCGCAAGGTGACGGTCATCGTGCTGGGGGCCGCGGCCCTGCTGTATGCGGTGGCCGATCCGGCCGCCAGGCTGGTGGTGCATATCGGCGCAGGAGCCGATGCCGACTCAGGGCAGATGGTGGCGCTCACCATCGCAGCATTGGCCCCCGGGCTGGTGGGCTACGGGCTGTACGCCCTCTTCACGCGAGCGGCCTACGCCCTGGGAGACGGTCGCGGGCCGGCGCTCGCCGCGGGGGTCGGGTTCGGGTCCGGAATTGCGTTCAATATGGCGGCGGCTCAGTTTTTCGTCGGTCCCCGGCTGGTTGCCTCCCTGGCGGCCGGCTTCTCAGTCGGCATCAGCGTGGGCGCGGCTGCGCTTGCGTTCCTCTTCCGCAGGAGGGCCGGCCGGCCGGCGCTGGAGGGTGCCGGGCTGGCCTTCGGGCGCAGCTTGGCGGCCGGTGTGGCGGCGGGAGGGGCCGGCCTGCTGGTCGCCCAGGCCCTGCCGGTGGGCTCTTTCGGGGAGGACCTGGTTCGGGCTGCAGCCGTCGGTTTGGCGACAGTGGCGGCCTACCTGACGGCAACTGTGCTTTTGGGCGAAAGAGAGATGACCGCGGCCCTTCGTCCCGGCCGGACCGGGAAGTTGAGAGTGCCGTGAGCCCTCCCCGGGTCCGGCGTAGGGACTGGGCGCTTTACGCCCTGCTCGCCGCTGTGCTTGGCCTGACCCTTCTCCCGCCGTCGCCGGCCGCCGCCCAGGAGCCAATACCCCGAAAGATTGTGATCGTCAGCATGCCCTCGGTAACCTGGGATGACGTGGCCGCCGGAGAGGCCCCAAACCTGCAGAGGCTGGCCGACCGGTGGTCGATAGCAAACCTATCCCTGCGGACGGTTGGACCCCGAACCGATCAGGCGTCGGCTCTGGCCAGCATCGGGGCGGGCAACCGGGCCCGGGCGCACGGCGCCCGCCCGGATATAGAGGGTGACGCAGAGTCGGCGCCGAATGCCGTTCCCCATGAGGATGGGGGAGCCACTGTCCGCGGATTCTCCTATCTCGTCGAGGACAACCGGGATCTGGGATACCGGGCGCAGCCGGGCGCCCTGGGTGAGCAGCTCAAGGATATGGGACTGAGGATCGGCGTCGCCGGAAACTCCGACGGTGGCTTCATCCTCTCCACGGCCACTGTTCGGCGGGGAATGGGGATCGAACGCCGTAGGTTTGGGGCTCTGGCGCTGGCCGACCTGGACGGCTCGGTCGACGAGGCGGAGGTGGGCGACAACCTGTGGACCCATGACCCGCAGACCTTGAACGGCTTGCGCACCAATCGCAACGCCCTCCGTGAGGCGGCTGGCCGGGTGATCGAGTCGACCGATGTTTCGGTGATTGAGGTTGCCGATACCTACCGGGAGAGCAGGATCATCCACGCCACGCTGCGCGATGTGGAGGTTACCGGGCGCGGCGCGACACAGATCCGGCAGGCGGTGCGCCGGGACGACGAGGCGCTGGCCGAGATCGCCCGTCTGGTGGATCTGACGCAGGACACCCTCATCGTCGTGGCCACCGAAGGTCCGGGACCGGCAAAGCCTGAGATTTTGACACTTGCCCTGATGGCCGGGGTCGGCGCTGAGGAGCATGGGTGGCTCACCTCGGCCACCACGCTCCGGCCCGGCCTTGTGACCATTGCCGACATCGGCCCGGGGATCCTGCGCCTGCTGGGCGAGGAGCCGCCCGAGAGCATGACCGCGCAGTCCTTTCACGCCCAGCCGGGCCCCGAGGAAGGGCGTCTGGACCACCTCTTGTTACTCGCCAGCGCGGCGACCTTTCACGGAGACTGGGTCGGCCGGTTCTTCCTGATCTTTGTCGGATTGCAGGTCATCCTCTATACGATCGCGTGGAGCCGGCTTCGGCGGGATCCCGGTGCCTCTCTGCCCGGAATACGCGGCTTGACGCTTGGATTCATGTCGGTGCCCGCCGCCACGCTCATCATGGCCGCCCTTAATCCCCACCTTTGGGGCCGGGCCGGTCCCATGCTGGTGGTGCTTGTGGTGTCCTCGATCCTGACCGCTCTGGCGCTTTTGGGTCCCTGGCGTAAGGACCCCAGCGGTCCGGCCGCCTTCATCTGCGCGGTGAATCTGGCTCTGATACTCGGCGACCTGGCCACCGGCGCCCACCTTCAGCTTTCGAGCCTTATCGGCTACTCACCGATCGTTGCCGGCAGGTTCTACGGCGTGGGCAATCTTACCTTTGCGATTCTGGCTACCTCGTCGATGCTGCTCGCCGGCCAGGTGGGCGCCCGCTACGGCCGCTGGGGGATCAAGGCCGCCGCGGTGATCGCTCTGCTCACCATCATCGCCGACGGCGCCAGCTCTTTCGGTGCCGACTTCGGAGGCGTGCTGGCTCTCATACCTTCCTTCGGCGTTCTGCTGGCCTTGCTGTCCGGCCGCAGGATGTCGATAGGGCGGATTGTTCTGCTGGGTGGGATAGCCGCCGGGGCCGCCCTCCTGGTGGGCGGCCTGGACACTCTGCGGCCGTCCGACGAGCAGACCCACATCGGCCGGTTCGTCGCGCGGCTTCTGCAGAACGGCCCTGAAGGAGTGCTGGACGTGATCATGCGCAAGATCAACGCCAACTGGACGCTGCTTACGCAGAGTGCTCTGACCCTCTCCGTGCCCGTGGCGCTCATCTTCCTTGGGTTGATGCTGCGCCGACCGTACGGACGCCTGAGGACGGCGGTCGACACCATTCCAGGACTGAAGACAGGGTTGATAGCGGCCATTGTGGCAAACGTGCTTGGCTTTGCGCTGAACGACTCCGGGATTGCGATCCCTGCAATGGGCCTGGCGATCATGGCGCCCTACTGCCTGGCGACGGTCCTCGGGATGCCGGGTAACGAGGCGGAGGCGGTAGCCTCAACCACCCCGTCCGCCGGCGGATCGAGTTCTCTCAAGCGAGACGAGCCGGTTCGGATCGGCTGATATGTGGCGTGCAGCACTTTTTCCTGCCGCGCTGGCTCTTGGTATCGGAATCGTCGTCCGCACCGGCATGCTGCGCCACAGGTTTCGCCGTCTCAGGATCAACAACTACCGCGGCCACAGGGTCTCCGCCGTCGGGGGAGTCGTGATCGCCGCAACACTTGCCCTGGTGGAATGGATCACCTGGCTCTCGGGCAAACTGGCACTCGGCGACGCTGCATTCTTGGGCCGGGAGGGCTCTGCGGTTCATCTCGGCACGTTGATCCTTGCCCTGGGCTTCTTCGCCCTGGGCTTTGTCGACGACCTGGCCGGCGGCGGCCGCAGCCGCAAAGGGCTGGCCGGCCACCTGGGTGCCCTGCGAAACGGGGACGTCACGACCGGGGCCATTAAGGCGATTGGCGGGCTGGGGCTGGCACTTGCGGTGTCCCTGTGGTGGGAGAGGCTATTCGTGCCCACGGCGATACTCGATGCCCTGGTAGTCGCCCTGGCCGCCAACTTCATCAATCTGCTCGATCTTCGGCCGGGCCGTGCTGCCAAGGGTTTTTTGATCCTGTGGCTCCTCCCTGCCGTGGCGGCCCGAAACTCAGCGTATCTGCCGATCTCGGCAGCCGTGGCGGCCGCGGTGATCGCCTGGACGCCGGCCGATCTGCGTGAACAAGGGACTCTGGGCGACGCAGGGGCGAACATGATCGGCGCAGTGCTGGGGGCGGGGTTGGTGGCGGCGTCGGGAGTGCCGGGACGTTTTGCCGCCCTGGCCCTGCTCATCGGGGTGACGCTGGCCTCCGAGCGGGTCTCGTTCACGAAGGTGATCGAGCGCACAAAACCCCTGCGGTGGCTCGACAACCTGGGCCGGTGACGTCCGAGCAGGCAGGCCGCGAACAAATGTTTTGTGAACTTCGCTCCAAACCGCCGGGCTGGCCCGAGGCTCTGATACGCTTGGATTCCGTGGCCAAGCATATTTTCGTGACGGGTGGGGTTGCCTCAAGCCTCGGCAAGGGTCTCACCGCCGCCTCTCTGGGCCGCCTCCTCAAGTATCGTGGTCTGCGGGTCACCATGCAGAAGCTAGACCCCTACATCAACGTGGACCCCGGCACTATGAGCCCCTTTCAGCACGGCGAGGTCTTCGTGACGGACGACGGGGCCGAGACCGACCTGGACCTCGGCCATTACGAGCGGTTCATCGACGAGAACCTTCGCCGCTCGTCGAACGTGACCACCGGCGCTATCTACCAGTCGGTCATCGCCAAAGAGCGCCGGGGCGACTACCTGGGCGACACCGTGCAGGTCATTCCCCACATCACCAACGAGATCAAGGACCGGATCCTCCGCGTTGGCCAGGCGGCCGAGGCCGAGGTGGTCATCACGGAGGTCGGCGGAACCGTCGGCGACATCGAGAGCCTTCCCTTCCTGGAGGCCATCCGGCAGCTCCGTCTGGAGGTCGGACGTGAGAACGTCTGCTACGTCCACGTGACGCTGGCGCCCTACATCGGTCCCTCCGGCGAGCTGAAGACCAAGCCCACCCAGCACTCGGTGCGGGAGCTGCGCAGCATCGGCATCCAGCCCGACGCCCTGGTGCTGCGAAGTGACCGGGAGATCTCGCTCAAGCTCAAGCAGAAGATCTCGCTGCTGTGCGACGTGGAGATCGGGGGCATCGCCTCCGCGGTGGACGCATCGAACATCTACATGATTCCGCTGGTGCTCCGGGACGAAGGCTTGGACGACTTCGTCCTGAACCACCTCCGGATGAAGCGGGACCCGCCCGACCTGTCGGAGTGGAAGGCGCTGGTCGACCGTATCGAGCACCCGAAGGGCAAGGTGCGCATAGGGGTGTTCGGCAAGTACGTCGATTTACCGGACGCCTACCTGTCGGTCATCGAGGCCATCAAGGCCGGCGGCTACGCCGTGGGATCGGACGTGGAGATTGTTTGGATCGCCTCCGACGAGAAGGCTCCGGATCAGCAGGATCCGGATCAGATGGCGCTGCCTCACCTGACCGCCGGAGGCTACGAGACCATTATGGGGCTGGACGGCGTGCTGGTGCCCGGCGGGTTCGGAATCCGGGGCATCGAAGGCAAGATCGACGCCGTGCGGGTCGCCCGGGAACAGGGCATTCCGTTCCTCGGCCTGTGCCTGGGGCTTCAGTGTGCCGTCATCGAGTTTGCCCGCAACGTCGCAGGGCTCTCCGGCGCCAACTCCACCGAGTTTGATGAGATGACCCCACACCCGGTCATCGACCTGCTTCCCGAGCAGGAGGACGTCTACGAGAAGGGCGGCTCAATGCGCCTTGGGCTATGGCCGTGCCGGCTGTATCAGGGCAGCAGGGCGAGCCAGGTATACGGCCAGGAGGTAATCTACGAGCGGCACCGCCACCGCTACGAGGTCAACTCCGCTTACCACTCCACCCTTCAGGAGCACGGGATCACCTTCAGCGGCACCTCGCCGGACGGGCGCCTCGTGGAGATCGTGGAATTGACGGATCACCCGTTTTTCATGGCTGCCCAGTTCCACCCGGAGTTTCGCTCCCGACCCAACCGGGCTCACCCGCTTTTTCGGGAGTTCGTGGCGGCCGCGGTTCGCAGGGCAATCGACCGCGGCGCCTTCAGCGGCGTCGATGACATCGGGGATGTGTCCGATCTTGCCGGCGAGCCTGTCGCCGGAACCGTCGGGTCGTACACGAAATAGCTCCCCGAGCCTGGCTACAATCTAGAGGGTGACCGGCCACCGGGAAACAATCAGCTCCTCGACCGTCTTTGACGCCGGGTTCTTCGAGGTCAAATGCGAGCAGGTCCGTCTTCCGGACGGCTCTATCCATGATTACCACTTCTGCAAGCACCCCGGAGCGGTGGCGGTTGTGCCGGTCGACGACAACGAACGGATCCTCATGGTTCACCAGTTCCGACAGGCGGTCGATGACTCCCTGCTGGAGATTCCGGCGGGCAAGATCGATCCCGGTGAGGACCCTTGGCAGTGCGCGCATCGGGAGCTGCGGGAGGAAACGGGCTACGAGTGCGGCGACCTCGAGTTGCTGACCCATTTCTACGCCACTCCCGGCATGACCGACGAGCAGATCCACGTGTTCGTCGCCCGGCAGCTGAAGGTCGTCGCGCCGGCACCCGCCTCCGACGGAGGCGAGCCGATCTCCATGGAGTGGATGGAGAAGGATGAGGCGTTCAGGGCTATTCGTGAGGGACGGATCGTTGACGGTAAGAGCATCATCGGCATCACTCTCTACGAGCACTCCGCCTTCCACGAGCTGGACCATTGATCATAGGGGTTCCCACCGAGCTCAAGAACCACGAATACAGGGTGGCGCTAACCCCCGCCGGAGCCCGTGAGCTGGCCTCGGCCGGCCACGAGGTATTGGTGGAAAAGGGGGCCGGGTCGGGCTCCCGAATCGACGACGAGTCCTACGTGGGAGCCGGTGCAAGGCTGACCGACGTCGAGACCGTGTGGGCGCAGTCCCAGATGATCCTGAAGGTCAAGGAACCGGTTCCGGCGGAGTTCCACCACATGCGGCATGGCCAGATCCTGTTCACCTATCTGCACCTGGCCGCCAGCCTGGGCGTCACCGAGGCGCTGCTTAACGCGGGAACCGCCGGCGTGGCTTACGAGACGGTCCAGGACTCCGCCGGACGCCTTCCGCTGCTGGCTCCGATGAGTGAGGTGGCCGGACGCATGGCTCCCCAGGTCGGGGCGACCCTGCTGGAGAAGGAGCACGGCGGCCGGGGGATCCTGCTGGGCGGTGTATCCGGCGTCCATCCGGCGAAGGTGGTGGTTCTGGGGGCCGGCATGGCCGGAGCGAACGCGGCCTGGCTGGCGCAGGGCATGGAGGCGGAGGTCGTGGTTCTCGACCGCAGCATCGACCGCCTACGCTACATCGACTCCATCCACAAGGGCCGCATCCTCACAATCATGTCGAACCAGACGACAATTGAGGAGGCAGTGCTGGCAGCCGACCTGGTCATAGGGGCGGTGCTGATACCCGGAGCGCTGGCACCGCATCTGGTGAGCAAGGAACTGGTCGAGGGCATGAAGCCCGGGGCCGTGGTCATCGACATATCCGTGGACCAGGGGGGATGCTTTGAGACCTCCCGCATGACGACGCACTCAGACCCGACGTACGTGGTGGGCGACGTTGTCCATTACTGCGTGGGCAACATGCCGGGTGCGGTGCCCCACACCTCGACCTATGCATTGACCAACGCCACTCTGCCATACGTCCTCGCCCTGGCGAACAAGGGCCTGCTGCGAGCGTGCCAGGGCGATCCGGCACTGGCCAAGGGACTGAACACGCTGAACGGCGTGCTGGTGAACGAGCCGGTGGCTGAGGCCCATGGGCTGGAGTACAGGCCGGCGCCGGAGGTGTTCTAACCCTTACCCTGGCTGTTGTCGCCGGCCGTCTCGGCTACCATGCATCTGGAGGGTCCAATTCTTGCGTCACCCCAGGCGTCGCTGATAGCGTCGTAAGTGTGATTTCCCGGCTTGGGCCCTCGCTCATGTCGCTGCGGCGTTGCTCGCTGACTCTCCTACTCTTGGCAGCCTGTGTTGTAATCCTGCCGGGCGACCCGGCACGGGCCCAAGCCGGCGGCGATCTGAACGGCGTCCGAAAACGCCTCGCCGACGCCAACGCCCAAACGGTAAGGGTCCTAAACGACCTCAAATCCCTCGACAGCAAGATCTTCTCCGTCAACCGCTCCATTGCAAAAGATGAGAACGGCGTGGTCCAGGCCGAGGCCCGGATCCGCAGCGCGGAGTCCCACATCCGGAAGCTGGAAAGCGAGATCCGGAACATTCGCCGCGCTGCCAATGCCCGTGCTGTCCGCATGTACAAGAATGGTCCAAGCAGCATCCTTGCCCCACTGTTCACATCCACCACCATGACCGACCTCTCCAAGCTCGGCATGTTCTGGGAGAGCCTGGCGGAGCGTGACGGCGCAACCGTTCACGAGGCCAACAAGCTCAAGGCCAAACGTGACGAGGAGAAGGCGGCACTGAACTCGACGGTCAAAAACCTCGAGGCACGGGTGCGGAACCTCGACGCTCAGCGGGACAGTCTCAAGACTTCGAAAGAGCAGCGGATCAAGTCGCTTCAGGATCTAAAGAGCGCCATACAGGCCGCGATGGACGCCGAGAAGAAGATTCTCGCCGCCCGCGCCGCCGCGATTAAGAAGCCGGCACCCGGTCCCTGCACTCCGGGACTTCCGGGCCGGGACCAACGGCTTGCCGCTCTCCTCGCCTGGTATTCGCCCGCCACCGGCGGAGAGGGGCTCATGCCGTCCAAGCTTGGCCCCACAGGCGTTGTGACCAGCGGCGACGCCTCCTGGTATGGACCGGGTTTCGACGGATGCCGCAGCGCCAGCGGCGCCACCTTTAAGGCAGCGCAGATGACTGCAGCCAGCGTCATCCTGCCGCTGGGAACCCTCCTTAAGGTGACTCGGGGCGGCAGGGCGGTGATCGTTGTGATCACCGACAGGGGACCGTACGCCCATGGCAGGGTATTGGATCTCTCCCAGGCCGCTGCCCAGGCGATCGGGCTGGGGGCGGGTGTCGTCAATATGGAGATCCTGCTGCCCAAGGAGCCGGCACCACCCTTCCCGTAGCTTCCAGCGCCGTTTCGGCCGTCCGGTCCATTGCACCGCCGGTGGGGGAGGACCCTTAGACATTCCCGCACGGCTTTGGCCAAACGATTATGCTTTCATAAGGTGGAAGGACGCCGACAATACTGGCGCCCATTCGGAGTGTCTCGGAATCAACCGGTAGATCTCCGTTCGCACACCCTTAACTGACTGGAAGGAAGAGACTGCTTTGCTAGAAGTGGACCTGCAGGTAGCGCAGAAAAAGCTCCGTGAAGAGGAGGCTATCGTGCGGGCCGAGCTTGCAGATCTGGGCTTTACCGCCGACGGCAAGGTGGACATCCACCTGGACGAGGGGTTTGCCGACGCAGCGCAGACGACGTCGGAGCGAGCTCGCGTCCTGTCGTTGGCCGAGGGTCTACAGCAGAGGCTTGAGGACGTTCAGGCTGCGCTGGGTCGCATCGATAAGGGCACTTACGGAAAGTGCGAGGCTTGTGGCAAAGACATACCTCCCGAGCGTCTGGAGGCAATTCCGGCCGCCAGCCTCTGCATCGTTTGTAAGAGCAAATCGAAGCGATAGCGCCCCTCTCCCGGCTCAACAGCCAGAAAAACTCATTCCTTAAACAGTAGGTCGTTGTCTTGCGCCTTTTCCCGGCTTAGTATTTGCCGCCCAACAAGAAATTGTCGACAAGGCAGCTTGTGGATATTCGTTCATGAACTCGGACCCCTTCCAGCCGAACCTGCTCGCGGACCTTTTCCCGCCCGACAATCCCGTCGAGGACGTGGCGGGGCTCGAGGAGGAAAAGGTTGACTTGCCTGCGGTACCGCCGGAGGAAGCAAGAACTAACCCGGAGCGGAAGCCAGATACCGCACTGACCAAGCCGATGCCAGCAGCAGCTGAGCAGGAGACCCGGCCGGTTCCCGCAGCAGCCGAGCCGGTTGCCCACGGCCGGAAGCGCCCTTCGAAGGCCCTGGGTGTAACCGTCGCGGTCGTCAACCAGAAGGGCGGCGTGGGCAAAACCACCACGACCATCAATCTTGGAGCCGCTCTGGCAGAGCAGGGGGCTCGTGTGCTGCTGGTCGACTTCGATCCCCAGGGCGCACTCTCGGTGGGCCTCGGGATGAACCCGAACGACATAGAGGTCAGCGTCTATGACCTGCTCCTCGACCGCACGGTGCAGCTCCCGGACGTGGTGTCCTCCAGCAAGGTGCCGGGTCTGGACCTGGTGCCCTCCAACATCGACCTCTCCGCCGCTGAAGTGGTGCTGGTGTCGGAGGTAGCCCGCGAGCAGCTTCTCAGGAGATGCCTGGAGCCCGCTCTGGTTACCTATGATTACATTCTCGTTGACTGTCCGCCCTCGCTCGGCCTGCTGACTGTCAACGCTCTGACGGCGGCCCAGGCCGTCATCATTCCGCTGGAGTCCGAATACCTGGCCCTTCGGGGAATGGCCCTGCTGATGGACACCGTGGCCAAGGTGCAAGAGAGGCTGAACCCTCGGCTCGAGGTGATGGGCATCCTAGCCACCATGCTCGAAGCCCGAACCATCCACGGTCGGGAGGTGCTGAGCCGGGTGGGCGAGGCGTTCGGGGACAAGTTGTTCAAGACGGTCATCCACAAAACCATAAAGTTCTCCGAGGGCTCCGTCGCCGGAGTCCCGATTCTCTTCTACGCTCCCACATCCAATGGAGCTCAGGAGTACCGAGACCTCGCCCGGGAGGTGATGGACCGTGCCTCGTAGAGCCAATCTTCCCGGGGCCGACCTGCTTTTCGGCGCCCCCGCCCAGACCAATCCTCGGACTGAGGAGAGCGCCCCGGAGCCGGCAGCCCCTACGCCGGCCTCCGGCCGGCGACCGGTCACACCGGCAGATGAAGCGCCCACATCGAGCACCGACGGCTGGAGCGATCGCGCGCCCGCGGAGGGGGTCGCGGGCAGAAGCGCTGCTCGGCTGAAGCGCGCGGAGGCACCGAGCGGACCATCGGGCCGTCCTCGTCACGAGGAGAAGATCACCTTCTACTGCACCGATGCGGAGCTGACCCGGCTGGAGGCGGCGAGGCTGAGCTTGAGAGCGAACCACCGGATGGCCTCAGATAGAGGCCGGATCATCAGGGCGGCCATCGAAGAGCTCCTCGATGACTTTGACGCCCGAGGAGCAGAGTCGGTCCTGGTGAAGCGCCTTTCCCCCGAATAGCGACTTGGTTTCAAGTCTCTTTGTCGACAAGGGACTTTGTCGTGTTACTGACCTCCTCCGAGGGTCGGGGTGACTCTAAAGCTTAATGCGAACCTTAAGGTTGCCAAACCCTCAAGTTTTGGTTGAGTGGCGCCGAATAGACAAGACGCCGGAGCATTTTGGTGATTTGTCCACATGTCGCTATTTGGTCTCACTCAGCGAGCTGAATGGCCGCAGAGGCTATCAGGCGCCCACCAAGGAGAAGACCAGTCGAGTTGCGGCTCCGATGACCGGCGGAGCAAGGCGGGGGAAGAGGATGAACGCCACCAGCAGAAGGATCACGAACCCCCACTTGTCCAGGAAGAAGACAATGTGCTGTTTGTTCGGCGGCAACAGTGCGCTGAGGATCCTCGACCCGTCCAGCGGAGGTATCGGAAGCAGGTTGAACAGAGCGAGAGTTACGTTGAGCTGAACGCTGATGACCAAGAAACGGCCGAGGAGCTCGTCGGCGCCCTCAAAGCCGCCGCCTCGAAACATCGCCAGAAACACTGCTGCGCTCAACAAGGCAAGCACCACGTTGACCAGAGGCCCGGCGGCGCCCACGAGGGCGGCCCCCCAGCGCTGACTTCTCAGCTTGTTCGGCGCGAAGGGGACCGGTTTGCCCCAGCCGAAGCCGACCATCACGAGCATGAACGTCCCTACCGGATCGAGGTGCGACTTAGGATTGATGGTGAGCCGCCCGGCCAGTTTGGCGGTCGGGTCGCCCTGGAGGTTGGCCGAGAGCGCGTGCCCGTACTCATGCAGCGACAGGGCCACGATGAAAGCCACGGAAAGTAATAGAAACCCGGCGATGTCGGGCGGGTTACTAAAGAGATAGCGAAGCACTTAACCTAAGCATAAGGGCATCGCCTAAGCAGGGCCGCGGCCGAGATTGGGGCTCTACCGGCGGGGAAGCCGCAGCCACGACTTTGAAAACAAGGGCCGCAGGCCGCAGGCCGGCTTTGAAAAGGGAAGTTGGGAAATGGCACGAGTCTTTTCGGGAGTACAGCCTACAGCCGAGGTTCCGCATCTGGGCAACTACATCGGCGCATTCAGACAGTGGGTGGCGCTTCAGGACCAGCACGAGTGCTTCTTTTGCGTGGTGGACCTGCACAGCCTCACCGTCCCGTGGGACCCCAAGCTGCTCGGCCAGCGTTCCCGGCAGACGGCAGCCAGTCTGATCGCTTCCGGCATCGACCCCGAGCGTTCGGTTCTTTTCCTTCAGTCCGAGGTCGCCGAGCATACGGAGCTGTCCTGGATTCTCACCTGCGTCTCCCGCATGGGCGAGCTCAGCCGCATGACGCAGTTCAAGGACAAAAGCCGCAACCTCGAGCGTGACTCCATAGGAACCGGCCTCTACATGTACCCGGTCCTGATGGCGGCCGATGTGCTGGCCTACCGTGGGGAGCTGGTCCCCGTTGGCGACGACCAGCGCCAGCACCTGGAGCTGATGCGCAACATCGCCGAGCGGTTCAACCGGGACTTCGGCGAGACCTTTCCGGTCCCAGAGCCGTACATCCCGGCGGAGGGCGCCCGGATCATGGCCCTGGACGACCCGACCCGCAAGATGGACAAGAGCTCGGACCGGCCGAACAACCTGATCTGGATGAACGACCCGCCGGAGGTGGTGCGCCGCAAGATCGCCCGGGCGGTGACAGATTCGGGCCGGGAGGTCACGGCCGGCTCCGACAAGCCCGCGATCACCAACTTGCTGACCATCTACGCCGCTGTAACCGATCGGCCGGTGGCCGCAATTGAGCGGGAGTATGAGGACAAAGGTTACGGAGATTTCAAAATGGGGCTGTCCGAGGCCCTAATCGACTTCCTGGGCCCCTTCCGCAGCAGATATCTCGAGATCCTGGACGATCCCGGCCAGCTGGACAAGGTCCTTGATTCCGGAGCCGCCCGCGCCAAGGAGGTCGCCCACCAGACGATGCAGAGTGTTCGGGAACGCATAGGTCTTCGCCGGTCGTAAGAAAGACTCAGCGGTCGGAAACCCGCCGGCAGCCCTCACGGCTGGCTATTGTTGAGAGCATGACCTTTGCGGTAAAGCTCGACGTCTTCGAGGGTCCCCTTGACCTGCTGCTACACCTCATCTCCAACGAGCGGGTGAATGTGGCGGACGTCTGCATCGCCGACGTGACCGACGAATACCTCAGGGCGACCGCTCCCCTCGGAGAGGTTGACCTGGAGACGGCGTCGAGCTTTCTCGTTCTCGCAGCGACCTTGCTCGAGCTCAAGTCTCTCAAGTTGTTGCCGAGCCGCTCAACGGTCGATCCGGAGCTAAAGCTGCTGCTGGAGGAACGGGACCGGCTGCTGCACCGCCTGGTGGTGTATGCCACATTCAAGCAGGCCGCCATTCGACTCGGAGCCCGGCTGGCCGACAACGCCGGCTTCCATCCCCGCTGTGCCGAGCTTCCGGAGGAGCTGGCCCCATCGGCTCCCGATCTCCTTCGTGGCCTGACGGTGGAAAACCTTGCCCGTGGCGCGGGACGCGCCCTTACGCCGCGGGATCAGCCGCCGGTCGACACGTCGCACATCACCCCTGTGACGGTGAGCCTCGGGGAGATGGTCGTGCAGCTGAAATCCCGAATGAAAACACAGCAGCTCAGCTCCTTCCGGCAGCTCTGCAGCTCTGCTCAGAGCCGGCTTGAGGTGGTGATGGCGATGCTCGCCGTTCTCGAGCTGTTCAAGACCCACACGGTCGACGTCCGGCAGGACGCTCCGTTCGGTGAGATCGCAATCAGCTGGACGCCTCCCCCTCACGGCGCCGCCTGATGAAGGACCGGTCCGCCGTGCTGCGGCATCTGGAGGCTGTGCTGTTCATTGCCGATGAGCCCGTGCCAACGGCAGATCTTGCCGTCCTGTTTGAGCTGCCGGCCCACCGGATAGGGGATCTCCTCCGATCGTTGCAGGCGAGCCTGGAAGAGGAGGGCCGTGGAATCGTCCTGCGTTCGGTGGCCGGCGGATGGCGGCTTGCCACCTCCCCGGAATCCGCCCCTTACCTGGAGCGATTCGTGGGGGAGCAGCGACACGGGCGTCTCAGCCAGGCGGCGCTCGAGACCCTAGCAATAGTGGCCTACCGCCAGCCTATCTCCCGCGGTCAGCTGGCAGAGATCAGGGGAGTCTCCAGCGATGGAGTGCTGCGGACGCTCGTCTCCCGGGGAGTGGTCGAGGAAGTCGGCCGGGATCAGGGGCCCGGGCAGGCGATTCTCTACGGCACCTCCCAGGTGTTCTTGGAGCAGATGGGACTGAACGCGCTGTCGGAGCTTCCCTCCCTGGCCGATTTCATGCCGAGCAGCAAGGAGGTCGAGAGAATGGAGTCCGGACTGGGCCCGGGTCTGTAGTCTGAGGGAGTGAATCCTCCAGGTTCCCCCCGTAGTTCGGGCAAGTCCCCACCCGGAAGGCCGGCGCCTGCCAAGCGGGCTTCCTCGACGGAATCGCGCCCGGCGGGTGCGGGCCGCAGCAGGCCTCCCGCCTCCCAGCCGGGGATCCCGAAAGTCCGCCCGGGATCGGTGGGGGGCGCCTCTTCCGGTGCTTTCTGGACCTCGGGCTCGCAGACCCGCCTGCCGGGCCGTGGGAAATCGACTGCCGGTGGTTCCCCTCCTGCCGGATCCCGTGGTCGGACGACGGCGTGCAAGCCGCCATCCTCGGCCGGCCAGCAGGAGAGTTTCCGGGAGGGCATCCGTGTCCAAAAGGTGCTCTCCGAAGCCGGCATCGCCTCCCGGCGAGCGGCCGAGGAGATGATCCGCCAGGGTCGGGTGGTGATCAACGGACGTTTGGCCGAGTTCGGCCAGCGTATCGACCCGGCGGAGGACCGGGTGGAGGTGGACGGTCGCCGGGTCCAACTCGATCCCGAGAAGCGCTACCTCATGCTGAACAAGCCGGCGGGAGTGATCACCACCTCCAAGGATCCCGAGGGCCGAACCACTGTCCTTGACATCGTCGGCGTCCACGATCGGGTCTTCCCGGTTGGCAGGTTGGACATTGGGACCGAGGGTCTGCTGCTCCTCACCAACGACGGCGAGCTAACTCACCGCCTTACGCACCCCTCGTTCGAGGTCACCAAGACCTACGTGGCCGAGGTCGCCGGCACTGTGGGCAAGGGAGTGCTCCGTAAGCTCACCGACACGGGAGTCGACCTCGGGGGCTCGGAGCCGTTCGTGGCCGACTCGGTTAAGGTTTTGGGCGCCCGAAAAGGTCCGGGCGGCAATCGAACCGTTGTCCAGCTTGAGGTCCACGAGGGCCCGACACACCTGGTGCGCCGCCTGCTGGAGGCCGTGGACCGCCCGGTGCTGCGGTTGGTGAGGACCGGAATGGGGCCCCTCAAGCTGGGCCGGATGGCGTCCGGAACGTACCGGAACCTGACTCAGGGTGAGGTGGATGCCCTGTATCGTGAAGTGGGCCTCTGACCGGAGGCCCGGGGCCCTGGGAGGGGTCGGATCAAATGTCGAGGTTAAGGGGCCTGCGCGGAGCGACCACGGTCGCCGAGGACACCTCTGAGGAGGTTTTGCAGGCAACGGCGGAGCTGCTCGAGACGATGATGAAGCGCAACGAGGTGGCCCGGGACGACCTTGTTACGATCATCTTCACGGCGACTCCGGACTTGACCTCCGAGTTCCCCGCTGCAGCTGCGAGGTCGATCGGCATCTCCGACATACCGCTTCTGTGTGCGACCGAGATCAACGTGAAGGGGGCGATCCCCCGAGTGATCCGAGTACTGATGCATATTTATACGGTGAAGGATCATTCCGCACTCCGGCACGTGTACCTCAGGGACGCTCAGCCGCTCCGCACCGATCTCCCCCAGTAGGTTCTTGATGGCCGAACGAAACTCTGAGATCCAAACCTTGGCCATCGTGGGGCTGGGACTCATGGGCGGTTCGCTCGGAATGTCCGCGATCGAAGGCGGGCTGGCCCAGCGGGTGATCGGCTTCGACCTCGACCGGCACTCCGTAAGCCGGGCCCTGGAGCGCAAGGCGATCACCGAGGGGGGACAATCGCTGGCAGGCGCCGTGTCCGAGGCGGACCTAGTCGTGCTGGCCACCCCCGTGCGTTCGATAGCCGCCGTCTTCGCCGATGTTGCTCCGTTTCTGCCTCCGGGATGCGTGGTGACGGATGTGGGCAGCACCAAAGGGGGCGTCGTGGAGGCCATTACCCGGATCGTGCCGGACTCGGTGCACTTCATCGGCGGGCACCCCATGGCCGGCTCCGAAAAGGAGGGGATCGAAGCTGCGGCGGACGACCTCTACGACGGATGCCTTTGGATCCTGACCCCGACCCGGGCCACCTCGTCTGAGGCGTACGGCCGGCTCATGCGCTTCCTCACCGGACTGGGCGCCCGCGTCCTGGCGCTGGATCCCAGCAGGCACGACGAGGCGCTGGCGCTGTCCAGCCACCTGCCACAGCTGCTTTCGAGCACGCTGATGGGATTTGCTGCCGACGTCGCCAGCGCGGAGGAGGGCCTTCCCCTGCTGACCGCCGGAGGCTTTCGGGACATGACCCGCATAGCCGCCAGCTCCCCCGACCTATGGGTCGACATAGTTCAGGAGAACCAGCCGGCGCTGGCCGCGCTCGTTCGCCGGTTTCAACAGACCCTGGGTGAAGCCGCGGATGCCCTGGATCACGGTGACTGGTACAAGTTGAGGAGCATGCTCTCCGAGGCACGGAAGGCCCGGCACGACCTGCCCGGCAAGCCCGGCCTGCAGCCCTTTGATCTGGTGGAGGTGCTCATCCCGGTTCCCGACCGCCCGGGGGTCCTCGCCGAGGTGACGACCACGGTGGGCGAGGCGGGTGTCAACATAGAAGACCTGAACATCGTGCACTCGGCCGAGGGCGGGCGCGGGGTGATCCACTTGACGGTTCGCGGCGGAAGCGACGCCCGCACCACCACAGAAGCCCTGCAGAAAAAGGGCTACGGCACCGAGCTCGCGTAGGCGGACAATCCGATGGACCATGCCTTCACCCCCGTCGACCGGATCTCCGGAATCCTTCGGATGCCGGCCGACAAGTCGATAGCCCATCGCTCGTTGCTCCTGGCAGGGATGGCAGGAGGGACCAGCCGCCTCTCCGGACCCATCTCCGGCGAGGACCTGTTGTCAACCCGGCGCTGCATGGAGCTGCTGGGCGCCCGGATCACCGAGGAGGGAACCGACGCTCTGGTTGTCCGGGGCACCGGCTGGAATGTTCCGCGCGAGGCCAGACTGTACTGCGGCAACTCCGGCACCACCATGCGCTTGCTGTCCGGAGCTCTGGCCGGCCGCCCCGGCACGTTCACCCTCACGGGCGACGCCTCCCTGTCCCGCCGGCCCATGCGACGGGTGGCCGAGCCGCTGCGGATGATGGGAGCCTCAGTGGAGACCGCCGAACGCGGCCTGCCGCCCCTTACCGTGCAAGGAGGGGCACTGAGCCCAATTTCGTACCGGAGCCCTGTGCCCAGCGCGCAGGTCAAGTCGGCGATCCTTCTGGCCGGCATGCAGGCGGACGGCACGACAACAGTGGAGGAGCCGGCCCCTTCGCGAGACCATACCGAGCGGCTGCTCGCATGGCTGGGATGCCGCGTCGAGCGAGGAAGCGGTAGGGCAAGCATCACCGGCGGTGACCAGCTGTTTAGCCACCCCGGCTTCGAGCTGGACCTGCCGGGCGACCTCTCCTCGGCGGCGTTTTGGCTGGTCGCCGCCATTCTCGTTCCAGGGGGCTCCGTGAGGATCGAGGGGGTGGGGCTGAACCCGAGGCGCCTGGGGATACTCGAAATATTGGGAGCGATGGGAGCAGATCTGGAGATCTCCCCGACCGGTGAGCAACCCGAGCCGGTTGGATTCGTTGCGGCACGTTCGAGGCAGCTGAAGGCAGTGGAGATTGCCGGGTCGCTGATTCCGAGAGCCGTGGACGAGCTGCCCCTGGTCGCTCTGGCTGCCACCCAGGCGGAGGGGGTCACCGTGATCCGTGACGCCTCGGAGCTGCGGGTAAAGGAGACCGACCGGGTAGCAGTCCTGGCCGAGGGGTTGAGAACTTTGGGCGCCAAGGTGGAGGACCGGCACGACGGGCTGGTGATCGAGGGCCCGGCGCCCCTGACGGGTGGAGTGGTCGATGCTGCAGGGGACCACCGTATGGCCATGACTTTCGCAGTGGCGGCGTTGATCGCCCGCGACCGCGTCACTGTTCGGGGTTGGGAGGCGGCCGCGGTATCGTACCCGCAGTTTCTTCAGGACCTGGAGAAGGTGGCCGGATGATCATCGCCGTGGACGGCCCCGCCGGATCGGGCAAGAGCACAATCGCTGCTGCAGTGGCGGACCGGCTCGCCATCAGCCACGTGGACACCGGCGCGATGTACCGGGCTCTGGCCCTGAAACTGCTGCGAAGCGATTTGCCGCCGGAGGACGAAGCAGGTGTGGCTTCGGTGCTGGCGGAGACCGACATCTCCCTGGGCAACGGGCATGTTCTGCTCGACGGTGAGGACGTTGAAGGCCTGATCCGCACGCCGGAGGTCACCGCCGCCTCTTCCCGGGTAGCCGAGCACCAGGCGGTGCGCACCTGGATGGTCGACCGGCAGCGCAGGGTGGTCCACCGGGCTCCCGGCGGTGCGGTCGTGGAGGGCAGGGACATCGGGACGGTCGTCCTGCCGGATGCCGACCTCAAGGTCTACCTGACGGCAAGCGAGGAGCGGAGGGCGCACCGGCGGTCGGCCCAGAGGGGGGCGACGGAGTCGGAAGCTCTGCAGGAGGTGTCAAGCCGGGACACCCGGGACATGACCCGCCGGTATTCGCCTCTGCGACCGGCCGAGGACGCCGTGGTGATCGACACAACCGATCTCTCCATCGACGAAGTGGTGGAAAGTGTTCTAAAAGCAATGAGGGAGAGGCTTGAGCCGTGACCGAACCCAACCTGCCGAAGGTGGCGGTGGTGGGCCGTCCCAACGTCGGCAAGTCCACTCTGGTCAACCGGCTGGCGCAGCGAAGCGACTCCATCGTCGGGCCAATGGCAGGGCTCACCCGCGACCGGCTGAGCGTAGAGGCGGAGTGGCGGGGCCGCCGGTTCACGCTGAACGACACGGGCGGTCTCATGGAGGAGGCTCTCGGGGCCGACGCCACCCGAACGATCACCGGAAAGGTCGCCTCGGCGGCGCTCGATGCAGTGGAGACCGCCGATCTGGTCCTTTTCGTTGTCGACGGACAGGCCGGCGCAACCGCCGACGAGCTGGCCCTGGTCAAGCGCCTCCGCAGGGTGAAGGCGCCTCTCATCGTGGTGGCCAACAAGGTCGAGAACCGCAACCAGGAGCAGGGAATCGCCGATCTGTGGAGCCTGGGCCTGGGCGAGCCGATGCCGGTCTCCGCGCTCCACGGACGAGGCACCGGAGATCTGCTGGACCGGGTGTACGAGCTGCTGCCCGAGCCGGCCGAGGTCGAAGAAGGTGAGGAGATCGCCTGCATCGCCATCGTCGGAAGGCCCAACGTGGGCAAGTCCGCCCTCTTCAACCGCCTGATCGGCGAGGAGAGGAGCATCGTTCACGACGAGCCCGGCACCACGAGGGACTCGGTGGACAGCCTGATCGAGGTGCAGGGCAAACGATACCGGTTCGTCGACACAGCCGGCATTCGCCGGCGGGCCAAAACGCACGAAGTGGAGATCTACAGCGCCAGCCGAACCCGGCAGGCGATAGGCCGATCGGATCTGGCGATCCTCGTCATCGATGCGGGGGAGGGCGCCACCGCACAGGACCAGAGGATCGCCCGCCAGGTGGCCGATGCCGGGGTCGGGTGCATCATCGCCCTGAACAAGTGGGACCTCATCGACGAGCCCGAGATGGCGAAGATCACCGAACGGACGGTGGAGGACCGCCTGCAGTTCGTGGATTACGCGACCCTGATCCGGACGTCCGCACTGACCCGCCGGGGCGTAGGGAAGATCTTTCCGCAGATCGACAAGGTGCTCGAGGCTCGAGTCCGCAGGGTGCCCACCTCACTCCTCAACGACCTGGTGCATGAGGCGCAGCAGAAGGCACCTCCCCCCGGCATCGGGGGACGGCACAACAAGGTCCTCTACGCGACACAGGCGGAGACGGCGCCACCCACTTTCGTCCTCTTCACCAGCGGCTCCCTGGCTGTGTCGTGGCAGCGATTTCTCGAGCGGCGTCTGCGTGAGGAGTTCGATTTCAGCGGCAACCCCCTGCGGTTGGTCATCAGGGAAAGGGTCCGCGAGGAACGCACCCGGTAGAGCCCTTGGTTCAGCTAGAATCGAAGCTTCGGGACGTAGCGTAGTTTGGTAGCGCATCCGGCTGGGGGCCGGAAGGTCGTCGGTTCAAATCCGGCCGTCCCGACTTGTTCGGCTCGGGACTATGTGCCTGGACTGGGGCCGGCAGGTTTAGTTCTGTCCTCGTTAGCCAAAACAAAGAGAGCGACGATGCGAGAATACGGTTGTCATCGCAGAATCCGAGTTCGAGGAGGGCACCATGGCTGAGGAAGAAGCAGAGAAAAAGGGCACGAAGCCGCTTGCGGAGACCTACATGAACGTGGAGGGCACCAAGAAGCTTGGGCCCAGCCCCGACCGTGAAAAGGCCGCAAAGCATATTCTCGATTCCTACGCGGACCGCCCCGAGACACGCGACCCGTCGATCATGGCGAACTTCGAGGCCAGCATGGAGGAGGAGCCGAAGTCCATCGGCGAACGGATCGAAGACAACTAGAAGTCTTGGTTCGAGCCCCATTCAGCAGTTGAACCAACCGGAAACTCTGGGCGCCAACGGCGCCCTGGTTTATGTTGCCATCGGGGCCTCGGATGTCGTGGGTGAGGGAGCGGACAACCCGGACACCGAGGCCTGGCCGGTGGTCCTTTACGAAAAGCTGCCCAAGGGCACCGTTTTGCACCGGACCGGCGTACCCGGGAGCACTGCCGAGGAAGCGGTCCGGGAGCAGCTTCCCCTGGCCGAGGCGACCACCCCGCATCTGGTCACCATCTGGCTTGCGGTCAACGACTACCGCAACGAGGTGCCGCTGGATGCCTACCGCAAGCATCTGGATGAGATCGTCCGGCGCATGACGGCCACGGGGGCCCACGTGTTCGTGGGAAACCTTCCGGACCTGGGAGGCATTCCCGAGCTGGCCCAGTCGGCAAACCCCGGCCGTCTTGCTGCGCTGAGCTCGGAGTGGAACTCCACCATCGCGGAGGTTGTGCTGGACAACGGTGCGCTCCTGGTGGACCTGAAGGGCGCCTCGGAAGGCATGGACGAGGACATGGCCATGCTAATCAGTGCAGACGGCTTCCACCCGTCGACCTTGGGCCACATCGCCCTGGCGGAGATCTTCCTCCACCACATCCAATCGACCTTCTGACACCCGTCGCCCTCGGCCGGGCACTAGAATTGCCTCCGTGCCCGTGAGGGTCCGGGCACATTTTGAAGGCGATGGAGGCCACCCGTGAGCTCAGCGCAAGAAGAGGTCGTCCTCAACCGGGTTCTGACCGTCCCCAATCTGATCTCAGCCGCTCGGATGCTCCTCATCCCCGTCTTTGGTTGGGCCTTTCTCACCGGCGACAAGGACGGCTTCGCGCTGTCGCTCCTCGTTGTCATCGGGTGTACCGACTGGGTGGACGGATACGTGGCGCGGAGAACCGGTCAGATCAGCAAGCTGGGAAAGCTCCTCGACCCGGTCGCCGACCGGATGGCTATCGTCGTGGTCCTGCTGGCGCTGGTGTTTCGGGACGTGGTCGCCCTTCCTGTGGCGGCAGCCCTGCTGCTTCGGGATCTGATCGTGTCGATAGTGTTTCCGATCCTCGAAGCAAAAGGTTTCCCGAGGTTGTCGGTTAACAGGACGGGTAAGTGGGCCACTGCATTTATCTTTGCGGGGATGGCATTTGCGGCCGCAAGTGTGCTGCAGTCTGTGCGGAACTTTGCGGGACCCGCTTCAAACGCTTTGCTGATCGTGGGGGCGGTCCTCTACTGGACGGCCGGGCTTCTCTACATCAAGGAGATCCGTAGGGTGATGAGAGCCGAGCCGCGCGCATGACCCTAACGAGCCGGCGCAGAGCTGCTGCCGCCGGAGTGGTGACTCTCATGGTTCTCGGCGCGTGGGTTGCCGGTTCCGCCGTAGCCAACGCGGGAGAGGTTGTCGGCGGCACGTTGGTTGGTGGAGTCCCCGTGGATGGTCTGGAGGCCGGCGAGCTCATGAGCCGCCTGGCTCCCGCCGCCAGGGCCCTTGATCGGCGTCCGTTGACTCTGGTTGCCGGCGACCGTGAATGGACCCGCTCTCCGGAAGCTCTTGGAATCTCAGTGGATCTGCGTGCCAGCGCTCGCCGGGCTCTGATGGCCGGGCGCAGCAACTCGTTCGTCTGGATGATGCGCAGCCTGGGCTCAGGCGAGCAGAACCTGGGCTGGGTCCTGCGGATTGACGAGGAGCGCTTTGCCCGGGCGCTGAAGGAGCTGGAGGCACTGGTCAAAACCGAGGCCTCAAACGGCGACTTCTCCGTGGCAGGGTCAAAGGTCAACGTGAAGCCACCGACCAAGGGTTACACGCTCTTGGCAAAGCCCGCTCGCAAGATCGTGCTTCAGGCCGCCCTACGACCCACCGTCGCCGACCGGGTGGATCTGCCGGTCAGAATAACTGCCCCGCAGATCACCAGCCAGGAGCTCGAGCGGGTAAGGCAGCAGGCGCAGAGCATCCTCAACGCTCCGGTCGACTTCGTCCATGAGGGCAGGACGTTCCAGGTTGCCGCCGAGAGGATTGCACCGACCCTTAAGGTCAAGGTGGTGGAGGAACCCGATGAGTCGAAAGGCAGCACGCTTGTCCTGGAGGCGGACCCAAAGGTGCTGAAAGACAAGCTCGTGGCGGCCGCCCCGTTCGTGAACCGTCCCGCCAAGGATGCTACCTTCTCGATTGCGGGGGACAAGATCGTGCTTCATCCAAGCCAGAACGGGTCGACGATAGACACGGTTCCGGCGGCCGGAGCGCTGGTGGCCCTGAGCTCGGGAGAACGCAGAGCCATCCAGCTTCCTGCGGTGGTGCAGCCTCCGGCGTTGACCACCGAGGCCGCGACCAAGCTCGGGATCAAGCAACGGATCTCTTCCTACACGACGGCCTTCGACGCCCGTAACGCCCCCCGGGTGGGCAACATCGACCGCATGGCGTTGGCCATCAACGGCAAGTTGCTGAAACCGGGAGAGGTCTTCTCGCTGAACGGAGCCACGGGGGACCGCACGGTGGCAAATGGTTACCAGGAGGCCGGCGTGCTGGTCGACGGCGAGGTGGTGCCCGGAATCGGCGGCGGGGTCTGTCAGGTGGCCACCACGCTGTTCAACGCAGTCTTCTCGGCCGGGCTCGACGTGGTCGAGCGGAGTAACCACAGCCTGTTCGTTTCCAAGTACCCCACGGGCAAGGATGCGATGGTCAACTACGGTTCCCAGGACCTCAGGTTCAAAAACGACACGGGGTACGGCCTGCTTCTGAGGGCAAACGTGTCCGCCCGCGAGCTGACCGTAAGCATCTACTCGTCGCCTCTCGGCCGCACCGTCACGGAGACCACGTCGCCGCAGACCAACCCCCGGGCCCCCGTTGTGAAGTACGTGGACGACCCGTCGCTGCCCAGGGGAACCGAACGAGTTGCCGAGGAGGGCATTCCGGGATTCGACGTCACCGTCACGCGAAAGGTCATGGCAGGCGGAAAGGTGCTTCACTCTGATAACTTCGTCTCCAAGTACCGTCCGTGGAAGCGGATCATAAAGAGGGGGACGGGCCCTGCCACCGCTCCGGCGCCGGCTCCGGTTTCAGCACCCGAGGTACCTGCGGGAAACGCATCACAGCCAACATCAAATCCGACATCGTCCGCACCGCCGATCGGTCCCGGGGCTCGGTAAAAGGAGGATCCAATGTCCACTGTCCCGCAAGACCTGCGATACACCCGCGAGCACGAGTGGGCCCGGCTGGAGGACGACGGAAGGCTGACCATTGGGGTGACCGACTTCGCCCAGGAGCAGCTGGGCGACGTGGTTTTCCTCGATCTTCCGGAGGTTGACTCTGCCGTGGAGGGCGGTGAGCCGCTGGGTGAGGTGGAATCAACTAAATCGGTGTCGGACCTGTACGCACCGGTTACCGGCACGGTGGTGGAGATCAACGTCGAGTGCAAGGACAACCCCGCCGCGCTCAACCAGGACCCGTACGGAGAGGGTTGGCTGCTGGTTTTGGACCCGTCCGATCCCGCAGAGTTCGACGGCCTGATGACGCCGGAAGAGTACTCGCAGTTCCTCGAAGAGCAAGCCGGCGAAGGGGAAGAAGGGTAATCCCCTCCGGCTTCGACCTCGTCCGCACCGGCGCCGGTCCCGCAGCGGAGAACATGAGGATCGACATGGCTCTGTTCGAGAACGCGATCCGGAAAGAGAGCCTCCGTTCGGTCGTGAGGATCTACCGGTGGGATGGCCCGGCACTCTCGGTTGGGACCCACCAGCGGGTGAGTGAGGAGCTTGCCGCTCGCTGCGCGCGTCTGGGCGTGCCTGTCGTAAGGCGGTGCACCGGGGGCTCGGCCGTCCTTCACGGCAGGGACCTGACGTACTCGGTGGTGGCTCGGCATGGAACGAGGGGAGTCCTCGAGGCGTACAGCGAGGTTGCCAGGGGGCTGATCTGGGGGCTGGCTCTTCTGGGCATCGACGCTCGGGTGGGGATGGGGAGCCAATCCACCGCCGGCACACCGGTCACGGTGCCGCTTGGCGCCCGCTCGGCCTGCTTTGGGACGACCGTGGGGGCCGATCTGCGGGTGGGCAGTGCGAAGATCTGCGGAAGTGCCCAGCTTAGGCGGAGGGGTTGGCTCCTTCAGCACGGCTCCATTCCGCTTGCCGACGATCGCGCCCTCACCAGACGTATCCTGCGGCATAGCGGCCCGAACACGTCCACCTGCATAGAACATCTGCGCCCGGGTACATCGGACGCAGAGCTTTCAGCCTGCCTGGTTCTTGGGTTCGAAAGGTCGTGGGGTAGCGCTCGCGAGGTTGCTTTGGAGGAGCTTTTGACTAACCTGGAGTGTGTCGAATAGGCGTGAATCGAGCTTCGTTTGCCTAACCCTCTAGTTACCCTTTAGATTACTGGCGGAGGAGGATCCTGATATGTACTGTCACAACTGTGGAACTCGCAACCCCACCGGAGCCAACTTCTGTGGGGCTTGTGGCAGCACCCTGCAGCCTGCCGACGCCGCCGAGACCACCATCTCGTTCATGCCGGACATGCCCACCTCCGAGACGGAGGAGGTCAGCATTCCGGTCGACGAGATCGAGGAGGGCAAGGCGGTCCTGGTGGTCAAGAAGGGTCCGGAGGCGGGCACCAACTTCTTTCTCGAAAAGGATGTGGTCACCTGCGGTCGAGACTCTGGGAGCGACATCTTCCTCGACGACGTGACCGTCTCCCGCCGCCACGCCGAGATCCGCCGGGAAGGCAGCAGCTTCACCATCGTCGACTCCGACAGCCTCAACGGCACCTTCGTCAACCGCAACCGCGTCGACCAGTCTCCTCTGAAGAACGGAGACGAGATTCAGATCGGAAAGTTCAAGCTGGTCATCTTCACCGAAGGGTCTGCGACTAGGTGAAAGCCGAACGCAGCTACCGCAACTACATGACCATCGGCGATGTCATCAAGACCCTCGCCGAGGAGTTCCCGGACGTTACCCTCTCCAAGGTCAGATTCTTGGAGGCGGAGGGGCTCATTGAGCCGGAGCGTACGCCGTCCGGGTACCGGCGGTTCTACCAGGAGGACCTGGACAAGCTCCGGTACATCCTTCGGCTGCAACGGGACCACTTCGTCCCCCTGAAGGTCATCCGCAAGCGCCTGGAGCACTTCGACCCCTCCGAGACGCCCGAGAACGAGGCTCCGGAGGCACCGCAGCCCCCGCCCCTCCGTGCGGCCAAGGACGAAAATGAGCTGGAAAGCCTCGAAGGCGGCCTCAGCCTGAGCCTGGGCGACTTCGTCAACGCAACAGGGATGTCGGAGGAGGAGGTTTCCGAGCTGGAGGACTACGGTCTCATCCACTCGCACCCACTGCCGGCAGGAGGCTCCTTTTTTGATGAGGACGACCTCATGGTGGCCAAGATAGCAAGAGATTTTGCGAAGTTCGGTATCTATGCCCGTCATCTGCGGATGTACAAGAACTTCGCGGAGAAGGAAGCAGGCCTTTTCGAGCAGGTGGTGATCCCCCTGTCCCGTGCCGGGGGAGAGAGCCGCAAAGGGGTCAACCAATCCCTGAATGACCTGGCGAAGCTCTCCCGAAAGTTGAAGCAAGTAATGCTCAGGTCAAGGCTTAGGGAATTCCTCGAGAGTTAATGCACTGCCCAGTGCGCACTGCAATCCACTGAGTTGAAGGGTCTCGTCGCCTGGCTGGCTTTCGCCGGCCTGTACTTCAGTCCTTCGACAGCAGCGGCGGCTCAGTCGCCGCTGGTATCTCAGACGCCCGTCTCGGCCCCTGCCGTCGTCTCGACTTCCAGTACTCCTCCAGCCATCGGGGCTGCCGCCGGCATCTTGCTCGATGCCTCCGACGGATCGGTCCTTTGGGAGCGGAACTCCCGGGCCCGCCGGGCCATCGCCAGCACCACCAAGATCCTTACCGCTCTGGTGGTCCTGGAGGAGGCCAAGCTCACCGATGTGGTCACGGCATCGGCACGCGCAGAGGCGATCGGGGCAGCGGACGCTCTCGTTACCGAGCTGGAGCTTACCGAGGGCGAGAAGCTGACGGTGGAGCACCTGCTGTACGGGCTGCTTGTGCCCTCGGGCAGCGATGCCGCGGTGGCGCTGGCCGAGCATGTCGGCGGGAGTGTCGACGGCTTCGCCCGGATGATGAACGAGCGGGCCCGCAAGGCGGGGGCCACCGACAGCCACTTCACCAACGCCGACGGACTGGACGATCCGGCTGCATACTCCACCGCCTACGACCTGGCCCAGATCACGCGGGCAGCGATGGCCAACCGCACCTTCCGCAAGATCGTGGCCACCCCTCGCATTCAGATTCCGCGTGCGGGGGGACCGGCCCGGGACCTGGTTAACCGCAACGAGCTTCTCGGCCGGCTCCAGGGCGCCAACGGCGTGAAGACCGGAAACACCCGGAACGCGGGCCGCACCCTGGTGGCGTCGGCGAGCCGGGGCTCCGAAGAGCGTATCTCGGTGATTCTTGGGAGCCCCGACCCGTTTGCCGAGTCGGCGTCGCTGCTGAACTTCGGTTTCGCCGGTTTCCGGCGCTTTTTGATTGCCGGCAAGAACAAACCGTGGGGACAGTTAACCTACGGTGACGGAACCAGCGTCCGGCTGACGGCCCGAAAGGAGGTCACTGTGCTGCTCGGAGCATCCTCGCCGGCGCCCAGGATGCGCTACCGCCCCACCCAAAGCGACCTGGTGGTCGACGTTCCCGGAGGCCTGGTGGTGCCACTGGAGCAAAGATGTCACCGTTCCGATCAGCCATGCGGCCGTCCGGAGAGACGCTGGAGCCCTCTCGCCGCTGTAATCTCACTCTTTGCGCCGCTGCTCGCTGCACTGAAGTGACCATCGCCGGGCGGTTTGGGTCCTAGCGGTGGCCCTGGCGGAGGTCCGCTACTCGGCGGAGCAGATTCGGCAAAGGGTGGTGGAGCTCGCCGAGCAAATCACCGGCGACCTACAGGGTGAACGCCCGGTGCTCGTAGCGGTCCTGAAAGGTTCGCTTGTTTTCATGGCGGATCTGTCGAGGGGGCTGGGGATACTTGCAGACATCGATTTCATGATCGTCTCCCAGTTCGAGGGAGGGTCGTCGCCGACCGGAGTGGTCCGCATCATCAAGGATCTGGAGCTGCCGATCCTGGACCGCGAGGTCATCGTCGTGGAGACGATCGTCGACACAGGACTGACCCTGTCGTTCCTTCTGCGAACGCTGCGTGAGAGGGGTCCCCGGTCCCTCAAAGTGTGTGCCCTGATCGACAAGCCTGTTCGCCGGATAGCTCAGCCGACGATCGATTACGTGGGATTCGAGACCGAAGAATACCTGGTCGGCTACGGCCTGGATTTTCGCCGGCGCTACCGGAATCTGCCGTACCTGGTTGGGGTAAGGGATGTACCGGCGCTGGCCGCGAAACCGGACGCCTTGTGGGGAGTTCTCGCCGAGCGAAAGGGCGGATCCTTTTGAACTTTGGCCTATGCTACGCTGACCTGAAAGCAAGGTGGGAGGTACTTTGATCGAGCTCAACCTCGTTGGTGTTCGGGTCGAACTTCCAACCAATCAGCCGATCGTGCTTCTAAAAGAGCGCGACGGTGAACGCTACCTTCCCATCTGGATCGGCGCCGTCGAAGCTACGGCCATCGCCTTCGCTCTCCAGGGTGTACAGACCCAGCGCCCCATGACCCACGACCTGCTCAAGAGCATTCTCGAGGAGGTCGGCGTCAACGTCGACATGATCTCTATCGTGGAGCTGCGTGAGGGGACCTTCTATTCGTCTATTCGCCTCAGCCGCAACGGCAGCACCTACGAGATCTCCAGCCGGCCATCCGACGCCATCGCACTGGCCGTGCGGACCGGAGTCCCGATCTTTGCGGCGGAGGACGTAGTGGAGGAGGCAAGCATCACCATCAGAGATGATGAGGAGGAGAGCGAGGTCGAGAAATTCCGAGCTTTCCTCGACGACGTATCGCCCGAGGATTTCGGCGCCTGACGCGCCGATAAATGAAAGTCTCAGCCAGGGCGTCGTCAGTCAGGCACAACTCTAAACTTAGGCTTGAGGTGCATTACCTCTCAATAAGCTTGACCCCCCAAATACAGCCCTATAGCGTGACGCCCACGTAATTACACCGAAGGGAGTGAGGGCTGGTGGAGTTTGGTACCGACGAGGGCTTCAGGGGGCCTCAAGTATGCAAGATCGTTGGTATCAGCTACCGGCAGCTCGACTACTGGGCGCGGACCAAGCTGGTTGAGCCCAGCATCCGGCCGGCGCAGGGTTCAGGGTCCCAGCGGCTCTACTCGTTTGCCGATCTCGTGGACCTCAAGCTCATCAAAAACCTTCTCGAAACCGGAGTCAGCCTTCAGCGGGTGCGTGAAGCTATCTCCTACCTGCACGAGCTCGGTCACGATCCAAGCGGCGTAACCATCGTCAGCGACGGCCAGTCCGTCTTCGCCCTCAAGTCCCCCGAGGAGGTCTACGACCTGCTGCTCGGCGGCCAGGGAGTCTTCGGGATCGCCATCGACCCGGTGCTCAGGGAGCTGGAGGGGTCCGTCTCCGCATTCAGGGGGCCGGTTGAGACCTCTGCGCAGGAAGCGGGCAGCAACATCGAGCACGTCGACTTCCACCGGGCGGCGCAAGGGGAGGACTAGCCACATCCCGGACCCTGATGAGCAGCTTCCCGCAGCCGAGCCCGATGCCCCACTTCCCAGCGAGACCGTAAACTTCGCGCACAACTCGGAGCGCCAGTTCGCCAAGCTGCTGGACTTCTATCAAATCGAGTGGGAATACGAGCCTACGTCGTTCGACATAGGGTGGGACCGCGAAGGAGTGCCTAATCAACGCTTCAGACCCGACTTCTACCTACCCCAGTACGACGTTTACATCGAGATCACTACTTTGAACCAGAAGCTTGTTACGAAGAAGAACCGCAAGGTGCGCCTCTTGCGAGAGCTGTATCCGGACGTCAAGTGCAAGATCTTCTACCAGCGCGATTACCTGGATCTGCTCATCAAGTACGGGCTGGAGCGGCCAAGTCAGGACAGCGCTCCCAGTCCGGGGCCCGAGGCGGCTCCCAGTGGTGACACGAACGGAGTCGTCGAGAACCTGCTGAAGCAAGCTCCCCGAGCGCAGTCCCAGTGACCAGGGAGTCTCCGCTAAGAGCGGAGCATCTGGCCGCCGGGGCCAGGCTGGTCGACTTCGCCGGCTGGAACATGCCCCTGGTGTACGGGACGGGCACTGTCGCGGAGCACAACAACGTGCGGCAATCGGTGGGGTTGTTCGACGTCACCCATCTGGGCAAGGTAACCGTGGAAGGTGCGGACGCCGAGGCCCTGCTGGACCGCCTTCTCCCCGGCAAGGTGGCCAAGCTGCGCCCGTGGCGGGCGGGGTACAACCTGGTGCTCACCCCGGATGGGGGAGTCGTGGACGACATATTCGTCTACAAGCGTGACGAAGGGTTCCTGGTTGTCCCCAACGCTTCCAACACCGACGCAGTGATTCAGTTTCTGCAGGCGGGGGTCCGAGCGGATGAAGACGTGACCATTGTCGACGCCCGCGGCCGCTGGGGCATCCTCGCCCTGACCGGTCCGAGGGCCCGCGAGGTGCTTTTTCCCATCCATCCGGAGGCTGCGAGCCTGAAGATGCACGACTTTCGCACCATGTCGCTGGAAGGGATTGACCTTATCGTCGCCCGGACCGGTTACACCGGGGAGGTGACCTACGAGTTCCTCCCGGAATGGGACAGGTCGCCCGAGGTCTGGAAGCTGCTCCTGGAGGCCGGCCGGTCCTGCGGCATCAAGCCGGCGGGTTTGGGGGCAAGGGACACGCTGCGCCTGGAGATGGGCTACCCGCTGCATGGGCACGAGCTTTCGGTGGACATCAACCCGCTCGAGGCAGGCCTGGGCTGGGTGATCGACTGGGATAAGGACTTCCCAGGCAAGGGGGCCCTGGAGAATGTCCACTCCGCCGGTGTGAGCCGCAAGCTGGTCGGCCTGCTGGCGGCTGAGGGCCGTGGACGGGTTCCACGCATGGGCCATCAGGTATTCTTTGAGGACCGGCCGGTCGGTCAGGTGACGAGCGGTAACTTTTCCCCAACCCTCGGCGCCGGCATCGCCTTGGCGTTCGTTCCCTTAGAGCTGTCGGAGGTGGGCACCCGCCTGGAGATCGACGTCCGGGGCAAGCGGCTACCGGTCCAGGTGGTGAAGCCGCCCTTCAAGGCAAGCTAGGAGCAATGGACTACACACCACATACCGAGGACGACATAAGGCAGATGCTCGACGCCATCGGCGTCGACTCCGTCGACGACCTGTTTGCGCCAATTCCGCAGAACCTGCGGCTTGGTCGCCGGCTACAGCTGGGGGATCCGAAGAGCGAGAGTGAGGTCTTCGACCAGCTGCACTCGCTGGCAGCGCTGAACAGGGCCACCGACCGGCTGACCTGCTTTGCCGGAGGCGGTGCCTACGATCACTACATCCCCGCGGCCGTCAGGGCGTGCGCCGGAAGAAGTGAGTTCATGACCTCCTACACGCCCTACCAGCCCGAGCTGTCGCAGGGCGTTCTCGGTGCGGTGTTCGACTTCCAGAGCATGATCTGCGAGCTGACCGGCATGGAGATCGCAGGTTCCGGCTTGTATGACGGAGCGGCCGCCATGAACGAGGCCGTTCATCTGGCCTCGGCCGCCACCGGACGCAAGAAAGTGGTGGTGAGCCGGGCGATCAACCCCAACTATCGCCAGGTGCTGGACTCACTGGGCGATAGCCTTAATTACGAGTTCGTGACGGCGAGCGCCCAGGCGGGAGTCACCGACTTCGGCGACGTCTCCGGCGCCGCTGCGGTGATCGTCGGACAGCCGAACTTCTTCGGATGCCTGGAGGATGTGAGGGCGGCGGCCGATCTCGCGCATGAGGCCGGTGCGCTGCTGATCGTTCACTTCGACCCGCTGTCGGTAGGCCTTTTGGAGAGCCCGGGGGCTCTCGGAGCAGACGTCGTGATAGGCGAGGGACAGTGCCTCGGCAACGACCTCAACTTCGGAGGTCCCTATCTAGGAATCTTCGCCACCCGCCTCGAGCACGCGCGCCGCATGCCCGGGCGCATCGTGGGGGCCACGGTCGATGTTCACGGCAAGCCCGGCTACGTGCTGACGCTTCAGACCCGCGAGCAGCACATCCGGCGCGCGAAGGCGACCTCCAACGTGTGCACCGATCAAACCTTGATGGCGGTGACTGCATCGGTCTACCTGTCCTGGCTGGGCCCGAAGGGTCTGCGCGAGCTGATATCCAGATGCGTCAGGCTGACGCATCTGGCCGCCGATCTGGCCGCCGAGCTTCCGGGATGCCGCGTCCGGTTCGACGCCCCGTTCTTCCGGGAGTTCGTGCTCGAGGTGCCGGGCAGCGCCCCGGAGGCTCTCTTAGCCCTCGCGGCGAATGGCTACCTGGCCGGTCCGAGCCTGGAAGCTTTTCCCGGCATGGAGAACTGCCTTCTGGTGGCGGCCACCGAGCGCCGGACCGTTGCCCAGGTGGAGCAGATGATCAAGTCGCTCGGACAGGTGATTGCCGCATGAGCCAGAACCCGAGCCCGGCACTCGAGGAGCTCTCGATCTACGACCTATCGATTCCCGGCCGCAGAGCTTCCACCACCCCGGCGCTGGAAGCGGGACTACCCTCGGCAGACGATGTGTTGCCCGCCTGGGCGCTGCGGGAGGAGAGCCCCCATCTTCCCGAGGTCTCGGAGCTGGACATGGTCCGCCACTACACCAACCTGTCACGCAAGAACTGGTCCATAGAGGTGGGGGCATACCCGCTCGGCTCCTGCACGATGAAGTACAACCCGAAGATCCACGAGCAAACCGCCGCCCTGACCGGCTTTAGCCGGCTTCACCCCTGGCAGCCCGCCGAGCACGCGCAGGGAGCGCTGGCGCTCATCTACGAGATGGAGCAGCTTCTGGTGGAGATCACCGGCATGGCGCGGGCGACGTTCCAGCCGGCCGCGGGGGCCGCGGGCGAGCTGACCGGGCTCCTGGTGATGCGGGCTTACCACGAGTCTCAGGGAAGCCCCCGGGACACCGTCCTCATCCCCGACTCCGCCCACGGCACCAATCCGGCGACCGTCCGGCTGGCCGGCTACAAGGTCGAGCAGATACCCACCGACAGTCGCGGCCTGGTGGACATCGACACCGTTCGCAACGCGATGAGCGAGAACGTTGCCGGGCTGATGCTTACCAACCCCAACACGTTGGGCCTGTTCGAGCAGGAGATCGAGGAGATCGCCAAGGCGGTTCACTCCAAGGGCGGCCTCCTCTACTACGACGGCGCCAACCTGAACGCCATCGTCGGCATCATCCGTCCGGGCGACATGGGATTCGACGTGGTCCACATCAACATGCACAAGACCTTCACCACCCCCCACGGCGGGGGAGGGCCCGGCTCCGGTCCGGTAGCCGTCAGCAGCCGCCTGGAGCCTTTCCTGCCGACCCCCATTCCCGGGTTCGATCAAGCCACCGGCAAGTACTTCTGGGAGGAGGACCGGCCGTATTCGATCGGGCGGGTGCACGGCTTCTACGGCAACTTCGGCATGGTGGTCCGGGCCTACACCTACCTGATCTCACTCGGGGCCGACGGGCTGCACAACCTGTCGGAACGGGCAGTGCTGAACGCCAACTACCTGCGCAGCCGCCTGGAGGGCACCTACCAGACGGCACATCCGGGGTTGTGTATGCACGAGTTTGTGCTCACCGCCAAAAAGTTCCGCCGGGAGTACGGCGTGCGGGCGATGGACATAGCCAAGCGGCTCATCGACAAAGGCTTTCATCCGCCCACCGTCTACTTCCCGCTGGTGGTGGAGGAAGCCCTGATGATCGAGCCTACCGAGACGGAGTCGAAACAGACCCTCGACGCCTTGGCCGACGCATTCCTGGAGATTGCCGCGGAGGCGGTTGACAATCCCGACCTTCTTCATGACGCTCCGGTGAGAAGCCCGGTGGGGAGGCTGGACGAAGCCCGTGCCGTGCGGCAGCTCCAGACACGCTGGCGTCCCGCAGAGACCGCTGGCTAACTGTGGGATCTCGGGAGAAAGGTCGCCAGATGGACACGGACACTCCAAGGGTCACCAACCTGTTGTGGCTGCTCCGGCTCATTGTCGTGGTGCACGCCCTGGTGGCACTGGCCCAGGCCGCCTTTGCCGGCGGCTTCCTCGACGGGGGGCCCACCGCTCTGAACCTGCATCAGATGACCGGGACCTCGGTGATTACCACTATCTCGCTTCTGCAGGTCATCGTCGCGGTTGCCTGCTGGCGGCGCGGGCTGCAGGCGGCATGGTTCGCCGTCACCAGCCTGGTGCTTTTTCTGGCCGAGATGGCCCAGATAGGCCTCGGCTTCACCAATCGTATGGCGCTGCATGTCCCGCTGGGAACCGCCATCTTCGGAGTGGCGCTGGTGCTGGCGTTCGCGAGCCTCAGGCATTTCGAGCTGAAGAGTGTGCCCAAGCGCGCTTGACCGGCTGCACGGTAAAGCTTTCGTAGGTCCCGCCGTCCAAGGCCTTCCGGGGTGAGCACAGAACCCAGAGAGTGGGACGCCGGCGCCTACGACGAGCTTGCGTCGCCGCAGAGCCGGTGGGGCCTGAGGATACTCGCGCTCTTGGACCTTAAGGGAGACGAGACCGTCCTCGAGGCCGGGTGCGGTACCGGCAGGGACACCGCCCGCCTGCTCGACAAGCTGCCCCGCGGCCGGGTGATCGCAGTGGATGGGTCGGCCCAGATGCTGGATCGGCTGAGGAACCGTCTGTCGGGGCGGTTGAACCGGGTGGACGTGGTGAAAGTCAATCTGGCCCGACCGATCGAGCTCGACACGATGGTGGACGTGGTCTTCAGTGTGGCCGCCTTCCACTGGATTGCCGATCACCATGCACTCTTTAAAAACCTCGCGGCAGTCATGCGGCCGGGAGCGGTCCTGGCAGCGGATTGCGGGGGCCGGGGTAACGTCGCTCAAGTCTCGGCTGCCATAGAGAAGGTCTCCGGTGTACCGGCCGAGGCGGGGATATGGAATTTCGCCGACCCGCAGGAAACGCACCGCCTGCTAGAGGCGGCGGGGTTCTGGAACGTCGACGTTCAAATCCATAGTGAGCCCGCGTCGTTCGAGGACGACATTCAATTCGAGCGGTTCCTCGAGACCGTCATTCTAGGCTCCCACCTTGCACGTATCTCCGAAGACGAACGCCCGGCATTCGTGAAGGCCGTAGCCGGCCTGCTTCCCGAAAGACAGGTCGACTACGTTCGTCTCACCATGAGGGGAGTGCGGTAGCTCAGCCCCATTGTCGGTACCCCCGGGTTATCCTCGCGTCATGATCTTTCTGGAGAGCTGAGCTGGCAATCCGTTGTCAGTACTGCGGCGGGACGCATCACGACGCTCTTGGCGTGCGGGCGTGCTGGAGCACTTCTCAATCCGCCGTCGCCACCGAGGACTCGAGCGACGGTACCGATTGGGGTGCGGCGCAGAGCTCTTGGGAGGACGCAGCCGATGGGCCGCCTACCGTCTCACCCGGGCGGTCGGCTTCGTTCCTCGGACGGTCCATTCTGATCCCGCCCGGCACAGAGGCGCCGGAGCCGTGGTCGGGCCGGTCGCGGGTCAGGTTGTCTCAATCCACCGATTCGAGCGGCGTGCTCGAGGAGCTGGAATCCTCGTTCTTTGCCCGCAGTCCACTGGTCATTGAGGTGGAAAGGGACTGGGAGTCGGACGAGATAGAAGCTGAGACCTCACCAGTTTGGTCTCTGGATCCGAGCTTCTCCTTCCGCAGGGAACGCATACGCCATGCCGCTTTCTCGAACTCACTGGACGCCAGAAGTGAGGCAGGACTGGGCTGGCGTTGGTCTGCGGCGGCCGTGTCGGCGGGAGCACGTCTCGGCGGGCCGGCTGACGTCCTCCTGCCGGACGGTATGCCGGCCTTCATCGACGGGGGGCCGTTGGAGTATCTCTCCACTCCGTCCCCCGGTGTCGCCGGAGCGGCGGTGGTCCCACGGGCTACCATCGAGCACGGGCGCCTGTCGCCACTCGTGACGAACGTCAGTCGCTCCGAGCTGGCGCCCGACCAGCAGGCTGCCGTCACCTCCACCGGCGGCTCCGCCCGGGTCCTGGCGCCGGCCGGCTCGGGCAAGACCCGCGTGCTGACCGAGCGCGGGCGTCATCTGCTCAACGGCTGGGGAATCCCTGCGGAAGCGCTGTGCCTGGTGGCCTTCAACAAGCGTGCTGCCGAGGAGATAAAGGAACGTACCACCGACCTTCCCGGCCTGCAGGTAAGAACCTTGAACTCACTGGGGCTGGCCATCCTCAGCGGCTCCGGCCGCTTTGGAGCCGGAAGGTCGGTGCAGACCATCGACGAATCGGCGGTGCGCCGCATTCTGGAGGATCTGGTCTCCTTTCCCCGCCGCGCCAACACGGACCCCGCTGCGGCGTGGATCGAGGCCCTGTCCGCTGTCAGGCTGGGGCTGAGCTCGCCTGAGCGGGTGGAGGCGGAGTTCCAGGGGGAGGTCGACGGGCTGGCGGAGGTGTTCGACCGCTACCGCGCGGTGCTCGAGGAGCGCCGGGTGGTGGACTTTGACGAGCAGATCTACCGCGCCATCGAGATCCTCCTCACAAACCCGCAGATCCGTCGCCGTGCACGCCTCGCCTGCCGTGTCATGTTGGTGGACGAGTTCCAGGACCTCACCCCCGCCCACCTTTTGCTGATCCGGCTCCTGGCCGGGCCGGAGGGGTCCGTATTCGGAGTGGGGGACGACGATCAGACCATCTACGGCTACGCCGGGGCCTCGCCCGGCTGGCTGATCAACTACGGCTCATACTTTCCCGGCGCCGCAAGTCATCTTCTCCGGGTGAACTACCGTTGCCCGCCGGCCGTCACCCAGGCGGCGATAACGCTTCTTACCCACAACCGCACGAGGGTCCCCAAACAAATCGTCAGTCCTCCCGGAGAGGAAGGACGGAATGGCGGTGCGTCCCGTCCTCCCGGCTTGAGGACCGAGGTGACGAAAGACCCGGTGGCTGCGGCGGTTGGGGCAGTCCGGTCTCACCTCGACAGGGGACGGGAGCCCACGGCCGTTGCAGTGTTGACGAGGATCAACAGCTCGCTGGCGCCGGTCCAGCTGTCGCTGCTGGAGGCCGGAATTCCGGTCAACCGGGCCGTGGATGCCCGGTTCCTGGAACGAACCGGCGTTCGGGCCGCCCTGGCGTGGCTGAAGCTCGCGACAAACCCCACCAAACTCCGGCCGGTCGACGTCAGCTTCACCGCCAGGCGGCCGCCCCGTGCGCTGTCGCCGAAGGTTGTCGAATGGATGTCCGAGCAACGTTCCGTCGAGCGGCTGCGGTCGCTGGCGGAGCGGCTGGGAGAGCGGGATGCGGCGAAAGTGAATGGCTATACCGACGACATAGATCGCCTGGCGACATTTGGGGTCGATGGCACCACGGAGCAGATCCTGCGCTGCTTGCGGGACGAGGTGGGTTTGGCAGCGGCCATGTCGGCCCTGGACACCGAGCACCGCCGCCTCGACCGATCTCCTCAAACCGACGACCTGGACGCCCTGATAGCGCTCGGAGTGCTGCATCCGGACCCGAACGGCTTCGAGGTGTGGCTGCGAGAGGGGTTGAATACTCCCAGCGACCCGGCAGGCGTGACCCTGGCTACCATTCACGCGGTCAAGGGCCGCGAGTGGGACTATGTGGTGATTTCTCAGGCAAGCCAGGGTTTGATCCCGCATCGCCTGGCCTCGGACATCGAGGAGGAGCGCCGAGTGTTCCACGTTGCCCTAACGCGGTGCCGCGTCGGCTGCACGGTGGTCGCCGGAATACCGCAGTCACCATTTGTCGATGAGTTGTTCGCCGAATGGGAGCCGGGCAAGGAGCCGGTCCCGGCCCAGGGAGGGACAACCGTCGCAGCCGAGGCACCGAGGCCGGCCCGCGTCAACCTCCCTGCCGAGCGAGCCGCGAAGACGCTACGCGCTTGGCGGCTTGAGAAGGCACGCATTGAAGGCCGGCCGGCTTACACGGTCCTCCACGACTCCACCCTTGACGCCATAGCGGCATCCGGCGCACGCTCCCTTACCGACCTCGCCCGGATAAGAGGCGTGGGCCCCGCCAAGCTGGAGAGCTTCGGAGACGAGATCCTGTCGGTTCTTGACGCGGCTGAGTCTCCAGGCTGAGGAGTCTTAGAGCTCCAAAAGCGCACCTTCGCCGTTAAGCGCCACGCGCTCGGGGCTGCCCTTAGCCGAATGCCTGATCTCCAGGATGCCGGCGTAGCTGCCGGGGGAGGTGGGTCTAAAGGTCACCGTGATCTCGCACTGCGAGCCGGGCTCAATCCCGGTTTCATCCAAACAGTCATCCGCCTCTGCTGAAAAGACCTCTGTGCGGCCGGAGATGGCGGCTTCTTCAATCACCAGATACTCGCTACCCGAGCTCTCCACGGTGACGGTCTGAGTTTCCGTCTTCCCCGCCCCCACTCGGCCGAAGTTAACGTTGGCGGGACTGATGAGTGCCTCCGGCACGCTGTCCGTGGCCGAGCCGGAGGAGCCCCTATTCGCGGCCGTTGAGGTTCCTGAGGCCGTGGGGGTCCCAGATGCCGACTCCGCCGGCTGGCGATCGCCGTCCGGGCCGGAGTTCAGGAGTGGAATGAGGCCGAGCAGTGCGGTGATGATGGTGGCGGCGCCGGTGATGACGCCCGGTATGGTGTGCCAGAAGGATTTCTTCTCGGTCATAAGATCAACTCCTATGGTCCGTACGTGTGAGCCAAGCAATGCGGCGAGCACGGGGATTGGTTTGGCTGCAGTGGGGACTGCCGAAAGCGCCGGTTTGGCGCTGGCTCTACTCGACTCTACCGCAGATGTGGACCGCCGACCACAAAATGAACAACCGGCCGATGGCTGGACCGGCGCATCTCAGGCCGGAGTGGACTCGTCCCAATCGATGTTTTGAGCGGCAAGAATCTCGGCAATGGTGTCGGGCATCTTTGCCTCGAGAGCCGGGATGCTGTCTCCAAGAAACCATTTACCCGTGAGCTCAATCGGTTCGCCCGTCAACTCACCGCTGAAGTAATGGAGCGCCCCATTGGTCAGCATGACCACGTGAAACAGTTCGTCACCATACCCTTCCACGATTCCGGACGAGATGATCCAGCCCGCTCGCAGCGCCCCCGCCACTGCCACGGTTCCGGGGTTCCCAACCGCGCCCAGCAGACGACGGAACTTGCGGAAGACCTTACGCAGCTCATCGGGGGAGTAAACGGCGTCCGCCTCGGCCGGCTCCGACTCACGACCCTCCCCAGATGCTTCCAACCGCCGCCTTGCGGCTATGACCTTGTCCTGCATCTGCTCTTCAAGGGTCCGGTTCACGCCGTACAGGATATAGCGCAGCCCCGATAGCCGCGGTGCAGTTCCTTTAAGTCTGGTCCGTCTGGCGCTGAGACCGGCTTACAAGAAACGCTAGACGGGAACCCGCAGATTACAAAACCGCCCAGACGGTGCTAGACATTCGTCTGGCCGGTAGTTAAGGTCGGGCTCAAGGAGGCCTCGTGGCAGACAAACCGAAGCTGACGGCGGTCGGTACAGGCGACATCCCTCCGGCCCGTCCGCGGTCCCGTTCCAGCATCGGATTCCCGTACTCGGACCTGGCGGAGGTGGAGAGGGCGGCGCACCTGGTGGCCGGGAGCCTGGGTCGGTGCAAGCCGGAACAGCTGGCCGCGTGGCTGGGACACACCACCCTCGACAGCGGCGCATTTCGAAACAAAGTGGTCGCCGGCAAGCTTTTCCGGATCCTCCAGGGCGGACGCAATGTCATCGAGCTAACGCGGCTGGGGCAGCAGCTGCTCGAAGAAGTCACCGTACGCCAGGCGCGGGTGGAGGCCTTCTTGTCCGTTGCCCTCTACCGATCCATCTTCGAAAGCCATCGAGGCAAGCGAATGCCGGGAAATCTGGGACTCGAACTGGAGATGGTGCGCCTGGGCGTCAGCAGAACGCAGGTGAAGCCTGCCCGGCAGGTCTTTGTGCGTTCGGCCGGCCAAGCCGGGTTGTTTGAAGCGGGATCGCACCGGCTGGTGCTCCCAAAGGGCACCATATTTCCGGTGCCCTCGGTCGAGGAACGGGGGGAGGGGCCTCATGCCGCATCAAGGGCGGCCGGGTACCCGAAGGTCATCGCAGCCATTCTCGAACAGGCGCCCTGGAACTCCGAGTGGTCCCAGGAGGAGTTCGAGGCGTGGGCCGGCTTGCTCGTGCAGGCAGCCCGTCTTCATTTCAAGGCCTCGCCCGAGTCAGGTCGCTCTTAGGTACTCTCGAACCTCCGCCGCCTGGACGGCATCGGCCAGCTCCGCGCCGGTCATCCGTAGGTAAACCTGGGTGGTGTTGAGGCTGGCGTGCCCCAGCAGCGCTTGAACCGAGGAGAGGGGCACTCCGTTCGCCACCAGGCCCTTGGCGTAGGTGTGGCGAAAAGCGTGCGCCGCCTCTCCCTCCGGCTTGTGTACACCGGCCCTAAGAATCCAGCGGTACACGTGGTAGTTGAGCGACTCACGGGTGAATGGCTTGCCGTTGTAGCGAACCAGCAGGGGGTCGGAGGGAGAGGGCTCTCCCAGACGCTTGCAACGTTGCGCGAGGTACTCGTCGACGGCTTGAACTACCTCCACGGGCAGGGGCACCCGCCGCTGTTTGTTGCCCTTGCCTGTGACTTTGAGAATCGGAGGCTGCTCACGGATCAGGTCGGCCAACTTTAGTTTGATACATTCGGAAGCCCTCAAGCCGGCACCCGCAAGAACGGCTACCAATGCTCGGTCCCGCGAAGGCCAGGGAAGGCGTGCCGCAGGATCGGCCTGCGAAACCGTTCTCACGATGGCTTCGAGCTCGGAGGCGAGGAAGGCAGACGGCATACGGTTGGGAATGGCCGGGTTGCCGAGATGGATCGTTGGATCGGCAACCATGTGACCTTCGATGACCAGCCACCGGCAGAAACCCCGGAGCGCGGCGAGCATCCGGCCCCGGCTGGCGGGAGCGTAATCCATGCGAGCCATTTGAGCGAGGGCCCGCTTGACGTTGTCCAGGCTGAGGTCGTCGAGGTCCAGACGCCCCAGGGCACCAAGGAAGGGGTCCGGACGATTGCTGCCGTCCTGGGCGGGCGGGGGAGACGGCCTGCCGGCGATTTCGGCGATGATCGTCGCCCAGTTGGTCAGATCCCTACGGTAGGCAGCCTCCGTCTGGCTGGAGATGCCCCGTCCGATGGTCCTGCGCTCGTCCAGCCACTCTTCAGCCAGAGCCGCGACCTTCGAGGGGGGTAGTCTGGTGCGAGCGCCTTGCGATCTGGAAACTTCCATAATCGGATACAAGCACGGCCGGCCGGCAATCGGCCGGATATCCTCCGGTTACCAAGGCGCCGAAGCATCTCTTTCAGCATGGAGGCAACGATGGATGATTCCGAGCCGGTAGGCGAGGCCGATGAAGACCTTCTGGAGCGGGACTGGCTGTTGACGGTGCTTGTCGACTCGGTCAACCGAGCAGGGTTCTCGTTCGGAATCACACTCACTATCTCCGGCGGCCTGGTGTCCGGTTGGGTGGTCAGCGGCAACGAGTACTTCCATGGCATAGCCAACGTGCTTGAAGAGGCCGGCGGCGAAGCGTTTGCTCAGGTTATGCGGCAGGTGGCCGTGCAGCGATATCCGATGTTCCAGGCCGGAATGGAGGAAGCAGATCCAACTTCCGAGGCGGAGCCGGAGGAGCTCGAGGGCAGCGATTACCAGTCGGTCGGCTACATCCATCTGAGAGACGCCAGGTTCTTTTACGGCGGGAACGCCATACCGGGCAACCAGGGTGTGTGGTGGAGAGGGAAGCTGAGCGCGGTGGTGGGCTTCACCTACGGCCTGCTGGCTCAGGACTAGCCGGTTCGCTCCACGCAGCCAACCGCCATGTTTGCCTAACTTCCATAATCCGCATTATTGAAGTTACGTCCCTATATGGGTCCGGCCTAGGCTTCCCTTCACCATACCCGTACCGGAGGTGGCTACACGTATATTCAGGCTTTTTTGGGATAATGGTTCAACCTATCCACTTCCCGGGGAAACTGTTGAAAGACTCCGAGTCGAACGCCTACGCAAACGCAAAGAATCAGGATCTGGGCCGCCAGATCAACAACGGAATCCAGCGGCGTGCGAATCCGGTAGCGCCAACAGCTGGGTCGTCTGGTGAGTGTGCGGACGGCGACTGCCAGGAACTGATCCAGGTAACAGTCGACCAGTACCGGCAGATTCGTGCGGGCGATTCTTACTTCCTGGTCGTAGCCGGACATCAGTCGTCAAGTCTCGAGCGCATCGTGGCTCGGGATGGGACCCGGCTCACAGTGCAGAAAACCGGAAAGGCCAAGCGTTACGCCCAAGAGCTGGCACTGTCCGACTATGGAGAGGAGCTCCCGGCTCGATTCGTTATCTGCTAACGCTTGATGGTTTTCCTCTTTGGTCACTGACGATCCTCTTGCGAATCTCCTGTAACGCTCGCTCGACCAGCATCAAGAGCTCCTCCTCAGACAAGTTGGACATCTGCTCATAACAAAGGTTCAGCACGTGCCAACTTGGCCAGTCGGTCGCATCGGGCAAGTAACCGCCGTAGGCTAGAACCCGGTCCAGATCGAGACCCAGAGCCTGAGCGACCTTCGCCAGTCGCTTCGGTGGTGGCACAACTTCACCGTTTTCCCAGCGGGAGATCGTCTGCTGGGTTACCCCGACCCGGTCGGCGAGCTCGGCCTGGCCGAGTCCCAGTTCCTCCCGGCGAGTACGTAGAGTGCGGTCGAAGAGTCCCATCTATGCACCTGCCGCCAACGTAGCGCAACTACCAGCGCCTTGAACCCTTACGTCTGTAATGGGCCTCATAACTCGTTTCCTTTTAGCTGAGTGTACTCTCAAACGTTCATCGCCCGTACGCTCTGGCCAGGTGTCCACACAAGTAGTACGTATAAAACTACTGAGGTGTGTGCACTCGACTATTTCCCGCTGGGGCTCAAGCCGGCAGTTTTGGTAGATCTGCTCGTTTTGCCCGTGGCGAGAAGCTCTTTAACAACGTAGGCGGCGTCTCTGCCTGCTGCGAAGGGCCTACGGCCTTTGGCGGAGAAAAAGCTTCTCGGCGATAACGCGGTTTGCAGCAATCGCACAGATTGATGGAACTCGCGCATCGTTACACAGAGTGATGGAACGCATAATGGACTTCAGCACATCACTGCCGGGGGGAAAATAATGACTCATGGAGAATCAAGCGCATACGCCGGCGCTATCAATGAGGATCGGACGCAAGATCAACAATCGAATCAACATACGCAGGGGTCCGCACCCGACCGACACGATGTGGGTCGTCTGCGAGTGTGCGAGCGATCAGTGTGAGCAGCTGATCCAGGTAACCGTGGATGATTACCGGCAGATTCGTGAGGGCGATTCCTACTTCCTGATGATCGATGGACATGAATCGCCAGGCTTCGAGCGCGTCATTGCTCGGGAAGGGATCTGGCTGACGGTACAGAGAATCGGAGAGCCCAAGCGTTACGTAGAAGAGATGGACACTTCCTGATTATGCAGAGGTATCCAAGCCAGACTCTTGTTATCGGAGTTGAGCGTACCGGTCGAGCTCATCATCTCACGAGCCCCAGCGCCTTGAACTTGCCCTCCAGCTGCGCGGCGCTGGGTTCCGTCATAACCGTGTCGTCGGGAAAGACAATGGTGGGCACGCTCATCATCCCGCGGTTGGCACGCAGAACGAGCTCCTGAGCGTTGCGGTCCTGGTCGACATCTATTACTTCCACCGGGACTCCATGTTTCTCGAACGCCCGTTTCGCCCTGACGCAGTCAGGACACCATCGAGTGCCGTACAACCTGATCGACGCATTGCTCATCGCGAATGCCCTTCCTTCCCCGCGGCCCCACCCCGGCCCGAGGTCTCAGAAACTTTGTTCCTCTCTTGGGATCGACCTAAACGGTAACTACAGAGAACACGACACGACCAGGACAGCCTATGGATGCACCCAGTCTTGATCGGGGTACAGTTTGGCGATGGGCAAGGTCTACGATGGCTTGGACGACAGACTCACCGCCTTCCTCCGCCGCCAGCATCTGTTCTTCGTCGCGACCGCGCCGTTGGAGAAGGACGGTTTGGTCAACGTCTCACCCAAGGGCCTCGATACGCTTCAGATCCTCGGCAATAGACGAGTAGCCTACCTGGACCTGACCGGAAGCGGTGTAGAAACAATTGCGCACCTGCGTCAGAACGGCCGGATCGTCCTGATGTTCTGCGCTTTTGAGGGCAGGCCCCGCATTGTCCGCCTGCACGGAAAAGGGAGGGTCTGGCTCCTGGACGACCCGGAGTTCGAGCGTTTGGCACCGACGTTCCCCGCTTACCCGGGAGTACGTGCAGTGATCGACGTCGAGATCGGTCGGGTCTCGGACTCCTGCGGCTTCTCGGTTCCCCTCTTCGAATACGTCGGAGAGAGGGACCAGCTCCTGAAGTGGTCTGAAGGCAAGGGCGATCAAGGGCTTGCCGAGTACCGGCGAAACAAGAACTCGTTAAGTATCGACGGGCTGCCCGGTTTGCCGAAGTAACCGGATTGAAAACGCTTCAGCGGGGGCCAGCAGCCTCGATACGGTGGTCCCGGCGCAGCAGCGGAGGTATCAAAAAGGCAGCAACCGCCAGAATGGCGGCCATGGGGAACCAATCGCCAAGCCTCGCGTAGGGCGTGGTGGTGCTTGCGAACTGAACCGTCGGGGTTAGAACCGCCGGTTCAAATAGGGGCGTCGTCTGCAGTACCCGGCCCTCCGGATCCACCACCGCCGAGATCCCGCTAATCGACGTGTGGGCCACCCACATGCGCTGCTCCGCTGCCCGAAGCTGGCTGAATGCGATGTGCTGTGCGCTTGCCGCACTGCGGTCGAAGGACGAGAAGTTCGTGGAGACCACGAGCATCCGCGCACCCTTTTGCACCATGGACCTGACGAGGTCGGGATAGGTCGACTCGTAGCAGATGACCGAGGCAAAGCTTCCCTGCGGGATACGAAAGACGGTCGACTCGGTACCCGGCGTCTGGTCCACCGGAATCCGGTTGAGCGCGGGCACGAGCGGCTGCAGAAATCGGCGCAGCGGAACCCACTCACCGAACGGAACAAGCCGCTGCTTGGTGTAGACCCCCTCTACCCGGCCTTGCGGATTCAAAAAGAGGCTGCTGTTGCGCAGGTCCTTAGTGGCACCGGATCCAAGGATCGCCCCGACCAGAAAATGAGCGTCGTTTCTTTTTACTGCACTCAGCAGCTCCTGTTCGAAGTCTGGACGCTTCAGCGGATCCTGGTCGAAGGCCCCTTCGGGCCAGACAACCAGGTCCGGGCCGTTCCCCGCCAGCTGATCGGTCAGGCGAACGTGGTTCTCCACCACGATCTCATCGTCTTCATTGGGATCGAGGGTGTTTTCGGGTACGTTGCCCTGGATCATCGCGATCCTGGCCTTCTGACCATCGGGGGCCGGAACCGGAAGCATGCCGGGGAAAAGGACCAGCGAAAGCAGCGCGACACCGACCAGCGTGATCTGCCGGCGGCTGCGATGGTGCAGGATCGAGTAAGCCACAAGGGAGTTCATCAGTGCGACGATGAAGCTGAGACCCCAGACGCCGGTGTAAGCGGCCAGCTTCAGGCCGTAAATGTTGCTGGCCTGCGTGTATCCCAGACCTCCCCAGGCGAATCCGCCCCAAGGCAGGCGGGAGCGGGCGAACTCCTGCAGCAGAAAAACCAGCGGCAGAGCGAGGAACTGAACTCTTTCCGGCATACGGTCCCGCATCAGCACGCCCAACTGTAGGGCAAGGACGATCCAGAGCGTCTGAACGATGGTGAGGGCAATGTAGGGTGCCGCACCGAACAGCCGGATCCAATAAAGCAGCAGTCCGTTGAAGGTCAGCCCGAAGGCGGCGGCGGCCACCGCGACCGCTCCCTTGGTTGCGACCGAGAAGTGCAGTGCCAAAGGAATGAGGACGACCGGCGCCAGGAACCATAGATCTGCAGGAGGAAATGCGAGAAAGCAGGCGACTCCGGAAATGGCTCCGGCCGCCAGACCGGCCGGGACGGTTGCCAGTTTGGCGGTCTTGCTATACGCAGTCGCGACAGAGTTCACGCTTGGCATCGGCTAGCTGACTCTCATGTTTGACCAGCCGGCAGGAGGTGCATACAAATTCATTCGGCTGCTTCGGCGCGGCTCGGATGGAAAGAGACTCGAGGCGCTCCTCACGGGTCAGGTCTAAAAGTGACTCCTCTTCCTCTTCCGGATCGGTGGTCTCCTTGGCTTTCGTCAGGAACTCGTCAAAGCTTGCTTCGTCTTCCGCGGCTAAGGGAACGTCCTCTTCGTCTTCCGTTTCGTCTTCGCTCGGCTCTTCGATTTCGTTTACGCTCATAACCGCCCTCGCTCTATGTTGATCGAGAGGGATTATGGGCCATTGGGGGGAATGTGCAAACTACGGGCTCCTGGGGGGTCCCAAGGTTTGATGAGGGGAGAGGCAGTGGGCAAGGATAGGGCTTCAGCGATGTTGAAGGTGGTGCGCGAGGACGACGATTTACGGTCGTCGACCAAGGACCGGATTATCGAAGCAGCGTTTGCAACGCTGAAGGAGGAGGGGTTTGCCGGTACCAGCGCTCGGGCGATCGCCAGGCGAGGCGGCTTCAACCAGGCGTTGATCTTCTACCACTTCGGCACACTGAACGACCTGCTTCTAGCCACTTTGGACAAGACCAGCGCCGAACGGATGAGCCGCTACCGTGACTCGATGGGCGAAGCCCTCAGCGTCGACGAGAAGATCCAGACTGCCACGCGCCTTTACCGGGAGGACCTCGGCTCCGGGCACATCACCGTAATCTCGGAGATGGTTGCGGGCAGTCTTTCCCGGCCGGACCTCGGACCCGAGGTGGTAGCCAGGATGGAGCCCTGGATTGCGTTCACCGAAGGCGTGATCGGTGACCTGCTGGCCGGATCGATCTTCGAGAGTGCGGTGAACCCCCGAACTCTCGCCTTTGCCGTTGTGGCCCTCTACCTCGGAGTGGACCTGCTCTCCCACCTTGACCACGATAACTCGCGTGCTGAGGCGCTGTTCCAGATGGCAGGAGCCATGGGTCCGTTCTTAGCACCGATCTTTGGGAACGACTGATACATACATCCATGGAGATCACCGACGATCGCGGCCGTGCGCTGAGCGAGGTAACGGTTCGCCTCACTGAGGAGGAGGTAACAGACCTGCTCGTTGCCGCCTCGGACCTTGAAGCCGACGGAGCCCAGCATGCCATGCTTCGCAGTCCGGATGGCACTACCCTCGCCGTCTATCGCACCACCGACGATCCCACGCCGCTTCAACGGGGCACCGACTGGTGGGTTGGTCCTCTGGTCCTGGTCGCGGTGATCCTTTTGATCGTCGGCGCATACACAATAGGGCGCGGCCTGGTCGACCTACTTCTCTAACCTCGCCGAACCCCTATCCGCTGCCGGCGGCTCCAGGAACTGATACCAGAAGGTCTCCAGGGCCATCGCTGCCACCAGAGTGTCGTAGTCCCCGTCGTTCGACTCGGCAATGAAGGTCAGAAATTGAGCGATCAGGTGGTCGAGCGCCTGGGCCTGCTGGAGCGAGATTCCATCGCCGAGTCGGACGTTCCGGAAAACTTCTTCGATCTCTTTCGCCAGCCGCTCGCTCACGATCTAAATCTTCAGCCGGAAGGCCTGCGGGACAACCTCGAAGATTGCGGGCGTCTTTCCGCCCAGACGGCCGTCCACCTCCACCGGCATGGGAGTCCTGGCCGACACCTCCACCCGTGAGGCAAGATACTCCTTGATCTTCGGTGACGGCAGGTGCTCGCCCTTCAGCGACAGGGTCATGGTCTCCACGAAGTCCCGCTTGTTGCCTTTCTGGATCAGTACGTCCAGCTTCCCGTCTCCCGGATGCGCCTTCAGTGCAAGGCGGACGCCCCCGCGGATGAACTGACCGTTGGCGACCACCACGTTGACCAGGGGACCACCGTAGGACCTCCGGTCGAGCTTCACCGCACCCTGTGGGATCCGAAATCGGGCCAGGCTCCCCCAGAAGGCAGCCAGTGCGGCCGCCCGTCCCATCCACCGGGGAAGCCTCTGTCGCCGCCGTGCCATGTCGCCGGACAGGCCGGCCTCCGCCATGTTGATGAAGTAGCTGAAGCCGGGCTCCGCCGGCTCTGCCCAGGTAATCCGGCCGACGTCGATGCCGAAGAACGCCTCGCCGGAAAGGTGCTTGATGGCGTCGGCGGGCTTGTTGTTCAACCCCATTGTCTTGAGGAAGTCGCTTCCGGAGTCGCCGGGGATTCCGGCCATCACCAGATCGGGGTTGAGAGGACCACTCTCCCCCATGATCCCGTTGACCACCTCGTGGAGGGTCCAGTCGTCGCCGACCCAGACGAGGTATCCGCTCCCCTTCTCCACCGCATCTCTGGCGAGCGTCGTGCAGTCGCCGGGCCGGGCTGCCATCTGGATCTCGTACTCGAGCTCGGTGTTGTTCAGCAGCCCGTGGATTTCGTCCCAGCTCAAAAATGGCTTGCCGGCTGGGGTCAAGCCGACAATCAGGGTTGCCTTGCCGTACGGGGAGGTCATTGGGGGAATTGTCCTACCTGTCGTTACCAGGCCACGCCGCTGTAAGCGACCACTCCCCGGTTAAGCCCCTCCACCGCATCACTTAGCCGCCGGCGCAGCTCCTGGTCCTCCGCCGCCGACTGCAGTTGCCGGAGAAGATCGATGGTCTGCTTGGTGGAGCGAATGAAGTCTCCGGGGCTCGACTCCTCGTCGATCACGTCCTCCAGAGGGTCCCCCAGGCACCACCGGTAAGCGGTCAGGGCGAAGCCGGTTTCGGTGCCACGAATCATCTCCAACCCGGCCCGGGTCTCGCTGCGCCTCATCCTCTCCTCCAGCCGCGCTATCTTGCCGTAAACCCTCTTGCTGGCAGAGGTGGGAAGTGGTCCGGCGACCTCCACCGGTCCCCGGCTTTCGTAAACGAACACGCTGAGGACGGCCGCAAGCTCCGGCGGCTCCAGGTCGTTCAGCCACCCTCTGGTAAGGGTCTCCGTGACCAGCAGGTCGTTTTCGTTGTAGATCCGGGCGAGCGACCAGCCCTTCTCGGTCAGGTTGAAGCCTTCGAGATAGTGGTATTCCTCCAGGATCTCCAGGATGCGCTCGAAGCGACGGGACAGTGTCTCGGTTTTCGACAGCACTTTTTTGTGCAGGCTCTCGTTCTCTTTGGCCAGCCGGGTTGCCCGTTCGGCCCACTGCGCATGCCGATCCCGGTCGGGACAGGTATGGCACGGGTGCTGAAGCATCGCAGTCCGGGCCAGCGCCAGGTCCAGGTCCTCATCCTCCTCCAGCAACGGACGCTTGCCCCGTCCGCCGTTGCTGTTGAAGTCCTTCAGAGCAGTCGCCATCTTGCGCCGAAGGGCATGATCGAGCCTCGACCTCCCCTTCGCCCTCAGCCCGGCCCAGGACTCCTTGTCCAGCTTCACCAGGCCCATCAGCTGGGGCGGCTCCCGAAGCTCGTTGGCGCCGACCTTGATAATGCGGGACGTGTCGGTCAGGGCGGTCGCCCGTGTCCCGCCACGCTGGGTCGGCTCGGTGGCCACCATGACAACATTTCCGTTGACTCTTGAGGTACGGACCGCCCAGACCTCGCCGGCGGCGACCGAAGCCAGGGCCCGCTCAATCCGGTTTCGCTCGTTCTGGGCCTCCCGGGCCCTGGCCGACTGGCTCAAGCGGTGGTAGGTCTCCCGCAGCCGCCAGTAGTCCTCGAAGGCGCCCTTGTCGCAGCTCATCTTCTCCCGGTAGGAGGCCAGATACGCTTCGTTGCGGTCTACCAGTTGCTCAACCACCACCACGTCCTTGTCCGTCCGGTACTGGGCGAACGAGGAGTTCAGCAGGTGCTCCGCCTCCTCCCGGGAATAATTACGAACAAGGTTGGTAGCCATGTTGTAGGAGGGCTGGAACGACGAGATCAGCGGGTAGGTCCGAGTCAGGGCCAGACCCGCGATCTGGCGGAACGGGATGTCGGGCTGCTGGGGGACGACGGCGTGTCCCACCACGTCAATGCCGCGGCGACCGGCTCTGCCGGTGAGCTGGGTGAACTGGGCCGGGGTGAGGATCTCGTGGCGCTCCCCGGTGAACTTGTTGAGGCTCTCTATCAGCACGGTCTTGGCCGGCATGTTGATGCCCAGCGCCAGCGTCTCGGTTGCGAAGACCAGCTTCACAAGGCCGGCTTTGAAGAGCTCCTCCACCGTCTCCTTGAACACCGGGATCAGCCCGGCATGGTGGGCCGCAAGCCCCGCCGTCAGTGCTTCGAGCCACTCTCCGTAACCCAGGATGTCCAGGTCGTTGTGGTCCAAATAGGAGGTGCGGGCCTCGGCGAACTCGCAGATCTGCCTGCGCTCCTTGGAGTTGGTCAACGCCACTCCCGACCTCAGGCACTGCTGCACTGCAGCGTCGCAGCCCTTACGGCTGAAGATGAAGTAGATCGCGGGAAGTTTCTCCTCGCTCTCCAACAGCTCGGCCAGCTCGGCGCGGCGCGGAAACCGACGCTTCTGCGGGTGACCCTTCCTCGGCCCCGGTCCTTTGCCCCGGGCCGGACGATCCCAGTTGGACCGCGTCTCCAGCAGGCGGACCTGGGGATTCGGCGCCGGCTCGTCGCCGTCCCAAACGAACATCGGGTACAGCGCTCCGTCCACCAGGTAGTGGTGGATGATCTCCACCGGTCTCTCGGTCTCGATGATGGTGCGGGTGGCGCCTCTGATGGTCTGCAGCCAGTCGGCAAACTCCTCGGCGTTCGACAGGGTCGCCGACAGTGACACCAGCTTCACGTCCAGGGGGAGATGGATGATGACCTCCTCCCAGACCGCACCTCGATAGCGATCCTGGAGGTAGTGCACCTCGTCGAGGATCACAAACCGAAGATCGACCAGCAGGTCGGAACGCTCGTAGATCATGTTCCGCAGCACTTCGGTGGTCATGACAACGATCGGTGCCTGGGCATTGATGGAGTTGTCGCCTGTTAGCAGGCCCACCTTGTCGGCACCGTGAACCGACACCAGGTCTGTAAACTTCTGGTTGGACAGGGCCTTCATCGGCGTGGTGTAGAAAGCCTTTCCCCCCTCTTGAAGCGCCAGCCAGACGGCAAACTCACCAACCACGGTCTTCCCCGACCCGGTGGGGGCGGAGATGAGCACGGACTCGCCGCGAACCAGTGACTCGCACGCCTCGAGCTGAAAATCGTCGAAGCCGAAGGGATAGGTGGACTCGAATGCCTCCGTCAGAGTTTTCGCCATCCTTCAAGCATCACGCGGATGCAGGCATTGGTCCAACGGCGCGAGTGTTTGTTCAGCCGGCCGGCTTGAGCGCTACGGGGCTGGTGCGGGTGACGGAACGCTTTCTGGCGGAGGTGCGACCGTGCCGGGCTGCTCCGCTGCCCCCGGAGGCGGCGGAGGCGGAACAGAGATCTCCTCCTCGGGTAGGTCTGCGACAGGAAGCTCCGCCGGCGGATCGTTCACGCCATACTCGTTCTTCAGCCGGGTCATGGCGCGGTCCCCCATTCCGGAGACGGATGAACCGTGGATCAGCGTGTTGCGCGCCAGAACGGTGGCCCTCTCCCTCGCGGCGGGATCGCTGATGTCGGCCGCCGCGACGAACATCTTCGCTGCATCGATGTAGATCGTGGTCGCCTGGACGTAGCTGGCCTTGGCCTCTTGCAGCCGTTCCAAGTCCGTCGGAACGGGGATGTCGCGAATGCCCCGGTTCAGGTCCCGAAAGCTTTGGACCCATCCCTCCGCCTGGGTTCGGAACTCTGCCGCCGGCAGCGTACCGGCGAGGAAGGCGCCGGCCCCTTGACCGATTGACTGGTAGACCGGCTGGGTCTCGAGGTTCAGGTCTTGAACCTTGCGTTCGAACTGCTCGATAGCCCGGACGTCTGCCCTTCGGTCATCTGCCCGCTGCCTTGCATCCAGGACCAACTTCACCGCCAGAGCCAGCACTAAAAGCCCCACTACTGCCATCAGCACTCGGAACTTGGTCTTGCGATGCCACGGCGTGGTGTCGCGCTGAGGAGCCACCCTCGGGGCAGGCAGAGAGCCTCGGGCTTTCACCGTCTTGCGGGGCGGCGGCTGCTTCGTCTTTGCCATGGCGGGCAAAGTCTATCCGACCCTCGGTGACCCACCGTCGAACCAGTCGTGGGACGCGCGTGACAGCTCGATCAGCGGGGGCCGGGCCGCAGCTCCTTTTGCTGGTCGGGGCCGGAGGACTTGGAGGCCGGTTTCGCGGGAGTCGAAGGGTCGTCCAGTCCGATCTTCAGCTCCTGGGTTAGCTCGCCCGTCGCCTTTTTGAACTCACGGATGGCCCGTCCCAGCGAACGGGCCATCTCCGGCAGCTTTTGGGGCCCGAAGACCAGCAGAGCGAAGACCCCGATTACCAGCATCTCCGCCGGACCGAAGTTCCCCATGCCGTCGTTCTCCTAAGCCTAGTCGTCGGGGGTCTTCAGGAAGGGACCTATCTGCTCGAGGATATAGTCCTTGGGCCGGTACCCGACCACCGATGTCTCCACCAGGCCGTCGACAAAAAGAACCATGGTCGGAAGGATCGAAACCCCGAATAGCTGGGAAAGGCCCGGGTTGGCGTCAACGTCCAGCTTTACGACCCTCAGGCGGCCGGCCTGCTCCTCTGCCAGTGCCTGCAACTCCGGAGCCAGCATCTTGCACGGACCGCACCAGACGGCCCAGCAGTCGACCAGCACGGGGAGCTTGGAATCCATGATCTCTGCCATGAAGTTGTCGTCGTGGATGTCGACCAGGTCGACCATGTCATCACCCTCTAGTTCCCTTGACCGTCCTTCATCCTAGTCGACTCTGGCCACGATGGAAGACTGCCATGTAGCCTCGAACGGTGATCGAAACCCGGTCTTAACTGGTATGTTCTTAGCATGGACGGGGCTAAGGGCCTGGGGCAGTTGCTGGGCGATCGGGTGAGGGCAGTTCGCGAAGAACGGGACCTCACTCGGGAAGAGTTCGCCAAACGCGCCCGGCAAGTTGGACTGGCCTGGTCTGTCGTGACGGTTGAGGCATTCGAGACGGGCCGGCGCAAGTCCGTCGCCCTGGAGGAGCTCCTGCTGCTGTCCTACGCGTTTCGTATCGATCCCGGGGACTGGTTTGTTGGAAACGGGTGGGCCGAGCTGTCGCCAGATGCAATGACCAGTCTCGGAGTGATTAGGGCGATGCTTGCCGGCTCCCCTACCGACTCGTGGATGCGGATCAGTGAACGTCTCTGGGACGTGCCCAAGTTCCAGGACGCGCCCGGTGTGCTGGGAGCCCAGTTCGAACGCCTGAACGACCGGATCCGCGTGGCCCAGAGTTACCTCGGTCCGGATGTTTCCACCGAGACTGCGATCAAGGCGGTTGAGGCGGCAGCCGGAGAGGTTGAAGTTAAAGCAGCCCACAGATTTAACGTCGAGCCTCTGCAGGTGTCACTTGAGGCCTTCAAGAACTGGGGCCGGGGCCTCACCCAGGAGCGCGACCGCAGGTTCGGTGAGGAGGCTCGCAAGGTCTCCTTCCGCTCCCTCGGTGCCAGCCGCGGGCATATCACACGGTTGCTCCTCAAAGAGCTTGCGCCCAAGCTCAAGCAAAAGAAGCTCAAAGCCCACTTCCGCGGCCTGCAGATCGAGTCTTGAGGTCTGCTCGCAGCTCCGAGACACCGTCGGAGCCCCAGAGCACACCTCAAGACCTCGAATCGACGAAATCCCCCGCAGAAGAGGAGCCGGCACGGCACATACTGCGCCGGCGCACTGTCGAGCGCTTCCTCAGCGATCCGGACCTGCCGGAAGGGGCGATCCCCGCCGCGGTGAGACATGTGGTCGGGGGCCCGATGATGTGGAGCGACAAACCCATCCGGCTGACTCAGTTCACTCCTGAGCAGCAGGACCTGGTGCTGCGTGCGGCGAAGGAGATCCGGGAGCTCTACGAGGCCGCGGGCGGCGTCGAGCCGCAGTTGCTTCACGACGACGCGCTCGGCTTGATGCCGGATAACGCGGCCGCCTTTCCATACCAGAGCGAGGAGTGGGCAGCGGCAAAGGCGTACAACGCCGGTCTCGCCTTTGTCTACCGGGACGATCTCCCCGAACCCGAGCGCCAGCGGGCAGAGCTGACTCAGGCCTACCACACCGTAATTACCTGGATAGACTACGTGAAAGGCGGGCTTCTCGATGCCTCGGAGATCTACGACGAGGACGACGAGGAGTCTTAAGTCCTGATCGGAGCCGGCTTCGCCGGCGATGTGAGGCTACCGCTTTGCGGCGTGGTACGCCCGCAGGCGCAGACGCTGGTCCAGCTCCGCCTTGCGCAGGCGGATGTTGCGGGGGGTGATCTCCACCAGCTCGTCGCCGGCCATGAACTCCAGGGCCTGCTCCAGCGACAGCGGGCGGGGCGGCACCAACCTCAAGGCCTCGTCTGATGCATGGGTTCGGATGTTGGTCTTCTTCTTCTCTTTGGTGGGGTTCACGTTCATGTCTTCGGAGCGGGAGTTCTCTCCGATGATCATGCCTTCATAAACCGTCACCCCGGAGGTGACGAAAAGTTCTCCGCGCTCCTGCAGGTCGTACAGCGCGTAGGCAGTGGTCTCGCCGAGGCGGTCGGCCACCAGGGCTCCCGAGAGGCGGTGCGGAATGTCCCCCGCCCACACATCGTAACCGGCGTAGTTGCTGTGGATGATGGCGGTGCCTCGGGTCTCGGTCAGCATCTCCGAGCGGAAACCGATAAGTCCCCGTGCCGGCACACGAAACTCCATCCGAACCCAGCCGCTGCCGTGGTTGACCAGATTCGCCATGCGGCCCTTACGCAGGGCCAGGGACTGAGTCACCACTCCGACAAACTGCTCGGGAAGGTCCAGAATCACGTCCTCGTACGGCTCCTGGATCATGCCGTCAACCTGCTTGGTGATGACCTCCGGCTTGGAGACCTGAAGCTCGTAACCCTCCCGGCGCATCGACTCGATAAGGATGGCCAGCTGGAGCTCTCCCCTACCCCGGACCTCGGTACGGTCGGGGGATCCGGTGTCGACCAGGCGGATCGAGACGTTACCGAGAACCTCCCGGTCCAGGCGGCCCTTGAGGTGGCGGCTGGTGACGAACTTGCCCTCTTTGCCCGACAGCGGTGAGGTGTTGACGCCGAACGTCATGCGCAGGGTTGGCTCGTCGATCTTCAAAAGGGGCATGGGGGCCGGGTTTTCCAGGTCGGTGATGGTCTCGCCGACGGTCACGTCGCCCAGGCCAGCGATGGAAGCGATGTCGCCCGGTCCCAGGGTGTCGACCTCCTCGTAGAGCAGGCCGGTATGGGCCAGCATCTTGGTGATGCGAACCGGCTCAACCGATCCGTCGCGGTGGCAGACCGCCACCCGGTCGCCGCTATTGACGCTGCCGTTCCACACCCGTCCAATCGCCAGCCGGCCGACGTAGGGGTCCGCCGCCAGGTTGGTCACCATGAACTGAAGCGGCGATTCCGGGTCGTACGTGGGGGGCGGGGTCGTGGTGGAGATGGCCTCGAACAGCGGGATGAGGTCAACCCCGGGGATATCGAGGTCGGTGGTCGCGGTGCCCTTGCGGGCATTCGTGTAGATCACGGGGAAGTCGATCTGCTCCTCGTCGGCGTCCAGGTCGATGAACAGGCTGTAGATCTCGTCGAGCACCTGCGGAATCCGGGCGTCGGGCCGGTCGATCTTGTTGATGACCGGAATCACGGGGATCCGCCGCTCCAACGCCTTGCGGAGCACGTAGCGGGTCTGCGGCAGCGGCCCTTCGGAGGCATCGACCAGCAGCAGGGCGGAGTCGACCATCTGCAGGGTCCGCTCCACCTCGCCGCCGAAGTCGGCGTGGCCGGGGGTGTCGCAGATGTTGATGTGGAGACCCTCGTAGTGGATGGCGGTCTGCTTGGCGAGGATGGTAATGCCCCGCTCACGCTCCTGGTCCATCGAGTCCATGACGCGCTCAACCACCACCTGGTTCTCGCGCCAGACGCCAGACTGCTGAAGCATGGCATCTACGAGGGTGGTCTTGCCGTGGTCTACGTGGGCGATGATGGCCACGTTACGCACGTCGTCGCGGACGGCGATTTGCTTGGTCACTTCCTCCAGCGTAACCGCAAAGAGCTCCAGCCGGGACACTGAAAGGTCTTTTGTGTCCTCTCCCAGCTCGCTGCGTACGCCGGACAGGAACAACCGGTGGTCGTCCACCAGAAACACCTTTATCGGGGTCTCGCTCAATTGGCCCTCGCCGTCGTCAGCTGAACCTCGGTACCCCCACCGGGTTCTGTGGTTATCGAAGCGGACCCGCCGGCGCGCTCCATGCGCCCTCGGATGGACTCGGCAATGCCCCTGCGGTCGGGGGCCACCGAGTCCTGGTCGAACCCGCACCCATCGCCGAGTAGCGGTGGCCGCGGTTCAGTCGGGGCTTATCCGGGTACGATCTCGGCCGGAGGAGGCACAACATGGACGGACCGCAAGAAGCTTCCATCACTACCTACCGCGGCGGGCCGCTGCTGGTGCGCGGCAACTACGTGGTCAGAGACGGGAAAGGCAAGAAAATCCCGGCTCGCCGGCGGACGGTTGCCCTTTGCTGTTGCGGAGCCTCCTCCATCAAGCCGTGGTGCGACGGCAGTCACAAGCAGTTACGTCCGGCGGAGTGAAGACGCTCCCCTGGACCAGCAGTCCAGAAGGTGAGCCGAGAAGCGGGCGTCCAAACCGGCGCAAGCCCGGGCTCCGAACCGAATGATCGGGCCAAGCTCCGGTTCTTGGGTGGCCAGGCCTCCGGCCAGGTCGTATGCCGCGATGACCTCGTGAACCGAGTCGGCCTCTACGTGCTCGTCGTAGAAATCGGTGGCCTCCGCGGACGCCCCAAGCCGGCGGGCGCCGTCCGCGTACGCCTTATTGGGCTGAGATGAGGTCATCTCGAAAATGGCCAGGTGGCCTACGGCTGCTCCCCGAAGCCTTCGGTGAAGCCCGAATAAAGAGATCAGGTTAACCGTCGCCAGGGTTACTCCCGGAATAACGTCGAGGTAGGCACCATAGCTGCCGTCGAGTCCAAGAGCCTTCATCGTCTTGCGGAACAATTCCGAGTGCATGCGGTCCCCGCGGCCGCCCCCGTACTCGTCGGTCTGGATCTCCACCAGCGCCGCCTTTGCCTTGCCGTCCAGTCGTGGGATCACCCAGCTGTGGGGGTCGGCCTCCTTGAGCTGATAAGCCGACCGGTGAATGACGAACTCGTAAAACTCCTCGAGGGTGGCCCGCTCGCTGATGTAGGTGGAAAGGCTGGGACCCTGAGTTGAGGCCGCGATGTTCTTCACTGCCTCGACAACTGGGTAGTCTCCTCCGTCGTCAAGATACGTATCCATCAGGGCGGTTTCGAAAATGTGCTCCAGCTTGTTGCGAAAGCTGATAAGCCCGGGGTTCCACTCCCAATGCGCATCTACGTCTTTGAAGCTTCGGTAGTGCATCTCATAGCAGACGTAGAGGGCGAGGTGGAAATCGTCGTCCGATAACGGAGTGTCGGGAACCGGAACCCGGGTCCCGATGGTCGACGGAACACCCGTCAGGGCTGTCAGGAGCCGTTCGGAGATCGGGCCCCGGGGTGCGGGAAGCTCCGGCTCGGCGCCAATTCCGCTCTGCACTGAGCGGTTTTTTGCTACCGCCTCAGGAGTCAGGATCGGGTTCATTTCCGGGAGCGTTCTCCCCGAAAGCTACTCGCGTTAAACGTTCGGCGCCGGCGCCGTTACTCTGGCCGGATGGAGATGCGGTACGTCTGTGCAATATGTTCCAAGAGTACAACCAACCCAACGACGATCGACTGGTGTGCCGAATGCCGGCGGCTGGTGTGCCGGGACTGCCAGGAGGAGCATCGCAGGCGGCACGAGGGGCAACCGTGAGGGCGGCGCGGATGAGAGCAGCGCCAGGGGTGGGAATTGCGCAGCGAGGAAATTGGTGTCGGAGAGGGGATTTGAACCCCTATGAGCTTAACGCTCACTAGGCCCTCAACCTAGCGCGTCTACCTTGTTCCGCCACTCCGACTCGCCCCCGATTATAGCGACGGTTGAGCGTCGCCCGGTCGCTTAAGTCTTCCGAAGCTCCCGCAGGATGGGATCGCCGAAGATGTCGATCCTTGCGCCGCCGGCACCCTCGATTCCCGGGCCGAACGCCACATGGTTGCGTCCGAACCACATCGGGATGATCGGGACGTCCCTGCACAGAATGTTGCCCGCCTCGGCATAAGCCTGCGCCCTCGCGGCGGCGTCGACGGTGGCCCGGGCCTTGTTCATCGCCGAGTCGAACTCAGGACTGGAGTAACGGGTGAAGTTGTCCAGGCTGGCCGACGAGAACAGCGGCGCGTACAGAGCCTCGGGCGACGGGAACTCGACCGCCCAGGCCAGCCGGAACGGTCCATCCGCCCCTGGGCTGGCGAGGTAGTCGACGTAGGGCTTCCATGGGTTCGCCTTCAGCACGCTATTGATGTCCAGCTCCCGCTTCCACTGGTCCACGACCTCCTGAAGCCACTGCTCGTGGCCTCCCCCGGCATTCAGGTAGACATTCACCGATTCCGGGATGGACACCTGTGCCTCGCTGCGGGCCGCCCTGGCGGCCTCTGAGTTGGCGCTTTCGGTTACCAACTCAGGACACCTGCCGGCGGCAGCACCTGGTCCGACGCTGCTCGGAAGGAACCCGTCGGGCATCTCACGGGAGTTGCCCAGCAGACCGGTGATTATCTTCCGCCGGTCCACCGACAGAGCCAGCGCCCGGCGAAGGTCGGGGTTGTCGTAAGGGGCCTTCTTCACCGGCAGGCCGATGTATGCCACGTGTCCGTTTGCGCCGCTGGTGACCCGGCCCTCAACCCGCCTGGCCGCCGGCAGCTCGGGGGGCGCCACAGGGCTCACGTCGACGTCGCCTTCCTCCAGCAGGTCGTATGCATCCGACTCCGACTGTGCAAACCGAAAGGTGATGGAGCGGGCGAAGCCGCGGCCCCCCTCCGAGAACGCCCCATTTGCGCCGTGGTAGCCGTCGTGGCGGACCAGCTTCAACCCCTCGGCGCTCTTGGCCGACTCCGCCTTGTACGGTCCGGTGCACACCGGGTTGGCGGCGAACTCCTCGGCCGATCGCTCGATCTCCTCCTTCGGAACCGCGCTGCCCGCCAGGACACTGGTCATGACCGTCGGAAACTCGGCAAAGGGCTCGGAGAGCTCCACCTCCAGCGTCTCAGGCGCCGGCGCCCGGACCCCTGACAGCATCGGCGCCCTGGAAGCCCGAAGCTCGGTGTAGCCGACAACCTTGTCCATCAGGAAATGCTGCGTCGAGGCGGTCTTGGGGTCGGCCAGCCTTGACAGGGAGTAGACGAAGTCCTCGGCCACCAGGTTGCGTCCGTTGTGAAACTTCACTCCCGGCCTCAGCTGGAAGGTGACCTTCCTGGCATCCGGGGCGATGGTCCAGGATTGAGCAATGCCGGGCTTGAGGACGCCAGTCCGCAGATCGAAGGAGACCAGTGTGTCGCACACCTGTTTGGCTATGACGGTAGCTGAGTCCGTCGTGATCTTCGGCGGATCCAGGCTTCCTGGATCGGTGACGGCGACTCGAAGGTCGAAAGCGGCCTGGGGAACGTTTTGGGGAGCACTCTGTTCGCCCGTCCGCCCGCAGGCGGCCGCCACCAGGGTCAGAGGAAGGAACAGGGCGAAGAGTCGCCGAAACGACAGAGGCACCTTCGGACTGTAACAGCCGCCGAACATGAAACGGGGCAATTCCGGCAGGTGCGCGGGCCTGCGCCTAGTTGCCGGCGGCCGATGCATGCCGCAGCAACGGTCCGCCCAGGTAGTCCAGCTTGCGCTGACCTTCGAACTTCACCTTGTCCGGGTTGATCATCCAATGGCTTACGGACGTCCATAGCGGAATGGCCGGCATTTGGTTGCACACAGCGCTCTCCGCCTGAACGTACTGCCGCTCGATGTCCTCTTCGGAGGTGGCGGTTCTCGCGTCCTGTATCCGGGCATCGAATGTCCTATCCGAAAAACCAAGGACGTTCTTGGCCGAGCCGGTCCGAAAGAGGTCTCCCAGGAATTGATCGGGCAACGGCAGATCGATGTTCGTAGCCATGATCCACACCCCGGCGGTGGAGCCACGGGCCTTGAAGGAAGACACGACGTCCTCGCCCTCCAGCTCCCGCGGTTGGAGGGTTATCCCAAGCCCTTCTCTCACCTGGAGCTGTAGGGCCTCGGCCACCAGCCGGCCCGTGGTGCCGGGGTCATAGAAGAGCGGCAACTTAACTGCGCCGGCCTTCACCCCGGAGGCCTGAAGGAGCTCCTTTGCCTCCGCCGGGTCGGCGATCCTCCGGGCATATCGGGCGCAGGAGGACTCGACTCCCCGTCCGTAGTCCCCGGGAAGCCAGCGCGTGGCGGGCCGGCGCTGGTCGCCGTAGGCTGCGTCGATGATCACCAGCCTGTCGATGGCCAGCGACAGTGACTGGCGGAACCGGGGATCCGCCGTGGCGGGGTTGGCGGGATCAAACGCAAGGAAGGTGATCTGGGGGGTTGCTGCGCTCGAATACCCTGCCTTCGCAGCCTGCGCCTCGCCCAGGCGGCTGTCCGGTACCGGCGCGATATCGACCACTCCGGTCCGGTACGCCTCATAGGCGTCCTCCGGGGTCTCGAAGGAACGGATGAGGATCCTCTCCGCAAGACCGCTCCCACCGGCGAGGTAGGCGTCGTTGCGGCTTGCGCCTTCGGTGGTTCTACTCAGACGCAGATCACTGTCCTCCAGCCCTTTCTCAATCCGATAGGGCCCGGCGCACACCGGCTCGGTTGGATCGTCCGGGATCTTCTCAAGTGAAGCGAGGGACACGGGCAGCAGCGCAGGATGGGCCAGCACGGTGGGAAAGTCGGAGTACGGCTCGGACAGCTCGATCTCGAGACCAAGATCCCCCACGAGCCTCACGCCGCTGAGGTGTGTTGCGTTGCCCAACTGGACCTCGGAGTATCCGGCTACCTTCGACACCAGGCCGGCCCAGGGGCTGGCGGTCGAGGCGCGCGCAACGCGGGACAGCGCCTCCCGCACTGCGGCGGCGGTGACCCGGCTCCCGTCGGAAAACCTCATGTCGGGCCTCAGCCGGAGGCTGAGCATCCGGGCCCCCTCGTGCAGAGTCCACGCCTGAGCCAGTGCAGGCCTGGGGTCGCCGGACTCAGGATCAAGCCCTATCAGGCCGTCGCATGCGGTACGAAGAACGGCCATCGTCGAGGATCCGGCGGCGCGGGGAGGGTCGAGGCTGCCGATCTGTGACAAGCCGATGACGATCGACCCGCCTCCACCGGCGGGAGGCTCACGGCGTACGGGCAGCCCGCACGCGCCCAGAAGAACCATCGAACAGCAAAGCGCCACCAGTTTTGGTGCGGGTGTCAAGCCTTCATGAGGAAGGCGAGAGCAAAGGTCGTGAGTGTGAAGACCAACGCGGTGGCGATGGTCATCCGGTCGAGGTTCTTCTCGACCACCGTGGAGCCGCTCAACCCTCCGCCGGTCGCTCCCCCGCCGAACATCTCGGAGAGGCCCCCACCGCGCCCGGCGTGAAGCAGGACGAACAGAATCAACAGGAGGCACGCGATGAGGTGTGCGGCAATCACAAGGTTCAGGAGCACAGGGTTCCTACCGGTTGGATGGGCAGACCCCCGCAGTTTATCACTCGAACATCAGGATTCGGGCGAACTGGACCGGGTCCAGGCTTGCACCGCCCACCAGGGCGCCGTCGATATCGGGCTGCGCCATCAGCTCGTCGATGTTTCCGGGATTGACGCTGCCCCCGTACTGGATGCGGACCTTGTCGGCTGCATCGGGGTGGTGGTCGCGGATCACCAAACGAATGGTGGCGATGGTGTCCTGCGCATCCTGGGCGGTTGCCGTCTTGCCGGTCCCGATCGCCCAGATCGGCTCGTAGGCAACGACCATTCCGGAAATCTGCTCGTCGGTGAGGCCCTCCAGGCTGTGGACGATCTGCCACTCCACCTTCTTGTTGGTGAAACCCTCCTCCCGCTCCCGAAGGGTCTCCCCCACACAGCAGATGGGAACCAGACCGTTGCGGAAGGCCGCCTTCACCTTGTTGTTCACCATCTCGTCGCTCTCCTGGAAGTAGTCACGGCGCTCCGAGTGTCCGAGGATGACGTACGTCACGGCCAGCTTGGTCAGCATGGGGCCGGAGACTTCTCCCGTGAAGGCCCCCGAGTCTTCGGCGTACATGTTCTGGGCACCGAGCTTGAACTCCAGGTCCTCAGAGTCGAGAACCGTCTGCACGGAACGCAGCGCGGTGAACGGCGGGCAGATCACGATGTCGGACCGGTTGATGGCCTTCTGCTCCACCCGGTTGCGAAACTCCTCGACGAAGTGGATGGCCTCGATGTGGTTCTTGTTCATCTTCCAGTTGGCCGCCATGATCGGTCGCCGGCTCACGACTTCGTCCCTTGGCTCAGTGCCATAACTCCGGGCAGGGGACGCCCCTCCAGGAACTCCAGCGATGCGCCACCGCCGGTGGACAGGTGGTCCACCCCTTCCTCCATACCGAATTGCGCCAGTGCCGCCGCGGAGTCACCACCTCCGACCACGGTGAACGCCTCGGCTTCGGCGATCAGCTTGGCGACCTCCCGGGTGCCGGCTTCAAACGCCGGCCACTCGAAGACCCCCATGGGACCGTTCCAAAGGATCGTCGATGCCACTCGAATCCATTCACCGAAGCGGTAGACGCTCGAAGGGCCGATGTCCAGGGCCATCGACTGCTTGGGGATCTGGCCGACCTCAACCACTGTGCCCTCGGCGTCCTCGGAGAACTCGTCGGCAACCACAACGTCGTCGGGAAACCCCATCTGAACCCCGGCCTCCTCCGCGGCCTTCAGGATGCCCTTGACCTCCTCGAGGCGGTCGGCCTCGATTCGCGAGTTGCCGATGTCGTTGCCCTGGGCCGCCAGAAAGGTGTTGGCCATGGCCCCGCCGATCAGGATGTTGTCCGCCTTGCCCAGCAGATTTTTCACGATGCCCAGCTTGTCGGACACCTTTGAGCCACCCAGCACCACCACGAACGGCCGCTTGGGGTTTTCCAGCAGCGTCGACAGGACCTCAACCTCCTTGTGCAGCAGAAGCCCCGCTGCACTGGGGAGCAGGGCCGGAACTCCGGCAACCGAGGCATGAGCCCGGTGCACCGCGCCGAAGGCGTCGCACACGTAGGCATCGGCCAGCGAAGCCAGCTCCTGGGCGAACCCCGGGTCGTTGGCCTCCTCCCGGGGGTCGTATCGAAGGTTCTGGAGAAGGGCGACATCACCCGGCGCCAGGCCCTCCAGGTCCTCCGCCGGACCGTTGGCGGCCTCGGTCAGCCGCACCGCCTTGCCCAGCATGTCGGCCAGAGCCCGGGCTACCGGCTCGAGTGAGTACTTCGGGTCCACCTGTCCCTTCGGGCGTCCCAGGTGGGAGCACAGGATCACCGTGGCGCCCTCGTCCAGCAGGCGGCGGATAGTTGGCAGAGCGGCATTGATCCGCATCGGATCCACCACCTTGCCGTCCTTGAGGGGGACGTTGAAGTCCACCCTCACCAGGACCCGCTTGCCGTTTACATCGAGATCGTCCAGAGAGGGCAGCTTCAAGCGCCCACCTTCGCAGCCAGGTCGACCAGGCGGTTGCTGTAACCCCACTCGTTGTCGTACCAGCCGATGACCTTCACCATGTTGCCGTTGGCCATTGTGGACAGTCCGTCGATGATGCAGGAGGCGGGGTTGCCGACGATGTCGCCGGAGACGATCGGGTCCTCGGTGTAAACCAGGCGACCCTTCCAATTGGCCTGCTGGGAGGCCTTCGAGTAGGCGTCGTTCACGTCGTCGCTGGTAACTTCCCGGTCCAAAACACAGACCAGGTCGGTGACGCTCCCGTCGGGGACCGGTACCCGCATGGCCATGCCGTCCAGCTTGCCCTTCAGCTCCGGAATGACCACCGACAGCGCCTTGGCGGCTCCGGTCGATGCCGGCACTATGTTGTTGGCCGCAGACCGCATACGGCGCAGGTCCGGCTTGCCCTTGCGGGTCATCGCTATCTGGTCCTGAAGCTGCTGCTCGGTGGTGTAGGCGTGGATGGTGGTCATGAACCCGGACTTGATCCCGAAGTTGTCCATCAGCACCTTGGCCATCGGGCCGACCGAGTTGGTGGTGCAGGATGCGTTGGAGATGATGTCGTGCTTGGATGGGTCGTAATCCCCCTCGTTCACGCCCAGGACGATGGTGACATCCGGGTCACTTGAGGGAGCGGAGATAATGACCTTGCGGGCTCCGGCCTCGAGGTGCTTGGAAGCTCCGGCTCGGTCGGTGAATATGCCGGTGGACTCGATGACGACATCGACACCAAGCTCCTTCCACGGCAGGTCGGACGGCTCACGCTCGGAGGTCACCTTGATGGTCTGACCGTCCACGTGAATGCCTTCGTCGTCCACGGTGACGTCCTCGGACATGGTTCCGTGAGTGGTGTCGTACTTCAGCATGTGAGCCAGGATGTCGGGCGACGCAATGTCGTTGACCGCCACTACCTCAACGCCACTGTCCGGCCGCTCCAGAACGGAGCGCAGAAAGATTCTTCCGATGCGGCCGAAGCCGTTTACCCCCACCTTTACAGTCATTCGCCTAACCTCCGTGTCGGCTAATCCCGATGCCCCCGGCACGTGCTCGCCGCGAGAAACGGCCGACGGACCGGGCGGTAGTATGCATTATCAACCAAAACCCTCGTGCCGCGAGCGGAGATGCACCGGCCCCTCCCCCGCACCCTCCGGTCCGCCCCTCTGAACGGCGGCTCCCGCCCGCTCATTTGGCGGTTACCGGCCGCGTAATCCAGGTCAGGGACCTCACGAAGCGCTACAAAAAGTCGGAGGTCAACGCCGTCGACGGTATCAGCTTCGATGTCAGCGAGGGCGAGTTCTTCGCTCTTCTTGGTCCCAACGGCGCCGGCAAGACAACCACCATCTCGATCCTCACAACCACTCTCATACCCTCATCGGGGTCGGTTCGGATCGGGGGTTACGACGTGAAGAGCCAGTCCAACGAGGTGCGGCAGCAGATAGGCATCGTGTTCCAGCAACCGAGCCTCGACCTCAACCTGACCGCCGAGGAGAACGTCAGGTTCCACGCCATCCTCTACGGCCTGTATCCGTGGCGTCCCTCCTACCGGCTGATGCCGGCGGAGTACCGGACTCGCTTCAAGGAGCTCTCCGGAATCCTGGGGCTCAAGGCGGAGATGTTCAAACCGGTCAAGCGCTTCTCGGGTGGAATGAAACGGAAGCTTGAGATCGTGCGGAGCCTGATGCACCGGCCCAAGGTGCTCTTTCTGGACGAGCCAACCGCCGGACTGGACGCCGATTCCCGCCGGAGCCTGTGGGAGTACCTGAAGGTGATCCGGGTGCAGACGGGGGCGACCGTCTTTTTAACCACCCACTACCTGGAGGAAGCCGAGGAGGCCGACACGATCTGCATCATCGACGGCGGAAAGATCGTGTCGTTCGGCAGCCCGACCGCGATCAAGAAGGACCTGGTCGAGGAGTACCTGCTGGTCACCCCTGCCGACCCGGCCGCACTCAGCAGGGAGCTGGACGCCATGAGCATCCCCTATGCGAAAGGTCCCGAGTTCAAGGTGGCTCTGAACGGCAGAACGGTGCACGAGATTCTGAAGGCGATTGAGACCCCGCTTTTGAGCGTTCGTACCCACTTCCCGACCCTAGAAGACGCCTATATCGCGGTGTTGAAGAAGTCCGATGCACCAGGTTAACGCCATGATGGCCATCGCCCAGCGGGACTTCATGAATCTGCTGCGGGACCCGGCTCGCCTGGTCTCCTCGCTCATATTCCCGCTGATCTTCATCCTGGTCCTGGGCGGCTCGCTGCAGGCCAGCTTCGGGGACGGCAACTTCAACCTGATGACCTTCACCTTCACCGGAGTCCTGGCCCAGACCCTGTTCCAGTCGTCGGCCAGCGGTATCATCTCGCTGATCTCCGATCGTGAGGAGGATTTCAGCCAGGAGATCTTCATCACCCCGATCTCCCGCTACACGATCATTCTCGGTAAGACCCTCGGTGAGACGATGGTGGCGCTGCCCCAGGGCTTTGCACTGGTGGTCCTCGCCTTCGTCATGGGCGTTGGGATGACCATTCCGAGGGCTCTGGCGCTGTTTCCGGTTGCTCTGGTCGCGTGCATGCTGGGTGCTTCGTTCGGAGTGATCGTCCTTTCGAACCTCCGGAGCCAGCGGTCGGCGAACCAGGTGTTCCCGTTCCTACTGCTGCCCCAGTTCTTCCTGGCCGGGGTGTTCAACCCGATCAACGACCTGCCTCCGGCGCTCAACTTCTTCTCGAGCCTGGCGCCGATGCGCTACGCAGTGGATCTGATGCGGGCGGTCTACTACGCCGGGAGAGACGAGTACGACCGGGTGGTCCTGCTCAACCCGATCACCAACCTTGCGATCATGGGAGTCATGTTTGCGGTGTTCCTGGCAATCGGCACGGCGCTGTTCGTGCGCCGGGAGCGGAACCGCTAGAGATCCGAGGCAAGCCGGCGACACCCGGCGGAAGACTTCCTTCCTAGGAACACCTGCAAACAAAAGCGCACCCCCGAGGGGGTGCACTTTTGTTGTTGAGTGAGCGTTTAGCTAGCTACCTTCTAGCTGCGTCCCAACTTGGCCCTGCGACGGCGCTGCGCTTCGAGGAGGAATACGCCTCCGGCAAGGATGGCGACTCCCAGACCGGCGCTGTCCCCACCCGTCCTCGGAAGGAGCTTCGGAGGAGCAGGAGCGGGCTCGCAGACGGCACCGCTGACCTCGGCGTGAGAGAGGACCAAATCGATGAGGTTCGGGATAAACAGATGAAGCCCGTTCACCACCAGCCCATTGGGCGTCCTGATCTGCTCGTTGGCGACCAGACGAGAGCCGGGAATGACGGTACCAGCCAGAGGATCTACCACATCGATAACCTGGTTCGCCGTCCCGTCGATGGCGTCCGTGAGGTCCTGCCCGAGCAGCCGCACCCCGGTCAGCAGACCTCCGCCCGCGATCACCGGCTGGAAGTCGACGCAAGAGACGAGGGCCTCAGCAACCACGGCGTCAACCGCCAGGATGTCACCCAGGGCGTCGTCGCCCGTCAGAAGTCTGACGGCGGCCAGAGGGTCTGTCCCTACCACAGGGACCGGAGGCAGCGCTACCGCACCAGCGCTACGCGCAAATGCCTGTGCGTTGTACAGCGCAGGCTTGGCCGGTCCTCCCTGCGTCACCGTGAGCCTGCCCAGGGGCAGCTCGGGCTCGATCACCGAATCTCTTCTGGTTTGGGCTTTGGCGCCTACGAGTCCCACAAAGGCGACCTGTTCGAGCGGCACCTCCACCAGGTTGTCGGCACCCTGGTTGATGCCCGGGCCGGCGGTCTGAAGGGGCGTCTCGTCGATGACGTTGGCATCCAAAAGGTCGAGGTTGATTCCGTAGGCCCTGGCCGTGGTGGCCGTGAGGGGGGTGGCAAAAGCCGGACTGCTCAAAGCTGTGATCAAAAGAACAAGTGGAATTATTACTGCACTTCTGAGAAGTCTCTTCCGCACTATTTTTCTCCTTCGTAGGACCTTGCCTTGGTAAACGATTGACCTTTATGCCGGGATACTGGTTACTTTTCGTTGCATCCGGCGACCCATGTCCTTGGTGAACGGGTCAAAGGTTAAGGCACAGCAACCCAGAAACCGAAGAAACGGGTATCCCCGCCGGACTCTATCGGATTCCCTCATGACTTTCCAGAATTTCTGGGCAGGTGGTCGAATGTGCCTCTGCGTGACCGGAGCGGTGCTATGAGCTGCCGGACTGCGTTGGACCTTCCACCAACCTCAACCGTGCCACGAGACGTTGCTTATCGCTTCGCTTCGGGTGGCATGTGGTCAGGGTCAGCATGTGCCCTTTGGTCGGTGCCACCACGGACCAGTCGTCGGGCTGGATTACCCACGGATTGGCATGCCCATCGAAGGGCTCGACCATCTCGTAGATGAAAGGGCCGATGGGAGTCTGAAGCTCCACTCGATCCCCGGGCACTAGAAGGTCGAGATCCGCGAAAGGCTTGCCGTATGTAGTGCGGTGCCCGGCGATGCCGACGTTGCCGGGCTCTCCCGGCAGCGGCGTTTCCGGGTAGTGCCCTGCTCCCGAATCCAACGCCTCCTTGGAGGTTCCCTCTACCACGATCGTATCCACGTTGAGCTTGGGGATTAGCAAGCGGGTAACGGCGGAGGCCTCTTTTACCTTTCCGACCTCAAATGCTTCCCTGGTGCTGGCGGTGTGTAGCTGTTCCGAAAGCTGCTCTTGCGTCTGGTCGGCCATGTAGTCCGTGTAGAACGGATGTCCGATGAGGCCCAGACCGCCGATCATCATGAGGACGGCTACGAGGGTAAGCAGTCGGGAAATGATGCGTCCACCGCGAGATGAAAGGCTCAACATGCCGTCAACTTTAGAGCACCCAGGATTAGAGTAACGACAGAATGGGCAACGTTGAATTAGCGCCCTCGGACCGAGATGGAGGAAACCTTGCGGCGACTTGCTCTGCTGATTCTGGGTCTTGCGGTAGTACTCGGCACTACCCTGCCCGCGATTGCCGCTCCCGCGCCGGCCCCCGAGAAGTGGGCTCTTATCATTGGCATAGACCGGCATCAGGGTCCCACTCGCACCAATGTGGGGGCGGTTGGAGACGCCAACGCCTTCCACACGCTGCTTGCACAAAATGGCTGGCCGGAAGACCACATTAGGATGTTGACCGACGGCGCCGCCACCCAGGCAGCCATCCTGGAGGGACTGCAGTGGATGGTTGAAAAGTGTGGTCCGTCCACTGAGTGCGTGGTGCACTACTCCGGTCACACCAAGCAGATGAACAACGCGGGCGGCATCGAGGGGCCGCACGAGTATCTGTGGCCGACCGATGGCCGGTTCATCTCCGACACCCAGTTTGCCGATTACGTTCGGCAGCTCCAGGGCATCTCCTGGATCGACATCGCCGCCTGCGAGGCTGCCGGGTTTGACCACGGCGTCTCGAGCCCGCGCCGGCTGTTCACAGCAGCATCCGCGGAGGATGAGAAGGGGTACGAGGAACCGAGCTGGCGTACCTCGGTATGGACCGGCTTTCTGGTGCAGAGAGCGCTCCTGGGTGGTCAGGGCGACTCGAACGGTGACGGGCACGTGACCCTGCGTGAAGCAATAGGCTGGGCCGGCGAGCAGGCTGCTCAGTACACCACCGGCCAGCAGCCCTACGGGCCCCAGCATGCGTACAGCGCGGGCGGAGAGGAAACTAACTTCTTCGAGCCCCAGGCCGCACCGGCCAGGCGCTGCCTCCTCCTCAATATCTTCTGCCGCTAGAAGGCCCGGCTACTCCTTGTCCAGGTCCCGATGCACTACCGTGGAGCCGAAGCCCTTCTCCTTGACGTAGCGGGCGATCTCGTCACTGATGACCACCGAGCGGTGCTTTCCGCCGGTGCAACCCACGGCGATGGTCAGGTAGTGCCGTCCTTCCCGGACGAACCCCGGCAGCATCGTGGAGATCAGCCCGCGTACCTTCGATAGGAACGGCTCCGTCTCCGGTGCGTTGAGGACATACCCCCGGACCTTGCGGTTGGTGCCGTTCAGGGGTCGCAGCTCCTCCACCCAGTGCGGATTCGGCAGGAACCGGCAGTCCAGGACGACGTCGGCATCCAGAGGCAGTCCGTGCTTGTAGCCGAACGAGATGACGTTCACCGCCATACCGGAACCCGGGTGTTGCTCGGCAAACAGCGACGAGATCTTGTCGCGGAGCTCGTGGACGTTCAGGTCGCTGGTGTCGATGATCACGTCGGCCTGTTCCCGCAGCGGACTCATGATGGCTCGCTCCTCTAGGATTCCCTCGATGATGCGGTCGTTGTCTGCCAGGGGATGCCGGCGGCGGGTCTGGACGAACCTGCGCACCAGCGTCCGTTCCCGGGCCTCCAGGAACAGGATCCGGTGCTCTACCCCCCGCTCCTCGAGCTGCGCCAGCGACTTCTCCAGTTCCGGGAAGAACTCGCCGCCCCGGGCGTCCACCACAAGTGCCACCTGCTTGACCTTGGAACCCGGAACGGTCACCAGCTCGGCCATCTTCTCGATCAGCGCCGGAGGCAGGTTGTCGATGACGAAGTAGCCGAGGTCCTCGAGGCATTTGGCGCACTCGGAACGACCGGCACCGGACAGGCCGGTGATGATGGTGAAGCGCGGCTTGGGTGACGAAGTTTCGTTCACCCTTCCATTAGACAGCGGATTGCAGCCGTTCGTGGATCTTTTCGGCCAATCCCGCGCCGATTCCTGGCACTGCGGAGATCTCTTCGCGAGTGGCTTCCCGAAGCCCTTTGGTGGAACCGAAGTGCCTCAGCAGGGCCTTGCGCCGTGCGGGGCCCACCCCGGGCAGACGGTCGAGGGTGCTCTCGGTCATGCGCTTGCCCCGGCGGTGCCGCTGGAAAGTGATTGCAAACCGGTGAGCCTCGTCACGGATGCGCTGCATGAGGTAAAGGGCCTCCGAGCCTCGCGGTAGGATGATCGGATCGGGACGGCCGGGAACGTAGACCTCCTCGAGGCGCTTTGCCAGCGACACCACCGGGATGCCGGTGACTCCCAGCTCCTCCATCACATCCACGGTTCGATTCAACTGGCCCTTGCCTCCGTCCACCACCACCAGGCCCGGCGGATAGGCAAATCTGCCCTTGCGCTCCACCGGAAGCTCCTTCTCCATCAAATATCGGGCGAACCGTCGCTCGATGACCTCTCCCATTGAGGCGAAATCGTCCTGGCCGGCAACGCCGGCGATCTTGAACTTGCGGTAATCGGACTTCTTCGGAAGGGCGTCCTCGAAGACCACCATCGACGCCACCACATCGGTGGGACCCAGGTTGGAGATGTCGAAGCATTCGATGCGGAGGGGGGCCTCGGCCAGCCCCAGGTGCTCCTGCAGCTCGTTCAGCGCCTTGGACCTGGAGGCGAAGTCGGCCGAGCGCTTCAGGCGGTTGCGGTCGAACGCCTCCTTGGCGTTGCGCTCCACGGTTGCCAGAAGACGCCGCTTGGAGCCTCGCTCGGGGACCTTTATCTTCACCGCTGATCCCCGCCGCTCGGAGAGCCACTCCTCCAGCACCTCCGGGGACGCCGGCTGGGTCGTGACGAGCACGCTCTTCGGCACCTCCTGGAAGTCGGCATACAGTGATTCCAGAAAGGTGTGCATGAGCTCGGATTCGGTTAGGGCCTCGACCCGGTCGACGATGAAGCCCTTTCGGCCCACAACCCGTCCGCCACGTACGAAGAAAACCTGGAACGATGCCTCCAGATCGTCGCCGGAGAAGGCAACCGCGTCGAAGTCCTCCCTGCGGCTGCCCACCATCTCCTGCCGCTGGATCACCTTCTGGACGGCGATCAGCTGGTCGCGAGCCCGCGCAGCCTGCTCGTACTCCATTGCATCGGCTGCCTTCTCCATCCGTTCCTGCAGGTCTTTGACAATGGTGTCGTGCTCGCCGTCCAGAAAGGCGCAGAACTTGTTCACTATGTCCAGGTGCTCTTGGGGCGTGACCTCCCCCACGCAGGGGCCGGAGCAGCGGCCGATGTGGAACAACAGGCACGGCCGTCCGGTTCGCGCCGCCCGGTCGAATACTCCCTTGCTGCAGGTGCGAATCGGGAACACCCGCAGGAGGAGGTCGAGGGTCTCCCTAATGGCGTAAGCGTGGGCGTAAGGGCCGTAGTAACGGTCCAGCCTGTTCTTCTTGCCCCGGGTGACCTTGGCGCGGGGAACGTCCTCACTGAAGCTGATCGTCAGATAGGGATACGACTTGTCGTCCCGGTAACGGACATTGAACCGGGGCTGGTGCTCCTTGATCAGGGTGACCTCGAGCTGGAGCGCCGCCACCTCGTTGTTGGTCATGATCCACTCGACCTCGGCTGCGTTCTCCAGCAGAGAGGCGGTACGCGGGTGCAAACCGGTTCCGAAGTAGCTGGGGACCCGGTGCTTGAGGCTCTTCGCCTTGCCCACATAGATGACCCGGCCGGCGGCGTCCCGGAACAGGTAGACGCCGGCGGAGTCGGGAATGTTTGCAGTGGCGGGGCGCCAGTCTTGTCTGATCCTCATGAGTAAATGTTAACGGCCGGCCACCGGCGCCAATTCCGTAGCCACTGATTCGGTCTGGTCCGTCTGGCTGCCATTCGTTCGCGTCCAGCAGTACACTTTTTACAGGGAGATTGACCTGTGGTTCAGGCACAGGCAGCCCGAACGATAGGAGGTTGTTTCATGGCCAATTCGATGCCCGCACCCCTCAGGACGCCTGTCGGCGCCCTGGATGCGAGCGCCCGCAGCCGGTTCATCTCCCGGACTTACGGGCACCTCTTTGCGGCAATTGCAGGCTTCACCGCTATCGAGGTGTTCCTCTTCAGTACCGGGATGGCGGAGAACATCGCCCGGGCCATGCTCCAGACGAGCTGGCTGATGATCCTGGGAGCGTTCATGATCGTCGGTTACCTCGCAAGCTGGGGAGCCTCACGAGCGCAATCGATGCAAGCACAGTATCTGGCTCTGGCTGCGTTCGTCGCTGCGGAGGCGCTGATCTTCGTCCCCCTTCTGTACATCGCGAACGAAATTGCGCCGGGTGCCATCTCCAGCGCCGCCGTGGTTACTTTGATCGGTTTCGCCGGGCTTACGACGGTGGCGGTCTCCACCGGCAAGGACTTCTCGTTCCTGGGGAGTTTCCTGAGGTGGGGCGGAATCGTCGCCATTCTGCTGATCGTCGGGTCGGTGCTGTTCGGTTTTCAGCTCGGGACCTTCTTCTCCGTGGCGATGGTCGGGTTCGCCGGGGCAGCCATCCTCTACTCGACGTCGAACGTGCTGCGCACCTATCCGGAGGACCGCTACGTCTCAGCTGCGCTTGAGCTGTTCGGCTCGGTGGCCCTGATGTTCTGGTACGTCCTCAGGCTGTTCATGAGCCGGGAATAAGCGGACGCATCAACTCACTTAACCGATCGTTAAGTTAAGAAACCTGACCTGTTTCTAAACTAAGGCAGGATGAAAACCGGAGACCCGGTTTGAACCATGCCTGCCAGACGCACGACGTCGTCATTGGTCAACCGCAGGCACCCGTTACTTGAGAATTGGCCCACAGTACCAAGGTTGCTGGTGCCGTGAATCGCGATTTGGCCAACACCGCCGCCGAAATTCTTGAGCACGTTGGAAAAGCCGGCAACACTCAACAGGTGGCGCCCGTAACCCTGTCCGGGATTCTTTACCGAGATGTCAACATAAAAGGTACCGGTGGGCGTGGGGGACTTGGCCTTGCCCACCCCGACCGGAGCCTCCATCAACAGCTTTGAGCCGCGAAACGCGCTCAGCCTGCGCTCCGCCACCTGCACCACAATGTGAGTGTTCACACTTCGAGTCTTCACATCGGACGCTTTCACCCAACCTGTCGCCCCATTCGGCCTAACCGGAAGCTGGACCTTGATCCAGTCCCCCTGTCGTTCCTTAACGGCAAAGATGAGCGGCACGCCTTCTATCGTCGGGTTCTTAAGGGTCTTGGTGGGACTTGCGGCTCCCGGTGATCCGTAGACCGGCACGTTGGGGACTGCGGCATCGGCTACCGGCGAGCTTTCGGGATGATCGAATACCAGAGGGGCTCTGGGGGTCGGCTCTGCAGCCGGCTCTGCCGCCGGCGCTGCGGCCGGCTCTGCGGCCGCGTCCACCACGACAGGGCGGGTCCTTTTGACATCCTGGGCTGAGTCCGCGTCGAATCGGGGAAGAATCGCAACCTTGACAAAGGCTGCAGTGGCAAGGACGGCCATCATTCCAATCATGGCCAAACCAATTCGGTACACCTTCGTCATTGGATACCCCTGTTTTGATATCAGCTTTGGTGGCGTGGCGGCAGATGATAGCCGACAAATCCGCTGGCGCTCATTTTAGCGGCCAACTGACGCTTTGAGGACGATTACTTGAATCTGTCTGCCGTGAAAAGCCGGTGACCGCAGCTTCTAACCTTTGGCAGAACGCCCGGCAAGAGTGGGCTTCAGGAACCGGCCCGTGTGCGATCCGTCCACGGCGGCCACCTGCTCCGGTGTGCCCTCCGCCACTATCGAACCCCCCATTCCGCCGCCCTCCGGACCCAGGTCGATGATCCAGTCGGCGGTCTTGATCACGTCGAGGTTGTGCTCGATGACCACCACGGAGTTGCCCCTGTCCACCAACCCGTGGAGCACCTTGAGCAGCTTGGAGATGTCCTCGAAGTGCAAACCGGTGGTGGGCTCATCGAGGATGTAGAGCGTCCGGCCGGTGGCTCTCTTGGCCAGCTCGGTCGCCAGCTTCACCCGCTGTGCCTCTCCTCCGGACAGGGTGGGCGCCGGCTGGCCCAGGCGGACGTATCCCAGACCGACGTCCGACAGAGTCTGCAGGTGCCGGGCGATCTTGGGAATGGGCCGGAAGAGGTCGAGCGCTTCCTCAATGCTCATCTCCAGCACCTCGGAGATGGTCTTGCCCTTGTAGTGGACATCCAGGGTGTCCCGACTGTACCGGCGCCCTTTGCAGATCTCACAGGTGACATACATGTCGGGGAGGAAGTACATCTCGATTTTGATCTGCCCGTCCCCCTGACAGCTCTCGCACCGTCCGCCCTTCACGTTGAAGGAGAACCTCCCCGGCAGATAGCCGCGCATCCGGGCTTCCTCGGTCTGGGAGAACAGGGTCCGGATGGGGTCGAAGACGCCGGTGTAAGTGGCGGGGTTGGAGCGGGGGGTCCGCCCGATCGGTGACTGGTCGATGTCGATGACCTTGTCGATGGACTCCAGGCCCGTCACCTTTTTGTGCCTGCCGGGAAGCACCTTGGCATCGCGGAACAGGTGGCGGTGGACCGCACGGTAGAGGATCTCGTTCACCAGGGTTGACTTGCCCGACCCCGAAACGCCGGTGACTGCGGTGAAGACCCCCAGGGGGAAGCTGATCTCGAGATCCTTCAAGTTGTGCTCGCTGGCGCCGACCACGGTGATGGCCGGGCCCATCGGGGTTCGCCGTTCTTTCGGCACCGGGATGCTGAGCCGCCCGGACAGATATCCGCCGGTGACGGAGTTCCGGTTCCTCAGCAGGCCCTTCACCGGCCCGGAGTAGATGACCTCACCCCCGTGCTCCCCCGCGCCGGGACCGATGTCCACCACGTGGTCGGCCACCGCGATGGTCTCCTCGTCGTGTTCCACGACTATCAAGGTGTTCCCAAGGCCCTTGAGGCGGAGCAGGGTCTCGATCAGCCGTTTGTTGTCCCGCTGGTGGAGCCCGACAGACGGCTCGTCGAGTATGTAGAGCACCCCCACCAGGCCGCTCCCAATCTGAGTGGCAAGCCGGATGCGCTGCGCCTCCCCTCCCGCCAGCGTGGCGGCCGAGCGCTCCACCGACAGGTAGTCCAGGCCAACGTCGATGAGGAACCCGAGCCGCTCGTTGATCTCCTTCAAGACCCGGTCGGCGATGGAGTGATCCCGCTCCGACAGGTCCAGGGATCCCAGGAACTTCTCCGACTCCAGGATCGACATCCGGCTCAGCTCCCAGATGTTACGGCCGCCGACGTACACGGCCAGCGCCTCCTGCTTCAGCCGGGCGCCGCCGCAGGCCGGGCAGGGCACCTCCCGAAAGAACTGCTCGATGCGCTCGCGGGCAAACTCCGACTCCGTCTCGGTCCGCCGGCGCTCCAGCCACGGCACCACCCCCTCAAAGGTCGTGTGGTACTGGCGGACCCGCCCGTAGCGGTTCTTGTACTTGATGAAGACCTGTTCCTCGCCGGTGCCGTTGAGGATCACGTTCTGGTGCTCGGTGGAAAGCTCACCCCACGGCGTGTCCACCGAGAATCCGAACCGGTCGGCCACCGCCTCCATCATGCGGATGAAGTAATCCAGCTTGGCGTAGGACCACGGCCGGATAGCCCCGCCGGAGATGGACAGCTCGCCGTCGGAGACGATCAAGTCGGCGTCGACCTCGAGATGGGTTCCGATGCCGTCGCATCTGGGGCATGCCCCGTACGGCGTGTTGAAGCTGAAGTTGCGGGGTGCCGGCTCGTCGAACGACAGTCCGCAGCTCAGGCATGCCGCGCTCTGTGAGAAGCCCAACGTTCTCCCCTGGTCCACGAGGTCGATGGACACCAGGCCCTCCGCCAGTCCGAGCGCGGTCTCGATTGAGTCGGTGAGCCGGCGGCCGATGCCGTCCTTGATCACCAGCCGGTCGACCACGACGTCGATGTTGTGTTTGTAATACCGATCCAGGCGATGCTGCTCCGATAGGTCGACGAGCCGGCCGTCCACCCGCGCCCGGGCGAAGCCCTTGCGGGCCAGGTCCTCCAGTAGGGTTTCGTACTCCCCCTTCTTGCCCTGGATGATGGGTGCCAGCACCTGGAACTTGGTTCCGGTGGGCAGCTCCAGGACCTGGTCCACAATCTGTTCTGGGGTCTGCCTGGCGATGGGCCGCCCGCAGTTCCAGCAGTGCTGTTTGCCGATGCGGGCGTACAGCAGGCGGAGGTAGTCGTATATCTCCGTGATGGTGCCGACGGTCGACCGGGGGTTGCGGGAGGCGGACTTCTGGTCGATCGAGATGGCCGGAGACAGGCCCTCGATGAAGTCGACCTCCGGCTTCTGCATCTGGCCGAGAAACTGGCGCGCGTAGGAGGAGAGGCTTTCGACGTAGCGTCTCTGCCCCTCCGCGTAGATGGTGTCGAAGGCCAGCGAGGACTTGCCCGAGCCGGAGATTCCGGTGAAGACGATCAATGCGTCACGCGGCAACTCAAGGTGGATGTCCTTGAGGTTGTGTTCCCGCGCACCGCGTATGACCAGATCGGTGGCCGCCCCGGCCCTTTTCTTGGTGGTCATCTAAGCCTCATTGTGCCACGGTCGAGGACCCTCGACCGATCATACGTTCGATTTTTCCCACTTTCCCCGTGCGGCCTACTCCGAGGCCTCCTCCTGCTCCCGCAGCCCGACCTTCGGGGGAGGGCTGCCGCTCAGCGCCAGATGCCGTTTGGCGGCATAGCGGTCTGCCAGAAGGGCCGCCAGCCCGGGGAGAAGAATGGCGATGATGGGCGTGAACGCGCTGGCCAGGGTCGCTGCCAGTGCTATCGAGCCCACCAGGCCTGCGACCCCCCAACCGGTCAGCCGGCGTGCGGAGGTCACGCCGCTGGAGCCCCCCAGGCGCAGAGTCACTCGTACTCCGAGTGCCACGCCGATGGCGCCTCCCAGGCCGGCGCCGATGGCGGCGAGCGCCGCGGTCACGTCGCCCGCGTTGGTGACCGTCCCCACAATGCCACCGACCCCGGCGCCGATCATCATGTTCAGACCGGTGAAGGCGGACACCAGCGCCAGAAGCAGCACTCCGCCCCCCGCCGGGGAGGCGGGGATGACGGACCTCAGCCTGTGGCCGTTTACCTTCGGATCGAACTCAGGCAAGGGCCTTCAGCTCCCGGCGCAGGACGGCGACCTCATCTCGCAACCGGGCCGCATACTCGAACCGCAAACCCTTGGCCGCCTCGTGCATCTCGGACTCCAGCGACTGAACCAGGCGGACGAGCTCGTCCCTGGGAAGAGACAGCTCCTCGCGCTGGCGGGACCGCCTGCCCTTGCCCTTGGGCAACGGGGTGGAGTCCGACTCGGCGCCCAGCAGGATGTCGGAGATGTTGCGGCGAATGGTCGACGCGTTGATGCCATGCTCCTCGTTATAGGTCAGTTGGATCTGCCGCCTTCGGGTGGCCTCGGAGATGGCTGCCTGCATGGAGTCGGTCACGTTGTCCGCGTACATGATGACCTGTCCCTCGACGTTGCGGGCCGCGCGCCCATCGTCTGGATGAGAGAAGTCTGTGAGCGAAGGAACCCTCCCGGAGCAGGTTGATTCCCACCAGGACGTCGAACTCTCCGAGCCGAAGGTCACGAAGGATCTCGATCCTGCTGATGGTGTCTACGTCGGAGTGGAGATACCTGACCTTCACACCCGACTCCAGCAGATAGTCGGTAAGGTCCTCGGCCATTCGTTTGGTCAGTGTGGTCACCAGCACCCGCTGGTCCCTGTCCACCCGGATTCTGATCTCTGACATCAGGTCGTCAATCTGCCCCTTGCTGGGGCGGACGCTAACCTCCGGGTCGGCCAGTCCGGTGGGGCGCACGATCTGCTCCACAACCTGGCTCGACACCTTCAGCTCGTAGGGGCTCGGGGTGGCCGACATGAAGATGACGTCGCCCACCCGCTCGATGAACTCGTCGAACCTCAGCGGCCGGTTGTCGATGGCCGAGGGAAGCCGGAAGCCATGCTCCACCAGCACCCCCTTTCGGCTGAGGTCACCCTCGTACATGCCGTGAAGCTGCCCGATGGTGACGTGGGACTCGTCGATGACCGTCAGGAAGTCGTTGGGGAAGTAGTCCAGCAGGGTGAACGGCGGTGACCCGGCCGTCCGGCCGTCGATGTGGCGGGAGTAGTTCTCGATGCCGTTGCAGAAGCCGATCTGCTCCATCATCTCCAGGTCGTACTCGGTTCGCATGCGGAGGCGCTGGGCCTCGAGGAGCTTGTTCTGCTTCTCCAGAACCAGCAGACGGTCCTTCAGCTCCGCCTTGATCTGCCGGATGGCCCGCTCCATCCGTGGACCGGACGCCACATAGTGCGAGGCGGGGAAGATGGTGATGGCGTCCTCGTCGCCCAGCCGCTCCCCGGTCAACGGGTCCATGCGGACCAGCCGCTCGACGGTGTCGCCGAACAGCTCCACCCTGACCGCGGTCTGCTCGTAGGCCGGGAAGATGTCGAGGGTGTCGCCCCGCACCCGGAACTTTCCCCGGATGAAGTTCAGCTCGTTGCGCTCGTAGGCCATGTCGACCAACCTGCGCAGTATCAGGGTCTGCGGATACTCCTTGCCGATGGCGAGCCGAAGCAGCTGCGACTCGTACTCCAGCGGTGATCCCAAGCCGTAGATGCACGACACGCTGGCCACGATGATGACGTCCCGCCGGCTGAGCAGCGCCGAGGTGGCGGAGTGGCGAAGCCGGTCGATCTCGTCGTTGAGCGACGAGTCCTTCTCGATATAGGTGTCGCTGGACGGGATGTACGCCTCCGGCTGGTAGTAGTCGTAATAGGAGACGAAGTACTCCACCGCGTTGTGCGGGAAGAACTCTTTCATCTCGTTGGTGAGCTGGGCGGCCAGGCTCTTGTTCGGTGCGATGACCAGCGTGGGCCTCTGGGCCTTGGCGATGACCCCCGCCATGGTGAAGCCCTTGCCGGACCCGGTGATGCCCAAAAGGGTCTGGCGGGCGTACCCCTCGCTCAGCCCGTACGACAGCTTCTCAATAGCTTGGGGCTGGTCGCCGCTGGGGGCCCAGTCCGAGACAACCTTGAAATCAGGCATCGTCCCCTAAGTATCCGAGATCCAGCAGGTTCAGAAGGCCGTCGAGAGCATCGATCCGGTGGCCTTCGAAATTCGGATGGTGGCCTTTCCGGTCGATCAGTACCGCGCCCATTCCAACCGCCTTGGCCGCCTCGATGTCCAGCCTGGGATGGTCGCCGACGTAAAGCGAGTGCTCGGCGCCGATGCCGGTGCGATCAAGTGCAAGCCGGAAAATCGCCGGGTCCGGCTTCTCGATCCCTTCCTTGCCCGAGATCACCATCAGATCGAACAGATGGGCAACCTTCATCTCAATCAGCATGCCCTCGAGCCACTCCTCGAAGTTGGAGATCAGCCCGACGACCAGCCCCGCATCCTTCACCGCCCGTAGCGTGGGTATGCACTCGGGGAAGAGCCGGTAGGAGTCGTAGCGGGTGAACCGCCGGTAGAGCGCCTCGAATAGAGCCCCGTGCGGATCGGGGACACCCATCCGGTCGAGAGCTTCCCCATAGATGCGTCCCCAGAACTCCAGGGACGCCTCCCGGGAGACGGACCAGGCTTTGACCGCCATGTTGTCCATGACCGCGACGAAGGTGGGCGCCATGCCGGCAAAGACCTCCTGGACCGTCTCCGGTGCAACGTCGTAGCCATGCTCGGCGAGCACCATGGCAAACAGCTCGTGGTGTGAAGGGTGAGGCGCAAGTAGTGTCTCCCCAGCGTCGAAGAAGACGGCCTTGAGGTCGGTGGGCATGTTGTTCATCGTCCTACACCTTAACGAGGACGGTGGGTGGCCTATTTCCCGGCGTACTACTCCGGCGGATCTCTATCCGGCGAGGGCTCTCCCGAGAACAGCTCGAGCAGGCCGTCCTTGAGTTCTTTGTCCACCGCCGGGGGCGGCAGTGAGGTGAGGATCTGACCCTGCGGGTTGATGAAGTCCAGCCACTCGTCGGCGTTGCCCTTGATCCTCCACCCACCCTCGTGGACCAGCCGGTGATGAAACCAGCACAGCAGAACCAGGTTATCGGTGTCGGTGGGGCCGTCATTGGTCCAGTGCTGGGATGTGGTGCCCCTGAGTCCAGCGTGCCCGGTCGCACCCGGGGAACCGGCAGGTCTGGTCCCGGTGCTTCAGCACCCGCCACAGCCATCCAGGAACCTGCCGGCTGCGCCGGCCGATCCCGATCGGAACCCGGTCCGGCCCCTCGATTACCAGCTCGCAGTGGCAGTCGCACGCCAACCTAAGCGCGGTCTCGCCGGAGATCATCGGCCCGTCGTCCAAGGCGGCAATCCCGGTTCCCCCGTCCTGGCGCAGCCGGTCGATGTCGACGTGCACCACCACCGTCGCCCTATCCGCATTCCCTTTGGCGTAGAGGTAGGTCGAGGAGAGCTCAACCAGGGCGTCGGCACAAGCCTGCTCGAAGCTGGGCCGGGAGCAGGGTCGCTGGCCAGCGCCGCCATCTCTGCCCAGCCGGCAGAGTCCCCCGGGTGATCTACGGAGCCCTCCTCGGCGCCGGACCCTTGCTCCACCGTCCCCGACTCCTTTCTGCCCGCCAGGTGCTCGATTGCCTTGGCCACCACTACCCCGTCGGCGTCGGCCAGCATCCCCTTGAACCGCAGCACCCGTCCGTCCGGATCCCAGTGGTAGTGCAGGAACCGCTGCTCGTAGGCCTGATTGGCATCCACGACGTCTACCGGCTCCAGGCTGGCGAGCAGAGCCTTGAGCTGGGTGGCGGTCATCCGCAGGGCGTGACCCAACAGCTCAGGTTCGTTTTCGGGTGTGGCGCTTCGGCACAGGGCCTCGACCTGCTCCCAGCAGATCCGTCCCTG
>JAUJPC010000001.1:760957-886405 GCA_030447305.1 Actinomycetota bacterium | reverse complement strand
CGGGTGTGGCGCTTCGGCACAGGGCCTCGACCTGCTCCCAGCAGATCCGTCCCTGCCCGTAGGCGTCTCGGATCAACGGCAGGCGGGCCAGGGCGCGGGCGACCCGAACCGTCGCCTGGGCACGGTAGGAAGACCACCCGAACCGCAGGCAAAGCCACGCCACCATCGAAGGGGCACCGTCGGCGAAGAAGAACTCCTTTTGCTCGAAGGTCCAGATCAGGTCCAGCTCGGCCTGATGGACCGCACAGCGCCCCGCCTCAAATTGAGTCAGCGCTTCGTCCAGCTCCTCGGCCGAACATTCAAGGAGTGTCCCCGCATCCATAACAAAATCGTACTCAACAGGGGTGACATTTCGGGCTCCTAAAAGGCGGGCTCATGGCAAGAATCTATCTATTTTGGTGCCGAAAACCTGCTCAGGCCCTAAGGGTGGCCTGGCCTTTCAGCGACCGGTGATCGGAGAACCTCGAGGTCGCCGTTTGACCGGACAGGCCGGAGAATTTCTGAACATTCAGGAAGATGAAGTCGATTTTGCGGGTGGAGTAAGTCGCTTCGTTGTCCACGTAGTCAACCTCTTGAAACCGGCCGCCCGGAACGTAGATCTCCTGGAGTTGATCCGGCGTGGCATTGAAGTCGCCCCCGAACACGACGATGTTGCCGGCCGAAGCTTTCTCGTTTTGGATCCGAGCGACCTCGCTGATCTGAAGGCGGTTGCACACCTGGTCCTTGCTGCGGGGCGACAGATGTGTTGCCGAGATTAGGGCCCTCACTCCTCTCAGGTCGGCCGCCATTGAGATGACGCTCCGTTGCTCCGCCACGGCGGATCGGTTGGGCAAGACAAGCATCTCCGGGGCCCCGATGCCCGACCCTCGAGTGAAGACGGCATTCCCGTACCACCGTTCTCCCTCCGCTCCGGGACACCGGCTCGTCCCCGTGGTGGCGCCGAAGCATGCGCTCATTCGGTACCCCATGAGCGTCAGCTGGTCCCACAGGCGGTCAACTTGCCCGAGGCAGGCCTCATTCAGCAGTACTATGTCCGGCCGGTACTCCACGATGCTCTGCCCAAGCTCATCCACTACGCCGATGACGTCGCCCTTGTTGCACGCGCTTCCGCACATGTTGAACTCGAGGAACCTGAGGCCGGGCACGTCGTTTGCCGGTGTGGCTGAAGAGGGGCGAGACACCCAATGTCCCCACCGCCAGACTCTGGTCCCGCTTGGAATCGGAGCCATGTTAGGAGCAGGGGCTACCAGACGTCGCCGGTCCGCCACTCGCAGCTGATCGGAGCCGTCACGTCGAGGGGAGGAGAGGATGGTGTCTGCAGCACGAGGATGTAGCCGTCGTCTTCGGGGGTCGGGCGCGTGCCGGTACCGGATCGGACGGACGATGGACCCTGCCAGGTGAGCCAGCCGAGCCGCCTGTAGAACCTGTGCCTCCCGGTACCGAGGGCGCCAAGCTCGAAGTGCTCCTGGATGTAGGACCCGACCTCTCGCATCACCATGGTTCCCAGCCCCCTGCCCTGGTGGTTTAGCGCGGTCGCGACGGCCTCCACATAGCCCGTCCGAAGGCGCCGGCCGTCGACATGGAGCTCACGCTCGACGACTGCGGCGTGGGCGACGACCTCTCCATGGATCTCGATGAGGAAGTGCAGACCCCCAACGGCGTGCTGCCAGTCATCTTCGGTGAAACTTTCCTCCTCGTCTGACTGAAATGCGGCGACGAGCAACCGGCGGATTGCCTGGACCGCGCGGGCCGTCAGCTCGTCTGTGCGCAGTCTGCGGAGCATAATCCGTCCCTCTGGAGCGTCACCATGTCGAGTGTGCCGTCCCACCCAAGAACGCATGGGGCAGTATTTGCATGACCCCTTTCCAAGCCCCTCACTGGTCGACCGATCACGCCCATAACTCCCTCGTTCAGTGTAGGGGTCGATCCGTCACCCCAAACGACTCTCCCTCAAGCTCCCGCCATACCCGGTCCACCTCGGACCTGAGGTCATCGAGTGAACCCGCGTTTTGGATCACATGGGTCGCCTGAGCAAGACGTTCACGACTTTCCATCTGTGCAGCCAGACGAAGGGACACATCAGGCCCCGTGATGCCTTTTTCCTTTAGGCGCGCCACCTGGAGTTCGCGCGGAGCGTCTACAACCACCAACGACTCAAGCTTGAGCCACTGGGATGCCTGCGAATAGGTTTCGGCCAACAGGGCTGCTTCGACGAAGACCATCTGATCGGGGTCGGTCACCGCCAGGCGGTCCCGGATTGCCTCGAAGATCCTCGGGTGCATGATGGCGTTCAGGTCACGCCGGGCCTCCGGGTCGGAGAAAATGAGGCGAGCAAGAGCCCCCCGGTCCAGCGTTCCATCCGGTGCCAGGACGCCGGTGCCAAACCGGTCCCTGATCTCTTCCAGTGCCGGCCGGCTCGGACGGACCACCTCTCGGGCCACCTCGTCGGCGTCGATGACGAGGGCGCCTTTTTCTCTGAGGAGGCCGGCCACCGTGGACTTCCCGGAGGCAATGCCTCCGGTTAGTCCTATGACGGGCACAGCGTGGCTACTGGCTAGGTGCGGTTCCGCTTCATGCCCTCGACGATCGATTCGAGGGACTCCTCGAAGCTGTCGGGGGCGGAGTCGAGCAGCTCGCCCTCCAGGGCCGGCCCTGGAGGCACAAAGGATGAGGGCGCCGATTCGGATGCGATCACCGCGGGTTCCGGAGTTGGCGGCGCTTCGACGATCTCGGGATCCGTGCCATCTGCGGACACCTCCGATGGCGGTTTGGCGGATACCTCTTCCAGCGCTGCCCCCGGCGCTGCCGCCGGTACGTCGGCCGAACCGGAGTCGACGTGGGGGGCTTCTGCCTCAGGTTCGGACTCAGTCGGAGCGGCTGCTTCCGGCTGGACGGGTGCCTGGCCGCCGGGGCCCGCCTTCAGCGAAAGGCTGATCCGTCTGCGATCGAGGTCCACATCGATTACCCGAACCTGGACCTCCTGGCCGAGCTGAACCACCTGTTCGGGAAGCTCGATGTGCGACTCCGAAAGCTCGGAGATGTGCGCCAGCCCCTCGATGCCGTCCGCCACCTTAATGAACGCCCCAAAAGGCACAAGCTTGGTGATGGTCCCGGCGACGAAGTCTCCCGTGCCGTGCGCCCTTGCGAACGCCTGCCACGGGTCTTCCTGAGTGTTCTTCAGGGACAGGGACACCCGGTCGCGCTCGGGCTCCACGGAGAGAACCTCAACCTCGATCTCCTGGCCCACCTGGACCACCTCACTCGGGTGGTCGACGTGCCGCCACGAAAGCTCCGATACGTGCACCAGGCCGTCGACGCCGCCCAGGTCCACGAAGGCGCCAAAGTTGACGACGGAGGAAACCGTGCCCTTGCGGCGCTCACCGACGGTCAGGTTGGCGAGGAAGTCCTTGCGCTGCTCGAAGTGCGCCTCCTCCAGATACGCACGGCGGGACAGAACCACGTTGTTGCGGTTCTTGTCGAGCTCGATGATCTTGCACTCGAGCTCCTTGCCGACAAACTGCTGAAGGTCGCGCACCCGGCGAAGCTCCACCAGGGACGCCGGGAGGAAGCCACGCAGGCCAACGTCGACGATGAGGCCGCCCTTGACCACCTCGATAACGGTGCCCTTGACCACCTTGCCGGCTCGCTTGTACTCCTCGATCCGGCCCCAAGCCCTCTCGTAGGAAGCGCGCTTCTTGGACAGGATCAGCCGGCCCTCCTTGTCCTCCTTCTGGAGAACCAGGGCCTCAATCTGCTCGCCCAGGCTGACAAGCTCTGAGGGATCCACATCGTGGCGAAGCGAGAGCTCACGGACCGGGATCACGCCTTCGGACTTGTAGCCGATATCGACCAGTACCTCTTCTTTGTCGATCTTCACGATGGTTCCGCTGACCAGGTCGCCGTCCGAGAACGGCTTGATGGTTGCGTCAATCGCTGCAATGAGATCTTCTATGGAAGAACCGACATCGTTGGTCGTAATGTCGTTGCTCTGGGGCATCTCACGGCTAGTCGAACCTATGCCGGAAAGTGTAGACATCCAAAAGCTCCTTGTTTGCCCGAAAATCGGGCAAGGGGTACTCCACGACTGAGTCGCGGGCAAATGAGAGTTTAGTGGAAAAACCCATGGGCCGCATCGGTCGGAGTAACATTCTTGCCCAAGCGACGTCACCGGCCCGGCGGTGATGCGGCTGGCTCTGGGCAAGGAGGAAGCTTCGGCGATGACTATCAAGTCCTGCCCCCGTTCCCGGAATTCTTAGGAATTTGAACGCGTCCCTCCAAGGTCCCGGCTCGGACGACCCCGGAGCCGACGCGAACCTGACTCCACTGTCACAACCGCCGAAAGATCGTTCGTACGAACAGCTGGAGGACAAGCTTTCCTCCCTGGCCGCCACCGTCACCCGCTGGCAAAGGGACCTCGAAGGCAGCGACAGCCGCTCGTCGCGCCTGGAGGGAGCCTTCACCGTTCTTTTGAGCTCGCTTGAAGGCTGGAAGAGCGATATCAGGGAGGTTGCCAGCCGAACGGAGTCCAGAGTTCTTCGCGGCCTGGAGGTCATCGATTCGCGCATCTCGCGCGTCCAGTCTTCCGGCTCCCATGCCGACCAGGCCGAACTGCTTCAGGCCGTTCAAAAACTCGAACGGGCGTTCAACGAGCGGCTAGGGGTTCTGGAGGCCGGCCTTTCCAGAGGCGAGGGTCCGGCTCCGCCGATCGACGGGCTGGCCCGTCTGGAACAAAGGCTTCAAGCCATCGAGGAGAAGGTCTCGGCCCCCGACACCCAGCTGTCTGCAAGATTGGCAGAGATCTTCGATGTCGTGAATCGTCGCCTCCAGGACATCGAGCGCAAGGTTCTGGCGCAGAACGCCGAGCTGCCGGCCCTTCTTGCCGAAAGCCAGGAGGCGCTCACCCGCAAGCTGGACTCCATTCTCGCCGAAGGCGACGAGAACAACGCCACCCAGCTCAGATACCTGGGCGGCCTCGAGGAGCTTCAGGGGAAGGTGGCCAAGCGGATCCAGGGCCTGGAAGCGATCATCGCGAATCCGCTCGACCGCCAGCAGTGGGAGCGGCTGGCGAAGGGTCTTGAGTTCCTGGATTCCAAGCTGGCCCAAAACTATGACTCGGTGGCGAATCGCCTGGACACGGCCATCGCAACCCTCACAGCCACTCTGGACAACCGGGCGGCGGTGGGCCACGAAGCCAGCCTGAAGAGCACGGAGCGCCTTTGGCGAGCGCTCCGGGGGTTGGAAGACCAGATAACCGGTTCCTACCAGCTGGTCCGGCAGAGCCAGGAACGCCTCGAGTCGGCCACGCAGAACCTGTCTGCAACTCTGGAGGAGCTGCGGGCCGTCACCGGAGCGAGGGCCGGGCATACCGAGAAGCTTGTGATGGAAGGCCTGGAGAATCTGGATGGACGGTTCAACCAGAACCTGCTTGCGGTGTCGGAGAGCCTGGGCAGTGCACTGTTCGCTTTGAACAAGGCGACCGGGGAGTGGCGGTCCGAGTTGTTCAACGCCACCGAGGAATCCGAGGAGAGGGTGGTCGGCTCCATCAGCCAGGCCGAGGCGAGGCTGAGCGGTGACCTGAAGTCGGCCCTGGAGGCGCTCGGAAGGCGGGAGGAGCGCATGCTGGCTTTGATCCTGGGCGGCGGAGCCCCACTGCCCCCGCCCGGCCGTTCCGAGGAGCCGGGTCGAGAGACGACGGACTAGATAGGCGTTAGGCCTTTGCGTCGGCCCAGTTGGCACCCCACGCCAGGTCGACGGTAAGCGGAACCGATAGCTCGACCACGCTCTCCATCGTGGAGCGTATAGTTTCCGCCGCATCATTGACGTCGTCCGCCGGCACCTCAAAAAGCAGCTCGTCGTGCACGGTCAGCACCATCCGCGCCGGAGTACCCTCGAGTGCCCGATCGACCTTCACCATGGCCAGCTTCATGATGTCCGCCGCCGACCCCTGCAGCGGCGCGTTCAGGGCCTGCCTCTCCCCCAGTCCTCGGACCCGCGGGTTGCGTGACCGGAGCTCGGGCAGGTAGCGCCGGCGCCCGAGCATGGTGGTGGTGAAGCCGTCTTCGGTTGCCTTGGCGACCACCTCATCGAGGTAGGTTCGAATCTGCGGGTAGCTGGCGAAGAAACCCTCGATGTAGGTGCGCGCCTGATCCACCGGGATCCGAAGACGCTGCGACAGGCCGAACGGTCCCATGCCGTAGGTGACCCCGTAGGAGACCATCTTTCCGATGCTCCTCTGGGCCGGCGTCACCTCCGCCGGGTCGATTCCCAGGGCCTTTCCTATGGAAAGCCGGTGGATGTCGTCGCCCCTTGCAAACGCGCCGGTGAGCTCAGCATCTCCCGACAGATGCGCCAGCAGCCTCAGCTCGATCTGCGAGTAGTCGGCGACCACCAGAAGGTTTCCTCCCTCCGGGATGAAGGCCCGCCTTATCTGCTTGCCCTCCTCGGTGCGGATCGGGATGTTCTGCAGGTTGGGGTTGTCGGAGCTCAGCCGCCCGGTGGTGGCGACAGTCTGGTTGAACCGGGTGTGCAGCCGCCCGGTAGCCGGGTCCACCAGACGCGGAAGGGCGTCGATGTAGGTGGACTTCAGCTTGGAGATCTCCCGGTGGCGAAGGATGCTCTCGATGATCGGGTGCTCCTCGATCAGCGACTCCAGGACCTTGGCGTCGGTGGAGTACCCGGTCTTGGTCTTCTTGGATGGCTTGAGGCCCAGGCGCTCGTATAGAACCTGTCTCAGCTGGGGCGGCGACGCTATGTTGAAGGGGCCTCCTGCCAGGCTGTAGATGCGATGCTCCACCGAATCGAGCTCCTTGGAGAGGTGAAGGGACATCTCTTCCAGGTAATCGGTGTCCAGCCGGACCCCAGCCCGCTCGATCTTGGCGAGGACCCCGGTCAGCGGGATCTCCAGCTCTGAGAACAGCTTCCACGCACCCCGTTCCCGCAGCTGCTTGCTCAGCACCTCCACCAGCTCGGCGGTGGCGATCGCCTCGAGGCCAGGCCCCGAGATGTGGTCGATGCCGTCGTTGTCCCCCTCCAGCAGCGACTGCTGCCCGTCCTGGTCGGGGGCCGGGGCCTCGTCGAGCTTCAGCTCCCGGTCCAGGTAATGGCGGGCCAGCTCGTCCAGGCGGTAGGTGCCCCGTGCCGGATCCAACAGGTAGGCGGCGATCTCGGTGTCCATGGCGATCTCCCCCGGAGTGATGCCCACGGCGGCCAGCCGCTGCAGACCATCTTTGGCGCCATGGGTCGCCAGGCCCCGGGTCTCGAAGGCCGGCCTCAACGCCTCCCAGACGTCGGTTGCCGGCAGCGGCCCCCCGTTCACTCGCACCACCTGCGCTCCGGCCGGCGTCGCAAAGGCCACCGTCTCGGCCGCCCTTCGGCTGTTGTTCGGATCGCCCAACAGGCGCACCACCACCGCACTTTCCCGGTCCAGCTCCTTCACGAGCGAATCAAGATCCTCCCTGGTGGTGACCTCCACCGCGGAGCCCTCAAATCCGGTCGCGGCGGCCAAGGCCTCGGGGCGGTCGGCGGCGAGTCGGTCGTAGAGCACGCGGAACTCCAAAGAGTCGAACAGCTGACGGATACGGTTGAAGTCCCACTCCCCCATCGTCAAATCGTCGAATGTCACCTCCAGCGCCGGACTGGGGACGCCCTGCGACATCAGCTCGTCGGGCGTGCGGAAGCGGAAGAACTCCTTGTTCTCCAGCAGCCGGCTACCGGCCTCCCCAAGGTTGGTCCGGATACGAGGGGTCAGCTCGTCCAGGTGCTCCAGCACCTTCTCGAGGGTGCCGTAGGTCTGGATCAGCTTGGCCGCGGTCTTCTCACCAATCCCGGCGACTCCCGCGATGTTGTCGGAGGGATCGCCTCGAAGAGCGGCGTAGTCCAGGTACTGGGGCGGTTCGAACCCGTACCGCTCCCGGAACGCCGCCTCGTCGAAAACGATCGTTTCGGATATACCCCGTACGTTCCGGATGACCGTGACGCCCGACCGGACGATCTGGAAGAAGTCCCGATCGGCGGTGAGGATGTTGACGTCGACCCCCTCGGCGGCGAGCCTCGTCGCCATAACGGCGATGATGTCGTCCGCCTCCACCCCCGGTGTCTCGAAGATGGGGATGCCGAGGGTGATAAGCACCTCGTGAATCAGCCCCATCTGGGACCGGAACTCGTCGGGGGCCGAGACCCTCTGCGCCTTGTACTCCGGCCGCAGCGCCAAACGCTCCGTGGGTGAGCCCATGTCGAAGGCAGCGGCCACCTGACGCGTGCCCAGCGTCTGCATCGCCTTGATCAGCATGGAGGTGAACCCGAAGACTGCATTGGTGGGGGTTCCGCTGGTCGTCCGTAACTCCGGAGGCAGCGCATAGAAGGCTCGATAAGCCAAAGAGTGGCCGTCCAGCAGGAGGACTTTGCGCTTGCTCCGGGCCCCACTCACGATGCTACCGACTATAGTACTTAGAGATGTCGGTACAGGTTCCCCAAGGGGCACAGGAATACCTCGAATGCATATTCGAGATGGAAGAAGAAGGCGCCACAATCCTTCAGGCTCGCCTTTCGGAGCGGCTCGGAGTTACTCCGGCAACCGTGTCGCAGGCGGTTAAGCGGCTCGCTTCCGAGGGTCTCATCGAGATCAAGGACCGCAAGATCCACCTCACCAAAACCGGCGTCGGCGTGGCCACACCTCTGGTCCGCCGGCACCGGCTGGCGGAGCGCTTGCTGACCGACATTCTGGGAATTCCCTGGTACCGCGCCCACGAGGAGGCCCACGACTGGGAGCACGTCATCTCTCCGGAGGTGGAACAGCGCATTCTGGACAAGACGGGCGCCACCACCTGCCCTCACGGCAACCCGATCCCCGGCATGACTCCGCCCTACGAGCGCTCCAGTTTGGTCCCCCTTACCGATCTGGCGGAAGGGCAGTGGGGCACCCTCCGACTGCTGACCGAGGACGTCGAGCTGGTCACCGGGATCCTGCAGTACTTCCAGGAGCACGCCCTGATGCCCGGGGCAACGCTGAAGGTGGCTGCGATAGCACCCGACGGCACGCGGACCCTGTCGGTGGACGGCAAGTCTGCCTCGCTTGGTCCCAGCCTGGCGGACAACCTCTGGGTCGAGGAGGGCAAGTAGTCCAACCGGGCACTGCAGCCATTTCGTCGCGCGCCAGCCTTGACATTGCTGTTCCTTTAGGTATAGCTAAGATATCTAGTTAGCTTAGCCTAAGACCAATAGATCAAAGGGGGGGATCCACTGTCTAACCTGAACGGGCGCGTCCCGGCGATTCAACGCAATCCCCGCCGCTTTCGGGTGGCGTTTAGCATCACCGCACTTCTTCTGCTGATGGCCACCGCGTGCGGCCGGGACGAGGGCGCGCGTGTCCGCAACATCGGTGAAACCGAGAAAGCAACCGGTTCGGGGTCCGGTACCGGAGCAGCCTCGGGTTCCGCCACCGGAACCGGAGCAGCCTCAGGAACCGGACCAGCCACCGGGGCGGCCGAAACTCCGGCCTTCCAGGAATCCGAAGCCGACACCAGAGTCGACTACCGGCTGGTCGACTACGCCTTCGACGGTCCAAACAGCGCCAAGGGGAAAAGGGTGTTCTTCACCGCCAGGAACGAGGGGACGCAGAACCACGAACTGGAGGTGCTCGACTCCTCCGGCAAGGCACTGGGCGAAATCGAGGGGTTCGCCCCAGGAGCCGGCGCCGAGCCGCTGGCGCTTGAGCTGGAGCCGGGGGAATACACCCTCCAGTGCATCCTCGAAACCCCCGACGGCAAGATCCACAGAGACCTCGGCATGGCGATGAAGCTCACGGTTACCTGATCGGTCCGACGCTCAACCCTGCGAGGCTATTCGGAGCCGCCTGAGCCGTTGCACAACCGCCCTAACGGGGGAAGACCCACCGGATCCGAGAATCACTGCGAAGGCGAGGGCGGCCCAGATAACGTGAAGGATCCAGTCCCCCGTCGTCGGGGCGACGTAGTCGGGGAGCAGGCGGGACCATAACCGGTACGCCGGGCCGGTGGTTTCGTAGAAGTCGACCACCATCGTTAGCTGCTTGCGCCACCCCTCAGCGAACAACCAGCCGAGGGTGAATACGCCGGCGGTGCCCAGAACCACCGCGAAAGCCGGCCGGCGAAGCGTAGAGGCCCACGCGGCAACCGCCAGCACAGCAGCCGGGAGCACCATGACCACCTGCCGGCCCGGCCACCACCAGCCGTGCATGGTAAGAGCCAGGTAGGTGGCGCACAGCCAGCCGGCTAGCAGAGGCAGGACCAGGACCTCCCAGCCCGGGATGCGCTTCCGAACCAGGTAGCCGAGAGCCGGAATCATTAGCAGCCACGCCGGCTGCCAAGCCGCCAGGCCAAACCGCCGGTCGACCAGCAGGCCGATCAGCCGGGTGGTACGGGCCCCCAGGTCGGGGTTAGTACCGATCACGCTGAACTCCCCCGTCTCCGTGAAATGGGCGCCGGTGGCATAGACGGTGAGGCCCCCGTACCAGCGAAGGTGGCCGGCGACATAGCCGGCACCCGCCACCAGGAAGATCGCCATGAGGGCCGCCAGGTCGCGGTGCCGGCCGGCCCGGTACAGCCGCCACAGTGCCAGCGCGGACAGCACGACGGCGACCGGGATGAACTTGGCCCCCAGCCAAACCAGACCGGTGATGCTTAGGACCAAGCCCGCCAGACCCCTCCCTTCGAGCGGTCCTGTGATGCAGATGATCGCAACGGTTACCGCTACCGCCGCCGGAAGCTCGGGATAGATCTGGCTGCCGTATACGGCAAGGGGTGCGGACGTGGCGAACACCCCGACGATCGCTGCCGAGCGCCATACCGGCAGTCCGAACCTGCGAACCGCCGCCCACAGCAGCAAAGCTGCCAGCAACCCCGCCATCAGACAGAGTGTCAGCTTGGCGCCCAGCCATCCGCCGAGCATCGCTCCGGGTACGAGAAGGGCGGGCAGAAGCGGGTCGTGGGGACTCACCATTCTGGCGTTCTCCAGCACCTTGGCCTGAGGCTTGATCCTCACCTCGTGGAAGCGGCGGTAACGCCCATCGACCAGCTCGTCCGAGATGTCGAGGGAGCGATCCTCCCCGAGGCTGATGGCCGTAAGGAGGTATTCGGGCTCGTCCGCCGTAATCCGGGCACCGTAGGAGCTTCGGACAGGAGCCCCGGCCACAGCTCCACCGGCACCGATCAGGAACGTCAAAGCGAGGGCGAGCCCCAGGACTCTGCAAGGGCCGGAATCTTCCGTCGACCGGTTCATCAGGCTATCCTAAGCATCCGATGTAGGAAGACCTAATGATTTCTCTTATGGTCATTAGATCTGCAAGCGAAGAGATTGGCGCGGTCGTCGTGCGGGTTCATGAGTGCCAGCTGATGAGGAGGTCGTTTGATCGGTAAAGGGCGGCTCGGAACGGTGCTGCTGGCAATCGCGCTGCTTGCCCCGGCCGCCTGCCGTGCCGCCGGCGGATCCGAGGAGGTCGTCCGGGTCTACTCCGGCCGTCACTACGGCGAAGAGGAGACCTTCCGCAAGTTCTCCGAGCAGACCGGCATCTCCGTCGAGTTCCTGTTCGGCAGCGACGCCGAGCTACGCGAGCGGATACGGGCCGAGGGGGCAAACACCAAGGCGGACGTCTACATGACGGTGGACGCCGGAAACCTCTTTCTCGCGTCGCAAGACGATGTCTTCCAGCCTCTGGAGTCCGAGATCCTCAACGCCGCGGTTCCGGAGAACCTTCGTGACCCCAACAACCGGTGGTTCGGTCTGGGCGTTCGGGCCCGAACCCTTGTCTACAACCCCGGCAAGGTGCAGCCGTCCGACCTGTCGACCTACGAAGCCCTCGCCGATCCGAAGTGGCGGGGCCGCCTGTGCATGAGGGACTCGTCCAACGTGTACACCCAGTCCATGGTGGCAAGCCTCATCGCCCATCACGGCTACGACGCAGCTTTGAACATCCTGAAGGGCTGGGTGGCCAACGACATCCAGATTCTCGGCAGCGACGTCCTGGTGCTCGAGACCATAGCCAAGGGCGGCTGCGACGTGGGGGTCGCCAACCACTACTACCTGGCAAGGATCCTGGAGGAGAGAGACAGCTTCGGAGTGAAGCTGTTCTGGGCCAACCAACAGGATCGGGGCGTCCACGTCAACATATCGGGAGCGGGGGTCACCAGGAACGCCGACCATCCCGAGCTGGCCCGCCGACTGCTGGAGTGGCTGGCTACCGACGGGCAGGAGGACTTCGTTAGCTCGAGCCACGAGTACCCAGCCAATCCCCGGGCAGAGCCGGATCCTCTGGTCGCCGAGCATTTCGGCAGCGACTTCAAGCCAGACCCCTTGGGGGCTCGCGAGTACGGCTCGCTCAACGCGCAAGCCATTCGAGCGATGGATGAGGCCGGCTACGAGTAGCCGGCTCGGGCATTTCGACCCCTCCCGCGGAGCCCGCCGGCGATGGAGCCTGATCGTTAGCCTCGTTGCGCTTCTGGCCGCCGCGCCGGTGGCCGTCATCACGTGGAGCCTGCTTACCCCGAGCGTCGAGATCTGGCGACATCTCTGGGCAACCCGGTTGCCGGAGATGCTGCTATCCACCGTGGCGCTCCTTGCGATGGTGATCGTGGGCACCCTGATCCTGGGAGGCGGGCTGGCATGGCTGGTCTCCGGTTATGAGTTTCCGGGCCGCAAGGCACTGACCTGGATGCTGGTTCTGCCGCTTGCGATGCCCGGTTACATCCTCGGATTCGTCTTCATGTCCACCTTCGGTTTCACCGGGCCGGTTCAGGGCGCACTCCGCTCCATGTTCGGACCCGACGTGACGGTTCCTGAGATCCGTTCCCTGTGGGGAGCGGCGCTGGTCTTCTCGCTCTGCCTCTATCCCTACGTCTACCTGCTCGCACGGGCCGCCATACGGGAGCAGGCCACCCCGGGCTACGAGGTGGCCCGAAGCCTCGGCTACAGCCACCTCAGGGCGGCGAGGAAGGTGATCCTGCCGTTGGCGCGCCCATCGCTGATCGCCGGGCTGACCCTCGTTACCCTGGAGACACTGACCGACTTCGCGACCGTCATCTACTTCAACGTACAGACCGTGTCGGTCGGCGTGTACCGGGTGTGGAAGGGCATGTTCGACCGGGACGCAGCGAGTGAGCTGGCTTCCCTCGTGCTGCTGTTTGCGCTGGCGCTGTTGCTGCTGGAACGTACCCTCAGGGGCCGGGCCCGCTATGAACAGCAGGGCGGCGGCACCCGACAGCTGCCGTCCCGCAAGCTCTACGGCCCCCGAGCGTTGGCGGCAACCGGCGTCTGCCTGCTGGTTCTGACGCTGGCCTTCGCCGCTCCGGTGGCGCAACTTGCCGGTTGGACGATCAGCCAGTTCGTGCGTGGAACCGAAACCGTCGACTCCCGGTTCTTCAGGTACCTGTCCAATAGTGCGATGCTGGCGTTGTCCGCTGCGGTTCTGGTGGCATTGGTGGCAATCGCCGTAACGAACGCCCGGCGCTTCAACGGCACCCGCTACGTTCGGTCGATGTCGCAGATGGCCACCGCCGGCTACGCCCTGCCGGGTCCGGTCATCGCCATCGGCGTGCTGCTGGTGCTCGCGGGCATGGACCGAGCCCTCAGCACCCTCGGGATCGCCTTTCCCGGCCTGCTGGTCACCGGATCGCTGGTCGGCGTCATCTACGCCTACGTCGTTCGCTTTATGGCGCTCGGGGTGAACGGAATCGACGCCAGCCTCCAGAAAGTACCCCAGGAGTTAACGCTGACGGCTCGCACCTTGGGGGCCAAACCGGGCCGGGTCATGCGGCAGATACACCTCCCGCTCACAAAAGCAGGGGTCGCAGTAGCCTTGTTACTGGTGGGAATCGACGCCTTGAAGGAGCTGCCGATGGTTCTGTTGCTTCGGCCCTTCGGCTTCGACACCCTGCCGGTATGGGTGTGGCAGATGGCATCCGAGTCCCGATGGGAGTCGGCAGCACTCCCATCGCTGACGATAATCGTCGCTTCCCTGATCCCGGTGGCGCTGCTCACTCGCAGCTTTCGAGGGTCCGAGGCCGAGGCGGCACTGCTACCGGTCGCAGGTAAGAGGACTCTGGAGGGGGCCCGGACGTGAGCAAGGTGCAGCAGCGCGATCAACAACTCGCCACGGAAGAGCCCTCCGGTCTCCCGGCCTCGGCGGCGGTGGAGGTCCGCATGGTTACGAAGCAGTTCGAGCCCGCGACCGCGGTCGACGATGTCAGCCTGACGCTGCGACGCGGCGAGTTTCTGACCCTGGTCGGCCCGAGCGGCTGCGGCAAGTCGACTCTGCTGCGGATGATTGCCGGCCTGTTGGAGCCGGACAGAGGGGAGATTCTGCTTGGCGGCAGGATCGTCTCCTCCGCCGGCCGGTGGGTTCCTCCTGAGGACCGCGCAGTGGGCCTGGTCTTCCAGGAGAACACTCTTTTTCCCCACCTCACCGTGGCCGGCAACGTCGGGTTCGGGCTGGTGCGCCGTGCGAAATCCCACATCGCCCGCAGGGTGGCCGATGTGCTGGAGCTGGTGGAGCTTGTTGGCTACGGTGACCGGTTTCCCCATGAGCTGTCCGGCGGCGAACGCCAGCGCGTAGCCCTGGCGCGGGCGATCGCTCCCGAGCCGACCGTGCTCCTGCTGGACGAGCCCTTCGCCAATCTGGACCCGAACCTGCGTGCCCAGGTCCGGGCCCACACGGTCGAGATCCTGAGGCGTGCCGAAGCGTCTGCCCTGTTCGTCACCCACGACCAGCAGGAGGCAATGTCGATGGGTGATCGGGTTGCCGTCATGAACCAGGGCCGGGTGGAGCAGATCGGAGCGCCGAAAACCGTCTTCCATCTGCCCAAGAGCCACTTCGTTGCGTCCAGTCTCGGCGAGGCGTACTTCCTGCCGGCGAGCCATACCGGAGGCGGTGGGCTGTCGACGGAAGCCGGTCCCTGCTCCTGCCCGGAAGAGACGCTGCCCACAGAGATGGAGATCATGGTGCGCCCGCACGACGTGACCTTTGATGCGGACCCCAACGGCGAATCGGTGGTCACCGCGGTGGAGTTTCAGGGTGCCTTCCTGCTATACGAGGTTGAGCTGCCGTCCGGCCGGCGTCTGAGGTGTCTGCTGCCTCACACGATTGAGGTGGACCCGGGGAGCAAGGTCCGGGTGCGTCTGGAACATGGGCACGTGCCGGTCGTTCTGCCGGCCAGGGTGAAGGAAAAGTAAACAGCAATTCGCACCGTTTCACTATCTTAGGCTAGGCTTCCTACTCATGTTAGGTCTACCTAAGAATCGCTCGTCGCGGTGATAGTCCCCCGCCTGGCAAAGCTCCTCCACTTCCGCATCCCGATGTGGCTGGCGTGGACCGCCGGCGCCTGCTTCGCCGGCGTGGCCGTGTGGTTCATGCGCTCGAGCTTCGACCCCGAGTCGCTCAGCCGGAGCTGGGCATCCATAAGAGAAGCGCCGCCGGCCGTCGCCGCGGTCATGGCCGTTTACTTCCTGGCTTTCGCGCTTCGGGCCGTCGTCTGGCGAAGCGTCGTACCCCAACTCTCCTTCGGGCATGCCCTCGCCGGCATCCATCTGGCCGTCGCCGGCAACCACGTCCTTCCGCTCCGCCTCGGTGAGGCGCTACGGATCACCAGCGTCGTCAAAAGAACGCGCCTGCCGTTGTCCGAGGCCACCGCTTCCTCGGTCACCCTGCGCGCCGCCGATGCGCTGGCACTTGCCGGCCTGTTGGTGGTATTGGGACCCGGACTTGCGATAGCCGGCCTTGCCGGCGCTTTCGGGGTGCTGACCCTCACCCTGATCGCCGCCCTCGGCGGGGGTTTGGTCTGGATGAAGCGCCTTCGACGTACCATGCCCGGCAGGCTGCGAATGCCCGGGTTATTCCTTGCGCTTGGATCGGTGGCCGCCTGGCTGCTGGAGTCGGCGGTGATCTGGCAGGCCGCCCACTGGGCCGGCATCCCGATCAGCGGAGGTGAAGCGGCCCTGGTTACGGCGGCGACCATCTTCTCGCAGGTGATCGCAATCGCTCCCGGCGGCTTCGGGACCTACGAGGCCGCGGCGATAGGGTCGCTGGTGATCCTGGGAGGGCGGCCCGGACCGGCCCTTGCGGCGGCGCTGACCGCTCATGCCCTGAAGACCGTGTACTCACTGATCGCCGGGGGCGTGGCCCTCTTCTACCCCGCGCCCGGCCTCTTCGGCCGCCTGCGCCTCCCGTCGAGGGTTGCGAACCCGGTGCGAGAGCCGGAGTCACTTCGGGCCGATGCCCCCATCGTCTTCTTCCTCCCGGCCCGAAACGAGGAAACCAGCGTCGCCGGAGTGATCGAGCGGATGCCGGCCCGCGTCGGACGCCACCCGGTGCAGTGCGTGGTGATCGACGACGGGTCGACCGACCAGACGGCGATGGTGGCGGAGCTGGCCGGCGCCGACGTCATTTCGGCAACCGGCCGCCATGGCCTGGGAGCGGCCATTCGAAGGGGGCTGACCGAAGGAGTGGCACAAGGGGCGGCGGTGGTTGTGTTCTGCGACGCCGACGGCGAGTACGACCCGGCGGAGCTAGAGCGGCTGGTTCAGCCCATCCTCACCGGGCGGACGGATTACGTTGTAGGGTCCCGATTCTGCGGCGGCAGCCGCCGGATGAAGCCTCATCGCACGCTGGGAAACCGTCTCCTGTCGCTGATCCTGAGTTTGATCGCCCGCCGCCGGATATCGGACGGCCAGAGCGGTTTCCGGGCCCTCTCCCACCGGGCGGCTGCGGCGGCCGAGGTCATCCATGACTACAACTACGCGCAGGTCCTGACTCTCGACCTGCTCGGTAAGGGCTTCAGCTATTCCGAGGTGCCGATCTCTTACCGTTTCCGGACTCACGGCCGGAGCTTCATTAGGCTGCTCCCCTACCTCAGGGCGGTGATCCCGGCGGTGCTGCGGGAGGTCAACCTTGCTCAGTCCTCCACCACATGGGAGGCAAACCGCTCCAGCGAAGCTTCCCATGTCCCCTCGTCGAAAGAGCCGCCACTTCCCAGCGCCTCGGCGGCCGCCCAGCCCATCTCCAGGGCATGATGCGAGTTGTTATGAGCGAATAAACCGTGGCGCCCGAACGTCAGCAGACCGGGGACTGACTCCGCCCACCCCATCAGCTTCTCGAAGGAGGCGGCGTAACCCTGGCCGTACACCGGGTAGGCCGCCGGCACCCGTTTGACGAAAACCGCCGCCGGATCTGCCGCCGGCAGGCCCATCATCGCGAGGGTATCCTCCACCAGCATTCCCAGCTCGGCGTCCCGCCGGGTCCATAGCCCATCCCCCACCGTGCAGGGAACCTCGGCACAGAGAACCGTCCGGCCGGCCGGGTCGTCGCCGTCCCGGTAGTTCTTGGGCTCGGAGATGCGGGTCACCGGGGTACGGGGATCCGGCACGTAGTGGGCGTCGTACTCGGTGTACTGCGCCCGAGGCACCACCAGGTAGACCAGAAGCATGGCCCGGGACCTCAGCCCGCCTGCGGCCTGCAGCACCTCCTCCGGGGGCTCGGGTTCAAAGCTCCGGGCCAGTGCCGCAAGGGGTACGGTGGACCACAGCAACTCGGCTTCAAACACCCCCCCGGCGGCCTGGATCCGGAAACCTCCCGGGCGTTGCTCCACTCTGCGAACCCCAGACTCCATCCGGATGTCGGCCCCGGCCCGGGCGGCTGCTGCGGCCAGCTCATCCCAAAGCTGGCCGAAGCCCCGCCGCGGGTAGTAAAAGCTCGCCCCGACCCGGCCCGAACCTCTCACCTTGCGGAGCAGCTTTCCGGCTCCGTTCCCACTGACCCGGCGGCGGGCCTGCTCACCGTCGATCTGCGACGGCTCCAGGCCCCACAGCTTTCGGGCGTAGGGAAAGTAGAAGCGATCGCACATCGTGGGACCCAATCCGGCCAGCAGCAGGTCGGAAAAGGTGTCCTCTTTTGGTTTGCGGGTCCACGAGAGGACTGCGTCCCGCCCGGCGGCCAGTGCGAACCCGGGTGGAAGGTTGCGCAATAGATCCGCCGCCTGAAGAGGAAAGGCGATCCAGCGGCCCTCCAGGTAGATCCGGCCGTGCCTCCTGCGCTCCTGAAGGTCACCGCCCAGCAGACGCTTCAGCTCCTCCAGCAGGCGCGGCTCGGTTGCCGGGTGGAGCCGGTGGCTGCCGTGGTCGACCATCACGCCGCCCACCTCGAAGCTTCCCGCCAGCCCTCCGGACCGCGCTGCTCGCTCAAGGATCGTGACCTCATGGCCGGCCAGAGCCGCCCGGTAGCCGGCCCCCAGACCGCCAGGACCTGCGCCTAGTATGGTGAGTGTTCTTGAGGTCATGGAGTCAAGCCGAAGGCTATAGCACCCGGAACAGCGGCTATGCCGAGAGCCTAGCGTCGCCACTTAACAATCAGGAAATATTCGGCTACACTACGTGCCAACACAAAGTTTTGAGCAACGGCGCTCGCTTCCGGCGGGCGCTTTTTTTATCCTAGATTTGGCGAAGACCAGGCGCCTGACCGGCGCCACGAGGACCGGCGGCCCAACAAGCGCTGCCAGGAAGGAGCCCCGCTGAACGCCTCCCAGGGTCTGTACAACCCCCGATACGAGCGCGACGCCTGCGGCATTGGATTCGTTGCCGATGCACAGGGCAGGCCGAGCCGGTCGATCGTTGAGTCGGCCCTTTACTCGCTGTGTCGGGTTCGGCACCGCGGAGCGGTGGCCGCAGACTCCCGCAGCGGTGACGGCGCCGGCATACTGCTCCCCCTCCCCGCCCACTTCTTCGCATCCGAGTTTCACTCCGAGGCCGATCCGGCGTTTATCGGCGTTGCGATGGCGTTCGTGTGGCCTCCCGGCGAGACCGGCCACCGGGAAAAAATCGAGGAGGCCTGCCATCAGGAGGGCATCGGCGTACTGGGGTGGCGCGAGGTCCCGATCGAGCTCGACTACATCGGTGACCAGGCCAAACAGATCCACCCCGGAATCGAGCAGGCGATCCTGCTCCGGCCGGTGGGGGTGGACACAGCCGAGGCCGAGCGGCGGTGCGTGCGGGCCCGCAAACGCTCCGAGAAGGGCTGCCGGGACGCCGGCTTCCGGCTCTATTTTCCGTCCTTCTCCTTCCTGACCATCACCTACAAGGCTCTCGTCGTTGCCGACCAGCTGGCGGAGTTCTATCCGGACCTCCGGCGGGACGACTTCACCGCTCCATTTGCGATGTTCCACCAGCGCTTCTCCACGAACACCGCCCCCACCTGGGAGCGGGCCCAGCCGTTCCGACAGAGCTGCCACAACGGGGAGATCAACACCATCGCCGGCAACATAAACCGGATGAAGGCCCGGGAGGGCCGCCTCGGCAAGCGCAACCTGCTGGAGGAGGAGTTGCTGCGCCCGGTCATCGACGAGAACGGCTCGGACTCGGCGATGTTCGACAACGTGCTCGAGCTGCTCAACCGCGAGGGCCGCGACGTGACCCACGCCATGGCGATGCTCATCCCCTGCGCCTGGGAGAAGCTCGAGGATCTCGATGACGAGGTCCGGGACTTCTACCGCTACCACAGTTGCCTCATGGAGGCGTGGGACGGCCCGGCGGGGGTCCTTTTCACCGACGGCTTCAAGATCGGCGCCGCTTTGGACCGCAACGGCTTGCGGCCACTGCGGTACTCCATCTGTGAGGACGGGCTGATCGCCTGCTCCTCGGAGGCTGGATCCGTCTACACCCGCGGCCACGGCATGGTGAAGAGGGGAAAGCTCGGTCCCGGACAGATGCTCTGCGTAGACCCCGCCGACGGCGGCTTCGTCTTCGACCCGGTCTCCGAGAAGCTGGCCAAGCGCAAGCCGTACGGCCAGTGGGTCGCCGAACACCTTACCCAGACCTCGCTGGTGGCGCCGGACCCGCAGATCCCGGCCGACCTGGTCAACCGCCAGGTCGCTTTCGGGTACACGAAGGAGGAGTTCACGGTGATCCTTCGGCCGATGGCGTCGAATGCTCACGAACCCACGTCGTCGATGGGGGACGATACCTCGCCCGCGGTGCTGAGCGAGTTCAACCGCCCCCTCTTCAACTACTTCAAACAGCGCTTCGCCCAGGTGACCAACCCGGCGATCGACCATATGCGGGAGCGCTCCGTGATGAGCGTCCGGACGCTTATCGGGCCGCATGACCCGGTCCTGTGGGAGCGTCCGGAGGGCGCCTCCCTGCTGGAGCTGGATACCTTCTTCCTGTTCAAGGCGCTCGGCGGGTACCGCCTGAACGCCACCTTCCCGGTGGGGGACGGCAAGCAGGGCATGCTCGACCAGCTCGAGCGGATATGTGAGGAGGCGGAGCAGGCTGCCCGCATCGGCAGCGGCATCATCGTAATCTCCGACCGGGACACCGGTCCGGAGCGCGCTCCGATCCCGATGCTGCTGGCGGTGGGAGCCGTTCACCAACGGCTGATGAGTTCAGGACACCGGACCCGATCCGGGCTGGTGGTCGAGACGGACGAGGCCCGAGAGGTTCACCACTTCGCCTGCCTGCTCGGTTACGGCGCGGAGGCGATCTGCCCCCGGCTGGCGCTGGAGTCGCTGACCGACATCGTGAACAAAGGCCGCCTGGGCGAAGACATCGGCGTCCAGGAGGCACTGATGCGTTACCGCCTGGCCGTCGAGGAGGGTGTGCTGAAGATCATGTCGAAGATGGGCATCTCCACGACCGACTCGTACCGGGGCGCCCAGATCTTCGATGCGATCGGCATCGGGCAGGACGTCATAGACCTGGCGTTCACCGGCACCCCATCGCCGGTGGGGGGCATCGGCCTGGCCGAGATCGCCGAAGACGTCCTTAAGCGCCACGCCAAGGGATACCAGCCGGCTCCCAAGGTTCCGCATCCGGGATACGTCAAGCACCGGGTCAACGGCGAGTACCACGCCACCAACCCGGATGTGGTGGACACCCTGCAGGAAGCCGTGCGCAACGGCGAGTGGGACACCTACAGCAAGTTCGCGGCCCTGGTCGAGCAGCGGCCGGCCACGGAGCCGCGCGACCTGTTCAGGTTCAAGCCGGTTGACCCCATTCCCCTGGAGGAGGTGGAGCCGGTCGAGGCCATCACCGCCCGCTTCTCCACCGGAGCGATCAGCCACGGCGCCATTGGTGCCGAGGCCCACGAAACCCTGGCCATGGCCCTTAACTCCATCGGCGGAGCGGCCAACAGCGGGGAGGGCGGTGAAGACCCCGGCCGCTACCGTAATGAGCGCCGCTGCAAGGTGAAGCAAGTGGCGTCCGGCCGCTTCGGCGTCACGCCGGAGTACGCCTCGTGGGCCGAGGAGCTGCAGATCAAGATCGCCCAGGGCTCCAAGCCGGGCGAGGGCGGCCAGCTTCCCGGACACAAGGTGACCAACGAGATCGCCGCCCTACGGCACACCAGCCCGGGCGTGGCCCTGATCTCTCCCCCACCGCACCACGACATCTACTCCATCGAGGACCTGGCGCAGCTGATCTTCGATCTGAAGCAGGTCAACCCGAAGGCCACGGTCTCGGTAAAGCTGGTGGCCGAAGCCGGGGTGGGCACGATCGCCGCCGGTGTCGCCAAGGCCCTGGCCGACGTGGTCCAGATCTCCGGCTGGGACGGCGGTACGGGTGCCAGCGCCCTTTCCAGCATCAAGAACGCGGGTCTCCCGTGGGAGGTCGGCATCGCGGAGACGCAGCAGACCCTCATGCATAACGGCCTGCGGGACCGCGTCCGGATCCGGGTCGACGGCGGCATGAAGAGCGGCCGTGACGTGATCATGGCCGCACTGCTGGGAGCCGACGAATACTCGTTCGGCACCTCGCTGCTGCTGGCCGAGGGCTGCATCATGGTGCGGGCCTGCCACCGCGACACCTGCCCGGTGGGTATCGCCACCCAGCGCAAGGATCTCAGGGCCAAGTTCACCGGAACGCCCGAGAAAGTCGCGCGCTACTTGATCTTCGTCGCCGAGGAGACCCGCCGCATCTTGGCCTCGCTCGGTCTGCGTTCGATCGACGAGGCCATCGGCCGCATGGACCTGCTGGAGCCGCACACGGTGGGTCCCCGGGCCGGCATGCTCGACCTGGCGCCGCTGATGTTCCAGGAGGCGGGCACCCGCCACTTTGTCGCCGCCCATCCCATCCAGCGGCCCACCTCGGAGCTTGGAGATCACGTCTTCGACGCCTGTATAGAGGCGCTGCTCGAAGGAGGAGAGGTCGACGTCTCCTACCCGATCCACAACAAGGACCGGACCATCGGCGCCCGGTTGGGCGGAGCGATCGCCCACGAGCACGGCGACAAAGCACCTCCGGGCAAGGCGACCGTCCGGTTCGAAGGAGAAGCCGGCCAGAGCTTCGGAGCGTTCCTCAGCAACGGCGTTGACTTCATCCTCACCGGCGAAGCCAACGACTACGTCGGCAAGGGTATGGGCGGCGGCCGGATCGTCATCAAGGCTCCCGAGAATGACGCCGGCGAGCCACACCTGGTCGGTAACACGGTCCTCTACGGCGCCACCGGAGGCAGGCTGTTCGTGGCCGGACGCGGAGGCGAGCGTTTGTGCGTCCGCAACTCGGGTGCCACTGCGGTGGTCGAGGGGGCCGGAGACCACGCCTGCGAGTACATGACCGGAGGAACCGTAGTGGTCCTTGGACCCACCGGATGGAACATGGGAGCCGGCATGACCGGGGGGCAGGCATACGTCTGGGACCCGGAGTTGCGGCTGCGGGCCAGGGTCAACCCCGAGCTCGTCGACCTGCACCGGCCGCGCCGAGGCGATCTGGCCGAGCTGCTGGAGCTGCTGGCCGACCATGCCGAGCTGACCGGTTCCGAGCGGGCGTACTGGATCCTGGAGAACTGGGATGAGGAGTCGCAGCACTTCTGGCGGATGGCTCCCAAGGCGGAGGTGGCCAAGATCGAGAGCGCGCACGAGGGTTCTCTGGCAGGTGCTTGAGCCGCTCACCGGGCATCCGGGCTAGGCTCGAAGGGTGAACAACGATCCGCTACCATCTCCCGCCGAGCTGAACGAGAAACGCCGGGGGCCCCTCATGGAAAAGATGGGCCTGGAGTGGGTGGAGGCGTCACCGTCTCGGATCGTAGTTCGAATGCCCGTCTCCGGGAATGCCCAGCCGTGGGGAATGCTCCACGGCGGCGCGTCGGCGGTGATGGTCGAAAGCATCGCTTCGGTAGGTGGCTGGCTGGCCGACCGCACAAAACTGGCGCTGGGGGTCGAACTGAAGGTCAACCACCTCAGACCTGCCTCGTCGGGCTGGGTGACGGGGGTGGGACATCCCCTGCAGTCCGGGTCCACCCTGGCGGTGTGGGCGGTGGAGATCTCCGACGAGGAGGGCCGGATGACCGCTTTCGGCACCTGCACGGTGGCTCTGCGGGAGAGACGCGACTAACTTGGTGAGGCTCTAAGGTAAGCCGTATGAAGATCTCTGAACGGCGAGCCGGAAACCGGACCGAGGTCTCCGCATCCACCGAGATGAGCCTGATGGAGCATCTCGACGAGCTTCGCAACCGGCTGTTCAAGGTGGTGGTGGCCTACGCTCTGTGCTGCGGTGTGGCGTGGTACCTCTACTCGCACATCCTTGCCATGCTCATCGAGCCGCTGGCCAGGCTCCCGGTGGCCGACCAGATCCTGCAGGGCGGCCAGCTGATCTACACTGCACCCACCGAGGCCTTTGTGATCCGCCTGAAGGTCACCGCCTTTGCCGGAATGGTACTCGCTCTGCCGGTGATGATGTGGCAGCTGTGGCGCTTCGTCACCCCGGGCCTGCACGCCCACGAGCGAAAGTACGCTCTGCCGTTCGTGATTGTGTCGGTGGTCCTCTTCGCCGCCGGCGTGGCGGTGGCGTTCGTCTCTCTTCCCAAAGCGCTCGAGGTGCTCGCGGGATTCGCGGGATCAGAACTGGTCCTGTTGCCGAGAGCCGCCGACTATCTCTCTTTTGTCCTCATCCTGATCGCTGCGTTCGGCTTCTCGTTCGAGTTCCCCATAATCCTGCTGGGCCTGACTTTGGTGGGCGTCCTCAGCAGCCGGAAGCTGCGTGACGCACGCAAGATCGCCTGGGTGGTCATCCTGATCCTTGCGGCCGTCATTACCCCGACCCAGGATCCGATAACGCTGATGATCATGGCCATTCCGCTTGGCCTGCTGTACGAGGGGACCGTGATTGCAGCGAGACTTATGAAGCGCTGAGAAACGATGCGGCCCGAGACCGCTTTTGCTGGGATACTTTCTCCAGACGATTGAAAAGGAGCAGATGATGCCAAACCTCGGAGGCGGAGAATTGTTGATAGTCGCCGCAGTGGTGATGCTGCTGTTCGGTGCCAAGAAGCTTCCCGAGTTCGCCCGTTCCCTGGGCAAGGCCAAGGGTGAGTTCCGCAAGGGCCTGGACGACGACGAGAAGCCGGACGAACCGAAGCCCGCGGAGCCCGACCCGAAGAAGGTTTAGCCCCGGGGCATCCCGATCATGGGATGCCGTTCTCCCGTCCAACAACCAACTAAATCTGGGCTTGAAACCGGCCCATTCGGAGTGCATCAGCCGTTCTCTTTCTGTTAACGGTATTCATCTTCCGTTCTCAAATAGTTCATGCCCCCGACGAATTCCGGTAACAGGTACAATCCCGCCAATTGGCTCGAATTGGCCCTAAAGGTAAAAGGGGGTTTTAGGAATGAGGAAGCTGCGAGGCACAACTCTGTTGTCCCTGCTGGTCCTGATAATGCTCCTGCTTGCCGCCTGTGGAGGCGGAAATGGTGGTGGTGGCGGGGGAGGCACCCAGGCGGCCGGTGATTGCGATCCCGCAACCCTCGAGCCGGCCGAGCCGCCGGAGGGCGCTTCCCCGGCGGGTGCTTCTCCAGGCGGGGCTTCTCCGGGTGAGGCTTCTCCGGGTGAGGCTTCTCCGGGCGGCACTGCGGGGACCTTGAGGCTTGCCCAGGCGAAGCCGACTCTGACAATTGGGACCTTCGGTGACCGCACCGGCGAGAACGCCAACATCATCATCCCCAGCCATGAAGGCATGGCGCTGGCTATCAAGCAGGCGAATGAAGCGGGCAACTTGCCCGTGACACTGGCCTTCAAGCCATTGGACAACCGCAACGGAGCGGCCGACACCGCGCCGGCGCTCGCCCAGCAGTTCATCGGTGACCCTAGCGTCGTAGCAGTGTTGGGCGGGGGCTTCTCCGGCGAAACCGCCGCCACCGGGGGGCTGTTCAGCGAGGCGGGGCTTTTGTTCTTCACGGCCTCTGCTACCCGGCCTGACCTGACCGAATCCGGCTTCAGAACGTTCTTCCGTGGTCTGGCCAACGACAACGATCAGGGCGACGGCATCATCAGAGTGTTCGAAGAGCTCGGCTGCGAGCGCATTGCTGTCGTCGACGACAAGAGCCCGTACGGCCAGGGCCTGGGCGGCGCCACCCGCAACGCCGCCGAAGAGGCAGACATGGAGCTGGTGCTCGACGAAAGCATCGAGCCCACCACCGACTACACCGCCCTGGTCGACTCGGTGGTCGCCGCCGATCCGGAGGCGCTGTTCTACGCCGGCTACGCGGCTCAGTTCCAGCTGGTGGCCAGGCAGCTGCGCGAGAAGGGCTATGAGGGCATCATCTCCTCGGGCGACGGCAGCAAGGAGGAGCCAATCGGCGAGAAGATCGGAGTGGAGGAGGCGGAGAACGTTCTGCTTACCTGCGCTTGCCCGGACATCAATCTGTCGCCTGAAGAGGAGGCTCAGGAGTTCGTGAGGGCATTCGAAGCGGAATACAACAAGCGGCCCGGCATCTACGCCGCCGAGGGCTTCGACGTGGCCAACACCACGATCCAGGCCATCCGCGAGTGCGGCGAGGGCGGCGGCGCCGCCGGCATCACCCGCCAGTGCGTGGTGGACAAGGCCAGGGACTCCGAGTACGAGGGCATAACCAAGACGATGACCTTCCGGGAAAACGGCCAGGTCGAGACCGGAACGGTCTCGGTGTTCATCATCAAGGACGGTGTCGTTCGCGAGGTCGGTCCCGTCGACGAGCTCTGAGGCGCCTGCAGTTGCGAACAGGAGAGGAGGGCTTTCGGGCCCTCCTTTCCTGCGAGACCAACCATTGGAGGCACCATCCCCGACTGCCTGACCTCTGAACTTCCTTTCCGGCTGGCCGGCGGGCTGTCGACAGGGGCGGTCTACGCCATGATCGCCCTCGGATACACACTGGTGTACGGGGTCCTTCAGCTCATCAACTTCGCCCACTCCGAGGTGTTCATGCTGGGGAGCCTGGGAGCGTTCCTAACGGTCAGCGGACTTACTCCCGGCGGCGGGAACCCCAGCCAGGCCCAGGGAGCGCTGATCCTGGTGGCTGCCGCGATCCCCGCCATCGTGATCGGGGGACTTGCTGCGGTCGCGCTGGAACGGGTGGCATACCGGCCCCTTCGCCGGCGAAGTGCTCCCCGCCTCGCCTATCTCATCAGCGCCATCGGAGCGTCGCTGTTCCTTTCCAACACCATTCGGATCTGGCGAGGTCCCAACTTCGAGACCTTCCCCCGCACCGTCAGGGCCAGGATCGTACTGGACCTGGGTGACACTTTCTTCAGCGGAATCCTTCCCGAGTCGATCCAGCGGGTAAAGATCCAGAATCGCGACATCATCGTCTTCGTGGTCGCCATGGTGACGATGATCGCAGTCGACCAGTTCATAAACCGCTCCCGCACGGGCCGGGCGGTCCGGGCGGTAGCGCAGGACTCGGAAACCGCCGGACTGATGGGCGTGAACATCAACAAGGTCATCACCGTCACCTTCCTCATCGGTGGTCTGCTCGCCGGAGCGGCCGGGCTCCTGTTCAGCTGGTCGTTTGGGGTAACCCGTTTCCAGATCGGATTTCTCCCGGGCGTCAAGGCCTTCACCGCCGCGGTGCTTGGAGGCATCGGAAACATCCGGGGGGCGCTGCTTGGGGGCCTCCTGTTGGGTATCTTCGAAAACGTCGCCGCCGGGTGCTTCGGCGTGCAGTGGCGGGACGTCGTGGCGTTTCTCATCCTGGTACTGGCCCTGATGTTCCGTCCGACGGGTTTGCTCGGCGAGAAGGGAGCCGCATGAAGAGGGGCGACTCCAGGAACCGCCGCCTGTTGACCGGCGGGTTGCTTACCGGTGTCGCGATCATCGCTCTGGTCATCCCTCAGCTCGTTTCCCTTGCTGCCCAGGAGATCTTGGTGCTGATCGCCACCTTTGCCTTGCTGGCGTTGGGCCTGAATGTGGTCGTGGGCTTTGCCGGCCTGCTGGACCTGGGATACATCGCCTTCTACGCCACCGGAGCCTACGCCTGGGGAATCTTCTCCGGCGCCGGGCCGATCAAGATGCCCTACACCCGGTCCGAGTTCTGGGGTGACTGGGGGTTTTGGATCATCTTGTTCGTCGTTCTGGCCATCAACATGGGTATAGGCGTCATGCTCGGCTCCCCCACGCTGCGTCTGCGAGGGGACTACCTCGCCATCGTCACCCTTGGGTTCGGCGAGATCGTGCGTATCGTGGCCAACAACCTGGAAAGCGTTACGGGCGCTGCTCTGGGCATCAGCCAGATCCCGCATCCGAGGATCCCCTTCATCGGCTACCACTTCGGCCTGAATCCGGTGCCCTACTACTACCTTCTGCTGCTGCTGCTGATTGTGGGCATCTTCGTCATCCGGCGTCTGGACCACTCACGTATCGGCAGGGCCTGGATCGCCATCCGGGAGGATGAGGTTGCTGCGGAAGCGATGGGAGTGCCGACACTTAAGATGAAACTTCTCGCATTCGCCATCGGCGCCACTACGGCAGGGGTGGCGGGTGTCGTCTTCGCTTCCAAGTCGAACTACGTCTCCCCTGCCTCCTTCGATGTCTTCGCCTCCTTCCTCGTGCTCTGCGCAGTGGTGCTGGGCGGCATGGGAAGCATCCCGGGGAGTCTGGCAGGCGCCTTTGTAATCGTTGGCATTCCGTCGTTCCTGCAGCTGCGCTTCCCGGAGCTTGACGAGTACCGTTACTGGACCTTCGGTGTGATCCTCGTGGCGATGATGATCTTCCGCCCGCAGGGACTCATACCGTCGAAACGCAGGGAGGCCGAGCTCATGCTGGAGGCTGATCCCGACATACCGGAGGCAGTGACCTGATGGCCGACGCGTTGCTGGAAGTCACCAGGGTCACGAAGGTTTTTGGCGGGCTCACCGCGGTACATGCGGTCGATCTGGAGATTTTGGCCGGGGAGATACGGGGCCTTATAGGGCCCAACGGCGCAGGCAAGACCACCCTCTTCAACTGCATAACGGGCGTATACAAACCGGACGGCGGCGAGATCCGCCTGGAAGGCAGCCGGCTCAACGGCTTCAAGCCCCACCGCATCACCAAGGCCGGCATCGCTCGAACCTTTCAGCAGATACGGTTGTTCGGGGAGATGACCTCTCTGGAGAACGTCGAGGTGGGGCTGGACGCCCAGCACCGGGCGGGTGCGATCAGCGCGATCCTGCACCTCCGCCGCCACCGGATCGAGAATGAGGAAGCTTCCAGAGAGGGACTCAACCTTCTACGCTTCGTCGGCATAGAACGCTACGCCAACGAGCCGTCCCGGAACCTGTCCTACGGAGACCAGCGGCGGCTGGAGATCGCGCGGGCTCTTGGCACCAAGCCCAAGCTGCTGTTGCTCGATGAGCCGGCCGCCGGCATGAATCCGAAGGAGAAGGAAGACCTCATGGCCCTCATTCGCAAGATCCGGGACTCCGGCGTGACGGTCCTCCTCATCGAGCACGACATGAGAGTGGTCATGGGCGTCTGCGAGAGGGTTGCGGTCCTGGACCACGGCGAGAAGATCGCCGAGGGACCGCCGGAGCAGCTCCAGAAGGATCCCAGGGTCATCGAGGCCTACCTCGGAAGGGAGGTGGCCGAAGATGCTGCTGGAGCTTGAGGATGTCCACGTCCGTTACGGCAACATCGAGGCCGTCAAGGGCATCTCCATGCAGGTGGAACAGGGGCAGATCGTCGCTCTAATCGGCGGCAACGGCGCAGGCAAGACCACGACGCTGAAGACGATCTCGGGAAGCGTTCCGGCCTCGGCAGGCAAGATCAGCTTTGCCGGGGAGGTGATCAGCGGGCTTCCGTCGCACGAGGTGGTGTCTCGCGGCATCTCGCACACTCCGGAAGGGCGCCGCATCTTTCCCCGGATGACCGTGAGGGAGAACCTGGAGATGGGCGCCTTCCAGAGGGAGGATACCGCCGTCATCAAGAAGGATCTGGAGCGGATCTTCGATCTTTTCCCGGTGCTGAGAGAGCGGACGAAGCAGTCGGGTGGGACGCTGTCCGGAGGAGAGCAGCAGATGCTGGCCATCGGACGGTCGATGATGAGCAGGCCGAAGCTGCTGATGCTGGACGAGCCGTCGATGGGCCTCGCCCCCCTGGTGGTGGAGAAGATCTTTCAAGCTATCGAGGAGATCAACAGGGAGGGAACCACGATTCTGTTGGTAGAGCAGAACGCCCACATCGCCCTGACGATGGCCTCGAAGGGCTACGTGCTTGAGTCCGGCCAGATCGTTCTGTCGGACGCGGCCGACACGCTTTTGCGTAACGACCGGGTGCGCAAGGCGTACCTGGGCGAGGACTGAGAACCCCCCCCCAAGTTCCGTCGGCTACAGTCCCACAACCAGCTTCGCCGCTATGGGAGCAGCAACCTGCCCCCCCACTCCCCCGCCCTCGACGAGAACCGCAAAGGCGTACTCACCCGAGAAGCCGATAAACCAGGCGTGGGTCTTGGGCGGTCGGTCGTTGCCGAACTCCGCAGTCCCGGTCTTGCCGCCAATCTGCTTTCCCGGAACCTGCGCCCTCGTGCCGGTGCCCTCCGCGACTACCGCGGACATCAGCGATCTCAGGCTCTCGGCCACCGCCGCGTCGATCGGAAGCTTCTCGGAGGCCTCGCCGGCGGCCAGCTTCGGCGCCTGCCATCCTCCCCCTGCCGCAGCGCCGGCCACGGTGGCCATGTGCAGAGGGCTGGCCAGCACTCGTCCCTGTCCAATGGCGGAAGCCGCTTTCTCGGTCGCATCCTTCGGTTCCGGGTAACTGCCGCCGGCGGCGTTTAACGGGAAGTCGTAGTCCTTGTTGAAGCCGAACGCTCCGGCCCCCTCCACCATCTTGCCGTCGTCCAGCCTGGAGGTCAGGTCGATGAAACCCGTATTGCAGGAGTGGATGAAGATCTGGCGGAAGTCGGTCTGGCCCAGGGCTTCCCCCTCGAAGTTGCGGAACGACCGCCCCCCGACGTTGATGGTGGCCGGACACGAAGCCCCCTGCCCCGGTGCCACCCCGGACGAGAGCAGCGTTGCCGCCGTCACGACCTTGAACGACGACCCGGGGGGGTACCGCCCGCCGAAAGCCCGGTTGAACTCGTTGATCGGCCGGCTGACCGCCGCTCGGACCTCCGACGTGGCGATGTCCACCACCACGATCGCCGCGGGCTGCTTCACGCCGGCCAGCGCGGTCTCGGCAGCGTTCTGCGCAGGCACCGACAGGGTGGTCTTGACGTTTTGGGCCGGCTCGCCCTCGTTGCTAAGCAGGACCTTGTTGTTGGAGCCGTCCGGGGTGGTGATCCTAAGCTCCATGGCCGGCTTTCCGGCAAGCTGCTTCTCGAACGCCGACTCCAGCCCGGTCCGGCCCACCTGGTCGCCTGCCCGGTACGGTTCACCAAGCTTCTCCAGCCCTTCCGCGGTCACCTCTCCGACGGTGCCGATGATGTGCCGGGCGAATTCCGGCGTGGGGGTCAGCCGCTGCTGCTTGTTTTGGAACACCAGGCCGGGGACCGGGTAGATGATCGGCTTCACCGATTCGTAGCGCTCGGCTGGGATCTCCGCCACCGGCAGGAACCAGTCACCCCGCAGACCGGGCTGGTCGAGCTGTGCGTTGATCTTTGCCCGATCCACCTGAAGGTTGTCGACCAGCACCTGGGTCATGGCAGCCCTGTCCTTCACCCGGCGCGGCTCGATGCCGACGACCACCATCCCGCGCTCCTCGGTGATGGGTTTGCCGTCGAAAGTTTGGAGCTGTCCCCGCTGGGGCCAGGTCAGGGTGCGCTCGAAGGTTGAATTCACGGAGAAGTCGGGATGGACCGACTCCGGCGACCATACAACCTGCCACTTCCCTTCCTTGCGCTCGAGGTCCAGAGCGGTGTCGTACCGGAAGTTCCCCAGGCCTTTGAGCACCCAGTTGGCCTCGAACTTGGCTACGGCGGAGTCACCCTCGGACGTCACCTCCCCCAGCTCGAACGAGTACTCGGTGGCATCCATGTCGTCGGGAATGCCCTCGTAGACCTCCGCGAACTTGGCCGGCGCGCTCAGCGCAAGTGCATTCATCCGCGCGTAGTCCCCTTTTTCCCACGCCTGGAGGTACGCACGCGCGGCGGTGTCGGGCTTTTCTCGATTCTGAAGATAGTAGTAACCGCCGCCGGCTCCGGCGATCACCAGCACGACCAGCGCGATCAGGACCTTCTTGGTGGCGGTCACCACCCCATAGTACTCAGCCTCCGGCGGAGTTAAGCGGCACCCCGGGGCTCAGCTTGCGTCTATTCGACGATGCCGAGCGCGAAGACGAGGTACAGCAGCACCAGGGCGACCCCTATGACGGTTCCGATCGACGCTCGACCCCGCGGCTTGCCCCGGCCCGCCATTAGTCCGACCACGAGGGCGCCGAGGCCAAGTACGGCCATGACCGTCCACAACCAATCATTTCCCCCGTTGTCTGTGGCGAACAGCAAAGCGACGACCCAGGTGATCACCGCTGCTACGCCCAGTCCGAGCGAGAGATTGCTCTGCGAAGTTACTCCGCTGCCGCCAGCCTTACTTTCCATGGCCACGCCCCCTTCCTCCGATGAGGGGAACGTAGACGCGTTGCCCGGCAACTGCAAGATAATCTGCAGCTCGTTCTCGAATCCTTAATAAACTCCCGAGGCAGCCCGCAGGGCCTCTCCCGGCTTCAGGTCGGCCCCCTGGTCGAGCAGCAGCGACTCGAGCGCCGCCAGGACCAGAAGAACGTTCCGCTTCGTGCTCGAGTGCCCCATGAGCCCGATCCGCCAGGCTTTTCCCTTGAACGGCCCAAGGCCGGCACCGATCTCGATGCCGAACTCGTTCAGCAGGCGCTTGCGAACTGCCATTTCGTCGACCCCATCAGGGACGTGAACGGCGTTCAGCGTGGTCAAGGAGCGTTCGGGGATGTAGCTGAGGCCCATTGCCTCCAATCCGGCGCGCAGAGCTTCGTGGTTCACCGTGTGCCGCACGATTCGAGCCTCCAGACCCTCCTCCAGCACGATCCGAAGCGCCTCGTGAAGGGCGTAGGTCATGTTGATCGGCGCGGTGTGGTGATACACGCGCTCCTCGCTCCAGTAGGCCCGCAGCATGCTGACATCCAGGTACCAGCTCTGCACCTTGGTCTTGCGGCCATCCATCCTTTCCAGGGCAGCCGGAGAGAAGGAAACCGGGGACAGGCCGGGCGGACAGGAAAGGCACTTCTGGGTCCCGCTGTAGACGGCGTCGATCCGCCACGCGTCGACGAGCAGCTCGACTCCGCCCATCGACGTCACCGCGTCGACCAGGAAAAGCGCCCCGGCGTCGTGCACCAATTGCGATATCTCGACCAGCGGCTGATGCGCGCCGGTGGAGGTCTCCGCGTGGACGATGCCCAGGACCTTGGTGTTCGGGTGGTCGGCGAGCGCGGCGGCTACGGCCGACGGCTCGACGATCCGACCCCAATCCGCCTCGATGGAGTGCACGGTGGCCCCGCACCGTTGTGCCACGTCGCGCATCCGGGAACCGAACACGCCGTTGACGCAGACGATCATCTCATCGCCGGGCTCGATCAGGTTCACGACGCACATCTCCATGCCCGCCGAACCGGTTCCTGAGGTGGCCATCGTCATCTCGTTGGACGTCGAGAAGACCTCGCGGATCATCGCCCGAGCCTCGTCCATGATCCTCAGGTACTGGGGGTCCAGGTGACCGATGGTGGGGGACGCAAGAGCGCTCAGGATGCGGGGCGGGACGTCACTGGGGCCCGGTCCCAGCAGGATGCGCTGAGGAGGGGTGACGGGTAAAACGTTGGCGGCCATAGTCGACTCCAGACTTGGTTCGGGCTAAACCTTCTGCGCCATCACCGAGGCCATAACCTCCCCCAGCTCTGCCGGGTTCGTGGCTACGGTCATGCCCGCCTGCCGCATCATCTCGGTCTTTCGGCTGCGGTGTCTCCGAACGCCGAAACGATGGCCCCGGCGTGACCCATCCGGCGTCCGGGGGGTGCCGTCAGGCCGGCAACGAAACCCACCACCGGTTTGGTCATGTGGTCCCGGACGTATGCCGCGGCCTGAGCTTCCTGCGGCCCGCCGATCTCGCCTATCAACATTACGGCGTCGGTTTCGTCGTCCTTTTCGAAAAGCTTCAGCATGTCGACGAACGAGCTGCCGTTGATGGGATCCCCGCCGATGCCAGCGCTGGTGCTCACCCCCAGGCCGTACTTGGCCATCTGGGCGGCCGCCTCGTAACCGAGGGTGCCGGAACGAGCCACGATGCCGATGCGGCCCTGCGAGTAGATGTGGCCGGGCATGATGCCGAGCATCGCCTTGCCCACGCTTATCACCCCGGCGCAGTTGGGGCCGATGACGGTCATGCGGTGCTCAGGGGGGTACCTCAGCAGGTAGCGCTTCACCCTCATCATGTCCTGCGTTGGCACGCCCTCGGCGATCACCACGGCCAGTTCGATACCGGCGTCGGCCGCTTCATGACTGCATCTGAGGCAAACGGCGCCGGCACGAAGATCTGGGTGGCGGTCGCTCCCGTCGCCCTCACGGCTTCCTTCACGGTGTTGAACACCGGCAGGTCCCAGATGGGTGGTTCCGCCTTTTCCGGGGGTGACCCCGCCGACCAGCTTGGTTCCGTAAGCCAGAGCCTCCTTGGCGTGGAAGGTCCCCTTGTCGCCGGTAAAACCCTGAAAGATGACCTTGGTGGTTTCGTCGACCAGAATCGTCATACCGGGGCTCCCCGCTTTACGGCCGCCAGCGCCTTGACCGCAGCCAGCGCCTTGACCGCCGCATCGGCCGCCTCGTACAGCTCCTCGGTGCCCGTGATCTCCAGGCCGCTCTCCGCCAGGATTTTGCGGCCCTCCTCCACGTTCGTCCCGGCCAGCCGGACCACCAGAGGAACCTCGAGGTTGACCTCGCCGACCGCCTGGATGATGCCCTGGGCCACCCAGTCGCAGTGATTGATCCCGGCGAATATGTTCACCAGGATCACCTTGACCCGCGGATCGGACATGACCAGACGGAAGGCGTTCGCCACCCGCTCGGGCGACGCCCCCCCGCCGATGTCCAGGAAGTTCGCGGGCTCGCCGCCGGCGTGCTTGATCAAGTCCATCGTTGCCATCGCCAGCCCGGCGCCGTTCACGATGCACCCGATCTCACCGTCCAGGCCGATGTAGCTGAGACCGTGCTCGGCGGCCTCCACCTCCCGCGGATCCTCCTGCGTGTAGTCACGGAGCTCGTTGACCGCCGGGCGACGGAACAGGGCGTTGTCGTCGAAGGACATCTTGGTGTCGAGCGCCAGGACGTCCCCGGCCTCGGTTACTACCAGCGGGTTGATCTCCACCATCGTGGCATCCAGGTCGCGGAATGCCCGGTAGGCGCCGTTGACGGCGGCCACCGCGCCCTTGACCTGCTTGCCCTTTAGTCCCAGTCCGAAGGCCAGCTCACGGGCCTGAAAAGCCTGGATGCCAACCGCGGGCTCGACGACCTCCTTGACGATTGAGTCCGGGGAGGTGTGGGCCACCCGCTCGATATCCATGCCGCCCTGAGCCGATGCGATGATCGTCACCCGCTCCAGCCCCCGGTCCAGCACCAGCCCCAGGTAGATCTCCCGGGCGATGGGCACGGCTTTCTCAACCAGAACCCGATGGCACACCTTCCCGGCCGGGCCTCTGGCTGGTCACCAGGACATTTCCCAGAAGATCGTGGGCCGCCGCCTGGACCTCGTCGAGGTTCGAGCAAAGCCTGATGCCCCCGGCCTTGCCACGGGCCCCGGAATGGATCTGCGCCTTCACTGCCCAGCGGTCTCCGCCGATCTCTTCGGCCACCCGGACCGCCTGCTCGGCGTTGTACGCCACCATTCCCTCGGGAACCGGCACACCGAAGCCGGCGAGCAGGTCCTTGGCCTGATGCTCGTGGATGTCCATGGGTGCTAGTTAACGACTCCAGCCAGGGAGGCCTTTAGTTTGATCTCGTCGTCGAGGCGAACCACGTTCTCAGCCATTCGGGCCGACGCGGCATCGATCATCTTGCCCTCGAGCTGCACCGCCCCCTTGCCGGCCGCCGCAGCTTCCCCCAGAGCCAGAAGGATACGGCGAGCCTTGTCGGCTTCGGCTGGCGAGGGAGTGAACACCTCGTTGGCGCCGCTGACCTGCGAGGGGTGGATTGCCCACTTGCCCTCGTAGCCCAACGCCGCCACCCGCTTGCCTGCTGCCAGGAAGCCGTCCAGGTCGCCGATGTCGCCGAAGGGGCCGTCGATGGCGCGCAGGCCATAGGCGCGGCATGCCGTGACCATGCGGGACAGGTGGGCATGCCACTGGTCGCCGGGATAGTCGGGGTTCAGTCCTCCGATGTTCACCGTGCGGGCGCGCAGGCTCGCCGCCAGGTCGGCAGGGCCGAAGTGCATGGCCTCCAGGCGGGGACTCGACTGAGCAATGACCTCGACGTTCGCCAGCCCCAGTGCAGTCTCGATCAGGATCTCAATACCGATGCGGTGCGCTATCCCCAAGCGTTGCTCGATCTGGGTGAGCATCGCGTCCACCATGTAAACATCGGCGGGAACTCCGACCTTCGGGACCAGCAGCACGTCGACGTTGTTGCCGGCCTGCTCGACCAGGTCAACCACGTCCCGGTACATGTAGTGGGTGTCGATGCCGTTGATGCGGACCGACATCGTCTTGCCGTGTCCACGCCAGTCCAATGTGTTCAGTGCCTCGATGGCGTTGACGCGGGCCTGCTCCTTGTCGTCCGGAACCACCGCGTCCTCGAGGTCGATGCACACGTAGTCCGCTTCGCTCTCCAGGGCCTTGGAGAAGAATCTCGTCTGGGAACCAGGCACCATCAGCATGCTTCGCTCCAGACGCGTTCGCACCGGCTCGTATCTTGTGTGGCTCATTGACTAAGAATCGCTTTCTATCGGGAACCCTGTCGGGGCAGCTTGAAAAGTGCCGGGAACGACAAGGTGCGAATCCTATCTCAATCGGCCCTCTTGAGAGCTACTTCGGATCTACGTATATGGGAAGAGAGCGGTCGAGCTTGGTGACGGTGAACTCGGCAGAGCCCTCGAACGTCTCGCCGTCGCGGGCCAGCCGCAGTCGGGAGCCGTCGAGGGAGCGGACCTTCAGCTGCCGGACCGAACGCTGCTGGTAGACCCGGCACTTGCCGAGGGTTCCGCTCAGCACCGCAAACAGCAGCCGGGACCGAGCCCAAGGTTGGGTTCCGTCGACCATCCTGACGTCGAGAATGCCGTCGTCCAGCCTCTCCCTCCAGCTGGGGGCGAACCCGACCGGGTGATACCGGCAGTTTCCGATAAAGATCATCCATAGGCTACATGGCCGGCCGTCGATCTCCACCTCGATCGGCTCGGATGAACGGAGGACTCGGGTAAGGGCCACCAGCACCGCCGGCCACTTGCCGATCTTCTCCTGCAGCTTCTCGCGGGCATCGACCAGCTCGACGTAGCTTCCGAAGCTGGCGGTATTGAGGAAGACCCTCCCGTCGATGGTCGCCACGTCGACCGCCGCCGCCCGGCCCCGCTTGATGGCCCGGATGGCATCCTCCACCGATTCGATCCCCAGGTCCCGGGCCAGATGGTTCAGGGTTCCGGCTGGAACCACGATCAGGGGCTTTTGGTTGCGCACCGCGGTATCGGCGGCTGCGTTGATCGAGCCATCACCACCCGCGATGCCCATGACCTTCGCCTTCCCGGCCTTCTCCAGCGCGGCGTCCCAGTCCTCAGGGCTGTCCACCAGGATCACCTCCGCTTTGGGGAGCGCATCTCGAATCTCATCGGCCGGGGGCCCGGCGAGAGCGGAGCCTGCCGATGCGTTAACCACGAAGGTGATTCCTTTCCCATCTTCCGAGACGACGGTGTCGATGTTGGTGTATGCCGGACGGGCCCTTGCCGGCTCCCTGCTGGCCACGGGCCACAACTTTCGCAGAGCCAGGGAGATCGCCGCTCCGCTGGCAGCCCCGACGATCACGTCGGCCGGATAGTGGACGCCGGCATAGACGCGGGAGGTGGCGACACCGGCCGCCATGGCCCCCAGAGGGACTCCCAGAACAGGGACCTCCTGCGCGACCCCGGTGGCGAATGCTGCTGCCGAGGCGGCATGTCCTGACGGAAACGACGTCGAAGAATACTGCCGGCCGAATCGGGTCCGGACGAACTCCCCCACCGGACGCTTGCGACGGGCAACCCTCTTGATGCCCTGGTTGACCAGGGCCGAGGTCACTGCAATGGAGACCAGTCCCCGCAGCGCCCCCCGGCGCCCCCGGCGGCCGTCCAAAACGGCCAGGGCTGCTGCAATGACGATCCAGAGCCTGGATCGGTCGGCCGATCGTCCCAGCGGGACGACAGTTCGGTTGAGTGCTTCGGTCTCCATACCGGACAGCCAGCGGAAGGCACGGTGGTCCAGCCGGGTGATCCACCGCGATGGGAGTTCGACGCGGGTCTTCTCCAACACCTGGGGGCTCCTCATTCTCGGGTTCAGGCTTAGTTAGTGGTGGGGTCCACGCTTACCGCTCGAAGCATGTACCCACGTTCGTTACGAATCAGTCTGGAGCGGAGTCCGTCTCGGAAGCCTCCTTGGCGGACCGGGCTGCGGGGTTGGCCGCAGCGGCGGCTGCCGCCCGCTTCTCCTTGCGCCTCTGCCGGTAGTCCACGTACAGCACGATGGCGAGCGGAATGAGAATGATCAGCCCCTCCTCGCCGGCATGCATCACCTGGACGGCACCCATGACCAGAGTGTCCCACAGGCACACGGTTTAACACGCGCGGGCTGTTGGGTAGTTTGACCGTCAGCCGGCTGTCTGTGGACGCTTCCTAGGAGTTGTCGAAATGCCTTCCACCAGCAGTGAGGCCACCCGCCCGGAGGACGCCATGCGAGGCGTCGCCGGAGCTTTCCTGCTGGGAGCACCCCTGGTTTACACACAGGAGGTCTGGTTCCACGGCGGCAATCTGCCGCCGTCGGCGATATTGGGCCTGCTTGCCGGCTCGTTCCTGCTGAACCTTGCACTGTCCACCGCCGTGGGCTTTAACCCGGGGCGGACGCACCGGCCGCTTGAAGATGCGATCGTGGGCTTCGGCCTATCCTTCGGGCTTGCAGCGTTTCTGCTGGTACTGCTCAAAAGAGTCGATCTGCAGATGGCGTGGGAAACCCGCCTTGGGATCATCGCTCTATCCGCCGCCCCCATGAGCGTCGGCTTCGCCCTCGGCGACTCGCTGGCCCCGGCGGAGGGTGGACGGCTGAGCGCGAAGTCGAGCGGAGGTCTGGGTGATCTTCTTGCCGCCGCAGGCGGGGCCGTCGTGCTGGTGTTCAACATCGCCCCCACCGAGGAGCCGCTCCTGCTGGCCGCCGAGCTTGGCCGGGTGAGGCTCATAGGTCTGGTGCTGGTGGCGCTGATCCTCTCCTACCTGATGGTGTTCTATGCCGAGTTCGGCGGAAGACACCACCGCCGGCAAGCCAACAATCCGATTAACACCCCCGTGCTGGAAACTCTGTTTGCATACCTGGTCGCGCTTATGGTTTCCGCCGGATTACTGGGGGCATTTGGAGAGATATCCGGGTTCGATGGCCCCTCCTTGGCCAAGTCGGTGGTCCTGGCATTTCCGGCCGCCCTGGGAGCGGCCCTGGGAAGGATAGTGGTGTGAGCACTTCCGAGCGTGCGCCTGGGCTCAACAAAGCCCCGTCGAGTCCCGACAAGGCCCGATCTCGCAGACTACGCGAGGCCGGCCTCAGCCTGAATAGGCACAGGACGCCGTTTGAGTGGGGTCTTCTGACCACTGCTTTATTCACTATCAGGGTGGTGCTCACGGGCCTGTTCTTCTACGCCGATAAGCGGGCCGGCGGGGAAGCTGAGCTGACGGTGAAGGTCCGGGACACAGGCAAACAGTTCGAGGGAGGCCGCCAGGTGGAGCTGACGGTGCGCAATACCGGCGGGGCCGGAGCAGAGGAGGTGGTCACCGAGGTGACCATGGGCTCGGAGACCCGGGAAGTCTCCATGGTGCGCATCCCAAAGCATGACGAGTCCAAGGCAATCGTCTCGTTTCCTCCGGGGATATCCGGAAAACCCGAGGCCGAGCTCCTCAGCTACGTCGAGCCCTAAGAGCCGTAAGACCGAGCCGGTTTCCCCAAGCCGGACGCTTCTTCGGAAGGCAGCCCTCGGCTTAGCCGGCCGGGCGGTCGGAACGGCCGGCCGGCTTCCATCCGCCGTTGGTGGATTCGTAGATCCAGACCGGTGGGTTCACCGGCTCTCCGCGGTCGTCGAACTCGTACTGCTTGGAATCTCCGCGGAACCTGCGGTTGAGTCGCAGGAACTCGGGAATTCCGTTCGGATTTCCCTGCATCTCCTCTGCCGCCTCCAGAAGCATCAGGGCTGCCTCATACGCCTCCAGGGCGAAAGCAGGCGGTTTGGATTCGAATCGGTCCTCGAAGCGGCCGGCAAAGCGAGCAGCGGGTGCAGCCGCCGGATCGCAGGCTGCCGAGGTGCTTACCACCCCACCCCCGAGCCCTGCGGGATGCGCATCGCGGATCTGGTGGGATGCAACGGTCAAACCCCTGAACTCCGCCTTCCTGAGGGCATCGAGCAACGCCTTTCCGGTGGCTCCTCCTCCGCCGTAGAGCACGGCCTCCGGCGCGTCTTTCGCCAGCGCCGCGGCGAGAGCGGTCGGGTTCGCTCCCCGGTCGATGGTGTCCGTGCGGGTCGGAGATCTCTGGAGTCGATCCAGCTCGGCCTTGGCCGCTTCTGCGAACGGCTCACCCTCAGCCGAATCCTCGCTCACCAGGGCAATGGCGCCGTCGACTCGGTCCGCCGCACGAGTCGCCAGAATTCTCCCTTCCTGCCGGTCGTTGGCGACCAGCCGCCGGAAATTCATCCAGCCATCGTCGGGAACCCCGCCGCCGGTCACCGACGGAACGATGTACGGCAAACCGGAGTTTTCGAAGGCCGGCCCCAGCGACTCGACGTCGGGAAGGGCGAATGGTCCGACCACGCCGATCAGGCGCTCGGTATTGGCGATCTCGTTCTCGCCGGCACCTGCCTCGCCGGGCCTCTCCTGGGTGTTGAACTCCTTGAGCTCTATTTCGTAACGGGAATCATCGTTGGCGTTGTACTCGGCCACCGCCTGCTCGACTCCACGGATCATCCCCACAACGGTGGCGCCCTGGGAGTCGGATGCTCCCATCACCCCCAGGACCAGGATTTCGCGTCCTGCCTCGGGCACGGCCTCGGCGCCCCCGCACGCCACAAGCGTCAGGACGAGCAGAAGCGGAGCCAGACCCCTCAGGGCTGCCCTAGATCTCACTTTTGCTGAGGACCTGCTCGGCGATTTCCGCCATGCTCTTGCGCTGCTGCATGGCCAGCTTCTGAATGGAGCGGAAAGAGTCCTGTTCCGACAACCCGTGCTGCTGCATGAGTTTCCCCTTGGCGCGTTCCACCAGCTTTCGAGTCTTGAGACGCTCCCCCAGGTCCCTCGACTCCCCCGCCAGAGCCCTCGCCTCGGCCCAGCGGGCCATCGCGACCTCAACTGCGGGTATGAGGTCGTGCTTGTCGAAGGGTTTGACCAGGTATGCCATGGCGCCGGCCTTATTGGCCTGGTCCACCAGGTCCCGCTGACTGAATGCGGTCAGGATCAGCACCGCGGCCATCTCGCCCTCGTTAATCTTCGCGGCGGCCGTCAGGCCGTCCATCTTCGGCATCTTGATGTCGAGGATCGCCAGATCGGGACGCAGATCATCGGTGAGCTTCAACGCGGTCTCTCCGTCGCCCGCCTCGCCCACCACGTGGTAGCCCTCCTCCTCGAGCATCTCGCGCAGATCCAAGCGAATGATCGCTTCGTCTTCTGCAATGAGAATTCGGGCACGGGGCTGCACTACGGGAAAGATAACAGGCGAGCTTGCAACCATGCGTCAATAGCCCACCGATGGGTGGGAAGCGTCACCAGGAACAACAGGGCCGCCACCGCCAGCCCATTGCGAAGGATGTGTTTGATCTGGATGGGCTCCGACTCCCTCTTGCAGCCGCACGGGATCCGGCGACCGCGAATCAGGTTGATGCCCATGGCGAGGGCGAAGATGATCAGCAGGACCGAACCGGCGGCGCTGGCGTAGGTTATGCCGGCGCCGAGAATCAGCACCGTCCCAAGCACCACCTCGGTCAGGGCGATCATCTTCGCCGCCGCTCCCGCCGTTGCCCCGGGGATTATCCGGTAGTGCTTGATGGCATCCGCAAACTCCCCGAGATCGGACAGCTTCGACGCCCCGGCAGCAAGAAACATCGTGCCGAGGACGAACCGAATCAATAGGCCGAGAGATGAATCCAACCGTGCTCCATCTGACCGAAGTGCCGGAAGCGTCGCTTTGAAGCTTTACACAGGACCTTTGGCGTCTGTGGCGGTGGCGCCTCAAGGGGCTCCAAGCTTCGACATGATAGAGATCGCAGCCGGTCCGATTATGACCACGAACAGCGCCGGGAAGATGAACAGCATCATGGGGATGAGCAGCTTGACGGGAAGCTTCGCCGCCTTCTCCCGTGCATCCTGGCGGCGGATCAGCCGCATGCGGGCCGAGTTTGACTGCAGCACCTCAGCGATCGGGCTGCCTATGGCATCGGCTTGAATAAGCGCCAGAGCGAAGGAGGACAGCTCCCGGACGTCGGTGCGGTCCCGCAGCTGGTGAAGGGCCTGCCGCCGGCTCGAGCCCAGCTGGATCTCTTGGAGAAGGCGGTGCATCTCGTCTCCGAGGGGTCCCGGAAGGCTCTGCGAGGCCAGCTCGATAGCCGCCTCCAGCCCCATGCCGGCCTGGACGGAAATCGCCATCAGGTCGATGGTCTCCGGCAGATCGCGTCGGATCTGTGCCTGCCTCTTCTTGCCCTTCCGGGAAACCAACAAACCCGGCACCAGGAACCCCACGCCCCCTCCGATAAGCGCAAAGAGGATTATGCTGCCGCTCTTCAGGCCCACTGCTGCCATGGCCAGCGGGACCATAACTGCCCCCACGGCGGTGGCGATGGCTTTCATGGCCAGAAGAGACTCGATCCCTTCCGAACCGATGCCGGCGAGCGTCGCATTGAGCCGCATGTTCTCCAGCTGGGAAGTCGGGGTGAACCGCCTGCCCAGCCGGCCGAGGCCCTGCGTCGCCGGACCGAACAGCCGGTACCTCAGCGGCACCGTGGGCTCGGCGTCGAAATCGACGAGCTCGTCGTCGGCTATCTCGGCGAGCGGAGCCTGCGTTGCCGTGGCGAGACGGCTGTAGCCAAAGGTGGCGAGCAAGATACCTCCGGCGACGGCCAGCATGCTTATGAGTTGCATGATTCCCATGGTCAGACCTCCACCTTTCCTAGCTTTTTCATCCACAGGTGGCCGATGAGCAGGGCTATACACGCCGCACCGAGCATGGTTCTGCCCGGACTCGTGGTGAAAAGAGGCTCGATGTACTCCCTGCGGGTGACGAATAGGAATGCCGCCAGCAATATGGGCATACCGATCAGAATCTTTCCGGAGATACGTGCCTCAGCCGACAGGGCTCGCACCTCACCTCTGACCTCCTGTCGTGCATGCATGAAGTCTGCGAGCACCCGGAGGGTATCGGCGAGCTTGCCACCGGTCTGCTGCTGGATCCTGATGGCCTTGACGGTCCAGGCAATGTCCTTGGAGCCGATGCGCTGCACCATGGCTTCCAGGCCCTCGATCAGCGGCCGACCGACCGCCGACTCTGCGACCACCCGCGCGAACTCGGTTGCCAGCGGAGCGTCCCCTTCCTCTCCGGCCAGCTCCATGCCGAGCAGCAGCGAGGTTCCCGCGTCCAGGGAGCCGGCGATAAGCTGCAGGGCCTCCGGGAGCTGTGACTCCAACTTCGCAACCCGTTTCCTTGCCTTGGAGCTGAGCCTTGACATCGCCACCAGCGGAACCAGAACCAGCGCGCCCAGGGGTGGCAGGGGCGACCGCGTGATCAGCAGGAGCAGAGCAGCCGTCACCAGCGTACCGAGCGCAAGTAGCGCCCCGAACTCCCCGGCCCGGATTGTCGACCCGGCCTGGATGAGCTTGAAGCGGACCCTTCCTCCCGCCTGGGTTTGGCCCAATGCCCGCTCTGCAAAAGCGCCGGCTCGCTCCATGAGGTCGGATATGTCCTGGGGCGGCTTGGTGGGGGTCTCCAGCTCCGACTCGAGCAACTCCCGCAGGGCAGCATTGCGGTCTGCCAGGTGCCTCGACAGGCCGTAGGCGCCAAGAGCTATCCCGGTCCCGATGAAGACCACCGACAGGAGCTGCATCATCTCGGGGACCTTCTTCCGTTGGCCGCGCTCAACAGGCGTGATGTCGCGGCCGGCGGCTCCGCCTTGGGGCGGAACAGGCGAGCAGGCAGGTCCACTCCCTTGTCCTGCAGCTTCTCGATCACCTTCGGCCGCAGGCCGGTTGGCTTGAGGATTCCGGACGATGTCGCCGATGCGCTTCCGCCCTCGTCGAAGGAATACCGGAAGATGTCCTGCAGGGTGATGATGTCACCCTCCATGCCCTGGATCTCCGAGATGTGGGTGATCCGCCGGGAGCCGTCACCAAACCGGGCAATCTGAATAACCAGGTCCAGCGCTGCCGCAACCTGTTGCCGGATGGCCCGGACCGGAAGGTCGTACCCCGCCATCATCACCATGGTGTCCAGCCGGGTCAGCGCGTCGCGGGGCGCGTTCGAGTGGATGGTGGTGAGGCTTCCCTCGTGACCGGTGTTCATGGCCTGGAGCATGTCCAAAGCCTCGCCGCCACGAACCTCGCCGACGACTATTCGGTCCGGCCGCATACGCAGGGCGTTGCGCACCAGCTCACGAATCCCGACGTATCCGGCCCCTTCGATGTTCGCAGGCCGGGCCTCCATTCGTACGACATGGGGCTGGGACAGCCGGATCTCGGCCGCGTCCTCGATCGTGATGATCCTCTCGTCCTCGGGCACAAAGTCGCCGAGGATGTTGAGGAGAGTCGTCTTACCGGTTCCGGTGCCTCCTGAGACGATGATGTTCAGCTTTCCCAGCACCGCGCCCTCCAGGAAGCTGCCGGCGTCCGCGGTGATCGCCCCCAGCCGGATCAGGTCATGGATGGTGAACGGCTTGGCCGGGAAGCGGCGGATCGTCAGGACCGGTGAGTCGACGGCAACCGGCGGCAGCATCGCGTTGACGCGGGAGCCGTCGGGGAGCCGGGCATCCACCATGGGCGAGGACTCGTCGATCCTCCTCCCCACCGTGGCCACGATCTTCTCGATCACCTGGCGCAGGTGCGACTCGTCGGTGAAACTGACGTCGGTGTGTACCAGCTTGCCCTTTTTCTCGACGTAGATGTCGTTGTAGCCGTTGCACATGATCTCGGTGATGGTCTGGTCCGAGAGCAGCTCCTCCAGTGGCCCATATCCCAGCAGGTCTGCCGTCAACTCCCCGACGAACTTGGGGCGCTGTGAGCTCGGCAGCACGATCCCAGCCCGCTTCAGGGCAGGTTCCAGGTGCTCCGAGACCACGGCCTTCAGCTCCTCGGCGTTGGACTTGGCGTACAGCTTGGTACCCAGCTCCTCCATGAGGGCGTCGCGCACCTGGCGCTTCATCTGTCCCCAGCTGCTCGGGCCGGCGGACGCGCCCTTGCGCTGTCTGTCCGACGCCGGGGCAGGCTTGTTGATCCCCGAGACCCGGGCCTTCTCGGTCTCGATTTTCTCCAGACGGTCGGAAAGAGCCATTAGCTCCTACCTTTCTTGAGACCCAGGAGACCGGAGCGCCTGCCGGCTTCGATGTGCCGTGACCACGGCATAGCACCGGCTGCGGTTGGTGGGGTCAGCTTGGCAAAGCCGTCGGCAAGCTCCCGGGTAACCTCTGCCTTTGGGTTGGCCTGGAGGATCGGGACACCCATGTTGGTCGACCACGGGATTTCTTTGGTCATGGGCAGGACCGCCAGGAACCCTTGAGGGAACAGCTGCTCCACGGCCTTGAGATCGAGGCCGATGCCCGACTCAACCCGGTTGACCATGAGGACCGACTGGCCCTCGGTCGCACCCGCGCTCAGCTTTTCTACGGTTTCCAGGTACCGCCTCATGTTCTTCAGCGACGGCACATCCATGTTGGCGATGATGATCAGCTTCTCCGACTGATCGAAGACGGCCAGGCAGGTCTCGTTCAGGCTGGGAGGGGTGTCGACAACGATGAAATCGAACTCTCGCTGCGCCACCTCCAGAATGGCCAGTACCTCATTGGGGCCGATCCTCTCCCCGGCAAGCGGGTCGGTGGGCGCGCACAGGGCCTTGAAGCCTGACGCGTGTTCGACCAGGGTCTCGGAAAGGTCCTCCGGATCCTCCACGAGGTTCTCGATGGTGCGTCGAGGATGAAGGTGCAGCGAGGGGGCAACCTCTCCGAACTGAAGGTCCAGATCTATCAGCAATACCTTGCCGCCCGTGGCCTTCACCAGATAGGTGGCCAGGTTGGTGGCCACCATCGTTTTTCCGCTGCCGCCGGAAGCCGACGCCACCGTGAACACCCGACCGAGGGTCGCAGGTGCTAACGGGGCCCTGGGTTGAGGCACCGCCGGGACCGCTTGTTGAACCACTACCCGCTCCGTCACGACCCGCTCCGTCACGACCACGCTCTCCACCCGCAGCTGCTCGGCGGTGTGCAGGGCGGCCGTCAACTTCGTCCGAAGCCTTGACCGCGAAGGGTTGACCGGCAGAAAGTCGCTGGCGCCGCTGGCGGCCATCTGCGCCGCCGACCAGGTCTTGCGACGGTTGTCGGACAGCAGAATTACAATCTTCGGCTGGGCTCTGTGGATCTGAGCCAACCGCTTCAGCCCGGCTCCGTTGACCTCGTCGAGGCCGAAGACGATGACGTCCGGGTCTTCTGCCTCGGCAACCTCAACGATCTCCGTTGGACGGTCCAGCTTCAGGATCTCCGGCTCGGGAACCATGCCCTCGACCGCGGTGCCCAGGTCCATCGACAACTTGCCCAGCCGGTCGACGACTATCACCTTCGGAAGCCGTTCAGAACTTGTGACGGGTTCGGCCTCCTCGTCGACCGCCTCTTCTACGGGCGGCTCCTCGAAAATAGGTTCTTCCTCGACCTCGGATTCTTCGTCGACCTGTGGTTCCTGCTCCTTAATGGGATCGGGCGTCCAAGGAGAGACAAGCGTCACTACCGGCCTCGTCGGCTCGGCCCTTTCTTCGGGCGGAATCCCCGCCCGGGCCTCGTGCGGCTTCGCAGTCCCCGTCTCCGACGTGCCTACGGAATGCTGGACGCGGCTCGCCAGCGGATGCAACTTGAAGACGCCGTTGGGTGAGGCCTCTACCGACGGACGACGCAGTACCTGGTACTCGGCTTTCGCGAGCCCGGTGCCCTGGTCTGTCGGGGATTCCGCCCCGTCCGGCTGCGGAAGCTCGGAAGCTTCTCTGGAGCTGCGGTATCTCATGCCAGTGCCGTTCTGTAGGTGCGGCCGGTCCCGGCGCCTGCAGGCTCTCCGGAATTCATCAGGGTGAGCCAGACGGCCCCGTTCTCCTTGGCGAAGATGATCCTCTCGGCCTGGTCGATCGTGACGGCAAGGGTGAGAAGGATCTCCCCGGAAGCGTCAGCGGCAGCTCCTTCGGCCTGCACTTTGGCCGATAAGGCCCGCCGGTTGGCAAGCACGGTGATGTCGCTCAACAGCAACTGCGTCAGGGTGGCGTCCTGGGGGGCTGCCCCGGGAAGTCCCTTGAAGGTGGTGTAAATTTCTGCCTTGGAGCCGGGCTGAATATAGTCGCCAACGCCCTGGGGAAGCGGCAGGCTGATGGTGAGAGCCCTCATACCCGCTGGGATCTTCAGGCTCTCGGCCCCGGTAGCGTTGAACTGAACCGTGGTGAGGATCTCGCCCTGAGACATCGACCTCACAAGCGTCTTACCCTTGGCCTGGTCCTCGCTGGTGATTGCCTGGGGCGGCCGTAGGGAGGCAGGCACCTGCCTTCTCACGATGGAGCCGGCCAGGTCCTCCCACACGGTTCCCACCGTCAGGTCGGCGGTTGCCACGTAAGCCGCAACCGTCCCGTCTTCAACGGACTCGCCGGCGCCGCTCTTTGCGCCGGCGGTATACAGGTACGACAGGAGCATTCCCAGCGCCGCAAGCACTGCTCCACCCACCACAACAATCTTGGAACGCTTCATGATTTGGTCTCTCCTCGGTCACCTTCAGTAAGTCGATCTGAAAAAGGGGTCTGGTTCATCACTCCACCAACTCAAATCCGCCGGCCCGGCCTGGATAGGAGTCGTTTCTGGTGAGGGTCTGGTTCGATCCGCTGAGCTTGATTGAGTTGGCAACCAGCCGGCCGTTCAACGACGTATCGACGTTGGTCCCCGAAAAGTCCAGCGGGCCATTTGGGGCAAACATGATGCCGGTCCAGGTGTGGTTGTTGCCGTTGAGCTTGATGACCGCCTGGCCGCTTGAGCAGCTGTTCGGATTCTTGAAGGATGCGATCAAGAGGCCGTCGGGGTCCCACGGCGTGAACGTGAAGTTGTTCCCATTGAAATGCACGTCGCCGTTGCTGGTGACAAAGGTCGCACCGAGGGCGGTGTGCCCTGGGCCGCTTAGATTGATATTTCCGGAGGTGTAGTAGAGACCTGGGCTTATGGTGGACGAGCTGTACAGCAGGTTCGAGGTGAGCCACGCCTCATCGATATCGGCCGAACCCGCGTTGTGGTACTTAGTTCCCGCCAGGACGGCCTTCGCACCGCCCGGCTGATAGTCCGCAAGGCTGAAGTCGTCGGGGTATGGCAGGGGACCTGTCAATTGGGTCGGATTGTCGGTGGACGGATTAAAAGTGATGCTGCCCGCCGGGGCACTGCCGTTCAGATAAGTAGTTGTGCCATTTATCACGGTTCCCGACGACGTGATCTTGACGTCGTTGTTCGAATGCACGCCGCCGTTGATAGTCCGGTTTGCCCCGGAGAAGGAGATGGCATCCGGGCAGGTGGTCGAGCCCGCGAAGACGGCATAGGGACCTCCGAGCGGGGGGCTAGCACAGGCGGTGGCCTGGGCCCCCACCGAGAGGGTCCCAACGTTAAATATGCGGCCGAAGATCGTGGGGAACGACTCGGAAGGCTTAACTTGAACACAACCGGTTTGGTTGACCTTCGTTCCTGAGGTGGGCGGGACGTTTACGTCGGCAACCGCAAAGCCGTTCTTGGACGCATAGTCGTGAGCCACCGCTTTGGCATCCGCAATGGTGCCGCTCACCAGCTCTCCGGCTCCTGCCAGGGCGGCGAAGTCGGCGCTGTTCTGTGCCTGGGCCTTAAGCTGCCGTGCGTACCCGATGTCGATGGCAATTGCAGCAAAGCCGAGCAGAAGCGTCATGCAGAAAGCGACGATGAGCAGCACGGCACCCCGTTCGTCAGCCCCGGGGTGCCTCATGTGCACCACGTCCAGCTGCTCCCGGGCAAAGAATCTTCGGAAACCGAGCCGAAGGCGGAGAGGTCTTGCTCGATGCGCATCTCCACCTTGGCTTTCAGGGCGCCGTTCAAGAGTGTGTCGAAAATGCTGGTGGTCGACTCCATTGGAGATTGCTCACAGAGGATGAGTGAGCCTCCCTTGGTCTTGGAACCGGGAAAGGAAATTTTGATCCGGCTGGTGGCCTCATCCAGGCCCGTCAGACTCTTGGTGAGGCAGATCAGCTTCCGGGTTTCGGTGGAAGCCCCGGCCGCGCCGGTGATAGGACAGGCCCCGGTGCCCGTGCCGGTCTGACCGACAACCGCCTGCCGAACGCTGGCGCCGACCCCCTGCCGCATGGCCATGAGATTGTTGAAGATGAGCGCGAAGTCCATGATGCCGGCCAGAATGAGGATTAGCACCGGGAGCACCAAAGCCAGCTCAACTGCGCTGGCTCCGTCCTCACGCTTCAGTCGAGCCCAACCGGCTCGGTGGATTGTTGTCCCAAGCAACGCCCAACGCCTTTCCCAGAGTAAAGACCCACTCCTTTGCCCCGGCTGAAGTCCGCATCGGCCGGCGTGATCCTTATTGCTGGGTACTTATCGGCATTAAGTGGTGTGACTTAAGGTGGGAAATTCGATTGGGCCAAGGTTCCGACCACTATCCGACCACTAAGGGAACCTGGGGGCCCCGACGATGGCGGCTTGTAGACAGCCTTTTGAGAGTGCGTGACTGTGCTCGGAGCTGAGATTACGTATGTGCAGGTGCCGGCGGTGGGACTCGAACCCACACGGGCTTGCGCCCAATGGTGTTTGAGACCATCTTGTCTTCCATTCCAACACGCCGGCTCAGAACGATTGTAGTTGTTCCCGCTGCTACCCTTTCGGTCCTACTACGACCGCATCCAACTCTGAAGTCCTCTGAGAGTGCTTAGGATGGGTTCACGGCCTCACGCATCGAGCTAATCAGGCTCACCACGCCCGGCAGGTCGTCCTCCAGCACCCGTTTCACCACCGCGGTTCCTACGATCACGCCGTCGGCCACCCGGCAGGCTTCCCCAGCCAGCTCTCCGGTTGAGATGCCAACCCCGACCAAGACCGGAAGGTCGGTGTGAGGCTTTACCCGGTCCACCACCTCCGCAGAGGCGGATGCAAGCGAGTCCTGCAACCCGGTCACCCCCATGCGGGACACCACGTAGACCCAGCCGCGTGATGCGGCCGCCAGCATGGAAGCCCGCTCGGCGGGCGTCGTGGGCGCCACCAGCTGGATCAGTGCCAGGCCCTTATCCTTCAGCGCCTGGTCGAGCTCGGCGCACTCCTCGTAGGGCAGATCGGGGACGATGAGGCCGGACACTCCGGCGGCTGCCGCCTTCTCGGCGAAGGTTTCGAGGCCGGCCGAGTGGACGGGGTTGTAGTAGGTCATGACCACCGCAGGGGTCGAGGTCCGCTTCAGGGCTTCGGCTATCAACCCCAGACACCCGTCGACCGTTACCCCCGCCTCGAGTGCCCGCACCGATGCCTCCTGGATGACCGGCCCGTCCATCACCGGGTCGGAGAAGGGAATACCCACCTCTATGGCGTCGGCGGACTCTGCCAGCTTCACGTATAGATCCACGAACTCGCCCGGGCTCGGCAGACCGCAGGTCAGGTAGGGCACCACGAGCTTTCGTCCCTCCGAAACCTTCTGCTTGAGGTGGGCCCCCAGGTCGAACTGGATGTCGACGCTCAAAGGCCGAGCATCCCGGCGACGATGTCGACGTCTTTGTCACCCCGGCCGGACAGGCACACCAGCACGTCGCCGTCCTTGCCGAGGCTGCGGGCAAGGTCCATCCCGCGGGCAACCGCATGCGAGGACTCCAGCGCCGGAAGGATCCCTTCTGAGGAGGCGAGGGTCCGAAAGGCGGCCACTGCGTCGGCGTCGGTCGCCGTCAGGTACTGGACCCTTCCATTGTCCTTGAGCATCGAGTGCTCCGGCCCCACCCCGGGGTAATCGAGGCCGGGCGCGACGGAGTGCGCCGGTAGGATCTGCCCGTCGTTGTCCTGGAGCAGGTAGGACCGGGCACCGTGGAGAACCCCGGGACGGCCCAGGCCGATCGCCGCGCTGTGGGGGGCACCCTTCGCCCCGGTTCCGGCAGCCTCCACCCCGTAGATCCTGACGCCGGCATCGTCGATGAATCCGCGGAAGATACCGATCGCGTTCGACCCTCCACCGACACAGGCCACGACGGCGTCGGGCAGCTTCCCGGTCAGCTCCAACATCTGCCCCCGGGCCTCGCGTCCGATGATGCTCTGAAGGTCCCCCACCATCTGAGGATACGGATGGGGGCCCACCACCGAGCCGATCACGTAGTGGGTAGTCTCGACGGTGCTCACCCATTCCCGCAGCGCCTCGTTGATGGCGTCCTTCAGGGTCTCGGAGCCGTTGGTGACCGGTCTCACCTCGGCCCCGAGCATCTTCATTCGGGCGACGTTGTGGCTCTGCCGGCGCGTGTCCTCTGCACCCATGTAGACCAGGCAGGGGATCCCGAAGTAGGCCGCGGCCGCGGCGGTGGCGACGCCGTGCATACCGGCGCCGGTCTCCGCGAGCACCCGGGTCTTGCCCATACGAAGGGTCAGCAGCAGCTGGCCCAGGGTGTTGTTGATCTTGTGCGCGCCGGTGAACGCCATGTCTTCGCGCTTGAGCCAGATGCGGGCACCCCCGACCTTGGTGGTCAGGCGAGACGCCAAGTAAAGCGGCGTCGGACGCCCGATGACCTCGCGGTTCAGCCGGTCGAGCTCGGCATGAAACTCCGGATCGGTCCAGGCTTCAACCCGGACGGCCTCCAGCTGGCGGAGGGCCTCCATCAGGGACTCTGGGACGAAGACCCCGCCGTACTCCCCCCACCGGCCGCGGGTGTCCGCGGAAGTTACCCCTGCAGGGGCAGATCGAGCACTCATCACGTCAGTGTACTTGGGCTCCCAAAAGCTCGGCCGCCGCCTCGGCGGGGTCATCGGCTCGCATCAGGGTCTCCCCCACCAGGACTGCGTCGACTCCGGCCTCCTGGAGGTCCTCCACCTGCTTGCGGGACGAGATGCCGCTCTCCGCCACCATGGCAACGTCGTTGGGGATCTCCCTGCGAAGCTTGATCGCCAGATCGGCGTCGACCTCAAATGTCGACAGGTTCCGCTGGTTGACCCCCACGAGGCTCGGTTCGATGTCGAACGCGGCATCCAACTCGTGGGGATCGTGGATCTCGATGAGGGCAGCCATGCCGTAATCTTCTGCGGCGTTGGCCAGCTCGGCGAACAGCCCGAAATCCGGCAAGGCGGCCACGATGAGCAGAATCGCATCGGCTCCGCCGGCCCTGGCTTGCACGATCTGGTACGGATCGACAATGAAGTCCTTGCGCAGAACCGGCAGGCGGCAGGCGTCACGCGCGGCCTGGAGGTCCTCCAACGATCCGGCGAAGAACCGGGGTTCCGTGAGCACCGACATGGCGGAGGCGCCGCCCTGCTCGTAGGCCTCGGCGGCCTGCGCGGGCTCGAAGTCCATTCGAATCTCGCCCTTGGACGGGGACCGGCGCTTGAACTCGGCGATCAGGGAGATCGGCTCTCCCCGCATCGCGGCCAGGAACGGCCGGGCCGGAGGACGAGCCAGGGCTTCCCGGTCCAGGTCGCCGAACGACTGCTTCCGCTTCTCGCCGGCCACCCGGTCGTAGGTGAATTCGAGGATTCGGTCGAGATAGGTACGCACGGCGCCACGATAGCGCCAATGGCTCTTGGAAGTCTCCGGGGCAGAGATCTCGCTTCCTTGGGCGAGTGTACGAAATGTTCATTGGTGTCAGGGTCTTCCGCTTAATCCCCCACACTGGGACACGAGGGCGAACGGCGCCTCGAAACTAGGGAGATAGCAGATGCGGGCAGCACACCACGTAGAGGTTCACACACCGAGTTCCGCGGCAGCTTTCTTCGACGTCATGCAGATTGGAGTCGAGTTCTCGATCGTCTGGGACGCCGCGCACGATCCCCTACGCCTCTTCGAGGAGCTCATGCAGCGATTCGAGACGTGGCGCTGAACTAGTTGGATCCAGCTCTATAGGCAGCTCGGACCTTCAACCGGTCCGGCCTCGTCGTCCTCTGGGCCTTGTCCTTCACAAATAGATGAGTACAGCGACTCTGCTCGCTCGCCCCAAGCGATGAATCTCTCACTTGCTTTAACGATCAGGTCCATTGCGGCACCCAACCGGTTCATGCGCACTGCCACCGGTTTGGCCAGGGACCGAAGACGCATCATCTGACCCTTCGTTGTACGGGCGCTCTGCGTGAAATCCTGCATGATCGGAAGGTTGTCGACCATCGCCTTCAACGCAGCGCAGATACCCTGGCGTTCCTCGGGATCATTGAGGTCGACCTCTCCACGTTCGACCCGATCCATCAACATGACTATGCCAGGCTCGATGGCGGTCGTGTCAGCCAGATACCTGGCAGCCACTTCCTCCATTAGGTCAAGCGGCTCGTCCATGCGCTCCGCCAACCGGATGGCCGCGAGCAACCTCCCCTTGGTTCCCTTCTTCTGCCTGTCGTTTTCCTCGAGGTCATCCTCACCTTGGTTTGCTATTGCGGTGAAATGGCGCATGACGGCGCCGATGTCGGTCATTGATTGCACGACGTTCGGTAGGGCGTCCTCGGTCTCTGCCCATGCCTCAAGCCAGTAAAGTCCCTCATAGCCCTCGTCCCCGGGAAGCAATGCCGCCGAGGGACGGTCTGGGCTCTCATCAGGCCGAGGGCCAGAAGGCGGTACGGGAAAGCCAACGACGGGCTCGTTCCAGACTCGAGTAGCCGTGACGGGTTGGTACCGCTCGAGGAGCCCTTCCTCCAGCTGCTTTCTTACCTCCTCCTTGGCGTCGATGTAGCCGCCGGGGGAGTGGGTGAACGAGATCGTCCGGATCACCGACACGTTAAACGGGCGTTTGTCCGTCTCGCTGATCTGGATCGTCAGCTTATTGGGGAGGGTGTGGCGCAGTCCGAGCTCGTACATCACGTTGGCGTTGCCGTCAGTTAAGTCTGCGATGACGATTTGATCGTCCCTCACGTGCCGAAACACCTGCTCGGGAATCTCGCCGGCCTGGTGGATCATGTCTGAACGGATCGGCTCCTCCAACCCTACCTCTAGGCACGCCTCCCTGACGATCTTGTGGTACGCCAACATGGCCCGTTCGTAGCGCTTCTTCTCTGGACTCCCTGGTTCGGCGTTCTTGTCCCCAATGGGCTCGATGTAGAAGGGCTTGATCGAGGTGCCATTTTCAGGCTCTGTTGCCATGTCACTCCCTGAGTGGGCTCTTCACTCCAGCTTAGGGGCAGGAACTGACACTTTTGGCCCAGAATGCCTAGTCCGCGAAGAAATTACACCCATGGTGTTCTGCGATCCAACCGCAAACCATAAAGGGAGACCCGGATGTAACCGGGGCTCCCTTTTTCACCGTTGAGGCGCGTCTGGGTCGCCTGGCGGCCCCTGGTCGGGGGCGTGACGATAAGAGAGGTTCCCTTCAGCCCCGGCGGGGCGAGGTCGGCGGTTATAGCCGATTCCAAGACGGGATAGGAAAGCCAACTTCAAACCCCGGCAGGATCCTGGAGGTCTGGCGGGGTGGACGCAGGTTCCCCGCACCCGAACTCTCAGGGCCTTCTGCCACCGTCGCCACCCACAGCATGCCGCTCGCCCTTTACCATCTAAAAGTGATTGACAGCCCGCCCCACGAGGCGAAAGACATCCGCGAGTACGTCGAGATTGAGGCGCGGGAGGAGGTCGTGAGCCTCGAAAAGGTGAAGACAGAGGGCGTCTTCGGACAGCAGTACGACGTCTGGGATGTAAGAACCCTCGGCGAGAAGCCGCACTGGTGGAGCAAAGGTAAGCCGAACCGCTGGTGGGTCACACCAACATGACCAATCTCTACTCCTTCGACACCTATCCCAGTCTCGACTACCTGCTCTCATTTCACATCGGCTGATGCATCGGGTGGTAGAGAACCAGCGCAAGCAGCCTGACGAGGAACCGATGCCCAAGTTTCGCGAGGCCTGGCGACGGTTCGGTCAGGCGGTCGACCGCTACAACGTGGCGAAGGAAGCGGAGGACTTTCAGGCCGTGGGAAACCACCTCCGGGAGTGCCTGCTTGCCCTAGCCAGGGACCACGCCGACGCGGCGCTGGTTGGGAAGAACGAGCCCACTCCCAAACTCGGAGACTTCAAGGGCTGGTCCGCCCTGCTGGCCAGCAGCATCAGTGACGGTCGATTGCGCGATTACCTCAAGGAGCTAACGACGAGCACCTGGGACTTCGTGCAGGTGCTCGTGCACGACCGGAACAGTCACCGGTACGACGCTGAGATCGCCCTGGACGCGACCAGCCACCTGCTGGGGGTGTTCGGCATGGCCGTCATCGCACACGAGAGAGGGGACCCCCCACGATGCCCAAACTGCGGCTCCTACCAGCTGGCCTCGGACTGGCGAAAGGAGGAGGACCTCTACTACACCGTCTGCGGCGCCTGCGGGTGGGAGGAGCTGGACGAGGAGTCAAACAGCCGGCCCAGACCCACCGAGGAACAGGTCGAGGCGTACCTCAGCCGCGAGGTGGACGGACCCTGCACGTTCCCGCCGCCTAACCCGTGGGAAGGTTCCGCGCCCAGACGCCGTCGTCGCGCCGCCGCTCGACGAGCCGCCCGTCGGCGGCGAACCGGGCGAGGGGGTGCCGGGTCCGCTTGACGGACTCGTGAAGCTCGGTCGCGACGCCCGTCATCCCGACGTCGGCGGCGCCAGGTCCCGCACCGCCTGCAGCACCCGTTCCGCCGGGCGGCGACCCGCAGTCACGGCCCGGCTCTGCCTCTCCCTCTCCTCGCGCCTGGCGTCGCCCGGGACCGGACCGCGGCTCCCGCAGCCTCCTCGCCGGCGGGCGGTTTCACAGGGCTGGCCCCGCGCCCAGCAGACCGGCGCGCAGCTTGGCGTGGTAGTAACAGCGGTCACCGTCGCGGTGCGGGACGCGCTCGCAGCCAGGCTCGGCGCAGGTATTCATCGAATGCTCGACTCCCGCACCCAGTCCTACCGACGCAGTAACCCCGCTCGTCCTGCCGCTCGACCAGGGTGAAGCCGCGGGCCAGATGCGCCGGCTCCAGCGCGAGGTCCAGGCGGCCGGTGCGCTGGCTGCCCGGCACGACATTTCCGTGGGTCTGGGGTTGGTACTTGGAGAGTTGGTACGGCTGAGCTTGATGTATCAAGTAAGATCGCTCGGCCAAATGGACCACGTCCTGATTCGCAAGCTCGAGCACCTCGCCGGCACCGCCGTTGCCCCGCGCCTGGGGTACGCCGTCGAGGTTCGGGACCGTCCAGGGCCGGTGCATAAGAACGGCGCCTGGGAGGACGACGACGTGTGGGTCCAGCTGCATGGGGGGCTCATGGTCGGCAAGGCACGCATCAGCCTGTGCTGGATCGGCGAGTACTCCAACATCCGGGAGATCCGGATGAGGACGAAGGGCACGGCCCTGTACGACATGGACAGCTTCTGGGCCGGACGGCCGAGGTGGGGGTATGCAGCGGTTGCCTCCCTCAAGAACGAGCAGTGGCTGCCGCCGTTCTGGGCGGGGCCGCGGACCTACGGCTACGAGTGGGTCCGCCTGGAGGACGAGCGCAAGACCAGGTCCTGGCTCGGCCGAAAGGACGCACCCCGGGGCGGCGAGCTGCTGCGTGCGGATTTCGATTCCTGGATCAGGAGCAAGAAGACCTACTAACCCTGCCGGGTCTTCCGTGCCATCGCCCACGCAGTCAGCAGCGCCTTCGCCTTGTTGACCGTCTCCAGCCACTCGGTTCTGGGATCGGAGTCGGCGACGACACCCCCGCCGGCCTGGATGTAGATTTTCCCACCGGTCACGTACGCGGTTCGCAGCGCAATACAGGTGTCGAGGTTTCCGGAGAAGTCGAAGTAACCCACCACACCCGAGTACGGGCCCCTGCGCGTCGGCTCCAGCTCGTCGATGATCTCCATCGCCCGGATCTTGGGGGCACCGGAGACTGTTCCCGCCGGGAAGGAGGCGTAAAGCGCGTCAAGACCGGTCTTTCCTTCCTCCAGCTCGCCGACCACCTGCGACGTCAGGTGCATGACGTGGGAGTACCGCTCGATGACCATGAACTCCTCCACCTCGACCGTCCCGTAGGTGCACACCCGGCCGAGGTCGTTGCGGGCCAGATCCACCAGCATCACGTGCTCGGCCCGCTCCTTGGCATCCGCCAGCAAGTCTTTCTCGAGCGCCTCGTCCTCCTCGTCGGTGACTCCTCGGGGACGGGTTCCCGCGATGGGCCTCTGCAGGACCCGGCGGCCCTGAACCTTGATCAGCGGCTCGGGCGACGACCCGATCAGCGTGATCTCCGGGTGCTTCAGGAAGAACATGTAGGGGCTGGGGTTGACCAGCCGCAGCGTCCGGTAAACATCGAAAGGATCGTCGGGCTGGGGAGCCGAGAAGCGGTGGGAAGGCACCACCTGGAAGATGTCACCCGCGCGGATATACTCCTTCGCTTTCTCCACCGCGTCCATGTATCCCTGCTCGCCGAGCGTGCTGGGCGGGAGGTCGAACTCGACGGGGCCGAGGCCTTTTGGTTGGTACACAAGGGGCTCTCCCAGCTTGGCCACCAGGCGCTTGGTGCGTGCGACCGCCTCCTGGTAGGTGTCGTCGCCCACCACGTTCGACACCACCGTCAGCCGCTGGCGCAGGTGGTCGAACACGAAAAGGGTCCGGGCGAAGATCAGCAAGAGCTCCGGCGTGGGGACGTCGGCGACGGTCGTCTGCGGCAGTTTCTCAAGGTAGCGGACGACGTCGTAGCCCAGGAAGCCGACGCCTCCGGCGATCAGCGGGGGCAGCTGAGGCACGGTCGGCACCGAGAAGGAGTCGAGCACCTGCCGCACCGTCTCCAGAGGAGACGCCTCGGGGATGTCGCCCAGCATCTCACCCTGGATCTCTACCCGTCCTTCGCGAGAGGTCAGCACCAAGAACGGGTCCACCCCGACAAACGAGTACCGGCCCCAGCGCTGGCCGTGCTCCACCGACTCCAGGAGGAACGAGACGCTATCCGCACCGGCCCCCTGCACCAGCTTCATGTAGGTGGAGACCGGCGTCTCCAGGTCCGCCACCACCTCGGTCCACACCGGGACTACGTTGTGGTGCCGTCTCAGCTGCTCGAACTGATCCTTCGACGGCAGGTACTGCGAGGTCAACTGAGAGCGCGATAAAAGCAGGTGCGCTCGCCGGTGTGGCAGGCGGGTCCGTCGGGCTTGACCTTCACCACCAGGACGTCGCCGTCGCAGTCCACCAGCACCTCGCTCACGTGCTGGACGTTGCCCGAGGTCGCACCTTTGTTCCAGAACTCCCGGCGGCTGCGGCTCCAAAACCAGGTGGTCCTCGTCTCGATGGTTTTTCCGATCGACTCGCGGTTCATCCACGCCATCATGAGGATCTCACCGGTGTCGCAGTCCTGAACTATCGCCGGGATGAGGCCGGCAGAGTCGAACTTGAGCTGTGCAGGGTCGACCTGGGCGAGCTTCAGAGGCGGATCATCCTTTCAAGGGCCAGGCGGGCCCGGTCGGATACATCCGGGGGCACCCTCACCTCGAACTGCAGGTTCTCCAGGGCGGCGAGCAGCTTGTCCGGAGTGATCATCTTCATGTACCGGCAGACGGCATCCTCGTTGGCGGCGAAGAACTGCTTTTGCGGGTTCTTCTTTCGCAGGGAGTGCAGCAGGCCGGTCTCGGTTGCGACGATTATCTCCTTCGCCTTGGACTCTGCGGCGCCGGTCTGCATGCCGGAGGTGCTGAGCAGGTGGGTCCGGCCGGCGGGCAACGCGCCGGTGGACGACAGGTAAAGGGCGTGGGAAGCACAGCCGCACTCGGGGTGGATGTAAAAGTCGGCCTCAGGGTGCTCACCGAGCCGGGCTTCGATGTCGGCGGGACTGATCCCGGCGTGGACGTGGCACTCCCCCATCCACAGGTTCATCTTGCGGCCGGTCACCCGCTCGACGTGGGCACCCAGGAACATGTCGGGGAGGAAAAGAATCTCCTTGCCGGGGTCGATGGACGCGACCACCCGCGGGGCATTTGCCGAGGTACAGCAGTAGTCGGACTCCGCCTTCACCTCGGCCGATGTGTTGACGTAGGACACCACCACGGCACCGGGATGCTCCGCTTTCCAGGCCCGCAGCTGGCCGGCGGTTATGGACGCCGCCAGAGAGCAGCCGGCGGCCGGGTCCGGGATGAGGACCGTCTTGTCCGGGGCGAGGATCTTGGCCGTCTCGGCCATGAAGTGGACACCGCAGAAGACGATGACCTCGGCGTCGGTTTGGGCTGCCTTGCGGGAGAGCTCCAGGGAGTCGCCCACGATGTCTGCCGCTTCGAGGATCCACGGCTCCTGGTAGTTATGGGCGAGAATGACCGCATTGCGCCTGGCGGCGAGGGCTCTCACCTTCGAAACCCACTCGGCGTAGGCTCCGGCTGCCAGATCAATCTCGAGAATTCCCATATGTCTAAAGGGTACTGGTTAGGAGAAAACATCGCCTATGAATCACGACCTGCAGATCGATCCCGGCACTCTAAAGCATCTGGTCCAGCGGGCTCTCATAGAGGACCTCTCCGACGCCGGGGACGTCACCTCGGACAACATCCTCGGTCCGGACCAGACCACTTCGGCCATCATCATCGCCAAGTCGCCGGGGATGCTGGCCGGGCGGCCGGTCGCAGGTGCGGTGTTCTTCAAGATGGACGAGACCCTGCACGTCGACTGGCTGCTGGACGACGGCGCCCGGCTGCAACCGGGAATTGAGGTCGCGGGGGTGACCGGCAGGGCGCGCTCGATCATGGCAGCCGAGCGGGTGGCGCTTAACTTCCTTCAGCACCTCTCCGGTGTGGCCACCCTCACGGCATCGTTCGTCGAGGCATGCTCGCCTTACGGCGTGCAGCTGCTGTGCACACGCAAGACAATTCCGGGCCTCAGGGCGGTCCAGCGCTATGCGGTGGCCGTAGGCGGAGGCAACCTCCACCGCGAGGGCCTTTACGACGCCATCCTGATCAAGACCAACCACTGCAAGCTCGCCGGAGGCATCGGCGAGGCCGTGAGACGGGCGAAGTCCGGCAGCCGCCTGGAGGTGGAGGTCGAGGTGCGCAACCTGGAGGAGATGAACGAAGCCGTCGCCGCCGGAGCCGAGCGAGTGCTGCTCGACAACGCCGAGCTTGCGATCGTCTCCGAGGCCGTTAAGACGAAGCCGGAGGGCCTGTTCCTCGAGGTGTCGGGAGGCATCTCGCTGGACACCGTGGGCCCCATAGCCGCCCTGGGCCCGGATGCTATCTCGGTCGGCCGGATCACCCACTCTGTGACCGCGGTGGACCTGGCGCTTCACATCCGCGCATAGCGGTGTTAACTCAGCCGGACTCCTCGAACAGACGCTTTGACGCCGCGTCCAACACCTGAGCGAGTCCCGCGACAGTCGAAGCCTGAACCGGGGTCTCCGACGAGTACAGGGCCTGAATCATGGTGCCTCCGGTCCGGATGAAGATCGATCCAATGTGCAGCGTCTGGTCGTCGATCTTCAGCGTCGCTTGGCTGCCTAAACGATCCTCTCCCAAGTTACCTATGTCGACCAGCGGACCCTGGCTGTAGGTCTGCGACTGGCCGCCTTCAGTAACGACCGTCTGCGGCTCGCATCCGGGCTCAACTTCCTCCCTTATGTTCTTCATCAGCTCACGCGCAGCCGACTCCTCGAATTCGACAATGGCCTCGGTCAGGGCGGCGGATTCCCCCACGAAAACCGCTACCAGCCGGTTGGATGGTTCCGGCTGCCTGATCGGCTCTCCGCAAGCTCCCCGGAGGTTCGGCGCGGTGCTGTCGGGAATCTCCGCATCGGAGAGCCGTTGCATCAACTGGACGCCGGGGACCCTGAGCAGATCGACCGTCCTCACAATGCCGGGCTCCAGCTCCTGCGGATCGCTCGGCGCGGGCGGGTCAGAAACGCCCGGTGGACGGCAACCGGCTGATATAAGGGTCAGCAGGCCGGCTGCGACCGTTACGGACAGGCGATGAAGCGGTCCGGCGTTCATTGCGCCATCCTGCCACCGAATCAACGGGATCGCCCTATTCCACCGGGCAGAACTACGCCAATCCGGTTGCATTACTTTTGACTTTCGGTGACACAATGACTGCATGGGAAATCACATCCGGCGTTACCGCCACGTTTTGGTTTCGGCCGTGCTTCTGGTGGGTCTGGTGGCCGGCTGCTCCAGGCCAGGCCCGGGCGAACAGCTTCCGAACGGGCGCAAGCTACTAACCGAGAGCGCCGATGCAATGGATGGTGTGAGCTCTCTCCACTTCGTCCTTGGAGTCGAGAGCGACCGGCCGTCCAACTTCCAGATCACGCAGGCCGATGGAGCCATCACGCGGGAGGGAGGCGTCACCGCCACGGCCAAGGTGCTTCAGGCGGGTCAGCTGGTGGAGTACGAGTACATCGTGGCCGCCAATGTGCCCTATCTGAAGGGCCCCACCGGCGGCTTCCGCCAGGTCCCCGAAGCGATCTACAGCCGGATTTTCAACCCGACCGGACTGCTCACCGGGGAGCGCAGCCTCCCGAACGCTCTGCGCAAGGTCACCGAAGCGACCACGGAGGACACGGAGGAGGTCGACGGCATCGACACCTACCGGGTCAAGGGCAACCTGAATCCGGCCCAGGTCGAGGGCCTCTCTCTGCTCGCATCCGGCAGCGGAGACGAGGCCACGCTGTGGGTCAACCAGGAGAACAAGCAGCTGGTTAGGGCCCGGGTGCCCTTCACCATCTCCGGCCAGGAGGGGGAGACAGTGGTGACCGTGACCCTCTCCAGGTTCAACGAGCCGGTCGACATCAAAGCGCCGGTTTAGACACCCCTGCCTTGAGCCGGACCCCCGCACTCCCCCGCCGGCGGCTCGCAGCGGGAGTTTCCTCGGTCGCCGTCCTGCTGGCGGCACTGGATGCATACGTCGTCGTCACCATCATGGTCGACGTGATGCGCGATATGGGTATCCCGATCGAACACCCGGAACGAGCCACTCCGATCGTCACCGCCTACCTGCTGGGCTACGTGGCGGCCATGCCGCTGCTGGGCCAGCTGTCGGACCGGGTGGGACGAACCCGGGTCATCCAGGGGTGTCTGTTGTTTTTCGCCGCCGGCTCGTTGGTGTCCGCGGCGGCCCCGTCACTGGGCGTCCTGGTGGCGGGCCGCCTGATCCAGGGGGCCGCCGGAGGAGCTTTGCTGCCGGTGACCTTTGCGGTGATCAGTGATCTCTGGGAGGCGCGATCCCGGCCCCTTCTCTTGGGCCTGGTGGGCGGGGCGCAGGAGATGGGCAGCGTGCTGGGGCCTCTGTACGGGGCGGCACTGGCCGCTCTGGCCGGGTGGAGAAGCGTCTTTTGGATCAACCTGCCGCTGGCCGCCCTTGCGATGTTCGCGGTGCGTCGGGGCCTCCCGACGGCATCTAGCCGCCGGGAGCTGAGGGTCGACCTGGGGGGAGGGCTTCTGCTGGCATTCAGCCTGGGGGCTCTGGTGGCAGGCCTCTACAACCCGGATCCATCGCAGGCGGTGCTCCCGTCGTGGGGTCCGCCGGTGCTCGTCCTGGCGGCCCTATCCCTGGCCGGCTTCTTCGCGTGGGAACGAAGATCGCCGTCCCGGCTCATCGACCTCTCCACCGTCTCGTTGAGGCCATTCCTTGCCGCTCTGGGCTGCAGCTTCTTATCGGGAGTGGCCTTGATGGCCACGCTGGTGGACATCCCGCTGCTGGCCAGAACCCTGATGGGTGAGGACAGCCTGGGGGGGGCGCTGGTGCTTTCCCGTTTCCTGGCCGCGCTCGCCATCGGTGCGGTTGCCGGCGGGATGCTCACCCGGCGTGTCGGGGAGCGTCTGGTCACAGCGGGCGGATTGTTCCTGGCCGCTTTTGCCTACTGGCTCATCTCCCAATGGCCTATGGAAATTGGGCAGGCGGTCTATCAGCTTGGTCCGTTTGCCGTTCCGAGGATGAGCCTCGACCTGATCCTCGCCGGCTTCGGCCTGGGGTTGATCATCGCTCCGCTGGCTTCAGTCGCGCTTGGGTCATCGACGCCGGATCAGCACGGGGTTGTATCGGCTGCCGTAGTGGTGGCCCGAATGGTGGGCATGCTGATCGGCATAGCCGCTCTGGGAGCCGCGGGCGTCTACCGGTTCCGGCAGCTGACGAAGGACCTTGCCCCGCCCCTGCCTTTCGAGCTCTCGCCAGCGGAATTTGACCGGCAGCTGGCGGCATACCGGGCCGCGGTCCGCGCTGCGCTGCACGTCGAGTACGGCGAGCTCTTCCTCATAACCGCGGTGGTGTGCCTGGTCGGGGTAGTCGTGGCAGCGGGCCTGGGCCGCCCGGAGGGAACCCCGCTCACTGCTTCTGAGGCCGGCTGAGGCTCGCAACGGTCCTGCCCTCAGCGGAGTCGCTGATGAGGGTGGCCAGACGTTTGGCCTTCGTCTCTTCCCGTTTGGCGCTGGTCACCCACCAGATCGCCGCCTTGCGGTACGACGGGCGCTGGGACTCGAAATACGACCACGCGGCCGGGTTTGCCTGGAACTCGGCCTCCTGCTCTTCGCTCAGCCGGGCCTCGTGGCGCTGCTCGTAGGAGTAGACGGCCGAGCGAGCCTCCTCCCTCCTGGCGAAGGCGGCAAGTCCGGCCGGTGCATCAGTCCCTGCCTGGTCAACTCCCCGACCTTTCGAATGTTGATCGCACTCCAGTTGCTGGAGGGCCGCCTGCGGGTAAAGCGGATGGTATGGGCCTCGTCCCCCAGGGACTGGCCCTTCCCGTCGATCCAGCCGAAACACAGCGCCTGGTCCACCGATTCGGACCACGTCATGCTCGGCTTGCCGGCTTTTTTCTTGTAGAAGCCGACCAGCACCTCCCTCTCGGTCTGGTGGTATTCCTGGAGCCAGGCTCGGAAGTCCGCGGGAGTCGGAAAAAAGATCGGTTCCACCCCGCAATTTTGCCTTACGACGGAGCCCACGGTAAGCCGGGTGCGGGTTTCCCCTTGGTACCGCTAGGTGACGTGGTACCGGACCGGGATCCCATTCTCCGCCATGTGGTCCTTGACCTGGTTGATCCTCAGCTCCCCGAAGTGAAACAGAGAAGCCGCCAGCACGGCATCGGCCCGGCCCTCGGTGATCGCCTCGGAGAAGTGATCCAGCGTCCCCGCCCCGCCCGATGCGATCACCGGCACGTTCACCGCTCCACAGACCGCCCGCAGCAGCTCGGTGTCGAAGCCCGACCTGGTGCCGTCGCGGTCCATCGACGTTAGAAGGATCTCGCCCGCGCCCTCGGCGACACACCGTTCCGCCCACTCCAGGCAATCGAGTCCCGTCGCCCTGCGGCCCCCGTGCGTGTACACCTCCCAGCCGGATCCGTCCGGGCGCCGGCGGGCGTCGATGGCCACCACCATGCATTGGGACCCGAACTTGTCGGCGCCCTCCCGGATGAGCACCGGCCGCTCGATGGCTGCCGTGTTCACGCCCACCTTGTCGGCTCCCGCCCGCAGAAGCCGGCGGACGTCGTCGATGGTGCGCACTCCCCCTCCGATGGTGAGCGGGATGAAAACCTGCTCGGCGGTGCGGTGGGCCAGCTCGATAATGGTGTCCCGAGCCTCGTGCGATGCGGTGATGTCCAGGAACACCAGCTCGTCGGCCCCCTCCCGATCGTACGTTGCCGCCAGCTCCACCGGGTCCCCGGCGTCGACCAGGTTCACGAAGTTGATGCCCTTGACCACCCGGCCACCGTGGACGTCGAGGCACGGGATCACCCGTTTCGCCAGCACAGGTCAGCCCTCGGCCAGGGCGGCAAGCCTTGACTGCGCTTCGGCCAGGTCGACCGAGCCCGAGTAGAGCGCCTTGCCGACCACGATTCCCTCCAGGCCCTTGAGAGCCAGGGATGCCAGCTGCTCCAGATCGCCGATGTTGGTGACCCCGCCGGCGGCTATCACCGGTATCTCGACGGTGTCCAGCACCTCCTCGATGGCCGCTAGGTTGGGTCCGGTTAGCGTGCCGTCTCGATCAATGTCGGTGAACATGATCCGGGAGACCCCGCAGTCGATCATTCGCTTTGCCGCGTCGAGCGTCGGGGTGCCGCTTGATTCGGTCCAACCGCCGACCCGCACGGTTCCCGCCCTGGTATCCAGAGAAGCCACCAGCCGGTCGCCGAACTCCCTGACCGCTCCGGGGAGAAACTCAAAGTCCACGGACTTGGTCCCGATGCAGACCCGTGCCGCCCCCCGCTCAACCCACTTGGCGATAGCCTCCATCGAGCGGATACCGCCGCCTACCTGGACCGGAACGGCCGCCGCGTCGAGGATCCTGCCGATGGGGTCGGAGTTGTCGATGCCGGTGCCGGTGGCGCCGTCGAGGTCCACCAAGTGCAGCCAGCGGGCTCCCCTGGCCACCCACTCCTCGGCGGCCTGGACCGGATCCTGCCCGTAGATGGTCTTTTGGCCCATCTCACCCTTGGTGAGTCTGACCACCTCGCCCGCCACCATATCGATCGCCACCAGGATCACCGGCGGCCCGGTCACCTGATCTCCTCTAGGACCCTTCGATACAGCGCCAGGCCGTCGTCGCTGCTCTTCTCGGGGTGGAACTGGACGCCGTAAACCGATCCCTGGTGCACGGCCGACGCAAACTCGACGCTGTAGTCGGTCCTGGCTGCGACAATCTGCTCGTCTTCCGGGATGCAGTAGTACGAGTGGACGAAGTAAAAGTACCGGTCGTCGAACTCGCCGAACATCCGGGAGTCGTCCCGCCTCTGCAGGGTGTTCCAGCCCATGTGCGGCACCTTCAGTGATTCGTCGAACTTCTCTACCCGGCCTTTCAGGATTCCCAGACCCTTGGCGGGCCCCTCGTCCGACTCCTCGAAGAACAGCTGCATGCCGACGCAAACTCCGAGCAGAGGCCGGCCGCTGCCAGCCCAATCGACGATGAAGTCCTGCAGGCCGAGCTCCGCCAGATGATCCATGCCGGCGGAGAAGTTCCCGACGCCGGGAAGCACCAGCAAGTCGGAGCCGGACAGCTCGCCGGTCTGATCGGACACCAGTGGAGTCCCTCCCGCTTTCTCGATGGCTTTCGAGACGCTCGCCAGGTTTCCCATTCGGTAGTCCACGATGCCGACTCTCATAAGGCTCCTTCGATGCGCAGGGTCGGCATCGGGCGTCGGTAGTCCACGATGCCGATCTTCACAAGGCTCCTTCCATGCGCGGGGTCGGCATCGGGCGTCGATAGTCCGCGATGCCGATCTTCACAGGATCCCCTTGGTCGAGGGGACGTCGTCGCCCCGGCGTGGGTCGCGCTCGACTGCGATGGCAAGCGCCTGCGCCATCGCTTTGAAGACACCCTCCACGATGTGGTGCGAGTTCTTACCGTCCTGCAGCTTGATGTGGAGCGTCATGCCGGCGGTCCGGGTGAGCGCGACGAAAAACTCCTCGGTCAGCTCCGGGTCGTAGTTCGGTCCGGGTGAGCGCGACGAAAAACTCCTCGGTCAGCTCCGGGTCGTAGTTGCCGATTGCCTCGGCCGGTACCGGGACGTCGTAGGCGAGCAGCGGACGCCCCGACAGATCGACGGCCACCTGCACCAGGGCGTCCTCCATGGGGACCAGGCTCCATCCGTACCGCCGGATGCCCTTGCGCTCGCCGAGCGCCTGGGTGAGCGCCGAGCCCAGGCAGATGCCGACGTCCTCGACAGTGTGGTGGGAGTCGACCTCGAGGTCCCCGGTCGCCCTCACCTCCAGGTCGATCAGGGAGTGGCGGCCCAGCTGGTCCAGCATGTGGTCGAAGAACCCTACGCCGGTGGCGATGTTCGTCCTGCCGGTGCCGTCAAGGTCGACGCGCAGCTTGATGGAGGTCTCCCGGGTCTCACGAGAGACCTCACCGACCCGGCTCACCTGGCAAAAAGCAGCACGGAGAGGGCTTCGAGGAACTTCTCGTTCTCCTCGTGGGTCCCCACCGACACTCTGAGGCAGTTCTCGCAGCCGGGCACCTCGGAGAAGTCCCGAACCAGGATGCCCCTGTCCAGCAGTGCCTGCCAGACCTCGGGGGCCGGCCGGCTCTCACAGCGGAACAGGATGAAGTTGGCGTCCGACGGAAAAGCGGTGACCCCGCGCATCGTCGACAGCTCCTCGTACATCTTCGCCCGCTCGAAGTTCAGGGTCTCGATGGTCCCCATGATCTCATCGACGTGGTTCAGGGCCGTCAGCACGGTAGCCTGGCTGAGCGCCGAGAAATGGTAGGGCAGCCGGACCTTCTGAACCTCCTCGATGATGCGCGGCGGAGCCACCAGGTAACCGATGCGGGCCCCGGCCAGCCGCCATGACTTGGAGAAGCTGCGGGTGACCACCAGGTTGTCGCACTCCTCCACCAGCCGCAGGTGCCCGCGGCCGGAAAACTCGATGTAGGCCTCATCCAGGATCACCAGGGCGGGTGACGCCTCGCAGATGGCGATGACCTCCTCCGCACGGTTGGAGTTGCCGGTGGGGTTGTTCGGCGAGCACAAGAAGACAACATCGGGCCGGTGCAGCTGGATGGCCTCGATCGACGCCTCGGGATGGATGGTGAAGTCCGGGTTGCGGCGCGCCCGCAGATGCCGGGTGCCGCTGATCCGGGTGATCTGGCCGTGCATGCCGTAGGTAGGCTCGAAGGTCATCACCTTGCGCTCCGGGCCTCCGTAGGCGAGCAGGAGCTGAAGGATGATCTCGTTCGATCCGTTCGCCAGCCACACCCGGTCGGTCAGTGTGCTGAGATAGGAGGCCAGGCCCTCCCGGACCTCGGTAAAGTCGCGGATCGGGTAGCGGTGCAGGTTGAGACCGGCCAGGCGTTGCTGAAGTTCGAGCGTGAAGCTGTCGGGCGGCGGATACGGGTTCTCGTTGGTGTTGAGCTTGACGGGCGCGTCCAGCTGCGGGGCCCGGTACGGCCTGAGGTCGGCGAGGTCCGAACGCCCCTCCGGTGCCAGACGCAAATCTTGGTCGTTCATCGTTCCACTCTACTGCCTGCGGGGGACACTTCATCGCCGAACCTGGCCCTTACCGCCCGGCCATGGTTGACGAGGCCTTCCGCCTCGGCCATTGCTTCGATGTGGTCTACCGCCGCCGCCAGGGACGCCTCGGTGTGCCGGATCACGGCCGAGGTCCTCTGGAAGTGCGAAGTCCTAAGCCCGGAGGCCCAACGTGCGCCCCCACCGGTCGGGAGCACGTGGTTGGAGCCGGCAAGGTAGTCGCCGAACGGCACCGGGGACCACAGGCCGACGAAAACCGCGCCTGCGTAGCGGAAGCGCTCGTACTCGTCCTCGGCCCCGTCGAACAGCAGCTCCAGGTGCTCGGGCGCGAACTGATTGATGGCGTCGGCGGCATGCGCCAGGTCTTTGACGGCCACCCCCACGCACCCATGCTCCAGGGCCGCCCGCAGACCGTCGGGCGCGTCGATCTCCGACTGAACCAGTGTGAGCTCCAGCGCAACATCGACCAGCGTCTTCTCGTTCCACGTGACCAGGGCATAGGTGCCGTCGGGACCGTGCTCCGCCTGGGCGACGAGGTCGAACGCGATCACCCGGGGATCCGACTCCCCGTCGGTGACCACGGCGATCTCGCTGGGGCCGGCGATGGAGTCGATACCCACCAGTCCCGCAACCTGCTGCTTGGCCAGGGCGACGTAGATGTTCCCCGGGCCCACGATCACCTCCACCTTGGGGATCGACTCGGTGCCGTATGCCAGCGCAGCGATCGCTTGAGCCCCTCCTACCCGGTACACCTCGGTAATGCCTGCCACCCTGGCCGCAGCGAGAGTCGCCTGTGGAATGCCGCCGTCGGCCGCCGGCGGGACGCAGAGCGCGATCTCAGGCACGCCGGCAACGGTCGCCGGGATGGCAGTCATCAGCACACTGGACGGATAGGAGGCACGTCCGCCGGGGACGTAGCAGCCGGCCCGAGCGACCGGGTGGACTGTCTCCCCCATCATTCCTCCGCCGATCTCAGCCTCCCACGACTTGATCGCCTGGTGCCCGGCAAAAGCATTGATGCGGCCGGCCGCCTCCTGCAGCGCGGTGATCAGCTGCGGAGGGCTCGCCGCAAAGGCGGCGTCAATGTCCTCCTGGGGCACCCGGAGGGAGTCCAGCTTCACCTTGTCGAACCGCTCGGTCAGCTCGAACAGGGCTCGATCGGCCTGATCGATGACCGTTTGCACGATCTCCCGCACCGCTTCCACCGGCTGATCTCCGGCCGGGGGGCGGGGTATTCCGAGCTCGGGAACGGCTTTAAGGTCGATGAATCGCATAGGAGTTCAGTCTAAGGCCGAGGACAGGCGAATCCCGGCGATTGCAGGAAGGGAGCGCATCGTAAAGTTCCCATCCACGCGAGTTACTCTCGATGGTCCACAGACGCAGGAGTGGAACTGGACAAGGCACCTGAGACGCCGCCCGACGAAGAGCTCTCGCCATCACCGCCGGAGCCTTCCAGCGCATGGTCTGGACCAGCCATGGGCCAGCCGCCCGACGCCAAGGTCGACATCCGAAAGCTTCCGGGGCTGAGCCGCACCGGCCTCAAACTGATCTGGGCGGCCGGCAGGACGGACCTCATACTGCTTCTTGTTCTTCAGGTGCTTTCCGGGGCGCTTATCGCCGGCCTTCTGGTGGTAGGCCGCGAGGGCTTGGAAGCACTTCTGAGCGCGGTACAGGAAGGCGCCGGCCTCTCCGCCGTCCTGCCGCCGGCTCTTCTCATGGGCGTGCTGGTCATCCTCGAGGTGGTGGTCTCGAGCATGCAGCAGGAGCGGCGCCAGCTCATGGCGGAGCTGGTACGGCGCCACGCACAGGACCGGATCATGGACGTGACCACGTCGGTGGACCTGGAGACCTTCGACGATCCCGAATTCCACAACCGCACCCAGCGCATCAACTCGAACTCTCACAACACGATGCAGCTGGTTTGGGGGCTTACCGGAATCCTCTCGAGCGTCGTCGGCGTCCTCAGCGTATCGGTGGCCCTGTTCGCAATCTCGCCAATCCTGATCCCCCTCATCCTGCTGGTGCTCGTGCCGGTGTGGCTGGGGGCGTCCAGACGGAGCCAGCTGTTCTACCGGCTCATGTGGCAGATGACGCCGGAGGACCGGGAGCGGTTGTACATCTATGGCCTTCTGACGGGCCGGGAGGAGGCCAAGGAGGTGCGGGCGTTCCAGACCACCGGCTACCTGAGCAACCGGTATCGGCGGCTCTACAAGCACAAGATCGCCGAGCTGCGCCGGGTTTCCCGTCGGAGCGCCGCCTACTCAATCCTGTCCGGACTGGCACTGGGAGGGGTGGTCGTCTCGTTGCTTTTGCTGGTGGTATGGCTCACCCTCAGAGGAACCGTCACACTGGCAGAGGCGGGCATCGCCGTGGCTGGGGTGGGCGTGATCGGTGCCCGGCTGGCGGGAGCCGGCTTTGCGGTGAGCGCTCTGTCTGAAGGTGCCCTCTTCCTGGAGGACTACCTGGAATTCCTCAAGGTGCAGCCGGTGCCTGCTCTTTCCGATGAGAACGGCCCGGTGGCGGCTTTCACCCGCATGGAAGCCGAAAAGCTGGTGTTCACTTACCCCACCGGCACCGAGCCGACCATCAAGGGCGTCTCCCTGACACTTCAAGCCGGGGAGGTGGTCGCCCTGGTGGGAGAGAACGGGTCCGGGAAAACCACTCTGGCAAAGCTTCTGGCGTGCCTGTACACCCCTCAGGAAGGTGCCGTTCACTGGGACGGAAAGGTGGTCGACAAACAGACCGTCCGCGGGCAGATCGCGGTGATCTTCCAGGACTTCCTGCGGTACCACGTCACAGCACGAGAGAACATCGGGCTCGGCCGCTGGGAGACCATGGACGACGAGGCCGCAATCGAGCGTGCGGCCATGCAAGCAGGTTGCCACAACCTGTTGGCGCAGCTGGAGAAAGGCTACGACACCTGGCTGGGACCGGAGTTCGAGGGCGGAACGGACCTGTCGATAGGCCAGTGGCAGCGAATAGCCCTGGCCAGAGCGTTTTTCCGGGATGCTCCGTTCATCATCCTGGACGAGCCGACGGCAGCGTTGGATGCCCGGGCGGAGCACGAGCTGTTCAGGCTAATCGGAACGCTGCTGGCGGGAAGGACGGTGCTGCTGATCTCGCACCGGTTTTCCAGCGTGCGGTCGGCGGACCGAATTTACGTGATGCACGAGGGCGAGATAGTGGAGACCGGCACCCACCACGAGCTCATGGCATTGGACGGGCGATACGCGGAGCTCTTCACCCTGCAGGGGGCGGCCTACCTGGAGGAACGGGACCCGTCGGGGTCTTCGAGCAGGACCCATGCACTTTGACAACCAGGGGCTTATCTCGCGACTCTGCTCTCTTCCTGGATCCCACCGCAATCGCGTAGAAGCACTTAATGTCACACCCTCGGCGTATAATCGAACACATGTTCGCAACGGTCGGGGAACTCCTCGAGAGGTCGAAGGCCTTCGTGGCCGAGTTCGACTTCGGCGCACTTGAGCGGGATGGGTCGCGGGAGCTGTATGAGCAGCTGGTCGAGCTGGAGCGGCTGGCGGCGGCGGCCAAGGGCCTGGCGGCCGACCGGATGGCCGACTCGGGTGCCTGGTGGCGGACCCCCTACCGCTCCCCGGCCCACTACATGGCGGCCTGCGAGGCAAAGCCGGTCAACCGCTCGGCCGAGATGCTGCACACGGTTGACAAGATGCACGAGCTGCCCGAGATCGAGTCCGCCTACCGGCAGGGGGCTTTGAACGACGAGCAGGCGATGGAGGTGGTATCTGCCGCCGAAGCCGCTCCCGGGATACAGGAGTACCTTCTCAGTGTGGCCGAGGGGGAGGCGCTGATCGAGCTTCGCCGGGAGTGCGCCCGGGTCCGGGCGGCGGCACTTAGCGAGAAAGAGCGCCAGAGCCGGGCCCACAACAGCCGCCGGCTTCGCCACTGGGTGGACCCCGACGGAGCGTTTCGGCTTTCCGGCCGCTTTACCGTCGCCGCGGGAGCCGAGATCATGGCGGCACTGGAGCCGTATCGCCAGAGGGTGGCGGATCGGGCCTCCCGACGGGGCCGGCGAGGCAGGATAAGTCCGGGAGCGGCGCTGGCCGACGCCTTGGTCGAGCTGTCCCACCGCTCGTCCTTCGGGTCGCAGGACCCGATGCGTCCCCCCCCCCGGGCATCCATTCACGTAAGGCTCGACCACTCGGCACTGGTTCGGGGCCACACGGTTTCCGGAGAAATCTGTGAGGTTCCAGGGGTGGGCCCGGTTCCCGTCGAGACCGTCCGGGGGTGGATGAAGCAAAAAGATGCCTACGTGGCCGCCATCCTCACCGATGGCGATGACATCCGCAAGGTGGTGCGGGTCGGGCGGGATATCCCGGCCAAACTGGAGATGGCGCTCAGGGAACGGGATCAGTGCTGCGTGGTGCCGGGATGCGGCGAGGTCTACGACCTGCAGGTCGACCACGTGGTCGAGATGGAGCGGGGAGGACCAACCACGCTTTACAACCTATGTCGTCTCTGCTCCTGGCACCACTACCTGAAGACCCACCACCGCTACATCCTGAGGCGGCGCCTCGGTCACTGGCTGTGGGAGGACCCGGGAGGGATCCCGCCCGATCTCGACGACCTGCAACAGGAGCTGTCGGCTGCCGGCTACACCGGATCTCTGCCCCGGGCGGGCTGAAACGGGGATGCTCAAGTCGAGGCTACGGTTAAAACGACGGGGTGCGTTCGAAATCCCGGCCGCAGCTCCTACAGACCACCGACCCCATGACCATCGACAGCTTCGGGCTGTCACAGAAGGGACACCGGTCCCCGACCGTCATCCATCCCGGGTCGGCCGACTGGCACTCCGGGCACAACAGAACCTGCTCGCCTTTCAGCACAAATCTGGCCCAGGGCGATTTGCCCTTTACGGGATCCGTTTGCACCTTGTTGCAGCGGTAGCACGCCATGGTTGATTGTGTACCCGGGTTGCTCGTGCTGCAAAATCCGAAAAGAAAACGGGTGACAAAGGAATTTGGCGAGCGACAGCCAGCTCGATGCTTAGGCCAAAGGACCTGCAGTCAACGGGCGCCGTTCAACAGCACAAGGCTCTGCAGTCATCGGGCGCCGTTCAACAACGACCCGGCCCCCAGAACCGACTGAAGCTCCGCGTACAGCCCATTGCGAAGCTCCACCGTGAAGCCACCCCCCAGCTTCAGCACCGTGTCGCCGTTCCGCCCCCCCGACAGGTGCAGGTGAACCGGTGAGGAACCCGGGTGGCTGGCCAGCACGGCCTTCAGGTCGTTGATCCGGTTCTGCGTCAGGGACTCCGCAGGCAGCTTTATCCGCAGCACGTCGGCGGCGCCCGAGATGTCTGGTCTGCTCACCTTCAGGGCCATGACCTTCACGTTCTCGTCCCGAAGCTCTATCCGGCCCTTGATGATCACCAGAGCGTCGTCCGAAAGCAGCTCGGGTGAGGTCTCGTTGACAGTCTGAGGCCAGAACGTCACCTCCACATTGGCCAACATGTCCTCCAACACTCCCTGGTACCAGATGTCACCCTTCTTGGTGAACTTACGGACCATCCGGGAGAGGATGCCTCCGACGACCTTGACCGCACCGTCCGGCCCCTCGGCGAGCGATGGGATCTCCACGTCGGTCTGTAAGCGCATCGCACTCTGAATCGCCGCCAGCGGGTGTTCGGAGACATAGAAGCCCAGCATCTCCTTCTCAGCTTTCAGGAGGTCGCCGTTTGCGATGTCGTCACCAACCCCATCGAGCTTCACCGTGGCCCCTGGAACCGAGAAATGTCGGACCTCGGGTTCCCCGGCGAAGAATGAGTACTGGCCCGCCTCTTCCGCTTTGCGCTCGGCGAGGACCGCCTCCACCAGCCGGGTTGCACCCTCGGACATGCATAGGCCGCCATTGCGGGGATCTCGCTCCAAAAGGTCCCCTCGCTTGACCCCCAGACAGTCGAAGCCTCCGGCCTTGGCCAGGGACTCAATTACCTTCTTGTTCAGGCAGCTCGGGTCCACCCGCCGGCAGAAGTCGTCGAAGCTGGAGAACGGCCCTCCTTTGTTGCGGGCCGCAAGAAGCCGCTCGGCCACTGACTCGCCCACGTTGCGGATGGCCGACAGGCCGAACAGGACGTCGTCGCCCCGGGGCTTGAAGTCGAGGTCGGAGTCGTTGACGCTCGGCGGCCGAACGTTCACCCCCATGGCCCGGGTTTCCGCCAGGTACATCGGCATCTTGTCGTTGCGGTCCTTGGCCGAGGTCAACAGCGCCCCCAGGTACTCCACCGGGTAGTTGGCCTTGAGCCAGGTGGTCTGGTACGCCACGAGGCCGTACCCGTTCGCGTGGGCCCGGTTGAACGAGTAGCCGGCGAACGGCTTGATCAGGTCCCAGAGGCCCTGGGACTCCTGGGCGGTAAGCCCGGCCGCCTGCGCTCCGGCGTGGAACTGGGTCTCCCACTTGACCAGCTCGGAGGTCTTCTTCTTGCCGATAGCGTAACGGATCATGTCGGCGTCCTGCGGTGAGAACCCCGCCACCACCTGCAGGATCATCGTCACCTGCTCCTGGTAGACGATTACGCCGTTGGTGTCTTCCAGGACGTGGGCCAGCAGCGGGTGGAAGTAGGAAATAGAGTCTGGCTGGTGCTTGCCCTTGACGTACCGCGGGATCTCATCCATCGGACCCGGCCGGTACAGGGCGATGAGGGCAGCGATTTCCTCGAAACGGTCGGGGCGCAGCTGCCGGCACAGCCGGGTCATGCCGCCGGACTCCATCTGGAAAACCCCTGCGGTGTTGCCGTCCTGCAGCAGCTTGTACGCCTTGGGGTCGTCCAGGGGAAGCTTATCGGGGTCGATCTCCACGCCCCGGTTGGCCCTTAAATGGTCCACGGTGTCACCGATGACGGTCAGGTTGCGCAAGCCGAGGACATCCATCTTCAGCAGCCCGATCTGCTCGATGGCTCCCATCTCGTACTGGGTGACGATGTCCCCGTCGGTTCTCTGGACCGGGCAGATGTTGGTCAGCGGCTCCCGGCCGATCACCACCCCGGCGGCGTGCACCGAGTGCTGGCGGCGCAGCCCCTCGAGCTTGCGGGCGGTTTCTATGACCTGCTTGCTCGCCTCTTCGGTCTCGTAGGCCTGCCGCAGCTCCTGCGCCGCGGCGTAGGCGTCGTTGTGTCCGGTGTGGGCGGGCCACTCCACGTTCTTATCGAAGCACGCCTCGAAGGGAGCCTCCTTGCCCAGCACCAGCGGAGGGTACATCTTCGCCAGCCGGTCCCCCACCGCGTACGGCATACCGAGCACCCGGGCGCCATCCCGAATGGCAGCCTTTGCCTTGATCGTGGAGAAGGTGATGATCTGGGCCACCCGGTCCTCGCCGTACTTCTGCGAGACGTAGCGGATGACCTCCCCCCTACGGCGGTCGTCCAGGTCGATGTCGATATCGGGCATGGACTTGCGGCCCGGGTTCAAAAAGCGCTCGAAGCCCAGCTTCCACCGGATGGGGTCGAGCTCGGTGATTCCCAGGCAGTAGGCGACGATGGATCCTCCAACCGACCCACGGCCCGGGCCCACCCGGATCTTCTGGCTCTTCGCCCACTGAACGAAGTCGGAGACGATGAGGAAGTAAGCGCTGAAGCCCATCTCGTCGATAACCCGCAGCTCCATGTGCAGACGGTCCTCGCACTCGGAGGTGAGGGGCTGGTAGCGGCGCCGCAGTCCCGCCTCCGCCTGCTGCTTCAGGTACGTGGTGATGGTGTGTCCCTCCGGCACCTCGAACGTCGGGAGGAGCATCTTGTAGAGCTCAAGCTCCACATCGCACTTCTCTGCCACTCCGACGGTGTTCTCCACGGCGTCGGGGTAGTCGGGGAAGGCCTTGAGCATCTCTTCCCGGCTCTTCATGTAGAACTCGTCGGTGTCGAACTTCATCCGCTTGGTGTCGGAGAGCTCCTTGCCGGTCTGGATGCACAGCAGGATGTCGTGGGCCTCCGCATCCTCTTTGCAGGTGTAGTGGGAGTCGTTCGTCGCCACCAGCGGGATGCCGAGCTCCTTGCCGATCTTGCGCACCTCGATGTTCAGCATGTCCTGCCCCGCCACACCCTGCTGCTGGATCTCGAGGAAATAGCGGTCGCCGAAGATCTCCCGGTAGTCGCGGGCGGTCTGCAGGGCCTCCGACAGCCGGCCGTTAACCACGTTTTTAGCGAGCTCTCCCGACAGGCAACCCGAGAGGACGACGATGCCGTCGGAGTACCTGTCCAGCAGCTCCCGGTCTAGGCGGGGCCGGCGGGTGCGCTGGTCGTAGCCCTCGGTGAAGCCGAGCGACGACAGCCTCACCAGGTTCTGATATCCGGTGTTGTTCGCCGAGATCATCGTCAGGTGGTGATAGGAGTCGTGATGGCGGGTGGAGCGGTCCAGCCGCGAGTTGGGGGCGACGTAGGCCTCCATGCCGATCAGAGGCTTAACACCGGCTGACTTGCCGGCCAGGTAAAACGGGATAGCCCCGTACATGACGCCGTGGTCGGTGAGAGCCACAGCCGGCATGCCCAACACTTTGGCTCGGGCGAACATCTCGGAGATCCGACTTGCGCCGTCGAGCAGGGAGTACTCCGAATGGGAGTGGAGATGTACGAAACTCACTCGGTCGACAAGCCTCCAGATCTTCGGCTTAGCGGTTCGAGGAAGTGAACTACAGCCGTGTAACTCTCGAAGTAATCTAACCTGGTGCCACGGGGGGGGTCAAGCGCGATTGTAGGGCAGTTCGTCAGTCGTAACGACCCGCGAAAAGGTCCCGGTACTCGGCGATCCAGCTGCCCGAGCGCATCCAAAGCGTGATGGTTCCGAATATCGAAGCCATAACGAAAAGTTTCGGTAGCGACGGCGAGTTCCCGGCGTAGCTCAGCAGCAGCGCAAAGCCGCCCGCTACCGCGATGAAGGTCCCGGTCCGGTACACGAAAAGCTGAATTCGGGCGGAGCCCCTCTCGATCCACTCCGCCAGCCAGGCGTCGCGCTCCCGCAGGGCAACCCACCACAGGCCGCTGAAGAACCCAAGCTTGCGCAGCAACAGACCTCCAGACCCCACCTAAACCGCTCGGGCGAGCGATTCTACGTGGAAGTTCACCCGGCACAGGCCGACGGTCCCGGTTGTATCGGTCACGTCCTTGATCTCCAGGTGCTTATCCATTGAGTACCAGGACGTCCGGGTGACCGACAGGTTCAGCGACCCCTGGGGCGACACTCCGCTGATCCGGGAATCTGTACGGAGCCGCACCGCCCTCTGGCTGGCCCCCTCGCCCAGGGTGACCTGCTCCCCCACCGCCTCGACGGTGGTGCCGGCATCGATCCGAACCCGGCCGTCGGCGGAGGTGAGCGAGAAAGCCCCGGTCTCGCCCACCTGTGGAAACGCCGGGATGACCCGGGCCGGCGGGTTCGCCTGGAAGTCAAATACCAGCGTCTGGGCGTTGACCCTCTGCTCCTGGCGCAGCGACACCAGGTACAGGCCGTCCTCCCGGTACTCGAACACCGCATTCGAAACCGATCCCACGGTTCCCGAGCCGGTCTGATCCCGGTCCACCTGCTGGCGGTTTCCGTTCACCCCTCCGACGTTCAGGCGGGTCGGAGTCGGGGGAGGTTGGTTGGCGATCAGGCAGCCCGCGGTTGCAATCGAACCGCTCTCGTCGAAGATGTACTGCCCGGGAGACGCCGGACCGGTAACCGGCTGCGCGGCCGCCGGCGCGGGGGCAGGGGGCGGGGGCGGGGCAGGCCGGGGGGCCGGCGGGGGCTTCGGTGCGGGGGATGCTGGCGTGGGGGCCGGAGGCGGCGAGGGCGCTTCGGACGGCGGCGGCTCGGTGGCAGCCGTTACGGAGGGGGACGGGGCGGATGCCCTGCGCTCTGCCGGCTCGCTGTCGCCACCTCCGCACCCGCTCAGCAGGAGGGCTAGCGTCAGCCCGAGAGCGACCAGGCGACGGCTGAGGGCGGCGCTCAACGAGCCCGGGAGGCGCAGGTTGGCTCCACTAAACCGTGCCGGCCTACTCATACCCGATCGCCTCGATGACACTGATGGACCCGGCCCTTCGGGCGGGCTCCAGGCTCCCCATGATCGCCATGGCGATGCCCAGGGGAAAGGCAATGAGGGCGGGGGCCCACACGAAGGCGTACTCCACCGGCATGCCTCCCTGGTGGCCTACCGCGACAATCGCCGCCCGGTGCGCAATTAGTCCAAACGCCACCCCTACGATGCCCCCGACCACGCCAAGCGCTCCCGCCTCCAGCGCCACCATGCTCCTCAGCTGCCTGCGGCTGGTGCCCAGCGCCCGCATGATCCCGAGCTCGGTCCGCCTCTCGATCACCGAGATGATCAGCGCGTTGATGATCGCGAGGATCGCAGCTCCCACCACCACGCCCACCATCGAGTCGAACAATGACCTCACCTGTTTGACCGTTCCCTCGATCACCTCGAGGTACTCGGACCCGCTGCTGACGTAAACCGGCACCGGGGATCCCTTCACAAAGCTCTCTACCTCGGCGCGGACTGCGTCGGAGTCGGCCGAGTTGTCAAAGGTCAGCTGGTAGTCGCTGACGCCGGTGCGACCGAACCAATCGATTACGTTCTGCCGGCCGATGGTCACCAGCCCCCTTTCCCAGGTGAACGACGGAACGGAGGCAATGACCTGCACGTCACGCTCGCCCGATGGCGTAGGCAGAGTCAGCTGGTCTCCCGGCCCGATGCCGAACAGCTCCTCGAACCGGGTGGACACCACCGCCGCAGTCCCCTCCTGGACCTGGACCCGCTGAGCGGGGGTGATGCCGGCCATCGCCGGCTCGGCCCCCTGCGATCGCGAGGTGCCCTGCACCAAAACCCTCTGACCCCGGTAGCTCACAAACGAGAAGGTGTTGGTGCCGACGTTGCGCACTCCCGGGATGGCCGCCAGCTGCTGCTCCCATTCCGGGGGCAGCAGCACGTCGGTGGCCAGCGCCACGCCGGACGCGGCGGACACGTAGAGGTCGATGCGCCCCAGCGAGTTGGTCGAGTTGGTGACCGAGGTGTTGATGTTGGCGCTGGCGCTGGCCTGGGTGACTATCATCCCGACCCCCGCCACCACCGCTACGCTGGTCGCCCACGCCCGGCGGGGAGACCGTCGCACCGCCGATGCGGCCAGCCGGCCGGCCACGCCGAACTTCTCGGCGAAGCGCGCGGTGGCGCCGGCCAACGGGTGTGTAAGCCCGAAGGTCGCCACGATCGCCCCTACGACCAGCCCTCCCATCGCCAGGAAACCGGCCCACCCCGGTCCCCAGATCGCGGTGAAAAAGGCACCCAGGAATATGGCTATCCCCAGGAACGTGGGAACCGGCGAGATGCCCTGCACGTCCTCGAGAGCCTCCAGCACGCCCACCGGCCGCATGGCCGCCGCCGGGGCGACTTTCACCGCGGCTATCGCAGGCATAGCGGCGGCCACCACCGAAGAGACGATTCCGACGGCTATTGCCATGGGGATGGCGTGGGAGGGCATGTTCAGCGCGACGCCGACGCCGAGGCCGTTGGTGTAGAAGTCCGGTATCGCGCGAACCAGGATTCCGGACAGGATCAGGCCCACGACGCTGCCCACGATGGATCCGACTAGCCCCAGCAGCGCTGCTTCCCACAACAGGTTGCGCAAGAGCATGCGCCGCGCTCCGCCCAGAGCCCGAAGGGTGGCAATCTCCCGGCGCCGCTCGAGGGCGGCCATGCTCATGGTGTTGTAGACGAGGAAAGCACCCACGGTCACCGCGATGCTGACTCCCATCAGCATCCCGAACCGCAGGCTTGCGGTTGACGACTGAGCCTGGCGCACCCGTCCGGACGGCGAGTCGACGAAGGCTCGGCTGCCGGTCTGCCTCGACAGCGCCCGGCGCAGTCCCTCGAGCGACTGTCCTTCCTGTGCGATCACGAATATCGAGTCGATCCGGGGCCCCTTGCCCAGCACCTGCTGCGCCACCGGAAGAGCAGCGAGGGCGAACATGCCGTCGTTGAACCGGCCGGCCTCCCCTTCGATGACCCCCACCACCACAAGCTCCTTCTCGCCGCCGGTGGAGAACACCCTCACCTTCGAGCCCCGCTCCGCTCCCGTGCGGGAGGCGAGGGCCTGCCCGATCAGAATGCCGGGCTCGCTCGCCAGCCGCTGAACAGCCTCCTGCTGGTCCTCACCGAGGTCGGTCCCGAGAAGCTCGGCCCGCTGATCGACGCCGAGGAACATCACCTGGTGCTTATCGATCAATGCGCGGGAGCGAATCATCGGGACGGCCGACTTGACCCCTTCCGTCTGCTCCACGTCGAAGAACAGCCGCTCGTCCAGTCCCTCGTTCGAGACTGCCGACACCTCCAGGTCCGCCATGCCGGCGAGATCCTGAATGAAGCCCTCCACCGAACCGGTGAGCGACCCCAGCAGGCCGAGCACGGCCACCAGCAGTGCCGAGCCGATGGCGATTCCGGAAATAGACAGGGCGGTGCGCGCCCGGTGCTCGGTGAAGCGGCGGAGGTTCAAGAGTTTGAACAGGGTCATCGCGCCAGGACCCCATCCCGCAGAGATACCTGCTGATCGGCCATGGAGGCCGCCTTCCCGTCGTGGGTCACGATCACCACGGTCCGCCCCTCCTCGGAGACTATGTGGCGCAGCAGGTCGAGCACCGCCTGCCCAGAGGCGGAGTCCAGGTTGCCGGTCGGCTCGTCGGCCAGCACCAGCAGCGGGTCTGCGATCAGCGCTCGGGCCACCGCTACCCTCTGCATCTCTCCCCCGGACAGCTGCGACGGCTTATGACCGATGCGGCTGGCCAGTCCTACCTTCTCCAGCAGCTCAACCGCCTTGGGCTGGACATCCCTCAGCTTCTCACCGTCCAGCAGCCGGGGCAGGGCTACGTTCTCCCAGGCCTTCATCGTGGGCAGCAGGTTGAAGAACTGGAAGATGAAACCTAGCCGGCGCCGCCGGAAGATGGTCAGCTCCTGGTCGTCCAGCTCCGCCAGGTCGTAGCCGTCGATGACCACCGAACCGCTGGTTGGCGAGTCAAGGCCCCCCATGAGGTGAAGCAGTGTGGACTTTCCGGAGCCCGACGGTCCCATGACCGAGACCAGGCGGCCAGCCTCGATGTCAAACGAAACTCCTCTCAAAGCCGGCACCCGGGCGGCGCCCAGGCTGTACTCCTTGACGAGGTCGGTTACCGAGACGAGCGCCACAAAAGCCTTTCCATGCCGCGTTCGCCTCCAACTTCGTGCTCGGTTGGAGCCGGCGACGCAGTGATGATGGGGTCATTCCACTGTAAAGCCGATCAGGTTTCTTCTTGCTGGCAGGTTTCTTCTTACTGGAGGGCGAAGGTGGCAGTCTCGGTGTCCTCCGGGATGATGGCGGCGAAGGTCGTGTCCTCCAGGGTGGCGGTTGGATCGTCCGGCAGGTCGACGAATCTGACCTCCGGTGCTCGGGCGGCAGTTGCAAGGTTGGAGTGGGTGGACCTGACCACCACAGCGAAGACGGTGGCCGGGTCCGTGGTGAGCTTGGCGAGCGCCTCTTTGTGAAGCTCGACGTCCTTGGTGTAGACCGCCTTGTACGACGGGTCCTCCACCCGGGCGGCGATGCCCTCAAGCACCTCCAGCTCCCTGGCTACCGAGCTGCGCATGGCCCCGGCCGCCTCCTTAAGGGACTTGCTCTCCAGCAGCACCTCCTGCGGCTTGAAGCTGCGGACCGGAACTCTGACCTGCGCAGTCAGCGCCTCGAGGTTGCGAGCGGCCAGGAAGGCGTCGACTGCTTGGGCCGTTCGGTACTCCGAGAACACCACCAGCGCCAGGGTGGGCTCCCTGGGGTGGGAGCGGGCACGTTCCGTCAGCGTCGACTTCTTCTTCTCGATGTAGGGCCCGACCGCTTCGCCGAAGTTGGGGCCTACCCGGGCGGCGCCCGCCTCGGGTGGCGCGGTGCCTTTGGCCTGTTTCGGAAGCCTGATCGCCGCTTCGCCGATCTGATTGCTGATCACGCTCACGACCCCGCCGGTGAACAGCAACAGGCCGAACAGAAAGACCGTAAGTGAGGGCCTGCGCTTGAGAGCCGCCAGAAACTCCGCCAGCGGCCCGTCCCCCAGGGAGCTCTCGCCCGCCCCCCGGTCGTTCATCGGCCTTTGGCCCTTTCCCGAGCACGTGCCAGCGCTGCCTCGAGGTCTGCCGGCAGGGGGTCGGCAACCCTCAGCCGATCGCCGGACATAGGGTGGAGAAAGCGGAGGACCGCGGCATGAAGGAAGGGCCGCGTCAAACCGAGAGCCTGTGCCAGGTGCTCCGCCCCCCCGCCGTAGGTCGTGTCGCCGACGACCGGGTGGGAGATGTGCGAGAAGTGGACCCGGATCTGGTGCGTCCGGCCGGTCAGCAGATCAACCTGCAGGTAGCTCACCTCCCCGAGGCTCTCCAGCACCTCGAACTCCGTAACCGATGCCTTCCCCTTCGCCCGCACCGCCATGGCCGTGGGATTCTTCGTGGAACGCCCGACCGGCGCCTCGATTCTGCCACGGGGCAGCGACAGCGTTCCGTGCACCAAAGCGAGATAGGTTCGGGAGATCCGCCGGGCTTTCATGCTTTTGATCAGTTCGACATACGCCTCGTCGGTCTTGGCGACGATCAGCAGCCCCGAGGTTCCCTTGTCGAGGCGGTGCACGACGCCCGGGCGGTGCTCACCCGCCGCCGGAGCCAGCGGCATGACTTCAAGCAGGGCATCCACAAGGGTCGGCCCTCGCGTGCCGGCGGCCGCGTGAACCACCAGGCCGGCGGGCTTGGAGATCACCGCCAGGTGCTCGTCCTCATACCGAACCGGCACATGCGGAACCGGGCCGGCTATCGGGGCAGCCTGCTGCGGTTCGTCGTCGACCTCAACCCACTGGCCTGCAACGACCCGAAACGACTTGGCGGCCGCCGCTCCGTCCACCATTACGTGCCCAGCGGTTATGAGGCGCTGTACCTCCGATCGGCCTTTGCCCAACTCCTCTGCCAGCCAGACATCCAGCCGGGATCCGGCGGCGCCCGGATCAACCCGAAGCTTCACGAACGCCTTCTCGAAGAGCCTCCATAAGCAACAGCGCGACGCCTAACGAGATGGCTGCGTCGGCGAGGTTGAAGGTCGGCCAGAACGACAGGTAGATGAAGTCGACGACGTGGCCACGTCCCCACCCCGGCGCTCGAACCGCCCGGTCGATCAGGTTTCCGATCCCTCCGCCGATCACCAGTCCCAACCAGACGGGTGCCGCCGCATCACGCACGGCCCAGCCGATTACCACCACTGTGATGAGGCTGCTGGCGATAGCAATCAGCAACGTTGACCCGCGAAACAGCCCGAACGCGCTGCCGGGGTTCAGGACGAGCCTGAGGTCGAAGGTATCTCCCACGATCGGTATCCGCCGGCCGCTTCCCAGTGCCGAAACCGCCCATGCCTTTGAGGCCTGGTCGACAACGACGACTGCAATGGCTAATCCGAATAGGACGAGCTTGGTTGACCCCGCTACCTGCGCTCCTCGGCCTTCTTGCATTCGATGCACAATAGAGCATGCGGCAGGGCCTTCAGCCGTTCGGCGGAGATCGGCTTTCCGCAGGCCTCACACAGGCCGTAGGAGCCCTGGGCGATCTTATCCAACGCCTTGCTGTTCTTTTCGAGCAGATCCTGGACGTTGTTCGCTATGGAAAGGTGCTTTTCGCGCTCGAACGTAGCCGTGCCGGCCTCTGCCGGATTCTCGTCTGAGCGGATCTCGGTAGCAACCTCCGACTCGCTGGAGCTGTACGCCTGCGACTCGGAGTGCAGCTGGTCCTGGAGCTCGGATTTCTGGCCGATCAGGGCCTTCCTGATTTCTTTCAGCGCCTTACCATCGAACGGCGTCCTGGAGTTACCGTCCGCTGATCCATTGCCGTCCTTGCCTCCCCGCACAGACGTTGCCTGCTGCACTTGAGAGTCTTCCGGCATATCGATCCAGTCATGTGCGAACAAGGTGGAGAGACGTTCCGCTACGTTCTCGCTGGGACCCTTGAAGCGGCGGAGAATAACACCATTGGGGTTTGGCAGTCAATACCAGTTTTACGCACGTCTGGAGCGACTCCAGCCTTCGGAGCGTTGCGGTCAAATGAAGAGCGTTGGGCCCGGTCGCGGGCGACTCCAGCCTTCGGAGCCCCCGACGGGGCCAACGCTCGAAAAGGCGGCCATGCTCGCAGCCGATAGTCTCGAATATCCTCACCGTTTAGTAATCTCGATGTGTCCCCCGGATCCCCTTAGAAAGGCGCACGTGTTCCAGCAGGTTCCTCCCCGGCCCGGACTCGTCGCGGGCGAGCACGAGGTGCTCGAGTTCTGGGAAAAGTCGCGAGCCTTCGACAGGCTGCGAGAAAAGAACGCCGGGAAGCCCAAGTGGTCGTTCCTGGACGGCCCGATCACCGCCAACGGCTTCATGGGCGTCCACCACGCCTGGGGCCGCACCTACAAAGACGCCTTTCAGCGGTTCTTCGCCATGGCCGGGCACGACCTGCGGTGGCAGCAGGGCTTCGACTGCCAGGGCCTGTGGGTGGAGGTTCAGGTGGAGAGGGACCTCGGGTTCACATCCAAGCGCGACATCGAGGAGTACGGCATCGCCGAGTTCGTCCAGCGGTGCAAGGAGCGGGTGTGGAAGTACTCGGCCATCCAGACCGAGCAGTCGATCCGTCTCGGCATGTGGAGCGACTGGCCCAACTCCTACTTCACGATGTCCGACGAGAACAACTACACGATCTGGAGCTTCCTGAAGCGCTGCCACGAGCGGGGGCTGGTCTACAAGGACCTCGACGCCATGCCCTGGTGCCCCCGCTGCGGCACCGGCATCTCCGAGCAGGAGCGCAAAGAGGGCTACAAGCTGATCGAGGACACCGCGGTCTACGTCAGGTTCCCGCTGCGGGATCATCCCGGTGAGTCGCTGCTGATCTGGACCACCACCCCGTGGACCTTGCCGGCCAACGTCGCCGCGGCGGTCAACCCTGATCTCACCTACGCCAAGGTGCGGGCGGGCGACCACATCGTCTGGGTGTCGAAGGGCAGTGTCGGCAAGCTGGGCAAGGGCGCCGAGATCCTGGACGAGGTCCCGGGTTCCGGCCTTGTAGGCCGCCGGTACGACGGCCCGTTCGACGAGCTGCCGGCGGCAAGCAAGGCGGTCGAGGGCCACCGGGTGATCGCCTGGGACGAAGTCGCCGACACGGAGGGCACCGGCATCGTCCACATCGCCCCCGGCTGCGGCAAGGAGGACTTCGACCTCGCCAAGTTGGAGAGCCTGCCGATCGTCATGCCCATCGACGAGTCCGGCATCTACTTCGACGGCTTCGAGTTCCTCACCGGCCGCAAGGCGTCCGAGGTGGCGGACGCCGTCATCGCCAGCCTCAACGGCAAGGGGCTGCTTTTCAAGACCGAGCGCTACAAGCACGACTACCCCCACTGCTGGCGGTGCGGCACTCCCCTGCTCTTCCGGGCGGTGGACGAGTGGTACATCGACATGAGCTGGCGGGACGAGATCAAGGCCAACGTCCGCAAGGTCCGCTGGATCCCCGAGTACGGCGAGGACCTGGAGCTCGACTGGCTCACCAACATGGGCGACTGGATGATCTCCAAGAAGCGCTACTGGGGCCTGGCTCTGCCGATCTACGAGTGCCAGGACCACGGCTGCAGCTGGTTCGACGTCATGGGGGGCCGGGAGGAGCTGAAGGAGCGAGCGGTGGAGGGCTGGCAGGAGTTCGAGGGCGACCCGGCCAACCCCCACACCCCCCACCGGCCGTGGGTCGACAAGGTCAAGATCCGCTGCGAGAAGTGCGGCGGCACCGCCTCCCGGATCCTCGATGTCGGCAACCCGTGGCTGGACGCCGGGATCGTGCCCTACTCCACGGTCCACTACAACGCCGACCGCGAGTACTGGTCCCAGTGGGTCCCGGCCGACTTCGTCACCGAGAGCTTCCCCGGCCAGTTCCGCAACTGGTTCTACGCCCTGCTCACCATGAGCACGATGATGGAGGACATCCCCCCCTTCAAGACGCTGCTCGGATACGCGCTGGTGCGGGACGAGAAGGGCGAGGAGATGCACTACTCCAAGGGCAACTCCATCGAGTTCGACCTGGCGGCCGACAAGATGAGCGCCGACGTCATGCGCTGGATCTACTCCCGCCACAACCCGACCCAGAACCTGAACTTCGGCTTCGGCATCGGCGAGCAGATCGAGCGCAAGGTCTTCGGGACCCTGTGGAACTCGTACCTGTTCTTCGTGAACTACGCCATCCTGGACGGCTTCGACCCGTCGTCCGCCCCGGCGGTGCCGGTGGCCGAGCGGCCCGAGATCGACCGGTGGATCCTGTCCGACCTGCAGCTGCTGGTGAGGTCGGCCAACGCCCAGTTCCGGGACTTCCTCATCTACCCCTTCATGCGGAAGGCGGAGGAGTTCATCGACCAGCTGAGCAACTGGTACATCCGGCGCAACCGCCAGCGGTTCTGGGACCCGGCGGGGACCAACGTAGAGGACAAGGCGGCCGCCTACCACACGCTGTACGAGGTGCTGACGGCGCTGACCCGCCTGCTGGCGCCGGTGATACCGTTCGTGACCGAGCGGATCCACGGCAACCTGCGGCTGGAGTCCGGCCCGGAGAGTGTGCACCTGTGCGACTACCCGGTGGCGGAAGAGGCCCTGATCGACGAGAAGCTGAGTTACCAGATGCGGGTGGCGCAGCAGGTGGCGAGCGCCGCCCGGGCCCTGCGCGAGCAGGCCGGCCAGCGGGTGCGCCAGCCCCTTGCCGAGTTGCGGGTGGGCACTGCTTCGGAGGAGGAGCGGGCCGCGCTGGAGGCGCTGTCGTCGCTGATCACCGATGAGCTGAACGTGAAGAAGCTGACGGTGCAACCGTCGCTGGGGGACCTGACGAGCTTCACCGTAAAGCCGAACTTCCGGACGCTGGGAGCCAAGTACGGCAAGGAAGTGCAGAAGGTAGCGGCGGCTGTCCGGGAGGCGCCGGCCCCCGCTGCGCAGCAACTGGCGGCTGGCGCCCCCGTGGAGCTTGGGGGCTACGAGGTGACGCCCGAGGACGTCACGGTGCAAACGGTGACGGCAGAGGGCTGGGCGGTCGGCTCAGCGGGCCAGATACAAATCGCGCTGGACACGAGGCTGAGCGACGAACTCCGCAAAGAGGGCTTAGCGAGAGACGTAGTAAGGCACATCCAGCAGCTGCGTAAGGACAGCGGCCTGGAGATCAGCGACCGGATCGAGGTGACCTACGACACCGACAGCGAAGCGCTGACCGAAGCAATCGAGACCTGGCGTGGGTACCTAATGGGCGAGGTACAGGCGGACCGGTTGCATCATGGCGAGCAGTTAGATGACGGCAAAGTTGTTCACGTCGGGACCACCGCCCTCCATATTAGGATCCAATCCAAATAGGCTTCTCTCTGCTGGTGAAACGGTACGGCTCTTGGCGAATCCTCTCGAGCATCTCGGAGGGGGGACAAGGATGGATCTTCAAAGCGGAGAATACTGCGACCGGAGTAATCGGTGCGCTCAAGCGCCTGAAGAACTCCGCCCGCCATGACGTTTTAGGCGGAAAATTGCGGTGCTTGGGAGCTAGAGCATCCAAACATCGTCAAGGTCCTAGACTTTGACGCCGAGGCGTCCGATCCCTTCGTTGTCATGGAATTCGCTGCCTTCCAAGACCGCGTTCGGGATCATCCGGGTGAACACCCTGGGCGGTGGCATCGCCGTCCTGGAGACCGGGACGGGCGAGATCAGATTTGCCTTGAGGTCTTCGTCCATGAACTATTCCTTACCATTTAGCGGTAACAGAACCGGGCTCCCTTAGCGCCGGCGGGAGTTACCCGCCGGGGGAGAATTGTGCCGTCCGCAATGGGTTGTTCCGTGCCGTTCAGCAACCGGGAAACCGGCACCTCGGAAACGGATCAGGCCAGCGGGTTGACCACTTCGACAAGGTCCTCCAAACCCGTGAAGTCGGCTGGGTTTAGGGTGTACAGCCTAGCCCCCTCAACCCTCGCCGTTGCTGCGATCACCAGGTCGAACACCCGAGGACGGGGACTTCGACCAGCCACCACCACAGCGTGGGCGCATTCGGCGTACGAGCGGGCCACCCGGCCGGCGACGGGAATCGGCTCGAACTCATGCTCTACCTCGCTGAGGCGACGGACTCGAGCGGCCAAACCCGGAGTTCCGGCGGCTCGGAGGACTCCGAAATGCATCTCAGCCAGGCTGACTACCGAGATTGCACATTCATCCTCATCGGGAGGGTGCCAGGACGAAATCAGCACGCTGGTGTCGAGGATCGCCCTCAAGGCTGCGGATCCCATGGATCCTGAGGCGCGTCCTCCAGGACACCGGATCGGCCGGAATGCTCCTCCGCCCAGCTTGGATCCGTGGGCTCATCGAACAGGTAGCCGACCTCCCGCCCATTACGCCAACGGCTCCGGCCAACCGGAACCAGCCGGGCTGCCGGCCTACCGGAGATAGTGACCACAATCTCCTCACCGGCCTGGACCCGCCTCACCAACTCCGATGCTTCCTGGCGCATCTCTCGAAGACCCACGGATTCGCGCATGGGCTCAATGTAGCACAAGTAGATCGTTACGGCTCGGATCGTCGCACTGATCAGCGCTGCGGATTTAACCTCCCCGACATGCCGATCCCCGTTTAGCGCTCCCCCGACCGCGGCATACTCATCTTCATGCTCGAAAACTGCCGATTTGGCGCGATCAAAACCCGGGCTGCCTGAGTGGACCTGGAGGAACGCGCCCGCGCACTCGGAGTTGAATTGGGCTACGAGGACTATCAGGGTCAGGACAAGCGCTCGCCCGAGTCGTCGGTCCGCAGGGTCCTCGAGGCGCTCGAGGAGGAAGCTTCGCCGTCCAGGGATCGGCATGGCGCGCTGGTTCTGCGCCGCGGTGCCCGCCTACCCTACGACCGGCCCTCGATGGTCGAGACGGAGGGCGGCGAGCAGCACGCCGTCGAGGGAACGCTCCCCGACTGGATGCCCTTCGGCTACCACACCGTCCACGGCGACGACGGCACCAGCCGCCGGCTGATCGTCAGCCCGGGCGCCTGCTACCTGCCGAACGGCTTACGGATCTGGGGTTGGGCCGCCCAGCTGTACGGGCTCCGCTCAAAGACTAGCTGGGGGATCGGCGACCTGGGTGACCTGTCCCGGTTCAACCGCTGGGCCGCCGAGCAGGGCGCCGGCACCGTTATGATCAACCCGCTCGGAGCGGCGACGCCCGGGTGGCCGATGCAGCCCAGCCCCTACTACCCCAGCAGCCGCGGCTTCCGGAACCCGGTCTTCCTGAACGTCGACGCGCTCGATGGGGCCGACGATCCTGAGGTCCAGAACCTCCGGGAGGCCGGGCGCCGCCTGAACCAGGCCCCCCCGATCGACCGCAATGCCATCTGGACGCTAAAGGAGCAGGCGCTCGAGACCCTCTTCCGACGGGCCGAGTCGGCGGACCACTTCGACCGGTACTACGAGGGCTACGGCGGCTCCCTGGACGACTTCGCCACCTTCTGTGCCCTCGCCGAGCAGAATCCGGGACCGCCCTGGGAGTGGCCCTCCCGCCTGCGGGACGTCCACTCCACGGAGGTAGCCTCCTTCCGCCGGGACAACGCGGAGCGCATCCGGTTCCACAAGTGGCTCCAGTGGCAGTGCGACCTCCAGCTCGCCGAGGCCGGGGGCCACCTGGACCTGCTGCAGGACCTGCCGGTGGGCGTCGACCGCGGCGGCGCCGACGCCTGGATTTGGGGTGACGCCTTCGCCGAGGGCTTCGAGCTCGGCGCGCCCCCCGACGAGTTCAACCGAGCCGGCCAGAGCTGGGGCATCGCCGGCTTCCACCCCCGCCGTCTGCGGGAGTCCGGCTACGAGCAGTTCATCCAGATGATCCGCTCCCAGATGGCGCACGCCGGCGGCCTGCGCATCGACCACGTCATGGGCCTGTTCCGCCTCTACTGGATCCCCGAGGGGTGCGACCCATCGGAGGGCGTCTACGTACGCTACCCGGCGGACGACTTGCTGGACATCGTGGCGCTTGAGAGCCATCGGGCGCAAGCCTTCGTAGTTGGCGAGGACCTGGGAACGGTCGAGCCGGTCGTCCGGGAGGAGATGGCGGCCCGGTCCATGCTGTCCTACCGGCTTCTCATCTTCGAGGAGGACCTCGACAGCGTCCCCGAGAACTCGATGGCCGCAGTGACGACCCACGACCTGCCGACGATCGCCGGGGTCCTAACCGGCACCGACCTGAAGGCACAGAAGAACCTGGGCCTGCCGGCGAACGAGGAGGGGACTCAGGAGATGGCCTCGCGCCTGGCGACTGCGGCCGGGATGCCGGCGGATGCTGCGTTGGCCGAGGTCATCCCCGCAGTTCACCGCCGGCTGGCAGCCTGCCCGGCCCGGATCGTGGTGGCGACCCTGGAGGACGCCGTCGGCGCACCCGACCGCCCCAACATGCCGGGCGTCAGCGAGGGCTGGCCCAACTGGAGCCTGCCGCTGCCGAAGACGCTCGAGGAGTTGATGGAGTCTCCGGAAGTGGCCCGCGTGGTGGAGGCGATCTCCGCCCGCTGAGCTACGCGGCCCGGACGGGCAGCGACTCCAGGCCCCTCAGGTTGATGTGCTCACGCCACCTGAGCGGATCGGGATCGAACTCGAACTCGTCGAACAGCGAGATCAGGGCGCCGATGGCGATCTGCCCCTCCATCCTGGCGAGGGCGGACCCCAGGCAGAAATGGATGCCGCCCCCGAACGACAGGTGCCTGCCCTCCGGCCGCCCGACATCCAGCACGTCGGGATCCCGGAACACCGCAGGATCCCGGTTCGCCGCCGCGACCAGCAGAAGGACGCTGTCGCCGCGCGCCAGCCGGCGCCCCCGCACGGAGATCGGCTCCTTGACCGTGCGAATCAGGAGCTGAACCGGGCTGTCGTACCGCAGCAGCTCCTCGATGCCGGTGCGCAGAAGCGCCGGATCCTCCCGGAGGCGCCGGAGCTGGGAAGGGTTCCGGAGCAGCGCCAGGAACCCGTTGCCGATGAGGTTAGTGGTGGTCTCGTGGCCGGCGACGAAGAGCAGCTCGACGGTGGAGAAAAGCTCGACCGGGGTCAGCCGGTCCCCCTCCTGCTCCGCGGCCAGCAGCGCGGTGAGCAGGTCCTCGCCGGGGCGGCTGCGCCGCTCGGAGAGCTTGTCGCTCAGATAGGTGCTGAAGGCGACGGATGCCGACGCTATCCCGCCCATGTCATCGGGGCTCATGACCGGGTCCAGGGTCCGGGTAAGGGCTCCCGACCACCGGCGGAGTTGCTCGTGGTCCTCCACCGGCAGCCCGAGCATCTCGCTGATGACCGTTGCGGGAACGGGGAACGCCAGGTCGGCGATCACGTCCAGATACCCGGTCTCCCGCGCCCGGGCCAACCGGGCGTCGACAATCTCACGGATCCGCGGCCTGAGGCGCTCCAGCATGCGGGGGGTGAAGGCCTTGCTTACCAGCGAACGCAGCCGGGTGTGGGCCGGCGGGTCGCGAAAGAGCATCGACGCTCCCTCCATCGGGCCCTGCAGCTCGTGGCCGAGCCGGGGATCTCGCACCAGGGTCGCGACGTCCTCGTACCCGGTCAGCACCCAGAACCCCAGGGGGCTGAGGTGGACCGGGTCCTCCTTCCGCAGCATTCGATAGTGAGGATAGGGGTCGGCATGGACCTCCGGGTCCAGGGGGTTGTAAAAGATAGGGGCCATACATCCATCGTCGCACCGCCGGCGGGGCGACGACCATCACGGCGCCGGTGAGGAGCAGCAGGCCGTAAGCCGGGTTGGCGTGGTCAAGCCGGCGTAGCCGGCCTGCGGCCGCCCCGGGAGCCGGCCGGCCGTTCACTCGCCGGATCTGGGATGTCAGGGAAGCCGGTGCGCCAGCAGGATCAGCGAGTGGGCGGGCAGGTTCAGGCCGCTTCGCCGCTTTAGCTGACTCGCCGGCTTTGCGGTGTTCAGCAGCTCCACCCAGGTGCCCGGCTCCGAGACTTCCGGAAGCGCAAAATGCTGGGACCGGCTGCCCCCATTGAGGAGCAGCAGCAGCGTCTCTCCCTGCGCCCGACGTCCCTTGCAATCCTGCTCGTCGGCCGCGTAAGCGGGGATGAGCATCCCCAGCACATGGTTATGCGGGTTCCGCCAGTCGTCGGTCGTCATCTCCGCGGCGTCGGACCGCAGCCAGGTCACGTCCTTCTCCGCCTTGCCGGGGGCGCGCATGTTCGAGAAGAACCGCCGCCGGCGCAGCACCGGGTTATCACGGTAGATCTTCAACAGCCGGCGGGTGAAATCGAGCTGCTCCCGCTCGGCAGGCGAAAGGCTCCAGCTCACCCAGCTGATGTCGTTGTCCTGGCAGTAGGCGTTGTTGTTTCCCTGCTGGGTGCGGCCCATCTCGTCGCCTCCAAGGATCATCCTCACGCCCTGGGAGAACACCAGCGTGGCCAGGAAGTTGCGCTTCATCCGTTCCCGCAGCTCTAACACCTTGGGCGAGGAGGTAGGACCCTCTTCTCCCCAGTTCGCGCTGAGGTTGTCGCTGGTGCCGTCCCGGCTGTCCTCGCCGTTGGCAAGGTTGCGCTTCTGCGTGTAACTCACCAGGTCCTGCAGGGTGAACCCGTCGTGCACCGTGACGAAGTTGATGCTCGCATCGGTCCCCCGGCCGCTGCGTTCGAAGATGTCGGAGGAGCCGGCCAGCCGGGAGGCCAGCTCGGGCACCTGGCCTTTGTCGCCCCGCCAGAACCGGCGGATGCAGTTGCGGTACTGGTCGTTCCACTCGGCCCATCCCCGGGGGAAGTTCCCGAGCTGATAGCCGCCGTGCCCAAGGTCCCACGGTTCGGAGATCAGCTTCACCTCCGAGAGCACCGGGTCCTGGACGAGGACCTTGAAAAAGGGCGCCATGCTGTCGAAGGCAACCCGATCCCGCCCCAGGACCGGCGCCAGGTCGAATCGGAACCCGTCGACGTGCATCTGGGTCACCCAGTAGCGCAGGCTGTCGACAACCATCTGCAGCGAGCGAGGGTGGACGATCTTCACCGAGTTGCCGGTGCCCGTGAAGTCCAGGAAGTGGCGGGGGTTGTCCGGCTGCAGATGGTAGTAGTTCGAGTTGTCTATCCCCTTGAAGCTCAGAATGGGACCGAACTGATTGGCCTCGCCTGTGTGGTTGTAGACCACGTCGAGGATCACCTCGATGCCGGCGGCGTGCAGACCCTTCACCATGGTCCGGAACTCCGAGATCTGCTCTCCCCGGCTGCCCGTGGCGTAGCTGGACTCGGGTGCAAAGAAGGCGATGGAGTTGTAGCCCCAGTACTGGTGGAGCCCCAGCTTGAAGAGGTGGTGCTCGACGAAGAACTGGTGGACCGGAAGCAGCTCCACCGCGGTCACTCCCAGCGAGGTCAGATGCTCCAGAATCGCGTCCGAAGCCATGCCGAGGTAGGTCCCCCGGTGCTGGTCGGGCACTCCCGGGTGGAGCTGCGTCATGCCCTTAACGTGACACTCGTAGATGACGGTGCGGTTCCAGGGTGTCCGCGGGGAACGGTCGTCACCCCAGGTGAAGGCGGTATCCACCACTACGCAGGGAGGCACGGCCCCCAGGCTGTCCAGGCCCGCCTCCTCCGGAAAGAGCGAGTCATCCCAGCGAACTTGCCCGGCGAGCGCCCGGGCATACGGGTCGATCAACAGCTTGACCGGGTTGAACAGGTGCCCGTGGTCCGGGTTGATTGGTCCGTCAACCCGATAACCGTAAAGCTGGCCGGGACGTACGTCGGGAAGATAGGCGTGCCATACATCCGCCGTGCGCTCGACGAGCGGGATCCGGTGCGACTCCCGAAGGGGCTCATCCGGTTCCATGAGGCACAGGTACACGGCGGTGGCATGCTCTGAGAACAGCGCAAAGTTGACTCCCCTGCCGTCCCAGGTTGCCCCCAGCGGGTCCGGCCTGCCTGGCCAGACTCGCATCAGCGAGAGTTCCTTCCCAAAGCCACGCCGGCTAGCCGCTGCTCTTGAGGAAAAGGCACGCCAGCGGAGGCAGGGTCAGATTCACCGACCACTCCCGACTGTGTGCCGGACTGGCCTGCGCCTCAACGAGCCCGAGGTTGCCGAGGCCGCTGCCGCCGTAGTACTCCGAGTCGCTGTTGGCCATCTCGGTCCAGGTGCCGCCCGAAGGCACGCCTATTCGGTAGTTGTACCGGGGCACCGGAGTGAAGTTGTAGACCAGCAAATAGGTTCCCTCTCCCGAAGCGGCCTTTCTGAGATGGCTGATCACGCTGGCCTCCCAGTCGTCGGCGGCTATCCACTCGAAGCCGGACGGCACACAGTCCAGCTGGTGAAGAGCCGGCTCGTGCCGGTACAGGCGGTTGAGGTCGGCTACCCACTGCGACATTCCGGAGTGCAGGGGCTGCTGCATCAGATGCCACTCGAGGCTGTCCTCGTGGCGCCACTCAGAGGTCTGGCCGAACTCGCCCCCCATGAACAACAGCTTTTTGCCCGGCTGTCCGTACAGATAGCCGTAGAGCAGCCGCAGGTTGGCGAACCGCTGCCACTCGTCACCCGGCATCCGGCCAATCAGCGAGCCCTTGCCGTGCACCACCTCGTCGTGCGAAAGGGGCATGACGAAATTCTCCGTGAAGGCATAGAGCATCCGGAAGGTCAGCTCGTTGTGGTGGTACTTGCGGTGGGCCGGGTCGAGCGTGAGGTACTGGAGCGTGTCGTTCATCCAACCAAGGTCCCATTTGTAACCGAACCCCAGCCCGCCGGAGGCCGCCGGCCGGGACGTCATGGGCCGGTCGGTGGACCCCTCTGCGATCGTCTGCACGCCCGGGTGGCGGGAATATACCTCCTCGTTGAGCCGCCGAAGAAATCCGACTGCCGGAGCGTTCTCGCTCCCTCCCTCCCTTTTGGGCACCCACTCGCCCGATCCGCGGGAGTTGTCGAGATACAGCATCGAAGCGACACCGTCCACCCGCAGACCGTCGGCATGGTAGGACGTAAGCCAGTTCATAGCGCTGGATAGCAGGAAGCTGCAGACCTCGTTGCGGCCGTAGTTGAAGATGTAGCTCGTCCAGTCCGGGTGGAAACCCTGGCGCGGGTCCTCGTGCTCGAACAGGTGTGTTCCGTCGAAGTATCCCAGGCCGTGCTCGTCGGTCGGGAAATGCGAGGGGACCCAGTCAAGGATCACCCCGATTCCGTTCTGGTGAAGGTGATCCACCAGGTACATGAAGTCCTGCGGTGTTCCGTAGCGGCTGGTCGGAGCGAAGTACCCGGTGGTTTGGTAGCCCCACGACGCGTACAGCGGGTGCTCCATCACCGGGAGAAACTCGACGTGAGTGAAACCGAGACGGATGAGGTACTCAGCCAGCTTGGGTGCCACCTCGAGGTAGGTCGGATGGCCGCCATCGTCGCCGGAGGGGCGCATCCACGAGCCGAGGTGCATCTCATAGATGGCGAGAGGGGCGTCGAGTGCGTTTGCCCGGCGCCGGTCCGCCATCCACCCCGCGTCGCCCCACTTGTAATCCAGATCCCAGACCACCGAAGCCGTGCCGGGAGGAGGTTCGGTATGGGTGGCGAACGGGTCGGACTTCTCCGCCTCGAAGCCGTCGAGCGGAGCTTCGATGTGGTACTTGTAGCGCGTGCCCCGGGTAGCTCCGGGAACAAATCCTTCCCAGATTCCCGAACCGGCTCGCATCATCAGCTCGTCGGCGTGCTTGTCCCAGCTGTTGAAGTCACCGGGGACCGTGACATATGAGGCATTGGGAGCCCAGACGGCAAACAGCGCGCCTTTGTTCCCCCCCTGCTCTGCCAGGTGCGCACCCAGCTTGGAATGCAGGTGGGTGTGGGAGCCCTCCCGAAACAGGTGTAGATCGCCGTCCGAGATTGAGCTCGACGACTGGGAGTTGGGCCGTTGCACGCTAAAGAGCCTACCCGCGTTTGTTGACTACCAGACCTGGAGAATGCGCCCTCCGAACTGGTTGGGGGGCACTACGGCTTGGGCTTTGGAGGTCTTCCTCGCCTGGGCGGCGGCGCGTCCGGATCCCGTTCAACCTTGCTGCTCCGGGGCCGCGGCTTGGTCGGGTCGGCCGCTTTGGTAACGGACGGTTTGCTCCCTGCAGCCGGGCGCTTTGCCGCGGTCGGCCTTGGCTTGGGCTCAGCACCGGTCCTTCCGGCCGCCGTGGTTCGGCGACGCGGTGATGCCGGCGGCGTGGACGCCTTCTCCCCGGAGGGCTGCTGAGAGGCGCCCCTCCGCGGGCGATAGGGGGTTATGCCCTGGGGGGCGTCGGGCCGCGGCAAGCCGCCGCCGGGCGGTGTGGCCCGGGAGATTCGAGGGAGGTCGTCGATGCGAACCCACTCCGGATCAGCCTCTTCTTCCCCGGCCTTCCGCGAGCCCTCAGGCTCGGCCAGCACCGGCATCGCCTTCTTCCGGCCGCGCCGGACCGGCTTGGGCGCCTCGACGTCGGCAGCGGCAGGCGCAGGTGGCGTGCGGCGGGCCCGGGGAGTGCGTGTAGCCGGGGGAGGCGGTGGCGCTTGCTCCTGGTCACCGGCGGGACCCAGAACGGCCGCGAGCCGGCTTCGAAAGTCGTCGGCGGCTGCGCCCTGTTGGGCGCTGGGGACCGGTTCATTGAGGTCCTCCTCCGGGAGCTGCTCCTCGGCAAAACCGGAGTCGTAATCGACCTGGTCCCGGTCGTAACTCTCTTCGCCTGGCTCTGATTCTTCGCCGAAGTCGTCTTCTGTGGCCCAGGCAGCTTTCGCCGGGGCTCTCGGCCGGCGTTCCCGTCCGGGCGCCGGGATGAAGGGCTTGACGGACGGAGTTCTCTGCTCAGGCAACTCCTCCTCGTCGTCGGAGGAGAGGTCGAGATTGCTGAGCGCGTCCGGGTCGAGACGGCTGCTCTTGCGCCGCGCCTTGGGAGGGGCTGGAGGGGAGTCGGCGATGCGGGAAGACTTCGGCCCCCGGCGTTCCCTAGCCGGCCGCTCCGCCGGCTCGGCCCGATTGAGCTCCGATCCCGGGTAGCCGGCCTTTCGATCCGTCATCGTTGACCGAAGCAAGGCGAGGCCCGCCAGAGCGCTGGCGCCGATGGATCCGTAGAGGACGATGTCGTTGCCGGCGATCCAACCGTACGCCAGTGCACCGAAGGCCAGAAGCACCAGAGCAATCGAAGCCTTGAACAAACCTCGGTCCTTCCGTCGCTAACGGATTCATGCCAAGTCTAATAGCCAGCACGGGTTGTTGGCGCGCTTTTTCTTACAGTCGGGAATCGGTGGGGCTAGTCTTCACCCCAGAACAGCTCGTGGATCGACTTCGTTTCGGATCCGGATGGTTTCTTCGGCGAGGAGTCGTTCTCCTCCGAACCGGATCCGGAGACCGCGCCCACGCTCACGCCACCCTGCGGCTGGGGCGCGGCGGCCGGCTCGGACTGGTTGGGCTCTGCCGGCCAGATCGGCGGCTCATCCGACATGACTTCCGATGACGGCACCATCACCGTGTTCTCCGCACCCGAGAGCCAGTCGGGCGCCTCACGCTCCTTGGGCGCCGGCGGTTCCGGCGGGGGTGCGGCTGCGGCGATGGGTTCTGGCGGCGGCTCCGGTTCCGGTTCACGTGCCGGGAGCTCAGCGGCTTTCTTCAGGCCGTAGTCCCCGAACTTCTCGATGGTCTCGCTCAGCAGCTTCGACCGGTCGAAGAACGGCGAGGTCACCGGCCCCGTCGATCCCGCCGAGATCAAGGGCTTGGTCTCCAACAGCTCGAGTTGCGACCGGATGAATGCGGACAGGCGCATGCGGAAGTCCCGTTCGAAGCTTCTCATGCCCTCGATCCGATCCCTCATCTCCGCCTCTTCCTGCTGGGCGGTCTGCAGCATGTCCCTGGCCCTGCGCTGAGCATCCTGCAAGGTCGTGGAGCTGACGGCGTCTGCCTGCTCCTCGATCCGGCGCGCCTTTATCTCTGCCTCGTCCACCAGCATCTGCGCCCTGGCGCGGGCGTTCGCGACCGCCTTGTCGGCGGTTTCCTGGGCAGTAACCAGCATCCTCTTGAGCATGTCCTCCGACTCCGACCGGGCGGCGGTCGGAGCAGGTCCCCCCGCAGTAGCCGCAGGCGCGTTCCTCAGCTGTTCCTGGAGCTCCTCGAGGCGGCGGTTGAAGGCCTGGTTCTCCTTGTACACGGCTTCGTACGCTTCGGCGACCTGGTCGATGAACAGGTCCACCTCTTCGTGGTTATAGCCTCGGAAGGCGTCATGAAATTGCTTCTCCTGGATCTCACGGGGAGTCAAAGTCATTGAGGCCTCCTTAAACGCCGCCGAAGCCGGCGTAGATCACCGTGGGCAAAATCATTCTCACGATCACGAACAGGACGATGAACGACAGGTCGAACGGGAAGCCCATCGGCTGGGGGATCACTCTTCGGAGGAGCTGCAGCGGCGGCTCGGTGAGCCCGTAGATCAGGTCGACGATCGGCGAGAGCGCCGGGGGCGGCGACCACCCCGGCTTGAACAAAGGGATGAAGGAAAGGATGACGCGTCCGATAAGGATCCACCCGTAGATCTCCAGGGTGTTCAGCAGAATGATCCCTACCAGGTTCAAAAAACCTCACCCCCAAGCCTCAAAACTCATTAAACAGGCCTCGCTTGAGGCGCTGCCTGTCTTCGGCCGACACCTCGACGTTGGCCGGCGTAATCAGATACATGCGAGGGCCCAGCCGTTGGACATCTCCACCGAGGCCGTACGCCAGCCCCGAAGCGAAGGCGGTCAGCCGCTTGAACGTGTCGTCCTCAACGCCTTGAAGGTTCATTATGACCGGGACCGAGGACTTCAACTTGTCGCCGATCTCCTTGGCGTCGTCGTACGCCCCGGGGGAAACCTTGTGGATCTGGCCGAGAGCTCTCGGAGCCGGAGGAGCCTGCGCTGCCTGCATTGCGGGGGAGGGCTGGTGGACGGTGGAAAGCTCCTCGCGGCTGATCTTTCGGATGGTCGATGGGGGGCGCTGAGGGGTCTCGTCCACAAGGTCGAGCCGGCCGTTCATCTCGTCTTCCTCGACAAGACCCAGATAAAGGAGTGTCTTCTTCCAGACGCTCATGGAATTCACCTTTCTGACTCCCCCAACTGATCCGGCCCTTTTAAGGTTTGCCGGTGGTTGCGCCGGCCAAAGATCGCTTCTCCGACGCGCACCATGGTGGCGCCTTCCCCTACTGCTACCCGGTAATCTTGGCTCATCCCCATGGAAAGGTGGTGGATCCTGTCGGAATATCTGCTCTCCATGCATTCTCGGAGGCGGGCCAGCTCTCGAAATACCGGACGGGCGAGCTCCGGGTTTCCGACCCTGGGAGCCATCGTCATCAGTCCGATGAGATCCAGCTGGGGCATCCCCAGGACGGCCTCCACCAGGGAAGGAAGCTCCGCCGGCTCCACTCCGCCCTTCTGCTCCTCGCCGGAGACGTTGACCTCAATCAGGACCTGAACCCGGCGATCTGCCCGCGCATCGATCTCGCGCGCAAGCTCCAGTCGGTCGACCGAGTGGATAACGGCGTTGGTCGCCAGCACCTCACGCACCTTGTTCCGCTGAAGGCGCCCCACGAAGTGCCAGCGCACCGCGTTCGGGAGCAGCGCATGTTTGGCCGCCAGCTCCTGGACCCGGTTCTCCCCGAAGTCGATCTGCCCCGCCGCGTAAGCGGCCCTGAGCATCTCCTCCGGAAAGGCCTTGGAGACGGCGATCAGCGTGACGTCGGACGGCCTGCGCCCTGCGCCGGCAGCCGCCTCGTCGATTGCTCGGCGCACGGAGGCCACAGACTCGGCTATCGGAAAGGTCAAAGCAAGACTCACCGCCACACCACCACGGCATGGCGACCGGTCTCTCCGTCGCGCCGGAACGAGTAGAAGCGGTCGTCGCAAAAGGTGCATGGAGGCTGGGAGTCCTCCACGAGGGCGCCGGCTCTGCTCAACACCCACCGGGCTGCGGATCTGAGGTCGAACCGAAAACCGGATCCGTTCGACTCCCAGAAGTCGGGGGTATCGGGGTTGGTGGCTCGAAACGCCTCGACCACCTCGGTCCCAACCTGATAATGACACGGACCGATGCTCGGCCCTATCCAGGCCCGGGGAGCATCTTCGCCGAAGGTCGCAACTGCCCTTTGCAGCACCCCGGCGCACAATCCCCGCCAACCGGCGTGGGCCACGGCTGAAGATGAGCGGCCCACCAGAGCAACCGGCAGGCAGTCGGCCGCCATAACCGCAATGGGAGTTCGGGGCGCGGACGTGCACAGGGCGTCTCCGGATCTCCTCTGAAAGCCCTTCAGCCCCTTCACCTCTACGACGTCCGTCCCGTGAACCTGCTTCAGAGATACCCATTCCGCCGGAATGTCCAGAGCCCGGGCCACCCGTCTCCGGTTGGCCCGGACTCTTTCCGGATCGTCTTCAGTTGCCGTGCCCAGGTTGAGCGAGGAGTAGGGACCCACGCTTGAACCTCCCGGACGTGTCGTGAACGCAACGCCGGCCGTCCGAGGGGGAACAAGAAACAGCAAGCCGTCCCGTTCGAGAGGTTCAAGCAGTGGCTACCTACTCCTCGCTTTGTCCTGAGTTGTTCCCCTACCTCCTGCGGAGGAAGCTCGGGATGTCCAGGTCGTCATCGTCGTCGTCCGCATCGGCGTCGAACACATGCGTCACCGCCGGTTCCCGGGGGGCGTTGTAGGCCGGCTCCCGACCGCGGCGGGGCATCGGCTCCCGGATGTCGCTGATCACGGGCTCCCTGTCGAGCTCGTACTCGACGTCCAGGTCGTCCTCCGCCATGAAGTTGCTGATAGGCTGCGGCATCGGAACTCCCACCGAGGGCAGCTGTCCGCCGCCGTACGGGGGCGTCGAGATGGACGAGGGTGTCCTGGTTCCGCCAAACTCGGCTCGCTCGAAACCGGAGGCGATTACCGTCAGACGCAGCTCGTCGCCGAGCTGGTCGTCGATCACTGCACCGAAGATGATGTTCGCATCCGGGTGCGCCGACTTCGCAATGATGTTCGCCGCCTGGTTGACCTCGAACAGTCCGAGGTCGCTTCCGCCGGCAATGCTAATCAGCACGCCGCGGGCTCCGTCGATGGAAGCCTCCAGCAGCGGAGAGGAAACCGCATTCTGCGCGGCCAGCACCGCGCGGTCCTCGCCGCGGGCATTACCGATCCCCATAAGCGACGAGCCGGCGTTCAGCATGATGGCCTTCACATCTGCGAAGTCCAGGTTGATGAGCCCCGGCGTGGTGATCAGGTTAGTGATGCCCTGAACACCTTGCAGGAGAACCTCGTCCGCCATGCGGAAGGCCTCGAGCACGGAGGTGGTCTCGTCACACACCTGGAGCAGCCGGTCATTCGGGATGATGATGAGGCTGTCCAGCCTGTCCTTGAGCTTCATGATGCCCTGTTCGGCGTTAACGCTGCGCCGGCGGCCTTCGAAGGCAAACGGCCGGGTCACGACACCGATTGTCAGGGCTCCCAGGCTCTTGGCGATCTCGGCCACGACGGGCGCCCCGCCGGTGCCGGTGCCGCCGCCCTTGCCCGCGGTGACGAACACCATGTCGGCGCCCTTCAGCACCTCTTCGATCTCGTCGCGGTGAGCCTCTGCCGCCTGGCGGCCCAGCTCCGGGTCCGCTCCTGCGCCGAGGCCCCGGGTGAGGTCCCGGCCGATGTCCAGCTTCACGTCGGCATCCGACATCAGCAACGCCTGAGCGTCGGTGTTGACTGCGATGAACTCGACGCCTTTGAGTCCTGCATCGATCATGCGGTTGACGGCGTTGACTCCTCCGCCGCCAATGCCGACGACCTTGATCACTGCTAGGTAGTTCTGCGGCGATGCTGCCACCATTTCACCTCCGGGTGAGGGGGGAAGTTTGACTCTTGACCAAAGGTTTACTGAAGGGTACCCTAAACCACTGGTTGAATCGATCTACAGCAATATATTCGCGGTCGTGTGCGGGGTCAACAACACTTCGCGAAGTACACCCATGTAGTTTCCCCATGGGGTTGCCCTGAAACCGGAGGCGATCCCGATGCTTTTGGGGATCTAGCCGTCAGGATCCAGCCGGTCACGTACCCACCGTTCCGCTGTCTCAGTCAGCTGCATCTTCTCGTGTTCCTCGCCGTCCATCAGAAGCCCTCGCCGCCTGGCCGCGGCTATGGGAACTCCCGGGTTCGAGTGCTGGTATCGGAGCAAGGCGAAGGCTTCGGCGACGTCCCTCCTACGGAACCCTCCCTTGAGCCGGGAAAACTTCTCGAGGTAGTAACCTACCGCCAGGACGTGCTCCAAGCCGCCGGAAGGACCCACCGCGCGGACATGTTCCGCCAGTGACGGCACCTTGAAGGGCTTTTGACGAGATGCGGCGGAACCCGACCGGCCGGCGGGCAGGGGGATCGACTGCTCCGAGTCCGCGTATAGCAGACCTTTGAGCTCCTTCAGCTTGAGGTCCACCCAGGATCGGTTCCCCGAGCCGATTTCCACCTCGATGTCACCGCGGCGCAAGCGTAGCCGGTAATTATCACCACTGGACTCTGAATCAGGCGTTGGACTTGCCTCTCACTCGATCTGCTGCTTAGTTACCGTTCATATCCTCCAATTCGAAGCGTATTACGCGATTGCGTGTCTGCAAAAGGGGAGATTTATAAACCGTAACGCCTTCATTACTTCGCGTAAGGGGACCGTTTCTGCCGCAACCCACCCTAAAGGACGGCTTTAAGGTCCTCAGCGAGCGCGCGTGGTGGGCCGGGAGGGCACTCTGACGTCGATGACCCCGCTGTTCACCGCGCCTGCGGTGCGCCGAAGAAGCGTCTCGGCGGCGTAGTTCTTCTCCGGGATGTCCTCGGCCGCGCCGTAGTAGATCACCGGTCCGGCTTCAGTCTCGATCTGTATCTGGTCAATCGAGGGAGCACGGACGGAGGAGACACTGGTCCGAATCCCGGGAGGCAGTGAGCGCAGAATACGGGCAGCATGGGTGAACTCGGGCGTCGTGATCCTACTCCCGGGCACCAGCTCGTTCAGCGGCAGGTCCAGCAGCTCCACAAGCTTCCCGCTCCCCTGCTGAAGCACCAGCCCGTGCTCGTCCACCAGATAGGGACCCTGGTCGGTCTGCGCCACCAGTGAAGGCTTTCTCTCCTGAACCGATATTCGCAAAGTCGAAGGGAGGATCCGCTCCACCCGAGCCTTCTCGACCCAGGGAAGCTTTTGGAGGCGCCCGGCAACTTTGTGCGTCGAGATCCCGACCAGTTGGTCTCCGACGTCCACACCGGTCGCCCGGATCAGCTGGTCGGTGCTGACTCGAGCCTCGGAGTTCCCCACGACCTCGAACTTCGCCAGCTGAAGGGAGCGAGACCTCAGGAGCGCCTGCCCGCCCTGGTAGAGAAGAGCCCCCACGATCAGAAGAGCCACCATCCTCAGGACCTTCATGCCGACGTCCTGAGCGCGTCGGCCCCCTCGAAGAACCCGATGATGCGCACCTCCGGAATTAGCGTCACGCCGAAAGCCTTTTGGACCTCGCTCTGGACGAAAACCATCAGGTCGAAGACGTCCTGAGCTAGGGCTCCCGGCCGGGCGAAAAAGAAGTTCGCGTGCTTTCCGGAAACTTCGGCGCCGGCGACGCGATACCCCTTGAGCCCGGCAGCCTCGATGAGGCTTCCCGCCGACTGTCCGGGGGGATTGCGAAATGTGGAACCGGCGTTCGGCGCCTCGGACGGCTGAGTTTCCGATCGGTGAGATCGATACTTCTCCATCCGAGCGGCAATCTCGGCGGGCTCCCCCGGCTGCAGCCGGAACCGAGCCGAACAGACCAGGCGCCCGGGTCCCAGGGCGGTCCGCCGGTAGCCCATCTGCAGTTCGTCTACGGAGAGCTCGAGGGTCCGGCCCTCGTTGAGATAGCAGACGCGGGCGGACTCGAGCACCTCGGAGAGGCTGGACCCGTGGGCCCCGGCGTTCATCGCCACTCCCCCGCCCACCGTTGCCGGGATTGCCACTGAGAACTCCATCCCGGCAAGGGACCGCCGGCGGGCCCAGTTGGCGACCTGAGGAAGGTTTGCTCCGCCCCCGGCCTCCACGCCGTCCTCGCCGGCCGCCCTGATCCACTCGAAGCCCTTGCCGATCCTGATTACCACGCCGGGAAAGCCGTGGTCGCCGATCAACACGTTGGTCCCACGGCCAAGAATCAGCACGTCGAGACCCAGGCGGGCCACCACCGCACCGGCCACCTCCAGGTCTTTCTCGTCGCGGGGCTCTACCAGCACTCCGGCGGGTCCACCCACGCGGAACGAGGTGAAGGGAGCAAGGGGCTCTCGCAGAGCCACCCTGCCTGCGGCGACGGCGCCTATCTCGTCCGCCGCCAGGCGGAGGCTTTCGTCGAGCTCGGGGACGGGACTGCCAGCCACTTAAGCGGTTACCAGTCGCCCGGAGAGTCGGCGGAAAGGCGGTCGTGCAGCGTGGTGACATCGCCCGCCCCCAGCGTAAGGATCAGGTCATCCGCACGTACTACGCTCCGCAGATACCGGGCTGCCTCGTCGAGCCGGGGCAGGTACGCAACCTTGCGGCCCGGCACCGTGTCGCAGATCGACTCCACGATCAACTTGCCGGTCACTCCGGCTACCGGCTCCTCCCGCGCGCCGTAGACGTCGGTGACGACGATCAGATCGGCGGCGGACAGCGATGCGCCGAACTCCTTCCAAAGAGCCTGCGTCCGGCTGTAGAGGTGCGGCTGGAAGACGGCGATCACCCGCTTCCACGGACCCCAGCGGGCGGCGGAGAGCGTGGCATCGATCTCGGCGGGATGGTGGGCGTAGTCATCCACCAGGTGGGCATCGCCCAGGCGGCCCCGATACTCAAACCGCCGGCTCACGCCGCCGAAGGCGGCCAGACCGGCTGAAACCGCCGGCACGTCGAGACCTAGCTTCAGGCAGGCCGCCGCCGCACCCAGCGCGTTCTGAACGTTGTGAATGCCTGTCACCTGAAGATGGACCATTCCCTCGTCACGGCCCTCTACGAACAGCCGGAAGTCGGAACCCCCGGCGCCGGACTCGAGTCCCCCTGCCCGCACCCCGGCATCGGGATGAAAGCCATAGGTCAAGGGCTCCAGCGGCCGGGCAACCTCCATGGCGCGAGGGTTGTCGGCGCACACGATGACGGCCTCCGACGACCCGGCCATGAAGGTGAAGAACGCCTCCTGAAGCGCCTCCCAGCTGTCGTAGTGATCCACGTGATCCCGGTCAATGTTTGTGACCACCGACACGGCCGGGTCGAGCCACAGGAACGAGCGGTACGCTTCGTCCGCCTCGACAACGGCCAACTCGCCCCCGCCCAGGTGCCCGCCCGAGCCCCGGCCGGAGAGATCCGAGCCCAGCAGGTACGTCGGATCCAGCCCGGCCTGGGAGAGGACGGTGGCCACCATCCCGGAGGTCGTGGTTTTGCCGTGAGTTCCGCTGACCGCCACCGTTCTTAGGCCACCGACCATCTCGGCCAGTGCCTTTCCTCGCCACAGGGTCGGGATGCCGTTCGTGCGGGCCAGCTCCACCTCCGGATTCCCCGGGCCCACTGCGTTCGAGACGATGAGGACGTCGGCTCCCTCCGCCTGCCGAGCACGGTGGCCGACGTCGGCCTTCACCCCCATGGCCCGAAGGCTGGATAGGACTGCCGACTCACGGACATCCGAGCCCGAGACGGTGAGCCCCGCCTGCATGAGCACCCTCGCTATGGCGCTCATGCCGGCGCCTCCCAGACCCACAAGATGGACCCGGCGCCAGGCAGGGTCGAGTCGCAGCATTACCTCACCCTCTTCTTCGCTCGGTCTGCCGTTCTCTCCACCAGCTCGGCAAACCGCTCGGCGGCATCCGGACGGGCCAGCGATCTCACGACCTGCGCCATGGAATCGAGCACCGTCCGATTATGAATAAGACCTTCAACCACCTCGACTACTACCTGAGGTTTAAGGTCGGAATTGAGTACCATGCGGGCCCCACCGGCTGCGACCACTGCTTCAGCGTTCTTCCGCTGATCGTCGTCCAGTGAAACCGGCAGAGGCACCAGCACCGCGGGCAGCCCCACTGCAGCCAGCTCGGCCACCGTTGACGCTCCCGACCGGCACAGCGCCAGATCGCAGCAGGCGTAAGCCAGCTCCATCGAGTCCGTGTATCCGACCACCGCGTACACCACGGTGTCCTCCGGCCGCCTGAGTTCCTCCACCGCGGCCTTGACCGCTGCGGCATTGCGTGGGCCTGCCAGGTGGAGTATCTGGAGGTCGGAGTCTCTCCAGTGATCGTAGGCCCCGAGGACCGCCTCGTTGATACTCTGCGCACCCTGGCTGCCGCCGAACACCAGCAGGACGGGACGGCCCTCCTGCATGCCGAACTCGGCCTGGCCGGCCGGCCTTAGGGCCTCCTTGTCGAATTCGTTGAGCGCACTCCGGACCGGGTTACCAACCATCACCGCTCCCGGACCGAAGAACCTCTCGGTCCCGGGAAAGCTCACCCCGACCGCGGCGGCAAATCTGCGGGCCACCCGGTTCGCCATACCGGGAACGCTGTTCTGTTCGTGGAGCACAAGGGGAACGCCGGCCATGCGGGCCGCCGCCGCTGCCGGCAGGCTGACGTAGCCGCCGGTGCCCACCACGACGTCCGGCCGGAACCGCCGCACAATCGCCAGAGCCCTCAGCGTTGCCGTGCCCAGCTTCCCCACCGCCATCAGGTTGCGTGCTGTGATCATGCCCCGTCCTCTGCCGATCACCTTGACCGCCTCGAACGGGTAACCGCTGCGCGGGACAATCCGCGCCTCCGGGCCGGTAGGCGTGCCGATGAACAGAATCTCGGCTCCCCGGGTCCGAAGGAGGTCCGCGACCGCAAGCCCCGGCGAAAGGTGACCGGTGGTGCCGCCACCGGCGATAATCACCCTCATGCCGGGCTCGAGGTTGCCTTCAATCCATATCTCAGGCGATAGAACACCTTAAACCTTAGCTTTAGGTCGAGGTTGGTGAGGACTTGTCCGCGGAGCGGACTTGCGCCTTTTTCCCCGCTTCGCAACGGAAAGGAGAACCCCCACCGACGCCATGGTCAACACCAGGGAGGAGCTGCCGAACGAGATCAGAGGAAGCGGGACGCCGGTGATCGGAAGCAGGCCGGAGATGGCCCCCATGTTGATCAGCGCCTGCATCCCGATGACGCCGGTGATGCCCCCGGCCAGCAGCATCCCGAAGCGATCGGGTGCCTGCCGGGCGACACGGATCCCCAGGTACAAAAGGAGAACGAACAGTAGCAGAACCGTCAGAGTTCCCGCCAGCCCCAACTCCTCTCCGATGATGGCGTAGATGAAGTCGGTATGGGCGTTCGGAACGTATGACCACTTCTGCCTGCTAGCGCCGAGACCCAGGCCGAAGAAACCTCCGCTTCCCATGGCGATCTGACCCTGGATCACCTGGTAGCCGGTGTCCCAGGGATCGGCCCACGGGTTGAGGAACGAGAACACTCTCTCTCGCCGGTAGGACCGGGTGAAGGCCAGAACCACCACCGAGACAAGCCCGCCGAACGCCAGCACCCCCACGTGCGGAAGCCGGGCTCCCGCAAGAAACAGCACCACCAGAACCGAGCCTCCGAGAATGATGGTCGTTCCCAGGTCCGGCTGAGCGATCACTAGCAGGGCGACCAATCCAGTCATTGGAAGGAGTGGCACGGCAAACTCCCTCGGATCCCGGATCCTCACGCCCTTCGCTTCCAGCACCGACGCGGCAAACAGGATGAGAGTGAGCTTGGCAATCTCCGAGGGCTGAATGCTCACGGGGCCGAAGACCAGCCAGCGGCTGGAACCGCCCCGAGTTGATCCAATGCCGGGAAAAATCACAGCCACCAAGAGCAGGATGTTGAAGGCCAGCAGAGGCCGGGTAAGCGGCCTTAGCTTCCTGTAGTCACTGCGGGCCATGACTGCCATCGCCACCAGGCCGATACCGAACCCCACCATCTGGCGATTGAAGTAGGAGAAGGAGGTTCCGAAGCGGCTGTAGGCCTGGATCGAGGATGCCGAAAGAATCATGACCAGTCCTATGCTCACCAGCGCCAGGCAGGTGAGAAGCAACGGCAGGTGGGGCTTGTCCAGGCGACCGACCCGGGGGCGCGAGGCAGCTGCCGGCGAAGACCCGGCTGTGACGGACGTCATAGCGAGCGGACCGCCTCCTGGAACCGATTGCCCCGCTCGGCGTAGTCGGAATACTGGTCGAGGCTCGAGCAGGCCGGCGACAGCAGCACCGTGTCGCCGGGACGGGCGATCTCTGCGGCCAGACGGACGGCTTCCTCGACGTCGCCGGCGCGCGCCGCGCGAATCCCCTCCATGACCTTTTCGAACTCCATTGCAGCTTCTCCCATGACCACCAGGCCGGACACCTGACCGGCGACCTCCGCCAGAGGCGACAGGTCCAGGCCCTTGGCCCGGCCTCCGGCGATCAGAACCACGTTTCTCAATCCCTTCATCGCCAGAAGGGTGGCGTGCGGGTTGGTGGCCTTCGAGTCGTCGACGTACCTCACCCCATTCTTGGTGGCAACCAGCTCGGTGCGGTGGGGCAGGTTGCCAAACCTAGCAGCGACCGAGGCGACCGCCTGGGGCTCAACTCCGAACCTGGCCGCCGCCAGAGCCGCCGCCATCACATTCTCAAGGTTGTGGAGCCCCTCCATGCGGATATCCCGAAGGTTGGTGATGATCTTCGCCTCGGAGCCATCGAATGTTGTGACCTGCTCCCCGGCGACTCCGGCCACCAGCGCCGGAGCCCGGCCGAGGGCCAGCTTGAGCCTGGCCCACACCTCCTCGGGAGTATCAAGGCCGAAGCCGGTGATCTCGGCCTTCGAGCCGGCGGCTATGGAAATGCAGCCCGGGTCGTCGACCCGAACGACCAGGCGGTCATCGGCGGTTTGGTTCTGAGTGATCCGGGCCTTGGCCGCCAGGTACTCCTCGTAACCGTAGTGCCAGTCATAGTGGTCGTCGGCTACGTTGAGGATCACCGCGGCGGCCGGCCGGAAGCTTTCTATGAAGGCCAGCTGGAAGCTGGACACCTCGGCAACGAGAAAGCTGCCCTCGACCGAACTTCGAGCCGCGGTTACAAACGGCACTCCGATGTTGCCCACGGGTTCGGCCGGCTTGCCCGCCTCCCGCAGGATCTCGGCCAGCAGCGACGTGGTAGTGGTCTTCCCGTTGGTTCCCGTAACCGCCAGAATCACGCTTTTGGCGCCGGCGAATCCGAGCTCGATCTCGCTGATCACGCGCTTGCCCCGCTGAAGTGCGGCGCCCAGAATCGGGTTGGCCGGTGGAACTCCCGGGCTTGGGATCAACACATCGGCCCAGTCAAGCAGCTCGTTCACCAGGGCGGAGCCCGGTTCGCCGAAAGACACCTCGACCCCCTGGGACCTGAGCTCCTCAGCGATGGCCTCCCGAGCGGGGGATGGGAAGGACTCGTGCGCCCGGATGTGCGCACCGGTCCTCGACAGCGCTTGGGCGACGGCCGCCCCGGTCATCTTCCCCAGACCCAGGATCAGCACCCTCTGCCCGGGCTCGATCATCGGGCCCCGTTCAACCGGCTCCCCCGGCATTGAGGAACTCTCCATAGAAGAGACCGATCGCAAAGGCAACCGACAGGGCGGCCAGTACCCAGAACCGCACGATGACCGTCATCTCGGGCCAGCCGAGCAGCTCGAAGTGGTGGTGAATGGGAGCCATGAGGAAGATGCGGCGACCGAACAACCGGTAGGCGACCACCTGCAGTAGCACCGAGGAGACCTCGACGACGTAAAGCCCTCCGAGCACTATCAGCAGCAGCTGCGTGTTGGTGAGGATCGCCAGGGCGGCCATTCCTCCGCCGAGAGCGAGCGAGCCGGTGTCGCCCATGAAGATCTTGGCCGGAGGGGCATTCCACCAGAGGAACCCGGCGAGCGCCCCCATCAGGCTGGCGGCCACCAGGGCCAGGTCCAGCGAGTGAGGAGCGTCGTAGCAGCCGGGGAGGCCGCCGAGGCCTGCGCATACGTGCCTCACCTGCCAGAACGCGATGATCACGTACGCCCCCATGACCATGGCTCCGGACCCGGAGCACAGCCCGTCGAGCCCGTCGGCCAGGTTGGCTCCGTTGGTGGTGGCGGTGATGATCAGAAAGATCCACAGCGCGAAGACGATCCCTACCAGGCCGATGCCGAGCGGCCGGACGAAGGACACCTCCTCAACGGTCTGAGTGAACGGAGCCGCCGCCACGAAACCTACCGCAATCGCCGCCTGCCCCAGAAACTTGGCCGTCTTGTTGAGCCCGAGAGAGCGGCGGCGGGAGACCTTCAGGTAGTCGTCGGCAAACCCCAGCAGACCCATTGCCGCGACGGTGGCCACGGCCAGGAGTCCGCTGGAAGAGAACTGAGTCATCTGACCGACGAAATGCGAGACCACGTAGGCGGTCAGGGTGCCGCCGATTATCACCACCCCCCCCATGGTGGGAGTGCCCCTCTTGACGAAGTGGGCCTTGGGTCCGTCTTCCCGAACGTACTGTCCGATGCTGCGGCGCCTCAAGACACGGATGGCAACCGGAGTTGTGACCAGCACGAAAATGAATGACACGGCCGCGGCGACCAGAATGGGGATCAAGAGCCACTCATTCGGAGTTCAACCATCCCGGAGACCTCCTCCAGCGCCGCCACCCGGGATCCCTTTATCAACAGGACGTCGCCCGGCTCGAGCCGGCCTATGGCTGGCACCGCCGCCGGGGCATCCGGCACCTGGACGACATCGGACATGCCCTCCTGGATGGCCCCGGCTGCAATCGGCGCCGCCGACGGACCGACGACCACCAGCCTGGCAGCCAGTGATGCGGTCAGCGCACCGATCCGGCGATGCTCGGTCTCTGCCAGACCTCCCAGCTCCGCCATGTGGCCCAGGACAGCGATCAGGCGTCCGCCCCCTCTGACCATCCCGGCGCATGTCTGCAGGGCGGATGCCACCGACGCGGGGCTGGCGTTGTAGGCGTCGTTGACCATCACGGCATCCCCGACCTCTCTGACCTGCATGCGCCACGGTGAGATCTTTGCCGCCTCCAGACCGACGCGGCAGTCGTCCAGCCTCAAACCAAGAGCCATAGCCGCGGTGGAGGCGGCGAGCGCGTTGACCACCTGGTGGGCTCCACTTGCCTGAAGCGTCACCCAGACTCCCCGCTGAGATCCCCTGAAGAGCCGGAACGATGGGCGCCCGAGCCTGTCGAGGCTCACTTCGGTTGCCCTTAGCCAGGCGCCGTCCGAAAATCCGAAGGTCAGCACATCTACCAGATCTCCTCGTCGTGAGGCCATCCTGGCGACCAGTGGATCGTCGGCATTCAGGACTGCAGCTCCCCCTTCCGGGATGGCCTCCACGAGCTCGCCCTTTGCCTTGGCGATGGATGCCCTGGAACCAAAAGTCTCGTAGTGGGTCACCCCTACGTTGGTGACGACTCCCAGATGCGGCCGGGCCAGCTCGCACAGCTCGGCTATCTGCCCGAGACCCCGGGTCCCCATCTCCACGACCACCACGCGGGTGTCTGGGCGGGTCTTCAGCAGGGTGAGCGGCACGCCCAGCTCGTTGTTGAAGGACCTCTCCGACGCCACCACCGGCATCCGGGTCCGGACGATCGACGCCAGCAGGTCCTTCACCGAGGTCTTCCCCGTGGAGCCCGTGATGCCGACCACCACCGGGTTGAGCACATCCCGTACCCAGCCGGCGAGCGCCGCCAGGGCGGCCATTGCGTCGGCCACCACTATCCGGCGTCCGGCATCCACCTTTACCGGCCGGTCCACCACCACTGCGGAAGCCCCTTTTAGAAGGGCGTCTTCCACGTAGTCATGGCCGTCGAGATACTCCCCTTTCAGAGCGAAGAAGGCGTCGCCCGGCTTGACCAGGCGGGAGTCCACGGCCACTCCGGTCACCCGGAAAGTCCGGTCAAGCCCCTCTCCGCGCGCCCCCATCACGCGGGCCGCCTCCACCAACGAAAGATTCATTTCGGTACTCCGATACGCCGTTCGTGCTTCCTCGAGGTTCCTGCCGGAGCACCGCGCCGCCGTGTCACGGCCGCCCTCGCAGCATCTCTGCGGCTACCAGCCGGTCGTCGAAGGGAAGTATGGTTCCTCCGATGTCCTGACCGGTCTCGTGTCCCTTGCCCGCGATGACCACAACATCCCCGGTGCGTGCGGAGCCGATAGCTTCGCGGATGGCCTCTGCTCGATCCACGATTATGCGGTACCCCCCCGGCGGGGATGTCCCCGCCAGACCCTTCTCAATCTCATCGAGGATTGCCGACGGGTCCTCGCTGCGCGGGTTGTCGGAAGTTGCGTACACCACGTCCGCGAAGCGGCCGGCGGCCCGGCCCATCTCCGGCCTCTTTCCACGGTCCCGGTTGCCGCCGCAGCCAAAAACGGCAAGAACCCGCCCTTCGGTCAGTTGCCGGGCAGCGGCCAGCACGTTGGCAACGGCGTCCGGAGTGTGGGCGTAGTCGACGACCACCAGGAAGTCCTGCCCCTCGTCCACGGGCTCGAACCTGCCGGGGACTGAGGCCAGGGCTTCAATGCCGGCCGCAATGGCTTCCCCGGGTATCCCCATCTTCACGGCTGCCGAGACGGCGGCGAGGGCGTTCGACACATTGAACAGGCCGGGAATGCGCACCTTGACCGGCAGGTCCAGACCGCAACCCACCGCTCGAAATTCGGATCCCCCCCTTTCAAGGGCCAGGCCGGCGGCAACCACGTCGGCCTCCGCCTCGAGTGCGAACCGCAGCGGAGTGTACGGCAGCTCGCCGACCAGGCGCCTGCCGTAGGGGTCGTCGGTGTTTATGACCGCCGCCCGCAGCCCGGGACGGGTGAAGAGCTTGGCCTTCGCCGCGTAGTAGCTGTCCATGGTTCCGTGGTGGTCCAGATGGTCGTGGGTCAGGTTGGTGAACACAGCCACGTCGAAGACGATTCCCTCGGTTCGGCCGCTCTCGATGCCGATCGAGGTTACCTCCATAGCGCACTTGGTAACCGCCGCGCCGGCCATCCTGCTCAAGAGCCGCTGCACGTCGACCGCTTCGGGCGTGGTCCGGGCCGCGGGCTCGGACCGCCCCGCCACCCGGGTCTCAATCGTCCCGATGAGTCCGGCCACCTCGCCGCTGGCCCGAAAGATCGACTCGAGCATATAGGTCGTGGTCGTCTTCCCGTTGGTTCCCGTAACTCCGGCGACGGCCACGGTGCGGCTCGGGTTTCCGAAGAAGGGGGCGGCGAGAGCGCCCATTGCATCCCTGCTGTTCGGCACGATCAGCTGTGGAACCCGGCGGCCCGGCAATGCAACCGGCTCCTCGACAACCAGGGCGCACGCGCCCGCCTCCACCGCCTGCGCGGCATGGGCATGCCCGTCCTGCCTCAGCCCCCGCACACAAAAGAACAGGGAACCCGGCTTCACGGTCCGGGAATCGTAATCGAGGTCGGCGATCTCGATGCCTCGGGCTTCGTCGGGCACCCGGGCACCGAGCGCGATGGCTGCTGCCTCTAGATTCATGACCTAGAGCATCCCATTACTGCGCCCCCGTGGGAAAAGACCCGCGCAGAATGGCGCGCCGGTGTGCCGGCCGTGCGGGATCGCTTGCTTGGCATCTACTCCGCCGGCGATGCTCCGAGGGAGGATCCCTGCAGTACGCTTCCCGGGATGGCCCGGGTTCCGAGCCGGCGCAGCGAGAACTGCATTACCTCCTTGAAGATGATCGCCGCCGTCTCCCCCGCCAGGAACGGATCCGGGTCGTCCAGCACCACCGCCACCACCAGCTTCGGGTCTTCCGCGGGAGCGAAGCCCACGAACGACGCCATGTAACCGGAGTAACCCGCCGCTCCGAGTCTCGGCTTCTGGGCGGTTCCCGTCTTGCCGGCGACCCGGTATCCCGGGATGGCCGCCGCGCTGCCGGTCCCACCCTTCAAAGAGGTGACTCCCACCAGCATCTCGGTGAGCGTCTCGGCGGTCTGCGGTTGAATCACCCGGCGTCCTCGGGAAGCCTTCGTAGGATGCCTGGTCCCGGAGGCATCAACGGTCGCCTTGACCAGCTTGGGCGCAACCTCTACGCCGTCGTTGGCCAGGGTGGCGTAGGCGCGGGCCATCTGAAGCGGAGTGACCGCGACCCCCTGGCCGATGGCAATGGTCCCCAGGGACGTCTGCCACCACTTCTCGGGCTTGGGCAGGATGCCTGCCGATTCTCCCGGAAAGTTCAGTCCGGTCTTGCGCCCGTAGCCGAAGCGCTCAAGGTACTCGTGCAGGCTCTGCTTGCCCAGGCGCTCGGCGACCATGATGGTCCCCACGTTCGAGGACGACTGGATCACCTGGGAGAACGAAAGGCTCTGCACCGGGTGGGGGTGTGAGTCGCTGAAGACCTTTGAGCCTATCCGCAGCTGATCGTCTACCCGCATGACCTCATCCGGCGTTGTCATCCCGGTTTCCAGAGCCGCCGCCGCAGTGACAATCTTGCTGACCGACCCGGGTTCGAGGACGTCGACCACGGCACGGTTCCTTCGGGACCCGGCGTTGCTCGAACGAAGGTCGTTGGGGTCAAAGGCAGGGTTGTTCGCCATGGCCAGGATGTCGCCGGTCTGAGGGCTCATCACAATGATCGTCCCGCCGTTCGCATTCCAGGTCTTCATCGCTCGGGCCAGGGCGTTCTCCGCCTCGTACTGGACCTGCTTGTCGATCGTCAGAACCAGGTCGTTGCCCTGGACTGCGTCCTGGACCGATGACTGCCCCACGGGGATGATCCGGCCGGCCGGGTCCCTCTCGGTGACCGCCTTGCCGGGGGTGCCGGTGAGCAGGGCGTCATACGCACTCTCCAGCCCTGCCAGCCCCCTGTTCTCATCTCCGACGAAGCCCAGCACCTGCGCTGCCAGGGCACCGGACGGATAGAAACGCTTCGGCTCGGGCAGTAAGCCGATTCCGGGGAGGTTCAAAGCTCGGACCTGGTCACCGACGGCCGGGTCCTGGCGGCGGGCCAGATATACGAAGCCGGAATCGCCGGAGAGCTTGCTCTGAAGCCTGCCGGTGTCAATCGCAAGGATGGGAGCCAGGGCCTGGGCGGCCGCCTGCGGATCCCTTACCTCTCGCGGGCTGGCATAAACCGTCTGGGTCTCCATCGAGATGGCCAGCTCGGTGCCGTCCGACGCCAGGATCGATCCCCGCTGCGCCGGCAGGGTGAGGGTGCGCAGACGCTGCTCCGCCGCCATGGCGCTCATGCGATTGGAGTCCAGGACCTGCAGCCAGAAGAGGCGCCCCGCCACCACGCCTGAGCCGGCGAGCATCACGCACATCAGCGTGACGAGGCGAAGAGTGGACCGAACACGGGCCATAAACCGTTCCCCCTAGCGGGAGGACTCTCCGTTGCCGGGTGAAGTTTCAGATCCAGCCGGCTCCCTATCGCTCACGAGGAGAGAAGGACCCTGTAGGTACTCCTGGGACTGCGGAGGCACCAGGCCCAGCGAGCTGCTCATCTCAACTATGTTGTCGGGAGCCTCCGCCTTCGCCACCTCGTAGCGAAGCCGTCGCTGCTCGGTTTGCAGCTCGGATGCCCGACGTTGCAGGTCTGCCAGGTGAAAGGACGTTTGGGCGACGTGGATGTTCAAAAGCACGAGCCCGAATACCACCGCGGACACCAGCAGCATCCCCCCGGTGCAGCGCATCGGAGAGGAGCGGAAGAGGTCGGTGAGCCTGGACCACTGCTTGCCAACCGGATTCTTTGCGCCGGAGCGATGCTTGGGACGGGCGTGGTAAACGGCGGTGAGGCCGGACCGGCCTGCAGATTCGGTCCGGCCGGCTTCTCCCGGCTGCGGGCGGTGGCGGGCGGGCGATGTGTGCGGTCTCGAAGTGGCGCGGCGCGCCCGGACCGGAGCAATGGCCATCAGGCTGCCTCGGGAAGTTTGACCGCCACTCGCATGCGGGCGCTGTCCGACCGCGGGTTTTCGGCCACCTCCTGTTCCGAAGGGCGAATCGGACGGGCCGTGAGCACCTTCATGCGGGCGGTCTTTCCGCACACGCAGACGGGAAAATCCCTGGGGCACGTGCAACCTTCGGCAGCCGCCCGAAACGTCCGCTTTGCGATCCGGTCCTCCAGCGAGTGATAGCTGATCACCGCAACCCGTCCGCCGCCTCGCAAGAGGCCGACGGCTCGGTCCAGGGATTTCTCGAGCGACGCCAGCTCGCGATTCGTCTCGATTCTCAGCGCCTGGAAGGTCCGGCGAGCGGGGTGGGGTCCCGTTCTGCGGGTGGCCGCCGGAATGGCGGTGCGAACCACGTCAGCCAGGTCGCCTGAATCCTCAAACGGCCGGACGGCACGGCGGAGCACTATCGCCCGGGCGATACGCCGGGCAAACCGCTCCTCACCGTAAGCAACAATGATGCTGCTGAGTCGATCTTCCGAATAAGTATTCACAATGTCCTGTGCCTTGAGCTCTTCACTTTGGTCCATGCGCATATCCAGAGAAAACCCGGGTCGAAAACCGAAGCCGCGGTCGGCACGATCCAACTGGGGTGAGGAAACCCCCAGGTCGTAAAGAATCGCTGCCACTTGCACATAGCCGTGGTCTCTCGCAATCTCATCGATGTCCGCAAAGTTGCCCTTCGTGAGCCGTGCTCGCCGGCCGAACGGTTTCAGCCGGTTTCTTGCCGCAGCCAGAGCCTCGGCGTCCCTGTCGATTCCGATCACCACCAGGTCTGGCAGCGCCCGCAGAAAGGCCTCGGAGTGACCGCCGGCGCCCAGAGTGCAGTCCACGAGCGGTCCCTCGGAGGTCAACGCCGGCATGAGCCACTCGAGAGCAGCGGACGAAAGGACGGGAACATGCCGGAACCCAGCTTCCACCCCTCCGGCCATGCGATCCCCCGTCAGAGGCGAGTCATCCAACCGCCCGGAACAAGACGAGGGCGAGGCCGAGGTACCCGGTCAACATCGAGGCCGATATGCCAAGTAGTAAGAAGGTGTCCTTGACCTCCTTCAGGAGGCCTCCAGGGGGAATCTCGTTCATTCAAAGTTCCTTTCTTTCAAGTTGGTGGATTCAAAGCGATCGCAACGAATGCCTTAGCTCAGCTCGTCGGCAATTTGCGCATAGGACTCCTCAACGCTCCCCTTGTAGCTGGACCACGAGTCCCGGTCCCAGATCTCGGCGCGGTCCGAGACGCCAATCAAGATCACTTCCTTGCCTTCTAGCCCCGCAAAGCGCCGCAGCCCTGCTGGGATGGACATACGGCCCGTTCGGTCCACCGTCTCCTCCGAGGCCGATGAGAAGAACATCCGCTTGTAGTCCCGATTCGCCTTCTGATCCGACGACAACTGCTCCAGCTGCGCGGCCCTGCGGGTGAACGCCTCCTTGGTCATCACGAACAGGCACCGTTCCTGTCCCGCCGTGACCACCACTCCCCCGGCCAGCTCCTCTCTCCACTTGGCCGGCACGAAGACCCGGCCCTTCGCATCCAGCGTATGAATGAACTCTCCAAGCAACATCGGGCAGCTCCGCTTTCAACTGGGATCCCCCTTGAATGGCTGCCTCTCCGCTTACGATCACAAGGCTTTCGGATTCCCATCTGTGCACCACTTTGCGCCACGTTACGCCACCCTTATTGCCATAGTCAACGATTTGGCGCCATCTGCGGGCTTAAACCGGAACATCGACAGACAGGACGCATCGTTATGCGTCGTTCATTCATCGCTGCAGATGAGCCGGTTCCAAAAGGAAGGAGGGCAGTGTCGGCATGGCACCGGTGCCGACAGGAGAGGCTTAGCCGGTGAAGGCGAGGCGGGGATCGATCTCTTCCGGCGAGCTGGAGCCCAACAGGAGATAAGGCTCCCAGGCGGGATAGATCTTTCCCGCCGCGGCCATGAGGAACAGGCCGTCCCTCGGCACGTGAGGCGGCCGGCGAAGGGTCATCCCGGTCTCCGCCAGCAGAAGGTTTTCCTTTCGGGCGTTGCACGGCCGGCACGAAGCCACGACGTTGTCCCAGGTGTGGGTGCCACCCTTTGAACGGGGCCTGATGTGGTCGACGTTCTCTGCAGCCGAGCCACAGTACTGGCACTGGAACTCGTCCCGGACGAACACCGCTCGGCGGCTTAGGGAGGCCCGGGCCCGGTAGGGAACCTTGACGAAGTAGACGAGCCTAACCACTGAGGGGACCGGCAGAGTCATTCTCTCGGAGTGGAAGGTTCCTTCATCGGCCGGCTGTTCGATCACCGCCTTGCATTTCAGCACAAGCACAACCGCCCGCCTTGCCGAAACGACGCAAAGCGGCTGGTAAGAGGCGTTTAAGACCAGCGCTCTCCCCAAGCCCCATCTCCTTCACGGCTTGTGCTGATGCCACCCACGCCGACTCTTAGACCTCTAAACGACTGCCGACGCTGGGTCAAAGTATAAGACTCAACCCGCGCCTCAGCAGTCAGCCTCCGGGGGCCCATTGCGTAAAGGCAGGCGGGACAAAGCGGGGCAATCAACCGACGGTAGGAAGCCGGACCCACAGGGAAACGGCGGCCGGTGCATACGAGTTTGGCGGTGAAGCGGGGTAGCGGGCTTAATTTCCACAACCCCGGATCGAGCTGTCCGGCGGGCCTAGAGGCTTTGGCGAGCCCGCTCCTGCTGAAGGCTCTCGCCCGCCAGCTTAAGCGTCTCCACGAACTCCTCCCGGTCCCGGAGGAACTCGGCGACGCCCTCGTCCAAGTTACGGGTGATCTCATCGATTGCAACGAAGAACGACATCTGGCCCTGACGGAGGGCGTCCAGGATCTCTCCGTCGTCCTTGGCTACACGGAAGATGCTCTGACCATCCGTGATGAGTTTTACCTCCGACAGGTGCTCCTCAAGCCCCGCCTTCTTTCGCAGGTATTCGTAGGCCCGGCGCACCCGCTGGAGGGACATGCCTCCGTCGAGTAGAGCTTTGACCACCTTGAGAGCCACGAGATCCCGGAACGAGTACAGCCTCCGCACTCCGGGCCGGCCACCGGTCGATTGAACGCTTGGTCGAACCAGGCCGATCTGATCCCAATAGCGGAGTTGATGGCTGGTACACCCCGTAAATCGACATGCCTGAAGAACACTGAACCCCTCCAATGGTGGCCCCTTCCGAAAGCGACATCAGTCAGTTTTGAGTGGATAGGTGATGTGATGTGCTTCAGTTCTACCTAATCGCCGCGACTGAGCGCAATACGCCGGAAGGCGGTTTTTCTTCGGAACTCGAAATACTTTCCCGCTCTGGTTAACCCCTGTCACAACTCTCAACCAGAGCTTAAGGGTTAATTTTTTAGAACCGGTCGTCAGGACCCTTCCCGGTTCCCCATGTCCCGGATGCGGCTTCGGATGCGGGAGATGAAATCGGAGAGGGGTGCCTGTTCGCGCAGGACACGCAACTGCTCGGATCCGATCTTGCGGAGATTGTCGTACGTATAGACGGCACCGGCGAGCATCAAGAGAAACGCCGCGACCCCGATGACGAGCATGGTCTGGAAGAAGAACACGACCAGCACCACGAAGCCGGCGACAAATGTGGCAATGCCCCGCCGGACGTTGCGAAGCAGGTGAACCTGCAAGGTGGTTGACGAAACGCCCCGCGCGAACTCCGGATCCTGCTCGTAGAGCTGATCTTCGATCTCCTGGAGTATCTGCTGCTCTCGGTCGGATAGAGGCATCCCGGCGTTCCCTTTCAGGCCGAAGACCTTTGTTGAGGCCTGCAACCCCTAGGGGAAGATTATAGGTCAACAGAGATCAACCATCGTCCAGAAGGGCTCCGAAACCTAGGGCATCCTCGCCAAACCGGCGCCTTATCCGATCCAGTGCCAGCTCGGCCGCACCCCACTCCGGCTGTTGATCGAAGACCATCTGGTCGGATGCCGGCCACTGCGACAGGTTGCTTACCGACACCCCCAGGAGGCGGATCCTGCGCCGGCTCGGGGGCTTGTCCTCCAGAAACTTCACCAGCAGCTCGCGTGCTACGCCGTAGATGCCGGTGGCACCGTCGACCTCCGATTTCAGGGTACGGGACCGGCTGAAGGTGTCGAAGCTGGAGAGGCGCACCTTCACCGTGATGGTGTGTCCGCTTATCCCCTGCGCCCGGAGGCGGGAGGCCACTCGGTCGGAAAGCCTGAGAAGCGCTCCGAGCATCTGAGTGTCCTCAGCCAGATCCTCTTCGAACGTCTCCTCCGCCCCAACCGACTTGGCAGCCTGATCCGGCACCACGTCCCGGTCGTCATGGCCGGATGCCAGCCGAGCCAGAGCTGCACCGTGTGAACCGAGGGCACGCTCCAAAAGCAGGGCCGGACAACAAGCAACATCCCCGATGGTCCTCAGGCCGAGCCGCTGCAGCACCACTGCCGTCTGCTTCCCCACGCCCCACAGATGCCCTATCGGGAGGGGGTGCAGAAAGTCCTCCACAGCCCCGGCCCGGACGACCAGGACCCCGTCCGGTTTGGCCAGCCGGGAAGCCACCTTGGCGAGGAACTTGTTCGGCGCCACCCCCACGGACAGCACAAGGCCCGTGGAGCGCAGGACCCGGTCCTTGAGGGCCTCAGCTGCGGTAGCCGGATCTCGCCAGAGCCGGCGCGCGCGCCGCAGGTCCAGGAACGCCTCGTCCAGTGCCAACGGCTCCACGGCCACGCTGAAGGAGTCGAAAAGCGCCTCTACCTCCCTCGACTTGGCAATGTACGCAGGGAAGCTGGGTGCAACGAATATGCCGTTGGGACACAACCGCCTGGCCCGTGCGGTCGGCATTGCGGAGTGAACACCGTAGCGGCGGGCTTCATAAGAGGCTGAAGTCACGACACCGCGTCCTGAGGTGCCCCCGACGATGACCGGCCGACCCTGGAGTGCAGGGTTGTTGAGAACCTCCACGGACGCGTAGAACGCGTCCAGATCTGCGTGGAGGATCGGGCTGGACCAGTCGATGAGTGCGGTCAATCCGGGCTCTGGGAGGATCCGGGGGTCCAGGATCGGAAGTGGGACGAGCGCCCGAAGGAGACGCACGGAGTTTTCACCGCCGGACGCCCGCCACGCCCAAAGCAAAAGCTGAGGCCGAACATCAGTTCGACCACCAAGTTAGACGACTGGAGCGAGCAAGTCAAGGACTGCCGGCCAACGAAGGAGAGTGGTACGACCCGACCCGTTCGTCAGACGCAAGGCAAAAAAGCGACTACTGCGCTACGTCGATCGACCACTTGCCGGAGGCCGTGACATCCACCAGATAGATCCCGTCCTCGGGGACTTGCACGGTCTTCTCTCCGTTGAACTTGCTGAGCTCGTTGGCCAGCAGGGTGATCACCGTGCCGTCCGACGCCTTGATCAGCTGGGGAGCAAAGAGCCCCCCACCGTCATACGTTAGCCGGAAGCGGGCGGGACCGGTCTTGAGGGAGAAGAACTCCGAAGCAGTAGCTCCGGTGCCTTCGAGCTTCTTCGGAGCAGCCGGGGCTTCCTCGGGAACCGACTGGTCGATCCCGACTGTCCACTGGCCGTTGGTCGCTATGTCCAGGGTGTATTCGCCCACCGGCAGGCCGATGGCCTTGGAACCCTGGAAGTTGCCGATCTCGTTCACCAGCAACTGCATGTTTGTGCCCTGGCCGAACTGGACGACGAAGTTCTGGGGTCCCTTGTGAGTGAGCGTGAAGATCGTCAGGCCGCCGCCGGCCTTGAAGTTTTGCTTTTTGCTGCCCCGCCCTTCGAACTCCTGCTCCTGGACTCTCTCGATCCGCTGAGGCTGGCCGTCCGGGCCGGGGGCCGGCGGGGGGGCGGCCACCATGGGGCCTTCTCTGGTGTTGACCATGAGGACGACCACCAGAACCACCACCCCGATCAGCAGGAGTACGCCTCCGCCGATCAGGTACCACCTGAACTTGCTCCAGAACTCGTTCATCCCTAAGCCTCTCCGGCCGCCGGACGCGCGGGCGTCCGGGCCTGCAGTTTCTCCCGCTTCGATACGCCCCTAAAAGAACCCCAGCGCAGAGCGGGCAAGCTCACTCATCTTGTCCGGGCCCCACGGCGGGGTCATCGTCATCTCGGAGGATACGCTTGAAATCCCCTCCACACTGGCGGCCGCCTCTCTGATCTCGTTCTCGATCTGGGCGCCTGCCGGACATCCCACTGAAGTGAGGGTGAAGGTGACCTGGGCCTCTCCGTCGTCGGTGACCACCACGTCGTAAACCAGCCCGAGGTCGACTATGTTGATCCCGATCTCCGGATCGCTGACGACCTTGAGGGCTTCCATTACCTGATCTGAAGTGGGCATGCCGCAAGTTTAGTGCACGCTGAGGAGCTACAGGTTGAGCGCCGGGGATGCAGCCCGAAGCGCCCGGCTGATGTCGCGTGCGCTCGTCGCCGGATCGCCGCTGAGTGCAATGGACCTGACTACACAGACCCTCCGGGCACCGGCCTCTATCACCGTGTTGAGATTGGCGGCGTCGATGCCGCCGATGGCGAACACCGGCTTGGTGGCCCGGTCGGCGGAGAAGCTCACCAGGTCCAGTCCGACGCTCGGCCGCCCGGCTTTCGTCGGAGTGGCAAACACCGGACCGACGGCAACGTAGTCGGCATCCGATCTCAGGCCGGCAAGAAGCTCGGTTTCGGAGTGGGTGGAAAGCCCGATGAGCGGCACCGGGCCCATCTGGCGCCGAGCCTCCCGGACGGGTAGGTCGTCCTGGCCGACATGCACTCCGTCGGCGCCGGCCGCCAGGGCGACATCCACTCGGTCGTTGACCAGGAACAACGCTCCGAACTCGGCCGTCCGGCGGCGCACCGTCTCGCAGTGGCGCAACAGCGGACCAGCTTCCATGTCCTTTTCTCGCAGCTGCACCATGTCGACGCCCGCCTCGAGCACCCGCGGGAGAAGATCGTCGAGGTCCCCGGCCGGAGGAGCCGCCGGCGTGACCAGATACAGACGGGCGCGGGAAAGCCGCTTCCTGAGGACCGCTGCTGCGTCGGCGGCGGGATCGAGGGGTAGGTTCTCCCGTGGAAGGGGCATACCGCTCAGGTTATTCTCTCGGCGCCGCAAGATATCCATTAGTCAGCAGCACGAGTGCCGTGAAGGCACGGCCCCATCCCTTCAAGGAGGTGAGTCGGTGTTCGATAACAAACAAGTAGTTGTGCTCGGAGAGCGCGACGGAGTATCCGGAGGCGCTATCCAGGCCTGCGTCGAGGCGGTTGGAACCGCAAAGGTGGCATTTGCCGCCACAGAGTGCTTCGTCTGAACGGCCTCCGGGGCCATGGACCTGCATCACCAGGAGGTGATCCTGGCGCTCTCCAAGCAGCACGGGCCTGAGAACCTGCTCGTGCTTCTGGGCTCGCCGGATGCGGAGAGTGCGCAGATCTCAGCAGAAACCGTAGTGCTGGGAGATCCGACCTATGCAGGTGCCTTGACCGAGGTCCAGTTGGGCCTCGACGTTTATCACATACTTGAACCCGAAATACGTTCGCAGGTTCCCGAGGACGTGTTCGAGGAGCAGGTCGGCCTGATGGCCGACGTCCTGGATGCGGAGGGGATCTCAAAGACGCTCAACGACATACGAGCCCAAAGGCCCGCCTGAACTACTCCCCGGCGCGCGGGTCTGCCGGTCTTGCCAACCGCGGCGAGGGCTCGTGCCCAGGAGCTTACTGAAGGCTGCCGGGTGAGTCTGACCTGCAGTTTCGAACTGTCACGGAAAGCATCATCCTGGTCACTAAAAGCGTCATTTTGGTCTTGACATTCAGCCACGCTTCGTGAATCCTTAACACCCTCTGTAGCGGGGAGAGCAATTTTGGTTTCACGACCACATCCATGCGGCACGGGCAACTTTTGGGTTTGCCGGATTACTGGATTCGGCCGAAGCACTCAAATAGCATGGCGGCACTGATGGCGAATAGCGCTTTTCTTAAGTAAGAGGAGAAAATCCAAAATGTCCAGGAAATATCAAAGACTGGGACGCAGGTTCGGGGCGCTGATCACGCTGACCGCCCTCGCCCTCATGCTCGCGCCTCCGGTGCACGCGGCGGTGCCCTTCAAGGACGCGGCCTTCTCAGGCTACGCGACCGGCACCTACCTGCACGCCGATGCTCTGTCCCTTGTCGCCGGCCCAAATACCCTCAAGGTCGATGCAGGCTTCGGGGCGGCAGCGGTCAACTCGAGAGGCCTCACCGCCGTGACCGACGAGCTCGGACGGGAGGTGTCACCGGCGCTTGCCGGCAAGAACAGCTACGGGGCCGGCTTCGGCCTGGACGCCAATCTGCTGAATAGTGAACTTCTCGAGCAGCAGCAGGCGGCGGCGGCTGCGCCGCCCTCCACCGATCTCATCGTTAAGAGGCTCGGCCCCATCACGGTGCCGGGGGTCGCCTCCGCCGGAGCGCTGGAGGGCCGGGCCCAGGCCAGGTACGACGCCAACACCTGCATCCTCGGCGAGGACATGAGCTACGGCCAGGGCGACGTTGCGGACCTGACCCTGCTCGGCGATGAGATCGCTGATCTGCCCACTGAAATAGTCGAAGCCCTTATCGGCACCAACCCGAGCAACCAGGACCCCGGCGCGGTCCGGACCTCCTCCCGTACCCGGCTGGTTCCCCAGACCAACGAGGCGGGGCAGAAGATCGGCGACAACGTCGGCCTCATGAGCGAGACCAAGCAGACACTTGCACCAGTCGTACTTTTCCAAGGCATCCCCGGGGCCGAGCTCACCATCAACCTGCTGGGCGAGTGGACACTGCGGGCGGTCGCCACCGGCATCCCGGGCCAGGCTTACATCCAGTACATGCCCCCCGAGGGCCAAACCCCGGTGCTCACCGTCCAGAACACTCTGCCTGCCGAAGAAGGCCAAACGCCGCTTCCGGCCGTGGGCGTCACCCTGGACCAGCTACTCGGCATCGCTCCCCTCGACGACCTGCTGAGCGGCGACGTTCTGAACCTGGGCCTAGTGGAGCTCGAGTTGAATCCCGACCCCACGATCGTTGAGAACCCCGACGGCACCTCCGCCTCCGCCTCGGTCGACGTGGTGAGGGTCACGCTGCTGCCGGGTGCAGAGGGTGTACTGGAAGGCCTACTGGGCGACCTGCTGGGTGATGACGCCGAAGATCCGGACGTGGCGCTCAGTCTGGCGGACGTTCGGATTGGCCACATGGAGGTCGCGGCCACCGTGCCGCCCGATGGCATCAAGTGTCCGGACATCGAGGTCACCAAGACCGCCAGCCCGGACCCGGTCAACGCCGGTAACGACTTCATCTACACCATCAACATCGTGAACCCGTACGACTGCACGCTGACCGACGTCAAGGTGGTCGACACCATCACCGCCACCAGGGGGGTGAAGTTCAACATCAGGAGCCAGGATCCGGCTGCGAGCTCGGTCTCCAACAACGTCATCACATGGAACGATGTTGGGCCGATACCACCTCGCGGGTCTAAACAGCTGAGGATAACCGTCAATATCCCGGCGGACTCCGCTGCCGGGAACCTCATCAACACCGCAGTGGTGAACTCCAACTGCGGCCTGGACACCGCCCAGGGTGGAGGCAAGATCAACCTCGGCCTGAGCGGCGGGGTGAGGGTGGAGATCCCCAGGGTGCAAGCTCAGGTGGCCCCCCCGCTGCCGAGAACCGGAGGCGAAAACCTCCTGTTCGTCGCCTCCGCCGTGGGCCTCACGCTGCTGTCCCTGCTGTCCGCAGCCGGGTACCGCAGGCTGCGGGTTAGAGCGGAGAACGCTCCCTAACCCGCTGAGTCAGATGAACGCTGAAGTGGCTCGGTGCCGGGGCAAGGGGCCAGGCCCATCGTGCGCCACCGGGTGGATTGTTTCCCAGATTTGGGGGGCACGGGGGGCAGAAAGTGCAACTGCTCCGGGGGGGTGGGGGGGG
>JAUJPC010000001.1:721085-760947 GCA_030447305.1 Actinomycetota bacterium | reverse complement strand
ACCGCCGCGGCCGGCGTCCCGCGCTCACCCCACCCTCCCCCGCTTATCCATCTCAACGCTGATGTGGCTCGGCCCGTCAAACCGCACCGAGCCACTTCGTCAGCAACCGATAGAATTGTTCCCCTTCTTCCCCGGAACCGGTGCTCAGAATGAGCATCTCCTCCGGGGGGTGGGCGGCTAAAGAGGTGATGAGTTGGCATTGAGCATGAGGGGCCGTCGAATCCTCGCCCTGTCCCTTGCATTCATGTCGGTGGCCACTGCAATTGGTGCTGCCGGCTTCGTCGCCTATCCGTTTTACACGGACTGGCAGGCCGGCCGCACCCAGGGCACCTTGCGCAGCACCTTCGCGAGCGACAGCCACAAGGAGGCGTACCGCACCGGTCGCATTGCTGACGCCGAGCCGCTGACCCGCATAATCATCCCGGCCATGAAAACAGACACCATCGTGGTGGAGGGAACCTCGAACAAAGCTCTCAACACGGGAGCAGGGCACTACCCCAACACTCCTCTGCCGGGCGAGCCGGGCAACGTGGCGATCGCGGGCCATCGCACTACCTACGGCAAGCCGTTCGCCAACCTGGAGATCCTGAAGCCGGGCGACAAGGTCTATCTCGAGACGCCTTTCGCAAAGCACACCTACGAGGTCATCTCCCCGTTTGCCGGTCACCAGAACCCATGGGTCGTGGCGGCCAACGACTGGAGCGTGGCCGAGCAAGTTACAGACTCGATCCTCACTTTGACCACCTGCCACCCCAGAGGGACCGACCGGCAGAGGCTCGTCGCCAGAGCGAAGCTGGTAGAGACAAAGGAACTGACATGAAGCGCCGACTTGTAGCGGTTGTGACCGGCATGATGTTAGTGGCGCTGTGGGCGGCCCCCGCGGCAGCGTTGTCCAAGCCGGAATTTCTGACACCGGTTTCGGGGGAGGTGGTTGAAGGATCCACGCGGATTGCCGTCAGGTCCCGGCCGGACCCAGGACTTGGGGGTCTTTTCCCGGAAGAGGTATCCATAAAGGCTAGCGTTCCGGGCAGGAGCGAACCGCTGACCCTTTCGAAGAAGGACGACGACGTTCACGACGCAATATGGGATGCGGGTGGTGTCCCTCTGAACGGAACCTATGAGCTAAAAGCGGTCGCCACTTCCTCCCGTGATAGCCAAACCTCCGTAATCAGCGTCAAGGTGAACAATCCGCCGGCCGCTCCCAGGGACGTCAAGGCTGCTCTCAAAGACGGCGTTCCGCACGTCACGTGGGCCGCCAACCAGGAGAGGGACCTCATCGGCTACAAGGTCCAGCGCTCTGTCGAGGGCGGCGCCTACAGTCAGGTCTACGCAGGTACGGCCACCTCACTCACCGACTCCGACGCCCCTCACGCCAAGCCCCTCACCTACAAGGTCATCGCGGTCAGGAAGAGCCCGGTTTCTGCGGGTATCGAGACCATGTCGGGCCCGACGGCCGCGGTAACCGCGGGGCCCTCGGGACCCCCAACGCCCGCGGGGGCGGCACCAGCAGGCGCAGCAGCCGCCCCCGACCCCAACAAGCCGACCGTTCCCGGCACGAACATCGTGACCGGCAAGGAGAACCCCAAGCCCGCCGCCCCGGGAAGAAACAACAGCTTTGGAAAGGCGATTGCCCCCATCGTCAAGTCCGCTCCGGGCAGCGGCGGCACCGCCTTCGACGAGACCCTGCCCTACAGCGGGGTTCCTCCGGAGCAGTTCGAAGCCGCGGGCGGTGGGGAGCCGTCGCCGTTGGACGCCCGGGCACAGGCCCAGGCGAACGACGGTGTAACCGTTACGAACCCGTTCAAGTTCATCGTGACCGGCATCCTGCTGCTGATCGCGTCCGGGCTGATGTGGCGGACCTCCCGCAAGCTACTGAAGGGAACCCGGCTTCCCGAAGGGACCCCTCCAACGGTCAAGTATCCGACCTTTAGGGTCAACCGAGGGTAGCCGCTTTCTCGCTCGCCAAGAATTCCCACTCCAATTAACCCTCTCGAGTGGGAATTCTTATATCCCCCCCAACGTTAGACTGAGCGAATGGCAACCACTCTTGTACCGGACTTGAAGCAGTCCTCAGGTGTCACCGACACCCTTGGAAGGCCCCTCCGCGACCTGAGGATCTCGGTGGCCGACCGATGCAACTTCCGCTGCATCTACTGCATGCCCAAGGAGATCTTCGGCAGCGACTACCAGTTCCTGGACCGCAAGGAGCTGCTCACCTTCGAGGAGATCGAGCGCCTGGCCCGCGTGTTCGTCGGCCACGGTATAGAGAAGATCCGTCTTACCGGTGGTGAGCCCCTGGTGCGGCGTAACCTCGAGAATCTGATCGAGATGCTTGCCGGCATTCCGGGGCTGGACCTGACGCTCACCACCAACGGGTCGATGCTGGCGCGAAAGGCCCAGGCTTTGAAGGATGCCGGGCTCCGCAGGGTCACGGTCAGCCTGGACTCGCTGGATAACGAGATCTTCAAGGCGATGAACGACGTCGCCTTTCCCGTGGAGAAGGTGCTTGCCGGCATCGACGAGGCTGCTCGGGTTGGGCTCGCTCCGATCAAGATCAACATGGTCGTCAAGCGGGGGGTCAACGAGCAGAGCATCCTGCCGATGGCACGCTACTTCCGGGAGCAGGGGCACATCCTGCGGTTCATCGAGTACATGGACGTCGGTCACAGCAACGGCTGGAAGCTGGATGACGTGGTCCCCGCTGCCGAGATCGTCGAGATCATCAGTGCCGACATGCCGCTGGAACAGATCCCGCCCAACTACCCCGGTGAGGTGGCCAACCGCTGGCGGTACAAGGGTGACGACAACGAGGTCGGGATCATCGCCTCGGTCACCAAGCCGTTTTGCGGTGGGTGCACCCGGGCACGGATCTCCGCCGAGGGCAAGCTCTACACCTGTCTTTTTGCGGTGAAGGGTCAGGACCTGCGCCAGTTGATCCGTGACGGCATCTCCGACGAGGATCTGTCCGCGGCCATCGGCACCACCTGGGCAAACCGCAAGGACCGCTACTCGGAGATCCGATCATCGCTCACCGAGGGCATGCCCAAGGTGGAGATGTCCTACATCGGGGGCTAGTCCTCCCCGCGCTGCCTTGAACGCGTCGGGTGAACCGGCCCGCAAGGAGCATCAGTGATCCGGGCCTATGTCGCCACGAATCTCACGCAGGCGCACCTCATCCGAGGCTTTCTCGACTCCGAAGGCATCTTCTCAGTCGTCCGCGGCGAGCATCTTGTCGCCATCCAGGGTGAGGTACCCATAACGATGGACACGCTCCCCAGCATCTGGGTCAACGAGGCTGACCGGGAAACGGCGAGGCGGTTGATCGACCAGGCGCTGCAGAGCCAGCTGATCTTCGAGGACTGGGTCTGCCCCGATTGCTCCGAAACCATCGAGGGACAGTTCACCGAGTGCTGGCAGTGTGGAGCTCCCCGCACACCGGTCTGAACTTTCCGCCGCGCAAATCAAAGAGGCGCCGCTTGTGCGGCGCCTCTGTGGGCTTGGGGGGAACTGCTTGTGGTCAGCCCCGGGAGAAGCTCGGAACCCCGGCCCGGCGGCCCCTACCCTCGTAGGTGTCCACCCGGCCTTCGACTATCCGCCGCTCCGCCAGGGCGAAGATGGCGATCCATGCGAACAGCACGGCCAGAATCTCGGCGTAGGCCACGATCGACGGCCACACCGGCCCGTCGAAAGCGAGGGTCTCCCGCAGCGTGATGTCGGTGATCACGTTGAACTTCTCTGTGCGCTCTGTGAGTGCGGGGACGGCCGAAGCACCGAACTCGGGGTCGGGCGGCAGGTACACCGGAGCGGCCATGACCAAGTTGTCCTTGAACAGTGCAACTGAGGTCTTCCAGTCGCCGGAGATCGGGTGAGCATTCTCCGAGATGTAGCGGCCCTCATCGATCTTGATGAGGGGCGAGCTGACCACGGGGTCACCTCCCTGGTTGGAACCGACGCCGAAGACCGTGTAGCCGTCGGCGGCGTTCGGCGGGTCGAGCGTGACCTCTATCTTGGCCATGTCTCCCTGACGGTCCACCAGTCTCATGGTCACCTGCGCATCGTTCTCCTGACGGGGAAGTGGGACGGCCAGGGTCACGATGACCGCCAGAGTTGCGGCCGCAATGACACCCCTCGGGAAGCGGGCTTTCTCGGGGTTGTCGGTCCGGTCGAAGACACGGCCGAGCCGGACGCCGATAAAGGAAGCGGCGATTGCGGCCACAAAGGCGAGAGGAACCGCCTTGGGAAGCAGTGAGGGGGTGACCTCCAACCACCCGGTGAGTGGCATCCAGGCGAGCTCGGCTGCGAGGCCGACGGTCCCCAGGAGCACACCGGAGGTAAGGGCGAACTTCGCCCGGTTCTCAGGCTTAGCGATGACCGCTGCAAGCTCCACACAAAGCGCCGGAATCAGGTATGTAGCGAAGTGCACCACCGTGTGATTCAGGGCGGTGGAGACGATGAGGATCAAAAAGCCGCGGACCCCCAGGTAGAACAGGGTGGTCTTGAAAGCGCCCCACGGCCCCAGAGCGATCCGTGCTGCGGTCAGGACGAAGCCGGCGGCGAGCATAACCAGAACCGGGTAGTACGCCATCTGGAACTGCAGGACCCGGAACTCGAACTCGCCCTGGAAAATCGTTATGCCCATCAGGCAAGCACCCGAGGCCATGATGTGGATGAAGCGGCCGACCTTGTTCGGGTTGGCCCCTCGTGCACCCTCGGCAATCATCATCCAGCAGGCGATGGTGGCGAAGCCTCCACCGCCCAGCAGCTGAAGGTGGGTGGGGCTCCAAAGAGTCACGTCTATGCCGTAGGCACGGTGCCACAGCTCATCGAAGGGGAAGGAGGCGATACCGCCAAGTCCTAGCGAGAACAAAGCCAGGGCGGACCATGGAATCGTAAGCTTTCGCCATTTGAGACCGACGTTTGCGCCGTCAAGAGTGGCGAACGTGGTGGCGATGGCGGCTGCGTACATCAGGCCGCCCAGGCCGAGAAGGATCATCGTGTGTGAAGGATTCAGTAGCATCTCGTCACGTCCCAGGTCGATGTGCCAGGCAACGTCCCAGTAGAGACCCATCGCCGCTACCAGCAGCACCAGAAGGCCGCTCAGAGACCCGGCCATCGCCCACCCCGGATAGCCAGTGGCGCGGTGAAGGCTGTCTGAAACCCGGCCGAAGAACTGGGGCAGTATGTTTACCCTGTCGCTGCGCCCCAGCGCACAAAGGACGTAGACGACTGCGAGATAATACAAAAAAGGAGCAACTACGTAGAACCAGTTGTCCCACACACCCATGCCGTACCTCCCCTAGCTAGTCGTCCCGGTTTCTATTTACATTGAGAAATGATACATTGCTGGATGATACGTTGCAAACCGTTCCGAGGGGTATTCTGGAGGCACCATGTCCGACAAAATGACCATTGACGAGCTGGCCAGACAGGCCGGCACTACCACTCGCAACGTACGCGCCTATCAGACCCGGGGCGTTCTGGACCCTCCCGAAATCGTCGGCCGCATCGGCTATTACAACGAGCGTCACCTTACCCGGCTGCGGCTCATATCGCGCCTGCAGCAGCGCGGATTCGGGTTGCAGGCCATCAACGATCTGCTGTCTGCGTGGGACCATGGTTCCTCCCTGAGCGATGTCCTCGGCTTCAGTGACGCCCTGATGGCACCGTGGACCGATGAGGTTCCCGAGTCGGTGTCTCGAGCGAAGCTCGAGGAGCTTTTCCCTGAGATAAAACGTGATCCGTCACTCATCTCCAAAGCCGTGGAGCTTGACCTGCTGGCACCCGAAGGCGATGGCTGGCGGATCCCCAGCCCGCGACTGATGAAGGTGGGGGCTCAGCTGGTCTCGGTAGGAATCCCGCTTGCCGTGGTCCTCAAGCAGGCGGAGCTGATGAAAGCCGACATCGAAGGCATTGCCTGGCGGCTGGTGGCCATGTTCAACATGTTCATCTGGGAGCCTTTCGTCAGCGGGCAGACTGCGGAGCGGTCTCTCACGGATATCACGAAGATCCTTCAGGACATGCGCCCGCTGGCTTCAGAGGCGGTGAGCGTATTCCTCGCCCGTGCGATGCAGAGCACCACCGAGGCGGCTACGCTGCTGGACCTGCAAGGACAGCTAGGCCAGCAGAGCGGGTGACCCCGTCCGCCTGTGAGCTGCCTATGATCAGGCGGTCATGACCGAACACGACACGGGCCCCGGTTACCAGCCCTTTCGGTATCACGAGCTGACCAAACACTCCCCCGTGTCGGTTCGCTCGGGCAGCCATCGCATCGACTGGTCTGACCAGCCGGAGCCGTTCAAAAGCTATCCCGACCTCTCACCGATCCCCCTTCCAGACCGCTCGCGGGATACCGGGTTTCCCGCGATGAGAGCAGCCAGCCAGCAGCTTGGCGAGCCGCGAGATCTGGACCTGCCCGAGCTCGCCCGCCTTCTCGTGCTGTCCGCAGGGGTGCGGCGGGTAAGGTCCAATCCGGGCGGCAAGCCCGTCTATCTGCGGACCTACGCCTGCGCGGGCGCCCTCTATCCGATCGAGGTATACGTGGCTTGCGCCGGGATGGAGGGCCTTGAGGCGGGGCTGTACCACTACAGCCCCCTGGATGATGCCCTGCGCCTGCTTCGCCCGGGAGACCCCCGTCCTTATCTGTTGAGGGCGGGCGGAGAACGCCCCTCCCCAGGCCGGGCTCCGGTTACGGTCATACTGACGGGCATCCCGTGGCGAACCAACTGGAAGTACCGCGCCCGCGGGTACCGTCACCTGTACTGGGACTCGGGCATGATCCTGGCCAACCTGCTGGCCCTGAGCGCTTCGGGAGGCCACTCCTCGGAGGTGGTGCTCGGCTTCGTCGACCACGAGCTCGACACGTTGGTGGGGATCGACGGGCGGAGCGAGATGTCCATCTGCATGGTGCCCATCGGGTACGGCGAGGACGGCACCTCCCGGATCGTCGCTGCCGCGTCGCCTGCTTCACCGATCGATCACCCAACAGCAAAGCTGTCCTCCAGGCAGCGCGAGTACGATGAGGTTGTGGAGGCCCATCGCCAAACCGGCCTTCGCAGTCCGGCCGAGGCTCGGTTTTGGCAGCAGGCTCCCTACCCGAATGACGCGCCGGTCCCGCCCAACGTCGCCTTGACCGGCATAGAGAAGGTGATCCGCCGTCGCGGGTCCAAGAGGGAGTTCACGCATGAGCCGGTCCTCAGGGAAGAGCTAGAGGGGATCATTGCCCACTCCACCTACGAGCTGAACTGTGACTGGGGTCGCCGCCTTACTCAGGTCGCATTGATCGCGAACGCGGTCGAGGGCCTGAAGCCGGGCGCGTACGCCGCCGGCTGGGATTTGGAGCAGATCGCCTCGGGGAATCTGCGGCAAAAGGCCAGGTTCCTGTGCCTCGAACAGGACCTGGGCGGCGACGCCGCAGCGACTCTGTTCCTCCTCAGCAACCTTCAGGATGCAGCCTCCACCCTGGGTCCCAGAAGCTACCGAGCGGCTCAGCTAAACGCCGGCATAGTGGCCGGACGGATGTACCTTTGCGCCTACGCCTGCGGGTTGGGCGCCACCGGTCTTACGTTCTACGACGACGAGGTGAGGAGGTTTTTCCAAACCGAGGCCGAGCCGATGCTGGTGGTGGCCTTAGGCCACTGAGCAGCCGGGCCAGGATCAACAACGGAGCCCAGAATCGGCTAACGGCGTGGTGAGGTCCTCCTCGGCACGCTGAGCCAAACCACAACGAGCAAAGCCGAAAGCAGGTGGCCGAGGAGGACCGCCCGGTTGGCGTAGATGATGTTCAGGTCGGGACGGCTATCGAACAGCAGGATGCCCAGCAGCCCCAGAGCGGCCAGCAGGAGGCCCGCCACCCATGCCGCTCTCCGGCCTTCAACCTCGCCGGCCTCGCCTGCGTTGACCAGCCACCATCCGAGGGTCAGGTGAAGAAGATTTTGCAGCGGGTTGACGTCGAAGACGACGAGACGGTCTCCTCGGGTAGCGGCGAAGCCGTCGAACCCCGAGACGGCAAAGCCGACGGTGCCGAGGATGGCGTAGACCAAGCCGAGGACGACCGCCACCTGTCTGGCCCTGCTCAGGGGGGCAAATCCGCTAAGCACGGGACTCCGCCGTGTCAAGCGGGCGAACTTTGGGCTTCACTCCCCGCTCGAACCTTCCGAAGATGATCACGAGCGCCGACAGCACAGCAGCCAGCGCCGCCACCCAAACCGGCCGAACGGCCCACCATAGGGAGGTTCCGGCTTCCGGCTGGGGGAATCCAAGCGGATACAAGGTGGCCACCGTGATAAGGACCGCGGTTTGGTGCCAGAGGAACATCGTCATGACCATCGCATTGAGAGCGATCACCTTGGCCCAGGTCCTGGTTCGCGCCAGCATTCGGCTGAGAGGATCTTTGAGCACCATCGCCAGCCCGACCTGCCAGATCGTCAGAACCAGGATGCAGATGGTCGGCGGATTCGTGTTGGAGCGCTCCGCGACCAACCCGACCATGCTCGGTGAGTAGGGGCCAAGCGTGGTGAGCAGCACCAGCGCCGCCAGGCCGCCCAGAGCCATGGTCACTAAATACCGGCGTCCCAGCTTCAAGAGTTTTCCGTCGGCGTAGAAGAAGCCCATCTGGTGGGCGAACAGCCAGACGAAGAAGTAGTTGAGGTTCCCGACGACCGGCACATCGAATGCGAGCTGTAGGAGGTCGACGACAACCGCGCCCAGCGCCAAGGCGCCGAGCGCGGAGAAGCGGTACCGACGGTGGAGCTTCAGCATCGCCGGGGCGAGGCCGATCATGATCATGTAGACGCCCAGAAACCACAGGGGGCGGGTCAGCAGCTCGAAGGCCAGCTCCTGCACCCGGTTACTCAGACCGGTAAACACGTCGATGCCGATTGCGATGGGAATCCAAAGGCCGAGGTAGATCGCGGTGGGCCGCAGCAGCCGGTCGACACGGGACCTGATGAACTCGGCATAGTCACCGCGACGCCGGCCGATGGAGTCCAGGGTCACCAGGTTGGCAAATCCACCGACGAAGAAAAACAGCGGCATGACCTGGAGCAGCCAGGTCGCAATCCACAGGCCGGAGACCACCTGAAGCGCGTTAACCCCGGATATCTCGCCGTTCCGGACGTAAACGACCGCTATCAGCCAGTGGCCCAGGACCACCACACAGATGCTGAAAGCTCTGAGAAAGTCGACGTAGCGGTCCCGGCTCGCCGGAGTCTTCTCCGCGAGTGCCATAAACCGCCCCCGGTGCCTTTTCGCACCGGCTGAATCGGGTAAGGAATGCACGCGAAGTATCATAGGAGTCGTCGGTTGCGATGCCTGAATGCCGCCGGTCGTTACGAATCACTACGGGAGGCACGTTGGACGTTACCGAGATGATGGAGCTTATGGAAGAGCTCCTGAGCAAGCATGCACCCGAGGAGATGGAGAGGCCCGGCAATATCGTCACCGCCGCAATCATCGCATCTGAAGAAGCCGTCAAGCGTGAGTTGGTCAGCGGCCCACTGTGGGACGAGTGCGGCTCGCACCTCCTCGCGGCACATTACGCGTACTTCAAGAACATCCCAATCGGCACTTTCACCGCTCCGTTCATCGGCATGAAGTTCCGTGAGATGCAAAAGGCCAAGGGCGAGGATCCACTCAGCCCACCCTGCCAGCTCTAACGATCGGCACTAAGCGCCTCGCTGAGAGGCAACCACCTTTCCGGTCTCGGTCAGCAGCTCCTCGGCCTTCCGGCGCGTGGCCGGTGTGTCGGAGCCCAGCATGTGGGTGAGCTCATTGACCCGGCTGCTTCCCTGTACTTCGACCACCTGAGTGGTGGTCCGGCCGTCCTGAACCCTCTTGCGGACGGAAAGATGCCGGTCGCCGTAGGCCGCAATCTGCGGCAGGTGGCTGACAGCGATTACTTGGTGATGGCGACCCAGCGACCACAGACGGCGTCCGACCGCCTCTCCCACGCTCCCGCCGATGCCGGCGTCTATCTCGTCGAAAACCAGGATAGGGATGGCATCTGCCCGGGAGAGCACCCCCTTGATGGCGAGCATCAACCGGGAGCTCTCGCCGCCGGAGGCGATGCCGGCCAAAGGCCGCAGCGGCTCCCCCGGGTTGGGTGAGATCAAGAACTCCACCCTGTCCACCCCGGTCAGGTCAAACTTCAGCGGCCCGCCTGCGGCTTCGGTCGACGGCTCCAACTTCCCCGATACGACGACACAAGCAGCCGGCGCTGTGCCGGCTTTCGGTTCCAGACCGTCGGGATCGGCCGCCAGGCCGAAGCTGAGCCCCAGGCGGGCGCCCTGCATCCCCAACCCGCCGAGATGCTCCTCAACCGCTTCCGTCAGGTCACACGCCGCCTTTCGCCGGGCGGTGGACAGCTCGGCGGCCAGACCTGCGGCTTCCTCGCACAAGGCCCTTGCCCTGTCCTGAAGGTCCGCCGCCGATGTGCCGCGGCCCTCAAGGCGGGTCAGCTCCTGGTTCGCTCGAGTCTCATACTGAAGGATCTCCGGGATCCCGGCCCCGTACTTGCGCTTCAGGGACGAGATCAGGTCGAGGCGCTCTTCGATGTCGGATAAACGCTGCTGATCGAACTCCACCCCCTGGGCGTAGCTCCGAAGATCTCTGACCAGCTCCTCGAGCTGTAGCGCTGCCGTCTCCGCCGTCTCCCGGGCGGTGACCATGCCCGGATCAATCCTTTCCAGCATCACCAGCGCGTGCACTGCACGCCTTATCAGCTCGAGTCCTCCAGGCTCGGAGGCTGAATCGCTGTCGAGGGCTGAATGGGCGAGCCCCACCAGCTCGTGGATCCGCAGCGCGTTGACCCGCAGGGTGCGCTCCGCAACCAGAGCTTCCTCCTCGCCGGCCTCCAGCGCTGCGGCGGAGATCTCCTGCGCCTGGAAAGCCAGCAGCTCCTTGCGTTCTGACGTGCCGGCGTTCTCCTGCTCCAACGCCTGGAGCTCCTTGCGCGTGCGGGTCAAGGCCCGAACCACGCCGGCGTAGTGCGAGCGCAGCTCCGTCAAGCCGGCATAGCGGTCCAGCAGGTCCACGTGCTCCCCGGGGCGAAGCAGAGACAGGTGTTCGCTTTGACCGTGGATGTCCACCAGGGTCATGCCGATCTCAGCCAGCCGCCGCTGTGGAAATGCCCGCCCGTTGATGCGGCAGACGCTGCGGCCGGAGGCGTTGAGCTCGCGGGCCACGATCAAACCATCGCCCGCCACGTCCAGCTCCAGCTTTTCCGAGAGAGCTGCGGCGGTCTGCGGGCCGACCTCGAAGATGCCCTCGACGTAGGCCTGCTCCGCTCCGGCGCGGATTGCTCCTGAGTCGGCCCGGTCTCCGAGCAGAAGGCCGAGCGCGTCCAGGATGATGGATTTGCCGGCTCCGGTCTCTCCCGTGAGGACGTTGAACCCGGGCCCCAGTCCAATCGTCAGCCGGTCGATCACCGCGTAGTTGGTTATGCTTAGCTCGACCAGCATGGTGGCTCCCACTTCCCGCGGTACGCGCACGTCCCGCCTATACCTTCGCCGCAACTATCGTAAAGGCAAGTAGAGACAGTCCCTGTGCTACGTTGAACCCGAAGGACACATCCAGGGCAAACCAAAGGAGATTTGATGGCAAGGCCGTGTGGCGAGTTCAAAGCCAAGTGGGAAAAGCGACCGGACAAGCCGGGATTGCTGACGGTGACCGGTGAATGCACGCTCGCGGCGGTGTACCGGGTGGACCTCAAACCTCACGATCCTCCGAGCGAGAATCCGGACCAGATGATCCTCGATCTGTTCATCACCTTGCCGTCAGGGCTGCCGCCGACCGCCGTGGAGGGCCGGGCAACGCTGAACTTCAGCTACAAGGAGCAGACGGAGCAGCCGTACAAGACCGTTGCGATCGTGGACGTCAACTCGGAGGAGGACCCCAAGGAGCAGTGGGAGATTCCGGTGCGCATGCTGACACAGGGACTCTCTCAGATACGCCCCGACGGGACGAAGTGGAGCAAAATGGAGCGTCCCGACCGAGTCTGACGCGTACTAGGATATGCCGCCGGCCTACCGTTGCTTCGTTGTACAAACGCTCGACATTTACAGGAGTTGGTTTATGCCCCAGTTCAAGTGAGTGGATGTTGGGGCTTCCTGCAAGGGCCACTTCGCCGCCGAGAACACTGAGGACCTTCTCAAAGTGGTCTCGGAGCATCTGCAGACGGTTCACAAGATCAAGCTTCCAAGCCGCACGATCATGAACTACGTCGGTAAGAAGACCAAGTAGGAAGCCATGGCCCTCCGGTCGGAGGGCGGTTAAGGGCCTCACAGCGCACAGGTGGTCTTATGGGTGCAGAACGCATCTCTGAAGGGCTGCTCAGCTGGGCCTCGCAGCTCGATGAGGAAACCGTCCGGCAAGCCCTGCGTGCCTCGCGCCTTCCTGTCGTCACCGGCCACATCGCTCTCATGGCCGATGCCCACTACGGGCTCGGCGCGACCGTCGGCAGCGTGATTCCCACCGAGGCAGCACTCATTCCGGCGGCCGCCGGCGTGGACATCGGTTGCGGGATGATCGCGGCTCAAACCGACCTGGACGCCGGGTACCTCCCCGACGACCTGGCGCCTCTACTGCGGGTCCTGGAGAGGAGGATCCCCTCCGGAGTGGGTCAGGGGCACCGGAACATCGGCCCCCAGGCCGAACGGTGGCTTGCCACCCACCGACCTCACACCCGGCTCGGCGACAAACAGGTGCACAAGACCCTGTCCCAGTTCGGAACCCTGGGCAGCGGCAACCACTTCTTTGAGATCTGTCTGGACGAGGGGGACGACGTGTGGGTCGTGCTCCACTCCGGCTCCCGGGGGATCGGCAACGAGCTGGCTCAAGGGTACGTCAAGACCGCGCAGCGGATTACGCAGGCCCTTCAGATCGACCTTGAGGACCGGGACCTGGCCTACCTGATCGAGGGCACACCTCAGTTCGACGCGTACGTGGCCGATCTCAACTGGGCCCAGGAGTACGCGCGGGCGAACCGGGAGGCCATGATGGACGCCGGCCTGGAGGCGCTGTTCAGGTTCGTGGGCAGGGGCCGCCCGCGCCGGCGCATCAACTGTCACCACAACTACACCGCCCGGGAGGAGCACTTCGGAAAGCGGATGTGGATCACCCGCAAGGGAGCGATCAAGGCCGGCCTCGAGGACTTCGGCGTGATCCCGGGCAGCATGGGCACCAGGTCCTACATCGTTCAGGGAAAGGGCAATCCCCTCAGCTACACCTCGTGCAGCCACGGGGCCGGTCGAGCCCTTTCCCGCAGCGCCGCCCGCCGGCAGTTCCGTGGTGAAGATCTGGTGCGGGCCATGCGGGGCAAGACATGGCAGGCGAAGGATGCCTCCGCGCTGGTGGACGAGATTCCACAGGCCTACAAGGACATCGACCAGGTCATGGCCGACCAGGAGGATCTGGTGACGGTTCGGCACACGCTGCGCCAGATCCTGAACTACAAGGGCGTCCGCTAACCGCAGGATCCGGTAGGGATCAGCCCCGGTGTCTCCACCTCTCCGCAAGAGCCAGTACCGGCTCGACCAGAAGCTCCGGCATGGAGAGCTCGCCCAGCAGGGCTTCCGAGAACGTCTCCTCGGTCTCGGTGACCGCCGCCACCAGTCCCTCGTAGCGAGCGGGCCGGTAACCCAGGAGCACATCCTTCGCAGTCTGGGGCGGAAGCCGGTCCCGGAACTTGACGTGCAGCAACGTCAGTCCTTCCGGCGCGTCGCCTTTGCGCTCCGGTATGAGGATTACCGGACGTCCATCGCTTCGACCAACTGTGACCTCGACCTCGGCCTTCTCCAGAGCGGCCCGCTTGGTTCCCCGGAGCCGGGGGTCCGTCTCGGTGCGCGATTTGAGCTCGGCCCCTATGCCACCACGGTCTCGCACGTGGATTGTGGCGGTTCCCGACCGGACATCGCCCGCGACGACATAGCGGGTGTACCCGAGAATCTCCTCCACCGCGGTATCGAGCGCGGCCAGCGTCCGCAGGGTCCGATAACCGAGCAGCTCGGTTCCGGCGCCCACCCGCATGACCTCTTTGACCAGAGGCACGCCGAACAGCCCCTCCTCGGAGCGGGAGATGCCGACGGTGACAGTCTTGGCCTGGTGCTTTACGGCGTCGATGGACCTGGTCAGATCGTCGATCGCCCTGCTAAGAACGCTCACCAACTCGTCCAGGAATGCTTTGGGACCGGTCCCCGCTCCCCGCTCCAGCTCGTAGGCTTCGAAGGGCAGGTCCCCGATGGCGCAACGCAGCAGGATCCCAAGGCGCATTGCGGGACCCAGGTTCATCACCCCGTCGCAAGCTCCGTCGGTAACCGCATCCAGGAACCGGCGCGCCGGCTCCTTTATCCGGGGACCGAGGTGGACAAGAACCGCATCGGCGGTAAGCCCGGCGCTTGCAAGCTCCTGCACTGCGGCGCGGATCTCTCGCAGGGGCATCGCCCACGCGTCTATGGCGAGGGCCGCCTCGTAGCCGAACAGGTGACCGGCCATTGCGGACAGAACGAAGTCGACACGGGCATGCACCGACGGCACCCGGATGGTGTCCACCAAGTCGAACGCAGGCCGCCCGCGGGTGGCGACCACGATCGGAGCCGCCTTGTGCGCCCGGTAGATCGCGATCTCCTTCTGGACGTCGGTGGCGTTGGAGCCCTGGAGGCCCGCCGCACACACGAAGATGATCGGCTCCGCGGAGAGGTCGATGTGCTTTTTGTCCTCAATCGAGTCGCACGCCACGGATTTATAGCAGAGCTCGGAAAGCTTGATGCGCACCTCGGCGGCCGCGACCCGGTTGGGGCCACTCCCGACCACCGCCCAATACCGCCGCCGGGCGGCATGGCGCGCCGCGATATCGGAGATGTGCTCCCGCAGCTCCAGCACCTCGACCATCGCGTCGGGGAGGGCCAGCAAAGAGGTAAGCAGGGCCGACTGCTTCGCACGGTCGCCGCAGCCGGCCGCATCGGCCATCGCAAGGCTTAACAGAAAGCCCGCCGCAATCTGGGCGTAGAAAGCCTTCGTGGAAGCCACGCTCATCTCCAGGTCACGGCCGTCGGAGGTGTGGACGACGCCGTGGGACTTCTCCGCCAGCTCGGTGTTGCGCCGGTTGACGATGGCCACCACGACGGCGCCCCGCGCGGTCGCCATGTCCACCGTCCGATTGGTGTCGGTTGTGGTGCCCGACTGGCTGATCGCCACCACCACGGTGTCCCGCATATCGTCCTCGAGGGCGAAGCCCGACAGCTCGGATGCGGTCATGGCTGCAACCGTGACGCCGATCGGTGCCAGGGCGTCCTCAATGGCAGCGGCGACCGATTGTCCGGCCACGGCGGCCGTCCCCTGCCCGACAACCATGACCCGGCGGAACCGTCCATCCCTCAGTCCGTTGCATAGGTCGTCCGGCATGGCGTTGGCGTCGAGGCAGACACTCAGTCCGCCGTCCTTGGACACGACCCGCCCCCGCAAGGTCTTGCGGAAGGACTCCGGCGCCTCGGTGATCTCCTTCAAAAGGAAGTGCCGGAACCCACGCCGGTCGATGTCCCGGGTGGTGATCTCGGGATGCTGGAGGTCGGCGGGGGTTACCCGCAGCACCCGCCCGTCGTAGCCACGCCGGTCGATGCCTTCAACGGTTCCTGCGGCGTCCGCATCGAGAGTCACGAGCCGCCCGGCGGTGTTGTCACCGTCGACCCTGAGATAGGAGCCGGCCTCCTCGATCACGCCGTACGGCTCACTCGCCACCACGAAGGCATCCTCGGCCATTCCCACATAGAGCCCCTGCCCGCTCCCCCGGACGGCCAGGTGGAGGGTCCCGGGCTTCACCGCCGAGCTGGCGACGATGGCCATGGAGCCTTCGAGCTCGGCGACGGTGTGTGCAAACGCCAGGTCGATGGGCTCTCCCGCCGCTATCCGCCGGGAGGTGAGCACCGGAATCACCTTGGCGTCGGTGGTGATGACGCCGGCGATCTCGAGAGCCTGCCGGGCCACCAGAGCCGGGTAGTTGTCGATGTCGCCGTTCAGGACCGCCACCAGATGAGGAGCGGCAAGGGAAGGCGGCGCCTCCTCGAGTCCGTCCAGCGGGTGGGCGTTCGCCTCCGAGATCGTACCCACACTGGCCCATCGAGTGTGCCCGAGCGCGGTGGCGCGGGCGGATGGGCTCTTCAGGGCCCGTCGCAACAGGCCGTCGTTCAGAATTCCCCGCCGGATTGACGCAACGTTGTCGCCCAGCTCCCCGATCTCGGCGGCCGCCTTGTAGACGAATCCCAGAGCTCCCGGAGCAGTACGGACGACTCCGGATGTGAAGAGTGGGTCGTTGCGCCAGGCCAGGAGCTTGGATACTTGAGGATCATCGAGGTCAAGACCATGGCCCCAGACAAGGATATGCAGGCCGGCGGAGTCGCGCCCGCGGACCTCAAGCCGGTCGATGGCGGCGAGCGCCGTCTGAATCGACCCGTACGCCTCGATGGCCGCCGGGGAAGGGTTCGATCCGGCCAGAGCTGCCACCTGGCGGCCGGCGCCGAGCCGGTCGTGCTCCACGGCCCACAGGCGATCCTTGAGAGCGATCAAAGAGGCGTTTACCCGCTCCAGCTCGTCGGGTGAGACGGTAGCCGGACCGGAGTCGATTCTGTGGTCCAGCCGTTCAACCTCCCGGCCGATCTCCTGTGCAAGGGCCTCAAGCTTGGGACCAAGTGCCGGGTCGCCGATCAAAGCCGTCAGACCCGGCGTCCCCTTGAGCTCACGGTCGACGGTTTTGAGTTGCCCCTCGGCCGTCCGCAGGCGCTCGACCAGATCGATGGAATAGTCCGTGAGGCGCCGGAGCGCCGTCTGCACCTCGTCCACCAGCCGGCCGGATTCGGGAACCGGCCTTAAGGACCGACGTTTGAGGACGGCTACTATGCCGCACATGGCCCAGGCTCCCACAATGAAAGACGCCCCGGAATCTGTTCGATTGCAAGCATCAGAACAGACTACCAACCGTTGGAGCTGCGCGGCTCAGGGCCTGTGGCTGACCGTGCCCTCTTCGACCCGACTCAATGTGCCGGCCGGGCTGTCGCCCTGCCCTGTGAGAGTCAGTATCTCGGCTCCCGAGTCCGTGACTATCACGGTGTGCTCGAACTGCGCGGTGGGCAGAAGGTCGTTCGCGGCCACCGTCCAGCCGTCGCTCCACATGTGGTGATTTGGTGACCCGGCGGTGATCATAGGCTCGACTGTGAACGTCATGCCCGGCTGAAACTCAATGGTGTCCCATTCGTGCACGGTGTGGTTCACGTGAGGAGAGGCGTGGAAGACGGAGCCGATCCCGTGGCCCCCGTAGTCCACCACCACGCCGAATCCATGGGCGAAGGCGTAGGGCTGGATCGCGTTACCGATCGCGTTGAGCGGTCGTCCCGGTGCAACGGCGGCTATGCCCAACAGTGTCGCCTCACGGGTTACATCGATGAGCGCCCGGAGGGTCGGGTCGACTCGGCCCACCGGGAAGGTCGCCGAGGTGTCGCCGTGCATCCCTTTGATGTAGGCCGTGACGTCGACATTGACGATGTCGCCCTCCTCCAGAGGCCGGTCGTCCGGGATCCCGTGGCAGATGACCTCGTTCACCGAGGTGCAGATCGACTTGGGGTATCCCTTGTAGGACAAGGTCGAGGGGTACGCTCCCCTGGTCACATACGCCTCGTGTGCGACTCGGTCCAGCTCCTCGGTGGTTACCCCGGGTCGAACCTCACGGCCCACCGTGTCCAGTACCTCGGCAGCCACCCTGCAGGCGACCCTCAGGCGCTCCAGCGACTCTCCCGTGTGGATCTGGAACGAGGTTGAGGTGACCGGGATGCTTCCGTTCACATAGTCGGGCGGGGTGACCGTCGCCGGAACCGCGAGGATCGGGCTCACCCGGCCCGGCCGCACGGGACGCAGCCGCATTGCCCTCTGGTCACCGTGACACCGTTTGAACTTGCGGCCCGATCCGCACCAGCACGGCGCGTTTCCCCTCAGGCGCACGATCGACGGCCTCCCCGGGCGGATCCGGCACGGCGGCTCCAACATGCGGAGTGATAGTGCCGGCGCTCTTCCGGCCTCTCCGAGGGGAAGGCTACGGTGTGCGGAGTGCGGGCTTCAACCCACCCCTCGCAGTACGGACAGCGGTATCTTTTTTCCTGATTGGCGGTCTTGCGAACCTCGAAGCCCTCAACCCGCCCCGCGGCCGGCCCGAGCAGGGCTTCTTCGAGACTGCGTATGTCGACGTCTCCCCCGCCCTTGTTCTTCCACGGCCCGGAGCCCCCGCGGCGCGTTCGGCTGGCCACCTATCACTCCCCCCGGGACTGACCGGCGACGTACTCAGTGACCGCATCGATCCACGGGAGAAGTGCACCGCAGGACGGGCACACCGAGGCGTCCTCTTCCACGTCGATGAAGGCCACATGCCGGGGAGCCAGCTGCCGGCGCAGATGCTCGATCAGATTGTCCGGCTGGCCTTCCTCGCCGGTAAGCATCCCCTGATCCTCCATCCACGAGGCCAGTCCCTCCACCTCGTGCTCGTGCAGGTCGCCGACGATGGGAGCCACCAGGTACGCCGGAATCCAGAACTGGATCTCCTGCCCGCAGCGGTGGCGGATACCCAGCATCATTGCCCGATCGGTAGCTGACATACAGACATTCTCCCGCAGTTTGCCCAACTTCGGCGGGTGTAACCTCATTCCTTCGGCACCGGCGCCGTTTGACGGCGATAGCCGGGGGAAAATTGGATTTCAATGCGGGCCAAGGAGGACTGATGGTTTCCGTGAACTCAACAATGCTGCCCCTGGGCAGCGAACTGCCGGCGTTCGATCTTCCCGACCCCTCCGGGCAGACCTACTCCAGTTCCAGCTTTTCGCATGCCCCCGGTCTGCTGGTGATGTTCATATGCAACCACTGCCCGTACGTCAAGCACATCCGTCCCCGGCTGGCCGAGGTCACGAAGGATCTGGCGGGCAAGGGTCTGGCCATCGTCGGCATCAACAGCAACAATGCGGACCAGTATCCGGACGACTCGCCGGACGCCATGAAGGCGGAGGCCGCGGAGTTCGGCTACACGTTCCCGTATTTGGTGGATGAGGAGCAGTCGGTGGCCAAGGCGTTCCGTGCCGCCTGCACACCGGACTTCTTCGTGTTCGACGGCAACGGCCGCCTGGCCTACCGGGGACAGTTCGACAACAGCCGGCCGAAGAACGACCTGCCGGTGACCGGCGAGGACCTGGTTGCCGCTGCCGAGGCGGTGCTGGAGGGACGGCCCGTCCCCGAGGACCAGCGGCCCAGCATCGGCTGCAACATCAAGTGGAAACCGGGGAACGAACCGGACTACTTCGGCTAGCCTTCGACGTCGCCTCGGCGTTCAGTCAGTTCATCGACCGTGATGTCGGAGCTTCCGCAGGCCCCGAGCCACCATGACTAGGTGGTACATTCGAACCATGTGCCGGAGCATCCGCAAGCTGCGCAACCCGGAGGAGCCCGCTACTCCTGAGGAGGTCCGGGCGGCGGCTCTGCAGTTCGTCAGAAAGATCAGCGGCTATACAAAGCCCTCGACGGCCAACCGTCCGGCTTTCGACACCGCCGTGGAGGAGATCACCGAGTCCGCAGAGCGTCTGCTGGCCGGTCTGGTCACCAGGGGAGCTCCGGCTTCCTCGCAGGCATCGCAGACCTGACCGCCGGCCGGCCCCTCTACGGGGGCATAGAGCTGGGAGGTTCCAAGGTCATCTGCGTGGCCGGCCGCTCCCCCGGTGAGATCCTGGCTTCCGACCGGACCCCGACCTCCGCTCCGGATAACACTATGGCCTGGGCCGTCGACCGGCTGAAGGGCTTCCAGGAGCAGCACGGGATGCTGGACGCCATCGGCATCGCCGCCTTCGGCCCCATCGACCTACGCCCGTCCTCGTCCACCTACGGGCATCTGCTGAGCACCCCCAAGCCTCAGTGGTCCCACGCCGATATCCTGGAACTCATAACCCGGGCATTCGACGTGCCCGTTGTTGTTGCTTCCGACGTGGAGGGCGCGGCCTTGGCCGAAGGCCTGGCGGGGGCGGGGAGGAACGCTGATCCCCTCGTCTATCTGACCGTCGGAACCGGGATAGGCGCCGGGGTGCTTGCCAACGACCGGCCGGTGCGAGGCCTGCTGCACCCCGAGATCGGCCATATCGCGGTTCCCCGCCAGCCGGGCGACAGGTTTCCCGGGACGTGCCCTTTCCACGGCGATTGCCTGGAGGGCATGGCAAGCGGACCTGCGATGAGCCGACGATGGGGCAAACCGACAGAGGAGCTTAGCGGGGCTTTGCGGGACAAGGCTCTTGCTCTGGAGGCGGCGTACCTGGCCGCGGGGTTGCGCACCATCGTCTTTTGCTATGCCCCGCAGCGGATCGTCGTCGGGGGAGGCGTGGGTTTGACGCCCGGCCTTCTCCCGCTGGTCCGGAAGGCACTGAAGGCCGCTTTGGGCGGCTACCCGGGACTCAATGATTTCAGCGATGCACAATTTGTCCGATCGGCCGAGCTGGGAGTAATGGCAGGTCCCACAGGAGCGCTGGTGCTGGCGCAGAGGGCCCAAGGCGGCCAATCCGGCTGGTAGAGCCGGCCGCGTAGCCTCGAAAATCCGCACCAACTTTGCATTCGCAGACCAAAAAGGACGAGAATCGAAGCATGGACGAAAAGAAGAAGCAAGAACAGAAAGACGAAGACAGGCTGTTCCAGGAATGGATGTTGAGCAAAGGCCCCGACGGCCGTCCGGTCTGGGCCCCCGAAGGACCGTCGAAAGCGACCTGGCGTGACGGTCCCCTCGCTCAGTTCATCAAGGGGTTCCTAAAGAGCGGGGGCGGCCTGAGCGGCAGGTAAAGATTAAAGCGCCGGAGCGAACTGCTCCGCCAGCCACCGCGTCAGAACGTGTGGGCCCTCTGCGGCGAACAGCTCGCGCTGCAGCTCGGCACCGTTCCGATCGGCCAGGGTGCGCGCACGCCGCAGGTACGTAGACCCCTTCAGCTCCTCCACCACCGGACCGACGGCCTCCATCAACCACCCAATGCGCTCCCTTGCGGGCCTGCGAACGCCGGATTCCAAATCGATGAGAGTGCCCTCCATCCCGTGGCGCAGTCCCGACCACCGGTTCTCGTTGATCCGCCAAGTTTCCACCGGCGCAGGGAGATCTGCGGCATCGTAACGGCGCGCCAGCCAGACGGCGGTACCCACCGCGACGGTGGCGACGGCCAGTGCATCCTCAGCCGTCGTCTGCGCGTCGGGCACCCGGATTTCCAGCGTGCCGAGCCCTGCGTGGGGACGAAGCTCCCACCACCACTCCGTCGGCCGGCCGAGGCGGTGGGCAGACTTTCCCCAGTTCAGGTGATCGGCGTACTCCTGCCAGCTCGACAGGGGCGGAGGCATCCCCTGCCGGGGCAGCAAGCCGGATATCAGGGGCCGCACCGACGCCAGGGTGGTGTCCCGGCCGCAGTGGATGGGGGCATTGGCGCCCAGTGCCCCGAGCTCAGGCAGGTAGGACCGCATGGCGTTATAGACGGCCAGCACCTGATCCGCTCCGCCGAGGCCCACGTGGACATGCAGTCCGCAGACAAGCTGCTGGCGTAGAACGTCCCCGTACTCGGCCAGCATGCGGTTGTAGCGCTCTCCGACGTTGATCTCCCCCAATCGGGCGGCGAAAGGGTGCACTCCGGCAACGGCAAACCGGGCCGTGTCCCCAGCGTGGGCTGCCAGGATCCGCCGGCACTCGGCCAGCTCACCGGCCAGGGTGGCCAGGCTGGAATGGGGATTTGTCGCAATCTCGACGTGGGCCAGCGGCAGCTCGGGCTTGAACCGGGCGTCGAGTCCCTCGAGGATCATCGGTCCGCAAGGAGACAGATCAAGCGTTCGCGGATCGAGGACCATGATCTCCTCTTCCACTCCGAAGCTGACCGGCTCGCTCCTCTCGAACCGTTTCCGAAGGGACTTGGCATCGATCGGTGAAGGCCATCGCGACTTCATTGATTACCGCCCGGTGGTAGTGGGAACTGTCGAGTCGTGAAACTATTCCGTCTGCCCGGAGTGCACCGGCCCGTCAGTGACACCTGGCTGTTGGCAGAAGCCATGCACCGGGAGCTCAAGCCCGGCGGCCGGGTGGCCGACATCTGCACCGGGACCGGAGCGCTGGCCATCAGCGCCGCCCAGGCCGGCGCCGGGTCGGTAACCGGTGTCGACCTGACGTACCGGGCGGTCTTCTGTGCGTGGCTGAACTCCAAGCTGAACCGAGCTCCTATCGAGGTCCGCCGGGGCGACCTGTTTGGGCCTTTGGCGGCTGAAAAGTTTGATGTGATCTTGTCCAACCCCCCGTATATCCCCTCGGAGTCCGAGGAACTACCACGCCGAGGCACGACGGTTCCACTGGACGCCGGTCTTGACGGGCGGGCACTCCTTGACCGCATCTGCCGGGAGGCGCCGAACCACCTGCTGCCGGGAGGGACGATTCTGGTGGTTCACTCTTCGATATGCGGCACGGACAGGACCATCGAGACATTCACCAGAGGGGGACTTCAGGCTGACGTGGTGATCAGTGAGCCGGGTCAGCTGGGACCGGTGATGACCGCGCGTGCGGCCATGTTGCGGGAGCGGGGCCTGCTGGGACCGGATGACCAAGAGGAGATAGTCGTGATCCGGGGCCGTCTGTCGGAGCGTCTGGTTCGATCGACCGTCGACCGCTAGGGGTCGCGATGGCGGTGGCTCCCCAAACGCGGGGGCAGGCCACCGGAGACTTCGACGGCCTGCTTCTCATCGGCCCGGGCAGGCCGGGCGGCGCAACTTTAGGTCGGGTCGCCCAGAGCCAGAAACATCATGATTAAGAAGACCAAAATCACGAAGCCCACGATAACTAAGGTCAGGTTCTTTCCCATCTTTCACCTCCCGCCGCGGGAGACAAGGAGCGACTCCCTACATACCGTCAACGCCAAACCACAGGGGAAGAATAGTCACCTTGATCCTAAAAGTGAAGCCGGAACGCTAGAGGAAACTCGGGGACTCCCAGGGGCGGCCTGAGAACATTCTCCGGTTTGATCAGGCCTCGGCTCTTGCGGGTGCGCTTATAATCGGCTTTGTAACTCGGTCCCAAATGAGCATTGCGGGGTGCCACGCAGCTCGACTGGCAAGTAACGCACGCATGAGTGACCAGGATTTCGGGTATGAGTCGTACCGGCAGTCAAGCGGAACCTAAGGAGGCGGATATGGCAGAAACCGAAGAAGGTCTCGGAGGCAAGGAAGAAGCCGGCCAGGACATGGGCAGGGGAGGCAGCATGCTCGGTAGGCCGCCTATGCCTGGTTCCCAGGACACCGGGGCATCGGACCAGCGCGGGGACGGGACCGACGCACCGGAGGCACTGGAGCCAGGTGGTGGACCGGACCTCGTCGACTAGGCAACCGTCCATAGCTGAAGAGAGCGGCTGAAATCTCCGGCGAGCGCCGGCGCCGTCGCTAAGTACACCAGGACGCACGTCGCACTCAGCGCGTCCCGGTGCGCTGCAGGATCCCTGTACCCCCGATGGGTTTCGAACCCACGATCTCCGCCTTGAGAGGGCGGTGTCCTAGGCCGCTAGACGACGGGGGCCTGTCTTTCGATGATACCGGACCGGGCGTATGGCACGCGGTCGGGGCAGGTTCGGATCGAGTGAGATACGGCTGTTAGACTCGACGGAGTCCTCCGCCCGCACGGAATTGCCGGATAGATCAATTGGCAGATCGCCTGGTTCTGGCCCAGGAGGCTCTAGGTTCGAGTCCTAGTCCGGCAGCCAGTGGACACTTCTAACGTTCCCCCAGGGGTGCTCGTCCGTCGGGCCATCCCCACCGACCCTTCGGTCCGATCCAGCGGCTCGCTGTTTCTCACCGAGTCCGCCGGTCAGCAGGGAAAGCCGGACCGCCGGCTTCTGTTCAGCGGTCGCTCCCCTGCACCCAAATTGATCGCGGCCCGCATGGGCGTCGGTCCAGGCGACGACCTGCTCGTCCGCCGCCGGCTGATGTTGGTGGACGAGATTCCCGTCCGGCTGGCTATCAGCTACTTTCCCGCCGGCATCCCGGAGGCTGAAGAGCTTGGAGGCAACTCCTTCCTCGAGGGCGGGCTGCAGGAGCTGTTCGACCGGCACGGCAGGAGGTTCGGCGCCGCCGAGGAAACTCTGGTGGCGCGTCTGCCGACCGCTGAGGAATCAGAACGCCTGGAGATGAGACCGACCGAGCCCGTTGTTGAGATCCTCCGTACTTCGTACGACGACCGGGGCACCCCGGTCCATACGCTGCAAACCATCTGCGCCGGCAGCCGGCACGTGTTCATTGTGAGACAGCCGCCAGAGGAAACCGGCTTCTAGGGCTTCTAGTCATCGGGAGGGTCGCTATCCACCTGCTCGTTTGAACAGAGCGGGAAACACGGCTCCCCAAGCTGACCGGCTCCCCTATTCGGATTCCTCTCTCCCTCTTGGGACGGCGGTGACTCTGTCGGCTCCGGCGTCGCGCACCTGAGGAACGGACAGGGCCTCGGAAGCTCCCCCGGCCGAGCGTTGGGCATACTCGGGTCGCCGTCGCCGGTCTGGCCGGTCGTGCACTCGGGGAACGGGAACTCTCCGCAAAGCTGCGAGGGAGTCGGCGATGGGAAAGCCGCCGGCTTCCGGCAGTTGTCGAGGACCTTACCGTCCTCCCCCACAGCCGACTGACCGTCAGCCGCAGGCGATTCGTTCAGGTCTCCCGGAATGGTCTTCGGACACGGCGGAGGGGCCGGGGCAATCACCTCTCCCGCGATCTTGGGGCTCGGAAAGTCCGAATGCTTGTCGTACAGCTTCAGAGACTCCGCCATAAACTGCTTCCAAATGGTTGCGGGGAACGAGCCACCCGTCACCCGCTTGCCCCGGACATCGCGCATCAGCGGAATCTCCTTGGTCACCGGATCGGGCGGAAAGCCCATCCACACGGCTGTGGTCAGCTCCGGCGTCGAGCCAACAAACGAGGCATCCTGGTGGTCCTGGGCCGTGCCGGTCTTGCCCATGGCAGGCCACTGGATCTTTGCCGCAGTACCGGTTCCTGCAACGATGTTCTGCTTCAGGATCCACGAAACCGTGTCGGCGATGTTTTGACTGATGGTCTGCTCCGAGCGAGGCCGCTTCTCGATGATCGTCTCTCCCTCGGGCGAAGTGATCTTCAGAACGAGCAGCGGGTCCGGCCGCTTGCCGCGGGCGGCAAAGGTGGCGTATGCGCGCGCCATCTCCATCGGTGTGACGGCCGTGGTTCCGAGGGTGAGCGCGCAGCCCTCGTCCACCGCAGGAATGGGAATCCCCAGCTTCTCCGACATGGCGATGAACATCTTCGGCGTGACCACCTTGTCCATCATTTGGGCGTAGATGGTGTTGACCGACTTCGTGGTCGCCTGCGTGATGTCAAGGTTGCCGTAACCGGCGTTGTCGAAGTTGGACACCTCCCACGGCTTGCCTTCGTTGAGGCATAGGTCCGAGTCGATGGAGATCTTCGCCGGACCGGGGAAGCTGGATTTGATCGACTTTCCGTCGTCGACGAAGGCCGCCAATGCAATGGGCTTGAACGCCGAGCCCGCCTGACGGCCGCCGTCGTCACCCGGCAGGTTGGCGGCAAAGTTGAAGCCGCGGGCGCGCTTCGGGTCGTCCACGTTGCGGCCTCCGACCATCGCCTTCACCTGCCCCTGGGAATCCATGGCAAGCAGACCAACCTCCGGGTCGTCCTCCCGGTCGAGAGTGCTGCGTACGGCCTTCTCGGCCGCATCCTGCATACGCAGGTCCAGCGTGGTGTGTATCTTCAAGCCGCCGCCGAGCAGATCCTTCTCCTCGATCTTGAACTCACGCAAGAGCAGTTTGCGCACGTACTCGATGAAGTAACCGGCGCGAGGAGTTTCCAGCTCGGCACTGATTCGTGAGAGCTTGAAGACGGACCCCATATCCACCTGCTCCGCGGCCTGCCGCTGAGCAGGTGTGATGAAACCCGCCTCCTGCATTGACGCCAGGACGCGGTTGCGGATGGCCGCCACCCCTGTAGGGTTGTTCTCGATCTGATACCGGCTGGGAGAGCGGATGATCCCGGCCAGGTACGCCGACTCGGGAAGGTTCAGGTCCTTCGCCGGCTTCTTGAAGTAGGTCTGGGCGGCCGCCTCGGCGCCGTATGCGCCCCGCCCGAAGTACACGGTGTTCAGGTAGAACTCCAGAATCTTGTCCTTGGAGTAGACCCTCTCGATCTTCACCGCCATGGTGGCCTCCCGCAGCTTGCGAGCGAAGGTCCGCTCCTTGCCGACCGTGGCAAAGGTACGCGCGTACTGCTGCGTGATGGTGGAGGCGCCCTGGCCGATATCGCCCTCCTTGACGTTGGAGAAGGCTGCTCGGACGATGCCTTTGAGGCTCACTCCCGGATGGGTGTGAAAAGCGCGGTCCTCGGCCGCCACGACAGCCTGTTTCAGGTCGGTCGATATTTCGTCGAGGGGGACGATGGTGCGGTTCTCGGTGCCGTGGAACGTGTAAATGAGCTGGCCCTGGGAATCGTAGAGCTTCGACGACTGGGACCCCGGCGCAGCATCCGGAAGCGGGATCTCGGACAGATAGCCGGACAGCTTCAACAGCACGAATCCGGCAACGATCATCGCCAGGATCAACCACCACCGCCTGAGGATGGCATCCAGCCCGGCAGATCCGGATCCATGCTGTTTGCCCGCACGGCTCGGCCCTCCCGATCGGTGCTGTGCACCCGCGGGGGCCCTGGCCCGGGAAGATGGCTTGCGGCTCCGGGGATTTACCATCCCATAGTAAGAAGGAGCCCTGCGTTTGCCGCCCATCAGGCAGGACGCCCGGAAGGATCGAAGATATGCAGGAGGAACCTAGAGGAATTCTGTTTCATTGGGTAGCCAATATGTTCTTTGCAGGTATCGCCCTGTTCAGCGGAATCTTGTTCGGCCTGCAAGTGCCAAAAGACTGGGCGTTCGTGATTATCGTGGTCGGGGCGTTGATTCTGATACCGGTTACCCGTCGTTGGGACCGAGGTGGTATAGACAAAAGGCAAGTGCAGGCCGCCGAGGCAAAGAAGCAAGACTTCCCAGAGGACTCTGGTTGAGGTTCATAGCAGAACTCCGTAGTGCGCAGCGGGCCTTAAACAGCGCCGATTATATGCTGCCCCGGGTGTGTTGAAGCAGCAAACCCAGCTTGAACGCGGCTTCGGCCGCGCTTGGTGAGTCTCCCATAGTGATGGCCCGCCGGTACGCCTCCCGAGCTTTGACCGGCTCCCCCATCGAGGCGAGCACGTCCCCAAGTTTGACGGCCGCGGCCGGGGCGAACTCCGGTTGGGCCGCCCCGACGACCCGGCGGTACAGGTCCACGGCGGCGTCCGGCCTGCCGGTCGCGACCAGCAGGTCGCCCAGCCCCGTCGCTGCCCAGCCTGCGACGTCCTCGTTGCCGGAGTCCACTGCCGACCGGTACGCCGCCTCAGCTTCTTCGTTGCGTTCCAGCCCCGCCATTAGGTCACCAAGCTTCACCGCTGCTGCTGCCGACGCCTCGGGGTGAGTCCCCGAGACCACAGACAGGTATGCCCTTTCGGCGGCATCGGGGTCTGTTTCCTCCTGCAGGCCGGCCAGGCTGAGCTCAGCCCAGGGGGCGACGTCGGAGGCCTGGGATTCCGCCGCAATTCGGTAGGCGGCTTCGGCGCCCTGTATGTCCCCCAGCCGCTCAAGCAAGCCGCCCAGGCTGAGCGCTGCCGTCGGTCCGTATTCGGGGCTCTGCGAGTCAATGGCGGCCTGATAAGCCAACCTGCACTCTTGATGCTCCTCCAGTTCCTCCAACAAGGCCCCGAGATTGATAGCGGCCGCGGGCGAGACATCAGGATGACCGCTCTCGATTGCCTTGCGGTAGGCCACCCGTGCCCCATCGGAATCGCCGGCTGCGGCAAGCAACCCTCCAAGGCTGAGCGCCGCCGAAGGAGCAACCTGCGGATTTTTCGAGTCCATGGCCAGGAAGTACGCAGCGATGGCACCCTGGGAATCTCTTTCCTCTTCGAGAAGGCTCCCGAGGCTGAGAGCCGCCGCCGGAGCAAACCTTGGGCTTAGCGAGTCGACCGCGTGCTGATATGCGGTCCGGGCTTCGCCGTTTCGGCCGAGCCCGCGTAGCATGGAGCCCAGAGTAACCGCGGCTGCCGGAGAGGCTTCCGGATGGCCCGAGTCGACCGCCCGCCGGAGCGCTTCCTCCGCCGAGCCAAAATCATCGAGCTTTCGGAAGAGCGTGCCGAGCTTGACCATCGCCGGCGGCGAGGCATCGGCGTGATTGTGGTCAATCGCCTTTCGATAGAGCTTCTCGGCCTCGGAATTTTCGCCCATCTGCTCGTAGAGGTCGGCCAGGCTGGTGGCGGCCCAGGGCGAGATTTCGGGATGGTCGGCGTCCACCGCCCGGCGGTACGCCTCCTCGGCTTTCCTCATGATCCCCTGCGCCTCCAGAAGGCTCCCCAGCTTAATTGCGGCCCACTGTGCGGCGTCCGGGTGCCCGGAATCGATCGCCCGCCGGAACTCCTCCTCCGCCCTGCCGGTCTGTCCGCTCCCTTCCAAAAGGCTGCCAAGGCTAAGCATCGCCCACGGGGCAAATTCCGGATGGAGCGACTCGGCCGCCTGGCGGTAGCACTGTTCCGCTTCGTCGACCTCTCCGAGCTCACCGTGCAAACCGCCCAGCTCCACAGCCGCCCAGGGGAAGATCTCGGGATGCCGCGAGTCTATGGCGTGTCGGTAGATCTGCTTGGCCCGGTCGTACTCCTTGCAACTCTCCAGCAACGTAGCCAGGCTGGAAGCCGCCCATGGCCCTATCTCCGGGTGGTCCGACAGCACTGCCCTGCGATACGCGCTCATGGCCCCCTCCCAATCCTCCAGGCGCTCCAGCAGCGTCCCGAGGCTGAAGGATCCCGCCGCGGCGTAGTCGGCATGCCCCGAGTCGGCGGCAACCTCGTAAAACCCTCGAGCAGCCTCGTAGTCGCCGGCTTCGGACAGAAGCGATGCCAGCTTGATCGCCGTACCTGGGACGTCGTACCTCTCCGGGTCGTCAAGAGCTTTCCGCAGCTCGGCCTCCGCCATCTCGATCTCTCGGCGAATGTACGCCTCGCCGGGATTGTAGATCTCCGACCTGCGTTTGCGATGCGATCCGGTGATCAACGGAACGACCTCGTGGCGGATGTGCTCCAAAGTGCGGGCACGTTCGTAGCGGCAGTCGCCGTCGGGGCGCACTCCGGCGACCGGAGAGTGGCCGTCGATGTGCACGACAATCCGGTTGTCGTCGGTGAGCGAGAGGTGAAGGCCGTCGCCGCTCACCACCTCGCGAAAGGAGGTGACGCCCTGGTGAAGGAGTCCTCCGGCAGCCGTGTCCTTGCAGAACCGGCCGCTGGCGACCAGACCCTCCAGGAAGGCCCGGTTGTCGTGGGTGGTGAAGGAGGCGCCGCCGATCCCACGGGTCCAGCTTCCGCCTACCGAGCGGATGTGGTTCCACAGCCCCGCCTCCCCCAACCGCTGGTACAGGGTGGTCATCACCAGCCGGGCACTCAGGTCGAGCCGTGAGCCCTCGCGCTTCATTCGGTTTCCTCCGGTCGGTTACTGAGGGAAACGACGGGAAGCACCGGAGCATTCCCCCTGACAGATGTTCGTGGCGGACGCTCGGAGGGATTGCCCGGTACCGCCTGCCTGCCTTGAGGTCCGCTATCCCGCTCCGGGCACCAGCTTCAAGGTCGCAACCGTCGCTTTTTCGACCGCCTCCGGCGTCCACGGGATCTGTACACCGGTCCCCTTTTGCCAGAGCGGAAGCTGGTCGTCGTAATGGGGGGACATCGGGTTTCCCGACTGGCCCGCCGGGATCACCCACCGGCACTCGTCCCAGTTCCCCACATCGGCCACCATGCGAAGGGAGGCAATGAAGCCGGGGTCGTTGGTTGCGTTTATGGGGTCCACAGATGTCTGGGCGATGGTGTTGGTATCGCCCCCCCAGCTAAAAGGCCCGAGGTTGAAGATCTTGTTGAGGGGCTTCTGCTCCCCGACCGGGTGCTTCAGCTCCACCGGACGTACCTTGCCCCAGGCCCAGTCGGCGGATGCACCACCCTTCAGGTCGGTAAGCGTCCTTACCACGGTGGCCAGCGCCCCGGCGACCTCCTCACCCCACGGCCGGCCGAACCAACCCTCGGGCGAGTTGTTCAGCAGCAGCACCAGGTGCCCCACCCGGCGAAACGAGAACGAAGTGTAGGGAAGAAGCTGTCCGAAGCCCTTCCCAAGGACCCATTGGGTGCTCCCGGGTGCTTTGGCGACGGCCACCCTACGGGCCATCTCGGCAAGGAAAAACTCGAAAACTGCGGCAGCCGGTGACCCGGCCGAGATCCGGCCGTCCCACTCGCTGAGCAGGTCGAGCGCGACCTTGGTGTCCGGGTTGGTTGCAGGAGCCGAAAGGACCGTCTCCCGCACGTCTCGCCAGGGGATCGACAGCTCGTCCAGCTGAAGTGCTGCGGCCGCCTCCAGGTCCCAGTCGGTGCGCTGTGAGACCACCTCGGTGATGCGCGCCAGCCGGTAGCCATCGATCCAGTCCACTCCCAGGAACGGCTCGTCGACGTTCGGATAAGGCCGTGTGTTGGCGGTGGCGAGGTATCCCTTGTCCGGATCGAACAGGTAGGGCATGTCATCGAACGGAACCGGGTCCTCCTCCCAGCCGGCCGAGGGATCCCACCCCGGCTGAGGGAAGGTGCCCCACCCGCGGCGGCGGACCGGAACACTGCCCGCCAGCTGCCATCCGATAGTGCCCGTGGTGTCCGCGTAGCTGACGTTCAGGTCGGGACCCGGCCAGTTGGCAAACCAGTGGCGGAACTGATCGAAGCCGGTAGTGCCGTGAACCCGAAGGAACCCCTCCACGGGCACGTCCTTCAGCCAGAACGCGCTCGCCGAGAGGGCGGCGACCTCCTCGTCCAACGCCGGGCTCACCACCGGACCGCGAGGAGTGAGAACAACCTTCTCGGTGATGGACTTCTTGTAGCGAACCTTGATGGTCTCATGAAGGACCTCACACGGCACGAACTCGTCGCCGGCCCGAATCGTCGTCCCATCGGGCCCGAGCTCCTCCTGGAACAGGTCGATGTTGTCGAACAGGGCCGCGGTGATTCCCCATGCGGCAAATCCGTTGTGGCCCACCTCTACTGCCGGACCTCCGACGAGGGTGGCGCCGGCGACTGCCCACTCGGGTGTCGTGACGTGGGCAAGGTACCAGACCGAGGGAAGCAGTGCCGGCAGGTGGGGATCGTTTGCCAGCAGGGGCCGGCCGGTGGCCGTGCGGTCCGAGGACAGCACCCAACTGTTCGAAGCCCCTCCGGCTCCGACAAAGCTCGAGAAAGCGGCCAGATCGTCCCCCAGGCAGTCCAGCGCCGGCGCCACGGCTTCCGCCCTCAGGGCGCCCTGCCACGACTCGCCGTAGCTGGGGTCAACCGCAGCCAGGCTCTCCGGACCATCGGCCAGGAGGATCTTCAAGCGGGCAAGCTCGGAGTCGGCGTTGGTGGAGAACATGAAGGACAGGAGCTTCACCATGCCCACGACCTCGGACGCAGTCCACGGGGTCGGCTTGGAAGTCAAAAGCACAAACTCGTGGGCCTTGCGGGGGAGCCCAATGGTGCTACCGGCATTGATCCCCGCCACATAGGCGGCAATGTTGGCCTGGATGTCGGGATCGAACGTGGCCAGCTGCCGGTTGTTGTTTCGGCTGAAGCCTACGCGCCGGGAAAGGCGGTCTATGGGAATGCCGTCCTTGCCGACCAGGGCGGCCAGCGTGCCCCGGATCACCCGAAGCAGCGTTTCCAGCTGGAAGGAGCGATCCTGACCGTGACAGAAGCCCACTCCGTACCAGCCGTCGGTCTCGGTGACGGCGTCGATGTGGGGAATGCCCCACCCGTCACGCCGGATGGTCAGGGACTCTTTTATCCCCGGTACGTCGAGCCGGCCGTCCACCGTGGGAAGCCGGCGGCCCAGCATCTTGCCGAAAAGGCTGCGACCCAGATCCACCTGAACCCCTTCCAAACAAGTACCCGGCCGGTGATCCGGCCGGGTAATCGATCCTAGAGCAGCTTTGTACCTTAGTTCGCTCGCTTTCCCGAGGATGAGGTGATCTTGTCGGTCAGCCCGTAGAGCAGAGGCAGTGCGCCAGCGATGACTCCCAGGGTGCGGTTGATCTGTCCGAGACCGGGGATGATCGGCTCGACGTGTCCGACGATTGCCGCCACGGAGGCGGAGCAGTCGGCCAGATTGGCGTTTATGTTGTTCAGGCGGTTGGAGATGAGAAGCAAAAACAGCGCCAGGACGATCAGTAGTGCACCTACATCGAGGAATGTCAGCAGAGTCAAAAGTCCTACCCCTTCCATTACTGTCCAGGCCTCCTTCCGATCTTCGCCTTGCCTGCCGGACGACCAAAGTTCGAGGTCATGACCCGCGTGAGAAACAGGTGGTGCTGCAGACCCTCGTTCAGAACCGCATCGACGCCTTGGGCGGTATCTTTGAGCAGATAGGTCGCCTGGGTGTTGCCGGCGACCCGGTGAAGAACGTCACGGACTCCGATGACCCCGCCGTCGATGTCCTGCACCAGCCTAAGCAGCAGGGTGAGCAATGCGATGACCACGAGCCAGACCACGAAGCCGATGCCGAGAGCCACCCACCAAAAGGTTATCTCTGAGAAGTGATATCCACCGGTATTCATTGGTTAACCCCCCACTCCTTTGCGGACCCCGTACAGGCCCTCGACGATGGCTCGGGCGTGGTCGACCGTCTTTTGCAGGTCGAACAGAGGAGCGGTGGAGACGAAGCACTCCTCCAGACCCTGAATGGCGGACTGAGCCTGCGTTCCGATCTTGCGGGCCAGCATGAGGATGGCCTGCACCTCGATAACGATCACCACGATCAGGGCGAACGCTATGCCAAAACCCAGGTACCACCCGAATAGGTGGGGTTCACCCGGTATGTGAGACGCTAAAGTTCCTGCTCCCATGGGTCTCCTCTCGAATGCCTCCAGCCCGGGAGATCCTGCTCCAAGGCTCCTGCAAATTCGGTGGGTATTCTACCTCTAATTCGAGACCTTATAGCTGTGACTTGCCGCGTTCAATATCCGTTCCATTTGCGCGCTCTAAGTGGTACAGCAGGAAAGACTCTATCAGAGTCCGGGGGGTGTTTGGCAAGCTGCCATCCGGCCGAAAGCGGGAACTACTGGTCCCAGCGCACCAACTCTTCGAGCTCCTGAACATCAAAGAAGCTCAAAAGCTCCAAAGCGGTGGACCGGGCCGCATCGTCGCCCGAACCGATCGCTTCGTTGAGGATCGCCCGCGCATCATCGGTCCACGCCACCAGGCTCACGCTGTCCTGCTCCCGGGCCAGAATCTGCGACAGGGCCTCGACCTTCCGTGCGGCGAATGACTCATCCATCTCCTTCAGCCGAGCGATCACCAGGTTGGCCGGCTCGACTTTTATCCCGAGCTCCAGGACCTTCATAAGCTGCCGGACGGACCATGAGGTCTCGAGCTTGCCCGAGGCGAACCACCACCCGAACGCAGAGAGCTCCCGGGTGAAGTCGCTAACGTCACCGGCCTCGGTCGCCGCCTGCATCCGGCGGTCCCACAGGGCCTGCATCCGCATCGCAAAGTCGGTCGGGACCTTGCCCTCCTGGTTCTTCAAGCTGCGCCCGATGAAGGCCAGCGCGTGGTGGCGAAGCTTGTCGGGGGCATCGGCGAAGAAGCGTCCTACAAGGCCGCCTCGGTCCAGCGCGATCTTGCCCCGCAGGTAGAACACCATAAGATGCTCGGCCAGACGGTTCTCGGGAGCCACGGTGTTCTGCGGCCGGCTGCTGAAGCGCCCGATCAGGTCGACACCGCGCCTGTACTCCGCCTCGATGACATTGAGCAGGTGGTCGTAGGGTGACGAGAAGCTCACATGCGCCTGCCAAGCGGCGTCGCGCAGGTGCTCGAGCGACGGCTGCTGCGGAAAGATCATGCCGGCTTGTTCTGTCGCCCAGTGGTTGTCCAGCATGAGGAGGAAGGAGAACCACCTGCCGTAGACCGACCGGATAGCGGGCGAGGGATCTACGGCGGGGTCCAGATGCGCCTCTAGAACCTCACGAACCTCCGGCATCTCGTCGAGGCCCCTCGACAGGCGCTCCCGGACATTGGGGCTGGTCTCGATCTCCCGACGGACCCACAGGGCGTAGCGGACGACCGCGTGTATCGCCTCACCGCGGACCGTGCTGATCGACTGAGCGGGTGCACCGTCGACCGACCCGGCGGCAGCGGAGGCTGGTGAGTCTGGATCCGGGTCGTCCGTCAGGGGCCCGATTGCCTCCCACGCCGCCTTGCGGAACCGAAACGGGATTTGAGACTGGCCCTGGCCAAAGCCGCGGGACAGCAGACGGCTGACCTCCAGACGGGCCGGCCGCCACCGCTCCGCCTGGGTGCCGGGCCTCAGATTGGCGGTCCACGCCGCCAGCTCCAGGACCGGCTTCCACTCGAACTCGAACCCTTCGGCTGCCTCCCGCAGTCCCTGCAGGACGGCCCAAACGTACGCAGGGTCCAGCTTTTTGAACGAAGGGGCGGCGTCGGCAAACTTCACCGGCTCGGTGGCCACCACAGCCGCCAGCTTTCGGGCAAGCCCCTCGGACGTCGGATTGCCCAGGCCGGGTGTCGGCTCCCACGACGAGAGGAACTCCACCAGCTCATCAAGATCCGATTCGTGCAGCTCGTCGGCCTGTTTGGGAGTCGTCGGGTCGGTGCGGGCTCCGGGCAGGTAGATGACAAACTCCGGATGCTCTGGAAGGCCGAGTTGTTCGACCAGCCGCTCGTAGCGCTCCCGATATGCAGGCGGCAGAGACTCGTGAAGCATCGCCAGGCGGTCGAGACGCCACCGGTCCCGGTAATCGTCCGCTTCCCCGGCTTCGTCGATTGTCAGGGTGCGCGGATCGGTTCTCCACAGGTCCAGGTCCGGACCCTCGTCCACCCAGCCAAGGATCACGGCCCGGTCCTCCGCCGAGAGGTCCTCGAAGTGGTCCCGCGCCAGCAACAGGTACTCATGGTGGAAATGCGGATCCCCGAACAGATGGCGGTCTGTGAGCCGCCGGGCAATGGTCTCCGGCGAGATCTCGGGCCAAACGCGCAGCAGATGCAGCGCCACCCGGCGGAAGATGTGCCACTCTCCCCGCTCCAGTCGGCGGACCAGCTCGAGAACCAATGATGGCTGCTCCCGGGCAATCCCCTCTGCGATGTCCGCCAGGGCGGTGGTCAGCGGGTCCCTGAGGGTCTTGTCGATGTTCTGCTCGTGCTCGTGGATGGCCGGGCGCCACAGGTGGGAGTGATCGTTGGGGGGATCTTCCTCTCCCGGCCGGTGCGACAGCGCAATGGCGGTTGAAAGCAGGTTCCCGGCAAGCTCGAGCGTGGGGAACGGAGCCTTTTCGGCGAGCAGAGGAAGCTGGTCGGTGACGAGCGCCTCGTAGGCGTACCGGCCGAAGCGTGCCCTCGGCTCGGGGGCCAGCCACACCGGCTGTTTGCTTGTCGACGGATCACTTGGGCGCAACTCGAACAACGCCTCCGCAAGCTCGACGGCAGCCTGGGTCTGCCCTCCCCGTGCCAGCCGCACCATCAGGTTGCCCAGCTTCTCCGGGAGATGTAACAGGTACGGTGACCGCAGCCACTCCCTCGCTTTGGGCACAAACTGCGCCGCCAGCTGAGGGGGCAAGGCCAGCGCTACGTCGGCCAGGTCCTCGGCGACCTGGACATTCTCGGCATCCGGCACCTCCATCGCCACCTGCTGAACGGCTTCGGGGCTAAAGGGGGCCATGCGCGCCAGATACTTGGACTGCGGCCAGGGCGGCGAGCCCACGGTCCCCTCAACAAAGTCGTAGATGGGCGGCGGAGGAACCTCGAAAAAGCCAGCCTCCCGCAGGGGCTCGATCCAGGCGGGATTCTGCAAGTTGTCGAAGAAGTGCCGGCGTTGGAGGACGTTGCCGATCAGGGCGGTAACCCGGCCCACCTGTTTTTCCGACGGGCTTCTCCAGAACTTCAGGGCAGGCTCGAACTCTTCGGGGTCCACCACGGGGGGCTTGCGGGATCCTCCGCGTGAGATGTGAGCGGTCGGGGCATTCCCAACCATCTCCTTGCCCTCCAGAACTGGGAACGGGATGAGCGGCGGGGCCCCGGCGCAGACCTTGTTCGGGAGGTAACGAACCCAGATCTGCTTGCGGAGCTCACGGGTCCGCCGGTCGGATGTGGAACCGAGAACCACTATCTCGAGGGGTTGGGCGAGAAGGGCGTCCACCGCCCCAAGCATGGCGGCGGCATCCAGATGCCGGTCCTGGAGAACGCCGAGGGAGTCGTCGACAATCCCGGCCGCCTTTCGGCTGTAGTCCCGATTGCCCGTTAGAACGGCGAGCTTGCCGAGCAGGACGGAAGCCACCGCAGCCGCCGACGGACCGGCGCCGTCCCGGGGGTCCTTGCGCCGTGGGAGGTGGGAATCGTGGCCGGCGGTGGTGGTGAACAAGCCTCCGGCCGGGTCCCAGAACTCTTCGATCATCGTGCGAACCAGCTCCTCGCAGGTTGTGATCCACTCCGGCTCGAAGGTCGTCTCCCACAAGGTGTAAAGGCCCTCGGCCAGGCAGGCGTAGTCCTCCAGCATCCCGGGCACCGCATGAGCCTCATCCGGATGGGTGTGCCACAACCTTCCCGTCGACCGGTGACGGTTGCGATGAAGGATGGTGGACGCGGACCGGCGCGCAGCTTCCACCAGGTCGGGGCGGTCCAAGGCTGCACCAGCCTCCGCAAGTGCGGCTATGGCGATTCCGTTCCAGGAGGTCAGGATCTTCTCGTCGCGAGCGGGACGGGTACGTTCGGTCCTGCGTTTCAGAAGCGCTGCCCTGGCCGCACCCACAAGCTCGTCGCCTTCGAGTCTGAGAACGTTGCGACCCCGGAAGTTGCCCTTTGCGCTGACGCCATAAGCGGCCGTGGCGTCCGGGGCAACCGAGGTGAATTCGTCGAAGCTCCAGGTGTAGAACCGTCCCTCCTCCCCGTCGCTTCCTGCAAACTCGCCGGCATAAAATGCCCCCGCGGGGTCGGCGAGGTCCCGAAGCAGGTACTCCAGAATCTCAAGGGCAATCCGGCTGAACAGGTCGTGATTCAACAGCTGCCAGGCGTGGGTGTAGGAGCGAGCAAGCAGGGCATTGTCCACCAACAGCTTCTCGAACCTGGGCACCCGCCAGGCACGGTCCACCGCGAGGTGATGGAATCCGCCGCCTATCTGGTCGTAGATCCCTCCCTGGGCCATTTTGCGCAAGGTCGCCTCCGCGACGGTCGTCGCACGGGCCACCCCGCGCGCGCCCGCCCGGAGCATGAACTCGATAGCGGGAGTGTGCGGATGTCGCGGCGCATCCCCGAAGCCCCCGTTCACGTCGTCGAAAGAGGCCTGGATGCCGAAGACGGCCTGCTGGAGCAGCGCGGGGCCGGCCGGTTCCCCTCGGGGGGCATCGGCGGCCGAGCGCCGATGCTGCTCTACCGTCAGGCTGGCCTGCCGGCGCGTTTCCCCGGGATCGTCGGTCCACCGGCCGGCCGCTCCTGCCAACGCGGAACGGAAGTCTTGTGGAGTGTCACCCAAAACCGCCGGCCGGGACCCGTAGGGCAGCCCTTCGGGAGTTAGAAATATCGTCAGTGGATACACCGCGTCTGCGTCTCGCAACCCGGCCAGCTCGGTGAGATGGGCGTCGACCTCGGGTCGCTCCTCGCGATCCCCCTTGATCCCGACGAACTGCGAGTTCACGGCCTCGACGATCGCGGGGTCCTCGAAGAAGGCATCCACGGCGGCACACTGCCAGGACGTGGAGTAGCCGATGGACACCAGGATTGGCCGGTTGGTTGCCGAGGACTGCGCAAAGGCCTCGTCACCCCACGGGTGCCAGTCCACGGCCTGCGCCGCCTGCCGCTTCAGATAAGGGCTTGCTTCGCCGGCCAGACGATTGGGGGATGAAGGTGCGTTGTCCATTAGGAGGTTCCAGATGCGTACGACCCGGACCAACCCTCGCCCGGACATGCCACGGGCGCAGGATTGCTCCTGCGCCCGGGACGAAGATTGCTAGTTGACTGAGTCGTAGATGTTGTTGTGTGCAGACTTCGCCAGCGGAATCCGGTACGAGGTCGTCCGTGGACCGGAACGGGTCCCGGCCTTGGCCGGAATACTGGTCAGGTCACCTTGAAGCGGGTACGAGGTGTGCCGGCCCGAAGGAACCGACTTGTTGCCGCCGGCGGTGCCGCCGGCCGTCAGGGCTTGGCCAAGATCTGAGGAGCTGATACCGCTGGATGCGGATCCGCCACCGCCCCCGCCACCGCCGGTAGGACTCTGGTAACCGCCTCCGAGGGCTGCCTGGAGCGCTGACGTCGAAATACCAGAGCCGCCGGAGCGCGAAGCCGGGGGTGCGCTGCTACCGCCGGTAGGGGCGCTCGAAGCATCTTCACGCTTGCTGAGCTTGGGCCGCTTGAGCATTCGTTCCTCCTTTTAACCTTGAGCTGCAGATTCTTCAAACCTTTGTGGTGAAAGTGATCCTAATGTAACGCTTCCTGCAAACCTATGCCTCGTCGACGGACCCCGGCCTGGCCGGCGCAGCTCCCTCGGGTCCCGGCTTCAACTTTTTGGTGGTCTCCTTGGCGGTGGCCCCCAGGCTCTTGCTCTGGGATCCCATCTTGCCCTCGGCGGTAAGAGTCGATCTCCACGCCTCCTTCAACTTGGTGGCAGCCTCTCCGCGGTCGAAGGTGGGATCGTTGTTCTGGGCAAAGTCCTGGAGACCCACCGTCTGGTGCTGCTCGCTGCTGCCCTTGCCGTCGTTGCCTCCCTCGGTGGGAATGTTGACGCCGGCAAACTCCTTCTCCTGCCCCAGGCTGTCCGCGCCGTCCATCTGGCCGGAAGCCGACCACAGTGCACGAAGGGCTGCTCGGGCGTTCTCTGCGTCGTCCTCGTACATGCGGCGCTCCTTTCCAGCTAAGAAAATCTAAAGGTTGTAAGCCATCCTACTTTCTTTCCCCTTAAAGTGGTGCTTCAAGCGGTGAGGACGCCGCTAACCTCCAGTAGCTCGTAAGTGACCGGAATCCCATCCAGCGATGCGAATCGGGCGTCGTACCGGTCGAGCGCCTTGATCAGCGCTCGCGGCAGGAGCCGCTCTGTCCCCCAGGCGCCGGGACGGTAGGTCACCCCGGTGGCCTGGAGCTCCCGGAGGAAGTCGGCGGGGCCCCCATAATGCTCGACCTCGACCCGGCAGGTGGACAGCACCTGGACCAGGCCGCTCTGCTCAAAGATGGTGCCCCACTCTTCTGCGCTGCGCAGCGGCAGCCCCACCCGGGGCAAGACGGCTTCGCTCTGCCCGGCAAAGTCTTCAAAGACCCCTTTTAGCTCGCAAAAGGTGGCGGGACCGAAGGTGGTATGAATCATCCGGCCGTCAGGCCGGAGAGCGTCCCCCAGCCTGGGAAGCGTGTCGAACGGTGCTCCAAGCCACTGAATGGTGGCATTGGAGACGATAAGGTCGCAGGAGCGAGGCTCAAGATGCACGGCCTCGGCATCTTCTACCCGGTATTCGATGCGGCTACCGGAAACCCGCCGCCGGGCGATATCGACCATTCGTTCGGCGAAGTCCACTGCCAAAATCTCAGAGAGGGGGAAACGTTCCGCGAGCATCCCGGTCAGATAGCCGGTGCCGCAGCCCAGCTCTAAAATCCGTTGGGGTTCCCCCGGAAGACCGGCCAGACGGTCGATCAGGCGGTCGGCCATCCGGCGCTGCACCCGGCAGGAAGCATCGTATGTGTCTGCGCTGCGGTTGAACCGGCGGGCCACCGCCGCCTTGTC
>JAUJPC010000001.1:248881-720985 GCA_030447305.1 Actinomycetota bacterium | reverse complement strand
TGTCTGCGCTGCGGTTGAACCGGCGGGCCACCGCCGCCTTGTCCAATCTGGTAAGCGAGTCAGCCGGCATGATTCGAACTGCCGGCGGCAACCTTTTCCAGGGCCGCGAGCGCCAGCGTGATGTCCTCCTCGGAGTGGCTTGCGCATATTGAGAAGCGCAGACGGGCGCCCCCCTGCGGGACGGTCGGAGGCCGGATCGCAACCGCGAGAACCCCAAGCTCCTCCAGCTGCAGGCCGGCCGCAACGACCTCAGCTGCTCCTCCCACAACCACCGGCTGAATCTGCGATGAGACTGAGGCCCCTCTGTCCAGGCCCAGGCGCTTCAGACCGTCCCGGAACATATCGGAGAGGTGTCTCAGCCGCTTCCGCTGGTAGTCCGCGGCCATTACGATCTCCATAGCAGCACCAATTCCGCCGATCACCGCCGGAGGAAGCGCAGTGGTGTAGACAAAGCTGCGCGCGGTGTTGAGCAGATACCGGGCCCAGCTTTGCTTCGTGGCCACATAACCGCCGTACAGCCCCAGGGCTTTGCTGAACGTCCCCATATGGATATCGACCTCGCTGGCCAGCCCCAGCTCGTGGGCCCACCCCCTGCCCTGGGGCCCGAAGACCCCCACGGCGTGGGCTTCATCCACCATGAGGGCCGCGCCGTAGCGGTTTTTGAGGTCAACGATTCCGGCGAGCGGGGCAAAGTCCCCGTCCATGCCGAAAAGCGTCTCGGTGACGATGAGCTTGTGCTCGGCCCCCTCGCCCTCTGCCTGCCTCAGCAGCCGCTCCAGGTCCTCGACGTCGTTGTGGCGGTATCGAAACGACCGGGCGCCGGAGATCCGGATGCCGTCCACGATGCTGGCGTGGTTCAGGCGGTCGCTGAAGACTGCGTCGTGCCGCCCCACAAGGGCCGGAATGGTGCCAACGTTCGCAAGGTAGCCGCTTCCGAAGACAAGCGCCGCCTCGGTCCCCTTGAAGAAGGCCACGGCGTTCTCCAGGGCGACGTAGTCGTGGTCGGTGCCGGCCATCAGGCGGGAGGCGGTAGCCCCGGTCCCCTTCTGCAGGTCCCGCTGGGCTCCCGCGAGCACGGCCGGATGTTGCGACAGCCCCAGGTAGTCATTCGAGGAGAAGTTGAGCAGGTCCCGGCCATCCTTGCAGACGGTGCGGGCACCGGTTCTCTCCACGGGCCGCAGCGTGCGCATGAGCCCGTCCCGCTCCCGGCGGTCCAGCTTGGAGGAGACCCAGTCGTCCCAGTCGCTCAGAGGGCGCACCGTTCGATCTCGAAGCCGAGATCCTCAATCATCCGGTAGTCATCCTCGGGGGACTGGCCCTGGGTCGTCAGGTAGTCGCCGATGAATATGGCGTTGGCCGGATACATCGCCAGGGGCTGCAGGGACCGCAGGTGCAGCTCTCGACCGCCGGCCACCCGAATCTCTTTGGAGGGGCACATGAAGCGGAGAAGGGCCAGGATCTTCAGGCACCGTCGCGGGTCGAGTTCGTTCCGGCCGGCGAGCGGGGTGCCGGGGATCGAGGTCAAAAAGTTGACGGGGATGGAGTCGACGTCCAGGTCGGCCAGCGCTTCAGCGACATCCACGATCTGCGCGTCACTCTCCCCCATGCCGGCGATGAAGCCGCTGCACGGAGAGATTCCCGCGGCCTTGACGGCGTCCAAAGTGCGCACCCGGTCGTCGTAGGTGTGGGTGGTGACGATGTTGGCGTGGTGATCGGACGAGGTGTTGAGGTTGTGGTTGTACCTGTCCACCCCGGCGTCCTTGAGTCTCGCCGCGTCGTCGTCGGTCAAAAGCCCAAGGCATGCGCAGATCTTCATAGGCAGCTCCGACTTGATCTGCCGAACCGCAGCGGTCACCTCATCCAGATCCTTCGACGAAGGTCCACGGCCGCTGGCCACGATGCAGTAGGTAGCCGCACGGCGGGCCCACGCCTCGTGCCCGCCGGCCACCAGGACGTCACGCGAGAGCATCCGGTACCTGGGGATCGGCGCGCTGGAGACCCGTGACTGCGAGCAGTAACCGCAGTCCTCCGGACACAGGCCGCTCTTGGCGTTCACCAGCATGTTGAGCTTGACCTTCAGGCCGAAATGGGCTCGGCGAATCCGGAATGCAGCGTGCAGGAGGCCCAGCAGGCCATCATCGTCAGATTCCAGGATGCCGAGGGCTTCGGCGTCGGTGGGCTTCCCCCCTTCGAGCACCCGGGTGGCCAGGGCATCCCAGCTACCGGCAAGTGAAGTCTGGGTGATATCCGACGGCGGGTTCAGTTGTTCGTTCCTCCTGCGGCGGGGACCTCAAGCGGCGACGTCAGGCAGTGGCGAAGAGCCCCCAGGTCGACGTGATCGTTGATCATCGCATGCAGACGGGCCGGGGTTACAGGGCCGTCAAGCCACGGGGTCATGCCGAGCACCTTGACTCCGGCAAACTCCTCCACGAGCGCCGCGTTCGTATGCCGGCTGGCGTCGGTACCCGTACTCCAGCCGTTGAGCACCACCCCCGCTACCTCCAGGCCGGCCTCTCGAACCGCCATGACGGTGAGCGCCGTGTGGTTCACGGTTCCGAGGCCTGGACGGGAGATGATCAGCACCGGCAGACCCAGGGTTGCTGCAAGGTCCGCGACGGTCCAGTACTCCGCCAGTGGAACCAGAAACCCCCCGGCTCCTTCGACCAGAATCACCTCGTGGCCAGAGGCCGCCTGACGAATGTGTTGGAGCACCAGATTGGGATCGATACAAATGTCCTCCAGCCGGGCGGCCACCAAAGGTGCCAGCGGCGCCTTCAGCGAGTAGAGGTTCACCTGCTCGGGACGAGCCCTCAAACCGCTCAGAGCCAAAAGCCGCATGGTGTCGCCCTCGGGATCCGTCGCCGGGTGGCCACTTTGGATCGGCTTGACGATCCCCACATCGAGGCCTTCCTCGCTCCACGCCCGCGCTAGCCCGGCGGTGACCATCGTCTTACCCACGCCGGTGTCGGTCCCCGTGACGAACAGGCCCCTCACCGCTGCGTCACCTCACGGATCGCCCGGGAAAGGATGCCGGTCATCATCGAAAGGTCTTCCAACCCGGTGACCAGCGGGGGCATGAGCACGACAACGTCGCCCAGGGGACGGGTGATCATGCCGAGCTCGCGGACCCTGCGGCACACCCGCGCCCCGGTGCCCAGCTCCCACGGGTAGGCCCGGGCGGTGTCGCGGTCCTCCACGATCTCTATGCCGACCATCAGCCCACGCTGCCGGACATCTCCCACATGGTCCAGCTCCGCCACCGGCTTGAGCTGGTCCGCCACCTCGGCCGCCGAGATCTGCACCCGTTCGATCAGCCGGTCTCTCTCGAAGAGGTCCAGGCTGGCCAAAGCGACGGCGCAGCCAAGCTGGTTGCCGGTGAACGAGTGCCCATGGAAGAACGTCTTCAGCTCCGAATACTCGCCTAGGAAAGCGTCGTAGATGCGGTCGGTGGTCAGGGTCGCTGCCACCGGCAGGTATCCGCCGGTCAACCCCTTTCCGATCGCCAGGAGGTCGGGCGCCACCGACTCGTGCTGGCAGGCGAACATGCGGCCGGTGCGCCCGAACCCGGTCGCCACCTCGTCGGCAAGAAGCAGGACGTCGTGCTCCCGGCACAGCCGCTCCACACCGGCTAGGAAACCCGCCGGCATCGTCACCATTCCCCCCGCTCCCTGGATGAGGGGCTCCACCACAAGGCAGGCAATCTCCTCGGCTTTGCGGTCCAGGATGTCCGCCACGGCCGCCAGGCACCTGGTGGAACACTCGTGCTCTGTGCCGTCGAACCGGTAGGCGTTGGGATAGGGAGCCCTCTCCACCGGAAACAGCAGGGGACCGAACTCGTCGTGGAACAGGTCGATACCTCCTACGCTCATCGCCCCGATCGTGTCGCCGTGGTAGGCGTTGCGAAAGGTCAGAAAGCCGCGCTTGGATGGTTTGCCGACCCGGCGCCAGTAAGCGTAGGCGATCTTGAGCCCGATCTCCACGGCGGTGGCGCCACTGTCCGAGTAGAACACCTTGGCCAGCCCGGGGGGGGCGATGGCCGTGAGGCGAGCCGCCAGCTCGATGGCGATAACGTTATCCATTCCCAGAAGGGTCGAGTGGGCGATCCTGCCCAGCTGGCCGGTGATTGCGTCGTTCAGCTCCGGCCGGTTGTGCCCGTGGATGTTCACCCACAGCGAGGAGTTGCCGTCCAGGTAGGCGTTGCCGTCGAGGTCGAACAGGCGGACCCCCTCTGCCCGCTCAATAACCAGAGGACCCGACTCCAGGTAGCCCTTCATCTGCGTAAACGGGTTCCACAGATGCCGGCGGTTCAGCTCGACGAAGTCATTTCGGGAGGCGTCTAGACTCACAGTTTGGTGATCGTACCCCCAGTTCCCAAATTCTCGGCAGGAGGATCACCCACGGGCACCCTTGTGCTGGTCCACGGCTCCTGGCACGGTGCCTGGTGCTGGGGACAGGTCGCCGCACTGCTGCGCCGTAAGGGCCACACCGTCCTCGCCCCGGATCTGCCTGGTCACGGAGCAGACCCGACACCGCCGGAGCGGATCTCTCTTCAGTCCTACACCGATTCGATGGGTTCCCTGCTGGCGACTCTGTCCGAGCCGGCGGTGCTGGTCGGGCACAGCTTCGGCGGGGTGGTGGTGTCGCAGACCGCCGAGCTGCATCCCGAAGCGGTGAGGAGCTCGATCTACGTTTGCGGCTTTCTGCTGCGTGACGGACAGTCCGTCTGGAGGCACGGGTTTCCGTCACCGAGGGGACCGGCAGGAAGTCCGCCGGTTCTTGGGCCGGACAACCTGATGGTGATGGAAGACGAGGCGGTCCTGGACCTGGACCGCTCGGTGGTTCCGGAAGGCTTCTACTACGACTGCACGCCTCAGGACCGGCGGAGGGCCATGAAGCTGTGGAAACCGGAGCCCCTGGCCCCGCTCCGTACACCGCTTCTCCTGACGGAGAGCAACTTCGGCCGGGTGCCCCGTGCCTACATCCAGTGCCTCGGCGACCGGGTGATACCTCCCGCCGCCCAGCAGCGAATGTGCCGCCTCACGCCCTGCAACCCGGTGATCGAGATGAAGTCCGGCCACTCCCCATTCCTGTCGGAGCCGAGGCTACTGGAGGAGCACCTGCACCGGCTGACCTACGAGCTCTTTTAGACCTTAAAGCTATCGGTGGTAGTCGAGGAACCACTGCGCAAACGTCTTGATCCCCACATCGAACTTGGTACGGGGACAGCAGCCCGTGTCGTCCCGGAGGTCTGTGACATCGGCCTGGGTGACGGTCATATCGGCGGGCCGGGCCGGCTGGTACCGGCGATCGGCCTTCACGCCGAGGAAAGCCTCGAGGTGATCGGCCAGCTCGTTCACCGTCACCAAATCCCCCTGGCCGATGTTGTATAGCCGGAAAGGAGCCCGGCTGCTGGCGGGATCGGACTCTGCCGGATTCCAGGCCGCATTGGGAGAGGGAGGCTGCCGGGACACCTTGACCACGCCGTCCACGATGTCGGAGATAAAGGTGAAGTCCCGTCCCTGGGTGCCGTCGCCGTAGATATTGATCGGCTCTCCCCCCGTCATCGCTCGGGCAAATCGGTAATAAGCCATGTCCGGCCGGCCCCACGGACCGTAGACGGTGAAAAAGCGAAGGCCGGTGGTGGGTAGCCCGAACAGGTGGCTGTAGCTGTGGGCCATGAGCTCATTCGCCCTCTTCGTGGCAGCGTAGAGGTTGACCGGGTGGTCCGCCGGGTCGTGCACCGAGAAGGGAAGCCGGCTGTTGGCCCCGTAAACCGAGCTGGAAGAGGCGTACACCAGGTGAGCGACGCCGTTTATCCGGCTCTGCTCCATAACGTTCATCGTCCCCACGAGGTTGCTCTGTACGTATGCCATCGGATCGGTGAGCGAACGGTCGATTCCAGGCTGGGCGGCCAGATGGATCACGGTGGGGGGCCTGTGCTCCCCGAACAGCTGCTCCACTGCCGCCTGGTCCGTCAGGTCCAGCCGGCAGAACAGAAAGCTCGGGTCGGTCTCCAGCTGCCGGATCCGGGCTTGTTTCAGGGCGGGATCGTAGTAGGCATTCATATTGTCCACTCCCACGACCGGCTGCCCCGTGTTCAGCAGAGATCCACAGACGGCCGCCCCTATGAAGCCGGCGGCTCCGGTCACAAGGCACGGATCGCCGGGCATCAGGCGGACTTTACGGCCAGCTCCGGCTGGGCGGTGCTCGGGCGCCGGCGGCGAGGTTTAACGGTAACGTTCCTCGAGAGCCTTGTGGCCGTCCAGATCCACGATCGGCTCGAACCCCCCGAAGGAAACCATCATGTCCTGGTGGTCCCTAATAGTACCTTCCCTTCTTAGTACCCCAAGCACCTCCTCGACTGCCTTCGTAGCGGCGAAGAGGGCGGTCAGGGGGGTGACGATCAGGTCATAGCCCAGCTCGTGGAGCTCGGTCTGGCTGAGCAGAGGTGTTCGGCCGCCCTCGATCATATTGGCTACCCGGACGACATCGTCCACCTCGTTGGCGACTCGCTCCAGCACCTCGACGGTGGGCGGAGCCTCCACAAAGATGGCGTCCACGCCGAGGTCGCGTGCCCGCTTGGCGCGGTCTATTGCGTCTCGGATTCCCCGGGTGCTGAGCGCATCGGTGCGGGCGACGAGAAACAGGTCCACTCCCACGTCCCGCCGGTCCAGCACCGACCTCAGCTTGGCCAGCCACTCATCGGTCTCCACCACCTTCTTGCCGACGAAGTGCCCACACTTCTTGGGCCACACCTGGTCCTCCAGAAACATGCCGGCGGCTCCCGCGCCGTACAACAGATCGGCGGTTCGAATGCAGTTGAGCGGATTCCCGTAGCCGGTGTCGGCGTCCACCATCACCGGCAGGCCGGTGTTGGCACAGATGGACCGAGCGGTGTCTGCGATCTCGCTCTGCGTCAGATAGCCGTAGTCGGGCGCACCAAGACGTGACGCGGACACGGAGTAACCGGAGACGAACAGGACCTCGAACCCCGCCCGGGTGGCCAGGCGGGTGGTCAGCGCATCGTAAACTCCGGGCATGTTTACGGTGGTCCCATCCGCCAGAAGCCTTCGAATAGCGTCGGCCGGGGTCGCCAAGGTACAACCAACCTTTCGTCGGGGATGAGTGGAGCGTAAGGCTCTTCTCGAAGGAGGAATATCCTAGTACGCATGTCGTTCATGGACCGGCTGCGGAGCATTCGTCACACTCCGGTCGACGTTGCCATCGCCGCCGGGCTGCTCCTGCTGGGTCTGCCACTACTTCTGGTGGGCATGGCCGGGCTCGGCGCCTACCTGTATTTCTTCCAGTTTTCACCTCCCGTCTCCATTCCGGAGCCCCGGGGGGTCAACATCGCGCGGTCCAGCCACATCTACGCTGCCGATGGATCTTTGATCGCAACTCTCAGAGGCGCCAACTACCGCGTCCCGATCGACTACCGCGACATGCCCAACCACCTTCGGCGGGCAACCGTGGCCTCCGAGGACTCCCGGTTCTTCGAGCACCAGGGGTTGGATCTTGCGGCAATCCTCAAGGCATTGACCGAGTCACGAAGCTCCGGTGAGCGCCTCCGGGGAGCTTCGACAATCACCCAGCAGTACGTGGGAACTGTCTTTGTAGGCAAGGAGCGCACGCTTGCCCGCAAGATCAGAGAAGCGCAGATTGCCTCACAGCTCGAGAGGGAGGTGACGAAGGAGAAGATCCTCGAGCGCTACCTGAACACCGTCTACTTTGGAGCGGGCTCATACGGGGTAGAGGCAGCCGCTAACACCTTCTTCGGCAAGAGCGCCAAGGAGCTGACCCTGGCCGAGTCCGCCCAGCTGGTGGCCCTCATCCCGGCTCCCAACCGCTATTCGCCCTACCAGAACCCTTCCCGAGCCGAGGCGCGGCGGGTGGAGATTCTGCGCCGCATGGAGGACGCCGGGTTCATCACCTCGGCAGAGGCCAACGAAGCACGCCGGGACAAGCCGGTTTTGAAGGAGGCCCGGCCGACGGAGGAGATCTTCAAATACCCGTGGTTCGTTGACGCGGTCAAAAAGTACCTGCAGGACACCTACGGCGTCGAGCGCACCTTCAACGGCGGCCTCGAGGTGACGACCACACTCGATCCCCGGCTCCAGGACCTGGCTGAGAAGGCGATCAAGGAGGCTCTGCCCTCGGCGAGTGACCCCTACGCTTCCATCGTCTCCATCGAACCCTCCACCGGTTACGTGAAGGCGATGGTCGGAGGCAGGGATTACCTTGCCGAAAAGTTCAACATCGCCATCCAGGGCCGGCGGCAGCCGGGGTCTTCCTTCAAGCCGTTCGTGCTCGTGTCGGCGCTCGAGTCGGGCATGCAGCCCAGCAGCAGCTTCCGTGGACCTTCGACCATCTGCCTGGCGGCCTGGCGGCCGAAGTGTGAGGTGGCCAACTTCGATAACGCCGGCTTCGGCACAATCGACCTGAGGAGAGCCACCGTCAACTCCGTTAACACCGTCTACGCGCAGGTGGTCTTGAAGGTGGGAGCGGCGGAGGTAGTGGATACCGCACGGCGAATGGGCATTCCGGGGCCGAGGTGGATGCCTCCCCGGTCGGCCTGCACGGTTACCGAGGAGGATGCCTGCCGCACCAAGATCGACCCCTTCCCCGCGCTGGCCCTGGGGTCAGAGGAGGTGACGCCGCTGGAGATGGCGTCCGCATTCGGGACCCTCGCCGCCCGGGGCGTCTATCACGCCCCCCGGGTGGTGTCCAAGATCACCGAGGCCGACGGCACCGTCATAGAGGAAGGACCCGCCAGACCGGTTGACGCCGTTGACCAGCAGATCGCCGACAACGCCAACGACATCATGCAGGGCGTGGTCACCGGGGGCACCGGAACCAGGGCCAACATCGGGCGGCCGGTGGCCGGCAAGACCGGGACGGCGCAGGATTTCCAGAACGCGTGGTTTGTCGGTTACACGCCCGAGCTGTCGACCAGTGTGTGGGTCGGCTTCAAACAAGCCAACAAGCCCTTGCTGAACGTCCAGGGACTTAACCGGGTGACGGGTGGAACCATTCCGGCGCAGATCTGGGCTGCCTACATGAAGCCCGCGCTGGGCAACGCGCCTCCCACGCCGTTCCCAGACCCCGAGCCCCTGCAGGCCCTGGCGCTGCCGCCCAGGCGGGCAGCGCCAGGGGCTCCAGCAGAGGTCGGCCCCATCGTGGAGCCCTCGTACGTGCCTCATGTGCCGACGCAGGACGTTCCGCCGCAGGACCATGCCCCGCTGCCGCCGCCGAATCCTCCGCCACCCCCGCCTCCTCCCCCCGGCTCAACCGGTGGGGGAGTTTTGGACATCGTCGGCGGGGATAGTGGCAGTCCGGCGGTCTCACCGCCGCCGCCTTAGGCGGCGTCCCACAACCGTCCTGACTCAGCCTATGGGCACGTCCGCGGTGTTGGGATTGGAAGGCGGGGGTTCCGTGACCGCGCCGGGCTCAACCGGCGGGGGCGGTTCCTCCGGAGGGGAGTCGGGGGGCGGCGGGAGCGTTTCTTGGGGCCGGGGCCGGGCAGGCGGCGTGGCGGTCCGTGTGGGGGTGGGTCCCGAGGCCGGCGCCCCGGGGCTGCGCGCAGGTGATGGGCATACGAGTACCCGCTGGCAGGCCAGGTCGATGGGCGTCGCTGCGCCCCCGGAGGCCGGGGCCGGAGTGGCCGCCGTTGCCGTCCCGCCGGGACCTGATGTGAGAACACCGAGCACTCTGCCGTCGGCATCCAGCAATGGTCCCCCCAGGTACTCGGATGGCACCTGGATGTCGATGCCTAGGGAGCTGGAAGAGACACTGGTCAGCCTGGCGGAAAGTCCGGCGGCATAGGGTTGGTTTCGCACGTTACCGATAGCCCAGACCTGGTCCCCCTCCTTGGGATCCTTGATCCGGGAGAAGCGCAGCGAGCGCTCCGCCCGAACATGGTAGATGACCAGGGCGAGATCCCGGGCGGGATCCGACTCGTACACCTCCCCCACCAATTGGGAATTCTTATGGCGGATGGAGAGCTCGCTAGGGGTCTTCACACCTGCGACGAGACGGTAACTGGTTAGCACCCATGTCCCATCGTCGGTCGAGTTGACGGCAAACCCGGAGCCGGTAATCTGCTTGCCTGCGGCGTCCCGCCCGATCACCCCGACGATTGCGGGAGCGGTGCTCTCCACCAACTCCTTCAGCGGGTCGACGGACCCCGTCTCCGAGACATTCATGGAGGGGGATTCCCGAGCGGCAGGCGCATTCGCGATTCGCTCTTCGAGCGTCTCTTTAAGCTCTTCCTGGGACTCCAGAAGCTCGGTTCTCAGGTTGTTCACCTGGCTCTGGTAAACGGCGAACAGGATCAGTCCCGATAGTCCGGCCCCCAGGCCGAACATCAACAGCCACACCGCCAGGGACACCACCGTCTTGGGGGTTAGCAAAGCAGCGAAGTCCGGTGGGCCGTCGCCGGAGTCAGCTGGACCGGGCGTGGGATTCTGGTAGCCACCATACCGGGGCGGGGGGGAGGAACTCCTCATCGTCGAAAGATCTTACCCGGCAAGGAGCCACGCTTACATGGATACAATACAAGGACACCAACATGCCTCCAGGAACCGTCCCTTCCCCGAGGCCGGTAAGCCGCAATAAGTGTGCTCACAGCAGGAGATTTGAGGCATGACGACTCGCGACGAAAGCACACAGTCGCAGGAAACTCCAGGAGCCGCTCCGGCCCACGGCGGCCTGCTCCAACAGCTGATGGCCTCCGACGATGCGGCCGAGCACTGGCACAGCAAGATGCCGCACCTTCCTTCCATAACGCTCTCCGGCCAGACGCTTGCCGACCTCGAGTGCCTGGCGGTGGGCGCCTTCAGTCCGCTGAATGGATTCCTCGGCCGCGCCGACTACGAGTGCGTTCTCAAGGAGATGCGGCTGGCCTCCGGCCTCGCCTGGACGCTTCCGGTGACTCTTGCGATCACGGACGACGAGGTTGAAGCAATCAAAGGATCCGACAACGTGGTCCTCAAGACCACTGCCGGAGAGAACCTGGCGATACTCCACCTGGAGGAGATCTATCCCTACGACCCCAAGGCGCAGGCACGGCATGTCTACCGGACGGAGGACACCAACCATCCGGGGGTTGCGGCCCTGGCCGCCCAGGGGAACCATCTGGTCGGCGGACGGGTAACCGTGCTGGCGATGCCCTCCGGCCGGCCGTTCGAGAACTTCAGGCTTACTCCGGCTCAGGTCAGGGAGGAGTTGCAGCGCCGGGGATGGAGAACGGTTTGCGGATTTCAGACCCGACAGCCAATCCACCGGGCTCACGAGTACCACACCAAGGTTGCGCTGGAGACCCTGGACGGGCTGCTGCTTCATCCGATGGTAAGTGAGGGAAAGGGCGAGGACTTCCCCGCGGAGGTGCGGATGGCTTCCTATCAAACTCTTCTGTCCGATTTCTACCCCCCGGACCGGGTCATGCTGTCCGCCTTCCCGGCCACCATGCGCTACGCAGGTCCCCGAGAGGCGGTCTTCCACGCCATCTGCCGCAAGAACTACGGATGCACGCACTTCATCGTCGGCCGTGACCACGCCGGTTTCGCGAGCTACTACGGCTCCTTCGAGGCTCACGAGATCTTTGAGGAGTTCACTCCGGAAGAGCTTGGTATCACCCCCCTGTTGTTCGACTACGCCTTTTGGTGCAGTCTGTGCGATCAGATGACCACGGTGAAGACCTGCCCCCACTCTCCGGAGGACCGGATCGTGCTGTCGGGGACCGAGGTCAAGCGCCGGCTGGCTCTGGGTGAATCGATTCCCAAAGAGTTCAGCCGGCTGCCGGTGGCAGAGGTCCTGCGCAATGCTCTGCTGACGGAGGGCGGCTAACCGGCGAGGGCCACCCCGCTGTCTTCGCTACCGGCCTACCAGGACCCTCCGCCACCGCCTCCGCCCCCTCCGCCGGACGACCCGCCGCTGAACCCGCTGCCTCCGGACGACGACGGGGTTGACGCGATGGTGCCTGCGGTGGAGATCGTGAACCCGCTGATTGAGTTGGAAAGAGTCCTGGCGGTAAAGGGCTGGTTACCGGAGGCCACATACCAATCGGTGTCGGGAAGGCGGCCCCCAAGTCCCCCGAAGGCTTTGGCCCATTTGTCGGTGCAGCCGAACACGATCGCGTACGGCAGATATTCCGAGAACAGGTTCTTTCTCTCCGCGAACCGTGCCCGGTCCTTCTCCGACTCTTCGATGAACATGCGAAAGCCCTTCACCCGGCGGGCCAACGCGGTCCCCTTGGCGGTCCTGCTGGGCATCCGATAGGCGTTGATGAGCACCACAAGGCCCGCGATCGGAAACGGAACAGCGAGCAAACCGTACTCTGTGGTCGCAGCCACTGCGATCAGAATGCCCACGCCCAGCAGGAAAAGAGCAACTCCAATCACCGTCCATCTCCGTCGTACGCGGTCCGGGCGCGTACTGAACCATCCCTCCTTGACGACCTGTTGGTACAGTGCCTCGCGCACGGTCGAAAGCTGATACGCGAAGTTGTCTTGGAGTTGCGAAAGCAGCACGTCCTGCTGCCCGCCGGAGAAAAGGGCAAAGAACAGCTGCTTCTCGTAGGGCTTGAGGCCTTCGTCATCCTTGAGCTTCTGCAGCCGCCAGTCCTTGTCCCCGAACAAGCCTCCCTGCTCCATTTCCTGCGGGATTTCCTCGATCCTCAGATAACCGCGGACGGCGAGGTCGACGATCGTTGCAACTACGTCGAGGGTATGGACGGTTTCATCCACGAGGGTTCCTACCTCCCCCGGGCGTAGATTGTCCGGCGGGAGAAATTCCACAGGGATCACGGGACGCTCCAGGAGACCCGTGGGCTCGTCCGGACCCGACGTTCCCATCGCTGCATCCACCGGCGATCCCGTGAAACGGCGATCCCTGCCTCGCTTGACGACCTGGTGGTACACCAGCGTCAGAAGCAGCAGGAGTATGGTGAGGGCCCCAGCGACCGTGAACGGAGTGGCCCGGAAAGCTCTGGCCAGGCTAAAACGCTCATCCAGGATGGGGGCCGGAGGGTTCACAACCCCTGTAGGAATTCCAACCACCACGGTCATCGCCTGCGATACGGGCAGCGAAGGATGCGAGAAATGTGCCGTCCGCCCGTCCATTCTTGCGTCGGCACACGGCAGGTTGGATCCCTTCGGGCCGGCGAAACACGCCACCTGGGTAGCATTGGCGGGGGTGGCCACCGTGACGTTGACGTTGTTGATGGGCACCTCCCAGCCAAAGCCAACGGCGTTCCAATAAAGCTCGTCGTGATCCTCGAAGCCGTTCAGGGCGCCTTTTACCCGATAAACGATCTCGTATCGGCGAAGGCCGCTAATCGTCTCGTCCGGGTCGCCGATCTGGAGGACGAGGTTCTGCCCCTCCGTGTATTCCTCATACTGGTCCGGCGTGCCCGGAGAGCCGGACACCGACACGACTTCCACGGGGTAGACCCGATCGTTTCGGTCGTCGTAGGTGTACCGCACGGGGATGTAGCGGAAGATCCCATGCCTTTCGCTGGTCCCGAAGTCGTAGTTGATCACCTCGGTGATAAGCAGCTCGCCGCTTGGGCGCGTGATCTCGATGTCGACCCGGTAGTTGGAGATTCGTTCCCCGCCCGACTGGGCGTGGGCTGCGGACGGTGCCAGCAATATCGCGGCCAGAAGAAGAAAGCAGCCCAACAACTCGCGATGTCGAAACTGCGCCGGTTTCATCGCCGTAACCTACACTGCCGCAACACCGGCCGCTTATGGTTGTGCCGAGGATCCTATCGTGCCTGGAGAGCGTCCATCCCGACAGCAATCGCCAGAACCAGGCGTCGATCAATGGTGTGATCCCGGTCGGCGGTCATATCGATGTCGTAGGCATCACGGAACTTGAAGAGCTGCCGGCGGTGGCTTCCCAGCACCGCCCCGTCACGAAGAAATACGAAGTGGTACGGGATTGGGAGCCAGTTCGCCACGTCGTCCAGATACGGGACAAAACCGACGAGCCGCCGGACCAACGCCACTGCCTGGCTTTCCTCCATCACCCTCGCCAGCTCCTTGCCGGCGGGGTCGGTCAGCCGGTAGGTCGACCTCAGGAGACTGGCTCCGAATACCTTCTGGATTCCACCGATAGGGGCGCCACCCGAGTCCGTGACGGCGTAGCGGGCGGAGGGATCGAAGCGCTGTCGGGCTTTGATTCGCATCAGCTCCTCCGAGCGGCTCTCGTCGACGTAGAACCTGATGTCCTCTTTGAACTTGAAGGTCTTCTGGCGGACGAAACAAAAGGGTTCCGCTGGAGGCTCGCCGCCCGGTCCCACCAGGTAGAAGTCGTACTCGTTCGTCACCATGCGGAACCGCTGGCGCAGGAAGAACCTGTCGTACTGGTTTGGATCTACGGGGATGGGCATTCAAGCCAGTGTATGTGCAAACCCTCTGCCTGCGTCGTTGAACCACTACGCCGTCACCCGCTTTGTCCTAACAGCTTGTCTCGCAGCGTCACCACCCGGCCGACGACAATCAGGGACGGAGACCCCGGGCCGGCGGGAGCCGCTGCCTCCGCAAGACCTCCCAGGTTCGAGACGATCACTCTCTGATCCGGCCGGGTGCCGTTTTCAATGATCGCCGCCGGCATTTCTGCGCTGAGGCCGCCGGCCATCAGCTCCTCGGTGATGAAGTCCAGGTTCGACAAACCCATCAGCACGACTATGGTTTCCACCGAGCCGGCCAGCGCTCTCCAGTCCACCGGTCTGGGTCCCCCGCAGTGCCCGGTTACGATGGCCACCGATGAGGAGAACCGGCGATCCGTTACCGGGATTCCCGCGGCCGCCAGCGCAGCGATGGCCGAGGTGGGCGCCGGCACGACGGTGAATCCGATCTCGGCGGCAGCCAGGGCCTCCGCCTCCTCCGATCCCCTGCCGAAGACGAAGGGATCGCCTCCCTTAAGCCGGACGACCTTGCGTCCCTGTTGTGCAAGCCGAATAAGTGTGAAGTTGATCTCCTCCTGGGGGGCACTGTGGTCCCCGGGCGTCTTGCCGGCGTAGATTGCCTCCTTGCCCTCGACCAACGACGGGTCGACCAGACGGTCGTAGACCACCACGTCGGCCCGGTCCAACGCCTCCCGGCCCTTGACCGTGATGAGCTGCGGGTCGCCGGGACCCGCACCCACGATCCAAACGTGTCCCACCGAAGCGCCTCGCTCGGAGTTCAAGTGCCGCCAAACGGTGTCCTTGACGTCCTGGTGCCGGCCGTCACGAACCATGGTGATCAGATCGTGCTCGAGAGCAGCTTCCCAGCGCCCGGCCCATGTGTCGAAATCGACCTCCCGCACCGCCAGAGCGGCTTCCCTGACCTCCGCGAGCAGGTCGACCAGGATGGCGTACTCCTCACCGAACTCCCTGGACAGCTTCTTGCGCAGGCTCTTCGCCAGTGCAGGAGACTTGCCGCCGGTGGACAGGGAGACAAGAAAATCCCCCCGACGGATTATCGACGGCACGGCGAAGTGGCAGTACTGGGAGTCGTCGACCGCGTTTAGCAGGACTCTCTCTGCCTCGGCCTCGATGAATATCTCTGCGTTGGTTGCGCCGTCGTCGGTGGCTGCGATCGCCACAAAGACGCCTTTGAGGTCACCGCGCTGGTAGGAGCGGCGAACGAGGGTGACGGCGTCCGTCGCGGCAAGATCCTCGAGACCGCTGGTCGGTTTGGGGTCTATCACGGTGACCCGCGCTCCGGCCGACAAAAGGCCCCTGGCCTTGCCTTCGCCGATCGTTCCCCCGCCGATCACGACGCAAGGTCGCCCGCCCACCTCAAGCATCACCGGGTATCCGAACGGCATGGGTAGCTCCTTCTGGGCCAACTACCTCAGATGGTAGTCCGAGATTGCCATGCCCATGAGCCTGCGGAGCTCAAGGTCGACGATGTTTTAACCGTTCCGAAACATGTGCGCGACCCGAAAGTAACTTTATCGACCTAGCCTCCCACCCATGGACGGGAACTCCAACGGTGCTCCTGAAAGGTGGTTCGAATTGGGCACCCTGGAGGTCGATCTGGAGACTTACCGAGCGACCCTTGCCGACAAGCCACTGTCGCTGTCGCCCTCCCAGCTGGAGATGCTGGCCATCCTACTGTCCAATCTGGGCCGGGTCACCTCACGGGAAGAACTCTCCAAAGCGGTAGGTCTGCGCCGCGGCCGCTCGGTCGACGTGATGTTGTGCACACTGCGTAAAGAGCTGGGACGAGACTTCATAAGAAACGTGAGAAACAGGGGCTGGATAGTGGACCCGGACATGCTGACGACCTGAACTCTCCCCACACACCCACTAAGACAACGAACCCGCCGACCTCGTGTTGGGCTGGGACCTGCTCCTAAGTAGTGATCAAAGTAAGTAGTGTCAAAGAAGGGCGAAGGTCCCTCGGCGGGCGACTCCAGCTCTCGGAGCCCCCCGGGGGATCTTCGCCCTTCGTCAGAGCGGGCGACTCCAGCTCTCGGAGCCCCCCGGGGGACCTACACCCTTCGTCAGAGCGTAAACTCCAGCCTCGGAGCCTCTCGAGGGGCCTACCCCGCTTCGTCGGAATTACAGCAGGCCTTCCTCCTCCAAGAACTCCTGGGCCACATCGGCGGGCTCCTCGTTGTCGATCTCAACCCTGGAGTTCAGCTCCGTGATGTTCTCGGTGGTCAGCCTCTCGCTGACGCCGTTGAGCAACTCCTCCACCTCGTCGTTCAGGACGTCCCTGCGCACCAGGGGGGTGATGTTCTCCGCCGACTGCAGGCCCTTGTCGTCCTCCAGCAGCACGAAGCCCTTGCTTCTGATGACGCTGGAGGTGGAGAACAGCAGCGCCACGTCGATCTCCTCGCCTTCCAGGGCGGCAACCGTCAGCGGTCCGCCGGCGTCGAGCGGCCGGAACTCCTTGAAGGTGATGCCGTACGTTTCCCTCAAGCCGGGAGCGCAGAACGGCCTTTCGGGGCACTCCGGCGGACCGCCGAACGTCAGCTCGCCGGCGACGGGTGCTAGGTCGCTCACCTTCTCGAGGTTGCGCTGGTCCGCGGTCTGTTTCGTCACGACGATGGCGTTGGTGTCGTTGGCCGCCGAAGGCTCCAGCAGGACCAGGTCCTTGCCCTCCAGCGCATCGCGGACCTTTTGCGCGTTCTCATCGGCATCCGGGCCCGCGGTGGCGTCGGGATCGAAAAACAGCAGCAGAGACGCCAGGTACTCGGGCACCACATCGATCTCGCCTCTGCTCAGCGCCGCCTGGGAAATATCGCGCGCCGTGATGTCCAGCTGGCGGTCAACGTTGTACCCGGCTTCCTCCAGAACCCGCGCGTACATCTCGGCCACAATCTGGTTCTCGGCGAAGTCTCCGGACACGCCAACGGTGATGTCGCCCTTGGCCTCGTCGCCGCCGGTGCCGCCTTCGCCGCCGCCTCCACAGGCGGCAAGCATCACGGCCATCACCAGGTATGCGAGCAAGTTCCCCATACACGATCTGTTGGTCACTCCGACCTCCTCATGCAGACCTGCCAAAGCCTTCTCACTTGCAAGACCTTATCAGGCGCCTCGGAGCCGGATGGACGAGCTGCCCCTCGGACGGACCAGCCTCTCCACCCGCCCCATCAAAAGCTCAGTGGCGATCGCCAGAAGGGCAACCAGGATCGCACCGCCTAGAATTCGGGCATCGTCGCGTACGGCAAAGCCGTCGATGATGTACCTGCCCAATCCGCCCCAGGCCACCAGCGCCGCCAGTGTCGCCGTGGCCACCACCTCCACCGCGGCAGTCCTGAGGCCCACCATGATCACCGGCGCCGCCAACCTCAGCTCCAGGCGCCGCAGCACCTGGCCTCCAGCCATGCCCATGCCCCGCGCCGCCTCGACAATGTCCCGGTCGACACCCGCGACGCCGACGTAGGTGTTCGTCAGGATCGGGGGTACGGCGAGCACAAACAGTGCGATGAAGGTCGGCCAGAACCCCAGGCCGAGCCCCAGCTTGATGGTGACGGGCAGAGTCAGGGCCAGGATGGCGAATGAGGGTATAGCTCTGCCGACATTGGACAATGTCACGACCAGGAACCGGCCTTTTCCCGTGTGACCGATCAACAGGCCGGCGGGTATGGCGATAAGAGCTGCCGCCAGCACGGTTACGCCCGAGATTTGAACGTGCTCGAACAGCCTGTGGGGAATGGCACCGGGTCCCGACCAGTTGGCCGGGTCGGTCAGCCAGCCGGCGGCCTCTGAGATGACCCCCACGGATTAAGCCGGCCCCGCTCGGGCCCTGGTCCAGGGGGTCAGCAGCTTCTGTAGGCCGAGCAGAGTAACGTCGGCCGTCACCGCCAGCAGGACCGACAGACCAGCTCCCACGATGATTGGCGTCGAGAAGAAGCGCCGCATGCCCTGGAGGATGAAAAACCCCAGCCCGCCCTTGCCGATCAACGACGTGACGGTAACCAGGCCGATGATCGTCACGGTGGCCACCCGGATGCCGGCAAGGATCACCGGAAACGCCAGTGGAAGCTCCACCCTCCACAGAAGCTGCCGGCTGGTGTAGCCCATTCCCTGGGCCGCCTCCCTCGTGTCGACCGGAACCCCGTCCAGTCCGGCCACCACGTTTCGGACCAGGATCAAAAGCGTGTAGCTGACCAGGCCGATCTCCGCCGTCAGCGTGGTGAGGCCGGTGTACGTCGTCAGGAAGGCGAACAGCGCCAGGCTCGGAATGGTGTAGAGCAGTCCCGCGAACCACGTCACCGGCGCGTAGATGCGGCGGTGACGGTGGGCATATATCCCTGCCGGGATGCATATCAGGAGGCCGATTCCCACAGCGAGGAAGGTGAGGTACGCGTGCTCCATCAGGCGTTCGCCGATCCGGTCCAGGTTTCTCATCACCCACTCCGATTCGAACAGGGGCTCGTCAGCCTGGGCGAGAGTCAGCTCACTATCTCCGTGCTGATCCGCTCTGCGGTCAGGATGCCGCGGTAGCGCTGGCCCTCCCAAACAACTGCCGCCACCTGCGTCTTGGACGTGATCAGGGCATCCAGCGCTTCCCGAAGGGAGCTTTCGGCAGTCAAGTAGGCGCTGAATCTTCGGGCAGTGGCCTCGCCCACAGTCGCCTTACCGGCAAGGGATTGGGAGTCCACCCACCCGAGCAGCTCTCCATCTTTCACAACGCTGACCCAGGTGGTTCCGAAAGTTTGCATCACCCCTTGCGCCCGGCCGGCGGAATCCTCCGGCGACACCGCCGGCCCTTCCTCGACCTCGATCTCACCGACCTTCATCAGCGCCAGACGCTTCAGCCCCCGCTCGGAGCCCAGGAACTCCTTAACGAAGTCGTTGGCCGGCTCCCGGAGGATCTCCTTTGGGGAGTCGTACTGCTCGAGGATCCCGCCCGCGTTGAGTATGGCAATCCGGTCGGCCATCTTGATGGCCTCGTCGATGTCGTGCGTGACGAAGAGGATGGTCTTTTTCAGCCGATCCTGGATGTCGAGGAACTGATCCTGCAGCCGGGCCCGTACGATTGGGTCGACGGCCCCGAAGGGCTCGTCCATGAGCATCACCGGAGGGTCGGCCGCCAGCGCCCGCGCGACGCCGACCCGCTGACGCTGGCCTCCGGACAGCTCGCTCGGGTACCGCGACAGCAGCTCCCGGCTCAACTCCAGCATTCCTGTCAGCTCCTTCACCCGACCCTGGATCCGGGAGCCGTCCCAGCCCAATAGCTCGGGGACGGTAGCGATGTTCTGGGCGACGGTGCGGTGCGGCAGCAGTCCGATGGTCTGGATGACGTAACCGATCCCCCGCCTCAGCGCCACGGGATCCTGCAGGGTAACGTCCCTGCCGTCGACGTAGATGCTTCCGGAGGTGGGCTCCTCCAGGCGGTTGATCATCTTCATGGTTGTGGTCTTGCCACAGCCCGACGGGCCCACGAGAACTGCCGTCTCCCCTTCCTCAACCTCCAGGGTGAGGTGATCGACCGCCAGGGCAGTCGAGTTGGGGAAGCGCTTGACCACGTCCACCAGACGGATCATCGGTTCTCCCATAGGAGAAAGCTATCCTGCCGATGGTGGCAGAAAAAGCTGAAGGTTGCGGCAGGTCGGACAGCGGTAAACCTCCAGAGGAAGATCCGTTCCTATCGCGCCGAGCGCCCGGGACACGTCGGAGTCCAGATCCTTCGCCTTCTCGCCAAGCCGGAACTCCTGTACTCCGACAAGGTTCGTCGACGATCGGCAAACCGGACAGGGCGTCTGGGGACCGGACGCGATACGGCGCTGCTTCGCCTTGTCGTAGCCCTTCGACGCCCTGGCCATGGTTTTGAACGTCACCAGAACAGCCGCCAGCGTGAGGACGGCGAACAGCACGAATATGACGGTTCGCATCAGCCGGTGAGATTAGTCGCCGGGGCTCTGCTTGGATACCTCCATCAGGAACTGCAAGTTGCCCTTTGTGGAACGCATCTTGTCGATCAAAAGCTCCAGGCCGGCCCCCGAGTCGAGCGCGTGCAGCACCCGGCGAAGCTTCCACACCAGTGAGAGCTCCTCCTTGGTGAGCAGCAGCTCCTCTTTACGGGTACCGGAGGACGAGATGTCGATGGCCGGGAAGAGCCGTTTCTCCGAGGCCCTGCGGTCCAGCTTCAGCTCCCAGTTACCGGTTCCCTTGAACTCCTCGAAGATGACCTCGTCCATACGGGAGCCGGTTTCCACCAGCGCGGTGGCGATGATCGTCAGGCTGCCGCCCTGCTCGATGTTGCGGGCTGCCCCGAAGAACCGCTTGGGCGGGTAAAGGGCGGTGGAGTCCACGCCACCGGACAGGATGCGCCCGGATGCCGGCGTGGCCAGGTTGTAGGCCCGCGAGAGGCGGGTGATTCCGTCCAGCAGGATTACGACGTCGCGGCCCATCTCCACCATCCGCTTCGCCCGGTCGAGAGTGAGCTCGGTCACCTGGATGTGGTCGTCGGAGGGCCGGTCAAAGGTCGAGTAGACGATCTCTCCGTCGACCGAGCGCTGCATGTCGGTGACCTCTTCCGGGCGTTCGTCGACCAACAGGACGATCAGGTGACACTCGGGCGAGTTGGCACGAATCGAGTTGGCGATCTGCTTCATCACCGTGGTCTTACCGGCCTTGGGAGGCGACACGATCATGCCCCGCTGTCCCTTGCCGATCGGGGCGACCAGGTCGATGATCCGCTGGGCGATCTCGTTGGGCTGCTCGTTGACCTCCATCCGGATGCGCTCGTCCGGGTAGAGAGGGGTCAGCTTGTCGAACCAGGGACGACCCAGAATGTCGGCGGGTGCTCTGCCGTTGATGGTGTCGATGCGCACGAGGGCCTGGTACTTCTCCGACTCCTTGGGTTTGCGGGCCATCCCGACGATCTCGTCGCCGCGGCGCAGCTGGAACCGACGGACCTGCGACAGGGAGACGTACACGTCCTCCTGCGTCGGCAAATAGTTCGAGGTCCTAAGGAACCCGTAACCCTCGGGAAGAGTGTCGAGGATCCCGGTTGCCGGCTCGAGATCGGCCTCGTTGATGACCTCCGGCTCGCGCGGAGCCCGGTCCGGACGATCCTGCCGCTCAGGACGGTCCACGCGGTCACGGCCACGGTCGCGACCCCGGCGCCGGCGTCCTCGGTCACCGCCCCGGTCACGTTCTGAGCGATCGCGGAACTGTTCACGCCGGGGCTCGGTTTCGGTCCGGCCCTCGAACTGATGCCTGGGGGCCGGGCGAGACGCGGGGATCTGTCCGACCTTCTCGGGGGAGCCGTTTGCACCATTGGTTCCACTGGTTTCGCCGGAGGTAACCGAACCATTTGTGGAGGCCGGCTCGCCGCCTGCGGGCGCCGGGACCGCCGGAGCGGCCGGGGCGCCTTCTCCCGATGCCGCTTCGGGTGGAGCCTGGGTAGGAGCGGTTGTAGATCTCGAAGCGCGAGCCATCGGCGGAGCAGGGGCCAGCTTGGTGGCATCCGGCTTCGGGGGACCGGAATTCGATCCGTTGCCGCCTCCGGATGATGAGCTCAGTATCGCTTCAATCAGTTGTGCCTTCTTCAGGCCCTTGCCTGCCAGACCCATCTCGACCGCCATCGTTTGCAGCTCGGCCACCTTTTTCCCGGCCAAGGCTTCGCGTTGCTTCTCATCCATCAAGTTCTCTCCTGTAAGGGCTCGGCCCGTATTTGAGCCGATCACATCCGTTCGGGTGCTGGATTTTCAGCGGACCGGACATGCCGCTGTCTTTTCGCATACAACTTGATCGGCTAAACCGGTTGGATCTCGGCCTGCGTGGCTCCGCACCGCCGTGCATGAGTAGCATTGCCAGACCCCCTCCTCCGAGGACACCGTTTGCGACCGGGTTGTCCAGTTAGACGATTCCATCCCGTCGCCATTCCGTGCTTGCTGACCACGTCAACAGCGGCAGCTTTGAGCTCTATAAGGGTTGGGTCGACCGAGAAGGCCGGTGGCAGCTTTGAGCTAAGTACCGGCTGGCCAGGGAATGACCCTATATCCACTACCTTGGCTTGATAGTCATCGAAGTGATGTTGTTTGAGCACGTTTCCTGCCGCTCATTCGCCGTTGTGGCGAGCCAGATCCTCTTGTTTGAGATGTCTCCCAGAGGGTGCGGTCGAAAGGACGTTCGAACTACCGTGGGATGGTTCGGCGATCCGCTTGAGGATGCAGCGCTCCACCGCAACTGCCTACAGCTGACTGTTGGCGTGAATGGATCGTCCACTCATTGTAAGCACAACCGGAGTTGCAAGCAATAACCGGCAAGACGAGACGGTGGCGAAGGAGTTCGAGGACGTTCAATCAGGAGACCCGGGCTCCGTCCCTGTCCCAGCCGGGGGTGAGCACCTGCCAGCCCTCAGGCACCAGCTCTTGAGCGAGCCGAGCGGCCTTCGGCAGCTCGGTCGAGGCCACCAGGCTGATGAGAGACGGCCCGGCCCCCGACATGGTGGTCGCGACCCCTCCGGCCCTCAGCTCACGGTGGACCTTCTGAGTGCCGGGCATCAGGGGGAGCCGGTACGGCTCGTGCATCCTATCCTCGGTGGCCGCCATCAGATTCTCCAGACCCGCCGAGCCGGTGAGGATGGTGACCAACGCCGCGGTGGCGGCCGCGTTGGCAATCGCGTCGGCGCGCGACAGCTCGGTGGGCACCACCTTTCGGGCCGCCCCTGTGCGGAACCGATCCTTGGCGATCAGGACGATGGGGGATATCCGCTTCACCGGCTGAAGGTTGATCCACGAGCCGGCAACGCTGAGGACCAGGCCACCGAACAGAGCGGGGAGCACGTTGTCGGGGTGTCCTTCGATCTCGGCGGCCAGGCGCGCCAGGTCCTCGTCGCCCAGGTCCAAGTTTCCAAGGGCCCGGGCCCCAACCAGCCCGGCCACTATGGCGGAGGCGCTGGCCCCCATTCCCCGGGCCGACGGGTAGATCCCCACGGTTTCAATCCGGACCTGAGGAGGACGCCGGCCGGCCTTGTCATAGGCGGCCACAAAAGAGCGGTAGGTCAGGTTGTCCGGTATGGGGTGAAGGCGTCCGCGGCCTGTAATCTCCGATTTCTCCGCCTCCGAGAACCGGATGGTCAGATAGCTTCCCAACGCCACCCCGAGAACGTCAAACCCCGGACCAAGGTTGGCGGCGGTGGCGGGGACTCTCACCTCGGGCATAGGGGAGCTAGAAACCGAGAGCCTGGGCCACTACATCCATCTGCGCATCCACCTGCACAGGCTTCGGTGCCCCCGAGATGGCCCAGCTCGGGTCTTTGAGGCCGTGGCCGGTGCAAATGCAAACCGCCGTCTTCCCCTTCGCGACACGCCCATCTGCCGCAAGCTGCAGCAGCCCAGCCACTGGAGCCGACGACGCCAGCTCGGCAAAGATTCCCTCGGACGCAATCAGCCGGTACGCCTCGAGGATCTTCTTGTCGGTGACCGCCCGGATCTCTCCCCCGGAGTCCTTTGCGGCGGCCAGGGCGTTGTCCCATGACGCCGGGTGTCCGATGCGGATCGCGGTGGCTATGGTCTTGGGCTGATCCACCGGGTGACCCAGGACGATGGGCGCCGCACCCGCCGCCTGAAAACCGAACATCTGAGGAAGATTTTGGGTGACGCCGTCGGCGTGGTACTCGCGGTAGCCCCGCCAGTAGGAGGTGATGTTGCCGGCGTTGCCGACCGGGATGATGTGGTAGTCGGGAGCCCGCCCCAGCCCGTCACAGACCTCGAAGGCCCCCGTCTTCTGTCCCAGCAGGCGGTGAGGGTTCGTGGAGTTGACCACCACGATCGGGTAGGGCCCCTCCAGCTTAAGCGTGATCTCGAATGCCTGGTCGAAGTTGCCCCTTACCTCCACAACCTTCGCCCCATGCACCAGTGCCTGCGCCAGCTTGCCTGAGGCGACGTTGCCCGCCGGAATAAGGACAACACACAGGATGCCAGCCTTGGCTGAGTAGGCGGCCGCAGAAGCGGAGGTGTTCCCGGTCGAGGCGCAAACAACTGCCTTGGCACCACGCGCCACCGCCTTGGTGATGGCCACGGTCATCCCCCGGTCCTTGAACGAACCGGTGGGGTTCATCCCCTCAAACTTGAGGTAGACCTCCAGGCCGGTCCGCTCGGAGAGCCGCTCGGAGAAGATCATCGGCGTGTTGCCCTCGCCGAGGCTGACTACCGGGCTGTCGTCGTCCATCTCCAAACGAGAACGGTAGTGCTCGATGATCCCTTTCCAGCTACCCATCAGTGCTCCACTTAGTCCCCGGCCGACTGGACCCGCATGGAGGATGCGATCTCGTCGACCACCTCCAGGGTCCTCAGCTCCGCGAGCAGAGCCTGAAAGTTACGCTCCAGGGCGTTGTGGGTGACCAGGATCAGGCGGGCCTCATCTCCCATGCCCTCCTGGAGCATGCTCATGATGGAGACATCGTGGTCGGCGAAGGTCTGGGCAACCCGGGCCAGCACGCCGGGCTTGTCGGCCACCTCGAGCAGGATGTAGTGCTGACTGACCGTCGAATCCATGGGCCGGACGCGGGCCGGCTGGCTGTAGAGCGATCCAACGCCCCTACCACCTCCGACGATGTGCCGTGCCACATCGACCACGTCACCGATGACCGAGATAGCCGTCGGCGGACCGCCGGCGCCCCGGCCGTAGAACATCAGCTCGCCAACCTGGTTTCCCTCCACGAAGATGGCGTTCAGGTTGTCCCTGACCGAGGCCAAAGGATGGGTTCGAGGAATCATCGCCGGATGGACCCGCATGGCGATCTCCCCGTCGACGCACTCGGCGATCGCAAGAAGCTTCACGACGTACCCCAGGCTCCGGGCATTGCCAATGTCCGCCTGTTTGACCTGGGTAATGCCCTCCCGGTAGACGTCACCTGCAACCACCCGGGCATTGAAGGCGATGCTGGCAAGAATCGACAGCTTGGCAGCCGGATCGAACCCCTCGATGTCTGCCGTGGGATCCAGCTCGGAGTAGCCCAGGCGCTCGGCCTGCGCCAGCGCCTGGTCGAACTCCATGCCGTCCTCGGCCATCTTGGTGAGGATGTAGTTGGTGGTCCCGTTGAGGATGCCCATCACCCGTTCCACCCGCTCGCCGGCCAAAGACTCCTTGAGAGGCCGGATGATTGGAACGCCGCCGGCGACCGAGGCCTCGAAGTTGAACTCCACGCTGTTGGCTTCGGCCTCGTCGAACAGCTCTCGCCCAAGGGCACCTATGAGTTCCTTGTTCGCGCTGACCACGTGCTTGCCGGAGCGCATGGCGTCGAGAATCAGGGTTCGGGTGGGCTCGATTCCTCCCATGACCTCGATCAGCACCTGGATGTCGGAATCCCCCACCACCTCCGACGCGTCGTTGGTGAAGACGTCCCTGGAGAGCGGCACGTCCCGCTCCTTGCCGAGCTTGCGGACGGCTACCTTGCGGATCTCAAGCCGGGCTCCTACACGCTCGGCGATTTCATCGGAATGCGCGTCTAGTATCCGGGCAACGGCGGAGCCGACGATGCCGCAACCGAGCATTCCAACTGAAATCGAGTCTGCCAAGTTTCCTAACCTTGCCGTGCTACTCTTCCCTGGCTACCGGGGCGGTGAGCTCGCGAACCATCTCTCTGGCCACGCCGACGGCAGCCGCAGTAACCCCCATCCAGGCCATCTTCGTGGCCAGCGAAGACTCGTCCAGGTCCGGAATGGGCTTGTGGAGGCCCTTCGTCCAGAACTTCTCGACAGCCATCATCGTCAGCTTCGCTGCCAGAGCGCTCAATCCTAGCGCCAACAGCTTCTGCGCCAAACTTCCTTTGCGTTCGGTCTTGGGCATGGCGTTCCTCCTGGTCCTTTAGCCCTACGCACCGTAGAGCATAGAAGACGGTTAGCCTCGAGCGGTCAAACCAAAACATGACGGAAAAGGGCCCCCTTCGAAGAAGGCTCCCGCAGGGAGCCTTCTCTTGTTTACAAAGTCGAAGAAGGCTCCCCGCAGGGAGCCTTCTCTTGCAGTCGGCCTGTAGGCCGGGTTCTGTCGCTCCTGATGAGGAACGGGCGACCATCCATCTGGGACCTGAGTTACCTCAGGCCTCTAGCAACCTACCCGGGGCGGTTGAAGCGGGCCGCTCCATGTCCCCTGTTGGTCTTGCTCCGAGTGGGGTTTGCCTAGCCGCCGCAATCACTTGCGGCGCTGGTGCGCTCTTACCGCACCGTTTCAACCTTGCCAGTCTCCTGGCGGTTTGCTTTCTGTTGCACTTTCCGCCGGTCACCCGGCCTGGGGATTACCCAGCACCCTGCCCTATGGAGCCCGGACCTTCCTCGGCCTCCGGTTAAGAACAACTCTCTCAAGCTGCTTTGAGCCGGCTGCCGCGGCCGCCCGGCCAACTGCCCTACAAGTTTAATCGGCTTCTTTGGGGCTTGTCGGGGACTCCTCTTCAGCATCGGGCGCCTGTGCCGGGCTGCCCATGCGGTCCGATCGGCTCATCCGCTCGGGGCGGTCGATCAACTCTCCTTTGGACAGAAAACGGGCCCTGAGACCCGGATCCTGCAGCTTGTAGGCGCGGCTCAGGTACACCAGGAGGACAACGCCCGCCACCTCGCCCGCCACCAGCCAGGGCCGGGTCAACAAGCGCAGCCAGTACCCCGGATCCGGATCCACCGGGAACTCGGTTCCGAAAAGCGGCCAGAACCAGGTGATCGGCTCGTTCCACATGCCGTCCAGCACCTGATGGATCAGCATGCATATCGGGAGGATGAACCACCGCCGGGCAGTGGCGCCCCGCAGCGTCAGCTGGATGCCCAACAGCATGACGGTGGCCACCAGCAGGGTGTGGCCGAACAGCCTGCCGTTATGGAAATGATCTTCGAAGAAGATGCGACCGATGGGCTTGTCGATGAGATCGGGGACGATAGCGCCGAGCAGGACCACCCGGTAGTCGATCCGCCGTGTCCCGAGCGCAAAAAAGACGATGGCGCACGTCATCCCCATGTGCCAGAAGAGCATCTACGTTCCCCAAAGCCCCACTAGAAGAGCTCCTTCTGGCTGGATGCGGCGTCGGGTGCCTGGAAACTGGCATTCGCCGCCTCCCACTCGTCCATGCCCTGGTTGCTCAGCCGGTCGGCGCGCTTGTTCTGCGCCCGGGGCACAGCCTTGAAGTTGATCCTGTCGAACTCGCGAGCCAGCTTCCGGGCCTTGGCGTAGAGCGGCTGCAGCCCGGGATGCTTGACCTTGAAGTTGCCCTTCATCTGCTCGATGACCAGCGTCGAGTCCATGAAGACATCCAGGTTTGCCACCCCGTGCCGGCGGGCGGATACCAGTCCCTCGATGAGGCCCTGGTACTCGGCGACGTTGTTGGTGGCCCAGCCGATTCCCTTGCCGATCTCTTCAATGACCTCCCCCTCGGGAGATTCCAAGACGGTCCCTATGCCGGCCGGTCCGGGGTTGCCCCGCGCGCCGCCGTCGGTGTGAAGCTTGTGGGTGCCGCTCACCTTCGGCACTACTTGTCGGTCACAACGAGGATGCGGCCGCACTCGTCGCAGCGCACCAGGCCGTCGGACGCCCGCACTCGGGCCACCTCCTGGGCCGGCAGCTGCATGTGGCAACCGAGGCACATCGAACCCTGGAGACCCGCCGCCCCGACTCCTCCCTTGGATTTGCGGAGCTCGTCGTAATAGGCAAGGAGCCCGGGTTCGATACGGGGAACCCATTCGGACTTGCCTTCGCGGGCCCTCCGGAGGTCCTCGCTAACCTGGCCCCATGCCGCGTCCCGCCGGCCGATAGCCGCGTAAACGTCCTTCTGCAGGCTTTCAAGCTCACTCTTCAGGCCATACAGCTCCTTCTCCAGGTTCTCGCTTTCCTCCATCACTTCCAGATCCTCATCCTCGAACCGAGAGCGACGGCGCTTGAGTGACTCAATCTCGGCGCCGATCGATGCCAGCTCCCGGGGGTTCCCGACATCGCCGGAGTTCAGGCGGGCTTCCTCACCGGCGATCTTGCGGCCGATGTTGTCGATCTCGGTGTCGAGCTTGCGCTGACGGCCCGCCACCTCGTCGAGGGCGGCCTCGCGCTCCCCCACTGAGGCCTCCAGGTTGCGCTGCCGCTCCAGGAGCACATCTAGCTCGCTCTGCTCGGGGAGGTTGTGAAGGCGGGTGATCAGCCGGTCGATGGTCGAGTCGATCTTCTGCAACTCCAAAAGCTCGAGCAACGACTGCCTGGAGGTCTCCACCATCATCGAAGTGTATCCAGGTCGAGCTCGCCCGAGACAATCCGGCACAGCGTCTCGACGTAAAAGTCGTGCTCTGCGGTCAGCACACGGGCGGCGAGACTCTCAACGTCGTCGCTCCCGAGGACCCTCACCCGACACTGGGCGATTATCGGTCCCCGGTCGTACTCGGCATCCACCAGATGGACGGTGACCCCGGTCACATCGTCCCCCGCGTCGATCACCGCCTGATGCACCCGGATGCCGTACATGCCCACACCGCCGTACCTGGGCAACAGAGCCGGGTGGATATTGATCATCCGCCGGGAGAATCGGTCGATGGTCCGGGGACCAACCTTCTTCATGTATCCGGCCAGCACGACGACGTCCACTCGGCTGTCGACGAGCACCCGGCATATCTGTTCGTCCAGATCCTCGAACTGGGGGTGGGTTCGGCCACTTAGATGGTGGAACGGGATTCCCTCGTTGCGGGCCCGGGTAGCCGCCATTGAACCGGCGTTGTTGCCGATCACCACCACCACCTGCGCCGGGAGCACTCCCGATTTGGTGGCGTCGATGATGGCCTGCATGTTGGAACCGCCGTGCGAGGCGAGAATCCCTAGCCTCATGTGCGCGAAAAGGCCGGGATGGTGAACATCCCGGCCAGATTATTCGCTTCGGGCAATCGTTGCTGCTACACCCCGGCCGCGGCCTTCTCCAGCTCCTCGGAGTACTTGCCGTAGGTTGCTGCGGAGTTGGCCCGGGCCCGCAGCAGCGCGGCCTGTTGACCGGCCGAGATGTTCTCCGGCTTGCCGGCCCAGGTCTCCATGGCGGCCATCTGCAGGGCACGGCCGTAGGAGTAGGTCATCGGCCACGGGGCGCCGCCCATCTTGTTCAGCTGGTTGAGGTGGGCCGAAGCCTCCTGATCGCTCTGGCCGCCGGACAGGAAGGCGATGCCTGCGACGGCTGCCGGGACGTTGCGCCTCAGGACATCGAGGGTCATCTCGGCGACCTGCTGAATGCTGGCCTTCTGGCCGGACTTCTTTCCGGGGACGATCATATTGGGCTTTAGGACCATGCCCTCCAACTTGATCCCGGCCCGGTAGAGGGCTCCGAAGACGGAGTGAAGGGTCTTGCCGGTTACCTCGTAGCACCGGTCGATGTCGTTGTCGGCGTCCATCAGCACCTCGGGCTCGATGATCGGCACGATGCCTCGCTCCTGGCACAGGGCGCCGTAGCGGGCGAGGGCGTGGGCGTTGGCTTCCAGGCAGTAGTCCGTCGGAATGCCGTCGCCGATGGTAATGACCGCCCGCCACTTGGCGAATCGGGCGCCCAGCTCGTAGTACTCGGCCAGGCGCTCGCGAAGGCCGTCGAGGCCCTCGGTGACCTTCTCATCGGGATGGCCGGCCAGGTCCTTGGCGCCGGTGTCCACCTTGATGCCCGGGATTATGCCCAGCTTCTCAAGGTACCTGGGAAAGGGCGTGCCATCGCTGGCGCTCTGGCGGATCGTCTCGTCGTAGAGAATGACGCCGCTCACGTACTCCTGCATCCCCTTGGCGGAGAAGAACATCTCACGGTAGGACCGGCGGTTTTCCTCCGTGGACTCGATGCCGAGCGCGGCGAACCGCTTGCCGATTGTCGGGGAGCTCTCGTCGGCGGCAAGGATGCCCTTACCGGGGGCCACCATCGCACGGGCAATCTCGTTCAGTTCCTTCGTCAGCTCATCCATTGCTTCGCTCCTCAAAGCTCGTCCAACCAACAGTGGTTTCAGGCGCGGAGGGGGGCCGCTCCCGGCTGTGGTGTTTCCGAAATGATAGCCGGAACGCACCCGTTACGGCCAACCGGACGGTGGGGCCCTTCAACTCCTGCGGAGCTTGATCCGTTCGGGCTGAAACCTCGTCGGATCCCGGGGCAGTCCGTCGAACCCTCTCCACAAAAAAGCCAGAAGGTGGTCGACGATCCGCTCGCGCTCGGGCACCTTTCCCTCAGCCAGCCACCAGGAGGTCACCGACTCGACGCCGCCCAACATCGCGTGGGCGTACAGCGGCGCTCCCTCGGCGTGCAGGCCGGCCCCCTTCATGACGTCCGCTATGGCGGTGCTGAGGCCCCTGGCAATGGACTCCCGGACCTCATGAAGGCGGTCACCCACGCCGGGGTCGAGCTCGGGCGAAGAGTGGGTCAGCAGATGGAAGCCGGCGGCGTTCTCCTCGGCGAACTTCAGATATGCCCGCAGCCCGTACTGCAGACGCTTGCGGGGGTCGCTGGTTGAACCCATTGCTTCCCACAGGGAACGAAGTAGGGTATTTATGTGGGCGTCGAGCACGGCCATGAAGATCTCGGATTTGCCGCCGGGAAAGTGGCGGTACAGCATTGGCTTGGTAACGCCCGCCTTGCGTGCCAGTGCTTCCACCTCGGTTTTGCGGTAGCCCTCTGAGCCGAAGAGATCCGCCGCCGCGGAGAGAAGGCGCCTGCGCCGTTCGTCCCTGGAGACTCGCCTACGGGTTTCCAAGTTACCTCAGGTAACTCGTAACGTTTGGCATTTCCTCGTGTCCTTCTCTAAGTGAGCGAAAAAATCCCGAAGGCGGTAGGCCGTCTGCGTCGTCCGCAGGTTACCTGGAAAGATTCTGCGTTCAAGGAAGTTTACTCCAGGTACGTTAAGCCGGTCCACGCCTACGTCCTCAAGCGAGTTCGCAACCACCACGACGCTGAGGACCTCACCGCTCAGGTCTTTTCCCAGGCGCTGAAGCACATGTCTCCCCGCGAGCCGGGCGAGCCGGAGATCGCAGCATGGCTATTCACCTCCGCCCGGAATGCCAGCGCCAACCACAGCCGCAAGTTCGTCGCCACCGTCTCTATCGAAGAGATCGGCGAGCCGGCGTCCGAGAACGCTGAGGACTCCGACCTGAGCCAGGCGCTCGTCGACGAAGAGCAGATTGCCCGGATGCTGAGCGCCGTGCGCACGCTTCCCCCAGAGCAGCGCCACGCCATGATCCTGCGGTTCGTGGAGGAGCTTTCCCACGCCGAAATTGCGCAGGCCCTCGGCCGGACGGAGGCATCGGCCCGGGTGCTCGTACACCGGACCCTGGCTACGCTGAAGAAGCAGGTCTCATGATTGCCTGGATGTTTCCCGGACAAGGCTCCCAAAAGGCAGGCATGGCCCTTGAGATCGAAGGCGCTGCCGACCTTTTCAAGGGCAGCCGCAAGGTGATGTCCCGGGACCTGGAACGGCTCTGTACAACGGACCCCGATCCCGCCTGGGCTCCCGACGTCCTTCAGCCGGCCCTGTTCCTCACCGAGGTGGCGATCGGCCGAAAGATGCAGGCGCTGGGCATGGAGCCGCAAGCGGTCGTGGGCCACAGCCTTGGCGAGTTTCCGGCCCTGGTAATAGCGGGAGCCCTCGAGTTCGACGAAGCCCTGCGCCTCGTCGCGTTGAGGGGCAAGGCAATGACCGACGCCGGCCGCCGCAACGAGGGGGGAATGGCCGCCGTTATCGGGCTCGACCCGGCGGTAATTGCCGAGATCTGCAGCGAAGAGGGCGACGTGTGGATCTCCAACTACAACTCGCCGAAGCAGACGGTGATCTCCGGCCGTGACCGGGGGCTGGCCGAGGCCGCCAAGCGTTGCATGGAAGCGGGTGCCAAGCGGGTGGTCCGTATCAAGGTTCCGGTCGCCGCCCACTGCCCGCTGATGCAGCCGGCTCGGGAGACGTTCGAAAAAGCGCTGGCCGAGGTGACCATCGTGGCGCCGAAGTGTCCGGTGTACTGCGACGCCGACGGGGTCGCTCACACCGACCCGTCGGAGATCAAGGACCTGCTGGTGAAAGCCATCACCGCACCGGTTAGGTTCACCGATGCGGTGCGGCAGATGAGAGCCGACGGTTTTGAGACATTCGTTGAAACCGGGCCGGGAAAGGTGCTCCGAGGTCTGGTGCGCCAGATCGACACCGAGGCCGGGCTGGCCGGCGTCAGCGACGACGAAGAGGCAACATCTTTAGCGCTCACCTCAAGGAGGAAGAACATCAAATACGAAACCGAGCCGGCGGGAGTTTCCCTATGATGGCCTGGACCGATACCAACTCCGACTCAGCACTGGGGGAGGCTCTCGTAGTCGAAGAGCGCCTCGTCGTGGCGCCCTGCAGCGGGATCTTCTCCCCGACCCCCGAAAAGACCTACACCTCCGAAGGAGAGTACGTGATGGAGGGCCAGGTGGTGGGCAGCGTGCTGTCCTCGAACGGGCAGGAGGTCCCCGTCCGGTCGTCGTTCGCCGGCTGGATGATGGGTTACATGCTGCCCGATGGAGCGCCCGTCCGTAGCTCAGAGCCGGTGCTGTGGCTTAGGCAGAAGTAACCCAACTACAATTCGACAATGAGAGTAGCCATTACGGGCCTGGGCAAGGCCGTTCCCTCCCGAGTCGTCACCAACGGGGAGATTGCATCTCAGGCGGGCGTCGATCCCGAGTGGATCGAGCAGCGATCGGGGATCCGGGAGCGGCGCTACGCGGCGCCGGAGGAGTCGACCTCCAGCCTTGCTACCACGGCCAGCCTGCAGGCCTTGGAGGTAGCAGAGCTGGATTCTCAGAACCTGTCCATGGTGATCTGCGCGACCTGTACGCCCGACTACCTGCTGCCGGCTACTGCCAGTATCATCCAGGACAACATCGGTGCGACCCGCGCCGGTGCATTCGACCTCGGGGCGGCGTGCTCGGGATTCGTCTACGGCCTTTCCGTCGGGGCCTCGCTCATCGGCTCCGGCGCAGCCACCAGCGTTCTGGTGGTGGGGGCCGACCTCCTCAGCCGGCACATCGATTCCTCCGACGCCATGACCGCTCCCCTGTTCGGGGACGCCGCCGCCGCAGTGATTCTCGAGGCCGACGAGTCGGCGGAACCGATTCAGTTCGAGCTCGGCTCCGACGGATCGGGTCTCGACCAGGTCTACGTGCCCGGCGGAGGCAGCAAGCTTCCCGCCGGCGGACAGTCGTGGGACCCGTCCTGCCTCAACATCAAGATGCAGGGCCGGGAGGTATTTCGCAATGCGGTCCGGGTGATGAGCGAGCTGTCCGAGCGCTTCGGCAAGGACGGGTTCGAGCTCCTGGTGGCTCACCAGGCCAACCGCCGGATCCTCAACGAGTGTGCGGTGCAGCTAGGCGTGGACCCGGAGAAGGTCTACATGAACATTCAGAGGTACGGAAACACCTCCGCCGCCTCGATCCCACTTGCCCTGTGCGACGCGTGGGCCGACGGCAGGCTGAATCCAGGCGACCGGCTGCTCATGGTGGCATTCGGAGCCGGTTACTCCTGGGGAGCCGCCCGGATGAACTGGACTCTTCCGGCCCCCGCCATCGCCTCGGGAACTGAGGCGATGGCTTCCACGCTGGAACCCACGCCGGCGTGAGTCTCGAAGGGCGCGTTGCCCTGGTAACCGGCGCCGGCAGCGGCATCGGACGGGCCAGCGCGGTTTGCCTGGCCGCCGAGGGCACGAGGGTGGCAGTCGGGTACCGGGGTAACAAGGACGGCGCAAGGGAGACTGTGGCCCTCTGCGAAGGCTCGATGGAGTTCAACATCGACGTATCGAGCACCGAAAGCGTCGCCGGAGCGTTCGAGGAGATCGAGCAGGCGATGGGCCCCGTGGAGATCCTGGTCAACAACGCCGGCATCACCAAGGACGGCCTGCTGATGCGGATGAGCGAAACGGCGTGGGATGAGGTTATAGACGTGACGCTTAAGGGGGCCTTTCGCTGCACCAAGCGGGCGCTTCCGGGCATGCTGAAAGGCCGGTGGGGCCGCGTGATCAGCATCGGGTCGGTCGTCGGCACCACGGGCAACCCGGGGCAGGCCAACTACGCCGCCGCCAAAGCAGGGCTCGTCGGGTTCTCCAAGGCTCTGGCGATGGAGGTCGCCGCCAAGGGGATAACGGTCAACGTCGTGGCCCCCGGGCTGGTGGAGACCGATTTCGTAGACAGGCTGCCCCAGGCGGCGCGGAATGCCTTGATGAGCCGGATTCCTATGGGTCGCTCCGCCTCGGCAGAAGAGGCGGCGGAAGCCGTGCGGTTCTGCGCGCGGGCAAGCTATCTGACCGGGCAGGTCATCGGAATCAACGGCGGCATTATTTAGGTGTTCCGCCGGGCTCCAGGGGATAGATTTACTCAAACTAAGGAGAGATCGATATGGCAAGGGAAGATGTTCTTAGTGCACTGAAGGACGTGCTGGTAGACAGGCTGAAGGTCGACGCCGGCACGGTCACCGAGGACGCAAACCTGTTCGAGGACCTGGGATTGGACTCCATCGACCTGATGACAGTGGTTATGGCCGTCGAGGAGAGGTTCTCCATCGAGGTCTCCGATGAGGAGCTCGAGGACGTGACGACGCTCGGCCAGGCGGCCGACCTGTTGTCCAACAAGGTGACATCCAATGCCTGAGAAGCGCCGGATTGCCGTAACCGGCATTGGACCCGTAACCCCAGTGGGAATCGGCATCGACCCATTCTGGGACTCGATTCGGGCGGGCCGTTCCGGTGCCGGGCCCGTAACCCAGTTCGACACCACCGGGTTCGCGGTCAACTTCGCCGCTGAGGTCAAGGACTTCAAGATCGAAGACTTCATCGAGGCCCGCCGGTCGCGGCGCATGGAGCTCTTCACTCAGTTCGCTTTCGCGGCTTCTAAGATGGCACTGGACCACGCCGGCCTGAATCCGTCGGATCCCGACCCCTCCCGGGTGGGGGTGGTGATCGGCTCCGGCGTCGGTGGCCTGCGGCTGATCGAAGAAGACACCATGAACCTGAACACCAAGGGTCCTCGATCCGTGGCCCCGGACCTCATCGCCCGAATGATGGCGAACTCCGCCTCCGGGGCGGTCGCGATCGAGTTCGGCTTCCAGGGTCCCAACGAGGCAACCGTGACCGCCTGCGCGGCAAGCGGAAACGCCATGGCCAGGGCTATCGACCACATCCGGAACGGCCACGCCGACATCGTCGTGACCGGCGGAACGGAGACGCCCATCACCCCCCTGGGACTGGCGGCCTTCTGTGCCGCCCGCGCACTTTCCAAGCGCAACGACGATCCGCAGCACGCCTCCCGGCCGTTCGACCTGAACCGGGACGGGTTCGTGCTTGCCGAAGGGTCGACCGTGCTGATCTTCGAGGCGTGGGACGCCGCCAAGGCGAGGGGCGCAAAGATCCTTGCGGAGGTTCTGGGCTATGGGTTGTCGGCCGATGCCCATCACCTTGTGATGCCGCAGCCTGAAGGCGTGGGCGCTGCAGCCTGCATGCACATGGCGCTTGCAGATGCCGAGCTGGTGCCCGGCGATGTCGGATACATCTCGGCGCACGGCACCGCCACCTCGTTAGGCGATGCAGCGGAGACCAACGGGATCCGCAAAGTGTTCGGAGACTCGCCTCCCCCGACATCGTCGACCAAGTCGATGACCGGACACCTGCTGGGTGCCGCCGGCTCAACCGCAGCCGCGGCCACGATCATGGCGCTGGTGCACCAGACGCTGCCTCCCACGACGAACTATGAAACCCCCGACCCTGCATGTGACCTGGACGTCGTCCCGAACGAGGCCCGACCCGCCAAGATCGATGCGGCCATCATCAACACCTTCGGGTTCGGCGGCCACAACGCCTCTATAGCGTTCGGCAAAGCGTAGGTTCCAGCCCTCGGGGCGGGCCGATGATCAGACTGGGCGTTGACATCGTCGGTGTTGCGCGCCTCAAGGACCGAATGGAGAGATGGCCGCGGCTGGCCGGCCGGCTGTTCACGCCGGGCGAGCAGTCGTACTGTCTGAGCAGGGCGAATCCCGCGCAGCACTTCGCGGCGCGGGTGGCGGCGAAGGAGGCGACCTTCAAAGCCCTGGGCACCGGCTGGCCGGGGATCTCGTGGACCGAGGTGGAGGTTGTGTCGGGAGAAAACCGAGCCCGGCCGTCGCTCTTGCTGACCGGTCATGCGGCGGAGCTGGCCGGCGAATGCACCGCCCTGGTCTCGATGGCGCACGATGCCGGGGTCGCCATTGCTGAGGTGCTTCTTGTCGACTGACTGATACGGGTATCCCATAGGGATGAGCCGGCGGCTCGACCTCCTACTCCTGCACCGGAGGTATACTCCCCTCCAGCTTGCGGCGCAGCTCCTCCTCTCGTCGACGAAGGTCCTCTTCCCAGGCTCTAAGCTCATTCACCCCATGTTCGGGTCCGGGTGTATCGGACGGATTGGCGTCGCTGGGGGTCGTCGGCGGGTCCGACCCGGCCGGCTCCTTCGCCGGCTCCGGCTCCTTCGCCGGCACCCCCGGCGCCGAGCGCGCCGTTCCACCCGACATCTCGGCAAACCTGGGGTCGTCGTCCGGTCCGAGCGGCCGTCTCGGCCGGGCCGCCGGAGGGCCCGGCCTCGAACTGGTGTGGCCGGGATACGACGTCGTCTTCTCCGGCCTGCCGAGCAGCAGCCACGCAACCGAGCCGACGGTCGGCAGGAAGATGATCAACATGATCCACAGCGGCTTGGGGAGGTAGCGGCAAAGGGACGCTTCGGTGGCGATGCAGTCGAGCACCGCAAAAAGCAACAGGGCAAGTGAGAACAGGAACGCTGCACCGTAGAACACCCACTGATTGTGCCACCTCGCGCGGGACCCGGGATGTGTCCCAGCCGCTAGTACGACTGGGCCCAGGTCGCCAGCTCGATGGCCGGAGAACCGCAGACCACGCAGTGGCCCTCCTGCGCCTCGGAATCGAGCGGCAACACTCGAATCGTGGCCTTGGTTTGGTCTTTAACCTTGTCCTCGCACTCCGGGCTCCCGCACCAGCCGCCCTGGACGAACCCGCTCCCGGACGACAGCAGGTCGGTCAGCTCCGCGTACGACCCCGGCGCGAAAGTATGCTCCGACCGAAACTCCAGCGCCGACTGAAACAGCGACCTGTGTATGTCGGCAAGCAGGTCCGGCACGGCGGACGGCAAAGACGTCAGGGGAACGGCACTCTTCTCACCGGTGTCCCTGCGGTACGCCATCACCTGTCCCGCCTCCAGGTCCCGGGGGCCAATCTCGAGGCGCACCGGCACTCCCTTGAGCTCCCACTCGTTGAACTTGTATCCGGGACGGTGCTCCTCCCGGTCGTCGATCTTGACGCGGACGTCGCCCAATGAGTCGGAGATCCGCTTGACCGCTTCGAGTACGGTACCCTTCTGCTCGTCCCGGTAGATCGGCACTATCACAACCTGGAACGGAGCCAGGCGTGGCGGCAGCTTCAGGCCCTTGTCATCCCCGTGCGCCATGATCAGTCCGCCGACCAGACGGGTCGATACCCCCCACGACGTTGCGTAGGGGAAATCCTGCTGGCCGTCCCGGCCCAGGAACTGCACGCCGTACGCCTTCGCGAAGTTCTGGCCGAGGTAGTGTGAGGTGCCGGCCTGAAGCGCCTTGCCGTCGCGCATCAGTGCTTCGATGGCCAGCGTCTCAATGGCGCCGGGAAACCGCTCGGACTCGGTCTTGCGGCCGGCGAGGACCGGTATGGCAAAGTCCTCTTCCACCGTCTCCCGGTAGACGTCCAACAGGATCATCCGCGCCTCGGCGATGGCCTCGTCCGCTGTCTCGTGGGCGGTGTGGCCCTCCTGCCATAGGAACTCGGAGGTCCTTAGGAACAGGCGCGTCCTCATCTCCCAGCGCACGACATTTGCCCACTGGTTGTAGAGCAGCGGCAGGTCCCGGTAGCTCTGGATCCACTTCGCGTAGGTGGCCCAGATGATCGTCTCGGAGGTGGGCCGGATGATAAGCGGCTCCTCGAGCTTGGAGCCTCCCCCATGGGTGACCACGGCGACCTGAGGCGCAAAGCCCTCAACGTGGTCCGCTTCCTTGTCCAGCAGGCTCTGGGGGATCAGCAGAGGGAAGTAGACATTCGAGTGTCCGGTCCGCTTGATCCGCCGGTCAACCCCGGACTGGATCGCCTCCCACAAGGCGTACCCGTAGGGCCGGATGACCATCGACCCGCGGGCCAGCGAGTTCTCGGCCAGCTCGGCGCCCTTGACCACCTGCTGGTACCACGCGGGAAAGTCGTCGGACTGCTTGGGAAGTGCCATATTGACAGCCTATCCGGATGCTATGGGGACCGCCGGAGGGGTTACTGAAATGGATTACCCAGAGGCCGAGCCAGATCGAGGAAGAGCAGAGCAAAGGTGAGCATCACCAGGAACCCCAGCACCACGCCGGCGAAGGGCAGGACCCTCTTCGGGTCGATGTTGCGCCGGGTTAGCTTCTCAAGCCCCAGGATCAGCAGGTGCCCACCGTCCAGCGGCGGCAGCGGCGCGAGGTTGATCACGCCGACGAAGACGATGAAGTACCCGAGGAACGAGACCAGGCTCTCCACCGCCCCCGCCGAGGTCGCCTGACCGGCCAGTCGGGCCGCGCCCACCAATCCCACCGGCTGCTCCTCGGTGATCTCACGCTCCCCGGTGCCGCCCAGGGCGCCAAAGACGTCGTCGATCGAGGTGAAGATCATGCCGGTTCCCATGATGCTTCGCCAAATGGCGTCGCCGGTGGTTTTCAGGCCTTGCCCTATGGCCCAGATGGGACCACCCTTCACGGTCTCGACTATGGGCAGCACGCCGATCTGACCGACCACCTCTTTCTGCTCGGGGTTGTTCGGGTTCGTGACCGCCTCGGCCTCAACCGGGGTCACCGGGAGCTCGAGAATCTCTCCGTCCCTTTCGACCTCGAAGGTAAGCGTCCGGTTGCTGTTGGGCTGGATAAGGCCGCGGACCTGCTCCCACTCCGTGATCCGGGTGCCGTCGATGGAAACCAGCCGGTCACCGGGCCTCAAGCCGGCAACCTTAGCCGGGCCCTGCTTGTCGCCGACCTGCTCGGCGACCTCCTCGACCCCTGTCGTCAGCTCGGGGATACCGGAGGTCCCGATGAGCCCGGCAAACACGACCGTAGCGAGGATGAAATGGGTGAAGGAGCCGGCGAGCAGCACGATTGCCCGCTGCCATGCCGGCTTGGAGCCGAACGTGCGAGGCAGCTCCTCCGGAGGGACCTCCTGGAACGGGTTCATGCCGGCGATCTTCACGTAGCCGCCGAGAAGGATCGCCTTCACTCCGAATTCGGTCTCACCCCGCCATCTGGAGAAGAGGCGGGGACCGAAGCCCACGAAGAACTCCTCGACCTTGATGCCGAACCTGCGAGCGGTCGCGTAGTGACCGAACTCGTGAAAGGTGACCATCAGCAACAGGGTGCCGATAAAGAGTGCCACTCCGGTTAGAAAGCTCAAGTCCCGCTCCTAGCGTCGATCATTGCACCCGCCTGGGATCGGGCCCAGACGTCCTGCTCCAAAATGGTTTCCAGGGAAGGCTCACAGCTTTCATGTCGTTCCAAGACACCCTCAACCACGGCCGGGATGCCCAGGTAATCCAGCCGGTCTGCCAGAAATGCTTCAACCGCCATCTCATTGGCCGCGTTCAGCACGGCGGGATAGGTACCGCCCCGGCGCCCGGCCTCAAAGGCCAGCGCCAGACAGCGAAAGGTGTCCAGGTCCGGCGGCTCGAAGGTCATTGATTGCGGAACCGTCCAGTCGATCCTGCCCGGCACGCCGCTCAGCCGGTTCGGGGGGGCCCCCAGCCGATCGGGAAAAGCCATTGCCAGCTGGATGGGGAGGCGCATGTCGGTGGGAGCGGCGTGAGCAAAAACACTGGCGTCCATGGTTTCCACCATCCCGTGGACCATGCCCTGCGGGTGGATTACCACTTGTATTTCGTCGTAGGTCAGACCGAAAAGGAAGTGGGCTTCGATGACCTCCAGGCCTTTGTTCATGAGCGTGGAAGAGTCGATGGTGATCTTGGGACCCATCTCCCAAACCGGGTGGTTGAGCGCTCCTGCTACGGTCACCATCTCCAGCTCGGCGATGGACTTTCCCCGGAAGGGCCCTCCGCTGCCGGTCAGCATCACGCGCCGTACCCGGTCGGGAGGCAGTCCGTCCAGCAGCTGCCACAGCGATGAGTGCTCACTGTCGACCGGCCGAAGCTGGCCCTCCATCGCCTTGCTCATCACCAGCTCTCCCCCGGCGACCAGACTCTCCTTGTTGGCAATGGCCAAGGTCTTGCCGGCCAGAATCGTTGCCATCGTGGCCCGCAGACCGGCCGCACCGACCACTGCGTTGAGCACGAGATGGGCATCGGACTCCTGGACCACCTTCTCCGCGGAGTGCTCTCCCTCAAAGACAGTGCAACCGTCGGGGACGTCGAGGGGCCCGTTCACCACGCCCAAAAGGGAGACCTCGAACTCCTTCGCCTGGGCAATAAGGCTTCCGGTGTCGGATCCGGCGGCGAGCGCGACAACCTCGAACCGCTCGGGGTAGGCCCGCACGACCTCGAGAGCCTGGCTGCCTATCGAGCCGGTGGATCCGAGGATTGCGACGCGCAGGCGCTCCGGAATGTCGAACAGGTCCATCAATCCATGATGCGTCATATCGGAAACGTTGGCTGACCCGGCACTTAATGGCCGAACAGCTGCAGCGAGAACCAGACCGTGGGGGCGACGAACAGGATCGCATCGATGCGATCCAACGCTCCTCCATGCCCAGGAAAGATGGTGCCCATGTCCTTGATCCGCAGATCCCTCTTGATCAGTGACTCCACCAGGTCCCCCAACGGGGCGACCACTGCGACGGCAAGTCCCAGAAGAGCCGCTTCAACAGCACTCCACGGACCGAGCGCCGGACCGGCAAAGTTCGCCACCATCACGGTGGCGACAGTCGCCACCGCCGCCCCCTCCCACGACTTGTGTGGTGATACCGAAGGGGCCATCGCATGCCGCCCGAGCTTGGAGCCTCCGGCGTAGGCAAAGATGTCGTAGACGGCCGCCACGCCGATGGCGGCGATTGTCACTCCCCGGCCGTCCGGCCGCCGGGAGAGCAGGCCGACAAAGGATCCGAGCAGGGGGATGTAGACGATCCCCATCATGGTTATGGCCACATTGGTCACAACATTCGCCCGTGTGGGAAACGACATATACCAGATGAAGCAGGCGGCCAGCGTGGCAAAGAGCGCCAGGCCGGCCGCCGAGGGGCCCTTCAGGAAAACACCGATCAAAACGACGGCGCCGCCCACCAGGCCCAGGGCAGTCGCCGGGTTGTGGCCGGCGCTGCGGGTGGCCCGGTAGAACTCCGCCTGCGCCAGCATGATCACGATGATCGCCAGGCCGAAAAACGCCTCCGCTCCCAGGTAGAGCAGCCCCACTACGAGCGTCGCCAGTGTGATGCCGGTGAGCGTCGCCAGCTTCAGGTTGCGGCCGGCGCCCTTTCGGGGAGGTGTACCCGGGCGGGGAGCTGCCGGGTCTGAGGGATTCTTGGAAGAACGGCTCATTTTGTTCCGGCAGGTCTTTAGCTCAGACCTCCAGGAGCTCCCTCTCCTTGTGGCCGAACATCTTGTCGATCTCCTCCACGAAGTGATCGGTGAGCTTTTGGAGCTCTTTCTCGCTGCGCTTCAGGTCGTCCTCGGAGATCTCGCCCTCCTTTTTCATGCGCTCCATCTCATCCTTGGAGTGGCGGCGGACGTTGCGAACCGCGACCTTGCCTTCCTCGGCTCTCTCCTTGACCTGCTTGATTAGCACCTTGCGCCTCTCCTCGGTCAGCGGCGGAAAAGAGAGGCGAATGATCGAGCCGTCGTTTGACGGGTTCACGCCCAGGTCCGAGGCCTGGATTGCCTTCTCAATGGCGCTGAGCGCGCTCTTGTCGTACGGCGAGATCACCATCATGCGAGCTTCGGGGACCGAGATGCCCGCTACCTGGTTCAAGGGGGTCCTGGTGCCGTAGTAGTCGATCTCGATGCGGTCGAGCAGGTGGGGAGAAGCGCGCCCCGTACGGATATGGCCGAACTCCTCCTGCGTTGCCGTCACGGCCTTGCGCATCTTGATGGAAGCCTGCTGCATCTGGGCTTCTACTACCACTCACGTCCTCCCGGAAACCTTGGTTCCCACCGTGTCGCCCTCGACCACCCGTTTGATGTTCCCGTCCTGCGTGACGTCGAACACCACGATAGGCATCTTATTGTCCATGCACAGGGAGATGGCGGTCGCGTCCATCACCTTCAGTCCCCGATTCAGCACCTCGATGTACTCCAGGTGTTCTATGCGCTTGGCGTCGGGGTTCAGCAACGGATCGGAGTCGTAGACACCATCGACCTTTGTGCCTTTGAGGAGAGCCTCGGCGCCCACCTCCAGGGCCCTGACGGAAGCGGCGGTGTCGGTGGTGAAGTAAGGGTTGCCGGTTCCGCCCACGAAGATGACGATCATCCCCCGCTCGAGATGGCGAAGTGCCCGCCCGCGGATGAATGGCTCGGCAACCTCCTGCATCCAGATCGCGCTCATCACCCGGCACTCCGCGCCCACCTGGCCGAGTGCATCGGCCAGAGCGATGCCGTTGATGACCGTGGCGAGCATTCCCATATAGTCGGCGCGGGCCCGGTCCATACCCATGGCTGCTGCCTGCGAGCCGCGGAAGATGTTCCCTCCCCCCACGACAACGGCGACCTCCACTCCCGAGCTCTGGATCTCGGCCAGCTGCTTGGCCAGCGAGGTCACGATTCCGGCATCGATGCCGAATCCCGGTGCGGGGTCTGCGAAGGCTTCTCCGGAAAGCTTGAGAAGAACCCGCTTGTAACCGGGTCCTTCCTTCACTCCCCTACTCGCCTACCGCGAAGCGGACGAAGCGCCGCAGGCCGATGTTTTCCTTGACGGATGCGGCATAGTCGGTGATCAGGTCACCGACGGTTTTGCGGCCGGACTCATCCCTGACGTACTTCTGCTCGAGAAGAACCCCGCCGCGGTCGGCCAGCATGGCGTTGAGCTTGCCCTCGATGATCTTGGCCTGGATATTCTCCGGCTTGCCCTTGAGCTGGTCCGACTCCTTGAAGATGGCGGTTTCCCGCTCGAGGATCTCGGCCGGCACATCCGCCCGGCTCACCCACTTAGGCTCCATCGCTGCGATGTGCATGGCGATGTTGCGCGCCAAGTCCCTGAACTCGGGGGTCTTCGCCACGAAGTCCGTCTCGCTGTTCAGCTCGACGAGCACGCCCTTCTTGGGAGGAAGCTCGGGGTCCAGCTGGTGAATGTAGTAACCGATGGTTCCTTCCTTGGCGACCCGGCCGGAACGCTTCTCGATGCCGGCCAGACCCCACTTTTTCAAAAGGTCCTTGGCGGACTCGACGTCGCCATTCGACTCCGAAAGCGCGCGCTTGCAGTCCATCATGCCGGCACCTGTCGCGTCCCGCAGTGCCTTCACATCGGTTGCGGTAATGCTCACCTGTGCTTGACCTCGTCTTCGTCCTTGTACTTTGCCTTCAGCTCTTCCTCGATGTCCTCGCCGGGAAGCGGAGTGTCGTCGAGAAGGCGCTGAAATGGGTCGACGTCAGAATCGGATTCCTCGGCTGCCGTACCGGCTTCCGCCTCCGGTTTTAACAGGTCCGCCGCCGGGGCGGCTACCGCGGCACGCGGAGCCGGCTGTGCTGCCGGCTTCGGTGCGACCGGCGCTGCCGGTTCTTTGGCTTTCTTCGCGCTTTCGGTCTCCTGCTGGGCCAGCATGATCTCCCACTCGGCCGGAGGCTCCTCGCTGCCGGCGGTGAGGGTGACGCTGGAGGCAGCGGCCGCCTCGGCGGCGGCGATGACCTCGGGCGGCCGTGCCTGCATCCCTGCGGCGATGGCATCGGCCACCACGCGGGTGAGCAGGGATCCGGACCGGATCGCGTCGTCGTTGCCGGGAATCACGTAATCCACATCATCGGGATCGCAGTTGGTGTCGACGATCGCAATGATCGGCAGACCCAGCTTGCGGGCTTCGCGGACGGCGATGTCCTCCTTACGGGTGTCGACAATGAATACCGCGTCGGGCCTGCGGTTGAGGTCCCGGATCCCGTCGAGGTTCTTCTGGAGCTTCTCCAGCTCCTTGCGGAGAACCAGGGCTTCCTTCTTCGGGATCTCTTCAAAGATTCCCTGCGCCTGCTGGGACTCGAGCTCACGCATACGAAGGATGCGCTTGTGGATGGTCTGAAAGTTGGTAAGCATTCCGCCGAGCCAGCGATAGTTGACGTAGGGCATGCCAACCCTCTTTGCCTCCTCGGCTACGGAGTCGGCGATCTGCTTTTTCGTGCCGACGAACAGGACGATGCCGCCGCCCGCGACGAGCTTGCGGCAGTACTCGTAGGCTGCCTCGATTCCCCGCATGGTTTTGAGCAGGTCGATGATGTAGATCCCGTTGCGCTCGGCAAAGATGAACCGTCGCATTTTGGGGTTCCACCTACGGGTCTGGTGTCCAAAATGGACGCCGGCCTCGAGCAGTTGCTTTAGTGAAACGACGGCCATGCCGTCTCCTTTCGGTTCCCAGGCCGTATTCAGACCAGCCCAAATAGATTGTTCTTTAAGTGTGGGGCACTAGCTTATCGCCCGAGCACTCACCGTGCGTCACGGGCGCGTTGAGGCCGCCTAAGATCTGGAATTTCATTGGCGCCCCGGGGGGCCACTGAACAGGACATCCTGCAGCCCAACTTGGCTGCGGACGCCGTCAAACTGAGGATATCAGCGTCTGGAGCGTTTGTTCAGCAAGGATCTGAACGTCATGACCGACTTTGTGTTCATCTGGGATATCCGCGCCTGCGAGACACCGACCACCTTAGAAATTTCCGCAAGATTGAGCCCTTCGTAGTAGTAAAGGGTGATGGCGGTGCGCTCCCGCTCCGGAAGACCCGAGATAGCCTTCACCAGAAACTCCTTCATCTCCCGCTCCTCAACCGCCGCCGCCGGGTCTTCGGCCTTGGTGTCTACGAGCGTGTCGAGCAAGGACATACCGCTGTCACTTTTGTCGGTCCCCGACAGCAGCCGGTCCAGGGAGGCAAAAAGAATCGTGGAGACCTTGGAGTAGATCGCTCGAACCTTGGCAACCGTGACACCCATCTGCTCTGCCACCTCTTCGTCGGTCGGCGTACGTCCGAGCTTGTCGTGCAGCTTGCTGAGTGTTTCCTCGACCTTGCGGGCCTGAGATCGTACGGAGCGAGGCACCCAGTCCAGCGAGCGCAGATCGTCGATGATCGCTCCCCGGATGCGCGCGGCAGCGTAGGACTCGAACTTGAAGCCCCGGTCCGGCTCGAACCTGGCAACTGCCTCCATGAGGCCGACGATCCCCGCCGAGGCGAGGTCCTCCTGATCAACGCTGTTCGGAAGCCCGATTGCCACCCGGGCGGCTACGTACTTGACCAGTGGTGCGTAGTGGACGATCAGCTCGTCGCGGACCCTGGTCGAGCCGGTGGACTTATACTCCGCCCATAACCGATCGACCGGCCCCAAAGATGAGGCCGGCTCCGCATTGTCCAAATCCTCATCGTCCACGCCGGACCCAGCCGCGGTCGGTGCGTCACCGGTCGCACTCAGTGCGGCCGCAGTAGCCTGATTCATCGTCGCAGTACGTTCATTGACCTTCGAGTATAGGTCAGCGTAGGCGCTCGCAACCGCGAAGTCAGCTCGGCCTGCCACCGTGAGCGTCCGTGTACGGCAAGATGACGTGGGGCGGCCCTCAGGGGGACTGGTCCGCTCCGGCCTCGACCGCGGCCGCGTAACGGCCTCCCGGGCGCCGGCTGACAAGGGACTGCAGCTCCAGCTTCACCAGGACCGCCGCCGCAGTTGATACCGGCATCCCAGCGCGCCGGGCGATGAGGTCGAGCAGCAGCGGCTCAGCTTCGAGGACACTCAGCACCCGCGCCTCGTCGGGGTGCAGCACGGGCGGCGGTTGGTCCGTTTGGAGGCTGCGCAGCATGCCGAGATCCTCGAGGATCTGGTCCGCCGAGGCCACAAGGCGGGCGCCGTCGCGAACCAACATATGAGGACCTCTCGATACCGGTGAGTGCACCGCTCCCGGCACCGCAAACACCTCCCGCCCGAACTCCATGGCCAGCCGGGCCGTGATCATCGCGCCGCCGGCCGGGGCAGCCTCGACCAGAACGACACCCAGCGACATCCCGGCGATGATTCTATTCCGCACCGGAAAGTGGTGCGGAAGCGGTCTGGTTCCCGGCGGATACTCCGTTACGACCGTTCCGCAGTGCTTGATCTGCCGCAAGAGGTCCTTGTGTCGCGCCGGATAGCAGATGTCCAGCCCGCACCCCAAAACGGCAACGGTAGTACCTCCCCCCGCCAGAGCCCCCTTGTGGGCAGCGGCGTCGATTCCCTTGGCCATTCCGCTCACGATGGTGATCCCCGACAGCGACAGCTCCTTCGCCAGCCAGAAGGCTGCTTCCAGTCCGTAGCGGCTGGCCTTGCGGCTGCCGACCACCGCCAGGGCAGGCGCTGCATCCAACCGTGTGCCGGAGAGCCACAGCAGATCCGGCGGTCCGGGAATCTCCCGGAGTAGAGCAGGGTACTCGGCATCCCGCCGGCGGATGGTTCGAGAGGTCATAAAGCCCCCCACACCGGCCTCCGGTACTGCAGGGCCTCGGCCAGATGCTGCTCGTCTATCTCGTCGGTCAGGGCGAGATCCGCTATGGAGCGCGCCACCTTAACGAGCCGATCCATGCCGCGAGCGGAATCCTCGGCGGAGCTGGTGGCATGGCGCAGGAATCGGCGAAGCGCCGGCGCAAGGTCCGACACGCCGGCGGGATCCTTCTCGATCTCCAACCTCCGCCGGCGGAATGCCCGCGCCGCGATCACCCGGTCACGGATGACGGCACTTGACTCGGCCGGCTCCAGGTCGAACAGCTCATCGGGGGTCAGCCGTGGGACCTCCACCTGCAGATCGATGCGGTCCAGCAAAGGCCCGGAGAGCCGGGACCGGTATGCATCAAGACGGCCCGGCGGACAGGCGCATCCGGCGGATCCTGAGGGCCCCGGGCAGAGGCATGGGTTGGCCGCCCCCACCAGGCAGAAGGCCGCCGGAAACTCAACTCGGGTGGCCTGACGCACCACTCGCACTGACCCCTCCTCGAGCGGCTGCCGCAGCGCTTCCAGCACCAACCGGGAAAACAAAGGTAGCTCGTCGAGAAAGAGGACTCCGCGGTGGGCCAGGGATATCTCTCCGGGACGAGGAAGCGGGCTGCCTCCGCCGATCAGGGCCGCCGCCGAAGCGTGGTGATGCGGGGCACGGAAGGGCCGCCCGATGATCAGGGCCTGATCGATCGGGAGCATACCCGCGACCGACCAGACCCGGGTGGCCTCGATAGCTTCCTCCTCGGTAAGGGGAGGCATGATGCCCGGCATCCGCTGGGCCATCATGGTCTTGCCGCACCCGGGGGGACCTACCATCAGCACGTTGTGACTTCCGGCGGCGGCAATTTCCAGCGCCCGCAACGCCTGTGCCTGCCCCCGCACGTCGCTCATGTCGGGCCCCACATAATTGGAACAGCGCAGCATCTCAGCCGCACAGACGCGACCGGGTTGGTCGCCGGGAACCCGGCCTTCGCCCAGGAACGCGAGAGCCTCGGAGAGATCCGCCGCTCCAATCACCTGAATCCCGGTCACCAGCCCCGCCTCCGGAAGGTTCTGCCGGGGCAGCACGATGCCGTCCCACCCCTGGTCCCGGGCCGCAAGTGCCGCCGCCAGCGCACCGCGAATAGGCCGCAGGCTGCCGTCCAGGGCCAGCTCGCCGACCAGCCCGTAACGGTTGAGAGCCGGAGAGTTGAGCTGGCCGAAGGCAGCCAGCACGCCCACCGCCAGAGGCAGATCGAACAGGACCCCATCCTTGCGAAGATCGCCCGGCGCAAGGCTGGCGGTGACTTTGCGCATGGGCCACTGGCGGCCCGAGTTAACCACGGCGGCCCGCACGCGGCGAGGCGCTTCCTTCACCGCGGCGCTGGGAAGCCCCACCACCCGGAAATCTGGCAGGCCGCCCCCGATGTCGATCTCGACATCGACCGGCCTGGCGTCCAGCCCCACTACCGCTACCGACGAAACCTTGGCGAACATGCCGTGAACGCTAACGGCCGGGGGTGACATTTCTCCCGTATGCCTCTACTTCGTAGGCACGGGTCGGGCGGTCCACTTCAAGCCGTCTTTGGACTCGTAGACCAGGCGCTCGGCCGTTATTGCGTAGTAGGTGCCTTCAGACTCCGCCAGAGCCTCCACCGCCAGGCGCAGATCGGTGAACTCCGGGGTGGTACGGCCGGCGGCCAACACTCCCCCGGCCGTGCCGATGAAGTAGCGTTCCGCTTCAGCCGGGTCCACGAGGATCGCCCGGGTCGGGGTGCCGAGAATGCGCTGCCACTTCATGCCGCCGTCGTCGGATCGCCACAGACCAGAGGAGAGTCCCCCGGCCAGGATAGTCGGCCTGTCATCCGCATCGCCGCTCTGGACACCGAGTGACAGCACCTCGCCCGGGCCGCCCTCCAAGGGCACAGGGTTCGGGAGCCCCGGACCTTCACCTGTGAAGTGCACCCCGGACTCATCCGCTACCCAGACCTGCCCTTGAGGGGTGACGGTGAGCGCGGTCGGGCGATCGAGGTCCCCCGAAACCGGACGAAACACGGCGAGGTCCGACGTTACGCTCAACGCCCCGCCGCTGACGACCGCAATGGTCGAGCCGGAGCCTGCAACCAGGCTCTCACCTTCGAAGCCCGGCACACGCTTCCACGAGGAGCCGTCGGAGCTGGAGAGCACACCGTCTGACGTGCCGATGAGAAAGCCATTGGGCGACGCCGCCAGCCCCAGGATGGGCGCCTTGCCCGGTACCGATCCCTGGAGGCGACGGCCGTTGACAACTGCGGCGACTATGGATCCGAGCAGAAGGAACCCCAGAAGCGCGGCGAGGCCCAGCGGCCACCGGCGCCGCAGGTCCCCCCTAGAACGCATCGACAAGGTGTCTGAGACGGACAGGGGTGCCCGCGACGACAGAGACAACATCGAACCGGCAGTCGCGGTATTGCGGATGCTGCATTGCAAGAAATGCCTCGGCCACACGGCGCAGGCGCGTCCGCTTGCGCGCGTCCACCGCCAGCGCGGGATCGTAAAGCTGGTCCCGCGATCGGCACTTCACCTCGACGAAGACGATAGTGGAGCCGTCCATCGCCACCAGGTCAAGCTCGCCGAGCTTGCAGCGCCAGTTACGTGCGACAACCCTCATACCCTTGCGTTCGAGCAGACCCGCGGCGGAGTCCTCGCCCAACATCTGGATCTGTTGTCGTCCCATTCCGGGAGCGACTCTAACGGCAGGGCGTGACAACTCTCGTCGAGTCGTGGCTGCGGCTCCCAAACGTGAGTACGCTGCTCGCAGCCGCAGCCCTGGTCGTCCAAAGTCGTGGCTGCGGCTCCCAAACGTGAGTACGCTGCTCGCAGCCGCAACCCTGGTCGTCCAAAGTCGTGGCTGCGGCTCGGACACCGGAGTGCTTCCCACTGCAGCCGCAGCCCTTGTCAGAGCTCTTCGAGCTCTCCCATGGAGGGGGTGCGTTCCACCGGGCGCGACAGCTCCTCGATGTTCAGATCCCGTACGGTGTGAATCTTGACCTCGGTTACGAACCTGGTCGGCCGGTAGATGTCCCAGGCCCAGGCGTCCTTCAGGATGAGCTCGAACCAGGTCCCGGAACCGGATCCGGCGTGGGCCACCACCTCGTAGCTGTTGCACAGGTAGGAGCGGCGATCGGTTTCCACGACGTAGCGGAACATCGGTAACACGTCCCTGTACTCGCGGTACAGAGCAAGCTCGAGATCTGTTTCGAATTGCTCTAGGTCTTCGGCACTCATAGTTTCCTCCCCGGTTCTGAAAATGGTAACCGCTCGGGGATCTTGTTGGCGGTCAGCTCCTCGTGCGCCGCCTGCCGACCAGTGGAGAGTACTTGAGGATGGAGTAAAGCGTTCTCACGCCGTCCTTCCAGCCGATTTTCTTCCCTTCTTCATAGGTCCTCCCGGAGTACGAGATTCCAACCTCGTAGATCCGCCAACCTCCACCCGCCACCTTGGCCGTTATCTCCGCCTCCACGCCGAACCGGTTCTCCTTTAAGTCGATGCTTTCCAGAACCTCGCGCCGGAAAGCCTTGTAGCAGGTCTCCATGTCCGTCAGGTTGATGTTGGTGGCCATGTTTGACAGCATCGTCAGGAAGCGGTTACCCACCGAGTGCCAGTAGTAAAGAACCCGGTGAGGGCGTCCGGCAAGGAACCTGGATCCATAGACCACATCGCCTCGTCCGTCGAGCAGCGGCTCCAACAGCACGGCATAGTCCGCGGGGTCGTACTCCAGGTCGCCATCCTGGATAACCACGAATCTGCCTCTCGCCTCGCGGAATCCTCGCCGGAGCGCTGCGCCCTTGCCGAGGTTGCGGGGCTGCGCCAACACCCGTACACGAGGGTCGTCGATCCCCTGGATTATCGACAGGGTCCCATCGGTGGAACCATCATCGACGATGATCAGCTCCTGGGTGAACGGGGACTCCAGGACCCGCTTAGCCGCGGTCTGTACGGTGGCGGCCTCGTTGAAGCAGGGCATGACGACCGACAGGCACTCCTCGGGAGGGTCCATCACAGGCCCTGAAGTCACCCCGGCAATGTCAGGACGAGCCTCGTTTCGCCGGCTCTCTGGTGCGCCTCTGGCCGGAGGCATGGGAGAAGGCGACCCTCGGTCCCCTCCTCGGCCAGCTTGCGAACCGGCGCGAAAAGCCGTCGGTGCACCGGCGAGGGACCAAAAGCGGAGAGTGCCCACTTGTGAGCAGGTGACGGATACCCTTTGTTGAGGTGAAACAGGTAGGGGGGAAACTGTTGTGACAGCTGAGCCATCAACCGGTCCCGCAGCACCTTCGCCACGATGGAGGCCGAGGCGATAGAGACCGACTCGCAGTCCCCCCGGACAATCATCTTCACCTGCGGCTCCAGCGGATTGGTCTTCAGAAAGTTCCACTGCCCGTCGATGAGAAAGTAATCCGGCCACACGTTCAGGCCTTCCAAGGCCCGGCCGCCCGCCCGGCGCATGGCCTCCGACAAACCGACCCGGTCGATCTCATCGGGCCAGCTGAGGCCGGTTGCCCAGCACAGCGCCTGATCACGAATACGGGCCGAGAGCCACTCCCGGCGGACGGGATCCACCAGCTTGGAGTCACGGACCTTGTAGACGCGGGTGCCCGGCCGAAAGACGACGATCCCGACCGCCACCGGGCCGGCCCAGGCCCCCAGGCCCACCTCATCGACGCCGGCGACCAGCTCCGCACCGGAGCTCCGAAGCGCAGCTTCATGTTTCATTCCGGGTACCGGATTCGTCCGGGCCTTGGCCGTCCGGCCGCGCACTCGATAGGTGCGGGTTCTGTAGGTGGCCTTGTAGCTCACGGCGGTACGGGATGTCTCCCTACGAGTTCAGCCAGGCAAAGCGCTGGAGCGGCCAGATCAGGGCAAATGCCCGGCCGACGATGGTGGAGGTGTCCACAGGACCGAATGCCCTGGAGTCATGAGACTGCCCCCGGTTGTCGCCCATGACGAATACCTTGCCCGCCGGTACTTTGAAGGGCCCGTAGTCGGGCATGGGCAATAGGTCCTTGCGAAAGGGCTCGTCAACCTGTTTGCCATCGACGAAGACCGATCCAATCTTCACCTCCACAGTCTGGCCCTCAACTGCGATGACACGCTTGATCAGGTCCTGCACCGATGACCTCAGCCCGAGCCCCTGAGCCGCCTGGTTGAGCACCTTGGCGATCGGCCCCGATTCGGCGATATCCGCGGCATCCATCTCAGGCGAAGTGAAAACGACGATGTCGCCTGGTCGGGGCTCGCGAAGCCTGTAGACGAGTTTGTTCACAAGCACCCGGTCGTCGGTCATCAGCGTGTCTTCCATGGACTCCGAGGGGATAAAGAAAGCCTGCACCACGTAGTTGGTCAGCAACACCGCAGTCAGCACGGCGATCAGGCCGAGCAGAAGTATCTCCTTGAACCACTGGCCAAGGGTTTGGTGCTGCTGGCGCTCGTCGGTGGTCGTCCGGCGGGCCGGCTTGCGCCTTGCCTTGCTGCTTATGAGTTTGTCGAGGTCCGAGACGGCACCATTCCGGCGAAACCGCCTGGAATCGGGCTCGGGATCCTTTAGAAATGGATCCCAGGCCTGGTCCCCGCTGCGAATGGCCGACTTGACCTGGAGCGTCTGGAGATCCTGCAGGGTGGAGGAGCCATTGTCCCGGTGGCTCTCTGCGGGGGGCCCGCCCGCTTGACGCCTCGGTGCCGGCCGCTCGAGCGCCTCCGTGGGTTCGGCCGGCGCAGGTCCCGCGACCGAAACCTGAGGCGCCGTCTCGGGAGCGAACAGGCCGTCTGAAGAGGGGGTCGCCGCAACCTTCGCTGCCGCGACGGGAGCTTTTGCAGCCGCAGGAGGCTGGGCATTGGGGCGAGCAGCGGTCGGCTTGGGGGCAACACCCGGTTTTGCGATCAGCCGTTCTGCAAAAGGTTGCTTTGGTGCCGGAGCAGCCGGATCGCCGATCCCGAGATCTGTCGAGGATGGCTTTTGGGGGACGGGGGAAGGCGTGGGTGCCGGGTCGGCGCCGTCACCCTCGGTGAGGGAGACCGAGGTTACGCCGGGCTCGACCGAGTGTATTGAGGAGCCGTAGCCTTTACGGGAACTCGCCGCAGGACGCCTGCGCCCAAAGGGCTCTTTCTTCGGCGCCCTGTGCTTCGGGACATGCTTGTTAGGCACGGGCTACACCAACCTTCAATTGAGCTTGCCGAACCGACTCAGCTTGACCCAAGCCAACGGAATCGGTTCAGAGGCCAGATGAGAACGAAAGCCTTGCCGACGATGCTCGACTTGGGGATGGGGCCGAAAACCCGCGAATCCTCCGAGTTGCTGCGGTTATCTCCCATCACGAACACTTTATCCGCACCGACCGTCGTAGGGCCATAGTCCTGCATGGGAGTTTCATCCTTGCGGTATGGCTCGTCGAGCTTTTTGCCGTCCACGTAGAGGAAGCCTTCCTTCACCTGCACCGTCTGCCCCTCGGTGGCAATGACCCTCTTTATGAAGTCCTGCTCGGACGATTTCAGGCCGAGACCTTCCATGATGTTGTCCATCAACGACTGCAGTGGGGCCGGGTCCGGCTCCGGAATCCTCTGGCTGAGCGGTGACTCGAAGACCACGACATTCGCATACTTCGGCTCGGTGATCCGGTACGTGAACTTGGAGACCAGGACCCGGTCGTTGATCTGAAGGGTGTCCTCCATGGAGCCCGAAGGAATGAAAAAGGCCTGGACGACAAAAGCTTTGACGAGGATTGCAATTCCAAGAGCCACCACGACAAGCACCGGCAGCTCTTTGAAGAACTGACCGACGCTCTGCTTCTCTTTGGGACGTTGGGCTAGTCGCTCTGCTCTGGACCTCGTTTGCATGAGGTCAGAACCGCTTTTCCTTTACCTTGGCCGCACGGCCCACTCGGGAGCGGAGGTAGTAAAGCTTCGCCCGGCGGACGTCGCCACGGGTAACCACGTCGATATTCGCAAGAATGGGCGAGTGAACGGGAAAGGTGCGCTCCACGCCGACGTTGAATGAGACCTTTCGAACAGTGAAAGTCTCCCTCACTCCGGAGCCCTGCCGCCGGATCACGATGCCTTGGAAAACCTGAATTCTCTCTCGCTGACCTTCAACAACTCGAACATGCACCTTGACCGTGTCTCCGGGGCGGAAATCTACAAGATCCTCCCTCAAGACGGGGCGCAGCAAAACGTCCGTCTTTGTCATGTGTTCACCCCTTTGGGTCGGGTCATGAAGTCTGTAGAGACTCTCGAAGCCTCGTACGCAGAATGCGCGCGTAGACAGATGATAGCCCAAGCCGGCCGGCATCGTCCCGGACCCCCGTCCCGGGAGGCATCAGCCCCGTTCGGTCCAGGACTGGACCAGCTCTCGCTCGGCATCGGTCAGTCGAGCGGTTTTCAACAGCTCCGGCCGGTGTTCGAAGGTCCGGCGCAGGGCCTGCTCTCGGCGCCACGCCGCCACCATCCCGTGATGGCCGGAGATCAGCACGTCCGGCACCTTCAGGCCCCGATAATCTGCCGGACGGGTGTACTGCGGATACTCCAGCAGACCATCGGCGAACGACTCCTCCCCCAGGGAGTCGGCATTCCCCATCACTCCGGGAATCAGACGGGAGACGGCTTCGATGAGCACAAGGGCGGGTATCTCGCCTCCGGCCAGAACGTACTCGCCGATCGAGACATCCTCTGCCTGCAGCACCTGGCGGATGCGGTCGTCCATCCCCTCGTAGCGGCCGCAGACAAGAACGACATGGTCCTCGGTTGCCAGCTCTGCCGCCAGCGTCTGCGTGAGGGGCTTGCCCGAGGCGGCCAGCAGGATCACCCGGTCGTTCGGGCGTGCAACCTCCTCCACGGCATCCACCACCGGTCCCGGAGCCATGACCATGCCGGCTCCTCCCCCGAACGGAGCGTCGTCGAGCTTGCGATGGGGGCCGGGGGCCCAGTTCCTCAGGTCGTGAACCACTACCTGCAGAACGCCTGCCTCGATCGCCCTGCCGAGAAGGCTTACCTTCAGAGGTGACTCAAAGGCTTCGGGAAAGATGGTAAGTACGTCGAATCTCAAGGACAGAAGTCGAATCTCAAGGATAAAAAAGGCCGCCTGGAGGGTCGATGACCACCCTGCCGGCCTCCAGGTCCACCGATACCACAAGCTCCTTGGCTGCCGGGAAGAGAACCTCTCCCGAGGGGGTGTCGATGGCCCAGAGGTCCTGGGCCGGTCGGGTGTGGACCTCCTGCACCTTCCCCAGGGCCGTCCCGTCCAGGTGCACGACGTCCAGCCCGATGATCTCGTGCTCCCAGAAGGCATCCGCCTCGTCCGGATGCCCGAGCTCAGAGCTGCCCACGAAGATCAGCCAGTCGCGCAGGGTTTCGGCTTCCTCGATGCTGGCGTAGCCGTCGAAGTACACCAGCAGGGCGCCTTTGTGGTTGCGGGACCCCTCGACGACAACGGGTTCGGCTGACTCCAGGTCCGGCCCGAGCAGGAGCTCGGCCCCTTCCGCGAAACGGTCCGGATTTTCGGTGAGCGCCCGAATGAGGACTTCCCCCCGCAGGCCGTGGGGCTTCACCACCCGGCCTACCAGGACAAAGTCGGATTCTTCAGAGGCCATCGCCGCAACTTGAACTAGTCGATGATCTCGACGATGGCGTTGCGGTCTTCTCTCAAGGCAGCCGCTTTGACCACCGCCCGGATCGCCCGGGCAATACGCCCGTTGCGCCCGATGACCTTACCGACGTCATCGGGATGCACAAAAAGGTCGTACATGATCGTACGACCTGAGACCTCTTCTTCAATCCGCACATCGTTGGGGTTTGCTACGAGATATGAAACGACGAATTCCAGCGTTTCCCGCGAGCTCATCTTGCGGACGAAGCGGTGAGGGTCTTGCCTTTCTCATCGAGGACGCCGGCGATCTTTAGGAGCTTGGTCACGGCTTCGGAAGGCTGTGCGCCCTTGCCGAGCCACTCGAGAGCGCGATCGGTGTCGATCTCTACGAGCGAGGGCTCCTCGCGGGGAGCGTACTTGCCGATCGACTCGATGAACCGGCCATCACGTGGCGCTCGGGAGTCCGCGACCACAACACGGTACGTAGGCTGCTTCTTCTTGCCAATGCGGCGAAGTCTGATCTTTACCATTGAGGTGCAGTGTACCAGCGAACGGATGCGCTGAAACGGGTACCGAGCGGCCTGCTACTCAGATACCGAGTCCGGGAGGGAGGCTGAACCCCTTCTTGCCCTTCTTCGGGCCGCCGACCTTCATCATCTGCTTCATCATCTTGCGGGCGGCGTCGAACTGCTTGAGCAGGTCGTTCACCTCCCGCACCTGGCTGCCGGATCCCTTGGCAATTCTGACGCGCCTGCTGCCGGAGATGATCCGTGGATCATTGCGCTCCTGGGGGGTCATCGACCGGATGATCGCCTCGATCCGCGCCACATCATGGTCCTGGACATCCAGGTCCTTCATCTTGCCCATACCGGGCACGCCGGGGAGCATCTTCAGCAGATCTCCGATGCCGCCCATCTTCTTCACGCTCTGGATCTGGGTAAGGAAGTCTTCCAGCGTGAACTTGGCCTCCATGACCTTGCGCGCCTGCTCCTCGGCCTGCTTCTCGGACATGGTGCCCTCGGCCTTTTCAATCAGGCTGAGGACGTCGCCCATGCCGAGGATGCGTGAAGCGATCCGATCCGGGTGGAAGGGCTCCAGATCCTGCAGCTTCTCGCCGGTACCTGCGAACTTGACCGGGACCCCGGTGACGGTGGTGGCCGAGAGGGCGGCACCGCCGCGGGAGTCCCCGTCGATCTTGGTGATGACGATGCCGGTGAGGGGCAGGGTCTCCGAGAACGCCTTTGCCGAGTTCACGGCGTCCTGACCGGTCATCGCGTCGAGGACGAACAGCACCTCGTCCGGTCGGACGGTGTCGTGGACGCGGGCCACCTGGGCCATCATCTCCTCGTCGATACCCAGGCGGCCGGCCGTGTCAACGATCACCACGTCGGCGTTTCGGCGCCCTGCCTCCAGACCGGAGCGCGCCACCTTCACAGGATCGGTCTCCTCCGGCCCACTGTGGAACTGCACCCCGGCCTGCCCGGCGAGAACCTCCAGCTGACGGATGGCCGCCGGACGCTGGAGGTCGGCTGCTACCAGCATGACCCTGCTGCCCTTCTTACGGAGGTGAGCGCCCAGCTTGGCGGCCAGGGTCGTCTTACCGGAACCCTGGAGGCCTGCCAGCAGAATGACCGTTGGCGGCTTGGACGCCATCTTCAGCGGGGAGAGCTGTCCGCCCAGGATGTTTATCAGCTCGTCATGGACCAGCTTCACCACGTGCTGGCCGGGAGTCAGAGACTTCAGGACCTCCTCCCCCACCGCCTTCTCGCGGATGTGGCCGAGGAAAGCCTTTACCGCAGGCAGTGCAACGTCGGCTTCCAGCAGAGCAAGACGTATCTCACGCAGCGCAGCTTCGACGTCTTTTTCGGTCAGCCTTCCGCGGCCCCGTAGCTGCTTGAATACGTTGTCGAGGCGATCACCCAGGGCATCGAACATATCTCAGCCATTGTATGGGTGGTTTGCTTGCACGGAAGCCGCGGCCAGCTTGCCGAGAAGGGTCCTGAAAACCTTTCTCTCCGACGAAGACAGCGCAGTCATTACAGGAGAGGCGGCGTGGATGGCATCCTCCAGTCGCTTCCTCAACCTTTGTCCCGCCGGGGTCAGCACCAGCATCTTGATGCGGCGATCGTCTTGTGCCGGCTCGCGTCGCACCAGGCTCCTGCTCTCCAAACGGTCAACGATGCCGGTGACATTCGAGGCGTCGCACCTTAGGTCCTGTGCCAAAAAGCGCATCGGTACCGGTTTTTCGAGCTTCATAAGGGCCCGTGCTTGGGACGGTGACAGATCGAATCGCTGAACGACTCTTTCGAAAACGGCACGGGTTTGCTCGCTTACGCCGAAGATTAGCCCTGCAATTTCGTGAAGGTCCTCGCCGGGGACGACGCGCTGCGAACGGTTCCGGGCCTGTGCCATGGAACCATGATAGTCGATAAAGTCAACACTTGACAGAAGCAAGTAACAGTCCTAGAGTGATCACATTGTTTAGATGATCAACCATTGAGGGGGGCAACATGGAAAAGGCATCTGGCAGCAGAGGGATCTGGAGGAACGGTTTTGCCGGAGCCTCAGTTGCGGTGGTGGCAAATCTGATGATTTTGGCCGTGAGCTCCGCTGCCGGCACATCATTCCTGGTTCCCGGATTTGGTGGAATGGGGGCTGCTCGAGTAACCGGCGTCCAGGTGTTTGTCACCACAATGTTTGCCATGTTGGCCGGCACCGCTGCAACAGCAGTGGCTTCCCGGAGTGGGCGTGTTCGTGCCGTCCAGCTTGCGGGCGCCTTGTTCGCGATTGTCTCTCTGGGCGCCCCACTTTCCCTCCAAGCGGACACGCCCACCAAGCTGTCGTTGGCAGCTATGCACCTGGTCGCAGGAATCATCTTTGTTCTCGGCGTCCATCGCCGGTCTGCGGGTGATCCGGACCGGATGGAGCGAGCAGCGAAGCCGCTATGTATTTGACCGCCACTGCCGGCAAGCCACAACGATTGGAGGAACCATGACAACGACGACTATTACCATGGCGGCAGAAACCCAGGTTCGATCTGCCGAATCCGACGGAGAGGTTGCCACGCTGGCTGCACCCATTGGCCGGCCAGGACCGTTCAGCGCCACCGAGCTGCGCTTCCTCACCTCAAAGGAACGCCGGCTCGGACGCGTCGCGACGATCGGAAGGGACGGCACTCCTCACGTCGTCCCCTCCGGTTGGACCTACAACGAGAAGCTGGGGAGCATTGACGTCACCGGACGCGACGTCGAGACAACGAAGAAGTTCCGAGACGTCTTGCGGACCCCAAGGGCGGCGATTGTGATCGATGGGGTGACACCAGGACACGGGTGGAAACCTTGGGCAATCGAGATTGCCGGCCACGCAGAGGCGATTCCGGGACCTCCTGCTCTCATCCGCATCCATCCAGAGCGTGTCCGCTCCTGGGGCCTCGGCGGAGTAGCGGAGTCGGGCCTCGGCCGGACCGCTACCGGGAGCTTTCGACTCCTAACGACTCTATGGGTTGGTCTGGTCCCCGGGCGGGACCCCGCGCTATTCCAGCATCGCCCCGACAAACGCCTCTGGGTCGAAGGTCTCCAGGTCTTCGATGCCTTCGCCCACGCCCACGGCTTTCACCGGGATGCCCAGCTTGTCCTGGATCGCGATTACGATTCCGCCCCTGGCGGTCCCGTCCAGCTTGGTCAGGATCACGCCGGTCGCACCAACCGCTTCCTGGAAAGCCTTGGCCTGCGCCAGGCCGTTTTGGCCGACGGTGGCATCGAGCACCAGGAGGACCTCGGTTACGGCGCCGGTCTCCCGGTCGGCGATGCGCTTCACTTTCTTCAGCTCCTCCATCAGGTTCGTCTTTGTCTGCAGCCGCCCTGCGGTGTCCACGATAACCACGTCGACCTTTTTCGCCTTGGCGTGCTCGATGGCATCGAAAACGACGGCTCCCGGGTCCGCGCCCGGAGCGTGTTTGACCATGTGAATGTCCAGCCGGCCTGCCCAGGTCCCCAGCTGTTCGATGGCCGCGGCCCGGAAGGTGTCTCCTGCGGCCAGGACCACCGAATGCCCGTCATCCTTCAGCCGGCGGCCCAGCTTGGCGATGGAAGTGGTCTTGCCCACGCCGTTGACGCCCGTCACCAGCCAGACGGCCACTTCGCCGGGACGGGTGTGAAGAGTTCTGTCGCCCGTATCCAGGATCTTCAGCAGCTCCCTCTGCAGCGCATCATGGAGCTCGTCCGGCGAGGGGTTCGAATCGCGTAGCGCTTCCAGGACCCGCTCGGTGGCGTCCATGCCCACATCGGCCCGGATCAGCGCCTCCTCGATCTCCTCCCAGGCGTCGCCGTCCAGCTTCTCGCGCAGCCCCAGAGCCTTGAGGGTGCTGCCGAGGGCTCCGCGGGTCTTGGCCAGACCCCGGGCCCAGCGTGAGGGGGGCGGGGCAACCGGAGCCGGAGCCTCGGTGACCTCAACATCTTCGAGGGCTTCCTCGATGGCCTCTTCGAGCTCGAGCTCGGCTTCCAGCTCCGCCAGCTCGGCATCCAGGTCTTCTTCGACAAGATCGTCTTCAACAACTTCCTCGTCCAGCTCCCGGAAGTCCCTGTCGGTCGGACGGGGCCTTGCGGTGGTCCTGGCAACCAGCAGGGCCACAAGCAGGGCAAGAACAATCCCCGCCAGAACGATCTCATTCATTCCAAATTCCCCCTACCCCTTCCGGCTGGCCGGCGGCCTCCCCGATCACGGAACCGGGTGACATGGACGCCGGGAAGAAGTCCTTAAGCCGCTCCGAAATTACCTTGGTCACGCCATCGGGGCGCATGGCGACACCGTAAAGGACGTCGGCGATCTCCATGGTCCTCTTCTGGTGAGTCACGACCAGGAGTTGCGACGAACCCCTGAACTCATGCAGCAGACTCAGGAATCTTTGCAGGTTGACGTCGTCCAGGGCGGCCTCCACCTCGTCGAGGATGTAGAAGGGGGATGGCCGGGACTTGAATATGGCGAACAGCAGGGCCAGCGCAGCGAGTGCACGCTCGCCGCCGGACAGCAAAGACAGGCGCCTGAGGCTCTTGCCGCTGGGGGACGCCTCGACCTCGACGCCGGACTCCAGGATCCCGGTCGGGTCGGTCAGCCGCAGCCGCCCCTTGCCGGCAGGGAACAGCACTGAGAACAAATGTGAGTACTCCCTGGCGATGTCGTCGAAGGCGGCAGTGAACAGCTCCCGGATCCTCTCATCCACCGACGCCACCACCCGGCGCAGGTCATTGCGGCTTTCCCTGACGTCGTTCATCTGGCTGGTCAGGAACTGCTCACGCTCCGCGAGGGCCTCGGCCTCCCGGGCCGCAAGCGGGTTCACGCTTCCCATCTGCTCCAGCTCACGCTCCAGACGAACCTGCCTCTTGCGCAGTGCTTCTTCGGCCATAGCCGCGGTGAGCTCCATCGGGTCGTCGGGGACGTGGCCCTCAGGCAGCTCGACCCTGGCGCCCCAATGCTCGACGGCCTCGTCTGGGTCGACCTGCATCTCGTCGGTGAGGGTGGCTTCAAGGATCCTCTTACGAATTTTCATCTCGGTGCGTCCAAGATCCTCCTGCCTGGACAGGGCCCTCATGTGTTCCAGCTCATCCGAAACCACCTGCAGCCTGCCCTTGAGCCCGCTGATCTGGTGATCGATCCGGCCGGCGGTGATAACCGCGTCGGCGTGCTGCTCTTTGGCCTGTGTCGCCCACTCCGCAGCCGGACCCACCAGCAGATCGCACACTGCCCCCACCGACGCAACGTGCTTCTGGGTGCGCAAAAGGGCTTCCTGACGGGCGCCGACGCCGCTCAAGCGGCCTGTGGCCTCGGAAATTCCGTTGACCACCTGCTTCAACCGGTTCACGTACTGGCGGGTGCGCTCCGCAGCGATTCCGGCTCTCATCCGGGCCGCCTCGGAGGCCTGCGCCGCCTCGTCGTAGGCTTCGGCGCATCGCTCGCGACCCGCCCTTGCGCTCTGGAGCACCGTCTCCGCCAGGACGACGGCGGTCTCCGCTCGTCCCACCTCGTCTTCCAGCGAGCTGAAACGGTCGGAGGTCGACTGCGCCGACTCCCCGAAACGCTGGGTCGCCCGGGCGATCTCGGCAATCTCCGCTTCCACCCGCTGGGCGTCGGACTGGCGCGCCCGCAAGTACTCGGCCGCCCGCACCCGGGCGCTCTCGGCCTCTCTGTTGGCGGCCAGAACCTGCTTCAACCGGCTGCGGGCTCCCGAGATCTGACTCTCCAGCTCGGCCATTGCTTCCCGGCCGCCGGTAATCTTCACCTCGCACTCCAACGCGGCCGAGGCCAGCGCGGCCGAGGCCAGCGCGGCCGACCCCTTCGATACCAGCCCTCCGGAAGCGACCGTCCCGTCCTCGCTCAGAAAGATAACGTGTCGGTGCTTTGCGGCCAGCCTGATCGCCTCCTGGCCGCTGGACGCCAGGCACACATTGAAGAGGGCGGCCCGGGCGCGGGGATCCAGGACTCGAGCGCGCTCGGTCAACGACTCAAGCCCCTCGACCGCCGGCTGCGACTCCTCCGCCACAACCACGGTGAGAGCCTCTTCCTCTGGGCCCGCGGTCAGCGCCCGCCACGCGGAGTCCCGGTCGGAGGCAACGACCACGGCGTCAATCGAGCCTAACAGCGCCTCCAGGGCCCTGCGGTGGCCGGCGCTCAGCTCAACCAGCTCCGACAGCAGAGCCGTGCCCGGCATCGATCGAAATGGCGCCCCGGCATCGGAAGTCCCCGTCTCAGCTGCCGCTATAACCCCGGCCCTGGCCCGTAAGACAGCGGCTTGCTTCTCCAGGTTGCGGATCTCCTCCAGCAGCCGGTGCCTCAAGCCGGTCAGCTCCTCCAGCCGCTCCTCGGCCGCGCTCACCGCCTCCTCAGCCCGCTCAAGTCGGGACACTGTCAGATCAAGCTCCAGCTCCGCCGCAGCGACCCGGGACTCGTTCTGCCTGCGCCTCAGCTCGGCCGCCTCCGCCCGCTCTGCCAGGTGGTTGCGCTCGAGCTCAACGGACTGCGCCGTCGCCAGGGCACGGGCGATCTCCCGGCGACGGCCCGCGGCTTCACCCGAAGCCTGGGAGTGAGCCCGGAGCGCCGCGTTGAGGGCCTGCTCGGCGGCCAGGAGCTGCTCACGGGCCCGGTCGCTCGCCGGCTGGATCTCACTTAAAGCCGCCATCTCCGCCGCTTCCTTCCTCTGCGCTTCAACCATTGCCGCCTCGAGCTCGGTCTGCTGGCGCCGCAGTTCCATCAGGCTCGCCTGCTCTATGTCTTCGCGTCCGGCGGTCAGCTCAGCCCTGAGGGTGCGGGTCCGCTCCTCCGCCAGGCGCTTGAGGGATGCCAGCCGGTCCACCGCCCCCGAAAGCCGCCATCCCAACTCCCCCCTGCCCGCGGTAAACGTAAGGTGCCCGAGCTGCCGGGCCTCGAGATCGGTCACCTGGGACCGGAGCGCGGCAACCTCCTGCTCCTTTGTCCTCAGCTCCTCTTCACGCCGGCCCGCCTCCGGCGACCCAAGCTCGACGGTGAGAGCTGCCATCTGCCGAGCGATGAGGACCAGCTTGACCCGGCGCACCTCCTGACGGATACGTTCGTGGCGGTCGGCGATCTCAGCCTGCCGGCGAAGGGGTTTCAACTGGCGCCGGATCTCGGACAGGAGGTCACCCAAGTGCTCGAGGTTGGTTTCGGTGGCCGTCATCTTGCGGATCGCCCGGTCCTTGCGGCGGCGGTGCTTCCCAACCCCGGCGGCGTCCTCGATGATGTTGCGCATCTGCACGGGATCGGCGCTGAGGACCTCATCCAGCCTGCCCTGGCCGACGATGGTGTGCTGCTCCCGGCCGACTCCGGCATCGGACAGCATCTCGGAGATGTCGAGCAGCCGGCAGATCCCCCCGTTCATCCGATACTCGCTGTCGCCGGAGCGGAAAAGCGTCCGGGAGATCGTCACCTCGCTGAACTCGACGGGAAGAATACCGGCCGAGTTGTCGATGGTGAGCTGGACGTCGGCCATACCGAGGGGCGGCCTGGTCGCGGAGCCGGCGAAAATGACGTCCTCCATCTTGCCGCCCCGAAGGGTTGCGGGTCCCTGCTCACCGAGCACCCAGGAGATGGCGTCGATGACGTTCGACTTGCCGCTGCCGTTGGGGCCGACCACCACGGAGATGCCGGGCTCAAAGGCGAGATTCGTCTTGTCGGCGAAGGATTTGAAGCCGCGGATGACCAGAGACTTTAAGAACATACCTGGGGCTCGATGGTATCAGGCAGGAGGGCCGCGGCCGTGGTTCCGCCGGTTCGGAATGCTCTGAAGAGCGAAGTCTTCAGCGCGGTCACCTGTACTTAATCAGGCGTTAACCCGCAAACCATATAGTTAGGGCATGCGTGAACTCGTCCCGTCACTCGTGCGCAAGTCAGAATCAAAGATCATCCTGCTCGTGCTGGATGGTCTCGGCGGCGTCCGAACCGCCGGCGGAGCCTCTGAGCTGGCCGAGGCGAGAACCCCCAACCTGGACCAGCTGGCCGCCGAAGGCTCCTCTGGAGTCCACACCGTGGTGGGCCCCGGCATCACTCCCGGCAGCGGCGCCGGGCACATGGCCCTGTTCGGCTACGACCCGGTGACCTATCTTCTCGGCCGGGGTGCCCTCTCGGCCGCCGGAGTCAACTTCGCACTTCGCGCCGGCGACGTTGCCGCCCGGGTCAACTTCTGCACGGTCGACGAGGAAGGCCGGGTGGTCGACCGCCGGGCCGGCCGCATTCCCACCGAGACCAGCCATCGCCTGTGCAAGCTCATCATGGACAAGATCCACATGGAGGAGGGAATCGAAGTCTTCCTGGTGGCGGAGCGCGATCATCGGGCCCTGCTGGTGCTGAGGGGCCTCAACCTGTCGGCCGACCTGACGGACACCGATCCCGGGGTCACCGGGGTCAGACCTCACCAGCCGACTCCCCGCAGCACCGAGGGGGCCGCGACCGCAGCCGTCGTCCAGAGCTTCCTGGATCAGGTCCACGCCATCCTGTGCGACGAGCAAGCCAACTTCATGCTTCTCCGGGGCTTCGACACGCTGCGGCCGATCGAGGCCTTCTCGTTGCGTTATCTGCTCAAGGCCAGGGGCATCGCGAGCTATCCGATGTACCTGGGCCTGTCGAAGATCGTGGGGATGGACGTGTCCCCTGCTACTGCGGGATGGATAGAGTCGGTGGAGGACCTGAAGGCCAACTGGTACGACTACGACTACTTCTACCTCCATCAAAAGCTCACCGACTCGGCCGGAGAGGACGGCGACTTCGAGCGCAAATGCGCTGCCATCGAACAGGTGGACCAAACCATTCCGGAGATTGCGTCCCTCGGCGCCGGTGTCATCTGCGTGACCGGCGACCACGCTACGCCGGCGCCGTTGCAGCGGCACTCATGGCACCCGGTCCCCTTCTTGATGTGGGGGGAGAGCGTGGGAGTGGACGCAGTTGACCGGTTCGACGAGGAGGCCGCCCGCCACGGCGCCTTCGGGTACCAGTACGCCAAGGACCTCATGGCTTTCATGCTGGCGGCCACCGGCCGGCTTGGGACCTACGGAGCCTAGCTACGCTAGAAACAGGGTTCTGACCCAATCATCGATCACCGGGACGAGGCTCGCGACCACCGAGACTTCCGAGCGGGCTTTGCCATCCGGCGAGTTGAGCTTGCCTACCTTGAGGCTGTGGTCGCCGCCTTCCACCACGTGCACCGTTGGCTCGGCGCCCAGTTCAACCAGGTGACGCCGGAAGACCTCGAGGTCGCAGAAGGGGTCGTTGGTGCCCTCCAGGAACAGCGAAGGGACCTTTATCCTCGGCCAGTGCGCCACCCGTGGTTGCGAGGGGTCTCCCGGCCGGTGAAGCGGATAGGAGCACAGCAGCAAACCGGCCGCCTGCAAGCCGTCGACAAGGGCCATGGAGGCGACCCGGCCCCCGTAGGAGCGTCCTCCGACGACCCACGGCACGTCCTCTCCCAGCTGCAACCGGGCGGACGCAGCCATCTGCACGAACCCGGCAACACTTCTCTCCGCCGGCGGCGGCGACCTGCGGCCGGCGGCCCGGTAGGGCAGATCCGGCCTCACGACGAGATATCCGGCCTCGGCCAGGCCCCTTGCAAGTGCCTTGAGCCCAACGGTGTTCCGGTCGCCTCCCGCGCCGTGGGCCAGAAGGAAGCCGGGTGGCTGCGGAAAGCCTGCAGGAGCGTCAACTTCAGCGGGAACACTTATGTCACCGGCGTCCAGCAGTACCGAACCGTTTTTCACTGGGCGATTCTCGCTCATCACATCCCGATGCAGGTTTCCCCCTCCCATCGGATCAAGGATCGCTCGGTTGCCGTCACGTCTGGCAGCGCGGGCAGTAGTAGGTGGACCGGTTGCTCCAGCGGCCTCGCTCAATCGGGGTCCCGCAGCGAAGGCACGGCTGCGCCTGCCTCCCGTAGACCCTGAGCCGGTTCTGGTAACTCCCTGCGGCACCATAAAGGTCCCGATACTGCTCGTCGGCGATCGACGACCCCCGATGCTCAATGGACTCCTTTAATACCCTCGGGATGGCCTTGTGGAGCAAGCGCGTCTCGGCTTCGCTCACTGCCGAAGTCGGCCGGTCATGGCGGACGCTCGCCAGGAAAAGCACCTCGTCGGAGTAGATGTTGCCCAGCCCGCAGAGGAAGCTCTGGTCCATGAGCAGCGGCTTGATTCGGGTCTTGCGCCGGGCGAACGTATCGGACAGGTACTCGACGGGTAGATCGTCGGTGACAGGGTCCCTCCCCAACCGGACTAGCTCCGGGATTTCGCCCAGTTCGCTTTCCTCGGTCACGAACATCTCACCGAAGCTTCGTGGGTCGACGTATCGCAGCTGGCCGCCGCCTGCCAAATCCAGGACGACGTGGGTATGTTTGGCCATCGGCTGATCGGCGTCGCTCAGTATCAACTGGCCCGACATGCCCAGGTGCACCACCATGACCAGGTGATCGTCCAGGTAGAACAACAGGTACTTGCCCCGGCGGTCCAGCCGGGAGATGGTCATTCCCTCAAGCGGAGCCTCAAACTCTGCGGGTAAGGGGTGGCGGCGGATCACTCGGGGGGCGTTCGGAACATCACGGACCTGCGCCCCGACGATCTTGCGGCCCACCACCTCCGTCTGCAGATCCCGGCGGATTACCTCTACTTCAGGTAGCTCTGGCATCGGTGCCGAGACTCTCGGCCACTTGGCGGTAGCCCTCAGCCAGCTGGGTAAGGGCCTCTTTGGCCGCGGCCTGCTCGGCCTGCTTTTTGGATCGGCCGATTCCCGAACCCATGTAGTCGCCCTTCACGAACACCTCGGCATCGAACCGCTTGTCGTGGTCTGGACCAGAGGCGGATACCCGGTACTCCGGCATGGCACCCACCTGTTGGACCGACAGCTCCTGAAGATTGGTCTTGAAGTCCCGAACGACGCCTCGGTCGACCAGCTCATGGATGTGACTTGAGAACAGCCGCTCGATGAGGGCGGCCGTCTCATCCAGTCCACAGTCCAGGTAGAGGGCTCCCAACACGGCCTCGAAGGCGTCCGCCAGGATGGAGTCCTTGTTGCGCCCCCCCGACAGCTCTTCGCCCTTGCCGAGAAAGAGCTCGTCGCCCAGGCCTACAGAGCGGGCCACGTCGGCGAGAACCGCCATGTTGACCGTGCTGGAGCGCAGCTTCGCCATGTCGCCCTCGGGCAGATCCGGAAACCAGTTGAAGATCATGTCGGTCACGACCAGGCCCAGGACCGCGTCGCCCAGGAACTCCAGCCGCTCGTTGTTGCGAGCGCCCTTCCGCTCGAACGCAAAGGAGCGGTGAGCAAGTGCCACCTCGAGCAGAGGGGTATGGGTGCAGGTGATGCCGAGCCGGGCCAGCAGTGCGTGAGTGATGGGGCCGGCTTCTTCCGTGATATCCATCAAACGCTCAGCCGGTCCTAGTCGACTTCCACTACCTCGCGACCATCGTAGTAGCCACACTTGCCGCACACCCTGTGGGAGGCCTTGGGCGCATGGCACTGCGGACAGATCGACTTGCCGGGCGTAAACAGCTTCCACTGCGACTTACGATGCCGGGTAGTTGAGCGAGACTTCTTTCTCTTTGGTACGGGCATTCAGTTCTCCACTTCTTCCTCATCTCCTCCCGACTGCAGTGCCATCAGGCTCTGCAGCGGAGCCCACCGGACATCAACCGCCTGCTCGGCGTGACTGCAGTCCGAGACATTGAGGTCGGCGCCACACTCGGGGCATAGTCCCCTGCAATCCTCAGCATGGACGGGCCTTATTGGGATGTCGAGCACGATGACGTCCCGCAACATCGGCTCCAGGTCGATGACCTGATCCCGTACCTCATATCCTTCGTTTTCTTCCGCCAGGTCGGACTCGACGTAGAACTTCTCATCGAGGCTCAACCTGAAATCCTGCTCGTACTCCACCAGGCACCTGGAGCAGCTCAAGTGCAGCCTGCCCCACGCCTCGCCGGTCGCCTCGACACCATCGCCGGCGCTGCGCAACAACAGATCGATGTGGACCGAGTCGCCGTCTTCGATCCACCCCAGGCCGCTGCGGAACCCTTCCACGGGGCCCGAAGAGGTCAGTTTCCTGGTGGATCCAGGTTTCCCGGCCAGATTCGATACGTCGATTTGCAACCAGTGCATGAGCTTGGCCGCCTTGGAAGAACGCGCTTTAGTTATCAAACCGTCTATCAAGCGCCGGTTTCGAGCTCCGGGATGTTCCGGAGGCAGTACTTCGTCTTCTAGACTAAACGCGATTGATGCTGCCGGTGTTCCGCACGTCGATTCGAGGATCGGTCACCTCGCCCGGAGCGTCGGTGGGCACGTGCTGGCCCGCCACATCGAGCCGGCCACGAAGGGATTCCCGCCCTCTCGTCACCGCGCCGAGAGTCTTTTGCAGCACCACCTCGAAGCTGGCCAGCTTGGCGTCGACGTAGTCCTCGGCCTCTACCCGGATCTGGCGGGCTCGCTTCTTGGACTCCTCGATGATCTTGTCGGCCTCCCGGCTGGCGGCTGCCACGATTTCGGTCCGGGAGACCAGTTTGTCCCGCTCCGCGTAGGCCTGGGCGCGGAGCTGATCGATCTCCGCCTGTGCCCCGGTCATCAGGCCGTCCCGGTCCTGCATGAGGTAACGAGCCTCGTGCAGCTCCTCCGGAACGTTGCGGCGGATGCGCTCCAGCTTGCCGAGAAGGCTCTTCCTGTTGATCATCGCAGAAGCGGACAGCGGAACCGGCTTAGCCTCGCGAACCTCGGCAATTACCGAGTCGATTTCTTCAAGGAGGCCCATGCGTACAGACTAGTCCTTCCTTTCCGAGAACGCACCTTTTCCCAACCCCAAATATTTTCTGCGAGCGCGCGGCTAACGTTTAGGTATTGCGCCCCTGGGAATAACCCCGCGCGCACTAACCGGTTTGAGATCTCGCCTTGAGCTCGGACCTGGCATTAATTGCCCCTACGAGGGCCTTTTTGGACCAGGTGCGGGCTTGAGATGACGAGAGCGGCCGGGGCGGGAGGCGCTTGGGGCTAGCGTCTTCCGCCCTTACCGCTTAAGGAGCAGGCGGTTGACGGCATCGGGGACGAGTCCGCTGACATCCCCTCCATACGCGGCCACCTCCTTCACCAGACTCGATGAGACGAAACTCCAGCGCGGGTCGGTGGTCACAAAAAACGTATCGACGGCTTCGTACAGACCGGCGTTCATCTGGGCCATCTGGAGCTCCCGCTCGACGTCTGACAACGCTCTCAGGCCTTTCACTATCACGCCCGCTCCCCGCTTCCGGGCCAGGTCCACCAGCAGACCGTCGTACGCCTCGACCTCCACGTTGTCCAAATGGGACAGCACCTCGCGCAGAAGATCCACCCGCTGGTCCGGGGTTAGCAGGGGGGTCTTCGCCGGATTAACCGCAACGGACACCACCACGCGGTCAAAGTGACGGCTGGCCCGCTGGATGACGTCGACGTGACCATTGGTGGGGGGGTCGAACGATCCGGGGCAGATGGCTACGGCCAATTACTGGTCTCCTTTGTCTTCCTTTAGGTACAGCAACCTGGAGTCACCGTACTTGCGGACGTCGAGCAAACGGTATCCAAAGGGAGGATTCAAATCTCTCAAACGTGATGAGATCTCGACGACCACCATCGCATCGGGCGCCAGCCGCCCGGCCGAGGACAGTGCCTCGAGAGCCCGGACCGGAATCCCGGTTTCATACGGGGGATCGGCAAGAACGACGTCGAAACCGTCCGGGCTTCCGAAACCGGAGCTCCCGGCGAAGGCCTCTGCCTTTTGACACACCACCGCAGCCCGGTCCTGCAGGCCGGTGCCGGCCAGGTTTGCTCTGATCAAGGCCGCGGCGGCTGAATCGGCCTCAACAAAGGTGGCGTGACGGGCTCCCCGGGACAGGGCCTCTATGCCCAAGGCCCCGGAGCCGGCGAACAAGTCGAGCACGCGCTTACCCCTAATTCCCGGACCGAGGGTCGAAAACAGCGACTCCTTCAAGCGGTCGGCGGTGGGGCGGACCCCCATGCTATCCGGCGAGCGGAGCTTGCGACCACGGGCGCTTCCGGCGATGACTCTCACAACGGCTTTACGACCTCAGCAACCAGTCAAGGCGGTCGGCAAACCGGCCTTCCATCTCCAACCGGATCTGTGGATGGCGGAGGAGGTCGGGATCCTGCTCGATCAGCGCAAACGCTTCCTCACGGGCCGCTTTCAAAAGGTCGATGTCGCGCAGCAGGTGCGTCAGGCGCAGGTCGCTCCACCCCGACTGGCGCTCCCCCAGGATCGTGCCCGTTCCTCGAAGCTCCAGGTCCTTGTTGGCGAGCTTGAAGCCGTCGTTCGTCGACGCCACCGCCTTGAGTCGCTCAACTGTAGCGGGGTCCGCCTCCTCGTCGCCGACCACACTGGAGAGCAGAAGACAGGTCGACCGGTGCTTGCCCCGGCCGATGCGGCCGCGCAGCTGGTGCAGCTGCGAGAGACCGAAGCGGTCGGCGTCCTCGATGAGCATCACCGTGGCGTTGGGCACATCCACCCCCACCTCGACCACAGTGGTGGAGATCAGGACGTCGATGTCGCCCCGGCGAAACCTGGCCATGACATCCTCTTTGGCGTTCGGCCGCATGCGACCGTGCATCATGCCGACCCTCAGGTCAACAAAGACCTCGGTGGCGAGCCGCTGCGCCTCCGTCTCCGCCGACTTGACCGCCATCTTGTCCGACTCCTCCACCAGCGGCGTGATGACATACGCCTGCCGTCCGGCCCCCACCTCCCCCCGCACCAGGTCGTAGGCACGCTGGCGCTCCGATTCGTCGACCACCTCGGTGTTCACCGGGCTTCGACCCTTGGGGAGCTCATCCAGGACGCTCACGTCGAGGTCGCCGTAAAGAGTGAAGGCCAGCGTTCTGGGTATGGGGGTGGCGGTCATGATCAAGACATCCGGCGTGGACTGACCGGCCGTCTTCTCCTTGAGCGCCATGCGCTGGCGGACCCCGAAGCGGTGCTGCTCGTCCACCACCACCATGCCGAGGTTGGCGAACTCCACGCCCTCCTGGATGAGGGCATGGGTGCCGACCACGATGCCGGCGGAGCCGTCGGCGATCCGCTTCAGGGCCTCTCGGCGCCTGGCGGCTCCGACGCTGCCGGTGAGCAGAACGATTCCCCCCGAGTTGTCGTAGTCCATGACGGTAGGGCCTTGGGGTACCTCCACGTTACCGAACAGGTCCATCTGGACCTCGCCGATGGCACGCGAAGAGCCGTAGATCGGCTCGAGGAGGGCACTGAGGGTCAGGAAGTGCTGGTTGGCCAGCACCTCGGTGGGCGCCATCACCGCCGCCTGATAGCCGCCCTGCACCGCCAGCAGCGCGGCATAGAGCGCCACCACCGTCTTGCCCGAGCCGACCTCTCCCTGAAGAAGCCGGTGCATGGGGCTGGTGCGGGCCATGTCGGCGCGGATCTCGTCCATCGACCGGCGCTGGGCTCCGGTCACCTTGAAGGGGAGCGCCTCCACGAACCGGTCGCCAAGGTCGGCCTCGACCTTGTGGCTGATTCCTATGGTCTGTGCCTCTATCCGGTGCTTTCGGTATGCCAGCCCCAGCTGCAGGGTGAGCAGCTCGTCGAACACCAGACGCCTGCGGGCAACGTACTTGCGGCTCATCTCGGTCGGGAAGTGGTACTCGGCAAGCGCGCGGGTGCGCTCGATGAGCCCGTGGCGGTCCAGCGTGGCCTGCGGGACCGGGTCTGCGAGAGGGCTGTACCTGTCGAGCGCCGCACGGATGTACTGGCGCAGGCGGGTGGTCTGAACGTCGGCGGTGCCGGGGTACACCGGCACGATTTTCACGGTCTCGCCGGCGTCGGTGATCACGTCCACCATGGGAGAGTTCATCTGGCGGCTGCCCCGGAACACGGCGACCTTGCCCTTGGCGGCGACGTAGGTTCCGACCTTTAGCTGGCGTTCCCGCCACGGCTGGTTGAAGAACACCAGCCACAGGTGCGAGCTTCCGTCGTACAGGGCGGCCTTGAACGGGAGCTTGCGGCCTTTCGCCCGTGGCGCCTGCACCCGGCGGATCTCTCCCATGATGGTCAGCTCGTCGCCCACCCGGGCCTGTTCGATGGGCTTGGATTCGGAGAAGTCGAGATGCCGGCGTGGATAGTGTTGAAGCAGGTCCTGCACCGACTCGATGCAAAACTTGGACTCGGCCAGGATCTTTGCTTGCGCCTCGCCGACTCCCCTGAGGTTTGTGACGGGAACCTGAAGGTGGGGCGGCGCGTAAAGCAGCAGAGCCTGCGTCATGGCCCTATCATGCCGTGCGGTGGGGACAAGATCCTCGGTTTCCATTAATGTTGACGTCTACCGACAAATTTGAGGGAGTCACCCTTGTCCAAGGTTTGTGACGTATGCGGCAAGTCGCCGGTGTTCGGAAAGTCCATCAGCCACTCACATCGCCGGAGCAATCGTCGCTGGTCGCCGAACATTCAGACCGTTCGCACGGTCGTCGCGGGTACTCCCCGCAAGCTCCGAGCCTGCACGTCGTGCATCTCGGCGAACAAGGTGCCTCGGGCCTAAAGGCCTAAGTCCGCCATGAGGGTTCGCGACCCGGCAGATCCCACCCAAGAGGATTTCTCCGAGTCGCTTCACGAATCCATCTCGGAGATCTCAAAAAACGTTCAGACGGCAGGCGACCTCCTCGCGGGCATCACGCAGGACCTGTCGAAGCTCGTGAGGCTCGAGATTGAGCTGGCCAAGCAGGAGATAGTCGAGATTGCCCGGCCGAAGATGGTGGCCGCCGGCGTGGCGACACTCGGCGTGGTCCTGGCGCTGATGATAGTTCCCTTTATGCTCGTAACCGTCTTCGAGATCTTCGCCACCTTTATGCCGCGCTGGCTGGCCGCCCTGGTGGTGACCCTCCTTGTTGCAGGAGCGTCCGCCGGCATTTTCTTCTTTGCCAAGAGAAAGCTGGAAGGGAGTTTCGTACCCGAGACGACGGTTAAATCGGTCAAGGTCACCCTCAGGACCTTCAAGGAGAGCGTGAAATGGGCAAAACGCCCGAGGAGATAGAGCTGGAGATCAAGCAGGCCCGCCTGTCTTTGGCTGAGAAGGTCGATGCGCTCGCCGATCAGGTGAAAGAGAGCGCTGAGCTGGTCAAGGAAGAGACGGAGAACGTCAAGGAAAAGGTCGAGGAGGTCAAGTCGGCCGCGGTCAAGGTTGTAGCGATCGCCTTCGTCGCCGTGGTGGGTGTCCTGATTATTAAGAGAGCCCTGCGAAGAAGGTAGAAGTCCCGGCGGCTACGGGTTTTCTTCGACGTACGGAACCGGGTGGTCCCGGCCCATCTCCATAAACCGCTCGTTCAGAGCGTGCGCAATCATGTCGTACTGAAGCGGGTCGGGTGCCAGCGCCCCGTGGAGGTAGGCCTCCAGCTCCAGCAACGACGCTTCACCCGTGAGCTCGAAGTAGCGCAGCCACAGTTCGTCCATGGATAGGCCCGAGTCCCTGAGACCGGACTCCAGCACTACTGCATCAGGAATGGTTGGCATACGCCTCCTTGCCGTCTACTGCCTTGGGTGGCCGGTTGTTGCACCGACCATTTTTGATGCTGTTTCATGCAACTTGACGTTGTCCCTCTGAGCGGTCTTCCGCAGCAGCTTGAACGCATGGTCCTCTGCCACCCCTTCTCTCTCCATGAGGATGCCCATCGAGTAAGCGATCAGCTGGCGGGTCCTCAAGGCGCCCTTTAGATGAGCGGTCATCTCCTGAGCGTCGGCGTAGGACAACACGTTAGCCAGAACGATGCTCGCTTGATCGGCGAACATCGCAAGGATCCTTACGTCTCGATCATCGTAGGCAGCCGGCTGTCGCGAATAAGCCTTTAGGGCGCCAAGCCGCCTGTCCCCCCGGACCACCAATGGGACGCTGATCGCACTGCGCATGCCCAAACCCCGCGCGGCGGGAGCCCACCTGGGCCAACGCTCCTCTTTCTCCATGGAATCGATGCGATAGGGCTGGTTGTCCATCCACGCGGACAGGCACGGCCCTTCATCGAGGTCGTACTGCAGGGAATCGGCTATCTTGACCGCCTCGTCAGAGTATGCCGCGGTCAGCTTCTTCCCGTCCCGCATCAGAGTGACTCCGGCACCGGCCGTACCGGGAAGGGCCTCGTGGGCCAAAGCTGCCGTGAGGTCCAGCGCCGATTGAACCGTCTCCTCGGAGAACAGCAGACCCGAAAGGCGCGCGAACAGGTCGCTCAGTTGGGATGGAGCGTTCTCAGTTGGCACGCTGGAGCGCGTCCTCCACGATGCGCTGGGCCAGCTCGCGCACCTTGATGTTGGAATGCTGGGACACCGACTTGAGCCGGTCGAACGCCTCGTCGGCCGAGATCTTCTCCCGTTCCATGAGGATGCCCTTCGCCTGGTCGATTACCGCACGGGACTGAAGCGCCTCCTCGAGCTGGGATGCAAGTTGGATGGCGGCCTCGTACCTGGTGGCGTTCACCAGCAAAACCGAGGCTCTCGCGGCAAAGACTTCGCCAACCGAGATGGCGTGGTGGCTGAACGCTTGGTCCCTCGGCGAGTAGACATTCAGGGCACCGAACACCTCTTCCTTCGACTTGAGTGGATAAGCAACGATGCTCTGAACTCCCTCGTATAGCGCCTTGTTGGTGAACTCGGGCCACCGGTCCTCAGTGAGCAGGGATGTGACCATCTGCATCTCGCCGTCGGCCATGGCCTGTAGGCAGGGACCAGAGCCAGAATCGTACTGGAGGTTGTCGATTGCGATGACCTTCGGCTTCGAGGAGACGGCAGTGACCACTCCACCCCGGCGCATCAGGGAGATTCCAACCGCTTCCGCCCCTTCGATGCAAGCTCCGGCCAGATCGACCAAAAGCTGAAGCGCGCCGTCGACGGTATTGTCCGAGATGACATAGTTGGCAAGCGCTTCGAACGCATCGGCTACTGCTTGGTCGCTGTCGACACCTACCCTGAGGTCAACCACGGGAGGCCTCGACCGCGCGGGTGAGGCATGAATGGGGGTTCAGATCTGTCATTGGGATCCCTCTCGTGGATTCGCTTGGTTGGGAGTCTTTGTATCGACTTCGCCGTGCGATCCTGCTGTAGGGCCCCGACCTGTTTATTTACGTCCTAAACGTCCAAGGCTATCTCCCTAGGGTATACCCATTGCCGAGAAACGCACGCCTGTTCGGTTCCCTGACTGATGGAACGGCCGGCAATTGTTTTCTACGGCTCGACAGAGGCGGGTCTCATCGTGGAGCTCCAGCCGTGATTGGTCGGTCCGTAGCCCCTCCCCACCTCCAGTCCGTGCCGGATCGCTCCGGTGACGTAGTCCTTCGCCAGCCTTACCGCCTCCGGCACCTTGGAGCCTTTTGCCAGGTGCGCGGCGATTGCCGCCGACAGGGTGCAGCCGGTTCCGTGGGTGTTCTGGGACGCGATCCTGGTGGCCGTGATCTCCAAGAACGACTCGCCGTCGTACAGGACGTCGGTGGCGTCGGCGTCCAGGTGCCCACCCTTGACCAGGACGTAGCGGGGGCCGAGCGCATGGAGTGCCTTTGCCCCCTCCCGCATGCCGTCCAGGTTTAAAATCTCCGTTCCCGTGAGGAGGGCGGCCTCTTGGAGGTTGGGAGTGACCACCGTCGCCAGGGGAATCAGCTGCGACAGCAGACTGTTGATGCTGTCCTGCGACAGCAGGACGTCCTGGTTTTTGGAGACGAACACCGGGTCCACCACCAGGTTGGGAATGGAGTGCTCGCTTATCGACCCGGCCACCGCTTCCACAATGGCCGGGCCCGAAAGCATTCCGGTCTTGGCGGCCCCTATCTCGAAGTCGGTAGCGACCTGGGAGATCTGCTCCTTTACGAACTCCGGTGGAACTTCGTGCACTCCCGACACCCCTTTGGTGTTCTGGGCCGTCAGGGCGCAGATCGCGCTCATGCCGTGGACGCCAAGTGCCAGAAACGTCTTGAGGTCGGCCTGGATGCCGGCCCCTCCTCCCGAGTCCGAGCCGGCGACGGTCAGCGCCGAGGGAACTCTCAAACCCGGAGGTGGTCCCAGCCGGGCATCTCCAGGGGATGCTCTGCCGACTCGATGAGAAGGACACGGCCTCGCGACTGTTCCACCACCTCTCCCACCTTGGTGACCCTCGTTCCGGTCGCCTGCGTGACCGCGGCCATGGCCGCCTCACAGCGATCCTCGGGGATGGTGTAGCACAGCTCGTAGTCCTCTCCCCCGGCGAGGGCCAGCTGGAGGGGACTCTCCTCCAGCTCCACACCTTCCAGCTCCACCACCGGCAGGTCGGATTCCTGGATCAGCACACCGACGCTTGATGCGGCGCAGATGTGCCCCAGATCGGCGCAGAAGCCGTCGGACACGTCCACCATCGCCGAAGGAAGATGCCGCCGCAGCGCCTGAACCTCTTTGACCCTGGCCGTCGGGCGAAGATGGGCCTTCAGCAGATCCAGCCGCTCTCGGTTGCCCTGCCGCATCAGCCGCAGCCCGGCGGCACTCTCCCCGAGCGTGCCGGTCACGCAGACGGCGTCGCCCACCCGGGCGTTGCCGCGTTCTATGAATAGCCGTCCGGCCGGGTTCCCGAGCAAGGCCACCGAGATGATGATCTGGTCGCTGCGGGTCAAATCGCCGCCGACCACGGCCATGTCGAACTCTTGACAGCACTGCTGCATTCCCAGGTACAGGTTCTCGATCCACTCCACCTCGAGCCCAGGCACGACCCCCAGCCCGACCACCGCCCGACGGGGAACTCCCCCCATGGCGGCGACGTCGCTGACGTTGACCGCGATGGACTTGTAGCCGAGGTCCTCCGGACCGGTGAAGCCGGTATCGAAGTGGACGCCCTCGACCAGCAGGTCGGTGGTGAACAGGATGGTCCCGGACGGCGCCCTGAGAACCGCAGCGTCGTCGCCAATCCAGACCTCCCCGTCGCCGGGCTCACCGACGATGGATCTCAGGCGCTGTATGAGGCCGAACTCACCTACCTGGGACAGCTCCATACCACGAGGTTACCCCGTTGGCTAGCCGAGACGCTCCTCGAGCTTGCCGAGCTCGTCCTTAAGCGCTTGCGGCATCCGGTCGCCCATCTTGGTGTAGTGCTCGGCGATGGATTTGGCCTCTGCCTTCCAGTCCTGGTTGTCGACCGAGAGGAGGTAGTTGAGGTCCTCGTCAGTAAGGCCCAACCCCTCGGTGTTGAGGCTGCCTTGAGTTGGTACCCGGCCGAGAGGGGTGTCGACAGTGCCGGCCTTACCGGCCACACGCTCGCAGACCCACGCGAGCACCCGGCTGTTTTCACCGAACCCCGGCCACAGGAACTTGCCGTTGGAGTCCTTGCGGAACCAGTTGACATAGAAGATCTTCGGCAGCGCCTCCGGATTCGACTGGGCGCCGACGGACAGCCAGTGGGCCATGTAGTCGGCCATGTTGTAGCCGCAGAACGGAAGCATCGCGAACGGGTCGCGGCGCACGTTTCCGACCGCCCCTGCCGCCGCTGCGGTGGTCTCGGACGACATGATGGATCCCAGGAAGACCCCGTGCTGCCAGTCGAAGGCCTCGGTCACCAGGGGAACCGCCGTAGCTCGGCGGCCGCCGAACAGCATTGCGGAGATCGGAACGCCGGCCGGATCCTCCCACTCGGGAGCGATGACCGGGCACTGCGCCGCAGGAGCGGTGAACCTGGCGTTCGGGTGAGCCGACGGCGTGCCGCTCTCCGGACTCCATGACTGCCGCTTCCAATCGGTCAGGTGCGCCGGCGGCTGGTTTGTCATGCCTTCCCACCACACGTCACCATCGTCGGTCAGTGCGGTGTTGGTGAACAGTGAGTTGCCCTCCAGCGTCCGCATCGCGTTGTAGTTGGTCTCGTCCGACGTCCCTGGAGCAACGCCGAAAAATCCGGCCTCGGGGTTGATGGCGTACAGCCTGCCGTCCTCCCCGAACTTCATCCAGCAGATGTCGTCGCCCAGGGTCTCGACCTTCCAGCCGGGCAGGGTCGGCACCAGCATGGCGAGGTTGGTCTTACCACACGCCGACGGGAAGGCGCCGGTCAAGTAGTGGACCTCGCCCTCCGGGGAGGTGACCTTCACGATCAGCATGTGCTCGGCCAGCCAGCCGTCCTCGCGGGCCATGATCGAGGCGATACGCAAGGCGAAGCACTTCTTGCCGAGCAGGGCGTTTCCACCGTACCCCGAGCCGTAGGACCAGATCTCCTTGGTCTCCGGGAAGTGGACGATGTACTTCTTCTCCGGGTTGCAGGGCCACGTGGAGTCCTGTTGCCCCGCCTCAAGGGGTGCGCCGAGCGAGTGCAGGCAGGGCACGAACTCGCCATCGTCGCCCAGCACGTCGAGGGCCTTGGCGCCCATCCGGGTCATGATTCGCATGCTGACCGCGACGTAAGGGGAGTCGGTAAGCTCTACCCCGATATGGGCAATTGGCGACCCCAGCGGCCCCATGGAAAAGGGCACGACGTACATCGTCCGCCCCTTCATCGATCCCCGGTAGAGGTTCGTCATCGTCTCGCGCATCTCGTCCGGATCGGTCCAGTTGTTGGTGGGACCGGCGTCGTCGGCGTTCTTCCAGCAGATGAAGGTGCGGTCCTCGACCCGGGCGACATCACCGGGGTCCGAGGCGGCCCAGTAGCTGTTGGGGCGCTTGGCCTCGTCCAGCTTGGTGAAGGTGCCGGCGTCCACCAGCAGCCGGCACAGACGGTCGTACTCCTCCGCCGAGCCGTCGCACCAGTGGACGTCATCGGGAGTGGTGAGGGTGGCGACATCATCGACCCAAGCCAATAGCGCCTTGTTGTTGGTGAGTGTCGTCGCGGAATTAGCCATCTTAGATATTTCCCCCTGTACGCGGTCCCGGAGCCCTGATGGGTCTCTGCCAGACGCCGTTGTCAGATGCAGAGGGGCTCGAATGATGTGACTCGACCTGCCCAGCCCGACGCAGTTTAGGATATTGCCCACTCTAGAGGGAGGGGAAGGTGAGTCACGTGCCAGTGCAAGCTTACATCCTGATTCAGACCGAGGTCGGCAAGGCCGCAAAGGTGGCCAGCGAGGCCTCCAGCATTCCGGGAGTGACCTCCGCCGAGGACGTAACGGGACCCTACGACGTAATCGTGCAGGCAGAGGCCAGCTCCGTGGACGATCTGGGAAAGCTGGTCGTGGCGAAGATTCAGGCGGTGGAGGGAATCACCAGGACCCTGACCTGCCCGGTCGTGCACCTCTAGGACGCTTCCACGGCGGGGCGGGCCAGCGAGAGGCCGCTCCGTTTTGGGGCGGGCGGCTCCACGCCTCCTTTCTCAATGAGGCTGATCCTCAGCCGTAAGGGCTTCGACTCCGGCTACGGCGGCTATCCCTGTCCGGTCTTGCCGGACGGCCGGGTGGTGTCGCTGCCGATCCCGACCGGGACGGCAAGAAACTTGTAGTTCTGTGGTCCCCGGCCGGTTTGAGCCAGTTTTTGTCATACCCGGTCTCTACTATGGTGTCGTGTTTAATTCGCTGGATACCGTCATCTGCCTTCTTGAGTCCTTCGTGGAGGGGTTCGAGCCGGAGACTTTGTCAGCCGACCAGTCGCTGGCTGCGCTGGAGCGGTTCTGCCGGGCGGAGAAGCTATGCGCCGCCGGCAAGGCGCTCGCCTCCCGGCAGGTGGCAGCATCGGACGCCTGGTACGACTCGCTCGAGCGGTCGCCGACCCACCTGATCGCCAAGGCTTCGGGTTCCACGGTGAAGCGGGCTACCGATGTGCTGGAGACGGCCGAGATTCTTAAAGATATTCCAGAGACGGAGCAGGCGTTTCGCTCCGGCAAGCTGAGCGAGTCGCAGGTGATCGAAGTCGCTTCAGCGGTGGCGCTGGACCCCGATGCCGAGCAGGCGCTGCTGGAAGCGGCCGAGTACGAGGCGTTTCGGCAGCTGCAGCGGGAGTGCGACAAGGTCTGGGCGGCCGCCAGGGACGAGCGGGATAAGTCGAGCGGGCGCACCGCCAGCGGAACTTATCCTCCTGGGTAGACCGGGAAGGCGTGTTCCACATGAAGGGCCAGATGACGCCCAAGGCGGGAGCGGAGGTGTTGGCGGCGCTGCAGCCGTTCAAGACCAGGTTGCTCAAGCAGGCGGCGGCCAACGCCAACGGCAAGGTCAAAGACTCGGACGGCGCCCTGCTGGCCGACGCCCTGGTGCAGATGGCCGAGCAGTCCCGGTGCGGCGGGTTCGCCGATCACCGTCCCGGGCCGCAGTCGCTGGTCCACCTGAGGGTGGATCTCGCCGCCCTACTGCGGGGACATGTTCACAACGGTGAGCTGTGCGAGTGCCGGGCGTCGGGCCGATCTCGGTGGCCGAGGCCAAAGAGTTGGTGACCGATTCGTTTCTCTCGGCAATCCTGTGCAACGCCGAGGACCAGGTGGGTGTGGCCCACCTCGGACGAACCATCTCGGCTCGACTTCGGACAGCCTTGATTGAGCGGGACCAGGTTTGCGTGATCTCGGGGTGCGACAAGATGTGCTGCCTGGAGTTCGACCACGTCACCGAGTTCGCCAAAGGAGGGGCCCGACGAGCCTGGCCAACCTCGTGCGGATGTGCGCCTTCCACCACGGTCTCAAGACCCACCACGGGTACAAGCTGGAGCGGGTGGGCGGCAGGTGGATCTTGGTCGCTCCCAAAGACCTCGGTGAAAAACCGGTTCAGCCTGAGCTGTCGACGGGCGGCATCCCCATCGTGCGCCAGAAGCGGATCCGGCAGATACGGGGCACCGCGCCTCCGAAGAAGATAAAGAAGAAGCGTTCCGAGCGCCCGGCACCCTGGGAGAAGGATCCGTTCCAAGCGCTGTTTGCCGGCCATGAGGGCCTCGAGGCGACCAGTTAGTCAGCATGCTGCTCGGCGGTCAGGTCACCTTCTACCCCGCCCACCAGCGCCGACTCGCTCAGCCGACCATCTTCTGCGCCGCCCTCTCCAGCGCCAGCTCTATCAGCCGGTCTATCAGCTCCGAGTACCCGACCCCGGAGGCAGCCCATAACTTCGGGAACATCGAGATCTCCGTGAAGCCGGGCATCGTGTTGATCTCATTGATCAGGACCCGATCGTTCGCTTCGTCGTAGAAGAAGTCCACCCGGGACAGGCCGGCTGCGCCGACCGCCCTGAAAGCAGAGACCGCATAGGACCGGATGGTTTCGCTGACCCGCTCCGGCAGATCGGCCGGCACCAGCGTCTTCGACGACGGCTCCACGTACTTCGCTTCGTAGTCGTAGAACTTCCGGCCCGGGATGATCTCGCCGCAGACGCTCGCCTTCGGGTCCTCGTTGCCCAGGAGCGCGCACTCGATCTCCCTGCCGGTGATGCCCTCTTCCACGATTACCTTGCTGTCGTACTTGAATGCCAGCTCGATGCCGGCAGCCAGACTCTCCTCGTCCGTGCAGCGGGAGATGCCCACCGACGAGCCCAGGTTCGCCGGCTTCGTGAACGCCGGATAGCCCAGGAGGGCGGCAGTGGATAGAGCGGCCTCCCTGTGAGCCCATCCGCCCCGGCGAAACACCACATGCCGGGGGTTCGGGAGGCCGGCCGCCGCGAAGGCCAACTTCATCATCTGCTTGTCCATGCCGACTGCGGAGCCCAGCACGCCGGAGCCGACATACGGCACACCGGCCATCTCCAGAAACCCCTGCACGGTGCCGTCCTCGCCGTACGGGCCGTGAAGAACGGGAAAAACGACGTCGCATGGCAGGGTTGGGGCCCGTAGCCCGTATGCGCCGGCTACCGGGGCCGAGGACTGGGGCCGCATGCCGCCGAACAGGTCAAGCCGGGTGCCTTCGGCGACGAAGGCCTCGTTCGGAAGCTCCAACGCTCCGCCGGCGATCACCTGCATCGACACTTCGGGCAGGACCCAGTCGCCCTCCTTCGTGATGCCGACCGGAATGACCACGTAGCGGGAGCGATTCATGGCGGCGGCCACGTGGAGGGCGGAGACACAGGAGACTTCGTGTTCGGCCGATTGCCCGCCGTAGAGCAGGACGACTCGGGTTTTCATATCAGGTTTTCGAGTCCAGCAGGGGCCGGCTTATCAGCGGGGAGGTGAGGCCTCGATGCCGGGGGTCGGCTCTGCGGCCTCGGCTTTGCCGTTGCCGGACTCGGCTTCGATTGAGGCGAGCTGCTCCTCCACGAACTCCTTCTTGGCCTTGTCCAGCACCCGCTTGACTGGCCACCGGGCTGCGGCGTGGGACTCCAGCGGACCGGTGCGGCGGCGCTGCTTCTTTGCGAGCACCTCCAGAACCCGCATGCCGTCCGGGTCCTCGGAGGTCGGCTTGGTCTCGATGATTCCGGCCTCGACCGCCCGGCTCCACACGTCCTGGCCGTACTCGCTGCGGATGATGCACATCGTCCAGCCGGACAGGCCGATGCCACCAAAGGAGATGTCGGCATGCTCGGCCGCGAAGTCCGGGCAGTGGTGACACCAGTCGTTCGAGACGACCTTGCACTCGTCCAGCGGAATCCTCACGTCGGTACCGTCGGTCAAGGTGACGTAGACGTCGCCCTTGACGTTAATCTTCACGATCTTGTCGACGTCCACTTTGTACCGGTCACGAACGATGTCGAAGATGAACTCCTCGTACTTGAAGGTCTCGTTGCACATCAGGCCGGCCACGAACTTGGTCATCCGGCTCCAGCGCTTGATGCCCTCGGCCGCCATCTCGCGCATGGCAGTCGATTCGCACGACACGCCGACCACGCCCACCTTCTTGAGCTTCATCTCGGCGGCCTCCTTCAAGGCCAGCGGCGTGTTGCAGTACGTGTAACGAGAACCGGACGATTTCAGCATGTCCTCACGGTTGCGCACGACGGCGGGCTTGTCGTACCAGGGCTTCTCGGGGTCGGGCATCGCGACGCAGGCGCCGTCGAGCTCGCCGTTGTCGAGCATCCAACCGATTATCGAGCTGACCACCCCGCCATCCTGGCCGACCTTGCGAATCTCCTCGCTGGTGGTGCGGCCAAGCCACATCTCGCGCTGCTGGCCGTAGATCTCGCTGGGGTGCTTGCGCCGGCGGCCGAACATCATGTCCTCGATCTTGTCGATGGCCGGCTCAAGCCGCAGGCAAGCCATGGCGCACAGCGAGCAGCTGGCTTCGCCGTGCTCGCAGAAGTCACGCGGCCGCTCTTTGTCCTTTTGGTCGGGCCGCAGCGTCGGCAACATCTCAATGACGTCGTGGGGACAGGAGACCACGCACGCCGAGCAACCCACGCAGACCTCGGTAGCGACGATCTCCTGGTAGAGATGCTTCCAGTGCTTGCGCTCGGGACCGGCGTTCCAGTGCTTGCGCTTCTCGCCCGGAGCCGCCGGCGAGCTCCCGTTTACGTCCGCCATGCCGGAGAGTATAAGCTGCGCGGGCAGAAGCCCGCGGACGATCCCTCCACCAGATTCCCCGGCCGTCCGGATGCCAGGGCCGTCTGGAAGGAATTAGGCTTGGAATCCATCCTCATCCCGGTGAAGCGCCTGGACCAGGCGAAGCTGCGACTCTCTCAGCGACTGGCCCCGCCGGACCGGCGCCGCCTGGGTCTGGCGATGCTCGCCGACGTGTTGCGGGCGACCGAAAAGTGGACGCATCGGCTAATCGTCACCAGCGATCAGGATGCCGAGGCGGTGGGATTGGCCTTCGGGTGTTCACTCGTCGCCGACCCCGGCCTGGGGCTTAACGTCGCGGTCGTCGCCGGAACCGATGCTGCAGTCTCGGCCGGTTCCTCCACGCTGCTGGTCCTGCCCTCCGACGTTCCGATGGTGACTTCCGACGACATCACCGCACTCTTTGGGAGTCCCGAGAACGTGGTGGTGGCGCCCTCCCGCGACGGAGGCACCAATGCGCTGTTGCGCCGGCCGCCGCAGGCGGTGGAACCGTGCTTTGGGCCATTCAGCGCGGAGTCGCACCGGAGGGGGGCTTTGGAAGCGGGGCTGACGTGCCGTCTGGTGGAGATGAGCTCGCTGGTTTTGGACATCGACCGGTACCGCGACCTGGTAACTCTCGGCGGGCTGGCCAACCTTCGGGAGAGCGTGCGCCTGGCGCGCGAGCTGCTTGGCTAGCATCCCGCTCTTGACGATGGCCGAGGCACTGCATGCGCCTCTGGAACAGGTCGGCGGCAAGGCCGCATCCCTTGCTCGCCTGTCAGCCCGTCGCGTTCCCGTACCGGCATTTTTTGTCGTTCCGTCGGACGCATTGCAGAGGCATCTTGAGCACAACAGAATCACCTGGCCCGCCGTGGACGACCGCCCCCATCCGGAAACCCTTGCCGGTCTGCGCCGGCAAATTGCCCAGGCGCCCATCCCGGAAGAGGTCGCCGGCTTAATCCTCGAGGGCTATGCGAGCCTGACCGCGGAAGCTGAGAACGATGTGGTGGCGGTTCGTTCCTCCGGTGCGGATGAGGACTCTATCGGAGCGTCGTTCGCCGGGCAGTACAGCTCGATGTTGGGCGTGTCGGGTGGTGCCAAGCTGCTGGGCGCGCTGAGAACGGTTTGGTCGTCGTGCCTCTCCGAGGATGTACTCGCCTACCGCCGGGCACGAGACATTGAGCTGCGTCCCCGTGCCGGGTTTGGGGTGCTCATCCAGTCCCAGATCTTCGCCGAGAAGGCCGGGGTGCTCTTCACCCGCCATCCGCTGGAGCCGGAAGGTGACTCGGCTTACCTGGAGGCCAACTACGGCACGGGAGAGTCGGTCGTAGGCGGCACGGTTACTCCCGATTCCATCACGGTTTCCAGAACAACCGGCAAGATCGTGGAGTCTAGGATCGGGTCGAAACGGCGGATGACCGTAGTCTCGAAAACGGGCGAGGGAAGCCAAACTCTCGAAACGGACCCGGCTCGGCGCAAACTGGCAGTGCTATCCGATTCGGAGGCGGAAGGAATAGTTTCAGTATGCCTGGACATTGAGGAGCTCATGGGACAACCGCAGGACATCGAGTGGGCGATCGACGGCAGGGGGCTCTGGATTCTCCAGGCCCGCCCCCAGACGGCCAGGCCTGAGTGACCGACAACTCCGGCTCTCTACCTGGTATTCGTCGGGCATTCGACGCCGCGCTGATTGCCGCCGCCGGCCGGACCCCGCCGGGCTCAAAGAATGCTGACAGTCCGGCGTTTTCCACGTTTATCGACGAAGCAACAGACGCCGCCGAAGCGTTAATGGACTGCGTCAAAGAAATCGCGCTGACCGCGGACGGTTCCGGCGAAACGTTGACGGCCGGACTTGAGAGGTACCTCGAGAAAGCCATCAGCGCTGCCAACTTTGTTGCCTCCGCGCCGGACGTGCTGCAGGAGCTCTGCCACGCATTGGCCCGGGAACTACGGTTGCCGGACGACCCGGAGTCGCTCCGGGCGCACATCGGGTATCCCGAATCCCCCGAATCCTCGGAGATCAAAAGCCTTTACCGGATCGCGCTGGCCATCGGGAAAGATCCGGCGGGGAGGGATCTGGTGCTCGACCTTTCATCGAACCGGGCGGCCCGAGGGCTGCAGGCGGAATTTCCGGCGATCTCTGCGTTGATCGACCACCATCTCGCGGAGTACGGCTGGGTCCGAAGCGCGCGAACCAACCTGGACCCGCTATCTCCAAAAGAGCTGATGCAGCGAATTCAGGTAGCCCTGTTGCGGTGGGATGCCGGCACCCTTGCCGTTGCAGCGGGCCTGGCTTCACCTTCGAAGAAGACCCAGGCGGCGAAGGACGTCCCGGAGAAAGTCCCCGGGCTGATCGAGGCCTGTCGCACCGTGGCCGGCGGCTTATCGTTCAGGCCAGTTCTTTTGGTGAAGGCCCGTTGGATATCGAGGTCGTTCTGGGAGAAGGTCGCCAAAGCCGCCGGATGCTCAAACCGGCAGCTTGCCTACGCGACGCCGGCGGAGATCCGCTCGGCCCTGAACGGAACAGCTCGGCTGGAAGTCGGCGAGCTGGATCTGCGAGCCACCAACGGCTTCAGCCTTCTGGGTTCCGGCGGGCAGGTATCCGCTCGCTCCAACGATGCATCCACTGCATTGCCGGAGGACCTAACCGGACAGTCGGTCTCCCTCGGCAGAGCGGCGGGACGGGTGAAGGTGATCCTCGATGCCGACGAGGGAGGCAAGCTGGAGGTCGGGGACATCCTGGTCACCAACCTCAGCACCCCCAACTACGAGGGGCAGCCTTCAGTTTTCCCTTACCGAACCGTGCCGGCCGTGGCAATTGAGAAGGCCGCAGCCATCGTCACCGATGAAGGCGGGCTTCTCAGCCACGCAGCTATCATCTGCCGGGAGAACCGGGTCCCGTGCATTCTGGGGAGCGAGACGGCCACCAGCGTGCTGCGGGACGGCATGATCGTGGAGGTCGACGCCACCCGAGCGGCGGGAACGGTTGCCATCATTCAGGCCTGACAGCGTTCCGAGCACACCCCGTCCCAGGTCAGGAGAGGTCCAGGGCCTCGTTGGCACCGGAGAACGCAAAGCCCGGCTTGGGACCGCCGGCCAACACGTAGACCGTGTTGCCCACGGCAACCACGCCCAGTCCGTGGCGAGGGGTGGGCAGGCCGTCCAGCCTGACCCAACTTCCCCTGGCGACGTAATAAGCCTCGACCTCCCGGAAGGTGTCCTCTGCCTCACCTCCGGCTGCTACTATCAGCCCGTTGGCCGTCCCGGCCGCGGCCAGCCCTCCCCGGGGGGTGGGCATGTCGGGCAGGCGCTCCCAATGACCGGTCTGCGGGTCGAAAACCTCCGCCACATCGGTATTGGGCGGCCTGCCGCCCACCACGTAGAGCCGCCGGCCGTCGGTCGCCACCCCCAGGTGCTCGCGGGGCGTGGGCACGCCGGCAGCTTTGGACCAGGTTCCGCCGGCCACGTCGAAGACCAGGGTACTGTCGGCCAAGCCGTTCGGTCCCACGCCGCCGGCAACGTAGATCCTTCCGCCGATCACGGCCGCGCCGGCTGCTGCGCGAACCTCCGGCATCGGCGGGAGCTCCTCCCAACCGGTCCCCCTGAGGGCAAAGGCCCGGTCGGTCGGGTAGGTCAGATCCGCCTCCCCGCGGTATCCCCCGATTATGTAAACCACATCGTCGAAAGAAGCACCCATCGCATGGTTGACGCCGATGGGCAGGTCGGGGCCTCGGGAGTAGGTGTCGGTCTTCGTGTTGTACACCTCAACGGCAGAAACCGTTCGCCCCGGTGGCGCGAAGCCACCCATGATGTAGATCCTGTCTCCGGCCGCGGCCGCAGCCACCTCGGTCCGCTCACTGGGAGCCGGCTTCAGTGTCTCCCAACCCCCGGCGACGGTTCGTTGGGGCGCCGGACTGGTCTCGCTGCGGGTGCCGCCCTCACCGCATGCTGCCGGCAGGAGAAACAGGACGGCGAGTAGCGCGGGAACCCGGCACGTTGTGAGAAAGCGGGGCACGACGGAAAGCGGCTGGCAGCTAGTCGAGGCTTGGCGGCTGGGGGCCTCGAACCGTGCGCACGCCCATCCACAGGCAGCCGGCGGCGCAGACCAATGCCACCGCCCCCACGACGACCACCTCGTCCAAGCGGGTGTTCGGCTCGGCCGACGAGTAAGCCAACCAGGACCGGTAGGCCATGTTGCTGAGGAACAGCGCCAGCCCCAGAAGACTCAGCTGCACCACCCTCAACGCCCCTCTTTGCCGTGGAAGTGGTGGTGCGCCGCGCCGGCCTTTTCCGGAGATCGCTCTTTTGACCATTGGGCGATTATCCCCCAGTCTCAGCGTCGGAAGGTCAAGCGGTTAATCCACGAACTTGTAGCCCAGCCCCCGGACCGTCTGGATATGGACCGGGCTCTTGGGGTCTTCCTCCACCTTCTCCCGGAGGCGCCGGATGTGAACGTCCAGCGTTGTGGTGACACCGGAGAACTCCGGTCCCCAGACCTCGTCGATAAGGAAGTCCCGGGTGAGCAGGCGGCCCCTCCGCTCGACAAGGAGCTGCAGTATGGCGAACTCCTTGGGCGTAAGATCGACCGGCGTGCCCCGGATCTTGACCGTGTGGCGTTCCGGGTCGATGAGCAGGGCCCCCGCGGCCAGGATCCCGCTCGATGCGCCGCCGTCCGCCGCCTTCGCCCTTCTCAGGTTTGCCCTCACGCGGGCAATCAGCTCCCGCATGGAGAACGGCTTGGTGACGTAGTCATCGGCACCGAGCTCCAGGCCCAGCACTTTGTCGGACTCCGCATCCTTGGCAGTCAGCACAATGATGGGCACCTCGGACTCGGCTCGGATCATCCGGCACAGATCCAGGCCGGAGATCTCCGGAATCATCAGGTCCAGCAGAATGAGGTCCGGCCGGCCGCGGCGAAAGTGGTTTAGGCCCACCGCGCCGTCGGACGCCAGAATGACCCGGTACCCCTCCCGCTCGAGGTTGTATTCGATGGACTCCGCCAGCGACGGCTCGTCCTCCACCACCAAGATATCCACCAACTTCGGCCGCCCGTGGGTTCTATGTGAACAGTTGGCCCACTTTAACCACCGGAGGATGCTGAGACTTGGTTTGCGGCATCCTGGGGTAACCTGGCTCTATTCCTTCCAACAAGACGGCTGAGCCGACCATGCATGAAGCGACCAGCGATACCCTGAGCCAGGCTGCGATCTCCCAGGCGGACGATCCGCCCAACCACCGCCTGATCAACCGCGAGCTGTCCTGGCTTGACTTCAACGACCGGGTGCTGGCCATCGCAGCCGACGAGAGCGTTCCGCTACTGGAGCGAGTTCGCTTCTGCTCCATCTTTTCGGCGAATCTCGATGAGTTCTTCATGGTGCGAGTCGCTGGGTTGATGGGGCGGGCAATGTCGGCCGCCTCCTTGCCCTCGACCGATGGGATGACCGCCGCGGAAACGCTTGCCGAGATCCGTAACCGGGCACTGCTCATGTTCAAAGGGCAGGCCCAGCTTTGGAGAACCGAGCTTCAGCCCCAGCTCGCGAAGGCTGGGGTACTCATAGGTGACGTGACCGACTGCTCCCCCGACGAGCTGGAGGAGCTGGAGACGGCGTTCAAAGAGGACCTGTACCCCGTTCTCACTCCACTCGCCGTGGGTCCCGGTCAGCCGTTTCCCTACATATCGGGGCTTTCGCTCAGCCTCGGCCTGTTCGTTCGAGACCCGGCCAATGGCGAGGAGCGGTTTGCCCGGGTCAAGGTTCCCGAGGGCCTCCCTCGGTTCGTGACCGTCGGAAACCGTAACCTGATGATCCCGTCGGAGGACGTCATCGGCCACTTCCTGCACTATCTTTTTCCAGGAGTGGAGATCGTAGAGAGGACGATGTTCCGGGTCACGCGGGATGCCGACTTCGAGGTCGACGATGAGGCCGCCGACCTGATGGAAGCCGTAGAGCTGGAGCTGCGGAGGCGCCGCTTCGGCGATGTCGTACGCCTCGAGGTCTCAGAAACCGCCTCCCCGAGAATGCTTGACCTTCTTCGGGAAGCGATGGGCGTCGGCTCGGATCAGGTCTACCCGATTGACGGATTCCTCGATTTCGCCGACGTATCGCAGCTCGCGGATCTGGACCGTCCCGATCTCAAGTTTGAACCGTGGGCACCCGTCACCCGTCCCCAGCTTCAGGCGGCCACCACCTCCGACTTCTTCGCCCAGATTCGCAGGAGAGATCTTCTGGTTCATCTCCCGTACGACTCGTTCACCACCAGCGTCGAGGACTTCGTCAGAGGCGCCGCCCGGGATCCCGCGGTCATTGCTCTGAAGACCACGGTGTACCGCACTTCCGAGAAGTCGCCGGTGGTACCGGCACTGATCGAGGCGGCGGAATCCGGCAAGCAGAGCGTCGCCCTGGTCGAGCTGAAGGCCCGGTTCGACGAGGGCCACAACATCGAGTGGTCGAAGCGCCTGGAGCGTGCAGGGGTGCACGTTGTCCACGGGTTTCCCAACCTCAAGATCCACGCCAAGACGATTCTCGTGGTCAGGCGTGAGGAGGGAGTTCTGCGGAGGTACGTGCATATCGGCACTGGCAACTACCACTCGGCGACCGCCCGGATCTACGAGGACTTCGGCCTCTTCACCAGCGACCCGGATATCGCCGCCGATGTCGCGGAGCTGTTCAACTACCTGACAGGGTTCAGCAAGCCGGTCCATTTCCGAAAGATTCTCGTTGCTCCGTTTGGTCTTCGCTCGGGTCTCATGGAGGAGATTCGCCACGTCGCCAAGGCGGCAGAGACCGGCAAACCCGCCATCATGCGCCTCAAGCTGAATGCGCTGACCGATCCGGATCTCATCGAGGAGCTCTACAGAGCCTCCAACGCCGGCGCCGACATCCGGATTTTGTGCCGAGGAATCTGCTCGCTCCGCCCCGGCATTCCCGGAATAAGCCGCAACATCATGGTCCGCAGCGTCCTGGGACGGTTCCTCGAGCACAGCCGGGTGTACATCTTCCAGGCGGGCGACACCACCAGGTATCTGATGGGAAGCGCGGACCTGATGCCGCGCAACCTGAATGAGCGGGTGGAGGTTGTGGTTCCCGTGGAGGCCGAGGCTATTAGAAAAGAGCTCTCTGCCGCATTCGAAGCCGGGTGGGCCGACGACGTCTTTGCCTGGGATCTGCAACCGGACGGCCACTGGACCCGCAATACCCAGGGCAAGCCCGGCTCCCTGGGAACCGGGAGTCAGGAAGCCCTGATGCTGGCTGCTCAGGCGAGAAACGCCCCGAAGCGCAAGGTGAAGGCAAAGAACAAAGGTTAGGTCAGGTCCCCAGCTCCGGTGGAGGCACGTACCGCGACGGCTTCAAGCCGTCGGCCGTCGTATTGAGCAGCCAGAATCCTCCTTTGCGGTTGGGCGCGTCCTCTCCCACGATCTTCTCTATGACGTCGCCGTGCGTGCAGAGCACCGCCAACCCGCCGTCAAGCCCGCCTATCAGCTTTGCGACTTCGGCTGCCGAGGCTCCCTCGGCCAGCTCCCCGGCTTCCTGCACCGGCAGTCCCAGCCGCTGGGCAAGGGGCTCAACGGTTTGCACGCATCGCAGGTAAGGGCTCGAGAAAATATGCCTGATCGGATGGTGGATGAGAGTATCGGCCAGCGCCTGGGCCTGTCGCAGACCTTTGTCGTCCAGAGGCCGCAGCTCGTCCTTGGCATCCCAGTCTTTACGATTGCCGGCTGTGCCGTGGCGCACCAGCAACGCAGCGGCCTCAGCCACCTCCTGCTCCATCAGCTCCTCCAGCATCGAAAGGTCGTGCTCGTAGCTCAGTAGCCGAGCAGCCTCGGCCAGATCCACCCAACGAGCCTGGTCCACCTCTGAATTGGCCTTGAACTTGCCTGAAACGGCCCTCATGTTCCAGTACCTGACCGTCTTCGGGCGTCCACGGCGGTCCCTGTACGACGTTCCGCTCAGCTCACGGATGGGCTCGCACAGCAGCCCGGTTTCCTCCTCGACCTCTCGGATGGCGCACTGCTCTTCGGTTTCACCGGCGTGCAGCTTGCCTTTGGGGAAGCTCCAGTCGTCGTAGCGGGGCCGGTGCACCACCAGGACCTGGGTTGCGCCGCCCGGCATCTTCCGGGAGATGACCCCTCCCGCCGCTCGGACGGTCGGATTGCCACGCAGCAACCGTCTTAGCGCCACGCCTTGCGTCCACTCTTCGCGACCTTGCGCCAGGCCGGCGGGAACTCGGCTCGCACCCGGCGCTTCTTCCCGGCCTGCAGCTCGGCCAGCCGGCCCAGGGCGAATGCCTGGCGATTGCTTTGCGCTTCGGTTAGGAACTGTTTGATGCTGGCTTCCGCGACAACGGCATCCTGGAAATCGCCGAGCACCTCTTGAACCCGTTTGATGTGGTTGAGGTACTTCGCCACCTTCTCGCCTCCAGTCGGCTTGACCAGGTCGGCGGTGTAGCGAGCCTTTTTGGCCAGCCGGCGAACCCGGTGCAGGTCTTCGTCCTCCGCAGGTTCCGGAAGAGCCTTAACCGCTTTCTTCAGCTTGCGGAATTGCCGGGCGGCCCCGTCTTGCAGGCTGTCGTCGACCGCTCTGACGACCAGCGACACGGTTGCCGACTCCAAAGTGTTCAACAGTGACAGGTAGCGCTCGCTCTCCAGGCCTTTGAGCATCTTCAGCCGGGCAACTTCTCGGTCAGCTCTCAGCTTGTCGATGAACAGCTCCACGAGCGCAGCGTCCTTCGGTTCCAGCAGCTGCATATCGGCGCGCATATACGGAATCATTACGTCCATATCCCTAACCGGATTCATGAGGTCCCCGATCCACTCCAGCTCCGAGCGGAGGGAGGCCGACCACTCCGGTTCCAGCATGCGAGCCGACGCCAGGAGGCTTCTGAGCTTCCGAATGGCCACGCGATGCTGGTGTAAATCTTCAGGATCGTCGCCCAGGCGGGTGCCCGGGTCGTGCCGGATCAGCAGTCGGAACTGGTCTGAGATCATGCCCTGGATCTGCGCCAGCTCGTTGTCCGCCCGGTGCTCGGGCTCCGGGTGCGCGACCTCGATCTTGAGGGCCTGGAACAACTTCGGCCGCTCGTCACCCGGATGGGCACCGAGAGCTTTCAGGGCCGAACCGAGCTGATTCAGGTCGTTTTCGTCACCTTCCAGCAGCTCGACCTCGATCTCGCTGAATCGGTTCACCACGGTCAACCCTTTCAGGACCTGCACCGAGTCGAAGACGACCTCGGCCACCCTGCGGTTTCCGTCCATGAATGTCGTGCCGGTACGCAAGGTCCGCAGCTTGGCGACCGGACTAACTGAGCTTCCTCTCAGCGGAGCCACCAGCAACCTCAGGAATGAGGCCGGCGGTCGGAGCGGGCCCCCCCGCTCCTCGAGCTCCAGGCGAGCGTGATCCCTGGGAATCTTCAGCTGCCAGACTCCGCGGCGGTTTTCGACTCGCCGGCGAAGTGTTATGCCTGCTCCGGCCAGCCGAAAATCTTCCGTGTCCACGTAGGTGGACGTGAACCTGCGGGGTCCTATCGCAGTGCCGGGGAACTGCGGAAGAACGAATCCCGCAGGCGCCTGAAGCTTGATCTCCCGTTCCAGGGTCGATTTCACGGCTTCACATTAAACCCTCATCAAGTGAGGTCGAATTTGTACCCCAGGCCGCGAACCGTTTTCAGATACCGGGGATCGTGTGGATTCTCCTCAATCTTCTCCCGGAGCCGCTTGACGTGCACATCAAGCGTGCGGGTGTCCCCGAAGTAGTCATGTCCCCAAACCTGACCGATCAGCGCATCACGGGTCATCAGCCTCCCCGCCCCTCTCATCAGGCTTGCCAGTAACGCGAACTCCTTGGGAGGCAGTGAAACGCTTTCCCCACGCACCCAAACCCTATGCGCCTGGGTGTCCATCTTCACGGGTCCCGCGGTCAAAACCGACGGCTCCGGAGCCGTTTCCACCATGGACGCCCTTCTCAAATGGGCTCTGATGCGGGATACCAGCTCGAGCATGGAGAACGGCTTGGTGATGTAGTCGTCCGCCCCCATCTCCAGGGAGACGATCTTGTCGGACTCGGCGTCCTTGGCGGTGACCATCAGAATTGGAACGATCGATTCCGACCGGATTATCCGGCACACGTCGAGGCCGGCCATCTCCGGCAGCATCAGGTCCAGCAGGACGAGCATCGGCGGATTGGCCCTGAACCGATGCAACGCCTGGCGTCCGTCGGCGGCGGTCTCCACACGAAAGCCCTCCCGCTCCAACGCGTACCTCATCGCCTCTGAGATGGTGGGCTCGTCCTCGACCACCAGGATCGGGCCTTCGCCGGCGGCGACGTCCGTCTTCACATCGCTACCGTAGAACTACTGCATGAACCGAACATTGCGGCGAGAAGAACACTGCCTTAACTTTTCCGCTCAACCGAAGCCGGGACGTCACACGCAGTTCGCGAAAGGTTAGCTCCACCGCCACCCTGGCGTTAGAGTCCGTTTTTTTCGACCTGAAAGTGTGGGGTCATCGATCCCACCACCTGCAGGCTCGCCTTCGAGGTACAAGGCCACCAAGGGGCCCGGGGCCCTTGGCGGCAAAACTCACTTGCCTCGTTTCAAGCCGCGCTGCAGATGGGCGTGACCACCCTGGAGCTCGACGTCGGGATCACCAGGGACGGCACTGTGGTCGTCAACCATGACCGGCATGTAGGCCGGCGCGTTTACAGGGATACGCACCCCGTTGTGCATGGCGATGCGCTGTTCCCCTACGCCGGCCGTAGGATTGTCGATCTCACAACGGCTCAAATTAGGTCCCTGCGCTTCCTGCCGGCCCGAGGATACCCAAAAGCGCACTTTGACGGCGCGGGCGATGCCGGCGGAAACCCGGCAGCCGGCTCCCGCATGCCAACCCTAGAGGAAGCTTTCGTTCTTTGCGGACGGTACGGAGCCGGCCAGGTTCAAATCAACATAGAGGCAAAGCTGGATCCCACGCGGCCTCATGAGACGGTCCCTCCGTCGAGGTTTGCGGCAGTCACACTCGAGGCAATCCAGATCTACGGAGATCCCGGAACCAGCATGCTCTCCTCTTTCGATTGGAGGGTGCTGCTCAGCGCCCGGTCGCTGCTGAGCGGATTGCCGCTGGTTGCTCTGGTCGCCCATTCACGGGGGGGGCCCGGATCGATAAGTCCGGTCTGGACTGCGGGGCTCGACGTGTCGGCTCGTCCCTTCTTCGGAGATGTAGCCGCCGCCGCCAGTTCAATCGGCGCCTGCGTCCTCGCACCGCCCTGGCGAACCGTGACTGCCTGCATGGTCCGATCGGCTCACCGGGAAGGAATGCGGATAGTTCCCTGGACGGTGAATCAGCCGGTGTGGATGGGCCGGCTTATCGACCTGGGGGTGGACGGAATCGTCACCGACTACCCCGAGAGGTTGCGGGCTGTGATGACCCAGAAGCAGCTTGCCGTCCCGCTGCCCCTAACCCGCCCTCAGCTTGCTTCAGCGCGGAGCGCCTGAGGCTAGTTTCGGCCCTGCGCGAACAGGGCGACCGACTTGTCGACGCGCCGCTGCCGGGTCTCGGCCGTCTTGGCGCCTTCGATGGCCAGCACGTGGCGCAGCTTGTTGCTGTACGAGAGCGCTTCGAAATACGACCTGGCTTTCGGATTGCGGTCCAGCGCCTCCGTCAGGTCCGGGGGCACGGTGACCTCGCGGGGCTCGGTGTCAAGCTCGAGGTTCACCTCGACCTCATCGCCGGCCTGGATGCCCGCGGATTCCCGGTTTTCCGCGCTTACGGGGAGCCAGTACTCGCCGGCCATGACCGCTACGGTGCTGCGGTAGGTGTGGCCGTTGATCGTCACCCGGACCGGTGGTTTTTTGCCCTTGCCGAGGCGCTCCACGACCTCCGGGGGGACCCGGATGCCGGTAGCGGTCTTCCCGCCGAGCTCCAGGGTGGTGCGGAAGCTCATGTGGCAAGTATGTCGTATTGGCTACTCAGCCGGACAGGCCGCGTCTTGGCTCCAGAAACGATACTTACCGCGATTTGCCCAGCATCTTCCTTATCTGGCTCTCCAGCAGGGCCGGATCTATTGCCCCCAGGGTCTTCGTTGTTCCACTGTGGCCCACCTGCTCACCTGACCCCACACCCATGAAGACGCCCTGCTTATCAACGAAGAAGGTCTCCGGCAGTCCCCTTACTCCCAGCTTGCTGTACAGGCTCAAGCTGGGGTCCCGGACGATCGGATACGTGATGCCGTATTCCTTCGCAAACGCCAGGGCGTCCTGCTCCGAGTCCTGCACGTTTACCCCGAGGACCACCACGTCATCCTTCTCGTACTTGGCGTACGCCGCCTGAAGATCGGGTGCCTCCTCAATGCAGGGCACACACCACGAAGCCCAGAAGTTCAGGACAATCGCCTTGCCCTCCAGGTCCGCCGAGCTCAGCATGGAGTCCGACCCCAGCTTCTTCAGCGAGAACTCCGGCATCTTTGTGCCCACCAGAGTCTCGGGAGGCGCCGTCCTCAGCAGCGAGAAGCCAATGAATCCGACAAACAGAGCAGGCACCAGCGCGAAGGCCAGCAGGCGAATCACCTTCAGCTTGGCCGGACTTATTCGTTGGGGGGTAACTGCCTCAGCTTCCATCACCTCTAAGAATAGTTGCCAGCAGACGAATAGCTCCCGCCTTGTCGAGCGGCTCGTTTCCGTTGCCGCATTTCGGCGACTGCACGCAGGAGGGGCATCCCTTCTCGCATGGACATCGAGAAACCGCCTCGAGCGTGGCGCTGAGGTGCTCCGGCGCCTCCGCAAAGCCCCTGGCGGCAATTCCGGCCCCACCCGGATAGCCATCGTAGATGAACACGGTGGGAAAGCTCGTGTCGGCAGAGAAAGCGGTGCTGACTCCCCCGATGTCCCAGCGGTCCGCCATGGCAAACAGCGGCAGCATGCCGATGGCCGCATGTTCGGCGGCGTGAAGGCTGCCGGGCAGGTCTGCCGCCGACAGCCTTGCCCGCTGCGCCACCGCTTGGCCGACCGTGTACCACACGGCCACCGTCGGCAGGATCACCTCCGGCAGATCCAGATCCACCACCGCGAGGGTCTCACCCGATGCAATGTCCTTTCGGGCAAAAGCCACGACCCGGTTGGTCACCTCCACCCGCCCCAGGTAGAACTCGGCCCTACCCACCTTCTTGTGGTCCAACGTCTCCAGCACCCGGATGTCGGACGTCTCCCTGGACTGGGTGAAGTACCGTCCCTTTGCCGGCTCGACCAGTGCCACGTTGTGGAAGATGTCCAGCTCCATGACCTCCCAGTTGTCGCCCTGGTGAAGGTATACCGCTCCCGGATGGACCTGCGAGAACGCCTTTCCGCCGTCGACGGTACCCAGCAGAGCTCCGGTCTGCTTGTCAACGATCGAGTAGGTGTCGCCCATGGAGCGCAGGTCGAGGTCGCCGGGTGGGGTGTCCCCGCGGTAGTGGTACCGCCTGATCCCCTTCGACTTCCGCAGCGCCAGCCGGCCCTCCCCCGCCATCTCCTCCGCCTGGCGCAGCCCGTCCGCCCCGAAGTATTCGGACACGTCCTCCGGCGGGATCGGCTTCTCGTAGGCAGCGCAGGCCAGGTGAGGTCGCAGGATGTTCGGGTTCGTCGTGTCCACCAGCGCCATCTCGAAGGGCTTCGTCAGCAGAAGCTCCGGGTGGGCGACGTAGTACTGGTCCAGCGGGTCGTCCCGGCCGACCAGTACCGCCACCGAGGCCGCGGTTGACCGTCCGGCCCGGCCCGCCTGCTGCCACACCTGGGCCACGGTCCCTGGAAAGCCGTTCATGACCACTGCATCCAGGCCCCCGACATCGATTCCCAGCTCCAGGGCCGACGTTGCGGCCACTCCTACGAGATCCCCTGAGAACAGCTTGCGCTCGATGGCTCTTCGCTCGGCGGCCAGGTACCCGGCGCGGTAGGCGGTGATCCGGTCCTGGGAGTCCACCACCATCGTCTTGGCGTACTTGGCCACCAGCTCGGCCGCCTTTCGCGACTTTGCGAAGGCAATCGTCTTGATGTCCCGGTTGGCGAAGGCCGCCATCAGGCGAGCGCTCTCCCAGTTGGCCGAGGAGCGGGTTGCCGTCGGCTCGTCTACGAAGGGCGGGTTCCAGAAGGCGAAGAGCCGTTCTCCCCGCGGTGCGCCGTCGTTCGTTACCTCGGTGAACGGCACCCCGACGAGCCGTTCCGCCAGCCCGCCGGGATTCGGGATGGTGGCCGACGTCAGGAGAAACACCGGGTCCCCGCCGTAGGATCTTGCTATCCGCCGGAGCCTTCGGAGTATGCAACCGACATGGGAGCCGAAGACACCTCTGCATACGTGCCCCTCGTCGATCACCACGAACCTCAGGTTGGCGAAGAAGTCGGCCCACCGGTTATGTGAGGGCAGGATCCCGAAATGCAGCATGTCGGGGTTGGTCAACACCACGTTGGCGTACTTGCGGACCGAGGGCCGCTCGTCCGCCGGCGTATCGCCGTCGTAAGTCGCCGGCAGCACCTCGGTCATCGCGAAGCTTCGCAGCGCTCGCAGCTGGTCCTGCGCGAGTGCCTTGGTGGGATACAGGTACAGCGCCCGCGATCGCCGATCGATGAGGATGCTCTCGATGGCGGGCAGGTTGAAGCACAGGCTCTTGCCGCTGGCGGTACCGGTGGAGACGGCGACGTTCTCGCCCCGCCTGGCCGCGGCCAGAGCCTCGTCCTGATGGGTCCACAGTCCGTCGATGCCCTTTGCCTTGAGCCGGCCGGCCAGCGGCCGGGGCAGCGGCGGGTCGGGCTGAACGGTGGTCCCCGGCTTGGCCGGCAGAGGGACGACCGCCTTCAGGCCTTCACTCTCAAGGGTGGCGGAGAGCGACTCCAACAGACTCTTCAGCTCGGTGCGGTCAGTCGTTTTCAAGTGTCCACAAACCGGATCTCCACCACGGCCGGGCGGTCCCAGAGCGCCCGGTTGGCCAGGGCGACGACGGGGCTCATTCTCTTCAGAACCGCTTTGGGCGACTCTTCCGGCAGCAGGCGCACCCTGGCCTTCCGGGCACTCTCGCCAACCTGCACCTCCACGGTGCCCGCCCGCCGGGCATTGCGATACCAGTCGGACCGGCCGCCATGCTCGGATACCACCCAGACCGTGTCGTCATCGACGCGTACGTATCCCATCGGGGTCACCCGGGGATGTCCCGACTTGCGGCCCACCGTCTTTAGCCACAGAACGGACTCTCGGCTGACCCCGGGGAGGGAGCGGCCGGAGCGGACCAGCCACAGAACAATCGGGTTCACCGTCAGCCGGCCGAGATGCTGGACCGCCCGCGTGAGATTCACCTCGAGGCCGCCTCCGCCTCCCTCACGGCGCGGACAAAGGCTCGGATCTTCACCCCGTCCTTCTTGCCCGGCCCGGACTCCACTCCGCCGGACACATCCACGCCCCAGGGACGCAGGGTGGACACCAGATCCCCGACGTTGTCCGGGCTCAGGCCACCGGCGACGACGAAACGGGCCGCCGACACGTCCCGCAGCCAGCTCACAGGTATGGGGGGGGCCGGCTCGAACGGGTTGTCCGGGTCACGCGGATCCAGAAAGACTGCGTCGACCGGGTAGGCCGCCGCCCCTGCCACATCGCCTGCGGACAGGGGTCTGATCGCCTTGAAGATCAACAGCGAGCGACGGGCTCTCCTGAGCCCGTCCATGAATTCGGGTGTCTCCGACCCCTGAAGCTGCACGCCGTCAAGCCCTACCTTGTCGGCAACCTCGAGAATCCTTTCCTGGGTGGCGTTGACAAACACGCCGATCCGGTTCACCGCCGGATGAAGGTGATCGGTGATAGCAGATGCCTCGGCGGCCGAGACTCGCCGCAGGCTGCGGGCGAAGATGAACCCCACTGCGTTCGCGCCGGCGGTCACCGCAGCCCGGGCATCGCCGAGTCGAGTGATGCCGCAAATCTTGATGAACGTCATTTGGGATCCGGTTCCAGCGGACTGAGCACGAGCTCCAGTATGGCCTGCTCCGGGTCGGCGCCGCCGAACAGCACCCCATGCGTCATCTCGACCACCGGCATCCGGATCCGGTGGCGCTTCGCCAGGAGAACGGCCTCCCGGGTGTTGTCGAAGCCCTCGACCGTCGTGCCCATCTGTTCGAAGGCCCTGATCGGGTCCAGGCCCGTCCCCACCAGCCGGCCGAACCGCCCGTTCCGCCCCCCGGCAACCGTGAGGAAGAGGTCTCCGGCGCCGGTCAGACCGAGCACAGTTTCCTGGCGCCCGCCCAGCGCCACCGCCAGGCGGCCCATCTCCATCAGCCCCCTCGAGAACAGCGCCCCCTTAGTGTTGGTCATGGAGCGGCCCTTCACCTCCTCCAGCCCGTCGCACATCCCGATGGCTATGGCCAGGACGTTCTTCACGGCGGCCCCCACCTCCACACCGGCGATGTCGTCGGTGACAAAGCCGCGAAGCGGCCCGGACGTGATGAGGGCCGCCACGGCCGCTGCAGCCACCGGATCCTTGCTGGCGCACACCAACGCGGTCGGCGTCCCTCCTGCGATCTCCCTCGCCAGGGAAGGGCCCACCAGCATCACCACCGGATGTCCGGGGGACACCTCTTCGATGAACTCGGACATCGGCCTGCCGCTGCCAGCGACCCACCCCTTGGTGGCAACCGCCCAGATGGTGCTGCGCCCCAGGTGCTCCAGCGCCGCGGTGACCGAGCTGAGAGCGCCCACCGACGGGACCGCCAGGACCGCAATGTCGGCCCGCCGGAATCCCCGGCTCCAGTGACGGTAGTCGTGCACGTCGACCCCATCGGGGATCCAGTGGCCGAGGGTCGGGTGTTTGCGGTCGGTGCGGATCGCCTCGAGGATGTGCGCGTCGAACTTCGTGGCACAGATCGCAACCGCGTGGCCGGACCGGTGAAAGTGGATTGCGAGGGCACCGGCCATGGCTCCGGCCCCGATTATTGCCACTTTCATGTGTTCTCCACATGCGGGCAGCCGCCCGGGGTCAACCTCCCACCCTGCCGGAGCCGACGTAACCGCTCCGGTTGACCGACCTCACCGCCACCGGACGACCGTAGGTCGAGGCGTCGAGCATGTTTCCGCCTCCGACGTACAGGCCCACATGGTGGATGGGGCTGCCGAAGAACACCAGGTCGCCAGGCTGCAGATCCTCCTTGGCCACCCGCTTCGTGGCTGCGTACTGGGCCCTGGAGGAGTGTGGAAGCGAGACGCCACCCGCCCGCCAGGCAAAACTGGTGAACCCGGAGCAGTCAAAGGAGCCGGGTCCACTCCCACCCCACTGGTACGGCGTTCCCAGCTTTGAGTAGCCGGCCGCCACCGCGGCCCGTGCGTTACCCGATGCGGGCAGCGGCGGTGGCGCTATCAAAGGTTCCTTGCGCAGCTCGGCTGCATCCCGAGGAACCACGGCCGCCCTCGGAGCAGGGGCGCCCCGGCGGGCGGCGGCTCGAGCTGCAGCTTCCGCCCGCTGGCGCTCCTGCGCCACCAGGCGGCCGATCAGCGCCTCATGCTGGTCCACCCGTTCCTTGAGCTGCAACCGCTTCTTATTGATGGAGGCACTGAGCGCCCTGGCGCGGTCGCGCTCCTTCCGGAGCTCCGCCCCCTTGGCCTCGGAACGGTTGTTGGCGATCTCCAGCTCGGTCACTATGCCGGACTCCCAGTCCCCCACCCGGGTGGACAAGCCCATGCGCCGGGCGAAGTCGTTGAAGTTTTCGGATCCGAACAGGACGAGGATCATGTTGGGAGCACCGATCCGGTAGGAGGCGGCCGCCCGCTGGGATGCGGTCCGGCGCAGGTGGTAAAGCCGGCGGTCGGCCTGCTCTTTGGCAACGCCGAGCTCTCTCATCTGCCGCTCGGCCGTGCTCAGTTTGAGCCGGGCATGGTTGTAGTCCTCGTCCAGAGTGGAGATCTGGGTCTCGAGCTTTTCGATGTCCGCTTCCAAGTTGCCGCGGGAGGGTGCCGCATCGACCCTGGTGGGCACTAGAGAGGGAAGAAGCAAAAGTGAGAGAAATGCGCTCGATCTGCGCCTCATGGCGCTCATGCTATCCGACCGATGGGGCAGGTCGCTACACAACCGTGTCGTTCAGGCGGTTGACCAGCATGCGCAGCCGCCCCGCATGAATGCGGTCGAAATTGAGGGCGATCCGAGGCAGATGGACCACGTCGTCGTCCCTGATCTCTCCGGTTGAAGGCTCAACGGGCTCGATGGGGCCCTCCAGGATGTCGCCGAACTCCTCGGAGAGTGCCTGAAGCTGCTCCGCTGCCGGCATGACGTTCAGGCGCAGGATCAGCCGGTTGTTCACGTAGCGCTGGGAGTGGTAAACGCGGTAGAACCGCTCGATCTCCTCAACCGCCTGCTCTATGTCGTCGGTGTAGGTGAACAGGTTCAGGTCGCTGTCCGAAATGTAGCCGTTGTTGAGCAGTTCCTCCCTCAGGTACCGGTCGAAGGACTTCCAGTAGGTGCCTCCCGGCACGTCGAGCATGACGATGGGGTGCAGGTCGCTCTTGCCGGTTTGAATGAGCGTCAGGAGTTCGAAGGCCTCGTCAAGCGTCCCAAACCCACCGGGCATCAACACGAAGGCCTCCGACTCCTTGATGAACATCAGCTTGCGGGTGAAGAAGTACTTGAAGTTGATCAGCTTGGGATCGCCGGCGATGTACGGGTTCGCCGTGGCCTCGAAGGGCAGCACGATGTTCACGCCGAAGGAGCGGTCCCCGCCGGCCCCCTCGTGGCCGGCTTCCATGATCCCCGGGCCGGCGCCGGTGACGATCATCCACCCCCGGTCGGCGATGGTGCGGGAAAAATCCCGCGCGAGCCCATACTCCGGGCGCCCCTTGGCAGTTCGGGACGAGCCGAATATCGTGACCTTGCGGACATTGCGGTAGGGGGCGAACACGCTGAAGGCGTACCGCATCTCCTTCAGTGCGGTGTTGGCGATCTTGCGGTCCAGGCGGGAGATGGGATCCTTGGCCAGTTCCAGCGCCGAGGTCATCATCTCGAAAACCATCTGAGCGTCGGACGGATTGAGCTCGGCCACCATCTCGCGCAGGCGCTCGTCAACCTTCGGGTCGCCGGTGGTGTATCTGGCTTGCTTCACGTCTCCATCGTAGCTACAGCGATCGCTAACCCGCCGCCTCTCCTCGGGCGTAGCTCCAGGAGGCGGACAACAGGCTCAGAACCACCTCGAGCTCGCCGGCATCCCGCGGGCCGTAGACCATCATGGTGGTCGGGGGTATCAGTCCCATCTTCGCCACAGGATGCTGCTCACCCCAGCCGCGCTCCACGACCTGCCGGACGATGTGGGGAGGAAGGACCATGTGAAGGCTTCCGTCGACCGGGGGGTGGATGTGCGCGAACTCACGTGCGACCATGAAGACGCGAGAAGCCGGCGTCGGAGTGGAGTTGTCCAGCATAAACGCCCGTGAGCCGGGCAGGGAGATCAAGCTTGGGCAGACGTAGGTCCCCGGCATCTTCCGTCCTCGGGCGACGACCTCCTCCTGGAGCTCGGGCGGTGCGATCTGGGTCAGCTGCCGGTGCGGGTCGTCGGGGGTGGCCCGAGGACGATTCCCCAATCGCTGAGGCAGCCACTCGCGTCGGGGGTCGTCCGGTTCCATCAACCGATTTTATGTCCGCCCTTATCCTTGACTTGTGTACTGGATAAAAGTCGACTTAACCAAAATTCCCGAGTTCCAGCGGGAGCGGGAGTTCACCAGCTACGTCTGGGATTTCGTCGAGCGCAAGGAAGGCGACGAGTACGAGCAAGCTCGCTACCATGGCCAGTCACTGGGAGTGATCTCCGAGCCCCGCGGCTTCGTCGCCCAGATCGACTGGGCCAGATGCCGCAAATGCGGCAACGAGGACCTGACGGTCAAGGGCCTGTGCCGCAAGTGCCGTGGTCCGCTGCTCTAGGAGGACCCGATGCCCGAACATTGCAAGCACGGCCTGGAGATGACCCAGACCTGCCGCAAGTGCGGCCGGGTGAAGGTCGCCCAGGCCCCCGACTTTGCGACAAAAAAGCAGGGCTTTCTCACCAGCATCGACCGGCTGGAGGAAACCGTACGCCGGATGCAGGCGGAGCTGGCGAAGGCCCCGAGCAGCTTCGAGCAGCCCGCCGAGACCAAGCAGCCGGAGATCGACCAGCCGCCCCCGACTCCCCCACAGCGATACCCTTGGCAGCGCGGCTAGGCCGCTTGGCGGCGGTCGGGCTGTTGGTCCTGTCGGCCTGTTCCAACAAGCCGGTTCCGCGGGCGGCTACGTCCCCCTCTGCGAGGACCCAGATCGAGCCATCACTGGAGACCGCCGTATGGAAGGGCACCTGGGAGTTCAACTACACTCTCGTCCGCCTGGTGGGGGCCACCGAGCAGGAGACCACCTTCCAGCCCGGCAACAAAATTCGTCGCATCTGGGAGGTCACGCCTGGATGCGATGACCGTCCCTGTAATTCGGAGATCTCAGCCACCAACCCGGATGAGCCGGAAGCAGAAGCGGTCGTATCAATGGTTAATTACGATAACGGCGTCTACCGGATCAACCAGACCTTCCCTCCGGAGGTCGGCAACGCCTGCCGGGCGGCCGACGGGACCCTCATTCCGCAAGCTTACGAGGCCACCAACACCGTTGAGGTCAAACCGACTGAGTTTGAGGTTGAGAACGGTAAGGGGGTGGTCACGAAGATGTCCGCGGTCAAACGAACCGCATTCACGCCCACCGGAGCGGCCGCAACTGCCGGCGGGACCTGCGAGCCCAAGTCGGCTGAGTGGGAGGCAACGGTCACTCCGGTCGCCGGGTAAATCGATCTTTTCGTTACCTTGTAGGCCATCCCGCCGGTCTTGTAGGTTAGGATCGGAAAAACAAGGGAGGTAGCAGACATGAAGGCATCGAGAGCGGTCGGAATGATTGCGTTGGCGCTCTGCGTCTTCTTTCTGCTAACCGTGGTGGTACAAGCTCAAACCGCCTGTCCGGTCAACAGCTCTACATCATCTTCAGCAAACTCCTCATCTTCATCTTCAGCCAGTTCCTCGTGCGCGCAAGACTTCGACCTCGGCTCCGGGGACAGCCAGTCCTCGGCAACCACCGGAACCGGAGGATCCGGCGCAAATTCGGGCAGCGCGGGGGATGGCGGCGGTGGTGGCACCTCTGGTCCTTCAACCGGTGGCAGCGGTAACGGCGGGGGCGGCGGTACCGGCACAGGTGCGAACAGCGGCGGTACCGGCGGCGGCACCGGCGGAAGCGGCGGTGGTGGTGGACCCGCCGGCGGCTCCGGCAACTTCTCCGGGGCCACGACGGACGGCGACCTTCCGGCCGGTGCACCGGCAAGGACCGCTGGGACGGCATCCACGTCCACCGGAACCCTCACGGGGAGCGCCCCGTCCGGCTCCAGCACGGCCAGCAGCGGCTCCAGTGGCAGCCCGATGGCAGTGGGCGGAGCCGGGGGTGGCAGCAACTCCGGCGGGAGCATCGGCACCTTCTCGTTCGACCTGGGCGTTTAGAACAAAGTCTTATGCAGTCCCAACTTTCTTTTTGCGCGCCCAGACGTCAAGATTCCTAGAAAGACCTGAATCATCAGCCGTTCCTGCCGATACATAGCTGACCCAACTCGATTCTGGGGTGACTCGAGCTTGGGAGCACAGCCTTTTTCGCCTCAACGTACGGAAAGGATTTGCCGGAGGTGAGCAAGATAGTTAAGTGCCCTTCGTGTGCCATGGCCGGCGACCCCGAGGGTGATGACTACAGGCTGGTAACCACCTACCACGGCCGTCCAATACTGCAGTGCTTCTGGTGCGACTGCCACCTAATTGTTCGCTGGATGCGCACCCCCACCGTTCTGGACCTGAACCACAAGGCCATCCGCCACCTTCGCCGAGACCTCGATCACGCTCAGATGGTCTCTCTTCTGTTGGATCAGGAAGAGGATGCACCCACCGCCGGCGAGGCACCTCCCGAACCCGTTGAGCCTGCAATCGTCATCGGCGAGTTGGAGCCGGCAATGCTGCTGGCCGATGCGCCGGTCGTGGATAACACGCCAGTGGTGCTGAATCCGGACCCCGACCAGAACAACACCCCGATTGGCACCGAAGCCGAGCTCGTATCGCACATCCCCGTGACCGCACGTCCCCTGGACCACGACAGCTTGATCCTCATTGCGACACAGGTCGGTTGGGGCTACACCCCGGTTCGCAAGCAGCCGGAGTGGATGGACTTCGAGCTGCCCCCGCCCGTGCCGATGGGCCCACTGCGCACCAAGCTTCAGGGCACCACCAACATGATCAAGTACTTCCGGATAAACGCCGGCACCAAGGAGCAGCGCCGGACTGAGACCCTCGCCAGACGTCAGAGGCTGGTCGAGTACCGTCGCCGCATGTTCAGCGACAGACTCGAAGCCCTGAACGCCATGAAGACGATCGAGTACAAGCCGGAGGCCATCTAAGAGCTCAGTTTGAACGGGCTCGTCGCGGTTGTGGTTTAGGATTCATCTCAGATGGCACCCCCCAAGAAGCGTCCTCCTCAGGGCAGATCCGGTCAGAAAAGACCACCGCAAGGCCGTAAACCTCAGCAGGCGCGTAAGCCCGCAGAGAGCAAGGGTTCTCCCAAGAGCGCCGCGTCCGGAGATGCCGGCAAGGCTACGGCGGCCGAAACCTCCGCAGCGGCAGCAGGAACTGCAGAAGAGGAGAGTGCGGCACCTCTCAGCAAAGCTGCCGAGGAACGTAAAGCCAAACGGGAAGCGGCCCGGCAGGAACGTATCGCCGTTGCTCGCAAGCGCCAGCAGGCCAAGCGGCGCAAGCAGGTCGTGGTGGCAATCGTCCTGCTGGTCGCGGTTGCGGGAGGCACCTGGTTTGCGATCCAGAGATCGCAGGGTCAGAAGGCAGCCTTCGCTTCAGCGGCAGAGCAAGCCGGCTGTGGCGACATCGAATCCTTCGAGGACGAGGGCCAGAGGCACCTTGATCCCAATGAACAGTTCGCCGATTACAAGACCAACCCGCCGACCTCGGGTCCCCACCGGCTGCAGCCCGCACCGTGGGGCTCGTACCGGGAAGCCCCCGAGCGGGAGACTCTCGTCCACAACCTGGAGCATGGCGGCATCGTGATCTTCTACAAGGACCTGACGGACGACCAGGTCGATGAGCTCGACGAGTTTGCCGACTCGCACGTCGACGGCGTTATCTCCGCTCCCGATCCGGACATCGAGAAGCCGATTGCCATCGCGGCCTGGAGGCATTCGCAGCAGTGCGACAGGCTGAACACCAAGGCCGTCGAGGGATTTATTCAGGAACGGTGCAACAAGGGCCCGGAGAAGGTCGGAGTTACCTGCGCTCGGGATTAGCCGGGGTGAGGGAGCCGTACTGTGAACGTCGATCCGGAACCCAGCTGGCTTGCAACCTCCACCACTCCGCCATGGCTTTCGGCCACATGCCGGACTATTGCAAGCCCCAGTCCGGTCCCACCAGTGTCCCGGCTGCGAGCCTTGTCCACCCGGTAGAAGCGCTCGAAGATCCTCTCCAGGTCTGAAGAGGGAATGCCCGAGCCGGTATCGCTTACCTTCAGCTCAAAAGCCTGCTTGTTATCGGATAACCGGACCTGAATCAACCCTTCCGCGGTGTAGACCAGGGCGTTCTCGAGAAGGTTGCGAACCATGAGCGCCAGGTCCTCGTGGACCCCGAGCACCTCGATCTCTTCATCGACTTCAACGTCGAGCGCCAGGCCCTTGGCCTCTATGCGCTCCCGCAACGCCACCAGCTCCCCCTCAACCACGTCCGCCAGGCAGACACGGGACTGCGCCCCGTGGCCCCTCTCGAGCCGCGCCAGATCCAGCAGGTCCTGCACCAGAGCACTCAGCCTCCGGGCTTCTCTGACGAGGTTGGCAGCAAAGCGCCGGGCGTGGTCGACATCGTCATCCAGGGCGCGCTCAACGGTCTCCGCAGTCACCATGATCCCGGCAACGGGCGTCTTGAGCTCGTGCGAGGCGTTGGCCACGAAGTCCCTACGGATCGACTCCACGCGTTTTCGCTCGGTCTCGTCCTGAATCACCACCAGGGTCCGTCCGTCCTCGAGCTTTACCGAAGTCGACCGCAGCTCCCGCCGCCGAGGGTGGTGGATGGTGAACTCGCGCTCTCCGGTCCCCTCTAGCTGGGCGGGCAGTAGCTCGCGGGGGCTGCGCCCGAACATGACGTAGGCCGCCTGGTTGGCGTAGATCAGCTCTCCGTAGGTGTTCGCGAGCACTACTCCCTCCCGCATAGAGGCAAGGATCTGCTCGCGCAAGCCGGTCTCCGCTCGGAGCTCGTTGATCACTCCCGCAAGCTCCTCCGCCATGCCATTGATGGCCTCGGACAGTTCGACGGTTTCGGCGGGCCCGGACACGGCAACCCGATCCGAGTGTCCCCTTGCGATCCGGGCAAGGTCCGATGCCAGCCGCTCCAGGGAACCAGAGATCCATCTGGCTATCAAAAAGGACGAAGCCAGCGTGGCTACCAGGGTCGCTGCTATCACAAGCGCAAACGGCCCTCGCGCTGGACCCAGCCGGTTGCCGGCTGTCAGCATTAGGGCTGCCATCCCCAGTGCCACCACCACCAACTGGACCCCCGCTATCCGGTTGCGCAGGTTGGGAGGCCTCGTCATCTGGGCTGCACGCGGAACCGGTAGCCTATGCCTCGCACGGTGACGATGTAGGTGTATTCAGAGGGCTGCTCCACCTTGCGCCGCAGGTTCTTGATGTGGGTGTCGATGGTCCGGGTGTCGGTCATCTTGTCGTAGCCCCACACCTTCTCGGCCAGCTCGGCTCGAGAAAACAGCCGGCCCGGCTCGGCTGCGAGTGTCGCCAGCAGTGTCAGCTCCTTCGGCCGCAGGTCTATCTCGGTGCCCGCCACCCAGCACCGAAAATCTCGGGCCACTATCTTCAGGTCGCCGAAGACCAGCTCGGGAGGCGCTCCATTACGCAGGGCCTCCAGTCGGGAGCGCCTGAGCAGAGCCTTCACCCTGGCCACCAGCTCCCCCATGGAGAAGGGCTTGGCGAGGAAGTCATCGATGCCCAACCCAAAGCCCTGGATGCGTACCGCTTCCTCGGATCGGGCCGTCAGCATCAGGATGATCAGGTCGCTGCGACGCTGCCTTAGCTCGCGGGTGATCTGAAGTCCGTCGATGCCGGGAAGCATCAGGTCCAGGATCAACATGGAGACATCCGATTGGTTGGCCTTTGACATGCCGGTCTCGCCGTCTGAGGCTGTGTCGACGTCGAAGCCCTCCCGCCTCAGGTTGTAGGCGAGCATCTCGCACATCGTGGGATCGTCCTCCACCACGAGCAGCTTGGACACCCGTCGCCTCCGAAGTTCAGGATTAGTTCAGTTTCAGACCACCATAGTAGCGTCCGGCCTTCCTAGGCTTAACCGGACGGTGCTTAAAGAGGCTTTTGCGCGCCGTGTCCGGCGGCATTCAGGGTTGTGGAGATGGCCGCTGGGAATCCGGCGAATCCGAGAAGGGAAGGCGGAAGAACCTATGCAGGACCGACACGGCGGATCCGATCGAACTACTACCAGATTCAAGGCTCCGAGGCTGCTTACTGCGTTACTGGCATTAACAATGCTTGCCTCCGCATGCGGGGAGAACGGCGGAGGGGACGCCGCGGGGGAGGAATTCAGCGGCAACATCGTAGTTTCCGGCTCCTCGACTGTGGAGCCGATCTCCATCGCGGTGGCGGAGCTCTTTGGCGAGGACGCTCCCGACGTTAACGTGTCGGTAACCGGTCCCGGCACCGGCGACGGCTTTGAGCAGTTCTGCCGGGGGGAAACGGATATCTCGGATGCTTCACGGGCGATCAGTGAAGAGGAGATCGCCGCCTGCGAAGCGGCCGGCATCGAGTTCATCGAGCTCAAGGTCGCCATCGACGGCATCGCCGTCTTGACCTCACCCAACAACGAGGAGGTCAAGGACTGCCTCTCCTTCGGCGACATCTACTCCCTCGTAGGCCCGGAGTCCCAGGGCTTCGATCAGTGGTCGGACGCCAACCCCCTGGCCACTCAGATCGGCGAGAGTAAGGCAGCGCCCTTCCCTGAGGTCCCGCTGGCCATCACCGGGCCGGGTGAGGAGTCGGGCACCTACGACAGCTTCGTCGAGCTCGTGCTGGAGGACCTTGCCGAGGAGCGGGAGAAGGAACCGCAGACCCGGCCCGACTATCAGGCCTCGGCCGACGACAACGTCATCGTCCAAGGCATAACCGGATCCGACACTTCCTTCGGCTGGGTGGGTTATTCCTTCTACGACACCAACCGTGAACGGCTCAAGGCGTTCGAGGTGGCGGGCGAGGAAGGCGACTGCGTAGCTCCGACCCCCCAAACCATCAGCAACGGGGATTACCCCATCTCCCGCCCGTTGTTCATCTACGTCAACAACCAGAAGTTGGAGGAGAACCCGGCCCTCGAGGAGTACGTCGACCTCTACCTGAGCGACGAGGGCCTGGCCACGGTCCCTCAAGTAGGCTACGTCGAGCTCGGCGACGAGGACCTGGAAGCCACCCGGCAGGCCTGGGAGGACCGGACCACTGGGACGCGCGAAGGCTAGCGGAGCGGCAATGCCTCAAGGCTGAAGATCGGGACCACCTTTCGGCGGTCCCGATCTTCACCTTTGAACAACAGGCGAACGGAGAGTAAATGGCTCAACGGTTGGCAGATCGGGACGGCTTCAGCCTCGCCTCCCTGGCGGGCGAACGGCGCCGCGTACGCAAGGAGGCAGTCATCCGAGCGCTGTTTCTGGCGGCCGCAGCATTGTCCATTGTGATCAGCTCATTGATAGTGTTCACACTTGCCCGAGAGACCTACACCTTCGTCACCCAGGTTGACCTGTCCAAGCTGTGGTCTGAAGGCTGGTTCCCGCGGCGCGCTCTGTACGACGTCAGGACCATCTTCGTAGGCAGCGTCCTGGTGACCTTGATAGCGATGGTGGTGGCAGCCCCTCTGGGGATGGGGGCCGCCGTATATCTGTCGGAGTACGCCAAGCCAAGGGTGCGCCGGGTGGTAAAGCCCGTACTGGAGATCCTCGCCGGCATTCCAAGCGTGGTCCTGGGATTTTTCGCCCTGGTCTGGATCTCCCCTGAGATCGTCCAGCGCCTGAATAGCGAGGCCGCCCTGTTCAACCTGGCGGCCGCCGGTATCGGCGTTGGCATCCTGGTTACCCCACTGGTCGCTTCGGTCGGCGAGGACGCAATGAGAGCAGTGCCCAAGGCGTTGCGTGAGGCCTCGTACGGTATGGGTGCCCGCAAGGTGACCACCACGATCCGGGTCATCATCCCGGCGGCCGTGTCCGGACTGGTGGCCGCTTTCATCATCGGGATATCCCGGGCCATCGGAGAAACCATGGTGGTGGCCATCGCCGCGGGGGCCAGCGGTGGCTCGCTGTTCAGCCTGAACATCTTCGAGCGCGGCCAGACCATGACCGCGGCCATGGCCTCGATGGCGGCAGGCACCGACGCCGTCAAGGGCGCCGGGCTTACCTTTCAGAGCCTGTTCTTCGTTGGATCCCTGCTGTTCATCATCACACTGTCTCTCAACCTGTTCGCCGACCGCTTCGTGCGCCGTGTGCGCCAGCGCTACTAGTACCGCGATCACTAAGGAGGTGAAGATCACATCAGCGTAAGGACTCCGCCCCTGACCACCTCTCCGGAGTTCGTTCGGGCGAGATTGCAGGGACGCAGGTTCGACGCTGCCGGGTTCGTTTTCCGGCTGCTCCTGTTGGCGGCCCTGTTTATCACCATGCTCCTGTTGACCATCCTCATCATCGACGTGGTGACGAGTGGCTGGAGCGTACTTTCCACCCGGCTGGGTGACTTTCTCACCGGAAAGCTTGGGAGCATCCCCGCCACGTCGGGCATAGGCCAGGGGTTGCGGGGAACCTTCTTTATAGGATTGTTCGTAGTGGTGATCGCCTTCCCGATAGGGGTCGGCGCCGCAATCTACCTGGAGGAGTACGCTCCGCGATCACGGTTCACCCGCTTTATCGACGTGAACATCCGTAACCTCGCCGGAGTTCCCTCGGTGGTCTTCGGGCTGCTGGGGTTCGCAATCTTCGTGAACGCGCTGGAGTTCATCACCGGGCCAAGGGCCAATGGAGCCACCGTTATATCCGCCGGTCTCACCCTTGCCGTCCTGGTGCTCCCGATAGTGATCATCACGTCGGCCGAGGCCATCCGGGCGGTACCCGAAAGCCTCCGGGAAGCAGGATTCGGCGTGGGCGCCACCCGCTGGGAGGTGATCCGCAGTCACGTCCTGCCCTACGCGGGGCCGGGCATTCTGACCGGAACCGTCCTTTCACTGGCACGGGCACTGGGTGAGGCTGCGCCGTTGATACTGGTTGGTGCCGTCACAGGCTTTCTGACCGAGGGCGCCCGCTACAGCCTGGAGTCGCTCCAGGAGCGCTTCACCGCGATGCCGATAGTCATCTACACCTGGGCGGGAAGGCCTCAGCCCGGCTTTGTAGAAAACACGGCGGCAGCCATTGTGGTCCTGCTGGTCGTGGTACTTTTGGCGAACACCGTCGCCATCTTGCTGAGAAACAAGTACGAGAAGAGGAGATGAGCGACATGCCACCAGAAGCCAAAACAGCGCAGGGCAGTGGTTCCGGTTCCCCTTCTGTAGTGCCCACCCGATTAGAGATCAAGCGCTCGCCCTCTGATGTGCCCCTAAGCCCCCCGGAGGATGTCCCGGTCTTCCAGGTGGATGACCTTTCCGTTTACTACGGCTCCTTCCGCGCAGTTCGAGACGTGAGCATGACCGTGTGCGAGCGGCAGATCACCTCCCTCATCGGACCCTCAGGATGCGGCAAGACCACGCTTCTTCGCTGCTTCAATCGCATGAACGACCTGGTGGAGATCGCACGGGTGGCCGGCAAGATTCTCTACCACGGCGTTGACCTGTACCACCCGGACGTCAACGCGGTCGAGGTGCGTCGTCGCATCGGAATGGTGTTCCAGAAACCGAACCCGTTCCCCAAGTCGATCTACGACAACATCACCTTCGGCCCCAAGGTTGCCGGCATCAAAGGCAATATGGACGAGATCGTGGAGCGCTCCCTGCGTAGGGCGGCGCTATGGGATGAGGTCAAGGACCGGCTCAAGGAATCGGCGATGGGGCTGTCCGGCGGTCAGCAGCAGCGGCTGTGTATCGCCCGTGCGCTCGCTGTGGACCCCGAGGTGATCCTGATGGACGAGCCTTGCTCCGCCCTCGACCCAATCGCCACCGGGCGCATCGAGGACCTCATGGAAGAGATCAAGAGCGAGTACACGATAATCATCGTGACCCACAATATGCAGCAGGCGGCGCGGGTCAGCGACATGTGCGCCTTCTTCACCGCAGAGGTCAACGAGACTTCCGACACACGTACCGGCGTTCTAGTGGAGTACGACAAGACCGAGAAGATGTTCTCAAACCCCTCGGACGAGCGCACCGAAAACTACGTCACCGGACGGTTTGGATAGCCTTATGTCCCCAGGCCCGGGTATTCGAGCGCATTTCGACGCCGAGCTCGATCAGTTGCGGCTCCAGGTGGAGGTCATGGCCGTCAGGGTCGGCGAAGCGCTCAGCCGGATGCGAACCGTGCTGGCCACCGGAAACCTCAAGGTGGCAGCCCAGACGCTGGAGGCCGACGACGAGATCGACGCCATGCTCGTCTCGCTTACCGAGCGCTGCTACGACCTGCTTCGCCGGCAATCCCCCGTTGCGTCCGACCTCCGCTTTGTCGTTTCGGTCCTCAGGCTCCTGGAGGAGTTGGAACGCGTCGGCGATCTGGCTCTGAGAGTGGTCAAGCATGCGCCAGAGCTGCCCGGGGACTCCGAGATGTTCGACACCCTGGACCAGATGGCCGACATAGCCCAGGGCCTTTACCGCACGGCAGTCGCAGCGTGGGCCAGCCAGAGCCTTGACCTGGCCAGCACGCTGGCAGATCGCAACCAGGCGATGGACGGACACTACACCCGCCTCCTGGAGCAGATCCTGCGCCTGGAGGGTCCCGGGGCAATACAGGTTGCGGTGAGTGCGGTGTTGATAGGCAAAGCCCTGGACCGGATCGCGGATCACAGCGTCATTGTCGGCGAGCGGCTCCAGTACATGCTTACCGCCGACCCCGCCTACCTCGCGTCGGAGGTACGCTAGTAGTAGCATTCCCCGTTCGTAGAAGTGGGAAAGCCACGACCAGATTGTTTCGCAGCCAGCCGAGCAAGGAGAGGTTGCCGGCTAAGCGATGGGAATGGACATGAGCGCAATACCCGAGTTGAGCCCCCACATCAGGCGCCGGCTGGACCATGAGCTGAGGGACCTGCAGGTCAAGATCCGTTCCATGGGGGCGGCATCCCAAAGCATGTTCGAGAGCTCGCTTCACTCGATACAGAGCAACACCGGCTTCGACGAGGTGATCGCCAGCGACGACGTGGTCGACGCCTACTACATGGATATCGAGCGCCAAGTCCTCGACGTCTTGGCTCTCCAGTCCCCGATGGCGTCCGACCTGCGGTTCCTGACCGCGCTGCTGCACGTGAGCTTGCACCTCGAGAGGATGGCCGACATGTCGGTGAACATCGTGAAAATAGGAAGCTGCGTTTCGCACCTGCCGCGCAACAATTCGGTGATGACGACGATCATGGAGATGGGCAGCATCGCTCTCACGATGATCGAGGCTTCCATGGATGCGTTCGCCAACCGCGACCTCGACCTCTCCCTCCGTCTTCCCCTGATGGATGACCCGGTCGACCGCCTGAACCGGGGCATCATCCGGGACATTCTGCCGATGGCCAACGACATGCGGCTGCTTGAATGGGGCATGCAGATCCACGTGGTATCGCGTCAGATCGAGCGGGTCGCAGACCACGCGGTCGACATTGCCGAGCAGACTGCCTTCCTAATCACCGGCGAGTTTCGAGAGTTCACCGACGCCTCCCATCCGAGCACCTAGAGCCACAACCCCTCCTCAGCTCCGTCGCAAATGGCCCAAAATATCTTCGCTCGCGTCTTCGTCGGATATTCGCGGACTTGCATAACTACATCTCTGTAGCTTAGAGTCGGCCCCAATCCCAGAACGCAGTCGCGATTAAGCGCGCAACACTTAAGCCCACAGCTTGGTTTCGGCTGCCCCGGGATGTAGCCCTTCCAAGGAGGTCGCATGTTGAGCGAGAAGAGCCATGCTAAGTGGATTTGTGTGGGAGTCATCGGAGGGCTCCTCCAATTTGGCGTGGTCTATCAGGTTGCGTTTTCCGAAGTCGACGCCCCGCCACCTGCGGCGTTGGCAGCCGCCCGCACCGGCATCAAGCCGAAGTCTGCCGCGACCGCAGCGGGGGCGGCCGGAAACCCTGCCCTTTCATCCGGAAGGGACGTAGCAACGGACCGGCCGCAACCGGCCACCAAGCCTGTAGTAGCCGCCGTGCCGTCGGCCGACACGGCAGTTCGCCGGCCCCGGGTTGCCGGTGGCCGACCCTCAGGTAAGCGCTTGGCCGAGAAGCCGGCCGGGGCCCAGGAAGAGAAGGCCTCTCCCCTGGCATCGCTGTTGTCCGCATCCTCTGTTGTCACCGCCAAAGTTGCGGCCGTTCCTCCCGCGGCTCCCTCCGCTGCACCGGTTCCCGGAGCGCTCGGCACGGAAAGCGTCCAGCTGACCGAGGCGCTTCCTCTGCCGGGAACCCCGGCGAGCACGGTTGCCGCGCCCAAAGCAGTCAACCCGCTGCGCCCGCCGGTTGAGAACAAGATCCGCGAGGTCTTTGGTGCCGATGGAGAAAAGGCAGTTCAGGTTGCCCGCTGTGAGTCGGAGCTTCGACCACAGGCACAGAGGGGCGAGTATCTGGGGCTGTTCCAAATGGGTGCCAATGAGAGGGCGGATTACGGGCACGGGCCCGACGCTGAGGCTCAGATCCGGGCTGCCCATGCCTTGTTTAGGGAGCGGGGCTGGCAACCCTGGACCTGCGCTTAGCCCCTTTCTGGGCGGCCCGCTAACGCCGCTCTACTCTTCGAACCCTTCCGCCCTGGCGCCATGACTCGATGACCAGGTGGTCGGCGCCGGGAATAAGAAAACTGATCTCCTTCACGTCCACCCGGAACAGGTGCATCGGTCCGGGAGGCGGCTCCATGCCGGCGGAAGCCGCAAAGTCCGATCGAAACTGCCGTACCGTTGCCTCGTCGGCAATTTCCACTCCCCGTCCGAAGAGCTTGGCATCGCCGCCGGTCACGTTCTTGTCGGAAGTGGCGCTGTGCAGGCAAAGGCGGGGGTCGCGCCTGAGGTCGGCGGCCTTAAAGGAGTTTGGCATCATGCCGAGCCACAGCTCGTCACTGAACAGCGGCTCTATGCCGCTGATGCGCGGAAAGCCATCCGAGCGGATGGTGGCGAGCAGACCGAGCCCGTAGGCTTCAAATCTCGACCTGACGGTTGCCGCGAGCGCCGGCGCGGCGGCCATCACATCCGACCAGGAAGGCATGCCGGCAGTGTACGCGACTTGCGGCCACCCGGAGCATAGCTTTTGTTCGTGCGCGCGTAGCCACAGCTAGCCGGCCCGCTGCCCTCCCGCCGAGGCAAGCACCGATCCCAGCCACTCCCTCAGATGAAGCTCCGGAGCGGCTCCCGTCTGGCGAGCGATTACCCGGTCGCCCTTCATCACCAGAAGAGTGGGAATTCCCTTTACGTCGAAGCGCATCGATGTCTGCGGCGACTCGTCGACGTTGACCTTGACCAGCTTGATTCGGCCGGCGAAGGTTGCGGCCAGCTTCTCCAGAACGGGGCTCACCTGCCGGCAAGGTCCGCACCATGGCGCCCACAGATCCAGGAGCACAGGAATGCCCGACCCGATGACTACTTCGTAGAACGTGGAGTCGTCCGCCTGTGCCACCCATGGCAGACCGGCCCGGCAGCGGGCGCACCGGGGGAGTCCCTGCGCGGATGAGGGCACTCGGTTCTTCGTCCCGCACGCCGGGCACTCAACAACCTGGGAAGTCACAGCCCCTCCGGGACCTTAGCGCTCCCGGACGACCCCGCCGTCTGATCCGACTGACTACGACCCGGAACCGGTCTGGTAGCCCGACTCGGCTTCTCTCTTGTTATCCGGCGAGCGGGCTTCGATAGTCTGGCTGCCTTGGTCGCCTGACTGCACCTCGACCTTGCGTGGCTTTGCCTGCTCCCGAACCGGGATGGTCAGAGTCAGCACGCCGTTCGAGTAGTTAGCCTGCACCCTTTCGGAGTCGAGGCTCTCGCCCAGAAAAAGCTGGCGGGTGAACGTGCCCTGTGTCCGTTCGCGCACCAGGATCTCCTGCTGCTGGTTCACCGGCCAGGACCTTTCGGCCCGGACCGTCAGCACGTTGTTCTCGACGGTCAGGTCGACCGATTCCAGATCAACCCCCGGCAGGTCGAAGTGGACGATGAACCGGTCGCCGTCCCGGTACGCATCCATCGGCATGGGGTTGGGAGTGGCAGCCGGGACCTGATTGAACATCTGTACCGCCCGGTCGAGTTCTCGGAAAGGGTCGAACCTCATCAGCATGGCTTCCTCCTCCTTTCGGTTGACTTCCCATTGTACGCGGCCTGCCAGCCATTGCCCGCGGCTCACCAGGCGGCATCACGTGGTCAAGTCGTCGACGCGTGTTTCCCGGCGGGCTACGGTGTTAGCCCGCCAGAATCCTCACTATTGCCAGAATGCCGACGGCGAGCACGGCGGCACGCAGTGCGGCCGAGGGAAGGCGCCGGCCCACCCGCGCTCCGACCTGGCCCCCCAGAACCGAACCCGCCGCGAGCAACAGTGCGACCGGCCACGACACGTCCGCCACCAGGATGAACAGGGTCGCCGGCACAAGGTTCACCGTCGCGGCGATGACGTTCTTGGCTGCGTTGATCCGCTGCAGATGTTCCTTGAGGCCGATGCCCAGCACTCCCAGAAGCAGGACTCCCTGGGCTGCGCCGAAGTAGCCGCCGTAGATGCCGCACAGGAACACCTGGATGAGAAGGCCCGGACCCACCTCGGACTTGCCGGGCTGGGCGGCAGCCGCGCGGCGTTCCAGCCGGCGAGCGACCATAGGCTGCAGGAGCACCAGCACGCAGGCCAGCGCGATGAGGAAGGGCACGACGCTCTCGAAAACCTTCGACGGCATCGCCAGCAGGATCACTCCCCCCGAGAGCCCCCCGACCGCGGCAGCCGCGCCGAGTCGGATGAGCCTGTTCCGCTGTCCCACCAGCTCCCGGCGGTAACCCAGGGCCCCCGAGACAGAGCCCGGAACGAGTCCCACCGTGTTGCTGACGTTGGCAGTCACAGGCGGGTAGCCGATGGCCAGCAGGAGCGGGAAGGTGATCAGCGACCCCGCTCCCACCACCGTGTTTATCGTCCCCGCAGCCAGGCCGCCGAAGAACACAGCCGCCGGTTCCCAGCCGTTCATCTGCCGGGCCTAACCCAGCCGCGTGGTGGTTGAGGTTCCGAACCTCTCCGCGGTCAGGCATTTGATGCCGGCGGGGAAGTCGGCGATGGCCCGGCGGTGCCCTTCCGCCAGCTTGCGTTGCGCGTCGAAGTCGCCACCGAAGGCCGCGGCACAGCCCTCCGGGTCGGCGTTGGCCAGCGAAACGATCGCTCCTGCGCACCCCATCGGTCCGGCGTACGAGAGCAGTGCCGAGGACCCGACGTACAGCGGACCGCCCCAGCTGGTAAGCGTCTCCAGCAGGCGGTCGGCATCACCGGAGGAGTCCTTACAGCCGGCGATCGGGAGATCTTTGAGGAGCGAGACCGGTATCCCGGGCGTCGCCATGGCGGGCCAGTGGTAGCCGAGAACCGGCATCTCCCCCGCGGCCTCAGCGACCATGTCGTAGTAGGGCCGGGGGTCGGCGGCCCCGGGTGGGGATAGCGCCAGAACGGCGTCGGCTCCCTCATCGCGGGCAGACCTGGTGAAGGCGGCCGCCTGGCGGGCAGACGGGGCTCCCGTGCCGGCGATGACCGGCAACCCTCCGGCGGGCACCCGGCTGCGCACCTTACGAATTAGGTCGGCTCTCTCTTCGAGGGATAGCGCTGCAGCTTCGCCGGTGCTACCGGCGACTACAAGTGCCTTGACTCCCAGCTCCACCAGGCGGAGGGCGTGATTCGCGGTTGCCTGCGCATCCAGGTTGCCGGATCGGTCGAACAGGGTGATCAGCGCAACGCCGACGCCCTCAAAGGTCGGCTCGGGGCTCAAGAGTCCGGCCCGGCGCCCAAGACAGGGATGGCGAAGTGGAAACCCTTGTCCTTGCCCATGTTGTCCCCTGAGTAAAGCCCGGAAATGCTCGCTTCAAACTCACTTCAAAGGCTAGCAGGTGGCCTGATTGCCCAAGGGCTTTCGTCGGCCGCCTCTACAAGCTATTCTGTGTGGCATGCAATTTCCCTTTGGGTGACACTGACTACCTCCTGAAGCGCGCCGGCTAAGCCGGCTGGCGGTCGGTTGGGCAACGCTCGCCGACACCGTTCCCCTGTACGCCCTGTACGCGCTGCTTTTCGCGGACACGGGGCTCTCCCAGGCTCAGATCTCCCTCCTATTCATGCTGTGGTCGACGGTTGGCTTCGTCGCCGAGATTCCCTCCGGCGCGCTGGCCGACCGCTTCTCGCGGCGCGGTGCGCTGATCGCGTCGAGTCTGTTCCAGGCCGTCGGATACGTCTTGTGGATAGTCCTTCCGGGGTTCGTCTCCTTCGCGGCCGGCTTCGTGCTGTGGGGGTTCGGAGGAGCACTGGCCTCGGGAGCGTTCGAGGCACTGCTCTACGAAGGCCTGGTCGAACGAGATGCCGAGAATCACTACGTCAAGGTGAACTCGGCCGTAAACGCCATCGGCCTTCTGTCGCAGATCCCGTCGTCCGGGCTGGCAGCCCTTCTGTTCTGGATGGGCGGCTACGACCTTGTTGGGTGGGTGAGCATCGCGATCTGCCTGGCCGCCTCGTTGCTAGCCGCCCAACTGCCTGAGCCCGGGGGGCAAACCGGCCAGCACGAGTACCATTCGAGCTACTTTGCCACCCTCCGCAGCGGGCTTTCCGAGGCGTTGGCTCAACCATTGGTCAGGGCCGCCGTTATAGCGGCCGCGGTGATCGGGGGGCTGGACGGGCTGGAGGAGTACTTCCCTTTGATGGCGAAGATATGGGGAGTCCCGACGGCGATCATCCCCATCGCAGTCCTGGGATTGCCACTGGCAGGAGCCGCCGGTGCAGCCCTCGGGGGCCGCGCGAGCCGGCTCAGTGCTCGAACGCTGGCTGCGATCCTCTTCGGAGCCCTGGCTGTTCTGGCGACAACCGCATTGGTCGCGCTGCCCGCGGGCCTAGTTGGGGTAGCCGTTTTCTATGGGTTGCACCAGATGATCCTGGTGGTGATAGAGGCCCGGCTCCAGGACCGAATCGAGGGCCCTGCGAGGGCTACCGTGACCTCGGTTGCAAGTCTGGGAACCGAGCTGGTGGCCATCGTCCTGTTCGCGGCATGGGCCCTTGACGGCCTATTGCTGGTGGCCGGACTATGGCTGCTGCTCTCTGTGGCGCTACCCAGGTGGCTGCAACAGCCCGCGGGTTAGCCCCCCGGAGGCGGGAGGGGTGGCTCGGGCGGGAGGGGAGGCTCGGGCGGTAGCGGAGGCTCGGGCGGTGGAGGGGGTGGCTCGGGAGGTGCAGGTCCGGACAGCGGGTTGGGCACCATCGACCTCCACTTCTCGAAATGTCCCTGCCAGCCCAGCGACGGGTCGGAGATCACTAACGACAGCAGCCTGGTCTCCGGCTGCGTCACGATGGTGACGGGGACGTCCGGAGGATGGATGTAGCACGCCATGCGTCCCTGCGGCCGTTCCCGGGAGCGCGTGTAGTACCAGCTCTCCTGACTCGGCACTCCGGCCCGGCAGCCGCCCGATCTCACCGGGAGGTTGAAGGGGGCAATCGTTTGATCGAAATGCGCGTCCATAGCCGCCACGTCGGCGTACCTGACGTAGTAGGCGCGGGTAAGGCCATCCGAGCATTCGAGGGTTTCCGCCGGCGCGCCTCTGTTGTCGATCGGAACGCATGAGGGACGGAGCTTCACGGGGACCCGGTAGATCAAATCCGTCGCAGGAAGGAGAGCGGGAGTGGCGGCTTCCGGCTTCGCATCGGCCGGGGGCCGAGCCGCAGACGCACTGTTCTGGTCACGCCTGTCCGCGGGCAGAGCAAAGGCCAGGAGGGCCAGCACGGCAAGCAGGAATAGAGCCCGAACACCGGCACGGCGGCTGCGCCGGACGCCGGGTCGCGCCATTACCGCTTCGTTAGTCCCATCCATCCCGATGCCCCCAATTTCCGGTCGTGACGCCGCCTTTGCCGAGTGTGTTCTACCCACTCTCATCATTTTCGGATTTGCGACCGGAAACATGCAGGTCTGGTAGCGTCTAGCTAGGCGCCGAGGCGCATCAACAGGGGAGCCCCTTCGGGGGCTGAGAGGCCTGAAAAGGCGACCCTTCAAACCTGATCCGGGTAATGCCGGCGGAGGGAGTACTTATGAGCACATCCGAGTTGATCCAAATTTCCAGTAGGAAAAAGGCGGACCAACCGCCCCCTACAGCCGGCGACTTTCCCGCCAGCACCAAGGTGTACGTTTCCGGGAGCCGGCCCGGCGTGCAGGTGCCGTTCCGGCGAATCGCTCTTTCCCCCACTCCGGGAGCCAGCGGCGTCGAGGAGAACCCGCCCCTGCAGGTCTACGACACCAGCGGCCCCTATACCGATCCTGCAGTTCAGATCGACGTGGAGAAGGGCCTGGCGCCGATGCGCCGGCAGTGGATTACCGAGCGGGGCGATGTAGAGGTCGTGTCGGACGCCTCCACGGACCCCTCGTTCCAGCGGCGCGGCGGAGTGCTGCGGGCCAAGACCGGTGCGACGGTCACCCAGATGCACTACGCCCGCCGGGGGGAGATCACGGCGGAGATGCAGTTCGTCGCCATCCGGGAGGGGCTGACCCCCGAGTTCGTGCGTGACGAGGTGGCTCGGGGCCGTGCGATCATCCCGTCGAACATCAACCACCCGGAGTCGGAGCCGATGGCCATCGGCCGCCACTTCCTGGTGAAAATCAACGCCAACATCGGAAACTCGGCGGTCACCTCGTCGGTGGCCGAGGAGGTCGACAAGATGACGTGGGCGACCCGGTGGGGCGCCGACACGGTCATGGACCTGTCGACCGGAGCCGACATCCACAAGACCCGTGAGTGGATTCTGCGCAACTCGCCGGTACCGATCGGCACGGTTCCGATCTACCAGGCACTGGAGAAGGTGAACGGGAAGATCGAGGACCTGTCCTGGGAGGTGTTCCGTGAGACCCTCGTCGAGCAGGCCGAGCAGGGGGTCGACTACTTCACAATCCACGCCGGCGTGCTCCTGAAGTACGTGCCGCTGACCGCCCGCCGACTAACGGGGATCGTCTCCCGCGGCGGATCCATCCTGGCGGCCTGGTGCTTGGCGCACCACAAGGAGAACTTCCTGTACACCCACTTCAACGACATCTGCGACATCATGGCGGCCTACGACGTGGCGTTCTCACTGGGCGACGGGCTTCGTCCCGGATCGATTGCCGACGCCAACGATGCCGCGCAATTTGCCGAGCTCGAGACCCTCGGAGAGCTGACGAAGATTGCCTGGGAGCGGGACATCCAGACGATGATCGAGGGTCCGGGCCACATTCCAATGCACAAGATCAAGGAAAACGTCGACTTGCAGATGCAGATCTGCGGCGAGGCCCCCTTCTACACCTTGGGCCCCCTGACCACGGACATCGCTCCCGGCTACGACCACATCACGTCCGCCATCGGAGCTGCGATGATCGGCTGGTACGGCACGGCAATGCTCTGCTACGTGACGCCCAAGGAGCATCTGGGGCTTCCCGACCGCAAGGACGTGAAGGACGGGGTCATCGCCTACAAGATCGCCGCCCACGCAGCCGATCTCGCCAAGGGACACCCGGGTGCCCAGGTGTGGGATGACGCCCTGTCGAAGGCCCGGTTTGAGTTCCGGTGGGAGGATCAGTTCAACCTCTCGCTGGACCCAACCACCGCCCGCTCATTTCACGACGAGACGCTCCCGGCGGAGCCGGCCAAGAAGGCGCATTTCTGCTCGATGTGCGGGCCGCACTTTTGCAGCATGCGGATCACCCAGGACGTGAGGGACTACGCCGCCAAGCACGGCCTGGACACTGCGGAGGCACTGGAACAGGGCATGCGGGAGAAGTCGGCTGAGTTCCAGGAAGGCGGCGACCTGTACATGAAGGCCTGAGGCCCTGAAAGGCCGCCGCACGACTTTTTGTAAACAAGGCGGCGACCTGTACATGAAGGCCTGACGCGTGGGAGCCGCCGCACGACTTTTGTAAACAAGGCGGCGACCTGTACCGTACATGAAGGACTGAGGCCTGGGAGGGCGCCAGCCGGCCGACCCTGACGCCTCCCCGAAGTTAGCGGGATTTCTGCAGGTGTGCTTCCAGGAACCACAACTGGTTGTCGACCTCGCGGCTCACCTCGATGAGCAGCTCGTTGGTGTCCATGTCCTCCAGCTGCTCCGCCTTGTCGGCAGACTCCCGAAGGCTCACAGCGAACATCGCATAGCGGTCCGCCAGGGCGTCGACGCTGTCCGTGCTCCCGTAGGCGTCCCGAGGGAACTCCTTAAGAGAGCTGGCCGAAGCGGCCATGCGCACGGTTCCCAGCGCCTCTCCGCCCAGCGTGGTTGCCCGCTCGGCGATCGCATCTGCGAACGGCAGAAGGGCGCCGGCCAGCTCCTCGTAAAGCTCGTGCAACTGGTAGGAATCGGAGCCCTTCACATTCCATTGGGCCTGCTTGACCTGCGTGTACAGGTCCGTGATGTCGGCCAGGCGGGCATTTAGCAAGTCGACCAGCTTGGTGCGGTTCTCCTGCGGGATGTCGATACGCGTCTCGAACATCTCCGTACCCACAAGCCTCTCCTTTCGGATCCGGCTTAGATTTTCCCGTAGCTTTTACCACCGATTGCCGTAGCTACACCGCAGCCTCTGGTTTCGTGGCACGCGCGCACAGCACATCGGAGAACACCTCACCGGTTCCGCAACACACGTCGAGAACCCTGTCGCCAGAGCCGATTCCGGCCAGCTCCACGGTGCGCTACCCGAAGTGGTCCCAAAAGGCGATCGGCGGGTCATACGAAGTGGTCCGCGGCCGCGTTGAAGGTCGAGCGGAGGCTGGGTGGCCTAGAAGTGCCCTGGGGTCATGTCGGTGGCTCTGGTTAGACTGGCCCGGTGCGCCCCATCGATCCGTCATTCCTTGACCTGCCCTTCCGGCGGCTGGGCGAAGCGGCTCTAAGCCGTGCCCGGGACCTGGGCGCCACCTACGCCGACTTTCGCTTCGAACGTGACAGGGCCCAGGGCATCTCGGTCCGGGATACCTCATTGGAGAGCATGGTCACATCCGAGACTCTCGCCTACTCGGTTCGCGTGATCTTCCGAGGTGCCTGGGGCTTTGCTTCCAGTGTGACCCTGACACCGGATGCGGCCGTCGCAACGACAGACGCGGCGGCGGAGGTGGCTGCCACCCTCGCCTCCCTCAACAGCGAACCGGTGGAGCTGGCTGCCGAACCCGCCTACCAGGACACCTACGTGTCGGGTTTTGAGGTCGACCCCTTCTCGGTCCCCGACGAGGAGAAGGTGGCCTTCCTGCTGGCGGTCAACGAGAAGGTTCTGGCTTCCCGAAAGGTCGACCACGTAGACTTCGGCGCGTCGCTCGTGCTGGAGAACAAGTACTTCGCCAGTCAGGAGGGCACCGAGACAACCCAGCAGCGGGTTCGGGTGCAAGGCGAGTTCGACGCCACCAAGATAGACCACGCCAACGGCGCTTTCGAGACCATGCGGTCGTGCGCCCTTCCTCGAGGGAGGGGATGGGAGCACTTCACCGCCGGCTTCGACTATCTGGCTGCGGCGGAGGAGATCCCAGGCCTCCTGGAGGAGAAGATGTCGGCGCCCTCGGTAGAGCCGGGCCGCTACGACCTGGTGATCCACCCGAGCAACCTGTGGCTGACCATCCACGAGTCCATCGGCCACGCAACCGAGCTCGACCGGGCCCTCGGCTACGAGGCCGCCTATGCCGGCACGTCGTTTGCCACGCTCGACAAGCTGAACAGCCTCCGGTACGGCGCCCCTTTCATGCACGTCACCGGGGACCGGACGGTGGAGCACGGTCTGGCGACGGTGGCATACGACGACGAGGGCGTAGCGGGCCAGAGCTGGGACCTCATCAAGGATGGAATTCTCACCGGCTACCAGCTCAACCGGCAGATGGCGCTCAAGGAGGGGTTCGGGCGGTCGAACGGCTGCGCGTTTGCCGAGTCGGGCTCCCACGTCCCGCTCCAGAGGATGCCCAACGTGTCTCTGCAGCCCGGCGCGAAAGACCTGGATCTCGACGACCTGATCGGCGGGGTTGAGAACGGCATCTACGTCATCGGCGACCGCAGCTGGAGCATCGACATGCAGCGGTACAACTTCCAGTTCACCGGACAGCAGTTCTGGCGTATCCGTAACGGCCGGCTGGATGGGCAGCTCAAGGACGTTGCATACCAGGCGACCACCACCGACTTCTGGAACAGCATGGAGGCCGTCGGGGGACCCGCCACCTACGTGCTGGGCGGGGCATTCAACTGCGGCAAGGGCCAGCCGGGACAGATCGCCCCGGTAAGCCACGGAGCGCCCATCGCCCTGTTCCGGCAGGTCAACGTGCTGAACACCGCTCAGGAGGGCGCGCAGTAGGTGGACCTTCAAGACACGCTCGAGCGGGTTTTGAAGCTGTCAACGGCCGACGATTGCATCGCCATCGGCTGGCACCACTCCTCGGCTAACCTGAGGTGGGCGCTCAACACAAGCACCACCAATGGGGTCACCGAGGCGCAGCAGCTGCTCGTTATCTCGATCATCGAGGGCCGTGTGGGATCGGTGTCCCGCAGCTACTTCCCGGAGGAGACGCTGGAATCACTGGTCCGGGAGTCGGAGGCAGCGTGCGAGGGCAAGCCGCCGGCAGAGGATCTGATGCCGCTCCTGCAAGGCGACGGCGTTCCCCAGGAGTGGCGGCAAGCTCCCGAACAAACCGGTATCGGGGTCTTCGGCAAGCTGGCGCCCGATCTGGCGGCAGCATTCGGGCGTGCCGGCGAGGAGGGTTACCTGCTGTTCGGCTATGCCGAGCATGTGCAGAGCACGGTTTACCTGGCGACGTCGACGGGCCTGCGCCGCCGCCACTCCGGTGCCGAGGGCAAGTTCCAGATCAATGCCAAGACGCCCGACTTCAAGTCGTCCACCTGGGCCGGTCAGGTCACCGCAACCTTCGAGGACGTGGACATTGAAGCCCTGGAGGACCGCCTACGGCAACGCCTGGAGTGGTCGAAGGAGCAGGTTTCGCTGCCGGCCGGACGCTACGAGGTTCTGCTGGAGCCCTCCTGCGTCGCCGACATGGCCCTGGAGGCTTACTGGAGCACTGCCGCCCGCGACGCGGACGAGGGCCGCAGTGTCTTCAGCAAGCCCGGCGGCGGCAACCGGGTCGGGGAGACGATCGCTCCGGACGGCATCACCTTTTACTCCGATCCCAAGGAGCCAGGCTTTGAGGTGGCACCCTTCACCGTCGCCACCTCCTCCAGCAGCTACTCCTCGATCTTCGACAACGGCCTTCCGACCGGCCGGATCGACTGGATCACCGATGGCGTGCTTACCGGCCTCATCACCACGCGCCACTGGGCGAAGGTGTCCGGTGCGGAGCCGAAGCCGTTCATCGACAACCTGATCTTCCCGTCCGACGGACCGGGGCTGGAGGAGATGATCGCCTCCACCAGGCGCGGTCTGTTGGTGACGTGCCTGTGGTACATACGGGAGGTCGACCCGCAGACGCTGCTCCTCACCGGCCTGACCAGGGACGGCGTCTTCCTGATTGAGGACGGCCGGGTCAAGGGAGCGGTCAACAACTTTCGGTTCAACATGAGCCCCCTGGACATGCTGGCGCAGACACTGGAGATCGGGCAATCCCAGTCGACGTTGGCCCGCGAGTTGGGCGACTACTTCACTTTCGCCAAGATGCCCCCGCTCCGGGTCAGGGACTTCCACATGAGCTCGGTGAGCGAGTCGGTCTAACCCTGCGAGGCGGTCCCTTCAGGCTCGCGACGGCATCGGGATGGTGGCCAGGTCCTTGGCCGCCACGGTGTTTGGGAAGATCTCCTGAGCCTCCGCGAGAAGTGGGGCAAGATCGGCGTAGCGTTGGGAGAAGTGGGTCAGCACCAGCATGCGGGCACCCGCCTCCTTTGCTATCAGGGCCGCCTGCCCAGCGGTCAGGTGCCCGTACCTCTGCGCCAGCTCCGCCTCGCTTCCGAGGTATGTCGACTCGCAGACGACCATGTCGGCGTCCCCGGCGAGCTCCACCGCAGCATCACAGACGCGAGTGTCCATCACGAATGCGAACCGCTGGCCGGGCCGTGCCTCACTGACCTCTTCCAGGGTCGTCCTGCGGCCCCCGTTGTCGACAAACCCGTTGCGCTGAAGCCGGCTGATGTCCGGACCGCTAAGGCCCAGCCTGTCAAGCCTGTCGGGCATCATGCGCCGGCCGTCGGGCTCCTCCAGCCGCCAGCCGAAAACCTCCACGCCATGCTCCAGCCTTACAGCAGTGATGGAGAACGGCAGACCATCCTCAACCGGACCGGGCCCCTGCACCGGGCGGAGCTCCACCGGCGCACCACCGTGGGAAACCGACGAGCGCAGCAGGCGATCCAGGTACTCCTGGCCCCCGGCGGAGTAATAGAGGCGTACCGGACGGGTCACACCGTCAAGCGCCAGTCGCTGAACGACTCCGGGAAGCCCCAGGCAGTGGTCCCCGTGAAAGTGGGTCAGCAGGATCCGCGTGATCGAGGTCGACTTCACCCCGGCGAGGAGCATTTGCCGCTGGGTCCCCTCTCCGGGATCGAAAAGAAGGGCCTCGCCGTCCCAGCGCAGCAGATAACCGTTTACGTTTCTCTGCCGGGTGGGCACCTGCCCCGCCGTGCCGAGAACGACAAGATTGCGCAATACGTCGGTTAGAAGTAGCGCGGACCGGCGCCCGTGAGGTCGTGCAACGTGGCCTCGCGAACGTGTTGCTCCACCAGGGTCAAAGCACTCCTACCGAGCCCGCGTTTCGTCCGGGTCGGCGAGTTTCGACTCCTCGTCGGGAAGATCGGGGTGCGGGGGCGGGGCATCGCCCGGCCCCACGTCACGCCTGTCGGCTCGCAGGGACGCGACGATGGTTATGGTCAGCACGCCGGCGATTACGCCGAGCGAGATGGCCACCGGCACGTGATAGAAGCCAGAGACGAGCATCTTGACGCCGACGAAGCCCAATATCACACCAAGCCCGATGTTCAGGTAGCGGAAGCGATCCGCCATTCCTGCCAGCAGGAAGTACAGGGATCGCAGGCCAAGGATCGCAAACGCGTTGGAGGACAGGACGATGAACGGCTCCCGGCTCACCGCCAGAATCGCGGGCACCGAGTCGACGGCGAACAGCACGTCGGTAGCCTCCACCATGATCAGCACCGTAAAAAGGGGCGTTGCCATCCGGCGTCCGTTCTCGACGGTGAACAGCTTCTGGCCGTCGTAGTGCGTGGTCGTCGGAATCACCTTGCGCACCAGCTTGAGGACCGGATTGCTTTCGGGATGCACCTCCGCGCCGTTGTGGCGGGCGATTCTCAAGCCCGTGAAGATCAGGAAGGCGCCGAAGACGTACAGCACCCAGTCGAAGCGTTCGATCAACGCCACGCCGGCAAAGATGAATGCCGCTCGTAGGACCAGAGCGCCGAAAACTCCGTAGAACAGGACTCGGAACTGATACTTCGCCGGAACGGCAAAGAAGGAGAGGAGCACGGCCCACACGAAGACGTTGTCCACGGAGAGGCTCTTTTCAATCAGATAACCGGCGATGTACTCGCCCGCCGCTTGGCCCCCATGCCACCACAGCATGAGCAGGGTGAAGCCCAGGCCGATGGCGATCCAGATGGTGCTCTCGATTGCGGCCTCACGGAAGCTGATCACGTGGGGCTTGCGGTGGACGAGCAACAGGTCGAGAAGGAGCAGGGTGGTGATTCCCACTGCAAAGGCGATCCAGACCGCAGCCGGAACGTCGAAGCTGGCGAAGTTCTGACCGGAGGACGCTGCAGCAAGGTCTACGGCGGGCGTCATATATTCGATCTTCCCATCAAACGGGCGGGTTCGCCGTCGATGTGAGGCCGCTTATAGCGCAACGCCGGGTGCCTCATGGAATTTATCGCCTGGGGAATTTACGATAGTTTGCCGTCTGAAGAAGAGCGGCCCGTCGCGGGCGAACGGTTATGGGTTAGCCTTCTTCCCGCAGACGCTTTGACTTCAGTTCTTTTCGATCGGGTCGGGGAGCTGTGTAGAGAAATGTCAACTGAATTCGCCGACCCTCCGACCGATCCGGCAATCGAGGTCGGCAACGCCGGGCTCGATCCAATGGACGTAGCAGACGAGGGTCCGGTCAACGAGGACGCCGTCTGGCGTCTGGCCATCGCCCTGTCCGGGGCGGTCACGCCGTTCGAGGTAGGGCTGGCGATTGCCGAGCGTGGCGCTGCGGCGGCGGGCGCCACGTTCTCCAACCTGGCGATTCTCGATCCCCTAACCGACCGCGTTCGTGTGGTCCACGGCTCGGTGCTGGACCCCGGCATCGCCGCCCGGTGGGCTGAGTTCCATATCGACGAACGGGCTCCTTTATGCGACGCGATGAGGGCCGGCCGGCCGGTCTTGCTGGCTTCGGAAGGAGAGATCGCCCGCGAGTATCCGGAACTGCTTCCCGAGACTCTGGCCGCTTCGCTGAGTGCCACCGCATCACTGCCTCTTCGGGGGGCGTCCGGCGAGATCATCGGAGCCATTGGGCTGGGATGGCGCATGCCCCAGAGGTTCGGCACAAAGCAGGTACTTCGGCTGGAGCGGATTTCCCAGATGGGCTCCCAGGCGCTTGATCGCGCCCTGGCCGAGCGAGAGAGGGGACGGCGAACGGCGCAGGAGACAGCGGATGCCGACGTGCTGCAGAAGGCGTTTCTGCCCGGAACCCTCCCCCAGACCGAACGTCTCGAGCTGGCCGCAGCCTATCTTCCGGCCCGCGACGCTCCCATGGGAGGCGACTGGTACGACGCCTTCCCGGTCGACGGCGGCTTGTGCCTGGTTATCGGCGACGTCGGCGGACACGGTCTGCCGTCGGCGGCCCTGATGGTCCAGCTTCGCAACGCCGTCCGGGCGTTTGCCGACGAGGATCCCACGCCGTCACGGGTACTCAGCCGCCTCAATCGAATGTTGTGCCGGCTTGAGCCGGAGGAGATCGCCACAGCGATCGTCGCCACTTGGGACGAGTCGGCCGGGACAATCGTCCGCTCCAACGCCGGGCATCCCACGGTTCTGCGCTGCCGGGCCGGCGAGACTGACTTTCTGTTTCCTCCGGCCGGCCATGCGCTGCTGGGAGCTGATCCGGACTGGGTGTACGGGCACGAGACAAAGCTGCTGCGTTCCGGCACGACCCTCCTCTTCTACACCGACGGACTTGTCGAGATGCGGGGTCGGACACTGGACGAAGGGATGAGGCAGCTGCGGGATTTCGTTGAGAGCCTTTCCGACCTGTCACCGCAGGCTCTTTGCGACGAGGTGGTGGAATGGCGCCTCGCCACCGCAAGCCGGGAGGACGATATCTGCCTGCTTGCCGTGCGAATCCGTTAGCACGCGTTCCCGTCGCTAAGGAGGTCAAGCCATGAGCGAACGAGTCAGCTACAACCCGGGAGAGTTCTCCTGGGTCGATCTTGGGACCACCGACCTGGAGGCGGGAGTCCGATTCTACTCCGAGCTCATGGGGTGGGAGCCCCAGTCTGCGGGACCGGTCGAGGAGACCGGAGGCTACGGGTTCTTCATGTACAAGGGCAAGATGGTCGGGGGCTACGGCCCGACGTTCGATGGCCAGCCCTCGTCCTGGAACAGCTACGTCACCGTGTCCGACGCCGACGTTACGGCCGCCAGGATCGGCGAGGCCGGCGGCACGGTGGTTGCTCCCCCGATGGACCTGCCGCAAGAGGCCGGCCGGATGGCCGTGGCGACCGATCCGGGGGGCGCCTTCTTCTCGATCGTCCAGCAGGGGCCGAACAGCATCGGAGCCCAGCTGGTCAACGAGGTGGGCACCTGGACCTGGAACCACCTGAATACCCGCAACCTGGAGGAGGCCAAGCGGTTCTACGGCGAGATCTTCGGGTGGGAGGCCAAAGTGGCGGACGGGGCGCCGCCCGACAGCCCTTACCTGATGTGGCAGGTCGAGGGCCAAAAGTGGGCCGAGGGCATTGCCGGTGTCAGCCAGATGGGAGAGACCGACTTTCCTCCGGAGGTGCCCTCGCACTGGCTGGTGTACCTCGCCGTAGCAGACGCCGGCGCGGCGGCTGAAAAGACTCAGGCAGAGGGAGGATCCGTCGTCTTGCCCCCGCTGCGGATTCCGGTGGGCACCCTGGCCGTTCTCGTCGATCCCCAAGGGGCAATGTTCGGGATTCTGGAGCCGGATTATCCCGAAGACCGGTAAGGCCGCCACGGCCGTGTTCTCCACCTTCATATCGGCGAGAGAGCTGTCGGAACGCCTGGATGACGGCAGCTGTGTCGTCGTCGACTGCCGCTACATCCTGGGCCAGCCCGGAGCCGGCGAGAAGGCGTACCGGGAAGGACATATTCCGGGAGCCCGATACGCAGACCTGGAGGCCGACCTGTCCGGAGAGGTCGTCGCAGGAGAGACCGGCCGGCACCCGTTACCGGGTGAGGGCGATCTCGTCTCAACGCTCCGGCGCCTCGGCATCTGCAATGGGTCTCAGGTGGTGACCTACGACAACGGCAGCGGCCAGATGGCGGCGGCACGTCTGTGGTGGCTGTTGAAGTGGGCCGGCCACGATGCGGTTGCGGTGTTGGATGGAGGTCTTCCAGCATGGGCGCAAAACGGGTTGCCGGTGTCATCGGGAACCGAGAAAGGCGGCGGGGGCACCTTTGAGGCCTCCTTTCGCCATGAGCTCCTGGTGACAACCGAGGAGGTCGAAGCTTCGGTCCGGCAGGGTGGCCTGGTGCTGGTCGACTCCCGCGGCGCCGACCGGTTTCGGGGAGAGAACGAGAGCATCGATCCGGTCGGCGGCCACATTCCGGGCGCAGTGTCGCTTCCTTTTGCCGAAACGGTGGCGGCCGGCGGCAGGAGCCTCCCCCCTGAAGAACTCCTGGCGCGCTTCGAGGACCTTGTAAGGTACGAAGCCACCCAGGTGGTCTTTTACTGCGGCTCGGGCGTCACCGCGGCACAAAACGTCCTGGCGTACGCCTCCGCAGGTCTGGGCTGGTCCAGGCTGTACGCGGGATCGTGGAGCGAGTGGATCGCCGACCCCAGCCGGCCGGTCGAGACGGGTGCTTCCGCTTGACCGCTCCCGAGCTTACGGGCGTCCTGGAAACCGTCCTCTACTACACCGACGAGGAGGCGACCCGGCAGTTCTACTCCGACGTCATGGGGATGCGCATAATCGGCCAGACGCAAGGACGGCAGATCTTTTTGAGGGCCGGGAGCAGCGTATTCCTACTGTTCAACGCCGAGGCGACCCAGCGGCCCGGCTCACTGCCGCCTCACGGAGCCACGGGCCCCGGCCACGTGTGTTTTCTGGTCCCGGTTACCGCCTACGAAAATTGGCGAAAGCATCTGGTCTCGGCGGGCGTGGAGGTCCTTCAGGAGGTCGACTGGCCAATGGGAAAGTCCGAACAGAGTCCGCTGGGGTCGTCGTTTTACTTCCGCGACCCTTCCGGGAACCTTTTGGAGATCGCCAACGCCGACTTCTGGCCCAGGTAAAAGGCCGCATCGAGCCGAGCTGGCTATCCTCCACCGCTCGGGGCAGCACTACCCCACCCCCAGGACCGACCTCACGTAGTAGATGGCGAAATAGATGAGGAAGGCGGCGCTGGACAGATACATCATCCAGTGGACCTCCCTGGCCTCGCCCCGCATCAGCTTGATGATGGTGTAGCTGACGAAGCCTGCACCGATGCCGTTGGTGATGGAGAAGGTGAACGGCATGACCACCATGGTGAGGAACGCCGGAATTGCGATGTCGTACCTTTCCCACGGGATGTCCCGGACCAGCTCCATCATCAGAAATCCGACGATGATAAGCGCCGGCGCCGTGGCCTGCGGCGGGATGACATCCGCCAGCGGCCAAAGGAAGACCGATGCCAGAAACAGGACCCCCACTACCGACGCGGTCAGGCCGGTCCGGCCCCCTTCGGAGATTCCGGAGGCACTCTCGATGTAGGTGGTGTTCGAGGAGGCACTGAAGGCGCCGCCGATTGCTGCCGCGGCCGAGTCGACGCCGAGCACCTGCCGAACGCGGGGCAGACGGCCCTCCTCGTCCAGGTAACCGGCCCTGGCCCCCAGCCCGACGACGGTCCCCATGGTATCGAAGAAGTCGGACAGCATGATCGTGAAGACTGCCAGGACCGCCGCGATGGCTCCCAGCCGGCCGAAGTAGCCGAACGAGAAATCGCCGATCAGGCTGAAGTTCTCCCCCGCCGGCAGGGCGACAAGCCGGCTGGGGAACCGGGCCGCGGCGGGGGTGGCTTCCGGCCAGCCGTCTCCTCCGGCGATCAGCTCGTTCATCAGAATGGCGATGACGGTGGTCGCCAGGATGCCGATCAGCAGGGCCCCGCGCATCCTGCGCGCCACCAGGTAGCCGGTCAACAACAGGCCGATGATGAATACGGCAACCGGAAGGCCTCGCAGCTCCCCACCGCGGCCAAGCTCCACGAGTAGCGTCGGTGTCTCCGGCTTGCCGACGAAACCGGCGTTGATGAATCCGATGAAGGCGATGAAAAGGCCGATCCCCAGGCCGATCGCCTGCTTCAGCGCCAGCGGGATGGCATTCATCACGGCCTCCCGAAAACCGGTGAGCACAAGGACGAAGATGATGAGTCCCTCGGTGACGATGACGCCCATCGCCTCCGGCCAGGAAAGGCCGTTGCCGGCGACCAGCTGGAAGGCCACCACCGCATTCAGCCCCAGGCCCGCCGCGACCCCGAATGGATACCGGGCGATCAGGCCCATGGCCAGGCTGCCGATGCCGGCGGCAAGCGCTGTGGAGGTCAAGACCAGAGGAAAGGCCAGTGTGAGGCCGGTGCGGTCGGGCACGGCGCCGAGCACCGACGGGTTGACGAACAGGATGTATGCCATGGTCATCCACGTGGTGAACCCCGCAATTACCTCGGTTCTGACCGACGATCCGGCGGCCGAGATCCCGAAGAAGCGGTCCACGCGCGACCGGGGAACCTCCTCCTCGGTCTCTGTAGTCACCACATCGCTACGTTGATTCATGCCCGATGACCCAGTTCTCCAACAGCTCTGTAAGAACTGCTCGAATTCTTGCTCAGGCCCTCCCCGGGTACAAGGGCCGACCCGGCGGGCAAGGCACCCGAAAGCGGTGTGCGCTGCTAAAGCGAGTAGGTGAAGGAGTAGCTGTGGCCCCCGGCGGCGTCGACCGAGATGTCCATGGTCCCGGTTAGGCCGGCCAACCCACCTGTGCCGGAGTCGGGAACCACCGTGACCGTCAAGCGATCGCCGTCCTTGCTGCTGACGGCGGCATGCTGGACGACGAACGTCCCATCCACGCCGTTCAGGCTGCCGTCGATGCGCTCCATTCCCACGTAGGCCTGGGAACCCTGCGCTTCGGCAAGCAACAGCTCGGCCGAGCTGGTCCCGTGAAAGTCGCCTTCGAAGGTCTTGGTGAGGCTGGCCCGGCTGAGTACGGCCCCTTCTGACTCCTCGTAGGTCTCACCCTCCCAGCTGTTGATCGAATAGGTTCCTTTGGCTTCTGGCATGGATCCCCCTTCCCCCCTTTTGACCGGACCGAACACTTGTTCGATAATACATGGTCCCTATGGACGCAGCCAGAATGTCATCTGCCGAGCGGTTGGGCGAGCTTGCAGAGCTGGCGCGGCCGGTTTCTTTAGCCTTCGAGCAAGCTCTTCCGGTGCTGACGGCCCTGGAGCCGATCCTGCCCAACGGCAGTCTTCAACGAGGTTCCACCCTGGTGGTGGAGGGCGGCCCGGGGCTGCACTCACTGGCTCTGGCTCTGGCAGCCGAAGCCTCGAAAGCCGGATCCTGGGTGGCTGCGGTGGGGATCCCCTCGCTGGGAGTGGCCTCGGCGGCCGAGCTTGGAGTGGTCCTCGAGCGTCTGATCCTCATCTCCCCTCCGCCACCGCCTCTGTGGCCCACGGTGGCGGCGGCCCTCATCGATGCCTTCGATGTCGTCCTGCTCGACTGGCCGGACGTTTCCGGCAGCATGGCCCGGCGCCTGGGAATGCGTACGCGGGACCGCAAATCTGTGCTGATTCCGATGACAGCGGGTTTTAAGGGCCGCAGCTGGAACGAGGCGGCAGACGTTCGCCTCAAAGTGAGCAACGCCTACTGGCAGGGGTTGGGGTCAGGCTACGGAAGACTGACCGCCCGCAGGCTACAGGTTGAAACCGGTGGACGGCGCTCCCCCAGACCTCGCCGGACGGTGCTGTGGCTGCCGGACGACCAGGGCCGGGTGACGGTGGAGGAGGGGGTCGCCGGCAGGCCATACGGCGGACCCCGGCCGGTCGCGGACCCCACCCCGTTCCCCGCCCCTTCCATCAAGACCGGCTAGCAACGCTCATGTCCCAAAGAGTGCTGGTCCTCGGGTGTCCCTGGTGGCCACTGCTGGCCGCCGGCGTCGCACGGGACACGCCGGCGGTGGTTATCGAGGCAAACCGGGTGACGGTGGGAACCCCCGGGGCGGCGGCTCTCAGCATCACCGTTGGGTTGCGCCGGCGGGAGGCCGAGGGCCGCTGCCCCACCCTGGCCATCCTGAAGCCCGATCCGGCGCGGGAGGCCCGGGAGTTCGAGAAGATCCTGGGGGCCCTGGACGGGTTCACGCCGTTTATCGAGATCCTGCGGCCCGGCACCTGCCTGTTCGCCACCAAGGCGTGCGCCCGTTACTTCGGAGGCGAGGAGGCTCTGGCCGCTCAGGTGCTGGCGGCCATTACGGCGACGGTGTGCCAGGAGGGATGCTTCGGCCTGGGTATCGCCGACGGGCTGTTCGCCGCCGGTATCGCCGCCCGCAAGAGCCTTCGCACCGGGGAGCCGGTAATCGTGCCTGCCGGGGAGTCGACCGAGTTCCTGGCTCCCCAGCCGGTGTCGCTGCTGGGCCGGCCGGACCTCAGCGACCTGCTCCGCCGGCTGGGCCTGAAGACCCTTGGGGCGTTCGCGGGGCTGCCCACCGCCGATGTCCTGGCCCGCTTTGGGCACGACGGGATTGAGGCTCACCGCCGGGCGGCGGGCGTCGACCAGCACCGCTTCGTTCCCCGGGCCAGCCGGCCGGTTACGGAGCTGAGCGAGGAGCTGGACCCGCCGACCGTCCGCTCCGACATCGTCGTCTTCGCCGGAAAGGGCCTGGCCGACCGGCTGGCCGGACAGCTGGAGGCGGAGGGACTGGCGTGCAACAAGGTGGTCATCGAGGCGACCACCGAGGACGGACAGACCTTTTCGAGGACCTGGCGGCTGGACGGCGGGTTCAGCCCCGGGGCGATAGCCCAACGGATGCGCTGGCAGTTGGACGGGTGGCTGTCGGGATCGGGGGACCGTCCTCCCGGCAGCGCCCTGGCGAAGATCGCCATCGTCCCGGAGGAGGTCACCGCGCATGGAGGAGTGCAGCTCAGCTTCTGGGGCGGCCAGACCGAGCCCGGCCGCCGGGCCGCCCGGGGCATCGCCCGCCTGCAGGGCCTGCTAGGGCCGGAGGCGGTGGTGGTCCCTGAGTATAGGGGCGGCCGGGGGCCGAATGACCGGTTCCGTCTGGTCCCCGCCGATGCGGTCGACCTGCTGAACCGCTCGGCCACTCCGGAATTTATGGCAGCAGCACCATGGCCGGGGCATCTCCCCACCCCCTCGCCGGCACTGGTGTTCTCCGACCGTGTGGGGGTCGGCGTACTGGACGGCAACGGCAAGAACCTGGGAGTGGACGACGACCGCCTGACCGCCAGGCCTGCCTGTGTCGCACTGGGGGGCGGCCATCGGCTGGACGTCATCGGGTGGGCGGGGCCCTGGCCGGTCAACGAAAGGTGGTGGGACCCCAAGGCCAGCCGCCGGCTGGTCAGATTGCAAATCGTCTGCGCCAACAACAACGCCTACCTGGTGTCGTTCGAGAAGGGACGCTGGTGGCTAGAAGCCGCCTATGACTAAGGGCGTACCCTTTAAGGATGAACGGCATCAGGGTTACCCGCTCGGTCGCCATCCCCGAGCACGAGCTGGACCTCAAGTTCTCCCGCAGCGGAGGGCCGGGGGGACAGAACGTCAACACCCGCGACACGAAGGTGGAGGTGATCTTCGACGTGGCGGGTTCCTCGTTTTTGGGATCCCGGCAGCGGGAGCGAGCGATCCGCAACCTCGGGGGCCGGCTGGACGCCGAGGGCAGGCTGCATGTGATCGCCTCGGATGCACGCACTCAGGCCCAGAACCGGGAGCTGGCCATCGGTCGCCTTCAGTCGATCCTGGCTGAAGCACTTCGCCCCGATCCGGCACCGCGACGGCCCACGAAGCCGACCAGGGCGGCGCAGGAACGCCGGCTGGCGGCCAAGCACGCACGAGGCCAAACCAAGCGGCTTAGAAGAACCGCACCTGAGGACTGAAACCGGCGGCCGATTAGTCAAAACTGCACACGGGTACACTTGAGACATGGCCAGAGGAAAAGCGAAGAACGTCGGAAAGGGCGCGACCATCATCACTCTCCTCAGCAACCCGGTGGTCCGAAGGGCTGTGATCACGGGCGCCACTCGAGCAGCCAACTCAACTGCCAAGTTCCTGGCCGCTCGGAGTGCGAAGGCCGGATCGACGGCCGGTACCCCTCAGCCGGCGGCTCCGGAATCTCAAGCCACCGTGGTGCCCAAACCGGCCGCCAAGCCGGCCTCGCTTACCGAGTCGGCAGCCGTGGAATCCATCATTGGCTCCTTGGCTTCCATGGCAAAGCCGGTGGCGGAGCGCCTGGCGGCCTCCAGTGCCGGCCGCTCGGTGCTTGAAGCCGTCAACTCGATCTCAGGCCAGGTTCTCGGCGCCGCGGGTCCGCCGAAACGAGCCGGAGCCTCGGTATCGAATTTCGTAGGCAGCATACTGGCCGGCCAGTCTTCCCAAAAGCCGAACCAGCGCCCGCCAGACCGGCCGTAAAGTTCGGGCCGGTCGGGCCCGGAACAATCCCCAATTAAAGCCGGTCAAGACCATGCAGTGGTGCCCCGAAGTCGTCGAGCGGCTCAGGCGGCTCGTCACTCTCGAGCCCGGCAGACCATCACTACCTCCGGTTGCGGGGATCGTCTGCGGGATTGACATACTTCAGACCGAACGGTCCGTTACCGCTGAACTGCAGCACCGTCTCTTCTTCGAACCAGACGAAGTGCGCAATACCGGGGGCCCGGTAGGAGAATCCTCCGGCCGGAACCGTCTCCGAGGCAGCCTGGTCGAAGACCTCTCCCACTCCCTGGTGGAGAGTTCCGGAAATCACCGTCAGCTTCTCAATGCTGGGATGCGTGTGGGGCATCAGCCGGGAACCGGGCGGGAACTTAAGCCGGAAGGTGTAGGGCACCGGAAGATTCGGAGGCCCGCCTTCAATGAATGCCAGCTTGATCCCCTCGGGAAGAAAGGCTGCGGGAGGAGGCGGATCGAGCCATTTGATGTCCTGCGGCAAGAGGGTGAAATGCTCCGCCTCGGCTCGCTCCCCATGGGTTCGAGGTGTGCCGTGGTCGGAACCGGACTCCGCCTGAGACATCCCGCAGGCAGCCAGGGCAAATGCCAGCAGTAGCGCCGGAATGGGTAGCCAGAGACGCGTGCTCCGTGCTGCGATTGAGATTGAATTGGCCCGCCGTCGATCGTTCACCTTCATGTCGACTTTCCCTTTCTTCTCGACCGTCTATTGATCTGACCGTCAATTTCTGATGTAACCGTCCGCCGCTAGACGCCTCGGCAGGCCATTCACTCGTAGAAGCACCTTGCGAGGTAAAGACTAGGTAGGGCATGTAGCAGTTTTGTTGCCGTTCGAAGGAGGCACGTGGCGGTGGCAGGGGTGCAGCTCGACATCCGGCTGCTCGGCCGCTTCTCCGTCCGGAGTGCAGGCCGCGAGATTCCTCCCGCCGAGTTCCGCGGACGTCTGGTCCGCACGCTCGTACGCCTGTTGATCACCCGGCAAGGGCAGCTGGTGACTCGGGATTACCTGACGGAGGCCCTTTGGCCCGGCCGGCCTCCTGCCGACCCCGAGCGCAATCTAAACGTCATGGTCGCCCGGGCCCGTCGGGCGCTGGGCGACCCTTCGCTGATCGTTACCGGCTCGGGGGGGTATTCCTTTCAGCCGGTGTCCGGCTGCATGGTGGACGCGGAAGTCTTCGTGTCGAAGGTTCGCGCCGGCCGCCAAAACTTGAACGACGGCCGGCACGGCTCAGCGCTGAGGGACTTCCGGGCCGCCCTGGATCTGTGGGCCGGCGAACCGGTGACGGAGGACGCCTACCAGGAGTGGGCTCAGGAGTACCGCCGCCATCTTACGAACCTCCACCTGGAGGCACTAGAGGGAGCCGCGGAAGCGGCCCTGGCTGCCGGACTGGCGCTCGATGCAGCTTCACTGGCCCGTACGGCCGCGGCACGTGAGCCCATGAGGGAGGCTTCCCATCTTTTGCTCGCTCGTTCGCTGGCCGCCGCCGGGGACACGGCCGGAGCGCTGGAAGTCCTGCGCGAGTTCCGGCTCCGATTGGCGGAGGACCTCGGCCTGGATTCACCACACGCAGTTAGCGACCTTGAGCGAGATCTTCTTCGCGGTGACATAGTGTCGATCAAAGCGGCCGGCAGGACCATGTCTCCGGCTACGCCCGGCGAGCTGGCTTTCGCCGGCCGGAACAAAGAGCTTCGGGCGATCGTCGACGTAGTCGGCGGCTCAGGCCACGGGACCGTGCTTGTCTCAGGCCCCCCGGGTTCGGGCAAAACCCGTCTGCTTCTTGAGGCCGACAGGCTTCTGAACCGGCCGGTCCTCTACGGCCGGGCCTTCTCGGCGGAGCGGGATGAACCGTGGTCCCTTACCCGGACCCTCCTGCAGGAGGCCATAGCGCTCTTCCCCGATTCGGTGGGGTCGCTCCCGGGTCGGATCTCGAAAGCTCTGGCCGAGGCGATTCCCGAAATCGGAGCGGAGCTGCCGGAGGCAGCCGGCAGGATCGACCCGCAGAGCGTCCGGGCGCTGGCCCTTCAGGGAGCGGTCCGCCTGCTGGAGGACACCGTCCGCAGCGGAGCCGCTCTGGCCGTGGACGACCTTCAATGGTGCGATCCGACCAGCGCCTCCGTCCTCAGCAAGGCGTGCCTTCGTATCGGATCCATACCGTTAGTTCTTGCTCACCGCTCGGATGAGTTGGAGGAACCGGTTGCCTCCTTCGTCGAAGATGCCCGCCGGGATGCCGTGATCCGCATCGAGCTGGGAGCGCTCGAGCCTGAGGTGGTAGCTCAGCTCTTTGTTGAACCCGAATTAGCGCAGGCGGCGTCGGAAGAGACGGACCGGACTCCGCTGGCGCTGGCAGAGCTGATCCGGTCTGGGGTGGCGGACGGCACGCTGAAACCCGAAGCGGGAAACCGATGGTCGGGGCGCACCCCAGAGGCCATAGACAGAATCCGGGATGCCGCCCGGGGTGGAAGGGTGCGCTCGATACTGTCCCGGGTCCAGTCCCTGCCGGCATCGGCGCAGGAGGTGCTCGAGCTGCTGGCACTGTTGGGGCATCCCGCGACGGCTCGCCTGCTGGCCAAGGCCAGGATGTCTGACGAAGCTGCGGTGCTGGACGACCTCGAGCTGTTGGTGCGCCGAAGCCTTGTGCGGCTCGGCGAAGGGTGGATCCCGGCACACGACCTTGTCGGCGAATCGGTTACCGGGCGGCTGGGACGTGAGGATCGTGGCCGGCTTCATGCACATCTGGCCAGAGCGTTGGGCGACGAACCGGCCGACCGTTCCGAGGTTGCTCGACACCTCAGAGGCGCCGGCGACAAGACGGCCGCTGCACAGGCGTTTGCCGGCGCCGGACGGGCCGCGTTGGATCGCTACGCATCCCAGGAGGCCGAGGATCTGGCCAACTCCGGACTGAGCCTTCGCCCAGATCCCCCCGTGGCAGCCCAGCTCCTGCAGATTCGTGCCGAGGCCCGGGCCCGAAGAGGACAGATACTCCAGGCACGGCAGGATCTGCGTGTCGCGCTGGCCGGCAAGCAAAGTGGGCCGGACAGGTCGCTGGTGCTTTCCCGCATGGCTTTGCTGATATCGGGAGCCGAGGACTATTCGCAGGCGCGGGAGCTGGCGGAGGTAGCCCTCACCGAGGCAGGTTCCGACCTGCCTTCCAGGGCCCGAGCCCTAACCGTGGGAACGATGGTCGAGGGCAACCTGGGCAACCTGGAGCGCGCCAGCCTGCTGGCGGACCAGGCACTGGACCTGTTTCGGCGGCTGGAAGACGCCCACGGAGCCGCCGACATCCTGGAGTTGCAGGGGCTCAACCAGATTTATGCCGGGAAGCTCATCGAGGGAGTAGACCTGCTCGGCCGTGTAGTCAATCTCTTCAGGGACGCCGGCAAGCTGTTACGCATCGGGCCGGCGGTCGGCATGCGCGGCCTGGCCCTGCGAGCGATGCAGCGGTTGGATGAAGCGCTGCCAGAGCTCAACGAAGCGGTCGAGCTGGAGCAGCAGCTGGGCAATCCGGAAGGTCAGTCCTGGTGCCGGACGGTGCGCTGCCTGATTCTCTCCGACCTTGGCCGTACCGCAGAAGCCAAGCAGGAGGCCAAGAGTCGCTGGCTCTCGCCAGGGACCTGGGCCACCGGGAGTTGACGGCGGCGGCCCTTTTGAACCTCGGTTACGCGCTGCAGCAGGAGGGAAAGCTGGACGAGGCGATGTCGGTATTGGAGGAATGTGCGAAGGAGGCTGTCGGACTACCTGCCTTCTTGAGCTTCGCCTCCAGTGGTATGGCCCAAATCGAAGTCTGGAGGGGCAACCTGACTGCTGCCGGAGCCCATCTTCAGACCGCCCTCGACGCCGGCTTCCCCTTCGCCTTGTACAGCGCCCAGCTGGTTCAGGCCGAGCTGCTGGTAGCGCACATGGACGAGCGAGCCGCCGACTTGATAGCCGGATATCTCGCCTCGGCAGAATCGCAAAGTTGCATGCAGACGATACCCAGGCTTCGAGAATTACTGGCCGAAGCTCAACTTAGTGTGGCCAACTGACCACAAAAGTCTCGAAAGCGTGGTGACATAGAAGAACCAGAACTTCGAGGCGGAAAGGATGTCTTAACCGATGAAGCATCGTCTATTGATCCTTGCCATGGTCATGAGCCTGTTCGTGGTGGCGGCTCCGGCAACCGCAGGTGCTGCAGTCCCCACCTGGGCCCCCACCTCCGCCGCAACCATCCGCCCCGGCGCTGCCACCCTGACCGACGATGCGCTCTGCACCTCGAATTTTGTGTTCCACGATCAGGCCGGCAGCGTGTACCTCGGCCAGGCGGCCCACTGCTCGGGCACCAATGACGCCTACTCTCTGGACGGGTGCGAGAACGGGTCGCTCCCGCTGGGCACACCGGTGCGCATCGCAGGTGCCAGCCGGCCGGGCGTGATGGTCTACAACTCCTGGATCGCCATGCAGCAGCGCGGTGAAACCGACCGCAACAGCTGCTTGTTCAATGATTTTGCGTTGGTGAAGCTGGACCCTCAGGACCACGGCAGCGTGAACCCAACGGTGCGGTTCTGGGGAGGCCCCAGCGGATTGGTGCCCACCACGTTCGACGGATCTGAGGCCTTCGGGTTCGGCAACACGATCAGGGGGGGCACAGTGAGCCCGCACGCCAAGCGTGGTGTGAGCCTCCGGCAGGGGGCAGGGGGCTGGACGCACGTTCTCGACCTAGATCCGCCCGGCATCTCAGGTGACTCCGGCTCGGGGACCCTCGACGGCCAGGGCCGGGCGTTCGGGGTTCTCAGCACCTTCTCGCCTCGCCGCGGCATCAACGGCGCCGGCGACCTTAGCCGAATTCTCGACTACATGAGAGCATCGGGCTTCCCGGACGTGACACTCGCGCACGGCACGGAGCCGTTCAGTGCCCCCCCGGCACCGGAACAGGCCCCATCGCAGGACCCGGTCGGCGACCTGCTAGGGGGCCTCCTCGGAGGGCTGTTGTAGCCCTGACGGCTAGTGTTAGGCCTCGCTCGAACCCAACTGGAGCTCCAGCGATCCGGCAACGGCCTGCAGGGGCCCAGATTTAGGGGTCAGCTTGGGAAACTTGGGACCGCTAGTCGGCGTTCGGGTCATCGACGCATGGGCCGCTCCCCCCAATCACAGCTTGTTGATTCGTAAAGTTGATGAGAGCCCGCGCCCTGTACGCGCCCTTACTGACGCTGCGGGAAAGCACCACATCATCGTCGTCAGACCTGACCTCCAGACCCTTCGCCTTCCAGGCCTTCTCTACTGACGAAATGAAGACCTGAGGGTCGCCGAGCGTTGAAAGCGGAAGCTCATAGGTCAGTTCCGGTCTCAGTCCTTGACTCGGCCCGAAAAAGGGATCGCTACATTCGCCGGAATCTTCAACACGACGCGGCCGGACATCAGACTCCGAAAAGGCTGCTTTGACAGCGGGATCAATAAGGTCGGCAAGTTCCTGGCTTGCCTCATCGAACGATGGCTCCCCGGAGCAGGAGGTGGTAAGTCCAATTAGCAATCCGATGGCTACGAAAGAAGACCAAAGATTTCGACCCAGATCGAGCTTCACTCCAAATCCTTAGTTCGTCTCGTCAAAATCTTCGCGAGGTTCCTAAGCCCATCAGACCTAGGCGCATAGTATTCCGAGTGACCGGTTTGGTCCGGTCCAAGCGGGATTTCACGAGCACCAAACGATTTGCTGGAAGGATCTGAACCGAGAGAGCCCGCTACCCAGCTAATGAAGTCCGTCCGTGGGCGTGCCGCCCATATTCGCTCTTGTGGAAAGTCTTTAGCGTCAACGAAGAACTCTCCCACTCCTGGACTTCCCAGGAAGACCACATCGTCCGCCTTCATACCATCAAGGGCTGCCATGCCGGTTACTGTGCTCCCATAGCTGTGGCTGAACACCGTGATGTGGGGACTGTCGGGCGACTCGACATGACGAGATCTGAGGTCGTTTACGAAGCTCTTTAACGACGGCGCTCCTTGGTGGGCCTCCGCTCGATTCGGTGCGTCGTGAAGGCCGTTGGGACTGTCGTAACCCATCCAAACGATCGTGGAGGTGCGGTCAGCCACATCGGCACTCACACTCTCCCGTACCTCTTCCCTTAGATTCCCGGCATCCCTCAGAGTCCCACCTACGTTTCCCATTGCGCTGTTGATTCCCGGCACCAGGACGCCTATGTGCTCCGCGGTCCCGGGGTCTCCCAAGGCGACGGCAGCCTTGCCGTCACCGTTCGCAAAGTCCTCGTCGAATTCGAGAAGGTAAGCATCGGTCCTCGCCTCGAGTTGATCCCTTAATGCCTCGGCACTTCGGATCTTTCGGTCGATGGCGGATTCCCGGTCTAGCTTCGATGCGACGGTGATAGGACTCATTAAGCCCTTGGCAACGATCCACCTCTTATGGCGCCGAGCGGCCTCTTGCCCCTCAACTGAGTCGCGTTCCGCCTTCAACTCCTTGATCTTCCATTCAAGCAGTTGACGATTGATGCGGTCTCGTTCCTGGGCCGATGTGCCATTGAAGTCCTTCCAGAATTCCGGTTCCTTCCTCAGAAGGTCTTGCCGGAACTCTTCGGGAAGGCTGCGCCACCATTTCGCGTCTGTGGGGGCCGCACCTCGTGATCCGTTCCCTGAAGTCGGTGTCGATTCCTCGGGATTGCGCGCAACGGTGCCGCCGGAAGGGATATCCGTCCGCGGCCTTGCAGTGGGCCCTCGGTTCGGAACTGTGAAGTCCGGACCGCCGGCCTTCGTCGGAGACTCGGAAAGTGCCGACGCAGGACCGCCGCCCGTTGCCATCGGGGGCTGGAGATTGCCGAAGCTCGCTTGTTCAGAGGAGGAGCCGGAACGTTGTACCGGCGTCAAAGAGATCAGGTCCGTTATGTCGTCGAAGTCGTTCAGCAGGGTCAGAGGGTCTATGTACTCGCCGTCCCGCTTGGCACCGAAGTGAAAAGCCACCGGACCTCCGGGGTGTCCGCTGCCGCTAAGAGCGATCACTCGACCCTGAGCTACTCGATCTCCTTTCGACACATCGATGCGACTCAAATAGGAGTAGGTGGTGGAGATTCCTCCGAGATGCTCAATGGTGATGAAGAGTCCATCGGCCGCTACTGGACCTGCGAACGTCACAGTCCCGGCGCCTGACGCTTTTACAGGCGTACCGGAAGGAACTCCGTAGTCAATACCTCTATGGCCGGGACCGAACCGGTGGGAGGGAGGCTCAAAGGCCCGGATGATCTCTCCTCGCACGGGAGCAACAAACGGCTTATCTGCGGCAAGCGCGACACCTGTGGCCGGGCCTAGGAGAAGCACCAGGCGGCAACGCACGCCCAACGCAAGAGTTGAAATCCCCGCATAGCAATCCCCCGCAACAGGGGAAGTGTGACGACATGGGGAAGCGGTGTTCTGGGAGGAAGTGGCCAAAAGATAACAACTGGGGGTGACAAACGGAAGGCTCAACCCGTGAGTACGGGAAGAAATTTCGCTGGGCATAACCCATAGATCCCTGTTGACTTAATCGAACACTTGTTCGATACTTCCCTTCCTCATGAAAGTTGAACGGAAGGCGTCCCGGCAGCTACGGCTAAAGCCCCGTCGTCTGAGGCTGCTAGATGGGCTGGAGTAACACCCGCCTCCCCTGGCCGCAATTCGAGCGGCTGCTTTCCGGGGCCGCCGCTCCCCTGGGCTCCGACCAGGACGACATCGTCCGCCGCGGCCCGAAGCCCGAGACCATCCCGGTCACACGGGATCCTTGGGCTCCCGGCGAGGTCCCCTACGCCGAGCTCCACTGCCACTCCAACTTCAGCTTCCTCGACGGCGCCTCAACCCCCGAGGACCTGGCGGGCGAAGCGGCCAGGCTGGGCCTGGAGGCGCTGGCGCTGACCGACCACGACGGCATGTACGCTGTGGTGCGCTTCTCGCAGGTGGCCAAGGAGCTGGGGCTCCGCACGATCTTCGGCGCGGAACTCTCCCTGGACCTGCCCAAACCGCAGAACGGCGTCCCCGATCCGGCCGGCCAACATCTGCTGGTGCTGGCCCGAGACCCGGTGGGTTACGGGTTGCTCTGCCGGGCGATTAGCGAGGCCCAGCTGGCCGGCAAAGAGAAGGGCAAGCCGGTCTACAACCTGTCCCGCCTGGCGGAGCTGCACCAAAACCACTGGCTGGTATTGACCGGCTGCCGCAAGGGGTCGGTCCCGAAAGCTCTGGCCGACTCCGGACCGGAGGCCGCCCGCCGGGCACTGGCCGATCTGGTGGCCTACTTCGGCCGGGACAACGTGGCGGTGGAGCTGTGGGACCACGGCTTTCCACTGTACTGCAACCGCAACGATGCTCTCGCCGACCTGGCCGCCCGGGCCCACCTGCCACTGGTCGCCACCAACAACGTCCACTACGCCACCTCCGATGACTGGCACCTGGCCAACGCCATCGCCGCGGTTAGAGCCCGCCGGTCACTCGACGAGATCGAAGGATGGCTCCCGCCGGCACCCACCGCCCGGCTGCGGTCGGGCAAAGAGATGGCAAAGGTCTTCGAACGCTACCCCGGCGTGGTGGAGCGGGCCGCCGAACTGGGACTGGCCTGCGCCTTCGACCTGGCGCTGGTCGCCCCCAAGCTCCCCGACTTCCCCGTCCCCGACGGCCATACCGAGATGAGCTGGCTCCGCCACCTGACCTACGAGGGGGCGGCGGTGCGATACGGGCCGAGGAAGAAAGAGCGGGTTTCCGGCGCCTACAAACAGATCGAATACGAGTTGGACATGATCGAGGGACTGGGATTCCCCGGCTACTTTTTGATCGTCTGGGACATCGTCCAGTTCTGTAAGCGCTCCGACATCTACTGCCAGGGGCGAGGGTCGGCCGCCAACAGCGCCGTCTGCTATGCCATGGGGATCACCAACGCCGACGCCGTCGCCCTCAAGCTGTTGTTCGAACGCTTCCTCTCCCCCGAGCGGGACGGTCCGCCCGATATCGACCTGGATATCGAGTCCGACCGCCGGGAGGAGGCCATCCAGTACGTCTACGAAAAGCACGGCCGCCAGCATGCAGCGCAGGTGGCGAACGTCATCACCTACCGGGCGCGCTCGGCGGTGCGGGACATGGCCAAGGCGCTGGGGCACTCCCCCGGCCAGCAGGACGCCTGGTCCAAGCAGATCGACGGCTGGGGGCCGCTGTCCGCCAGCACCGACCACGACGTCCCCGCCCCGGTCATCGACCTGGCCGCCAAGCTGCAGAACTATCCCCGCCACCTGGGCATCCACTCCGGAGGCATGGTGATGTGCGACCGCCCGGTCATCGAGGTCTGCCCGGTGGAGTGGGCCCGGATGGAGAACCGCTCGGTGCTGCAGTGGGACAAGGAGGACTGCGCCGCCGCCGGGCTGGTCAAGTTCGACCTGCTGGGGCTGGGGATGCTGTCGGCGATCCACTACTGTGTCGACCTGATCGCCGGTTACCACGGCGTCGAGATCGACCTGGCCACCCTGCCCCAGGACGATGCGGTCTACGAGATGCTCTGCCGGGCCGACACCGTAGGGGTCTTTCAGGTGGAGTCCCGGGCGCAGATGGCGACGCTTCCCCGCCTCAAGCCCCGCTGCTTCTACGACATCGTGGTGGAGGTGGCGCTCATCCGGCCGGGGCCGATCCAGGGCGGCTCCGTCCACCCCTATATAAGGAGGCGCAACGGCAAGGAGCCGGTCACCTACCTGCACCCGCTGCTGGAGCCGTCGCTGTGCAAGACCCTGGGCATCCCGCTGTTCCAGGAGCAGCTGATGCAGATGGCGGTGGACGTCGCCGGGTTCACCGCAGCCGAGGCCGACAAGCTGCGCCAGGCGATGGGGTCGAAGCGCTCCACCGAGCGGATGGAAGCCCTCAAAGCCCGGCTCTACGAGGGAATGGCGCAGCGGGGCATCACCGGCGAGATCGCCGATCAGATCTGGGACAAGCTCGTCGCCTTCTCCAGCTTCGGGTTTCCCGAGAGCCACTCGGTGAGCTTCGCCTATCTGGTTTACGCCTCGTCGTGGCTCAAGCACCACTATCCGGCGGCGTTTCTGGCGGCGCTCCTGAACGCCCAGCCGATGGGGTTTTGGGCTCCCCGGACACTGGTGATGGGCGCGCGCCGCCACGGGGTGAAGGTGCTGGGTCCGGACATCAACGCCTCATCCGACAAGGCGGTCCTCGAAAGCTTCGAGGGCGACGTCGCGGTCCGGGTGGGCATCGGTTACGTGCGCACGATCGGCGAGGACCTGGCGGAGAAGATCGCCGCCGGAAGGCCCTACTTAGATATGGAGGATCTGTCCCGCCGGTGCGATCTGAAGGTGCCGCAGATGGAGGCGCTGGCCACCGCCGGGGCCTTCGACTGCTTCGGCCTCACCCGCCGGGAGGCGCTGTGGGCGGCCGGGGTGGTGGCCCGGTCGAAGGAGGACCAGCTGGCCAACCTGGTGACCGGAGCCGACTCTCCCCGGCTCCCCGACATGACCGCAATCGAGCAGGCCTCGGCCGACTTCTGGTCGACCAGCCTGTCACCGGACCGCTCGCCGGTCGAGTTCCTCCGGCCGGTCCTGAAGCGCAAGGGTGTCCTGTCGGCGCTGGATCTGGAAACCGCCACCCCGAACCGCGCCGTGAAGGTGGGAGGGGTGGTGACCCACCGCCAGAAGCCGGCGACCGCCGGGGGAACCATCTTCGTCAGTCTGGAGGACGAAACCGGTCTGATCAACGTGATCTGCCAGAAGCAGGTGTGGGCTCGCTACCGCAAGGTGGCGACCACGTCCAAGGCGCTGCTGATCACCGGCCGCCTGGAGCGGGCCGATGGAGTGGTCAACCTGCTGGCGGCAAAGATTGAGCCGTTGAGCTTGACGATGGCCTCGGACCTGAAGGCGAGGGACTTCCGGTGATATGGCTCATCGACACCAACCCTTTAACTGTCGAACCCAGTGCTATGGGGCGGCCGTATGTCGAAACGGAAATACCCACCGGAAGAGCTTGAGCGGCGACCTCTTGCACCAACAGCTTTCTGCACAGCTGCAAGCAATTCCCCCTCGCCTTTCCTTTAAATGCCCTATCAGAGCGGTCCCGGCATAGCCGGCTGCGGCGTAGGACAGCGCTTTTGTCAAGGTGCCCAAACGTCCTTCTTCCTTGACCGGCTGCGACATGAGAAATCGCCGATAGCGCGTTTAATGGTTCCGGAACTGCTGCAGCACGCTCTGCTTAGCGGCAAGGTCGGCCCCCCGGCGGCCTTGCGCCTGTTCCCTGCGGATCTTGCGCTGGCGCTCGACTTCGGCTGCTGCAAGTCGGTCCCAGTTGGCCTGCTCCCTGGGGGTGGGCTCAGCCTTCCTCATTCGGTCGTATAGGCGCAACTTGAGTCTCCTTCTGTAAATCGGCCGGAATAAGGGTACCCCGCTGGGCTGGCATTGAACCGCAAGGCCCTGCCATTGTCGCCACCGGCAGTCCCCACCAATCGAGACATTCGCTGCCTTGGAAGTGGGTACACAAGGTCTCAGATGAGTATCAAGGGAAAAGACGGCTCCCGGTGTTCCATCCAGCCATCCGACAACGGCCCGCTGCTGGTTAGGGGCCCGGTCACCCTGATCGACGAAGATGGCAACGAGATGGTTGTCAAGGGCAAGAATGTTGCCCTGTGCCGCTGCGGGGCTTCAGCCAACAAGCCGTTCTGCGACCGCTCTCATGTCCGGGTGGGTTTCCGATCCGTGATTCGGGACCAGCCGGCGCAGACGCCCGAATACGTCTGCAGCACAACCGACTGAGCCGGACGGAGTTTTGGCAGCTGCAACGGTGGTGAACGTGGAAGGCCGGGAGCTCAAGCTCTCGAACCTGGACAAGATCCTCTATCCCGAAGCCGGCTTCACCAAGCGCGACGTCATCGATTACTACACCCAAGTCGCTCCGGTGCTATTGCCCCACCTGAGGAACCGCCCCCTAACCCTCAAGCGCTATCCCAACGGCGTCAACGGCGAGTTCTTCTACGAGAAACAGTGCCCCAAGTTCCGGCCGTCGTGGATGCGCACCATCCCGGTCTGGAGCGAGCGCCAGAAGAAAATGATCGAGTTCTGCAGCGTCGACGATCTGGCCAGTCTGGTGTGGACGGCGAACCTGGCCGACCTGGAGCTGCACACCTCCCTGTCGGTGGGCGAGCACCTGGAGCGGCCCACCGCCGTGGCCTTTGACCTGGACCCCGGCCCGTCGACGAGCATCGTCGAGTGCTGCGAGGTGGCCTTGGGCCTTCTGAAGATGTTCGAGGAGCTGGACCTGGAGGCGTACCCAAGACCTCCGGGTCGAAGGGGATGCAGGTGTACCTGCCGCTGAACTCCGCCGACACCTACGACCAGAGCAAGGCGTTCGCGCACGCCGTCGCCGGACTGATGGAGCAGCAGATGCCCGACCTGGTGGTCTCCGACATGAAAAAGGAGCTGCGCAAAGGCAAGGTTCTGATCGACTGGAGCCAAAACGACTACTTCAAGACCACGGTCTGCGTGTACTCGCTCCGGGCGAGGCAGACGCCGACGGTCTCCACCCCCGTGACCTGGGACGAGGTGACGGCCCCAAAGAAGTCGGGCAGCCCGGACACCGTGCGGTTCTCCCACTCACAGGCACTGGCTCGGGTCACCGAGCACGGCGATCTGTTCGCCCCCGTGCTTGTCCGGCAACAGACCCTACCCAAGCTTAAATAGACTCGGTCCGTGAACATCGAGACCTGTCACGTAGTCGAAGCCACCTACGCCGACGGGGCTGCCGATAAGCGAGCCCCCTACCGGGAGGAGCACCTGGCGCGTGTGGGCAAGCTGATCGAAGCAGGTGCGGTGATAGTTGCCGGAGCCCTGGCCGATATGAGCGCGTCGCTTCTGATCCTGGCCGTCGAAGGCGAAGATGCGGCCCGGGCGGTGATCGAGTCCGATGTCTACTGGAAAAACGGCATTTGGACCGACTACACCGTCAGAAAGTTGAACCGGGTAGCTCCGTAATCCGGCCAGCGGCGGGCGCCGCCTGGAATGTGGCTTCCGAAGCTGGCGCAGTGTACCCTTTGGCCTCGTGCGTCGACTCCTGCTTATTCTCCTGTTTCTCGTCGCCCTGGTGGCGACTGCCTGCCGCGACTCGGAGCCGCAGGCCGCGCCGACCCGGGCACCTTCTCCCGAGGCATCGCCCCCTCCTCCGCCCGAGCCCATCCGCTGTCCGCTCACCGGCGTGGAAGCTCCGCCGGGCCTGGACGTCAACCGGCCGGCACTTGCGGTCAAGATCGACAACCATCCCGCGGCCCGGCCCCAGACAGGCCTTGAGACGGCGGACATCGTCTACGAGGAGCTGGTCGAAGGCGGTCTTACGAGATTCATGGGCATCTACCATTGCGGCGATGCAGCGGACCTCGGGCCTACTCGCAGCGCTCGAGCAGTCGACCCCGACATTTTGACGCAGTACGCGCCCGTTCTTTTCGCCTACTCCGGAGGCTCACCCAACGTCACGAACAAGGTTGGCAGAACCCCCGGAGTCATCAACCTGGTGCATGGGTCAAACGGACCCGCCTACGCCCGGCGCGGAGGACGCGCCCCCCACAACCTGTACACGTCTACCGACAAGATCCGGTCCCGTCCCGCAGCCCAGGGCGTGGTCGGTGCTCCCAGGACGGGACTGATCTTCAATCCGAAGCTGGCTGAAGCACCTCCTCCGCCACCGCCGGCGCCTCCCCCCGTTGCATCTCCGGGCGCTCCGGCGCCTCCGGCTCCTCCGCCACCAGGACCTCCGGGCAACAAGGTTTCCTTCTCGTACTCCGGCGCGGCCGTTGTGAGCTACTCGTGGGATCCGGCCGGCCGGCGTTACCTGAGGTTTCAGGGCGGTTCACCGCACAAAGCGGCATCCGGAGCTCAGCTCGGTGGGACCAACGTGGTGGTCATGAAGGTGCCGGTTGACCGTAGGGGCAGCTCGCCGGAGATCGCAGTAACGGAATCCGGCGAGGCCATCGTCCTCCGCAACGGGCAGGCGGTTCAGGGCCACTGGGTACGGCCCGGTTACGGCGATCAGACGACCCTGGTCGATGCAGCCGGCAAGCCCATCGAGCTTGCGGCAGGCAACACATGGATCAACCTACTCCCGAACGACAGGGCCGCAACTCTCGAATAACGGCTACCTCACCCTGTCGGAGGGCACCCGCAGCTGCTTGGGCAGATAGACGGCTCCGGGACCCCCGGCAGCCGCGGCGTCGTGAGGGTTGGAGATAGCGCAGCGGTCTAGCGACAGGCATCCGCACCCAATACACGAGTCGAGCCCGTCGCGGAGGGCCTCAAGAGCCCGAATCTCGCCGTTCAGCTTCTCCCGCCAAAGCAGCGAGATCCTCTTCCAGTCGGCGGTGGTGGGAGTGCGGGACTGCGGCAACTGCGCCAGTGCCTCCCGCACCTCGTCGAGGGTGAGCCCCAAGTGACGGGCTGCGCTTATGAAGGCCAGCCTTCGCAGCACACTGCGACGAAAGCGTCGCTGTCCCCCACTATTGCGCTCGGCACTGATGAGGCCCTGAGCTTCGTAGTAACGAATTGCCGACGCGGCGAAGCCGCTTCTTTGCGATACCTGCCCCACCGACAACCCTCCCTCGTCCATCACACCCCTCGCCATTTGACTTCAAGTTCACTTCAACTTCTATTCTGCATCAATTGGACGCATAAAGGAGATCGCAATGGCATTAGCACTTATCACCGGAGCCTCCCGAGGCTTCGGATTGGCATTGGCCAAGGAGTTGGCGGCCCGGGGTTGGGAGTTGATCATCGACGCCCGGGAAGAGCAGGCATTGACCCGGGCGGCGGCCGGGATCGGCCCGACCGTCGAGGCCATCGCAGGAGACGTATCGAGGCCGGCCCACCGTCGCCAACTGGCCGACGCGGTTCGCCGGACAGGTCGTCTGGACCTCCTGGTGAACAACGCAAGCACGCTCGGCCCAAACCCGCTGCCGGGCCTGGCCGACTACGATTTAGCTCGACTGGAAGCCGTTTTCCGTATCAACGCGTTGGCGCCTCTGGCGCTGATCCAGGTGCTTCTGCCCTATCTCCGGCCTTCCGGAACCGTCGTCAACATCACATCCGACGCGGCCGTAGAGCCGTACGAGGGTTGGGGCGGCTACGGCGCCTCGAAAGCCGCCCTCGACCGAATCTCATCCGGGCTCGGCGCGGAGCAACCCGGCCTCCGGGTCTACGCCTTCGATCCCGGCGACATGCGAACGGCCATGCAGCAGGAGGCTTTCCCGGGCGAGGACATATCAGACCGGCCGGTGCCCGAAACCGTGGTGCCGTCTTTGCTTCGGCTTCTCGAAGAAGCTCCGCCGAGCGGCCGCTACCGGGCGGTCGACCTCGCGGCGGGTTCCCTTCGGGCGACAGCGTGAGAACGACCACCGCTCCGCTACCCCCGCACCCTGAGGGCCGGGCCGCCGTCGCCCCGCCGGAGGCTCGGGGACTCGACCGGGATGGCGTTCGTTTACTGGTGGCCCGGACCGGCGGAGTGACCCACGCCCGATTCCGGGACCTCGGGCGTTTCCTTCGACAAGGAGACCTTCTGGTTTTCAACACATCCCGGACGCTTCCGGCGGCGGTTGCAGGCATGCGGGGTGACGGCCGTCCAACCACGGTGCACTTCTCGACCCGCCTGGACGACGGAACCTGGGCCGTGGAACTTCGAAGACCGGACAACTCCGGACCCATGCTCGACGCGACGGCCGGCGAGGAAATCGAGATCGCGGGCGGCCGGCGGATCACCATCCTGAGCGCATACCCGGGAATCGAGGGCCGCAGCCGGCTGGTGCGGTGCCGGCTGCAACCAGAGTCGTCCTCCAAGACGGTCCTCGAGTACCTGGGCCGGTTCGGCCGTCCCATAACCTACGCCTATATCCAGCAGCGCTGGCCGCTGACCGCTTATCAAACCGTGTTCGCCACCGAGCCCGGCAGCGCGGAGATGCCCAGTGCCGGCCGGCCGTTCACGGACCGGCTGGTCACCCAACTTCTCGCAGCCGGGGTAAGGTTCGCACCGATCTTGCTTCACACCGGCGTGTCTTCGCTCGAGCTGGGAGAGTTGCCCGCCCCCGAGCCGTTCCGCGTTCCGCAAACCACCGCCGACCTGGTGAACTTCACTCACAGCAGCGGAGGCCGGGTGGTCGCAGTAGGGACAACAGTCACCCGGGCCCTGGAGTCCGCCGCCGACGAGCTGGGGTACGTTTCCGCAGTCGAGGGGTGGACCGATCTGGTGCTGGAGGCTTCCAGGCCCGCCCGCGCGGTCGAGGGACTGATAACCGGATGGCATACGGCGACGGCGACCCACCTGGACCTGCTGGAGGCGGTTGCCAACGCACCGGTGGTGCGTCAAGCCTACGATGCCGCAGTCTCCCTGGACTACCTGTGGCACGAGTTCGGAGACAGCTGCCTGCTGCTGCCCGATCGGGACGCGATCTGGTGAGGTAGGGGACGCCGCTGTCGCCGGCTGTCTGCCTGGACGGGACCTGCGCCCTAACTGCCCGCCAGGGCGGCCTTGACCGCCTGCGCGATGCGGGATCCCTCGGCCTGGGCCCCCACCCTCTCGCGCACCGCCTTGATCACCGCGCCCATCGCTCTCGGGCCCTCGACGCCGGCTTGACGGGCGTTCGCCAGCTCCTCGGCGACGATAGATCCCAGCGCCTCGTCGCTGATCTCGGGGGGTAAATACGGCGCGAGAATATCGGCCTCCGCCCCCTCCCGAGCCGCCAGCTCGTCCCGGCCGGCGCCGGCATAGATTTCGCCCGCCTCCTTCCGCTTGCCCAGCTCGGAGCGGATGACGCCAATCACCTGGCCGTCGGTAAGAGTCGATTGTTGCTTGCCGGCCACCTCGGCCTTGGTGATGGCGGTCAGGACGCTGCGGAGCGTCGACTTGGCAACCTCGTCCCGGACCCGCATCGCTGCCGTCAGGTCCTCCCGGATGCGGTCCTTCAGCGATCCCATCTCGGACCTTTGCGGGGGCACAGCCGGCGGCCGCCGGCTGTGCCCCCGCCCGGGCCTGTTTACGCTTTTCGATCTGGCGCACGGCCAGGGAGATCAAGGCTCACAACACTCCTCGACGTTACCGTACCTGCCGTGACTAGCTGGCGGACGCCCGCGCCTCCGCCAACCACACGGCCGTTACCAGCACAGGCACTTCAGCTCTGGAGGTCGACAAAAATTCATCGGGAGAAGCGTAACCTCGAAATAAAGTACCTTGGTAGTAAGTTAATTAGTACAGAAGTCAGAAGTAGGGACTCCAGGATTGAGGAGGTGTCGAACATGGAGACGACGATCATGGAGACGACGATTGCGGATAGCGGCAGCGTTCGGCACAGGCTAGACGGCTCGGTTCTTATCGGTCGGGAGTGGGCTCGCCGGCTCGGTGCCCACCAGGCGAGGGGCGCCCGGCGGGTGGGAAGCTTCTATCGCTTGCCGAGAATCGAGTACGTGAGGCTGCTCGAGGCGACGGCCAGCAGCGCGGTGCAGTCTCAGGCCAACGTTCCCCCTGCACTGCGGTGGACTCCCACCGACGACCTGGCGGTCGCCAACATGCTCGAGGAAGCGCAGCCGCAAACCGCTGAGCAGGATTCTGTCGGGATTCCGAATGCGTTGTATGCCCGTAGCCGTGCATCTGGCAGTCCTAACGGTGGAACAGGAAGAACGGAGGTGAAATACATATGGCTCTTTTGAGCAGGTACAACCCGTGGTCGGCTCTGACCGATCTGGAAAGTCAGATGGATCAACTGATGAAGGGTGTCTTCCGAGGCGGTGTCGGCGCCGAGCAGGCATCCAAGGCGTGGACTCCGGCGGTCGATGTATTTAGCCGGGACTCCGACCTTGTGATCCGAGCCGAGCTTCCGGGAGTGGACCCCGCCAAGGACATCGACATCACCGTAACCGACGGTGTCCTTCGCATCCGTGGCCAGCGCCAGTTCGAGCAGCGTGATGAGGGCGCCAACTACTTCCGGATGGAGACGAGCTACGGCGCTTTCGAGCGCAGCATCCCCCTGCCCGACGGTGTCAACATCGACGACATCAAGGCCGCCCATAAGCACGGCGTCCTGGAGGTAGTCGTACCGGGTGCAGCCCAGATCGCACCGGCAAAGAGGATCCCGGTGGAGCTGGACGAGGGCGGGGGCCAGCAGACTATCGAAGCGCAGGCAGCAGGCTCCCCAAAAGCAGGCGCCGGCGCCGAGGGAGAGGCGGGCCCCTCCGGCACCGAGGGAGCGTAGAGTCTAAAGCCCCGGTCTCGGGCCGGTAACAGCAAGGACGAAAGCCCACCAACAAGTGGTGGGCTTTCTCGCGCCTCGCGAAAGGAGTCATCATGCATAAGCAAGGCTACAACGGCAGTGGAGAACGCAATTGCGAATCCGTATAGCGATTGAGCTTGCAATTGCGAGAGGGATGGATTGATAATCTCCGTATGTCTTCTTATCGGATGGGGCATGTCGCAGAGTTGTTGAGCGTCAGCGTCGACACGGTCCGGCGCTGGGCGGACAGCGGCCGGCTCCCCACCACCCGGTTGGAAAGCGGCCATCGGATGGTCGACGGCGCAGACCTAGCGGCCTTTGTGACCAGCATGGCGGGATCCGCCGAGCTCAAGAACATCAACGCCGAATCGGCCCGGAACCACTTCCCCGGAATCATCACCAAGGTGCTGAAGGACGGGGTCGCCGCCCACGTCGAGCTCCAGGCGGGTCCTCATCGTCTGGTTTCGCTGATGACCCGGGAAGCGGCGGACGAGCTGAAGCTGGAGCCCGGAATGCTGGCCGTTGCGGCGGTGAAATCCACGAACGTGGTTATCGAGCTGCCGCGTGAGCCCTGAAACGAAATGAACAAACAGAATATCTCAGCTGCGCTCCTCGCCCTTTCACTGTTGGCCGTGGGCTGCGCAACCACCGGTGACCCGGCAGACGACCGAAGCTCCGCTCACCCTGAAAATGAGCTGTCCGGCAGTGCGACGGTATTCGCCGCGGCATCCCTCACCGAGCCGTTCAATGAGATCGCCGAGCTCTTCAGAGCCGGCAATCCATCCGCCGACATCTCATTCAACTTCGGAGCCTCCAGCGGACTGGCCACGCAAATCATCGAGCAGGGCGGGGCAGACCTTTTCGCATCAGCCGATCAGGTGAACATGAAGAAGGTCGCCGATGAGGACCTGCTCCAACAGGCTCCCCGGGTGTTCATCCGCAACCGCCTCGAGATAGTCGTGGCCCCCGGCAACCCGGAGGGAATCACAGGCTTGAGCGACCTCGCCAGGACGGACGTGAAGGTGGTCCTTGCCGCCGCTCAGGTGCCGGTCGGCAGGTACTCCCGCGAGGCTCTCGCCAAGGCGGAAGTAACAGTGAGGCCAGTCTCCGAAGCGGTCGACGTAAAGGGCGTGGTCGGGCCGGTCACGCTGGGCGAGGCCGATGCGGGAATCGTCTACGCCAGCGACGTCAAGGCTGCGGGGGACAGGGCGGCGGGCGTTCCCATACCCGATAACCAGAACGTTCTGGCCGAGTACCCCATGGGAGTGATAAAGAGCGCGTCCAATCCTCAGGTTGCCCGCGCCTTCATGGACCTGGTCCTGTCGCCACAAGGCCGGGAGGTGCTTACAGACCATGGCTTTATCGCCCCCTAGCCTGCACAGCCCCCAGCCTCCCCCGGAGGAGGCCGCAAGAACCGGCGGAGGCAGTTCGGCAGCACTGGAGAAGGCGTCCACCGCAATGGTGAAGCTGGCAGTCGGCGTGGCGGTCGCGTTCTTTCTGCTTCCCCTGCTGGGGCTGCTGCTCAGGACTCCCTGGGGGGAGCTGAGTACCGAGCTGGCTTCCCCGCCGGTTCGGAGCGCCCTATGGCTTTCCCTGGTCTGCTCGCTGGCCGCGACCGGTATTTCAGTAGTTTTCGGAGTCCCCCTTGCGTGGGCCCTGGCTCGCTGGACGTTTCCCGGGCGATCGCTGGTCAGGGCCCTCACCACCCTGCCGATGATCGTGCCGCCGGTGGTCGGTGGAGTTGCCCTGCTCCTGGCCTTCGGCCGGCGGGGATTCGCCGGGCGGTGGCTCGACCAGGCGTTCGGCGTCACGCTCCCGTTCACCATGGCAGGCGCCATTCTGGCGGAGACCTTCGTCGCGATGCCCTTCCTGGTGATCACGGTGGAGGCAGGACTGCGGTCGATGAACAGGCGGTTCGAGGATGCCGCCGCAACACTGGGAGCCAGGCCATGGGTCACATTCCGGCGGGTCACGCTGCCGCTCATCGCCCCGAGCCTGTGGGCGGGCGCAGCGCTGGCGTGGGCTCGGGCACTGGGCGAGTTCGGTGCGACCATCACCTTCGCGGGCAACCTGCCGGGCAGAACCCAGACCATCCCTTTGGCGGTCTACCTGGCTTTGGAGACCCGGCTGGAGGCCGCTATCACCCTCAGCGTTGTTCTGCTGGCGGTGTCGTTGACCATTCTGGTCCTGCTCCGGGAACGCTTCATGCCTAACCTGTGAGCCTCAAGGCAAGCGTGGGGCTGCGCCTCGGCGACCTTGAGCTGAAGGTCCAGATCGAGGTTCATTCCGGGGAGGTCCTGGCCGTGCTCGGGCCGAACGGCTCCGGCAAGACCACGCTGCTGCGGGCACTCGCCGGGTTGCTGGCGATCGAGCGGGGCCGGGTGACCCTGGACGGCGAGGTCCTCGAGGATCCCGCCCGCCAGATCCGGCGGGCTCCGGCCGAACGATCCACCGGCTTCGTCTTTCAGGACTACCTGCTGTTCCCCCACCTCACCGTCGTGGAGAACGTTGCCTTCGGGTTGAAGGCGCGGGGCATGTCGCGGTCGGGTGCTCGCGCCGCCGCTCCGGACTGGCTGAGGGCGATGGGGCTGGAGACTCATGCAAACGCAAAGCCGGGAGCCCTGTCCGGAGGCCAGGCCCAAAGGGTGGCGCTGGCCCGGGCGCTGGCCCCGAATCCACGGCTGCTACTGCTCGACGAACCGCTGTCCGCTCTTGATGCCGGAACAAAGCTGGAGGTCCGGCGGGAGCTGAGCAATCACCTGAGATCCTTTCAGGGGACCACCCTGATGGTCACCCATAATCCCCTCGAGGCAGCGGCCCTGGCCGACCGTCTGATCGTTCTGGAAGGCGGCCGTGTAATTCAGGACGGCACCTCCGCGGAGGTAGCTCAGCACCCCCGCTCACCTTACGTGGCTGAGTTGGTCGGGCTTAATCTCATTCGAGGCAGGGGGTCGAACGGTCAGATCGTGGTGGAGGGCGGCGGGTTGCTGGTCGTGCCCTCCGGCTTTGAGGGCGATGTCTTTGCCGCCATCCACCCTCGAGCTGTCGCTCTGCACAGGGGTCGCCCGGAGGGGTCGCCGAGAAACGTGTGGGAGGGTGCGGTAGCCGGTATCGACCTTGAGGGAGACCGGACCCGGGTAACTGTAGATGGCCCGGTCAGGATGGTGGCCGAGGTAACAACGCAGGCCCTCAAGGAGCTTGACCTGGTAGCTGCAGGGCCGGTCTGGGTGTCCATCAAGGCGACGGAAATTCAGGTATACCCGGCCTGACGTCGGCCAAAGCGCCCCTCGAGGTGAGCCGGTATCCCACTTCGGGGTCAAGCGCATCGGGCGACCCCGGGTCTCTCACCTGGCGCGCGGCCCTGCTCCCGGTCGATGATCCAGCCCAGGACATCTTCGCTGGAGGCTCCGATCACCCCAACGTGGTCGACTCCGTCGTAGACCTGCTTTTCGGCCGCTACCTGTAAACGGCATAAACGTTGGAACAACAGCTCGCTTATCTCAACCGGCACCACCCGGTCCCGGTTGCCGTGAACGACAAGAACGGGGGCGGGAGTGCTTTGGCGACCGGGCGTGTTCTCCGTGATCACGTCCGTCCATTGGTCCACGGTGCCGGGCGACGCTTTAAGGATGCGCTGCAGCGGGAAGTTGCGGAACCGCCGATCGATCTCACCCTGGCACAGGCGCTCCACCTCCTCCCGCTGGGAAATGACCTCGGGCTGAAGGACGGCATCCAGCGGGAGCTGCGGATACGCAGCTGCGAAACCCAAAGTTCCCATCACGACGAAGCCCGCGATGCCGGCAAGGTTTTGTTCGGGCAGTAGCGCCAACAGATCCAGCTCTGCGGCGGGAGCGGCGGCAACAACGCCCAGCAGCTCCAGGTTCTTGGCATATGTAGAGACCAGCTCTCCGGCAAACAGCGCCGCTCCACCACCCTGCGAGGCACCGAACGCCACCAGACGGTTCCCGGCCCCGCTGCCGGGAATCTGGCCGGCGGCTCGAACGATGTCCAGCATTCCCCTGCCCTCACTGAGACCAACCAGCCATGGGTGCACGCCTGGCGTTCCCAGTCCTTCATAATCCGTAGCAACCACCACAAAGCCCTCATCCAGCAGTTCCGCAAAGATCGATTGGGTTAGCAGGGCGCGGGGTGAGCGTGACGGGGCGCACACGTCACCCAGTCCCACGGATCCGTGTCCCCAGGACACGACCGGTCGGGAGCCGGGATCCACCGAGGAATCGGGAGCGTAGACCAGACCGGAGACCGCGATATCGCGCCCGTCCACCGACGTGGAGTGGTAGAGAACCCTCCAGCCCCGAACGCCCTCCGGCATCTCCAGGGTCTGAACCTTGATCAGGCGACCGGGATCGCCCGCGGGGATCTCCGGCGGAAGGTTGTAGAAGTCTGCGGCGGAACCGGCATCGGGCAACTGGGGACCCGACGGCGAAGCGGCGGTCGTGCCTTCGCGGGGCCCGCTTTGTCCTGATTTCTCCTCGCCTGGGTCGGCGCAGGAGCCAAGCACTGCAACGACCAGGGCCACTGCAGCAGCCGTAACGCTCCGTCTCCACCGCCCCGTCCGTCTACCGCAGAAGTGCATCCTTAGATCTTGGCTGCCCGCTTACTTTGTTAAACCGGTCCGTCTAGCTTTGTTAAACCGGTCCGTCTAGCGGCCAGCCGGCCTGGGTAGACCTTTCGGGGGGAGAAAGAGAGGACGCCGTGGCGAACAAGTATCTCAGTATCTACCTGAACGATCATTTGGCGCTGTTGGTCGGCACGCAGGAGTTAGTAAACCGATCGCTCGAGAGCAACAGAGGATCCGAGTTCGGTCAGTTCCTTGAGACCGTTGGGGAGTCCAACAAGCAGGAACGAAAGGCACTCGAGGCCTTGATGGCCAAGCAGGACGTAACCGAAAACCGGACCAAGACCGCAGGAGCATGGATTGCCGAACGGGTAGGCCGGCTGAAGCTGAACGGAGAGATCACCGCTTACTCCGACTTGACCCGGCTGGTCGAGATTGAAGGCGTTGGTGTCGCGCTGGAGGCCAAGCGGATGTTCTGGGACACCCTGTGCCGTGTCGGCTTCACCGAGGTTCGAGGCTTGCAAACCCGCAGCATCGCCCGGCGGGCGGAACAACAGATGGAGGAGCTTGATAAGCACCGGGCTCAGGCTGCCGAACGGGCGCTCGGAATGGTCGGCAGTACGACGAAGTGAGTCACCCGCCCCCGCAGACGGCTCCCCTATAGTGAACTGACTGGACCACAGCGGAGAGCGGGGTGTCCATGGACTTCGAGGAGACGGTTGGCAGCGTCGGCCTAGCAATAGACGGGCTGGGAGTGGCCGTCATGGTCATCGGCCTTACCGTCGCTCTGCTCCTGTACCTCTTTAGGCTGGCAGGAAGGCGGAGGCAGGACCCTCAGGTTCTCTACCGTCAGGCAAGAGTCTCAGCCGGTAGATCCATCCTGTTAGGCCTCGAGCTCCTCGTCGCCGGAGACATCATTCGTACGGTGGCGATATCTCCTTCGTTCAGATCCGTTGGGGTGCTGGCGGCTATCGTGGCGATAAGGACATTTCTGAGTTTCACCCTGGAGATGGAGATCTCCGGACGGTGGCCCTGGCAGACCGAAAGAAAAAGTGCGCAAGCCGAGGGCTAAAAGCTGAACGTCGCTGGACCCGCCCGGGGCTCCGCGCTTTGGCAGTAACTCATGCCGGCGGCGGGTTGCCCCGGCGCTCGTCACAAAGCAGGCTAGGCCCTTGCAGGGAGCGGAATGACTAACCGTTGGTCCCCCGAGCCCGCCCCCGGGGGCGGGCTCGACCCCGTCCTGGCCGAAACCCACGTCTCGCTTCTGATATTTGCCGGCGACCGCGCTTACAAGCTGAAAAAGGACACCCGGACTTCATTTCTGGACTTTTCCTCGGCGGAGTGGCGCCGGCAGGCATGTGAGCGGGAGGTGGAGTTGAATCGCCGCCTGGCGCCGGACGTTTACCTCGGCGTGGCCGGCATCCTGGGACCGGACGGCGAACCGTGCGATTCGCTGGTCGTGATGCGGCGCATGCCGCCGGAACGCCGGCTGGCCAGGCTCGCCCGCGACGGCGGGTGCCGCACCTGCCTCGAGGCGGTGGCCGAGACGATCGCTCGCTTCCACCGGACGGCGGCTACCGGACCGGAGATCGACGCCGAAGGGTCCCGCGACGCGCTACTCGGCCGGTGGGAGGCGAACATTGCCCAGATGGAGCAATTCGCATCCCAGCTGGCCGACCCGTCGCTCCCCGAGCGCATCGCCGATCTGGCACGAGACTACCTGGCTGGTCGCAAGCCACTGTTCGACAGGCGGATTGCCGAAGGGAGGATCCGGGACGGCCACGGCGACCTCCTTGCTGACGACATCTTCTGCCTGGACGATGGTCCCCGCATCCTCGATTGCCTGGAGTTCGACGACCGCCTGCGCTATGTCGACGTTCTGGATGAAGCCTGCTTTCTGTCCATGGACCTGGAGCGCATCGGTGGTAAGGACCTGGGTAGTCGGTTTCTTCAGGCCTATCGGCAGGCATCCGGCGAGGTCCATCCGGACTCCTTGGCTCATCACTACATCGCCTACCGGGCTCACGTGCGCGCAAAGGTGGCGAGCCTGCGCCACGAACAGGGTGATCCGCAGGCACTCGAAGAAGCGACCAATTTGCTTGAGATCGCGCTCCGGCATCTGGAGGTAGCCAAAGTCGTGCTGGTTCTGGTCGGCGGCCTGCCCGGGACCGGTAAGTCGACCGTGGCCCGCCATATTGCCGAAGACCACGGCTGGACGGTGCTACGGACTGACGAGGTCCGAAAGCAGATTGCCGGGGTGCCGTCACCGGCTCCCGAAGCCGGCGGCTACCGGCAGGGGATATATAGCGACGAGATGACCGCCGCTACCTACCGGACCCTGCTGGAAAGAGCCAGGGTCCTCCTCCAGGACGGCTTCTCGGTGATTCTCGATGCATCGTGGTCCAAGGCTCGGTGGCGCCGGATGGCATGGGATTTCGCTCAACAGTGTGTTTCCGAATTCGTTGTCCTTCGCTGCGAGGCGCGCTTCGATGTGGCTACCGACCGGATTGCGAAGCGGGCACGGAAGGGGGGTGATCCATCCGATGCGACAGCCACAACCGCTCAAACAATGGCCGAGGAGTTTGACCCATGGCCCGATGCGGAAACTATCGATACCTCGGGCGCTCTCCAGGCAACACTAGATTCTGCCCGTCTATTGCTCACAACCAAGCTTCGGACCACTGGGGGTTAGGCTTCAGAGATCAGCTCTATTGGGGTTTTCGGATCGACCCCCGGCAGACGAGGGTTGCAGGAGCCAACCGTGCCGTTGGTCGCTCACACTGTCGAGAAGGAACCTGCTTGCCCCTCCCAACCCGCGTGAACCGCAAACCACGAGATCGGCATACTTCTCCAGCTGGAGGATTTCCCGAACCGGCTCGCCGGTCGGACGTTCGATCTCGACAGGGAACGCCTGGTCCCGAAGGGGCCCCGGCCGCCATTTCTGCGCCGTTGGTCGATGGAGGATGCGGGTGTTCAAACCTGCCCCCATTAGATGGCGTCCACGGACCCTTTGTCCCACGGTCAATAGTGCAGCGGGCTTACCAGGAAGGCTGAGGGGCGACCTTCATTGCGGGTTTCTCACTGCGTACGGGTGGACGCTTAAGCCGGAGGGTTACCCGCCGTCCGTCGGAACAACACCACCCCCCGGCTGGTCGCCGGTGGTGCCCTCGCCACCGGTCGCCGGCTCATCGCCGGTTGCCGGCTCATTGCCGGTCCTGGACCCCTCACCGCCGGGCACCTCAATATTTACGTCCGGAGTGTCCCCCCGCTCCTCCGTGGTCGTCTCGTTGTCGCGGTCGTCGTCCGCCCCGCCGAAACCATCGTTGAAGAGGAGCATCCAGGCGAGAAAAAGCACGATCAGGAATGCCAGTACGGCGAGAATGATTCCCATCGGATTCCGGTCCTCAACCACCGTACGGCGACTGCGCCGATAAACCACGGCTTAGCTCCTTCCTTCGTCGGCTCGGACTTGTATTCCCTTCCGCCTACCGAACAAACTCTAAATTCGCCCTTTCGAAAGCGCCACATTCAGCCGATTAAGATTAGACATTCGTCTGGTTGATCTGGAACTGCTATAGAACCCGGGCCAACAGAACTTTGATTTCCAGTCCTAATGAGAGCGTCGTAACTATCAAGCATCCATCGAGAGGGGGACAAGTTGTTCAGAAGCCTAGGAGGAGTCATCTATGCAATCATCGGATTCATTGTCGCCAACAACCACGGCTATCTGGCGATCCAAGATCTCGGTTCTTTGATATCGGCCATCCTGGCCATCGTCCTCTGGCCGCTCGTTCTATTCGGGGTGGATCTGCACATAGCCCTATGACACGGCGCGAGCGGGTCCCGGGACGCCGATAACTTCTAAATCGTTGACGCCGCCTCGGCTCTAGCGTCCTTCGGCGCTGTCCCGCTGGGCGATGTCCTTCTTCTGAGCATCGATATCGCTCTTTGACAGGCCACCGAGTCCCCGGAGCCCGGGAGCCCGACTGCCCGGTTTCGGCCCGGACCCTGCAGTTTCGATCGCGTGGTCGATTCCCGCCTGGACTGCCGGGTCCACGTTGGAGGTAACGCCTTGTGAAGCCACCTGCTCGTCTCTTACGCGCTGCGCCTCTGCTAAGAATCCCTGCTCCTCGTTCATCTTGAGTCTCCTCTCGTTTCACGTTTCGCCGTGACGCCGCTCTTGGGAATCATCTCCCTTAACGGATCCTCTCGCCTCACAATGCTTACCATCGCTCCTCGAAACTATGCGGCGTCCTGTGTGGTCGTCGGCAAAGCAACCGAGCCGTGCCTTTCTTTCAGAATGCCGCGCCCGCGCCCGCTTCAGCCACCTGCTCGGCCTCCCGCGCCGCAGCTTGAAACCCCTCAAGGGACCGCTCGACCATCTGCATGGACGCGGTCAGCGAGATGCGGAAATACCCGGGCAGCTCCGTTGTCGACCCGGGGAGCACGAAGATGTCACGGGCGACCAGCAGGTCGACAAAGGCCATGTCGTCCGGGAGCGGAGATCGCACCAGCAGGTAAAACGTTCCTTCCGGGATCGTCAGCTCGTAGCCGAATCCCGTCAGCGCGTCCACCAACAGATCCCGCTTGCGCTGGAGCGCCGCGAGGTCGATGGAGAGCTTGTCGAGGTCTGCGATGGCATGTTGAAGTAGGGCATTCGGGAACGCCCAGCCGGTCGCGATCTGGGACATGAAGATGGCAGCGCCAACCTGCTCCGCGTCGGGCATCCCGGGGGCCAGGGCGATGTATCCCATGCGCTGCCCCGGCGTAAGAAGGGTCTTGCCGTAGGTGTAGACCAGCAGAGTCCTGGCGTAGTGGGTTGCAGGGCTGAAAAAGCTTCGACCGTCGAACAGCACCTTGCTATAGGCCTCGTCCGAGATGACGTAAATGGGCCGGCCGTTGCTCGCTGAAGCGTCCTCCAGCACGGACGAGAGCTCGGTCAGGGCGGCCGAGGAATAAATCCGGCCGGACGGATTGTTCGGCGAGTTGACGATGATGGCTCGGGTTCGCTCCGTTATGGCTCTCTCGATGGCAGCGACATCGAGGTCGAACCGGGGTGCTTGGAGTTTCACCCTTACCGGTACCGCGCCTCGGCCCTGGATCATCGATTCGTAGGCAAACCAGGGCGGGCTGAGGAAGACCACCTCGTCGCCCGGATCCGTTACCGCTTTCAGAGCAACAGTCAGTCCTGCGATGGCACCGTTGGTCATGAAGATCTGCTCGGGCCGGAAATCACCGCCCAGCCGCTCCCCCAACGAATCGGCGACGACTGCGCAGGCTGCGGGTTCACTGGTCTTGTATCCGAACCAGTGAGGGTTCTGAGGGGCGCTCCACCTCGCGAGCGCTTCGGCATACCCCTCGACGGGCATCTCCTGAGGCTCACCCGTTACGAAGTCGCAGATACCCGGCTCCCCCGCTCTCCGGGCCCACTCGGAGCCGGTCAGGAAGGCGAAGAACGGCATTTTCGCTCCCAGCATTGCAGCCATCTCGCTCGAAATTGCCCGGGTCATACGCATCCTCCCGATCATGTTGTCGTCTCGGAGCAGTTCTACCAGTAGCGAGGACCCAGGGTTGGCCGCCCAAGACAAGGGCACCCCCGCTCGATCGAGGGTGCCCTTGTCTTACGACGACGGTCTATCCGGCTGGGGGGCGCTAGAGTTGAGGAACTCCAACCCCCGGCAGCGCTGGTGCATCGGCCGTAGTACACGCGCTGATCGTCACGGTTTCATTGGCACCGATCGTGATCGGCCCGACCGGGATGCTCATCGTGCGACCATCGGGGAGCGTGGCCGTCACAACGCCATCGACCGTGGCGCTGGTGGTACCAGTCGTGATCACCAGGACTGCGCCGGTTTGACCCGCCGGGCAGGTTCCTGGGTTAAGGGTCGGCGGTGTCCCCAGATCCGCGTCGAAAGTGGCGCTGACCTCAAGGGCAACGCTCTGGAGGTTGGGAGTGTTCTGACAATCTCCATCGATGCAAACCTGTGCCGGGACGCTAGGCAGGGGCACGGGGCCTACTCTGGCCGATATTGTCTTTTGTACCGCAAGCGCCTGACCGCTCATAGCCAGCAGCATGGCGGCTGAAGCTATCGATGCTGCAAGCGAAAGTCGACGTGCTTTAGTCATTTGTTCTCCTTCTATTCGGTTTGGAGGACTGCGACTGTCGCTGGCGCCAGCCCCTTGAGCTTTTCAGTAAGTCCTGAATAGAGGTTTTGCAAACGGCGAATGCCGCGGGAACGGGCTGTGAACAGTTCGCAAAAGACCAGAGGACGGCGCTTCTCGCCTTAATGGTTCTAAACGTTCAGTCGGAGACGCTCTGGCGCAACAATGTGCTACTGAATGTGACCCAGTTGCTTTAGCGCGCTTTGCTCGTCGAGCATGGGCGTGGCTTGTGCCTCGCGCCAACGAAGACGGGTTGGTCACTCGAGTGTTGTGTTCACCCGGGAGACTGCGGCCATACTTACCTCTGGCGGGTTGAATGAGGTTCCATGCCCTTGGGTTTATGGGAGACAGCCCCGAGTTCCGTGCCGAAACCGGTCGCCTCACGCTTAACCGAACGCGCTCTGCCCTGGACCGGTTTGCTCTCGCAGTAGATATCGGGAGGTGCCTTCACCGTTGGTCAGGATCCGGCGGCGGGTGAGTACGACATTGCTCGTCTTGGTAGGTGCAGCGGCCCTCGTGGTTGCGCTGGCCTACGGATTCCAGCGATTCCTCATCTACCTACCGTTCGGCGAAGTGCCCCCCGTAACGACGGAACTCCCTGGCGGCGAAGAGGTTCACTTTACGACCAGCGACGGCTTGAAGCTTGCCGGCTGGTTCCTGCCCGCTCGACTCGACGGACCGGTACCCTCGATTTTGGTGGCGAATGGGAACGCCGGTAACCGGGCGCACCGAGCCCCACTGGCCGAAGCGTTGAGAGAAGCGGGCGCGAGCGTGCTGTTGTTCGACTACCGGGGTTATGGCGGCAACCCGGGCACTCCATCGGAAAAAGGCCTGCATCGTGACGCCCTGGCGGCGCTCGACTACCTTGCCGGCCGGCCCGAGGTTGACCCGAGCCGCATCATCTATTTCGGGGAGTCAATCGGCGCCGCCGTCATGGTCGGTCTGGCGGCTGAACGCCCGCCGGCGGGCCTGGTGTTGCGGTCGCCGTTCACATCACTGGCCGACGTGGGACAGCTTCACTACCCATGGCTGCCCGTCCGGTCTCTCTTGAGGGACCGCTACGAGGCTACTGCGACCGTTGCTCGGGTGGAGGTTCCACTGCTCGTTATAGCAGGAGAAAAAGACAGCATCGTCCCCACCGGCCAGAGCAGGACTGTCTACGACGCTGCCTCAGGGACCAAGCGGTTCATCCAAATCGACGGCGCCGACCACAATGACCCCGAGCTGTTCACGGGAGAAAAGTTGCTGGTCGAGGTTCGACGCTTCCTCGAGGAGGTGACTCGAGCCCGCCCAAGAGAGTAGCCCGCAGCCGCCGGTGATCGTGAAGGCTACTTGCGGTACTCGCTACGCAACGCGATGTACGCGCTACTCCGCCCACGACGACCGCGACGAGGATTCCGGCGATCGTTGCAATGCTCATGGCGCGTGCTCTACCCGCTACGTTCAAGGGCAAACTCGTGGCGCACGGGAGCCCTGAACTCTCGACCGTCGGGATCTCACTAAAGAAAGCCCCGCCGGACGTTTGTCGCGCGAGAGTGAGCTACCTCAGGCGGTCCCTCTTAAAGAAGCCGGTTCCGGGCAATGAGATCGTTCGGTAAGTTCGCCCCTTGCGCCTGCTGAATCTGAGTCCCGGCACACCGATGGACCCGGATACGCCTCGTTTGCCTGCGGACCGTCTCACCAGTCCTCCAAACAAAGACTTGGACTTCCGAAATTGCCAGTTACCCACAGGGCCCTCCAGGAATCCGCAGACTAATCCTGCGCCGGTCGGCGGCCAGGAAGAGACAACCCAAAACGATGAAGCCGGCGCCACCCGCCGCAAGCAGGAAGTTGTCGTCACCGGTACGGGGAAGGATCTTTACTGCTTTGGAGGGGCGGCTCCCGCTTGCTGGGGAGGCTGCGGTCGGTACCGAAGCGGACCGCAAGGCCCACGTCGGCAAGCCCCCCCCCCGAACTGGCTGTCGCTTACCCCCAAGGGCAGGACGACCTTTCAGCGTCAGCTGGCTGCCTTGAGGCGGATCGTTGGCAATCTACCGGAATCGGCTAAATAGCTTTAGCTTTGAGGCTTCTCCTGTGCCATATCGGCCTGCCGTGCCACCGCCCTTTCGTGCTGAACGTCTCCTTCCGAACCGGCTGAACGTTGATCCAAATCGCTCAGCAGAGAAGACCGTCCGTAGACAATCAACAGGTCGTTAGGAAGGACGGGAGTGGGTCCCTTAGGTACACCGATGTATCCGTGGCCGGGGCGATAGATGCCCAGGACCACCACACCTTCTCGCCGAAGGCTCAACTCCGCCAGCGTCTTTCCTGCCAGCCAGTCGCCCTCATGGACCTGAAGTTCGCTTATCCCGTATTCGCCGGAAAGCAGCAACAGTCCCGCATAGTCCCGGACCTCCAAGTCGGTCCATTTGCGGAGCAGCCGAGAGATTACTGCCGACAGGTAGCGATCGAACCGTTTGCTGTTCGCCAGCCACAGAATTGCCACCATCCCGGCAAGCAAAAGCCCCAAGCGCAGCGAGACTGACGTCGCCGACCGGCTACGGGCGAACGAGATGATAAGACTGCCTGCGATAGTGATGATGCCGGCATTGCCCAGCATCATCAGCAGCATGATGATGCGCCGCCGAACCGGATGATGCACGACTTGCTCAGCCTCGGTTGTGGTGAACCCGACACCGCTAAAGGCTGAGCGAGCCTGGAAGCGGGCGACATGCCGCGGGATTCCGGTGATCGTCAAGGCGGTGGATGCCACTCGTGTTATAAGCAGTGACAGCGTTACTGCGGTCAGAACTGTGGCAACGGCAAACATGTCATTCCCTTTCAACGCTGGCATGCTTCTTTTACCCGTATCGCCGTGGATGCGACACCCTTGTGGCACGGCCGCCACACTGCAACCGGTCAGCCGGCAGCTGTGCGGTGACTCGGTTTGGTTATTCCGTCAAAGGATCGCTCTGAGAACCCTCGGCGCCGCTCACGACAACCCTTACCGAACCCTTACCGTCTAATCGGTTTGTCAGCTTTTTCGCGCGGCAACAACCAAGAGTGTCACCTAGGAATAGTGAGGACAAAAGAGGAGGACAAGTGTCTGACGAACTATCTAAGGAAGAGCTGGAGGAACAGGGTTCCGAGCAGCTGGCGGAACGGGAAGAGATGTCGTTGGTGAACCTCAATTTGGCCGCACCCGTCAACGCGGCAGTAGCCGCTAACGTCCTGTCGGACGACTCGGTTGCATACGCCAATGCCGAGCAGACCGCCGACATCGATCAGTCAATTTAGGTAGGGCCCATGGCCGACGACAAGGCTACTTAGAAAAGGAGATCGAACAATGACCGACGACTTGACCCCTGAGGAGCTTGAAGAGCAGTCGGCAGAGCAGCTGCCGGAGCGTGAAGAGATGGCATTGATCAACGCCAATCTAGCTGCGCCGGTTAACGCTGCCGTAGCGGCCAACGTGCTTTCCGACGGATCCGTTGCATACGCCAATGCCGAGCAGGACGTGGACATTACCCAAAGCACTTAGCGTTCGTAGAACTCAAAGGGCGGCCAGCAACTGGTCGCCCTTTGGGCACTCGATGGCCTCAAAGATTCAGGAAAACACTCATGGCGTCGAAGGCTTGGAAATCGGATTGAAGAAGCAGGTCAAGCAAGGCGTTGACAATGCGATTGCGACCTCCAATACGGCCGTTGCCACGAACTTCGGTAAGAAGGGCGCCGAAACCAGTATGAGCAGCCGCCAGCGTGTGGTCTCCCGCAACGGAGAGACGACAATCGTTGAAGAGCTAGTTGAAAGGACAGGTAAATGAGCGAATCACCGACGACCGGCCTGTCGGAACAAGAGCTAGCAGACCAGTCGGCAGAGCAGCTACCCCCGCGGGAAGAGATGGCACTGATTAACGGCAATGTCGCGGCCCCGGTGAACGCTGCGGCTGCCTTGAACGTACTCTCCGACGACTCCATCGCTTACGCCAACGCGGAGCAGGATGTCGACATCACGCAGAGTACTTAGCCGGTCCATTGATAACCACGCTCCACTCGCATAGCCATGCTTAGGTTTTCGTCGCCGGGTGAAATCAAGACCTTCTTGTTGAAGTTGGTTGCCTCAAAACGCGCTATGGGAGTTGCTCTTGCTACGGTCCTGCTGTTTGGGGTGGGCAACGCCAGCGCAGAGTTCAACGCCGGCACATCCTCAGAAGAGCCGGCTGCGACAACCGGCGCATCCCAGACCCCAGACCCCTCACCTACCGAAGAAGCCGGCATAACGCCTGCCGGAGGCGGCGGAGGCAACATCAACAACGAGGTCGTGGTCATCAATACGGTGGACGGTCGAGCTGCCCACCGGGCGGGTTTCGGAGTGGCCCGGGTCACCGGAGACAACGCCAACAATCAGAACGCCGCTGCAGCCACCTCCTCATGCAGCGACTGCCGGACCGTGGCAGTTGCCGCACAAGCCGTGATCATCCAGCGAACCGATGCCTCGAACATCTCTCCTAAGAACTATGGGATAGCGCTCAATCGGAGCTGCATGCGATGCGAGACGTTCGCCGCCGCCTACCAGTACGTGTTCACCACCGATGGATTGGTCCGCTTCAGTGCCGGAGCCGAGCAGAAGCTGGCCGGCCTACAGGGGCAGATCCGAGCGGTGGCCGGCGATGAGGATCTGTCATTTCCCGATATGGAGGCGAAGATAGACGCCCTCGTGGAGAGCATGTGGTCCTTGGTGAGAAGCGAGCTGGAGGCGGTTGGCGTCCAAGGCGTCGGTCGCGCGGCCAAGGATACCGACGAGACGACCGAGGACACCGGCGATCCGTCACCCAGCCCGAGCCCGAGCAAGAGCCCGTCGCCAAGCCCCTCTGGTTCTCCGACCGGCTCACCCACGACGAACTCTGGCGCCGAGACCTCACCTACCCCCACAAAGTCGACCTCCCCCTCTCCCCAGCCTAGCGAAACGGCTTCACCTACCCCGACCGGGTAGTTCTTAGCCGTCCTCTGAAGCGCACGGCGCGGCGGTGAGCTGGCCTTATCGCAGCCGCATGGAAGAAAAGCTCGACAAGCCGTATGAACCTTGTTCTGTCCGGCGTTTACCAAGGTGACATGAAACCATTTGGAAAGATCAGCGAACAGGATCTGGACCGGCTGTTTTCCGGCAAGGCTTCGACGGAAGACGACGGTTTGGAGGATCTGTCTCGTCTGGTCCAAAAAGGGCAGTCACTCTTTCTGACCAGTATCGAGCCGGATGTGGAAGCAGCTCATCTGGCCGGACTGATGCAAAGAGTCAACCTCACCGATAAAGGCGACCTGGCCGCGAGGCCAGCAAGCAAAGTCACCGGGCCTCACGTACAGGCGTCCGGACTACCGAAGCGAAGGAGAAGGTTCATGCTGGAGTCACTATTTGCAGCCCTTGCATCGAAGATGGCAGTTGGAGGTATCGCGGTTGCGATGGCCGCCACCGCAGGACTTGCCGGAACCGGCAACTTGCCTGACCGGGCGCAGACCGCCGTATCGAACGCGCTGGACAATGTTGGCATTGAAGTTCCGCCTGGCGATTCCGCAGAAGACGCCCTCGAGGCGGCTGAGGAGGCTGCCGCAGAAGCCCTGGAGAAGGCGGAAGCCGCCGCCGAGCTTGCAGAGGAGAACGGCGAAAAAGATGCCGGGACCGGCGAGCCGAACCAGAACGCTGCCTTCGGTCAGAGCGTTGCCGAGGACGCGGCGATGGAGGCGTCGACGGCCAGACCATCAGCGATAGGGCACGTGCCCAGGCTGAGCAGCGCAGGGCAGCCGGACAGGCACACCGTCCGGAGACCGCCGGACCTCCCGCCGAAGCTGGTCCCCCGGCCGACGCAGGTTCCCAGAGCCAGACCGGTCTCGACACGGCAAGCGACACCCGGGCCGGCGGTCACATTCCTGCCACTGTCCCCGGCGGACCGGACACTGCCGACCAGTACAAGCCCGCAGGCACTCCCGGGAGGCGCTAACCTAACGAAGCCTGTAGTCACGAATAGAAAAGAATCTGAACCGTGAAGGTCAACGACCACAACGGACCGGGAGCGGCCCTCGCCATAGGCGGGGGTCGCTCTTCCAGGTGGTCGCTGCGTGAGCCACTGATCGGCGAACAGTTCGATACCACCCTCTCCGCCGCGCGTACCGGAGCTGAGTGGGCATGGACCATCCTTTACCGACAGCTGGCTCCGGTGGTCCTTGGATATCTCAGGGCGCAGCAGGTTCCTGAGCCTGAGGACCTTACCGCTGAGGTCTTCTACCAGGTGGTCAGATCACTAAGCCAGTTCGAAGGGCGAAAGCGAGTTTCGCTCCTGGGTCCTGGTCATCGCGCATCGCAAGCTAATCGATGACTATCGCTACCGGGGTCGCCGGCCCACCGAGCCAGCCACTACAGAAGTGCTGGAGTCGCACGGCTTGTCAGGCGACGTCGAACAGGAAGCTTTTGATCGGCTGGGTGAAGCGGAGTTCAGGGGTTTGCTGGCAGGACTGACGGCCGAACAAAAAGACGTCCTCCTGCTGAGGATGCTCGGTGGACTGTCCGTCCCTGAGGTGGCCGCAGCGATCGGCAAGAGGCCGGGGCCGTTCAAGCAATGCAACAAAGGGCCCTGGCCAGACTGCGAAAGCTAATTTCTTAGAACATGGTTGAAGTTTGGGGCTTACTTACTATCTTCGAAGGCCTCGGTCAGGTGTCGACGGAGGCCGCGAGGTGCTCGCCGGTGAGGGTGGAGCGGGCGGTGACGATGTCGGCGGGTGTGCCCTCGAAGACGATCCGGCCGCCGTCGTGGCCGGCGCCCGGGCCGAGGTCGATGATCCAATCGGCGTGCGCCATGACCGCCTGGTGGTGCTCGATGACGATGACCGACTTGCCGGAGTCGACGAGCCGGTCGAGCAGGCCGAGCAGCTGCTCGACGTCGGCGAGGTGGAGGCCGGTGGTCGGCTCGTCGAGGACGTAGACGTCGCCCTTCTCGCCCATATGGGCGGCCAGCTTGAGCCGCTGCCGCTCCCCGCCGGACAGCGTAGTGAGCGGCTGGCCGAGGCTGAGGTAGCCGAGCCCGACATCGGCGAGCCGGTCGAGGATGGCGTGCGCGGCCGGCGTGCGGGCTTGCCGGTGCCGAAGAACTCCTGGGCCTCGGTCACTGACATCGCGAGCACCTCACTGATGTCCTTGCCACCGAGGCGGTACTCCAGCACCGAGGCCTGGAACCGCTTCCCCTCGCACTCCTCGCAGGTGCTGGCAACGCCGGCCATCATCCCCAGGTCGGTGTAGATGACGCCGGCACCGTTGCAGCTGGGGCAGGCGCCTTCGAAGTTGGCGCTGAACAGCGCCGGCTTCCACGCCGTTGGCCTTTGCGAACGCCTTGCGGATCGGGTCGAGCAGTCCGGTGTACGTCGCCGGGTTGCTCCTCCGGGAGCCGCGGATCGCCCTGGTCGATCGCCACCACCCCGTCTCGGCCGGAGACCGATCCCTGGATCAGCGAGCTCTTGCCGGAGCCGGCCACCCCGGTGACGACTACCAGCACGCCTAGCGGGATGTCGACGTCCACGTCCTGCAGATTGTGGGCGCTGGCACCGCGCACCTCCAGCATGCCGGTGGGCGTGCGCACTGTCTCCTTGAGGGCCGCCCGGTCGTCGAGGTGGCGGCCGGTGATGGTGCCGCTGGCACGAAGCCCTCGACGGTCCCCTCGTAGCAGACCGTCCCGCCAGCCGTACCGGCGCCGGGGCCGAGGTCGACGACGTGATCTGCGATCTCGATCGCCTCCGGCTCGTGCTCGACTACGAGCACCGTGTTGCCCTTGTCCCGAAGGCGAAGCAGCAGCTCGTTCATCCGCTGGATGTCGTGAGGGTGCAGGCCAGTGGTCGGCTCGTCGAAGACGTAGGTGATGTCGGTGAGCGGGGAGCCGAGGTGGCGGATCATCTTGGTGCGCTGCGCCTCGCCGCCCGACAGCGTGCCGGATGGCCGGTCGAGCGAGAGGTAGCCGAGGCCGATCTCCACGAACGAGTCGAGGGTGGCGCAGCGCGGCAAGCAGCGGCGACCGACGGCTCGTCGAGGCCACCGACCCATGCGGCCAGGTCGCTGATCTGCATGGCGCAGGTGTCGGCGATGTTGATTCCGTTGATCTTCGACGAACGGGCCTGGTCGCTGAGGCGGGTGCCGTCGCAGTCCGGGCAGACGGTGAAGGTGACGGCCCGCTCGACGAAGGCGATGTGCGGCTGAAGAGCGTCGACGTCCTTGGACAGGTAAGACTTCTGAATCGTCGGGATCAGGCCCGCGGAGGTCAGGTTGATGCCCTCGACCTTGACCCTGGTCGCCTCCTTGTACAGGAGGTCGTGCAGTTCCTTCTTGGTGTACTCGCGGATTGGCTTGTCCGGGTCGAAGAAGCCGCAGCCCCGGAAGATGCGGCCGTACCAGCCCTCCATGCTGTAACCGGGGATCTTGAGCGCCCCCTCGTTGAGCGACAGGCTGTCGTCGTACAGCGCAGACAGGTCGATGTCGTTCACTTTGCCCATGCCCTCGCAGCGCACACACATGCCGCCGAGGCGGTTGAACGTCGCCTTCTCGGTCTTCGTCTTGCCGGTCCCCCGCTCGACGGTGATCGCACCGCTCGCCCGGACTGAGGGGACGTTGAAAGAGAACGCGTTGGGGCCGATGTGCGGCCGCCCGAGCCGGCTGAAGAGGATGCGCAGCAGCGCGTTGGCATCCGTGGCGGTTCCCACCGTTGAGCGGGGTTGGCCCCGATACGCTCCTGGTCGACGATGATCGCGGTGGTCAGGCCCTCCAGCACGTCGACCTCCGGCCGCGCCAGCGTCGGCATGAAGCCCTGCACGAAGGTGCTGTAGGTCTCGTTGATCAACCGCTGGGACTCCGCGGCGATGGTGCCGAACACCAGCGAGCTCTTGCCCGAGCCGGAGACGCCGGTGAACACCGTCAGCCGGCGCTTCGGGATCTCGATGCTGACGTCCTTGAGGTTGTTCTCGCGGGCGCCGTGCACGCGGATCAGACCGTGGCTGTCAGCAACGTGCAGTGCAGGCGAATGCGAATCAGTCATCGTGGCCGTGCTCATCGTGCCTCCATCTGTCGGGCGGTAACTTGCGGGGCTGTGATCGCCGGACGCTCAGCTGCGCTCCTGGATGCGGATCAGGTTGCCCGCGGATCGCGGCGCAGTCGCGAACCCCGTACGGCTGGTCGGTTGGCTCCTGGACGACCTCGGCGCCGCTGGCCTGCAGCAGCTCAAACGCGCCGTCGAGGTCCTTGGTGGCGAGGATGATGCTGGCGTAGCTGCCCTTGGCCATCATCTCGGCGATGGTGCGGCGCTCGTCGTCGGTGATGCCGGGGGTGGCGGCCGGCGGGTACAGTACAACGGACGTGAGCTGGTCGACGGGGCCGACCGTGATCCAACGCATCCCTTGTATCCGACGTCGTTGCGAACCTCGAAGCCGAGGGTGTCGCGGTAGAAGGCGAGGGATGCGTCCGGGTCGTCATGGGAGGAAGGTCTGGTGAATGGTGATGTCCATGAGTTGCTCCTTTGTCAAGCCAAGCGCTGGTTTAGGCGTGGCTTGAGTTTAGGAGCGGCTCGGCGGCCGACGCTTCTCGATTCCTGACCGGTCTGGTGACCTGTTTCGCCACGCAGGCCGGCATCCCCGCCGTCGCGCCCGCCTCCCGCCGATAGACGCTGGGCGGCACACCGACCAGCTCGGTGAAGCGAGTGCTGAAGGTGCCCAGCGACGAGCAGCCGACCGCGAAGCAGACCTCGGTGACGCTGAGGTCACCACGACGCAGCAGCGCCATCGCTCGCTCGATGCGCCGCGTCATGAGGTAGGAGTATGGCGACTCGCCGTAGGCGAGCCGGAACTGGCGGCTGAGGTGCCCGGCCGACACGTGCGCGGCCCGGGCGAGCGCCTCCACGTCCAGCGGCTGCGCGCGTACTCGCGGTCGATCCGGTCGCGAACGGCGCAGCCACGCGAGATCCCGCAGGTGCTGCGCTTCGGCGGGTCTGCTCGTCACATGCGAGATCGTGCCACATCGCACAGGAGTTGCCTAGCGCCACTGGCGTCCCACCCCACTCCGCGCCGGCTCTACCCGGTCTGCTTCACGTTCACCGGATATCGATTTCGTCGAGGAGGCGTACGAGCTCAAGGGTCGGGAGCAGCTCCACGCTGTCGATACTGGGTCCCGACGCCAAACCGTTTTACTCAGGCGAGGGACGACTAGTCTGGGCCCTCGACTTTCAGTTCGATGAGACCACCGACGGACGAAGGCTCAAGTTGCTGAACATCGTCGACGAGTGCAGCCGGGAGGCGCTGGCGATGCGGGTGGCCCGCTGTTGCGACGCCGACGACGTGGTCGCCCAGATTGAGCGGCTGGTCGAGCAGCGGGGTGCTCCTCAGTTTCTCAGGATGGATAACGGTCCCGAGCCGATTGCTTGGGCCCTGCGGGAGGTGTCGCCTGTCGGGCACCGGCACCTGCTACATCGACCCGGGATCGCCCTGGCAGAACCCGTACGTTGAATCGTTCAACGGACGGAGCCGGGACGAATTGCTCAACACCGAGGAGTTCGGAACGCTTATCGAGGCGCAGGTCGTTGTGGAGGCCTGGAGAATGGAGTACAACATCTTCCGACCCCATTCGGCCCTGGGCGGACTTACTCCCTCAGAGTTCTACGCCAGGTGGACCAGCGAACACCAACCGGCACTCTCACATTGAGTGGACCACAAACCGCGGTCCCGTCAGTTACCCCTCATCGTTAAGTGACGGTTGGCAGGAAAGGAAGCGACTTAGCGCACGGACTTCGACGCGTCGTCGGAGGTATTGCTTGCCGGGTGGAGGAGGGATGGTCAGCCGGATGTTGCACGACGAAGGCGACGGGTGGCCTCTCATCGTCCCGGATATCCCGGAGCGTGAAGCCGGTTACCGCCCGCTAATCCTCGAAACGGATCGAGGAAAGGTGCCGTGCCGATACTATGCCGCCCCCGGAGCGCACAAGGGCGTGATCTGGGTAGGAGGCACTGGTGGGGGGTGGGACACCCCTGCCCGGGGGCTTTACCCGCATCTGGCGAAGGAGCTTATGGAGGAGGGTTTTTCATCCCTCTGGGTCCGCTTTCGGGTGTCGACGTGGTTGAGGGAGTGCGTCTGCGATGTCGCAGCCGGCCTTCTATATCTGGCGGACGAAGGGGTCCGGGTCGCCGGGCTGGTGGGTCACTCCTTTGGCGGGGCGGTGGTGATCCGGACCGCAGCCGGCTCGACTATGGTCCGCACGGTCGTAGCGCTTGCTGGCCAGAGCTCGCGGGCGGAGCAGGCCTCTCAACTCGGCCCACGCTGTTCTCTTCTTCTCGCCCACGGGACTGGCGACGAAGTGATTCCCAGCTCGTGTTCGGAATCCATTTTCCACCTCGCTCGGGAACCGAAGGAGCTAGTACTTTTCGAGGGCGCTGGCCATGCCCTCGATGAGGCCGCCGCTGACGTCCGCGAGCTGGTCAGGGCGTGGCTGAAAGCTCGCCTCTAACCCAAACGCCCGACCGTAGTGGGGCTTAACTTGTTCTATCCCCGAGTCCTAGCGACACCTCTGTAAATCCGTGCCCAAAGCGCAAGGCGGCGCATCCTCCGTTTGGAGTCCAAACCAATCGGAAAGGAGGCACCGCCTTGTCCAATGATGATGCGCTTTACCGGTTCCGTTTGCGTGTCTTTCACCTGGCCCAACAAATGGAGTCATGAGAGCCGCCTGCAGGGCGATGGGGATCCACCCCTCGACCTACTACCGCTGGCGCCAACAGGTGGCCAAAGGAGGCCTGGAGATGCTGCGCCCCCGGGAGCGGCGGATCCCCCAGATGCCCAACCACACCCCGGTGTTCGTCGAGCAGCGGGTGATCGCCTACTCGTTGGGACCTGCCGGGGAAGGACCCAAGCGGATCGCCGCGGAGCTGGCTCGGCTGAAGTGGGGCGGGATCAGGATCTCCCCCAACGGGGTCTACCGGGTTCTTCGCCGTCACGGATTGGAGACCGCCGCCAAGCGACTGGCGCTGATCGCCGGGACTTCTGCACCGCCGGAGCCCCAGGCTTCCCGTCCGCTTTGGACTGCACCTTGGCCAGGCCTTGGGCGGTGTGAAAACGAGATAAGAGACTGCTTTACCGAGGATTTAGCTTCCTCCATCTAAATTGCTGAGCAACCTTAGAAAGGAGGTTGCAGATGGAAAGGGTAAAGCTACCTTCGGTAGGTGCAGCAATGGGTGGACTCTTGCGGTCCACTGGCTCGGCAATCCTGTTCTCGATTGTGATCGTGACGCTGGCGTTGTCCTGGGCGTCTCCAGCCTCGGCCAAAGTCCCTGCGGGGGGCGAGCCGAAGGGAGCCGTACCAATCGGGCCCACGCCTGCGATCCCGGAGCGCCCGGTGACTGCTTCATCCGGAAGGGGTCGGGCGGCTCGCCGGAGAAGGTGGAGCGGGTCGTTCAGGGCGGTGACGGAGCTGCAAACGCCCAGATGGCTCCCGGCCCCTGTGGGCCGATTGGACCCGACGACAAGATCGAGCGTCGGGCGCCTGGGGGGATCGCCCCTAAGGAGCGCGCCGCCTTCGTTAGGTTCAACCGGTGCATGAAGGAGCGGGGCGTGACGATTCAGCCCCATCAGGGTCCGGGAGGACGAGAAGTCGCGGTAGAGGCTCCGGGTTCCATCGACCCGAAGTTCAATGAAGCTGAAAAGGCATGCCAGATCCACCTGGCGCCGATTGGCGGAGGGCACTGGAGGGCCTAGGCGCGGCCCCTCGGAAGAGTAGTTAGCACGAAGTGAGCCGGCTTCGCCGGCTCACTTCTTCTCGCCCCGATTGCGCTACGGTGTTAATCCGCGACCCGTCCAGTGCCATCATCGAGCGGCGACTACGGAAGCCCAGCCGAAGCCGAGGATCACGACTCCTATTGCCGACATCGGCCACCATGCCGAGCGAGCAATGAGCCGATCGGCGGTGGCGTTCAAGGGAACGACCGCTGTCTGAGAAACCGTGTGGGAACCACATCCAGATGATTGGACCCAGCATGAAAAACTGGGTCATCGCCTTTGCTCTCATATGGGATGCTCCTGCCAAATAGGCTCACCTTTCTGCGGGCTCAGTCCGCAGGATTCCTCAACCCAGGTTGCCCTCAGTTTGGCACCACCGCTTCAGGCAGGCTGCAATCTGCTCGAGCCATGGCCCTTAACCTCCGCTGAGGCCTCGCTGACTAAAAGCAAACATGAGAAACCGCCCAACTCCACGGTCCCGGTCAAACTGCCTTACTCGCTCTTTTCGGCAACGGCCGAAATTCGTGGCATGTGTCCTGTCCACGAATTACTCCTCTGACTAGCTTGCAGGTGCCAAGGTTTGCGCGCGGCAGCATGTACTTACAAACGTCACAGCGAACGTTGGGATTTTGGGCCGGCCGATACTTTGCCTCCGCCTTTGACAATCCCCATACCTTTTCGCCTGCCATGTGTCCCTCCTTATTCTTTATCCTGCAATTCGGAACCGAAGAGGTACCGGATGGGCGCTAGCTGGCACCTAAAACCCAGCCAATCCCACATCTTCTGAGTTGGCATAGCAGTACGCCGCTCCCTATGAATCTGCCGAGCGTGAGCCCTCACCTGAGCTCCACATTGAGGTGCACCACCCTGGGGAGCTGGTGCAGATGGATTGTTTTTGCATCGGACGGCGTTGCGTCTGACTTCCGCTCGGCTGAGTTCAGGCAAGCACTCGAGAAGCTCAAGGCCCGGCACATTCATCGGGCCGGCAGGCGGCAGTCCAACGGGTGCGTTAGCCTCGACCCGGTGCCGCAAGCACTGCACGGCTCGCGTCCCGCTGGCGCTCATCCCAGCTCCACCAGGGCATTAGGCATCCGTGGTGAGAAGTGGCAAGCACTCGTTAAGCGATTGGGAACCGCACGATTGTGCCTGGCTCACCAGAAAGGTCATGCGGTTGCGGCTGCGAAGGCCTCCAGCCGGAATTAGGGTGGCCGAGCGGCAAAAATCCGAATGCGCTGCCGAAGCGCTCTGAACTTTCGTTCTGCGAACTGGGCGAGACCCCTCCCTCCGCGCATGTTTATAGATTGGTGAATACCATGCCGGTGGTCGCAGCTTTCTACCGGGATGCTTGAACGACGCTCGGATCGCCCACCGGCTGTGTGGCCGGGTCGGCGGGAAGCAGGACGATCACTTCCAGGCCGCCCTCCGGTTGAGGCACCGCCGTGATCTCTCCTCCCGAGGCTGCCCACTACCGCCTTGACGATCGACAGTCCGAGCCCGAGGCCTCTGTGCGACCCTACGCGGTCGGAACCGCGCCGGCGGAAAGGCTCGAACAATCCGGGGACCTGTTCAGGATCGATAATATCGCCGGAGTTGCGAATCAGTAGCAGCGCTTGATCGCCGCGGCTGGCGGTCTCGACCTGCAGGCGCCCACCGGCAACGTTGTACGCGATGGCGTTGTCCACCAGGTTGTACACCATCCTCTCGAGCAGCAGACGGTTTCCGGTCACCGGCGCCGAGCGCACGACCTGGTCCACATCCAGCTCCAGCGCCTGTGCCTGGGCCGCCAGCTGTCGCAGGGCATCCGCCGCCAGCTCGCCGAGGTCGACGACCTCCACCGATTCCGGCCCCCGCTCACTTCGTGCGAGAACCAGCAGGCCGTCGATCAGCCGGTCGGTTCGGTCGACGGCGTCCCGGATGGTGAGCGCCATCCTCTTCATGTCGTCGGGTCCCGAGTCGGGGTTGGCGAGGGTCACATCGATCTCCGTTCGCATGATGGAAAGCGGCGTGCGTAGCTCGTGCGACGCGTTGGCAACGAACCGCCGCTGGCTCTCGAATGCCTCCTCCAGCCGGGCGAGCATGGCGTCGAAGGTGTCCGCCAACTCTTTCAGCTCGTCTCGAGGCCCGGACAGGTTGAGTCGCTCGTGCAGGTTCTCCTGAGACAGCCGCTTGGCCGCGCCGGTTATCGCATGAAGGGGACGAAGCACCCTCCCGGCCACTATCCATCCCAGGATAAGCGACAGCAAAGTCATGAAGACCAGAGCCACCAGCGACTGTGTCACCAGCTGTTGGAGGGTGGACTGGCGCACCGCCTGGTCCACGCCCTCCAGGACGTCGGCCACCGGCTTGCCGTCCTCGGTCAGCGGATACTCGAGGACCCGCCTTTGAACGATGATCCCCGGCGCTACCTCCATTTCCGGGCCAGGAAGCTCGGCCTGCATCAACAACGGCTCCGTCTCGACGAGTTTGTGGCGGACCAGCCCGTAGTTCAGCATGAGGAGCACCGCTCCGGCGGCCGCGAAAAGGCCGCCGTAGAGCAGGGTGAGCTTCAGGCGCACCGTGGGCGCCGCCAGTGCCTTCAAATCCGGTATCCGGTGCCGATCACCGTCTGGATCAGCGGCGGTTCACCGAGCTTGCGGCGGAGGTTGGCGATGGTGACCCTGACGGTGTTGGTGAACGGGTCGGCGTTCTCATCCCAAGCCCTCTCCAAAAGCTCCTCGGCGCTCACGACCCTGCCGGGGAATGCCATCAGGATCTCCAGCACCGAAAACTCCTTGTTGCTGAGAGAAAGATAGCGGCCCTGGCGGGTTACGACTCTGCGGGCAGGATCCAGGGTCAGATCGCCATGCGTGAGAATGGGTCGCAAGGGTTCGGCCGACCGGCGTCCCAGAGATCGGATCCGTGCGACAAGCTCCTGGAAGACGAATGGTTTGGGCAGGTAGTCGTCGGCTCCCATGGTCAGCCCGTCGATCCGGTCTTCCACCCCGCCCGAAGCCGTCAGCATCAGAACCCGGGAGCTGGACCCCTGCTTGACCAGCGTCTTGCACACCTGGTCGCCGTGAACCCTGGGGAGATCCCGGTCTAGCACCACCACGTCGTAGCGGGTAAAGGCCACCTTGTCCAGGGCCTCCGCGCCGTCTGATGCCAGATCGACCGCCATTCCCTCGTGGCGAAGGCCCCTTCCGATTGCTTCGGCCAGTGCCGCCTCATCCTCTACCACAAGAACTCGCACAGCTCACCCCCGCATTCCGATTTCGCTTCGTCCACATTAGCGCCGGGCCTATAAAGCCGACATAAAACTCCGCTTAATCGTGGCTTTATCGGCGTTCCTCTACAACTGCATCTAGGCAACCGAGAAGGAGGTTCAGATGAGATTCGGTTCGGAAAAGGTTGGGCGGTGGTGGAGGCTGGCCATTCTGTGGGCACTGCCCCTGCTGCTGCTGGTAGGAACGGCGTGTAACAAGGCGTCAGGCGCCGAGGAGGTGGCCAGCCTGGGCGACTCCAAGGCCGCGAAGGCCGGTGGGGCGAAGGCCTCGGCAGACGAGGATCCGCAGGAGGCGTTCCTGAAGTTCGCCGAGTGCATGCGTGAGAACGGCGTGCAGATGGACGACCCGACCTTCGAAGGAGAAAAGGGAGAGGGGCCGGTCAAGGTCGAGCTCGCCGGTCCCGAGGTCAACGAGGAGAAATTCGGAAAAGCCGACAAGGCCTGCCGGCACCTGCTGAAGGGCGCCGCCGGAGGCCAGGGCCCCGGAAAGATCGACGGCGAGGCTCAGGACGCCTTCCTTAAGTTCGCCCGGTGCATGCGGGAGCATGGCATAGACATGCCGGACCCCGACCCGTCCCACGGAGCATTGATCTCTCGGGGAGAAGATGGACCGGGAGAGACCCCTGAGAAGTTCCGGGAGGCGGACAAGGCTTGCAAGCACCACCTCGCCAAGGCTTTGAAGGACACGCCTGTGGAGCAGGCGGGGAGGGTGAAGTGAGGGCGGCAGGCGTGCGGGAGGCAGAGTACTTCCCGCCAGACCTGTCCTGGGACCGCCCGCAGCGCAGGTGGCGCCGCCGGCCCGCACGGCCACCAAGCCCGCTACCTCGACTGCGGTGGTGGAGCGCAAGACCCTGGCCGAGACCGAAACCCTGGCGGGAACGCTTGGGTATTCGGGCAGTTACGAAGTGCATGCGCAGAGGGGTGGAACGCTCACCTGGATGGCAGCCGAGGGCTCTACCGTGAAGCGAGGAGGAAAGCTTTTCGAGCTCGACGGCGTGCCGGTCTCGCTTTTGTACGGCGAGCGCCCGGCGTGGCGGGATGTGGCCACTGGTTCCGAGGGACCCGACGTCACGCAGCTCGAGGAGAACTTGCGTGCTCTGGGACATGACCCTCGAAGCGCCATGAAGATCGACGGCAAGTTCGATGCGGCGACGACGGCGGCGCTCAAGCGGTGGCAGAAGGCCCTGGGGCTCGATCAGGACGGGGTCCTCAACCTCGGTGAAGCCGTATTCCTTCCGTCGGCGATCCGGGTGGCAAGCCGGGAAGCGACCCTCGGATCCGCTCCCCAAGGTCCGGTTCTCAAGGCGACGTCGACCACTCCGGTGGTCACCCACGACCTCGACGCCACCAAGCAGCACCTGGCGAAGGTCGGCGACGAGGTGCAGGTGACCATGCCGGATGGGAAATCCACGACCGGCACGGTGGCCGAGGTCGCCAAGGTCGCTAAGGCTGAAACGGACGAGAGCGGGGAGCAGGGCGACCCAACGGTCGCCATCTCCATCATCCTGAAAGATCCCGCAGTCGCCGCCGGCCTGGATCAGGCACCGGTGGACATCGAGGTCTCTTCCGGCAAGAGGGAGGGCGTCCTCGCCGTTCCCGTAAATGCTCTGCTCGCTCTCAAGGAGGGCGGCTACGCCGTCGAGGTAAGGGACAGTGCCCGGGCCACCCGGTTGGTTGCAGTCGAGACGGGCCTGTTCGCTGAGGGATACGTCGAGGTGACGGGGAAAGGCCTGCAAGAGGGCATGAAGGTGGTGATCCCCAAATGACGACGCTGGCTGAACGAGTCGTCTGGAACGAGTCTCGCGGCATTTCTTGCAAGCCGGTCATCGAGCTGGTCGACGTGGACAAGACGTATGCCGGCCCTCCGCGGCTGGAGGTACTTCGCCGGATCAACATCGAGATCATCGAGGGGGAGTTCGTGGCAATAGTGGGACCTTCGGGGTCCGGAAAGTCGACTCTGATGCACATCATGGGAACGCTGGACCGGGCCTCCAGCGGAAGGGTGCGGGTCAACGGCAACGACGTCGAGGACATGGACGACACCGAGATCTCCCGGCTTCGCGCCTCCAATATCGGGTTCGTGTTTCAGCAGTTCTTTCTCCTGGACGGAATGACCGCGCTCGACAACGTGGCGATGGCCTTGTGTACAGCGGGGTCCCTCAGCGCCAACGCAGAATGCTGGCCGCCGAAGCCCTGGAGCGGGTCGGTCTTGCCGAAAGGATGCTCCACCGCCCGCAGCAGCTGTCAGGGGGCGAACGCCAGCGAGTGGCTATTGCCCGGGCCGTGGTGACCAGTCCGGCGATCGTCCTTGCCGACGAGCCCACGGGAAACCTCGACTCCGCCACTGGCGCCGAGATCCTCGGGCTCCTTCGGGAGCTGAACCGGCAGGGGAGCACCCTGGCGGTTATCACTCACGATAGTCAGATCGCAGCAGCAATGCCGCGCCACATTGAGATTCGCGACGGTGCGATCAAGGCCGACAGCCCGTGGAAGGGAGTTTGGACATGAAAGGCGGCGGGTTGAGATGGATGGACCTTTTGCGAACGGCCCGTAGCGGGCTGGGAAACCGGCGACTGCGGGCTGCACTGTCCGCCGCCGGAGTGGCTATCGGAATCGCGGCCATGGTGGCGGTGGTGGGGATATCGGAATCCAGCAAGGCAGACCTGTTGTCCCAACTCGACAACCTCGGGACCAATCTGCTCAGCGTATCGGCCGGCCAGTCCTTAATGGGGACCGATTCGAAGCTCCCGGCGCAGGCAGCGGGAATGGTTCGCCGAGTTGGTCCGGTGGAAAGCGTCGCCGGCACTACAACGGTTGGAGCTACCGTCAGGCGCACGGATCGGATCCCTAAGGCCGAGACTGCGGGGATCGCAGTCAAGGCGGCCGACCCAGGCCTCCTGGAGACATTGCGTGGTCGGGTGAACAGCGGGATCTTCCTGAATGACGCCAACTCACGCTACCCCGTTGTGGTGCTCGGCGCCACGGCAGCGGAACGCTTGGGGATAACCCGCACCGGCGTCCAGGTGTGGCTGGGGGACCGGTGGTTCTCCGTGATCGGAATACTGGACCCGCTGCCGCTGGCGCCGGAGATCGACCGGTCCGCCCTGGTCGGACAGCCTGCGGCGATGGAGATGTTCGGCATCGACGACTCCCCATCGACCCTCTACGTCCGAGCTTCTCCCGAAGCGGTGGAGGAAGTTCGGGGCATTCTGGCCGCCACGGTGAATCCAGCCCACCCCGAGGAGGTTCAGGTCAGCCGGCCATCGGACGCTCTGGCGGCCCGGGCGGTCGCCAAGACGGCATTCACCTCACTGTTTCTCGGGCTTGGGGCCGTCGCGCTGCTGGTAGGCGGAGTCGGCGTAGCAAACGTCATGGTGGTGGCCGTTCTGGAGCGCCGCTCCGAGATCGGGCTGCGGCGAGCATTGGGCGCTCCGCGCCGGTACATCAGGTGGCAGTTTCTCATCGAATCCCTGATGCTGTCGGGCATTGGGGGAGCTGCGGGGGTCGCTCTCGGCTATCTGATAGCCGCCGGCTACGCAACCTTCCGCGGCTGGTCCGTCTCCATGCCCCTGCTGGGGGTGGCAGGGGGAGCGATCTCCGCTCTGGTCATCGGGGGACTAGCCGGCCTGTTCCCGGCGGTCCGAGCCGCTCGCCTGTCGCCCACTGAAGCGTTGAGGACGACCTGAGCCGATGGTTAGCTGAGCAGGGCGGCGAGCTCAGCCGCCTTGCTGGCCTCCGACGGGATCTCTCGAACCGCTGATCGACGGCGCTGGCCTACAAATGGCCTACATGATTAACGTCGGTGGGGGCGGCATGATCACAGCTGGCCTAAATTCGACGCTGAGTGGGGCGTAAAGCGCCCATCCCAGGCTTTTTTTGTGGGCCCGGTAGGGATCGAACCTACGACCAATGGATTATGAGTCCACTGCTCTAACCGCTGAGCTACGGGCCCCTGCATATCGGGTCAGTGTGCGCAGGAAGGTGCGGCCACCTCAGCCAGTCTATCGACCACGGGTACCGAAGTGAGTTTCACGAGATCAGCGGCGGAAGACGCCCTGGTGCTTCAGTGGGCTGACGGTAGCAGGTTAAACGGGCGGTGGCGCTCGGTGCTGCTTGACCAGATAAGCCGCCACACCGGCGGCGCCGAGCAGAGCCAGAATGCCGAATATCAGCTGGGACGGCACGCCGCCGCCGTCTGAATTTTCGTCCACTGGGGTCTCAATGACGGTTGGAGTTTCGGTAGGCTCGGGCGTCGGTTCCTCTGAGACGGTCGGAGACACCCGAGTTGTCGGCGCTGCAGGAGAGCGAGCGGGCGGGGGTGGGGGCGGCGGGCGCGGAGCGGGGGCCGGAGCCGTCGGCGGAGCCGGGGCCGGGGCCGGAGGGGGCGGCGGAGGAGGCTGCGGTGCCGCGGCTCCCTGGCTTGCCCTGATTGTGACCACCACAGGACTCGCAAGACTGAAGTTCTGCCTGTCGGAGCAACCGCCCGGGTTGCTGAGCCTAACGGTGAAGTTCTCGGCCGGCTCCGTGCGCCGGTCGCTGGCAATCACGATGCGGAACGAGCGCGCGGTTGTGCCGCCGGTAAAGTTCACCTGCTGATTGAGAGCGCTGAAATCGGTGCCGGACTGTGCGGTTCCGTTCGTGGCGGAAACCGTGACGTGCGAGTCAACGGCTGATCCCTCCGGCTGACGGTGACCGACACGCTGCCGCCCTCACCTACTGAGGTCGGTGATACCTGCAAACCAAACCGGTGGCAAGCAGCCCATGCCTCGGGCGTACCACGCCGAAGGGCGCCGCAATGCAGCGCCCTTCGTTTTGCTTCGTACTGGACATAGGAGCCCGAGCTGGACAGTTACACCGGCGGGACCATTTCGGCGTCCATTGCTCGGGGGTGGCCCGGTGTGAATTCGCTGGTGGATGCCAGCACTCCGACCTAGCGGCCGGTCACCTCCAGGGTCCCGAAAAGACTTTCGCTAATACGGACCACCTCCTTTCTCTGGTGGAAAAATGATAGCCCATCTCTGTAGTAAATCCCCGATTTTCGCTCGATGGCGCAGTTGGCTGAGAGACAAAACATCCTGACGTGGGCATCGGCTTTTAGTCACCCGGCCGGCGGACCAGCCCAACGCGCAATTCCTTAGGCATTACCCGCATAATCGGTACCACCTCTATGACGAACAAGTCCCCGGGCCCCGCCCCTCCCGCCGCCGACCTTCTGGTTGTGCGCCACGGAGAGTCGGAGTGGAACGCGCTTGGCCGGTGGCAGGGCCAGGCGGACCCGGAGCTGTCGACACTGGGCGAGCAACAGGCGGCCCTGGCTGCCACTTCGCTTGCCGGCGCCCACGTCGACCGCGTCGTGTCTTCCGATCTCCGTCGAGCCCGCCGAACAGCCGTCATCATCACCGAGCTTCTTGGGATAGGGCCACCTACCCTCGATCCGGGCCTGCGAGAGGTGGACGTCGGCGAGTGGAGCGGGTTAACGCGTCGGGAGATCGAAACCCGCTGGCCCAGTCTGGTGGTTGCCTGGTCCGAAGGCCGGTTGGAGGCCACACCCGGCGGCGAGACCCTCAGCGCCCTGAGGTCTCGGGTCACGCAGGCTATCCGCCGGCTGCTTGAGGACGGGGCCTTGGCGAACGGTTCCGATCCTTCCACGATCCTCGTGGTGAGCCACCGGCGGGCGATAACGGCACTGGAGGAGTCGGTTGGCGTTCGGCCGATACGAGCGGGTCACCTGGCCGGGCGCCGCTTTGCCACCGGTCCATCGGGGGATCTTCTGGCCGGCGAGCCACTCTACTTGCTTGACGACCAAAGCCAGACGGGACATTGAATTGGCTCTGTAGATGGCGTGACGGGGACGAAGACCGCCTGAGGTCCTTCCCCGGTCGGGCCGGATCAGGTTGGGTCGACGCAACCCCGGGTGCCGCCTCCGGGGCCGGCGGGAGCAGTGCGAGGATACGGTGTGGTGAACCCGCTGCCGGGATCCTTGGTGGACCGGTAGCGCTCCACGGCTCTGGCGATGCCTTCAGCCTCCAACTGCCTCACGTCGTTCTGCCTCAGGATCGCCTCCTCGGCTGGGTTTGAGACGAAGGCGAGCTCCGCGAGCACCGTGGTGACTCCCTTCTCCCCCGATCGCCTCAGGATTCCGTAGTAATCGCCCCCGCTGGTGTTCAATCGCCACTTGGCGCCGGCATCGGTGTCGCCCACCCAGCCGACCGGCAGCTTCGACAGGTCGCGCAGCACCTCCTCATAGACGAGGCCGGCGAGCCTCTTCGAGCCCGGCGAACGGAACTGGTAGTAGGTCTCGGAGCCCGGCTTGTCGAGCGGCCCGTCGGGATCGGCGTTGTGATGGACTGAGATCATCAGGTCGGTGCCCGAAGCATCCGCCAACGCGACGCGAAATGGCAGGCTTGCCCGGTAATCGGAGGTCCGGGTCAGCAGAGCCGGAATGCCGCGGGCATTTAACATGGCCGCCGCTCTGGTTGCCACGTCCAGGTTCACCTCCTTCTCCGCCAGGCCGGTGGGTCCGGTTGCGCCGGCCTCGTCGCCGCCGTGCCCCGGGTCCAGCACCACAGCCGGGCGGACCACCCGGACTCCGGAGTCCACGGGCATCCACTTCGTGAGCTCGCAGGGGGTGGTGATCCTGGCCCACCCGTTGTCGACCGCCGAGAAAGGAACCATTACCCCGGCCCGCAGGCGTCCGGCCGGACCCCCTCGGGGAGCGGTGGCGAGCTGGGTTCCCGCCTGTCCGACCCTCAGCACCCCGGGAGCGGAGGCCGGCGCGGGATCGACCGCGATCTCGGTCGACGATGGAGCGGGCTCCGGCGACGGGGAAGCGACAGGGCTCGAGGATGCGGCAGGGCTGCCGGTCGGGGAGGCATCGGTAGAGCGCCTGGGGTTGGCCCCCTGTGCCTCACAGCCGGCAAGCGCCAGGAGTATAAAAGCCGCCACGAATCTTGCTACCCGGATCACCGTTTAACCTTAGCTCGTGCGACGAAGAGCGATTGCAGCGGCCCTACTGTCGGCGGCTCTGCTTTGTTGTTCCCCGTCCGGCCGTGCCACGCCGGCACCAGGCCCGGACGGGTCCGGCACTGCGTTCCAGTCGCCTTCTCCCGGTCCGGCCGGATCTGCTGCTCCGAACCCATCGCACGCTTCTTCCCCTGCTGCCGGGAAACCGCAAACGCCCGCCGACGCCCGGTTCAGCGGCTCCGCGTCGGCGGTGGACCCCTCCCGCCTGCCTCACTCCTGGCGCCCGGGTTGCCCCGTTCCGGTGGAGGACCTCCGGCTGCTCACGCTCAACCACTGGGGCTTCGACGGGAGGATTCACAACGGCGAGTTGGTGGTTCACCGGAATCAGGCCGCCAAGGTTCTTGGTGTGATGGGGAAGCTCTTCGAGCTGAGATTTCCGATCGAGAGGATTCAGCTGATCGACGTCTACGGCGGCGACGACGACCGGTCCATGGCGGCCAACAACACGTCGGCCTTCAACTGCCGGGAGGTCGAGTCGAATTCCGGAACCTGGTCTCAGCACTCCTACGGCCGGGCGATCGACATCAATCCGGTGCAGAACCCCTACCTACCCCGATCAGGCCCGGTCGAGCCACCGGCGGGTGCTGCGTACACCGATCGGTCCGTTGTTCGCCCGGGAATGATCGTGGATGGCGACGGCGTGGTCACCGCTTTCCGCTCGATCGGCTGGAGGTGGGGCGGGTACTGGACCAGCTCCAAGGACTACCAGCACTTTTCGTCGAACGGCCGCTGAGATCTAAGCTGCCGGCTGCTCCTCCACGAGGGCACCAAGCAGAGCAACCAGCAGGCGCCACATCGAGTCCACCGTCGAGGCGTCTACCTGCTCCCTCGGCGAATGGGCGCCGGTGATCCGGGGGCCGAACGAGATGGCCTGCATGTCGAGCTTCTGCGCTACCAGCACTCCACACTCCAGCCCTCCGTGCACCACCTGGATTGACGGTGGCTTGCCGTTGACGGCCTCGTACTGCTCGGCCGCCACCTTCAGCAGAGGGGAATCCAGCTCCGGCTCCCAACCGGGATAGCTGTCCACCACCTCGACCTTGGCGCCCGTTTTAAGGCCGGCGGCGGAGATGGCGGTGCGGGTCCGGAACAACCTGTGAGCGGACAGGCTGCGAACGCTTGCAACCACCAGCGCTTCCTCCGGGCTCACCTTGGCCTGCGCCAGGTTGGACGAGGTTTCCACCTTCTCCGGAAAGGCTTCGCTCCACTCCTGGGCACCGTGCGGGATTTCGGCAAGCAGGCTCACCAGGCCGTCTTCCGACCGGGGATGGAGCGCCTGCTCCGGCACCGGGATCTCACTCAAGGTGAACTGAAGACCCGGCTCCTTGTCGGCCCACTGTGAGATCAAGGCCTGGTTGACTCCGTGCACCACCTCGTCGAGCCTGTCGGTCGACGACGGCGAAACCACTATCTGAGCCTTCGCCTCTCTGGGGATGGCGTTGTGAGCAGTGCCGCCCTGGATGCCGGCAAGCCGTAGCTCCAGCGCGGTCCGCAGTCCGCTGAGAGCGGCAAGCAGGACCTTGATCGCATTGGCGAGAGGCTTGTCGATGTCGATCCCGCTGTGGCCGCCCTGCAAGCCGGACACCACCAGCTCCCGGCCGGCCCAGCCTTCGGGGGTGGACTCCCACCTCAACTGAGGGCGCACCTCGACGGTCGCGCCGCCGGCACAGCCGATGGTGAGCTCGTCGGGATCCTCGCTGTCCAGGTTGATGAGCATCTTGGATTGCAGCAGGCCGGCATTGAACGCCATGGCACCGTGCAATCCGGTCTCCTCCTGAACCGTGAAGACCAGCTCCAGAGGTCCGTGCTTGATGTCCTCGGAGGTCAGCAGGGCAAGTGCTGCCGCTGCGCCGATGCCGTTGTCGGCCCCGAGCGTCGTTCCGTCCGCATAGATGCGGTTACCGTCGCGGAGCAGCTTGATGGGGTCCGTGGTGAAGTCATGCTCCACTCCGGGTTCCTTCTCGCACACCATGTCCAGGTGAGTCTGAACCGCCACGGGGGGCCCCGGCTCACCGTCGACGAACAGCACCAGGTTGCCGAAGTCGTCCTGACGCCAACCCACTCCCCTCGACTCGGCCAGAGACCGGACATACTCCAGGGCGGCCTGCTCCCGGCCCGGCGGCCGGGGTATGGCGCTCAGCTGGGCAAAGTGGTGCCACAGCTCTTGCGGTTCCAGCTCCGCCAAACTGCCGGTCATCTCTTAGATTCTCCGATCTCGCCACGATAATCTTGGCGCATGCCAGCAGATACCCGTCGCCGACGATCCCTATTCACCAGAGCCGCCGTCGCCACCCTTGTCGCCCTGGTCGGCTCGGTGGTGGCGGGGTTCGGAAACATCCACCATCCTAGCCACAGCCTGGAGGTTATCGCCCCCGCCCTTATCGGCGCAGGCATCGTGCTCCTGGGCGGCTGGGGCGCCGTCAACGCTCTGGCTCTAGCGGTCCGTGAGGGGGCCAGCCAGAACGCCGGTGAGGCTCGCGGAGGAACGCTGGCCCGCATCGTCTCCGTGGCCGGCTACGTCATAGTGATCCTGTGGACCCTCGGCGCCCTGGGAGTAAGCATCCAGGCACTCCTGCTGGGCGGGGCGCTGACCGGCGTGGTGCTTGGCATCGCAGCCCAGCAGACCCTCGGAAACATCTTTGCCGGCCTGGTGCTGCTGATGGTGCGTCCGTTCGTCGTGGGCCAGGACACCGTGATCAAGTCGTCGTTGGGTGAGTACCGTGGCCTGGTGGAGAACATCGGGTTGTTCTACGTCACCGTGCAGACCGCCACGGGCCGGGTGGACGTGCCCAACGGAGTGGCTTTGGCGTCGGCCGTGGGCCCGGGGGCCAGCACCAAAGTCGACCAGGAGATACAGGAGGAGGAAAAGGCTGCGAGCGCCGACCCGGCGACCGACGCGGCCGGCGCCTAGGTCACGCCATAAGCTCCCAGCCCCTTCCCTTAGGATGTACACCCCAATCGGCCGGCCACGGGGGGTCTGATCGACACCACACTCCTGGAGACTGAGATTGCGCGTGAGCAGCAACACGTGGACCTTTGCTATGCGCAGCTTGCGGAGCTTCGTGCTCGTACGGAGTCGAGCCTTGAGCAGTCCATATCCATGAAGACGAACACACCGCAATCGGTGTTCGACCGCGAGGCGTTCGCAAGCAACTCCCGCAGACGCCTGCAGGCGGTGTCGGTCAGCGAACAGCAACTCGTCTTCGGGCGGATGGACCACGAGGATGAGGAGAAACCGCTGTATGTCGGCAGGATCGGGCTCTCGGACGACAACCAGGAAAGAATCCTGATCGACTGGCGGGCTCCGGTTGGCTCGTCGTTCTACCGTGCGACCTCCTCGGCTCCTCGAGGAGTGATTCGGCGCCGGACACTCATCACCCGGGGCCGGCGGGTGATGGACATCAACGATGACCTGCTGATGCCCGAGAAAGCGGGCGACCTGGAGGTCGTCGCCGGCGAGGGCGCCCTGCTCCACGCGCTGATGCGGGAGCGCGGTGAGTTCATGAACGACATCGTGGCCACCATCCAGGCGGAGCAGGATGAGGTGATCCGCTCGGAGCCCAGGGCCAGCGTGATCCTGACCGGAGGCCCCGGGACCGGCAAATCGGTGGTGGCGCTGCACCGCACCGCGTACCTGATGTACGAAAGGGCGGCCGAGCTGGAGCGCCTCGGAGTGCTCCTGGTCGGTCCCGGACGGCGCTTCAGCCGGTACATCAGCCGGGTTCTGCCCTCCCTGGGAGAGACCGCGGTCAACATTCGGTCCGTTTTCGACGTCACGGAGCCTTTGGTGGCGACGGAACGCGAATCGCTGAGCGTCGCAAGAAGCAAGGGCAACCTGGCCATGTGCAGGGTGCTCAAGAAGTTCCTGATCCACAGTTACCCGCCGCCCGCGGGCGACCTCACGGTCACCGTTGGCGGCAACACCGTCCGGCTGCCGGCGGCAAGACTGCGCGGAGCACGGGACGAGGTGCTTGGATCGATCCCGAGCGGGTTCAACACGGCGGGAGAGAAGGTTCTGAGAGCCGTCGCTCGGGCCTTCCTGCAAAAGGCAGGACGCAGAAGCCCAAGGCATCAGGAAGTCGGCAACCTGGTGCGCAGCCTGGCCGATAGCCGGGAGGTGGTCGAGGCGATGGAGAATCTTCTTCCGCAACGCCAGGCCCTCGCTGTGTGGAAGGAGATGAAGGAGTGGCCGGATGACCTTCGGTGGATTCTTCGAAGTCACTTTCCCCGCCAGGAAGCCGACGCTCTGGCTGAGGACCTGCTGTCTGCCAAAGAGCCGAAGGTGGGCGACCTGGCCCTTATCGACGAGCTGGAGTGGCTGCTGAGTCCATCCCCCGCCCCCGCCGGCGCACAGATGCACGAGGACGATGTCTACGAAGAGGTCACCACCCTCCAGGACCGGCTCGACTCCACCCGCCAGAGCGCGTGGGCCGCCACCAAGACCAGCGGCTTTGGGCACATCGTCGTGGACGAGGCGCAGGACCTGTCACCCATGCAGTGGAGGATGCTCGAGCGCCGGGGCGAAGACGCGACCTGGACGGTCGTAGGGGACCCTACTCAGGCCACGCTGGCCACCCCGGAGGAGATGGAGGCGTCCCTGGTCCGCCTGCTGCGAAGCCGGCGCGTGCATCGGTTCACGCTTGGAATCAACTACCGGACCCCCAAGGAGATCATGGAGTACGCCTCACGGGCGTCGGGGATCTCACTGGGGACTCTGCAGTCGATCCGGGCCGGCACCGAACCCATCTTCTTTCGCTACGACGGCGACCCGAGCAAGGCGATTGCCGAAGGCGTCCGGTGGCTGCGGATGCAGGGCGGATCCGGCTGCTTCGTCAGCCTGGAACCGGGGGCACTGGAGGGGATGACCGAGGAGTTCGAGGTGCTTTCGGCGCTGGACGCCAAGGGCCTCGAGTTCGACCACGTGGTGCTGTTCCGCCCCGAAGCAGTTGACCGGACCTCGCCGGTGGATGCGTCGTTAATCCTGATCGGCGCAACCAGGGCCACGAAGGGCCTGGCCGTCATCGCAGCTCGGTAACCCGGTCCTCCGCGGCTATTGCCGCCGACCACCCGCGGGCCGCGTCTTCCACGGCCAGGTGGAGCTGCCAACCGCCGATGGGCCTCAGGGGCTCCCACCGGAACCACCGAAGCTCCGCCAGATCCTGGCCGAGGTGATCTGGGTCGGGAGGCCACTCCAGGTCGACCAGCGTCGACGCGACCCACCAGGCAGCCGATCTCCCGGCAGCTGCGCCGTTTCGCCGGCCGTGGGCCCCGCCGCTTGCCCCCGCCCACGCCATCAGGGCCATTGCGCCGGCGACATCGACCTCGCCTATGAGGAATTCCTGCTCATCAAGGGACCCGATTGCCGCCTCGGCCGAGCCCTCCACCACCGCGGCGTCCCCCTTGCCGTTAGATGAGGTGACCCAGGTGGCCACCAGGTCCAGGAGCGATCTGACGAGCTCCGGATCCTCAAGGGCTTTGCCGTCCTGCCGGCTTGCGATCCGGGTCAACGGCGTCACCTCCGGGGGAGGAGCCGTCACCTTGCTCGCACGGTAGGTGGCCACCTGGTAGAACGGCTCCCAGCTCTGCAGCACCATCGGAAGCTCCAGCACCTCAGGGTGGGCTTCGGCGAAACCTTCGAGGTTCTCGCCTCGCAGCACTCTCTCGCCCGCCACAACGCCGGCGACGAGGGGGGAAGACAGGTGGGGGCTCAACTCAAAAAAGCTGTGCGTGGAGGCGGCGACCTCGGTCAGCGGACCGAGGGCAAACCGGCCTGCGGTTGGTGACAGGACGGAAGCCGCCAGGGGCGGGGGCCCTTCAAGAGCCAGCCGGTATTCGATGTGCTCGGCGATAGGCCACAGCTGCTTGCCCCGTTCGACGGCCTCCCGGCAGCGCCAGGCGAGGTCGACCAGGTCGTCCCACCGCCGGGCATCGCACAGCGCGTCCACCCGCTGTAGCAGCTCGTTCGGCTGGGCCGCCTCAACCAGGTCGTCGACATCGCTCATCTGCGAAGGGTACCAACTGAGCTTTGAACCTACTCCGAATCGGCCTCCCGGCCCAGCAGCTGGATCTTTCGCTCCACCCCCCACCGATATCCGGAGATGGTCTGGTCGGCGCGGACCACCCGGTGACATGGGATCGCGACGGCCAGGTTGTTGGCAGCACACGCAGCCGCCACTGCCCGAGCCGCCGTCGGTTTGCCGATCCGCTGGGCGATCTCCGAGTAGGTGGCGGTCGAGCCGGCCGGGATGTCTCGAAGTGCCTGCCAGACCTGGTGCTGGAAAACGGTTCCCCGGACATCCAGAGGGAGGTGGATGCCTGCGCGCGGAGATTCGACGAGGGAGATGACCTCAGCCATCCACCGCTCGAACTCTTGTTCGCCTCCAATGATGTCGGCGTTGGGAAAGCGACTCTGGAGCTGCCGGGCAAGGGCCTCCGGATCGTCGCCCATGAAGATGGCGCAGATTCCCCGTTCGGTCGCCGCCGCCAGAATCGAACCCAGCGAGCACTCCCCCACCCCGAAGCGGATCACCAGCCCTCCGCCGCCCTGCCGGTAGCTGGTCGGAGTCATCCCGAGCACCTCGGTGGAGCCGGCGTAGAAGCGGCTGCTCGATCTGAAACCCGCGTTGTAGGCCGCCTCGGTGATCGAGCTCTCACGGTGCAGCTCCTCCCGAACTCGGGCCGAGCGGACCGAGCGAGCGTAAACCTTCGGCGTCATGCCAGTGGCCTGCTTGAAGACGCGCTGGAAGTGGGAGCTGCTCATTGCGGCTGCGGCGGCCAGGGCTGAGTTTGAAGGTGCAACAGTAGATTCTTCGATGGTGCGGCACGCCTTGGCGACCACCTCCGACCACTCAGCGGAGAGCGGTTCCCCTTCCGGTTTGCAGCGCCGGCACGGCCGGAAGCCGGCAGACCGGGCGGCGGCCGTGCTTGGGTGGAACGCTACGTTCTCCCGAAGAGGCAGGCGGGCGCCGCAGGTAACACGGCAAAATATCCCGGTGGTTTTCACCGAGTACAAGAACCGGTCCTCAGCTTGGGGGTCGCGATCCAACACGGCCTGCCAGCGTTGCTCGTCGGTGAAAAACGGTTTCGTCGAACTCATGGACCCTCCTGCCATGCGGTTGACTTCACCGTAATGTAGCCCTTGCAGACGGTCCCGGGCACCCCGTTTTGCGCCTTCAAACTCTGAAACTCCCTGTCGGGTTACCCACCGGCGAGCCCGGGGCAGCCCCCGCTCAACCTGCTGTTAACCTGTGAACATGCCCGCCCAGTTCATCTTCACCATGCGCGATCTCCGCCGGGTCCATCCGCCCGACCGCGAGGTGCTGCGCGGCATCAACATCTCCATGTTTCCGGGGGCCAAGATCGGAGTGCTGGGGGCCAACGGCTCCGGCAAGTCGTCATTGCTGAAGATCATGGCGGGTGAGGATGACGGCTACACCGGAGAGGCACGCCTGACTCCCGGTTTCAGCGTCGGCTTCCTGCCCCAGGAGCCTGGGCTGGATCCATCCAAGGACGTGATGGGAAACCTGGCAGAGGGGGTCGGCGAGGCAAAGGCCCTCATCGACCGCTACAACGCGGTCTGCGAGGCGATGGGCGACCCGGATGCCGACTTTGACAAGCTGATCGCCGAGCAGGCCGAGCTCCAGGAGAAGATCGACGCAAGCGATGCATGGTCGGTGGATCGAACGCTGGAGATAGCCATGGATGCTCTGCGCCTCCCTCCCGGGGACGCGGCGGTCCCCACGCTGTCGGGCGGCGAGCGCCGGAGGGTGGCACTGTGCCGGCTACTGCTCCAAAAACCCGATCTGCTGTTGCTGGACGAGCCCACCAACCACCTGGACGCCGAGTCGGTCGCATGGCTGGAGCGCACCCTGCAGGATTACACCGGCACCGTCGTGGCCGTCACCCACGACCGGTACTTCCTGGACAACGTGGCCGGCTGGATCCTGGAGCTCCACCGGGGTCACGGCATCCCGTGGGAAGGCAACTACTCGTCATGGCTGGAACAAAAACAGAACCGGCTGGCCATGGAAGAGAAGACGGATGTTCGCCGCCGGCAGACGTTGCAGCGCGAGCTGGAATGGATCCGCATGTCGCCGAGAGCCCGCCAGGCGAAGGGCAAGGCGCGGCTGAACAGCTACGACCAGCTGGCGGCCGAGGCCGAGGCGGCTCCCGACCGGGCCGACAAGCTCGAGATCACCATTCCGCCCGGTCCACGGCTGGGTGATCTGGTGGTGGAGGTCGAGGGTCTGGTCAAGGGATACGGCGACCGGCTGCTCATCGACGACCTCACCTTTGCGCTGCCCAAGGGCGGGATAGTCGGCGTTATCGGTCCAAACGGCGCCGGGAAGACCACCCTGTTCCGGATGATGACCGGACAGGAGGCTCCCGACGGCGGCGCACTGAAGATCGGTCCAACCGTTGAGTTTGCTTACGTCGACCAGAGCCGCGAGTCACTGGAGTCCCACAAGACGGTCTACGACGAGGTGACCGGAGGCCTGGACCACCTGGTAGTCGGAGGACGTGAGATCCACGGGCGGGCCTACGTCGCTTCGTTCGGCTTTAAAGGCACCGACCAGCAGAAGAAGGTGGGAACGCTCTCCGGAGGAGAACGAAACCGGCTGCAACTTGCTAAGGTTCTACGAGCCGGCGGCAACGTCCTTCTGCTGGACGAGCCCACCAACGACCTCGACGTCGACACGCTTCGAGCTCTGGAGGATGCCCTGCTGTCCTTCGCCGGCTGCGCGGTGGTCATCAGCCACGACCGCTGGTTCCTGGATCGCATCGCCACACATGTCCTGGCATTCGAGGGGGAGTCCCAGGTGAGGTGGTTCGAGGGCAACTTCTCCGATTACGAGACCGACCGGCGCAAGCGCCTCGGAGCAGACGCCGACCAGCCGCACCGGATCAAGTACAGGCCGCTGGTCCGAAGCTAAGCCGGACCGGTTCACGGAGTCCCCGCCTCCTGAAATCCGCAGGCGAGCAGCCAACAAGGTGAGAAAATCTCTTCGTAAGTCCAGATATCAAGGGAGCTGGTGTGCGAAATCGCAGACCCACAACCGTTGTGCTGCTCTTGCTCCTGGCGCTGCTCGGCGGTTGCGTTCCCGCCATGGGGGAATCCCCTCCAACCGGCAGGGAGTCCGCCGAGGCCGCGAGCTCCTCTGCCCCCCCATCGACGACACCCTCCCCGGTTCCCCCGCCTCCGCCGCCTCCCCCTTCCCCGGCTCCCCCTCCCCCGACTCCGGTCCCTCCGCCTCCGGTCCCTCCGCCTCCGGTTCCTCCGCCTCCGGTTCCTCCGCCTCCGGTTCCTCCCCCTCCCAGGTCGGTGACCGAGCAGCCCTTCTTGCCGTTCGCGCAGGTCGAGGCGGTTACCCTCTACCACCCGGCCACCCGGGTGGAGCACGTGGGATTTCACGAATCCAGCCACGATGGGGCACGCCAGATGCAAACCGTTGGAACGACGGTTTCGCCCCTCACCCTCGAATCCCGGGGGCGGGGAACCGGCTCGCAGACTGCTGCCGATATCGTTGCCGATCCGGGCGGTGAGATCCGGTCTCCGGTAACCGGCACAGTAATTCGGGGAGGCTCGTACATCCTCTACTGCGACACCCGCGACTACTACGTGGTGATCGAGCCGGAGGACCGCCCGGGGTGGGAAGTCAAGGTGCTGCACATGACGGGGCTCAACGTAGGGAAGGGAGAGCGGGTTACCGCCGGCCGCACCGTCCTGGCGCCGGGAGCGCGCCAGCTCCCGTTCGAGTCCCAGGTGGACAAGTCCCGAACGACCGACCCGGCGTGGCCCCACATCCACATCGAGGTAGTTGATCCGTCCATCCCAGACCGACCGTCCCCCGGTGGAGGGTGCTGACGAGTCTTCCTGCCGCTTTCAGACGGTAGTTTTGCGCATGGATCTGGTGGTCGGAATCGACCTTGCTACCGCAGCGGTGCGGGCCGTGGCCGCCGACGCCTCCGGCACGATCCATGCGGCCGCCGAGCGCCTCCTCCCGCAACCTGACGTTCCCCTGCCGGGATGGTCCGAGCAGGACGCCGGTTCTTGGTGGCCCGCAGTCGCATCGGCCCTTGCCGATCTGTCGGACCGCCTGGGGAAGCAAGCCGGCAACGTGGCGGCCGTCAGCGTCAGCGCCACCTCGGCGACCGTTGTCGCTCTCGACGCCGCCGGTGCCCCTATGGGGCCGGCGTTGACCTACGCCGACCAGCGGGCGGTGACCGAGGCCGCTGCCGCTCAAGCGGCGGCACCCCGGCGCTGGTCCACCCTCGGTCTGACAATGGCACCCTCCTTCGGACTGCCGAAGTGGGCCTGGATCCTCGGCCACCTCGGCGGGGCTCCGATGGCGCGCCTCGGCCATGCATCCGATGTGGTGGTGAACCGCCTTACCGGCACTTTGGCGCCCACGGACACCAGCCACGCGCTCAAGAGCGGCTACGACCCGGTGCAACGGGGATGGGTCACCGAGGCAATGGAAGCTCTGGGTATCGGTGACCACCTCCTCCCCGAGGTCCTTGCCCCTGCCTGCCTTGCTGGACGGTTGAGCCGTGACGCCTCCAGGGCCACCGGCCTGCCGATTGGGTGCGAGGTCCGGCTGGGCATGACGGACTCCTGCGCGGCACAGCTCGCCGCCGGTGCCGCAGAACCCGGCGAGTTCGTGTCCGTGCTTGGCTCCACCCTCGTCCTCAAGGGGGCCAGCCTGTTGCAGCCGCTGGCCGATCCGGCGGGGGCCGTTTACAGCCACTTCCACCCCTCGGGATGGTGGCTGCCGGGCGGGGCTTCGAGCACCGGCGGGCGAGCCCTGATCGCCGGATTTCCGCACGCCGACCTTCAGCATCTGGACGCTCTGGCAGCAGGCAGAGGCCCCTCTACGATCGTCGCCTATCCCCTGCTGGGCAAGGGTGAGCGCTTCCCGTTCGCTGCGGAAAAGGCGCAGGGCTTCACGCTGGGGACGCCCCGGGATGATGTCGACCGCTACCGGGCGATCCTGGAGGGAGTCGCCTTCGTCGAGCGGCTCGGCTACGACCGGCTCCGAGCACTGGGGGCGGAGCCTAAGGGTTTGATTGCCTCTGCAGGCAACGGCAGTGCGAGCGCCGTTTGGAACACGATCCGGGCCACCGTCCTGGGAGCCTGCCTGGAAGCCAAACCGTCTGCCGGCACTGCGCTGGGGGCGTGCATCCTCGCCGCAGCCGGCACTCTGCATCCGGATCTGCGAAGCGCCACGGCAGCAATGGCGGTGGCCGGGAAGGTGTGCGAGCCCAACCAAACCGAAAGACCGGCCCTGGAGCTGAGCTACCGGCGGTTCCTGCGGGCGGTGAACGAACGGGGATGGCTCCAAGAGCCGCAATAATGGCTTTGAGGCATCCATTCTCTCGGCCAAAGGAACGGTAGAACCAAACTCAGTGCACATGCGACTTCGAATTCTCCTGGCAACCGCACTCCTGCTTGCCGCGGCCTGCGGCAACGAGCCCGCTGAAGAAGGTTGGAGTACCGCCGGCGTCCAGGCGGCAAGCAGCCCGGTAGGGCTGGGCAACACGGTCGCCGTCGTAGACGGCTCCTCCCCCGACCTGAAGATGCTGGTCATCGACGCCGCTTCGGGAGAGGTGCGGTTCACCCGTCCGTGGTCCCCGTCGGCACGTTACGCGGGAACTGGAGTCGGCCGGCCGGCATTGTTCGACGGCGGGGTGGTGAGCATGCGGGGGGAAGGCTTCCAGACTCTGCTGATCGGAAGCCATCCCACGACCGGCAAGGAGTTGTGGAAGACCGAGGTGAGCGAAACCTTTGGCCCCTTCGTGTGCGGGGAGCTGGTGTGCAGCGAGGACAACTGGTCGCTCGAGTTGGCGACTCTGGTCGCCCGGGACCCGGCGACCGGGGAAACCAGGTGGACCTTGCCCGGCAGCCAGACCAACCTCTATGCCGGAACGGACCTATTGGTGGAGCAGGATCTGAACGAGCCGGTCCTTCGCTCCGTCGATACCGCCACGGGCCAGGAGCGTTGGAGAACGGACCTGCGGCCGGTGCTCGGCCCTGAGGCGACTCCTGTAGTTGCCGAGGCGCAACTTTTCGACGGAACGCTCGTCGTGGAGGCGAACTCCAATCGCAACGCCCCGAACGGCACCGTTGGCCTGGATCCGGTCAGCGGATCGGTCAAGTGGAACCATCCCAATTTCGGACTCTGCCCTCAGCCAACCCCAGAGGTCCTGGTCGTGTGCAGCTCCGAGTCGGGACTGCAGAGGCTGGATCCCTCCAGCGGTGAGCCGCTCTGGTCCACCGAACAGTTCAGGCCTCCGGATGCAGCCGGACCTCTGATCGGCGTGACCGCGGACCTGTCACATCTGCTCGGGAGCACCAAGGAGGGCAAGCCGGTGGCCATCAACCTCGACAACGGCGAGGTCTCCGAACCGGAGGGGGGACTGTCCTTTGTGCGCTTCAGCATCGCAAGGCAAGCAAAGAGGAATCCCAACGCGCCGGCCGGTCAGTACCTCGGTCCCCAGGACATGGTGCCGTGGGACTTCAAAGCCGGCCGGCCCGCACCGGTGACAGATGCCGGCAACATCCCGGACTTCGTAGGCTTAACCCTCCAGAGCCGGAGGATCTTCCTGGACGCGGGGGGCAACCTGCGAGCCCTTCCCGCCTAGCTACATTCAGCCAGCGGAGGCACGCCGCAGGCGTGCAGGGACGTTCCGGGTACCTCCCAGCGGCTCGGGCGGCTCTTCGGCCGTTGTTGCCACGCTGGCCTGTACCTTGGCGATCAGCCTGAGAAGATCCCGGCGTTCTTGCTCGCTGAGCGCGCTCATCACTGCCGTCTCCAGCCGGTGCACGCCGGGAAGTATCTTGTCGATGGTCCTGCGCCCTGAGGGCGTGAGGTCGATGAGCAGCTTGCGCCGGTCGGTGGGGTGCGGCCGGCGCTCCACCAGGCCCCGGCGCTCCAGGGTGTCGAGGACCGAGGTGGTGCTGGCCGCCGCGATGATCGCCCGCTCCGCTATGATCCCCGGCGTTATCGGCTCTGCTGCCCCGTCGATGATCGCAAGCACCGTGGCGGCGGATATGGACAGATCGAAATCTGCTTTCAGTCGTCGGTTCAGCTCTCCGAGGAGTTGATCCGAGGCTCTCGCTATGTTCATGAAGCACTCGGTGGACAGGGGGTCTGCGCCGGGGTACTCATCGGCGAAATCGGCATCCACTCGCAGTGCCGGCCGGGGATCGGCGACCGTCCGGCCCGTCTGGTTGTTCAAGGTTCCTCCGGAAACCTCAGTCCTCTACCGCCACGACCTCTACCGGCAGGCCAAGCGACTCCGAGGCCAGGTCTGCACGCTGCGACGAGGAAAAGATCTCCAGGCCGATGTCGCTGCCGTCCCGGGATCGTGCGTAGACGGTAAGTGATTTTCCGACCACCACCTCAACCGACGTCACCTTCTGCGCGTGGGTTCGGTCAAGACCTATCGCCATCCGCAGCAATCCCGCACAGCAACGCACCAGAGCCTGGTCCTTCTTCGACAGTGCGGCAAACTCCGGGTGCTTGAGGCTCGGCCCACCCTTGCGGTGGTAGCGGGCAATCTGCGCTATAAGCTCGATCTCCCGGTTTGTGAAACCCGTCAGGTGCTCGGAGTTTCGGATCATGTAGTAGCTGTGGCGGTGGTGACCGGCATGGCTGAGAAAAAGACCGAGGTTGCACAGCAAGGCCGCCGCCTCCAGGTACTCCCGGGCATCATCTCCGAGGCCGTGCAGGTCGCAGGTCTGGTCAAACAGGCTGAGAACCAGCTGAGCCACGTGGTTCGAGTGCTCCGGGTCATCGTCCATCTGCTCTGCAAGGTGGACCACGCTCCGCCGCCTGAGATCTGACAGGTGGTGCAGCGAGCCGCCGTGGTGACGCCGCCAGGCATCCAGCAGAACGCCTTCTCGCAGAGCGTAGTCGGAGAAGATCATCTCGGGGATCTCGAACTCCTCGAAAACCTGCTCGAGGATGACGGCACCGCCCAGGATGATGTCGGACCGCCTGGGGTCCATGCCGGGCAGCTTGGCCCGTGCGTCCGCGGATGGAGCCTTGACGAGGGACTTGATGGCCGACCTCAGATCACTTCGGGTCAGGACAAAGTTGTTCCAGGTCTTCGGGGTCACCCCTTCCTTTCGCGCCACCGCCATCGCCGCCAGGGTGGCCATGGTGCCGGATGAGCCGACGGCCACGTCGAAACCAAGGCGCCTCACCTCCCTGCCGAACGCGGCGAGGTTCGCCCGCACGTAGCGCCGGCAGGAGTCGACCGCACCGGAAGGTATCTTATCGGCGTCGAAAAAACGCCGGGTCATGCGGATGGCGCCCATCTTGAGGCTGCGCGCCGCCAGGCTCTCGCCCTGTCGACCCACCAGCAGCTCGGTGGAGCCGCCGCCGATGTCGCACACCAGCAGCTGCTGATCGAATACCGGGACAGCCTGCAATACTCCAAGGTGGATCAAGCGGGCCTCCTCGAAGCCGGAGATGACCTCCACCTCCACGCCCGCTTCGTCGAGGGCCCGGTCCAAAAAGACCTGCCGGTTCTCGGCCTCCCTGACCGCGCTGGTGGCAACTGCGGTCACCGGCGCTCCATACGCTTCGGCCATCTCCCGGAAGCGGGCCAGGGCCTGAATCCCCCGGTCCATCGCATCGTCGGCCAGGTGCTTGAGGTCTCCGGCTCCGGATCCAAGCCGAACCATTTCCTTCTCCCGGCCAAGAACCTCCATGGCATGGGGGCCGGTGACCCTGGCAACAACCAGATGGACCGAGTTGGTTCCGATGTCTATTGCAGCGAGCACCTCGGGCGAAGCCGAAAGCGGCTCGAAGGATGGGGCGGACACCATGCGGCCAGAGTACCCCAGCGAACAGAGCTCTGGCGGCCGGATAAGGCCTTATCCGAACTGCACCCCGAGCGCTCTACGGACATGCGTTGCGAGGGAAGGGCGCGCCAACCTTGCGTCCCGGCCGAGAAGCCCGCTAACCGGCAGCGGTCTGGGGTTGCGTGTCGTCCAGGTGGACCCGGGCCCACTCCATCAACGCCTGCAGCGCGGGCTGCAAGGCCTGCCCGCGGGGTGTCAGCTGGTATAGGGTCGCTACCGGGGGCCCCTCGATAATGTGGCGTTCCACCAGCCCCGCCTCCCGCAGCTCGGCCAGACGGGAGGACAGCATGCCGTCGGTGATGGAAGGTATCGATCGGGCAATCTCTGCGAAACGGCGAGGACCCTCCAGCAGAACTCCGATGATCATGCCCGTCCAGCGCTTTCCCAACAGCGAGAACACCTGCGTGAGAGCTTGGTCGCAGACGTGAACCGGATCGGTTCCCATCAGTGAATCCTAAAGTATCCTCGCGCAGCCCAGAGTGCTGGGAACGTCCGCTGCTTGCAACGTTAGAGTGAATGTATAGCTCGATAGCTTTGATGGAAGAAGAATGGGCATGAACGAGCCCGCAGCCTTGCAGAGTCCCGCCCGGTCGATTGCTCCTCAGACCGGGGTTGGTGCTGTCCACCTTGCCGTTACGAATGGCGAGAGGGCCCTTGGCTTCTACCGCGACGTTGTGGGCCTCGAGGTGATGGACGACGGATCGCCAGTCCGTCTGGGCGCGGCAGGCCTTGAGCTGCTCGTACTCCACCCCGGTGCCTACCAGCCCGTGGCCCAGGGCACCACCGGGCTTTATCACCTGGCCATCGTGGTTCCGAACCGGCGAGAGTTTGCCCGGGTTGTTAGGCGGCTGATGGAGATTCGCCATCCGCACTCCCCCACCGACCACACCCTGACCAAGTCCGACTACCTGTGGGATCCGGACGGCAACGGCATCGAAATCTACGCTGAGACTCCCGAGGACGGGAGCTGGTTCATGACCGATGACGACTTCGGCGCACGGGACTCCTCCGGAAGGCTCCGTTCTGGTCGGGATCCCATCCACTTGAGGCAGCTGTTCGGCGAGTTGACACCCGACGACGATCTGTTTCTGCCGCTTCCCGCCGGCAGCAAGATGGGCCACGTCCATCTGCACGTGCGGGACGTCGACGAAGCCGTCAGCTTTTACAGCGGCCTTATGGGCTTTGACGTCACGGGGATGTCTCGCAGATTGGGCATGGCCTTCGTTTCTGCCGGCGGCTATCACCACCACCTTGGATTGAACACCTGGGCCGGCCGGGGAGCTCCGCCTGCGCCGCCCGGAAGTGCGGGGCTCCGTCAGTTCACCATTGAGTTGCCAACCTCCGCCGACCTCGATGAGGTCGCCGGCCGCTTGGGTAAGGGCGGCGTGAAGCTGGCCGATGTACCCGCGGGCAGAGTCGCCGTCGAGGACGCTCCGGCAACCGGGCCCGCCTGACCACTTCGGTAGGGTGAAGCTGCCCCACCGCTCCTGGTTAACCTGTATCCGATGAGAAACATGGATCGGCAGGTCCAGTCCGGGAACCTTCAAATCGAGCACCGGCGGGGAGGAACCTATCGGCTGACCACCGAGCTGCTTTTGGACATGGGCATTGACGAGGTGTTCGAGTTCTTCTCCAGCCCCCACAACCTGAACCGGATCACCCCCCGATGGTTAAGCCTGCGGGTGAGAACCGGCAAGGAAATCGCCATGAAGAAGGGGGCGAGGATCCGTTACCGGTTTCGGGTGCGGGGAGTGCCGGCCATCTGGCACAGTGAGATCACTGCATGGGAGCCCCCGCACCGCTTTGTGGACGAACAGCGCATCGGTCCGTTCCGCAGGTGGATTCATGAGCACACCTTTGAGGATGTCGACGGCCAGACACTTGCCAGGGATTCCGTCATCTATGCCGTTCCCGGAGGTCGACTGGTCCACAACCTGTTCGTCGGACGGGACTTGAGGCGCCTGTTCAACTACCGTCACGAACGGCTGAAAGCCATTCTGCGGACCGCCTGAGGTCGCAAGGCGAGGGCCTCAGTCGTCTTCCTTGTCTTCGCGGCCGCCATCTTCGTTCTTGTCTGCGCCCTTGCCATCCTCGCCCTTCTTGCCCCTGTCCCCCGGCTGGCCGTCGGCTCCTCTGATCGACCCGCCGGCGTTCGAGCTCGGAGGCTCAAGCTGCTGGGTGGGTGCGGGAGCCGGGGCGGGAGGCGGAGGTGGAGGTGGAGCCGGGGCTGCTGCAGGAGCGAGCCACATCAGGTTGGCCTGCACCTGCAGTGCAGCGGTCAGGATCTGCTGAGTCTGTTGCTCGGTGATCAGATTCTCCTGACGCATCTTTGCGACGTCGGCTCGGAGGCTCGCAAGCCGCTGAGCGGCGGTTTGTGCATCCCGGTCTTCGACGGCATCCCGTACTCCGGCCACCTGCTGCTGCAGCCGCTCCTTAGCCTTTTGTTCGGGGCTCTGGCAAGCCGACAAGGCCACCAACACCGCCAGACAGATAGCTGCCCTTTTCAATCGTCCACCGCTCCTTCCAGCTGCTTCAGCGCATCCTCAAGAGGGGCCGGCACGGAGCCTGGGGACGTCTCACCAGCCGGCGTGTTCTCGGCCGTCGCATCGTTCGCAGGGATCTGTTGGGTGTTGCTCCAGAATAGAAACACACTGAGCGCTATTAGAGCAGCCGCAATGGCCACACCTATCCGGTTGCGCTTGGAGAGCCGCGACCACGCCGGGGTCCGGGGGCGGCTCTGCACCGGATGGGACACCAGAGTTTGTTCGTTGCCCGAGGATCGACCCGGCGCCTCCATCACTCGGGTGGCGTTTGTGGAATCCGCTACGGCAACGGTGTCCGCCGGGCGAGGAGCCGCGCGGTCACCGTCAAGATCGGCCTGCATCTGGTCAGCGGAGGAGTACCGCACCTCCGGGTCGCGTGCCATGGCCCGCTCGACAACCGAGGCAAAGGCCGGGTCGACATCCGGACGAACCTCGCGGAGCGGAGGTACGACATCGTCCTGGATGGCTCGGATCAGTCCGAGCGGGGTGTCCGCATCGAACGGCTTGCGGCCTGCCAGCAGCTCGTAGAGGATCACGCCCACCGAGTAGATGTCGCTGGCCTCGCTTGCAGGCTCGCCGGCGATACGCTCCGGCGCGAGGTAAGCGGGCGTCCCCAATAGCATCCCGGCTTGGGTCAGGTGCATCCCCTCGGCCATCTTAGCCACGCCGAAGTCCCCAACCTTCACGGATCCATCCGAGGTGAGCAGAACGTTGCCCGGCTTGAGATCCCGATGCAGGATCCCCTGCTGATGAGACGCCTGCAGGGCAGAAAGAACCTGTTCGCACACCTGGCGGGCGCGCTGCTGGGTGGCCGGGCCGTTGGCCACCTCGTCGGCCAGCGTTTTCCCGGAGAGGAGCTCCATGACGATGAACGGGGTCCCCTCGTGCTCGTCGGTGTCGAACACACCCACGACGTTGGGATGAGAAAGCCGTCCGGCGGCTCGGGCCTCTGCTTCGAAGCGGCTTCGGAGGTCTTTTTGCGCCGCCATGTCCTTGCGCAGGAACTTCAGCGCCACCGCACGGTCCAGCTTCACGTCTCGGCCGGCGTAGACCTCGCCCATGCCCCCGGATGCCACCAGCTCTCCAAGCTCGTAGCGGTCGGCGATCATCTTCGGTCGGGCGTGCGGGTCCACCTCTGGATCATCGCGTAGTTGGCCCGAACCGATCTCAATGATGTGGCTCTCCATCTCAGGCCTGATTTCAAAACCTTCGCCGTGCAGGACATTGAACGGCTTTGAGGTTCCCGGATCTGCCGATTAGTAACCCGTGTCGAACGGGATCGAAACAAGAAGGAACCAGATGCGATTCCTATTGGGTCTTTCCTACAGGTCGATGGCTTGCGGCATCACCTCGTCGGCAACAGCCTCCATTCGTTCTTGCGCCCCCTCGAACTGCGTGCGGTAAAGGTCTTCGTAAAGTCCTCCCCCGCGAAGGAGCTCGAGGTGGTTGCCTTGCTCCACGATCTTGCCCTCATCGACCACCAGGATCTCATCGGCACTGGTGATGGTGGAGAGCCGGTGGGCGATCACCAGGCTTGAGCGACCCTGAAGGACCCGTCCGAGCGCTCGCTGGATCAAAAGTTCCGACTCCGAGTCCAGGTGGGCGGTGGCCTCGTCAAGAATCACCACTGCGGGGTCCTTCAACAACAGTCGGGCGATGGCGAGCCGTTGCTTCTCCCCTCCCGACAGGCGGTACCCTCGCTCCCCCACCATCGTGTCCAGGCCGTCCGGCAAGCTTTGGATAAGGTCGTAGATCTGGGCCGCCTTGGTGGCCTCGACGATCTCTTCCTCGGACGCGTCCGGCCGGGCGTAGGCGAGATTGGCACGGATGGTGTCGTGGAATAGGTGAACGTCCTGGGGCACAGTACCCACCGCGTCGGCCAGGCTCTGCAGAGTGAGGTCCTTCAGGTCCACACCGTCCATACGCACCGACCCCTTGGTGGTGTCGTAGAGGCGGGGGACCAGCGCGGAGATCGTGCTCTTCCCGGCGCCGGAGGGTCCCACCAGAGCCACCATCTGCCCGGGCTCGATCCGAAACGACACGCCCTTCAAGACCCACTGAGGCTCGTCGTCGAAAGCCGCCGCGTCGACCCTCCCCTCCTCAAGGGAGGGTATGGAGACCGAGGGGCCGGCCGGATACCGGAACCAGACGTCGTCGAACTCCACCTCCCCCCTAGGCCTCACAAGGTCGACTGCACCCAGCCGCTCCCGGATGGAGCTGGGAAAGTCCAGCACCTCGAATACCCGGTTGAACGAGACCAGGGCGGTCTTGATCTCAACCGGGATGTTGCTGAGGCCGGTGATGGGTCCGAACAGCCGGGTGAGGTAAAGCGAGAACGCCACGATCGTGCCGATCTCCAGAGTTCCCCGGATCACCATACGGCCGCCCAGCCAGTAGACCAACGCGGTGCCGATGGCGGAGGCGACGGTAAAGCTCATGAAGAGCACCCGGCCGTACATCGCGGTCTTGACTCCGATGTCGCGCACATCGGCCGCCTTCTTGCTGAACCGTAGGGACTCCGAGGCGTAGTTCCCGAAGAGCTTGACCAGCAGGGCTCCGCCGACGTGGAAGCGCTCGGTCATCTGGTTGTTCATGGTGGCGTCGCGCTCCATCCGCTGCTGAACCAGTCCTTGAAGCACCTTCCCGACCTTGCGGGTGGGAAGGATGAAAAGCGGCAACACCACCAGCGACGCCAGCGTCAGCCGTGGTTCCAGGGCGAACATCGTCGCCGCTGTGACGATGAGGTCGGTGGCGACGGACAGTGTCCCGGACGTGGTCTCGGTAACCGCCCGCTGTGCGCCGATGACGTCGTTGTTCAGCCGGCTCATGAGGGCACCGGTCTGGGTGCGGGTGAAAAAGGCGATCGGCAGGCGCTGAACGTGGCTGAACAGGGCGACGCGGAGGTCGTAGATCAGGCCCTCGCCGATGCTGGAGGTCAGGTAGCGCATGCCCACCGCCACCACCCCGGTCAGGGCTGCCACACCGACCATCGCCAGGCTCAGGCGGGTCAGCAGTCCGAGATCTCGGCTGGGCAGGGCCTCATCTATGATGATCTTGATGAGCAGCGGGTTCAGCACCGCAAGGCCCGACATGCCGAAGATGATGACCATGAGGAGCACAAGGCGGGCCCGGTAGGGCCGCGCGAAGACCAGAATGCGCCTGATCAAACCCTTCGGCAGCTTCACGCTGGCTGCATCTCCGTGGGGCTGCATCAGTTTCCAAAGTTCGTGACCCATCTCTCCATTATGGGGTTGGGGTCCCCGCTGTTTGTGAAGAACCTCTTATGATCAAGTCACGGGGGCCTTATCCCTGTGCACCCATTACCGGCGGAAAGAGGTGACTGATGCCCATGGAGGAGGTCCCGGAGGAGCGCCCGCTCGATCCGACCAAGCTGATGCGCATTGCCAGCATGGTCCGTGAAGTTGCGGAGGAAGCTCGCCGGATGCAGCCGACCACCGAGGCGGCCGAGGAGCTTGCCTTGCTCTACGGCCGGGTGAAGAACCAGCTGGAGGAGGCCTTGCCCGAGTTCTTGGTGGCCGAGCTTAATGCGCTGGAACTGGACCTGCCGTTCCGGGACGGGGCAACCGCTGAGGAGGTCCGCATGGCATATTCGGCGCTGATCGGGTGGATGAGCGGGTTGTTCCAGGGCCTGCAGGCATCGTTTCAGGCGCAGGCGGCAGTGCAGCAGTTAGAGCGCCAGGGAGGCGAACCGTCGGTTGGAGAGCTCGGTGGACCGAACGGAAGCACGCCCAAGCGAGAGGGGTACCTCTAAACCCGAATCGTCCCTTCGTACGGCTAGTTTGACGGCCGGGTTAGCCTTAAAACATGGGTCTGCCCACCACCGTTGCGGAGCTGAAGAGGTCCGGCTACACCGACCGCAGCGTCAAGCAGGAGCTCAGCTCGAACCTGGCCCGCCGGCTCGGCGCCGGCCAACCGATGTTCGGCTCCATCATGGGTTTCTCGGACTCCGTGCTGCCGGCCCTCCAGCGTGGGATTCTTGCCGGCCACGACATCATCCTGCTGGGCGAACGAGGTCAGGCAAAGACCCGGCTGATCCGGTCGCTGGTCGGACTGCTCGACGAATCGGTCCCGGCGATCGCCGGATGCGAGATCAACGACCACCCCTACCACCCCGTATGCGCCGGCTGCCGCACCCGGATAGCCGGGGACGGCGATGCCACGCCGGTGACGTGGATCTCCCGCGACCAGCGGTTCTCCGAGAAGCTCGCCACGCCGGACACCTCGGTGGCGGACCTCATCGGTGACGTGGATCCGATTCGAGTGGCCGAGGGGCGCTATCTATCGGACGAGCTGACCATCCACTACGGATTGATACCCCGGACCCACCGCGGAATCCTGGCGATCAACGAGCTTCCCGACCTACCTGAGCGAATCCAGGTTTCGCTGCTCAACATCCTGGAGGAAAGGGATGTCCAGATCCGGGGCTTCAAGGTCCGCCTTCCGCTGGACCTCCTCCTGGTGGCCACCGCCAACCCGGAGGACTACACCCACCGGGGCCGAATCATCTCTCCGCTCAAGGACCGCTTCGGGACCCAGGTTCGGACCCACTACCCGGAGGAACCTGCCGACGAGATCGCCATCATGGACCAGGAGGCGGCCCCGCCGGGCGTGGGCATCCCGGTCTACGTCCCGGTGTTCCTGAAGGAGGTGCTGGCCGAGTACACCGGGCACCTGCGCCGCTCCCCTAAGATCAACCAGCGCAGCGGGGTCTCAGTCCGCTACTCCATAGGGAACCTGGAGACGCTGATGGCCGGGGCGCTGCGCCGGGCCGTGCTGGCCGGTGAGCCGGTCGCCGTCCCCCGCCCCCTGGAGCTGTGGAGCCTGCTCGATGCCTCGATGGGCCGGATTGAGTTCGACACCATGGAGGAGGGCCGGGAACGGCGCATTCTCGAAAGCTGCATGCGGGCCGCCATCGCCGACGTCTTCCGAAGGCGCCTCGGCGGGCAGGACTTCGGCCCCTGGGTCGCACGGTTCGATACCGGCATGGTGGTTGAAAGCTCCGATGAGCAGAGCGCCGAGGAGTTCCTGGCTCAGTTCGGCAACGTGCCTGAGCTGCAGGAGACCCTGTTGCGGCTGGGTCTAACCGAAGAGAGCCCCGGGGCAGCGGCCTCTGCGATCGAATTCGCCCTTGAAGGCCTCCACCTCGCCCGGCGGGTCAACAAGAGCGGCACCGGCCCCCGGGCCTGGCGCTTCGGCGGCTAGCAGTGGTGCACTGACCGTGCGATCCGAGTACTCCCGCTGGGATGGAACGCAGGCCTACGACGACGAGATCGAGGATTCGGACCTCGTGGACGAGATCTCGGACGACATTCTGTCCGGCATCGGGCCCGAGCGAGCCCTTCAGCGACTTATGCGCAGGGGGATCCCCGGCCGCGTGCGCGGGCTGGACGAGCTTTCCCGACGGATGGCCGAGGCCCGGCGGCGGTGGGCGGAGAAGACCAACACCAACGCCTCGGTCAGCCAGTACTCCGACCGCCTGAAGGCCATTCTCGACCAGGAGAAGGCGGCCCTGGCGGCCGATCGCTCGGACGGTGCACGCCTGCGGGAGACACAGCTGGACCTGCTTCCCACCTCCCCCGCCGGGGCTATTCGCCAGCTCATGAGCTACGAGTTCGTCGACCCACGGGCGCAGGAGGCGTTCAACGACCTGGTGGAGGACATCCGCCGTGAGCTACTCCAGGCTCAGTTCGGCAAGCTGATGGGGGCCATGCAGAACGTGAGCGTCGAGGATGTGGCCCGGATGCGCCAGATGCTGGCGGAGCTGAACGGAATGATCGAGGTGCGCAACAACGGCGAGCCGTACGACTTCGAGGGCTTCATGCAGCGTTACGGCGACATGTTCCCGGAGAGGCCCCGCAACCTGGACGAGCTGCTGGAGGTCCTGGCCAGCCGGATGGCGGCAATGAGCCGGCTGCTGGCCAGCCTGTCCCCCGAGCAGCGGCGAGAGCTCGAAGAGCTCCAGAGCGCCGTGATGAACGATATGGACTTCGAGTTCGAGATGGCGATGCTCGGCCAGGAGATGGAGGCCCTGGCCCCCAACCTGCCGTGGGGCGAGGCTGCCTATGGACAAGGCCAAGAGCCGATGGGCCTGTCGGAGACGGCGGATGCCTTTGAGCGGCTGGGTGAGATGGAGGAGGTCGAGCAGGCGCTCAGAGGCCGTCACGCCGGGGCGAGCATCGCCGACGTCGACGAGGCGAAGCTGCAGCGGGCGCTCGACGAACAGGCGGTAGCCGACCTGCGGGAGCTCAAGCGCATCGAGAAGGCTCTGGAAGAAGCCGGGATGCTGGCCCGGGATTCAGGAAAGCTCGAGCTGACGGCTCGGGGCATTCGCCGCCTGGGCGAGCGAGCGCTGATCAAGGTGTTCGAGGTGTTGAAGCACGACCGCCCCGGAGGCCATGAGGACCGCAGCGTGGGAGGACCGGCTGAGCCGACCGGAGCCACCCGGCCTTGGCGGTTCGACGAGGACCACGGTGAGATCTCGGTTCAGAAAACGGTGTTCAACGCGGTTAAGCGCAGCGTTGCCAGGTCGGGAAGCGGCGCGCTGCGCCTGCACCCGGACGACTTCGAGCTGATCGAGGCGGAGTCCCGTACCAAGACGGCGACCGCTCTGCTGCTGGATCTGTCGTTCTCCATGCCGCTGCGGGGCCACTGGGTCGCAGCCAAGAAGATGGCCCTGGCCCTCCACGCGCTCATCGAGGGTAAGTACCCGCAGGACAACCTTTACCTGATCGGCTTCTCAGACTACGCCCGCCGGCTGGAGCCGAAGGAGCTGACCGTCGAAGGCACCATCGAGCGGGTCTACGGGACCAACATGCAGCACGCTTTCCTGCTGGCCCGGCGGCTCCTGTCCGAACACCCGGGAGCGTCCCGGCAGGTGATCATGGTCACCGACGGAGAGCCAACTGCCCACCTGGTGGACAGCTATAGAGGAGGCGTCGAGGCGACCTTCCGCTGGCCGCCCACTTCGGAGACCATCCACAAGACCCTCGCAGAGGCCACGCGGCTCTCGAGCTCCGGCATAACCTTGAACATCTACATGCTGGAGGAGGACGAGGGTCTGACCCGATTCATGGACGAGCTTGCCGAGCTCACCGGAGGACGTGTGTTCCACGCGGCCGGACACGACATCGGCCAGTTCGTGCTGCGGGACTTCGTCAAATACCGATAGCCTTCCTGCTGTGCCGTCGAGCCGCCGCCGGATAGATCTGAACGCCGACGTCGGCGAGGGACTGAGGGCGGAGGACGACCGGGCTTTGATGGAGCTGGTCTCGTCGGCCAGCATTGCGTGCGGCGGACACGCCGGTGACATTCGCACCATGCGCCAGGCCCTTCGCACGGCTCAGGAGCTTGGCCTGAGGGTCGGTGCTCACCCCTCATACCCGGACCGGGAGAACTTCGGCCGTGTGTCGATGACGATGGGGACTCAGGCGCTTGTGGACTGCCTGGGAGAGCAGGTTTCTGCCCTTCAGGAGGCCGCCCTGCAGACGGCAACCGCGGTCGGCTACCTCAAGCCGCACGGCGCCCTCTATAACGATGCGGCGGTGGACGAGGAGATCGCACAGGCGGTGGCTACGATTGCCGGCCTCCTGGGGCTCCCCGTCATGCTCCTGGCCTCCGCACCGACCCTGGAGGCGCTTGGAGGTGACGGGCCGCCCATCATTTTGGAAGGGTTCGTCGACCGCGGCTACCGGCCGGACGGCACGCTGATTCCTCGGGGAGAGCCCGGCGCTCTTCTCACGGATTCCAAAGCCGCCGCCGAGCAGGCTCTGCGTCTGGCAGGATCGGTTCACTCGCTCTGCGTCCACTCCGACTCCCCCTCGGCTGAGATCCTGGTGCGTTCCGCCCGGGCTGCGCTCCAGGCATCCGGAATCGAGATCGGTCCTTGAGCACACCGGAGTTCGTCGTCGAGTCGCTCGGCGACCGCGCACTGTTGGTCCGTTTCCGAGCCGAGCCGTCCACCGAGCTCACGGCGCTGCTGGCCGGCCTCGCCGCGGCGGCAGCAGGATTGAAGGGGGTGCTGGACACCTGTCCGGGCACGACAACCGTGCTGATCGAGACACCTGATCGCGCGGAGGTTGAAGCCGCAGTTCCCGGGCTGATGGCGGCGGTCAAACCGGCCGAGGGCGCTCTTCACGAGATCCGGCTCACCTACGACGGCGATGACTTTAGATGGGTATGCCAGCACCTGGGCATGGACGCCGAGGACCTGATTGCCCTGCACTCGGCAATCCCCTACGACGTTCGCTTGCTGGGCTCCCCCGGCTTCGTCTACCTGTCCGACGTCCCTCCGGAGATAGCCGTGCCCCGCATGGACGAGCCCCGGCGCTCCGTTGCCGGTGGCTCGGTAGGGATCGCCGGCAGGCAGAGCGGCATCTACGGACGGCCGCGTCCCGGCGGCTGGCGGATCATCGGCCGGACGGCCGAGGTACCGGCGTTGATTCCGGGGGACCGAGTCAGGTTTTCGCCTCAATGATCCGCATCATCGCCCCGGCGATAGCCACCAGCATCCAGGACCAGGGGCGCTACGGCAGCCGGAGGCTGGGGTTTGGGCGCTCGGGGGCAATGGACACGGCCTCGCTCGCGGCGGCAAACCGAGCGGCCGGAGCCGCCACGGCTGCCGCAGGAGTCGAGTTCGGTCCGGGCATGCTCGTGATTGAGGTCACTGCTCCCGGGAACATCGCGTTCGGTGGCGCTCCCCGCCCTGGAGCGCCGTGGTGGCAGACGGTTGAAGTCCAGCCGGGTGACAGGTTCGAGCTGGCCAGCCCGCCCGAGGGCATGTGGAGCTATCTGGCCGTCAACTCAGGCATTGAGGCGCCGGTTGTGATGGGAAGCCGGTCTGCCAGCGTGCGGGAAGGGATCGGATCCTGGGTGGCGGCCGGGGCCATGCTCGAGGCCGGCAACGACAACGCTGAGCCGGAGACGGTGGAGGCGCTTGCGATGTCAGGGGATGTGCGGGTGTACGGAGAGCTTTCCGGAAACTGGACGGTCGGCAACCGGGTGGACCGGATGGGCTACCAGCTGGAGGGTGATCCCGTCCCCGGCGGACGCGCGGATCTGCTGTCCGAGCCCCTAGTTCCCGGATGCATCCAGGTACCACCCAACGGCTTGCCCATCGTCCTGATGGCGGAGGGGCCGACGGTAGGCGGTTACACCCTCGGTGGAGTCGTTCACTCCGAGGATCTGCGCCTGGTTGCGCAGTCGCAGCCGGGGAACAAGCTTCGCCTGGCTCGGGCCGTCGAAACTTGATGCGCACCAGATTCCCCGAAACGGGCGGTGGGTACAACCGGACGGTGATCCGGAGCAGCCGGGCCTTATTACCTCTTTTGATCTTGGTCTCTTGCGGCATGGAACCATTCAACGGCACCGGCGGCGCAAACCGTCCCAACCTCGAGGCGTCGGCACCCTCAACGATAGTCGCGGACCCGGCGGGCGGGCGCCTGGGCTCCCGACCTCACGATCCGACATCCCCGCCGGACCCCCCCGGACTGCATCAGCTGCGCCTGGAAGATGGCCGCGACGGTTTACTCTACGTGCCCTCCGGATATCGCCCGGAGAATCCAGCTCCGCTGGTCGTCATGCTGCACGGGGCGGGTGGGGATGCGCGAGGAGGGATCGACCCGCTCTTGGGCCTGGCCGATGACGCAGGCCTTCTGCTGTTGGCCCCCGACTCCCGGGGCCCCACCTGGGACGTCATCGTTGACGAGTTCGGGCCGGACGTTGCATTCGTGGACCGCGCCCTTGCTTCCGTGTTCGACCGGTACCGGATCGACCCTCAACGCATTGGTATCGAAGGCTTTTCCGACGGCGCCTCCTACGCTTTGTCGTTGGGGCTGACCAACGGGGACCTGTTCTCCCACGTCATCGCCTTCTCGCCGGGATTCTCGGCCCCGGGGAAGCTGGAGGGTTCTCCTAAGATTTTCATCACTCACGGAACCGACGACAAGGTGCTGCCGATAGCCCGGACGAGCAGGCGGATTCAACCGCGGCTGCAGGGGGCTGGCTACGACGTGGTGTACGAGGAGTTTCGCGGGGGCCACATGGTTCCGCAGGACCTGGCAAGGCGAGCAATCGACTGGTTCGGCAGTGACTCCAGCGACTGATTGAAGACCTACCTTTATAGCTACCGGATCAACAACCCCGGCCGTTTGAATATCACTCCGTCCAGCTCAATCTCCAGCACCGGCCAGTGGCCACTGTCGCTCAGGACCTCCGGTCCCTGCTCGGTCGCCAAGATGGTGTCCTCCGACTTGGCTCCGGCAACCGAAGGATTCCACGCGAGGGCCTGATCGGCTTTGATCACGTAGCCCTCGCTCGGAGTGGCAAACAGCTCCCTTCCTGCGTATCCGGTCGGACCGCCCTGATGGTGATTTCTCCACTCGTCGGGATAGCCTTCGGCCTCGTACTGCCGGACCGCAGCGGCGAAAACCTCTGACAGTGCTGTCCCCGGCGTACTCCTCGAAATCATCCGGGCGTCGATTCGGGCGCAGGCCACGTGACGTGCTTGCTGGTCAGGATCGGGATCGCCGAAGCACACCGTCCGGGTGAGCGACACGTGTAGCCCCCCTCTTCTCGCCACCAGCACCGCCATCATCGTCCGGGCGGCGCGCATGCCGCTGGGGAGCGGGTGCCGGTAACGGAAGATGCGATCCTCGGCGGCTACGAGGTTCACGACCGGAAGCATCTTCCTCTCGTAGCAAAGACCTGCCATTCGTGCCGCCATTTCGAGCTCGCTCTGCTTGGGCTCGACGGCCCGGCAGGCAGACTCGACTACGAAGGCACCATCCTGTGCCAGCTGGCGGTACCTGTCGATCTCCGGCCCCAGTAGTACCGTACGGAGCGCGTTAAGACTGGGCGGTGCGCTCTGCCTCTTGGAGGCGGGCAGGTCGCTGACAAGATTGCCCGACCCGGCGACCTCCTCGATCAGCTCGTCCTGCCGCATCGGCGTGTCCCAGGGATATTCGAGGATCTCAAAGCAGCCTGCTGGAATCTCCTCCTCGGCAAGACGCCGCCCCTCGATGTTCGAAGTCACAACGGCCGCCCGGTCGAGGGTGATCAGGACGCTCGCCGCGGCCTCCTCCTCGGACACCACGATGTAGCCGTGACCACCGGCGGTGATCCATGAGAAGTTGGCGTTCGACTCCAGGAGTACCCCGTCAAGACGGGACGTGCCGAGCCATCCCCTCACCTGGTCGATCTTCGTCAGGGCCTCTTCGGTGCGGGTCACCTCATACCATTCCCGAAGGCAGTCATGCTCCGGCGGGGTGCCGTCGCCAAGCAATCACAGCGTGACGAAGCTCAACCGACCTTAGGATCAAAGTTGGCCGTGGAGTGTTCTTCCGCGGTGTCCTGCTCCCGAATTAGGTCGTCGACTTTCGACCAGGTTTCCGGCGGCAGCTCCCAACTTGCAGCCGGGAGCCAACCCCTTACCTGGTCTGCGTTGCGAGCCCCCACAATCGCCCCCGTAACGCCGCGGAGTCCAAGGACCCACGCCACTGCCAGAACCGGCAACGTGGTCCCTGCCTCATCGGCAATCTGTTTGAGTGCGGCCGCAAACTTGAGGCTCCGGTAGACCCGGGGCGGGTGGAAGTCTTCAGAGTGCTTTCTCCAGTCGTCGACGGGAAGCGTCTCGACCCGCCGCTCGTCCCAGCTGCCGGTCAGAAGGCCCGACGCCAGCGGCGAGTACGCAATCACCCCGGTTCCGTGCTCCACGCACCACGGGAGGATCTCAGGGAGGGCAGAGCGGTCGATGAGGTTGATCCGCGGCTGCAGCGACTGGACGTGCCCCAGCTTCTCGCAGCGGTCCAGAAGATCCACCCCGAAGTTTGATACGCTGCCCCACCGCACCTTGCCTTCTGTAATCAGCTCAAGCATCGTTCCCCACGAGTCCTCCACCGGCGTTCCAATCTGATCCGGCCAGTGGAACTGGTAGAGGTCGATCCGTTCGACGCCCAGCCGCTTCAGGCTCTGCTCACACTCGTAACGGATCGACTGCGGCCTCAGATTGTTCGTGGGGTTCGTGTCCCTGTCCTTGCCGGTCCACCTCAGGCCGCACTTGGTGAAGATCAGGACTTCTTGGCTGTGCTTCCACGGTTCCAGCGCACGGCGGACGATCTCCTCGGAGTGGCCCCGACCGTAAAACGCTGCAGTGTCAATCCAGTTGACGCCGGACTCGACCGCAAACCGGATCGCTTTGATCGATTCCTCGTCCTCAACCGATGCCCACCCGAACTTCGAAGCCCCCCCAGCGGCCCAGGCACCGAAGCCCAGGGTCGACAGCTTCGGCCCGCCGGCGCCCAACTCTCGCTGAGTCACCTCACCAGCGGTGAACAGGGTCACTTGCTCTCAGCAGCCGCCGAGGAAACGTAGCCGAGGTCGACCAGCTCCGCCGGCCGGCCCGCCTTGTGCAGACGACGGTGCATTGCCAGCGCCTGAGCGGTGACCTGATCCATGTTGTAGTACTTGTAAGTCGCCAGGCGGCCCACAAAGTGAACCCCCGGCGTGGCGAGCGCCAGAGCCTTGTACTTTTTGTAGAGCTCGGCATTCTCGGGCCGGGGAACCGGGTAGTAGGGGTCGCCGTCGTCGCTCGGATGCTCGTAGACCACTGTTGTCTTTGCGGATTCCTGACCCGTCAGGTACTTGAACTCGGTCACCCTCGTGTACGGGTGCTCGTTCGGGTAATTCACGACCGGCGCCGGCTGCACGTACTCGGCATCGAACGTCTCGAACTCGAACTGGAGGGACCGGTAGGGAAGCTTGCCCAGGCGATTGTTGAAGAACTCGTCGATAGGTCCGGTGTAGACCATCTCGTCCCAGTCCACCTGGTCCTCGATCTCGCGATAGTCCGTGTTCAGCATGATCTTGATGTTGGGGTGGTCCAGCATACGCTCGAACATCCGTGTGTAGCCGTTGGTCGGCATCGCCTGATAGGTGTCGGTGAAGTAACGATCGTCGCGGTTGGTCCGGGTGGGGACACGCGAGGTGACGCTGGCATCGAGCTCGGAGGGATCAAAGCCCCACTGCTTGCGGGTGTAGTTCCGGAAGAACTTCTCGTACAGCTCACGGCCGACCTTGCTCACAACCACGTCCTCAGAGGTCAGGCACTCGGATACCGGCTCGGCAACCGATTGGAAGAAGTCCTCGACGTCCCGAGAGGTCAGATCCATGCCGTACAACTCGTTGATCGTGTCGAGGTTGATGGGGATCGGGACCAGCCTGCCGTCCACGCTCGCCTTTACCCGGTGCTCGTACCGCCGCCAGGAGGTGAACTGCGACAGATACTCGAAGACCTCTTTGCTGTTGGTGTGGAAGATGTGAGGACCGTACTTGTGAATCAGGATCCCCGAATCGTCATAGCGGTCGTAAGCGTTGCCGCCGATGTGGTTGCGTTTGTCGACCACCAATACCCGCTTGCCGGACTCGTTCGCCATCCGCTCGGCAATGACGCTGCCGGCAAATCCGGCTCCGACGATGAGGTAGTCGAATCCTTTGGCGGATGGTATGCGGGGAGCTCTCGACTTTTCGCTGACCGCATTGACCAGCAGCTCCTGCATCGCCCGGGCGATGGTGTCCCAATGCTGCTTTCGCAAGATCGGCGCCACCCGCGCCTTCATGTCGTCGGTCGGCTCGGCGAGTGACGAGATGCAGCAATCGGCGAACTTTTCGGCATCGTCGGCAAACGCCACTACCTCGCTGTAATCGGCGACAACGTCCGGGACTCTGGTGGAAACCACAGGTAAGCCGGCCGCCAGATACTCCAGCGTCTTGGTCGGACTGATCGATCGGGTGGCCTCATTGAGGGCGAAGGGCATAAGTCCGACGTGGAATCCGCTCATGACCTCCGGAAGGTCGTTGTAGCCGACATGCCCCGGATAGACGATGTTGGCGGCCTGAGGAAGGTCGGCGGGGTTGATCTTGAGCACCGGTCCCACCATACGGATCTCCCAGTCGGGCAGACGTTCCGCAATTGCGGCAACCAGCTGCAGGTCCACGCGTTCATCGATGACTCCGACGTATCCGGCCACCGGCTTGTCGCCCTTCTGCCGGAGGTCTATGGCCGGCTCGTAGTGCTCCGGCTCCACCCCGCTTGGGAATAGGTAGGTCCGCTCCGGGCGCTGCTTGACCACCTTGTTGAACAGTGACCTTCCTCCGGTGAACACGACGTCGGCCGCTGCAAGGGTTTGCCGGAACCTTAGAACCAACTCCTCCGGAGCGTCCTTGAACATCGCCAGGTCGTCCATGACGTCGTAGACCAACACCGAGGGGTCGCGTTGTTTTGCCAGGTGCAGTGCCATGGGGGTGTACAGCCACACCGCCGGGTCGGACACGTTCGCAAAAAGCGCATCCAGGTGTTGGGCGTACGATGCGCCCCGCGGATCTCCGAAATTGACGTGGCTCCCCTGGCGGGGGACCTCCAGCCAAACCCTGGTGACGTCTCCGTGCTCCTGCAGGCATAGCTTTGGCTCATCAACGTCGGCCTCCCACGGCTCTTCGATGAACCACGTACGGGCAGCGAATGACATGCGGGCGACCAGGTGCTGCGGTCGTTGCCAAACGAAGGTCCACCGCAAGTGCGAGAAGACGATCAAATCGGTGTCCTGCCTCATGCGGGCATCACCGCCTTGGTCTCGGATTTCGGAGTACCGATGCTGCGGGCGGACGTCTGGACACTGTCGAGATCGTAAGCGGTCCAGTACACGGACTTAAACAAGCTGATGAGTTCCAAGCCTTCCTCCCTGCAGCAGTACGATTCACTGACGAACGCGCCGACGGGCGCTGCAGCGAGAGCCTGGTCCTCAAGCTATGTCGGCGATTTACCCGAGCCCCGGGGCGCCGAAACTATCCTCGCCTAACGGTGCGCCGTTGCACCGTCTTCCGCATGCACCTCGAAAACTCGGGGCTTCCCAAACCCGGCGGTATCAAACGCTCCGATCACGTGCCGGCGCAGAGTAGCCACATCCACCGCTTCCACCAGTGTAATGGCCGAGCCGCCGAAGCCTCCACCGGTCATGCGGGCACCCAACGCCCCGGCGGCCAGGGCCGACTCCACAGCAAGGTCCAGCTCGGGGCTGGAGACTTCGTAGTCTCGCCTCAGAGATTCATGGGAACGGACGAAGGCCGATCCGACGAGCCGCAAGTCTGCGGCCCTCAGGGCGGCCACCACCTCCAGGACTCGGTGGTTCTCGGTGACCACGTGGCGGGCTCTGCGGCGTTGGACCTCCGTGAGGACTCCCGACTCGAGCAGCTCGAGCGTCGCCTCTCTCAGCGACGGCACACCCAGAGCTGCGGCGGCAGCTTCGCAGGTCCTCCGGCGCTCGGCGTATTGACCGTCACGCAGTCTGTGCTTCACGCCCGTGTCGATAACCAACAGCGCCCGTCTGCCGGCCATCAGATCGAAGGGGATGTACTCGTAGGAGGCATCTTTGGTGTCCAGGAACAGCGCTGTGGATCGGCGCCCGAGGGCGCTGATCATCTGGTCCATGGTCCCGGACGGAACGCCGACGAAGTCGGACTCGGATCGATGGGCGACATCCGCCAGATCCCTTCCCTCCAGCGGCCGTCCGGCAAGATCGGAAAGAGCGAGACCGATGGCGGTCTGGATCGCGGCACTCGAGGAGAGGCCCGCGCCGAGGGGGATTTGGGAATCGACAAGAAGGTCGGCTCCCGGCAGGGACCAGCCTCTCTGCGCCAGGACCCACGCCGGCCCACAGGCGTAGGCAGGCCAACCCGTCACGCCGGCCGGGGTCAGCCTTGCGACCTCCACCTCGAAAGTCTCTGCCTCCTGGAGCGACCAACCACGCAGAACTCCATCGTTCCTTGGGGCCGCCGCCACGTAGGTTCTGAGGTTGATGGCAATGGGAAGCACGAAGCCGCTGTTGTAGTCGGTGTGCTCGCCTATGAGGTTCACCCTTCCCGGCGCACTCCAGATGCCCGCCGGCTCCTTTTCGGCGCGGGATCTGAACTCCCCTCTCAGCTCCGCCGGATCAGCCGTTGCTACCGCTCCACCGACTTCACCGCAGCGCGAAGCCGTTCCGCAGACTCCTCGGGGACCGTGTCGTTGAGGAATGCGCCTCCACTGAACTCCGAGCCGGCCAGGTACTTGAGCTTCGTGGCGGTTCGGTAGGGTGGGGTGAACTCAATGTGGAAGTGGCTCACGGCCTGCCATCCGCCGTCGTCGGTGGGCGCCTGGTGGATGCCCATGATGTAGGGCATCGAGAACCCGAACAAAGCGTCATAGCCCCGCAGAACCCGGAGCATGATCTCAGCCAGCGATTGCCTCTCCGGATCGGTCAGGTCCAACAGACTGGCCGCGTGCCGGCGGGACATGATACGGACCTCGTAGGGATAGCGGGCTGCAAAAGGAACGAACGCCAAAAAGCTGCGGTTCTCGGCCAAAACCCGAATCTCGTCGCTTCGTTCTCGCCCGATCTGGTCGCAAAAAACACACGAGCCCCAATCCTCAAGGTGCCGCAGGGCGGACTTTAGCTCCTTGAGCGGCACCGGCGGAATATCCGGATAGGCGTAGATCTGTCCATGAGGGTGGTGCAGAGTCACGCCGACCTCCACGCCTTTGTTCTCGAAGATCAGGACGTACGCCACCTCCTCCCGCGATCCGAGCGTGGCATATCTGTCGGCCCAGAGGTTGATGATCCAGTAAACCCGTTCCTGATCCATCCCGGCGAGGGTCGCCGTATGGTCCTCTGAGTACAGCACCACCTCGGCCGCTCCCAGGGCCGGCCCGACCGGATAAAGGCCGGAGGCCTGCACTGACGGCGCGGGAGGTTTTGGGCTAAGTGAAGGAAACTTGTTGTCGAAGACCGCCAGGTCGTAGGTCGCTACCGGCACCTCCGTAGTGAACTCCGGCGAGTGTGTCGGGCAGAACGGGCACATCTGTCTCGACGGCAGGAACGTGCGGTCCTGGCGGTGCGACGAGATCGTGACCCACTCGCTCCTGGTGGGGTCGAACCTGCGCTCAGTCAAATGCGCTTTCCTCCCGGCGGGAGCCACCACAGCTGCAGATTTCGGCCGTCCGGCTTTGCCATCGACTCCTTCAGGGCCGCTCGTGCCAGGCGTTCGGGCGAGCGAATCACGTCGGCCAGCACCGCCCGTGCGGCTGCATCGCCCGAGCCTGCCCTCTCGCATAACCGGTACTGGCAGAAGATGAGCCTTCCGGAGCCGACGAAGGTGCACCCGATAAGCGTTCCGGCGAGCGGGTAGGGCGCCGGCTTGTAAGTGATGACAGCTGGAATGTCCGGAAAAGGCCGACCTCCGATGCTGACAATAAGACTGCCCGGGTGGATGGTGGAGTCCTCGGTGGTCAGAATATTTCTTCGGGGCAGAGCCGGCATCCAGCCCTCGTCGTTAGTGAAACGGAAAATCGACGAGCCCCAGGTGGTGGACACCGGAGCCATCTCCACCGGGACCGGGAAGTGCTGAACCGCCGAGAGTTCCTGTGCCAGGACTATCACCGACCCACCGGCCGCAAGCTTCTCACGCAGCACGGCCCCTGAGGTCTCGTCGAGAGACCGTTCCCCCACAACAACCGTTCCGTCGTCGGAGAGGTAGCCTCCGACACTTTCCACCGCCGCCGCGCAGGTGGTGCCCCCGAGGAGCCTTACGGGGCCAACCGGCTCGGGCTCCAGTACAACATGGACCGGATACCGGTTCCTGGAGATCTCGACTCCGTCCTTAGTGAGACTCGCTATGAGGTCATGGGCGCCGGGCACCTCGGGAGCGGTGAGCCGGACTTCACCCAGCCGGCTCGCCCGGTAGCCGTCCAGCCGGCCGATCCTCACCACCCCCGCCTCCTCAGGGCCGAAGGCATCCCCGAACCAGCATTCAGCCGTAATATCCTCCAGGGACGGACCGTCGTTGGCGACCTCGAAGCACGCGGTAAAGGTGCCTCCGGCGGTCGCCACCAAATTCTCCAGCTTGAGCATGGGCAACACCGGTTGGTTGGCCCTTGTTATCTCCTCGGCCGCTATTCGTTTGGGGTTGCGGTCAAGATCGAGCAGTCCGTTGAGCTCGTGAGGCACGTCGGTCAGCTCGGTAACACAGTAGCCACCCAGGTGGTCGTGCCTGCGAAAGACCTCTATCTGAAACCGGTCGGAAAGGCCCTGATATCGCTGGGTCTCACTCACGAACCGGGCGATGCTGCCCGGCCATAATGTCGCCGCCAGTCCCACTGAATAGATCTCGCGGGTATCCCAAAACGGCGGCAGCTCCTTACGAGGCATGGCCGGGAGACCCCAGTCCCCGAACTCCGTGACGTATAACGGCCTTCCCACTTCGGACCACTCCGCCGCCTTCTTGTCGATTGTGGCGAGGTACTCGGCGTGAAGGCGGCCGTACCAGTGGGCGGTGAGGATCGGCGAGCTGAACACCCGGTCCGGGTCGGGCTCCACCCAGTCGTTCTCGATCACCGGCCGCGTCGGGTCCGCCTTCTCCACCTCACCAACCATGGCCCGAACGAAGTCCTCGTACCGGTCCCAGAATCTGATCTCCGGCCGCTCCAGGCCCAGCTCGTTCATCGCGCTCCAAAGGATGATGCTCGGGTGGTTGCGATCCCGAATGACCTGGTCGCGGGCGGCACGGCGGCACCGCAGAGCCAGTGGGGTATCGGTGCCGAGCTGTGCGTGGTCGATAGGCTCCGCCACCGGGATGTCACTGTGGACCAACATTCCGAGCTCGTCGCACACGTCCAGGTATGTCGGATCGAAAGCCTTGATGTGCAGGCGAACCGTGTTGAAGCCCATGTCGATCGCCTTGCGGACCTCGTCCTCGATAGCCTCTCGGGTTCCCTCTGCGTAGAGACCGTCGGAGCGAAATCCCTGGACCAGGACGCTCTTCATCCGGTAAGGGGACCCGTTGATCAACATCCGCGTGCCCTCGATCTCGATCTTGCGCAGACCGAAGCGAACCACACCCCCGTCGCTCGGCTCCCGAGCCGCCTTAATGTCGACTATCAGGTCATGGAGATTTGGATTTGACGGGTTCCAGCGAGGCGCGGAGGTGGAACCCAATACAAAGCTGAAGCTGCGCTTCTGTCCGCCTGGGATGTGCTCCCACTCATCCTCGAGGATTCCCAGAGTTCGAATCGACACCCGGCCCTGAACCTTCGAGGGGCTACGGTTGGCAAGCGAAACCTCCACTCTGAGGTCGTCCGGATCGCTGTTGACGAAGACGTCTTGCAGAACCAGGGGGCCGTGGCGCCTGAGGGTTACGGACTGCCAGATGCCGCCGTAAGTAAGGTAGAGGCTGGGCCGGCTGGGAAAGATCCAGTTGGCCCAACCCTGCTTACCGTGCGGCAGCTGCAAGTGCTGGGGGTCGTCCAAAGACGGATCGAAGACCCGGACCACCAGCTCATTGACCCCGGCATTCAACGCCGGTCCGGCGTCGAGCTCGAATGGCGTGAACGGCAGATCGTGAGAAGTCAGATGGCGGCCGTTGAGGTACACGTCGGCAATGTCCATCACCGCTCCGAAGCGAAGGGTCCAGTAGCCGGAGACATCCTCAAGGTCAAAGCAGAGCCGGTACCAGGCAGCCCCGTCGAGCTCCAGGTAACCCTGGGTTTCCCACAGTCCCGGAACAACGATTGTTTCCGGCTTCAGCTTCGGAAGGTCGTCGAGCGAGTGCTCCCCCGGAAAAAACTCCCAGTTACCATCGAGGGTGGCGACGCCGGCATAGTCGAATTCGAGCCGGCGGACACCGGCTTGCTGCATTGTCAACCCTCCATCACGATGTCGACCCTACCTCCAATAGATCGATCCGCCACGCTGGCCACATCGCAGCACCCTACCCGGCTTCACGACCTCGTGACAGCTAAGACGGGGAGTTGCAGTGGACGAAAAAGTCGGGGCCGCATTGGTGGCCCCGACTTTGTACGAAGCGGTCTGGCTGAAAAGGGTCAGCCCATCGCTTTTCTTTAGGTTCCGGCTCCGCCTGACGTCGGCGTTGCACCGGCCGGGGTCCGCTGGTTGCCGGGAGTGGGCGACGCGCCGGTGCCTCCGGTCTTCGTGCCCTGGCCTCCCGCAGGAGCTGGAGTCGGCGATCCGGTACCAGCACCGGTCGTCTCGCCTCCCTCTGCTTCCTCAATCACCAGCCTGGCCACCTCCCAGTGGCATCCGGCCTCGGGGTCCTCGTTGGTGCCTCCACCCCCTGCGCCCCCTGCCGTACCCCCGGTTCCCGGGCTGGCGACGCCAGTGGCGGTTCCAGTGGCCGTCGGGCTGGCCGTCGGGCTGCCGGTGCCAGTTGCCGTGGGTGACCCGGTTTCTTCGCCCTCGCCTGCAGGACTACCGCCACGGTCCTCCGCCGCAAGCTCCTCGGCGTTGCCTTCGGCACGAATGGAACGGCCCTCGAGCTCGTCCAGCTCTTCGAGCGGGCGCTGCGGATCGATCGCGGTGGTGCCGGTAACGGTCAGAGTGACCTGGTCACCGTCTTCAACGTCACACAGGATGCCTGGAGCCCTGGGAGTGAGGTTTTCGATCTCCACCAAAAGCCGGGCAACAGGTCCGGCGGGCGAAGCGGTCCCACCCGCGGTGGGCGAACCGCCCGCGGTCGGGCTGGCGTTGGTAGGCGTGGCGGTTCCGGTCGCCCCCGGTGAAGCTCCACCATCCTCTATCTCAACCGTCTGAACGGTGCCGGTTATCTCGAAGGCACCGGTGTTGCCTGTGGTGGGACTGGCCTCGGTCTCTTCCGGTTCTTCCCCTCCACAAGCGGCCAGCAAAAAGATGGATAGAAGCACTGCTAGTGCCGTATGGATGGCACGATGACTCTTGAACATGAAGCACCTCCCCGTAGGTTTCCGAATTACCCGGACCGCGGATCCCAAAACCTTAGGAGATGCGACGCTCAGTCGCTGCGTCTGGAGTCCTTGCGGAGCCAGGAAAGGCTACGACCGAGGGTGCCGGCACGTACAAAGTAGTAAAACTGCTGGGTAGCGCAACAGCCTGGTGAAGCTGCCGGTTCCCCAGGAACCTGGATGTCGAACGGACATGGAGGTAGAGCTTGACCGACGAGCTATTGGAGATAACCGAGAATCAAACGATGAGCCGCGAGGCAGCAGCCGCTCGCCTGAGGGTACTCGCGGACCAAATCTCGCGCCACAATCAAGTTGAGTTTGTGCGCAACGGCATCCGGCTCTCGGCAAAGGTGCCCGCCGAGGTCGAACTTAGCGTGGAGGTCGAGATCGGCGAGGAGTCCGAGATCGAGATCGAGATTTCCTGGTAGAGCAGGCACGCCGCCTTCGCTAGGATCAGGGCTGGCCTGCGATCCTGGTGTTCCGGATCGACAGGCAGCCCATCACGCAATGCCCCTTTGCAAGCGCTGCTTTAGTTAGGCGCCCAGAGGAGCGGACGTACCACCGGCCGGCGTGAGAAGCCTGCGGATCTTGAAGGCCAGCGCGGTTAGAAGCGCCCCGAAGACCGTCGCGTAGACGCCGATCAACCATGTGACGGCGAGAGCGCCTGCTCCCGGCATCAAGACCAGAAGCACTCCAAATGTCACAGAGATTGCCCCGGCGATTCCAAGAAACCACTCATTGTCGATGTGCTTGCGAAGCCGGATGGCAGCGGCAATCTCGAGGAAACCGGTGACTAGAGCCCAAGCTGCAATCAGATAAAGCAGCGCCAAGGCGGTGATGCTCGGCCAGGCGAAAGTCGCTATTCTTATCCCACTCCGACCAATCCCTCGAGTATGAGCAGTCCCCGCCGGGATTCGGGACTCCCCTGTCTCTTTAAGGTCGACATCAAGAGGAAGGCCCCGTCCACGAGAACGTAAGCACCGAAGAGAAGGACCAGCGCAAACAAGTGATCGCCGGCCAGGCAAGAGTCGACAAGCCGAACACCAATGCGGCCGCTCCCCGAAGAGCCAGGCTCTTCCAACTACCCAAGTCGATAAGCACTCAGCTCACCTCCTCAAATCTAAGGACTTGACTACTGAACCCTTATAAGCGACTTAGGAGCAAGGTACTTTTTATTCCCACATCACCGAGCGACCCCCACCCCTTCCGGAGCTCGCCGCCCTGGTGCTCAGAGAGTGTCTACCCCGTTTAGGTGCTGCTGGGACCCGTGCCCTCGGCACCGCTATCGGTGCGTTCGGGGTTGCGGAAAGGTGGAACGTCTATAGATTCAGCCGCGATTGGGTCCCGCTTTTCCCTGGCGGCATCGCCCAGCGACCTCGGCTCATTGCTCTCTTCAGCTTCTTCTGCGCCTTCGCCAGGTGTCGGTACGTCGACCATCTTTGCCCCCTTTGCTTGTCAGGCCGTCTGGAAGTAACCGGCCAACCGATACCCCCAGCTTCGTTGGACTAAACCGAGGGGGCCTGGAACACGGTTTTTAAGCTTGGCGCCCTTTCCGAAGACCATTGAGCCATGCCGCTCGCTCGGCCTCTTCGAAAAGTGATGCGAGGACATCCGGATTTCCAGCTCGTCCGCAGTGATCTCGCGAAAGCTCCTTATGGTCTGGTTGGTGCTGGACGGAACGACTGACGTTTGGACGTTTTCGCCTCGTTGGCCGACACCTTCATGTAGACGACCTCGCCCGTAGACCAGTGCGCACATGTGACCGTTCCGGTAGATGCCGTGCCCCCCGAACATCGCACGAGCGGTGACGTCTGGGTCATGGAGCTGATCCAGGAGGTACTGAACCATTCCGGAGTCAGTCATCTGCGATTGAGCGGTATCCGACGGAACGCCGGCGGGTGAGCCATTGGCGGATCGCCCGAGCTGCGTCGTCGGGCGCGTCCTCCTGAAAGAAGTGGCTCGCTCCGTCTAGAACAAAGAACAAGGACCGGCTGAACCGGTCCTTGTTACTTACCGCAGTGTTAGGAGTTCTTGGTTGCAGCGATGTCGAACTCAAGCTTGACCTTGTCGCTTACCAGGACGCCGCCGGAGTCCAGGGCGGCGTTCCAGTTGATGCCCCAGTCTTTGCGATTGACCTCGGTCGAGCCCTCGAATCCGATGCGGGTGTTGCCCCACGGGTCTAGCTCGACGCCGTTGAACTCGAAATCGATGCTGACCGGCCGCGTCACTCCCTTGATGGTCAGCTCGCCGTTGAGCTTGAAGCTGTGGTCGTCGACCCTCTCGGCGGAGGTGGAGACAAACTTGATCTCTCGGTACTCGTCCATGGCGAAGAAGTCGTTGGAACGCAGGTGGGCGTCGCGCTGCTCGTGGCCGGTGTCGATGCTCTTGGCCTGAACCGTGACGGTCGCAGACGATGCCTCGGGGTCTGCAGGGTCAAAGTGGAAGCTGCCCTCGAATTCATTGAACTGGCCACGGACCTTGGTCACCATGGCGTGGCGAGCTTGAAAGCCGATGCGGGAGTGGGCAGGGTCGATTGTGTAGTCGCCCGTGAGCCGGTCCAGCTCGGTCTGGGTTGCGGTAGACACTTCTTGTTCCTTTCCGCCGGCACTCGGCCGGTTCGCTCGAATCTCTATAGTTACTATCTACTGGATATCACGGTATTGGTCACGGCCGGGCCTCGAAGACCAGGTTGAAAGGCGTCTCGGCGACCCGTCTGAAGCGGGTAAAGCCACCCCCGGTGACGACTTGGCGCAGACGGGCCTCGCCGGCTTGAGCACCGAGGCCGGCATCGACCTCTTGAGAGCGAGACACGGGCAGGCAGATGGTCGTGGAGGCCGAATAGAAGATGCGCCCCACCGGGTTGAGGTTGTCCTCCAGGCGGTCGTGGGCGAACGGCTCGACGACCATCCACGCCCCATCCGGGGCAAGAGTCTGCAGGACGTGAGCCGCAACGCCGGTGGGGTCGCCGATGTCGTGCAGGGCATCGAAGACCGTCACCAGCCCGTACCCGGTCCCGGGGTACTCCTTGGCCGTCGCGACCTCGAACGTGCAGCGCTCGGCGACGCCGGCCGCAGCCGCGGAATTGCGTGCGATGGCGATCGACGCCTCGTGGTAATCGAAGCCCACGAAGCTCGAGGCCGGGTAGGCCCGCGCCATGATGATCGTCGACGCTCCCCCACCGCAGGCGATGTCGGCGACGGTCGTGCCGGACTGCAGCTTGTCCTCCACGCCGTCGAGCGCGGGGAGCCAGTGCTGGGTGAGGTTGCCGATGTAGTTCGGGCGGAAGAAGCGGAGGGTCCCCTCGAACAAGTCATGGTGGTGCTCGCCCCACGCCACTCCCCGCCCGGTCCGGAAAGCATCGGCGACCAGGCCGACGTCGGCGAGGGTGGAAGCGGCGACCTGGATTCCTCCCGGAGCGAACAGCGGATTGTCCTCGCTCGTCAGGGCGAAGCTCTGTTCGGGGGTGAGCCGGAAGCTGCCGGAGGCGGCATCGTACTCGGCGTAGCCGCTGGCCGCCTGGGCGGCGAGCCACTCCCTCACGTAGCGCAGGTGGGTTTCCGTGCGCTCGGCCAGCTCCTCCGGAGTGCACCAGCGGCAGTTGGACATGGCCTTGTAGAGGCCGAGACGGTCGCCGATGAGCACGGTTGCGGCATGCAGCACGGCGCCGAGGTCTGTGGCGAAGTGCCCGACGAACTCCTCGAGCTTGCCCTGGTCTACCTCCGCAGTGGTGGGTGTGTCGGTTGCAGTCATGGTGCCCTCCCTTGTTCGGATGCTCCTTAACCGTCAGCATGAGGAGGACGGACGGAGGCGGCATCGTAAGGGGGGTCGTAACATTGGGAGGAGGCACTACGAAGGCGTCGAGGAGAGCCCGGCCCTGACCCTGCGATCCCGAGACTCCGACCTCCTTCTCGAGCGGCAGCATGAGCTCGAGACGGCCCACCAGGCGCTTACAGAAGCATCCCGCGGCGAGGGGCGAATCCTGGTGGTGGAGGGCCCGGCCGGCATCGGCAAAACACGGCTCCTCGAAGCAGTCGCCCATATGGCTGTCGATGCTGGCTTCGAAGTCCATGGGGCACGTGGCGACGATCTCGAGACGGCCTTTGCCTACGGGGTGCTGCGACAGCTCCTGGCACCGGCCCTGGCGCAACTGGATCCCGCGGACCGCGCTGTGGTCCTGGAAGGCCCCGCTTCGTTTCTCGCTTCGCTCGTCGAGGGGACCGCCGGTCCGCCGTCCAGCGGTCTGGGTAGTGAGGGGCTCGGGGCTGCCTACGGGCTCTACCAACTGATTCAAGACCTCGCCGAACGGCGACCACGTCTCCTGTGCGTCGACGACGTGCACTGGGCCGACCTGCCGTCGCTGCATGCGCTCGGCTTCGTGGCCCGCCGCCTCGCGGACCTGCCCATCCTCATGCTGTTGGCGTCCCGGCGCTCCGTCGACGGGCCGGCGAAGGACGTGCTCGCGCGGTTCGACTCGCTCGCGGGATCACGACGCGCCACCCCTGCACCGCTCGGCGAAGAGGCCGTTACAACGCTGGCCTTAGCGGTCTTGGATCCCGATCTCGACGCCGGCGTCTGTCGCCGGTTGTGGCAGGTTACGGGGGGGAACCCGTTCCTCGTTCGGGAGCTGCTTGCCGGGCTACGCGCCGACCGAGAGTTGCAGGAGTTGCCCCACCTCGAGACCTCCGACATCGAACGGTACGTTCCAGAGCGCGTCGGCCGGTCCGTGCTGCGACGGCTCGCCGATGTCGGCGATCAGGCTGTGAAACTGGCCGACGCCGTCGCAGCGCTGGGCGAGGCGCCGCTGCAGGAGGCCGCGCAACTGGCAGGACTCGGCGAGCTGGAGGCCGTCACCGCCGCGGATCGGTTGGTGGCAGCCGACGTCCTTGCGCCCGGGGCCTATCTGCGGTTCACCCACCCCATGCTGCGCGAGGCCGTCCGCGCTCACATCCCGCCGGCGCGGCGCTCCCTGGCCCATGCCCGGGCCGCGCGCCTCCTCTCAGACCGGGGGGCGCCGCTGGAACGCGTGGCTGCGCAATTGCTGGAAGCGCTGCCGCGAAGAGACCCCTGGGTGGTGGACACGCTGGTGGCCGCCGCCGTCCGGGAGCGGCAGCGCGGGTCCCCCGAGACGGCCGCCTTGTTATTGGCCAGGGCCCTCGCCGAACCGCCCCCGCCCGGGCGGCAAGCCGGCGTCACCCTGGCGCTGGGGCGGGCGCAGGCCGAGAGCGGGCATCCGGACGCGGTCGCCACCGCCCAACAGGCCCTTGCACTCGCCAAAGAACCCGCCGAGGAGGCAGAGGCGAGGCTCCACCTGGCCCGAACCCTCGGGCTGGCCGGGGACTTCTGGTCGGCGGTCGACCTGCTGGACGAGCAGTCGAGCGCACAAACGGCTCTCGATCCGGAGCTGGCACTGCAGTTGGAGGCCGAGTTGCTGGGCAGCGCCCGGCTCGACGCCCGGACCCGAGACGAGGCGCTGGCTCGATTGGACCAGCTCGCACCCCAGGCGCTTCCCCCACGACCGACCAGCGTGGTGCTGCTGGCCAACCTCGCGCTCACGGCCCTAGAGAGAACCGAGTCACCGGAAAAGGTGGCGGAACTCGCGCAGCTCGCCTTGAGCGGGCACTGGCTGATTGAAAGCGGCAGCTTTCAATTCGCCTATGCGGGCGAGGCGCTGCTGTTCATCGACCGGCTCGAGGAGGCGAAACGCGCCTGCGACGCGGCAGCAGACGTGGCGCACCGCTGGGGATGGGCCACTGCAGTGGTCTACGGCCTGCGGTCCAACGTCAACCTGCGCCGCGGCGCCGTGGCCGACGCGGAAGCGGACGCCCGAATCTCCGACCGGCTCTGCGGCGAACTGGCGGCTCGAGGTCTGCCGGCCCTGGGTAGGCCGTTCGGTCGAGCCCACCTGGCCAACGCCCTGATGGTGCGAGGTGAGTGGGACGAGGCGGGGCGTATGCTTGCAGACGCGAAGCCCGACGAGCGTGCCGAGGACAATCCCTTCTACCTCGAGTGCCGGGGCTGGTTTCGCCTAGCGCAGAACGACGCAGCCGCTGCCCTCGAGGATTTCCTCGCGTGCGGACGGTCGTTGGCCGGGCGGGGAGGCGTCGACGCGCCATCGCTCCTTCCCTGGCGCTCCCATGCCGCCTTGGCACTCCTGCAGCTCTCCGACGAGCCGCGCGCACATGAGCTCGCCGCGCAAGAGCTCGACCTGGCGACGAAGCAACAGGTCGCCGGTGCCATAGGGCAAGCCCTGATCGCAATTGGGATTATCGAGGGTGGCGAGGATGGAATCCGCCGCCTGCAGGATGCCGTGAACATCTTGGCAGGGTCACCGCGGGTGCTGACCCGAGTGCGCGCGCTGACCGAGCTCGGCTCCATGCTGCGACGGAACCGCCGGCGCCAACCCGCCCGGGGCTTCCTTGTCGACGCACTCGACCTTGCGCACCGGCATGGAGCAACCGCGCTTGCAGACCAAGCCCGCGAGGAGCTGGTCATCGCCGGTGGCCGCCCCCGCCGCGCGGCCACCACCGGGCTCGACGCCCTCACTCCCGGCGAACGCCGGGTGGCTCAGCTCGTCGCCCAAGGCCTGACGAACCGACAGATCGCCAGCCGGCTGTTCGTCTCCGCGCGTACCGTAACCACGCACCTCACGCACATCTACCAGAAGCTTGGACCGGTCAGCCGCGCCGAGCTGAGCGCAATGCTCAAGGAAAGCATCTGAAAGCCTACGTAGCGCTGACCGGACGAAACACAGATCGGATTAGACGTCGAAGATGAGGCGAGGCCGCACGTTACCATTGCTTCGAATCGGCCTTCGGATGACAATGGAAAGCCTCGGCACGGCGAAGGAGCTCGGGTTCCCTCATGTCTACGACCAAGGAAGCGGTGGGAACCGGTGAGGTCGTTGTCGGGCGGAATAAGGAATTAGCCGGACTTTGTCGAGGCCTCGCCGCCGCAGGGAGGGGGCAAGGCAGGTTCACCCTACTGTCCGGCGCTGCAGGAATCGGAAAGACCCGACTCGCTGACGCCTTAGCGCGAGAAGCATCCTTAACCGGCAGCCGAGTGCTTTGGGGCCGTGCTTCGGAGATAGGACAAAGTCCTCCTTACTTGCCCTGGATCCAGGTTATCCGAAGCATCACTCGACAAGCGGACCGAGCCGTTCTGAAACAGCGACTTGGACCAGGGCTCTGGGGACTGGCGCTGCTAGCTCCGGAGATCCAACAAGACCTGGGGGTTGATCCGCCCAGCGGAGCTGCGGATGCGACGGGCGCTCGATTCAGGGCATTTGCCGCCGTGGCCGATTTGCTCAGGCTGGTCGCCGAAGATAACGATGTCGTTGTCGTCCTGGAGGACCTGCATTGGGCGGATGGTCCAACGCTTCGCCTCCTCGATTACTTGTGTGCCGAAATAGCGTCGGCTCCCATCTTTATTCTCGGCACCTGCCGGGCGGACGAACCCGGGCCGGAACTCAAGAAAATGCTTCCGTCTCTGAGGCGCGCAGCGGGCGCGGACGAGGTGCGCCTTGGCCCGCTCAACCAGGCCGAAGTCGCCGATTTCCTGAGGGCCGTGCTGGGCGAACCGGCGGTTGGGCTCGCCCAGGCTGTATGCGAGCGAACCGAGGGTCATCCTCTATTCCTTGTCGAAGTGGCTCGGATGCTCTCAGAGGAGCCAATCGGTAAACACGACGCCATTTTGACGTCCGCGGTGCCCGAAAGGGTTCGGGGAATGGTTTGCCATCGTCTTGACAAGCTAACGCCGCAATGCCGAAGCCTGCTCGAGATTGCGGCGGTGCTGGGCCGGTCGGTTTCGCTGAGACGCCTACAGACCATTGCCGGCACCGACCAGATCTCGGTGTTGGAGCTCATCGACGAGGCAAAGGCGGCATCTTTGCTCATCTCGTTAAATGGCAAGCCGGAGGAGCTTCAATTCCAGCACGGACTTTTCCGTGAGGCGTTGTACGCCGATTTGCCCATGGCGCGTCGTGTGAAACTTCACCGTGCGGTAGCGGAAGCTCTCGAGGCCGAATCCGGCCCTGAGGTACACGCGGCCGACCTCGCCTTCCACTGGATGCAGGCTGCCGCGGGGGGTGATACAGGCAATGCCGAGCGCTGGACCCTTCAAGCTGCTGAGGCAGCGACTACCAATCTGGCGTTCGAGGCGGCAGTGCCCCTCTACATCGCTGCGCTCGACCTGGCCGAACGCCGGGGCGCTGATGCGGCCGAGTTGGCGGCGCTTCTTGTGGCACTGGGAACTGCCCAATGGCGAAGCGGCGAGCTCCAAGCCTGCGTTAAGTCCACCCACCGTGCTGCAGCTCTTGCGGAGCAGGCGGGACGGCCGGACCTGATGGCTCAGGCGGCTCTGGTAATGCACGGCGTAGGCGACAAACGGATCACAGACTCCGTTATTCGGCTGTGCCGCCAAGCGCTTGCCTCATTGGGGCCAGGCAACGAAAGGCTTAAAGCTGCCCTTATGGGACGGCTTGCGCTCGCGGTGTCGGAAAACGGCGAGGTGGAATCCGCCATGGCCCTCAGTGCACAAGCTCTTGAGCTTGCTGGCCAGTTTGATGATCCGGAGGTGCTCGGGGCGGCCCTTGAGGGGCGCCAGAGGGCCCTTTTTCTACCGCAGTGGTCTGAGGAACGAATGATCTTGGGAGGTCGCATGCTTGCTCTCGCCTCGCTCAGCGGCCGGCTCGATCTTGAGCTTTGGGGTCACGCCTGGCGAGCCTCGGTGATGTTCGAACACGGCGACCCGTCGGGGATTGTAGCGGAGCTCAAAGGGCTCGAACGGGTGGCCGGCATATTGAAAGATCCGCTGTCCCGTTTCCACCTTCTGAAGACGAGAGCGGCGTGGCAGCACATAACCGGTCACTTCCAAGAGGCCCGCGAGTCCTGGGACACCGCATTGCAACATGCCCTTCGCATCGAAGACCGGAGTGCGATGGGATTGTACCTGGGCTTCATAGCCATGCTTGCAAGAGAGACCGGGGACTACGACGATTACCGTCGGACGTTCAGCCGAATGGGCGTGGATTCGTCCGACGTGCCTCCGGTCATGGCCGCATTGCTCGCACTTTTGAAGCTCGACGAAGGAGCCATGGACGAGGCCAGGGTCGAGTACGAACGGTTGCGGCCGCTCTATCCAGTGGAACAGGGAAGCCCCGGATGGCTGATGACCACCTCGTTTTTCGGTGAGCTTGCCACCGCCTTCGGCGATAGGGACATCGCCTCGTCGGTGTATGCAACGCTCCTGCCGTTTGCCGATCACTTTGAAAGCTGTGGTAGCGGTGTGGTCTTTTGTTACGCTCCCGTCTCCTATTACCTGGGCTTGCTAGCCGAGTCGCTCGATAAGCCCGAGGAGGCGCGAACGCAATTACAGAACGCTATCGAGTTCAGTCAGCGAGTGGGGGCACCGGGAATTGCGGCTAGAGCACAGTACGCACTTGCGAGGGTGATCCGGCGAGAGGAGCCAAAACACGCTTACGATCTTGCCGGCTCGGCGACGGCCACCGCCAAAGTCCTGGGAATGCGGCCGTTGCATCTTCGGGCCACTGCGCTGGTGGAGGAGCTCATTCCGGCCGCTACAGCAAACTTTCCGCTAAGCCGTCGGGAGTGTGAGGTGGCTTCTTTGGTAGCTGAGGGCCTTTCGAACCGGCGGATCGCCGAAGCGCTGGTCGTGTCGCCGAGAACTGTAGAGAGCCACGTCCAAAGCATCCTGACGAAACTCGATTTCGGATCGCGCTCACAGGTTGCCGCCTGGGCCGCCGCCAACGGACTGGGTCGCAGGTAGACCTCAGTAGCCCGAATTCCGTAGCTCGATCCAGTAGTTCAACGGATGCCGCGGGCGTCCTCTTTCTTCATGCTTTCCCAGGCCGGCTGATCGAGTTGTGAACTAGCAAGGCTCCCAACGACGAATTGCCGGCTCCGGCTGCGACGGGATGGGGCAGGCGCCGTCCCTCCCGACGAACCGGTCGATTGCAGCGGTTTATCCAACAGTTGGATCGAAGGCGGTCCTGCTCGAATAGGGAGGAAAGATCATGCGCATGCTACTGAAGTTTGCCTTCGACACCGAGGTGGCCAGCGAAGCTATCCGTACAGGGAAGATGGCCGAGGTCAACAAGGCACTGGCGGAGAGCACCCGTCCCGAAGCGGCGTACTACTGCACCGAAAACGGTCTGCGGACCGGATACATCTTTTTTGATCTTGAGGATCCCTCACTTATCCCCGTTATAGCCGAACCGCTATTCCAGGGAGTGAAGGCAACGGTGGAGCCGGCCATGAACGACGACGACCTCCAACGGGGCCTGGCGGCGGTTGCCGCGACCGCAGGAGAAAGCCGATGACCGACGCCAAGATCGTTGCCGTGATTGGGGCGGCGGGGGCGCAGGGGGGCGGCCTGGCTCGGGCGATTGTCGACGATCCCCATGGCGGGTTCGCCTGCCGGGCCGTCACACGCGAGCCGGCGTCCAACCGTGCCCGTGCCCTGGCGGAACGGGGGGCGGAGGTTGTCCGGGCCGACAAGGAGCTCGAGCAGGCATCGCACCTTGCCGGTGCCGCCAAGGCGGCGGGCGTTCATCATGCAGTCTGGTCAACCCAGCAGAACAGCCGGGACCGGGGGGCGCTCGAGGACGACCGCTTTCCAACCCTGCAGGGCAGGTACAAGGTGCCCCACTGGGACGCCAAGGGCGAGGCCAACCAATTTTTCATCGACCACGGCGTCCCGACTACCTTTCTCCTCCTACCGACCTTCTGGGACAACCTTCTGACGCCGGGTGCGCCTCAGCGGCCTCAGCGAGGACCCGACGGCGTATTGGCGATCACTGCGCCGATGGGAGATATGAGCTTGCCCGGCATAGCTCTTGGCGATCACTGAAAACCGCGATTTATGATCACCGAAATTCGCGATTTACTCAGAGTGACGCTCCTCGCTCGATTAACCTTAGCAGCGACCTCCTTTGCGCTCTTTTGGGCCACCAGACACCTTCATAACGGTTCTGGCAGATTTTTCAGTTCCTGAGTTGGGCTGAGAGCCGCGTTTGGGAGTTGGGGAGGGGCTTGAGTACGGCACAGAGCAGTCCCTCATTGCTTTACCGCCTCGGCGAGGGCCTGGTGTTCGCGCATCCTCCAGGACGGCCCCTTGATGTTGAAAACCACCGCCCGGTGCATCAGCCGGTCCAAAATTGCGGCGGCGACAACCGAGTCACCGAAGACCTCGCCCCAGGAGGGCAGCCCCCGGTTGGTGGTGACGATGGTAGATGAGCCCATCTCGTAGCGGCGGTTGACCACCTGGTAGAAGGCGTTTCCCGCCGCCCGGTCGAGCGGCACCAGCCCGACGTCATCGATCACCAGGACCGAAGGACCGGTGTAGGTGCGCATCTTGAGCTTGAAGGTGCCCTCGGCGTAGGCGGCGGCGATCGAGGCGCACATGTCGGCTCCCGAGGCGAAGTAGCCCCGGTACCCTGCCTCCACCGCCAGGGTGCAAAGGGCCACCGCAAGGTGGGTCTTGCCGCAGCCGGGCTGGCCTAAAAACAAAACTGGCCTTCCCTCTTTGACGAACCTCAAGGAGGCCAGATCCTCGACCAGCTTGCGATCGATCGAGGGCTGAAAGTCGAAGTCGAAATCCTCGAGGGTGCGCCGCCCGGGAAGGTGAGCGAAGCGCATGCGGGAAGCCAGCCGGCGGTTGCGAGTGGCGGTCACCTCCTCGTCCACCAGCCGGGCCAGAAACTGCAGGTGGTCCCACTTGTCGTCTCGTGCCTGCTCCACCAGGGTGGCAAAGCACTCCTCGGCCTTGTTGAGCTTTAGGTAACCTAAGCCGTCTTTGATCTGCTCGTACACCGATTCGCTCACCGCACACCCCCTGCCCAGCCGCAACCGCAGCAGGCTGAGTCCGGGTCATAGCTCTCAAGCCGAACCGGCTCGACGTCGTAGTCGCCCTCACCAAGATCGAGCAGATCAACCAAGACCTGCTCATGCGGGGAGAACCTCGGGGTTCGCCGGTGGCGGCTGAGTGCAATCTGCTCCGCTTCCCGGCGGTGGCGCGGGTCCCAGACCGGCTCGGAACCTGAGGGGGCAATCTGGTGGGTAACCTGCAGCTGGCCCCGGTGGCGTACCTCGATGATTCGCCGGTCAACCGGCAGCCTGACCTCCACGATCTGGCTGGCCAGGGCCGGTGGCACCGAGTAGAAGACCCCGTCGACCTCGATCATCGGAACCGCTTGCCCGACCTGGCGGGACTCCCGCTTTGAGGTGTCGAATCTGAGGCGGGGAAGCGGCCCCAACATCTGCAGCTCGTCTTTGATCCGCTCCGCCGGAGCCATCCCGGTCACCCGATGGGGCCGGTGGTGGACGTTGTGCTCGAGCCATTCGTCAGCCCTTCGGTTCAGCTCGTTGATGCTGGCGGGTGGTCCGGTCACGGTCACCTCCTGCAAGAACGCCTCCTTCATCTCCCAAAAGGGACGCTCCACCTTGCCCTTGCGCTTGGCGTCGCCGGCCTGGCACGCCTTGAAGGAAAAGCCGTGGTAGGCGGCGAACTCCAACGACTCAGCGAACCAGCGAAACACCCGGCCGTGGGAGCGACCCAGGCACCCCATCCGGTCGGTGCGTCCGACTCCGGGGACTCCGCCGGTGTCCTCGAAAAGCGCACCAGCCCCTCGAAGGTGTGGTGGCGGTCGATTGAGTCGGTGAACCACCAGTGGCGGCGCCGGCAGTAGCACAGGATCGCCCCGAAACAGTGCAGCTGCTCCCACCCCCACAGCCGGGCGAAGTCGCAACAGTCGGACCAGTCGAACTGGAACTCCTCCCCGGGGGCGGTCTCGATCGGAACCGAAACCTCGACCTGCCGGCCCCGACGTGAGCCTCGCACCCCGCACAGGTACCGAGCGAGCGTCGGGTAGCTGCCGGTGAAGCCTTTAGCTCGGAGCAGCCGCTCGACCGAGGTGGCGAGCAGGTTGGGGTTGGCCTTGAGCAGCATGGCTATCTCTTGGGCCCAGTGCTCGTTGATCACAAGGTTGGCCGGATCGATCTGCCGCTTCTGTGGCGGTCCACCCCGGCGGATCCACTCCCGTACCGTCGCCGGGTGGTACCCGACCTCCTCGGCGATCTGCTGCAGGGTCCAGCCTTGCCTTTTCAGTCCTGGAATGTCCAAATACTCCTCCTGAGTCATCATCGTGTAGCCCTCCTGGCTGTTCGGCTTGGTCGCCAACAGCCTCGGAGGGCAATGACCACGCAGGGTGGATTAACCCTGCGGGAGGAGCGTCAATTTGTCAGATCACCGCGAGATTCGATGATCATGTTTCGCGAGATTCAGTGATCGCCGACATAGCCGCCGAGGACGTCGGAAGATGCACTACGGGATCTTCAAGGCAGGCCACAGGTTCATAGGAAGGACGGTGGGGGTTGCGGCCGAGCACCTCACGGGCGCCGAGCTCGCCGCCGGGCTTTCCGAAGCCGTTGGAGAGAAGGTGCGTTACGACCACGTTCCGGTCCAGGCCCTGCGCGGCTCCGGGGGGCCGGGTGCGGACATGGTAGCAAACATGTTTCAAATGATCGATGAGAACCGGGAGGACTACTGCGGGCACTACGGTCCGGCGTTGTCCCGGTTCCTCAATCCACAGCTTCAGACGTTTGCCGGCTGGCTTGCCGTCAACGCACGCCGGTTCAAAGAGCCGGCGGGTCAGGACCTAGTCGCTTAACTAAGGGGTCGATGAACCCGGCACAAGCTTGATCGTTACGGCCTCGGCTCCCGGGGACCAACGACGGTGCCCACGATCTTGGGCCCGTCCCGGTCGTACTTAGCGTGGTAGGCAGGCCGGCGGGCACGCCGGGGGCCGGTTCGGCGAAGGTCACGTCCCGCTGCAGACCACCGGCCCGGATCCGAGCCGCTCCGCTAGCCGTCGCCCGGCGAACCAGGGTTGTTCCACCCGTACGTCCGGACATCGGCGCCTACCGCTTCGACGACGCCGATGGCCTCCATGCCCCATCCGGCGGCCGCTCCCCGCCAGGTTGCATTGACTTGTATTGCGGGAGCGTCCCCGAGGGGTCCGTTCCAGGCACGCGAGGCCCTAGTGACTAGCAGAGGGCTTCACCAGCAAGGCAGCCGCGATGGCCAGCGTGCCCACCACGAGGTGGATCAGGTTGTCCAGCAGGGTGTAGCCGTGCGGGTTAAGCATTTCAATGAAGTCTGGGGCGAAGAACCCGAGCAACGTCACGATGAGGTAAACAACCCCCAATGCGACGACCAGGGTCTTGGCCACGGCAGCGTCTGCAGCAAATCCCACGTAGAGCAACAGCAGGCCAGACGCCACGTGGATTATGTCTTCCACAAGGTCGATATTGAGGATCCCAAACAGCCGGTCGTCTCCCAAAACAAGTCCGACAATTCCTACCAGAAGTAAAACGATACCGAAGACCTTTGCGAACAACCTTGTGGCGTCAATGCTTCCGGTTCCCGACACGTTTGAGCTACTCATTTGTTGCTCCCTTCTCTCTGTTCTGTTGAACGGAATAACAACCCTTCCGTGGAGCGCCATCGACCGCACCCAGGTCGTTGTAGCGGGCCGATGAATGACCTTGTCGACGTCCACCCTAAGGGGAGAGACACCAGTCCTGCTTCGATGAGCCGAGTTAACCAGCGGTTAGCAGGGTAACTAAGCGCCGATGCCATCGTCACCAAGTACCAGACAGCGGATCATTCAAGCGGCGGCAGAACTCATTCACCTTCGAGGCGTCGCTGGGACCTCAGTCGACGACGTTCTCGAAGCCAGTAATACCGGCAAAGGCCAGTTCTATTACTACTTCGTCAGCAAGGACCAGTTGGTCACCGAAGTTGTGCGGTTTCAGCTCGCCAGGACGATGGAGGATCAGCAGCCGTACATCGCACAACTGGGGGACTGGGATCAGATCTCAGACTGGCTTGATGCTCTCGCCGACCAGCACGAAAAGCGTCGGCTTCGAGGTGGCTGCCCGATCGGCTCTTTAGCTGCTGAAATGGCTGACCGGGACGATTCTTTAAGGCGACTTCTGGCTGAAGCTTTTGACCTTTGGGAAGCCGAGCTGGCCGCCGGTCTCCGTGCGTTGCAGCAATCCGGTTCTCTTGCGGCCGATGCAGATCCAGCCGAACTGGCCGAGATAACCATGGCAGCGATTCAAGGTGGATATCTGCTGGCGACCACCAAAAGGGACATCCGGCCAATGCGGAATGCTCTAAGCGCCGCCTATTCCCACCTCCTTTCATTTAGAAACGAAGAGCTTACCCAGCAATAAGCTACCCTTAACTCCGGCTTGGCTTAAGATTCTTGAGTGTACTAAACAGTACAGCGCCTCGCGGGCGAGGCCGGCCGAGTCTGCCGCTTGAGTGTCTACGGAAGATGCCAAGCGTCACCTGATTAAGGAGCGAGCATGGTCGACGTATTGGCAGCTTTGGGTTGGGGGATGGTGTCGGGAGTAGTTGGTACGACGGCACAAACCCTCTCGGAACGAGTCGAGCAGTCAAAGACTCAACGCAAAGACAGCATGGTCCCAGCGGAAGTCGGGGCAGTCCTTTTCGAGCCAAAGATCAGCAACACGGCTCAGGTCAAGCAACTGGGCCTGGCAGTTCATTGGGGACACGGCATTAGCATGGGATTGTTTCGGGGGGCGCTGGGGCTTACGCCCCTGGGCCCACTGGCGGCCTCAGCACTGCATTTCGTCTTGCTTTGGTTTGGCGACGTGCTCCTCTACAAAGGTCTAGGCATCTCGCCGTGGCCTTGGAAGTGGGGAACCAAAGCTGTCACAACCGACCTTGCCCACAAGTTCATCCTGTCCGGCGTCACAAGTGCTGTCTTCGTCGCCCTGTTTCACTAGACATTGTGGACAAGGGCGCGGTCCGCAGGGTTCCAGGGACCTTCAAAGAAACCTCCAAGGAAGTTCAGCCGCACGGGCGCTGACTCTTTCGCCAATTCACTGATTCTGGAGAATGATATTGAAAGCACTGGTTCTTAACTGCACATTGAAGGCCGCCAGCGAGCAGTCCAACACGGAGGCATTAGCCGGCGTGCTGGTGCGGGAGCTCGAGGGTCATGAGGTGACCACCGAGATAGTCAGGGTGACCGATTTTCATGTCCCTCCGGGTGTCACAACCGACGAGGGCCAAGGTGATCAGTGGCCTCACATCCACTCCAAGCTCCTGGAGTCCGACATCTTGGTCTTCGCGACACCAACTTGGCTTGGCCACCCCTCAAGCATCGCCCAGCGAGTGCTTGAGCGGATGGACGCGATGATCAGCGAGATGGGGCCCGACGGGTTACCGGTCGCGTACAACCGGGTTGCTGGGGTTGTGGTCACAGGCAACGAGGATGGTGCTCATCACGTGGTATCGCAGGTCGCGCAGGGCCTGATCGACATCGGCTATACGGTTCCGGGTCAAGCATGGACCTACTGGAATAGAGGACCGGGGCCCGGCCCGTCTTATCTAGATACCACTGAAGGGCACGAGTGGTCGGCAACTACGGGGCAAACAGCGGCGGCGGTCTTGATGGCAGTTGCCCGATCACTGAAGTTAAATCCCATCCCGTCTGAGGCTTACAAAGCTTAGGCGATTCGGATAATTTCTTACATTAGGGCCGGGCCGAACCGGAGTCGTCGACTCCTTGCACAAATCGATAAGGTCGATTCCCATGAACAGAGGTTCTTTCCCGCGACGCTTTGGTATGGGCGCGGGGGTGTTCGGCTTGGGTCTTGCAGCCCTGTACGCTTTCAAAGCCGCGAAGTTTCGCCGGGTGGCAGCCAAGACCATAGACATTTCATCGCCTCCCCCTCCAGGGAGCCGCGGTTTTGTCCGACTCGTAGAGGCACTGACTCAGGCGCCGCAACGGGGCGGCAACCGCGTGGCGATCCTGCGCAACGGCCACGAAATCTTCCCGGCGATGTTGGATGGGATCAGATCAGCGACGGAGAGCATCAGCTTTTCCGCCTACATCTGGTGGGCGGGGAAAGCTGCAAGTGACATCGCCGATGCCTTGGCGGAGCGCGCTCGGTCAGGGGTCCAGGTACGAGTTCTCCTGGACGCCTGGGGTTCCGCCAAGCTCGACCGCGATGTTGTCGAGATGCTTGAGCGATCCGGTGTCGTGGTCGGCTGGTTCAGGCCGATCCGGTGGTATCAGCTTGGAAAAGCGAACAACCGCATGCACCGGCGGGTTCTGGTTATCGACGGCAGGGTGGCATTCGCAGGGGGAGTGGGGATCGCCGAGGAGTGGGAGGGCAACGTCGAGAAGCCGGACCGCTGGCGGGAAACCCACGTCAGGATCGAGGGTCCGGTGGTCCGGGACGTCATGGGCGCCTTTCTCGAGAACTGGGTTGAGACAATGGGACAAATCCCTGGACCGGAACACCTACCGGAGCTCGAGCCCTTTGATGACGGCGTGCCTATCCTCGTGCTCCGGAGCTCCCCGACGGGCGGAAGCACTGCAACCGAGACCCTATTCCTGGCTGCGATCGAAGGTGCCCGGGAGCGGTTGTGGATCACCACAGCGTATTTCGCACCTCGCTCGGGTTTCGTTGATGCCCTTTGCGAGGCCGCCCGGCGGGGGGTCGACGTCCGCATCCTGGTGAATGGCCGGCCGATTGACAAAGAGGTGGTTCGCAAGGCGGGCCAACACTCCTACGGTCGGCTGCTGGAGGACGGGGTTCGGATGTTCGAGTACGAAAAAGCTCGGCTCCACGCGAAGGTCATTCTCGTGGACGACGGATGGGCCAACGTCGGCTCGGCCAACTTCGACAACCGCTCGTTTGCACTGGAGGAGGAGCTCAATGTCAGCATAGACGACCGGGAAATAGTGAAAGAGCTGGCCGCCCACTTCCTCGATGACCTGGCGTCGGCCAATGAGATCGATCTGGAAAGGTGGTGGCATCGTCCACTCCTCGACCGAGCACACGAACTCGCCTCGGAGCTAGTCAGGCAGTCTCTCTAACACTCAAGCTAGCGGCTAGAGAACGCTGGGCCGCGCCATGCCCGTGGCAAATTCTCGACCGGCAGAGGGCCCTCATCCATTCGGCAGGTGTGCGTCAGCTTCCTTTCGTCATCCGTCCCTCCAGCCAGCCATTGGACGATCAACGTACTCACTTGCTCGGCTGACGCAAGGGTGGGATGGGAGGTTCGATCATTCATTGTCCGCCCTCGTTGTGCCTGATTGTCTTACTGGCAGGATGTAGCGGCGGACCTTCTATAACCTCAAGCTTGTCGAGCCAGTCACCTACGCCGGAAATTGGCCCGGAAGCCTCACCTTCGTCCTCGGTCGTCCCGCCATCTGCAACGGAATCGGCACCTACGGGCCCACCCCGCGCCTCTCCCCCGACTGAGCGGCCGTGACTAAGGCCCGGGGCCGGTTCCTCCGCCGGCAAATCCGCCCGCGGCACCACCGCCGCCTGCCGTGTTTTCGCCCGCATCCCAGGCCTGCGCGTCAAACATCGAGCGGGTTCCTCCCTAGGTGCGATGGGATCCAACTGCGATACCGCAAGGCGAGTGGCCGCTGCCTACGACTCCAAGGTCATGTCGGGTGGCACTTCCCGGAAGGGCAGCCACTGTTGGTTGACGACGGCTGGTCGTGTCGGCTCACCGGGACAAGGGGCAATGGCGGAGAGGTTTCGGGCCGGCTTGCAGCAAAGGAACCGAATCGATCAGCTTCGAATGGGGAGTTTGAAGCTTGGCTGTCCTGCTGGTGTGGCCAGACTGCGCATATGAACGCCCGCCGCCCTTGGGGGCACCGGCGAGGTTGGAGGCCGAATGATCAGGGTTGAGGTGCCTTATTGCCCGATGTCGAAGCGGGTCCTGCTCGGAGGCTTTCTTTTGCGAACCGGCGCATGCCGTCGTCTAGCGCAACCCGGGCAGAAAAGCCCAGCTCCCCCCGAGCTCGGGCGGGATCGGCAAACACATGCCTCACATCGGAGGGTCTGAAAGTGCCGGTTATTACCGGCTGCGGGGCGCCGCTACCGTAAGCCTCCGACAATCGGTCCGCCACCTCCTTCAAAGTCCTCGGAGTGCCGCTACAGATGTTGAATGGACCGGTTACGCCCTCAGGTGCCCCCAGGGCAAGGATGTTGGCGCGAGCTACGTCGCTGACGTGCACGAAATCCCGAATCTGAGACCCATCCTCGAAAACCTGCGGAGATCGCTCCTGCTCCAGGCTGCTTCGAAACATGCTGGCTACTCCGGCATATGGAGTGCCGAAGGGCATCCTCGCCCCGTACACGTTGTGGTACCGCAGTGAGATCACTTGGGCTCCGGTCGATACGGCGAATGCGTCGCATAGGTGCTCCTGATGCAGCTTGGTTGCCGCATAGATGCTCAGTGGCCGCAACGGTGCATCCTCGGGGACTGCCTCAGGCGAGAGCGGGCATGCGCACATGGGACAGGGTGGCTCGAAGAGGTCGGCCACCAGATGGTCTGGGCGGCGGGGCGCTGGAGCAACCAGGCCATGCTCGGAGCAGCGATACCTGCCTTCGCCGTAAACCACCATGCTGCTGGCCAGCACAAGTCTCCCCCGGAACCTTGCCGCCCACAGGGCGTTGAGCAAGTTTGCGGTGCCCTGGCAGTTCACCGAGACGTACTCCGCAATGTCGGCGAAGTCGACCCCCAGGCCCACTACCGCAGCTTGATGACTAACCGCGTCTGCGCCGTCGATGGCTTCGTCGACTGCCGCAGGATCCCTTATGTCATCCAGCAGGTAGTCGGCTCCCGGGTTGAGATAGTCGGGCGGACTTTGATGCGAGAGCCGATGCAGGCAGTCGAGAACCCGGACCTGGTGGCCGGCGGCCAACAGGGCGTCGACCACGTGGGAACCGATGAACCCTGCGCCGCCGGTTACAAGAACCCTCACGAGGCCCGAGTGAGTGGAAGGTGAACCGTGAAACGGCATCCGGGCTGCAGGTTGTGCACCTCGATCCTTCCATTGTGCGCCTCCACTATTCCACGCGCTATTGCTAGGCCAAGCCCACCACCGCCGTTGGAATCCGGGGTGCGCGCTGCTTTTCCGCGGAATGCGAGGTCGAACACTCTTGTGAGGTCGGTCTCGGGGATCCCGCCACACGCGTCGGTGACTGTCACCACGGCATGCCCATCGGCGAGACCTGCCTCGACGCTTACCGCTCCTTCGGGCGGCGTATGGCGGATCGCGTTCTCCAGCAGGTTGTGGAGTACCCGGCTAACCTCCGAGATCGATGCCTCCACTACCACCGGCCGGCCGGTCACCGCGCCGTTCAACCTCACGCCCTTGATCTCCGCCAATGCCGCTGCGCCCGCCAGGGCATCGGACACGAGGTCTGCCAGCGAAACAGGAGTGTAGTTGAGCTCGAGCGCTCCGGAGTTGATCCGGCTGAGCTCGAAAAGGTCGTCGACCAGGTGAGCAAGTCGGTCGGATTCCTGGCGAAGGGTGCGGTAATAGCGGCCAATCGTCTCGGCGTCCGTTACGACACCGTCCTCCAAGGCCTCGGCCATGGCTCTGATATCAGCCAGCGGAGTCCTTAGGTCATGCGATACCCACGTCACCAGCTCCCGGCGCGACGCGTCCATCGTTCTTTCGCTGGCTCTGGTCTCCTCGAGCTTGGTGCGCATCTCCTCGAGCTCGCGCGCCAAAGTTGCGAGCTCCAGCGGCTCCGCCTCGGAGGCAAAGCTCTTGGACTCTCCCTCTGCAATGCTTCGAGCCGCAGAGGAGAGATTGCGGCTGGCCTCGCCGACCCGGCGACCGAGGAGGAACGCGATCACCAGCCCAACGGTCAGCGCCGAAAAAAGGACCACCACCAGGGCGGCGAGGTCATGGGTGGAGATGAACATCGCGCGGGCCGCAAGCAACGCCCCGGCCCCCACGGCCCCCAGCGAGGTAAAGGCCACCACCACCGATTGGGCTGCGATTGAGCGGCGCCGTAAGGCATGAAGGGCCGCAGCCCCAACGCCGCCCGCCGCTACGGCGCCGCCCGCCGCCAACATCGAGAGCTTGATAGCATCGGAGGAGGGTATCTTCAGCACCGAAGCCACCACTGCGGTGGTAAATCCTCCGAGCAGGACTGCGAGCAGCGCAAGAATGATCATGGGCTGAACTTGTACCCGACGCCCCAGACGGTCACCACGTGAGCCGGCGAGACCGGATCCCGCTCGATTTTTTCTCGCAGCCTTCTGATGTGGACCGTCACGGTGGAGGTGTCACCAAATTGATAGCCCCAGACCCGCTCCAGCAGCGCCTCACGGCTGAAGACTTTGTTGGGTGACGCATGATAAAGCTCAAAAGGTCGAACTCGAGGGCGGTAAGAGCGATGTGTTCCCCCGACACGACTACTTCTCTTGATATGAGGTTCACGCGGATGTCGCCGGCAACGACACTATCGGCCGCAGTTGATCGGTCTGCCGCCCTTCGCTTGATAATGGCTTTGACCCGCAGAGTCAACTCCCGAGGTGAAAACGGTTTGACCACGTAGTCGTCGGCTCCCACCTCGAGCCCGCGCACTCGATCGGCCTCCTCGATCTTTGCAGTTAGCATCACTACCGGCACCTCGCTTTTCAGTCGCAGCCGGCGAAACACCTCGTGCCCGTCGATGCCCGGCAGCATGAGGTCCAGCACTACCAGGTCGGGCGCCTCATGCTCCGCAATTCGCAGGGCCTCCAGACCGTCGGCGGTCGAGGTCACCATGAAACCGTCTCGCTCCAGGTACTTCGTGACGACCTCTGAGACCGTGGGATCATCCTCCACCACAAGCACCCGGCGTGATCCGTCATCGCCTACCACGGCGTCACCACCAGAACCTGTACGAGGATGGCGGAAGCGGCGCTGCTGGCGAGCCACCACCGCCCGCCCCGAACGATAAAGGCTGCGGCAAGAACGATCCAGGGCATGAACAGGAGCCAGATACGCTCTACCTCGCCCTTCGAGAGGCCGCTGAGGTTGGCGGCGCTCACTGCTAGCAGTCCTCCGGCCACCAGATAGATCGTCGCATCTTGAGTTTTGCCTCTCCATGCCGCCAGGCCAACTAGCGCCGCAGGGCCGCAGCCAATGGCCAAAGCCGCAAGGTTGGAGAGCAGAAAGTAACTGTAGGGCCGGAAGCCTGCCAGCCCTTTGTAGTACTGGATCCTTGTCGCCTGGAGGCCATCGAGCCACCAGAACCCGAAAAAGCCAAATGCCGCCAGGACAAATCCTGTCCCAACTGCTGCATATGCAAGGGGCTTGAAGCTCCGCCTTGCCACCGCTACGGCCGCCGGTATCACCGCCAGTGCGGCGGCTCCATAGGTGAGAAACAACCCGCCGCCGAATAACAGACCTCCGGTGAATGGGCGCAGACGGTTGACGGACTCTGACGAAACGATTAGCGCGACCGCCCAGGCGGCCACCCCCGCGTACAATGCGTCGGCTGAGGTGGCAATCCATACCGCATAAGGAGCGAGGACAAGCCACGGGGCGGCCGAGCGAGCAAGCGGCTCTCCCGATACCGCCTTCACGGCCACCAGGACCGCCGGAGCCGCCGCGGCGCCGGCTGCAATGAAAATAGCCGCCACTATGCCGGCGCTGCCCAGACCTGAGGAGTCAAGAAGGTAAAGCAACAATGGCAGGCCGGGAGGGTGGCTTTGAACGTGAATGGGAGAACTCTCGATGTTGATGGTGAAGGTTCGGAGGAACGCGGCTGGTTCGGCCAAGCGATGCAGGAACGAGTAGGCGTCCAAGGGGCTTAGGACCGGAGCAACCACAGCCCTCCATCCGTCCACCCACGCCAAAGCCAACGCCCAAACGGCCGCGCCGGCAAAGGCGGAGACCAGAAGAGTCCTCCAGGACGATGCAGCCGAAGAACGGTGCCCAAAGATCACGACGAAAGCTGCGAATGCAACGGCTGGGAGAATCCGAAAGGTAAAGCGCGGATCAAACCTTCCGAAAAGCGGGGGCGCCTCCAACCCTATTCTTACGTCGGCCCGAGCAAGCGACGAGCCCCAGAGGTGAGCGACAACGATGAGCGCGGCGTAGAGCGAGAGAAGGGCGGCCGCCAACAGCGGCGAGTCGCCCCGCGAAACGGTCTGGGCCCTTGGCTCGAGGGCCGAGTCCTGTGCCGGCACGAAAGAATCGTACGCTCCACGGCCGACGGGCATGCCTGAGGCCAAAGAAGTTAAGGAAATTGTAACCAGCCTCGGAGCCCTTTTCACCGCCGCCGGGGTCTAGGATCGGGACGTGGCCGACGTCATTCTGCCGGTGCTAAACGAGGCAGCTGCGATTCCCTGGGTCCTCGAGCGGATGCCTCGAGAATTTCATCCTATCGTGGTGGACAACGGCTCCACCGACGGATCCGGACCTGTGGCCGAGGCCCTTGGGGCAACGGTGGTAGTCGAGCCGCGGAGGGGCTTCGGTGCGGCTTGTTTTGCCGGACTGCGCGCGGCAACCGGCGAAACTGTCTGCTTCATGGACTGCGACGGCTCCCTTGACCCGGCGTATCTGCCGAGTGTCGTCAGGCCCCTGGAGGAAGGGATCGCAAGCCTTGTTATGGGGGCGCGCCAATCCGTCGAAGGAGCGTGGCCATGGCACGCCAGGCTGGCCAACCGCTGCGTCGCCCTGGAGGTTCGCCGAAGAACGGCAGTGAAACTGGCCGATCTGGGACCGATGCGGGCGGCCGGTCGAAAGGCGCTCCTGCAGCTGGACTTGCAAGACCGCCGATTCGGATGGCCGCTGGAGATGGTACTTAAAGCGGCATCGGCGGGCTGGCGGATTGCCGAGGTGCCGGTCCCATATCTTCCGCGCAGAGGTGGCAAATCGAAGGTGACCGGCACGGTTACGGGCACGGTGCGAACGATCGCCGATATGAGCGGCCTGTTGCGATGAACCCGGCAGCGGCAATCGGGGTGCTCGCCAAAGAACCCGGGCCGGGCCGAAGCAAGACCCGCCTCAGCCCGCCGTTCAACCTCGAGGAGTGCGCCCAGCTGGCAGCGGCCATGCTGAGCGATGTCCTGCAAGCCGTTGTCTCGACACCCGCGCCACGTCGGATCCTGGTCCTTGAGGGCAGTCCGGGTCCCTGGCTGCCACCGGGCTTCGAGGTGATAAGCCAGCGTGGACACGGCCATGCCGAGCGCATCGGTGCCGCCTTCGTCGATATCGGCCAGCCTGCGCTGTTGATCGGGATGGATACCCCGCAGGTCACCTCGGGCCTGCTCCAGCATGCCGCCCAGAGGCTGGCCGCGCCCGGCATCGATGCGGTTCTGGGGCCGGCCACGGACGGGGGATGGTGGCTCGCCGGCCTCAACAGGCCCGATGCCTCCGCCTTTGTCGACGTCCCCATGAGCAGGCCGGACACCCTGGCGCATCAGCGCAGGTGTTTCAAGGCTCGGGGCCTCCGGTGGAGTGAGGTCGATGAGCTCGCCGACGTGGACGACGCAGCGGCGGCGGCTGAGGTTGCCTCGAAAAATCCCGAAACGCTGTTCGCCCGGCTCTTTCAGGATCTCAGAGCCGCGGATCTTGCGCTGAGCGAGTGAGCGCCCCGGTGTTGTTGCGGGCCAAAGATGGGTGGGCCATTCCAATGAACCTCATGAGCTGGCTTGATGCGACCTCGCCTGAGGACGAGGACGTCCTCGACCGGGTCGTAGGTCCCGTTTTGGACGTCGGATGCGGACCCGGCCGCCATGTTGCGGCACTGGCGGGCCGCGGAGTGCTGGCGTTGGGCGTGGACGCATCCCTCCACGCGGTTCAGATAGCGGTCAATCGTGGCGTTCCCGTGCTCAAAAGATCCGTCTTCGGCCCTTTGCCGGGTACCGGCCGTTGGGCAACCTTGCTGATCCTCGACGGCAGCATCGGCATCGGGGGAGATCCCGCAGCACTGCTAAAAAGAGGCGTAGAGCTGCTAGACAGGGGTGGGTTGATGCTGGTCGAGGTGGATCGGCCGGGATCCCGCAGCTGCATTCTCACCGCACGTCTCGAGTCGGGGACCCAGGCGACCGAGTGGTTTCCGTGGGCGTTTGTGAGCGCCGACTCATTGAAGGATCTTGCGCAGGAATGCCGGCTTGCGGTACGGGACATCTGGCGTGGAGGAGAGCGATGGTTCGCGAGCCTCGTCAAACCCTAGAAGCTCTTTGGGTCCGCCTCGAGCGTTTGAGGATCGGACCGCTGAAAGAAGGAACCTTTACCAGCAGGCTCCACACCGAGGCGACCGCAGCCATCCTCGGCCTTGCCTTGGGCGTCAGCTTCGGAATCTGCTTCACAACCGGGCTGATTTCCCATGGCATCCAGCAACCTCCGTCATGGTTTTTGTGGCCCTCCCGGCCCTTCAATCTGTACCGGATCTCACAGGGCTTGCATGTCGCCACCGGCATAGCCACTGTCCCGCTGCTTCTCGCCAAGCTGTGGACAGTCTTCCCGAGGCTGTTTGCTTGGCCGCCGATCGAAAACACCGCCCATGCCCTGGAGCGCCTCAGTCTGCTGCCGCTGGTGGGAGGAAGCGTCTTTCTTCTGGCCAGCGGGCTGAACAACATCGCGCTGTGGTACCCGTGGAGGTTCTTCTTCCCAGCAGCCCACTACTGGGCAGCTTGGATCACCATCGGTGCGTTGATCGTGCACATAGGAGCCAAAGCTCCTGTGACGGCAAGGGCTCTGCGCGGACGGCGTAACCAGGCATCCTTATCCGAACACGCGGGGGGCCTTAGCCGGCGCGGGTTTTTGACCGCGGTTGGGGCATCCGTTGGCGTAGTTACTTTGGCGACGGTTGGTCAAACCGTCCGCCCTCTTCGCTGGTTGAGCGTCCTGGGCCCGCGCGATCCTGCGGTTGGACCGCAGGGCTTTCCAGTCAACAAGACGGCCCGATCGGCGGGCGTAACGAAATTCGCGATCGAACCAACTTGGCGACTGCTGGTTGAGGGAGCTGTCACACGGCCGCTGGCTTTGTCGCTGGACGAGCTTGGCTCGATGGAGCAGCGGCGGGTCAATCTTCCCATCGCGTGCGTCGAAGGTTGGAGCGCCTCTGCGGAGTGGACCGGCGTGCCTTTGAGGCGGCTCTTGGAGGTTGCCGGAGCAAGCCCAGACGCCGCAGTCTCGGCTGAGTCCCTTCAAGAACGCGGCCTCTACCGGAAGTCGGACCTTAATCGCCTGCACGCCCACGACCCCGACACACTCGTGGCCCTTAGGGTCAACGGTGAACCACTGCACATCGACCACGGATTTCCGGCCCGGCTGATTGGTCCCAATCGGCCCGGGGTCATGCAAACCAAGTGGCTGTCCAGGCTCCAGGTTCAGTGAGCGGCCATCATGCTCCGAAAGGAAAGGCCTTCTGGTTATGTCTCGTCGCCGGCTGGGGCGTAATCGTGTTCGGAATTCTGGGCGTGTTGGCTGATGCCGATCGAACGGATCCGACCAACCTTGCCGCATGGTTTGTGGGATCGGCACTGGCGCACGACCTGCTGCTTGCCCCCTTGGTGTTCGTCTTTGCCCGCTGGCTTAAGCGCATCGTGCCCGACCGAGTCCGGCCGGTCATCCATGGAGGCTTGATTGTTGCCGGGTCCGTCACCATGGCTGCTTTGCCTTTGGTGCTCGGACGGGGTGGCGCTCCCGGTAACGCTTCCGCCCTTCCTCGGAATTATCCGGCAGGGCTGGTTTTCGTTCTGGGGACTGTGGCTGTGGCCACCGGTTTGCTCGCCTGGCGGGCAGAAACGAACCCCGGAAGCTCGTCAGATTCAGATTAGGGCGCCTTCGAAACGGCCCATGGGCCTCGCAGTTTTGAAGGCCGGATATAGACCTCCCTGCCCCATAGTCCCCGGAGGAGACGGCGGCTCGCCAGCAATGCGAGTCACCGCGCCCTCTACATTCGTGCACGGTGCGCCAGAAATAATTTGGGCCGCCTGGAGTCCCTCACCCGCGCTTGCGAATTGTCATCTCCCAGCAGCACAGCTCGCTAGTGAACACTCCGCGGACTGAGTAACGGGAGCTGTGCGAGCGACTCTTGGAAGTTGCCTTCATCCAACCGCGGCCGAAGGCCCTTGTCTCTACATCGACTCGGCCCATTCGGCACGCCACCCGGCTGCTTCAAACGGCTCGTTGAAGTACTCGGTACGCTTGCGAACCAGGCCGTTTTCAACCTCCGTAACGGCTATCCCACGGTAGGGCCGTCCATCGTAGTCGAGCAGTAACTCGGTGACCGCCAGCGAGTCGCTTTCCGCCACAACTCTGAATCCCTTCATTTCCGGCAGGCCGGGATAGTTCTGTGCTGCTGCGATGATGCTGTCTCGCCCGACGAAACGCTCCCCTGACTGCGGCCATTCCTGAACAGCGTCCTCATGAAACAGACTTCTTAGAGAGTTCCAGTCCTCATCCTCATACGATCTGCGAATACGTTCGGCGACAGCTGCAGCCGGCCCCATGCCTCTCCTCCTTGGTAGTGCTTGCCCTACTGAGCTCACGATCTCGTCACGTAGCCTTGTCATCGTTCAATACAGAACAGAGGGCAGGTAAGCGCCCCCGGGCTCGTTGTAGAGCCCAAGCGTCATCGAAGTCATGGGCTGAACCACCCGAAGCCCATGTTCCAAGCACCATCGAAACATTGCCGCATTACGCGCGGGCAGCAGAAAGCCCGGACCGGCGAACTGTTCAGCGTCTGCAATCAGGGCTTTAAGCCCGTCGTTGCTTTCGGCAGCGGAAAATCCGGCGGAAATCCGTGCGCCATCGCGAGAGTGCTGAACGCCTCGTACCAGATCCGCCCACACTCGTCGGCGTCCTCTGGAGTGCCCGGCCGAAGCTTGATATCCATTGCACTGACCTCCTACGGGGTTCTGGTACGATACAGATCGGTCTACCTGTGTACTACAATAAAGACAGGTCTGTATATATGTCAAGGGCTAAATTGTCGGAAACGGCGCCGGCCAGGGAGAGAATCTTGGAGGCGGCCGACACGCTCTTCTACCGCGACGGGTTTGTCGGCGTGGGCGTAGATACGATTATCGCCAAATCAGGGGTCGCGAAGATGACCCTTTACCGCCACTTTCCGTCCAAGGACGAATTGATCGTGGTCTACCTAGAGCGTGCTGATCAGCGGTTCTGGGTGTGGTTCGACAAGTCGCTTGGCCGAGGTGAACCCCTTGAGCAGCTGCTGCACCTGTTTGAGTCCCTAGGCGAGTTCACAACTAGCCCGCAATGCTTCGGCGGCTGCATGTTCCAGCACGCGGCCGCTGATTTTCCGGACGCCGGCCATCGAGCCCATCAAGTGGCATTGGGGCACAAGAAGGCAGTCCTCCGGCGCCTCAGTGATCTGGCGGAGCGAGCCGGTGCAGACGACCCGGGAGGCCTGGCCGCTCAGCTGCTCATGCTGATGGACGGCGCATTCGTTGCGGCAGGCATGTTCGGCACGGACAGTGCCGCAGGTCACGTTGGTAGTGCCGCCAACGCACTCATCAGGTCCCAGGTGAACGAGGCGGCACAAAAAGGGGCGTCTAGGCCCGACACATTCGTGTTGCTCGGGGGGCGGGACTCGAACCCGCAACCTATTGATTAACAGTCCGGGACCGGCCGTCCGGGAGCGTCCCAAGAGGTCCGTTCCAGGCACATATGTGGGGCCAAAACTCCCCTTCATACCCCTTGGTCCGGCTGGGTACGGAATATTTCGTGAGCACATCCGTGAACACACGCCCAGGAGTTGGCTGCTAGGCGCTCGGAGAGGCCTACAAAGACAAGGGGCCTCTCCAACTTGTGCTGTATGTGAATGTGATCCGATCGAGCACTAGAAAGGTGTTAGTTGCTCGCGAAATTTCCGGATAAAAGCGAGGTAGTTAGACCACTGCCTGCTCTTGATGCCTTTAAACAACTCCAACGTGACGAAGAGTTTGCATCAATCGCGCAAAACATCGCAGCCATACACTGGTGCGAAATTCCCTCCGTCCGCCGTCCGTCCGGTGGGCCGGTCCTCATCCGACGCCATCTACCAATTGAATGATGTCCATTCCTTCGGTTTTGGAGGCCGAAGCATTCGTCTGGGTTTGGCCTCCCTAACGCGCCAGAATCTGGACTAGGAGAGGCGAGCCCGAAAGGTCATCTCCTTGCTTATTGGAGATTTCAACGGAAGCCCTGGTCTTAATGGCCTTGGGGTTATCGCAGCTCATCAAGAGATGGCTCTAGGGGCCGAGCCAGATGTTCACCGTCCGGCACGACTCTTTAAAAAAGCAGTAGGTCATGCTCGGTGTGAAGTTATAGTGCGGTCCGGAAATTGTAAGGCAGCCGGGCCACACCATACGCGTGTGGAGATGACCTGGAGTTCTAGAGGCGTGCGTTACACGCTCGTATAAGTGAAAGTGGGGACGTTCGAAAAAGAACCCAACGTCTCCACCCTTGGTTGCAGTACTTAGGCCGCCGCCGGGCAGGAGACATGTGGCGGGTCAGCGGCCACCCTTCTCGACCGCAAGGCGTGGCTTGGTGTCAGTGCGACGCAACCGCTAGTCGTGGTTCGGTTACCAAGTCTGTTAGTCCTCTTCCGAGTCATCGTTAGAGTCAGCAACCTCTGCATGCTCGTCATCGTCGTCGGAGTCGCGGTCATCTTCGTCGTCATCCGAGTCGTCGTGATCTGCGTCGTCCTGTGAGTCCTCGACATCCGCGGGGTCATCCGAGTCTTCGTGATCTGCGTCGTCCTGTGAGTCCTCGACATCCGCGGGATCACCCGAGTCGTCGTCAGCGTCCTCGACATCCGCGGGGTCATCCGAGTCGTCGTCAGCGTCCTCGACATCCGCGGGGTCATCCGAGTCGTCGTCAGCGTCCTCGACATCCGCGGGGTCATCCGAGTCGTCGTCAGAGTCCTCGACATCCGCGGGGTCATCCGAGTCGTCGTCAGAGTCCTCGACATCCGCGGGGTCATCCGAGTCGTTAGTGTCCTCGGCACCTTCCGAGACTTCTTCTGGGGTGTCGCCGGCAGGAATGTCGAAACCAATCTCGTTTAGCGCACGGGAGATGGCAGTCTGCATGTCGTCGGGCAGATGACCGCCGGCAGCAAGTCCTGAGGTGACAGCCATTACGGCGGCGATAGCGCCGGCAACAATCTTCGCCGCCAGGGTGGCGAATAGTGACTCAAACATGAACCTTCTCCTTCGCTTCGGTCGTCCGGACACGGTTTGCCAGGTCCGGAGAGATTGCTTGCTGGCCTCACGGCCAGGTCGCCTTATCGGTGAGGTTAGCCATCTCATCGGTGCAGCCAGATGAAAAACGCTCGAAGTAAAGATCGGCAAAAGTGTCGCTTGTTAAAGTAGATATGTGTGGCACACACAGGCGTGGGTCTAACCGGGGGCGCTGGGTCTAACCGCGCTCGGAGATCATCACCATGTTCGGGATCCGGCCACGGTTCTCGGCCATGCTCTTGGGGCGGCGCTGGGCTCGGCCGGTGCGCAGGCAGCGGTGCAGCTCCCGGCGGAGCTCGCCCCGTCCCTGGAGAAGGCCCGTGACGGACTTAAGCTCAGCAAGATGCCCACTGTTCTCATCGACGGCCCATATCGATTCTTCTTCTTTTCGTCCGACCGGTCGGAGCCACCCCATGTGCATGTCGAGCGTGAGACGATGGTAGCTAAGTACTGGATAGATCCGGTTCGATATGAAAGAAGTTCCGGATTCAACGCAGCAGAACTACGCAGGATTGAGCGTCTAGTCGAGAAGAACCGAATGATCTGTGTGGAGAAGTGGAATGAGTTCTTCATCGATTGACCGCGCCGAGACAGTCGCCGTCTCAGTGTCAATTAGTGGCGACTCTTTGCAGGTCGACCTCAGTGATGGGCGAACCATCTCCGCGCCCATAGCCTGGTACCCGAGGCTCACCCACGCTTCAGCTAATGAACTCTCGAACTGGCGTTTGATTGGACGTGGACAAGGCATTCACTGGCCCGAGATTGACGAAGACATCTCGACTAGCGACTTATTGGCGGGGGTGCCGTCTTCCGAATCGCAACGTTCATTGAAGCAGTGGCTTGAGGCCAAGTCCGGTCGGCGTGACAAGTATAAGACGGAAAAAACCGACCAGGATTTGGAGCAAGGACGGAATCTATTGCTTCAATCCCTATCTTCCTACGAACTTGGCGAAGCGTGGGTCGCAAGTGCCCGATTTCTGATGGTCTTTTCGCGATTCGAGTATGCCTTGAAGTCGCTCGGCTATGTTCGGCAACAAGGTGAAAGAGTACTGATTGAGTGGCGCCGTTTAGCAGCAGAAACATCCCCATATATTCCGTTGGACCATGCGCTGCTTCAGGAAGTCGCGCCACTCGTTGCAGAGCCACCTGCCAAGCAAGTCGTTCGCCAGGGTCATTTGGAATGGCTGCTGGAGGGACCTCCACCGACTGATGAAGTCGATCTCGAATGGCTCTTGGAAATGACATATCGAGTGCGCAACAACCTCTTCCATGGGGGTAAATGGCCATTTGATTCGGCACGAGACGTTCGCTTGATAAATGCTGGTGAGGCCGTCTTGGCAATTTTCGTGGCCGTGCGCAACGACCTGCACCTTGCATTCAGCGAGTACTAGTGGCAAAAATCGTAGCGCTGCTGGCATTTGAGCGGGGGAGCGCAGGCTAACTCGGCTACAAGGGATCGGAACTGTTACCCGTCTATCCACGGGTAGTTGGGGCAGGGCTTTTCTAGATGTTCGCGCCCTTTGGCTTCCTCATCGTCCGGTCGGCTTAAGTGATGCCCGCTTAGCCGCCGCCGCGAAGCACGATGGTCGGTTGGAGTAGGCAGTTAGGTAGGGGAGTACGGTAAACGCTAATTAAGAGTTCCACGACCCTTCTTGCAGCCAGATGGGCGCCGAGGGCCTCCCACGGCCATTCATGGCACTCCCGTTAGGTTCTCCACATGAGGCGAGGTAGCTGCTTCAGAGATCCTCCTCGGCGAATCCCCCGAGGCCTCCCCAACTCCGAAAAACTGCGGGCGACATAAAGTAATCGCCATAATCGACAGTCTCCTGTTCGAGTTCCGGAATTTCGAAGTGGGCCTTCAAAAGCGGCCGAAAGTCGATTCCGGTGGTTGAGCCAACTCGGATGAGCTTTCTCGCGGCTTGCCTTCTGTAAGCCGCCTCGATCTCTTGGGTGAGGACAGGCTCGGTGTTCTCCAATCCCTCAACGTAGATCGGATTCGAGCGCTGGCCACGCCCTTCCCTTGATAGTTCCTGGAAAACGCGCCGAGCGTCGGGGGATACCTTCTCGGTAGTTATGACAACCGCCTTAGCGGCCTTGTACCTAACCTGTCTGTAGTTGAAAGGATGGGCGTCGCCGGCACCGAATTCTCTATCTTTCAGTTCGAACAACCAGAGATCCCCAACTACATCTACGACAAGATCGACCTCATCCCCACCCTCGGAGATGTTCCATAGAATCCCTTCTATTGGAACCCCTATTTCAACCAGGCGACTCGTGACCGCCACGGTCATCCAGTGACTCTTCCGAGTCATGCGTTTGCCAAGTTCCGACATTGAAAACGCCTCACTTAGGGATTCCTCGGGGAAGGTACGCCCGCAACCGGGACATTTCAGTCTGGCGACTGCGGGGTCACTGAGGTCGTCAGGACTTTGGAGGCGACTTATCGGCGTGCCGGCCTTCTTGCACTCGACTAGATATTCGACGCCGACTAGGCCTGCACTCTTGAGTTCGTTGAGCGCCTCCCTGGCTTCCTCCTTCGCCTTGCCTCTTCGAGCAAGGATGTCTTGTTCTCGGGCGAACCCGGCCTGTGATATCTCGATAAGGATCGTTCTTGTGGTTCGCGGCTCAAGGACGACAGCCGCCTTCAATTCATCGCTATCCAAGCGAGCTCGCTGAAGCTCTATGCCAGACGTCTCCCGTTCCGATGCAACGAGATTGTCTAACTGAGTTGATGTGGTCCTGACTGCCGACCAGTCGAGTCTCATATGGCGCGTTTTCCGACCGTCGAGGGACGAGAGTATCGCTTGCTTGACAGCGTCCGCGAATTCATCAAGGTCGGTAGCATCCGCGCCCGGCTGAACAACGCCCACTTCAAGGAAGGGATCCTCGGATAGGGACGTAAAGACGTAGTACGCACTTCCGTCCCTGAATATTAGGTCGCCAAAACTCTCACCCGGAGACCCAAAGCTTGGGCGAAGCGCGAATGTGGGACCGAGCTTGGGAACCAAATCGTCACCAGCGCCGGCGCAACGCGCAAGCGCTCGTTGGGACTCCGTGAAAGCGGGCTTCCAAGGCCCATCAGAAAGAGCCACCAAGGAAGCCTTCAGGTCCGCCACATCGACCTTGGCATGCGTTCGGAGAGATTTGAGCGCCAACATCTATTTCAATGTTGCCACTTCTGGTTTCTGGTGCGCCTCACTACGGGTTACTCTGACCTCGATAACTCCCAACCCGATAACGACTCCCGGTGGACACGCAAAACAAGTCGGCATAGGCGTCAGGGCCATGAGCGGCATAGAACTCCCCTTCAATCAGTTTAAAGACGATCTCTCTTAACTGCCCGCAGGAACACCCCGGGACGCTAAGTAGGACCGGTTCGGTGGCCTCTTGGCGTCACTGGAGACCTGACTTTCGGGCACGTCGGCACAGCGACGCCATAGCGACGTTCCGGCGACGCGCCTACTTCAGACTGCTTGCCATGGTTAAAGACTCGATGAAGGGATCGCTGACCACGCTAGTCCCGCGCACTAGGCAAATTGGTACCGACGTCACAACCTGCCCTCGCGCACTTGTTCTGAAATCGTGCCCTGGTCAGGTCCGCGGCAAATCTGCATCGGCCCGTCCTAATTCTCGAAGAATTTGTTGCTGGCGTCATCCAAGAGCAGTGCGACGTCGGAGCGACGCCTGAGCCGGCCGGATCACTATCTCGCGCAATCTGTCGCGCGATCTGGAGGTGCCTATGGCGCGCGTCCGAGACCGCGCGGGTCTCAACTGAGCACATCCATGCCTGAGGAGGCTTGATGCGACGCGCAGTCAAGACCTCCACTCAATCTGTATTGCCTAACCGATACAGATTCGATTCTGTATCCGTGCTCTCCAACCTTACTCAAAGAGACCTGGACATCTGTCTCGACATCTTTGATCACCGATTCCTCACCACCACTCAGGTCTACCAACTTCATTTCTCCACCCATGCCCGAGCTCGGGTCAGACTCCATGAGCTTTACCTGCTGGGATTGCTCAACCGCTTCCGGCCCCGAAAAGACCCGGGTCCTGGCCCTGGCACTACGTGCTGGACAAGCTCGGGGCTGACATCGTCTCCCACGCCCGCGGCATCGACGCCAACACGCTGCACCTTCGCAAGAGCCGGCACCTCGCTCTGGTTAACAGCCCTCGGCTGAACCCATGAGGCAAGTGAACGACTTTTTCTGCCGACTGAGCGAGGTCTGCCGACAAACCGACAGCTTCGCAGTTACCAGCTGGCTCGGGGAGGCCTCAAGTGCCTCGCTGTGCCAAGGCGTCGTCAGGCCGGACGGGATCGCCACTCTGCGAACGCCATCGGGAAAGATTGCCTTCTACCTGGAGCTGGACCGAGCGACCGAAGAGTGCGCCAGGCTGCTGCACAAGATGGTCGACTACGACGAAGCCGCCATCTCAAACCATCTGCCGAAGCTGCTGTTGTTCTGCTTTCCAAGCACAAGGCGAGAGCGGTTCGCCAGGCCAGCTCTTCGATCTAGACGCCTAACCGTCGCGACCACCATCCTGGACTGGCACCGCGACAGGCCGCTGGAGCCAATCTGGCTCCCGCTGGATGGGGACATACGACTCTCCCTGGAAGACTTCAGCCATGAATAGCCCGAGCTCTTCGCCGCCCGAATCGGATGGCAGGCCCCTCGCGGCTGAGGGGAGCGCTGCAGTTAGCGTCTACACGGTCGAGGAAACGGCCCGCCTGTTGCGGATCGGCCGCTCGGCCGCCTACGAGGCGGTACGTCGGGGCGAAATTCCAGCATTAAGGCTTGGCCGGCGCCTGCGGGTACCGCGCAGAGCCCTTCAGGAACTCCTGGACGGCTCCAGCTCCGGCGGATCCACGGGAGCGGACCGATGAAATGGCTGGTTTCTCGCTGTTCCGGTCCGTGTCACCCGGATCCGTATCGTCGTTGTTATGACGCTCAAGCGGTACGGCGGGCAGGAACGGCACGGAAGGTCGGTTAGATGAAAGGACGAGTATTCCAGCGGAAACGACGCGATGGTGCGCCGTACGACGCATGGAGTGCTGTGGTCGACATCGGCGTCGACCCGGCGACCGGTCGGCGCAAGCAACTCACTAGAACGAATGCCTTCAAGAGCGAGCGTGAGGGCTGGCGATGGGTGCGCTCAACTCTTTTGGAGATAGATCGGGGGGAGTACGTTCAGCCGAGCTCAGTGACCGTCGGAGATTACCTTGCGGACTGGATTCCCAGCATGAGCTCCCAAGTGAAACCATCTACCCACCTAAGCTACTCAAGCCTCGTCAAGCGCCAGATCATTCCACGGCTTGGAGCTATTGCCCTACAGGACCTCAAGGCCTGCCACCTACGCCGGCTCTACTCGGCCTTGGCCCAGGAGGGCGGACGCAAAGACGGCGAACCCGGGGGCCTGTCCTGCCGGACCATCCGTTACATCCATGCGGTCCTGCAGCTTGCGCTGCGGGACGCCGTAACCGACGGGCTGGTTCAAAGAAACGTTGCTCTGCTTGTTAGGCCCCCGAAGCTGGTTCAGGAAGAAATGAAGCACTGGACCCCCCCGGAGGCTCAACAGTTCCTCACCCATGCCGAACAGGATCGGCTATGGGCAGCGTGGGCTCTGGCACTCTGCACCGGTATGCGCAAAGGCGAGATCTTGGGTCTTCGCTGGAAGGATGTCGATCTGGAGGCTGGCAGGCTGACGGTTAACCAGACGCTGATCAGCGTGGCTTACCGACCTCAGTTTGGCTCTCCCAAAAGCGTCGCTGGGGGCCGGACGCTGGACCTCGACTCAAAGACAGTGCAGGTTCTGAAGGTCCATAAGAGCCGGCAAGCGGAAGAACGTCTTGCCTGGGGTCCGGCTTATCAGGATTCCGGCCTGGTGTTCACCTGCGAGAACGGGGAGTTGGTTCACCCCGAAGCATTTGGCCGGGCGTTCAAGCGTTTAATCAAAAAGTCGGGAGTCCCGACGATCCGGTTTCACGACTGTCGGCACACAAGCGCGAGCCTGGCGCTGCAGGCCGGCGTGAACATACTTGTTGTGTCAAAGCGGCTCGGACATGCGAGCGTGAGTTTCACCCTGGACACCTACGGTCATGAAATGCCTGGCCAGCAACAGGACGCGGCCGACCGGGTTGCGGCCGTCGTTTACGGTTCATAAGTCCTGAGAGGCGTAAGGAACTTAACCCGAAGCCTTAGTGGCGAACCATGTCAACGTCGCAGCAGTAATAATCTGTTTTAGCGGCCTTCGTTTTGTCGAGATACCAACAGTATTCAGCAACTGCCCAGTCGCGGCTTTCCTACTCGCTTTCCAGAGATGAAAACGAACGAAGATTATTGGCAGCGGGTTGCAGGGGCCATCCGCCGCTCGTTGAGTCGAGCTGTTGAACTTGGGGTCCCGCCGAATGCCGTCGCTTTCTTCGCCAGATGGTGGCAGCTTGAAACTTGGTTGCGCCAGCTCGTATATCTCGAGTTGAGGGCCAAATACGGCCACCGCTGGATTCATCAGCTAGAAAAACAAGCTGCAAATCGAAGCGCCAAAGACTTGATCAATAGATACATGGCGAGCCCAGACTGGTCAAACGTATTGGCATATTTAGACGTTTCATATTTGTTTCAGCTGGTCGCGAGCGACGAGCATTGGCCCTTATTCGAACCGTCTTTACTTCCGAGGCCGCGCTGGGAGGGCGTGGTAGACGAGTTGCAGGAGCTTCGTAACCGGAACATGCATTGCCGTCGACCAAATGACGATGACCTTAACCGAGTTGAGCTAACACTACGCAGCCTCGAACACGGAGCACGTGTTGCGCTCGAGGCCCACAACCACCGGTCGTACTTCACTAAGCGAATGGATGATCCCATCGCTGAGGGTTGGCTCCTGCAAGAACATCAAGATGCGAAGCGCCTGATCGATCACTGCGACCGTCACTACGACGTGCAGCTTCAACTCACCTGGTCCGCTCGTCCCTGGGCACAGGCGCCAGAGGACGGAATCATCTCGGGTAGGGAGGGCCTGTTAGTGCATGCACTCTTCTCCGTCGGGCAAGGGTACATCGAGCCCGCCAACTTCTGGCGAGATCATTTGTCGTACGAGTCACCGCTTGAGCAGTCTCTCGTGTTTCTAATACTGAACAGTCCATGGTCGCCTGAGTTCACTTTTTCCGCCGTTGACGGGGCAAATGTCCTGAACGACGTGATTGGCAACGCCTTTGATGCAGTGATAAAGGGAAGAGAACCGGGCCGATTGGGTAAAGGTCCCTTAGAGGACGATCTAGTCAGGTGGCGCAAGAGCGCTGAGAGGCTGGATGTCCGCCTACATCTCGACAGCGCTCTTTCGGTTGCGTACCCGGATCAACCTTTCAAGGTTTTTAATGCGTGACGGTGGCTCATATGAAACGATCACGCCACATGAGCAATCCGTAATGCGTCTCTCCTGGCATCTCTACGGGCCGTAGGAGCCATATCCCGCTAATTGCTGGCGTACTCCGCTGGTCCTTCTCCGGAGGCGGCGAACTAGCTTTCCTCGTTACTCGAGCGCGTTCCTATCAAACTTGGGAGAGGAAGTCTGAAGGGACCACCTCGGCAAGAGTGACACCAATTAGCTACACAAGCGTCATAGGCAAGGGGTGTAATTAGAGGGTGGAAAGTGTAGAGCGTTACTGGTGTGAGCGGGACGGCGCCTTCACACTTGACGATCGCGGTTATCTAGCAGACACAGGTTCGGCATTGTCACCGAACAGGAATCTCATTCCCACCTTTAGTCTGATTGACGAACCCCGCCTGGTGCTGCTTGGAGAGCCGGGTGCGGGCAAGACGACAGCCCTCCACCAAGTGGTCGCCTTAACCAAGGCCAATGCGGCTAACAGGCAAGATTCCCATGTATTGGCTGTCGACTTAGCCGAGTACGGCGACGAGGACAGACTTGTACGAGAGGTGCTGCGCGGGCCCACCGTTACTACATGGAAGGAAGGATCGGGCATTCTTCACGTGTTCCTAGACAGCCTTGACGAGTGCCGCCTCGACGTACCAAAAGTCGCCACGATTCTGGCGCGCGAATTTAAATCCTGGCCACTCGATCGCCTGCGATTCCGGGTCGCCTGCCGAACAGCCGACTGGCCAGCTACGGTGGAGGATGCTCTGAAATCTCAGGCGCCTAGACCCAAGATCGTCGAAATTCTTCCGCTACAGCGTGGAGACGTAACAGCAATTGCCTCAGCACATTTCATTGATGCGGAGGCATTCGCTCGAGGGGTTGAAGCGGCTGGGGCAGTCTCATTGGCAATCAAGCCTCTGACGCTTGGGATGCTGATTGACATCTTTAAGACAAGCGAAGGTTCGATCCCTACAAGTCTTGTCGATTTGTACCGACAGGGCCTTGAACTACTTGCTGAAGAGCAAAATCCACACCGACGCGATGCTGGCCACCTCGGTACCCTTACGCCTTTTCAGAGACTCGCTATAGCCGGGCGCATCGGCGCACTATCGATCTTTTGCGGGAAGTCCGGAATTGATGTTGCACCGAGCGGTAGTGCTCACAAGAAAACTACGATGCTCAGGCTGGACGACTGTACAGGGGGCTTCGAGCCGACCCAAACGGGTCATTTGCAGGTCGAGCGGTCTGGAGTCGACGAGGTACTAAGGACTGGGCTTTTCACTTCCCGAGGGCAACAGCGCCTCGGATGGGCGCACCAGAGCTATGGAGACTATTTGACCGCGTGGCACCTCCAAGCTAACGAACTTCCGATGATCAAAGTACAAGAGCTACTCACCTCAAATATCACTGGAACGACAAGAGTCTTTCCGGCTTATCGTCAAGTGGCCGCCTGGCTGGTGGCAATGCGCCCAGCTCGCTACGGGACTCTGGTAGATCTAGATGCTGACGCCTTCTTGTCGGCTGGCATCCCGTTAGGGGATCGAGCGCTATCTGAATCGCTTATTGGGCGGCTCTTCGGGGGCGGGGAAGCGTCAACTAGGCGAGGATGGCGGCAGCGCTACCGTCACCTGGCCCATCCCGGTCTGGTCGATCAGCTCCGACGACGGCTCAGTAGCCCAGAAGTGGAAGACCGAATCCTCGCAATCGACATTGCTGCCGATCTCGGCGAGGGATCGCTCTCGGATTTGCTTCTCACGATGCTCACCGATCCTGACGAGGAACTGCGCGTACGAATACATGCGGGTTGGACAATCGCGAGGCTCCACCCTACGGCTGGTGACGTACATAAGCTGCGTGAGTTGGCGCTGAATTATGTGACTGACGATCAGAGCGATGAGCTAAAGGGGCTTGCGCTTCGCCTCCTGTGGCCTTCTCACATCTCATTGAATGAGCTACTTGATGCACTCACTCCACCAAGGCGGCTCAACTTCTTTGGTGCCTACAAGAACTTCCTCACTATCGAGCTTCCTCCGTCGCTGCAACCGACGCAGGTCTACAAACTCCTGGACTGGTTAACAAGGATTGAGCAAACCGGCCGACCGGACGCTTTTGAGCCTCTCGCTGACCGCATCGTCGAATTAGCTTGGGATCAGATCAATCAACCGGAAGTTGCCCGAGCTTTGGCAAGACTTACTGTGTGCCGCGCCAAGAAGAACGAAGATCTGTTAGTTGAGCGTCGGTACAACGCCGATGGCATAACGCTGGATCCGTCGGCGTGGCGAAGACGCCGGCTCCTAAACGCCATCTTTGCTGAGGTAGATGATGACCCGGAAATTGCACATGTTGTCCTTGATGTGGGGCTGGAATCTCATCGGGGGCAAAAACTGGTCGCCGTGGACGATTTGTCGTGGCTGATCGCCAGACATGACGATGAGAATGAGCCGCCTCGTCCTGCGCTTTTGGCCCAGATAGTCAATTTCATTTTTCGACCCGACCACGCGCCTCACGCTGCTGTCGTGCTAGCGCTCCCTGAGATCCACCCGGTTCGAAACGCCCTCGCCTACTGGTTTGAAGCTGTCGAGCTAGGCTCCGAACGGGCGGCCGTCATGCGGAAAGCTTGGCTCCGCCACCAAGCAGTACGGTTGGAATCTGGTCCACCCGCCCCTTCCCAGACTGAAATAGAGACTGAAATTACGTCCCAGCTTGATGCATTTGAAGCCGGTGACAATGATGGCTTTTGGCGGGCGCAGCGTTACGTCGCTGTCGATCCTGGCCAACGGCTGGTACGAAAGTGGGAACCGGATCTCACTGCACTACCCCGGTGGTCACTTCTTCCAGTTGACATTCAAAGGCGTTTTGTGGAGGCGTCATTCAAGTACCTGACGAGAGCGCGATGCGACCCGCATGCCTGGTTAGGAACTGACCGCTTTCCTTACAAGGTGCTCGCTGGCTTCCGTGCACTCGCGCTGTTGTGGCGGGCAGCACCCGATCAATGCCTCCAAGTGCCCGACCATGTTTGGGGCGAATGGGCACCAATCATTCTCGCTTATCCAGCAGGCAGCGATGGCGAAACAAAGGCTGAGCTCATCCGGCACGCTGCAGTGCATGCAAGGCGGCAGCTCCTTGGAGCTGCTGGAGCCATTTTGGAGGCAGCCACGCGAGAGGACGAACCGCTTCTCTCCATTGATGATGAGCTCGACGTCATGTGGGGTAGAGATGTCGCCTTAGAACTGATCTCCTACCTCCGGAGAGCAGACGTATCGGATGGGTTTTGGCACGAGATCGCGGAGATTTTGGCACGTCACCGGTATGAACCGGCACTCCAGCTACTATCAGAGTCATTGTCACCCGAAGGTCGGTCGGCGAACTCGCGGCGCGCCTTCTCCGCCGGTTCACTTATTTTCGAATACGGACCTCCGGAGACGTGGCCATCCTTGTGGGAGGTGATGAGGGCCGACCCAACGTTCGGCAAGCAATTAATGCTCTCCGTTGCGCGTCGGAGTCGGATGACCAAGAGCGCCCTAGCTTTGGGGATAGAAGAAAGGGCGGAATTGCTCATCTGGTTACTAGAGAATTTCCCCGCCAGTGAGGATCCACACTTTGACGACGCTCATTGGGTGGGGCCAAGGGAACAACTCGCGGACTGGCGCAATTCGCTACTCAATACCATTCGGGATGACGGCACGCCTCAAGCGCTGGATGCCCTCCGTAAGATCGATAAGCGCTTTCCTAAGATGAATTTTGACTATTTAAGGAGGATCGCCGAAGAGGCAACTCTGGACCGTTTTTGGGAACCTCTTGCGCCGCCAGTGTTGAGACGATTAGTCGCAGAGCACAATGCCCGAGCCATTAGGGATGCCGCACAACTAAAGGACGTTGTGCTAGAGGCACTTGACCACATTCAGGATCGTTTGCAGGGTGAAACCCCAGAGTCGCACTACCTTTGGGACGAGGTAGTTATGCGACCAAAGCCAGAAGCCGCATTGTCGGATTACCTGCGGAATTCTCTAGATCAACTCCTCCGGGAACGAGGGATCATCCTCAATAGGGAAGTGCAGATTCGCCGTGTCAGTCCTCAGGGCATCGGTGAATCTATCGACATCCGTATAGATGCCGTAACCAAGACTGAATCAGACGCTGTAGAAATCGCGACCGTCATTCTTGAGGTCAAGGGGTGTTGGAACGGTAAAGTCACTAGGGACATTGAGGACCAACTCTGGCAGCGGTATATGAAAGGGCTGACGGCGGAGGGTCTCTATGTAGTTGGTTGGTTTGGCGTGGAGGACTGGAAAGTCGATGGAGACGAGAGGGGAAACAAAGTCGCACGGCTTGATCCGGACGAACTAAGAGATCAACTCGTCGGGGCTGCCAAGAAATTGGCTGATGAGGGTGCTCGGATAGAAGTGTACCTTCTTGATGCGTCCTACCGTCCGGGCCGTGCTTTCCACAGCCGGTGAGGCTGCGGTCGCAGGGTTGGATCCGGACAGAAAAGACGCCAAGCGACCCGAGAAGTAACCGGAGCGACCGAGATCGATCCCTTGTTGTTCGTGGATCGGGCCAAGACTGAGATCAGCTGCTCGTCGACGGTTCTCGGGAATCTCAAGTTCATGGATGCTTCGCCGAGTGGCCGAAGGAGATGTGGGGCGGTGATGGTCCACAAGATCGATCGACTGCCAGAAACATCGAGGACCATGCACGATCCGGGCCGAGCTTCGCAAGTACGGCTGCCAGCTGGTGTCCGTGACCAAGAACATCGAGGAAACCACCTGGCGCAAGCTGGTCGAGGTGATCCATGCCGATGGCTGAGTTTATCCTCCGCCAATCTGGCCTCTAGATCAAAAGGCCTTACCCAGAAAGCCAAAATGGGCGGCTGGCTTCAGTGGGGGCCTATCGGGAACCTGAAGAAGCGGGAGCGGGTCTTTGGCCAGGACGGACCAAGGTGGTCCTCGACCTGGAGCCGGCTCGTTGGTACGGGAGTTGTTCCGCCTGTACGTCTCGGGCGATTACTCAGTTTCGGAACTTCCGCAAGTCATGACCCAAAAGGGCCTCACCTCCCCGATGGCCCGCACGGCGGGAAGGAGGTGGCGGTCAACCGGATCGTCGAGACGCTGGCCGCGACGCCCTATACCCCGGAGAGGTGCTGTGGAACGGTCCCTGCCCCGGTCAGCACAAAGCTCTGGTTTCCCGAGAGCTGTTCGTCAGGTCCAGCAGGTTCCAAGAGCTCACAACAAGGGGGGGAACCCGGCAGCGCCGTCAAGATCACTACCCGAAGAGCCTGCTCCTCTGCGCTAAGTGCGTAAACCCCCTCTCGCTTAAGTTTGGCCAATGGAGCCTACCTTTACTACCAGTAGTGCCTGGGCCAGAAGAAGGGCTCATGCGCAGACGGGGGCCAGCGGCCCTAGGTGATGGCATGCGACGCTGAGAAGGGTGTCGAGGACCTGTTTCGAAGCATCTCGCTTCCGCCCCTGTGGGCCGACACGCTCAGGCACCAGATGCGCCAAGAGGTGGTGGAGCGCGAATCGGAGGCGGTGGAGCTGTAGGTGGTGCTGACCAAGTAGCGCGGCACCCTAGCCGACGAGCAGCAGAGGCTGCTGGCCCCTACTACGCCAATACCATCCCTTTGGAGCTGCTCAAGGCCAATCAGGACCGCATCACCGCTCAAGCATCCGTCGCAATGGCGGAGATGGCTCGTACAGAACAGGATCTAAGCGACTCAGGAGGTGATCAGCTTGGCCATCAACTGCCACAAGGCAGACCTGAACGCCAATCCGAAGGTCCGGCGCAGATTCAACGAGGCCATCTGCAAGTGCCTTCGTCGAAAACCGCGAGGTAATTTGGGCTGGTTCAAGGACCCATTCAAAGGCTCCCTTTTTATAGCCCAGTTCGAATAAGCCTCTAACAGTGGACATGGCAGTAGTTTCGCCGACCAGGCATAGACGTTAGGTGATGACCCCGGGCACGGATTTACAATTGAACGCGTCTTTGCCGCCGCCTCTAGAGCGGCCGACGAACATATTTAGGCGGTTCTGACGAGTCTCGCGACGTCCCACCACCTGAGTCCACGGCCGCTCTAACACTTGGTGTTCCGTAGCGATTGCATGCGTATCAAGCCAAACCCGTTCCAATCTCTGCCGCCGAGACTTGGGGCAATGCGGTCGTACAACTTCGCCGCTTGGTTGCATCGCGTCTCGAGTCTGGGACGTATGTCCTTCTGTATGTGAATCTACGCAGAGCGCTTATTGAACTGCGGTTCGAGCAGAGTCGATTCACTGCTGAACCAGGCCGCCCACTCTTAATCTGATTGTCTTAAAACCTCCCGTGAGCACATTGTGAGCACAAAGCCCTTTTTGGGCCTCCTCAAAGCAGCAAAAAGGGCCCCAAAGTGCCCGATTTACGCACATTTTGCTTGCTCGGGGGGCGGGACTCGAACCCGCAACCTATTGATTAACAGTCAACCGCGCTGCCAATTGCGCCACCCCCGAATGAGGCGAACGACTTAGACTTTAGCATCGCACGGCGGGAGCTAAGAGAGCCCGGGCCCTCACGGGTTCTGGGATCAATCCGAATCGGCCCCACTTCAGCCGAACGGACCAGACACCCTCGCCCCTTCAGCCCATTCGCCCGTTTATGAGCGGGACTTGGGAGGAATAAAGAGTCAGGACAACCACAAGGAGGTTGCATGGGAGCTTTTAAGACAGGCGCGATGGTTGGTTTTGGTATTGGCTACATGCAAGGCGCCAAGGCGGGACGCCAGCGGTACGAGCAGATTCAGCAAAAGATCAAGAAGGTCAGTGAGTCACCTACTGTCAAGAAGGCCATTGAGCCGGTCAAGCCGATCGTGAACGCCAAGCTCGAATCCGGCAAGGAACTCATGGGCTCGGTAATGAGCAAGGCCGGGGGCGCCAAGTCCGGAAGCGGCGGCAGCGGCGGGAACAGCGGCGGCGGCACCCGATCCGGCGGGAGCAGCCCCAGCGGTGGTGCAGCCAGTCCCAGCGGCTCAATTCCTACGGCTTAACGACAAGTGTTGCGGGGGTGCGCCCCCGCAACCTGTCTATTCCAGGTAGTCCCGCAGCTTTTGTGAGCGCGAAGGGTGCCGCAGCTTAGACAGAGTCTTCGACTCGATCTGCCGTATCCGCTCTCGCGTCACGCCGAATTCCCTTCCTACCTCCTCCAGCGTCCTGGGCGTGCCGTCGTGAAGCCCGAACCGAAGCTGGATCACCTTCTTCTCTCGTTGGGACAGCGTGTGAAGCACGCTCTCGAGCTGCTCTTGAAGGAGAATGAAGGACGCTGCATCCAGGGGAACGACCGCATCCGAGTCTTCGATGAAGTCGCCCAGATGGGTGTCCTCCTCCTCGCCAATCGGAGTTTCCAGTGAGACGGGCTCCTGGGAGACCTTCATGATCTCCCGCACCTTGTCGGCGCTCAGTTCCATCTGCTCGGCGATCTCCTCAGCAAGCGGCTCCCGGTTCAGGTCTTGCATCAGCTGCCGTTGGATGCGGAGCAGCTTGTTGATGGTCTCCACCATATGGACTGGGATGCGGATGGTGCGCGCCTGGTCGGCAATAGCCCGGGTGATTGCCTGCCGAATCCACCAGGTGGCGTACGTGGAGAACTTGAAGCCTTTGTTGTAGTCAAACTTCTCCACTGCGCGAATAAGGCCGAGGTTTCCTTCCTGGATCAGATCCAGGAACAGCATTCCTCGGCCCACGTACCGCTTGGCGATCGAGACAACCAGTCTCAGGTTGGCCTCAACCAGCTTTCGCTTCGCCAGCACCCCGTCTCGCTCGATGCGGCGGCAGATCTCCCTGGCCTTGTCAAGCGTCAGCGTGGCGGCTCCGACGTCCAGCGACGATCGGCGAGCCAGCGCCTCGATCCGGTTCAGATCGAACTTCGAGGGATCACAGAGCATCTCCTCCGCCCACAAGCCCGCCTCAATTCGCTCGGCAAGGTCCACCTCTTGATCCGCCGTAAGCAGCGAGACCTTGCCTATCTCCTTGAGGTACATGCGTACCGGGTCGTTGGTCGGAGCCTTTAGCAACTCCGAGTCACGACGAAAGTCTTCGACCTGGTCGTCGCCGGCTCCCGGCTCGTGCTCCACGACCTCGACGCCCTCTTCGACTATCAAGGCGTAAACGCCGTCCACTTGCTCTGCAGTGAGCGCCAGGGTGCCGAGAGCATCTGCGATCTCGTCGGCGGTGAGCCAGCCCTTTTCCTTACCTCGGGAGACAAGCTCCTTCACGTCGTCGATCTCAGCGTCTTTCGCCATAGGGTCCTCTCATTTGTCGTCGAACCTTCGACGTTCGACATCCAAACGCATCAATTCCCTGAACGTCTGATCGTAGGAATCTGCGTCACCCTCGGGGTCAAACCCGTCGAGTTTAGCCTTTAGTTCTTCAATCTGCCTCACGATTCGGAACTCCTCGAGGCGAAGGAAAACTTCTTCGGGGTCACGGGTGATGGGGGGGGCCATTGCCAGCTCGGCGGCGAAGCGCCGGGCATCGTCGTCCGGCAGGCCGTCCATGACCGTTCCCGTGCCGGGATGGACTGCCAGCTCGGCGAGCGCGGCAAATAACACCCGGTGCTCGGGTTGAGTGAAGTGGTCGATACTGAGGACCTCCATTGCTTTGGGGAGCCGCTCAACGGAATCCAGGAGAATTCCCAGTGCCTCCCGCTCCACCTTCACATGGCCCGGAGACCGCTTGAGGCCAGCCCTGCGGCTTGGCCCGAAGGTCTCGGAGTTGCCCGATTGAGCAACCTCGCGTAACACGGTGTCGACCTGATAATGGCCTACGCCAATCCGCTCTGCGACCCACTGGGCATGCTGTCCGCGAGCAACCGGGTTGGGCTCCCAGGTCAGCCGGTCCACGGCCGCCCGGACTGCTCTGGACTTTCCGTCGGCGGAGTCAAGGGTGTGGCGGGAGATCTCCTTCTCAAGGACAAAGCGCATAAGCGGGGTGGCGTCCTCCAGTAACGGCAGCACCGCTTCCCGGCCGCCTTCCAGTGCAACGTCGGCGGGGTCCTTGCCCGCCGGAAGAGGGGCCACCAGCACTTCCAGCCCGACTTTGGAGTGAATGCCGAATCCTCTTTCTGAAGCGACCGATCCGGCGGCGTCAGCGTCGAACGCCAGCACCACCTTCTCACAGAACCGCTTTAGCAGGGAGAAGTGCTCCTCGCCGAGCGCCGTGCCGCAGGTGGCGACTGCGTTCGTAAAGCCAACCTTGTGTAGAGCGATCACGTCGGTGTAGCCCTCGGTGACCAGCGCAACGCCGGACCGCACTATCTCCGCCTTCGCCTTGTCCAGTCCAAAAAGGATCCGGCTCTTCTGGTACAGAGCGGTCTCCGGCGAGTTCAGATATTTGGGGTGGTCATCACCCATGGCCCGTGCCCCGAAGCCCACCACCTCGCCGGTGAGGCTGGATACCGGGAAGACCACCCGCCCGCGGAACCGGTCCAGGTGAGAGCCCTCCTCGGTCACCAGGGCGAGCCCCGCCTCGACGATCGCGTCGGCGTTCAATCCCTGCGCCAGCAGATGCCGAAAAAGGTTGTCCCGGCCGCGAGGAGCAAAACCGAGGTTCCAGTGGGCGGCGTCCTTCGGGCTGAAGCCCCGGCTTCCGATGTACCTGCGGGCCCCCTCGGCTTCGGGCGCCATTTTGAGCAGTCCGGCAAAGTACTCCGCCGCCTTCTTGTTCGCCAGCAGAAGGGAGGCTCTCAGTCCGGCCGGCTCTGCCGGACCCTCGAATCTAAGGTTCAAGCCAAAGCGGTCCGCCGCCCGCTGGGCGGCTTCGGAGAAGGTGAGGCCGTCGGTCTCCTGGATGAACCGGAAGACGTCGCCTCCCTTGCCGCAGCCGTGGCAGTAGTACAGGCCCTTGGCCGGGTCGACGGTAAACGACGGTGTCTTCTCCTGATGAAAGCAGCAAAGACCCTTGAAGACCCGGCCGGCCTTGCGGAGCTTCATGTAGCCGGAGACGACCTCGACGATGTCCGCCCGGTCCCTTAGCTCCTGCAGGTCCTCGGGGACGATGCGTCCCTTAGCCACGGCACAATCTTTCGTGTTCCCGGAGGGCAAACCGGTCCGTCATGCCCGAGACGTAGTCAATGAGGCGGGTCTCGAAGTCGCCGGTACCGGACTCGTCGGCGGGCAGATCCTCCGGGTGGTCCCGGTAATGCTCCACCAGCTCACGCAGAAGAGCCACTATTCGGGCGTGCTCCCGCCTGGACTCCGGCCGGTTGTAGACCCTTTCGAACATGAATTTGCGGGTGACCGCCATGGCATCGAAGACCTCCGGAGTCACGGCGATCCGGTCGAGCGTGGCACTGGCATCAACCAGCGACCCCACCATGGCGTCGATTCGCGCTGAGGTGGTCTTGCCGAGCACCCGCCTGCTGACCTCCGGGAGATCCTCAACAGCCAGAACCCCGGCTCGAATGGCGTCCTCGATGTCGTGGCTCAGATAGGCGATCCGGTCGGCGTAACGGGCCACCTGGGCCTCGAGCGTGGAGGGCAGGGGCATCGACCACGTGTGGTTGAGGATGCCGTCTCTCACCTCCCAGGTCAGGTTAAGCCCTCCTGGCCGCCTTTCGGCCGCTTCCCCCCTCCACTGCAGATGGTCGACCAGGCGGCAGGACTGCTCGTTGTGCCGGAACGGCCGGCCCAGGAAGGCGGAGAGCACCTGCTCGCCGAGGTGGCCGAAGGGTGTATGACCCAGATCGTGACCCAGACAGATGGCCTCCACCAGATCCTCGTTCAACCCGAGGGCCCGTGCTGCGGTACGGGCCACCTGGGTCACCTCGAGCGTATGAGTAAGGCGAACCCGGTAGTGATCACCCTGCGGAGCGGGAAAGACCTGGGTCTTGTGGGCCAGCCTGCGGAACGCCTTGCTGTGCAGAATCCGGTCCCGGTCACGCTGGTAGGCCGTGCGTAGGGAATGCGGCTCCTCGGGGAATCTACGCCCCCTGGACTCGGCCGATCTGCTGGCCTCGGGAGCGAGGAACTGAAACTCGTTTGCCTCGATTGTCTGCCTGATGCTTGTCACGACCAGATATTAGCCGCCGGTGCAGACACGCCGAATATCGGTTTTGGAGAATGTTTGAGGAGGAGCCGAAATGGCTGTGGACGCGAAACTTTGCCCCTTCGAGGGGTGGTATCATTGAAACCTAATCGTTGTCGGTCTACTACCTCCGACCGGCATCGTACTAGGGACGGTGGCTCCCGGACAAGTACCCTTCCGCCCTTGCCGGGGGCCACGCACCCTAGATTCTGTAGCAAATTCCTTTAGCGGGTGTCCGAACCAGCTGTATCGCGCTCCTTTAGCACCGCTTGAGCCGCTGCCAGACGTGCCACCGGCACCCGGAAGGGCGAGCAGGAGACGTAGTCCAGGCCGACGCTATGGCAAAACTCCACAGACGAGGGATCCCCACCGTGCTCACCGCAGATGCCGAGCTTCAGGTCCGCTCGTGTCCCGCGACCATCCTTCGAAGCGATCTCGAGCAAGCGTCCCACTCCCGCCTGGTCGATCGACTCGAACGGGTTCACCTTGAGGATTCCCCTCTCCAGATATCTGGGAAGAAACTTGCCCTCGATGTCGTCCCGGGAGAAGCCGAAGGCGGTCTGCGTCAGGTCGTTGGTGCCGAAGGAGAAGAACTCCGCGGTCTCGGCCAAATCCCCTGCAGTCAACGCCGCCCGGGGCAGCTCGATCATTGTCCCGATGAGGTAATCGATCTTCTGACCGCTCCTGGCAAAGACTTCGTCGATGATGGCAAGCGCCTCACGCTTCATCATGTCGAACTCCTCCCTGACCGCAACCAAAGGGATCATGATCTCGATGACCGGCTCTTTGCCGGCCGTTTTGACCTGCACGGCGGCTTCAATGATGGCCCTGACCTGCATGCCGTACAGGCCCGGCTTGACGATTCCCAGCCGGACGCCCCGCATTCCCAGCATGGGATTGGACTCCTCCAGGCGGGTAACGCTTTCGAGCAGACCTTTCTTGAGGGCGATCTCATCGGCTATGGAGTTCGTTGCCGAGGGTGAGTCCAACGGGATGTCGGTGTGTTCCCAGTGGAAGTGCTTCGAGGCGCTGGTGGCCACCGACCGGTAGATCTCCAGGCTTTGAATCTGTAGCTCCAGCTCCTTGGAGGAGGGCAGGAACTCGTGCAGCGGGGGGTCCAGCAGCCTGATTGTCACGGGCAGGCCGCTCATCGCGGTGAAGATGCCGGCGAAGTCGTCCCGCTGGACCTCCAGGAGCTCGTCCAGAGCCGACTGCTCCTCGTCCGGAGTGCTGGCCAGGATCATCCGGCGAACGATGGGCAGCCGGTCGCCCAGGAACATGTGCTCGGTCCGAGCAAGTCCGATTCCCTCCGCCCCGAACTCGCGGCCCTTGGCCGCGTCTTCGGGGGTGTCGGCGTTGGCCCGCACCTTGAGACGGCGGATGTCGTCCGCCCACCCAAGGATCTTGAGTAGATCTTCCGAAAGCTCCGGCTCCACCAGCGGAACCTCTCCCAGGGCGATCTCTCCGGTGTTTCCGTTGATGGCGACGATGTCGCCCTCCACGACCCGGTGCGGCCCTACGGTGAACTCGCGCCTGTCCAGATCGATCTTCAGCGCCTCGGCTCCGCAGACGCACGGCTTGCCGGCACCCCGGGCGACCACCGCCGCGTGCGACGTCTTACCGCCTCGTGAGGTCAGGATCCCCTGAGCGGCGTACATGCCGCCGACATCCTCCGGCTCGGTCATAGGGCGCACCAGGATGACCTTCTCACCCTCGGCGGCTCGCTTCTCGGCGGTCTTGGCGTCGAAGACCGCCGCTCCGACCGCCGCTCCGGGAGAGGCGTTGAGGCCCCTGGCCACCACCTCGATGCCGGCAGAAGGATCGAACTGCGGGTGCAGGAGCTGGTCGAGCGAAGCCGGGTCGACCCGAAGGACCGCCTCCTCCTTGGAGATCGCGCCCTCGCCCTGCAGATCGACGGCAATCTTCACCGCGGCCGCGGCCGTCCGCTTGCCGATGCGGGTCTGGAGCATCCACAGCTTGCCCTTCTCCACCGTGAACTCGATGTCGCACATGTCGCGGTAGTGGTCTTCGAGCTGGGCCATGATGCCGGTGAGCTTGCTGTAGGAGGCGGGATCAGACTCTTTGAGTGAGTCGAGCTGCAACGGCGTCCGTGCCCCTGACACCACGTCCTCGCCCTGGGCGTTCGGCAGATACTCGGCCAGATACGCCTTGACGCCGGTTGAGGCATCCCGGGTGAAGGCCACTCCGGTTCCCGAGTCATCGCCCAGGTTGCCGAAGACGATCGCCTGGACGTTCACCCCGGTCCCCAAAGAGTCGGGGATCCGGTTCTGGCGGCGGTAAATCTTGGCCCGCTCCCCGCCCCACGACTTGAAGACCGCCTCTATGGCAAGCCGTAGCTGCTCGGTCGGGTCGTCGGGGAAGGTGGTGCCGGTCTTCTCCTGAACCAGGGCCTTGAAGCTGGTGACCAGCTCTTTCAGGTCTTCGACGCCCAGATCTGTGTCCTCGGTGACCCCCGCCCGGTGCTTGCGGTCCTCGATGAGTCTCTCGAAGTCCTCGCCGGGCACTCCCATGACGATCTTGCCGAACATCTGGATGAACCGGCGGTAGGCGTCGTAGGCAAAACGCTCATTGCCGGACTGCTCGATCAGGCCCTTCAGGCTCTGGTCGTTCATGCCGAGATTGAGGACGGTGTCCATCATGCCCGGCATGGAGAACTTGGCCCCGGACCGGACTGAGACCAGAAGCGGGTTGGAGGGATCACCCAGCCTCTTGCCCATCTTGTCTTCGAGGGAGGCGACGTGGGTAGCCACCTCGTCCATCAGCCCGTCGGGGAATCCGCCGGTCTCCATGTAGATCCTGCAGGCCTCGGTGGTGATGGTGAACCCGGGCGGGACGGGGAGACCCAGGTTGGTCATCTCGGACAGGTTGGCGCCCTTTCCCCCCAGCAGGTCCTTTTTGCCGCGGTTGCCCTCCTCGAAGTCGTAGACGTACCGCGTTGCGGTCGCGGTTTCCGGCGTCACGACGACCTCAGGTCGATAGTGAGAGGCGGAGCATCGGGTGTAAGGCCGTACTGCTGGGTCACCTTCTCCGTGCCCGGGGCAAACGCAACCACGGTCCACTCGCCCTCGGGCAGGTTGAAACCGAACTGGCCGTCGCCGTCGGTCCTCGCTTCCCAGACAAAGTCGCCGGATGGGCCGTTAATGCGGACGTACGCGCCCTCGGTGGGAGATCCGTCAACCGTCACCGCGCCGGTCAGCCGAACGGTCACCAGCTCAACCTCGGCCGCAGCCAACTGGTCAACTCCTCAATGGAGACACGCTCCTGCTTCATCGAGTCACGATCCCTGATAGTCACGGCGTTATCCTCCAAAGAGTCAAAGTCGACGGTTACGGCGTAGGGGGTTCCGATCTCATCGTGACGTCGATAGCGTTTTCCGATCGAACCGGCATCATCGTAATCGATTAGGTACTCGGCGCGAAGAGTCTGCGCCACCTGCTTGGCCGCAGGCACCAGCTTCTCGTGCCTGGAGAGAGGCAGCACGGCCACCTTTATGGGGGCCAGCTGCTTGTGCAGCCGCAGGACGGTGCGCTTGTCGACTCCCCCCTTCGCGTTGGGTGCCTCCTCCTCCCGGTAGGCATCGACTAGAAACGCCAGCAGCGCCCGGGTGGCGCCGGCGGCCGGCTCGATCACGTACGGCACGTAGCGCTCGTTGGTCTCGGTATCGAAGTAGGAGAGGTCCTCACCGGAGAACTTGGCGTGCTGGGTGAGGTCGAAGTCGCCCCGGTTGGCGATGCCCTCCAGCTCGCCCCATCCCCACGGGTACTTGTACTCGATGTCGACGGTCCGCTTGGAGTAGTGCGACAGCTCGTCCTTGGTGTGCTCACGCAGGCGGAGATTCTCCTGGCGCATACCCAGGTCCAGGTACCACTGGTACCTCTCGTCGATCCACTTCTGATGGTGCTCCTCGTCGGTCCCCGGCTTGACGAAGTACTCCATCTCCATCTGCTCGAACTCGCGGGTCCGGAAGATGAAGTTGCCGGGCGTGATCTCGTTGCGGAACGACTTGCCGGTCTGGGCGATGCCGAAGGGCAGCTTGCGACGGGTCGACTGCTGCACCTGGACGAAGTTGACGAAGATGCCCTGAGCGGTTTCGGGGCGCAGCCAGACGGTGTTCTTCTCATCCTCAATCGGTCCGATGTGGGTCTTGAACATGAGGTTGAAGTTGCGGGGGTCGGTCAGCTTGTCGCTGCCGCAGTTGGGGCACTTGTTACCGATCTGGTCCGCGCGGTGACGGGTATTGCAGTCCAAGCACTCCACCAACGGGTCGGTGAAGACCTCCAGGTGGCCGGACGCTTCCCAGGTCGTGGGGTTCAGAATCACGGAGGAGTCCAGGCCCACGACGTCTTCGCGCAGCTGCACCATCGAGCGCCACCAGGCTCGCTTAATGTTCTCTTTCAGCTCCACTCCGAGCGGTCCGTAGTCCCAGCCCGAACGCAGGCCGCCGTAGATCTCGGCCGACTGAAAAACGATGCCCCGCCGCTTGGAGAGGTCGACGATTGTTTCGAGGGAAGGGGTGCTCATTGATCTCCATGCTACACATCACCATCAGTTGACGGCCGTTTGGACATCGTTCGGGTCTTTGGGATGACGTCCCCCTGGTAGTACTTTGGACGCGCTGGACATTCCAGGACAGCCCATCGTGGACGGGTCCCGCCGGGACAGGCACCGCCCCCGCCGGCGCACCGGGGTCTGATGGGGTGGACTTTGCCTACCTGCTCCTCCTCGCGCTCATCTGGGGATCGAGCTTTTTGTGGATCAAGCTCTCGTTGCGAGGCTTCTCTCCGGCTCAAAACACCATCTTGCGGCTCTGTCTCGGCGCGACGGCCCTGCGGATCTACAGCCTCGCCCGTGGATGACGGCACCCTTTTGGACCGCAGGAATCGCCGCCTCGAATCGGGATGGAGACCTTCAAGACCCGTAGGGTTGCCGGACTGCTGCTGGGGTTTGGCGGTGCCGGACGCACTGGTGGGGACTTTGATCCTGGGGGTCTTTGGAACCGGCATCGCTTACGTTTATCAACTACCGGCTGCTGGCAAACCGCGGGGCCTCGGGCGCAGCGCTAGTTACCTACCTGATTCCGGTGGTTGCCGTTCTCATCGGAGCGCTCACCCTCTCCGAGCGAATCCGGCTCAATGTCGTGGTCGGAGTCGCTGTGGTCCTGACCGGGGTGGGACTGATCCGATCCGCCTCCCGGTAGGGCCGGCATTTGTCCGAGGGCCGGCTTGAACGCCGCCAACATAGGCTCGGAGAACAGAACCAGCGTCACCCGCTCGACCGACGTTGCATCTACAAGGCCGCCACGCAGCGCATCAAGAGCCACCGGAGCTGCCGCCTCCACGGGATAGCCGTAGATCCCGGTGGAGATTGCGGGAAACGTGACGGTCCTGGCCTCCAGTTGGTCGGCGATATGCAATGAGGTCCGGTAGGCCGACCACAAAAGGTCGCTTTCGCCAAACTGTCCGCCCCTCCAGCGGGGACCAACTGCGTGGATGACCCACTTCGCCGGCAGATTGCCGGCAACGGTGACCACGGCGCTGCCGGTCTCGCACCGGCGCCGCTTGCCGTAACGACCATCCAGGTCGGCCATGATCTCCGGTCCTGCGGCCCGGTGGATCGCTCCGTCCAGACCTCCGCCGCCCACCAAAGACTCATTCGCGGCGTTCACAATGGCGTCGGCCGGAATCCGGGTGATGTCGCCCTGGACCAGCGACAGTGTCTTGTCGCCGACAACCAGCTCCGTCCTCATGGTTTTAGCCTAGCGGGCCTTCGTCCGCGGCTCGCAGTGCATGCACGGTGGTCCGGCATGAGCGGGTAGGCTTGAGTCGGATGTACGAACCCGTCCCCTCGAGGGCCCTTTGATCGGGTGGAGGCTGGCCTCCATATTGGTGCTGGTCGCCGCCAACGCTTTCTTCGTTGCCGCGGAGTTCGGGCTGGTCGCGGTTCGGCGAACCCGGATAGAGGAGCTGGTCGCACAGGGTAGCCGGCGCGCAGCGACGGCCCTCAAGGTTCTCAAAGAGTTGAACCTGATGCTGTCCGGCTGTCAGCTGGGAATCACCTTCGCCAGTCTTGGGTTGGGGGCAGTCGGTGAGCCGGTGATCGCCGGACTCTTCGAATCTTCATTCGAACACCTGGAAGAGCCGTTCGACGTAATCGCAACCCACGCCGTCGCCACCACCCTGGCGTTCTCGACAATCACTTTTCTGCATGTGGTCCTGGGAGAGTTGGTCCCGAAAGCTCTGGCGCTGGCCCGAGCTGAGGGGGTTGCACTTTGGGTCGCGGCCCCGATGCGGTGGTTCACCTACGTCTTCAAACCACTGATCTGGCTGTTCAACGAGTCGGCCAACCTGGTGCTGCGGGCCTGCGGAATCGAGGTGAGGAATGAGCTTGCGGAGATCCACACGCCCGATGAGATTGCGATCATCGTCGAGGAAGCCTACAGGGGCGGCACCATTCTGTCGGGACAGAGCCGCATCCTTGCCCGGACCCTGGAGTTTCCCGAGAAGCGGGCGGTGGAGGCAATGGTGCCGCGGGTCGCTTCGGTGGCGATCTCGGCGGAGGCGACCATGGAGGAGCTGCTGGACCAGGTGGAACAGACCGGCTACTCGCGCTTTCCCGTCTGGCAGGAGAGGCCGGACGAGTTCGTGGGCGTCGTTCACATCAAGGACATGCTGAGGGAGGTCCGCAAAGACCCCGATGCCAACGTCAAGGCCGCCATGCGCGGCGCCCTGGTTGTTCCGGAGTCGCTACCTCTTGAGAATGTGCTGGTCCAGATGCGGCGCGAACGGACCCACATGGTGATCGTTCTCGACGAGTTCGGTTCCACCGCCGGAATTCTGACCCTGGAGGACATCATCGAGGAGCTTCTCGGAGAGATTCGGGACGAGTACGACGTCCGGGAGAAGGACATCCGGAGGATCCCCGGAGGCTACCGGATACCCGGCCGGCTGCGCCCCGACGAGCTCCACGATGCGACGCAACTGGAACTTCCGGAGGGCGAGTACGAGACCGTGGCCGGATACATCCTCGAGCGGCTTGGCCGGCTGGCCAAACGGGGGGATGAGATCCTGTACAACGGCTGGAGGATCCGGGTGGCCAATGTAAGCCGTAGGCGGATCATGTCGGTGGACATCATGCCGCCCGGCGAAGCACCGGCCGAGCCCGTGCCTCAGCCGGTCGCCGAGGCTGCAGACTAGAAGCGGGCCAGCGCCTCTGCCGCAGCAGCGGACTTCAGGCGGCGCTCCAGGTGGTACTCGGTGTAGAAGCGGGCCAGGCGGCCCGCCATGGCCTCCTCATCAGCGGAAGGGAGCCTGCTGGTCGGCCTCGGTGTTGCGGTCGGCGGTACCGCCAGATCGCTCATCAGCTCCAGGACCGCAGTTCCCACCTCCTCGGCGTCGGAGCTGCGGCACCCCGGACATACGGCGCCTCCCTGTCCGGGGGAGAACCAGGACGCCGGGCGGCCGCACTCGGCGCAGCGATTCATCGACGGGGCAAATCCGGCTATCGATGACAGCTGAAGGAGGAATCCGGCGAGCACCAGGGGGGATCCATCGTAAGACAACCGGTGCAAAGACTCGATCAGCAGGTTGAGCACCCGGGACGACGCTTCGGACTCCTGAGCCACCCGGTCGCAGGCCTCTAGCATCACCGAACCCAGGGATAGAAGGTCCAGATCCTCCTTCACCATCCGGAACGGCTCAAGCACCTCGGCCTGGGTAACCGTGTGAAGATCTGACTTTCCCCTCCACAGGACAAGCGACACGTAGGAGAAGGGTTCCAGGCGCCCGCCGAAGCGGCTCTTGGTGCGCCGGACCCCCTTGACTACCGCTCGGACCTTGCCGTTGTTACGGCCCACCAGGGTGACAATTCGGTCCGCCTCGCCCAGCCGCATGGTACGTAGAACCACCGCTTCGTCTTTGTAGAGCATCCGATCAACTATAGGTGTCGAGGCCCTCCACACCGTGGATCTTCCCGGGCAGTGCCTCCTCAGCCAACGTTTGTGAGTTTGGCGGATGGGAGGCACTAGTTGAGGCCCGGTTCCACCCCCCCGCCCAGGGCATCCAGCGGCAGTTTGTACACCGGAATCTTTAGGATCCTTCCGTAGACCCAGTCGAGGATCTGCCACTGGTGGATCTGCCATCCCTCCTGGGGAAGCAGGCTTATCAGCTCGTCGTGCAGACGGCCGAGAAGACCATCGACCAGCGGGTGGTCACCCCCCTCCAGCGCATCGGCCAGCAGGGTGAGAGCAAGGTTCTTCGACTCCTTGCCGGGATAGCCCCAATCAAGATCAAACGGCTCATAGAAAAGGAGGATTTGTTCCTTCAGGGTCCGGCGCCGGTTGTTCTCGATGACGTAGACCTCAGCCAGCCCCCTGCGGTCTCGGATTCCCTGGTAGACCCGGTCAGCCAATCGCCTACCTCTCTGTCTCGTCTAAGAACCGCGATCTCAGATCTAGGCGATGCCGATCCTCAGGTTCCTCGGGCGCTCGACGCCGCCCTCACGAACCAGATCAAAGGTCACCCGCTGACCCACCCGGAAAAACCGAAACATACCAGTGTCGATTGCGATCGGGTCGATCTCCCACTCGGTCAGGCCGTCATCGCTTGCGATGATGCCCACCTTCTCGTTGACGTGATACTCCTTTACTGACCCCTGCGGCATGAGACCTCCTTGAACGCGTAAATCTAGGGTGAAGTCTATTTCGACTCCTGGACTGCCGGACTGGCGGCCACGGGGGCCCCTCTCACCAGCACGTTCGAGATCCGCCGGCCCTTCATTTTATGGACCTCGAACTCAATGCCGTCATGCCGCACGATATCGCCCGCCGAAGCCAGCCTGCCCAGCAGCCCTCCCACCAGGCCACCCACCGAGTCCCACTCCGAATGCGGCAGCTCGACGTCCAGCAGCTCGCTCAGCTCCTCAATGCTCAGGCGGGCGGTGACGCTGATGGCGTCCTCTCCGACCACCGACACGTTGGGCTCGTCACGGTCGTACTCATCGGAGATCTCTCCGACGATCTCCTCCAGCAGGTCCTCCAGCGTCGCCAGGCCGGCCACCCCGCCGTACTCGTCGACCACGATGACGATGTGCGTCTTGGCCTGCTGCATGTCCCGCAACAGCTCGGCCACCTTCTTGGACTCGGGGACGAAGACCGCTTCTCGCTTGATGTCGGAAGCCTTCTTACTCGTCTTTGACCGGCCGCCATTGTGCATTCGCTTGATAACGTCCTTCTGATAGACGATGCCGACTACGTTGTCGATGCTCTCGGAGATCACCGGGATCCGGGAGTGCCCGCTGCGGAGTGTGATCTCCAGGACATCCTCCAGGGTGGCCGACGCCTCGACACAAATCATGTCGGGCCGGGGAACCATCACCTCGCGGACGACTGTGTCGGTGAACTCGAAGATCGAGTGGATCATCTGCCGCTCGTCGGCCTCAATCACCTCTTCGAACTGGGCGACGTCCAGAATCGACTTGATCTCCTCCTCGGAAACCAGCGGCCCCTTCGGCAGGCCACGACCCGGAAGGATCAGGAGGAAGACACGGTTGAGCTTAACCAGCATCGTCGAAAGGGATCCCAGGGCCCTTCCGATCAGGTAGACCGGACGGGCAGCAAAGAGCAGCACCTTGTCCAGGCGCTCCAGGACCCAGGTCCGGGGAGCCAACTCCGCGAGCTCGAACAGGACGATGCTCATGATTGCCGCCGCGGCCAGCTCGGGCAGGGGCCAGCCGGTCCTCAGAATGGTGGAAGTCACGAACACCGTGGCAGTCACCCTAAGCAGCAGCATCACTAGAAGGACGCTGGTCAAAAAAGTCGAGGTGTCGTGTGCCATCTTGACGAGCAACGCTCCCCTTTTCGGATCACTGTGGGAAAGCAGCTCTGCGCGGGCCACGCTGAGCCGGGTGATCGCGTTGACCCACGCCGACGTTACAAAGGCGAGCATGATGGCCACTGCGGCAAAGGTGAGCTGCGCTTGAGTAAGGGTCATGCCCGGGCCCCGAACCGGCCGGTCAGGTGGTGTTCCCGGACCCGCATCTGCTCAGCTCCAGATTCCGTTTCGTGATCGTAGCCCAGCAGATGCAAGACCCCATGCGCCACCAGCAGGTCAAGCTCTGACTCCACGCCGGCGCTCGCCTGGTCTGCCGCCACTTCGGGGCAGAGCACCACATCGCCGATGAGCCAGGGAGGGCCGTCCGAGTCGCCGGGGGGACGCAAGCCGTCGATGGGAAAGGACAGCACGTCGGTGGGCCCGGATTTCCCCATATGCTGAGCGTTCAGCTCCGCCATTCGCTCCGGCGTCACGAAAGTGATGGAGATAGCGCCGGAGGCACCCTCGGATTCCGCGGTCCGCGTTGCTACTGCGAGAATCCGGCTCATGTCCACGCTCATCGTCTGCTCGTTCAAGAACGCTACGGAGATGGGGCTGCTATCAGGAGGTTCCGCCGTCACGCAGGACGCTGGTCTGATTCCAGCTCTCGTTCGAGGTCCTTGGCTTCGTTGAAGAGCCGGTAGGCCTCAACGATCTCCTGCACCAGCTTGTGGCGGACCACGTCGTTGGCGTCCAGGTAGCAGAACTTGACGTTGTTGATCCCGGGCAGGATCTTCTGCACCAGCGTGAGCCCCGAGGTTTGCATCCTTGGCAGGTCGATCTGCGTAACGTCTCCCGTGACCACCGCCCGGGAGCCAAATCCGAGGCGAGTGAGGAACATCTTCATCTGCTCAGCCGTGGTGTTCTGGGCCTCGTCCAGAATGATGAACGAGTCATTCAATGTGCGGCCCCGCATGAAGGCAAGCGGCGCCACTTCGATCATTCCCCGCTCCATCGCCTTGGCGTAGGCTTCCGGCTCAAGCATCTCGTACAGCGCATCATAGAGAGGCTTGAGGTACGGGTCGACCTTGGCGGCGATATCGCCGGGAAGGTATCCCAGGCGTTCCCCCGCCTCCACCGCAGGGCGGGTCAGGATGATCCGTTGGACCTCCTTGGACTGGAGCGACTGGACGGCGGCCGCAACCGCTAGATATGTCTTGCCGGTGCCGGCCGGGCCTATGCCGAACGTGATGGTGTTGTGCCGAATCGCGTCGATGTACCGCTTTTGACCCACGGTCTTGGGGCGGATCGAGCGGGTGCGCGTGGTCAGGATGGCATCGGTCAACACCTGGGACGGCCGGTGCTCTCCGAGCCTCACCATGTCGATCGAGCGGCCGACGGAGTCGGTCGTCAGCACGTGACCATGGCTCAGCAGCTCTATGAGCTCCTCGAACAGGCGGGCGACGAGGTCCGCCTCGTTGGCTTCCCCCGTGATTGTGATCTCATTGCCTCGAACCACGATGGTGGTGGACTCGAAGCCCTTCTCGATGACCTTTAAAAGTTCATCTCTGGTCCCGAACAGAGACACCATCTCGCGGTCCCCTGGGACGAGAATTTTTACCTGCGTCATTTCCTGCACTACTTAAAAGCTACCCTCCTTTGAGCGGGTGTATCCATACCAGGATAACGAGCCACCTGAGTTCAGGTGATTCCCGCCCACGCGGCTAGCTTGCTTTGACGCCCAGCTCCTCTATCCGCTGCGCCAACTCGTCCAGCGACAGGTCCAGGACGCTGGCGAGGACCCGGAGATCTTCGCTGCGAATTGTCAGAACCTTGCCGTTGAAGTCGTTCCGCCGGATCTGGACCAGGTTAAGGTAGCGCTGCAGGACCTGCCCGTCGGGCTCCTCAGTCTGCTCCAGCTGCCGCAGGTCGATCCGTAGCTTCTCCAGAGTCATCTCCAGGGGGACCTCAGGCTGGTCCCCGCTGCGAGGCAGCAGGTGGTCGACCGGCACCTGGTAAAGCCGGGCCAGCCGCTCGAGGCGAGGGACGGAGATGCTGCGCTCCCCACGCTCGTAGGCGCCCAGCACAGAAGCCTTGAACTCCATCTTTGATGCGCTTTGAACGTCGTGCAGAGACAGGCCTTTTTGAAGCCTGATGTTCCGGAGCCGGTCCCCGACCGTTGACGCATAACTCATGTAGGCAAACCCCCGATCCCCGCAATACCCATGTCACAAAGCGTGACCGCATTGCCCCGACACTACCACCCTATGTGACTCTACGTCACTTTTGCGCATCTGCCTAGTCCCCACGGAGAGGGGAGTTAAGCGAAGCGTCCCAGGTGGTGCATCACGACGGCGGCAAGCGCCAATCCGGCTGTTTCGGTCCGCAGAATTTGCCTTCCTAGACTGACCGGTCGCGCGCCCGCGTCGACCATCCGGCCGACCTCCTCCCGGGACAGGCCTCCTTCAGGTCCGACGACTATTGCGACCCCTGAAACCGGCCCCAAATCCATCAGCACGGCGCGCAGCGAGGAGTCGGCGTCGGGGTCGGCGACCAGCGTGGCAGGCGATGATTCGATCCGCAGCAGCAGCGCGGCGGGGTTCAGAGGGCCCGTCACAGTGGGCAGCCACGCTCTTCGGGACTGCTTCGAGGCGGCGTAAGCGACCCGCTCCCACCGCGCCCGCATTGCCTGGCCCTTGGCCGCATCCCACGCCGGGACGCTCCGCCCGGCAGCAAAGACCGCCACCTCGTCGACTCCCAGCTCCACCAGCTTCTCCACCACCCAGTCGACCTTGCCCGACTTCGCCAGGCCCTGAAAGACGGTGAGCTCGGGAGACGGCCGGTCCACATAATCGGCCTTGACGATGGAAGCCGTCGCTCTTACGCCCTCCACCGTTTCGATGACGGCGTCGATCAGCCGGCCGGCACCGTCACCAACGTGAACCAGGTCGCCCGGCTTCGCCCGGCGGACACAGAGGTGGTGAGCGTCGGCTCCCTTGAGCTTTACCGAGGCTTCGGAGATTGAGGAGGGATCGGTGAAGAAGTGGCCGTGGTGCTCGGTGCGGGTCAACCCCGAAAGGCGTTGCGGATCTTGTCCATGAACCCCTGCTGCTCGGCCACGTCCTCGCCCCGCAGTGCCGCGACCTTGCGAATGAGCTCGTCCTCCTCGTTGGACAGCCCGGTGGGAATCCGAACGTCGATCTTGACCAGCAGCTCGCCTCTGCCGCCTCGGCCCAGATGCGTCACCCCGGCACCCTTGACGATCAGCGTCTCGCCGGGCTGGGTGCCAGGGGGAACCTCGACCTCCACCTTGCCGTCGAACGAGTCGATCTTCAGCGTCGTGCCCAGCGTCGCCTGGGTGAACGGAACCTCGACCGACACGACGACGTCGTCGCCTTCCCGCTCGAACCCGCGCATCCGTTTGACCCGCAGCTGCACGTAAAGGTCGCCGGATACGCCACCGCGGGGGCCGGCCTCCCCCCTCCCGGTGACCCGCAGCTGCATGCCGTCCTCGACACCGGCGGGAACCTCGACCTTGACCTCTTCCTCTCGCTCCACGCGCCCTTCCCCCCGGCACTCGATGCACGGGCTGAGGATCTTCTGCCCCACACCTCCGCACTGGGGACAGGTCGATGCGGTGACCACGTTGCCGAAGAACCCTCGCTGCATCACCCGGACGGTGCCGGACCCGTTGCACCGGTCGCACGTCGAGGAGCTGGTTCCGGGTTCCGCCCCGGAGCCGTCGCAGCGGCTGCAGTTGCGCAGACTGCGCACGGGGAAGCTCTTGGTGACTCCGGTCACCACCTCTTCCAGCGTGATCTCCAGCGCCGCCACCAGGTCGCGACCCCGCTGGGGCCCGGTCCGCCGGTTGAATCCGAACGGGTCGCCGCCGAAGAACGAGGCGAAGATGTCGAACGGGTCGAAGCCGCCGCCAACGCTGCTTGCGGAGCCGAAGCGATCGTAGGTGCTGCGGCGACCGGGGTCGGAAAGCACGGCGTAGGCCTCGCCGAGCTCCTTGAACTTTGCCTCCGCCTCCGGGTCGTCGGGGTTGGCGTCAGGGTGGCACTGGCGTGCCAGCTTACGGTACGACTTCTTTAGTTCCTCGTCCGAGGCCTCGTGGGAGACGCCCAGAACCTCGTAATAATCCCTCGGCATCGTTTACCCGGTGTTTTCCAACAGCGCGCCCAGACGGCGGGCGACTGCTTCGACCGCGGCAATGGTGTGGGGATAGTCCATCCGGGTGGGTCCGATAACACCGACGCTGCCCTGCCGGTCGTCCCCCGCCCCGTAGGGAGCGAAGATCACCGTGCATGCCCGCATCTGCTCGACCGGCACCTCCTGGCCAATGAACACCAGGACCGTCGCGGAGTCCGTCACGGCGGTCATGAGGCCCGACAGGACCCGGGGGTGCTCGAGGGCGTCGACGATCTCCTGAACCGTCTCCATGTCGGAGAAGTAGCGCCGGGAGAGGATGTTGGCGGTACCGCCGCGGAAGATCCGCTGGCTGGCACCGGCCTCTATGACATTCCCGATCTCGTCGGCAACCGCCTTCCAATCCGCACTGACGTTGTCGCCGTTCAGAACGGTCTCCGCCAGATCGTTGAAGTCCAACCCCTTGAGCTTCGCATTGAGGTTCCGGGCCAGGTCGTCCAGCTGCTCCTCCGCCTTGCCCTCGGTGAACTCCACCACGCCCTGCTCCACCTCGCCGTTGTCGGCGACCAGCAACATGGTGGCCCGGCGGGCATCTCGCATGATCAGGTCCAGACGCCGAAGCTGATTGCGGCGGGACGGCGGCGCCATAGCAATGCCGGCGGCCTCGGTGAGCGTGGACAGGACGTGAGAAGTGGAGTCCAGGGTGTAGTCAAGCCCTCGAAACTCGGCGTCCAACACCACGTCGATTGCCCGGCGATCCTGGTCGGGGATCTCCGGCCATGAGGTTCCCGGCCAGTTGTCGACAAACCAACGGTATCCCAGGTCGGTCGGAATCCGGCCGGCGGAGGTGTGCGGCTGGACGATGTAGCCCAGCTCCTCCAGCACGCCCATGTCGTTGCGGATGGTGGCGGCGGAGACCTGGAGCTTGTACCGCTCGACCAGCGTCTTTGAGGCAACCGGCTGCCCGCTCTTCACGTACTCCCGGACGATAGCGCGCAGGATTGACGCTTTGCGGCGGTCGAGCGCCCGTCCTGCGGCGCCCGGCATTGATGGGTACGTCAGCGACATTCGACGGCTCCTCAAAACCTCACTTGTCGTTGAGCTTCAGCGCGGCCATGAAGGCCTCCTGAGGCACCTCGACCGACCCGACGTGTTTCATCCGGGCCTTTCCCGCCTTCTGCTTTTCTAGGAGCTTGCGCTTGCGCGTGATGTCTCCTCCGTAGCACTTGGCGATAACGTCCTTGCGGAACGCTTTGATTGTCTCACGGGCAATTATCCTTGATCCGATCGACGCCTGGATGGCTATGTCGAACTGCTGGCGGGGGATCAGCTCCCGCAGCCTCTCCGCCATCTTGCGTCCGTAGTAATAGGCGTTGTCCTTGTGGATGATGGCGCTGAAGGCGTCCACAGGAGAACCGGCCAGCATGATCTCCACCTTCACCAGGTTGCCGGGAGCGCAGCCGATGGGCTCGTAGTCGAGCGAGGCGTAGCCCTTGGTCCGGCTCTTCAACTGGTCGAAGAAGTCGACCATCATCTCTGCCAGTGGTAGCTCGTACTTGAGCTCCACCGACACCCTCGACAGGTGGCTGAGACTGCGCATCTGGCCCCGCCGGCCCTGGCACAGCTCCATGATCGTGCCGACGTACTCCGCGGGCGTGATGATCATCACGGAGGCCACGGGCTCGTGGATCTCCAAAAACTCGCCCGGATCGGGCATTGCGGCCGGGCTGTGGACCCACTCCTCCTCGCCGCTGTTGAGGATGACCTTGTAGGCGACGCTCGGCATGGTGACCAGCATGTCGAGGTCGAACTCCCGCTCCAGGCGCTCCCGGATGATGTCCATGTGCAGCAGGCCCAAGAAGCCGCAGCGGAAGCCGAAGCCCAGCGCCGGCGACGTCTCCGGCTCGAAGACAAGGGCTGCGTCGTTGAGCTGTAGCTTCTCAAGGGACTCCCGCAGCTGCGGATACTGATCCGAGTTCGTGGTGTAAAGACCGGCCCACACCATGGGCTTGGGCTCCCGGTATCCAGGGAGGGGGTCAGTGGCAGGGCGTTGGGCGTCGGTGATTGTGTCACCCACCAGCGCCTCTCGGACGTTCTTGACGCCCGGTATCAGGTAACCGACGTCGCCGGCCTCGAGGACCTTCACCGGCATCATATCCGGGGCGAACACCCCAACCTCCTCGGCCTCGTGGACGGTACCTGTGGCCATCATCTTGATCTTTTGCCGCGCCCTGAGAGAACCATCCATCACGCGGACGAACGACACGACTCCCCGGTAGGGGTCGTAGGTGGAGTCGAAGATGAGCGCCCGGGCGGACAGGTCCGGCTCACCTTTAGGGGGCGGGATGCGGAGCACGATCTCCTCCAGCAGCCCGAGGACCCCGGCGCCCGTCTTGCCCGATACCCTTAGAAACGAGTCGGCCGGCATGCCGATGAGGTTCTCCAGCTCCTCCGCCACCCGATCAGGGTCGGCGGCCGGGAGGTCGATCTTGTTTAGGACCGGGATGATCTCCAGTCCGGCCTCTAGCGCCAGATAGAGGTTGGCCAGCGTCTGGGCCTGGATGCCCTGGGCGGCGTCGACCAGCAGGATCACGCCGTCGCACGCCGCCAGAGCCCGGGAGACCTCGTAGGAGAAGTCGACGTGCCCCGGAGTGTCGATGAGGTTCAGCTCGTAGACGTTGCCGTCCGATGCCGGGTAGTGGAGGCGGATCGCCTGGGCCTTGATGGTGATGCCGCGCTCCCGCTCAAGGTCCATCTTGTCCAGATACTGCTCGCGCATGTCACGATCGGGCACGGCTTTGCACACCTGCAGGATCCGATCCGCCAGGGTGGACTTTCCGTGATCGACGTGAGCGATTAGGCTGAATGCCCGGGTGAGAGAGCGGTCTTTCATCTAATCTGAGGGTAGCAGGGAACACCGGCCAAACACCGGTTCGACGGTGGTGCCCTCAGCGGCTGCTGCAGCTTTGCGTCAACGTTCGGCTTGGCCGAGCCGAAATCAGGCGGCAGCTGGATGCTAGACTGCCTGGTAACTCACCTTCTTTTCCAGTCTGTTCTAAGGGAAGTCTAAGGCTCTATGGCAAACATCAAGTCGCAAAAAAAGCGCATCCTGACCAATGAGAAGCGGCGCATCCGCAACCGTGAGTACCGGACCGCTTTGAAGACCTACATCAAGCGGTTCAACGCGGCAGTGGCCAGCGACGATGCCGACCTCGCGCAGACGGAGTTTCGGAACGCAGCCAGGGCGCTCGACAAGGCGGTCTCCAAGGGGATCCTTCACCGCAAGAACGCGGCGAACAAGAAGTCCTCGATGGCGAAGCGCCTCAACATGTCCTAACCTCACCGCCCCCGCGTAACCGCAACCACCCACCTCTCCAGCGTCAACCTTTCGGGTTCCTCGCTTGCCTTGATTTTCAGGTCCGCCTCGGCCAGCAGCTCGTAAGCCTCAACCAGGGCCTCCCGGCCGAAGCCCCGAGCCTGACGGACCAGCTTCTCGGCCCGCCACTCCGGAAGACCGAGCACCTTGGCGACGCTCTTCGGCGAATTCTCGACCGCGATCAGCATCTGGCGGAAGTGTCTTGCCAGGGTCCAGAACAACATGCTGGGGGCCTCTCCCTGGTTGACCAGGTAATGCAGTGTCTGGAGCGCCACGCCCGCCTGCTTCTGTGCCACCGCATCGATGAACCCGAACAGCTTCACGTCAGCGCGGCCCCGGAACTGGCCGGCGATATCCTCCGCAGTAAGCCTTGTGCCGGGCGGTTTGGCCAGGTTCAGCTCGTCCAGAGCCTGGGAAAGCGCCAGCCGATGCTCCCCCACCACGTCGATCAAGAGGTTCATCGCTTCGCCGGCGATGTGAAGTCCCTTGGCCGAAGCTTGTTGCTTCAGCCACGGGAACAGGTCCTTGCGCCTGCCCTTCTCGACCTCAATCACATGCCCCGACCTGCGGGCGACGGAGATCAGCTGCACCGGCATCTTCGCTCCCACCAGCACCAGGGTGAAGTCGGGCGGCGGGCTCTCCAGGCAGGCGATGAGCTTGCGTTGCGAATCGGCAGGCAGCCGTTCGAACTCCCGCACCACGATGGTGCGCCGGTCGTCGAACATCGAGGGCGTAGAGATGGCCTGCAGGATGTTCTCGAACTCGTCGGCGGGGCCGAACTCGTTGATGGAGGACTCGCTCAGGCCGTCCAGAAGCTTCGCCACCGCCACCTCGGCCAGGTGGGGGTCATCTCCCACCACCACGTATGAGGAGAGACGCGGCTTGATGGAGGACGAGCTCATCCCAAAATCCTAGCCCCTGGGGATGACACGTTTGCCGGTGACTAGAATTTAGACCTATGTCCGCATAGATCCCGGAGGCTGCCTTGACCGAACTGAGTGAAGTCTGTCCACGCTGTGGAGCGGATCTGGAGCCCTCCCTTGCTCACGGGATCGGTGTGAACGACACCGGCAAAGGGCCGCCGAGGGACGAGCACGAGGAACGGGACTGCCCGTCCTGCGGAGTCAGGCTCTGGCGAGCGGCCGGAGGTGCCTGGGTGCTGGCTTCCGAAACCGAGCTGGAGTAGGACCGCCGGATGCTCCGTTTCGCCACCCAAGAAGATCTCCCTTTCCTTAAATGGATGCTCTATGAGGCCCGCTTTCCGGAGAGCGCCGGTAAAAGGCCGCCGTTTGAGAAAGGGATCAGCGACCCGAAGGTGGCGGTCTACCTCGACGGCTGGGTCCGCAAGGGGGATGCCGGACTGATCGTCACCAGTCCGGCTGGAGGGCCCCAGGGCGCCACCTGGTACCGGCTTTTTACGCCGGAGGCGCCGGGCTACGGGTTTGTGGATGCCCAGATCCCCGAGCTAGCGATAGCTCTGGTTTACGAGGTACGGGGCAAAGGGGTAGGCACGCAGCTAATGCACGCCCTAATGACCCTGGCCCGGAAGCAGGGCTATGAACAAATCAGTCTTGGATGTCACCCCGCAAACCCAGGTGCCCTACGACTTTACGAGAGGTTGGGCTTCAAGGAGGTCGGTAGAGACGAGGAGGCAATCAAGATGGTGGCCGATCTGAGGGCACGATCTCCCGGTCCAGAGTCTGTGAGCTAGACCTATCCCTTTGGAGTTCGCACTACCCGGGTCCCGGCAGCCAGATCCCCCATCGCTGGCGCCTGCCACTGGTGGCCAGCACGCTGATGAATCCGACCACATAGAAGAAGGGCAGCCAGTCGATGAACCTGAGCACCGTCCGAATAGCGATTGCCTCGGGAGTCGGCTTGCTTCCGTCGGCGCCTGTCACCGACAGGCCAAGGGCGGCCTTTCCGGGACTGCGGTCCAGCTGCGACTCCGTCACGAAGTAGTAGAGGAGGGCGGCCACGGCAAAGATCAACGTTCCCAGCCCACCAAGATAAACGGAGAAAGTTTCAGGTCCCCTGACCGTCTCGCCAACCAGCAGGCCGATGACAATCATTACCGCCAGCAGGACTAGAAAATCAATGAGCCCGGCGACCACCCGCCGGCCGAGGGCGCTGTCCGGATTGGCCACAGGTTGGGGTGACATCTCGTGGCTCATCGGTTCATTATGATGGTTCAACGGCTGGCGATCCTTCCGTGTGGGTCAATTTCGACAACGACATCGTTCAACCGGTCGGTCCGAAGCACCTCTGCTCCCACTCCCTCGAAGATGGCCAAAGCCTTTGTGCTTGGGTGGCCATAGGTGTTGCTGCCAACGGACACAGCAACCCACTCTGGGTCAACGGCTTCGACAAACTCGGAATGAGCCTTCCCGATCCATGGTGGGGCGCCTTCATAACCGTGCAATCGATCTCGCGCGGGTTGAGGTCGAGCAGATCCTGCTGCCCTGCTTCTTCCACGTCTCCGGTGAACAGCACGCATTTGCCAGCCCAGTTGACCCTCAGAACCACCGAGGCGTCGTTGAGCGCGGGACCTTCCGCCCCGCCCTGTTCGGTCACCGATATGACGGCCAGCTCCCGCATGTCGGAGCTCGGTCCCAGAAAATCCACGCTGAGGTCGCCGATACGGACCGAATCTCCATCCGTCACCACTTCCATCGGCCGCTCTGCGGTCAGGGTGGGTAGGAGTGGCGCCTTCACACCCGGATGGACCGCCATGCCGATCTTCATGCGCCGCAACACCGCTTGAAGGCCGATAACGTGGTCCGCGTGCATATGGGAGGCGACCACCAGGTCGACACGCTCGAAGCCCCGGCGCTTAAGCGTGGCGGCGATGAGCTGCGGGTCCCGACCGCCGTCGATCAGTATCCGTGCTCCTGCCGGGCTCTCCACCAGCGCGGCATCACCTTCGCCTACGTCGAAAAAGGTCACCCGCAGGCCTGAAGGGGAAGTTGAGCCAAGGGCGGGCACCAACGTGGCCCCCATAAGTAGGAGGGCTCCGGTCACCGCAGGCCACCTTGCCCACCGGCCCCTCCGCCCGAGCAGCAGCCAGACCGCCGCTATTACGAGATAGACGGCGACCGCCTCGTAAAGCTTGAAGCTTGGTACCGATATCTCGGAGACCTCGGAGCGGCCGAAGATCTTCGCCACCCACTGCAGAGCCGAGACCAGAATGCCGGCGGCTTTAAGAAACGGCCAGGCAAGGCTCGGCGCCGCTAGCGAGAGCACTCCTCCGGCGAAGCCCAGGATCGTGATCGGAGCGACCAGCGCGAAGGCCGCGAGGTTGGCCGGCACCGCGGCGACGGATATCCGGCCGAAATGCAGGGCTATCAACGGAAAGACCGCGACCTGGGCCGCGATGCCTATCGCCACGGCTTCTGCTACGGGCTTGGGCAGAGCTTTCAACCGGCCGACCAGCGGAGGCCTGAGCCATAGAATGCCCGCCGTCGCAGTGAAGGAGAGTTGGAAGCCGACATGCCAAAGGACCATTGGATCAAACGCAAGAAGACCCAAAAAAGCCAGAACGAACGCATGCGAGGGCGTGGAGAGGCGGCCGCAGAGAAATGCAGCCAGCCCGACCGACGCCATCACCGCCGCCCGTAGCACCGATGGCTCCCACCGGGTGATGACCGTGAACACGACTATGGCGACCAACCCGACGACGACACTGACCCGCCGCGGAGCCCGCAATGCGGCGAGCACAAAGGCCAAACCTCCGACCACGATCGCGACATTCGCCCCGGAAACCGCCGTCAGGTGAGACAGTCCGGAGGCTCGGAAGTCGTCTTGAACCCGGTCGCCGATCTTGCGTTCATCTCCGATCACCAGCCCCAGGAGGAGCGCGGCCTGGTTCGGTTTGATCGATGCCTCAGCAGTGGTCAGCATCCGCTCCCGAAAAAAGTTAGAGGCGCGCAGCAAGGGGTTGGAGGTGTGGGCAATCACCTCCACCGGCGACACGGAAACCGCCGTGGCCACGACGCCCCTGCGGTAGAGGCGGGCGTCATAGGGCTCCGCCGGATCGAGGCGAGAAACCTTTATCTCCATCCGGATCCGGTCGCCTAGCATCACCGGCGGCGGCTTGCCGTAAGACCTAACCCAGAGGCGGCCGGCAAGCTTGCGAAGCGGTTCTCCAGCGACTCCGGCGCCGGTGGGCTCCGGCAGCAGGCTCAGTGACCCAAGCGTGTAGCCCCACCCCCGGCCGAGTGGAGCGGGATCGGACGCCACCCGGCCCTCGATACCGACCACGCTGCCGTCCAGCTCCGGCAAGGGCGAGCCGGCCTGAACTGCGTTCCGGACCGCAAGATCCGAGAACCCCACGGCCGCCGAGCCCGTCAGCAGCAGGCATGCCGTAGCCATGCCTACTCGGGGCAGCAGATCGCCCTCCACCGGGTCGGGCAATCGTCGGTGCAACGACCAGGCCCGGCCGATGCAGGCTATGCCTATGAGGCCGATGCCCGCGGCAACCGTCTTCGTGGAGCGCCACAAGTCGGCAAGTACCAGGCCCGCCAGAAACGCCGCCGCTAACCACAGAATCCGGGGCGGAGGCGCTAAACCGTTATCTGGTCCTTCAGGGACTCGTACTTCTTCGGCCCGAATCCGCTCACCTCCATCAGCTGCCGCGGGGAGGTAAACCGGCTTTTCGCCCGATGGGCGACTATCCGTTCTCCCAGCACCGGGCCCACTCCGGGCAGCTCCTCGAGCTGCTCCTGTGTGGCGGTGTTGATATTGACCTTGGCACCCGGGACCTCTGCCTCGCTTCCCACGCCGGCATCGACGGGCACCGCCTCCCCCGGTTTCGGAATGGTGACCTTCTGCCCGTCCGACAGCACCGCTGCGAGGTTCAATGCGTTGGCGTCGCTCTCCGCGGCCGGACCGCCGGCCGCTTCGATGGCGTCCTGCACCCGGCTACCCTCGGGCAGCTCGTAGACCCCCGGTGTGGTCACCTGCCCCGAGACGTGCACCACCACCTGCTTGATCGGTGGCGAAGGTGTTGCGCTTGCCAGCGGAGTGGCGGCCATGCGCTGGATGGGAGGCGCCGGGGGATCGGAGCTCCGCAGGATCACCAGCATGCCGGCCCCCACAATAGCGACGCCCAGCAGAACCACCAGAAACAGCTCGGATCGGGATGCGCGCGCAGCGTCCGATATGCGTTGAAAGACTCCCGCTTCCTGCACCCGTCCTCCCGTAGAGGAGACCTCGCCTTGGCTGTTACCGAACCGGGGAAGTGCGGGGAAGACTTAGTTTTACGCCCTCAAACGGACGTTGACAAGATTGGGAATTCTATGGAGGAATACTAGCCGGAGGGGGTGACAAAAGGCTCCAGCGATCACAGCCGTGTTCCGGAAAACGTCGCCGGCGCCGACCAGTCCACCCGCCGAGTGGCGTACATGATGGTCCCCAGGATGACGAATAGACCGACGGAACCCATCAGCAGCGCATAATCCTCGTTCCTGAGCAGCACGAACAAATAACCGTACAAACCCCCGACCGCTCCGGCCACGGTTGCCGCCCGGGTCCGTTGGCGGAATATCACCCAGCTGTACCCCGCCACCATGGCGACCACGGCGAGGCTGGCGATGGCGTACGCCGAAGAGAACCCCAGGTGTTCCGAAAGCGACAGCTCCAGCAGGTAAACAGGCGGAGCGCTGCGCCGAGCAACAGGTACTGGATGGGGTGGACCCGCACCCGCCCAGCACTTCGATGAGCCAGACCAGTGCGAAGGTCAGCAGCAGGAACAGCCCGGCGTACTTGAGGCTTCGATCCGCCATGGAGTACGTGTCGACCGGCTCCACCAGCTCGACGCCGAACAGGGATGCCTCGATGGCCGGCCGCAGCGCGCTCCGGTCGGTCCATGCCTGAGGGTAGTTCCGTCCCAGAAACTGGATGCTCCACCGGGCCTCGATCCCATCGCTGTCGACCGTTCGGGCGGTGGGCAGCCAGTTCCCCTGAAAGCTTGGATTGGTGGAGTTGGAGTCCAGTTCCACAACCGTAGTCTCCGCAAAGGGGGCCATCGAGAGCCCCATGCTGCCGTTGAGGGCCAGCGGAAAGGAGAACCGGTAGCCTTCGGTTGCAGCTTGTGCCCCCACCGCCGCCTGGATGCCGGTCTTATACTCGCCAAAGTTTCCGGTCCCCGGCAGGAACGTGGTCCTCTGCCCGTTCCACTCGACCGACGTCTGCTCCTGGATGGCTCGGACATCCGAGATGGCCACCACCAGGTGGGCCCGGTCCCAGCTCACCGTGGCGGGGTCGACGCCGAGCTGGGAGAAATCGAGCTTGCCAAACTCCCCTTCGACACTGAGGTTCAACCGATAAACGGGAACGGAGAAGATACCCCGCCGCCGCACCTGTGAGTTGACCTGACCCACGGCTCGAATCCTCTGCGGGAGGAAGATCGCGTTGCCCGGGTGGTCCGTGGTGATCTGTTGTCCATCGGGTGATATGGTCGTCTGCCTATTGGTGAACGGGATGACCAGCGCCGGACCGGCCACCGCCTGGCTGCTGCCCCACTTCGCGAGACCTCCTTAACTGCTTCGGCGGCCCTCCCCTGACGCTCGGTTACCAGATGCCCGATGCGTGCGACGGGGATAAGCAGGAGGAGGGCCAGAAATCCGACCAACAGCAGGCGAAGGGTACTTGAGCTGCGGATCGACGAAGCTGCCCGGCGATTGTACGGCTCATCCACGACATGTCCTTTCCTCGGTGGCTGGCCCCTGAAGGAGATCACTCCAGAGCAGACCGCCACGCTAGAGGGCGAAGGACTTAGAACCGCTGGGAAAGCGTCAAGGAATTGTGAAGTCGCAAATCGGGCGCGAACGCCGGCGATCGCACGGAGGCCGGGCGGCGCCGGCAGCTTCTAAGGGACGTCTATCGCTTGCATCATCCGGGAGAACAGGTCCGGGTTGGCACCCGAGACGGTTAGGTGCCCCAGGTCGATGGCCTCCTGGACGGTGAGCAGCTTGATCATCACCAGGAAAAAATGGGTGGGCTCCGCTTCAACGAAACAATCTACCGGTCCGTTTGGTGCCGGAAGCACCATGAGCTGGGAGCTTTCCATCTGGAAAGCTGCGTCGAAAGCCCCCTGCACGTTTATCCCCACGCATCCGGTAACGCCGCTGGCTGCAGAAGGATTGACGAAGCTTGGGAACGCATGAACGACCAGGGGCCACGCCAGCGACAGGTGCTCAGGCTTGAAAGGAAAGTCTTTGTTGAGTCCCGCCGATATCGCGCATCCGTGCATGAGGTTGTGGATCAAAAAGTAGGAGGTGAGGGTCGTCATCGGCATCCGGCCCAGCGGTGACGGGCACTCCTGATCTGGCGGTCCGGCCTTCACCGCCGTTATGAAGGTCTCGACACCGGTCCTCAGGTGCTGTGCCAGAGCGGTCCCGTCGCGCTCGGGAAACCCAGTTAGCGCCGTGTCGTTGGCCTCGGCCAGTCCCGCCCTCGTCCCATCGCCATACGGGTAGTCCAGGCCCATCGCGAACATGCCGAAGCCGATGTTGGCAAAGGCGATATGCGCTCCATGCTCCCCCACCGTCCACTCGGAGCGCGGCACGGGTATGTCGGTGCTGGGAAGGCCGTCCAGCATGCCGGCGACCTCCGTGACCACCTCCCGGGTCGCCTCGATGTTTCTGACCACCTGTTCGAGCCCGGGGAGGTTGCGCGTGGCGCCTGACTGACTGCTCGTTAGGAATGTCACGGGTACCTCCTCGACGTGCCGCACTTCTCAAGGCTCGGTAAAATCCGCCATCCAGGACGAAACCAGAAACAATCTTTAACCTTCCAATGTAGAATGTCAACTCAGAGGACGATTAACGCGACGGCCGCGTCGCTTCTAGGCTTCTTGCACGCCGGACCCATGACCGGGTGGGAGCTGGACGCAGCGGTTGAGAACTCAATCGCCCACTTCTGGAACGTAACCCGCAGCCAGGTTTATCGGGAGCTGAGGACGCTGGCCGATCTAGGCTACGTCGAGGCCGGGAACACGGGTCCCCGGGACCGCCGGCCCTACTCCATCACCGACTCCGGACATCGGGCGTTCTCCGCCTGGATCGTCCGGGACCCGGGCTCCCCGATCGTGCGCATGCCACTGCTCTTGACGGTCTTCTTCGGGAGGCATCTCCCGCCGGAGCGCCTGGCAGAGATCATCCAGAAAGAGTTCAGCGACGGGAGCGAAGCGTTGCGCCAGTTCGAGGACATGAAACAGTCCTTCGGCGGTGATCCGTTCATTCGCCAGGTATTGCAGTTTGGGATCGACTATCAAAGGACTTTGCTGGCGTGGCTGCGGGGGCTTGCCGGCGATCCCTCGATCAAACCACAAAGCGCCCGGGACCCAGGCACTCGTTAATGTTTCTACCATCCACGCCTGCCCGGCTTTCTCTCAGGTGCCGCGGTCAGGGTGCCAATGTATCTCCAGCCAGCTATTGCTGCGACAGTCTCCGGCCCGTAACGTGGCATCGGCACGTTCTCGGTGAAGTGTGAGCGCAATTACTTTCCCACGCCGCGCCACACCTCAGCCCAGTCAACGGGCCAGCTGAAAGCTGAGTCGGTAGAGCCTTACTCTCCCGGAGGCGGAGTCGACGGAAGCGGCTCGTCAGGCTTAAGCGTTACGTTGTCCGCGGCCATGGAAGTCTCCGACTCCTGATACGGAAGCTTGCCTTCGGCTCGCTTCTTCACCATCTCTTCGGGGTCCTTCTTGATGGGTGCGACCGTTCCACTGAACGCTGTCGAGGTGTCGATCGGCTCGTCGGGTAGTTCCTCGGGGTCAGGTATCTCAGGCATTTCGATGTCCTCTGTCGTCGAATCGGCCAATTATTCCTCCTTGTTCCGTTTACGCGTAAGTGTTCTGTCGTGACGTATACCCCCGCTCCGCAGAGGAAAAACCGGCCGAAGCGAAGAGTTGCTTCGGCTGAGTCGTTGGGCGGTGATCCTGTCGCTCCGCCGGCCTGATCCCCGGCCTCAAGGTCCGCGAGCATTTGCCCGAGTAATGGAGTTACGGCTTGTTCTTCCTGTTCGAGGCCGCCGACCAGTTCGTTACGGGCTGTCTTAATCGTCCAGCCGTGCAACTACGACGAGACGGGGCCTAATCTAAGAGCCGCAACTATCCGGGCTGAGCCCTTTCGCTAGTGACCGGCCCTAAGGCGTGGCAGGGGCAGCAGCTCCCTTGGGGCGCGCCTCACCGAACTTGCGTCTGTAGTGCTTCTGCCACACCGAGGTTGCCACCGATCCGACAACTCCAGGGAGGATCCATGGAAGCACGCCGACGAAGCCCTCGGAGCTGTACTGAATGAATCGTTGGATCCCGAACACCGCAAATGCCGTGTGGAAGGCGATGCCACCGCCGATCATGGCCCCCATGTGCTCATACCAGTGAGCCATCTTCGAAGCCTTCGGCCGGCGGGCGTACCGGAGGTTTGGCAGCCCCACCAGAATGCCCAGCGGTGACAGAGCGATCAGCGGAATCTCTCCGGTAAGGATGCCGAACAGCAATACCACCGCGGATGACATGATTGCCACTCCGTTCAGCGCGGTATGGAACGGCGTCCGAAGGGCCGACACGTCCCTCCTGGTCCGCATCGCCCGCACCCCGTGGTGGACGCTGGCCAGCGTGATGACCCCCAGGTAGGCAAGGAAGACCGAGAACATCCTGAGGTCCGTGGCGGCATCCGCCAGATGAGCTGGATCGGCCGGCAGCTCTTCGGGATGCGTGCCGAAGGGACTGATCACCGTCAGGGTGGCCACGGCGATCGCCGACCCGGCGACGATGTAGCCACTCCACAGGAAGACTCTTCCGGCGCGCTTGTGAAGCGTGCGGCCCTTTTTCGAGAAGATCGGAAACCAGAAGGCGATCAAGCCCAGGAATCCAAAGACGACGTGGACGGTCAGCAACGACTGGTAGGTGGTCAGCATCATGATCCCTCCTTGGCGGACAGCGGCTCCTTCGCATGACCTTCGGGTAGCAGTTCGAGGCGGCGGTCGATCCGTTCAATCGACTCGTCGCACCACTGGATCTTTGCGGCCAGCGACAGCAGGCCCATTCGCAGGTTGATGTGAGGATAGAACTCGTGATCGGGCAGGTCGTGGGGGAAGTCCGGCCACTCCTGGGACCACCCGGTTTCCAGGGCCTCCAGGCCGGCACGCCGGGCGATCAGCCGGGCCCGCAGGGTCACCATGAAACGGCGCGCCTCCTCCAGACTGCCGAGCTCGTCCATGAAGGCGATCTGCGCCAGGTACTCGAAACGTTCGTTGCCGACCTGGGGACCGCTGCGGAGCCAGCGCTGCAACTCCTCGTGGCCGGCCTCGGTGGTTTCGTAGACCCGGCGTTCAGGCCCCCGGGGGGACGCCTCGGATTTGACCGTAAGCCACCCCGCAGACTCGAGCCTCTTAAGAGTGGGATAAATCTGCGAAAGCTCGGCAGGCCAAAAGTGCCTGACGTACTCATCGACCGAGTTCTTCAGGTCGTATCCGCTGGCGGGTTGACGAAGGAGGCCGAGGAGGATGTGCGGTAAGCTCATAGCTATGTAACAGACTATATAGCCACTGTAGACCGAAGTCTAGGCGGGAGCCGGGTTAAACCTTCCCCCGGACCGTCCCATTAGCATCTCGGGCCGGGGCACCTGCAGGCGTTACCCGGGGCGGTTCCGATCGTTCAGCGGGGGGTAGAGGAGTCCTGACCACCGGAGCCAATCGATATAGAGGACTGGGCTGGGTTCTCTTCAGGCGTCCGGCAGCGGTAATGTTCCCGCATGGAAGACGGACTCGGGGCATGACACCCAAAGCGCAGAACCCCTCCGGGCGGCACGAGGGAAGGGAGCCGAGCATGGGCGTCCGCGAGTCGATCGGACGTAGGAAGCTCAGCGATGAGCGGGAGGCGCTCACGCGCGGGGAGCACAGAGATCCTCACCGCCTCCTGGGTCACCACGAAGTAGACGGTCGATCCCTGATCAGTGCCTTTCGTCCGTCGGCGCGTGCGATGCGGGTCTTGGTCCCCGCCGCCAAGCCGGTTGAGATGGAGCAGGTGGGCGAGACGGGTCTGTTCGTTGCCGAAGCCAGGCCCTCGGCCGACAACCCCGCTCCTTACCAGCTCCAGGCCGAGTATGCCGACGGAACGGTGATCACCTACGACGACCCCTACCGGTTTATGCCGACCCTGGGAGAGCTCGATCTTTTCTTGATCGGCGAGGGCCGTCACCACGATCTGTGGAAGCGGATGGGTGCCCATCCCCGCACCCATCAGGGCATCCCGGGAACCGGATTCGCCGTTTGGGCCCCCAACGCCCGGGCGGTTCGAGTGGTGGGCAGCTTCAATCTGTGGGATGGACGGGTTCATCCGATGCGATCCATCGGATCCTCCGGCATCTGGGAGCTGTTCATCCCCGGTGTCCGGCCGGGAGACCTGTACAAGTTTGAGCTTCTAACCGGGGGCGGACACCTCGTGCTGAAAGCGGATCCCTTCGCCTTCGCCGCGGAGGTGCCGCCCGGCACGGCGAGTGTGGTCACCGATTCGCTTTTCGAGTGGTCAGACGGAGAGTGGATGATCCGCCGGGACTCCCGAAGCCCGCTGAACAGGCCGATGTCGATCTACGAGATGCACCTCGGCTCCTGGAAGCGCAAGCCCGAGGACGGCGGCAGGCCCCTCACCTATCAGGAGCTTGCCGGGGAACTTCCCGGCTACGTCGCGGACATGGGATTCTCCCACGTCGAGTTCATGCCGGTGGCGGAACACCCGTTCAGTGGATCCTGGGGCTACCAGGTCTCCGGCTACTACGCGCCTACGTCCAGGTTCGGGTCGCCCGACGACTTCCGCGCCCTGATCAACGCCCTCCACGAGAAGGACATTGGGGTGATCTTGGACTGGGTTCCCGGGCACTTCCCGCGGGACGAGTGGGCGCTGGCCCGCTTCGATGGTACCGCGCTCTACGAGCACGAGGATCCCCGCAAGGGCTCCCACGAGGAGTGGGGAACCCTGATCTTCAACTACGGGCGCAATGAGGTTCGCAACTTCCTTCTCTCCAACGCCCTCTACTGGCTCGAGGAGTTTCACGTCGACGGAATCCGGGTCGATGGCGTCGCTTCCATGCTCTACCTGGACTACTCGCGGGAATCGGGAGAGTGGGTCCCCAACGAGTTCGGCGGCCGGGAGAACCTGGAGGCGGTGTCCTTCCTGAAGGAGCTGAACGAACTGGTCCACAACGAGCATCCCGGTGTGATCATGGCAGCCGAGGAGTCCACAGCATGGCCCGGCGTCTCCCGTCCCACCTACACCGGCGGCCTGGGTTTCGGATTCAAGTGGAACATGGGGTGGATGCACGACACTCTCAAGTACTTCTCCGAGGATCCGATCCACCGCAAGTACCACCACAACGACCTGACCTTTAGTCTGCTTTACGCCTTCACGGAAAACTTCATCCTTCCCCTGTCCCACGACGAGGTGGTCCACGGAAAGGGATCGCTTCTCAATAAGATGCCCGGGGACCGGTGGCAGAAGGCTGCCAACCTGCGAGCTCTGCTGGGCTGGATGTGGGCACACCCAGGCAAGCAGCTGCTGTTTCAGGGCGGAGAGGTGGCGCAGTCCGACGAGTGGTCCCACGACCGCAGCGTCGACTGGCATCTGCTGGAGTTCCCCGAGCACCGGGGGGTCCATAGTCTGGTCCGCGAGCTGAACCGAGCGTACCTCGCCGAGCCGGCTCTGTGGGAGAGTGACTTCAATCAGGAGGGGTTCCAGTGGATTCAGGGTGGCGATGCCGATGCAAACGTGGCGGCGTTTCTCCGCTGGTCGGCCGACCGAACCCGGGTCGTTGCCTGCATCGCGAACCTGTCGCCGATCCCCCGCCCCGCCTACCGGGTGGGTCTACCCCGAGGGGGGCCCTGGAGGGAGATCCTGAACACCGACTCCGAGGCGTTTGCCGGATCCAACACGGGCAACGACGGCAACGTACGGGCGACGGACGAAGGCTGGCACTGGCTGCCGCACTCCGCTCACGTCGACCTGCCCCCGCTCGGGGTCCTGTGGATGGTGCCGGAGGGTCAGTAAGCCTAGGACTTCTTCTTCCGGGCGGCGAGCCAGCCGAAGCCCAGAGCGATGGGAATCGCTGCGAGCAGGATGATCACAATGTTGATGATCAGGCTGGCGGCACCCGGAATCCCACCGATGAGGATTGAGAGCAGGAACAGGACCACCGCCGTGCCGAGCCAGTAAGCAACCAGGAGCCCGGGCGAGCCCAGTTCCTTCTTTGCCTGCTCCATCTCGGAACGCCAGTCCGGGGTGTTCATGAGTAACCCATTGTAGACACGCTATGTGGCAAACAGGCACGCCCGCACGAATAATGCCTTCTGCCTGGCCTCCATTCGCGCTGAGGAAGTCTTGGGCGGCCTGCACATCGTCGGCAAGACCAACCTCCACGCTCGCCTTCGGAATCACGGGAATAAGAAAATGGTTTGGCACTCCACCCAATCGGCTGGACGACCGCAGAGTACCTGGAGGTTCATCCAGCGGCTCGGCCGTCGCAAGTGCTCGACCGGCGGCCGGCTGCTCAGCAGCATGTGCACCAGGGGCTGCATGGTTAGATACTCGAACCGGGTTGACTAGTCATAGGGTCTTGGTGATGGCAAACGTCAAGCAGTCTCATCAGTCGCAAGTCGACGAAATCATGCGTCAGCTCGTTGCCGGGGGGCGACGGCGGACAATGAGCCGGCAGGCGGTGATCAAGGTCATCGTGGACTGCCACGGGCACATCAGCGCCGACGACATCGCCACCCGAGTGCAAAAAGACTTTCCTTCGATGGACGTCTCCACCGTCTACCGCACCCTCGAGACACTGCGGGAGCTAGACATCGTCGATCGCGTGTACTTCGCGGATGGCAGCGCGGTGTATCACCTGCGGGATCATCAGCACCACCATCTATGCTGTGAGAGATGTGGGTCGGTTCAGGAGCTGCCCGTCTCGCTGATGGCCAGGGTTGAGAAAGATCTGCTGGACGATTTCGGGTTCGAGCTGCACCAGCGCCCGCTGGGCCTGTTCGGCCTCTGTAAGGCCTGTCGCTAACTAGATCTCCACCCCCGGCTTCATCTCCGCCGCCCGCCAGAGGTACCAAGAGGCCACCGTTCGATAGGGCCGCCATCTTTCCCCGCGCTCCATGACCTCCAACGGCAGTGGAAGCTCTCCTCCGAAGGCACGGGCGAAGCCTTTGCGGATGCCCAGGTCGCTCACCGGAAGAACATCCGGCCTGCCCAGCCGGAACATGAGAAGCATCTCCACGGTCCAGCGGCCTATCCCTCGCACGACGGTCAGCCGTTCCACCAGCTCCTCGTCGCTGAGCCGGTCTGCCTCCGCGAGCGTCGGAATCTCGCCTGAGAGCTGGCGCTGCGCCAGGTCACGCAGTGCCCGGGTCTTAGGTCGGGACACCCCTGCACCGCGAAGCTGCTCGTCGGACAGCCGAAGAAGCTCCTCAGCGGTGGGGCCGGCATCGGGACTGGCGAACAGGCTGCACATGCGGCCGTAGATAGTCTCGGCCGCCTTTCCGCTGAGCTGCTGGTAGGTAATCGCCCGCGCCAGCGCCACAAAGATGCTTGGTGTGGTGCCCAGCCGCATGGCAAAAGGTCCAATCGATTCGATCACACGGCCCAGCTCGGGGTCGGCGCCGAGAAGGTGGAGGAGCGCCGTTCCCGGGTCGAAGTTAAAACCCTCGGGCGAGCGGGGCGTAGCGGCTGCGACACCAAACCAGACTCCCTCGATCCCCAGCATGCGGGTCTTGGTCGACAAACCTCCCGGTGCCGAGAAGCCTCCGAGCTTGCCGTTTGCGGCCACCACGCGGTGGCACGGCACCAGGATGGCCAGCGGATTCTTCCGGAGCGCCGTGCCAACCGCCCTCGCGGCACCGGGCGAACCAGCCAGAGCTGCCAGCTCCCCGTAGGTAAGGGTGGTTCCGCGAGGGCTGGCGCGCAGGGCCTCGTACACCTGCCGGTGAAAGGCCGGCACGCCGTCGAAGTCAAGCGGTACGGCAGTGAGATGGATCTCGTCGCCGGCCATCAGCCCCACGATGGCGTCGAGCCCAGCCTGCGCCTGCGCCGTTGGAGAGGCCTCCGCCATGCCGGGAAAGCGCCGATGCATCCTCGCCCGGGTCGAGGCCTCGGACTCTTCGGGGAGCTGGACACCGGCCACGCCCCGCCCGGTCCAGGCGATCCCACACATACCGATCGCAGTCTCGAAGAAGGTTAAGCCTGCGAGATCGGTTTTGAGAACATTCATGACGGCTCCCCCGAGAAAACCTGAGAAAACGCTATAGCTGCGCTGCTTTTAGCCGATAGGTATAGTAGGAACACTCACTCTGGGTGGACAAGGTGCAATGCGCACCCACAACTTGCCTCCTCTCGCAAGCGAGTAGACGACCAGACTATGGCTCGCTTCCAGGCTGAGGCACCTTTACCGCAGTCGCGGGGACAGGAAAACAAATGAAGAAGCTCCGGGCACAGGCAGCCCTGCTTCTGATCGCATCCTTGATCCTTACGGTGGCCGGCCCAGCGAATGCGGCAACCGCTCCCACACTTGGAACTCTTGAAAGCTTCGGGGTCCTTGCCGGATCCACGGTGACGAACACCGGGCCCACGGTGATCGGCGGAGACGTCGGGGTGAGCCCGGGATCGGCGATTACCGGCTTCCCGCCCGGAATCGTCACCCCGCCGGGCAGGATTCTAGCGGGCGGAGCAGTTGCGGATCAGGCTCAGCTGGACTCGGCCAACGCCTACAACAGCCTCAGGGCTCAGCCCTGTGACCAGAATCTGACCGACGAGGATCTGGGTGGAAAGACCCTGTTGCCCGGCACCTACTGCTTTGCCACGTCAGCCCAGCTGACCGGAACCCTGACCCTCGACACCCTGGGGAACCCCGACGCCGTCTTCATCTTCCAGGTCGACAGTACTCTCACCACCGCATCGAACAGCAGCGTGGAGTTCATCAACGGAGTTTCCTGCCACGTTTACTGGCAGATCGGCAGCTCCGCTACCTTGGGGACCACCACCGACTTTGTGGGAAACATCCTTGCGTCGGCATCGATAACGGCCAACACGGGGGCTACCGTCCAGGGAAGGCTGCTGGCGAGCACCGGTGCGGTCACATTGGATAGCAATACGGTGAACCGGCCCTCCTGTAACCCGCCTGTTTCGGATGACACTACTGAGCCCACTCCAACCCCCACGGAATCGCCTACAGCCGTCGTGACCCCTCCAACCGACAGTCCGGCACCCACCAGCCCAACGGTTGTCGGGCCCGATACCGTGATCCCGGCCGGCACCGTCGTATCCCCTGAAGACATCATGTTCTCCGATGAGCCGGGAGCCGTAGCGACTACGACCAGCACTCCAACGTCGTCCCAGAACCCGTCCGAAGCGGGCTCTCCCGTCACCTTCACCACCGTCGTAACCCAAACCGGTTCTAATGCACCAGTCACCGCAGGGACCGTGACCTTCATCAGCGACTCAACCGTTCTGGGCAGTGCACCTCTGGACAGTCAGGGAAGGGCAACCTTTACCACCTCCTCCTTGACACCCGGCAACCACAAGATCACCGCGGTGTATCAGGGCGGCCCCGGCGCCGGAGGAAGCATCTCAAAGAGTTTCATCCAAAGAACCGTCAGCGGGAGCAGGGCAAGGGGCGGCCCCACCAACGCACTTGTCCGGACCGGAATGGACACCATGCCCCTGGGTCTTTCCGGAGCCGGGTCGATTCTTCTGGGAATCGGCCTGCTGCTTGAGGACCGCCGCAGAACCCTCAAGAAGGCGGCATAGAAAAAGCGACCCCAACGGGGCCAACTCGCCACAGCGTGTCGTTGGACAGGTGCTGCAGCTCAATGTCTCCCTGAACCTGGGGACTCCTCGAACTGGGTCCACTGGTTGTAGGCTGTGCGAACGGGTGCCTGCACCGCACACCGAACTCTTGTAATTGCAGCCACGAGGATCCACACCGCCGGGATCGGTCGACGCGTTCGTTTTCCCGGCAGGCCCACAGGGTAGGTCACGGAACCAAGGAATGAAGCCCCGAAACGCAGTGCTCCGAGCCATGGATTGGGTCGCCCCTTCTGAAGTCGGCGACCCTTCCGTGGATCCGCGCCTCTTGTTAAAGCATCCCAGACAGGCCTTCATCCAGGCGAGGGAGCGGTGGCCGTGGATGGTTGCCTCTGGGGTGGTAAGCGTCATCGGAGCGCTCGGTGTAGTGGTCTGGCTTGCCACGTTCAAGATTCCGGAACTGGCGCCTCAGGCCCAATCGTCGCGCGTGCTGGCGGCGGATGGCCGGCTGATCGCCACCCTTCATGCCGAGGAAGACCGTACCGTGGTCGACCTGAGTGCCATCTCAAAGCACCTGAGAACCGCGGTGCTGCTGGCCGAGGACCGGGAGTTTTTCGAGCACAGAGGGATGAGCTACAAGGGCATAGTCCGTGCCGCCTTCACCAACTTCGCCGGAGGGGGAATTCGCCAGGGCGGGTCGACGATCACCCAGCAGTACGCCCGAAACGCTTTCCCGTCCATCGGGCGTGAGCGAACGGTCATCAGAAAGCTCAAGGAGGCCTTCTGGGCGCTGCAGCTCGAACAACATCTCTCCAAGGGCGAGATCATGCAGCGCTATCTCAACACGGTGTACTTCGGCCGTGGGGCCTACGGGGCAGAGGCCGCTGCACGAACTTATTTCAAGATTCCGGCATCCGAGCTGACGGTCGGGCAGGCCGCTTATCTTGCCGGTGTCATTCGGGCCCCCGAGCTCTTCCAGATCGATGAGAACCCCAGAAGCGCCACCAACCTTCGCAACCAGGTGATAGATGCGCTCCTCGAGGGAAAGGCCATCACCCCCGCGCAAGCGAAAGCCGCAAAGGCCGAGAAGCTGGCCGACCAGTTCAAACCCGGCGCTTCGGTAGAGGTGGAGTCACCGAGGGCCGGCTACTTCGTGGAGTACGTCAGGCGAAACCTGAAGTCCCAGTTCGGTCTCACCGACAGCCAGATCCTTCGGGGAGGCCTCGTGATACACACCACCCTGGACCTCAACATGCAGGATGCGGCGGAGGATTCCATCCGCGAGGTGCTCAACCGCCCCGACGATCCGGAGGCCGCGTTGGTGGCCATGGGGCCCCAGGGGGAGGTCAAGGCAATGGTCGGCGGAAGGGACGTGGACAGCATCACCAGAGCGCGCGGATTCAACTTCGCCGTCGACCAGAGCGCCAAAGGCGGAGGGCGTCAGGCCGGTTCCGCATTCAAGCCTTTCGCCCTGGCTGCCTTTCTGTCGGAGGGCAAATCGCTTGCATCAACCTTCTCGGGCGCATCCCCGATCGAGATCCAATCCGGCCGCTGCCGCAACCAGGACGGGACGGCCTGGAAGGTCGCCAACTTCGAGAATGCGTCCTTCGGTAGTTTGGACCTCGCTGCGGCGACTCTCAGCTCCGTCAACACGGTGTACGCCCAGATGATGAATACCGCGGTCACGCCGAGTGAGTTCATAGCGGTGGCGGGGAAAGCCGGGATAGAGATCCCCAAGTTCGATTCCGGTTGTGCACTGGCGTTGGGTACAACCGATGTCACTCCGCTCGAGATGGCCCGCGCCTACACCACCTTCGCCCAGCGCGGCAACCGACCCGACCCGATATCGGTTTTGAAGATCACTCAGCCGGACGGGAGGCTTTTGGCCGAAGCGTCCCCGAAGGTGCAGGCAACGCTGGATCGCAACGTCGCCGACACGGTCAACTACGTCCTGGAGCGCAACATCCGCTCCGGCACGGGAACCTCTGCGAAGATCGGCCGGCCGGCAGCGGGAAAGACCGGCACCACCCAGAACCATGCAAACGCATGGTTCGCCGGCTACACCCCCAACCTCACCGCAGTGGTTTGGATGGGCTACGCCCCCAGCGATGACGGGACCATCAAGGAGATGAGCAACGTGCATGGGATCGAGGTCACAGGCGGGTCGCTGCCGGCCACGATCTGGCGCAGGTTTATGACGAGGGCGGTCAAAGGACTCCCCGCTGCCAGCTTCCGCAAGCCCCAACTCGGCGGCCAGGCCGTGAACTACAGCGGTGAAAACCCCTCCAGTGCGAAACTGGCGGGGACCGAGGCGTCGCCGCAACCGGCCGCCAGCTCTTCTCCGGAACCGCAAGGGGCAGTCCAGCCCCAGGCCGGTGAACCCGGACAGGACAGCCAGTCCGGGAGCGAGCCGGCAAAGGTTGAGGTAACGACACCGCCGCCGGCTCGCAGTGAACAAACGCAGACCGGGCCCGCCGACTGTCCGCCTCAGCATCCGAAGTTCCCCTTCTGCGGCTAGGCTGTCCTATCTCCGAGACCTAGCGACACTGTCTCAAATCCACGACTCAACTTAGGAGGCGACGCATCCTTCTGTTTGACCACCACGTCGAGCAGAAAGGAGACGTCGCCTTGACTCAAGATGATGCCCTGTTCCGGTTCAGAGTACGAGTCTTTGGACTAGCTCACGAGATGGGCAATGTAAGAGCCGCCTGCCGGGCAATGGGGATCCATCCCTCGACCTACTACCGCTGGAAGGGCCAGGTCGAGCGTTTCGGCATCGAGATCTTGGCCCCCGGGGAGCGCCGGCGGCCCCGGATGCCCAACGCCACCTCACCGATGATTGAGCAGCGGGTGATCGCGCGTTCGCCCTGGCGTTTCCCACCGTGGGTCCGCAACGCATCAGCGACGAGCTGGCCCGGCGCAAATGGGGATCGATCAAGATCTCGCCCAACGGGGTCCACAAGGTCTTAAGGCGCCATGGGCTAAACACCAAGGCGAAGCGGCTGGGGATGGTGGCCGGCTACGCCGCCCCCTACGAGCCGATCGAGAGCCGCCAGCCCCCGCCTGAGCGCCACATCGAGGTCGACCACCCGGGTGAGCTGGTCCAGATGGACTGCTTTTGCATCGGTCGGCTCTCGGGTGCCAAGGGCACGGCATGGCAGTACACCGCGATCGACGTCGCCTCCAGCTTCTGCTGGGCCGAGATCCATCTCAGTCCGAAAAACGCCCAGGGCCGGTTCACCTCCGCTTTGGCTAGCCGGGTGGCCGAGGATCTGTCCAACCGGGGGTGGAGGCTGGAGGCGGTGTGCACCGACAACGGTTCAGAGTTCCGCTCGGCCGAGTTCGACAAGGAAATCGCCCGGCTCAAGGCCCGCCACATCTTCATTCGCGCCGGAAGGCCCCAGTCCAACGGGTGTGTCGAGCGGGTTCAGCAAACCATCCTCGAGGAGTGCTGGAAGCCAACCTTCGCCGCTACCTGATTCCCAAGTACACCGGCCTGCGCCACGACCTTGACCGGTACCTGCACCTTTACAACACAGACCGCCCACACCACGGCAGACTGACCCAGGGACGGATCCCCGAGGACATTATCGGTAAGGTGAAGATGTGGGCCCGCTAGCAAGGATGCGTCGCCACAACTCAGAGACAGGACAAGCTAGGCCGCAGGGCCGGTCTGGCCGTTAAGCCGCCGGCGAAGCGCGGCGCTCCCTCGCCTGGGCAAGGAGAGCCGCCAGGAAGAAAGCCCCGATGGCAACCAGCACGATGGTCGCTCCGGGCGAGGTGTCCAGGTGGTAAGCCAATAGAACGCCTCCTACGCTGAGCCCCCCGCCGAGAATCATGCTACCCACCAGCGTGGAGCGGAAGCTGTTCGAAAGCTGCTGGACTATCGCAACCGGGATAACCAGCATGGCAGATACCAGCAGTATCCCGACCACCCGCATCGTGACCCCAACCATTACGGCCGCCGCCAGCGCCATCAGGAAGTTGAGCTTGCGCACTGCCAGGCCCGACACCCGCGCAACTTCCTCGTCGTAGCAGACCGCAAACAGCTCTTTTCTCCACAGAATGACGGTCGCCAGGACCAAGGCGCCGGCCGCTACCAGGACCAGCAGATCCTGTGAGGTGATGGTCAGCACCGAGCCGAAGAGGTAACCGAGAACCTTGCTCGACTGGCCGGACCTAAAAGCCAGAATTGCTCCGCCTGCTATCCCTCCGTAGAAGATCAGAGCCAGAGCGACGTCGCTTGCGGTACGGCCTTTATCGCGCAGGACCTCGATTCCGGCGCCCGCCAGGGATGCGGCGACAATCCCGGTAATCACGGGGGAGGTGCCAAAGAAGAGCCCGGCCGCAACCCCCATGAAGGCGACGTGGCCGATGCCGTCGCCCATCAACGCCAACCGGCGCTGCACCAGGAAGACACCTATGGACGGCGCTGTGACGCCGACGATCAGGGCGGCGACAAGGGCCCTGCGCATGAACTCCAGCCCGAAGACTTCCACGGTCAGCGTTCCTTCGGCAGACCGCCGGCGTGCATAACCCGGGGGTGGTGATGCGCGTGCTCGTCCTCATGCTCGGCTCGGGGGACGCCGTCGTACACCACCGTGCCCCGGTCCAAGACGACAGTCCGGTGAACGAGGGGCTCCATCGCCCCGAGGGCGTGGGCTACCAGGAGCACCGTGGCGTTCAATTCGGAAAGGCGCTCGAGAGCTTGGGCGAACATCTTCTGGTTTTCCGGGTCGACGCTGGACACCGGCTCGTCGAGCAGCAGGAAATCCGGTTCGTTTACCAGAGCCCGGGCAATCAGAACTCTCTGCTGCTGGCCTCCCGACAGCTGCGACACACGGCGACGGCTCACCCTGGCCAGCCCCATCAGCTCCAGGGCCTGCAGAGCCGCCTGACGATCGCCTGCCGAGAAACCTCGCATCCGGCGCGCTACGGCGATCCTGCCGGTCAGCACGACCTCCTCCACCGTCGCCGGGACTCCCGAGGTGGCGCCGAAGCGCTGGGGAACGTAGCCGATCCTTCTCCAGTCCCGAAAGCGCTCCAAGGGGGTGCCGAAAAGCCGGACCTCGCCCGACGCCACCGGCAGCAGCCCGAGAAGAGCCCGCACCAGCGTGGTCTTTCCGGAACCGTTGGACCCGAGCAGCGCAACGAACTCCCCGGCGGAAAGAGTTAGATCGAGGCCCTTCAAGACCTCCTGCCGGCCGAGAATCACGCCGACGCCCTGCAGCTCACCCACCACGGCCGCGCTCACCGGCAGCCCAGAGCGGTACGGAGGGCCTGAAGGTTGGCTCGCATCGCGGAGATGTAGTCCCCTGAGCGGGGAGGGCTCTCCAGCGGGTCGAGCGCCGCGGTGTTGGCGCCGGTCTCGCGGGCGACGGTCTCGGCCAGGTCCTCGGGAAGCAGGCTCTCGAAGAAAATGGTTGTCACGTTTCTCTGCCTGACGATGCCGGCCACCTCGTCCAGCCTGCGGGCCGAGGCCTCAGCTTCCGGAGTGATCCCTCCAATTGCGACCTGCTCCAGGTTGTACCGCTCGGTTAGGTATCCAAAGGCCTCGTGGGTGGTGACTATCTCCCGGCGATCGCACCTCGACAGGCCGGCTTGAAAGTCGTCATCGAGGTCCTGGATCCTCGCCACCAGGTCCTGAGCATTCGCGCGGTAGGTCTCGGCGTTTCGCGGATCCACCTGAGCCATGGCGTCGGCAACCGCGTCGGTGATGGCGGCCATCAGAACCGGGTCGAGCCAGATGTGGGGATCGTTCGCCGGCGAGGACGGCAGCCTAACCGTCATCAAGTCGAGCGTCTTTGCCACCTCCGGCACCAGCCTCTCGACCTCCGGCTGAAAACCCTGGCCGAGGTACACCAGTAGGTCTGCCTCGCTGATCCTGCGCACCTGGGCGGCAGTGAGCTCGATGTCGTGGGGCTCTACCCCCGCGGGAGTGATACTGGAGACGTCGGCCTCGTCACCGGCCACGTTGGCTGCCACAAAGGTGAGCGGATAGAACGCCGTGACCACCGATCGGCGGGAGGTGTCCTCCTCCTCGCCGCCTGCGCCACAGGCGCTCAGCGGAACGAGAACGAAGGCGATCAGCGATGAGACGAGCTTGCGACGCATACGGGTGGCACGATAACCGGAATGAGAATGATTCGCAATAATGGGAAGGGGCGGTTCTGCGAGGAAGGGTAGGCGTGACTAGCGGACGACCAGGTTCACCAGCTTCGGCGGCACCGAGATCACCTTGAGCGGCTCGTTGCCGTTCAGGTACTCCTTCACCCGGTCGCTGCCCATCGCCAACGAGCGCATCTCCTCCTCGGTGATCCCGGCGGGTACGTCCATTCGGTCCCGGACCTTGCCGTTGACCTGAACGACCATGGTCACCTTGTCCACCGCAGCCAGCTCCTCGTCGTAGCCCGGCCACGGCTGCTGGTGGATCGAGTCCTCGTTGCCGTAGCGGTGCCATAGCTCCTCGCTGAGGAATGGGGCGATGGGGGCCAGCAGCCTCAAGAACTTCTCCGCCGCCTCCCGCGGAACCGATCCGTGCCTGGAGAAGGCGTTGACCAGCTCCATCATCTTTGCAATGGCGGTGTTGAGCCCGAACTCCTCCATGTCCTGGGTGATCGCCTTGACGCTGCGGTGAATCTGGCGGTTGAGGCTGTCGGGAACCGGCGCCTGCGAGGGCTCCTGCAGGATGCGCCACACCCGGGAGAGCCAGCTGTTCGCCACTCGCCCAATCTCTCCGTAGCCGTCGGCTGGGAAGTCGTAGTCCGCGGCCGGAGGGCTCGAGAACAGGATGAAGGTGCGGGCCGAGTCCGCCCCGTAGGCGTCCACCGTGGCCGAGGCTTCGATCACGTGGCCGGTCGACTTGGACATCTCCTTGCCGTCCCAGCTGACGTGGCCCTGGTTGAACAGCCGCAGGAACGGCTCGTCGAACTCCACCAGGCCGATGTCCTTGAAGAACTTGGTGAAAAAGCGGGCGTATATGAGGTGCATCACCGCGTGCTCAACGCCGCCGAAGTAGTTGTCCACCGGCCCCCAGTTGGCCACCTTCTCCGGCTCGAAGGCGGCATCGGGGTTCTTCGGATCGCAGTAGCGCAGGAAGTACCAGGACGAGTCGAAGAAGGTGTCCAGGGTGTCCGTCTCACGCCTCGCCGCACCCCCGCACCGAGGGCAGGTGACGTTTACGAAGTCGGAGTTGTTGGCCAGTGGGCTGACCGCGTCGTCGGTGGGGGTGTAATCCGCCTGCGACGGCAGGAGGACCGGAAGCTCGTCGTCGGGAACCGGCACCTCACCGCACTGCGGGCAGTGAATGATGGGAATGGGGGTTCCCCAGTAACGCTGGCGGGACACCAGCCAGTCACGCTGGCGGTAGTTGATCTGGCGTGTGCCTTTGCCCTGTTCGTCGAGCCACGCTATGACGTCCAGGATCCCGTCCTGCGTCTGCGGGTCCACCCGGGTGCCGGTGAACGGCCCCGAGTTGACCAGCACACCCGTTCCGGGTGCGGCCTCGGTCATGGTGTCCGGATCTAGCGGCTTCTGCTCTTCCGGCTGGACGACCACCCGGATCGGGATGCCGTGCCTGCGGGCGAACGTGAAGTCGCGCTGGTCGTGGGCCGGAACTGCCATGATGGCGCCGGTTCCGTAGCCCATCAGCACGTAGTCTGCGGCCCACGCCGGGATCTCCTCCCCGTTGACCGGGTTGATGGCCACGGCAGGCATGCGCACGCCTCGGCCGGCTCCCTTCGCCCCCAGCCGGTCAATCTCACTCTCCCGCCGGACTTCGTCGACAAAGTTCTTGTACTCCGCCTCCTGGTCGGTTCCGGCCACCATCTCGGCGGCGGCGGGATGCTCGGCTGCCAGGACGAAGAAGGTGGCGCCCCACAACGTGTCGGGGCGGGTGGTGAAGACGGAGAAGTCGACCGTTTCGTCGCTGCCGGCGGTCTTCATCTTGAAGACGACCTCGGCGCCCTGGCTCCGTCCGATCCAGTTGCGCTGCATGGTCAGCAGCGACTCGGCCCAGTCCAGCTGGTCCATATCGTCCAGCAGGCGGTCTGAGTAGTCGGTGATCTTCAAGAACCACTGTGTCAGGTCGCGGACCTCGGGAACCGATCCGCAGCGCCAGCAGACGCCGGTGGAGATCTGCTCTTTGGCCAGGACCGTCTTGTCAACCGGACACCAGTTCACCGGCGAGGTCTTGCGGTAGGCCAGGCCCCTGCGGTACATCTCCAGGAAGATCCACTGGTTCCACTTGTAGTAGTCGGGAAGGCAGGAGATGACCTCGCGGTTCCAGTCGTACGAGTATCCCAGGCGGAGAAAGGACGACCGCATCTTGTTGATGTTGGACAGAGTCCATTCCTGGGGGTGGATGCCCCTCTTTATAGCGGCGTTCTCGGCGGGCAGGCCGAAGGCGTCGTAACCCATGGGGTGCATCACGCAGTAGCCCCGCATCCGCCAGTACCGGGCCATCGCGTCGGCGATGGTGTAGTTCTCGACGTGCCCCATGTGCAGGTCCCCGGAGGGATAGGGGAACATCTCCATCACAAACCGCTTCGGCTTGTCACCTGGGTCGTCAGGGACTGCGTATACAGACTCAGCCTCCCACCTGTGAGCCCAGCGGGGTTCGAACGCCTGCGGATCGTAGGTCTCTGCCATAGCTCATAAGTTACAGCACCCGCTCAGGAAGGCTTGCCCGTTGACTTGCATGAAATTTAGATCGTCTAAAATTTCATTTATGCAAGGTACAGACACGATTCAGAATTATCTTAAAGCCATCTACTCGATCGCCGGCGCGGGACAGGGCGTGACCACCACCGCCATCGCCGATCGCCTGAAGGTAAGCCCTGCTTCGGTGACGTCCATGGTGAAACGACTGAGCTCCATGGGTTACCTGACCCATGAGCTGTACCAGGGCGTGGAGCTGACCGACACAGGCACCAAGCTCGCCCTGGAGGTCATCCGGCACCACCGGCTGCTCGAGGCCTACCTGCACCATTCGTTGGGCATCCCCTGGGACCGGGTGCACGATGAGGCCGAGGTCCTGGAGCACGCGATCTCCGAAGATCTGGAGGACGCAATAGCTCGCATGCTGGGGGATCCAACCCACGACCCCCACGGCGACCCCATCCCGCCGAAGAAAGGCAGCTACACCGAGGTGCTCCACGACTCCCTGGACCAAGCCCCCACCGGACCGGCCCGGGTGGAGAGGGTGTCCGATCGCGATCCTGAGGTCCTGCGACATCTAGCCAGCATCGGCCTCCAGCCGGGTGCGGAGATTCTCATCGAGCGCAAGGACCCGTTCGGTGGTCCGGTCTGGGTCAAGGTCGGCAGGCGCCGCCACGCGTTGGGCGGCGAGATCACGACCAAGGTTTACGTGTCACAGGGAACGAAATGATCAAACGAACGCATACCGTGCTTCCCGCATTTCTGGCAGCGGTTCTGGCAACCGCCCTGTTAGCTGGCTGCTCCGCTTCGGCGGGGGGCGGAGAGAACGGCAAGCCCAAGGCCGCGGTCACCATAAGCATCATCGCCGACATGGTGAAAGCGGTCGCCGGGGACGCGGTGGAGGTCGAGAGCATAGTCCCCATAGGAGGCGACCCGCACGTCTATGAGGCGAAGCCGTCGGACGCCCGCCTGGTCTCCGAATCGGCCATCGTCTTCCGCAACGGCGCAGGCCTCGAGCGCTGGCTGGACGAGCTGATCGAGACCGGGATCGAGGACCAGCCCGTGATAACCGTGACCGACGGCATCGATGCTCTGGTCCAAACCGAGGGCCAGTACGCCGGCGACCCGGATCCGCACATGTGGATGGATCCACAGCTGGCTTTAGCCTACGTCGACAACATCACCGAGGGACTGTCGGAGCTGTTGCCGGCGAGAGCCGGCGAGTTCGAGACCAACGCCCAGGCCTACAAAGACCGGATCCTCGAGCTGGACCGCCAGATTCGCGAGCTCGTTGCCACCATTCCGGAGCCCAACCGCAAGCTCGTGACAACGCATGACGCCTTCCGCTACTTCGGCAACCGGTACGGGTTTGAGGTTATCGCCACCATCTGGGGCATCTCCACGGAGAAGGAGCCCTCGGCCGACGAGGTGAGGACCATCGTCGATGCAGTTCGGTCGTCGGGGGTTCGAACGGTCTTTGTGGAAACCACCATCAATCCCAAGCTGATGGAGAGGGTCGCCACGGATGCGCAGGTCCGGATCGGCACGCCGCTCTACGGAGACTCGGTGGGGGCAGAGGGAAGCGGCGCGGAGGACTACATAAACATGATGCTCGCGAATGCCCGCTCGATTGCCACAGGGTTGGGGGGAAGGGCGCCGTGAAGCTTCAGGTACGCGACGTCTCGGTCTCCTACGACGGGACGCCCGTCCTGCGGGCGGCCAGCTTCGAGTGCGGCCCCGGGGAGATCATCGGGGTCATCGGACCGAATGGAGCCGGCAAGTCGACACTGATCAAAGCCGTTATCGGGCTGATCCGGCGCGATACCGGCGAAGTGAGAGTGAATGGAGGCCCAATAGACAAGGTGCGGCGCAACATCGCCTACCTGCCCCAACGATCCGAGATCGATTGGGACTACCCCGCCCTGGTATACGAGGTCGTCACCATGGGCCGCTATCCCCACCTGGGGTGGTTCCGGCGGCCCTCGGCTTCGGATCGTGCGCTCGCCGGCGCCGCCATCGAGCGGGTCGGCCTCAGCCAGCTGGCCAACCGGCAGATCGGTGAGCTGTCCGGCGGGCAGCAGCAGAGGGTGTTCCTGGCTCGGGCCCTGGTGCAGAAAGCCCGCCTTCTTCTGCTGGACGAGCCGTTCGCAGGCGTCGACGCGCTGACGGAGCAGCTGCTGTGGAAGGAGATGAGGAACCTGCGGGACGAGGGGGCCACGCTCGTGGTGATCAACCACGACCTCGCCTCGGTGAGCGGAGCCTACGACAAGCTTCTGATCATCTCCCGTCGGGTGGTTGCGTATGGGCCCACCACCGAGGTCTTCACGGAGCAGAACATAGCAGCCGCCTACGGAGCGGTGCCGGCCGTGCTTAAGGGCATCGCAGGATGAACCCGTACGACTTCTTCATCGAGCCGCTCGTCCGCTACGGGTTCATGCGCACCGGCCTGATGGTGGCGATCATCGTCGGCATCACCTCGGCGACTCTCTCCTGCCTGCTGGTCGTCCGGCGCTCGGCCCTGCTCGGCGACGCCATCTCCCACGCAGTGCTGCTCGGCGTGGCCTTGGGCTGGATAGCCGGGCGCCACGTCGGCATCTTCTGGGGGGCCCTGATCGTCGGCATCCTCACCGGCCTCGGCGTCACCTACATCGAGCGCAACAGCCGCATCAAGCAGGACACCGCAATGGGGATCCTGCTGACGTTCACGTTCGCCCTTGGTCTGGCGATCATCAGCATCGTGGATCCCAAGGGCATCGACCTGTTCCACGTCCTGTTCGGAAACGTCCTCGGTGTGAGCAACAGCGACCTGCTGCTCACCTCGGTCAGCGGCGGTCTGGTCCTGATCGTGGTCATCCTGCTGTTCAAGGAGTTTCACCTGTGGAGTTTCGATCCCACCATGGCACAGGCGATCGGGCTTCCTACCCGGGGTCTGGGGTACATATTCACCGCGCTGCTGTCGGCTACTATCGTCTCGGCCCTTCAGGCGGTCGGCCTCATCCTCGTAATAGCCATGCTGATCGTTCCCGGCGCTACCGCGTACCTGCTCAGCGACCGGCTCTCAAGGATGATGTTCATCGCCGCGGTCATCGGACTGGTGTCGGCGGTCGGAGGTCTCTACGGTTCCTACTACGTGGACGTCGCGTCGGGTCCCTCGATGGTGATCGTCGCCTCGGTCCTTTTCACCCTCGGGTTCTTCTTCGCCCCCAAGCGTGGGCTCGCCGTGAGGAGCCTTCGCCGGAGGCGCATGATGTCCCGGACTCTGGACGAGGACATCCTCAAGGAGGTCTACAAGACCGAGGTGGCCGGAGGGTCGTCGTCGAGCGGCGGCGTTGCCGAGCGCATCGGCCGGGAGGACCAGGAGGTGGCTCAGGGAACGCGCCGGCTTCTGAAGGACGACCTGCTGACCGGTTCTTCGGAGGACCTGCGGGTCACCGGCGCCGGCGCCGAGCACGCTCTGGAGCTGGTCCGGGCCCACCGCCTTGCCGAACAGTACCTCTCCGAGGTCGAGGGCCTCCCGCTGGACGCCCTGCACCGGGAAGCCGAGATGATGGAACACTCCATGTCACGCGAAGAGGTCGATGCGCTGGACCGTGAGCTCGGTCGCCCTGCAACCGACCCCCACGGCCACCCGATCCCCCGCCGGTTGGAAGACCTCCAGCTGATATCCGGCCGCCCGCTCACCGAAGCCGCGGTGGGGCAGGCCGGCCGCATCCTCATGGTGCTGGACGACCGGGAGGACCTCTTGCGAGAGATGTCTCGGGTCGGGCTCAAGCCGCAGGCAACGGTGACCGTCCTGGGACGATCCGACAACACGTGGCAGGTGCTGGTTGGAGACCGGGAGGTCCCGCTGGCCGCCGACATGGCAAAACGGGTCTTTGTAGGAATCCGCGCGGCCCAGGCCAGCTCTCGAAATTTGACCGGTCGAACCAGGTAAGCGTTGGGGCGACAGGTTTAGACTTCATCCCCTCATGGCGGCAGAGCGGGGTACCACCTCAAATCCCGACCGCGTCCGAAAGGCCGCCTTCACCTCGGTGGTGGTCACAATCGCTATGGTGGCCGCCAAAGCTGTAACTGCACTGGCCACCGGAAGCCTGGCACTGCTCTCGGAAGCGGCCAACTCTGCTCTGGATCTGGGAACCACCGTCCTCACTTTCATCGCAGTCCGAATAGCGTCGAGGCCACCGGACGCGGATCACCCCTACGGCCACGGTAAGGCGGAGAACCTGTCGGCACTGGGCCAGACCCTGGTGCTGGTCGGATTGGCGATGTACATTGCAGTCCACGCCATAATCCGGCTGCAGACGGGAAGAACCAGCGTGGATGCGGCATGGTACGCCTTTGTCGTGGTGCTGATGTCGATGGTGGTGGATGGCAGCCGCTCCACCATGCTTCGGCGGATCGCTCGAGAGGAGCGCAGCCCCGCCCTGGAAGCCGACGCCGCAAACTTCCGGGCCGATCTGCTGACCTCCACCACCGTGCTGCTTGGGCTCCTGCTAGTGCGGGCCGGATACCCGTCGTTCGATGCCATTGCCAGCCTTCTCATCGCCGCGTACGTGGCCTGGATGAGCATCCGGCTGGGCCGAGCCAGCATCGACACCCTCATGGACCGGGCCCCCGCCGGATCGACGGCCCGCATCGAGCAAATCGCCGCCTCGGTGCACGGAGTCGAGGAGGTTCGCCGGGTTCGGGTCCGCTACGTCGGCGGAGAGCCGCAGACCGATGTAACGATCGCGATCTCCAGGCGGGTTCCGCTGGAGAGAGCACACGACGTCACCGAGCAGGTGGAGCGGGTGATTGCGGAGGAGGAACCGGGGGCCGATGTAGTGGTCCACGTCGAGCCGCTGGCCGACGAGAAGCTGGTGACCCAGCAGGTGGAGGCAGTGGCCCTGCGCCAGCCGGTGGTGGCCGAGGTCCACAACATAGGGGTCACCTCACATCCGGAGGGCGACCACATCACGCTTCACGCCAAGTTCCCCGGAACCATGGAGCTGGAGAAGGCACACTCGCTCGCCGAACACCTGGAGCGGGAGATCATGCAAGAGATTCCCGGCGTCACCCGGGTGGACACCCACCTGGAGCCCTTGGTGGAGGGAACGGTCGGCCAGGACGTCACTCAGCGCCATATGTTGCTGGCACAGTGGACCAAGGCGCTGGCGGAGCGCCAGCCGGAGGTCCGCGACTGCCACGAGGTTCTGATCACCGAGACCGACGGGGGCCTGGCCATCGTCATGCACTGTGAGGCCGAGCCGCACCTGTCGGTGACTTCGGTCCACGATGCCTCGACGCGCATTGAGGCTGCGACCCACGCCAGATGGCCCGACATCGAACGGGTGACGGTGCATTTCGAGCCCTTCCAGGAAGTCTGAGAGCTTGGAATGCCCGTGCGTGATCTTGATAAACTCGTGCCTCACGGGGCTATAGCTCATTTGGTAGAGCGCCGCCATGGCATGGCGGAGGCGAGGGGTTCGAATCCCCTTAGCTCCACAAATAACACCATCGTAATTCGGTGGGCGTTCGGCACCTTTGTCTCACTTCGGCTTCGGTACCTATGCTCATTCGACGGTTGCAGCACTCGCTCGCGGCCGTAAGCCGATGCGTGACCGACCGAGCCCCGCGAGCATGAGAGCCAGTCGGCCGGCTAATCGATCAGATCGTATGCGGGAAGGGTGAGGAACTCGATGAATTCGTTGCTCATCGCTACCTTCTCGAAAAGCGCTGCGGCCTCGTCGGGACGACTCTTTGCGTAAACCTCCTCGCCCACCGCTTCTCGGATCTTCTGGAGCTCCTCTTGCTCGATTCTTTCAACCAGCTCCCGGTCGACGGCTGTTCCGTCATCGAGCTTGGCCCCGTGCCGGATCCACTGCCAAACCTGCGATCGGGCGATCTCGCATGTCGCCGCATCCTCCATGAGGTTGAAGATCGCCGCCGCCCCAGTGCCGCCCAGCCAGGAGGAGAGGTATTGGATGCCTACGCTGACGTTGTTGCGCAGCCCCTCCTCGGTGATCCGCCCGTCCGGCACGGCTGTGTCGAGCAGCTGGGCCGCAGTCACCGCCACCTCCTCCCTCTGTCGCTCCCGCTGATGAGGCCGTGAGCCGAGCGCCTGGTCGAAGGGAGCGCGTGCTACCTCGACCAGATCCGGGTGCGCCACCCAGCTCCCGTCGAAGCCGTCGCCGGCCTCGCGGGCTTTGTCCTCCTGCACCTTGGCGTAAGCGGCTTCGTTGATGGAGGGGTCCTTCCGGCTCGGTATCAAGGCCGCCATGCCTCCGATAGCGTGGGCGCCGCGGCGGTGGCAGGTCTTGACGAGTAGCTCAGTGTAGGCGCGCATGAAGGGGACAGTCATCGTCACCTGATTTCGGTCGGGCAGCACGAAGTCGTCGCGGTGACGGAACTTCTTGATGATGCTGAAGATGTAGTCCCACCGGCCGGCGTTGGCGCCTGCCGAACGGTCGCGCAGCTCAAACAGGATCTCGTCGATCTCAAAGGCGGCCAGGATGGTCTCGAGAAGGACGGTCGCCTTGATGGTGCCCTCAGGGATCCCGAGAGCGTCCTCCGAGTAAGTGAAGACATCGTTCCACAGGCGCGCCTCGAGGTGGCCTTCAAGCTTAGGAAGGTAGAAGTACGGGCCGCTCCCCCGATCGAGCAGCCGGGCGGCGTTGTGGAAAAGGTACAGCCCGAAATCGAAGAGGCTGCCCGACATCGCCGAACCGTCAACGAGGACATGCTTTTCGGGGAGATGCCACCCCCGGGGCCGCACCATCAGTGTGGCTACCTGCTCGTTTAGCCGGTAGGACTTGTCGGGGGTCTCGAGGCTGATCGTGCGCTCGATAGCGTCGATCAGGTTTGCCTGTCCGCATATGAGGTTATCCCAAGCTGGGGTGTTGGCGTCCTCGAAGTCGGCCATGAAGACATTGGCCCCGGAGTTGAGGGCATTGATGACCATCTTGCGGTCGGTCGGCCCCGTGATCTCAATGCGGCGATTCTGCAGGTCATGCGGCACCTCCGCGACACGCCAATCGCCCTCTCGGATGCTCGCGGTCTCAGGCGGAAAATCGGGCATCTCGCCGGCGGCTATTCGCTCTTGGCGCTCGTCTCTTTGGCCGAGCAGATCTTTACGGGTGTGCCCGAACTCGTGCTCCAGGCCGGCGAGGAACCCAAGGGCTTGCTCCGTGAGGATCTCGTCCTGACGTTCGACTGCGGCGGCGTGGACTTCCACTTCGGGCATGGCGACCTCCGGGAGATCTGTGCAGCGCTCGACTCGATGATAGCTCGAAGTGGGACGCCCGAGAGCCTCAAGATGCGCTTTTGGTCAGCAGGCGCTCATTCCGCTCTAGGATCAGTCGCTCTCCTAGTAGAAACGGGGCTCGCCGACCGATCCTCCCGAAGATTGGCTGGCTTCCGGATCAAAGCCGTAAAGCTCGTGCCCGACGCCACGCTCGAGAATGGCCCTCCCGTCGTCGTCTACGAGGTAGTACGCCGTTCCGTCTTCGGCGACCATTGGTCCTCGATGATGAACTACGTCGGATGCCTGAGCGCGTCAGCCGTAACCCGTAGAGGTTGACGTCATGGCAGGAACCGTGGATCCAATATAAAGCCGCGGTTCGAATAGTGGCCGGTCCCCTCCGCAATACACCGGTGTAATTAGTTCCGTTTCGGTTGCTTCTTTTCGAGCCTAGATCGCCGCTGTCTTGGCGGAACGCAGACGCCCCGCAGGTCGTTGTGGCAAGCGAGGACTACCATATGTGTGTGATCGGACGATCGTGAGGTGTTATGCGCTATTCTATATGAATGAAGCGAACCACGATCATGCTTCCCGAGGACGTTGAAGCCCGATTGCGCTTCGAAGCCAAACGACGGGGCTCCTCGATAGCCGATGTTGCTAGGGAAGCGATCGAAAAGTATCTGCCTGCACCGGTTGAAGGTGCACTCAGCTTCTCGGCAATAGGCGAGGGATCTCCGCTCGATGCATCAGAGCGGGTAGACGAATTTGTCAGTAACGCTGTCCGGCGCCGCTCTCAGTAGGAAATCTGCATGCTGATAGTCGACGCCGGTCCCCTCTATGCCGTGGCTGCCAGCAAAGACCAAAACCACGCCCAGTGCGGCGAGCTGCTTAGGTCGGCCTCCCGTCCACTTGTGGTTCCCGAGCTGGTGATTACCGAAGTGGCCTACCTATTGAGCGATCGGATTGGCCCCCACGCGGAGTTGGCCTTCGGGCGGTCACTCGCCTCGGGGGAGCTCATCGCCGAAGCCGTGATCCCCTCGGATTGGCAGCGTATTGTCGATCTGGTGGCCCAGTACGCCGATCTCCCCCTGGGCATTGTCGACGCTTCTGTCGTTTGTCTGGCTGAGCGCCTTGATGTGGACCGGATCGCAACTCTCGATCACCGTCATTTCGGAACCGTCAGGCCCAGCCATATTGAGACATTTACGCTAATCCCCTAGCTCGGTGTGCGATTCCTACAATCCTCAAGCCAAGCAAGACTGGACGTTCGCCCTCGTCGGCATCTCGGAGAGACCCGGCGGTTCCGTCCGGAATATTCTCGAGGAAAAGCTGGCGGATGGATTCGCTATGGAGAGAGCTTTAACTTGTTACCGTCAGACCAACCGGCCGGGTAAGCCGGTCGGCTCAACCACGATTGCGGAGAAAATTAAGCAAGGCGTTTGGGTTCGAATACCGACCGGTCCCCTCCACAATTACATGACTGTAATTCGGTCGGGTGACTGCGCGTTCACTTTAGGTTTCCTTCTTGCTCAGGCCCCTTTTCGGATCGGATACTTAGGCCAAGCTTGATCGACACCTGCACCACCGTATAGGGATCCTCTTCCGGGAGAACCACGTGAATCGCAGGGCAAGGATGCAGGCATTTACGGTTGGAGCAACCTACCTGTTGGTGCTGGCAGAGCTCTTCCTTACGGCTCGTGCCGCCCAGCCCAATACTTGGGCGGGGGTCATAACGGATTCGATCGTCCTACTGGTACTTGGCGCGGGTTCCGTTGGGGTCGTGGCGTGGGCCACCAGCGGCGACGACGCTAGATTCCGGCGTGGGGCAATCGCTGCATGCGTCTTTTCCCTTCTGACGTTCGCGGTCTTCTGGACCGCTCTCCCGCTGGTGTTTGGGATCGCGGCAATGATCATTTCGAGGGCGTCTACCCGTCGCATGGTTGCCGTGGAGGTCATCGGGGGTCTCGCCGCCCTGTTGATAGCCGGCTTCATGTTGTTTGAGATGGTTGCTAACTTCGCTCCCGGCCTACCTGTTGCATAAGGCTGGCAGGTCCTCTCATACGCTCGATGTCAATAGCCTTCTGCATGAATGCTGGTTCCTGGGCAAGACCCAGAGCAATCCGTTGGTGCGAACCGTTGCCTTGACGCGAGACCCAATGCGCCTGGCTGCGCGACGTCGGTTTCCCGGATGTCGACTGCCACTAGAAGTGGATGGAGATGGCTCCCGCTCTAAGGTTGAGGTGGCGGCGGCGCCAACAATTTGGATGTTCTTAACGGCCGCGTTAACAAGCGTGTAATCACCAGAAACCTATTTTCTTCCGTTGTAAGTTGCGGGAAAGACGTGGCTCTCGGGTCACTTTCGATAGGTGGTGCCCTTGACCATCCTGGTCTCGGAGCCGACGGGCTGACAGCAGGAATGGTTGCTGGCTTCCTAGCGCTTACAACGTCGATCCTCTCCATGACGCGGGCGAAGCCGACTTCTCCGGCCGACGCCAAGTACTTCATCACGGTTCAAGGCGGGGACTTTTGTTCAATACCGGTACCAAGAAAAGGCTCTCATCGCTTCAGCCGACCAAGCGCGACCGGATGGCCGAAGCGATTAACCGGTTGATACGTTGACCGATCCCGGTGTCCTGCTGGTCCACTTACTGATCGTGGTCGTCGGTGCGCGCCTGGCCGCGGAACTGGCGGAGCGTGCCGGCCAGCCCGCCGTGGTCTTCGAGATCCTTGCCGGCGTGCGAATCGGTCCCTCCGTTTTGAACCTCGTGGGACACAACGAGGTGCTCATCTTCTTTGCCGAGATTGGAGCGATTCTGCTGCTGCTCCAGATCGGTATGGAAATGAACATGCGTGACCTCGCGAAGGTCGGTGGCACCGCATTGCGGGTGGCGGCAATCGGCATCGCGGGTCCCATGCTGGCGGGCTACCTGCTCATGACGATGACCGGGATGACCCCACCGGTGGCGCTGTTCCTGGCGGCCGGGATCACCGCCACCAGCGTCGGGATCACCGCTCGGGTGTTCGGTGACCTCAAGATGCTGCCAGTCCGGAGGCAAGAACCGTGCTGGGAGCTGCGGTCGCCGATGATGTGGAGGGCCTGTTGATCCTCACCGTGGTCCTGGGCGTCGTGTCCAGCGGTTCAGTCGACATCGCCGTCAAGTGGTCCGGCGCCGCCAATCAGGAAACCGTGAATGGTTGCGTGAACATGCCTTTGGTGAGGTGGGGTGCAAAATCACCCCGGACATCGAGAATCGCACAGATGAAGGCGTAGGTCCTCCCGGCCCGAAGGTTCATGGTGGCCGTTGCCTCGTCCCCCGGCCCGATAGCAGCCCCAGCAAGTGAGCGCATGGGCGGCGGGCCGGACGGCCGAGAATTCCAGGCGACGACATCATCCACGGTCTTGCCCGGGATGAGCTCAACCAGGTTGATCTCGTGTAGCTGCTGGCCCTCATTCCGTAGGCGGACGATGTTGTCACCGGCCTTGGCGACCGGGACCCGATCGAATACGAAGTCTTTGGCAACAACGGTGACATCGGACTTCGGCAGGGACCCGGCGGTTCCCTCGCTCACGCTCAGCTCCTTCATCATGCCCTTGGCGGCATGCGAGACTCCGTCGGGAGAGGGAATCAGGCAAAAGAACGCGTACTTCCCGGCGGGTAGGTTCAGGGTCATCTTGCCGCCTGCCCCCGGATCGGCAGTGGGAATTCCTGCGAAGTCCTCGAAGGGGGGAGGCCCGGCTGGGGGTACGGCAGAGGTGGGAGCAGTCATCACCGCCTTGACATCCTCAAACGACTTCCCCGGCGCCACCCGGGCGAGACCGGCAAAGTGGGGTTCCTTACCCCTGTTTGTGTACGAGAACTCCACTACGCCGCCCGAGATGGTTGCCGGTGAGTCGAAGCTGTAGTCGTCAGCCACCAAATTAACTTTGGCCGGCGGTCGCTCCTCGTCGCTGCTTGGGCGCTCGGTTGTGTTGCGATCGTTTGGCCTGTCACACCCAACGAGAAGTGAGGCGGCAAGCACTACTGTGAAGATTATCTTGAGTGTCGGTTTCATCTCTCCTCCTTGAACATCCCGCAGAAGTCGGACATCAGGCGTTTGGACCGCGTCAGAGCGCCTCGGCCACGACGAGGCTCATGGGACCGGCGAGGGGGATGTGCTCAAAGAACTGCCACCCCGTCTCCGAGAGCCATGCATTAACCTCCGCAACGCTGTAGACATCGCCGTTGCGCAGGTGGACGGCGAACTCTCCGGCCATCAGTGCCGCGGCAACTGGCTCGGTGTGCAAGGCATTGGTCCAGAAGTCCGCGATTAGCAGGCGTGATCCCGTATCAGCGGCGGCGTTCACCCGTCGAAGCAACGCCTGGTTCTCCTCGGGGGACCAGTAGTGGACCAGATTGGCCAGCAGGATGAGGTCGTAGCCCGATGGAAGTGGACCGCTCATGGCATCACCCTCAACCACGTCGATACGTGAGGCCAGGTCGGATCCCGCTATTCGCTTTCGGGCGATCCGGGCGGTGACCGGAAGCTCGAAGACCGTTGCCCTCAGGTGCGGATTGCTTCGGACGGCAGCCATTGACCATGAGCCGGTGCCACCGCCGACGTCGAGCAAGCGACTGTGGGCTGAGAAGTCGAAGCTGGTGGCCAGGGCGACTGCGGCTCCGGCCTGGATGGCCTCGATCCCTAAAGAGGCGATTTGCTGTTGCTCCTCGTTGAGCTCAAAGAGCTCCTTGGACGGGCCGCCCCTACCCAATGTGTCCGCCAGCTCGATCCATTTCGGATAGCTGATCTGGTCCCAAAAGCGCAGGAGGGGACGCAGGTCGGCCAGGCCCGGTCCGGCCAGGAAGGCAGCGGCGGGGTCGCTGTTGCGATAGACATCGCCCTCGCGCTCCAGAATTCCCAGAGCAACCATTGCGTCTGCACTGATCCGCGCCGCCCGGCGCGTCAGGCCGGCGCGGGCGGCAAGGCCGTCGGTCGTTGTCGGGGAATCGGCGAGGGCCTCGAAGAGCCCGAGCTCGCTCGCTGCTAACAGGTGCTTGGCTGCCATGAAGCCCAAGGCCAGTTGCAGGATCGGTTCGGGGTTCACCGACCGGGCATCCGGGTTCAACTCCTTGGGGGCCAGTGTCTTCGTTCTCACGTTCTTCTCCTATCTGCTTGATCGCACGCCCCGCCCACGGGGCACAACTGAGATGGTGGGACTCCGGCTCCTGGTGGCCAATCCCATAAACGCGGGAACTTCCGTCGGGCGCATCCCAGAATTCTGGGGTGGCTTCAGAGAAGGCCGGGCGGTACGATTTGCTGACCGTGAACGGCTACCGGGTTGATCGCACCAGGGACAAGATCGTCGGGCTCGCTCACGATGGCCTGGACTGGGTCACCTTCTCGACAGAGGCCGCGGAGGCGCTTCGCCGGGTTACCCCATTCGCGCGTTGTTGCTGGCATCCGGTCGACCCCGGCACCGTGCTGTTCACCGGAACCCTCTGCGACAGCACCGGCTGTTCCATCCCCCGGCCGAGGGTTTCAGGATCATGGATAGCCGAACATGAGTACGTCATCGACGATGTGAACCAGTATCGGTTCCTGGTCCGAAGCGGCCGCAGAGCCGGCGCTACCGGCATCGCTACCCACGGCGACCTCTCGCGCTGCGCCAGAAACCGGTCGATCGAGTGGTGGGGGGACGAGCTGCGGGGTTCCTTCGTCGTCGATGGGACCTACTGGGGCGCGGCGTCCTTTGTACGCGAGCGGGGCGACCCTTGGTTTACCGAAGAAGACGTGCGCTTTCTGGCCTCACTGTCGGAACCGGTGGCGAAGGCGTTCCGACGGGCACTGGTGGTGACACCGGAGGAGAGCGACCAGCCACCGATTAGAGGCCCGGGAGTGATCGTGTTCGACACGGATGGCAAGGCTGAGTCCATCTCCCCGGCGGCCGAGCGTTGGATCGAAGAGACAGTCGAGGTTCCGCCGCCCTCCGTCCCCTCTGAGTCGCAGATAGTGCAGGCAGTGGCGGCGCGTGCCCGCGCCTTGCAGGCCGGTCAGGATCCGCTCGAGCTCGCGGCGCGGTCTCGGGCCCGGACGAGGTCGGGCTCCTGGCTGCTTCTCTACGGCACCCAACTGTCGGGCGGGGCCGATGGGCGAACTGCGGTGATCATCCAGCCGACCGCCCGGAGCGAGGTCGCCCCGCTGGTAGCTCTGGCGTATGGACTCTCGGACCGCGAGCGGCAGGTGATGCAGCTATGTATGCAGGGCCAGTCAACCAAACAGATGGCGAAAGTGCTCCAGGTTTCCCCTTACACGGTTCAGGACCACCTCAAATCGATTTTTGAGATAACCGGGGTCAGTAGCCGGGGAGAACTGGTCGGTCAGATCTTTCTCGAGCAGTACGTGCCTGGTTGGGAAGAGCTTGGGCAATCACCATCGGGCTGGTTGGGGTACACAAAGGGGCCCAGCGACATGCCTGCCCCAGCCAGCGTGGTCGTCGAAGCGGGAACGTCAAGCGGACGGCCTGAGACACGAGAGCAGCACGATTTCTGGCGTGAACCGGGACCGGCGTGATCGCACCAGGAAGGAAATCGTGCGGCTGGCGCACGACGGGCTGGACTGGGTGACTTTCTCGGCCCAGGCCGCGGAGGCCCTCCACCGAGTCATTCCGTTCGAGCGCTGCTGCTGGCATACCGTCGATCCGGGCACGGTGCTGTTCACCGGCACCCTTACCCAGAACATCGCATGTTCGGGCTCATGGCTGGCGGAGCACGAGTACGTGATCGACGACGTGAATCAGTGGCGGTTCCTCGCACGAAGTGGGCGTGGGACCGGCGCCAACAGCATCGCAACCCACGGCGACCTATCTCGGTGCGTCCGAAACCGCTCGGCCGACTGGATGGGAGACGAGCTGCGCGGCTCCTTCGTGGCCGACGGAACCTACTGGGGGGCAGCGGCCTTCATACGTGAGCGGAACGAGCCCTGGTTCACCGAGGAAGATGTCAGGTTCTTGACCTCGCTGTGCGAGGCGATGGCCGAAGCTTTCCGGCGGGCGCTGGTGGCGACCGCGGTGACGAGCGAACCGCCCTTGGCCAATGGCCCGGGAGTGGTCGTCTTCGACGAGAGCGGCGCTGCGGAGTCCATTTCGCCGGCGGCCGAACGCTGGATCGAGGAGATGATCGAGATCCCTCCCCCTTCTGTCCCCTCTGATTCAAAGATGGTGCAGGCCGTGGCGGCTCGGGCCCGCGCTCTGCGTGCCGGTCAGGATCCGCTGGAGCTCGCGGCGCGCTCCCGAGCGAGAACGAGATCGGGCTCATGGCTGCTCCTGTACGGCACCCGGCTCTCAGGCGGGGCCGACGGACGAACTGCGGTCATCATCCAGCCGGCCGCTCCTAGTGAGGTCGCCCCACTCGTGGCCCTCGCCTACGGACTTTCAGACCGGGAGCGCAAGGTTATGCGGCTGTGCATGCAAGGCCAGCCAACCAAGCAGATCGCTCGGGCTCTCGGGATCTCGCCCTACACCGTTCAGGACCACCTCAAGTCGATCTTCGAGAAGACCGGAGTCCGGAGCCGAGGGGAGCTGGTCGGCCAGATCTTCCTCGAGCACTACGTCCCCAGCTGGGAAGAGCTCGGCGATCCTCCATCGGGTTGGTTTGGGCACGTGAAGGGTCCCAACGACATGCCTGCCGCGGGCGCCGGCGTGGTCGTCGACGCGGGAGTCAAGGGGTTGCCCTGAAGAGATAACTACGATGCCTCTTCAGCCGAGACCTATGGCCAGACCTACCACCCCGGTGTCCGGCGAGATATTCGAAACGAAGACCAGGACCATTGGGCGGCCTGTGGGCTTCGTTGCCCGTCGGAAGATATCCAGATATCCTGAGGGTCATGGCAAAGATCCTGATCTCACTGAATGACGGCCTGTTAGCCCGCATAGATAAGGAAGCTCGGGCTCGCGGGGTCTCCCGGAGTAAGTACCTAAGCCAACTGGTAGCACGCCAACTCAAGATCTCGTCGGGTCCCGGGCAACAAGCGTCGGTACGTGGTGCTCTTTCCCGGCTCGACCGTCTGTTTATGCATCAGGCAGGCCCTGAGGATGCGACAGTTGCTGTGCGTAAGGATCGTGACTTGCGTTGACCGAAGTGGTCCTGGACGCCTCGGTCGTACTCAAATGGTTCGGGACAGAAGGCGAAAGGAAGTTCGAGGAGGCACGATCGCTAAGAAAGCGTTACGAGAAGGGTGAGATCATCGTGACCGTGCCATCGCTGCTTTTCCTTGAGCTGCTCAATGTCGCGGGCAGGCGTTGGGGATGGGATGAGGGTGCTTTGCAGGATCTCGCAGCAGCACTCGATGACCTAGGCTTCGATGTAGGGGATGCGGACCTGGCCACGGTCGCTGCCTGGGTCACCAAGGGCCTCACGACCTACGACGCTGCCTATGTCGCTCTTGCCGAAAGTCGAAAGGTGGAGCTAATCACTGACGACGACAGGATTCTCGCCGTCGCCAAGACCCTCGCTTTGCCTCTGGCCGCTCAGCTCTGAAACTGGCCATGTCAATGCAACGGTCCAACCAGCCCGTCACGACGGTTCACGAAGTTGGCATCCTGATCTTTGATGACGTCGAAGTCCTGGATTGCTGCGGGCCCTTCGAGGTGTTTACCACGGCGACGCGTGTCGCCCTCCGCCGAGGTTGGCCCGAGGCCCCATTCCATGTTCATACCGTGGCTCCGCACGGCTCCCCGATCCTTGCCCCAGGCGGGCTTGAACTGGTCGCCTCGCGCACGATCCTTGAGCATCTACCGCTCGACATAGTCATCGTTCCCGGTGAAGTTACCAGCGCGGCTGAGTCGCACCACGGAACCTCACGTGGCTAACCCAAGCCTCTGACAAAGCTGCCATCACAGCTTCGGTCTGTACCGGCGCTTTTCTGCTCGCCACAGCAGGGTTGCTCGATGGCCTCGAGGTCACTACGCACTGGGAAGACCTTGAGGAGCTAGGCCGGCGCTTTCCTCGAGTCAAGGTAAGGCGAAACGTTCGCTGGGTTGATGAGGGCAATATCCTCACTTCGGCCGGTATCTCGGCCGGCATCGACTTGAGCTTGCATTTGGTGCAGCGCCAAGCGGGAGAGGACCTCGCCAAGGCAACGGCCCGGCAGATGGACTTCGAGTGGGTCGCCGCCGGGTGACCGTTTGTGCGGCATTTGCCGATTGTTCACCCGTTGACTACATAAGCTGATTAGGGGGAAGCTAGCGAAACAACGCCGGCTCCAATGTTTCGGTGCGGCAAGTACACATCGCTTGCGCTTACGCTCCCGGCACCTATCGAGGTCGAAGCCATCGAAGAAGACTCCACCGAGCAGCCCCCTTTGCCGCCGGACCGCTCATCATCCGACCGCAAAGCCACTACTGCGCGCAAAGCCGGTCTGGCTCACAAAGTATTTCTGAAGGCCGCCAAGATCGTTCCGTTGCCGGCCCAGCGGATGCTGAGGACGGGACCCGTAGGAAAGATCATGCGTTTCGTCCTTGACCTGGCAGCACCGGCGGGGCGCTATGAGGTGCTGCCCGTCAGCAGCGGGATCCTAAAGGGCGCCATGCTCGAAGTTGACGTCAGAAAGCAGCGGGAGATGGTTGCCGGCACCTACGAATCGAAGGTCCAAAACGTCCTGGCAGAGCATCTCGCCGACGGCGACGTCGCGTTTGACGTGGGAGCACACCTGGGGTTTTTCACTTTGCTTCTGGCAAGGCTGGTGCGAGAGGAGGGTACGGTGGTGTCCGTTGAACCAGATCCCTTCATGGGTCCCAAGCTCGAAGCGAACCTGGAGAACAACTCCGCTTCCAACGTCAGGGTCGTCAGGGCAGCAGCCGGCACGGTGGCAAGTGAGAGGCGGTTTTCGCCGGGGGCAGGCGGCGGAATCGGCCACCTGGCCGATGACGGTGAGATAGAGGTGCCAGGCACCACCTTGGACCAGTTGGCCGAGCACTTTGGAGCCCCCAAGCTCATCAAGATCGACGTGGAGGGTGGGGAGCTTGAAGTCCTCGAAGGAGCATCGGTCCTTCTATCGGCTCACAGACCGGTACTGGTCGTCGAGGTCCACGACGGGCAAATCCAGTCCGATGCGGAGAATCTGCTCAACGGCCTCGACTACGACATCAGTTTTATTGAGGACGACCCCAGTCAGCGGCGCCACCTCGTGGCGGTGCCCCGTTACCGATCACCCGCACCGTAGAGACATGGTCAAGTGGCTCAGCGGCTCCGGTCCTCCCACCAGTTTCGCACCAGCACGCTGGTCCAGGTTCGATACGGCCGCCAGTTCTCAGTGATTGAGTTGAGCGCTTGCGAGTCCGGGCTCGAAAGCCCGTACAGCTCGGACATCGCTTGGTTGAGCCAGCGCTCAGAAGAGGGAAAGTGATCGGGCTCGCCTGCGCCGCGGAGCAGAATTAGCTCAGCTCCGAAGGGACCTATGCCCGGAATCTTCGTTAGCCGTTCAAGTGCTTGCGAACGAGGAAAGCTTCGAAGCTGCGCCGAGTCCAGCTCGCCGGACAGCGCTGCAGCGGCTACTCCCTCCAGATAATCGGCCTTTTTCGCACCCACTCCCCTGCCTGGGTCCGTCACTTTAAGCCTTTCCGGCGAAGGAAAGGCGTGGAGGAGGTGCCCATGGATGTCCAACGGTGTGCCGAATTCCCGGGTGATACGGGACTTTAGGGCTGCGGCCTGAGTCATGCGGACCCGCGCGCTGAGGATTGTCCAGACCGCGGCTTCATAGCGGACCAGAAGCAGACTGGACGCAGCCCATCGTAAGTGCGTTGCAATTCTCCGATGACCGGATCCCGGGCGCCCACCTCGGCAAAACGAGAGCCGTCCACGTCCAGGGAAAAGATGCGAGCAAGCTGGCTGCCGACGGCGTCGACATCTCGGCTGCCGTACACGTCGGCGACCAAGTCGTCTCCCTCCTGGCGGACGCACAGGCCGGCCGCTTCCCAGCTACCCTCCACCGCAAAGGCAAGGTGAAGGTTTGGGCAATCGTGTGGTTCGAGCGCAGCCGGCCGAAACCCCTCCAGGAACCGGGTCGACGCCGCCAAGGAGAAGGGACCTCTCGGTTGAAGTACCAAAGTCTGCGAATCGGATGAGGCCATAAGCCACGCTAGCCCATAAGACGGACGGCTTGTGTCCTATTTAGGGGTATCCCGGTGACTCCTGGACTAAGCGCATTGCTCGTTCACCTGTGTATAACGATGAGGAGGTGAGATTATTGGTCGAGGACCAAAGACCCGCACCGACGAAGGAGGTTGAATCCATTGGCCGCATACAAATGTCAGGATGTCATGTGCGGTTTGGTGGTGGACGCCGTGGATGAGGGCCAGACTGAGCTCTGCCCCAAGTGCGGCAAGGAGATGGAAGAGTTCTTCCCGGAGATCACGGCGTGCGACGTGCCTCCCGAGCAGAACATCGCCGAAGCCAGCCCGCTGGCCAACGCGATATCCTCCAAGTTCACCAACTGAATCCTCCGGCAGCAGCAATGGACGGCTGATCACCTTACGTCCGCTCCCCAGGTTTCGCGAGGCCCACGCTTAGACTGGTTTTCGGATATTGATGATCCGTGAACCTACCCAGCGGTGGTGTCGTGGTGTTCAGTGCCAACCGGCCTTTGAGTAGAGCGGTAACGACCGTGGCCATCGTGGCCGCATTCCTCGTCGGCACCGCGATCCCAGCTTCTGCGCACACGTCGTTGAGCGACAGCAATCCTTCCAACCTCAGCCGCCTGGACTCCCCTCCGCAGACCCTTCACCTGGAGTTCACGGATCCGGTCGACCCGCAAACCGTCACCGTACGAATCCTCGATGTGACCGGCAAACCCTATGAGGGGGCCACCCTCTCGACCGAGTCGGAGGAACCTACAACCAAGGTCGAGTTTGTCCTGCCGGATCTTCCCGAGGGCACCTACGGAATCAGCTGGCAGTCGATCGGCGGGGACGGACACCGGGCGGTCGGGGAGGTTGTCTTCGGCGTGGGCGCGGTTTCGCAGGAACAGGTGCGCGCTGCCCGCTTTGAGGCCGTTACGGCAGAGGACCGGACCGTGGACCTCGCCGGAGCGACGGGGCGCTTTCTTTGGTACCTGGGACTGAGCCTGGCGATAGGCGCTCTGTTCATCTTGGTCTGGATGGCGGGGGCAGCGTCCACATGGACGCCCGCCGGACGGGCCCTGTGGACGCTATGCCGGCTGTGGCTCGCAAGAGGTCTGCGGATCGCTTTTGTGGGAGGCGGGGTGCGTCTCGCCGCTACCGTCACCATCCTGGCCAACTCCTTTCAGGGCGGCTCGTCGATGTCGCGGGTGGGAAGGGCGCTTGGCACCGGCAGCACGATGTTCGAGGTGCTGCTCCTTCTGTCTCTCGCAGCGGCGGCGCTGTTTGCCGAACCGGTCTCCGTCACCCCGTACCTCGGGCGCAACGATGCCCGCTGGCGCAAGATCGCCACATCGATAGGGCTCGCTGTTTTAGCGGGGTCGGTCGGCGGCCATCTAGCTGTGAACCGTGCCCCCGAAGTTGCCGTCTTCGTGAGCTCGGCCCACATCCTGGCGGCTGCACTTTGGATCGGGCCGCTTTGCCTGGTCGCTTTGTGGCTCGCGGCGTCGAAGCGCAGCGAAGTCTCGGCAGACGACCGGTCGGCTTTGCTGGCGGCCTTCTTCCCGCGCTTCGCTCGCGCCGCCGGGTGGAGCTTGTTGGTTCTCGTGATCACCGGCGCCGAAGCCCTGTGGGCGAACATCGGGACCAACCTGTTCGGAAACCGCTACGGGCTGGCACTGTCCATAAAGCTGGCGCTGCTACTGGTGGTGATCCTTCCCCTGGCGTGGGCCCACGACCAAAAGGTCCGGTCCAAGCCCGCCACCCTCGGCGATCCAGGGTTCGCCAAAACCCTTCGACTGGAACTCGGTGCGCTGGCGACCGTGCTCGTCCTGGCGTCCTCGCTGGCACTGCTCAACCCCACTGACGGCTCGCCCCGCGCCGGTGCCGGGGCGTCCTCGGACGACGCGCTTTCCGCCCAGCCGGTGGCCGATGTGCAGGAGTGCGCCGGCCTCAGCGTCGGCCAGCCCAACTGCTACAAGAGCTACTTCTCCGCTCTCATGCGCATCGGCGACGCCGGGATTGCCGTCGCCAAGATCCTCGAGCTGTCTGCTTCCGATCGATACGTCGCCTCGCAGTGTCATCAGATCACGCACGATCTCGGACGGGAAGCCGCCAATTACTACAAGACCCTGGGAGAGGCGCTGTCGTTCGAAGCCTCAGCCTGCTGGTCCGGCTACTACCACGGCGTGGTGGAGCAACGGATGTCTCAGTACGACGACAAGGAACTCCTGGAGATGGTTCCGAGCTTTTGCCAGGACCCGGCCAGGGATAAGTACTCGTTCGTCCACTACAACTGCGTCCACGGCGTCGGACACGGCATCATGCTCCGCTTCGACGCCAACCTTTTCGACTCCGTGCCCTACTGCGAGAAACTGGCCGATCCGTGGGAGCTGAGCTCCTGCGTGTCGGGGGCCTTCATGCAGAATGTCGTGTCGGCTCAGGAGGGACACACCGGGGCCACCTTCAAAGAGGGCGACCTGGTCTACCCATGCAACGCCGTGGCAACCGGCTACAAGGACGAATGCTTCGGCATGCAGACCTCCTACATCCTTTGGCAGTCGGATCAGGACCTGAGCAAGGGATTCAGGATCTGCGACACGGTCGAGGCGGACTTCGCCGACGACTGCTACCAGAGCATGGGCCGTGACATCAGCGGAAACTCACTTCTGGATTCGGAAAAAGTGGTCGCCGGATGCGCCCTTGGAGGGGCAGCCCTAAGGGAGCACTGCATCGTAGGAGCGTCGCTCAACGCCGTGTTCAACGACCACAACATCACCAAGGCCACAGAGCTGTGTGGCATGGTCGAGGCTACCTACAAGAAGGCTTGCCTCGACGCCAGAGATGAGGCCGCCGCGTCCTTCTGAGAGCCTCAATGCTTGGGCGACTTCTCGAGACAACTCATTTAACCGGTGTGGTGTACTAAGTCCCATGTCCTCTTACCGCATGGCACGCTTCAGGTACCGGCTAGAAACTGCCATCTATCAGATGCGCCGGGAGCAGGCGCTGAGAGCTGCCCGGCTACGCTACCGGTTCAACAGTTTGAGAGCGTCGTCTTTCCTGAAGCTTGCTCTCCTGGCCCTGCTCGGCGCCGCCCCCTTTGTTCTCTTCTTTCTCTTCCAGCCGCTGCCGACAGGGATTGAGGACGGCGCCAACATAATCAGCCGCAACGTGGGTCCGCCGGCGCCTCTTGCGTTTCCGACCACATCGCCTACTCCCCCGCCGGGCCCGGATCCCTCTCCGATCCCGACTTCAAGCCCATCGGAATCCCCTTCGCCGTCTCCAAGCCCGTCGCCGAACAAGCCTCGCTGCTCCAACGGGCGGGATGACGATCGCGATGGGGGCAGGGACTTTCCGGCGGACCGGGGCTGCACCTCACGTAGCGACAACACCGAGTCGCCAAATCCGGTTGCGCCTCCGCTCCCAGCACCCCCACCCGCGCAGCCGGCCCCACCGGAACCGGTACAGCAAGAGAATCTTCCGCCTCCGCCGGCGCCTTCCCCGACAACTTCGGCGCCTTCCCCGACAACTTCGGCGCCTTCCCCGACAACACCGGCGCCTTCCCCGACAGCTTCCGGTCCAGCGCCTTCTTCCCCGGCGGCTCCGCTTGCATAACCGGCATAGCGCCGGGAGTACTTGTTGGGCCGGTATAATCCCCTAGTCTCCAGACAAACAGCGACTAGCTTGAAAGGTCTGTTCTGGATCTCACCGACCGCTCCCCGGCCGAGCACAAGCCTGAGGAGAACCCCGACACTTCATACGCTTCCGCTCCCAAGGCAGTGTCCGACCCTGAGCCGGACCCTCTTGGCTCAGACCAGACAGGTTCAGGTCGCCCGGCCGAACAGGAGGATGCCGCCCAGAAATCAGGCGACGAGGCCGCAACCCGGGTCGTACCGGCTCACGAACCCCGGTCGCCTGTAAGAACGTTCACCTACCTGGTGGTGGCACTGCTCCCCTTTGTCGCCTTCATCCTGATGCTGCCTCGGGGCGGCGGGTTGGACGGCGAGCCGGAGAAGGCGGCGCAGAGCGCTTCTCCATCCCCGATCTCGACACTGGCAGTCCCGCTGGCCTTCCCGTTCGACATGACCCCGCCGGATGAGTCACCCCCTGCGCCGGAAGTTGTTCAGATGGAGGAGTCTCGCGTTCCGCAGTGTTCGGACGGCACCGACAACGACGGCGACCGCCGCACTGACTTCGGGGCCGACTCAGGGTGCAGCTCACGCACCGATAACTCGGAGTCCTCGGCACGGGTGAGGGCCCAGACCTCGCCGGCTGCAGCTCAACCTGCTCCAGCCCCGCCAGCCCCCGCGCCGCGTCGCGCTGCTCCGGCTCAGTCAGCCGACGGCGATGACGACTCAGGCGAAGCTGGTGAGTCAAGCGACGGTGACGATTCCGGCAACCGTAATCCGCCAGAAAACCGTAATCCGCCAGACAATAGTAATCAGCCAGACAACCGTACTCCGCCAGACAACCCAGATCGGTCAGACAACGGCGACACGCAAACCGATCCGGCGCCGTGCACAGACGAGGACATAGCTAGCGGCTTTTTATGCGATTAGGACCGACCTGAGACAACGCGAAGACCCCGACGCGCGATGAGCCTCGGTATACTGACCGGCAGCCTCGTGCTCACAATCCGAAAGGTCTTCTCCTGAAATCAATGCTCCCAATCGACTCTGTCCCGCCGCCCGGTGGCAGTTCCGGCGACGAGGCCTATGAGCCAGGCCATGGAACCAATCTTGCGTAGGTTGCTGCGGTTGAAGGACAGCTTTTCCACCATGAACCTCCCACCGCTTCTCAAGGTGGGGCTGTTAATAGGTTTGGGAATGCTGCCCTTTGTGGCCTTTGTGGCGCTCCAGCAGGACTCTCAACCGGACCCTGAGCCGGCAGCCATCGAGCGGCCGATCGACACAAGTCTCCAAGTTCCGTTGGTTTTTCCGTTCGGTGAACCGGAGCCTGAGCCGGTACCTACTCCTGAAGTCGTTGAGATGTCGCCCGATCCAACGCCCGCCTCCACCAGGTCGCCTGCTAAAGCTCAATGCAAGAACGGCAGGGACGATGATCGGGACGGCAAGATTGACATGCGCGATCCCGGCTGCGCTTCGACGAGGGACAACTCCGAATCGCCCAACCCCAAGGCTGCAACTTCCGCCAAATCGAAGACTGCGACGTCCCCCAAACCGAAGGCTGTGACTTCCCCCAAACCATCTGCGAAACCCGCTGCGCCGGCGGCTGCTCCTCCGCCACCGCCTCCACCAGGGCCGCCTCCACCACCTCCACCACCGCCGCCTCCACCAGGGCCGCCTCCACCACCGCCACCGCCGGCCCCCCAATGTAGCGACCGAATTGACAACGACGGAGACCGCGATATCGACATGGACGATATCCGGTGCCGCAACGCTCAAGACAACAGCGAAGACTAAGGCGAGCTTGCCCGGCTGATCGGCAGCCAGGCGCCTACTTATTCAATGGCAGCAGGAGAGCCGAGGACTTACTGGCAGCTTCGCCTGGGATCTCTAACGCTTGGGCGGGCGCCCGAACATCTTCCGCAGCTTCTTTGAGACGTCAGGCGGCAGCACCATGCCGTTGTTCTGGCTCTTGATGACCTTTACCAGCCTGATCATGACCAGAACGAGCATTACGAAGACGACTACCTGGAGGAAGACGACCAGGGCGAACACGCCGGTCGACATCTCACCCACCTGAGCGGCCTACGCCTGAAATGAGGCGAGTGCCGCCTCGTACTGCTTCGCCTGGTCCGGCGTGAAGACGTGGCCGAGGCGCAGAAGGATCACTCCGTTGGAGTACTGATATTCGGGAGGAGCTCCGGGAAATTGGCGCCGGGCTGCTTCCAAGGTCTGCTTGCGGCTTTCCACGTCTTCCGGGGAGGTAAAGGTCTCAACCACTCCGCCGGAATTTTGAAAGCCGATCACATCCTGTCCCTCCAAGAGCGTCAAAGGCATTCTGGTGTCGTGGAAGATTGCCTTGCCGATGTATTCACCGGGACGGCCGAGTCTCTTGGATGGGTCGTTCTCGGCGTTGTAGACATCGGTCCGGCCAATGGGAAGCTCGTTTGCCTTTAGATGGTCGACGACCTTTGCGACGTCGACAGCCGGAGCCGACGCGCTGGGAGTCTGAACCAACAGCTCCTCCTCGTCAGGTGGTGCCTCCTGCCGGCATGCTGCGGCCAAAAAGACTACAGCCAGACCTGCCAATATGCGAAGAACCAGCTTGCCGAAGAACAGACTCATCACCCCACTTAGTGTTGTAGGCGACACAGAAGCCGCCGCGGCCCGAACCGATTAGAACCCGGTTCCGGCTCCGGACAAAAATCAGGCCCAGGCAACTTACTTGCCTGGGCCTGATCTGAATCAAGCTACTTGCTAGAGAACTCCTAAGCGGTCAGGGTTCCCAGGATGCCTCCGATGACACCGGTGGCTCCGCCTACGGCACCGGCGCCTCCAAGGTCCTCCAGTGCTCCGCCGGTGCCCGTACCATCACCGAGCAGACCGAGGCCCAGTCCCAGGCCGTTAAGGAGATTCAGGTCAAGACCGAGGTCGCTAAGAACCCGACATCCGATCAGCGCCTGGCAGTCTCCTTGGTCGCGGCCTACAACAGTCTGCGTAAGGTCTCGTCCTACGATCGTCTGCGAAGCAGGCTGCGGCACGACGACGATCGGTCCGGGGACGAAGATCGGCCCGCAGCAAGGAGTGGTGGGAACTACAACCACCGGGTGGCAGTTGGCGGTCGCGCAGTTGCAGGTCGTCTGGACGCACGCGACAGCGGCGCCACAGCCGGGTACGGCACACTCAACCGAGACGTCACTCTCGTTCTTCGATTGGCCAGCCGCCGATGCGCCGTGCGGTCCCGCCATTGCTGACGAGTCGCTACTGCCGGTGCTGCTTACATCGACACTCTTGACCCCGCCATCCGCCTGGACGCCGGTGCTACCCACACCACTGGTAGTAGTGCTGGCGTGCTGTCCGGGCGATGACGCGGTAGAGGTGCTCTGCGTGCTGCTGGTGTTGTTCACCGTAACGGAAGCCTGCACCGTCGCGGGCAGAGCCAGCACAAGTGCTGTCGCTAGGACAGACACCAGGATTCTCATTCGTCTCATTCATCTACCTCCCAAAGGAACACAGCTTTCGAATTTATTGTCGCAAGACGTAGGGCGATCCTTTCACCTTGCCAACACTTATTCAATAAATAATGCAACGGTCGCCGGTCACAAGTGTGAGGGCATCCGCCTGGATGTGGCCTTTCTACCATATTGGGCGTACCCGATCGCACCGATTTCAAAAGCCCCAGACCGATATTTGCCCTAACAAAGAGATGGAGGAAGCCCGGCGATCGCTGCTCACTCGTCCTCGAGTCATAGGCTCGAGTCAGGGTATTCACATGAATGGGTTAACCAGAAGTAGCCGTCCAAGTACCCTGCGCGGTCACAAAATTGTTAAAAGTTGACGCTTGGACCACTAAAGATGCTTGTACGAGGGCACCTCGGCAGGAGTATGCTTCGTATCGGTGGCTTAGGTCACTCAGCCTGGGCTCAAAGGGTCCGGGCAATTCATATATTCAAGACATCTCTCGACTTGATGACGGAAGGGGAGCAGATGCAGCCCACTCTTAAGCGAAGCCGTTTGGTCGTGACGGCGTTGATGGTATGCGGGGCGCTGTTCCTGGCAGCGCCGGCCATCGCACAAACCGTGCTCGGCAGTTTCACCACCGACGCTAGCGGTACGTTCTCAGGCACCGTTACCATCCCTGCAAACACCCCACCGGGCATCTACGACCTGGTCGCAACCGGTGTTGGCCCGCTGACGAGCCCCTATCCTCCGACGAGCACCGGCGGCCTGGCCGTGTCCTCCACCGTAGTCGTGGCCGGTCAGAGCATCACAGTCAGCGGCGGAGGGTTCTCTCCGAACACCACCGTCACGGTATCACTGGTTTTCGTGGCGTCCGCCTCGAACGGGCAGCTGCAAATTGCCCAGGCCACAACAGCGGTGCCCCGGACGCTGAGGGCCCGCATCCAGGTGGTTGCTCCCGGCACAGGCACCGGCACTGACAAGGGTGCCGGCAACGTTGTCATCAACACCGACAACCGGGTGAGCTGCACCAGCAACGCAACGGCAACGGCCGCCAGCAACGAGTACCGGATCGCTGAGACCGGTCCCAGCATCAATATCAACAACAACAACTCCGCCAAATGCGAATCCACAGCAACGGCGGTCAAGAAGATCGAGAGCGCTCCCATCGCAAGGCCGCTGACCAAGGTTCTGGCCCGCACGGGTGTCGACGCACTGCCGCTTCTGGCAGCCGCCGTCGCCACCATTCTGCTGGGGTCCGTCTTGCTGAGTGCAGGCCGGCGGCGGGATAGGTTCGGGGGCTCCCTCCGTTCGGCTTAGCGAAAAGCCGTCGCTATAATCGGACAGCTTCGCACGCGCCCGAAGCTCCTGCCGCACCCGGGAAAGGGCGTAGAAATTGGAACTTCGTGACTATCTGCGCATCTTGTGGGGGCGCCGCTGGCTGATCGTCCTCTGCATGGCGGTAGCTGCAGCGTCGGCACTCGGGTTCTCGGCCCGAATCACCCCACAGTACGCCGCCACGGCAAAGGTCTTCGTCGGACCGCGTACGGTGGAGCGGGACGACGCCGCCGGGGTACTTCAAGAGCTGACGGCGTCGCAGCAGTACGTCACCTCTTACGCGGAGATGCTCAAGAGCCGTCCTCTGGCTGAGGTCGTCGTTAGGAACACCAGGGCGCCCATTACGGCCTCGGAGCTCAGCGAGAAGACCGAAACGAAGATCCTGCCGGACACCCGCCTGATAGAGGTGACGGTCACCGATCCGAGTCCCACCAAAGCGCAAACCTACGTCAACCAGATGGTCAACTCATTCGTGAGGGACGAGGGCAACATGTTCGGCGGAGGAGGACCCATCACCGCCTCGGTATTTGAGCCAGCCCTCAAGCCAACCACCCCGGTGAGCCCTAAGCCGGTACAAAACGGCATCATCGGGGGTTTGCTCGGCTTGATGATTGGGATCGGCGTTGCTTTTGTGCTTGAGCAGCTGGACACCACCCTGCGCAACAAGGAGGACGTGGAAAAGATCATGGCCCCCATCCCGGTCATCGCCACCATCCCGTTGTCGCCGACGGCCAAGGAGCGCACCATCTTTATGGAGTCGGACGCCAACTCCCCCCAGGCGGAGGCGATCAGGATTCTGCGCACCAACATCCAGTTCTTCTCCGTCGACAAGCCGATAAGCCGGGTGTTGGTGACCAGCCCGTTCGCCGGTGACGGCAAAACGACCGTGGCGATCAACCTTGCGGTCGGGATGGCAGCCCTTGGGTCTTCTGTCCTGCTGCTTGAGACCGACCTCCGTAAGCCGGTACTGGCCAAGTACTTCGGTGATCCCCATTCTCCGGGATTGTCAGATGTTCTCTCCGGTCAGGCCTCGCTGTCCGAGGCCATCCGCCGGTCGAGGATCCCCAACCTCTCCGTTATCATGGCCGGCCCCACTCCGCCGAATCCCTCGGAGCTGCTCGGGAGCGAACGAATGGTCGACCTGATCGACACGGTTTCGAAGACGGTCGACATCATGGTGCTGGACACGCCGCCGGCGCTTCCAGTAACCGATGCAGCAGTGCTGGCACCCCACATGGATGGCGTGATCCTGGTCGTCCGGGCTGGTCAGACCCACGCCCACAAGGCTCTCGATGTGGCGAAGAACTTCGAACGACACGACGTACGAGTGCTCGGTGTGGCCATCAACGGCGTCGAGCGTGAGACGGACGGAGGCTACTATTACCGCTACGCGTACCGCCACGAGGCCGAGCGCGACGGTGGACGCAAGCGGAGCAAGAGCGAGAATTACCCGTCCCACGACTTCGATGACCTTGTGGTGGGTAAGGTTCGTCCCGCTTCCCGTCCAGCCACTCAACAGCCGCGTCCGGCGACCCGGCAGGCCCGTCCGGACTTCCCGGCCAGAACGGCAGGCCGGCATAATCCGAGCGGAGGACCGGCGCCGGCGTTCAAGCCCGACCCCGCAGGTCCGGGAGTCAGACGCTCTTCCCCCCGCAGGGCGAGCAGGACCGCCGATGAGGCACGTAACGCTGCTTTTAGGGAGAAGCTGCGCAGCAGCCTTGGAGATATCTCCGACGAAGACGAGAACCGCTAAGCGGACCAATCCGCCTGTCGGCACTAGTGACCGGCGCGGTGATCCTTTTGCAGCGGGATGGTCAACGCCGGCGGCATGGGACCGACAACCATTCCTCAGTCAGTCTTCCGTCTCCATTACGTCGGTGTCCTCTTCCTCGCTTCCCGATCCCCGGCGCCGGTTGCGTCGGCGTCGGCGGCCGGCCCGCGGTCCCGAGGCTTGGGTCTGCTCTTCCGGCGGCGGAGCCGGCGTAGCCGATTTGAGATCGATCGATGGATCGGTTTGCTCCTCCGGAACGGGCGTCTTGACGATCAGCCGGTACTCCTGGGGAGTGGTGGGAACGCCGTACTCGCTCTGCATGGCCCCGATGAGCTCCTCGAGCACCGTCCCATCCGGAGGAAGGGTCTGAAGCTGCACCGGCCGTGAGGTCATCTGGTCGAGAATCGACACTTCGCGGGCTGCGCCGTCGCGGGGATGATCCCGTCGCCTCCCCAGCGGCTGACTCTCGCGGTCCTCGAAATCCTGCTCGGCGGCGCCGGACCGGCGTTCCGACGACCCGGGACCCCTGCGTCCTCGCTTGCCTTTGCGGCGGCGGCCTCCCCTAGACACCGCCGGCGGCGCCGAAAAGGTCAGGCAAGCTGGCGATCCTCGAACGGCACGGTGTTGGCATCCCTCCAAAGCCGCTCGATACCGTAGAACTCTCGTTCTTCGGCATGAAAGATATGAACCACGACATCCAGGTAGTCCAGCAATACCCACCGGTTCTCCTTCTCACCTTCCCGGCGGTAGGGCTTGACCCCGTTCTTAAGCATCTGACGCATCACTTCATCGGCAATTGTCTTCACCTGTCGCTCGGTGTTGCCCGAGCAGATAACAAAGTAATCGGTTATCCCGATCAGTGGTTCGACTTCGAGAATCAAGATGTCTCCGGCCTTCTTCGCCGACGCTGCTTCAGCCGCAATCAACGCCTTGGAACGGGATTCCTTCGTAATTCACATCACCCCTTCACACTTGATCGTAGGGCTTAGTTTAGCGGGCTCAGGTCTGGGATCGGTACAAACCTCGTTGCTCGATAAATTCCCTAACCTCCCGCGGCATCAGGTAACGAACGGTCCTCCCCTCCGCTACCCGCCGGCGGATGTCGGTGGACGAGATTGCCAGAGCGGGAATCTCAATGACACTCACGCGGCCGCGAAAAAGGTCGGCGTGGGCATCACTGAGGCTGTAACTCGGCCGGCTGGCGGCGATGAAGTGAGCCTCGTCGAGTGCCGCCTGGGGATCCTTCCACGACAGGATCTCGGCCACGGCATCAGTCCCCGTGATGAAGAACAGATCGGCCTTCTCGCCGTAGAAGGTCCGAAAGGCCCTCAGGGTGTCGACGGTGTAAGTCGGTCCTTCACGATCTATCTCGATTCGGGAGACGGAGAAGTTGGAGTTGGAGGCGGTGGCCAGCATGGTGAGCAGATATCTGTCCTCCGCCGGCGACACCCCGGTCTTTTGCCATGGGTTGCCGGATGGAACGAAAACGACCTCATCCAGCTCAAACTGCATACGTGCTTCCTCGGCGCATACCAGGTGCCCGTTGTGGATCGGGTCGAAAGTGCCGCCCATGATCCCGATCCGGCGCACGTTCCCCGAATCGGTCAAAGCACCACAGGAGGCAGCGGTCCCGTGACCTCTTCTCCGGGATCGAAAGGCTCGGGCTCCAGCTTCTCTCCCAGCAGCAGTGACGTCACCAGGCGGTACACCTCCACGGCCCTCGGCAGATAGGTGAGGGACGCCAGGCTTAGCTGCTCGCCCGCCGCGTCGAGCTTGAGCTCACCGTAACCGAGAATCCGCCCCCACACGCTTCGGCTGAAGCTGGTCTCGGCAACCCGGGAGAGCCGAACCGCGGTGACATTGGTTGAGAGGATGCCCTGGAGCAGCAGCACTCGCTCATCGGTTACGACGTAGTACGACGTCCACCAAACCAGCGCCTTGTGTGCGGTGTAAGCGGTCATGGCGATGGCGAGCCACAGGACAATCTGGTCCAGCACCGGAATCGGGTTACCCTCAGTCAGCACGAAAGAGATCAGGCCGACGGTCACCAGTGTCAACATCCAGACGAAGATGAACTTAACCAGCACCACTGGGTGGCGTCTTGTGGTTCGCAGAACCCGTTCCCCCGGGGCGAGGTATCGGTCGGCGCCACGAAGGCGGGGTGGTCTGGGCATCTGGCTCTCCGGGCTCGCAACTCTTACAGACATAGTAGACACCAGGCGGCGAGAGGAGAGCCGCAACATGGAAGGAACAGCAACGTTTAATCGAGGGCATGTCTCTCTGCTTTTCCTGGCACTCCTAGTGTTCGCAGCGTGGAGCTCTACACCGCCCGAACAACAAGTCGAGGCAGGACTGCCCCAAGGCACGTTGAGGATGGGAGAAAGGCTGACGTTAGACGTGGAGCTGGCCCTCACGGCCCCAGCCCAAGCAAAGGGTTTGATGAACGTTGATCACGTTCCGAACGACTACGGGATGGTCTTTTTGTGGTCGACGCCCGGAGTTCATGCCTTCCACATGAAGAACACCCTGATCCCACTGGATATCGCGTGGTGGGATGAGGACGGGAAGATAGTCGACATTCAGACCATGACGCCATGCACAGCCGACCCCTGTCCGACCTACACCCCACCCGCCGAGCACATCGCAGCGGTGGAGGTGACTGCGGGACTGCTGAGGTCCGAGGGAATCAGGGTGGGCGACACCGTGACACTCATTTGTGCAAACCATTCTGAGCCGGTCGTGAGCTGCAGTATCGCCGAAACTCGTTGATCAGCCAGTGACGCACCCAAAGCCGGGAAGGGAGGCCCTTAGAGAACTGCTTATGACGGCCAGGACCATCGCGGTGGTGGGAGCTTCGTCGAAGCCTCACAGGGCGTCTAACCGCATATTCGATTACCTCCAGTCGGCCGGTTACCGGGTCTTCCCGGTTAATCCTTCCGAAACCGAGGTTCTCGGTGAAAAATCCTTCGCCACTCTGGAAGACGTGCCCGAGCACATTGACATCGTCGACGTGTTTCGCCGTCCTGAGCACACCCGTGAAGTGGCGGATTCTGCGGTCAGGGTCGGAGCGGGAGCCCTCTGGCTTCAGGCGGGGATATCAAACGAGGAAGCGGCCGCCCGCGCGGATGCCGCCGGTCTTACCGTGGTCATGGACCTCTGTATCGCGGTGGTCCATCGGAGCCTGAGGATCAGTCGGAACGCTAAGGCCTAGTGTGTCCTAGTGGCGCAGGTGCCAGTTATCCGGAGCGACCAGCTCGTCGGCGGCCGCCGGCCCCCATGTCCCGGCCGGGTACGGCTCCGGCGGGCTCTTGGGAAGGATCTTCTCGACTATCTGCCAGGACCTCTCGATCTCATCGGCCCGGGTGAACAAGGTCGCGTCGCCCAGCATGGCGTCCAGAATCAGCCTTTCGTAGGCTTCGGCCGGGGCACTCATGAATGACTCGTCGTAGTCGAAGTCCATGTCCACCGGCGCGATCTTCATATCCGGACCCGGCACCTTGGCACCGAATGTCAACGTTATGCCCTCATCGGGCTGCACCCGGATCGTCAGGTGGTTGCGGCGGGGACGCTCCAGACCGGAGGCCTCGAACAGCAGATGGGGAGCGCCGTGGAAGTAAACGGTGATGGTCGTTTCCCGGCGCGGCATTCGCTTGCCGGTTCGCAGAAACACCGGCACCCCGGCCCATCGCCAGTTGTCGATGCTGACCTTCATGGCGGCGTAGGTCTCGGTCATCGACCCAGGTGGTACCCCGGGCTCCTCCAGGTACCCGGGAACCGCTCTTCCGTCCACAACTCCGAGCGTGTACTGGCCCTTCACGGTTTCCACCGGATCTATTTGGCGAACCGACCGCAGCAGCTTCACCTTCTCGTTCCGGATCGACTCGGCATCGAACAGTGCGGGCGGCTCCATTGCCAGGGTTGCGAGGAGCTGCAGCATGTGGTTCTGCACAATGTCGCGAATCGCCCCCGCACCCTCGTAAAAGCTGCCCCTTCCTTCCATGCCGACCGACTCGGTCACGTCTATCTGAACCGACTCAACGTAGCTGCGGTTCCAGATGGGTTCGAACATTCCGTTCGAAAACCGGAAGACGAGGATGTTCTGAACGGTCTCTTTGCCCAGGTAGTGATCGATACGGAAGATCTGGTGCTCTTTGAACACGCCGTGGACCACCGAGTTCAGGTCGTGGGCGGTGCCCAGGTCGTACCCGAACGGCTTTTCCACGACGATGCGCGACTCCTCCGCCATGTCCATCTCACCAATGCAGTGGATGATCTCGGGGAAGGCAGAAGGCGGCGTGGCGCAGTAGTAGAGCCGCCGGCCCTCCGTACCGAAGTCGACATCGACCTCCTCCAGGTACTTGCGAAATTCGATCCATCCGCTGGGGTCGGAGTAACTCCCCGAGAAATAGTCGAGGTGCTCCTTAAACGGGCCCCAATAGCGCTCGGCTATGCCGGAACGGCTGTGCTGGGATACGGCCTCGCGCATGGTGGAGCGGAACTCCTCCCTGTTCATCGGAGTCCGAGCGAAACCGACCACAGCGAAGTTACTGGGCAGCAGGTTCTCGCGGAACAGGTTGTACAGGGCAGGTATGGCTTTGCGTTTGGTCAGATCGCCGGACGCACCGAAGATGACGATGATCTGCGGGTCGGGCCGCTCCAGGCCCACCTCAGTCACCTCCCGGGCGACAGCCGGTCCTAGGCGGACGCGAGCGCTTTGACCTCAAGTTCGACGGTTGCCATGGGGACATCGTCAATGAGAAAGAGCATCTGACATGTGCCCGGTTCCAGCGAAATGCGCTCATCGACGTGATCACGATAGGCGGTGCGGGACTGAAGGCCGCGGACATAGATCTGTTGGGGCACGCTCTGAAAGGCCTGGCGGTCGCCCATCGAAATTGTGTACTGCTCGAAATAGTAGCCCGAGTTGCCGGACCACTCCCGCTCCAGCGTAAAAGGAAGGCTCAGCGAGCCGTCCACCAGGATTCCGCTGCCCGCGGGGTCGTCGTCCGGAGTCACCCGAACCGTGACCAGTTCCAAGATGTGAAAGTGGCCCATATACTCCTCGTTCTCTAGCCGTCTGTGAGGATGATAACCATTGGACCATGTCAATCCCTCTTGATTGATCAGGAGCGCACCTGCCCGGTTCCCCATACAACATAGCCGCTGGAGGTTAACTCTCTGAGTCCCATAGGCCCGCGGGCATGAAGTTTCTGTGTAGAAATGCCGATCTCGGCGCCGTAGCCGAATTGGCCTCCATCGCTGAAGCGGGTGGAAGCGTTAACGAACACGGTTCCCGAATCAACCTGCTTGGTAAACATCTCTGCGGCCGCCGGATCATCCGTGACGATCGCCTCCGCGTTGGAGGTTCCCCAGCGATTGACGTGACTGATGGCCCCCTCGATGCTGTCGACCACCCGTACCGCGAGGATGAGATCCAGGTACTCGGTGCCCCAGTCCTGCTGAGTCGCGGGAACAGCGTCCGGCCACACCCTCTGCACGATCTCGTCCCCCCTGATCTCCACGCCGTGTCCCTTTAGCGCGTCGAGCACGCCGGGAAGCCAGCTTTCGGCAAGATCGGCATGGACCAACAGCGTCTCCGCAGCGTTGCAGACGCTCGGCTTGGATGTCTTCGCGTCAACCACGATTGCGGCGGCCGTCTGGGGATTGGCCGATCGATCGACGTAGACGTGGCAGTTACCGTCCCCGTCGATGATGTACGGCACTGTGGCGTTCTGCTCGATCGAGGCGATGAGCGCCGGGCCGCCACGCGGAATGAGCAGGTCGACCAGACCCTTTAGCTGCATAAGCTCCATCGCGGACTCCCGGGAGGTCTCCTCCACCAGTTGAATGGCGTACTTGGGCAGACCGGCTTTCGTGCCAGCCTGCACCAGGATTCCAGCCACACACACGTTGGTGCGCAGAGCCGCCGATGATCCGCGCAGTATCACTGCGTTGCCCGACATGATGCACAGTCCCGCCACGTCGGCGGTCACGTTAGGCCGGGCCTCGTAGATAACCGAGATAACGCCGATGGGCCGGCGAACTCTCTGGATCCTTAAACCGTTGGGCCGGGTCCACTCCTCGACCACCTGGCCGACCGGATCCGGCTGCTCGGCAATCGCCCGCAAACCTTCCGTCATGCCGGCCAGCCGGCCCGCAGTGAGCGTGAGCCGGTCGACAAGGGCTGTGGTCAGGCTGCCCCGGGCCGCCTCGACGTCCTCGCGGTTCACGGCTACGAGCCGGTCGGTCTCCGCATCGAGCGCATCGGCCATTGCCAGCAGAGCCTTCCGCCGGATGTCGCCGGGGATCTGCGCCAGCGCGGCGGCCGCCTCCTTGGCCCGCTCCCCCATCTGCCGAAGCGGAGCTGTGATCTTGGAGGGCGCGCTCACATCAGCACCAACTGGTCACGATGAATGACCTCCCGGTTGCCTTTCGTTCCCGCGATCTCGGCCAGGATGTTAGCGTCGAAGCCCACCAGGCCCTTCGCCACCACCTCGTCTGCCACCGTAACCACCTCCACCGCATCTCCCGCCTTGAAGTTGCCCTCCACCATTTTGACTCCTGCGGCCAGCAAGCTCCTCTTGCCCTCAGTCAGCGCCACAGCAGCACCGTCATCCACGACTATCCGGCCCCGTGACTGCTGGGCCCAGGCGATCCACAGCTTCCGGGCCTGCACCTTGGAGGGGCTCGGCTTGAAGTAGGTCCCGACACTGCGCCCGGAGACTGCATCGATCACCACGTCTTTGCGCTGAGCGGAGGCGATGATCGCGGGAACACCCGAGAATGTCGCCATGCGAGCGGCTTCAAGCTTAGAAGCCATCCCTCCGGAACCGAGCGAGGATGAACCGGCAGCGTACTTCATCAGTGCCGGGGTGATCTGATCAACCGTCTCCACGAGCTCCGCTCCCTCCTTCCCCGGGTGGGCGGTGAACATACCCTCGACATCCGACAGCATGATCAACAAGTCGGCTCCCACCAGGTTGGCTACCAGGGCGGCCAGGCGGTCGTTGTCCCCGTAACGGATCTCCTGGGTGGCGACGGTGTCGTTCTCGTTGACGACCGGCACGCACCCAAGGTCGAGGAGCCGGTCGATGGTGTGGCGGGCGTTCAGGTAGTGGCGGCGCTGGATCATGTCGTCTTGTGTGAGCAGTATCTGCCCCACCGTGATGCCCTTCGACCTCAGAAGGGACGCATAAAGGTCGATCAACCGCCTCTGCCCCACCGCAGCTGCCGCCTGCAGGCCCGGCATGTCGGTGGGCCGCCGCTTCAGGCCGAGCTCGTGCATGCCGGCCGCAATGGCTCCCGAGGAGACGATCAAACACTGGACCCCCTGCTGGTTGAGGACCGCGACCTGGTCCGTGACCTTGCGGATACGGCGGCGGTCGGGGTTCCCATCCGGGCCGGTGAGCGAGGTCGTTCCCAGCTTCACCACCAGCCGGCGGATCTTCACGGTCGGCCTCTGTTGAGCTTCGCCTCGCCCTCGATGTCGTACGCCTCCACCGGCGCCGAACCCTTGGGCCACCAGCTGAAGACGGACTTGCCGATCCTGACCTCGTCACCATGCCGGGCGCCCGCCTTGCCGAGCAGAGTCTCCACGCCCGCCCGGTCCAGGCGGTTCTGCAGATACGCCACCGCTTCTGCGTTGTTGAGATCAGTCATCGCCACCCACCGAACAAGTGAACCGCCGCTAACCCGCCACGCCGAGTCCTCTCTCACAACGGTGATCGGGTTCGGGGTCGTGCTGAACAGCTCGAATCCCTGCGGCTGGGCCCGTTCGGAGCGCCACTGGGAGACGAGGCCGGCCAGGCGCTTCCGGAGCTCATTGAGACCTGTGCCCTCGGCCGCCGAGATGGTCAGGGCCTCAATGCCCCGGGCGGCGAAGGCATCGCGAACCTCCTTCGCTTTCTCGACCCCTGCAACGTCGACCTTGTTCAGCGCCACGATCACGGGCCGTTCCACCAGGTCCTCCCGGAATTGCTTGAGCTCCTCCACTACCGTGTCGAAGGGCGCCATCGGTTCGACCTCCGCTGTGAGATCGATGACGTGGACGAACGCCGTCGAGCGCATCGCGTGCCGAAGGAACTTGAGCCCGAGACCCTTGCCGTCGGAAGCGCCTGCGACGAGTCCCGGCACGTCGCACACCGTGAAGACCGTGTCCCCATGGCTGACAACCCCAAGTGATGGCTCCAGGGTCGTAAATGGGTAGTCGGCCACCTTGGGACGAGCCTCGGAAAGCGCACCCACCAGCGTCGACTTGCCCACGTTAGGCAGGCCGATGATCGCGACATCGGCGATCATCTGAAGCTCCAGGCTCAGCCACTTCTCCTCGCCGGGCTCCCCAAGCTCGCCGAACCCGGGTGCTCGGCGGTTGGATGCAATGAACTTTGCGTTGCCGCGTCCCCCCCGGCCACCCCTGGCCACGACCACCCGGTCGCCCGGCGAAGCGAGGTCGGCTAGCGTCCGGCCATTGTCATCCTTGACGAGCGTACCGGGCGGGACCTGCAGGACCAGATCGGGGGAGGATGCCCCGCTGCGGTTGTTCTTTCCCCCTTGAATGCCCGGTTTGGCGATCTGGTGGGGGTGATTCTTGAGCCAGGCCAGCGAGTTCACATCGGTGGTCGCCTCCAGCACCACGGAGCCTCCCCTGCCTCCGTTGCCCCCGTCGGGGCCTCCCCTGGGTTGATACTTCTGCTTCAGAAACGAGACGGCGCCGTCTCCCCCTTTGCCGGAGGAGACATAGATGTGCGCTTCGTCGACAAGCATGGGTTACCGCCTAGGAGTGAAACTTAAGGGAAGATCCTTCAGTGCCGCTCGAGCTCCCGGAGGGAGTGGCGCCTAGTTGTCTTTTGGAGGAATGACGCTGACCAGGTGTCGGCCGGCGCGCTGGTGGTATTTGACCTCGCCGTCCACGGTGGCAAACAACGTGTCATCCTTGCCTTTGCCGACCAGGGTTCCCGGATGGATCCGGGTTCCCCTCTGGCGCACGAGGATGGAACCGGCGCTGACTACCTGTCCGCCGAACACCTTGACCCCCAGACGCTGCGCGTTGGAGTCTCTTCCGTTCCTTGACGCCGAAGCGCCCTTCTTATGAGCCATTGCTATCCACGCTACCAGAATTGTCGGACCCCGACGTCTCCGCCGGTGCCGCCTTGGCCTTCTTTGCCTGGTCACCGATGGAGGTGATCTCAATGAGCGAGTACTGCTGGCGGTGCCCCGTCTTGGTGCGGTAGCCGGACTTGTTTCGGTACTTGAAGACGGTCAGCTTTTCGCCTTTGGTGTCGCCGACAACCTTGACGCCGACCTTGTAGCCGCCGAGCTCTTTGGCTCCGGAGATTGCCGTGCCGTCGTCATCGACGACGAACAGCGGTGTGAGAGTCAGAGTGGGATCGTCCCCTTTGATCTTGAGACGCTCAACCTCAATAACGTCGCCGGCAGCTACCTTGTACTGCTTGCCGCCCGTCTTAATGACCGCGTACATGACTAAGACCTCTTTTTCCTAGATTCCGGGGGCGAGCCGAACCGAATCAGGGCCCGATGAAGCCGGATGGATTCATACAGCATACCAACCGATGCCGGGCCCGCGCTCTATGCCCTGTTATTCCTATCGGGGAGCTGCTTCCCCTCTTGGCCTGGCAGGTTAGGCAATGCCAAAGAAGGCGGGTGAGCCGTTGGCGGGGCGACTCCAGCCTTCGGAGCCCCCCGGCGGCTTACCCGCCTTCGTCAGAGAGGCGGGCGACTCCAGCTCTCGGAGCCCCCCGACGGCTTACCCGCCTTCGTCACTAGCAGTGACAAGTACTAACCGAGCTCGGTGAGGACCACTCCCCGCCCCTCGCAAACCTCGCACTTGTCCGAAAACGCCTCCAGCAGACCTTCCGACACCTTCTTGCGGGTCATCTGCACCAGGCCCAGCTCCGAAACCCCGTAGACCTGGGTCCGGGTCTTGTCCCGCAGCAACGCCCTTTCGAAGGTCCGCAGCAGCTCGTCCCGGTTGCGCTCGTACCCCATGTCGATGAAGTCGATGACGATGATGCCGCCGATGTCCCGCAGCCTGAGCTGCTTGGCTATTTCCTCGGCGGCTTCCAGGTTGGCGTGCAGAACCGTGTCCTCCAGCGTCGACCTGCCGACGTACCGCCCGGTGTTCACGTCGATGACGGTCATCGCCTCGGTCCGGTCGATCACTATGTGGCCGCCCGACTGTAGCCAGACCTTCCGGTCGATGGCCTTCCGGACCTGCTCGGTGATTTGGTACCTGTCGAAGAGGCCCATGGGATCTGTGTAGAGCTGAACCCGGTCCCCGAATTCCGGTGCAACCTCCTCCAGATAGTCCTTGATCTGGTGGTAGGACTCCTCGCTGTCAACGACGACCTCCTCCACGTCGGACGTGAACAGGTCACGGACCACCCGAATCGCCAGGGGCGGTTCGGAGTAGATCAGCTTCGGAGGCTTTGAGCCCTCGATGCGATCCGACACCTCGTTCCAGATGCGGGTTAACCGGGCAACATCACGCTCGAGGTCCTCCTCGGAGGCCCCCATTGCAGCCGTCCGGACGATCATCCCGTGGCCTTCAGGACGGAGGCGGTTGGCGATGTCCCGCAGACGCCGGCGCTCCGCGTCCCCCAGCCTCCGGCTGATGCCCAGAGAGTCGCTATTCGGGACAAGGACCAGGTACCTTCCGGCCAGCGAAACCTCTGTGGTCAGGCGGGCGCCCTTGGAACCCATCGGGTCCTTGGTCACCTGCGCCACGACGGCCTGGCCGGACTTCAGCAGCGTCTCTATCCGCGGCGCCGGCCCTTCGAGGTCCTCCTCGTAGCCGACCTCACCCACGTAGAGAACGGCATTCCGAGCCTCGCCGATATCGAGGAATGCCGCTTCCATGCCGGGAAGTACGTTCTCCACCCGGCCCACGTAGATGTTGCCGACGATGGACTCGTCCGCGTGGTTGGCGACGTAATGCTCGATCAGCTCACGCCCTTCCAGCACGGCGATCTGACTGCGGCGGTTGCCGGTGGTGACCAGCATCTTGCGGGGACCCAGCGGCGCGATGTGCTCCAGACGTGGACGCCGGCTGGTGCGCCGCTTACGGCCCCGGCTGATTGAGGAGCCTGGGCGGCCGTCGGTCTGGGGCTCGGCAAGCGCCGGCACCGTCGCGACCGCCGATGCAGAGCCGTTCGGAGCCGGCACCGCGTCGTCTGGAGGCTCGGCGCCGTTGGGCCGATCGGACGACTGATCTGATCCAGTCCCCGATCCGCCGCCGCGGTTGCGAGAGCGGCGCCTTCGGTTCCTGGTCCGAACTGTCGTTGCTGCGTTACCCGGCTCACCAGCCTCATCTGCTTCCGCGGCCGCATCTCCCGGTGACGCCGACTCGTCACCCCCGTCCAGGGACTCACCGGCGGGGTCCGAAGCGGCCCCCGAAACAGCTGTGGGGCTTTCCGGTGACGACTCCTCAAAAGCCGATGCCGGAACCTCCGCCGGAGCCGCATCCGCTGAACCAGCTCCCCCACCCGAGCGGCTCCTGCGCCGGCGGGGACGGCTTTGACGGGTTGCCGGGGCGCCGGGGTCCTCGGTTTCCGACTCTGCGGCCGGCGCCGGTTCGGACCCTGAGAGGACCTGAGGCTCCGAAGGAGCAGTTGCGGCAGCCGGCTCGCCGGCTGCCGGGGCTGCAGGTTCGGCGCCGTCCGCAGCGGGAGCGGACTTGGCGCGGGCACGAGGCGCGCGCGACCTGCGTTCACTGAAAGGAACCGTGGGACGGCCGTCAGAAGCTCGCTGACCCGAGCCGGCCTCCGACGCTGCCGGCGTGGCCGAATGTGTCTCGGCGTTGTCAGGGAAGTCTGCGGCCACCGCATCGGCCGCCTTGGGCTTGCGCGCACGGGAGCGGGGCGCCCGACGCTTCTTTGCCTCCTGCGAGGCGGTTTCAGACGATCCGACCCCACCCTGGCTGTTCCCGCTGCCTTGCGACGCGGCTTCATCGGCCTTTCGCGGTGCGGCCGTTACCGGAGATGTTTGGGATGACTGCTCGGCTTCTGTAGAACCTGTTGTATCGCCTTTCGGCGTGGTTCGCCGCTTGCGCGGCGTACTCGCGCTGGCAGCGGGCGGCTTGGTCTCTACCGCCTCTGGGGGTTGATCATTCAATTCCTCTCCGATCTAAACGAATCGGCGCATATGGATGTTCATGACAACGCCCACACCAGCAAAGCTGGTGATCAGCGAGGTTCCTCCATACGACACGAAAGGCAGAGGAATGCCCGTGATGGGCATTATGCCGATCGTCATGCCGATATTTACAAACAACTGAAAAGCGAGCATGGCCGCAACGCCGCCGGCCACGAGTGCACCAAAAAGGTCTTTCGAAAGCATAGCCGTCCGAATGCACCTCCACAGGACGACACTGAAAAGAGACAAGATGACGACGCCTCCGAGGAAACCCTGCTCCTCCCCGATGGCAGTGAAGATGAAGTCGGTGCGCTGCTCCGGCACGTAGGCCAGGTTCGTCTGGGTTCCCTTGCCCCAGCCCTTACCACCGAACCCTCCCGATCCTATGGCGATCTTTGACTGCTCCAGGTTGAAACCGGTCCGCTGTGGATCGGCCTCCGAATCCATAAAGGCCGTCAACCGCTCGATCTGGTACTGGTGCACCACGTCAAGCTTCAGCGCCACCCCTCCCATCGCCAGCCCGGCGACAACCACCAGAACCATCCACCGTACCTGCACCCCGGCAACCAAAAGGACGGCAAATGCGACCGCCACCAGGACCAGCGAAGAACCTAGATCTGGCTGCAGGTAGATGAGGAAGACCGGAACCGCAGCAAGTAACATCGCCTGAACGACGGGTGTGGCACCCGAGATCGGACCCTCCTGCCTTCGCTCACGGGACAGCACCGCCGCCAGAAACATGATGTAGCCGATCTTCATCACCTCGGCGGGTTGGAGCTGAAAGACTCCCAGGTTGATCCAGCGCTGCGCTCCCTTCACCGTCTGGCCCAAAGGGGTGAGCACGACCAACAGCAGGAACAGCGCCGCTCCGTAGAGAAAGGGTGCGTAGGGCTGCAGTTGGCGGTAGTCAACGAGCAGGGTGAGCCCAAAGGCGACGGTGGCCAGCGAGAAAAAGATCAGCTGCCGCTTGAGGTAGTAGTCGGGGTCCTCGCCGTTGACGTTCAGCAAGGGGGCCGACGCCGACCGGATGGCGATGCAACCGACGGCCGTAAGTCCCATCACCGCCAGCATCAGCCACCCGTCAACATGGCGGATTGGGGCCTTGGACGACATGGAGATGCGGTCTCGGCTCGCATAGTTCCGGCTCCCGAACCCCGCAAAATCAGTCATGGCGCCCTAGTCGACCGCGGCTTGCGGCGTGATTTCCGCCGGCTCGAACTCGAAGATTCCCTCGAAGATCCGACGGGCGATGGGAGCAGCCGTCTCGCCTCCGTGACCGCCCTCCTCCAGCATTACGGCCACCACGTACTGGGGGTCGCGTGCTGGTGCGTACGCCGCAAACCAGGCGAAGGGCTGCTTTCCGGCAAACTCGGCGGTTCCGGTCTTGCCGGCCACCCCTATCGCATTCAGCGGAGAGTTCACAAAGGTGCTGGCGGCGGTGCCAACCGTGGTGACCGCCTCGAGACTCCCCTGAATTGCCGCCAGGTTGGCCGGGCTCACCGCCACCGATCTCGGCTTGGACTCGTTGTTTATGGTTCTCTCCTCATTGCCGTCCCGCAGCTTCAGGCCGAGGTGTGGCCGGTGGAGTATCCCGCCGTTGGCAATCGCTGCGTAGGCGTTTGCAAGTTGAAGCGGAGTAGCGAGAACGTCTCCCTGTCCGATCGACATGTTGATGGTGTAGCCGGGGAGCCAGGTGGCGTATGGGAACGCCTCGGGGAGCTCCTTGTTGACCGCCTTCAGCCAGCCCTCATCGGGCACCCGGCCTGCTTTCTCGAATGGGAGCTCCACCCCGGTCCTTCTCCCGAAGCCGAACCGGCGGGCGTAGTCCTGAAGCACCTCGGTCTTGTTATTGCGGAACGTACGGTAGAACTCCAGGCCCCAGGGATAAAAAATGGTGTCGCAGGAGTCCGCCATCGCCTGGTTGAAGGTGAGCATTCCCGAGTCGGTGGTCTTCCAGTTCCGGAAGGTCCGGTCGGCGATTCGTACCGAACCGGGGCAGGCGTAGCGGCCATTCACCTGCGCCACACCGGTCTCCAGCGCGGCGGCGGCGGTGACCGGCTTGAAGGTGGATCCGGGCGCGTATGCCGCCTGAATCCCCCGGTTAAGCAGAGGAAAGGCGGGGTTCTTCGTGGTGAGCTCGTCGTACTCTGCCTGGCTGATGCCCCCCACAAAGGCGCCGGGATCGTAATCAGGGAACGACGCCATCGCAATGATCTCCCCTGAGCGGGGATCCATGACCACCACGCCGCCGGCAGGTGCCAGGTACTTCTTGCGGGACTCCGGATGGTAGATGTTCCTGGCCTTTTCCAAGCCTCGGGCCAGCGACTCCTCGGTGACCTTTTGGATCCGGGCGTCGATGGTGGTGACGAGGTCCAATCCCTTCTTCGGCTCACGTCTGGCCAGGACCCGCCGGACCTCTCCGGAGGAGTCAACCTCCAGCTTGCGCAATCCCTCCGTGCCGTGAAGGTATTTCTCGTACGCGTACTCGATGCCGCCGCGTCCGATGACCGACCCCGGCCGGTACTGGAGCTCCTTGTACCGCTCGTCGTCCACCTGCTCAGGCAGGATCTCACCCAGGTAGCCGAGTAGATGGGACGCCAGCTTTTGCTGCGGGTAGACCCGGGTCGGCTGCGCTTTGGTCTCCACGCCGGGGAACTGCTCCTGATGCTCGCGGATGTAGACGACCGTGTCCTCCGGCACGTTCTCGGCCACCGGAACCGGCGTGAAGGCGGACAGCGTACGGTCTTCCAGGCGCTTGTTGATGTCGTCCACCGGCACGCCCAATGCCTGGGCCAGGCGCTCGCTGACCTGAGTCAGCTGCTCGGGGGACAGCTCCTGCCGTTTGATCGAGACCACCAGAGACATACCGTTGGTCACCAGCACCTCGCCGTTGCGATCCAGGATCTGGCCCCGGGCCGGCTCTTCTTGAACCAGGCGGATCTGGTTGCGCTCGGCACCTGCGGCGAACTCGTCGGAGTTCAGAACCTGGAGGAAGTAAAGCCGCAAAACCAGTGTCGCTATGAGGGAAGCAAAGATGGCCCCCAGAAACGCCAGACGGATCCGCGTGGTGCCCAGTGCAGCCTGGCTCATGTAAAGAACCTCACCACTGGTAGACCCTCTCGGGCCGGTAGAAGGAGACAATCCGTCGCACCGGAGGGTAGATGAAAGGCACCAGGATCGCGTTGTAGACAGCGGTGAGCACCACCACCTGCAAAGAGCGGGAAAGCGGCGGTGTTCGCTGTCCCAACAATGCCTGAAAAATCTCGTAGAGCACCGTGGCCAGCGCCGATCCGGCGAACACCCCGGCCGCGGGCACGAACACGCTGGTGGAGCTGATGTAGGGCCGAATACTCCCTGCGATGTACCCAACCGTCAGGTAAGCCAGGCCGGTCAGGCCTATCGGGGCATCCAGCAGCAGGTCCCTGAGGAATCCGCCGGAGAATCCCAACACGGCCCCCACGGTCGGTCCCTCCAGCAGCGCGAAGCAAATAACCACGGCAAGCAGCAGATCCGGCGACACCCCCAGAATCTTCAGCTTGGAGAACACCGTGGTTTGCAGCAGCACCGCAGTCAGCAGGGTAAGCCCGAAAATCGACGGTCTTCTCATGGCGCGTCAATCAGTCCTCAGGCTGAGGCGGCTCAACGGGACCGGAGTCAAGCAGGACGAGCAGCGTTCCCAGCCCCGTGAAGTTGACCACCGGCTCTACCCGGGCGCTCTTGGTCAGGCCGTCCTCGTTCCTTTGAACCTCGGTAACCCGGCCGATCGGAATACCGGGCGGATAGATTCCCCGGTTGAAGCCGGAGGTGACCACCGTCTCCCCCTCCTTTATCTCTACGTCCGGGCTGATGAGGTCCATGCGAAGATCCTCGAGGCCCCGTCCGGCCGCCACGCCCGTCTCGCCCGTGCCGGTAAGCCGCGCCCCCACCGAGTGCTGAGGGTCGATGACCAGGAGCACCTTGGAGTACTCTTCGGCTACGAAGAAGGTGCGGCCGACGAGGCCCTGCGCCGAGACCACCGTCATGTTCTCCTTGATGCCGTCGGCCGACCCTCTGTTAACGAAGGCGGTCCACTCGTAGTTGGAGGGGCCGTCGCCGATGACTCGCACTGCGAGGGTGCGTCCCTTCGCCCAATCCTGGTCCTTGACGCCGACCAGCTCCTTGAGCCGCTCGTTCTCATGCATGATCTCGGGAATCCGGCGCTGTTGAGCCGTCAACCTCTCCAGCTCGGCCTGCAGTCGGGCGTTTTCCTGTTTGAGAGTTCCGGCGTTGCTCAGATCCGAGAGAAAGTCGCCGACCGGACCGAAGACCTGGCCTACGCCATCCTGGAGTGGCGCCACTACCGAGATCGCCATGTCCTGCGCCCGGTGCAGCGGGCCGCCGGCGTTCTCGCGGAAATCCAGGGTGACCACCGTGGCGGTTGCGGCGAGAAGCGCTGCAAGCGCGAGCCGATGCCTGGTGGACTTACGGTACATCAAATCTTGGGTGTCCCTTCTTAGTGGACAGCGTATGGGTCATTCTACTTGGGGGTAGGCAAACGCAAGTCAAATCTTCCAACCACGCGAAAGAACTTGTAAAGCAGCGGTTCGAGGATTTAGCGGGACGATCCTGACGAGATCAGGACTCGCTTGAGCGCCTGGAACTCTTCCAGACACTTGCCGGAGCCGATAGCCACCGCCGACAACGCCCCCTCGGCGACGTGGATGGGCATCCCGGTTTCATGCTTCAGCCGCTCGTCGAGTCCCTTCAGCAGGGCTCCTCCGCCGGTAAGAACTATTCCCTTCTCCATGATGTCTGCCGCCAGCTCGGGCGGCGTCTTGTCCAGTGTTGTCTTCACCGAGTCGATTATCGAGTGCACCGGCTCCTCCAGTGCGCGTCGAATCTCCTCGGATGACACGATGATGGTCTTCGGGAGCCCGGTGACCAGGTCGCGGCCCCGGATCTCGGCGTGCGGCTCGTCGGGCAACGGGAAGGAGGACCCGATGGTCATCTTGATCTCCTCAGCCGTCCGCTCTCCCAGCATCAGGGAGTATTCCTTCTTTATGTAGTTGATGATCGCGTCGTCCAGTTCGTCGCCGCCGATTCTGGTGGACAGGCTGGTCACGATTCCACCAAGCGAGATCACTGCCACCTCGGTGGTTCCGCCGCCGATGTCGACCACCATGTTGCCGGCCGGCTCATGCACCGGCAGGCCGGCTCCGATCGCTGCGGCCATAGGCTCCTCGATAATGAACACCTTGCGCGCCCCGGCGGCGATCGTTGCGTCCTCCACTGCCCGCTGCTCCACCCCTGTAATACCGGAGGGGACGCAGATGACCACGCGAGGCTTGGCCAGCATCCGCCGCTTGTGTACCCGCTGGATGAAGTACCGCAGCATCTTCTCGGTTACTTCGAAGTCGGCGATTACCCCGTCCTTCAGGGGGCGAATGGCCAGAATATGTCCCGGTGTCCGCCCGATCATCCGCTTTGCTTCGCTTCCAACCGCCAGGATGGCGTTCGTCTTGGTGTTTAGGGCCACCACGGAGGGCTCGTTCAGCACGATGCCACGACCGCGGACGTAGACCAACGTGTTGGCCGTCCCGAGATCGACCGCCATGTCGCGGCCCATGAACGTGAAGGCCTCATCGTTAGCTATCGGCATAGGGAACTCCAAGTCGAATTAGGAAAAATGACGGTGAGTAAAGCCGCTGAAAATACCAGGGCACCCGTTAGCATATGCGGCTAACTTGCCGAAGGGCTAGGGGCCAATTCCGCGAAAATTGGGCTCCTAGGCGTCAGTACGCGAAAAAAGCTCGGGAAAAAAAAGACTCAGCTCGTGAGACGCCGACTCGGCGCTGTCCGAACCATGGACCAGGTTCTCAGTTACTTCCAGGCCGAAATCGCCCCGTATGGTGCCGGGAGCGGCCATCTTTGGGTCGGTGGCCCCCATCAGGGTGCGAGTCACGTCGACCGCCCCCTCCCCTCGAACCGCAACCGCGACCACAGGGCCGGACGTGATGAACTCCAGCAGCTCTGAGAAGAACGGCTTGCTAACGTGATCGGCGTAGTGACGGCGAGCCAGCTCCTCGTCCACCTGGACCATCTGCAGCGCAGCCAGGCTTAGCTTCTTTCGTTCGATGCGGCTGAGAATCTCCCCGACCAGACCCCGGCGAACGCCGTCCGGCTTGACGAGCAGCAGAGTGGTTTCAGGCGAGCTGTTGTTGGTCATGACCCTAAGGATAGTCGGAGTTGCTAAAACGCATCCTTCGCCGCTTCCAGGCGTGATTTATGCTCATTGGGGTCTGACGGCAACAATCCCGGGTCGACCGGGGAAGGAGGCCATGGATTTGAAGCTCGCGCTGCTGCCCGTTCCTGTGACCGATATCGATGCGGCACGCGCCAGGCTGGTCGAAGGCGGGGTAAACATCACCCGGGTTCGGCACTTCGAGGACGGCGCGCGGGTGGACGGGCGGAGCGGTCCCTGGAACTCCTTCGCGTTCTTCGACGACCCGGAAGGCATCGGCTGGGTCCTGCAGGAGAGGCCTTGAGTTGGTTGCTCGCTTGCCCGGTGGACCTCACCGGGAGAGACCTCGAGGAAACCGGACCCACGCCCTAATCTTCCTGGTAACGGTGGTGCTTATCGTCTCGCTTTACGCCTGGAACAAGCAGAAGGTAGATGAGCGCAAGCGGGATGCGGTGGGGAGGGAGCGCCTCTGCGAGGTACGGGCCGAGATCGGAGTCGACCCGGGCAACTGCGAGGACGACCAGTCCTAACGCAGAAGGTACTGACGGGCCTCTCCCACGGCGTGAAGCGAACCTGTGACCAGGACCATGTCGTCCTCATCTGATATCTGCAGCGCCCGGTCCACCGCGTCCTCCAGCCGCTCCACCACCTCAGGGGGGTCCTGACCGGCCACCTGGGGAGCTGCGCTGGCCAGGACCCGCGGCTCGGCCGCCCTCGGGTTGCCGGCCTGCGTAAGAATGACCCGGTCGGCGGCCGGGACCAGCTCGGCCAGCACACCGGTGATGTCCTTGTCCTCGAATATCGACAGAACCATAGTCAGGTTTTTGAACAGGAAGTCGGAGGCCAGAGTCCGGCGGAGCGCCGCCGCAGCGTGGGGGTTGTGGGCTCCATCCAGCACCACCAGGGGCCGGCGGCTCACCACCTCCAGGCGCCCCGGTGAGGTAACAGTGGAGAGGGCGGCCTGTAGGAGGTCGAAATCCAAGGCCCGGTCCAAAAAGGCCTCCGCAGCTGCCAGCGACACTGCAAGGTTCGTGGCCTGATGGGCGCCGTGAAGCGGCAGGTAAAGGTCCTCGTAGTTGGCCCGGCCGGTCCGGACGGTGACGGCCCGGCCCCCGACCGCAGTCTCGTTGGAGTCGACGAAGTAGTCCCTGCCCAGCACGACGGTGGATGCGCCGACCGCCTGGGCCTTCGCCGTCAGAAGCTGTAGAACCTCCGGTGGTTGCGCCGCCGACACCGCAGTTGCTCCCTCCTTGAGGATGTCGACCTTCTCGGCGGCGTTGGCCTTCGGCGTGGTTCCCAGGTAGGCGGAGTGGTCTACGTCCACCGGCGTCAGGACGGCGACCGTGCTGTGCACCAGGTTGGTGGCGTCCCAGCGGCCCCCGAGACCGGTTTCGATCACCCCCGCGGCCACCGAACGTTCCGACATCCACTCGAAAGCCATTGCAGTGGTGAGCTCAAAGTAGGTGAGCGCCTCACCCAGGTCGCTCTCCACCAGCTCCGTGAACGGCAGGAGGTACGACACGTTGGCGGCGAACTCATCCGGGCTCATCTGCTGCCGGGACAGGCCGTCGTCCCAGCCGGCCAGGACGAAGCGTTCCTCGACGCCGTGAAGGTGGGGCGAGGTGTACAGGCCGGTGCCCAAACCGTGGGCGGCGAGGATGGTGGTGATCATGCGGGCCGTGGATGTCTTGCCGTTGGTGCCCGCCAGATGGATGGTCGGGAAGTTCAGGTGAGGGTCGCTCAGCAGCTTCAGCAACGCCTCTATGCGGGCGAGGCCGGGAGTGATGCCGAAACCGCGTGACTCCAGAAAGGCCTTTGCCTCCGGATAGGAGAGCGCCAAGGTGCTGCTTATTCCAGCCCCAGCAGCCGGAGCTGGGCCTCGAGCTTTGCCAGTGTCGCTTTTTGCTCCTCCAGCCGGCGACGCTGCTCGGCCACAACCGCCTCGGGGGCGCGGCCGACGAATCCCTGGTTGCCCAGCTTGGCTTCGATCCTGTCTACCTCTATGCCCGCCTTGTCGATCAGCCTGCGCAGCCGCTCTCCCTCGGCGGCGACGTCTACGAGGCCCTCCAGTGGAACCGAGACCTCGACGCTGCCAGCGATCAGCCTGGCTCCCGGCGAGCCGTCCAGCGAATCCGCCACGGTAAGGTCCTCCAGGCCGGCGAGCCGGGATAGCAGCGCTGTGTCCCGCCGCAGCGCCTCCAGGTCGGCGGGATCTTCGGAGGAGACCGCTGGCTTGAGGCGTGCCTTAGGGCTGATCCCGTACTCGGAGCGGAAGCTGCGGATGGTGGAGACGACGCCCTTGACCCGATCGAAGCTTGCTTCGGCCTCCGCGTCGGCCAGCTGCCCTGCGGAGGCCGGCCACGGCGAGATCATGATCGAGGGCTTGTCGTGCTCTATGGGCAACAGCCGCCAAAGCTCCTCGGTGACAAAGGGGATGAAAGGGTGGGCCAGCCGAAGGGCTTGCTCCAGAACGTTAACCAGCACCGCCCGGACCGTGCCGGCCACCTGCGGATCCTCGGAGGACAGCCGCACCTTGGCCGCTTCGATGTACCAGTCGCAGAACTCGCTCCAGATGAACTCGTACACGTTGCGGGCGGCCGAGGCCACCTCGAACGACTCGAGCTGCCGGGTGACCTGCTCGATGGTGGATGCCAGGCGCGAGAGGATCCACCGATCGCTGAGGTCCAGCCGGCCGGAATCCGGGATCCCTCCCACCGCCTCCTCGCCCGAGTTCACCAGAACGAACCGGGTGGCGTTCCACAGCTTGTTGACGAAGTTCCGGGAGCCGGAGACCCACTCGGTGCTGAGGAAGATGTCCTGGCCGGTGGCGTGCTCCACGAGCGAGAAACGCAAGGCGTCGGTGCCGAATCGGTCGATGAGCTCCAGGGGGTCGATGACGTTGCCCAGCGACTTGGACATCTTGCGGCCCTGGGCGTCACGCACGATGCCGTGGATGTAGACCCACTCGAAGGGCACATCGCCCATGAACTTGAGGCCCGACATCATCATTCGCGCCACCCAGAGGTGAATGATCTCGTAGCCGGTGACCAGCACGGAGGTCGGGTAGAAGTACGCGAGGTCCTCGGTCTCATCCGGCCATCCAAGTGTCGAGAAGGGCCAGAGCTGGCTGGAGAACCAGGTGTCCAGCACGTCGGGATCCTGAGTGAACTCGGAGCTGCCGCACTCCGGGCAGCCGGTCGGGTCGTCCAGTGCCGCCCACCGATGACCGTTGTCGCAGTACCACACCGGGATGCGGTGCCCCCACCAGAGCTGGCGGGAGATGCACCAATCCCGGATGCTCTCCATCCAGTTGAGGTAGTAGTTGGTCCACCGGGCGGGGTAGAAGCGGGTACGGCCATCTTTGACCGCTGCGATGGCCGGCTCGGCCAGCGGACGCATCTTCACGAACCACTGTTCCGACAGCCACGGCTCGACGATGGTCCCACACCGGCTGCACCTGCCGATCGAGTAGTGGTGCGGGGTTGATCCCTCGTACAGGCCCTTGTCCTGAAGAGCTTTGCGGACGGCCTCCCGGGCCTCGTAGCGGTCCATTGCCTCGAACGGCGTGCCGTTGGCGTTGATACGGGCCTGGCCGTCCATGATCGAGATCTTCTCCAGGCCGTGGCGCTCGGCGACCTCGAAGTCGGTGGGGTCGTGGGCCGGGGTCATCTTGACCGCTCCGGTCCCGAATTCCATGTCCACGGCATCGTCGGCGATGATCTGGAGTCGCCGCCCGCTGAACGGGTGGATCGCAAACTTGCCCATGGCCCCGGCGTACCGGGGATCCTTGGGGTTCACTGCGACGGCGGTGTCGCCGAGCATGGTCTCCAGCCTGGTGGTGGCAACGCTGACGCTGCCCGACCCGTCCTCGAGCTCATACCGGAACTGCTCCAGCTGGCCGTCGTAGTCGGAGTGCTCGACCTCAATGTCGCTGAGGGCCGTTCCGCAGCGGGGGCACCAGTTGATGATGCGGTTTCCCCGGTAGATGAGCCCCTCGTTGTACAGGTCGACGAAGACTTTGCGGACCGCCCTCGATAGACCCGGATCCATGGTGAACCGCTCCCGGCTCCAGTCCAGCGAGGCACCGAGACGGCGGTCCTGCTGAAAAATCTGGTTGCCGTAAAGCTCCTTCCACTCCCAGACCCGCTCGACGAAGCGCTCCCGGCCGAGATCGTGACGGGTCAGCCCCTGTTCCCGGAGAGACCGCTCGACCACATTCTGGGTGGCGATTCCGGCGTGATCGGTGCCGGGAAGCCACAGCGTCGCATATCCCTGCATGCGCTTGAACCGCACGAGTACGTCCTGAAGCGTGTGATCGAGGGCATGGCCGATGTGAAGGGCGCCGGTGATGTTCGGCGGAGGGATGACGATCGTGAAGGGCTTGCGCTGGGGGTCGGGATCGGTGTGGAAATAGCCTTTCGCCTCCCACTCTCGGTAGAGGCGGTCCTCAACCTCTCGCGGCACGTAGACCTTCGGAATCTCGGCCGGGTTTTCGTACCCGCGGGTCAACGGCAGCTCCGTTCCCGGGTCGGACGGCGGCACAACGTCGAATTTGGCATCGGACAAGGCTCCAAGGGTTAAGGGCTTGATCAAATTAGCGCAGTCGTTATACGAAGTCGCTCTGGTTGCCTGTCTGCGGACCGAGGCGATTGAGCGCATGCCCTATCGACCGATTGTAGCAACTGGAGCAACCCGTTCGGAACGGGCCGCTCGCTCAGCTGACCCTGAGACTGGCGGCAGGCCGGTTACCCCGGCTGAGATCCACAAGCTCCACCGTGCGGTCCAGGTACCTGCCGGACCTGGGATCCTCATCGGTGTTGAGCGTGAAGGTGGCGGGAGGGCTGCTGTCGCTGCCTACGGTGACCGTGATCTTGGCGTTGCCGCCAACGATGCACCGGACGCCCGGCAAACACCGGTTATCGGAAAGAAGCTGCACGTAAGTGACGACCAGATCCTCCCCTGTAATCCCGGCCGTCTCCCCCGCGCGCAGCCGGAAGACCTCGCCGAGCGGCACATTACGGCCGGCAAGGGGCGCAGGTGGCGGGGCCGGTGGCGGGAGGACCGATGGGGGGCCCACCGGCCCCGCGACGGCGTCACCGACCTCCTCCACGGCTCCGCCGGGGCCGGTGGGGGACGGGGATTCCTCTGTTGGGGTCGGCGTCTGCTGCGGTCCGACCGAGAAGGTGCTCATCACCGCCGGGGTATCGCCGCCGCACGCCACCATCGCCCCGACGCTCAACACTCCGGCAAGCAGCAGAGCAATAGACCGCTTCATCATCCTCCAACGGTTTCGGGGAAGCTGGCTGGTCGGATGGTAACAAGGCTGCATTGAACCTCTATTAACGACGGCAATCTGCGAAGCTTGATAGCTAAGCGTCCGGCTGATCTCCGCTTGCAGGACGCCGACCTAAGGACAACTCAAGGAGTTGAAGAATGCTGTTCTCATCCAGAACGAAAACCGCCCCGATAACGGCGGACGGCGCGCTCGCTGGCCGAGACCACTACATCTACGAGGTCCCCAACAGGCACGAGGTTCTCCATAACCCTCTGCAACCGCCCTTTCCCGAACACCTGGAGACGGCGATCTTCGCCCTCGGTTGCTTTTGGGGCGCAGAGCGCTTGTTTTGGAGAATGGATGGCGTGTGGACGACAGCGGCCGGCTACACCGGCGGCTATACCCCTCATCCAACCTATCGGGAGACCTGTTCCGGACTTACCGGGCACGCCGAAGCCGTTCTGGTGATTTACGATCCGGCAAAAGTCTCTTACGCAGAGCTTTTGAAGACCTTTTTCGAGGAGCACAACCCCACCCAGGGCATGCGCCAGGGCAACGACGTGGGAAGCCAGTACCGCTCGGCCATCTACTACACGACCGAGGAGCAGAGGCAGCTGGCGGAGGCGACGCTGGCGAGCTACAACGAGTCGCTTCAGCAGGCCCGCCGGGGATCGATCACAACGGAAGTTGCTCCGGCTGGGCCCTTCTACTATGCCGAAGACTACCACCAGCAGTACCTCCACAAGGTTCCCAACGGTTACTGCGGCCTCAAGGGCACGGGCGTGTCTTGCACCGTTGGGACCCCGAAGGGGCAATAGCCGGCGGCGACGTGACGAGCCTGCTCAGCTGAAGGATTCGACACAGGCTATTGCGGCCAGAACCCCCTCCGCGGCGGCCAGCTGGATGAGCTGCTCGCCCGGCGTCAGATCGCCGGCAGCGAAGACACCGTCCACGCTGGTCCGGCCATCCTTGTCGATGGTGACGTGGCCGTCCTCGTCCGTCTCGCAGCCGAGCTGCCCGGCCAGCTTGTTCACCGGACGCTCCGGAAGCGAGAAGAACAGGTAGTCGCAGTCCAGTATCTCGCCGGTCTCCAGCCGCACACCGGCCAGCGCACCTCGTTCTCCGATTAGCTCCGCAGCGTCCTCGTCGCACACAACCACCCCATGCCGAGCGAGCTCGGCCTTGACCCGGTCGTCCCCTTTGAGCCGCTTGCCCTGCGCGACCACGGTGACGGACCTTGCCCAGGTCAGCAGCTCCAGGGCGAAGCCTCTAACCTGCTCGTCCCAACCCAGCACAGCGACCTTCTTATGCTTGGCGTCATAGCCGTCGCAAACCGGGCAGTGGAAGACCTCGGATCCGTAATGCTCGAAGAAGCCCGGGACATCGGGAAACACGTCGCTGCTTCCGGTGGCGAGAACGATGCGTTGGGCCCTATAGCTCTGCTCCGGCGTGGTGACCAAAAAGGCACCGGCTGCACCCTCGATGGACTCAACACCGGCACAGACCAGCTCGGCGGCCGGGTAGTTCATGAGATCCCGCCGAGCCCTCTCCAGGAGCTCTCCCGGGTTGACCGGATCGATCCCCAGATAGCCATGGGCATTTTCCACCCAGCGGTTTCGGTACTCACAGCTGTCGAGGACGAGCGTCCTCTTTCGAAAGCGCACCAGCCAGGTTGCCGCCGCCAGTCCCGCCGGCCCGCCGCCCACCACCACGGCGTCGTATTCGGGGATCTTCGAATCTGTCGAGTTCTCGCTCACCGCTCGACGTTACCCGTCCGTGGTGCGGGCATAACGTGTAGCGGCGGTTTAGTAAAAGGGTCGGCCCCTAGGCGGAGCGTTCCCCTCGCTCCGGGCGCTTGGTGGTCCGCCCGTTCACCCGGGGAACCAGCGTGGGGTTGACCTTTTCCAGAACGGTCTCGGTGTCGATCACGCACTGACCGATGTCCTTGCGTGACGGAAGCTCGTACATGACGTCCAGCAGGACCTCCTCGATGATGGCCCTCAGGCCTCGGGCTCCGGTGCCCCGGAGCATGGCCTGGTCGGCGATGGCCGCCAGAGCGCCCTCCGAGAACTCCAGCTCCACGCCGTCCAGCTCAAAGGTCTTGCGGAACTGGCGGACCAGCGCGTTCTTCGGCTTGGTGAGGATCTCGATCAGAGCTTCCCGGTCGAGGTTGTGGACGTGGGAAATGACCGGGAGACGGCCGACGAACTCGGGGATCAGACCGAACTTGAGCAGGTCCTCCGGCAGGATGTTCTGCAGGATCTCGCCCAGGTCCTTCTGCTCCATCTTGCGCACATCGGCTCCGAAGCCGATGCTGCGGCTGCCGATGCGGGCGCCGATGATCTTCTCCAACCCGGCGAAAGCTCCGCCGCAGATGAACAGGACATTGGAGGTGTCGATCTGGATGAACTCCTGGTGCGGGTGCTTGCGGCCGCCCTGCGGCGGAACCGAAGCGGTGGTTCCCTCGAGGATCTTCAGCAGTGCCTGCTGCACGCCCTCGCCGGAGACGTCCCGGGTGATCGACGGGTTCTCGGACTTGCGGGCGATCTTGTCGACCTCGTCGATGTAGATGATGCCGGTTTCAGCCTTCTTGACGTCGTAGTCGGCGGCCTGGATCAGCTTCAGCAGGATGTTCTCGACGTCCTCGCCGACGTAGCCGGCCTCGGTCAGTGCGGTGGCATCGGCGATGGCGAATGGGACGTTCAGCATCTTGGCCAGCGTCTGCGCCAGCAGCGTCTTTCCGCAGCCGGTCGGACCCAGCAGCATGATGTTGGACTTCTGCAGCTCCACGTCGTCGGCATCCTTGTGTGCACCGGCCTGGATCCGCTTGTAGTGGTTGTAGACGGCTACCGATAGAACCTTCTTGGCCTGCTCCTGCCCAACGACGTAGTCGTTGAGGAACTGGTAGATCTCACGGGGCTTGGGGAGCTCCTCGAGCTTCAGCTCGGTGGTTTCGGTGAGCTCTTCCTCGATGATCTCGTTGCACAAGTCGATGCACTCGTCGCAGATGTAGACCCCGGGACCAGCAATCAGCTTTTTGACCTGCTTCTGCGATTTGCCGCAGAAGCTGCACTTGAGGAGGTCGCCTCCTTCGCCGAACTTGGGCAATGTCTACTCCCTAGGGTCGCTAGTTGTTCTCGGTTGCCTCGGCAAGCTGCTGCATTGCGATCGGAGACTGCTCCCGGTGGGCCAGGATGTCGTCGATGATACCGTACGTCTTCCCCTCCTCGGCAGTCATGAACTTATCCCGGTCGATGTCCTGCTCCACCCGCTCGAGCGGCTGGCCGGTGTGCTTGGCGAGAATCTCCGCCATCCGCCTGCGCAGCGAAAGCACCTCGCGAGCCTGGATGTCGATGTCGGTGGGAGTGCCCTGGAAACCTGCGGACCCCTGGTGGATCATGACCTTCGCATTCGGCAGCGCGAAGCGCTTCCCCTTGGCGCCGCCCCCCAGAAGGATCGCGCCCATGGACATGGCCATGCCCAGGCAGAGCGTCGAAACCTCCGGCTTGATGTACTGCATGGTGTCATAGATCGCCATGCCGGCGTAAACCTGCCCGCCGGGAGAGTTGATGTAAATGGAGATGTCCCGGTCCGAGTCCTCAGACTCCAGGAAAAGGAGCTGCGCCGTTATCAGGTTGGCGACTGCATCGTCGATGGGAGTGCCCAGGAAGATGATCCTGTCCTTGAGCAGCCGCGAGTAGATGTCGTAGGACCGTTCGCCGCGGTTGGTCTGCTCCACAACCATGGGGACGAGGTAATTCTCCATGCTCACCCCTTAATCGTTTTGAGTAGCATCGCTTGTCTTGGAGGATTTTTCGTCGAGAACGACTGCGTTCTCAACCAGAAGTTCGAGCGCCTTCCTCCTGAGAATATCACCGGCCAGCACGGTAACCGAGCCGCTGTTGGCGATATTGTCGGCCAGCACCTCTACGTCGGTCTGCATTTGATTCGCCATTATCTGGATCTCCTCCTGCAGTTCGGAAGGAGTTACTTCCATTCCTTCCGCCTTGGCCACCGACTCGAGGATGAGGTCGGCCGCCACCGCGGTCTCGGCCGCCTTTCTATAGGTCTCGATGAGCTCGTCCCTGCTCATCTTCTGAGCCTCGAGAAACTCGTCCAACTCGATTCCGCTGCGCCCTAGGTCCTGAATGAAGCGTGCGAGACGGATCTCGGTCTCCTTCTGCACCAAAGACTCCGGCAAAGGCACCTCGACGCGGTTGAGCAGGTCCTCGATGATCAGGTTGCGGACGGCCGCATCGGAGTCCTTCTTCTTGTGGCCGCTGATGCGCTTGTGGATGTCGGCCCTCAACTCCTCGAGCGAATCGAACTCGGAGGCGGTCTTGGCGAACTCGTCGTCCAGCTCCGGAAGCCGATTGGTCTGCACCTCCTTCAGCACCACCTTCAGTGTGCCCTCCTCCTCGTCGGGGCCGAAGCCCGCCGGCATGACGGTGTTGAACTGGACGATGTCGCCGGCTCTGCGGCCCGCCAGCTCCTCGTCGAGCTTGGGGAGGAAGCGGGCCGAGCCCACCTCGTAGACGAAGTCCTCAACCTGGGCACCTTCCAGAGGCTCCCCGTGACGGAAGCCGAACATGTCGATGGTGGCGTAATCGCCCTTCTGGACGTTGCGGCCGATGGGCTCGAGGATCCCATTGCGCTCCCGGAGGCGCTCCAGCTGGTTGTTGACGTCCTCCTCCGATGCCTCGGGGGACGGCGCATACACCTTGATGCCCTTATAGTCGGGAAGCTCCAGGTCCGGACGGACATCCACGGTTGCCGTGATCTGCAGAGGCTTGTTGTCCTCGAACAGCGTGACATTGATCTCCGGCTGATTGATCGGCGAGATCTCGTGCTCCTGCAACGCCTGGGAGTAGAAGTGCGGAAGAGCGTCGGCCAGCATCTCCTGCCGGACCTGTTCCTTGCCGATACGGGACTCCATAACCTGGGGAGGAACCTTGCCCTTGCGGAACCCCGGCACTTTGATCTCGTTGGCGAGCCGGCGGAGTGTGTCCGCCTTGAAAGTCTTGAGCTCGTCGACACCAACTTCGATGTTGAGCTGGACCTGCGTGGGTCCCTTGGCTTCCATGGATGAGTTCACCCGCGAATCGTAGCGCACGTCGACCAACAAAACTTTTCGGATGTGCTCCGGGAGACCCCCAGGAGGGCCGCCGGTGCGGGGGTCAAAAATGTATCCTTCTGTCCGCAAATATTCCTTAAAGCAGGGGAGGCTGAGGGATGGTGCGAGCACTTTCACGTCGAGAGTTCCTGCGGCTGGCGGCGCTCGCCGCAGCGGCCACTGCAACCGGGTGCGGCAACGGAGGAGGCGGTGGCGGGACCGGCACCTCGGCCCCAGCGGCAAGCCCGTCAGTCAAGCTGTCAGGCGATCTGAGGATCCTGCAGTGGAGCCACTTCGTTCCGAAGCACGACGACTGGTTCGACCCGTTCGCGCAGGGCTGGGGGCGGCAGGTGGGCGTCAACGTCACCGTGGACCACATCGAGCAAGCCGAGATCCCGGCCCGAGCGGGCTCGGAGATCTCGGCGAAACAGGGCCACGACCTCATTGAGTTCATCTTTCCGCCCTCCTCACTCGAGCCGAGCCTTGTCGACCTGACCGACCTGAACAAGGAGGCCGAGTCCCGGCACGGCAAGCAGACCGCCCTATGTACTCGAAGCACCTTCAACCCCCGGACCGAGAAGTTTTGGGGCTTCTGTCACGGCTGGGCTCCCGACCCCGGCAACTTCCGACGAAGCCTGTGGGAGAAGGCGGGCATGGAGAACGGACCCACCAGCTACCAGGAGCTGCTCGAGGGCGGCACAAAGATAAAGGCAGACCAAAAGGTACCGCTCGGCTTGGGAATGTCGAACGAGATCGACTCAAACATGGCCGCCCGGGCCCTCATCTGGTCGTTCGGTGGATCGGTGCAGGACGAGGACGAGAATGTGACCCTCAACTCGCCGGAGACCGTCGCTGCGGTGGAGATGATGACCCGGCTCTTCAGGGGTGCAATGACCGACGAGGTCTTCGGGTGGAACGCCGCGTCGAACAACCAGGCGCTCATCGCCGGTCAACTTTCCTACATCTTGAACTCGATCTCGGCGTACCGGTCGGCCCAAAAGGCGAATCCCGACGTGGCGAACGACATCGGGTTCAGCGCCCCGATGAAGGGACCGGGAGGAACCGGCCTGGCTTCGGCACACGCCATCCCGATATACGTCGTGCCCCAGCACGCCACCAACCCCGACGCCGCGCAGGAGTTCATCCTCCACCTGCTGGCCAACTACTCCGAAGCAACGAACAACTCGGAGCTCTACACGCTGCCCGCCTTCCCGGACACTGCCAGGGAGACCGCCGAGTGGCTGGACGAGGATCCCTTCGGCTCCCGGCCGGCGGACAAGCTGTCGCTGCTCAAGGATGCGGAGGACTGGAGCACCAACGTCGGGCATCCGGGGCCCACCAACGCAGCCATAGGAGAGGTCTTCAGCACCTTCGTCCTGCCTCAGATGATGGCCAAGGCCGCCCGGGGGCAGCTGACGGCGCAAAGGGCGGTCGAGGAAGCAGAAACTCAGGTGAAGAAGATCTTCCAGAAGTGGCGGGACAACGGACTGGTCGGCGGCGAAAGGTAGGTTGGGCCAGGCCGTGACCTTTTGATGGCAATTGTCGAGGCGCGCAACCTGACCAAGGCGTTCGACGGCCAGAATCCGGCGGTCGACAACCTGAACCTGGTGACCGAGGAAGGCGAGTACCTCGTGCTCCTCGGTCCGTCCGGCAGCGGAAAGACCACCCTCCTCCGGCTCATCGCCGGCCTGGAGCAGCCCACCTCCGGGGAGATCTTCATCGCCGGCGATCCGATGGCCGGTCTGCCTCCGCGGGTTCGCAGCATCGCCATGGTGTTCCAGAGCTACGCGCTGTATCCGCACAAGACGGTATACGAGAACATCGTCTTCCCGCTGAAGGCACAGGGGGTCGAGGCCGCCCAGCGGCCGGAGAAGGTCTCGTGGGCGGCGGATCTGCTCGGAATCGGGCACCTGCTGAAGCGAAAGCCGCGCCAGCTGTCCGGAGGGGAGAGGCAGCGAGTGGCCCTGGCCCGAGCCCTGGTGCGCGAGCCGGCGGTCTTCTTGCTGGACGAGCCGCTATCCAATCTCGACGCCAAGCTGAGGGCCACCGCCCGGGACGAGCTGAAGACCTTTCAGCGGCGCATCGGCGTAACCACTCTTTACGTGACCCATGACCAGGTGGAGGCGATGGGACTGGGCGACCGGATCGCGGTGATGAACGAGGGGCAGCTCCGCCAGATCGGCACTCCCCGGGAGGTCTACTCGAATCCGGCCGACACCTTCGTCGCAACCTTTGTCGGGTCGCCTCCCATGAACCTCATCCGCCGGGGCGACATTCTTGTCGGCTTTCGGCCGGAATCCATGCTGCCGGATTCCGAGAAGGCCGGCGAAGGGCTGTCGCTACAGGTGGACGTCTCGCGAGTGGAGTACCTCGGGTCGGAGCGCCACATGCTGGGGACTCTGGCCGGCGGCGACCTGCAGAACAAGGTCACCGGCGTGTTGCCGGCGGCAATGCCTCTTGACGTTCGGGAAGGCAAGGACCAGGTGTTTTTCGTACACGCGCCCGACCTGCGTTTCTTCGACGCGGAGACCGGAAAGCGCACGGACCCCCGGCCCGTTCGGGACATCGCTTGAGCAGCAGCGAAGCGGCGGCCCGGCGGCCAAAGCGCTACCTCATGGAGCGGGAGGGTGTTCTGGCTCCCCTGCTGCTTGCGCCGTCGATCATCTACATCTTCGCCCTGGTCGCCATTCCGTTCTTCCTTGCCATCGCCTACAGCTTGAGCGACGTGACCATCGGCGACCCGAGCTTCGACTTCGTCGGTCTGGAGAACTTCCGCCAGGTGCTTGAGGATCCGGTGTTCCGCCGGTCTCTTCGCAACAGCGTGGTGATGACCTTCGTCACGATGCTCCTGGTGGTCGTCATCTCCAAGATCCTCGCCCTCGTCCTGACGAAGGACTTCCGCGGGAAATGGGTGGTTCGGTTCCTCATCCTGCTGCCCTGGACCACTCCGGTGTCGCTGGCCGCCATCGCCTGGCTGTGGATGCTTGATTCGCTGTTCAGTCCGATCGACTGGACCCTCCGCAGGTTCGGGCTCATCCAGGGAAGCCTGAACTGGCTCGGCAACCCTGACCTGGCCGTGGTGTCGGTGGTCGCGGTGCAGGTTTGGCGCGTCGTCCCCCTCGCAGCCGTGATCATCATGGCCGGGCTCGTCGCAATTCCCTCGGAGATCTATGATGCGGCCAGGATGGACGGCGCCGGCTTCTGGCGCACGCTGTTCCAGGTGACGATCCCCCTCACTCTGCCGGTGACCGCGGTGGCGGTCCTCTTCGGGGCCGTTGTCGTGTTCGCCGACATGAGTGTGCCCTACGTCCTGACCCGCGGAGGGCCCATCGACGCCACCCAGGTACTCCCCACCTGGGCCTTCTTCCGGGGCATCCAGGGCGGAGACCTGGCGCAAGGTGCGGCGATTGCCTTGTTCGCCCTACCGGTCCTGGCGGCCATGGCCGTTGCGATCCTGCGGTCGGTCCGCAAGATGGACATCGGATGAGCGCTCAGGCGCGGGCCCAGGCAAAACGCCGGCGGGTCGGAGGCCGCATAGCCCTTTACGTCCTGGTCCTGGTGTTCACGGCCCAGGCGGCCATCCCATTCGCCTGGAGCCTGATCACGAGCTTCAAGGCCAACCCCGACCTTTACACCAGAGACAACAACCCGTTTCTGTACAACGACCCTCCTACCCTGGAGCACGTTAACCTGCTGTTTGGACAGACCGCCTTCGGGACCTTCGTCACCAACACCCTGGTGGTCGCGTTGTGCGTGGTCGCCATTACCTTGTTGGTGGCCGTGCCGGCCGCGTACAGCCTCGGACGTCTCACCCTTCGGCGGGGCGGCGCGGTGGCAATCGCCATCTTCTTCGTCTACCTGATCCCACCGTCGCTGCTGTTCATCTCCCTGTCACCGGTCGTAGCCAACCTTGGCTTGCAGGACTCCCGTTGGTCGCTGGTGGTCGTCTACCCCACCATCACCATCCCGGTGTCGGCCTGGCTGCTCACCGGGTTCTTCAAGTCCATCCCAAAGGACATCGAGGAGCAGGCGATGATCGACGGCTGCAGCCGGATGGGCGCCTTCTTCCGAATGGTGCTTCCGGTGGCGTTCCCGGGCCTTATTGCGGTGGTGGTCTTCGCTTCCACTCTGTCGGCCAGCGAGTTCATCTACGCGCTAGCCTTCGTCTCACAGACGAGCCAGAAGACTGTGAGCGTCGGGGTGCCGACGGAACTGGTCCGGGGAGACGTATTCTTCTGGCAGGCTCTCCAGGCCGCTACGCTGATTGTCGCCATCCCCATTGCCCTCGTCTTCAACGTCTTCCTGAAGAGGTTCATCGCCGGCTTCACGATGGGGGCCGTGAAGGGCTGAACAGAGCGCACATTTGCGCTTATTAACTCAGGTGGTAGCGATATACCTGAGTCACCAAAAATGTCATACCCTCCTGCCACAATTAGGGTATGGACAAGCTCCCCACCACCCTTCTTGAAGCGATCCGCTACTTCGCTGATGAGGACGTTGCCGTTGCTTTCGTCGCCAAACTGCGCTGGCCCGATGGCCCTGTTTGCCCCCGGTGCGGAGACAAGCGGCACTACTACCTAACCACCCGCCGCCGCTGGAAGTGCAGGGCTTGCGCCAAGCAATACAGCGTCAAGGTCGGAACCATCTTTGAGGATTCGCCGATCGGCTTTGACAAGTGGCTTCCTTGCCTTTGGATGGTTGCCAACTCCAAGAACGGGATCAGTTCTCACGAGATGGCCCGGTCCCTCGGTGTCACTCAGAAGACGGCTTGGTTCATGGATCACAGAATCCGGCTTGCCATGAAGACCGGCACCTTCCAAAGACTCTCCGGAGAGGTTGAGTTTGATGAGACCTACGTGGGAGGCAAGCCCAAGAACTACTCCAACTCGAAGCGCAAGGCTCTCGCTTCAGCAGGCAGCCTGCCCAAGGGTGGCTCTGCCCACAAAACGGCAGTCGTTGGAGCCAAGCAACGCAATGGTGAGGTTGCCGCTTCTGTGGCTCCCGGTACTGACTGGGACGCCCTGCAGAATGAAGTGCGGGCTAAGGTCGAATCCGGCTCAAAGCTTTACACCGACGCCCACCGCGCCTACAAACGTCTGTATGCGGAGTACGACCACGAATACATCGATCACGCTACGGCATACGTCCGCGGAGATGTTCACACGAACGGGATTGAAAACTTCTGGGCACTGTTCAAGCGCGGTCTAGGAGGAACTTATGTTTCCGTGGCACCCGAACACCTTGACCGCTACTTGGACGAGCAGGTGTTCCGGTTCAACAGGCGGAGCGGAGACGATTCTCAGCGCTTTCAGAAGGTTCTTTCAGGGGTGAGTGACAGGCGACTTTCTTATAAGGAACTTATTGGCAAGCTCTAGCTTTCCTGCAGCCCTTCCTCAATTTCCTGTTTGGGGACTCGTATCACTTTGTCAAGCAGTTCTTCGAAACGTTCATAGTCCTTAGGCTCCGCAGCTACATTGAGGGAAGCGCTGCTATCTCTAATTGCGGCCGCCGCAGCCGCGTCTCTGATAGCCGCAACTTCCTCATCATCAAGCAACTCGGTTAGCTTCCAAACTGGCACTACAGCCATGATCCCTGAGTTAGTGAGCGCTTCATCCCCCAAGTGCATGTTGCCCCAATCTACTCCGAGCAGCCCCGTTGTCGTTGAGGTATCTAAGCCATCACCAGGTTCGAACTTGCCCCCTCTGAATCGGTGGCTAAAGGGGGGGATGTAGAGCATTACCGGAGAGCCACTAAACCCGCTTAGAGAGCGTGCCTCAACGAGGAAACTTTCCTGATGGTGGCCTCGCTCTGGTTGAAAGATAGGCTCGCCTGGCATCATGGCTATCGTCCCAAAGCGCACAACAGGCTGGTTGCGCTGCTTACCCTCATGGGTAATAAACCGGCCCATGAAGAAAATGTCGTCTCCCGGGCCAACGTTGTACAGCGCAATATCCTCCTTAGTTAGAGAAAACGTGTTCATCGGAAGGGCTTTGTACTGAAATCGGTCGGACAAAGACATGGCTGCAATGGCTAGGTCGTCACCCGCTGGGTGGTGAATCCACGCCTCTTTCGAAAGAGGAATTACATCGCTCGATCCATCCTTGGTGTTCAGCCTTATCGCGCCGCAATTTACCGCCACGTGGCTATTGGTTACGACGTATCGCATAGCTAGATCCGTGCCATTAATTGGGACGCTTATCAAGAAGCCAGTCCCCCCTACTCGCCTCGCTTGGACCGCGTCCTCGATAGAGGGATAGATATAAGCAACACATTCAAGAAACTCGTCTGGAATCCGCGGCACAATCTGCTCCCAGGTGCTGTAAGGGTGACCCTTGACCGTAATCCCTTTAACCGATGATAGCGATTCATTTCTATTTGGAGGAACCATGAAGCCGTCCAAAGAAATAGCGCACATTCTCGCCAGTCCACCTAAGAACAATCCTGATATTGCGCATGCCATGCGAACGGGAGAACTTCCCTATGAGGACATGGACGACGTGGAGAACTTTTTGCTCGTGATCATGGCGCTGCTCGACTCGCAGAATCGGGCTATCAAACGCATCGCTGCGATCCTGGATGATCTGGTGCCATAGGGAGTCAAACTCGCGCCGAAACTTTGGCGAACTTTGGCGAACGATTCGCTCGGAAGCGCTTTTTTGGTTACTCATCTATATCGGTACCACTCAGGTTCACAGAAGTTTCACTACTTAGGTGGATAATCCCCTGGTGACCTTTCCTTTTCGCGCTCCGGCCCGAATCCGATCCCCACGGTGCTCGGCCCGCCGGGGTCTCACCGTTGGGGCCCTGGTTCTATTGGCCCTGGTTCTCTTATCCCCGGCCGCACCGGCGGTCGGCCAGCAGGAGCTTGCCAAGGCCCGGGCAGAGCGAGCCGCGGTTCAAAGGCAGCTGGACCAGACGGTTGCTGCCTACGATGCCGCCCAAGCCAGGCTGGCGGAGACTGAGGCCTCGATGCAGACCAGCCAGGTTGCCCTGAAGGAAGCGGAGGCCCGGGAGCGGGAGGCCGAGGTCAGGCTGTGGAAACGAGCCGACGTGATGTACCGGCGCGGACCCGTTGCGATCTTTCAGTACCTCTTCGGAGCCGAGACCTTCGCCGACTTCGGAAGGCGCCTTACCTTCGTCCGGGGCGCGGCGGAGCAGGATGCCTCCATGATTAAAGCAGCCGCCCGCACGAAGCAGGAGATCTCATCCCTCCAGGAACGGCTCCTGGCGGACGAGCTAAGGCAGCAGACGCTCTTGACCAATATGTCGTCGCAAACCAAGTCCCTTACCGAGAACTTCACCAGGGCCCAGGCTCTCGAAGCCAAGCTTGCAACAGACCGGGAAGCCGCCCTTAAGGCAGAAAGGGATAAGGCCGCCAAGGCGGCTGCTGCGGCAAAGACGGCCGAAGCGGCAAAGACGGCCGAAGCGGCGAAGGGATCCGAGGCGGCGAAGGGATCCGAGGCGGCGAAGGGATCCGAGGCGGTGAAGGCACGAGCCGCCACGACGAGCACGGGGGCCAAGCCGACCCCAGCCGGCACCAAAGCATCACCTTCGCCGGCCAAGGCTGCGTCAACGCCTTCTCCGGCCACGGCAAAGGTGGCGCAAACCGGGACGGTTGTACCGGTGGGAACGAAGAAGCTGTTCTGCCCCGTGAACGGCCCCGTTTCGTTCACCGACACGTTTGGGGCCCCCCGGTCGGGGGGCCGAAAGCACCAGGGAGTAGACATGTTTGCCCCGATGAGAACGCCGGCGGCTGCCATTGTCGACGGCACGCTGACGCGCCGGGAGTCGAGCGATCTCGGAGGGCTCAGCGTGTACCTGAAGGGAGCCGACGGGACGGAGTACTTCTACACCCACCTGGCAGGCTACTCGAATGCTGCCCCGGGACAGAAGGTCACAGCAGGGCAAACCATCGGCTACGTCGGGGACACGGGCAACGCCAAAGGAGGGCCCCCGCACCTGCATTTCGAGGTCCGCACCGGCGGGGTCGCGGTCAACCCCACGCCCACAGCCAGGGCAGCCTGCGGCTAGCTAGCGGCGCTTGTGGACGGAAGCCCCTTGGGCCGGCGGCGAGATGACCGCTTCCAAACGAACTTCCACGGGGTGCAACGGCTTGACCGCAGGGCCCTCAATCACGTTGCCGTCGGTGTCGAATCGCGAGCCGTGGCACGGGCAGTCCCAGGTCTCCTCTGCGTCGTTGAACGACACAACACACCCCATGTGGGTGCAGGTCGGCGAGACCGCCTTCATCATGCCGCCGACCTCCCGGTAGGCGGCCACCTTCTCTCTGCCGGCTCGCGCTATAGCGCCTTCTCCAGGCTTCAGCGAATCGATGTCCGGCGCGACCAGAGCCGAGAGGCGGTCGGATAGAAAGTGCTTCGCCACATTGGCGTTCTCTTTGATCAGCTTCGACGCGGAAGGCCCGAGGTCCAGCCTGCTGGCATCAAATACGTCGATCCAGCGATTCGGCTGGTTGACGATCAGGTCCCGCAGGATCATCCCGGCGGCGGTGCCGCTGGTCATCCCCCACTTCTTGAACCCCGTGGCGACGTACAACCGGTCAGAGCGCGGTGAAAGTCTGCCGATGTAAGGGACATCGTCGGCGGGCATGTAGTCCTGCGCCGACCAGCGGAAGTCAACCGAGCGCACGTTGAACCGGTCCCGCACCCACGCCTCCAGCTTGGCGTAGCGGGTGGTCGTGAAGTCGCCCTGACCCACTTTGTGGCCCTCGCCGCCGACCAGGAGGAAGTCGGTGTCGCCTTCCCGGTGTGGACGCAGCGACCGGACGGGGTTGTCGGCGCTGAGGTACATCGCCTGGGGAACCGGTCCTTCGACCTGGACCGCCAAACAGTAGGAACGGGAGGGGGCAGCTTTGGCGAACAGAGCGGCCGGGTCGTGGAATGGCAGGTGGGTGGCCTGTACCACGTGATCAGCCGTCAATTCACCGTGCTCGGTGCGGACAACGGACCGGCCTTTTTCAAGGTCGATCTCAAGTGCCCGCGTCTCTTCGAACACCCGGCTGCCGTTACCCTCGATAAGCTCGGCAAGGCCGAGAGCGTACCGGCGGGGGTGGAACTGCGCCTGGTTGTCGAAGAGGATCGCAGCACGCACCTCATAGGGCAGGTCGGTCGTGGTGGTCAGCGTGGCGGGAAGACCGAGCTTTCGGGCAGCCTCGACCTCGGCGTCGATGTCGCTCACCCGGTCGGGGTCCTCGGTGTAGGTCAGGGCGGGAAGGCGCCCAAAGCTGCAGTCGATGCCATCCTCAGCTACGAATGACGCGATCTGCTCGACGGCGGCCTGCGAGGCCTGGGCATACTGGCCGGCCTTGTCCTCCCCTTGCTCCTTCAGAAGGCGGGCGTAGGTCAGGCCGTGCAGCGACGTTATCTTGGCGGTCGTGTAGCCGGTGGCGCCCGAGGCGATCCGCCGCGCTTCGATCAGAGCCACACGCAAGCCGGCCCTCTTGAGCAGCAGAGCGGTCGTGAGGCCCGCTATGCCGCCGCCGATGACTGCTGCATCGAAGTGAAGCCCCGACCGGGGAAGCGGCGGGTAGTCCGTCTCCACCGTGGTCGAAACCCATAGGGAGGGATTGACTTCGTACAGGTTCCCCACGCCGGTTTCAACCCTCCTGAACGCACACCACGAGTTCATAAGTTGTTCCCCCGGGCAAGGTGGGCAAACCAAAGCGGTGGCTAGCGCGAGCGTTCCCGGAGGTCGGCAGCCCACGTCAGAAGATCGTCCGTATCCTTCAGGTTCAGGATCCTTTCGGTAGGAATGCATGCCTCCAGCGCGGCGGCGAGGCCGAACTCCACGAACCCGATCTGGCCGGGCCAGTGCGCGTCGCTGCCGATGGAGATCGTCGTGCCTTCGTCTGCCGCGATTGCCAGCAGCTCCACCTTAAGGTCCTGGCGGTCGGGGAAGGCGTCGACCTCCAAGGCTTTGCCGAGGCGGGTCGCCTCCGCCATTACCCGCCTCCAGTCGGCAGACAGGCCGGTCCGGAAGTTGTACATCCGCCCCTGGGGGTGCCCGAGGATGTGCAGGTGGGGGTTCGCCAGCGCAGCCAGGTAGCGATCGGTCTGATCTTCCTTGACCCGCAGCTTGGAGTGAAAGGACGCAAGCACCAGATCTAGGGTGTTCAGTGAATCAGGACCCATGTCCCCCTCGCCGGTGACGCTAAGGTTCATCTCGATGCTGCGGAGAACCCTCAATCCGTCCGCGCGTACCGTTCGTTGACATCGGAGATCTCGTAACCCTCGCGGGTGAGCTCGTCCTCATCCATGCCGCCGGCGATCTTGAGACCCTTGGAGTGGTCGGTGATCGCCTGATAGCTGAACCCGTGAGCTTCGGCCTGTGCCGCCAGCTCGGCGACGGTCACTCCTCCATCGCTCCAGACGGTGTGGCTGTGCAGATCCCCCTTCACCCGCAGGCCGGGATGGCGGGCAAGAATGTCCTTCACCCGGGTCAGGGTCAGAAAACCCAAGCGGCTCTCCGGCGGGGTGGGAACCGGCTCGTCGTCCTCCAGCCACCTGGTGATGATCCGCTCGAGGTGCGGCCCGACTCCCTCCAGCCACTGCAGCTCGTGCCGCTCGGCGAGGCCCGCCACCTCTACAGGCCACGTCAGTGCCTGTCTGGAGGCCCGGCGCAGAGCCTTTTGCAAGTTCCCCTCGGATTGCTCCGAGGCTAGGGCCAGAAGCTCCGCCACACCGGCGTTGTCCAATGCATCTCCGTGGTCCGGTTCAAGTCCGGATGAAGATACCCGGTTGAGGTGTTCCCATCTGGGTAACCCAAGGCCCATGGCAAAGACTCCTCACGTCCTGCTCTTCGATGTCGACGGCACCCTGGTAGACACCAACTACCATCACGCCCTGGCCTGGTACCGGGCATTCCGAAGCTTCGACAAGATCGTGCCGGTCTGGAAGATCCACCGGCACATGGGCATGGGGGGGGACCATCTGGTCGGAGTCATGCTGGGCGACGAGGCCGAGGAGGAGCTGGGAGAGGACATCCGCGCGGCCGAGAAGGTACTGTACCGCCTCCTGATCGAAGAGGTCGAGCCCATGGAGGGCGCCAAGGAGCTCATCGAGAGCTTGAATAAGGCCGACCACAGGATCATTCTCGCCAGCTCGGGCAAGTCGTTCGAGATCGAGCGCTACCTGGACCTGCTGGACGTCCGCCACCTGGTGGACGGATGGACCACGGGCGCCGATGTCGACAACACCAAGCCGGATCCCGATCTGGTGCTCGCCGCTCTGGAGAAAGGAGGCGAGCCAGAAGCGCTGATGATCGGGGACTCGCCATTCGACTGCATCGCGGCCCGCAAGGCGGGTGTTGAAACCGTCGCGGTGATGACCGGAGGTTTTTCACCCGAGGAGCTGAAGGAGTCTGGCGCAGTGGAGGTTTTCGAGACGCTTCCGGAGCTCGGTGCCCACCTCTTGAACTGACGAGACCCTCCCCAGGAGGGTGGGGAGGGTCTCAAAGTAAATGACGGGCGGATTAACGCTTTCCGGAAGTCACCAGCTCCTTTACTCCTTCAGCCTTACGCTCGGCCAGCTTGCCAACCTTTTTCGCCTTACGGCGCAGATCTTTGGACTTGTCCTCGGCGAGCTTGCTGAGATCCCTGGACTTGCGCTCCGCTCGTTTGCCGAGTTCTTCGGACTTACGCTGGGCCCGCTTGCCAAGTTCTTCGGACTTGCGCTGAGCGCGCTTGCTCAGGCTCTGTGTCTTGTCTTCGAGCCGGTCACCCTTGCGCGCGGCCTTTCTCTTCATCCGCTTGCTCTGGCTGCGGATGACGGCGGCGGCGGCGGCGGCGTACTTGGCAGCCTGCGTGGTGGCCTCCGAAGCGGTCCTGTCACCGCTGCGGCGAAGCTTGCGGCCGGTTCTGCGCAGCCGCTTGGCAGCGATTTTGACCGAGCGCCTCTTTCCCCGGTTCCGCAGGTAGCCGAACGCCAGGGCCAAACCTGCACCAGCGGCCATTGCGGGAAGACTCTTGCCGAGACCTCCGGCCGAGCGCATTCCGCTGGACCCGTTTGCCGAAGGCTCGGGTCCGTCCGGCGGTGCTGCACTGATGTCTGCGAGTGCCGACGCGGGGTCCTTCTCGATGGCCAGGTCTCCCAGGCTAACGACGCCGACGGGCTTGCCGTCCTCGACCACGGGAAGCCGGCGAACGGCCTTCTCGCGCATGAGTCTTACCGCTTCGTCGACCGGAGCTTCCGGACCAAGAGCCGTCACGTCTTTGGTCGCTACGTCCTCCAGGTGGACGGTGGAGGCATCCGTACCATCGGGGACAACTCGCACCGCGATGTCCCGGTCCGTGATAATTCCATACAGCTTCTTGTGGGCATTGACCACAATGACGTCCCCGATGTCGTCGTCCCGCATGAGCTCCGCGGCCTCCTTGACGGTGGCCGTCTTCGGCAGGACCTTAGGATCCGGGGTCATTACGTCCCTGAGCGTCTGTGGCATAACTTCCTCCTCCTCGCCGCCCTAATACTCAGGCTGCGGGCGCGCTGTAGCTGGATGGCGTGTAGCCGGGTGATACCCCGGCAGGTTCCGGCGAAAACATCCGAGCGGCCCTCCGAGGGAGTCCTCGATGCGCAATTGAGGCCACTCTTCGCCCAAACATCGAGCGCTCGAGGCCCTCGGACGTGGCAAAACACCGAGGCAGAAGTTGGTGACCTTTAGATTTACCCCATGCCTCGCCACGCAGACTTTAAGCCATCGCCCCTCAGTAAGCGGGACTGGGTGGCCCTGGGGGTGTCGGTCACCCTTGCGATCGGGTTGTGCCTGTACCGCCTCGGAGGACGCAGCATCTGGCACGACGAGGCGGTTTCGCTGCGTATCGCCGAGACGCCCGGTTGGGACGTTGCGATGAGCGACGGCGGCAACATGGCCCTCTACTACCTATTTATGCGGGCATGGGTGCGCCTGGGAACCTCACTGGAGGTGCTTAGGCTGCCATCGGTGCTGTTCTCGGCAGCCGGGGTTGCGCTGCTCTACCTGCTGGCCCGCCGCCTCTTCGATGCCCGAATCGCCGGCATGTCGGCGCTGCTTCTGGCGGTCAACTCGTCGTTCGTCTACTACGGGCAGGAAGCCCGCAGCTACGCCCTGGTGCTGATGTTGACGGTCGGCGCCTGGATGGCGCTTGCCGTGGGCCTGGAGCGCAGGACTGTTGGATGGTTCCTGCTCTGGGGCGCTCTGAATGCCCTTGCCGTGGGCGCTCACCTGTTCTCGATCCTCCTGGTCGCGGCGCAGATCTCATCACTGCCGCTGCTGCCCAGGCGAAGCCTGCCTTGGAGGGCGCTACTTGCCGGCGTAGCACTGACGGCGGCCGGTGCGGCTCCTTTCGTGCTGGCGGCCGCACAACGCCGCAGCGTCCAGATCGGCTGGATCCCCCGCACATCGATCGCGGGCCTCCGCCAGGTGCTGTGGTTCCTCGGCGGGAACAACTTCGAGCCGGCAGCCGATTGGCTGACCACCTATGCCGGTGTCGTTGTGCTGATCGTCTGCCTGGTTGGATGGCCTACAGGGATCTGGCTGGCGGTTAGGTCCTTTCGAGTCCACGGTCCCTCCCCGCAGGCCTGGAGCTACGGCATGGCGGTGCTTTGGCTGGTGGTGCCACTGGTGGGCGCAACCGTGGCGTCCGCCACGGTACAACCGCTCCTGGTGCCACGTTTCTTCATAGCGGCGGTGCCTGCGAGCTCGCTGTTGTTAGCACTCGCGGTCGCGCAGATCCAGCCGCGCCCGGTAGCCTTGGTCACGCTGGTCTTGCTTATTGCTCTCGGCGCTTCGGGCGTCGTCCGCTCGTACGGCACCGGGAACTGGGGGTGGAACGAGGCAGCGGACCACTTGATCCAGGCCGCCCGCCCCGGGGATGCCGTTGTGATCCTGCCCTCCTATCAGCGCCTGTCTTTGGACTACCACCTGAGGCGCCGCCCGGCCTCACGGTCCCTGGAGGTCCTCAGCCCCCGGGACGCCGGGTGGCGTCCCCCCGGGCCCACCGTTTACGGGGTTGCGGAAGCGTTTTTGCTCCCGGCCCCACCGCAGCGGGCCGCACGTGAGGCCGGCCTGCGCGATAGGTTCTGGGTGGTGACCTCCGACTACACCCGCTGGGATTCGTCGGGTCGGGTGGAGGAGGCATGGGGCCAGGCGTCGGAGTTCTTCGAAGCGCTTGATTCGAGCTTTCGAATCGGTTCGGGAGACGGGTTCGGCCGGGTGGGCGTGCTCTTGGTGGAGCGAACCCGGGCAGAGACCGAAACAGGCAATGCCGGCACCACTACAGGTACGCCCGCCGGTTAGCGGGCAAACTGGATCTCGATCTGAAGAAAAAGAAAGAAGGCAATGGAACTCGGCATTTACACCTTCGCTGAGCGCACCACCGACCCCAACTCCGGCGACACTGTGACGGCGCAGCAGCGTCTGAGCGACCTAATCGAGGAGATCGAGCTCGCCGACCGGCTGGGCCTTGATGTATTCGGCGTGGGGGAACATCACCGCCCGGACTTCGTCGTCTCTGCTCCGGCCATCGTGCTGGCTGCCGCCGCGGCACGTACTCGCAACATCCGCCTGACCAGCGCAGTGAACGTCATCAGCTCCGACGATCCGGTGAGGGTGTTCCAGGACTTCGCGACCGTTGACCTGCTCTCGGGCGGCCGTGCCGAGATCATGGCCGGCCGTGGATCGTTCATCGAATCGTTTCCGCTCTTCGGGTATCGCCTGGAGGACTACGACTCGCTGTTCGAGGAAAAGCTGCTGATGCTCCTGCAGCTGCGGGAATCAGAGAAGATCACCTGGCGGGGCAACCACCGCCCGGCCATCGAGGGCCGCGGCGTGTACCCTCGGCCGCTGCAGCAGCCGCTGCCGATATGGGTGGCCGTAGGTGGCAACCCCCGGTCAGCGGTGCGGGCGGGAGCGCTGGGGCTGCCGATGGCCCTGGCTATTATCGGCGGGATGCCGGAGCGGTTCGCTTCCTTCGCCCGGCTCCACCGGGATGCCGCCCGGCAGGCCGGCTGGGATTCCGTTCCTGCGCTCAGCATCAACAGTCACGGATTCATCGCCGGATCTGCCAGGGAGCGATCGACGACTCCTTTCCCTACGTTGCCGACACGATGAACCGCATCGGCCGGGAGAGAGGCTGGCAACCTATGACCAAGGCGGACTATGAGGCAAGTGCCACCTTGCACGGCGCCAACTTCCTGGGAACGCCGCAGCAGGTCGTCGACAAGATCCTGTTCCAGCACGATATCTTTCAGCACGACCGCTTCCTGATTCAGTTCAGCGTCGGGACCATGCCGCACGAGAAGATAATGCGGTCGATCGAGCTGTACGGAACCGAGGTGGCGCCGGCGGTCAGGGAAGAGGTTGCTCGCCGAAAGGCAGCGAAGAGGGGTTCGTCACCAGGTCCAACCGGGCGAGCAGGCCGGATTAGTTCGGGCTGACCCGCTCTCCGTACGGCGGGTTTTTGGGACCTTCCTCCACGTATGCGGCGGCCTGCTTCTCCTCGCCCGGTCCCCCCCGGACCTTACCGGCCTCGTTCATCTTGTGATCCAGATCCTCGGCGCAGAGCTCGAGCCGGTTGCCGGACTCGTCGAAGAACTCCTTCATCTGGGAGTGCGGGAACTCCCTTCCGCATACATCGCACTTGAAAGTGGTGTCAGACATAGGCCCTCCTGTCGTTTGAGAGTGGATTCGTTTGGACCCCTAGGAAGTACCCAGCAAGTGGTATGGGCTAACGAAGGGCAGGTTCACCCGGTCCCGGTGCCGGGCAGGTAGTCCGCGATACGTTCCCATCGGCCGATTCGAGCCTTCGGGATCGGGGAAATATCTCCTTGAGATGCCTAGACGGTTTCGCAACAGACGAGACGCGGGCCGGCTCCTCGCCACTCAGCTGGAGCATTACCGGGACCGCGATGGGGTGATCGTCCTCGCCCTACCGCGGGGTGGCGTCCCTGTGGGCTATGAGATCTCAAAGGCCCTCCGCGTGCCCCTCGACATCTTTGTCGTCCGCAAGCTTGGAGCACCCGTTTCTGAAGAGCTCGCCATGGGGGCCATCGCCAGCGGCGGCGTGGTGGTGCCGAACGAGGACGTGATTCAAGCTTTGGGAATTGAGCCCGGTGCACTTGCTCGGGCGGTGGAGGCGGAGTCCGCAGAGCTCGAACGCCGGGAGGTCGTCTACCGGGGCAACCGCCCTAAACCCGTTATCAGGGGAAAGACCGTGATCCTGGTCGACGACGGGCTGGCCACCGGCTCGAGCATGCGGGCCGCACTTCAGGCGCTGCGAAAGTTGGAGCCGTCCCGGATTGTCGTCGCAGTTCCGGTCGCTCCGACCTCGACGTGCAAGGAGTTGACCCAGGAGGTGGACGAGGTCGTATGCAGCATGACGCCCTCGCCGTTCTACGCGGTGGGCCAGGCGTACTCCGACTTCACTCAGACCGGCGACGATGAGGTTTCTGCGCTGCTGCAGTGGGCGTGGAAGTGGGTGCCGCAGTCCCCACAACCGCCTCGGGAGCTACAGGCCATCCGCTCAGAGCTGATTCCGGCCGGCGCCGGGGAGCAGCTCCCGTTACCGGAGATCGGCGAGGCACAGTTCGTCCTGCTGGGCGAGGCGACCCACGGCACCCATGAGTTCTACGAGGAGCGAGCGCGGATCACCCGCTGGCTGATTGTAGAGAAGGGATTTTCGGCGGTAGCCGTGGAGGCCGACTGGCCCGACGCCTACCGGGTGAACCGCTACGTTTCAGGAAGGGGCGGTGATGCCACCGCCGAGGAATCGCTTCGGGGCTTCGAGCGATTTCCCAACTGGACATGGCGCAACGCGGTGGTGCTCGACTTTGTCGGCTGGCTTCGCGACCACAACGACGGCCTCCCCGAACCGGACAAAACCGGCTTCTACGGCCTGGACCTGTACAGCCTGTATGCCTCGATTTACGAGGTCATCGCCTACCTGGAGCAGGTCGACCCCGACGCCGCGAACCGGGCGAAGGAGCGCTACGCGTGCTTTGACGACTACAGGGAAGATGCGCGGACGTACGCTTACGCTGCAGCGTTCGGCGCCGGCGAGACCTGCGAGACTGAAGCGGTTGAGCAGCTCGTCGAGCTCCACCGCTCCCGCTTGGAGCACGCCCACCGGGACGGAATGTCGGCCCAGGACGAACGTTTCCACGCGGAGCAGAACGGCCGGACGGTCAAGGCAGCGGAGGAGTACTACCGAACCATGCTTCAGGGCCAGGTCACCTCTTGGAACCTGAGGGAGCGTCACATGGCCGATACGCTGGATGAGCTCGCCGAGCACGTGAGTCACCGGCGCGGCGAGCCGGCGAAGATCGTGGTGTGGGCGCACAACTCCCATGTGGGTGATGCCCGATCCACGGAGCTCAGGACGCGACGAGAGTTGAACGTCGGTCAGCTGGTGCGGGAGCGACATCCCGGAAACTGCTTCCTTCTGGGATTAATAACCTACGAGGGCTCGGTCACTGTCTCGGACACCTGGGGCGGTCGGGCGGAGCGCAAGACGCTAGAGCCGGCGCTGCGGGGCAGCGTCGAGAAGCTGTTCCACGAGGCGGGCGAGAAGGCGTTTCTGCTGGACCTGCGGGGAGAATCCGCGGCCGCCCGAGCGTTGAGGGTGACCCTACTGGAGCGTGCCATCGGCGTCGTCTATCGGGCGGAAGCAGATCGCCAGGGCCCCTACTTCCGAGCCAGGATTGCCGACCAGTTCGACGCCGTGGCGCACATCGACCATACGCGAGCGGTTGAGCCGCTGGAGCGGTCCGCCGGCTGGAAGCGGGAGGAGCTGCCGGAAACCTACCCCCACGCTGTTTAGTCCACAGGCTCTGAGCCGCCTTCGGCTTCCCGACCCTTGAGCCTGGTCGTCCGGATGAGCCTATACTCGGGGGTCCGGCGGAAAGGCGTGAGCCCATCGCTTTCCTGAAGTCCCTTCGTCCCTGGCTCAGGAAAGCGAATTTGTCATGCACGACATCCCATCCCAAGCGCGCACAGGCAACCTGATGCTGGACGCCCTCCCGCAGGACGAGCGACAGGCGCTTGTCAGCCACACGAGCCGGACCGCCATTCCCAACCGCCTTCATCAGAACACCCAGCGCCTGGCACGCTGGCTCCTGCTGACCTCGGATTGTTGCGATTGTGACCAGTTCGAGCTGATCCATGAGTTCATGGGCCAGATGCTCGGCGCCAGGCGCTCTACCGTTTCCGAAGGAGCGGAAGACCTGCAAAAGGCCGGGCTCATCCGATACGTACGGGGCAGGATCACCATCCTCGATCGGCCGCGACTGCTTGAAGCGTCCTGCGAGTGCTACGCGCTGATCAACGACCGCTTCAAGGAGCTGAACGACACCTACCGGCAGCTGACCTCGGTCTGATCCTCTTCTGAGCGTCACCCGCGCCCTACCGGCGGTTTAGTTTAGTCGATCCCGCCCCATGGGTACTCGGTTGCAACGCCAATAACCAAAGGAGACAAAAATGGAGAAGGACAACACGCTCGCGCGTGCAGCACACGACCTGGGCTTGGCCGCATGGTTCGGCGGTTCCCTCATGGGAGCAATCGGATTGAACGGAGCGTCCAAGGCAGTTAGCGACCCCAAGCAGCGGGCTCGTGTGGCAAACGCTGGCTGGGAACGCTGGACACCGGCCAACATGGCAGCCATCGGCTCGTACCTCGTGGGGGGAGCCGTACTCACCGCTGCGAACAAAGGAAGGATCGCCGGGCAGAAGGGGGTGGCGAGCACCTCGCTGGTGAAGGCCGGTCTGACGGCAATGAGTCTAGGTGCCACCGCATACGCCCGGGCCCTCGGCCAGAAGGTCATCGAGAGCGGCGACGTTCCGGTTGAGGACGGCACCACCCCCACCGGGGCGACTCCGGAGGACGTTGCCAGGAGCCAGAAGCAGCTGAAGATCCTGCAGTGGGCAATTCCCGCTCACGTCGCAGCCCTGATCGCGATCTCGTCGAAGATGGGCGAGCAGCAGCGTCCCGCCAGTGTGACCCAGGGAATCCGGAAGCGCCTGCAGCCGGCAGCTTAGTCTTATTCCTGACGACGGAGGATGGGTACCCGGGGGCTCCGAAGGCCGGAGCCGCCGGCCGGGTACCCATTCCCCGTCTTGGCGTCTGCTTCAACCGCTCGCGAAACCACAGACGTATAACTTTGTAGATTTACTTAGAAACTCCTTCCATCTGTCGGGTTGCCGACCGACACGAATCCCCTTCGACTGCTAAAACCACCTAAAGAGGGCACCAATACCGTTCCGGTCGGTCAGATCCAGTATAGGCGGGGAGCAGACCCGTTCGAAGCCTTGGATAGCAAACGGAGCCCGCATGGCGACATGGTCCTCGACCTCAGCGGGCTCGAGTTTCTCGACTGCTCCGGACTGCGGTTCATCGCCAAGCTGACCGGCAGGCTTCAATCCGAGCAGCGCCGGCTGATCCTCCTCACCGTGCGCAGCATCGTCCGCCGGGTAATCGACGTAACCGATCTCTCCGACCACCCGAATCTAAGGATTGTGGACCGGTATCCCAGGCTCATTCGGAGCGCTCCGCCGCAAGCGCCGGATGGGTTCAACCTGCCTAACCAAAAAGAGCGGCTCGCCGCCGGGTGCCGCGCGACCTAAGAGCTCAGACGCAGAACCGCCACCGTGTCGGGCGGAAGGACCACCAGATCGCCGCTAACTTCGACGCCCGGATCGGAAGCCAGCAAGAGCTCGTCGAAACCCTGCGGGATGGTAACCGCCGCTTTTCCGACGTTGAGCACCACCGCCACACCGGCCTTTTGGTATCCGAGCCAGCCGGCATCCTCGTCGTAGGAAATGTCGATCAGGTCGCGCCTGGGATCGCTCAGCACGGGCGAATCCCGCCGCAAGGCAATCAGCTTGCGGTACCATTCGAGCATCTGCGCGTGCTTCCCGGACGGCGCGCTCCACTCCCCCTCCAGCATCCCTTCCTGAACTCCGCCCGTCACCTCGCTCCAGTCGAGCTTTGATCGGTGATAGGTCGCCGGATCCTGAGGATCCGGGACGTCCTGGGGCTCCCAGCCGAAGTACGAGAACTCGCGGCGCCTGCCCTCACTCACCGCTCGCCCAAGCTCGGGATCCGGGTGATCGGTGAAGTATTGGAACGGGGTGCCGGCCGCCCACTCCTCTCCCTGAAACAGCAGGGGCACGAAAGGGGACGTCAGGAGAAGGGCGGCTGCGATCTTCAGCCGGCCCTCGCTCATCAAAGCGCTGCTGCGCTCCCCTATTGCCCGGTTGCCCACCTGGTCATGGTTCTGCGTCGACACAACGAACCTGTCCCCAGGGAGCCCGGCCGGAGAGCGGCCGTGGACCCGCTGCCGGTGCGGCGACCACATGCCGTCGTAGACCCAGGCCTGCCTGAGGGCCTTTGCCAGCAGCGCAAGCGAGCCGAAGTCCTCGTAGTAGCCGCTTCGCTCCCCGGTGAGGGTGGCGTGGAGAGCGTGGTGCCACTCGTCGGCCCACGAGGCGTCCAAACCGTACCCGCCGGCATCGAGGCTGCGGACGAACTTGGGGTCGTTGAGGTCGCTCTCGGCGACCAGGAACAGGTTGCGGCCCAGGTGCGCCGACAGGGCGCGCACCTCCTCGGCCATCTGCTCGAGAAGATGCACAGCCGAGTCGTCGGCGATTGCGTGCACCGCATCCAGCCGCAGGCCGTCCACGTGGTAGTCCCTCAGCCAGGCCAGAGCGTTGTCCAGAACAAACCGGCGGACCTCTCCGCTGCCGGGACCGTCGTAATTCAGCGCGTCGCCCCAATGGGTCTTGTGGCGGTCCGCGAAGTAGGGTCCGAACTCGGGAAGGTAGTTGCCGGCCGGCCCGAGGTGGTTGTACACGACGTCCATAACCACTCCCAGGCCGGCAGCGTGACAGGCGTCCACCAGTCTCTTCAATCCTGCAGGGCCCCCGTAGGCGTGATGTGGAGCGAACAGGTCCACGCCGTCGTAGCCCCAACCCCGGCTTCCGGAGAACTCGGCCACCGGCATGAGCTCAACCACGTCGATACCCAGCTCGATCAGATGAGGCAGGTATCCGATCACGCCGTCGAAGGTCCCCTCGGGGGAGAAGGTGCCGGTGTGCAGCTCGTAAAGCACCGCACCCTGCAGAGGCACCCCCTTCCAATACCGGTCCGACCACTCGAAGGTGGAGTGGTCCACCACCTCGGATGGGCCGTCCATCCCCTCCGGCTGGAAGGCCGATCGGGGGTCCGGCCTTCCCGGAAAGGCGTCGAGCGAGAACAGGTACCGGGTGCCCGGACCAGCATGTTCTGCCTCCAGCTCCCACCAACCGTCGACGGCGGGCACCATCGGGTGGGCCTGCCCGTCGATCACCACGTCGACGCGTTTGGGCTTCGGGGCCCAGACCCGGAACCTATGCGCCACGTCGGCTGGCCCAGCAGGCGTTGCGAGACGGGTCCACTACGACTCGAGCCGAAGGAGGGCGACCGGAAAGCGGGCCAGCAGGTCGCCGATCCTGACCTCTCCGCCGGACATCCGGTCGCCGGTAAGCTGGTTTCTCCAGACGCCGTCCGGAATCTTGACCGCGGTGTCCAGCCAGCCTTGCCGGCTCATCGACAGCCGGGGAACCACGGTCGCAACCACGCCCCAACGCTGGAAGCCGACCACCCGGGGAGCCTGCGCTCCCGAAACCTCGAGCGGCTCGTAGCTGGCGTCTCCCGCGAAGGCCTCCGGAAGCTGAGCCCGAAGCTCAAGAGCCTTCTTTATCAGATACAGCTTCGGAAGGCCCTCCTCCATTCCGGCCAGGATGCCGTCCACGCTCATCCCCTCCATCTCCTGCAGCATCCGGGTTCGAACCGCATAGTCCACCGGCCGCCGGTTGTCAGGGTCCACCAGGCTCAGGTCCCACAGCTCCGTCCCCTGATAGGTGTCGGGTATGCCCGGGGCCGTCAGCTTCAGCAGTGTCTGAGCGAGGGAGTTGACCCTTCCCGGGTCCACAATCGGGGTGACGAAGTCCTCGAGCATCCGCTGGAACTCGTCGTCGTCGAACAGGTCCTCCACGAAGCGCTGAAGCGCCTCGTCGTACGCGGCGTTGGGGGCCAGCCAGCAGGTGTGGGTCTTGGCCTCCTTTGACGCCTTTTGAATGTAGGCCACGGCCCGGTCCTTCGTCAGCGGCCATGCCCCCACCATCACCTGATACAGCAGGTACTCGATGTTGCGGTCGACCGAGTTGTCGGGACCCCGGTGGCTCTCGTTGTGCTTCATCCACTGCCTGACCGCATCGCCCCACGCTTGCGGAATCTCCGAAAGCACCGCCAGCCGGGCCCGGACGTCCTCGGAGCGTTTGGTGTCGTGCGTGGAGGAGGAGAGCATGCTCTGGGACCACAAATCCTGCGCCTCCTGGCAGGCCTGGTGGAACTCGCCGGCAGACAGCCCGAACTTGCCGGGGTTCCCTCCCACTTCGTTAAGGGCCACGAACCGGTTGTAGTTATAAAAGGATGTGTCCTCCACTCCCTTCGCCATAACCGCACCCGAGAGCTGCTGGAACCGCATTACGAGCTCAAGCTCCGGAGATCCTTCGTCTTCCGAAACCGGCACCTGCAGCAGGAGAAGGCTTTCCAGAAATCCGAACAGGTCCGGGTCCAGGTCGGAGCGCCTGGCCTTCGCCGCCTCGACCGCCTGCACGACGAACTTCAGGTCCTGCCAGCTGATGGTCTCCCCCGGTTTGATGTAGGAGCGGTACACGGGGAAGCAGGCAAGCACCTCCGTCAGTGACTGGCTGAGCTCGTAGCGGGTGTAGTCACGGTAACGGCGGTGCTGCTCGCAGACGTTCACAAAGATGCCGCTCAGCCGGGCGAGCTCGGCGGTCAGGATCTCCCGCAGAACCTGGTGCTTGCGCTCCCGGACCACCTCCTCCCAGTCGGACTGCTCCAAGGTGAGCTCCCGGTAAAGGTCGGTCAGCTCCACCTCTGCCGACCGATCGACGAAAAGGCCGGTCAGCCGGTTCATGAAGTCGTAGCCCGTGGTGCCGGCCACCGGCCAGGTCTCCGGCAGGCGCTCCCCCGGCTTCAGGATCTTTTCCACCACCATCCACGCGCCAGGAGCCCGCTCCGCCAGCCTGGAGAGGTATTCCTGCGGGTCCCTCAGGCCGTCGGGATGGTCGATCCGCAGGCCGTCGATGCTTCCGTCGGCCACCCACTGCAGGGCCAGGCCGTGGCTGGCCTCAAAAACCTCGGCAACCTCTTGGCGCACCCCCACGAGGGTGTTCACATCGAAGAAACGCCGGTAATCCAGCTCCGCGACGGCGGTGCGCCAGTAGGCAAGCCGGTAGCTCTGCCGTTCCAGCAGGGCGTCGAGAGCGTCCAGGTCCTCATTCAGCTCCCTCAAAGCATGGTCGACGGCCTCCTGAAGCTCCGCGTCGGCATTGATCAGGTCCTCCAGCCGGGTCTTCAGCACCTCCTTGTCCCTGAGTCGCTCGTGGATAAGCTCTTCGTCCGATTCGGTGGCCTTTGGCAGGCGCCCGAAAGCGGCGGCAAGCGACTCCAGCTCTGCGCGGTTGCACCGTCGGGCGGCCGAAGCCAGGACCGGCTCCAGCGACGGCGGCGCCACCGGAAGGACGTGGTCGTAGTAGGCGATCGTGAACTCGGCGCCATGCCGGACCACCCGAATCTCGCCGGCTTCCAGGACCCGGCCGTAATGGTCCCCCAGGATCGCGATGAGCACCCGGTTGCGCAGCTTGGCCTCGGGCGGGTTCCAGTCGACGTCGAAGTAGCCCGCATAGGCGCTGGCCCGCCCGTTCTCCAGGACGTCCCACCACCAGCGGTTGGACCGCCCGCCGATGGCCATGTGGTTGGGCACGACGTCAAGGACCTGTCCCAGTCCGTTGGCCTCCAGCGCCGTGACCATTCGCCGGCGGGCGGGCTCCTCTCCCAGCTCTTCGTTGACCCGGGTGGGATCCACCACGTCGTACCCGTGATTGCTGCCCCTGGCAGCCTGAAGATATGGGGAGCAGTACAGGTGAGTTACGCCCAGGGCGGCCAGATAGGGGGTTATCTCTGCCACGTCGTACAACCCGAAGTCGGGGGTTAGTTGAACGCGATAGGTCGAGGAGGGGATACGGGGCGGACTAGTCACCTTCGGTATCGGGCGCGGGCTCAAGCTGGAAGACGACAATCGACCTCGCCGGGATCAAGACCCTGTCCCCCGCCTTCATCGTCTCGGGTGCGGCGTCATCGGCGAGAGGCTCAAAGCTGTCCAGCACCTTGGTCCAGATGTCTCCAAAGTTGGGCGGAATTGTGAACTCGACGGGCTTCACATAGGCGTTGAAGCACATCAAAAAGCTATCGTCGATGATCGGTACACCCCGCTGGTCCGTGGCCCCGATGGCGGACCCGTTTAAGAACACGGCAACCGTCTTCAATCCCGCCTGCCAGTCGTCTTCCTCCATCTCAACGCCATCGCTGCAGAACCACGCCAGGTCGCTCAGGTCGTGGCCGATGACCGGCCGTCCCTGGAAGAAGTTCGGGCGCCGTAAGACGGGGTGCTGGTTTCGGAACTTCACCAATCGGCGGGTGAACTCCAAAAGGTCGGTGTCCTGGACCTCCCAGTTGAACCACGAGATCTCGTTGTCCTGGCAGTAGGCGTTGTTGTTGCCCTGCTGGGACCGGCCGAACTCGTCCCCGGCGAGGATCATGGGGATGCCCTGCGACAAAAGCAGCGTCGTGAGCAGGTTCCGGCGCAGGTGATCGCGGCACGCCTGGATCTCCGGGTCGTCCGTGGGTCCTTCGACCCCGCAGTTCCACGACCGGTTGTGCGACTCCCCGTCTGCGTTGCCCTCGCCGTTGGCCTCGTTGTGCTTTTCGTTGTACGAGGTGAGGTCGGCCAGCGTGAAGCCGTCGTGGGCGGTGATGAAGTTGACGCTCGCCGAGGGTCGCCTTCCAGTGGCCTCGTACAGGTCCGAGCTCCCCATCACCCGGTAGGCAAAGTCGGCCAGCGGGCCGGATTCCCCAAGCCAGAACTCCCGCACGGTGTCCCGGTACTTGCCGTTCCACTCCGACCACAGAGGCGGGAAGTTGCCGACGTGGTAACCGCCCTGACCCAGGTCCCACGGTTCGGCGATCAGTTTAACCTGGCTGACCACCGGATCCTGGTGGATCAGATCAAAGAAGGCAGACAGCCGGTTCACATCCTGCACGCGGGCCAGGCTTACCGCGAGGTCGAACCTGAAGCCGTCGACGTGCATCTCGGTCACCCAGTAGCGCAGGGAATCCATGATGAGCTGCAGCACGTACGGGTGGCCGACACTCAGGCTGTTGCCGGTACCGGTGGTGTCGAAGTAGTAACGAGGAGAGCCCTCCACCAGCCGGTAATAGGCACTGTTGTCGAGTCCTCTGAATGACAGCGTAGGCCCCAGGTGGTTGCCTTCGGCGGTGTGGTTGTAAACCACGTCCAGGATGACCTCGATGCCGGCTTCATGCAGCGTCTTCACCATCTGCTTGAACTCGGACACCTGCTGACCGATCTGTCCGGCAGAGCTGTACTCGTTGTGGGGGGCCATGAAGCCGATGGAGTTGTAGCCCCAATAGTTGCGCAAGCCCTTGTCGTGCAGGTGGGAGTCGTGAATGAACTGGTGCACCGGCAACAGCTCGACCGCGGTCACACTCAGCGAGGTCAGGTATTCCAGGGCGGCGGGATGCGCCAGGCCGGCGTACGTCCCCCGCAGCTCCTCCGGGATGCCGGGATGCTGTTTTGTGAAGCCTTTGACGTGGACCTCATAGATCACGGTCTTGTCCCGCGGAATCCGGGGAGGCCGGTCGTTGTCCCAGCCGAAAAACGGGCTGGTGACCACCGATTTGGGAACGTAGGGTGCGCTGTTCGCTTGGTTCATAGCTCCGTCCGGATCGTTGAAACGGTAGTTGAAAACTGCTTCGTTCCAGTGCACCTGGCCGTCGACCGCCTTGGCGTAGGGGTCGAGCAGGAGCTTGGATGGGTTACAACGAAGGCCCGCGTCGGGATCGTACGGGCCGTAAACCCGAAAGCCGTAACGCTGGGCGGGTCCGCAGTTCGGCAGGTAGCCATGCCAGCAGAAGGCGTGAACCTCGGGAAAATCCACGCGGGTCTCGCTGCCGTCGTCTTCAAACAGGCAGAGCTCAACCCGTTCGGCGGCCTCGGAAAAGACGGAGAAGTTGACTCCCATCCCGTCGTACGTCGCGCCCAGGGGATAGGGCATTCCGGGCCACAGTTTCATTGTTCCATCCTGTCCGTGATGGGCGGCGAGGACGTTTTACACTTGTGTCGACATCCAACCTCACCTAGGGGACACTAAATTACCCCTTAGGGTGAATTGCTGCCGTTCCTTGACGGATTCAGGTCGATCTCAAACCAGACCGCGGACCCTGCGGAGTTGACCCGTTTGACCCCCCACCGGTCCGAGATGCGGTCGACTATCTGCAGTCCCCAGCCTCCCAGCTGGTCCGGCGTCGAAGGCCGGACGAACTTCTCGAAGCCGGGCCCGGCGTCTGCCACCTCAACCCGCAGGCGGGTTGCTTGCTTCCAGACTCCAAGCCGAACTTGAATGTCTTCCCCGCTGCCCAAGCCCGAGTGCCTGACGCTGTTGGTTACCAGCTCGCTGACGAGGATCCGGACATCCTCATAGGTATCCTTGGGGACCTGACCCGCAAGCACCGACAGGCTCCTTCTCGCGTCGGACGCGGCCGTCGGCCGAGCCTGCAGACTCACATCAATCAGCGGTTTCACCGCCCGAGGCCTCCTAGGTATGCGGGCCCTTGCGACCGTGAGCCAGAATTGGCCGAGTTCACACTCATGATTGCCGGCAACCAGTCAAACTTTTTCTCGGAACACTCCGCTCATTGGTGAAGCTGAGCAACGACCGACCGAACCACCTGAGCCCGGAGCCGTCTTGTTCCTTCTTTCTGCCTTTCTCCCGCCTTCAAGGACGTGCCGGTTGTCAACCTTCCTTGTGGGGGCCGCCACGTTCTCATTGCAAGGCGCTAAGTCAGGTTGTTACCAGTAAGAGAAGTCGCCAAACGAATTTTCACCTCCTGAAGGCACATCCCCGCAAAAAGCAGTGGTTAAGCCAGATGATCCTTCATTAGCTTTTTGGTGTAGATTCGGAGCGTGGCCACCGACACTTGTGTGGTGGATCGCGCAACCGTTGAAGGTAAAGATCCTGACGGTTGCAGCACGCCCCGGCTCCCGGAGGAAGCACCGTATGCCTGAACGAGTTAGCCCACAGAACGAGCCCGACCGCATACACGCACTGCTTCGGGAGCTGGTTGCCCACCTGAGGGAGAACCGCACCCAGCTCCGGGAGGAGTGGGCCCGCCGAATCACCGATGCTCAGCTGCTGACCGCCATGACGCCGGAGGAGATTTTTTCTGAGGCCACCTCGGTGTACGACAACTATGTCGAGGTGCTGGAGACCGGCAGCGTCGAAGCGCTTCAGGACTACGCCCGAAACCTGTCGGAGCGAATCATTCCCCGGGGAGTCGAGACTCACGAGGTCCTCGGCATCGTCCTTTTGCTTCGAGACGTTCTGGCTCGCAGCCTCTTCGAGAAGTACCAGGCAGATTTCGACCTGCTCAACCGGGTCCTGGACGTGTACGAGCCGGCGGCCAACCGGATCGCCAACACCGTGGGCGTCTCCTTCGTCCAGGAGCGGGAGCGGGTCATCCGCCAGCAGCAGGAAGCCATCCGGGAGCTCTCAACGCCTGTTCTTCAAGTGCGGGAGCGGCTGCTCATTCTGCCGATCATCGGGGTGCTGGACTCCCAGCGGGCCCGCCAGGTCACCGAGCAGCTTCTGCGGGGCATCCGGACGAACCGGGCAAAGGTCGTGGTTATCGACATCACCGGTGTGCCGCAGATCGACTCCACCGTCGCCAACAACCTGGTGCAGACTGTGGAGGCCTCCCGCCTCATGGGCGCCAGCGTGATCATCACCGGCCTATCGTCCGAGATTGCGCAGACGCTCGTCACCATCGGAGTGGACCTCAGCAAGATGAACGCGGTCGGAGACCTTCAAGGAGGTATCGAGGAGGCTGAGCGCCTTCTGGGCTACGAGGTACGCCGTGTGGAGTCACTGGCAGCAGAGCTACGTTGACGGCCCGGCCCTAAAGGAAAGGCTGGAGCATGGCGGTTCCGATCCTCAAACAGGGCAAGTACCTGATCGCGTCCATCCAGTCCGCGTTGACCGACAGCGACATGGTCTCGCTGCGCGAGGATCTAATGGAACAGGTCGGCCGTTACCGGTCCCGCGGGATCATCATCGACGTCACGGCCCTCGACGTGATGGACTCGTACGCATCCAGATCTCTTCGAAACATCGCCTACATGACCAAGCTGCGAGGTGCCGAGACCGTCCTTGTGGGCATCCAGGCTGATGTCGCCTACGCGATGGTCCAGCTTGGCACCAGCCTGGAGGAGGTCAACACCGCACTGGACCTAGAGGAGGGCCTCGCATTCCTCGACCAGCTGATCTGACCGCCAACCACCACGGTGAGGCGATCATAAAGATCGGGTCCGACTCCGACGTTCTGCTCGCGCGCCAAACCGGCCGGAAGATCGCCGAGAAGGTCGGATTCGCCGGCAGTGACCTGACGATGATCTCCACAGCCATCTCGGAGGTGGCACGCAACATCATCCGGTACGCGGTGGAGGGCGAGGTCGTTGTGTCGGCCATCTCCGATAGAGGCAGGGTGGGAGTGCAGGTGGTAGCCAGCGACTCAGGCCCCGGAATTCCCGACGTGGACCTGGCAATGCGCGATGGTTACACGACGGGCTCGGGCATGGGACTGGGACTTCCGGGCGCCCGCAGGCTCATGGACGAGTTTGCGATCTCCTCGGGGGTCTCCGAAGGCACGACGGTGGTGATGAAGAAATGGACGCGAGGGCTTTGACCGGACCGGCCTTTCTCAACTGCGCGGTCGCCGGGCGTACTCTTCCGGGTGAGCGAGAATCCGGAGATTTGAGCGTGGTCGAACCGGTCCACGGCGGCGCCCTGATCGCGGTGATCGACGGTCTGGGTCACGGCGTTGAAGCTGCTCGAGCCGCTTCGATTGCACGGGGCACCGTGGTGAAGTGCGCGGGTGAACCGATCGAGATAGTGCTGGAACACTGCCACAGGGCCCTGAGGGGGACCCGGGGCGCCGTGATGACCCTGGTGCACATCAACGAGCACCAGGAGAAGCTCACCTGGATGGGCGTCGGCAACGTGGAGGGCAGAATCTGGCCGGCCGTTGCCGGCCACACGCTCGTGCGGCAGGCTCCGCCCCTGCGGGGTGGCGTGGTGGGGTACGCACTTCCGAAGTTCCGCAGCACCACCCTGCCCGTTACCCGGGGCGACCTGATAATCCTGTCGACCGACGGCATAAGCTGCAGCTTTCATGATGAGTTCATGTTGAGCGGTCCCGTGCAGCAGATCGCCGACAACATCATCGAGAAGCATTGGATGGGCAGGGACGATGCCCTGATTCTGGTAGCGCGTTACCTGGGCCGCAGCTAGACAATCGATCATCTCCGCAGTCCCATGGCACTCTTGCGGAGGCAACACCCCTTTCGGGCAAAATAGTCGGAGAGTGAACCCAAGCCCATGACGATGAACAAGTCGCCCGTCCGCACAGAAGCCGAGCTGGCCGAGCAGCGATACCGCTTCCTGCTCACCGCCAGCACTATGCTCTCGGCCTCACTGGACTCTGCCTCGGCAATCGAGGCCCTGGGCAGACTGGCGGTACCCGCCCTCGCAGATTTGTGCCTTATCGACATGGTCGACTCGGCTGGAAAGCTGAGTCGGGTGGCGGCCCGGGCAATCGAGGAGGAGGTCGCGGAGTCGATGGAGAAGGTGAGCCCTGTCCCGGATACGCACCACCCGGCATCTCGGGTCGTCCTTTTGGGGGAGCCGGTCCTGATCCCCAGCGCAACCGACTACGAGCTGCAGGTCCTCGCCGGCAGCGAAGAGAACTTCGCCCATCTGGAGTCGCGGAACCTCCGATGGTCGCTCAGCGTCCCGATCGTTGCCCGCTCGTGCCTGGGGGCACTTACGCTCATCGGGCGGGAGGACTCCTATGCCGAGTTTGTAATCGTTCCCGACGTGGCTGAAGACCTCGCCCGCCGGGCCGCCCTGGCCCTCGACAACGCCAAGCTGTTCGAGTCAAGCCGGGACATGGCGATAACCCTGCAGAAAAGCCTGATGCCGGCCGGCCTTCCGGTGATACCGGGGTTGGACATTGCGGCTCGCTACCGCGCAGGAGGCGAGGGTGCGGAGGTCGGCGGCGACTTCTACGACGTGTTCCCGACCGGCTCCAAAGACGAGGGCTGGGCCGCCGTCATAGGGGACGTATGCGGAAAGGGGGCCGAAGCCGCCGCTTTGTCGGCTCTGGCCCGCCACACTATCCGTGCGGCCAACGTCAACCTCCGGAAACCGAGCAGGATTCTGGCTTTCCTGAACCACCTGGTCATCCAGGGCGCTTATCAGCGCTTCATCACCGTGGCCTACTGCAGGATCAGACCCACCCAAGACGGCATTCAGCTGAGCCTCGGCCGGGCCGGCCACCCCCCGCCCCTCCTGCTGCGCCGCGACGGCAGGGTCGTAGCGCTGGGCAGGCCGGGCACCCTCATAGGCGTGACGCCAGAGCCCAACCTCACCGACCAGGTTATTCAGGTTCATCCCGGGGAATCGTTGGTTCTGTACACGGACGGGGTAACAGAGGCACGTGGACTGGAGGGACGATTCAATCAGAGCCGGCTGGAGGAGGAGCTCGCCAAGTGCACCGGCCTGGGGGCCGTGGACATCGCCGACCACCTTGAAAGCGCGGTCCTTGACTTCCAGACCCACTTGTCGCATGACGACATGGCGATATTGGTGATACGAGTTGAGCCGGACGCCCGCCCTCTGGCCGGCGTCCGTAGTCTGAGTGGCGGCACAGGGAGGAAGCCATAGAGCTCAAGATCGATTCCCGCAAGGCCGGCGACTGGACCGTCCTCGAGCTGGCCGGCGAGGTTGACGTATATACCTGCGCCATGCTGCGCGAGGCGGTTAACAAGGCGGTGGACGACGGGCACTACCGCATCGCGGTCGATGTGCAGGCGGTTGAGTTCATGGACTCCAGTGGTCTCGGGGTCATAGTGGGGGCCCATAAGCGGTTGAAGGGTCATGAGGGGGGGCTGGCGCTGGTGTCGCCCAACAAGCAGATGCGCAGGATCCTCAACCTCACCGGCCTGGATCAGATCCTGACCGTCCGCAAAAGTGTCGCCGAGGCAACCGCTTAGCCGAGCAGGCCGGTTACCTGGCGCCAGATCTTGCCTTCTTTCAGCATCCAGGCGCCGTAGGTCCGCACCGTCTTACCGCCGATCGTCATGGTGGCCTGGTAACTGAGTGTGTCCTCGGTTACGGCGATGGCATCGAGGCTCGCACGGCGGGCGACTGATTGCGCCCCGTAACCAGGTGCAATCTGCCGGTTCATCGGGAAAGAGCTAGGGGTGAAGGTTAACAATGCCACCAGTCCCTGGACCATCGTGTCCGGTGAAGGGCCCGTAATCGCCACGGCGATCCACGCAGGTGACGCGCTGCGGCCGGACGTGGCCGAGCACATGGCGCTATCGGCGGAACAGCGATTTTATGAGGAAGACCCTTACACCGGCGAATGGACTGCCGTCGGCGACAGCCGGATAGTTGTGCACCGCTCCCGGTTCGAGTTCGACCTCAACCGTCCGCGGGAACGTGCGGTGTACGCCGCTCCGATCGACTGCTGGGACCTGCAGGTCTCCGCCGGGCCGGTGCCCGAGCAGGTGATCACAGACTCGCTTGCGCTCTACGACCGCTTCTACTCGGAGTTGTTCGACCTCCTGGAGGCCACGCGCAAGCGGTGGGGCAGATTCGTGGTCCTGGACCTGCACTCCTACAACCACCGGAGGGTCGGTGCCGGCCTGCCACCGGCGGACCAGGCCAGGAACCCGGACATCAACGTAGGGTCGGTTGCGGCGGATCACAGCGCCTATGGGCGGTTGATCGACCGCTTTATGGATGATCTCCGCCGCTTCGAGGTGGCCGGACGTCCTCTGGACGTCCGGGAGAACGTGAACTTCAGAGGCGGGCACCTGGTTCGATGGATCAAGGCTCGGTTCCCGGCAGCGTGCCCACTGGCCATCGAGATCAAAAAGATCTACATGGACGAAGTCACAGGGATCCTCGACCAAACGGCGTGGAAGGAGGTCCACCGGGCGTTGGAGGCGGGGGCAGCCGGTTTACGAGATGAGCTCGCCGGCAGTGAATGACTACGGGCGACACGGGTTACCATGCTGTTGATGCCGTCCCTTTCTGAGGACGCCGCGCTGACAAGGATTCAGCAGGAGGCAAAGCCCAAGAAGGCGGAGAGCATCATTCCCAAGCTGACCAAGGGCCTCCGCAAGCGTCTGCTCGTCGAGCTCCTGCTGACTCCGGCATCTCGATCGCAACTGGATAGATCACTCCCCGCTCTCAGCGGGCCGCAGCTTTGCCGTACTGTCGAATCGACAGCGGGACAAAGACCGCGAGAATCGCCGCCACGGAGATCAGGGTGTATAGCACCGGGTTCTGCAGGGACCAGACGTCTGCCGGCGGGTTTGAGCCGGTGTTGCCGAACAGCTCGCGAACCGCCTGGGCCAGCGCTGAGATCGGGTTCCACTCGGCAAAGGTTCGAAGCGGACCGGGCAGGTTGTCGCTCGGTACGAAGGTGTTGGCGATGAACACCAGCGGCATGATGAACATGAAGCTGGCGTTGTTGACCACCTCGACGCTTGACACCTTGAGGCCGACGTACGCCATGATCCACGACACCGCATAGGAGAACAGAAGCAGCAGGAGCAGGCCGGCAATGGCCTCGGCCAACGAGGTCCGGATGCGCCAGCCCACCGCCAGGCCGGTCAACGACATCACCGCTATCGATATGGCGTTGTAGAAGATGTCACTACCGGTGCGGCCGATGAGGACCGCAGCCTTGGAGATGGGCAGCGACCGGAAGCGGTCGATGATCCCCTTGGTCATGTCCTCGGCCAGCCCGGCCCCCGTGAAGGTGGAACCGAAGATGACGGTCTGGGCGAAAATGCCGGCCATCAGATACTCCTTGTAGTCGGCACCCGCAATCTCGATGGAGCCGCCGAACACGTAGGCGAACAGCAGCACGAACATGATCGGGGACATGGTCGTCCAGATCAGCACCTCCGGGACCCGCGTGATCTTGATCAGGTTGCGCTTGGCGACCACCGCGCCATCGGCCAGCGCCAGGGCCAGTGAGCTCATCGAACTGCCTCCTTCTTGGTGTCCTTGACTTTGGCACCCTTGCCCGGCTTTGCGTCGCCGGCGGCCGGCTCTTCTTCTTCGGTGTGGTGCCCGGTGAGAGAGAGAAAGACATCGTCCAGCGTCGGGCGTCGAAGGCCGACGTCGACCACCGCGACCCCCGCTTCGGACAGGCCCTGGAGCACCAGCCTCAGGTCATCCACACCGCCGCTCACCCCGGCGGTCAGCCGGCGGGACGGCTCGTCGATCTGCACCTCGTCCACCGCCAAGGAGCGAAGGACGGCCCCGGCGGCGGGCAGATCCGCAAGGTCGACCAGCACCACCTCGATCCGTTCCCCACCCACCTGCTTCTTCAGCTGATCGGCGGTTCCCTCGGCGATCTTGCGGCCCTTGTCGATGACCACGATGTCGTCGCAAAGCTGGTCCGCCTCCTCCATGTACTGGGTGGTGAGCAGAACCGTCGAGCCGCCGCGAACCAGGTCTTGAATGGTCTCCCACATCTGGGAGCGGCTGCGGGGGTCCAGTCCGGTGGTGGGCTCGTCGAGGAACAGAACCTGGGGTTCGGCAACCAAAGCGGCGGCCAGGTCCAGCCGGCGCCGCATGCCTCCGGAGTAGGTCTTGGCGGGACGGTCTCCCGCGTCGGTCAGGCTAAAGCGCTCCAACAGCTCGCGAGCCCGTTCCCGGGAACGACGGCGGCCCAGGTGGTACATGCGCCCCACCATGTCCAGGTTCTCGAATCCGGTGAGGTGCTCGTCGATGGCTGCGTTCTGTCCGGATAGACCGATCCGCTCCTTGACCTTCTCCGGTTGCGTCTGGACGTTCAGGCCGGCGACCTCTGCCTCGCCCGAGTCTGCCTCGAGCAGGGTGGTGAGGATACGCACCGCGGTGGTCTTGCCGGCTCCGTTGGGGCCGAGCAGACCGAGCACCTCGCCCTGGGGCACGAGCAGGTCCAGACCGTCGAGCGCCACCACGTCCCCGTAGCGCTTGACCAGACCGGACGTTCGAATCATGTAGGTCACAGCATTACCCTTTCCGTCGCCGGAGCTGAATCTCCCTGTTCCACGTGCTATCGAGAGGAACTTCGGAATCGAAAACTACAGTGGAATGAGGTCAGAAGCTGACCTCTGTAAGAAGATCTGAGTTAAGTCGTTGGAAGACTTCAGGATCGGTTGATGCCATCTGGGTACATGGTCACTGTCATGACCAACCATCGAAAGGGCCGGCCGATGTCATTCCATCCTGGGGAAGCACTAGATTGACCATGGAGGATTGGTTCCTTTCTCCAGCCGAGCGAGGCAATCCCGCCACCGAGATCGACCGCCAGCACGACGACGGACTTGCCTACACTGAGGGCAATCGGGTCAAAGTTCTGGTACACGGCGCCACCTACTTCAAGCGCCTGTACGAGGAGCTGTGCACGCTTGACCGCGACGATTGGGTTCACTTCACCGACTGGGAGGGCGACCCCGACGAACGGCTCGCCGGCCCCGGCACCGAGGTCGCCAGGGTTCTGGCGGAGCTGGCCGCCAAGAAGGTCCACGTCCGGGGTTTGCTATGGCGGTCGCACCCCACGCAGGCACACTTCAGCGAGCAGGAGAACCTGAAGCTGGTGAGACAGGTCAACGAGGCCGGCGGCGAGCTCCTGCTCGACGAGCGAGTCCAGCACGGCGGCAGCCACCATCAAAAGCTCTTCGTCCTGCGGCGGTCCGGTGGTCCGGACACCGACGTTGCGTTCGTCGGTGGAATCGACCTGGCGTACGGCCGGCGCGACGACGCCCGCCACGAGGGGGATCCCCAGCCCGTCGACATCAACCCCGACTACGGCGAACGGCCGCCCTGGCACGACATCCAGCTGGAGGTCCACGGTCCGGCGGTGGGTGACCTTGCCTACACGTTTCGGGAGCGGTGGGAAGACCCGACGCCCCTGGACCACCGGAACCCCGTTCGGCTTGCAGTGCGAAAGCTGACCCGGCAACCCCGCCGTCCCGATCCCCTGCCCCGATCCGGGACGACCCTTCTCCTACCGGACCGCATGCAGTCCAGGTGGTGCGAACCTACCCCGCCAAGCGGCCGCCCTACCCGTTCGCCCCGGAAGGCGAGCGCAGCATCGGCAGGGCCAAGGCACTGCGCCGTGCCCGCCGGCTGGTCTACGTGGAGGACCAGTATCTGTGGTCACAGTCCGCCGCCGATGCCTTCGCGGAGGCCCTCCGGCGGGAACCTGATCTACATTTGATCGTCGTGGTGCCCCGGTTCGCCGAGCGGGGAGGAACGGTGTCGGCGACCAGCGAGAACATCGGGCGGCAACAGTTTATGAAAACCGTCGGACCGGCGGGCGGCGATCGGGTCGCCGTGTACGACCTGGAGAACGTGCACGGCACCCCGATCTACATCCACGCAAAGGTGGCGGTGATCGACGATGTCTGGCTCGAGGTCGGGTCCGACAACCTCAACCGGCGATCATGGAGTCACGACTCGGAGCTGTCGTGCATCATTCTCGATTCGACCCCCGACGATCGGGAGCCGAAGGACCCGGCCGGCCTGGGCGACGGCGCCCGAAAGCTGGCCCGCGATACCCGCCTGGAGCTGTGGCGGGAGCATCTGGGCCGGGAGGACGGTGACGACGCCGACCTGGTGGACCCCGTGAGCGGTTTCGATGCGTGGCGGAAGGCCGCCGGCACACTGGAGGCATGGCATAGCGGCGGCAAGCAGGGTCCCCGGCCGCCGGGACATGCCCGCCCTCACACGCCCGAGTCCATCACAGGATTGTCCCGGTTGTGGGCGCACGCCGTCCACCGCAGCTTAGTGGACCCCGATGGACGGCCTCGAGCAATGCGGCGAACGAACCAGCTGTAGCGGGAAAGGAGCTCCTCAGGCGGTGATGTCACGGCGCCAGAGGCTGAACAGGCCCACGGCGACCGCAGCCGTCACGTAGGCGAATTGCTGCACGGGCCCGGCTTGGCTTCCTCACATCGCTCACCCGCAGCGTACGGAACACACGAGCAGCGTGGCATCCGAGCAGCGACGTAGGGCACGCATACGACTGCCGGCGTATGCTTCTTCGGGTGATCGGCGCCGGTACAGGCCCGGCCGCAGCGGAGCCAGTGCCATCCGCCGGGCCTCGCCGCACGGTTGATCGTTCGCCTCGACTAATTCGCGACGCGTCCGGCTCACTCGGGGCAGCCACGGAGGGCCCAGCCGGGCCCGGATGGGGGAAGCGGTCTTCGCTCATAGGGTTGTCGCGAAGCGCGAAACCGCTTATTGGAGTGGTCGATGTCCGACAAAGACGTCGCGACCCCTCCGACCCTCCGACGTCACCTCGCCTACCACCAGGCAGCGGGCCATCCAACGAGTCCCGGCGCGACTGGCCGGTGTGCAGTGCTCGCGCTAGCGACCAACCCTTGAGCGGCTGCGACGGGGCGCCGGATTGAAGGCGAGCTCCATGATGGCCGCGGTCACGGCGTCCCCGAGCGAGTCCACGAACTCCGTTGGGTCTCGACGTAGCACGAAGACCCAGGCGAAGACCGGGCCCATGAGCAGCGCGTGGACGGCGTGCACCGGCGGCGCAACCCGAAGCTCGCCCCGCGCAACGGCGCGGCCAAGGACGGCCTCGATGCACGCTCGCTCGCGAACGAGGAAGATCTGCTCGAGCTGCTGGCCTACGGCCGGGTCGCGCCCGAGCTCTTGCAGCAGGAAGGGGATCGCCTGCCGGGCGAGGGGATTGTCCTGGCTCCTCAGCACGTCAACCAGGAGAGCTCCCAGATCCCCACGCAGCGAGCCGTGATCCGGCGGTGGCGCGATGTCCAAAGCGTGCACGGCTGCCGCAAAAATCATGGCGCTCTTGCCAGGGAACCGGCGGTAGATGGCGGCCTTGCCGACACCCGCCCGCTCGGCCACCGAGTCCATCGTGAAGCCTCCCGGCCCATGCAGCGCTAGCTCGTGCCGGGCGGCATCGAGCACCGCCGCATCGACGCGCGCCTCCCGCGGACGTCCTCTCTTGACCACCAGGCAAGTATACGGTACGGTCGGTTTCGGAACGTATAGTCTCGCATTGAGCGGGCAGGAGGCGAGGGATGGGCGTGCGACGAATGCGCGTGTGGGGCGGGCGGGATCATGGTCGCCCAGGGGACGGCGCACGGGGTGGTTTCCGCGGTCGCAGCCCGGAGCCAGGTCGGCGATTGGCTCGACGGCGCGCTGTGGGGCACCCACACTCCGCCCCCCGACGGCGGCGAAATCCAGCAGGCTGCTGCGTACTTTTGGAGCGGGCCCGGGAGCTTCGCCGTCCCCTTGCTCCTCCTCGGAGCCGTCGTGCTGTGGCTCGCTCGGAACGATCACGCCGTACCGGCCTTCGTCGGGTGGGGGCTCGGCCTCTGGGGCGTCGCCTGCGCCGCCGTCCACGGCCCTGCCACGCCGTTCACCACGGCGGTGATACCGGCCACGCTCCTGCTCGTGGCCGCTTCTCGCGACAGCGGCAGTCCGCTGAGCGCCGACCGAGACGACCAGCTGGTGCACCAGTGAGCGAGAACGGCGAGCTCAACCCCGCTATGTCTTTCAGTTTTCCGAGCCGACGACGTGGGCGTCGCACGCACCAACGTCATAACCAGTCAGGAGAAGTGTGAAGAGCACCATGAGCGGCCTAAACCATCAGGTCGATCCGCCCGAGCTCAGCTCCCTGATCGTCGACGCCGACCACGTCGACGTGAAGACCATCGAAGCCAGCGTGACATTGCGCGAGTTCGTCGCCGGTGCCCTGGCGTGGGAGCCGCGGTGGATGACGCTTCTATTCCGCGCCCGAGCAGTGCTCGCCGGGTTGCTAAGGCTGCGCAACCCGGCGATCCCCGCGGGCCCAGGTCTGACAGCGGAGGAGATCCCGTTCACCCCGGGCCATACGGTCTGGTTCTTCACCGTCTTCGCAGCGGCAGAGGACCGGTACCTGGTCTTGGAGGCGGCGGACACACACCTCACGGGCTACCTGGCCGTTGTTATCGAGCCGACGCGCCTCGGCCGAAGCCGGTTCCGGGTCATCACCGTCGTGCGCTATCACCGGTGGACCGGCCCGCTGTACTTCACCGTCGTCCGACCGTTCCACCACCTTGTCGTTCGCACCGCAGCTAAGGCCGGAGCGCGTGGATCACACTAAGAAGCAGGCACAACCGAAAGCCGTCATCAGGAGTAGAGGGGTGGGCGTCTGCGCGTCGAACGCAGGGGACGCGACGCTCGACGCTCCATGCGCTCCCGAGGTTCCACGCTCTCATCTGGCGCCGTTGTTCCGCCGAAGGAGATGAGGAGTGGCGATGTGGACGAAGTCGGCTACGACGTCAAGTGAATCGACCTTGACCATACGGCGGAGCGAGCTGACGGGTGCGGACGCCCCCCCAGGAATCGGCCGCAAAGCTGAGGCTAACCCCCTTGTATCCCGGCCGGATCCGGACCAGCATTCACCTCGTCGGCAACGGAGGTGAGCCATGATGCTGAAGGCTGGTGCCTTGCTTTTCCTGGTGCTTGCCATTGCGTCCGCCGTGGGAGGCGTCATCGCCACCCGGAATACCATCGACTTTCTGGATGAGGCCCAGAGAACAACGGGCATCGTGACGGGTTACGACGCGCAAAGAGATTCCGACAGCGTCGCCTACTACCCAAAGATTCGCTTCAGCTCTGGCTCCGGCGAGGAGATTGAATTTGTCAGCGACTCGGGAAGCAACTCCAAGTCCTACGAGGTCGGCGAGCCGATCGAGGTGCTCTACCGTCCTCAGGATCCGAAGGATGCCCGTCGCTCGCGCTTCCTGGACGTTTGGTTTCTGACGGTCGCGGCGGCCATAGCTGCCCCGACCTGCGGCCTGGCGGCTTTCATATTTTTCAGGATGGCTCGTTCGGGCGCCACCGTGCGGGCCGGCCCGCCCAGCCTGGGCGCCGATCCCGGGACACTGGCGCAGTGGAACGTCGGCCTAACGAGCGGCCATGAAAAGCTGTACCAGGGCATGGCATACGCCGTTGCCGCCACGGGGGTGATTCTGCTGACCGTTACCGCGGTCGTCGTTGCAACCAGCGACGACCTAGATCCCTTGATTGCTATTCCGGGGCTCCTGGCCGTCGGATCTTTACTCGCAGCCAAAAAGACCGTCACAGATGTAAGGCGTAACACCACTACCCGAGCCAAGCGGGCCCTGCGAGAAACCGGCCAGCCGGTGCCGGCCAACGTCATAGCGGTTACCGAGGTCGACACGCTCAGCGTCGGCGAAGCCCAACCGCACCGCCTCATCGCAGAGGACGTCGATCCGAAAAGCGGCCAGACCCGGCGATTCGAGAGCGACTACATCTGGCACGCTGTCTCCCCGGATGTAGTGGACCAGCCGGTAACGGTATGGCTCAGGCCCGACCGCACCGATCGCTACTGGGTGGACCTCGAAACGCTCGGCAAGACCTAGCCGGCCGCCGCAGCCGCCTGATCCGTCCGGACGCTACTTGTTGGACAAAGCGCCCTCCGTCCGTCCGACGAGCGCCGGTTCGTTGTGGATGCACGCCAGGCGCAGCCGGCTGAGGGTCTCGCACTGCTGCAACCGGCCGGCATCTACCTCCGGGCCGGAAGTTAGATAGCCCCTGAGAAAAGCCCGGCGCTCGTTGCCCATACCTCGTCCGAGTCGTCCGCCCAGAAGGGTCAGGTGGGCCAGCAGGTTGCCGATATCCAGCTCGGGCGGGCCGCAAGCTGCATCGTCCAGATCAATCATCCCCACCCGGTCGCCGACCACCATCTGAGTTTCGTAGAGGTCCCGGTGGACCACCGTCCGGCAGGGCCACGGCATCTCCAGGCCGGCAATCTCCTGCGCGACCGCCGCCGCCGTGGACGATGCCGCACCCTGAACCTTCTTGGCGAGAATCGCCCGCTCATGTTGCACCGGGTGCGGCGAGAATGCGGCGGGAACCCGGTCCCACCAGGCGGCATGCCACTTCCCCAACGCAGCTCCGGCCCGCTCGATCACCTCCAGCTCACCATCGATCACAGCTTCGGTCAGCGGCCGGCCCGGCACAGGGCTGAGGACCACCAGGCGGCGGGCTTCGTCCAGCGCAAGGACCCGCGGAACCGCCGGCTCGGACGGCCCGGCGGCCAGCGCGGAGATGCGCCGGGCTACCACCGGAGCCCGGTTGGAGGCATACGCCTTCACCACGGCGGTGCCTCGTGGGCCCTGCACCAGGCTGGTCCGCCGGCGTCCCGGCTTGTCCTTGAGGATCCTGGCGATCGCCGGCTCCCCCACCAGCCCTGCCGACAGCGCCTGAAGGTCCGTGCAAACCATGCTCATCGGGCGGCGAGCCCCTCGGCGACGCCGACCAGAACCTCAACCTGATCCGGCCAATCCACGGTCGGGTAGGTTCGGAAGGGAAAGACGGTCAGCCGGAGAACCGCCACCGCGGCGTGCCAGTCCAGCCCGTCCGGCCGGCGGCCGTAACCCTCGGCCAGCGCGGACAGGACCTCATCGACGCCGTCAACTCCCTCACCGCCCCCCCGCAGGACGTGCGCCGCATAAGTCGCCAGATCGATGGCCGGGGAGCCCAGCCCGGCCTCGTCCAGATCCAGCACCACCAGTCCCTTCGGGGTCTCCAGCAGCTGCCGGCTGTGGAAGTCGCCGTGGCACAGGGCGGAGCCGGGCGGGGGAGCGGAAGCGGCCAGCCGTTCGACCAGATGTTCCAGGCGACCCCTCAGTGCCGGAACCAGGTGCGAGGCGGTCCGGGCGCTGCCTCGGGCACTCTCGAACGGATCCAGGGTTCGGTTCAGGGCAGGCATGGTGCCCCGGTGGAACCGAGTCAGAAGGTCTCCGGCCTCGGGAGCGGTTTCGATCGGGTCCTGAATCGGGCTTCCCTTAATAGACTCCTGTGCCGTCATCAGGAATTTCGACACCACACCGGTGGGCACGGCCGTGGCGACCGGAAGCCGGTGCCCGCCGAGGAGGGCGGCCGCGGCCGCCCGGAAAGCGTCCTCATCGGCGTACAGCTTGAGGACGTGACCGTCCACTCCGACAACCGCCCGGCGGCGGGGCTTGTACGCCAGGAGCTCCACCTCGTCCCCGGCGGTATATGGGATGCATGCTGAGCCGGTCAGGGTCTCGACCGGCTCCGACAGCGAGGGCAGCCACAGGTCGAGCGGCAGCCACTGGACCAGAAGGTTCAGCTGCTCGTCGTATGCCAGGTTGCCGGCCACCGTTGGGGCCACCGTTCGGTGTGCCAGCTTTGCCATGCTGCGGCCGGCCGCCGCCATCAGCACCACCCGCCTTCTGCCGGAGGGCCCGGCCACGTCGTAGTCGACAACCACATTGGTCTGCGGCTTGTACCGGATGTATCGAACCGCAAGGCCGCTGATCTGGGGATCCGGAGAGGTCCGTGTCAGAACGGATTCCACCGCATCGGGGTCCAGCAGACCGCTCATCTGGGGCAGGGCGTGGTCGTCGGGTGCCGGCAGCCTGGGGGAGCCGGCGAGTCCCTGCGCTGCCGCCAGCGAGCGGAAACGGCCCCTTCCGGCGATCAGCTGTTCGGGGGCACCCTGCTCCACCACCCGGCCGGCATCGATCACGAATACCTGCTCGGCGGTGCGAGCCAGGCGCAGCGAGTGCGTGATCAGCACCGTGGTGCGCCCCTTGAGCGCCTGGCGCAAAGCTGCCATGACGTCAAGTTCGGTGGCGGCGTCCAGTCCGGAGGTCGGCTCGTCCAGCACCACCACCGGGGGGTTTCTAAGCAGCACCCTGGCTATGGCCAGCCTCTGGCGCTGGCCTCCCGACAGGCTGGCGCCGGACGGTCCGAGGTCGGTGTCGTACCCGTCGGGCAGTGCGGTGATGAATTCGTGAGCCCCGGCCCGGCGGGCTGCCTGGATCACCATCCGGCGGGTGGCGTCGGTGGAGTAGGCGATATTGTCTGCGACCGTCCCGCTGAAAAGTGCCGTGTCCTGCAGCACGAACCCGACCTGGTTGCGCAGCCAGGCCAGGGAGCAGTCGCGCAGGTCGCGTCCGTCAAGCAACACCGCCCCGGCGTCGGGGTCATGAAAGCGTCCCATCAGGGCGGCAAGAGTCGACTTGCCGGCCCCCGAGGTTCCCACTATGGCCACCGACTCCCCGGCCTGCACACTGAACGAAACCGCCTTGAGCGCCGGCCGGCCCGCCTCGTAGGCGAAGTACACATCCCGCAGGCGGATGTTCCCCTCCGCCCGGGGACCGGAGTAGGCGTTCGGCTTCTCCGGCAACGTGTCGTCCGAGCCGAGCACCTCCCGGATGCGCTCCGAACGGGCGGTGGCCCGGGCGATTCGACCGGCCTGCCGGGTCAGGTCACGCAGGGGGCGGTAGAGCCGGCGAAGGTAGGAGTGCATGACCACCAGGTCCCCCGGCGTGAGGTGGCCACCGACCACGCGAAAGGCGCCCAGGCCCAGGACCAGCGCGGTACCGACGGCCTCAAGCAGGTCGACCACCCCGCCGAACCTGCCCTCAGCGATTGAGCCGGAAACGCCGGCATCTCGCCGCTCGATGCTCTGGCTCTGCAGCCGCTGCTGCTCGGAGTGCTCGCCTCCGAGCGCCTTTACAGTGCCGATCGCCGACAGCGAATCGGTTCCCAGCGCTGCGATGGCTCCCTCGGCCGCCCGCTGGCTGCGAGCCGCGGTCTTAATGCGTCTCTGGGATTGGACGGTGGCCAGCGCCAGAAGGGGGGTGACCAGCAGCGCCGCCAGGGCCAGCACCGGATCGAGCCTGATGCTCACCACCAGCATCCCGGCCAGAAGGAGCACCGCAGCCAGAACCTTGATCAGCGACTCGCCGACCAGCTCGCCCATGGTGTGCACGTCGCCGGTGACCCGGGTCACCAGGTCGCCGGTGTGTCGGCGGCGGTGAAATCGCAGGGACAGGCCGTGCAGGTGGGAGTAGAGAGCGACCCTCAGGTCATGCACGACGTGCTCTCCGACAATGCGCATCTGGGTCTCGGTCAGATAGGTGCCCGCCGCTCCGACCGCGGCGGTTCCCACCACCAGAGCAGCCACCGCCGCCACAAATGCCAGGTCGACTTCCGGGCCTGCGGGACCCGGAGCCAGCAAGCGGTCGAGGATCAGCTTCAGGGGAAACGGGCGCGCCAGCTCGGCTGCGGTCACCAAAAGCGTGCCTGCCAGGCCGGCGGCAAACGCGCCCCGGCGCCCCCGCGTGAAGGGCCACAGCAATTTGAGGGCGCTCCTCATCGCACTCCCGCCACCTCCCGGGCTACCTCACCGGCAAGCTGCATAACCCCGCGGGCCCGGTGCCTCCAGGTGTGGAAGCCCAGGGCCAGCTCCCTACCGGCGCGGCCCAATCGAAGGCGGCGCTGAGGATCGCCGGACAGCTCCGCCACTGCTCCGGCAAGGGCCCCTGCGTCCCCCGGAGGCACCAGGATCGCAACCTCTCCGGCAACATCGGCGACTCCGGGGATGTCCCCGGCCACCACGGGAAGGCCGGCAGCCAGGTACTCGAACAGCTTCAAGGGGGAGAAGTAGTCAGGGGCATCCCCCGGGTAAGGTGCCAGCGCGATGTGGGCGCTGCGCAGCAGAACCGGTACGCCGGCGTGGTGGACCATGCCGGTGACGGTGGCGCCGGCCGCCTCCAGGGACTCCCGGCCGGTTCCATCGCCGATGATCACGAGAGGCGGCGCATCGGATCCGAGGATGCCCCACGCCTCGGCGAGGGTCCCCGATCCATGCCAAGGACGCAGCGACCCGGAAAACACCGCGCGCGCCGGCTGTTCGGCCACAGGTGCGGGGACCGGAAATCGGGATGGATCGACCGCGTTGGGGCACACCCGGACTTCCCGGGCTCCCCGTTCCCGGGCGTAGCGGGCGATGGGCCGGCTGACCGCCAGGAGCAGGTCGGTGCCCGAAAGAGTCAGTGTCTCCAGAGCCTTAGCCAGCTCCGGCTCGTCGAGCCCGCGGTAACGGGCCGCCTCCTGGGACAGCGGGGCGTTCACCTCCAGCAGGTGGGGCACCCCGGTCGCGGCGGCTGCCGCAACGCCGGCGGAGCAGTGCAGCGAGAGCCGCTCGTACACCAGATCGGGTTCCCAGCGGCCGATGACTTCGATGAGCCAGTCAGCACGCGCCCGGTCCTGCGCCGCCTTTCCGCCCCGGCCATTCCCCGCCGGGGGGATGACCTGCACCGTGATGCCCGGCGGCGGCACCCGGCACTCATTCCGGGCGACCGCTACCAGGACCTCGGCCCCCTCCTGAGTGAACGCCCGGGACAGCTCCCCCAGGTGCACCGAGGCCCCCTTGGCACCGCCGTAGGCGATGCCCGAATCACAGCAGAGCTGAAGAATTCTCATGAGGCACGCCTTGCGTGTTCGGCAAACAGGCTCCTCAGCCGGGTTGCGCTGTCGACGAGACAAAAGCTTCGCGTGACGTGCTCCCGGGCCTGCCTTCCCAACCGATCGGCCCAAACCGGGTCTGAGATCAGCCGGCCGAGAGCCCCGGCGAGGGCTTCGGGGTCCCGCTCGGGCACCACGAGACCGGTTTGTTCGTGGATTAAGGCCTCGGCAAGTCCGTTGACCGCAGTGGTAACCGCCGGAAGGCCGCAGGCCATCGCCTCCAGCACCGCGGTCGGCAGGCCGTCCCGGTCGCCGGTGGAGGCGATAACGCAGGGAAGTGAGAACACCCCGGCCCTCCGGTAGCAGTTCCGCACCTCTTCCTGGTCCAGCGCCCCCAGAAAACGCACGTCGGCCCCCTGTGCCGCGGCCAGCGCAGTGAGCTCGGCCCGAAGCGGCCCATCCCCCACCAGCTCCAACCGCACGCCGATCCCCCGTCGGACCAGCAGGCCGCAGGCCCGGATGAGGTCGTCGATGCCCTTCTTCTCCACCAACCGGGCGACCGTAAGCACGGTCGCGGGTTCCGTGCCGCGGTCATCAGGCCGTTCGAACCGGCGGATGTCTACGGAGTTGCGTACCAGGGCGACCCGGCTGCGGCCCTGCAGCACCTGGTCGAGGTACCGCACATTGGCTTCGCTGACCGTGGCGACAAAGCTGGCGACGCCGCCCAGGGTCTCCACCAGCCGGCAGACGTTGACCTCCTGGTGATAGATGTCCTTGGCGTGGGCGGTGACGCTGTAGAGGGACCCCCCATACGTCGTGACAGATAGGCGATGCGGGCGGCGGTGGAGGCGAAGTGGGCGTGCAGATGGTCGATCCCCAGCCGCCGCATCTCCGCAACCAGGACGGTGGCCTGCAGGAGGCGCCGCCAGCCCCGGATGGAGGGAGGAGACAGGGCCGCCGCTGCCGCGCCGATCCACCCGCCGGGGGTGCACCCGACGATACCCGCCAGCGCCCGCGCCGTGCGTGCGAGCTGTCGCACCGGGCGGTGAGGAAGGTAGATGACGGGCATCTTGAGGTCGCTCAGGAACCGGTGAGCGAAAGGCTCCTCCGGCCGGGAGAGCGCAAAAACCGTTACCCGCTGGCCCTGTCTTTGCAGCTCGAGCAACTCGGCGGCAACAAACGTCTCCGATATCCGGGGGAACCGCTTCAGGATGTAGCCGATGTGCATGGGGGAAGCACCGGTCATGGGTCCGGCACCTTCGACCAGGATGTCGCACGTGGCTGGCGAAGCGCCGGTCACAGAGCCGCCACCTTTGCCGGGGCGCTTTCGAGGCCGGCGCCGGCCAGCTCCAGAAGAGCGCCGGCGGCATGCGCCGCGCCGTCGAGGCTCAGGGTGTCGCGCACCCGGCCGCCCAGAGCCGCCCGGTTGGTGTCCAGAGCGCTTTCGATCTCGCTTCTCATGCGGTTCGGGTGAAGATCCGCCGGCTCGATAAGGCGAAGCAGGCCCCGCTCGCAAAACGCCCGAGCCCGGATGAGCTGCTCCTGCCGGGGAACCACCCGGGGCACACACACGGAGGGAATGCCGGCGCCGAGGACCTCGGTGAGCGTGTTGTAGCCGCCCATACAGACCACCGCATCGACCCGGTCAAGCTTTCGGCCGAGCTCGGGGATCGACTCCACCAGCCGTGCGCCGGCCGTCTCCGCCAGACGCTCGAGGTTCCGGCACTCGGCCGGGTCGGCCTGCGGGCCGGTTACCGCCAGGGCGTCCCAGGGTGCTCCCGCGGAAGCGGTCAGGAAGGTGCGAAGAACCACCGATCCGTCCTCCCCGCCGCCCACCGTGGCAACAACCAACGGGCGCGTTCGGACGGGGCGTGTTCGGCTGACCGGCGAAAACTCGGTGACCACGTATCCGCAGTAACGAATCCGGTCTCGAACTGCTGCGGGCAACGGCCATCCCTCCAGCGGGTCGAGCAGGCCGGCGTCGCCGTAAATCAGGATCGCATCGTGCAGGTCCTGGATCAGGCCGATCGCCCCGCTCGCCTTCCACTCCCTCCGGGCCCGATCCGGCGTGTCGAGGACATCCCGCAGGCCCAGGGCGCCGAAACCGCCTTGAGCCTTGACCTTTCTTAGGGCCGGGACCAGCTCGCCGCCCACCCCGCCGGGGTGCTTGTCGGCCAGCAGGACGCCGGGGCGATAGCACTCGACCGCGGTCTCCAGAAGGCGGGCCCTCAGCCGGCGGAGGCTTTCCGGCTCCATCGTCAGCCTGCGGGCGGTGTAGCTTGAGTTGCTGACCTTGCGTAAACCGGGGAGCCGAAGCACATCGACCGCCCGGGGCATCGCAAACGGACTCAGGTCCTCGGTGCCGGTGACGATCAACGCCGAGGCATGCGGACAAGCACTGGTCAGGGCGGCCGCGATGTTCACGTTGCGGCGGATGTGCCCGAGGCCGGCTCCGTCATGGGAGTACAGCATGAAGCGGGGGCCCGAGCTCCGGGTCGCGCTGGGGACATCCTCGGGGCCGTGGCCGGTGTCGACAAATGAAGGCATGTGGCGATCATTGGCACCGAAGATGAACGTCACATGAACCACTTATGAGAAGGCTCTAATCCGGGATGTGTCGCGGTGCACAGCTCAATACCCGCAGCCGTCTGCTCGTTATGTCAACGTCCGACGCACTGGTGGGCCCTGACGAGCAGCCCTCCCCTACTTTGCGGGCCTTGTGACCACCGGTCCTTTCCGAACCGAGGCCAATCACTTCTTGACCTCAAGTTCTTTGCACTGTAAAGTACTTTCCCAAGGCGATTCAGCGTTAGGGCACGCAAGGGAGGTCAGAGATGCAGCAGAATCCGGCAGATCTGCTCCGGGAGATAGAACAGCTCCGCAGCCGCACCAACCAGGTCCTTAACCACTTTTCGTTCCCCTGCATGCTGTTCGGGGCCCTGATGGTCATGGGGGCGGTGATCGGCCTGATGGCGGGTGGAGACAGAGCCGGCATCTTCTGGGCAGTCGCCGGCCCCCTGGGCGGGGTCGCCACCGGCCTTTACTACTGGCGGCGGGAGTCGAAGCTCGGCGTCATCGACAATCCGGGCCCGTGGATCGCGATGTCGCTGGGAATAATGGTCGGATGTTTCGCCACCGGGTTCGGCGGAGCGGCCTTGAACCTTCCGGTGGTGTCGACGCTGGGACCGCTTCTGTGCATCTCCGCCGGCTACCTGGTGTTCGGAAGGCTCGCCCACAGCACCGCCCTTTCCGTCTCGGCGGTGGCCCTGGCCATAGCGGTCATCGGTATGTGGCTCACGGGGGCGCCCGACGCGGCCGGTCACATCGGCAGCGCGATGTATGGGGCGGTGACGTTCTTCATCGGCCTGATGCACAGGCGCCAGGAGGTTCAGGTCTGATGACCCACCCCACGCAAAAGCTGGACGAGGTCGTGCATCAAAAGACCCGGCTGGGCATGCTGGCGATTCTGTCCGACGTGCAGAAGGCCGATTTCAACTTCCTGAAGGAGACGCTAACCCTGAGCGACGGCAACCTCTCCCGCCACCTGCAGGTTCTCGAGGAGGCCGGGTTGGTCAAGCTGGACAAGGTGTTCGAGGGCAAGCGCCCCCGCACCTGGGTCTCGCTCACCAAAGCCGGGCGATCCGCCTTCCAGGCCGAGCTCATCTCGCTGCAAGCCCTGATGGGAGGCTTGGAAGGCAGTCGATAGGAGCCCTCTTCCTACGGTGTTTCCAGCAGCTCGGCCATTGCTTTGGCGAGCACGAGGGCGATCTCCTCGGTAACTCCGTAAGTCATGGCGGTGACCACGCTCAAAGAGGGCAGCAATTCGTTCTTCACACCCTCCACCTCCACCTGAACCAGCGCATTCGTCGGAAACGAGTCCAGATTTTCTTTGATTATCCGCGCCCTACCCCGAATACCAACCGCCACATCGGAGGGAGCGTAAAGGGCAATCATCACGCGTCCGTCACGGCTGAGGTTGGCGAACGTGTGATTGCTCCGGTTGCAGGCAAAGCGAATCCGGCGGGGGGAGATGGCTCTTACACTTCCAAACGCTGCAGTTCGGGGCATGCCGTCGGGGTCCACAGTGGCAATCACGGCTATCTCCCTGCCGTCCGGGCGCTGCAAGATCTCCAAGACGGAGGTGGGCAGCTGAGAGGAAGCCTCCCAGGCAGGATCGGTCGTCTGGTTCAACTAAGTGGTCCTTGATTCATGCTCCTGTGCCAGCAGGAATCTGCATACATCTTCAACCAGTTCTGCGATTATCGGTGGTGGGGGGTGGCCTGAAGCGAGGTTACGTCGTACTGCGGCGTAGGGTACATCGATCAAGGCAAAGACAAGTCTCTGAATTGCCTCACTGTCTCCGGGCCATAGGCGATCGGCATGCAGCTTTAGGGCTGCTTCGACCTGGACATTGAGGACAGCCAGCTCGTCACCCAACTCTTTCGACCACTGCGCAGCCAGGTCCTCCCGCCTGTAGAGCGCGAGGATCCGAGCCTGATCGAAGTGTTCGATGGACCATGTCACCGCGTATCGGGCTGCACCCAGGGCAGCGGAGTTCGGATCGGCGTCGCGTAAAGCTTCCAAGAAGCCTTCCTGGAACCGGCGAACCGTTCTGATCCACAGGCGGGCAAGCAATAGCTCGCGAGAGCTGAAGCGATGGTAGATCGATCCGACCGGGGCGCCGGTGGCGCCGCTGATCGCTCCAATCGTTGCTGCCGATGGGCCACCTTCAGCCGCTAACCGAAGGGCGGCGTCGAGAATTTCGTCTTCAGTGAACTTTGCAGGTCTTGACAAGTTGTCCCGTCGGTAGTGTTATAGAACCCGTATTCTAGAACGGACGTATCGAATCATTGTACCGACGCTTTCGAGACAGTGGAGGAACCCATGGATCCCGACTCCCGACCATCGCATCCTTCGATCGCCCAACGGACGGCAGTGCCGCTGCTAGTTCTCGCCGGCTCCGCTGCAGTCATTCGATCACTCGTGCAAGTGCCGGCGACCCGCGGGTTTCAGGTTCTCCCCAACTGGGCGGCCCTGGTTGCAGTTGCTGCGGCCGGCGCTTCAGTTGCGGCGTCGCGGCGGATTCACCGAAGCCGAGTCGTGAAGATCGCCCTTGGTGGTTCCTCCATCTTCCTGCTTGTCATCGCGGCCGATGGCATCGCGTTCGACGTGGTTGGAGTGATCATGAGCGTGGTTGCCGCCCTTACCGGTCAGGCCATGGCGGTGGGGTTGGAGGTCGATCCGGCCGGCATCGTGGTAAGGGTACTGGCCGGAATAGCCGGTGTGATGGTTGGCTCCTCGGCGATCGCCTACCGGCGTTATCTGCGAGGTGGATGCCTGCGCTGCGGACAGGTGTCCGAGGGAAGCTCGGGCTGGACCTCGAACACAGCGGCTTATGCGGCCTTCACTCTGGCCGTCGGTTACGCCGCGGAGAAGGTTTACTGGGGGCTCGGGGGCACTGTGGGGCTGGCCAGCAAGGATGCTTTCGGGGACAACGTCCGCTTGTGGACACCGGGACTGGGAGATACCGCGGTCCTGGCGCTGGTAGGCGCAGGCATTGCCCTGGCGCTCGCCCGGCCGCGGGGGACTCGGTTACCCCGGTGGATCCCGATTGCGGGGGCTGGTCTCGGCAGCATGATGCTTATTCCGGTCGGCATCATCGGGACGGTGAGCACCCTGGTGAACCTATCGGAGCCTTCCTCACCCCAGAACGAGGTTGGCTTGGAGCCCTGGGTGTTTCTCATTGAGTATCCGTGGTTCTTCGCCTGGGGAGTCACGCTGGGATTAGCCGCCCTGGCCTTTTACTACCGAACCCGGGGGCAGTGCGCCCTCTGCGGCCGCGGGGCCGACCACCCGTCCAGCCGGCGGGGTCGAGCGCCGTCACATCTAGCATTGGAGGTAGGACAATGAAGCTCGCATCCAGAAAACACGGAGGCAAGGAACCGACGGCAGATCAAGGCGTGGATCGTCCGCAGATACCGATGGCTCCACGGCCTAAAGTCGCCGGAACTGTCGGCGCCGCCATACTGCTGTTGACATCAGCAGTGCATGCCACCGCTTACCCCGATGCGGTAGCCGAGGTCGCCTCTCCACCGGTCGACCAATTCATGCATGATCTGCTGCCGGGAATGTGGCTGTTCTTCGCGTGGCACCTGGCAGTTGTCGCGTTGGGAGTCCTGTGGGTGTGTTGGCGACGCCGCAACGACCCCTCCACCTTGATCGCTTTCGCAGCAGCGGTGACCGCCGGGGACACCGTGTGGGTGGGGTTCCTGGCGGGATGGACATTCTTTGGCACCTGGCTGCTCGCGATAGCCGCAGCATGCCTTGTAGCCGCCACCATGCGCTGACCGTCTCTCGGGGACCCATAAAACCAGATTGCTGTTAATATGGGCTCGTGAAGACTACTCTGGAGCTCCCCGACGAGTTGATGCGCGAGATCAAGATCCGTGCGGTCAACGAGAACCGCCGTATCAAAGATGTCGTGGCCGACGCACTCAAGCGAGGCTTGGCCAAAGACGATGTTGCTAGGAAGCGGGTTAGGCAACGGGTCCGGCTGCCCCTCGTCGAGTGTGCGCACGAAGCGCACCCGGACGATGAGATCACCCCGGACCGGGTCGCTACGATTCTGCTCGCTGAGGAAGCGGGAACCATCTCTGCCTCCGAACATTGATTCTGTGTGATGGCAACGTCTGGCTGGCGCTCGCGCTCTCCGGCCATGTTCACCACCCAGCGGCGCGTCAATGGCTGACGACCGTCGACGAGCCGGCAGTCATCCATTTCTGCCGTGCCACCCAGCAAACCTTCCTCCGCCTGCTCACCAACGCCGCCGTTCTTGCACCGTATGGCAACCCCGCCCTCACCAACAACGAGGCCTGGGAGGCCTACCAGGCCCTCCTGGAAGATGATCGGATCACTTACTACAGCACTGAACCTCCGGAGCTAGAGTCGATTTGGAGTGGTTTCGCCCGCCGGGACTCCGCCTCCCCCAAGCTGTGGATGGACGCCTACCTGGCTGCATACGCAGTTGCTGGCGGCTTCACAATGATCACCACCGACTCCGCATTCCACCAGTTCGACGGCCTGGATCTGCTGCTCCTGGCCTGAGGACGGCTGCCCATCAGTCAAATCCTGGTGAGTGGCTCCCTCGCCCCGAAATGAGCGCGGCCCAACCTTCCTGAATAGCTACATCCGCTTTGGCAGGTGGCGGCGCACCCGGACCACCATCGGACCATCTCCTCGGCCAGATCGTTGGGTTCGGCCCGGGGGTTGTTGTAGACCACGTATTCTTTGGCCACCAGGGTGGACAGGTAGTCGACCAGCTCCTGGTCCGAGTCCTTCACCTTCAGGTAGTCGGGGTGGTTCTCGTTGTAGAAGACGATGCCCTGGTCGGGATCGAACCGGCTGCGGACGCCGTCCGGCGACGGGTCGGGAAGCACGGTGGGCAGCCACTGCGATCCCCCGCCGCCCGGACGGGCCGAGGGCGTGGGCGGATCCTCTGGGTTCTCGACCTCCGGCTCCGGCAGCAGGTCCGCCATGGCCGGGGGCTCCTCAAGATCTCCCCAGGGCTCGCCGCCGGCTTGCCGGGCGCCGGGCGGGGATGCTTCCGCCACCAGCAAGGCGCCCTGACCCTCCTCGGTTCCGGTGAGGGTCCGCATCGGGTTGTCAAGGTCGGCAAGCTCTTTGAGCACCCGGCCGAAGATCCGCCGCACGGTGTCGGCCAGCCGGTCCACGGTGGCCTCGTCCACCTCGCTGGCCACTCGCTCGAGGGTCCTCACCACCGCCGGCTCTATCGAGCGCACGGCGTCGACGAAGATCGGAAAGGCATCGCGGTCCCGCAGGATCGCTCGCCGGCCGGGGACTGACGTAGATGTCGAACTCGATGCGGCCCCACAGTGTCGGGTGAGGTGGGATCTTGAGGCGGACGCCTTCGGGCTCCTCTGCGGTGACCAGCTCGCCATGGCGTCCCTCGATGACCTCAATCGAGTACTCGCCGGATGCCAGCGCAGCACCCCGCCGGCGGCGCAGGTAGTCGACCACCTTGCGCTGGGTCAGCACCCGCAGGACGTCCGGGTCCAGGTCCGACAGATAGACGGTGGTGCCCGGCTCGGTACGGGCCCGGTGGCGGGGAGCGTGGGCCAGCTCAGCACTGGGCTTGCCTCGCTGTAGGCGCAGCAGGTGACTGACGGGCGAATCGGCGGTCCGGCTCACGATCTCGCAACGCCCGCCGAGCTGCTGGAAGGCCAGGACCCCGATCCCCTTCTCCCCGAGGGTGCGGGGGTCATCGACCTTGCTCGACTCGAACAGGCTGCGGGCCAGCAGCCGCAGGCGAGCGGGGTCCATGCCCCGGCCGCTGTCATCGACCGCAATTACGGGGTAACGACCCCGCCGGCGCAGCACCACCCGGATGCCTCGCCCCTCAAGCCCGCCTCCCCGTACTCGTCGGCGGCGTTGGAGACGAACTCGTTCAGGGCGTCCTTGGGATCCTGGTAGGCCTGGCCGGTAATGAGAACAGCCTTCCCCAGGTTGCCGATGCGCAGGCGGATCTTCTCGGAGGGCATGACGCCAATTATCAGAGCGGAACAAGCCTCGACGGGGAATTAACCGGCGGCAATTCAGTCAGGCCGGTGGGGCATCGTCGGGGTCGGTTGCTTGGCGCCGGCATCCGCCGGCGGGTCGGGGGCCAGCGCTTCGTCCACCGCCATGGTGAAGCCGGCCAGCTGCGACGACTCCAGTTTCTGCCCCGAATAGAGGATCTGAGGCGCCGGGTAGGCCTCATTGGACAGGACGTAGATCTCCACCCGATCGGCATCCAGGTCCACGTACCAGTACTCGGGCACCCGGTAGCGTTGGTAAAGCTCACGCTTGCGGACGAGGTCCAGCCGGCGGGTGGAGGGGGAGGAGATCTCCACCACCAGATCCGGGACTCCTTTTATGTACTTGGTGCCGATGCGGTCGGCGTGATCGGCCCTCACATACAGCAGGTCGGGTTCCACCACGTTGTCGTCCGAGAGGACTATATCCATCGGCGCCGCCAGAGCCAGGCCGCCACGGCTCTTGGCGAACAGGATGAGCCGATGATGGATGTTGGCCGACGCCATCTGGTGCCTGACGACGGGCGACGGCGTCACGATCAGCTCCCCATCGATGATCTCGCGACGTAGCCGGTCGTCGGGGAAGGTCGCCAGGTCGGCGTAGGTGTAGCGCCGGACGCCCGTGTCAGCAACTGCCATGGTGCACCTCCTGAGTTGCCCATGCCGGAAAAGCTAGAGGCTGGTGGTGACAGTTTACGGGTGGCGAAGGCGTCAGAGAATGCAGACACTGCGACCGATGTCCGGACAAATGCCAAGCGCCTAATCGATGAGGTCATCGACCTCCTTAAGGTGGGGCTCTGCCTGGGCCGCCGGACCCAATCCCCCCGTCAGCCCGTACCGCCACCGCAGTTGCCAGCGCCCGGCACAGCTCTTCCATACGATGTCGCTCGACCGGCGCTGACAGCCTGGCGCTCAGGCCGACGTGGAAACCAGTTGGACGATGGCTCCACAGCCGGGGACGTCAACAAGTGCGGCATCGCCGGTGAAGAGCGGAGCATCAAGAACCTCGGCGAGTGCCAGGTAGATGCCGTCGTACACGGTCACATTCGATCGGAACTCGAAGGCGCGGGCCACGAGCCGCGAAGGCGGGTATCGGCGAATTGGAAGCTCGAGCATCTCCCGAACCAGCGCTGTAGCTTCAACATCCGGCAACTCTTGCCGGAGCCAGAACCGGCGCAGTACCTGCCCCACTTCAACGTCGATAAACTCTGGAGCGCACACCGATTCCCGAAGCACCAGGCGCTGCGCCAGGGCGTCGCCCGCTTCTGAGCCGGCGCCCAGGAGCAGGTCGACCACCACCGAGGCATCTACGACGATCAACGAGAAAGGCGCTCTGCCCGGATGGCTTCAGCCGGCGTCTCGGAGAGCCGAGGGCGCTTGCGCGACGCCAGGCGATCCAGGACATCCTCGATAGAAGGAGCTTCGATCAGTCGTTCAACTTCTCGGAGAAGAAAATCGGACAGGCTCATACCGGCGCGAGCGGCTCGCGCTTTGACTTCACGGTGTACCGCATCGGGGACATTGCGAACCTGAATCATCTTGGACATGTAGGCCACATTAAACCATGTTCGCTACATGTAGCAGCCTTCTTAGACGAAGCTGAGCCGAAGCGCCAGAGCAGCGGATGAAGGTTGAGCTCGGAGGAAGCGCTCAGCAAACCATGGCAAGACCCCCGGTGATGTCCGAGCTACGATGGATCGATGGACCGGCCTGATCTACCTGGATTCGAGGTCATCAGATCCGGCCTGGACGATCTTGCTCGCGGCGAGGAGACGGTGGCGGCTCTTCTGGTAATGATCGGCAGACCCAGGCTCGCCCGGCTTGGTTTGGACGTTCCGCCTCAAATTGAGGGTGATCCCGAAAAGCGTCTCTACGATCTGTTGACTCGGGATGAACCGGACAACGCCCACTCTCGCTACAACGCACTGATACGGCTGCTGGTCAGCTTTGAGCGGGCTGCTGAATGCGTAGGCTGACCACTCCGGCGGCGCTCGAACGCTTCATGGAGGCCCTCGCCAAGATAGCCCGGGAGCCGATCAGCATCTATTTCACCGGCGGCGTCACCGCCATTCTTCATGGTTGGCGGGAGACGACCATCGATATCGACCTCAAGCTGGTCCCCGATTCGGATGCCGTGATGAGGGAGCTTCCCCGGCTAAAGGAGTCACTTGAAATCAACGTGGAGCTGGCCGCCCCCGATCAGTTCATTCCCGAGCTCCCCGGCTGGCAGGATCGCAGCCTGCTGATAGATCAGCGGGGCAGTGTCTCGTTCTTCCATTACGACCCGTACTCTCAGGCGCTTTCAAAGATCGAGCGGGGCCATACCCGGGATCAATCGGATGTGAGAAGCATGTTTGAGGACAACTTGGTCGACCCCGAACTCCTGCTGGAGCTCTACGAAAGGATCGAACCCGGGCTTTACCGATTCCCGGCCATTGATCCGGCCTCCTTCCGCCGGGCGGTGCAGGAGGCGGTCAAGATGACTGGGAGCTGAGCCGTGTATCCACACCCGTCTCGGTCGGTGACCGCCGACAAGAGCACCAATTCGGACGATCTCCCCCGACAGATCGCTGGGTGAGATGGATCGAGCGGCTGGAGGAACTGAGCGAGATCCTGCCCTCCTGATCACGCCCTCGAGCTCCCGGAACCACTCCAACGCTTCCGGCGGCCACCCGATGAACTGTGGCATCGGCGCCGATACTACGCCGCTCGCCGGAAGCGCTCGACCTTGCAGTCCCAATCGATGCGGTAGCCGTACATCCACTCCTGCTTTTTGCTCGAGGCCATCCGCTTCAGCACAGCCGGCATGACCAGATCCCACACCGCCCGGGCAATCGGCCCCGCCGCCTTTCCGTTGGACGAACGGGCGCCGTGCGCCACCACCGCCTCCACCCGTTCCCGGCGGAGATCGACGAGCGCCGGGAACGCCTCGCCGAACGGGAGGTCCCGCAGGCACTTGGCAAGGAGAACGGCGTCCTCAATCGCCATCGAGGCTCCCTGACCCGTCGAGGGGGCGGTGGCGTGGGCGGCATCGCCAATGATGATCATCCGCTCGTTATGCCAGCGCGGGACCTTCGGCACATCGTAGGTTTTCCAGGCGGTGAGGCGATTGGTCGTTGCCCGGATTATGTCGACGGCAGGACCGGCGTCGTCGGAGAAAAGGTCGATCAGCAGGTCGGTCCACTGCCCGCTCTCGAGCGCCGACAGCTCCTCCGACGTGGGCTCCTCGCGGCGGGGCGGGTTGGCGAACCACCAGATCTCTCCGTTCGGGGCCTTGACGTATCCGAAGAAGCAGCGCTTGCCGAAGATCATGTGGAACTCCCCACCTGCCCGTCGACCTCGACTCCGGTCGCATAGCCTCCGGTGTTCAGCACGGGGACGTAGCGGGCCGCCGGAGCGGCGGGGTCGATGATCCGGCGGGTCGCCGAGCGAAGGCCGTCACATCCGACCAGAAAGTCCCCCAACGCCTGGGATCCGTCGGCAAAAAGGGCGGTGACCCCGTCCGGGTGCAGCCGGGCGTCGACCAGCTTCTTGCCGTACTCGACCGTGATCCCCCGCTGCCGGGCCTGGTACTGGAGGGCCCGGTAGAGGTCGGCCCTGCGAATGGTATGGCTGACGGTGCCGTCGGCGACGCTTCCGCCATTCGGAACCTCCCCCAGCCATTTGCCCGAGCCGCTGCGGAAGACCAGGCGGGGCGTTGCAAAACCCGTCTGTCTGACCGGCCCGGCCGCGTCGATCGACTCGAGTGCGTTCATCCCGTTGCCGGCAAAGGTCAGGAAGGCGCCGGCGTCTCCTGCGCCTCGAGGGTAGGCCTCGTAGATGGTGGAGTCGACCCCGATCTTCTGTAGGGCCATCACCGCCACCGGCCCTGCAATACCTCCTCCTACTACAAGCGCCTTCATGCCGTCCCCTCTCATCCTAGCCCATTTATTTCGTTTAGCCGAACTAAATAATCTGCTAGGTTCTCTGCCATGTCAAGCGACGGGGACACGCGCCGCCGGGAACTGATGGAGCAGGTGCTCTATGTAGGGCGAATCCTGAGCACGGCTGCAGTGATGTTCCATGCCGCGATGGCCGCCAAGGCGGGGCTGGGTCCCACCGATGGTAAGGCCCTGGACCTGCTGGAGCGCATCGGACCTATGAATGCCGGCGAGCTGAGCGCCAGGTCCGGCCTGGCGCCGGCGTCAGTGACCGGCCTGATAAATCGCCTGGAAAGCAAAGGGTTCCTCCGGCGAGTCCCCAACCCTGCCGATGGGCGAAGCGTCCTGGTCGAGCTGGTCCCGGAGCAGGTCCACGCCAGCGCCGGACTATTCGACGACTTGGTGAAGTCCCTGACCGAGCTGCTGGAGGGCTACTCAAACGAAGAGCTGGAAACCATCCTCCACTTCCTCACCGAGGCGGCCCGGCGCCAGGAGGAAGCTACCGCCCGTCTGACTCAGGCGGACCCGCAATGAGCGGAGAAGATCCTCAACTCGTGCAGGCAAACCGCGGTGGCCGGGGCCCTCATGCACATTCCAGATAGGTACTTGCTCCGGTAGAGCCGCCCTCGTTATGCGTTTGGCTGGTCGGTCACATTCTGGCGATAGCCGTCGAGAACTTTGGACGCCCGAGCGGGACGATCAAACCGCAGCGTTGAGAAGGGTGTGAAGCAGAATGCAGGACCAAAGGTCGCCTCTCATAGCCCAGAGCCCGGCAAGGGCTAAGGCCCCGAGGACGCCAGGATAGGCTATGGGCGCCTGGAATACGTGATAGAGCGTGAAGAGCAGACCGGCGACTATCCAGCTGAGCCTTCCCAGGAACAGTAGCTTGTTCTGAAGGAACCCTCGAAACCACATTTCCTCGCATAGCACGTTGGCCAGCAAAGCAAAGGCACCGAGCAGCGGTGAAATCTGGGCGAACCCGTCGATGCGCTGGAAGTGCCAGGGCGGAATAGCCAGCCAATCGACGGTCTCTATGAATGCGCGGAGGCTATTTTCGTAGCTCAAGACAGACGAGGTGGCGAGGACGGCCAGCCAAATCGGTACGGCAAGGAGCACCGCCATCCAATCGAAGCGGAAGAATCCGGTTAAGCGCAGGGTGCCCACAGGACCGAGGCCATCAAGGAGACGAGCGCAGAAGAAGGTTGCGGCGCCCATCAGCAGCATGACGCCGGTCATGATTACGCCAATCTGAGCCTCGGCGCTGGTGATGCCAAGGGCCACCTGCAGCGGTTGCCGGCTGGTCCGCAACAGAAAGTAGGCCAGAACGCCGGGGGCCAGGTGCAGCGACACCACCGCGGCGCGCGCGACCAGCGTCTGAGGCTGCCATGCAGCTTGCCGGTCCGGATCCTCAGGAACAACCATCCGGAGCTCCGCGCCAGCTCCACCCGATCCCGTCAGCCACTGGATTGAACGTCAATCAGCATCGTGCGGGGATCCCTCGGCGAGCTCGAGGGCCGCAGCCGCGCGCAGACGTTCCATCTGGACCGTATCCTGATTCTCAAAGGTGCTCGTCGTACGCATGCGCTCAGGATACCGTCGTGGTGTTGGGGCACTGCCGCCGAGGATCCAGGTACGGAGGCGCCATGGGATTGCTGAACAGGCTTGAATGCCCGAGGTGCGGCTACACCACTGAGGGCTCTGCCGGCATGGACGCGGGTTTCTCGGGAATGGTGGAAACCATGATCTGTCGAACCGATCGCGAGTTGGTGGACGTACTGGTTTGGGACTCCGGCTATAGCTCGTCGAGCGAGGTTGGGACTTGCTACAAGTGCAAAGGAACAAACTTGGAAACGTGGGACCCGGTCAAGCACCCATGTCCCAGGTGCGGCGAACAGGTCCGGGTGACCCCGATGAGAATCTGGGACTAACTCGCCGACGTTGTTCAGCATCGACTTTCGGAAGCCAAATCACCTCTTCCGGAGTTCAAAGCTGTTTTGGTCGGCTAAGTCATAGTGTCCGGGAGATCAGGTTGCAGTCCACGATTTGGAGGGCACGGCCCACAAACTTTAGGACGCCAGCTTGTGGCGGCGGTGCCGGTGAAGCTTCAGGAGCTTGTGCCCAGTCGTCGAGCGGTGCAGACAGCTTACGGAGTTAAGCAATCTACAGCCGCAGCAGCGGCCACGCAGATGCGTTGCATGGTTTCCGGCGTCGCCCTGCCGACACGCCGGACGAGCCTGCCCCGCGGGAGTAGTTGGATGTTGTCTAGGTTCACGACCGAGCGCCTGCGCATGCCGTCATCCTCACTCAACTCGACTTCGGTCGACAGTCCCCGAATCCTGGAGGTTACCGGGCCGACGATCACCGAGTGCAGGATGCCCCCGAGTGGGTCGCGGGTGAGGACCACCACCGGCCTACGCTTGTCGAGCTGAGCCAGCCACACCTCGCCGCGGCGAGGTGTGGGCGTCACCGATGGACGGGCCATTCGGCGTCCCAATCGGTGTCGTCCGCCAGGTCGGTCCAATCCGGCTGCGCCTCGCCCACCGCCATCTCCTCGGCAGTGGGGGGGGTATTCCTGTATGCCTCGACATCGCGGCGGAGCCGCCTGCGCCGCACGAGCTCGGACAGTGCGATATCGATGGCGGCCGAGGCGGAGCCGACCCGGAGCAGAGCTCGAGCCTCGGACAGCTTGGCCCGGTCGACGGTAATCGTCACCTTCTCCTTCGCCATACTCGAGATACTACCGCTTGGTGGTTGGACCGGGAAGATGGACGCTGTCGAGCTCCGTCTTCATTCGAGCAAAACTCCGCAGCGCCTGAATGAAGTACTCCCAGTTCGGGGCAGGCGTCTGTGAGTGGCTGCTTTTGCTGAACCAGGCGTAAGGCCCCTTTCCTGGTGGAAGGCCTTTGAGAGTGAACCGATGTCCATCAGTGACGATGATGCTCGCCGATTGAACCCCGGCAGCTAGCGCCGCCCTGAGGCCCGGGGGCAGTCGTTTACAGAGAAGGCCGATCCAATCCGCCGGCGGCTCGGGATACTCCCAGGAGTCCCAGGCCGCTTGCCCCCAACGTTGCACAAGACTTTCGAATTTATCAGTCAACTACTTCGTCACCTTTGGGGCGTTCGCGGCCGCAGACAAACGATCCCGATCACGAGTCCGGCCCTACGAATCCGCCGATCCATCAGCAGCGCATAGATGTAGCCATCAAGCGCGCTCGGTACTGGATGCGCTCAATGGCCGAACCCTTCGGCTTGATCATCGCCTGGAATAAGGCTTGACATACTCTTAGTATCTAAATACTATTGGTATGTGATGAAGTCGGAGGAAGACATGCCACGTTTGACTCGCTCGGAATCCAAAGCCCTTACGCGGCAACGACTCCTGAAGGCAGCGCGGGAGGTTTTCATCCGACAGGGCTTTCACGCCACCACAGTCGACCAGATTGCTGAGGAGGCCGGGTACTCCAAAGGTGCGGTTTACTCCCAGTTCGACAGCAAGGTTGACGTATTCCTGGCGTTGTACGAGGAGCGCGTCAACGCGCGAGTCGCCAAGTACCTCCAAGATGCCGAAAACGTGGATTCCCAGGACCAGGCGCGGGCTGCCACCGAGGAGTGGCTGGGGGTCCTGCGCAAGGAGAGAGACTGGTCCTCGGTCCTCATCGAGTTCTGGGCCTACACCGCCCGGGACCCAGCGGTGAGGGAGCGCTTTTCTGCCCTGCGGGATCGAACCCGCGATGCGTTTGCTCAGGCCTTCGAGGTTGCGGCCAAGCAGTCCGGCAGAGAGCTGGCTCTCAGTCCACAGGTCACGGCGATGACCTTCATGTCCCTGGCCAACGGGTTCGCATTGGAGTCCTTCGCCAATCCCGACCTTGCCGACACCGACATCTACGAAACCGTCTTCTACGCCGTCTTCAATGGTCTTTCGAGAGGAGAACGAAATGATCTTTAAGAGCCCGCATCCCGATGTAGTCGTCCCCGACATCGGAATCACCGACTATGTTCTCCACCGGGCCGCAGAGCTCGGCCCCCAGCCGGCGTTGATCGACGGAGATTCCGGTCGAGCCCTCAGCTATCAGGAGCTGGAGGAGCAGATCCGGCAGACGGCCGCCGGGCTGATCGCCCGAGGGCTGCGCAAGGGTGATGTCTTTGCCGTCTGCATGCCCAACCTGCCCGAGTACCCGGTGGCGTATCACGGGATCATCTCGGCGGGAGGAGTCGTTCTTCCCATGAACCCGATGCTTACCGCGGGCGAGATCTCATACGTTCTGAAGGACAGCGGGGCCCGCTATCTGCTGACGATTCCCCCTTTGGTGGAAAAAGCCAAAGAGGCGATGCAACAGGCCTCGGTGGAGGAGCTGTTCGTGCTCGGGGAGGAGGAGGAAGCCTCCTCGTTCGTCTCCCTCAGGGATGAAGGCACTCTGGCGTCCCCCCCACAAATCGATCCCGTGCACGACGTTGCGGCTCTCCCGTACTCCAGCGGCACCAGCGGGCTGCCGAAGGGCGTCATGTTGACCCACCGCAACCTGGTCGCCAACATCGAGCAGATTTTCGGCGCAGGCCACCTGCCGAGGACCGGCGACAGGCTGATCGCAGCGCTTCCCCTGGCTCACATCTATCCCATGCAGGTGGTCATGAACCTCGGACTCAGGGTGGGCGCCACATTGATCACCATGCTTCGCCCGGACTTTCCCCACTTCCTCGAACTGGTCCAGAGGTACCGGATAAACCGGGTCGACGTGGTTCCTCCGATGGTGCTCGGGCTTGCCAGGCACCCGCTGGTGGATAAGTACGACCTGTCGAGCCTCGAGGTGGTGGCTTCGGCGGCCGCCCCGCTCAGCGCCCAGCAGCAGCAGGCCTGTACCGACCGCCTGGGATGCGTGGTCAAGCAGTGCTACGGCATGACGGAGGCCGCTCCCGCCGTCCTCGGGACCTCGGATGACCCCTCAGCCAGCCCCCCGGGGTCGGTTGGGCCCCTGCTGCCCAACACGACTGCCAGAATCGTTGATCCGGTCACCGGCGGTCCCGGTGAGGAAGGTGAACTGCTCTTCCGCGGACCTCAAATGATGAAGGGATACTGGAACAACCGTGCTGCGACCGAAGCCACGATCGACTCAGAGGGGTGGCTGCACACCGGCGACATCGTAAGGGTGGATCAAGAAGGCAACTTCTACGTGGTGGATCGGCTGAAGGAGCTCATCAAATTCGAAGGCTTTCAGATTGCCCCCGCCCAGCTGGAGGCGGTGCTGGCCACCCACCCGGCCGTGGCCGATGCGGCGGTGGTCGGGGTGCCCCAGGAGGAGGTGGGAGAGGTTCCGAAGGCCTATGTCGTGATCAGGGAGGGGCAGGACCCGGCGGATGAGGAGATCATGTCCTTCGTTGCAGAGCGGGTAGCCCCCTATAAGAAGGTCAGGGTGATAGAGCGGGTGGAGTCCATCCCGAGGGCCCCGACGGGCAAGATCCTCCGGCGGCTCCTGGCCGAGAAGGAGCGTGGTAAGCAAGAGCGGAGGTCTGCAGGTTCCAGACTGGAGGGTGCCCTGCTATAGGGGAGCGGAGTCTTCTTACCATCTGACTTCACGCCGAGTGCCTCATCGACCGGCATAGACAAGCCGGGCAACTGGCCGTCGATGATCTCGCGTCGGAGGTGATCGTCGATCTCTGGGGAGGGGCTTAAGCTTCTCGGAGGTACTGCCACTCCAAGCCGAGCAGGTCGTAGACAGCCGACGCTCGTTCGTCCGCCGTGATCAGGACGCCTCCAGCAAGCTGGACGGTCAGTCCAATCAACCCGTCGTAAACCGAGCCTCCGGACCGTCCGGCCGACGCCAGCCTGGAGATCAGCCCCTTGCAGTCATGGGGAGAAGGGCTCGGCAGGATATTCGGGAATCGGTCCCCCATCCACTCGTACACGAGCTGAGGGGCCGCTCGGTGGGGAGGCGGAAAACCGGTGAGGATCGAGTAGGTCTCAACCAGACAGTGCATCGGGAGGGCTGCGCCGTCGTCCAGCACGGCTCGGGCCGGCTCGTTGAGCAGATGCCAGTCTCCGAACGCCGCAACCGCTACCGAGGTGTCGACTGCCCTCAACGCCGCTGGGATTCGATGGCCGCACTCACGTCATCCGGCCCCAGGGCGGGCAGAGGCTCCTCCGAGGTTGCAACCAACCCCTTTCCCTTGCGTATCAGGCGCATCGGAATGCTCACCGGCTCGAGCTCGAGGATGCCGCCCCGAACCCGCAACTCCAACTCGGTGCCCGCGCTGAGCTTTAATTCGTTGCGTAGCGACTTTGGAATAACCAGCCGGCCGGCGGCATCAATGGTAGTTTTCATGGTAGAATTCTACCATTCCCGATAGCTGGCCCGGCACTCGGCCCGGGTCATCATTCCGGCCAGGGTATCTTCGGCGTGAAACCTCGGTCCCGTCGACGTAGACCTGGACCCGCTCCTTGTAAGACGGGCAGGTGGCCCCATTCGAACATCAATAGTGCATGCTTGCTGTCGATCACCGGAAGCCTGCGACGTAGGCTCGCACCCGCTTCGGGCTGGGCTGGAGCCGGATGCGGGCATCCCCGTAGGAGATCATCGGGATTTCGAGAGCCTCCAGCAGGATCATCGGTCGTCCCTCTTTTCCAGGTACGGGTAGTGGGGGAACCCCGTCCACAACCAGGGGCTCGGCGTGGGGGTCTCCAGCAACCTCAGTATGCCCCTTCCTAACCACCGAAGAATTCGAGTCGACCGGACCATTTCCAACCCCCCTTTTCGGTGCACCGCCATCTCGGTGCGCTCGGAGGTCAGACTAGGATTCCGCCCAGGCGTCAAGCATCGTGGGTAGTACGGAAAGCCGGCGGGTACGGTACTGATTCATTCCGGCCGGCCAATCCAGGCAGCCACCTGGGTCCGGGAGCGAAAGCCCATCCGGGACAGGATCGATCCCACGTGGCTTTCGGCGGTTCGCTCCGATATGAACAGCCGTTCGGCGATCTCGGCGTTGCTCAGGCCCTCGGCGATCAGGGTTGCCACCTCCCTCTCCCGCCTGCTCAGCCGGTCCCAGCCCTCCGGTTGGATCGGGTGACCGGCTTCGCCCTTGGCTATCTGCATCGCCTGCTCCAGCGTGAGGGAGCTCCCCTGGCCCCAAACCTGCTCCCATCGAACCCCGAGCTGGTGCTGCGCCGACTCCCGCCACCGGCGAAGTTCTGCCGCCCAAAACGGAGGCCTGCCCATGTCCACCCGGTCGATGAACGCCTGCCCGGCAGCCGACAGCCTGACCCGCTGCGGCATATTCAGGTGGTCGTCAACCATCGCAAGGACCTCCAGGACCAACGCGGTTCCTCCCGGAAAAGCAAGGCTCTCGAACGCACGCAGGGCCTCATGCAGGAAAGCAACCGCACTCTCGGGGTCTCCAGCCCGGCTCTTTGCCACTCCGTAGAACAGGGACGACATCCCGTAACCGCTGAGATTCCCCGAGGTCCGGAACACGTCTTTGGCCTGCTCCAGGAACGCGGCCGACCGCTCCGGCTCGCCGTCGTCCAGGCTCAATGCTCCGAGGGTGGTGAGCGCGCCACCCTCTATTCGGGTGTCGCCCGCCTCCCGGGCAAGTACCAGCGCCTGCTCGACCAGACGGCGTGACTCCTCCGTCTGGCCCGCCATTCGCCTCATGGGGGCAAGCCCGGTCAAGGCGCGGGCAACTCCCGCCTTGTCTCCTATGGCCTGGGAAATCTCAAGACCTTCCCGCAGCGGAGCCTGCGCCGCCTCGAAGTTCCCGAGGTCGATCTGCATCCAGCCCGCCCAGTCGCACGCCCGAGCCCGGAACCAATCGGAGGTCGTCGAGGCGCCCAGAGCCCGGTTCAACCAGGCGCTTCCCTCGGTCACGCTGGTCGCCTCCCAGAACCAACCGAGGGCGCCGGCAAGCTGAACCCCCCGGTCGGGATCGTTGTTGATGAGCCAGTCCTGGGCGGCCCTCAGGTTGTCGACCTCAGCCGTCAGTCTCTTCATCCAGCCGACCGCTTCCGGCGTGTCGCGGACAGACTCGGCCTCCTCCGCCATCGTCAGGAAATAGCCGGCGTGGCGGCGACGGACCTCGTCGCTTGCCGGATCGTTTTCGAGCTTGGCGACCGTGAACTGCCTTACCGTTTCCAGAAGCCGGTAGCGTGTGGGACCCTGAGGATCGGTCTCGGCGGTCACCAGGGAGTGGGAAACAAGCGTTGATATGGCCCCCAACGCCTGTGGTTCCCCGGCCACCGCTTCGGCCGCAGTAAGGTCGAAGCTCCCGGCGAAGGCCCCCAAGCGGGCGAACACCTCCCGTGCCTGATCGTCCAGGAGGTTGTAGCTCCACTCGATGGCGGCAGCGATCGTCCGATGCCGTTCGGGGATCGCCGATCCCCTGGCCTCCAGCAGCGACAGGTCCCTGGTGACCCGGTCGAGGATCTCGCCCACACCCAGGATGCCCACCCAGGACGAGGCAAGCTCGATGGCCAGCGGCATCCCGTCCAACCGGCGGCATATCTCAGCCACCGTGGGGGCGGAGCGGTCGGATAACTCGTAGCCGGCCTTGCGAGCGCCGGCTCGTTCGGCGAAGAGCCGCAGGGCGTCGAACTTGTCGAGAGCCTCCCCATCGGCTGAGTCGGGAAGGCTGAGCGGTGGAATGCGCCAGACGAACTCGCCGGGGCACTCGAGGGGCTGGCGGCTGGTCGCCAGGATCTTTAGGTTCCCGCACTCCTGGAGCAGGTGCTGGGTGACTACCGCCACCTCGTGGATCAGGTGCTCGCAGTTGTCCAGGATGAGCAAACGGGCGCCATCCCTCAGGCGGGCGGCGATGTCGTCCAGAAGGGACCGCCCAGCGCGCTCTGCGACGCCGCTGGCGGCGGCAATGCGGGCCGGCACCATCCCGGCAAGTTGCACCGGGGCCAGGTCGACGAAGATCGCCCCGCCGGCGAACCGGCTCTGCAGCTTCCACCCCAGCTCGGTGGCGAGCCGGGTCTTGCCGGCCCCACCGGGTCCAACGATCGTCACCAGCCGGTGAGTCCCCAGCAGCTTCGACAGATCGGCAATCTCACTGCGCCGCCCGACGAAGCTCGACAGATGCCGGGGCAGCCGAACCGGTTCGGTCATCTGTGAAGAATGGCACAGGGCGGAGCTCCACTCACAAGGCGCTGCCGACCAATTTCTTGCTTGCGTCGAATGTGTACTGATCTCCGAGGAACTCTCGACCGGCTACCGCTCGGGCCGGCGACCCTTCGCTGGTCAGAGCCAAGCAACGGCGACCGAAGCGGTGGACGTGTGAGCATCGACCGCTCATAGTGGTATTTCGAAGCCGCTCGCTCCCGGCTCCGACCAGTACTCCAAAGAACTCCGACCGGAAGGACAGCTGATGTCAGAGTCCACTCCCGAGATCTCCCCCCCATCGGGCTCCGGTGAATCCGCCAACCTGATGGCAAGGCGGATGTCTCCAGATAGTTCACCACTCCGATGCCAGCTGGAAGAAGTCGCGCTGATGGGCGGCGGCGCTCTGCTGATCACGTCCAGCGTTATCCACCTGCTGCTGTGGTCCGACAGCTATCGGGAGGTCGAGCCCATAGGACAAATCCTCGTCCTGCTCGGCATCGTAGGGATCCTGCTGGCGCTGGCCGTGGTTCGCTTCGCCACACTTGGCTTGATTCTGGCGGGAGCCCTCTACCTGGCACTCACCACCGCGATGCTCCTTTTGGTGAGCCGGTTCGGGCTGCTCGGATATCGGGACGGGTTGCCCCCGCCCTACACTGCGCGCTCCATCGGCGTGCCGATCGTGGGATTGGCTCTCCTGGCGGCCGTTGCCTGGGTGATTTCACCCCCGCGTCCGAAGCCAAAGCTGGTGCCAACGCCGGAATCGGAGGTTGTTTCCGAGAACCTAGAGACCAAAGGAGCGGAAGAAAAGGCACCCCAGCCGGCAACCCTGGGCCCCGGAGCCAACGTTGATTCAGTCGAGCGGATCAGGGGGCCTGAGGAGCGGCCGGACCCGGTGCAGGTTGCCACCGAACCGGTCACCGAGCCCGCGGCGTCCGTACCCTTACAGGAACCGGCCCCGGAAGAGGAAGCCACTCCCCAGGCGGCCCTGGTGGACGAGGTCGCTGTCCAGCCGGCCCTGGTGGACGAGGTAACTCCCGAGCCGGTGGTGGTGGACGAGGCTGCTCCCAAGCCGGCGGTGGTGGACGAGGTCACTCCCCAGCCGGCCCTGGAAGAGAAAGCCGCTCCCGAGCCGGTGGTGGTGGACGAGGCTGCTCCCGAGCCGGTGGTGGTGGTGGACGAGGCTGCTCCCAAGCCGGCGGTGGAGCAGGAGGTCGCTCGCCAGCCGGCCGTGGTGGACGAGCCGGCCCTGGTGGACGAGGTAACTCACGAGCCGGAGGTGGCCGAGCCGGAGGTGACCAAGACCTCTCCCGAGCCGCCGGTGGTGGACGAGGTCACTCCCCAACCGGCCTTGGTGGAGGAGGTCGCTCCCGAGCCGGCGGTAGCGGAGCAACCGGCTTCCGAACCCGCCACCGCGAAGGCGGAACTGGAAGCGGAACCGGCTGGGGAACCCGTTGAGCTGATGCAGCCGCCTCAGGAACCGACGGTGGAGCAGGCTGCGGAGCCAGAACCCGTTCCCGAATCGATTCCCGAACCGCTTCGCAGCATGCTGGTCCGGGAGCAGGAGATCCTGGAGCGGTTAAAACGTGCTTTGGGTCCGGACGACCCCGGAGTGCTCACTACCCGAAGCAACATTGCGGCTTACTACCATGTGGGGGGCGACGTGGGCCGGGCCGCCGCACTGCAAGAGAGCATCGCCGCCGATAGCGCTCGTATCCTCGGCGCCACGCACCCCCACACGAGGACCGCACAGAGCAAGGCGGCCGAGTGGCGCAAGCTGGCAAAGAAGAGACGCAAGCCGAAGGTACCAGTTTCGAGGTAGAACCCAGTGCGAAGGCGGAGGAACCCGATGACCGAAGCTGCGATGGAAGACCTTGCGCCGTTCGTCGGCGACTGGAGGCTCGAGGCGTTCGGCGGGCCAGGCCGGTCCGTGTTCGAGTGGGCTCTGGACAGTCGGTTTCTTCTGCAGCGCACCGAGGTGGACCATCCCGACGCTCCCAAGGACTTCGATCTGACCTACACCCGGATCGGATAGGCGACCGGCAGGGACGATGGCACCCACAGAATCTCGTCGCCGTCTCAAGAGTGAATCAGTCGACCTACTCCTAACGCATCCGGTGACCCGAAGGATCCTGGAGTTGGTTCGGGCCGGGGATGATCTCGACCTTCAACTGCGCGGAACCTACGTCGACGTTTACTTTGCGGGCTCTTCGGTGTTCCAAATCGGCCTCGGTCCGGCCAGGATCAGATTGGGATCCGCAAAGAGAGGAACCCGCGACCGAGCCCTTGGACAAGCCCCTGGGTTTCCCTCGACAATCTTTATCCCGCCGATGTGGAAGCCGGAATCGAGTGGGTGAAGGCGCAACGGGCCGACCAGTCGACGGCAAGTGAGAGGCAGCTTGAATCCAACATTGTGAGAGACAACCGGTCCCCGGACTCGAAGGTCATCGTGCTTGACCGGCAGGTTGTCCAGCCCGGGTGGAAGATGCGGCTAGACCTACTCTTGTACGACATCGAAAACGAGCGGCTCGTTCTAACCGGACTCAAGCCCTGTCGAACGTCGAGACCTCCGGCGAAGTGTTCGAGCAACTTCTCCGGTATCAAGGCCTTATGGCCAACAACCCGGGGATTGCGGCTACCTATCCGCACGTCTACGAACAAAAGGCAGCGCTCGGCCTGGCAAGTCAGGATGTCCGCTGGCTTCGGGTCGACCGTCCTCCGCTTCTGCTGTACTTGCTCGGTGCTTACGACCGTGCGACGGCTTTTCCCTGGATGCGAGAAAGGATCAGAACTGAAGTCCGCCGCAAGCGGAAGGAGTTTCGATCTCTGCAGATCCACATGCAGAGCTTTCCGGACTTCCAGAACGCTGGCGCCTGCCAACTCGGATCGATCGCCGACCTGCCCCTCTTAGAGGATTGGGCTCAGGCTGAAGACCTGACTTGATCAGCCCGGGTTAGAGGACGTCGTTAAGTCGCAAGCGTCGAAGCTTGGTATGGGAAATTCATGGAGTTGTCCCGCTTTAGAGCTCCATCCCTAGAGCTTCCTCAACCGGCATGGTAAATCCGGTAAGTTCGGCCGACTCGAGCGCCTGGCCCGGATATCTCATCACCGGAGCCGCGTAAGCCTCTCCCTCCCGGCGGTATATCTCCATTCTCTCGGCTTCCAGATCGACATACCAGTACTCGGGAACGCCGTAGCGCTGGTAAAGCTCCCGCTTGAGCACCAGTTCCAGGTGCCGGGTGGACGGGGACGAGACTTCCACAACAACATCAGGAGCACCTGTAACGTGCTGGGACCCGATGCGTTCCGCGTGATCGGCCCGGATAAAGAGCACGTCTGGTTCAACCACGTTGTCGGCGGCGAAGTAGACATCCAGCGGCGCAGGGAATGCATGACCCCCGGACCGGCGGGCTTAGGCCTCCCGATGGAAGCAGATGTTCAGGACGGCTTTCTGATGCCTTGGTACGGGGGAACGATTCACCATCAGAACGCCGTCGATGATCTCGCGACGCAGGTGGTCGTCGGGAAAGGACTCCAAGTCGGCGTAGGTGTACGGCCGAACGTCCGGGTCAGCCGAAAGTGCCATCGCGTACCTCCCGTCAGCATCCGGTGATGGTAGGAGCTGCGTATGACAGTTTACGGCCCGTAAGAGCGGCCTGGTTCCGGACAAACCGGTTTTGAATTTCGGATCATGGGTTGCCGGTGCGGTGGCAAACCGGGCCGGTGGTTCACGATCGGCTCCGCGATATCAATCAACTCCCAGGGCTTCGGTAACCGGCACCGATAGCCCGGGCAGACCGGCCGTCTCCAACGCCTCTCCGGGGTATTTGATGCCCGGCGCCGGGTAGCCGTCCTCCTCTAAGACGTACACCTCAACCCGGTCCAGCTCCAGGTCAACGTACCAGTACTCGGGGACCCCGAACCGCTGGTAGAGCTCGCGCTTGCGGACTAGCTCAAGCCGCCGGGTGGAGGGCGACGATATCTCCACCACCAGGTCGGGCGGACCTTCCAGATACTTGGCGCCTAGGCGGTCCAGATGCTCGGATCGGATGAAAAGGACATCGGGCTCAACGACGTTGTCGAGCGCAAGCACGACATCATAAGGAGCGCACAAGGCCTTGCCGCCGCACGCCTTTGCGTAGTTGAAAAGGGCAACCAGGATCGCGGCAACCGCGCTTTGGTGCCGGGTCACCGGGGCCGGGTTCACGATCAGCTCCCCGTCGATGATCTCCCGGCGCAGATGGTCATCCGGGAACGTAGCCAGGTCCGGATAGGTGTAGCGCCGGGGAACGGACTCTGCCGATACTGCCAAGTGGCACCTCCTCGTCTCATGGATGGAGACTAGCTACCGCCTATGACAGGTAATTCTAGCCCCGCACGAACTTCCGGAACCGCCAAGCTCCATCGCTTGCCCTGGGGTCGGAACGGCGATCTGGGCCTTCGGGTGATGGGCTGAGCACCGCTAAGAGGTTAGCCCCTGAACGGCTTGAACCAGTCTTCGATACGTAAGTTGCCCATCCCAGCCGTCCTGCGGCCGGGGAGTCCTCGAACCCGTCAAACTTACTTTCTAAGGTCATACAAAACTTTGGATGTACTTCAACGCATGCGAGAACGCGAGGAACCCGCCGAGGACGAACTCGTTCGCCTGTACCCGCTGCTGCCCTACCAGATCCAGTTGCTGATAGACGCCGTCTCCGTTCGCCGAGCTCAAGGGGGGTCCTCACCCACGGTCGGTGGATCTAGTCGAACAATCATCAAGCACGCGCAGCAGCTCATAGTTCACCCCAAGCATGGCCTGGGAATCCACGATATCGGCTCACTCGTCACCCTGGACCGCTCCTACGAACTACTTGAGGAGCTCATCCCCACATCGTGGCGAGCCGAAATTGAGCAGGTCGCCGACCGTTACGGTTATGACAGCCTCGAAGCCAAGGTCATCAAGGCCGTTGCCCTGTGCGTGGAGGTCCCAGCGCTACCCCTCACCGCCGAAAACATCGCTGTGCTCTTGCACCCGGACATCACGGCTGAGAGTCTCCGGGACAAGGTCACTCAGGCAATAGGGCGACTCATGGCCGATGACCGGCTACGAGAGACTGATGACGGCTACAAACTGCAGTCCCCAGAGCAGAAGGATTGGGAACAAGCTCGCAGGACGATCGACCTCACCCAGGGACCTTCAGTTCGTCTGCGCCGACTCTTGATCAAGAGCGCTCTCAGCGCTCTTACCGTCAGCAAGGGACGGGCATTTAAGATCGATGTTTCCGTCGAGGGAGAGACCGTCGTGCCCGGCGACCTGCCTTTGCATATCGACGAAGCTAACCCAGCCCGCCGCGAGGAATTGCGCTCTGCATCGCGCGAAAACGCAAATGCCAACCGCCTGACCTGGACCTACGAATTATCGCCCAATAACGACACGTGGAACGCATTGCTTGAGTTGCACCGGAGCCGGACCATGATCGAGCGCCGGGACACTCCAAACAAGACTCCGACTGAAGTTGAACTGCTCGGCGAAGAGCGCGAACGCGAGCGAAGGCTTGAGACCACCACCCTCCAACGCATCGCACGCGACCTCGCAGCAGGCCAGCTCATTTTCCGGGGACGCGTCGACGGTGTCGACGGGGGAGATCTCCGCACCACGGCGCAGCGCCTAGTCAGTGACCGGTTAGACGAGATCTATCCCCAGCTCGAACAGTTCACTGCCAACATCCGCCGCGACGACGTCATGACCGTTCTGCGCACCACGAATCTCGGTTTGCTTCCCGAGGCTCTTAGAGACAGCAGCATTGGCCTCATTCGCGTCACACCAAGTGGATACGAGCTGGTCACCGACAGCGGGCCGCTCGCGGCACTGGCCGCCGAGATTCGCACCCGTGCCTCCTACGGCCACGAAGCTACGGGCTCCTATCTTGAATCGCACTTCGCGGCTCCGCCCTACGGCGCACAGGTGGAAGTCGTTCAAGCTCTCTGCGCTGCAGGCCTCCGGGCTGGATTGCTGGAGGTGATCCACCAAGGCCAGCGCATCGCCAACCCGAGCGACGCTCGACTTGATCAGGTCTTCGGCACTCTGCCACGCTTCCGTGCGGCTGCTTTTCGTCCTCCTGCCCTCACCGACTTCCCGCTTGAGCGCCGTGTTGACCTCGCGGAGAAACTAGAACACCTCACCGGTCAGGCGCCTTCCGGCTACGCCACAGATGTGCTCGCTGGGACTATTCGCTCCTTCTTCCTCCCGGGCCGGGAAGCCATTATCAGAGTCCAATCCGCTCTCGGGGGGATCGGCATTCCCGTACCAGCGGTCGTCGCCCGCACCCGCGACATAATCGAGAGATTGGGAAGTAACGATGATCTCGAGGTCGTGAAAACGGCTCACGATACCTGGGCCGATCTCGTACCCGGCCGCAAGGGCGCTGCACGCCTTGATGAGTTCACCGGCAACCATCTCGAAGACCTTCGCGCCGCAAAACGAGAGGCCTCCCGCAGCCCTGCCGGGCTGACGGCTGATATGGCCGCCAAACATGCAGAACTTCTCGACCTCCTGGCGTCCGGTGACCTCGTCGCGCACGCTGCGCGCATCGGGACCATCACTCATCAACTCACGGATTCTCGAAACGCTGCAGCCTCCGAGGCTGCTGAACGCCTACGCATATTTCTCATCGAACTGCGGAGCAAAATTGCCGAGCGGTACGGTGACCTCGGTCAGGTGGCGGTCGACGAAGCTCTCCGGCCCATTGACGCTCTTGCCCCTCCCGACGACCTTTCCGACATCGACGCCGTCACTCTGGAGACCCGGATCGATAGCGCACGTAATCGCGCCGAGAAGGCTACCCATCAACTCGATGAGCTCCGGGCGGCCGGACACCTCGCCTGGGTGCGCGTTAGCGATCTGGTTACCGACGCCATCACCAGTGAAGAGGAACTGGATCCCGTCCTTGAGCGCATTCGGGAGGCGGTGGCCGCCGAACTTGCGGACGGGAAGCACGTTCGCCTGCAATGACGAAGGCTCTAACCGGCTTACAACGCACGATTCTCGAGCGACTCGTCGGTCGAGCCCGCAAGCTACTCGAAACCGACTTGGCAGCTCAAGCTGCCGGCGGGTACGGAATCGATACGGACGGCACCGTTGCAGATGAGGCATCTCTACGGCTCGACCAGGGCCAACTCGCGGCTCGTAGGGAACTCGTCGACGTCCTCGAGCACCTTCGTAGCGAGGGTTGCGGTCCATTAGATTCCGTCGCCCGGCTCATCCGTGAGGCCGTCTTCACCCACCTCAACCGGCTAATTGCCATTCGAATCGCCGAAGCGTTGGACCTGCTTCCCGCGTCGCTCGCCAGCGGACGAAGTTCTCAGGGCTACCGAGACTTCCTCGAGTTGGCTCCTCTCCTTGCTGGTGACGGAACAGACGGCTACTGGAGTTACCTGCAACTTTGTGGCGACGAGCTCGCCGGCGACGTTCCCGCGCTATTCGACCCCCGCAACCCTCTGCTAAACCTGGCTCCTAGCCCGACCGCCCTCGCGGACCTCACCGAGCTGCTCGCCGAACCCGCAAATGCTGACCTTTGGGTCCTGCCCGACTGCCTCGGGTGGGTCTATCAGTTCTTCAATACGGGGGAGGAAAGGCGCGCCATGCGGGAGGGATCCTCCGCACCTCGCGACTCCCGCGAGCTAGCCGTCCGAAACCAATTCTTTACCCCACGCTACGTCGTAGATTTCCTTGTTCAAAACAGCCTTGGACGACGCCTCATGGATGCCGAACCGGGGTCCCCACTCCTCGACGACCTTCCCCTTCTCGTAGAACCACCCGCCGAACCGGGCGAGCCGATCAAATTGGCAGATGTGGCGGTTCTGGACCCGGCGTGTGGCTCCGGGCACTTCTTGCTAACCGCTTACGACATCCTTGAACGCGCCTGGCATCACGCTGGCGTAGATTCCGCTACGGCAGCGCCAGACATTATCGGCTCCCTCTGGGGAATCGACATTGATCCCCGCTGCACCCAGGTCGCTGCTGCGGCCCTCATGTTTAGAGCCCGTAGCTCATGTCCCATAGGGAAACTCCCGCGCCCCAACATCATCTGCGCCCGCGCTCTCCCAGCCACTACTAGTGGTCTGGAGGAGGTTCTTGCTGTCCTACCGACGGCGCAAAGAAGACTTCTTCAATCGTTCACCGAAGCTCTTGCCGATGCTCCGGTCCTCGGCCCGCTTCTTAAGGTCGAAGTACACCTTGCGTCAAATGTTCGAAGCGCGGCATTCGGTGGCCACGCTCCTCCGGGCAGCCTCGCCGATGCTTTACCCGACTCTGAACTACGGACGCTCAAAGATGATGTCCTTGACACCCTCCACCGGATCGCCGATGCAACCACCGCCACCCCGGCAGAAAGGTTGCTTGCCGCCGAAGCCGAAGACGCTCTCCGCTTCGTTCACGCTCTCCAGCGCCGCTACGACGCCGTATTTATGAATCCGCCTTTCGGAGAACCAGTCTCTAACACCAAGACGTACCTGAGGATGGCATACCCCGGAGCGCCCCATAACTGTGACCTTTTCTCAGTGTTTGTTGAGCGTGGCTTGCAGTTGTGTGCCGCTGGAGGGTACCTGGGAGCCCTTACTTCACGCGCTGGAATGTTCCTCAGATCATTCGAGAGGTGGCGCAGCGAAGTTCTCCTTGGCCATCAGCTAGTGGCCCTGGCAGATCTGGGATTCGGTGTCATGGAGCACGCTATGGTGGAAGCAGCCGCATACATCCTAAGGGCGGAGAAGGCCATCGATGATACGGCGACATTTATCCGACTGCTTCGGGAAGTTGACCGACCCAGAGCCTTGGCTTCAGCAGTCTCTTCTGCCCGCAACGGAAGTCGTGATGACCATATCTTTCGCGTGGCGCTTAGAGACTTCTACGCAATCCCAGGTGCACCGATTGCGTATTGGATGAATACGAACATAAGGAAGCTTTTCGTCGAGGAACCACAGTTGGAGGGGGAGGGTGCACATGTAAGAGCTGGTCTCTGCACCGGCGACGACTTTCGCTTCGTGCGGTGTATCTGGGAGATTTCGCCCCAGTCGATAACTCCAGCAGCGTGTGAAAGCGATGGTGCCGGGTGGCTCCCTTTCGCCAAGGGCGGTCAATATTCCCCGTACTGGGCGGACATACACCTTGTCGTTGATTGGCGACGGAACGGAATAGCCATTCAGAACGCCCGGACTCCCGGAACTCGAATACAAAATAGGGCGTTCTATTGTCTGACTGGGCTCACCTGGACGCTTCGCACTGCATCGGGATTCGGGCCACGTATCCTCCCTGGAGGATGCATTTTTGGTCACAAGGGCCCTGCAGTTATCACCGATATTGCGTCGGCGGAGTTGCTCTTAGGAGTCCTGAATTCTCGGCTGGCGTCGGTTCTCATTGGAGCAATGATCGCGGCAGGTGATGAAACGACGTCGGGAACGGCCTCAAAGAGCTATGAGGTCGGAGTGATTCAGCGATTGCCGGTGTTGCTAGCCTCGGAGACTTCTGATGCTGTTCTGCGGATTCGTGAGCGAGTGAAGAGAATCGGCAGCATTCGAGCGTCGTTCGACACCGCTGACGAAACTGCTCGTCGCTTTGTTCGACCTGCAGTACGCGGAAGTTTGGCTGAGGGCGCTAAAGAACGCGTACGTCTCGCCGACGAGGCTCATATAGAGCTTCTCAAGGCATCCTACGAACTGGAATGCGAAGTTCATCGAGCACTCAATCTCGATCGAGATGCAGAACGTTTTCTGGACGAGGAAGCAGGTCCACACCCTTATGACTATCCCGGATCCGGGCTGACGGATGATTCATGGTTTCGCGATCTGTATCTCAGCGCTATGGACCATGCCATTGATGAAATAGTTGAGCTGAAGGGCGGCTCACCGAGTTCCTTCCCCACCCTGGCCCCAAGGCCACCGCACGGTTTAACAGTTCCTCCAAAACTCCCCGATCTAGGACAGGAACCGTCCACAGCCCGCTCTAGTGTTGCCGTATCCAATAGACGAAGGAGACGGCGATGCTAGAGCGAGACGGATTTATCCCCGGTGTGCCCTGCTGGATCGACAGCGGCCGGCAGACACCCCATTCGGCGGTTGAGTTCTACGGCAAGCTGTTCGGGTGGGAGTTCACCGACATTGCCCCTCCCGAGATACCCGGCCAATATCTGGCCGCACGGTTGGACGGCAAGTTGGTGGCGGCCTTCGGTGTTGGCGAAGGCAATCCTGCCAACCCGACCTGGAAAACCTACATTCAGGTGGACGATGCCGACGCCTCAGCCAAGGCAATCGTCGAGGCGGGCGGCACCATGATCGCCGAACCGTTCGACGCCGGAGAGGCCGGGCGCATGGGCATCTTCGCCGATCCGGCCGGCGCGGTGTTCTTCATCTGGCAGCCGGGGCAGCTCAAGGGCGCCGAACTTGTGAACGCGCCGGGGTCCTGGAACTCCAGCGACCTGCACACCACCGACGTCGAGGGCGCCAAGTCCTTCTACCGCGCAGTCTTCGGGTGGGGGACCGAAGTGTTGGAGTTCGCCGGCTCGCGCTCCTGGTTTTTCCGGCTGCCCGGATACGGCGACTTCCTGGAGCAGTTCGATCCCGAAATTCGCACCCGCCAGGCGGCCCACGGAGTCCCCGCTGGGTTCGAGGACGCGGTCGGCTGGATGGCCGAACTCAACGGTCAACCCGGTTCGGAGAGCTCGCCGCGCTTTGTCCTGACCTTCTCCGTGGACGATTCCGACGCAACCGCCCGTCTGTGCGACGAGCTGGGCGGCAAGGTGCTCCAACCGCCGGTCAACATCGGACCGGTCCGCGAGGCGCTGCTGGCGGACCCCGAGGGAGCGGTCTTCAGGATCGGCAAGTACGATCCCAGCCAGAGGGCTTAACCGACCCTAATGAGGGGCGAGAGCGCGTTTTGATCTTCCTGCCGGGCGGGTAGGTTCAAAGGGAAGCTACCGTAAGGAGGGAACCATGGAGGAAGAGACCCCTGAACTGCTCCCCGACGAACGCTTGAAAATGCCCGACGCGGAGACCATCCCCCCAACGGTAACTACGGCCGCCGCATTCAGCGGGCAGGCGCCTATCGCCAAGGATAAGAACGACATAGGTGATCGGCGCGAGGAGAGCTAAACTCCCTCCGGCCATGAACGATGACCCGGAAGCCGCCGACCGCTTCGACTCAATCGGGGACTTCTACGGCGAGGGGAAAAGCGAAGGGTCAGATGCCCTCCAGCATGCGCTGCAGAAGTGGGATCACGACGAATACCACCTGCTGCAGTCACGGGACCCGGAGTTGTACGGGCTCATCTGCAAACAGATTGGCTACGAGATCGACATCCTCATCGGTGACGGGTCCGTGAAGCTAGGGCGCAACCACCGCCGGATCGTACTCACCTGGAATGGGGACGACGAGGACCTGTTCGATCTGGTTCTCGAAGGCGCCAGGTTGATTTGAGACCCGTAATCCTGGGCAGGGTCGGGCCGACGGCCGCCGACGACTGCAGCTACTCCCCTTCCGGTCCCCCCGGCTCCGCCTCGGCCCCAGGCCCGGACACCACTGCGCCGATCCGCTGAGCGGCGGAGTCCGACTTTTTTCCGACGGCCAGGTGCTCGGCCGCGGCGGCCAGCCCGACCCGGGGCATGTTGCCGTAAACGCATTCGTACTCCCCGGCACGCACCTTGAAGGTCTCGTGCCAGATCCCGACTTCTCCCGAGCTCTTAACGTTCTTGTTGTACCGCTGCCAAGCAGGACGGTGTGGCTCGGCTGAGCTACGGGCAAAGTGATCGAGGTCGGCAAAGTTGCGCCAGTACTGGACGACCAGAGGTCCCCCCATCCACCCAAACCTCGCCCCCAACATTCCCTTTTCCGGATTGGCGAACAGGGTCTTGAGCATCGGGCGCATCTCCCGGGCGACCGGAAGCCACTTGTGCGGCTTCCAGGGCTTGTTCACCCGCATCCCGATCAAAAAGACGACGAAGTCGCCATCGACGTGCGCCGTGTAGCGGCCGTTATAAACCTCTGCCATCTAGTCCACCTCCAGGAGTCGGGCTGATCGATCAATACGACGGGAACCGGCCCGGGCCTGGCGAACCGCAACCGTCAGGGTGGCGACCAGTGCAGCGCCGAGCAGGGCCAGAACGATGACCGCGACGATCCCGAAAGCAGGCGATGCCACCTTCAGCAGGTTCGGGATGCCGGGATGGTGGTCGGAGGTGCTCACGCCGGCGCTCCAGGTCTGAAATAGATCCGCCGGCGTCTCGACCGTCACATGCACCAGAACCAGGAACGCCAGGCCCGCGGACAGCAAGCCGACCCTTAGCCAGGGCCTGTTGCGCACCAGGAAGTCGGTGAGCAGGACGGGGTAGATCAGCAGGCTGAAAGTAAACGGGGTGACCTCGGGCTGAAACGGCCAGCCGCTGCTATCGGCACGCAACACATGGTCGACGTGGTGAAGCAACGCAAATACCGCGATCGCCCACAAAAAGGGCCGGACCGGGTCCCGCGGCTGTTTCATTGCACCACCTCCCTGCCTTCAGCCGGTTCCCCCAGCAGGCCGGGGTCCTCATCGATCATCTGAAGGACATCGTCGACCCACCGCAGCTGCCCCTCGGCGGCCCGGATCCCACGCAGCGCCGTGAGGCGGGGGTATTCGGCTCCCGGCATCCCCTCGAGCTTCGCGGCAATCGCTTTCAGGTCCTCCAGGTAGGCCTTCGCCTGCGACCGGTACTCCTCGAGCAGCCGCATCCGGCTTCCGGGCTCCATATGCCGGCCGAAGAAGAACTTGACCAGGAAGCCGTCCTTGAACCGGCCTCTCTCGAATCCCGGTTGGTTGAGCCATCGGGACAGCTCGGCCCGCCCTGAATCCGTCAGCCGGTACTCCCGCTTGTCCGGCAGCTTTTGCTGTGCGACGTCCGCCCCGCTGAGGTAACCGAGCTCTTCCAGCCGAGCCAGCTCCCGGTAGACCAGGCTTCGGGGAATCGACCAGAAGTGGGCGATCGACCTGTCGGCCATCGTGGACAGGCTGTGGCCCGACATAGGGCCGTCTGCTAGGAGGCCGAGGACCGCGTAGGAGGTAACCGGGAGCAAATCATTAGCCATGCCGTCCACTGTAGACTAGTACAGTGTAGATGGCAACCCGGGGAGAACGCTTAGGGCAGACCTTAGAAGGTAACCAGGGCCAAAGTTTTCACTCTAGGTTCCGGTACAGCTCGATCACGTCGTCCGGCGCCTTGAACTTCGGGTCGGTCGCCAGCTCGGCCGCCAACCGCCTGGCCGCCCACGCACCGGTGCCGGTCAGCCTTGCCGAATACGAGGCGGCACCCTCCGACGTTTCGGCTGCCCCGAGCATCTCCAGGGGCACGAAAAGCTGCAGCTGGATGTGATGGGCGATGAAGGAGAACTCGGAATAGACCCGGGAGGGCGGCACGTCTACCATCCATCGCTCTTCGATAAACAGCCAGGTCGGCTCGGCCGGAATCAACAGGGCAAGCCCTCGCTCGGCGGCGGCGGCTGCCATCCGCAGGTACGCGGGCATGAACTGGTCCACGTCCTTGGCCCAGAACCAGAATCCGTACTCGGAAGGCGTTGTGTGGGCCCAGCGGAGCTTGAGCACCGCCGACTTGAAGAGCAGCCACCAGTCTGCGACCGGATCTTGACCAAGACGCCGCCCCCGGGCCGTCGGCAGGAGTGAACCATGCTTCACCCGCACCAGGCCGGCCGCCCGCCCCCAGCGGAGCACCAGCTCCACGGGGGCGATCCCGGAGGTGCTCTGCGTCTTGAACCTCCGGCCTCCTATGTTCTGATCGAACAGATCGCCGAACCCCATGGCATCGGCCAGGGTCTTGCCGTCGGCCAGCCTGAGGTTGCCCTTTTGGGTGAGCTTGATCCCCGCACCTACCACCTCCAGCAGAGCTGCCATGTGCGATTGAGCAGGCGACGCCCTCATAACCTCCACCGCATCTGAGTCGGGCTCCCCCGGGGCCGGCGGACTCCACAGGGAGAGCCCCAGCGGTCCCGGAACCAGCTGGGCAGCCAGGCGGGTCCCCGTTGGATCCGAGGGGTCGGCGGCCGGAATGGTTGAGTGAAAGCCGAGGACGGCCAGCTCCAGCCGAAGCTCCTCCAGCCATACCGCCAGTGACGACTCGTGAAGCGCAATCCAGCGATCGGCGAACCGGGCTTCGTCGGCTGCCACCTTCCACGAGTCGTCCAGGGCAATCCCAAACTCCTCCGCCGTGAAGTCGACGACTGCTGCGATCTCTCGCCGGATGTCGTCGATCGGTTCGGGTATCCCCCGGTAGCGCAGGGGGGCTGCGGCCCACAAAAACTCGATGGTCTGACCCGCGGTGAAGTGCGGATAGTCCTGCCCAGAATACTCAACGAAATCGGATGCGGTAATCGAGGATCCCTGACCCCAGGAGTCGCGGAACCGACGAAGAAGATCGATGAACTCGTCGGGCGGTCCGAATCTGAAGTCGTGTGGCATCAGACAAGTCTGCCTTTCCGTTGCACTGGTTGCCAGCTTTCCCCCGGGTCTGTCGGGCCGGCCTTAAGCTCTGAGGACCGGGATGCGGTACTCGTCAAGCCTGGGATCTCGGGTCACCAGGGTCAATCCATCGGACACCGTCTGGGCGACGAGCATGCGGTCAAAGGGGTCGTCGTGGTGGCGAGGCAGGGCGCCGGCAGCTTCAGCATGGACCAGGGTGATCGACAAGGGCTCCAACCCGCTGATCTCGATCTGGCGCAGCAGATCGCCGGGAGCGCTCAGCCTGCCCAGCATGCGCTTGATCGATATCTCCCAAACCGATGCCGCACTGACCAGAACATCATTCACGGGATCCACAATCGCCTCCCTTGCCTCAGGGTTCAGGGATGGATCGTCGGCCAGCGCCCACAGCAACACATGTGTGTCGAGCAGCAGCTTCAGGTCTGCTCTCCTTGGAATAGCTTCGTGAGATCCTCCGGAAGGTCGTCGAAGTTGGGCTCGATCGTTACCTGCCCTCGCCAGCCGCCCAGCTTGCGCGGCTCCCGTTCCCTGTACGGAACCAGCTTCGCTATCGGTTTGCCCGATCGGGCAATGATGACCTCCTCACCGTCCGCCACTCGATCCAAAAGGCGCGACAGGTTTGTCTTGGCTTCATGAGTGTTCACTTTCATACTTGGGCAGCCTAAGGAGCTTAGTTCAGTTAGTCCAGGTACTCGCGCGCAGCGTCCGCGCCGCTGGCAGGTGTATCGTATGTGTATGTCACGCACCAACATTGACCTTGACGACCAGGCTTGCCGCGCCGTGATGGAGCGCTACCACTTCGCCACCAAGAGGGAGGCGGTCAACTTCGCCCTCCGAACAATCGCGGCCGAGCCGCTCGGCCTTCAGGAGGCCCGAACTCTGCGCGGGTCCGGCTGGGATGGTGAGCTGGATGAGATGAGGACCGGCCGTACCGGGTGATTCTTATCGACACCTCGGCCTGGATCGAATTTTTGCGCGACACCGGAAGCCCCGTTTGCCTGCGGGTTGACGGTCTTCTCGATAAAGAAATAGCCGTGTGCGATCCCGTCCGGATGGAGGTTCTGGCCGGTGCCCGCAACGAGCGCCACCTCACCGATCTGCGCAGGCTCCTCGCCCGGGCTTCCACCCTTCCGGTCGGACCGACCGATTACGAGGAAGCAGCAGCCGTGTATCGCCTGTGCCGGGGCCGGGGTGACACCGTGCGCAAGCTGATCGATTGCCTCATCGCAGCAGCCGCCATGAGAGCGTCCGCCTCAATCCTGCACATGGATGGCGACTTCGACATCCTGGCCCGGCACACCGCTCTGAGAATCGAACCCGCAATCGTCTAAGGGATCATCCGGGCGACCGATCCAACGGAATAATGAGAATTAAGGGCTGCCCCTTCGGCGGTTCTGCTCGGCCTGGCCTTGCTCGCAGCGATCGTTACCGCTTACCGCATCCGCGGCCCCGACCTAGCTGAACTGCTTGTCCTGCAGCCGCTGAAGGGTCAAGCGAAGCCGTATCAGATCCGATAGTTCCTGCGGTTAGTAGAGGCTTATGATCTAGTTCTGGAGGATGAAGAATGAAGGACTATCCCATCAACGTTTTCTGGTCCGAACAGGACCAGTGCTATGTTGCCGACATTCCTGATCTTCATTTCTGTTCTGCCTTTGGCAGCACGCCCGAGGAGGCCGTCAAAGAGGTGGTCATTGCCAATCAGGCGTGGCTAGAGACCGCCCGAGCGGCAGGCGAGCCCATTCCCAAGCCGGGTTCGTTCCCAACGGCGTCGTCCCTTTAGTCTCGATCCGCTAATACTCCAAGCCGGGACCGGTCGCCGCGGGGGCGGCGTCGGCATTGGGGCATCGGCGAGGCAGAAGACCTTCCCGGACTCCTCGGAGTACCAGTACTTGATGTACTTGACCCCGTAGTTGCCCTCAAGGAGAACGAGATGTACGCAGAGCCCAGAAGCGGAATCCTGGATCAGAGGCAGCTTGGACTCCGGCGGCAGCTTGAAGGTGGAGTTTAGCCTTCTTTCGGGTGAAACAGCTCTATTCGAGCGTTGTTTCCTGGTGTTGCGGCGAGCCCAGCATCACACGTGATCAGCGGCGAACCCAACTCTTCGCTCAGGGCCACGAAGGCGGCATCGTACGCCGTCAGGTTGTGGCGAAGGTGCCAGATGCGCTCGGCCAGGGGCGCGTGGGGGTAGCGCACTATGGCCAGATCTGCGAAATCCAACCGGGCGGCGGCGGCTCGTTCCTCACCCAAGTGGCCCGCGGCAACCAGACGCCTGAGGGCATGCAGAATCTCGATGTCGATCAGGTGCGGCGCGTGGAGATCCGGGTCCTCGGCAAGACGCACCGCCAGCCCCGGTACGGCTGGCCTTCCAATCAATGCAGCAAGGACTGCGGAAGTATCGACCACCAGCATCTGCTGAGTTAGGCGCGATCACGTCCGGATCGAACGGCCTCGACAATCTCACCGACCTCGATGCCCTCGTGGCGGCTGGCCGAGCGGCGCAGAACGTCGGAGACGGCGGGCCGTTCGGCGATACGCACGACCTCGCAGAGCAGGTAAGCGGACAGTGAGACACCTGCCCGGGCGGCGCGTTCCCTTAGAGTCCGATGGACGGCGTCCGGGACATCTCGTATCTGAATCGTTTTCACGCAAGGCAGTGTACATGCAGATTGAGTGTGAGACACCTGAAACGCCGACCTGGCCCGGACTAGAACGCCGCTCGGTCGGGCCGTCGAGCGCCTCCGGAGGAGCAGTTCCCCGCAGCACGCTGCAGGCGATATCACCCGTTTGCCTCAGCGCTGCAGCCCCAACTCGGCGGCCGCCTCGCCTCTCAACCAAGGAGTCGTGAGTTCCCACTGGGAACGCCACTCGGCCGCTTCAAACGGGGCGACCGAGGCATCCGCCCGAAGCAACCAGGGGCGCCGGGTGGCAGGCGCCGGCGCCCCTAGCGAGGGTCAGGAGCCTTCGACGACCTCGAAGATTCGGTCGGCGGCAAGGCCGTGTGCCTCACGGTGAACCTTCTCGGCGGCGTCGGCATTGGGCGCGTCGGCGAGGCAGAAGACCTTCCCGGACTCCTCGGAGTACCAGTACTTGATGTACTTGACCCCGTACTTGCCCTGCACGTTCACATCGGCTTCGTGAGCCTGGATCACGTCCTGCAGCGTCGCACCCTCGGGCAGGGTCTCGTGAACATCCATGAACAGCGGCATTGGAGCCTCCTTTCGTGCCCGGGCATTTCCCGGATGCCGCTGTTTTATCGACCGGGCGTTTGCAGATGCGTTTGAGGCAAAAGAAAACGTTGCAGGCGTTCCACCAAGTCGGGCATCGGCCCGCTCGAGGCTATTCGGTTTGCCTGCTTGACATGTTCGGCAACCGAGCCCTCCTCAATCTCGACCAGGTCCGTGAGAACTGAGGCAATCGCCCACCTCCAGGTGTCGGAGTTGCGGTTCGCCCTCCCGAGCGCCTCCACCAGCAGGCGCCGAGCCTCCTCTCGTTCCCCGTTTGAGGCGGCGCACAAGGCCATGCCGCGCAGCGAGATGCTCTCCCAGCAGGCATCGGGGTACTCGCAGGCATAAGCGAAGGCGCGCTGGAATGTCTCCAACGCACGCTCGATATCTCCCTCCACCAGAAGCGATTCCCCGAGCTGCGCCAGGGGCCACGGGGCAGTGCCGTGCCAGCCGCCGGTTTGGATCTCCTCCAGTGCAACAATCGCAGCACTTTGGGCTTCCGCCACCCTCCCGGTGCGCAGCAGCAGCCGCGCCAGTCCGGCCCGGGCGAAGCCGCGGTGCCCCCGGTGGGCTTCCGGGGAGAGCTCCTCCAGTGCCCGAACGAAATCCTCCTCCGCACTCTGATAGTCCATCCGGTCCGTCCTGCAATTCGCCCGGAAGGTCCGCGGCTTGGCCTGCAGCGGCGGGTCACCGGCAATCTCGGCCCACCGGATGGATCTGGTCAGTGCCGCCTCGGCGGCTCCATACCTCCCATCGATCAGAGCGACATATCCGACCTCACACTCGATGTCGGCAAGCAGCCGGGGATCCTGCTCCTCCATGGCCAGCCGCAGCGCTCGGCCGAGCAGGCCGAGCGACTCCTGGTCCCGTCCCGGCAAACTGTGGATCAGCGTCCGGGCCAGGGTGAGCAGCGCCCGGGACTGCAACTCCCTATCTCCGGACTCCGAGGCGCTGGCGGCCGCCCGACGGGCTGCATCCATCGCCCTTTCGTAGTCGTTGGCTTCCAGGCGGGCCTCAACCACCTTCATCAAAGCCCGGGCACTGATGCCCGAGTCCAGCCGGGGCACCGACGACGCTTCCGCGGCACGATGCAGCGGCCGAAGTATCGACTCGGGCAGATCGATGTCCATCTCCCGCCGGTACATCTGCCGGACCCGTTCCACATATTCCTGCGCCGCGGCCGGAGCGTTCCGGGCGGCGTAGATCTCAACCGCAAGTTCGTGGAGCGAGTCGTTGAACGGATCGTTCACCAGGGCCCGCTCGAGCAGCGCGAGGGCTTCCGACGGATTGCTGTGAGCAAGCATCGTCGCCGCCCACCTGAGGGTGTCGCCCACTGCGGCCGACACCCGATTTCGCTGCAGGGAAATCCAAAGGTCAAAGGAGGGAGCTTCGTGAAACGACAAGCCCTCCAGCAGCTCGCCGCAGCACACCTGCCTCACGGCCTCGAGAGCGACCGAGCCGTTCAGGACCTCAACCGCGTCGACTCTGGTGCCGGAACCAATCTGCAGCCTGCCGGCATTCTCAACTATGTCCGCCGGCTCGATTGCCCGCCTTACCTGGAGCAGGTGCCAGCGCAGGGTGGCCATCGGGTCGTCGGCGTCGGCGAATAGGCGGTCCGCCAGGTCCCGGCGGGTGGGATTCGATTCCAGGAGCAGACCGGCAAGAAGGCCCCAGGACTTGCGTCCCTTCAAACGACGTGGCGTTCCATCCACCGTGATCTGCGGCGGACCGAGCAGCCGGATGTCCACGCCCATTTTAGGAAGAGTTTAGTTGCGTGTCGCCGTCGCCATTAGGGAGAACCGGCGCTGCGCCGCTCGGACTTGCAGGAGTCCTTCTGCCGCTCAGGGCGCCGACGTAGACACCGGCCAGAACCAGCAGGCCTCCCACCACGCCGGTGGCGGTGATCGGCTCATCCAGGATGAAGACTCCCAGCACGGCGGCCACCACCGGCATGAGCACGAACATGTACGACATGCCCGAGGCGGTCCACCGCTTGATGGTCCACAAGAACAGGACGAACAGCGCCACCGAGCCCAGCGTAACCAAATAGGCAAGCGCTCCCCAGGTGGAGGCATCGGGCGGCAACAGCCAGCTCTCGCCGTAGATGGCCGAGAGAGCCAGCAGTATCAACGAACCTGCCAGCATCGCCACCGCATTGGTGGGAACCGGAGGCCCGGTGGGCAGCTTTTTGACCACGACGTTGGCCTCGGCATCGCAGGCGGCCGCGCCGAGGATCGCCAGCGCCGGTCCAATTGCCACTCCCGCCGCCGACGGCGCGCCCAGCATGACGCCAATGCCGGCCATGGCAATCGCCGAGCCGGCCAGGCTTCGGACGGTGATCCGCTCCAGCCCCTGGGCGGCGGCGAACAGTACCGTGAGCAGCGGCACAGATGCGGCCAGAACGCCGGCGATTCCGGCGGGTAGGTACACCAGCGCCCAGTATCCGAAGGCAAAAAATCCGGCGAAACCGAACAGGCCGAACAACAGCGTCCCGGGCAGCTCCCGCCGGGTGGGCAGCGGCATCCGCCTTACCAGTACCCATCCAAACAGCAGGAACGAGGCCAGCAGAAAGCGGATTCCCGCACCGAAAAGTGGTGGAAGGCCCCGGTTGGACAGGCGCACCACGACCAGGTTGCTGCCCGCCAGCAGGACGACGGCACCGAATCCCACCAGGGTCAGGCGGTTGGGGCTTCGGATCGACGGTGAGGACACTTCGCATTTACTAGCACCTGGTATCGACGATGCCAAGCTTCAGATCGGAGAAGTAGGCGATCAAAGCTCCCTTCAGCCTTCAAACAATGGATCATGGGCATCCATGAATCTTCAGGAAGCACGGCAAAGGCTTCGACGTATGTGCCTGGATTTCCCCGAGGCCGGCGAGGTGGAGGCGTGGGGTGATCCGACCTATCGGGTGCGCAACAAGATCTTCGCCATGGAGAAAGGCGCAGGAACCGAGGTCTGGTTGAAAGCGGAGCCCGGGGTACAGCAGGCGCTCGTCGACTCGGACCCCGCCTGTTACTTCGTCCCTCCCTATGTGGGACATAAGGGATGGGTCGGCGCCCGGCTCGATGCCGACCTCGATTGGGAGGAGCTAGCCGACCTCATCGAGCAGAGCTACCGGCTGATCGCGCCCAAGAGGCTGGCGGCCAAGCTCAACTCTGCCGGGGTGTCTGCGCCGGAGAAGCCGCTACTGGGCCCAATTGACGAGCTTTAGCGGGCTGATTCAGCCCGCTTGGCCCGCACAGCCGGCCAGCTAGACTGTCATAGGCGGCCGATAAGTTTGCGGGATGAACAAAGGAGGTCAGCCTTGTCACTCTCCGCAGAGTCCGGACTCAAGCGCTACACCTACGGTGACCTGGCCGGCTTTCCCGACGATCGCCTTCGCCGGGAGATCATTGACGGGGAGCTGATTGTGACCCCGTCGCCGACCCCCAGGCATCAGCTTGCGGTTGTGAACATTGCCGTCCGGCTGCATTCTTACCAACAAGCTCACGGAGGCCAGGTCTACCCGGCTCCCCTCGACGTCTGGTTCTCCGACGACAATGTCGTAGAGCCCGACGTCCTTTTCGTCCGGGCGGACCACCTGGCCCGGGTGGGAAGCAAGTACGTTCAGGGAGCTCCGGATCTGGTGGTGGAGATCTCCTCGCCTTCAACGCGGCATCTGGAACTGGTACGCAAACGGGAGCTGTATCAGCGGTTCGGCGTGCCCGAGTACTGGTACGCGGATCTCGAGGCTGAGCGGGTCGAGGTCTACCGTCTGGTCAAGGGGGCCTATCCTCCGCCTGAACTCCGATTCCCCGGCGAGATTCTTGACGCCGCATCGCTTCCGGGATTTTCGATGCCGGTGGACGAAGCTTTTGATGTGCGATTGGAGCCAGCTTCAGGTCAGACCTAATCCGCCCACCCGCGTGGTGCGCCGGCTCGTCCCTCCGGTCTAATCGAGGGCGCCTAGCGACCCTAAGGCGATTGGCGTAGTCCAGCAGCTCAGACCCAGGCCTGGGTGGGGTCGTGCCAGCGCACATCCGGGTAGCGGGCAAAGTCCCGGTCCGCGCTCACCAAGGTAAGCCCCCACTCGACCGCCAGGGCCGCCAGGTGCGCATCGCTGCTGTGGTTGCCGGTCGCCCGGCCTCTGGTCGCCATCGCGCCGAACAGGGCGGCGTGCCGGTCGGTGGGGACCGGAGTCACGACGTTGGCTCGTTCCAGCCAGCCGTTCACAACACCGAGCGCGGTTGCGACCGCCAGCGGCTTCTCGAGGGCCCGGGGGTGGGTGGACAGCCGCATGAACGCTAGCACCGAGGGCCACGGGATCCCAACCGTCGGCGTGGAGCTGAGGGCACCGGCCACCCACTGCAGGGCCGACCGGTGCTGGGGGAACTGACGGTGATGGGCCCACAGCAGCAGGTTTGCGTCCAGAAGAACAGCTGATCCCGGCTCCTCAGTCTCCATCGGCTAACAGCTCGAGGGCGGCGGCGACGTCGGTGACATCCAGCAGAGGGCGGCCGGTATCGAAGGTCGGCGGTTGATAGCTGGTCGGGGTCGGCCGGCTCTCGGTTCGCAGGCCGGCGCGAATCAGCTCGTTGGCCACGCGGGACAGCGACAGGCCCCGCCGGCGTGCCTGCTCGGCCAGCCGGACGGCAACATCCTGGTCAAGGTTTAGCGTCGTGCGCATCACCGTGCATCATAACTGATGCACGAGACGCGGAAGAGCTATTAGGGCCCCTCGAACCGTCCCACTCGGAGTTGTCTATTTGTTCAGGGGCCGTTAAAAGCGTGTTAAGAGTCGTTTCCCACGCCGGATGGGGCCCATGCCGGGTCCACAGCGCCTCCTATACTCAGCCCAATTCGGGTCATCGGGATCCTCGATTGCCGAAAGGGAGTCACGTGGGGGACAAGCCGCCGCTTCACGACAACTACGGTCCGGAGGCACGCGAGGCCGTAAGAAGAGAAGCCGAACTGCCCACCACCCGCCGGCAGGAGGAGCTCGCCCGGGGTCTTGAGCTCGGCCTGCAGGGGGCGGACTCCATCGTCGACCAGACCATTCCCACCTTCAGCCGGGGCGAGCTCCCCCATTACGCCGGGATAAACACGTTTCTTAAACAGCCCTACTGCGAGGACGTCCGCCGCTGCGGCGAGTACGACGTCGCCATCCTCGGCGCTCCCCACGATTCCGGCACCACCTACCGACCGGGAACCCGCTTCGGCCCCCAGGGCATGCGGCGGATCTCCGCTCTGTACGGCTCCTACTCCTTCGAGCTCGGGGTCGATCTCCGGGAGTCCATCACCATGTGCGATCTGGGCGACATCTTCACCATTCCCGGCAACATCGAGAAGACCTTCGACCAGATCAGCAAGGCGGTTTCCCATGTATACGCCTCGGGGGCCTTCCCGGTGGTACTCGGCGGCGACCACTCCATTGGCTACCCGACCACCCGGGGGGTAGCCGAGCACCTGAACGGCAACCTGGGGATCATCCATCTGGACCGCCATGTCGACACCCAGGAGACTGACCTGGACGAACGCATGCACACGACTCCCTGGTTCCACGCCACCGACATCCCCAACGTGCCGGCGAAGAACCTGGTGCAGATCGGGATCGGCGGGTGGCAGGCGCCCCGGCCGGGAGTTCAGGTGGGCCGAGAGCGGGGCACCACGATCATGACCGTCACCGACTGCGTCGATATGGGAATCGAGGCGGCCGCCAACAAGGCGCTGGAGGTAGCCTGGGACGGCGCCGAGGCCGTCTGGCTGAGCTTTGACGTCGACTGCCTGGACGCCGCCTTCGTGCCGGGCACCGGGTGGCCGGAGCCGGGAGGGTTCCTCCCCCGCGAGGTCCTGGAGTTCATCCAGATCGTCGCCTCCAGGCCCCTTGCCGGGGTCGAGATAGTCGAGTGCTCGCCCCCCTACGACGTGTCCGACATCACTTCGCTGGTCGGAACGCGGGTGGTATGCGACACCCTGGGCTGCCTGGTCCGAGCCGGCCACCTCCCAAGGAGCACGAAATGAAGAAGGAAATCCGTCGTTCAAAGCGGTCGCTCGGCCTGCCGGCGGCGCTGGCAGCTCTGCTGATGCTGCTGGCGGCCTGCGGTGGGGGTCAGGGTGGCGGTGGCGGTGCAGATTCGGACACCATCCGGATGGGATTCAGCGCCTGGCCGGGCTGGCTTCCCTGGCAGATTGCCGACGAGAAGGGCTTCTTTTCAGAGGCCGGCCTCGAAGTTGACCTCACCTACTTCGAGAGCTACACGGACTCCCTGAACGCCCTGGCTGCAGGCCGGCTGGACGCCAACACGCAGACGCTCAACGACACCATCACCCCCGTGGCTGCCGGATCCAAGCAGGTGATCGTACTGGTGAACGACAACTCCACCGGCAACGACCAGATCATCGTGCGGGAGGGCATCAACTCACCGGCCGACCTGAGAGGGGCCAAGATCGGTATTGAGGAGGGCACCGTCGACCACTTCTTACTGTTGCTTAGGCTGGACCGGGCGGGCATCAGGAAGGAGGAAGTCGAAATTCAGCCGCTGGTGACCGACGCGGCCGCCTCGGCCTTCTCGGCCGGCCAGCTCGACGCCGTGGGCGCGTTCGCCCCCTTCACCACCAAGGCGCTGGAACGGCCGGGGTCCAAAGCTCTGTTCACCTCCGCCGACTTCCCGGGTGCTATTCCGGATCACCTGGTCTTCACCGAGGAGTTCGTTGAGGACCGGCCCGATGACGTTCAGAAGATGGTGGACGTCTGGTTCCGAACCATCGACTTCATCAGGACCAACAACGACGAGGCTGTCTCGATCATGGCAAAACGGGCCGGAGTGAGCGTTGAGGACTACCGCTCGTACGAGAAGGGGACGACGATCTTCACCAGGGAGCAGAACCTTGCGGCGTTTGAGGAGGGATCCGACATGACCCACCTCAACTTTGCCGCCGAGGAGATCTCGGAGTTCCTGCTCGAGGAGGGACTCATCGAGGAAGAGCCGGATCTGAGGACCATCTTCAACTCCAGGTTCGTTGAAGCCGCCGGTGTCACAGAAACGGCTTCCCCGGATTCCCCGGATGCCAGCCCCCCAGCTTCCCCGTGAGTTAACAGTCATGGAGGTCAGCGCACCCTCGGCCACCGACTCCCTTCCGCCCCCGGGTTACACGCCGGTGCGACGGAGGCGGTCGGGTCTAAAGCTGAGGGAGGAGCTCCCGCAGCGGGTGCGGTGGCCGCTGGTTATCTCCTCGATCGTCCTCCCCCTGGTGGCCTGGACGATGCTCTCCGCCAGCGGGCTGGTGAATCCTCTGTACCTGCCCACACCGGCGGCTACTTTTGCGGCGGGAGTCAAGCTGGCGCAGGGTGGCCTGCTGCTCTCCGACATGACGGCCACCATCACCAGGGTCGCCATCGGATTCGGGATCATGGCCGTCATCTCGATTCCGCTCGGCCTGGCTATGGGCAGCCTGCCGGGAATCAGAGCGCTGTTCGAGCCGATGATCGGACTGATCCGGTACATGCCCGCCCCGGCATTCATCCCCTTGTTCATCATCTGGTTGGGGCTGGGCGAAGCGGCTAAGATCGCCCTGCTGGTAATCGGCACCGTGTTTTTCAACACCTTGATGAGCGCCGACGTCGCCGCCCTGGTCCCCAAGACGCTGATCAATGCTTCCTACACCCTGGGTGCCAACCGGCGGGTGGTAATGCGCAAGGTGATACTGCCCCACTCGCTGCCCGGACTGCTCGACGCCATGCGGGTAAACCTTGCGGCCACCTGGAACCTGGTAGTGGTTGCGGAACTGGTGGCGGCTCAGTCGGGCCTGGGATACCGGATCGTGCGGGCACAACGATTCCTCCAGACGGACGACATCTTCGCCGTGCTTATAGTGATCGGCCTGATCGGCCTGACCACGGACATGGCGTTTCGCTTGCTGCGCAACGTCGCCGCTCCGTGGGCGCGCCCATGACCCTGGAGTTTGGGTCCGCCCGGCCCATCCCCAAGCTGGAGGCGGTTGCCCTGTTCAAAGATTTTCCCGGCACGAGCGGCACGGTAAGCGCCCTTGAGGACGTTGCAATCCGGGTCTGGCCGGGGGAGCTGGTCTGCCTGGTGGGTGCCTCCGGCTGCGGGAAGTCGACCCTTCTGAACATTGCCGCCGGACTGGAAGATGCCACCGACGGAGTGGTCCTGGTGGACGGGTACCCGGTAACCGGTCCGGGAGCCGACCGGGGACTGGTATTTCAGTCCTACTCGCTGTATCCGTGGCGAACGGTGGCAGGCAACGTGGCCTTCGGGCTCGAGGTCAAAGGCCTGAAGGATGACGATATCGCCGAGCGGGTCCGACACTACCTGGGCATCATGGGGCTGGCCAAGTTCGCCGGTGCCCTGCCGAAGCAGATCTCAGGCGGTATGCAGCAGCGGACCGCCATAGCCCGGGCCCTTGCGACCGAGCCGAAGGTGCTTCTGCTGGACGAACCATTCGGGGCGCTGGACGCCCAAACCCGGTCGGCGATGCAGGAGTTCCTTCTCAGCGTCCACCGGGAGTTGGGCACTACGATGTTGATGGTGACCCACAGCGTGGAGGAGGCGGTTCTTCTCTCGCAGCGCATCTACGTGATGGCTCCGAATCCCGGACGGGTAATAGCCGAGTTTAAGGTGCCCTTCCAGGATCGCTCCCACTCGCTGGTTCATGAGCCGGAATTCCTGAGCTTCGTCCGGCAGGTGGACGATCTGCTGCGGCAACAAGCCTCCGTTGTGGGCACCCAATAAAGCCCGCCTCCGGGAACCCGTTAGGGCGATCGGTACACTGGTCGAGCTAAGAATTCCGAGGGTTGCCATCCAGTGGATGTTCGCCCTGAGAACGACGAATGACGATTTGCTGGTGCGTAGTTGCGGAGCGCCGAGGGCGTCATCCGGGTCTGGATATCGGGTAGTTATCTGTATGAGCACCACGCCAGTTGCAGTGCAGGTCTTCGCCGCAGAGGCACTTATCGGGCGCGCCCTGCTACGGGCCCCTTGATCGGAGGAAGGGGGTTTATGGCGGCCGGTTTGCTCCCGAGCCCGCATATTCGACCGTGGAACCAACTATCCGCAGGCTTATGGAATGCATCATGGACCGGCTTGCAGATGAGGTGACCCTAAGGTCTGCCTTCCGAGCGCGGGACCAGCTTCAACTTGAGGTCCGCTCTGATTCCGGATTCGTATTTCATCCGGCAGCGGTTCACATTCAAGATGCGACCAAATGGTTCCCCGACGTAGCGATGCAACTTCATCTGCTTGGGCTCCCACCGGAAGAGGCGAAGACGACCTTTGGACCTTAGCTGATCCCTCACTCCCCCATCCGGCCCATCCGCACCGAGTGCACCGGCGGCAGGTGGCGGGCTGCCTCGAACCAGGACTGCCCGCCGTCCGCGGTGCCGTAGAGGTCGCCTGAGGTAGCTCCGAAGAACATGCCCAGCGGCTCCCGGTCGTCGGTGCAGAAAGCCTGCCGCAGCAGCGTGAGGTACGCCCCCTTCGATGGCAGACCTTCCTCGAGAGCCTTCCAGCTGGCGCCCCGGTCGATGGTCTCGTAGACCCGGACCTGCCCGTCCACTGTTACCCGGTCCATCTCCGAGCTCAGTGGTATGACGAAGGCCCGATCGGGGTTGTTGGGATCGATGGCCATGGGCAGCCCGAAGTTCGACGGCAGGCCCTCGGCGATCGACTGCCAGCTCTTCGCCCCGTCGTCTGAGCGGAAGACCCCGTTGTGAAACTGCAGGTACAGGGTCTCGGGTTGGACCGGCGACCGATGCACGTTGTGGACGCACTGCACCTGCTGGTCGTCGGGGGCGGCCTCCGGCCAGCGGGGCAGGCCCTGGATGCGCTTCTCCCAGCTCATTCCGCCGTTCTCCGTATGCCAGACGCCGGCCGCCGAAACCGCCACGGTGAGCTTCGACGGCTCGCCAGGGTACGGGCATATGGAGTGCAGGCACAGGCCACCGCCGCCCGCCTGCCAGTTGGGCCGGGAGGGCTGATCCCACAGGGCCCGGTTCAACTCCCACGACCGGCCGACATCTCCGCTGTGAAACAGCGCCGCCGGGGCCACGCCGGCCCACACCTCGCCCTCCGCTTCGCCGGGCTGGACGGCCCAGATTTTCTCGAGCTTGGCGCCGGCATCCTCTGGGAACGCCATGCCCTGCGCCTCCTGCCACTCCCCCTCCACGTCGTCGGTGAACCACATGTGGGGTCCGGTGATGCCTCCGGGGGCGTACTCGGCGAACTCATCGGGCCAGTGCGTCACCCCCGCCAGGTAGGTGCCGCTGCGGGGGTCATAGCATGCAAAGTCGACCGGTACCTCAACGAAGTGGCGAGCCGAGATCTCCAACGGGCCTTCCCGGTTCCCGCGAAGGACGAAAAGACCTTTCCTCGTGCCCACCAGCACCTCGGTTTCCACCAGACTTCCCCCTTTCGAGATCGACAGTTGAGAAGCATCTCACTGCTCGAGCGCAAACGAGCCCACCTGCACCTCGCCGGCTTTGCGATAAGTGTTGATCGTCACGCCGGTGGTGGAGCTCTTGGTGTCGACGAGCTCCAGACCGGCGGGCACGGTTCCGTCCCCGAAGAGCCGCTTGCCGGTGCCGAGCACGACCGGGAAGGTCCAGATCACGAACTCATCGACCAGGTCATGCTTCAGCAGCGTCTGGATCAGGTTGCTGCTGCCGGTCACCTGAATATCGGCCCCGGGCTGCGCCTTGAGCTTTCCTACCTCTTCGGCAACGTCGCCTTGAAGCAGGGTCGTGTTGTTCCAGTCCAGGGCCTCCAGGGTTCTTGAAGCGACGTACTTCGGCATGCTGTTCAGCTTCGCTGCCGCCGGGTCCTCGTCGCCGACATGCGGCCAGTAAGCGGCGAAGATCTCGTATGTCTTGCGGCCGAGCAGCAGGGCCTCGCCCTGCTTCATTTGTTCGTCCATGGTCTGGCCCATCAGTTCATCCCAATAGGGGACGGTCCAGCCGCCGTGCTCAAACTCGCCGTCGCGGTCCTCATCCGGGCCGCCGGGCCCCTGCATAACCCCATCCACGGTGACGAAGGTGCCTACCACCAGCTTTCTCATTTGCCCGCTCCTTTGCAGCTACCCCACCCTTATCCTCGACATAGACCTCAATATCGAAAATCAGACCTGACAGTGAGGCGAGCGTTCCCGGAGAACCCCCGAGAGGGGCGGCTAGACTGTCATAGGGAGCCGATAAGTTGCGGGCATGAACCTAGGAGGTCTGCCTTGGCACTTTCCGCAGAATCCGGTTACAAGCGCTACACCTACGCCGACCTGGCCGGCTTTCCCGACGACCACTTCCGCCGAGAGATCATCGACGGAGAGCTGATAGTGACCCCGTCACCGGTCCCCCGGCATCAGCTGGCGGTCACGAACTTCGTCGTTCGGCTCCACTCCTACCAGCTGCTGCAGGGAGGCCAAGTCTACCCCGCACCCCTGGACGTCTTTTTCGCCGACGACAACGTCGTAGAGCCCGACGTCCTGTTCCTACGGGGAGACCACTTAGAGCGGGTGGGCGACAAGTTCGTGAGGGGGGCACCCGATCTGGTCGTGGAGATCTCGTCACCTTCCACTCGCCATCTGGAGCTGGTACGCAAGCGTGAGTTGTACGAACGATTCGCAGTGCCGGAGTACTGGTACGTCGACCTGGACGCCGACCGGGTTGAAATCTATCGACTGGTGGACGGGACGTACCCTCCGCCGGAGCTCAGGTTTCCCGGGGAGACCCTGGACGCCGCCTCGCTGCCGGGGTTCTCGATGCCGGTAGACGAAGC
>JAUJPC010000001.1:0-248781 GCA_030447305.1 Actinomycetota bacterium | reverse complement strand
GGGAGACCCTGGACGCCGCCTCGCTGCCGGGGTTCTCGATGCCGGTAGACGAAGCCCTCGGCATGGAGCCGGGGATCCCCTCCTAAGCCGAGGACACCTCCGCTGTCCGCTCGCTACGTTGACCCGCAACGCTGGGGCCCGCAGTACCGATAGGGAAAATGAGTACGCTCGACGCCGGCCGCAAATCCGGCCACAATCCATTGGATGACTCCCGACGCGTCTCTCGCCATCGAGGCCGCCGGCCTGTTCAAATCCTTCGGCGACACCAAAGCCGTCGACGGCGTGGATCTTGCAGTCCGCCGGGGCACGGTGTACGGAGTGCTCGGACCCAACGGCGCCGGCAAGACGACCATGATCCGTATGCTGGCCACCCTCATCCGCCAGGACGCCGGCACCGCCCGGGTCCTGGGGCACGACATCCTCGCCAAAGCCGACGCGGTGCGGGCCGGCATCAGCCTCACCGGCCAGTTCGCCTCGGTGGACGAAGACCTGACCGGGCGGGAGAACTTGATCCTGATCGGCCGTCTGCTGGGGCTGAAGCGGAAGGAAGTGAAAGACCGGGCTGCGGAGTTGCTGGAGGCATTCGGTCTCTCGGAGGCCGGGGGCCGGCTGGTGAAGACCTACTCGGGAGGGATGCGGCGCCGGCTGGACATCGCCGCCAGCGTGGTCGTCACCCCCCAGCTCATGTTCCTGGATGAGCCGACCACCGGCTTGGATCCACGCTCCCGCAACCAGGTATGGGGCATCATCCGGGGGCTGGTCTCGGGTGGGACCACCATTCTTCTGTGCACCCAGTACCTGGAGGAGGCAGATCAGCTGGCGGACAGAGTTGCGGTCATCGACCGGGGGCGGGTGATCGCCGAGGGCACCCCTGCCCAGTTGAAGACCTCGGTAGGATCCGGTGCATTGCAGGTACGGCTGCTCGACCCCGATCAGCGAACCGAGGCGGCGGCGATCCTGGTCCGGGAGTTCGGCGCAGTAAGTCCGGATACCGACCCGGCCGCCCTGTCGGCCACCTGCTCCGATCCCGGCCGGGCGGCTGCGGCGATTGCCCAGCTGGCCGCAGCCGGGGTGGAGATCACAGGCTTCTCCCTCGCCCAGCCGAGCCTCGACGAGGTGTTCCTCGCGCTCACCGGGCATCCTTCGGCGGAATCCCCGGACAGGACAGCGTCGGTTGAGGAGAACGGGCCTTGAGCGTATACCCTGCTTCCGCCGAACCAGGACGAGCCACCGACGAGGCCGCCGTCCGCAAGGCCATCGCCTCCACCGTCCGCCCTCCCAAGGTGAGCCCGCTCTCTGCGGCCCTTACCTTCGGCTGGCGGGGGATGCTCAAGGTCAAGCACGTTCCCGAGCAACTCGTCGACGTGACCATCACTCCGGTGATGTTCGTATTGATGTTCACCTACATCTTCGGGGGCGCGGTCGCCGGCTCGACCGGCGAGTACCTGAACTACATCCTTCCCGGCATCCTGGTCATGTCGGTTCTTTTCAATACCGTCTACTCGGGAGTGGCGCTCAACACCGACCTCACCAAGGGCGTCGTCGACCGCTTTCGCTCGCTTCCGATCTGGCCCTCGGCTCCACTGGTCGGCTCCCTGCTGGGAGACAGCGTCCGCTACGTGATCTCCGGCCTGGTGATCCTGGTGGTCGGGCTCATCCTCGGCTTTCGTCCCCAGGCCGGGGTCCCCGGCGCCGCCGCGGCGCTGGGTCTGGTGGTGATCTTCTCGTTCGGACTGTCCTGGATCTTCACCACGTTGGGCCTGGTACTGCGCTCCCCCAATGCCGTAATGAATGCAGGCTTCATGGGGATCTTCCCCCTGACCTTTCTGTCCAACGTCTTCGTCGACCCTACGACACTGCCGGGATGGCTCGAGGCGTTCGTCAACGTCAATCCCATCTCGATCCTCGCGACCGCTTCGCGGGGGCTGATGCAGGGCAAGGCCGACCTGTGGGACATTGGCATCGTGCTGGCAGTCGCCGCCGGACTGACGATCGTCTTCGCCCCGCTCACCACCCGGCTGTATCGGAGGGGCTGAGCTCGGCAGACGGCCGACCGGGAACTGGGCGGGCCGACGCCCACCGGGCCGCATTGTCCGGCAGATGCCTGGCCTTCAGACGTCTTCGCGCGCTTCCTCGGTCACCTTCGAAATCGCCGGCTTCGCCGTGACCCCGTGAACCATAATCGACGTCATAACAACTAATGCGACCGCCGCCCAGAGATCGGCGGCCCGCGAAAACGGCGCCTCGTTGAGGCCGTACGCCAGGTAATAAAAGGATCCGATTCCCCTGATGCCCAAAAAGGCGATTGCCGGCTTCTCGGCGGTTTCCATCTTGAGCCCACCGATTCCAGCCATCCCGGCCACCGGCCGCACCAAAAAGACGACGGCCGCGGCAACCAGAACCAAACGAAGCGAGATGGGGCCCAGCAGGCCGTGGGCCAAAGCGCCGCCGAACAGCAGGAGGATCACCGCGCTCGCGAGCCTCTCCAGCTGGTCGGCGAACCGGTCCAGCTCCTTGTGGTACTCGTGGTCACGTTCGAAGTCGCGGATCACCAGTGCTGCCACGAACACCGCTATGAAGCCGTATCCGTGAGCCAGCTGAGTCACAGCATAAGAAACCAGCGTGACCGCTACCGCCACCAGTCCCTCCCGGCTGTGGGCCAGCTTGGTGTGCTGGTCCCCCACACGGAACAGTAGCCAGGCCAGAAACTTGCCGGCCAAGAATCCAACGACGACCCCGGCCGCGATCTTGTAGAGAACATCCACTAAGAGCCAATGGCCAACCCACTCGGAGCCGCCGGCCAGCGCCATGGCAATTGCCGCGTTCGTGAATGGGAACGCCAAACCGTCGTTCAATCCGGCTTCCGACGTGAGAGCAAAGCGGACCTCGTCGGTCTCGTCGGAGCCCGGGGCCCCCACCTGAACGTCGGACGCAAGAACCGGGTCGGTCGGCGCCAGCGCGGCCCCGAACAACAAAGCGGTCGCAGGCGCAAAGCCAAGCGCCCACCAGCCCAGAAGGGCGATCGCCGCAATCGTCAACGGCATGGTCACGCCCAGCAGCAGCCAGGTGGTCTTCCAGCTCTTCAGGCCCAACTTGCGATCGAGCTTCAGCCCCGCACCGGTTAGCGCCACTATCACGCCTAACTCCGTCAGCCGCTTTGTGACCTCCCCATACTTAATTGGGTCCAGCCGCTGAAATCCCAGAGGAAGGCCGAAGATCACCGCTCCAAGGACCACGAGGATGATCGGGAAGGAGAGCACCCGGTATTTCAGGACCCGGGGGAGCCATGCCACCGCCAGGGCGGCGATGCCCACGACGAGCAGGGCCAACTCGTACATCTCCAACGGCTCTCCTTCGGGTCCACGGGGAGCCGGGATGGGGCTCTAGGGTGACCTTTGACCACGTTGTTGTGCCCATCATGGCCAGAAAGATGCAACGGCCGATCACCTGGCGGTTGAAGCGGGCATTCCAACGAATTCACCTTCAGGCCGACCAAACCGGCGTCCTCAACAGGAACCGAGCAGGCGCCGCCGCTCTTCGGCCGGCTCAGCGCCCTGGTCGTCATCGATCACATCAGGGAAACGCAAAACCCGGTCAGATAGTGACCGCAATGGATATCATCATGGCGCTCATGGGTGATACGACCTCGCGGATTCTGCGGCTGCTCTCTTTGCTGCAGACGCATCGCGACTGGTCGGGCAGCGAGCTGACCGGCCGCCTGGATGTGAGTCCCCGGACGATTCGCCGGGCCATCGACCGGCTGCGGGAACTTGGCTATCCGGTTCACGCCACCTCCGGGGTTGCCGGCGGCTACCGCCTGCAGGCCGGCGCCTCGATGCCTCCACTGCTGCTCGACGACGAGGAGGCGGTAGCGATCGCGGTCGGCCTCCGGGGCGCCGCCGGCAGCTCGGTCGCCGGCATCGACGAAGCTTCGGTGAGGGCCCTGGCCAAGGTGGAACAGGTGCTCCCCTCCCGGCTGCGCCGGCGGGTCAATGCGCTGCAGACCTACACGGTGCCCATGGCGGCCGGCGGGCCGACCGTGGAGCCCGACACGCTGATAGTCATCGTCCAGGCGTGCCGGGACCTCGAGCGCCTGCGCTTCGACTACCGCAGCCGTGAGGAAGCCGACACCAAGCGCCTGGTGGAGCCGCACCGGCTGGTCTCCGCCGGACGGCGCTGGTACCTGGTGGCCTGCGACGTCGACCGGCGTGACTGGCCCACCTTCCGGGTGGACCGGCTGGCATCTTGTGTCGCCGAGGGCATCCACTTCCACCCGCGGGAGCTGCCGGCGGAGGATGCGGCCGCCTACGTCGCCCGCGCCATAGCGTCCACCCTTACGAGGTATCAGGCGGTGGTGAAGTTCAACGCCCCGCTGCGGGACCTTGCCGGCAAGGTCCGTCCGCAGGACGGACAGCTTGAGGAGATCGATGCCGGCACGTGCCTGCTTCGAACCGGCGGCGACTCGCTGGAGTGGCTCGCCGCGTGGATCGGCTGGTTCGGCATCGACTTCGAGATCCGGGAACCCGTCGAGCTGATCGACTACGTGCGCACTCTGGCCGCCCGGCTGCAGCATGGAGCCGGAAATGGGACCGCTCGGTAACGGTTCGGAATATCCTTCTGCCAATGACCACGCCGGAACTTCTCAACGTCGCCGACTACGGCAGGGCTGCCAACAAGGTGTTGCAGCGGGACGTCTTCGACTACTACGAGGGCGGCGCCCTCGATGAGGTCACGCTGAAGGAGAACACCGCCTCCTGGCAGCGCGTGAATCTGTACTACCGGGTGATGGCCGGGGTGAGAGCCATGGACGTCGGTACCACCGTGCTGAGAAGGCCGATCTCCATGCCTGTCATGGTTGCCCCCACCGCCTTCCACAAGCTGGCCTGCCCGGAAGGCGAGGTCGCCGCCGCCCGAGCGGCAGCCCGGGCGCATACCGCCTTTTGCCTCAGCTCACTGTCTACGACTGCGATGGAGGAGGTCTTTACCTGCGCCTCCAGCCCCAAGTGGTTCCAGCTCTACATATATAAGGACAGGGGCTTAACCCGGGAGCTGGTTGCCAGGGCGGAGGCCGCGGGGGCCGAGGCCATTGTACTCACGGTCGACGCTCCCGGGTGGGGCAACCGGGAGCGGGACGCCCGCAACGGCTTCCGTCTTCCCCCCGGCCTAACCGTGGCCAACGTGGCCCCGGTGGGGAAGGGCGACTTTCCGCAGGTCGAGGGCTCAGGGCTGGCTGCCTACGTGCGGACATACCTCGAGTCGGCGCTCAGCTTCGACGACCTGGACTGGCTGTGCGGGACCACCGAGCTTCCGGTGATTGTGAAGGGTGTGTGCCGGGGCGACGATGCCCGCCGCTCGGCCGATCGGGGAGCGGCGGCGGTAGTCGTCAGCAACCACGGCGGCCGCCAGCTCGACACCGCCCCGGCGACCTGCGAGGCGCTCCCCCACGTGGTGGACCGGGTCGCCGGAGCCTGTGAGGTGTACGTCGACGGCGGCATCCGCCGGGGTAGCGACGTCCTGAAGGCGGTCGCCATGGGGGCCCGAGCGGTTCTGATCGGCCGGCCGATCCTCTGGGGCCTGGTGCTGGCAGGCGAGGAGGGAGCGTCTGCGGTTCTGGAGATACTGCGCCGGGAGCTGGAGGAGGCAATGCTGCTGTGCGGCTTTTCGACCCTCGGAGAGATCGACGGATCGGTCCTGGCGCCGTAGGCCAGGGCTACTTCTTCGTGCTGGAAGCCTTGCCCTTCTTCCCCTTCCGCACCTTCCGGGACAGAGCCCTTACCGCCTTGCGAGCTTTCCTCAAGGTCTTCTTGGCGTTCTTCAAGGCCTTGGTGTCTTTCTTGTTTGCCATAGGGCTTCTCCTTTCTCGCTTGTTCAGAAGTCTTACCCATAGACGGGCCAGCCAGCCCGTCCCTTTTTCGGCGTAAGGGACAAAAAAACAATCCGGCGGTATCACTGCGGGCGTTCCCGGCGGTTACTCAAGTGAGATGAGAAAACTCCGTAGCCAGCATGACGCTTACTTCGACCGGCTTGTCCGCGGCGAGGCGCCCTCCGCCGGACAGTACGACGAGAGCCTGATGGCGTTCGTCGACCGAACAAGGCGGGTCGGCCAGATCTCGCCCGGTCCGTCGGTCGAGGCAAAGCACATGGCGGCCATCCTGGAGACAACTCAACTCTTCGTCGACAAAGGCGAACCGGCTGCGAGGCCGGCCAGCAACGCCACAGGGCCTGGCATCCAGGCTTCTGGGCTACCGAAACGAAGGAGGAAACTCGTGCTCAGCTCACTGTTTGCATCACTCTCCGCCAAATTAGCCGCCGGAGGCATCGCCGTTGCGATGGCCGCTACCAGCGGTCTCGCCTACGCCGGAAAGCTTCCTGCACCGGTTCAAAACACGTTTGCCAATGCAGCAGATGTCGTGGGCATCGAACTTCCCGTGGCCACAGACGAGGTTGAAGAAGAAGAGGCTGAAGAAGAGGTCGAAGAGGGCACCGATGAGGGCACCGACCCGATTGAGGACGAGGGTGAAGGATTGCCGGAGGATTCAGCCACGTCGGGTAAGCGCTCCAACGAGGACGTGCATGCAGCGATCAACGCAACCGAGCCCGGCCCCGCACGAGGTAAGGCTGTTTCCGAAGCGGCCCGGCAGAAGCCTGCGAGCGTAAACGTCCCCGACTCCGACTCCGATAACCAGAACCAGAGCTCCAGTGCGGCGGTTCACGAGGCCATCGATTCCACCGAAGCCGGCCCGGAGCGCGGCAAAGCAGTTTCCGAGGCGGCGTCGGGCAAGGCTCGGGGTGGCGGCGACGACACGGACGACTCCGACACGGACGACGACGAGTCGCAGACGGCAAGGGCCAACCAGCGGTAGGTTCGACGACTACGCTGGTCTCATGTCGAGGATCGGGCCCCGTCCGCATTTTAAGTGGACGAAGTAGATGGCGATTGGAGAATCCTTCCCGGAGGTCCTGTGCGCCGCGCAGCTCGGAGCAGAGTGGGCATGGCGCACGATTTACCGGGATCTCTCCCCCGCAGTAATCGGTTACCTCAGGCTCCAGGGCGCCCTGGAGCCTGAGGACTTGACCGGCGAGGTCTTCGTCCAGGTCGTCCGGAACTTGTCCGGCTTCGAAGGCAGTGAGAGCAAGTTTCGATCCTGGGTTTTCGTAATCGCCCACCATCGAGCACTCGACGAGAGGCGGCTGCGGGCCAGGAGGCCCTTACAGCCCGAACTGCCACAATCGATCGAACGGTACGGGCCGGTGGGAAACTCCGAGGACGAGGCGCTGGACCGGCTGGGTATCGCCGAGGTCCGCAGGGTGCTGCACTATCTCACCGACGACCAGCGTGAGGTCATGCTTCTTCGGATCGTCGGAGGCCTAACCCTGGAGGAGACGGCCGCTGCTCTCAACAAGAGGGTCGGATCGGTCAAAGCACTCCAGCGCCGAAGCATCGCCACCATCCGCCGCCAAGACCTGGTGAGAGTCAACGCTTCGGACGCAAAGCCCTCCGCTGCGCTGAGCTGAGCACTGCCAGGCGACTCTTTGACTGCGCCACTGGCTCTATCCCACGCCAGATGCAGCCAGCGTGCGCCCGGGAGGACTTGAACCCCCAACCTGACGGGTAGAAGCCGTCTGCTCTATCCAGTTGAGCTACGAGCGCTAGGCCATCAGTTTAGGGCCTGTTCCATTCGTCCCGTCGACCCTCGATAGACTTAGCTCGACGGGATGTAGCGCAGCTTGGTTAGCGCGCGGCGTTTGGGACGCCGAGGCCGCCGGTTCGAATCCGGCCATCCCGACCAATCCATACGGTGCGCGAACCGGGGACTCTGGTTGAGCCCCCGGTGGCATTTTGAAGACTGGTTGGATCTCGTTGCGATCCATCACTCGAATTTCGTGGACCAAAGCTTGAATCAAAGCCTTCTGCGTAGCGGGCGATCCAGCAGCAATGGCCTCCTCCACCGTCCGGCGTAAGTCCGACAGATCCGATTCTGTCGGAGCGGCTGGTTCTCCCGCTTCCAGCTCCGAGAGCAGGTCGACGCGGCGACCTTGCAACTCCCCGACCCTCGTTGCCAGCTTCTTGACCCGCTCAGCGCATGCTGACTCCGGCAAGTTGCCTGCCTCGAAGGCCAGCAGGTATCGCTCGATCCGCTCCTCGGTGCATTCCAACTCCTTGATCAACGTCGCCAATTCGGCCTCCCTTCGGGCCCTGGCCGCCTCGGCCTGACCGGCGGCGGCCTTGACTGCCCGATCGAACAGGTCTGTCTTTTCGTAGGTGGTGAGCAGGGCGGCGAGGATCGCCTGGTCTAACTCCTCGGCTGAGAGCCTCTCTGACGCGCAGGTGCCGGTTCCGTAACGTTGGCGGTTGTGGCAGGTGTAGTAGCGATAGCGTGCTGACCGGCCATGGGCGGCGTTGCCGACGTAATGCTTCCCACAGAGCTCGCAGATGACGAGACCGGTCAGCAGGTAATCAGAGCTTACCGAGGCGCGCTTGGAAAGATCTTCGCCCCGCTCATTCAGAATCACGTTCGCTGCGTCGAATTGCTCGGAATTGACCAGTGGCTGATGGCTTGCCGGATGCCACTTGCCTCGAAAGTACACCTCGCCCAGATAGGTTCGGTTTCGAAGGACGGTCGTCACCGCGGTGTGGCTCCAGGCTCGACCGGAACGTGAGCGGTGTCCGGCATCGTTCAGCCAGTTCGCAACGGCGCGCGTGCCAAGACGCTTCATCGCGTAAAGGTCGAACATGAGCGGGACTAATGGCGCCTCAGATTCATTTACGGCCAGAACGCCGTCATCTATTTGGTATCCGAATGGCGGTGGGCCGACACACCAGCCGCCCCTGGCTGCTTTGCGTTCCATGCCCGCGATGACTCTGTCGATGATGGTTGCTCGCTCAAACTCGGCAAACACACCGAGCATCTGCACCATCATTCGGCCAGCAGCTGTGGAGGTATCGAACGGTTCCGTCGCCGAGCGAAAGCCAACGCCGGCGGCATCCAGCTCCTCCAGAAGTTGCGCCAAACCGCGCACTGAGCGAGCGAAACGGTCGACTCGGTAAACCAGCAACAGATCGAATCGCGCAGCTCGTGCCTCGGTCAAAGCGCGCTGGAGCCCCGGCCGTTCAAGCTTGGCCCCGGACATCTGGTCGGAGAAGGTCCGCACCAACTCCCAGCCGTCCTGGCTGGTTACGTAAGACTCCAGCCTTCCGGCCTGGGCTTCGAGGGAGTAGGGCTGATGATCCTCATCGGTGGAGATCCTTGTATAGGTTGCAATTCTCAAACTCACTCCTTTCTGGTCGGAAAGACGACCTCGGAGGAGACCTCGGTTCGCACGCGAAGTCAAGCGCAGTTTTCGTCCTTCGCGCCTACCTCCTGTCGTAGATTTTCTTCTAGAAGCCCCGAGAGGATGTGAACCGCGAGGTCGAGCCTGTCAGCACCGACCTCCAGATACACAGCCTTCAAACGTAGACGCCGGCTTTGCCCCTTGGCTCCGCATTGCGCCCTGCCAATTTGCTGCCCTGCCTGATTTGGGACCGAATCGGTCCACCTGTCCCTTGCACCTGCTTTGTCCGACATGAGCTGACCCACAGCCCGAAGTAGCGCCTCCTACCCCTATAAACAGGGGTAAATGGCCGAAATCGGACAAAAAACTTTGGTGACCCAGCAAGAACTGATTTTCTCAAGGTCGAGAGTGCTCCTGATATACTAAATGTTGTGGTGACAGGGATCACCCAGTACCACATGTTGTGTTTGGATTCCAAGTGTCAGTCCTCTGTTTAAGACTTAGGGTTTCCAAGAGGAAGAGGGCTGTCGCAGAAGATCTCGGCCAGTCCGCAAGGAGTCCTGAAAACGAAGACATCTGGCGGTGCCAAACGGGGGATTCGACCCGATGAAGTTCTACGTATGCCCTTCGGCGAGATGGCACGCTTTGGGCGCTTCATTCATCTTCAGAACACCCTCACGGCCGAATCACACGCCGAACTAAGGGACGCATTTATTGATAGCGCAACAGAACTCCGGGATGAGCAAGACAAACTCCGAAAGAGGCTCGTCGAAATCCTCGAACTGGTGGATCCCTTCGACTTGCTCGGACGCGCCTCGCTGATCTATCTCATGATAGATCCGGATACTTACAAAGAATGGGAGAGCGATCGCTCTCCGGCCCACGTTGAATATCTGGCTCTTCAAACGTTGACGGCCAGCCTGGAAGATCGATCTCCCATCGGGCCCATGGAAGCGACACAACTCACATTTGAAGCGTTGGACCTTGCTCGCAAACTGTTCGATATCTCGGGGCACTTGCTGCTCGTGGAGGCGATGGAATCTCACAGAGTCAGGCCGATGATCCCAACATGGAGTACACGCTCCAAACGCGAATCGAATCGCTAGCGATTCGAGGCGCCAGTTACGACGAGCATCTCCTTCGCGTGCTTCATGGATGCCTCGACCCGTTTGAAAATGATTGTCGGGATTTATTGGGCTTCACCGTCGCCGAAGCAATCAAGTTGGGCGAGACAATCCCAAAGCTAGTCTTGGCAAGGCTCGAACCTCGTCAGCTTGAAGCGGCCGAAATGCATCGCGAACTGCTCCGTGCCCTAAAGAGAGACCGCCGACGCGACCGGAGCGACTACCTCCCAGAGTGGTTAATCCGACTGCGTCCCAGTGAAGCGAAGCTCCAAGTTGGCTTGATGACAACGGCCTACTTACATGAGAACTCTCGCTCCCTTACAGAGATTACCGTTGCCGAATTGTCAGCTGAGACCGAATTAGAGCCCGCTACTGTCGAGGCCTTTTTCCGGGCCTTTACGTGCCAGGCAAGCGAATTTAACCTTGATCATCACGCGTACCCATGCGGCGCCCATCCACTTACAGTGCGGCCCATTCTCAAGTGCGCGGACGGCTACTTTCTTCCTGTGCCAAGTTCTTTTCGGGCGGCGATTAGGCCGGTCATGGAGGATCTCCTGAGGCAGGACGCTGCTGTGTGGGAACGATATGCGGATGCCCGCGGCCAATTCGTTGAGCGCGAAGCTTGCGGGTTGATCGCCGGCACCCTTCCGGGCAGCGAGTCGTGGACTGGTATTGCTTGGAACTCCAAAACCAATTCAGGCGACCTTGACGGTCTGGTGGGAGCAGATGACGTCGCGCTACGCCTACAGTGCAAAGCGGGCCGCCTTTCTGCACCCGCTCGGCGCGGTGCCCCACAGCGCATGCGTAGAGATCTAGGAGTCCTGATCGAACAAGCGGCCGGTCAACACTCCACCCTTAGGGCCGAATTGACTACCAAGTCCGCACAGGACATCGGGTTCACTGACCGACAAGCACAGATCTTGCGCGCGCCATACCAATTCGAGGTAATCGTCTGTCTTGACGACGTTACAGTCTGGGCAACGGAGGCCCATCGCCTTAGGTCAATCGGCGTTCTGCCGCAGGCAGGATCGGTTCCGTGGGTGCTTTCACTAACGGACCTGATGGCCGTTGCAGACCTTCTTAATGGCGCTCAGCTGGTTCACTACCTGATGCGTCGCCAAAGATTGGAGCGCGACGGACGGATCAAGGCGCACGACGAACTTGACTGGGTTGGCAACTATATCCTCGAGGGCCTTTACTTTGACCAGTACTTCGAAGATGCGGACTCGCCGGACGCATTTCGATTGATGAGCTACACGGAAAAGATTGACTCATGGTACTTCGCACGCTCAGGAGCGCGCAGAGTTGAAACCCCAAAACCAGAGCAATTCTTGCCACCAAAATTTGCAAAGCTCCTGGAACGTTTGGAGGATGAGCGCCCAAAGCACTGGATCTCTGCGTCCATTGCGCTGCTAGATTCAAGCGCCGAGACACGAAAAGAGTGGGAAGGAGTGGTTGCGCACATAGGACAACATGTGCTGCAGACGGGCTGGTCGAATGCCTCAATGACGTTCGGCGATCCTCTTGGAGTGACCATTTACGTTGACTTGCGGTGGGATCTCGAAGAACTTCGCACGACTCTCAGAAATTACTGTCGGGAGAAGGCCGACTCCCTTTCGATGTCGAACTGGGTTGCGATTGGAGAGGCGTCCGCAGGCGGACTCTTTGTTGAACTTCTTGAACGGGATCCGAAAACTTCTCTTTCGGATGTTTTTCAGGAACCGCCCGTTAAAGGTTCTTCGGGCGGCTCGCTTGTCACCAACGAGGAGAACAACGGTTCCCTTGGCAACTAGGTCTCGGGGCGGGGCTGGTGGCGCTTGGCCAATTTAGGGGTAAAGCGCAAGACCGAGCTCACCCCTGGATCACTATTGAAAGTCGATCTCGTCAAAACGGAAGGATCGAGTCCGGCTGCCGACCACACGTCTTTCGCCAGCAAAGCGCTGATCACCGCTGCGAGGCTTAAACGACCTTGAGCCAGCGATTCTTCGTCGGGATCGAAAGAGATGCCGATGATCCCCATTCGAAATCACGATTCGTGTTTCGCCGGGAAGAACCGGCAGCGTGAACTCCATCGAAATCTTTCCGTACGAAACAGCAGGTCGTACCATCCCATAAGCCTGCCGTTACTACAGCTGGCTCAAGGTTCGCAGGTGATGTCAAGGGCGGTTTTCGTCCTTCGCCCTTGTCCTTCTCGACACCGGCTTCTAGAAGGCCGGACAGGATGTGGACCGCCAGGTCTAGACCATCAGCAGTCAGCGCGCGGAATTCGCCAAACCTTAGAAGAAGACTCCGGCCATGACCCGTTGTGCCTTGCTTCGTCGCTCCGGACTGGTGCTTTGCTCGATTCCGGATTGACTGCGCCGGATCGTTCGCTGCGATCGAGTTGTCGAACATGAGCTGACCCACAGGCCCGAAGTAGCGCCTTCCTACCCTATAGACCGGGTTTTGGCCTTGACAGGGAATCGTCCAAAGTCTTTGAGAAACTCCCGTCTTCATGCCCAATTCAAAGAGGGAACTTGCTGGAGAAAATGGTGAATTCAGCCGGCCTGCTCAAACCGTCGATCAAGACTGCGCATCTTGACCAATTGGACAACTAGTGTGATAGTCGCATATGCGACAATCACACAAAGGAGCTTTGTCATGGGTTATTGGGAAGACGTAGCAAGCGTTGCCGAAGTTCATCGCGACGAGATCGAAGGGGAACTCAATCGCGCAAGACTCCAGCTACAAGCCAACGGCAAAGAGCGACACACGATCGAGCGGCAAATTGCCCTCTTAGAGCGCCTCATTGAACTGGGTGATTTCACCGAAGTCGACCGCGACGACCAAGCTCCAGGCACCCAAAAGGCCAGAACATTGCACGAGGCGATGACTTTGGTGATCAGAGATAGTCCGGCCGGGATGCTCAGGGCAGGTGATATAGCCCAGGAGATCGAGAAGCGTCATCTCTACCGTATGCGAGACGGCCGGCCGGTTGAGGCACAGCAGATTCACGCTCGGGTTAGCAACTATTCCCATTTGTTCGAAAAGGTGGGCACATTCATAAAGCTTGTCGACTAATGAGACAGAGGGACACTCCCAGTACCCGTAGAAAATGAGCGTTATGAACTTGATGACTCCACCATGTTTGGCGAGTTCTAGCGCCTAATCCCAGTCTTCGACTTGGGCCCAGGATACTATTTGCCAATATGTGGAGACCATGACTGATGCCATCAGGTAGCGAGCCCGTCACTTGGGCACAGGTTGAGGACTCCCTCAAGAGCGCGCTCCAAGAATTGACTGAGCCAACGACGCACAGTGACGACCCACACCCAACTCGCGTGCGGTTGACTTCACTGGTCGTCGCGCTCTGTTTCTAGGACTACCTTTTTCAGGACATTCTCGTCAGGCCCTAGGAGTTCCAAGGTTACGGGCTCATCCCCATAGTTGCTCTGCCGGCGATTACTCAACCACGACTTGATGGTTACAATGACGCGGTCGCCAAGGAGCCTGATACTGCTCCCAAGATTGTCAGGACCAAGGGACTTAGAGTGGGACCGACCGACTCCCTAAGCTCGATTTGAAAAGTGACCTGCAGATTCGGGTCCAGCGCACGAACCGCTTCTTGGAGCTGAAAGAGATCTTCATCGGCGTACGCCGCGGGTGATGAGACCCGGATTCCTTCGAACGGCAAGTCACCGGTCATAGACCTGGGCTCCTAAGTCCAACATGGAATATAGACAATTTCCTTCCCAACATCCCCTTCCTAGATTGTGTCAGACAAGCTCAGTCGGAGCCGAGTAGCTCAGTTCACAAAGGCATCGTTTCGAACGGGGCGCGTTCAGAGGCAGCCACACCGCCTCGTGTGGCCGCCCTCCGGCCGTACGTGCCATCGTCGCTATCGGAAGCGATGATCCTGCCAATGCACGCCGGACCCCGGCCTCTCGCCGTTCTGTGCGCAAACTGAATAGCACCCACCGCTGAACCTTGGAGGCGAGCTCGAGGTCCCGGTAGCCCTCCAGCTTTGCCGCCAGCCGATCAAGGCTCTCGGTCCCCCGGTCGTACTCCAACAGGAACTCAACGCTGATGCCGCTCTCCTCCCAGACTCCGTAGGCATCGGGGTAGACGAGCTTGGCCATCGCCGAGGCGCAGCGACGTTCCGACCACCACTCCCGCAGGTTTGCGTCCGGCCGGTACCGGGCGGCCTTCATCAACTCGATGAAGAACTGATTGACTCCGAGCAGATGCTCAAGCCTTTGACTGCTCCCGACAGCTATGGCCCGGTCGGCTTTCCAGTTGAGCTTGTCCATGCCGTTGTAGCGTTCGGCGTTGAGGACAATTGCTCCGATCTCACCTAGGACATAGTGGTAGGGAGCGGAGTCGTTCAGCCAGCGACGAGGCTTGAAACGATCCACCAATCGCAGACGATGAAGTTCAGTCAAGCGATGACGAGCTGTCGTCGGGTTGGAGAAGAAAACGTCAGTAAGTTGCTCGGTGGTAAGGACTCGATGGTCAGAAAGCAGACCAACGATGTCTCGATCACGCTGGGTCAAACGATTGGCGACTCGAAACACTTCATCGTTTCTCACCCGCAAACTTGCGGAATTCAAACCAACTCTCCAAGAGAGGTCGGAGGAGGCGACTGCCGGGGTGTTGTTGTCCGAAATGCGCGTAAATTCGGCCAGCTCGTGTCCGATTTGACCCGATCGGTCAGGACTGCCAGGGTGGCTGCCGGTGTCGCTGCCGCCGGCACTGCCGACCGATTGATCAACTCCGACACTTTTCGAGCCGATTCCTACACTTCTTGAGATGGCTCTACTCGTGAGCCGTACGACCGGGCCCTCAACTAGAATTCCGAGGTGGTTCGGATTCTGGCAACCCGGGCCGACCGCAAATTGGTCGGAATCGACGTTAGCTAGGACCAGAACTCGTCGAACGCATACTGGTCGCGGATGGTACCCCAGAATTCGGAGAATGCTCCCTCCTTCACGTGCCAGACTTGCACGTCCTGCGAGTTGAGCGTCTTTCCGTTGCGTTCGGCTTGCAGGTGGAGCAGCCCCACCGCATGGTCGTCGTTTGCCACTACGTCGTGGACCTGTATGCGGAAGGTTCCACCGCTTCCCTCCATCAACTGCTGGAAGAAACCGCCGACCTCCTCCTTGCCGTTGTAGTCCCCGGCAAGCGGACTGCGGCCGGGCACATGCCACTTGATGTCATCGGTGAAAAGGCCCATGACCGTGTCTATGTCGCCCCTGCCGAAGGCCTCGTAGCCGCTTCGGAGAGCTTCCTCGTTGGGATGCGCCATCTCGCTCCTCCTTGCTGTGGCTGACAAACTTGGATTCTAAGCGCTCGTCGATCCGGCGAATGCCTCAAACCTAGGGACCCAAAAGACTCGGCGGCCACAGATGGAGCGGTCGATGCGATGTAAGGAGCACTTCATTCTGCGGCCGTTAGACTAGGACCACTCGCGGGCGTAGCTCAATGGTAGAGCTCCAGCCTTCCAAGCTGGTGGTGCGAGTTCGATTCTCGTCGCCCGCTCTCTTTTGGCCCGGCGGGGCAGAGGGCGGCACGCTTCCTCCGAGAGCTGGAGTCGGTCGCGCACCGCCCCCTGCCCGCCTTTAGCCACTTCACGGGCTACTCACCTCTCATGGATTGGAGTCGGTCGCGTACCGCCCCCTGCCCCCCACCCGGACATCCATTGACGGTTAGGATCGAATGATGAGTGAACTTGATCGAATCCGCTCGGCCGTCACCTCCTCCTCCGACCGGTTTCTCCAGCATTTGAAGCACGCGTGCTCGTTCCCCAGCATCTCTGCCGAGGGTCTGGGGCTGGCCGACATGGCAATCTGGCTGGAGGGCCGTCTGCTGGACCTCGGCGCCAAGGTTTCCCGTCTTTCGGTCCCAGGTTCCCCCGAGGCGCTACTGGGCGAGTTTGTAGGCGCCGACAGCGACCGCACCCTCATGATCTACGACCACTACGACGTCCAGCCGGTCGACCCGCTCGACCTGTGGGACTCCCCCCCGTTTGAGGCGACCGAACGGGACGGAAAGCTTTATGCACGAGGCGCCGCCGACAACAAGGGCGACCTGGTCGCCCGACTGGCCGCGCTGGAGGTCTACCAGGAGCTCTACGGGCAGTTTCCCTACAACATCAAGTTTTTCGTCGAAGGTGAGGAGGAGTCGGGCAGCGTTTACTTCGAAAGAATCTGCGAAGCCTTTTCCGAGGAGCTCAAGTCCGACGACTGCGTGTGGGAGGGGGGCTGGTTCGACCTGGACGGCCGCCCGGAGATGTATTACGGCTGCAAGGGCCTGCTTTACATGGAGCTGCACCACAAAGCGATCACCGGAGACCAGCACTCCTCCATCGCCGTCTACGCTCCATCCGCCGCCTGGCACGTGTTGAGGGCTCTAGCCTCGCTAAAAGACTCGGAGGGCAACGTGGTCGTCGATGGATTCCACGACCGCATCGTGCCTCCGGGAACTCGCGAGAAAGAGCTCCTCGACGCCATGCAATTCAACGAAGAAGCGATGAAAAAGCGGCTGGGCATCACCGAGTTCGTCAAGGGACTGCGGGGCAACGATTTGAAGTACGAGCTCCTCTACGCCCCTACCGCAAACATCGCCGGTTTCAATACGGGCTACACCGTGCCCGGGGGGCAGAAGACGGTTCTGCCGGCGGAGGCGATGGCCAAGATAGACTTTCGGCTCGTGCCCGACCAGGACGGCACCGAGATCGCGGGCCTGGTTCGCCGGCATCTCAAGGAGAAGGGGTTCGGCGACATACAGGCTCACGTCCTCAGCCACGAGAACCCCTCCCGATCTCCGCTCGACTCCACCCTGGGAAGAGCCGCCGAGGCGACCGCCGCCCAATGGTTCAAGGACCCACTGACGATCTACCCCTACATGTGGGCAACGGGCCCTATGTTCCCCATCGCCCAGGGCCTGGGCATCCCGATCTGCTCCCCGCCGGGGGTCGGCCGGCCGGACTCAAACCTGCACGCTCCGAACGAGCACATCCACATCGACGATTTCTACGACATCATCGGCTACACCGTCGCCTACCTTCGGGAGTACGGGCAAACCGACCCGTCGTAGTGCGGGTATTTTGAATGGAATGAGTTACGACTCCGTTATCGTCGGTGGCGGGATCATCGGGCTCAGCATCGGCTGGCGGGCGTGCCAGCTGGGGCTGTCGGTCCTGGTGCTCGACCGTTCGAACCCCCCCAACGCAGCGTCGGCCGTGGCCGCCGGCATGCTCGCGCCGGTCACCGAGGCGACCTTCGGCGAGGAGGGCCTGCTCCGGCTGAATCTCGAGAGCGCCCGCCGGTGGCCGGCGTTTGCCGAGGAGCTGTCGTTCAGCTCGGGCATGCACCTGGCGGATCACGAACGGGGGATTGTCCACATCGCACTTGACCGGGACCAGGCGGAAGCACTTAGAAGGCTCTACGACCACCAGCTGAGCCTGGGGCTGGAGGTGGAGTGGCTGAGCTCGATCGCCTGTCGTCGCCTCGAGCCCGGACTTCACCCCTCGACCCGTGCCGGGATCCTTGCCCGCAACGACGCTGCAGTTGACCCCCGGCGGGTCGTTGAGGCGCTGCAGTCTGCGGTGAGGTCGGGCGGAGGCGAGATCCGGCACGGCGCTGAGGTGACGGAGGTGGAAGGGCCCGAGCCCCGCGTACGGCTGGCCGGCGAACGAGTTATCTCTGCCGGCAGCGTCGTCATTGCGGCCGGTCCCTGGTCGGGCCGGGTGCCGGGGGTTCCCGCCTATATGAGTAAGGCCATCCGCCCCGTGAAGGGTCAGATTCTCAGGCTGCGGTCGCCGGCATCCCTGCCTGTGCCGGTAAGTCGGGTGCTGCGAACCGAGGAGATCTACCTGGTGCCCCGCCCCGATGGCGAGGTGGTGCTCGGGGCCACCGTGGAAGAGAAGGGATTCGACACCGCTCCGACAGCCGGAGGGGTGTTCGAGCTGCTACGAGCGGGTGACGAGCTGCTGCCGGGCATTCGGGAGATGGAGCTTGTGGAGGTGAGAGCGGGCCTGCGTCCCGGAACGCCCGACAACGCCCCTCTGCTCGGGCCCATCGCTCCGGGCCTCATTGCGGCCACCGGCCATTACCGCAACGGCGTTCTTCTGGCGCCGGTCACCGCCGACGGCATCGCGGAGCTTCTGGCGAAAGGCGAGCTTCCCCCGGAGCTGACGGGCTTCGACCCGCAGAGGTTCGCGCGATGATGCTCAATCTCAACGGCCAGGTACGCCGGGTGCCGCAGGATTCATCTATCCCCGATCTGCTTGCCATACTTGGATTTGAAGGCGGCCGAGGGGTGGCGGTCGCCGTTGACGGCGAGGTCATTCCCCGCAGTATCTGGGACGGCTTTGACGTTACCGATGGGATGCGGGTAGAAGTTCTGAGAGCGGTGCAGGGGGGTTAGTTGCGGGAGAAGCTGCAGATCGCAGGACGGGTCTTTCAGTCGCGGTTGATCTTCGGAACCGGCGGGTTCACCAGCCTGCAGGTCATGGGGGATGCCCTCAAGGAGACGGGAGCCGAGATGGTAACCGTCGCCATGCGACGGGTCGACCCGATGGCCGGCGGTTCGATCCTGGAGGTCATCGACGAAGCTGGCTGCGACATCCTGCCCAATACCGCGGGGTGCTTCACCGCCGCCGACGCCGTCTTCACGGCGCGAATGGCCCGGGAGGCGCTGGGGACCGAGTGGATCAAGCTCGAGGTCATCGGCGACGACCGGACGCTTTTGCCCGACGGACCTGAGCTGCTGGCGGCGGCCGAGCAGCTGGTGGACGAGGGATTCATCGTCCTTCCCTACTGCAACGACGACCCCATTCTGGCCAAGCGGCTAGAGCAGTTGGGCTGCGCCGCAGTTATGCCCCTTGGGTCCCCTATCGGAAGCGGCGCCGGAATTCGCAACCCGTACAACCTGGCAATCATCGTGGAGAGCGCCGGCGTGCCTGTGATCCTGGATGCGGGGATCGGAACGGCATCCGATGCAGCGGTGGCCATGGAGCTCGGCTGTGACGCGGTTCTGGTGGCCAGCTCGATATCCCGGGCGAAGGATCCGGTTCGGATGGCGCGGGCAATGCGCATGGCGGTGGAGTCCGGACGTCTGGCACACGAAGCCGGACGGATACCTCGCCGCCTGTACGCCGAGGCGTCCAGCCCAACCGAGGGCCTCGCGCAGACCTAGGCGGGGCTTCCCCAGGACTTGGCGGCCCTCAGCTCTCGCTTCACCTTCTTCCAGTCCGAGGTCTTCGTCGAGAACAGCACGTCGGTGACTATCTGACCCACCCCGACGAATAGCAGCAGCGCGATCACCGAGCCGTGGACCTCCAGGGCACGGGCGGACGGAATCAGAGCGAAGGGGATGGCCTTGGTGACCACCGCGCCGGAGGCGTGCATGGCCGCTCGCTTCCTGGGAGGGACCCGAAGGTAGGTGGCGTAGTCGAGCTTTGCGCCCGGCCGGGGCGGCGGCGGCCCGCCAAGAAAGTAATACGTGAAACGCATTCCCATCAGCCGGCCCACCAGCCAGTGCGCCAGGCTGTGGGTGCTGAGCTCCAGGGCTCCGAAGCCGGCAACGAAGACCATGGATCTGAATAACCGGCTGTCGAACTCGTCCGTGAGGACGATTGCAAGCACTCCGGCTCCCGTGCCAGCCGCCAGCAGAGCGGTTCCAACTCCCGCCGGCACCTTGAGGCGCACCCCCTGTTCGAAAGCCCTTCGGTCGACGGCTGCTATTCGGCCGGCATACTCAGCCGCTAGAACGGCGTTGTTGCGGGCTTTTCCAACGGCCTTCCAGAAGCCGGTGCCCTGCAGGCCACGGCCCTGATCGACTGCGGACTCCGCGCTCTCCAGCGCCCGCTCGAGCCCTTCCCGATCCATCACGCCTCCAGTGCTTAAACGTTTGATTTAAGCACTCGCTCAAAGTATCTAACAGCCGGCCTAAAGTCAAGATGAATGAACGTCGTTTAAGTCCAGTGGGGTTCGGTTCAGGTGTTTTCGGCTAGAATGACCCCCGTGACGGGCTTCGCAACAGGGATGATTGCGGGCGCGCTGTGGCTCTTGTTCTTTATCGGACTCGGATTGACTGCTCGTAACTCCCCCGGTCATCCCCTCAAGAGCAACAAAAGGTCCCGGTCAACAAACCGGAGCCTCGAGCTCGACGTACCCTCGGCGCTCCAAACTCCTGAACCGACAGGCTCGAGGGTGCGTCTCATCGGTCCCGAAGGACCCCAACTATTCGACCCCAACGACTGGGAGGACCCGAGGTCGGAGCGGTCCGGCAGGCAGTATGAGCGTCCGGTTCTAAGGCCGGTCCCGGACCTGCCGGAGCCCACACTGCAGGTTGATCCGGCCTCATTCTTTTGGCCGGAGCCACCGTTAACCCGGCCCAGGATCTTCGCCGGGGATGAGCCGCCGGCACGCGTATCGCAGCATGAGTTTGAGCCGACCCCGAACGAGGCCGAGCAGCCGGAGCTCGTCAGGGCAGCGGCCCTATCTCAGCACCATTCAGGAGCCGGCAGCGGCATCGCTGGGCCGGAGCCCGTTCCCCCCTCCAACATGAATGAGCCCGGACGGCCTTCACGGCCCGGTGACTCGCCGGGATTCTTCGAGCCCCGGTATCCCAACTCCGCCGCCTTCTCCTCCGAGCCTCCCCCAACCTCGCGCTCCGTCCCTCCTCCCGGGTACAGGTCGGGCCCGCCGACGCCGCCTCCCGGGTACAAGGCGGGCCCCCCGACCCCGCCTCCAACCCGCCCCACAGCGAGTCCGTCGGATCCTTCCGCGGCGGCTCCCCAGGCCCGGAAGTCTGGCCGGTTCGCCAAGAAGGGCCGTGACAAGGCTGTCAGGCCGGCTGCGCCCCTTGCACGTCCTTCGGCGCCCGAACCCTTAGTCGCCCCCTCCGCCCGTGAGACCAAGAAGGCACAGAAGAAATCACGCTTAAAGAAGAACAAGGACCAGCCCAAGGTGACCGTGCCTCCGCCTGCACCGCCGCCCACACAAAGTCAGCCTGTGACGCCGCCGCGGCCCCGGTTCAACCCACCCTTCAACTATGTCCCACCCGGAAGCTCAACGGCCTCAACCCGGCCCTCCTACCCGACGGTGCAACCCTCCAGTAACGCCTCCCGCACCTGGCAACCCCCAGCTTCTTTCAGCCCGCCGGCGTCTCCATCGCTCAGCGGCTGGGGGTCTCAGCGGTCAGAGCCCGAACCCGAGCCGGAGGCCCAGAACCGCATGGCCGCAACTCCACCGAGCGAGCCGTTGGTCCCGGTCGACCATCCGGATGCCTTAAGCGGCAATGGGCACATGGAGCCGGCGGAGGAAGAAGCCGACGCAGGTCTGTGGCTCTTCGGCCCGTCGGGAGCCAACGGAAGCTTCAGTGAAAACGTCCCAACCGAGCAGGATCCGGTGTTGCCGGGGTTCATCGAGCTGTCGATGTTCGGGAACCCCAATTCTGCCGACGATCCCACCGAACAGGAAGCCGAGGAACAGTCCGAGCCGGACCAAGCTCAAGCGGCCTGGCTTGCAGCCGAAGCGTGGCCTTCGCCCGTGGAGGGCACACGCCAGCCGCCGCCGGGATCCGAGCCTCCTACGGAGGCACCCGCCGAGACCGTTCTAATGGAGCAGTCCTGGTTCCAGGAAGACCAGGCGCAGGAGGAACCGCAGGTCGAGGACTGGACCGCCCCCGCCACCCCGTGGCCGGGAGAAACCCACCGGCCTGTTGAAGAGTCGTCCTGGGCCGACGAGGCGCCGGTTGCGGAATCCCGGCTGTCGGCGCCCGAGACGTGGGCTGAAAGCCCCAGGGCCCACCGGGAGGAGCCCAGGGAGCGCTCTCTCGAAAGTCCGGCAGCGCCGCCCGGCGCCGATGACCCGTGGATACAACAACAACAACGCCGTCAGCCCTCAGCGCACGAACCGACAGCAGGATGGGAACAGCAGGGCGTTCAGGATCCTTGGCAGGAAGAACCACACATTCAGGGGACGACCAGGCACGAGGGCGAGGATGTTTCGGTCCGGCAACCCGGACCCAACGGTCACGCACTACCGGAACCTGTCGACGCTCCCGCGGTCCAACAAGAGCTATCGCAACCGGATCGCCCGGGGAGCCAGAACTGGGGCGAGGACGCCCGGCGCCAACAACCGCCCCCCAGGCGCTCTCAAGTGGAGACTGTCGCAGACGATGCGGCTTGGCCGGATCCCGTCGCTCGAGCGGCGGCCCGACTGAAGGCGGTCAAGGATGCGATCAAGGTGGAGAACGGGCTGGCTTACGTTCTGGTTGACGACGAAGGCCGTCCAGTCCTGAAATAGTGCGCGGCAGCAGCAACATACTGATCGGGACGGCGTCCTGGACAGACAAGACCCTTGTCGAGAGCGGCAAGTTCTATCCCAAGGAAGCCAACACGGCCGAGGCGCGCCTCAGGCACTACGCTCAGAAATTCCCCATAGTGGAGGTGGACTCCACCTACTACTATCCGCCTACCGAACAGGCGGTCGACGCGTGGGTAAACCGCACCCCCGACGAGTTCACCTTCCACATCAAAGCGTACTCGCTGCTTACCAAGCACCCCACCAGGCCCAACTCCCTGGCCAAGGACTTGCGGCAGACAGCCGAGGAAAAGCGCAAGGGCAAGTTCGTCTATTCCATCCACCTTTCCGATGAGGTTATGGACGAGGTCTGGCGAAGGTTCGCCGCGTCGCTCAAGCCGCTGCACTCCACCGGCAAGCTGGGAGTGGTCCACTTCCAGTTCCCCGAATGGTTCCTTCCGGGAACCGAAAGCCGCAACTACATAGTTGAGTGTCAGGAGCGACTGCACCATTACCGGATAGCCGTGGAGCTTCGGAACTCCCTTTGGTTCGAGCGTCGCAACCTGGAGCGGACGCTTGAGTTTCTAGAGAGTCACGATATTCCGCTGACCAGCGTCGACATGCCGCAGGGCTTTCGGTCCAGCCTGCCCCCTCTGGCCGTTGCGACGGCTAAGGACCTCGCATACGTGCGGTTTCACGGGCGAAACACCGAGCAGTGGGACAAGCCTCAGGAGATTGCCACCCCCCGATTCGCCTACAAATACACCCAGGACGAGTTGGCGGAGTGGGTCCCCAAGCTGAAGGAGCTGGCGAGCCAGGCCAAGGAGGTCCATGTGCTCATGAACAACTGCTACCAGGATTACGCCGTGCAGAATGCGCGCGGCCTGGCCGACCTGCTGGAGGACCATACTTAGCTTGGGTATCCGTCTCGAGACGCACTGGGATCATGACCCGGTACGCCGGCTTTTGACCGCGGCGTTCGGCCGCTCGGCGGAGGCCAAGCTGGTGGACCAGTTGCGGGAGTCCGAAAGTTTTGTCCCCAACCTCTGTCTGGTGGCGGAGCAGTCCTCCGTGATCGTGGGGCACATCCTCTTCAGCCACGTCACGCTGGAGTCCGATCCGCCGGCACAGGTCCTTGCACTTGCCCCCGTGGCCGTTTATCCGGCCTTCCAGCGACGAGGCATAGGAAGTGCCTTGATTCACGAAGGCCTTTCCCGCGCCGACGCCAGAGGGGAGCCTCTGGTGGTGGTGATCGGCCACCCGGACTACTACCCTCGCTTTGGGTTCGCGAAGGCAAGCTCGATGGGCATTGAGCCGCCGTGGCCGGTCGTTCCAGAGGAGGCCTTCATGGCGAAGCCGTTATCGTCCTATAGGGAGCAGATGCGGGGTATCGTTCGATATCCTGCGGCGTTCGACGCCGTCTGAACTATCTGGTTCCCCCGGGGCCAGGCGAGACCTGGCCCGTCTGGGATCCCCCGCCTTCGACGGTGGTAGCTGCTTCCTCTTCGTTCGTCGGAGTAACGCGACCCTCCTCGATAGATTTGACGCCTTTCGGCACGTCAACGCTGTCGGGGACATCTGCGGCCATGTGTTCCGGGCGATGCCTTCCCTTGGGGGTGATGACCGGCTCTCCTGCTGCGTCCTTAGATTCCTCGACCATAGCCGCCTCCTAACCTTGGTCTGCCCAACTGCTTTCAACAGTTTGCTACCCTTGGCCACCCGCCGGCAAACGGAGTCCGGAGCGTGACAGCCAAGCGAGCTGTTGGTCCTTGAGGCTAACGCGTGACCGCGTCGATGCGCTCCAGGGCGTAATCGATATCGTAGGTGGACACGTCCTTGTGGGTCACCATCCTCACGGTCCCCCTCTGGTACGCCAGGCACTTCACACCCTCGACACCCATGACCTCGACGAACTCCGAGGGCGTATAGCCCAGTTGCTCGGTCTTCACCAGCACCATGTTGGTCTGAACGTTCTCCGGCACGGTGGCGTGCTCACTGATCCGCTTGATGCCGTTGGCAAGACGGCGGGCGTTGGCGTGGTCATCGTCCAGCCTGTCGATCATGGTGTCCAGCGCGACCAGGCACGCGGCGGTCAGAACGCCGGTCTGACGCATGCCGCCCCCGTGCATCTTGCGGTACCGGTGCGCCAGCTTGATGAAGTCCCTGGAGCCGACGACCATCGAACCCACCGGGCAGCTCAGTCCCTTCGAGAAACAGAACGTCAGACCGTCGACCAGAGAGCAGTACTCGGAGACCGGAACGCCGCTCGCCACCGAGGCGTTGAAAATCCGAGCTCCGTCCATGTGGATCTTCAGCCCGTTCTCGTCTGCCACCTTGCGGGCCGACCGGATGTCGTCGATGGGGTAAACCGTCCCCCCGGCCAGGTTGTGGGTGTTCTCGAGTGCGATGACCTTGGAGCGGGGAAAGGTGTCGAACGCCGGTCTCACGGCAGCTGAGATGCTCTCCGGATCCAGCACGCCCCAGTGCCCGGGAACCGGCCTGGCCTGGATGCCGGCCACTGCGGCAAGCGACGCCACCTCGTAGTGGAAGATGTGGGCGTCGGCGTGGCAGATGACCTCGTCGCCGGGTCCCGCCATGCAGCGCAGCGACACCAGGTTCCCCATGCTCCCGGAGGGAACGTACAAGGCGGCCTCCACTCCGCAAAGATCGGCGACTCTCTCCTGAAGGAGGTTCGTGGTGGGGTCCTCACCGAAGACGTCGTCGCCCAGCGCGGCCGACGCCATTGCGTGGCGCATCTCCGCCGTCGGGGCGGTCAGAGTGTCGGAACGAAGGTCGACCACCCGTGAAGCAGACGAAAAGGGCGGCCTCGACGACGAGCGAGATTCCATGATCAATTTTAGACTGCGTTCTATCCGAAGAAGACCCTGGCCACGTCGTACAGGTCTTCACCCACCAGCTTCATCGTTCCGACCGCTTCCTGCAGATCGACCAGCTTGATATCGGCACCCCGCAGGGCCACCATCTTGCCCCGCTCCCCGGCGTGCACCGCCTCGATGGCTGCCACGCCGAAGCGGGAGCCGAGAACCCGGTCGAAGGCGCTTGGAGAGCCGCCCCGCTGGATGTGGCCCAGCACTGTGTGCCGGGTCTCGAAGCCGGTCCGGGACTCGATCTCCTTCTCCAGCGCCTGCGCGATGCCGCCGAGCCGTACGTGGCCGAACGCATCCACACCGGCGTCACCCCTTGTGGCCATGCCTCCCTCCTTGGGCATCGCACCTTCGGCCACCACGACGATCGAGAAGTTGATGCCCCTGGCGTGCCGGTGCTTGAGGTGTTCACACACTTCATCAATATCGAAGGGGAACTCGGGGACCAGCACCACGTCGGCCCCGCCTGCCATGCCGGAATGCAGTGCTATCCAGCCGGCGTGCCTGCCCATCACCTCAACCACGATCACCCGGTCGTGGGACTCTCCGGTTGAGTGGCAGCGGTCGATGGCCTCCATTGCAATGTTCACCGCGGTGTCGAAACCGAAGGTGTAGTCCGTGCCGGAGAGGTCGTTGTCGATGGTCTTCGGCACTCCGATCACCGACAAGCCCTCGCCGTGCAGCTTGTTGGCGGCGCCCAGCGTGTCTTCGCCGCCGATGGGGATCAAACAGTCGATGTTGTTGGCGGCCAGGTTGTCGGCAATCTTCTGGACCCCGCCCTCGATCTTGAACGGGTTGGTGCGAGAGCTGCGAAGGATGGTACCGCCCTGGTGCAGGATGCCCCGGGTGTTGTCGAGCGTGAGCTCCATTGTGATGTTCTCTATGGGCCCCTTCCAGCCGTACCGAAAGCCGATGATGGTGTCGCCGTAGTGGTTGATGCCCTTCCGGACGATGCCCCGGATAACTGCGTTCAGGCCGGGACAGTCCCCCCCGCCGGTCAACACTCCTACGCGCATCTCAACTCCTTGTTCGTCGGGCTGGGCCGGCTGCACGGGAGACAGGGCGCCTCAGGCGCCACGCTCCTGGTACCGGGAGTCCCGGCTGCGCATAACCGTACCGGCACGGGGTCGCACCGGCAACTTGGCCGGGCACGGGCGTCGACAGCCGCCCATGCCGCCCACAGTCGGCTACGAGCAGACCAAGGGATTTGCTGAAGCGTTCCTCAAAGATCAGTTTCGCAGAGCAATTCTGCTTCCACGCTGCTCCAGGACTAGCTCGACGGGTTGAGCTACGAAGAAAAGCTAACCCCCCAGCAGGTTCCGGAGCAGGTCGTCCAGGTCGGCCGATCCGCCCTCCCCGCTCGAGGGCGCCGGCGGAGGCGGCGTTGGGCTGGGCGCCAGGCACCTGAGAAGCTCGTCCAGCCGCACCTGCTCCTCTGTCATGTGTTGCAGGGCCTTCAGCATGTCTTCCTCGGTACCTGAAGGCGGGGGCGGTGCCGGTGATGCGGAGAGGGCGGCGGGGTCACAGGCGGCGGCCGGCTGCGAAGCGGGAGCCGGCCGTCTCTGCGGATTGGCACCGGTGGCGGGAGGCGGTGCTTGCGAAGGGCCGGCTGCCGGAGCTTGAAACGCAGCCGGCCGCTTGGGAGCAGGCGGCTCCGGCGTCCCGCTCGCCTGGGAAGGTGTAGAACTCGGCGTCGGGATAGACAATCCGATCTGGGCAGCCGCCGCAGAAACCGCAATCTGCACGGAGTCGGGCAGATGTCCGGTGGCCGCCATACCGGTGGTTGCCGCGGTTGCCACCGAAGCGGCCAGGATGACCTTCCCCACCACGGATCCCGCGATGAAGCGCTGAGAGAAACGGTACCAGACCCCGTTGACCCGGCGACGGAGCGGACTGGGCCGGGAAGCCCCCGCCTCTCTGCCGGCGACTACAAGATCGCCGATCTGCCGGTTCTGGACGTCCATGGAAAACGGCGTCACGTAAGCATGCCGCAGCTCACGAACCAGGCCCGCCATGGCATCCGGCGCAGCAGGATACATCTGCTCGCGAAGCAGATTTTCGAACCGTTGGTCGATGGGGTCTTTGCGCCTGGTCATCTCATGGGGTCCCTGTACTCATAGATGTAATTGCGCCGGGCGTCGGTCGGGATACGGGTAGGGGCCAACTCCTTCCTCAACGCAGCCAAACCACGGTGCTGCAGTGCCTTCACGGCCGTGAGCCGCTTATGCAGGGCGGAAGCGACTTCCTGAAGGCTGAGCCCTCCGAAGATGCGCAGCAGCAGGACGTCGGCCTGGTCCTGCGTGAGGTGGGAGATGGCCCTCCGCAGATGTACCGCCCCGACGTTGCCCAGAGCTTCCATCTCGACGTTTACCGAGTCCGGCTCGGCCTGATCGAAGTGAGGAACCGGCTCGGTGGGGAACCGGATTCTCCTGCGCCGGTCGTCGTTCAGCTTGTTATGAGCGATGACGAAGACCCAGGACCGGAAGCCGGCCGCGTCCCCGGAGAACCGGGGCAGCGAACGAACCACCTGAAGGAAGACCTCCCCAGTCAGGTCCTCGGGTTCCGTGGCGCCGCGGGCGCGCAGGTATCCTGCAACCGAAGGGTGCAGTTGGCGGTACAGGGCAATCCATGCCCACTCCGCTCCGGCAATCGCCTCCTGGAGGACCTCGTCGTCCAGGGCGCGAATTAGAAACCGATCTTCATCCATGGGATATTCGGAGAACATGTCGTCGACGGTAGCAACCGGTAGGCCGAACCAGTCGGTACGGCTCTAGCCGAGCTTCTCCTCGGTGGGTATGCGCAGATCCTCGGAGGTCGGCTTCGGAGCGGCAGTCCGAGAGGCGTACTCATCGACATAGGTCTGGCCGGACTGGGCCATGATCGCAAACATGATCTTGTCGGTCATCGCCCGAAGGGCCTGACGGGGATTGTCGGAGTCGGTGTACTTATCAAAGGTTAAAGGGGGTCCGAACTTCACCGTAACCCGTCCGCGCAGCTTGGGAAACTTGTGGCCCTTCGGCATCATCTCCCGGCTGCCGGTCAGCCCGATGGGGACCACGGGGCAGTTGGCGCCCAGAGCCAGCCGAGCCACGCCGGTGCGGCCCCGGTACAACCGGCCGTCGGGAGAGCGGGTGCCCTCTGGGTAAACACCCAGTACCCCACCGGACTTGAGGAACTCGATGCCTGTCTCGAGCGCTGCCAGGCTTTTCGCGCGCACGTCACGTTTGATAGGGATCATCCCAAGCGACTTGACCAGCCATGCAGTCCGCCAGCTGTCCCAGTACTCGGCCTTGGCGAGGAAAACCACACGGCGCGGCACGCACAAAGGAACGAAGAACGAGTCCCAGAAGGAGGTGTGGTTGGCGGCGACGATCACCGGGCCCTCCATCGGGAAGGTCTCGATCCCCTCGACCTGAACCCGGTAGGCCCACCGCAGGTAGGGCGCGAGTGTCAGCTCGAGAAATCGATAGAACCGACGCCCGGTAATGGTGTCGGCCGTAATGGGCTCAGAAGTAGGCATGTCTCAACGGGCGCTGGTTGGGGGATGGTCGTGCCCGACCTTTCGACAAATCTACTTGATTTGACCAGCCTACATCAAAGGTTCCAGCTTACTGGTCCATAACCTGCTTGATTCCCCGGACCGCCTGGCGGATGCGGTGCTCGTTCTCCACCAGGGCGAAACGGACGTGCCCGTCGCCGGCGCGGCCGAACCCTATTCCCGGCGACACGGCAACCTTTGCCTTGTTTATGAGCATCTTCGAGAACTCGAGCGACCCCATGTCCCTGAACTGGTCCGGGATGGGAGCCCAGGCGAACATCGTCGCCGGCGGATTGGGAATCTCCCAACCCACACGGGCCAGTCCTGCCACCAGCGCGTCCCGGCGGCCACGGTAGGTCTCCCGAATCTGTTTGGGAGCTTCGGTCACCTCGTTCAGAGCGATGATGCCGGCGATCTGAATCGGCTGAAAGACCCCGTAGTCCAAATACGACTTGAGCCGCCCCAGCCCACCGACGATCTCGGAGTTGCCGCACATGAAGGCCAGCCGCCACCCCGCCATGGAGTAAGACTTGGACATCGAGAAGAACTCGACTCCCACCTCCCTGGCTCCGGGGACCTGCAGGAGCGACGGCGCACGCTCGGTATCGAACACCAGGTCGGCGTAGGCCATGTCGTGAACGATCAGCACATCATGGCGCTTGGCGAAGTCGACGAGGCGTTCGAAGAACTCCAGCTCCACCGTGGCGGTGGTCGGGTTGTGCGGGAAGGAGACGATGACCACCCGCGGGGATGGCGAGGTATTGTCGAACGCCTCGGTGAGGTTGCGGAAGAAGTCGGCATCCAACGAAAGCGGCACCCGAATCACGTTGGCGCCGGACAGCATGGGTGCGTAGGTATGGATGGGGTAAGTGGGCTCGGGGACCAGGCACGAGTCGCCCGGCTCCAAAAGGATCCACATCAGGTGGCTGAGCCCCTCTTTGGCCCCGATGACCGCCAGCGCTTCCGTTTCGGGATCGAGGGTCACGTCGTAGGAGCGCTCGTACCAGTCGCAGATCGCCCGGCGCAGCTTCGGCAGACCCCGGGACACCGAGTAGCGATGGTTGCGGGGGTTGCCGGCGGCTTCAATAAGCTTGTCGACGATGGGTTCCGGCGTTGGGATGTCCGGGTTTCCCATGCCGAGGTCGATGACATCCTCGCCTGCACGGCGAGCAGATGCCAGCAGAGTGTTAACCTGCGCGAACACATAAGGCGGGAACCTCCCGACCCGTCTGAACTCGTACTTCTGGTTCTCATCCATGGGCACTCTCCGTGGTATCAACAGGGAAGTCTGCCACGTATTTGGTTTGGCGGGACCGTCCAGAGGGAATCCTAAGTGCATGAGGTACGTGGAGTATCGTCGAACAAGGAGGCCCCGAGTGCCCGTTTACGAAGAAGACCCCGTTGTAGAGAGGCGGGTCGTAGCCGAGCCGGAGCGTACCAATGACAACATGGCCGCCTACGCCTTTGTCAAGTACGCATTTATGCTCGCAATCACAATTGTAATTCTTTACTTCATCGCAAGGGTTCTGCTGCCCGCAATCAGCTAAAGCGGTACCAAAACGAAATCCAAAATGATGGGCCCTCCTCAGGGGGGCCCATTTCACATTCTGCGAATCTAGATCAACTTGAAGCTGGAAGTCAGCTTCTCATAGGTGGTGCTCTCGACTTCCGGCTCGCTCACAACCTGCATCAAGTACATTCGCGTCCCCACCAGGACCGCCCGGGCGGCAAGCTTGCGCTTCTCGATATCAACCTCGAAATCGATTGCCTCATGTCCCTGGAACGTCGTGGGGGTCTTGGACTTCAACTCGCTGTTAGCCCCCTTGACGTTTCCGTCCGCCGCGCTGGCCGCCCCGTCGGCAACTTCGTTGAGCAGGGCCTTCGGGTCCTGAGCGGCCACGGCGTCGGGGTAGTCGATAAAAGAGACGGACACGGCCTCGTTTCCGTTGTCGACGCTGTAATGAACGAGGTTCAGCTTGATGTCCCCGGCGGTTTCCGTCCGGGCCTCCCGCTTGGGTGTCCCCGGAAACTGGGCGCTGAACTTGCCTTCATCCGAGGTGAAGGTCTTGTAGGCGGGAGCCTCGGGCTCGTCGTTGGCGCAGGCGCCCAGCAACAGGCTGAGGGCAAGCAGGCAAAGAACGACCCTGGACGGTGCTCTCATGAGGTTCAGTATATGCGGGCCTTGTCACCGGCTGGGCTTCCCCCGAGGTCTCGACGACCTCGGCCTGCGGTTCGGTGCCTCTTACTGAGACGGCTTCTCCCCTATTTGCATGACCTGCGGATGGCCCGCCTCGGGACCGACGCCGTAACCCTCGCCCTCGATGGCCGCGACGATGCTGGCCAGCTCAAGCGAGGTCTCGTCGTAGTTCACCGTCACGTCCTTGCGCTCGAGGTCCACCTTCACGGACTCAACACCTCCGAGAGCGCCGACGGCTCCTTCGATTGCGTTGATGCAGTGATTGCAGCTGACTTCGGGGACTTCCAGCACTTGCTCGACCATTTACTCCTCCTGAGTAGCTTGAGGTACTAGTGTCACATACCCCCCGGGGGTATGCGAGTGACATGAAGCGGGTAAGCGCGGTAGGTCCGCTAGGGTGGAGGGCCAGGTGGTGGTGATGGATCTCCGGGGGGAGCCTGTGGGGGCGGCTCAGCCGGTGCTTCTTGGGGTTCCCCGACCTCGATGGGCTGGAACGGCTCCGGCAGCGGTTCGGGGGAGTTGAAGACGTCGGTGGGAAACTCCAGGGAGTACTCGGGAGCTTCCGACCGGCGCTGCTGTGACGGTTCCTCTTCAAGCCGCGCCACCCCTCCGGTCAGCATAAGAAGGAGGAACGCCACCAGCGCCACCTTCATGCTACGCATCATCAGGCCTCAGAACTTACCCACAACAACGCAGCGCCATCCGCTCCAAGTAGCCGCCTCCTCGGGCTCACTGCTCCGAAGCTTGCGACGCCCGAAACTGTGAGAGCATCCGAATCTTGTCCCGGAAGTTGTGCGCGCCCGCCGCTACGACGGCGTGGTCGGCACCCAGCCCGGCCAGCCGCAGAAGATCCTCGTCGACGACCTTCGGCCCCGCCCAGGAGAGGGCAACCTGCCGGTCTCCGGCAAGTGCCCGCGCTCCATCCAGGCGTCTGGCGAATCCGTCGACGGTGCCCCAGTAGTTCCACCCGGCGGCCGAGGGAATCAGCGACATGACGTGAGGGCTGCCTCCACCGATCCAGACCGGCACCTGCGGAAGCTCGGCACGAAACAGGTCGAGGTGGCGTCCGAGCTCGGCGCTCCGTTCGGCCGCCGGAGGATAGCCGAGCCCAAACGCCCTCTGCTCGTCCTGGGTCCGGGAGTCGCCTATTCCGAGGCCGAGGATGAATCGTCCCGGCGCCACCATCTGCAGAGACTGGGCCATGCTGAGGAGCACTCTGCGGTTCCGTACGGTGGTGCGCAGTACCAGGCTTCCCACGGTGAGTCGGTTGGTGGACGCCGCGACGACTGCCAGCGACGTCCACGCCTCCAGCACCGGGCGGTCCCGATCGGGCACGCCCCACAGGTTGTCGGACACCCAGACGGAGTCCAGGCCGGACTCCTCAGCCAGGCGGGCCGCTCCGAGCAGCTCGGTGGGTCCGGCGTCGAACTGGGGAAGGATGATGCCGGTCTTCATCTCGAGCTCAGGTGGTTGCAAGCAGGTCGAGGAGGAACTGAGCCGCGAGAGCCGTCAGGGAGGCGATGTACAACAGCCCCGTGGCCGACTGCGTTGAACGGTCCGCTACCGTCGCCCGGACCATTCCCATGAGGCCGGCGGTGGTGGCCATCAAAAAGATCCACGTCCACCAGTACGAGGAAGGGGCGTAGGTCATGATGCCGGCCGGAACCGCTCCCTCCAACAGCTGGGTCCTGGTCAGGATGCCGGCCAGCACCGACAGGCCCAGGAGCACGAAGATCGCACGGGTTTGCTCCTTGAGAGGCTCAATGGGAAGCCTTGCCTGGTTCAAATACCAGTGACCGAGGATCATGCCGTGCATCACTCCTCCCAAAAACAGTGCTCCCAGCAGCGCGTGAGCCAAGCCGAACGGGCAGCCCGCCTCACAGATCTCCCATCCGGCAGCGCCGATGAGCGCCAGAGATAGCCCGGTTCCAGCCACCCCGGTCAGCCACTCCAGAAGCGGCCGTTGGGAGTAGACGGCAAGAAGAAACAGCAGATATGCCGCCGCTGCCGCGAATCCCAGAACCTGCAGATATCCCGGAAGCACAAAGGCCGCAAGGAGCATCAGCGGCCACAACACCCAGGCTGTGGAGCGGTAATAGCCGCGGCTCAGAAGCTTGAAGCGCAGGCTCGCCAACCACATAAACGCAAACACGCCTGCGAGCAACTGGATAGAAGTAAGACTGAAAGCCCCTCTGGGGCCGTTCAACAAAACACCCGTTAGGGAAGGGGAGGGCGGGGCAAGTTAGTGCGGCTCGTTAGGGTAAAGCGTCCGCATCAGCTGCGGCGGTACAAATTCGACCGCCGTGCTGACGAGCGACCGGATGGTGTCCAGCAACGCCTGATCGCCTTCCCAGTACTCGTCCAGCACCGACTTGGGGACGTGGTTAAGCATCGAATCCACCGCGACGCAGAGCATGATCAGGTCGTCGAGCCGTCCGATGCCCGGCAGCCAGTCCGGAATGAGGTCCACCGGCATGACCAGGTAGGCCGCCACGCCGGCAAAGATGAGCTTGTTGCGCCGGGGCACCCGGGAGTCCTTGGCCAGACTCATTGCCAGCCGTCCGATGTTCTGGACGTCGTGGACGATCCTGCCCACCCCGCCCTGCAGGTTTCCCTTTTTGACTGGCTCAACGACCATGACCCATCTCCGATCCCTCAAGGCCGTCAACGGCATCGAGTGATAGCTGTGCGACCCCGACCACTCCGGCATCGTTTCCTAGGCTAGCCGAAACGACCCTCGGGGGAGCCACCCGACCGCGAAACCTCTCGTTCATCTCCTCCCGTGCCGCTCCGAGTACGGCTTCCCCCTCCTCCAGCACGCCCCCGCCGACGACGATCACCTCCGGATCGAATGAGTTCGCCAGCCCGGTAAGTCCAACACCGAGCCACGTTCCCAGCTCCCAGAGCAGCTCGAGCGCGAACGGGTCCCGAACATCCGCCGCCTTCCCCACCAGCGCTCCGGTCACTGCTTCAATATTGCCATCGGCCAGGCGCATCACCTCCGATTCGGGATGACCGGCCCCCCGCTCCTGGGCCATCCGTGCAAGCGCCCGTCCCGACGCCAGGGTCTCCAGGCACCCGCGAGACCCGCAGTTGCAGGGCGGACCCTCAACGGCGACCGGAATGTGCCCGAACTCCCCCGCATAGCCGCGGCTGCCTCGGTAGAGGCGTCCATGGGAGATGACGCCTCCTCCAATGCCGGTCCCTACGGTGAGCATCAACATGTGGCGGGCGCCCTTGCCGGCGCCAAAACGGTTCTCGCCCCAGGCCGCCGCATTGGCATCGTTCTCGACCACCACGGGATGGCCGTACTCGCGTGCTATGTCTGCGCCGATGTCCGGGTTGCTAAATGCCAGGTTGGTGCCGAAGGTGATCCTCCCGGAGTGATTTTCCACGAAAGCCGCCACCGCCAGCCCGATTGCCTCGATCGGCTTGTCGGCCTCCGCCAGGAAGAGATCGATTGCCTCTGGGAGGGCGTCGAGGCCCTCCGATCGGTCGGTGGGCACCCTGGTCTTGCTGACGATGGTTCCCTCTTCGTCGACGACCGCCCCCAGGATCTTGGTCCCGCCGACGTCGACCCCCAGGCAGTAGCGCACTTTAGGGATACTAGTGCAAGGCACAGTGCCCGCTTCGACAGGCTGAATGCCCTAGGTTGGCTCCTCCACAGGGGCCGGCGGGAGCTCTGCTGCCGGCTTCCGACGGCGGGTCAGCTTCTTCGCGGGCTCAGGCCGGTTGCGCAGCCATAGGTCCCGTACCACCACCTTGGCGGCGGCCGCCAGGGGAAGGGCGAGCAGCGCACCCACGAATCCCAGGATCGACCCCCCGATAAGGACGGAAATGATGACCGCGGCCGGTGAGAGGTCAACCGCCTTCTTCATCACCCGAGGAGAGATGACGTAGTTCTCGATCTGCTGATACACGAGGATGTAGATCCCGGTGATGAGGGCAGTTCCAATACCGACGAAAGAGGCCACAAGCACGCACAAAATCGCTCCCACCAGGGCGCCGACGGACGGGATCAACGTGGTGATGGAAACCCACATAGCCAGGGCGGCCGGGAAGGGGAGCCCGATGATCAGAAAAGCAAAAAAGGCGCAGGTGCCCGCAATGAGGGACACCGTCAGCTGCCCTGAGGCGTAGCCGCCGATTTTCTCCGTGGCCCTGTCCAGCAGTTCCCGGTACTCATCACGCTTGTCCGGCGGGAACAGCGCAGAAAGCCCATCCTCCAAAGTGGGTAGGGAGCCGGCGAAGTAGATGGTAAGGACCAGCAGCGTGAAGAAGCTGAACAGGCCGCTGGCGACGGCTCCTGTGAAACCCACGACGGTTGAGAGTGAGGTCTGTGCGATCCTGGGCGCGTTGTCGGCCAGCTTCTCCAGCTGCTCGCCGATCTTGAAACGACTCTCCAGGTCCCCGAGCACGCCGCCCGATCTCCGGAGATTCTGTATGTACTCCGGTGCCCGGCGGGCGAACAGCTCGAACTCGTGAGCGATCGGCGGAATCACCAGCGAGAAGAAGAGAATGAGGACTCCGAGCACAGTAAGCAGGATGACCGCCGTAGCAACCCCCCGGCTCATCTTGAACTTGCGCTGCAGGAACCGGATTCCTGGATCCATGCCGACTGCCAATACCATCGCAATCAGCATCAGGATCAGGACCTTGCGGGACACCCACGCCGCAGCGATGATTCCCGCGACCAGCGCGACGCCGAATGTTGCCTTGGCGTAGTGCACCACCGTCGACTCTGATTTCGCGCTCACCCGGGCATTCTGTGGTAAACGAATGGGCAAATCTAGTGTTCAGACATGCCGGCACACCCCAGGAGGGCGTTCGAGTGGAGCTGGGATACGACGAAGCGGGAGACGGACGGGTACTTCTGCTGGTCAGCGGGTTTCCCGTCGATCGCCGGATCTGGGCGCACCAGCTAACGGGTCTTTCGGACCTCCGTCGAGTTGTCGCGGTCGACCTGCGAGGCCGGGGGAAGAGCCCAGCCTCTGCGAAGGGTGGCTGGACGATGGACACGCACGCCGACGACCTGGCCGAAACCATCTCGTCGCTGGGAGTGGACGCCGTTGACCTCGGCGGGATCTCGATGGGGGGCTACATTGCTTTTGCCTTCCTGCGCCGTTATCCGGAGATGATTCGTTCGCTGATCCTGGTAAGTACGAGGGCCACCCCCGATCCACCGGAGTACAAGACCGGCCGGGTTACAACGGCCGAGCGGGCTCGGCGGTACGGCACCCGGGCGCTGGCGGGCAGCATGCTGCCCAACCTGCTGGCCGAAGGAGCGGCGGAGTCGGTCGAGGAGGAAGTTCTGGCGATGTTCGATGCCGTGCCGGGCGAGACATCGGCCGCCGACTCCCTGGCGATGAAAGACCGGGAGGACTCCACGCCGATGCTTGGCTCCGTCGCAGTCCCGACTCTGGTGATCGAAGGTGCCGGAGAGCGGTTGCTACCCCCGGGCACGGCCAAGGCGCTGGCGGACGCTATTCCGGAGGCCCGGCTGGCCTCCATTCCTAACGCCGGCCACTTCGCTCCGGTGGAGAACCCGGACGCCGTGAACGAAGCGATCCGGGGATTCCTCGCCGGATAACCCGGCAACAAAAGCTGACGGGAGGGCCGGGCAGCGGCCTACGCCAAAGTGATGGCTCGGCGGGTGTGACGGAAGTAGCCGGCGTTCAGGAGGTGGGTACGCCCTATGTGCATCGACGAGCAGAGCGGTTGGTGGATGTGGCCGAAAAATGCCCGCTTGGGCTGGACGTCACGGATGTACTCGGCCAGCCGCGCGGAGCCCCGTTCATGCCGGCTGGCGAGAACGTCGTAGGTCAACTCCGGAAGATCCGGCGGGACGTGGGAACAGATGATGTCCACCTCGCCAAGGCTCTCGAGTTTTGCGTTGTACTCCTCCTCCGGCACCTCGCCCTGGATGTTGAGCGGCGTCGGAAGGCCGCCGCCGACAAAGCCGATCCGCATGCCGCCGAGCTCGATGACCCTGCCGTCGACCATCTCGACATTCTCAGGCAGCAGCTCGGTGGCCACCGCCGGCGAATCCACATTGCCCAGGATCAGATAGGTCTTGTGCGGCAGCACCTCATAGACCTCCCTGTAGGCCTTGTGGAATGCCTGCTTGAACTTGGCAGCGATCTCGGCTTCCCGCCCCTTTCTCCTCAGCGCCATAACACTTCGCGCCTCCTCGAACCGCTTCTGGGCCCTTAGCCCTATCACCTCATTCACTGCGTCCAGGCCGAAGATCTCCACCAGGATGCCGTCCTTGGTGGTGTAGTCGATGACGTTGATGAGGTCCCCGAGAAGCAGCAGGGTGTCCTCGGGCCGGACCTCTTCGGCTAAAGCGTGAGCGGCTCCGTGGAGGTCGGAAACGACTTTGGTTGCCACGGAGGCTTGTGCCTTTATCCGCCGAAGCGTCTTATGCGGGCCGAGTACTCCAGGACCGTATCCAGAACGTCCTGGTCGGTCAGGTCGGGAAAGAACTTGGGCGTGAAGACCATCTCGGCGTAGGTCGACTGGAGAGGCAGAAATCCGGAGGAGCGCATCTCTCCGGAGGTCCGCCATACCACGTCCGGGTCGGGGTGCGGCTGGTTGGCGGTGTCAAGGAAGTCCTGCACATCCAGCTCCGAGGGGTGCTGGCCGGTCAGCCGGACCTGATCGTACAGGCGCTCTATGGCGCGCTTGACCTCGTCGGCGCCACCGTAGTTGATGGCCAGGTTGACCACGTTACGCTCGTAGGAGCGGGTCTTCTGCTCTATGTTGGCCAGAGCCTCGCGCAGGCTCTCCGGCAGACCGTCGGGAAAGCCGGCGGCGGCGGCCGCTTCCTGGGAGCCGTCGGGAACTCCTTCCAGCCGGCCGACATGGATGACTCGCACCTGCTCCGCTATCGCCTCGGGCAACAGATCTGCGATCCACTCCTCGTAGAGGGCCAGGAGCGAGGCCACTTCGATCGGCGAGCGGCGCCAGTTCTCCGTGGAGAAGGCCCAGAAGGTCGCCGTGTGGATGCCGATCTTCCGGCAGAAGCGGGAAAGCTGCTTGGCCACCTCGAAGCCGGCCCGGTGGCCGGCGGTAACCGACTCATTGCGGGCGGCTGCCCACCGTCGATTCCCATCGGGGATGATCGCCAGATGCTTGGGGATGCTGGCGCCGGCGGGGACCTCCGTCGCAGCCTGAGGCACCTCTGCGGCGCGTTTCAAGGTACGGGGACCCGATCGACTATCAAGCGGGTCAGCCTTTCCAGAGTCGTCCGCGCCTCGCAGTGCGGGGTCTTGTCCAGCGCCGCCAGCGCTTCGTCCACGTATGAGGCGGCCTTGGCGATCGCCCGATCGAACCCGCCGGTCTGGAAGGTGATGTCCCGGAAGGCGTAAACATCGACTGACGGCGTGCCGAGCAGCTTGGCGGCGGCCGGGTCCGCCTCCACGGTGTAGATCACGGGAAGGGTGTAGACGCCGTCCCGCAGGTCGGTGCCCGGCGGCTTCCCGAGCTCCTGCTCGCTGGCGGTGAGGTCGAGCAGGTCGTCCGCGACCTGGAATGCGTATCCGAACGCCCATCCGAAGTCCTTCAGCGCATCGACGACCTCGTCCGAGCAGCCGGCCAGCCGGGCGCCCAGCCGCACGGAGACCTCCAGCAGGGAGGCCGTCTTGCCGCCGATGGTCGCCAGATACAACTCCTCGCTGCGGGTGGCGTCATAGGTGGAGGCAAGCTCGTTGACCTGCCCCTGAACGACCTGGGCGATGGCGTCGGCAAGAGCCTCGGGAACCTCCCCCCCGACCTGTGCCGAGATCCACGAGGCACGGGCGAACAGGTAGTCGCCGGCCAGGATGGCAACCTTGTTGCCCCAGGTTTCGTTGGCGCTCGGGACGCCTCGCCTCATGTCGGCCTCGTCGATGACGTCGTCGTGGTAGAGGGTGGCCAGATGCGTCATCTCGATGGCAGCCGACGTCACGTCCACGTTGTGGTTAGGTCCCGATCCGAAGTTCGATCCCAGGATGCCGAGCGACGGCCTCAGACGCTTGCCACCGGCGCGGGTGAGGTAGGTGGTCGACTCGGTGAGGAATGAGGTCGCTGCCGATGAGATGTCGTAGATGATCTCCTCGATACGGGCCAGGTCTGGCGTGATGGTTGCCAGAACCGCGCCGACCTCGTCTCTTGAGAGGGGCTCCATACTTCCGCCTTACCTAAACGCCGCAGACCTGGATCAGGACCTCGCGATCCCGGGCTCGGTCGAACTCAACAAGCATTACCCGCTGCCACTCTCCCAGCATCAGCATCCCCTCGCCGACCGGGATGTACTCCGACACCCGGCCCGCCATCAGAAAGCGCAGGTGGGCATGAGCGTTCTTCGTCTCGCCCGGATTCATGTTCTCGGTGCGAACGGTGAAATCGTCGTGCAGGTATCCCTCACCCTGCGGGATCAGCCTCTGCATGGTCGAGTCGATGTCGTTAAGCAGGCCCGACTCCTTCTCGTTGACCACCAGGCCGCAGGTGGTGTGCGGGGAGTAGACAAGTGCATAGCCTTCTTCGATGCCCGAGGAGATGAGTACCTTCTCGACATCCGCCGTGATGTCGATGACGTCGAACTCCTGGGCCGTAGCGATCTTTAGCCTGTCACGGTGCACTATCAACGTTGGTTCGCTTTCTCTAGGAGACGCTTGCCGGCAGGGGAAATCGGATGTCCTCCGTGGCCACCCTTACTTCTTCAATCTCAACAATTCCTTTGCTTGCCAGAAAATCGATGACCCGGTCAACGAGTACCTCGGGGGTCGACGCGCCGGACGAGATGCCGATGGTCTCAGCCCGGTCGATCCACCTCTGATCGATTCCGGTCTCGTTCTCGACCAGGTGGGACTCAGCCCCCGCCTCACGCGCCACCTCGACCAGCCGGTTGGAGTTCGAAGAGTTCGTCGAGCCGACCACCAGCACCAGGTCGGCAAGGCCGGCGATCTTCCGCACTGCGGTCTGCCGGTTCTGGCTGGCGTAGCAGATGTCGTCCTTGGTGGGCCCGGTGATAAGAGGAAACCGCTTTCTAAGGGCCCCCACAACGCTCATCGCCTCGTCGACCGAAAGGGTGGTCTGCGAGACAAAGGCGACATTGCCGGGATCATCGAGCTGCACCTTGGCCGCCTCCTCGGCATTCTCGACGACGATAGTGCGGTCGGGGGCCTGCCCGAAGGTCCCTTCGACCTCCTCGTGTCCTTCGTGGCCGATCAAAACTATGGTCTTGCCCTGCTTTGAGAACCGCTGGGCTTCCACGTGGACCTTGGTCACCAGCGGGCAGGTGGCGTCGATGAGCTTGAGATTCTTGGCCTTGGCGTTGGCATAGACCGCCGGAGCGGATCCATGAGCGGATAGCACGCATACCGAACCCTCCGGGATCTGCGCCTCGCTGTCGACGAAGATGGCTCCCTTGGCCTCCAGGTTTCTCACGACGTGCAGGTTGTGGACGATCTGCTTGCGGACGTAGACCGGGGCGCCGTGCTTGCTGAGCGCCTTCTCGACGATTTCCACCGCGCGATCCACTCCGGCACACCAGCCCCTGGGGGCTGCGATCACGATCTTCTTAGACAAGCTTGGCCTCCGATCCGGTGGTCCAGACAGTGGTCGCCGACTCGGTGATCTCAGTGGCAGCCTGCTCAACGGCGGCGTTCTCGGTAGCCACCTTCACCGCCTCGTCCAGCAGGGCGTCGACCATCCGGTCGGCGGGGACCCAGCCGATCTGGCGGCCCCGGGAGAACAACAGGCCACGTCCCGGCCCGGCCGCGATGCCCACGTCGGCGTCCCGGGCTTCACCGGGCCCGTTAACCTCACACCCCATGACGGCGATCTGGATCGGCGGCAGGTTCATCTTCTCCAGCCGCTCCTGCACCTGGCGGGTGAGGTCGATCACGTCCAGCTCGGCCCGGCCGCAGGAGGGGCAGGCCACCAGGTCGAAGGTGGTCCGGCGCAGGCCCAGGGTCTGCAGGATCTGCTTGGCCACCTTGACCTCCTCCACGGGATCGGCCGTGAGGGAGACCCGGAGCGTGTCGCCGATACCTTCGGCCAGCAGAGTTCCGATACCGATGGCCGACTTGAGGGTTCCGTAAGGCGGAGGGCCGGCCTCGGTGACGCCGAGGTGGAGCGGGTAGTCGACCGCCTCGGCGAGCAGCCGGTAGGCGTCAATCATCTGAGGGACGTTCTGGTGCTTGACCGAGATCTTGATTGCGGTGAACCCCTCGTCCTCGAGGATCCTGACCTCGTGCAGGGCGCTCTCGACCAGCGCCTCGGGAGTTGATCCACCGTGCTTGGCCAGCAGGCGCTTGTCCAGGGAACCGGCATTGACCCCCACCCGGATGGGAACTCCTCGCTCGGCGGCTTCGGCGACTACGATTGCAATCTGCTTCGGGTCCCGGATGTTACCGGGGTTTAGGCGGAGACCTGCCACGCCGGCCTCCAGGGCCATGAGGGCGAGCCGGTAAGAAAAGTGGATGTCCGCCACGATTGGCACGCCGGCTTCACGAACGATCACCGGGAGGGCGGCGGCATCCCCAGGATGGGGCACCGCGACCCTGACGATGTCGGCCCCCTGCGTTGCCAGAGCGTGTGCCTGGATCAGCGTTGCCTGGACATCGTCGGTCTTGGTCGTGGTCATGGATTGGATGGCGATGGGGGCGCCGCCCCCGATCTCCACGCTGCCGACCCTGATCTTCCTTGACTGACGTCTCGCTCTAATCATCTAAGTAGATGCTCGCAGGACTCAGAAAACTGAGCAAATGCTCAAATTCTGATTTGGCCGTCATATGCCCCACTCTAGGCGTGGAATTTGGCCCGGCCGTGGGTGATTTGTGGAGATTTCGCGGAGGTTGAAGGAATACGAAGAGTCCCAGGAGGGTTGGCACCATTGATAGTACGATTGGGCCCGATTCCGGCCCTCCAAGCTGCCCAATGGGGCTGGGATCGCCGGAGAAACGGAGTGCGAGTGGAGATCAACCCTTCCCCGGCCGAGTTGTCCGGCGACCACGCAACCTACGACGCGGCAGAGTTGGAGGCGAACGTAATCGAGGTGGCCCAGGCCCTGCAGGTCCGGTACGGTGACGCCGGCCCCACCCCCGAACAGGAAAAGGAATTCATGCGTGAGTGGCTCCTGGGCAAAGGCCGTTCCAAGGAGGAAGTTGACTCAATCCTCGATTCCTGAGGCTCCTCGGTGGTCCTCGTGAGCGAAGGCCACCCGTCGCTTCGGGCCGTTCCCGACCATCCCGGCATCGATCTGGTCGCCGCCGAGGAAGCTACCCGCAACCTGCTGGCTGCACTCGGATACGACACCTCCGAGGAAGTTCTCAAACAGACCCCTCGCCGGGTGGCCGCGGCGTATGCTCAGATGCTGACCCCCGTCGAGTTCGAGCTCACCACCTTCCCCAACGAGGGATACGACGAGATGATCGTCGCACGCTCCATCCAGTTCCATTCACTGTGCATGCACCACATGCTCCCCTTCGTCGGCGTGGCGCACGTGGGCTACCTGCCCGAGAGCCGCATAGTGGGGCTTTCGAAGCTTGCCCGGGTAGTCGAGCACTACGCCCGTGACCTGCAGGTCCAGGAGAGGCTGACCGCGCAGGTCGCCGGGTGCCTTCAGGATCATCTGAGCCCCAAAGGGGTTGGAGTGGTGCTCGAGGCGGAACACATGTGCATGTCTTTGAGAGGCGTTCAGAAGCCCGGAACCAAGACGGTTACCTCTTCGTTGCATGGTGCGATGAGAGACGACGCGAGGACCCGGCAGGAGTTTCTGACTCTGGTACAGGAAACCCGCTAGGCCCTGTCGGCCTATCGCTCCTCAGGCCGTTCGGTCAGGGTTGCAGTTACCGTTCGGGAGTCCCCTCCACGGACTATCTCCAGCTCCACCCGGTCGCCGGGTTGGCGTGAGTTGATCACCCTGGTAACGTCGGAAGGCGCTTCGGCCTCCTGGTCCCCGATCCTGGTGATGACGTCGTTCTCCTGAAGCCCAGCCTCTGCGGCCGGCGACCCGGGAACCACCTCGACGATCAGTACACCCTTCTCGGCGTCGAGGTTCCTTTGCGAAGCGATAGCGGGAGAAAGCTCCACCATCTGGATTCCCAGGAAGGGGCGGACCACCCTGCCGGACTCGATCAGCTGCTCAACGATGGCCCTTGCCGGAGTGATCGCTATGGCAAAGCCGATGTTCTGGGCATTTCCGGCGATCGCAGTGTTGACTCCCACCACGTTGCCCGCCATGTCGGTCAGTGCTCCCCCGCTGTTTCCGGGGTTGATGGCGGCGTCGGTCTGAATGAGGTTATCGAGCACCGCTCCCTGGGTTCGAATGGATCGGTCGAGGGCGGAAACGATGCCCGAGGTGACAGTCGGGCCACCCCGCAGGCCCAGAGCTTGTCCCATGGCGACGACGGGCTGGCCCACCAGCAGGTCGTCCGAGTCTCCGAATGACGCTACAGTCAGGCCGTCGGCGTCAACTTTGATCACGGCCAGATCGCTCTCGACATCGGCTCCGATCAGTCTGGCCTGCAACTCCCTGCCGTCGTTGAGGAGCACGCGAATCTGTCGAGCATCCTCAACGACATGGGCGTTCGTCAGTATGTGGCCGTCCTCCGAGGCTACGATCCCCGTCCCGGCGCCCTGGGTGGGCACCGTTTCGAAGAAGAAGTCACTGGCAAGTCCCTGGGTGAAGATCGCCACCACCGAGGGACTCACCTTATCCACCACTGAGGGGACTGAGCCGGCCGCAACCTCACGGGGAGCCGGCTCCTCCGCCTCCGGCAGCACCTGCGTGCTGCCACCTCCGTCCTGATTTCCGAAGGTACACTGCGTCAGCAAGCCCCCGGCGAGCATGCCCGCCAGAAGCACCGGCACCAGCCAAGTCGGGCGCTTCCTACGAGGCTCGGTGGAAGTGGTCAGGGGGTTTGCATCGGACATGTTCACTCCTCGAGCTTTAGCTCCGACAGGCAACAAGCGGCCCGGGCCTGTATAACTCAGGATCCGGGCGCAACTTCGCATCAGTCTGCCCAAATATTGGACAGGCCACACGTAAGAAAGGGTCAAGTGAACGCTGAGAAGAGCGTAAGAGTCCTACCTCCCCTAGTATCAGGGCCATGAAAGAACCCGTTTACCCCGCGATCATCAGGCTGGCCAAAATCCTTCAGACGGCCATGGGCTGGAAGGTCATCGTAAGAGGGGCCGAGAACATCCCCGAGACCGGACCCGCCGTGCTGGCGATCAACCACGCCGGATACCTGGATTTCATCTTCTCAGCTTGGGCCTGCGTCTTCGAGAAGAAGCGGTGGGTGCGCTTCCTCGCCAAGAAGGAGGTCTTCGACAATAGGGTAGCGGGACCCCTCATGAGGGGCATGAAGCACATCCCGGTCGACCGCAAGAGGGACCCTGCCAAGGCATTGGACCTCGCAATCAAGGCGCTCGGCAACGGCGAGGTTGTCGGCACCTTCCCGGAAGCGACAATCAACCGCTCATTCGTTCCCTCCAGAGGTAAGACCGGCACGGTGCGCATGGCGCAGGCAAGCGGAGCCAAGATCATTCCGGTGGCGGTGTGGGGAGCTCACCGAGTCCTGACCAAGGGGCACTCGCGAAACTTCCAAAGGGGCTTGGCGATTCTGGTCAACATTGGGCAGCCCATGGAGCTCAGCGCCGACGAGGATTCCCGCCAGGCAACCGACCGGCTGATGAACGCAATCCGGGCCCTGCTCGATGAGGCGCAGAAAGAGTATCCCCAGCAGCCGGCAGGCGACAGCGACCGGTGGTGGCTGCCCGCCCACCTCGGTGGCACGGCCCCCACCCCTGAGGAGGTGGCGGACCAGATGGCCGAGGCTCACAGCCGGAAGGTGGCGGCGACCGGACCGCCGTCCCCGACCAGCCGGGCGGCAGACGAGATCCCGGCGGCGGATGCAACCTCGGATGAGGAAGGCCTCGATACCGCCGCCGTGGCAGAGGTGGCTCCAGCCGACCAGCCCGATTAGGATCCTCCCTGCCGGCGGCTCCGCCTCTGCGCCGCCGGACTCGAAGCGCTCATCCCGCTGGGCCCGGCCCTGGTGCCCGCTAGCTCGCCCGGCGCCCGCTGGGTCAGGCCTTGGTCAGGTCACCCAAGCCGTTCCGGACCCACGCCAGGTCGTCAACCACGCCGGGCCATGGCGTCTCGAGGATCAAGACGGGGGCTCTGGACGCTTCGATCATCGCCCTGATAGTCCCGGGATCCATCTTTCCCTTGCCGATGTTGGCGTGACGGTCGGCTCCGGTGCCGGGGAGATCCCGGGAATCGTTGCAGTGCAGCACGTCGATGGTTCCCACCACGGCAAGCACCCGCTCCACCACGTCCACCAGCTCCTCTCCCGCAGCGTGGGCATGGCAGGTGTCGAAGCAGAAGCCGACCTCAAAACCCTCGAGCTTCTCCCACAAGCGGGCGATCTGGTCGACGTACCGGGCCACGGCATTCTCGCCCCCTGCAGTGTTCTCGATCAGCACACTGGTCGAGAACTCCCGCTCCTCGAACACCTTCCACCATCGGATCGGTCCTTCCTCAGGGCTGTCCTCCGCGTGGCCCCCGTGGACGATCACGCCGGCTGCTCTGATGGCCGCCGCCGCATCCACCGTCTGAGCAAGCGTCTTGCGGGAGGGAACTCGGATTCGGGGGGACGGGTGGCATGGGTTCAGGCGGTAAGGTGCATGCACGTAGATGGGGATCCCACTGGCCTTCAGCTCATCGGCATCGGCTCTGGGCGCCGGCTTGGTGAAGCTCTGCGGGTCTCCAAGGAATATCTGGACCGCATCCAGACCCATCGTGCGTGCATCACCGAGGGGATCGTCCTGCCCAACGTGGGCGCCTATGAGCATGGGGAGAGCCTATCTTGGGTCCCCGTCATAGAACGCCGGAAAGGCGTGACGCCAGGTCCTCCAAAGCCGAATCTATCTCCGACCCGGCGACGTCGCGGGACGAGATTTGTCCGCTGGACAGGTAGGCGTAGGTCAGCCTGAGGTGGTCCCCGAGAGGTATGCCGAGCTTGCGGAGGGCGCCCCCGTAGACGATCAATTGGTCGAGGTCCGGCTGCTCGGTTTGGTCACCGGTTTTGAAGTCGACGACCTCAAGGCCGCCGTTCGGGTTCTCGTAGACGGTGTCCATCCGTCCCCTGATGAGGTGGCCCCCCACCTTCAGAACGAACCGCAGCTCCGCCATCGGCTCTCCTCCGGGCAGGCTTGCCAGCGTTCGGCGCGAGTACTGCTCCTCCCAGATGGCTTTGAGCCCCGCCAGACGGCCGGCATCAACGTGGGAGCCGGCGGAGTCCAGGCCCTCCTCGTCCGCAAGTCCGGTCAGTCCACGGGCTCGCTCCTCGATCCAGCGATGGATCTCGACGCCGATCCTCGCGCCCGACGAGGGCTTTTGGGGCAGCGGCCTGGCGAGCTGCCGCTCGGTCATTCGACCCGATGCCAGCCCCACCGCCTGGCTGGCCGTGAGGAGGCGTCCGGGATGGTTGGCCACCGGCATCTCCTCCCTGGCCGTTCTGCCGAGCGCGGCGGTGTGTCGCCGGTGCTCCGTCAGCAGATCTTCGGCCATCGCTCTTTCCGCATCGTCCAAAGCGTTCAGCAGATCGGCAGCGGCCCTCTTGCCGGTCAGCACATCCTCCAGTGCCTCTACCGGGCCCTGGGGAAACGCGGAGGTGGACTCGAACAGATTGCGTACCACAGGCGGCCAGACCGCCCTGGCCTCGAGCTCCGCCATCAAGGGGCTGTTCAACGGCGCCTCGGCTCGGATCAGGTTTTCAACCGCATCCAGCCCGGCGACCTCATCGAAGAAGATCGATGGACCGTGGGGCCGGCGCTGCCGCTCGTACCACCAGGAGGCGGTTACGTACAGGCGCTGGCGAGCCCGCGTGAGCGCTACGTAGTACAGGCGCCTCTCGTCCTCGACCGCCCGCTCCTTCAACTCCCTGGTGAAATGCGTCTTCTTCTTGAGGACCTTGTTCCCCTGCGGATCCACCGTGACCGGGTTGGGCAGATGCCGAGCATCCTCGCGGACCCCGTAGGGAAGCTGTCCGTAGGAGATCATCGGGTTGGATGCTCGCTCGTCCGGAAAGATGGAGTACACCCTTTCGCCCTTCGGGTTCTCGAAAGCTGCCACGCCCGGGACAAACACCACCTCGAACTCCAGGCCCTTCGCCCCATGGATCGTGGTCAGCTTGACCGAATCCTCAGTGGGTGTGACCTCGAGCTCCATCGTGTCCTCGGCATCCTCGGCCGCATCCAGGTACTCCAGGAACTCTGTCAGCGAGGGCTCACCGGAGAGGGGGGCGAAGTTGGCCACCAGGCTCATGAACTGGCGAAGATTGCCCATCGAAGCCGCTGCATCCTGGCGGGGGCTCGCCGCCAGCGCGTCCGAGATGCCGGTGTCGGTCATGATTCGCTGAACCAGGTCCAGCAGAGGAGCTGAGGCGTGGGCTCGCAACGCCCACAGCTCGGCCCGCATTCGCAGCAGCCTTTCCAGGGCGTCGGAAGGCAGCTGCGGTATGAGCTCCAGGTGATCCAGGGCTTCGAGAAGCGAGAACGCCACGTCGTCCGGCTCGTAGTCCGTTTCATTGGGAACGACCACTGCGGCTTCTTGGAGAACATCCGCCGTCTTCGACTCGCTCAGCTGCCGCTTCGAATCGCTCAGCTCCCGGGTACGTCCGGCCGCCCAGCGGGCCAGGATGGCGATATCCCGGTAGGAGATGCGGAAACGGGGGCCCATCAGGATGCGCGCCAGCCATCGGTTGCTGGAGGGGCCAGGCTCGGCAATCATCCGCAGCCACGCCACGGTGTCCATGACCTCCGGGATCTGAAGCAGGCCGCCCAGGCCGGTGACCTCCACCGGGATCTCGTTTTCTTTGAGCACTGAGTAGATCAGGCCCATGTGAGCCTTGCGCCGGACCAGGATCGCGAAGTCCCTCCACCCGGTGACCGGCCTGCCGAGTGCGACCGGCCGGCCGTGGAACTTCCGGATCTCGGCGGCAATGAACTTGGCCTCCGCGCGCTGGTCCGACAGCAGAGCAGTTCCCACGAACCCCTCGCCGTTGGAGGCAACGGCGGCCAGCGGCCGGCCCGGCCGGCGCTCGGCAGACACCCGGTCGATGACCGCATTGGCCACCTCAACCACCAGGGAGCCGCTGCGGAAGTTGTCGGATAAAGAAAGGTACTCGTGCGGCTGCCCGCCCGCCCTCAGGAAGTGGCGGCGAGGGAAATCGATCAGGTTGAACAACGTGGAGCCGCGCCACTGAAAGATGTTCTGCCGGGCATCCCCGACCGCAGTGACATTGCTGCCGTGCGGCGCCAGCGCCTGCATCATGCGGCGTTGGGCGACGTTAGTGTCCTGGTACTCGTCCAGCAGGATGGCGGGATACCGCTGGCGCAAATCGGCCGCCACGGACGCCCAGGTCTGAAGGATCTCCACCGCCTTGGTCACCTGGTCACCGAAGTCCATGCAGCGGCGCCTCCCCTTGAGGTCCTGATAGGCCCTAACGACTCGGGCGAGCTCGCTTCGCCGCGCGGAGTTAACGAGGACCTCCTTCTCATACGCCGCCTCCCGTTCCATGATCCGCCGGTCCTCGGCCGCCACCTGTTCGGGGGTCACATAGTTGTTGGCGCACTGGTCGGCCAGTCCGAGAGCGGTCTTGGTCAGCGAGGCAATGGAGCGGGAATCGATCGCATCGAACGGCTCCACGTGGTTCAGCGACTCGGCCAGCAGCTGCCAGGTCTGCGCTTGCGACAGCAGTGACGACTCGGGGTCTATGCCCACCCGCACGCCTTCCTGGCGGACGATCCGGTCGGCGAATGAGTTGTACGTGGACACCGTCGGCAGCTCCAAAGGCGCTGGATCCATCTCGGAGAAGGCCAATCCGATGCGTTCCTCGAGCTCGTTGGCCGCCTTGTTGGTGAAGGTGAGACCGAGAATCTGAGACGGCCGGACTATCCCCTCCTCGACCATCCACACCATGCGAGCCGCCATGATCGCGGTCTTGCCGCTACCGGCCCCGGCGATGATGGCCAGCGGTTCGGGCGGGTGGGAGATTGCCACCCACTGCTCGTCGGTTGGGTCGTTGCCCCGCATAGCCGCTCGAACGGCCGCACTCGCCCTCAGACATGTGGTCATACCTCCACCTCCTGGCCGTCGGGATAGAGCGGGCACAGCGGCCGCATCTTGCAGAAGTGACAGTCGGCGTGCGGGCTGGGCCGGAAATCCTCAGCCCGTACATTTGCGATGATGCCGGGAAGCTGCTCGATGACCTTCTCGGCCTGCTCGGCGTTCTGGGTGAGCACCTGGTACGAGCCATCCCGGCGGAACGCACCCGGGTAGACGAGCCGGGCGAGCATCGGCTCGCCGAGTTCCTTTAGCTTGGTGTCCGTCTTGGCCGCCAGGTGGTAGATGGCAAGCTGAAGCGAGCTTTGTGCCTCGACGTAGCTCGGCGCCCACTTGGCGGTTTTGTAGTCCGTGAGGATGACCGCCTTGCCCTTGTTCTTGCGGTCCATTCGGTCGATCCGGCCACGCAGGACCGCCCCGGCGTACGGAAACTCAAACTGCTTCTCGGCAATCACGTTCTCACCGGACGCCGCCTCGTGCCGGTAGAAGACCTCCAGCATCTTCAATCCGTCCCGCCGGAACTGCCGGGCGATGGTGGTGTTGGGAAAGATCGACTCGTCGAAGATCTGAGCGTACTCCTGCTGGAGCGTCTGCGGATCGGAGATCCTGCCTTCATGCCACGCCTGGATCAGTGCGTGGATCCAGGTGCCGAACTTCATGGAGTAGGTGGAAGCCGGATCGAGCCCCAGGACCGACTGAAGGACGTACTGCAGGCCGCAGTTCTCAAAGACGCTGAGCCGCGAGTACGAGGTACGGAGCTCACCCTCGACCAGCGGGCCGGCTCCGGTGGTCCAGCCCAGACGCCCGTACCAGCCGGACGGATCGGTGCCGGGAATCTCGGACAGGGCTATGACTGCAGCCACCTTCTCCGCCTGGGAAGCGGCCTTGGTTGCCAGGCACTTTCTGAGACTTGCGGCCTGCTCGCCGAGAGTCAGCGGCGGAAGCTCTGCCGCAGATGCCTGAACCGGGGCCTCCCCGGCCAGCTCGAACAGGAAGCGGCTCGGGCGGGAGCGCCCGCCGTTGGGCGGCGCCGCCGTGAAGACGACCCGATCCCGCGCCCTCGAGGCGGCAACGTAGAAGGTCCGGCGGTCCTCGGAGATGGCGACAAGTTCACGGTTCACCGCATCCGGGATCTGAAGCAGATAGGGATCGAACAGTCCCTGCGCCCGGTGCCCCTTGGGGATCCAGGCGTCCAGACAACCAGCGACCATGACCACTTTCCACTCCCGCCCCTTCGCGCCGTGGAAAGTGGAGATGGCAACGCCCTGGTTGCTGCCGGCCGAGGGCGCCAGCCACGGTTCCCCTCCGAAGTCCGCGCGGGCGGCTTCGTTCAGGTACTCCGCCATTGTGCCGGCGCCCCGGCGCCGCTCGACAAAGCGCTCCAGCCCGTGACTGAACGCCATCAGGGCGTCGATCGCGCCATTCGCCGGGTCCTGGTGGTCGGACAGCGCCTGCTCCTCCAGCTCCCGGTAGTAGGAGGATTTGGAGTACACCTGCCAAAAGCATTCGTCGGCCTGGTCCTGATGCTCCCGAACCAAGGGGACCAGCCTGGCCAGCTCTGCCGCTTCCGGCGCCTCCGCCACCACGTCCTCCAGGCTGCGCCGGCTACGCCACGACTCACGCTCGAGACCTCGCCGGGTTGAGTAATCAAGGCCGACAAGGGGGCTCGTTAACAGGTCCGGGAGGAGGCGGTGCGGGCCTGCACCCAGCGAGACCCTGACCAGGTCCAGGAAGCACTTGACGACCGGCTCGCCAGCCAGGGGCCGGTCGCCCTGCATCGGCTGGAACGGGACATCGCTCATCTCCAACGCCCGCTGCAGAGGAGTCAGCAGGAAGCGCGGCTGTGATACGAGCACCGCCATATCCGCCCAGGCCACCTTCTCCAGCACATGGAGGCGCCGCAGCTCGCGGGCGATGGACTGGACCTCCTCCACCGTGGACTGATACTGCCGGCACTCGAATTCCGTCGGGTGCTCCGCCGGCCGGCTGGGCCGATGGGTGGCGAGCTCGTCGTGGTATTGGATCAGGTTCCCGAGAGCAGGTGCCAGGGGAGCCCCGATCCGCCGGTGCTCATCGAGCACGACGGTGCGGTGGGGACCGAACCACCTCCCGAACCCGTGGACCCAGTCCGGCTCGGCCCCCCGAAACGTCTCGATGCCGCTGTCCGGATCGGCCGCGACTACAAGGTTGTCGGTCCGCAGATGCTTGACAAGCGCAAGATGCACCTGTCCCATGTCCTGGCCGTCGTCAACCATCACGTACGGGAGCCGGTCCCGAAGCGCCTCGGCAACGCCGCGGTCCTGGTCCAGGAGCCGGACGGCGGAAGCGATGAGCTGGGCATAATCCATTCGCGCCCGCCTCTTGAGGTGGGCACGGTATACGTCGACGAACGAGATGACCTCGGCCCACTCCGGCTTGGTCCTCCCCAAAGCCGCCAGACTCTCGGCCGACTCGAGGCTCTGTTCCACCCGCAGGCAGAAATCGGCCACCTCGTCTGCGAACGCCCTCTCCTTCAGCCGATCGCCCCAGTGGGGCCAGGCGGCCGGGTCCTCGGCGTTCAGCAGCTCCCGAACGGCTCCCCACTGCTCGGAAGCGGTCAGAAGGACCGGGGGCTCGGCGTAGCCGAGCACAGGGTAGTGGCGGGTGACCAGGTGGTAAGCGAGAGCGTGCCAGGTGTAGACGGGGACCTCCACGGTGGCTTCCTGCGGCAGCAACCGCACCAGCCGCTCCCGGGCCCGGATGGAGTACGCGCGGCTGCTGCACAACAGCAGGATGCGGTGAGGTGCCACTCCGGCCCGGGTAGCGAGGTGGAGAAAGCGGTCTTCCACCAGCCGGGTCTTGCCGGTACCGGGGCCGCCCAGCACCAGCAGCGGTGACCCGGCGTGGCGGAGCACTTGCTCCCCAATGGTCAATGAAGGAATCCTTTGATCGGTGGGGGAAGTGGTTTGATCACCTTTCATCTTAGGGCCCAAGGTACTTCACGGGTATGACAAACCGTTCGGATCGCGTGGGGGGACGGGGTGACTAGGGCAGGATAAGCGTCTGGCCGGGAACGATCTGGGGTGTGGAGAGCCGGTTGATCCTGCGAAGCTGGTCGACGTAGTCTCGAGGGTCCCGGCCGGCCGCATTCTCGCCGGCAACACCCCACAGGGTCTCGCCCTTCTCAACAACATGGAGTTGCGCCTGGGGGGCGGTGTACGCCACGGCCACAAGCCGCGGCACGAGCATGGCAACGGCACACAGAATCACCGTGAACAGGGCGATGCGGCCAAGAACTAGGCGAAGCTGCGTAGCTTGAGGAACCGGTCCATCAGCCACCAGAGGAATCTGCGACGCGCCACCGGCCGCAGGGTGTTGCCGGCCCTCGACCGCACGGGGAGTGATTGACTTCGAACGTGCGTTCTGCATAATGGCACTGTAACAGAACGCCTGTTCGAGTCAAGGTTTAATCGAACGTACGTTTGTCCCGGGCCCGCGGCCCATATGGTGGAAGGGACTTTGATGGATAACAAACTGGACGGATCCGACCTGACCCTCAAGCAAAGGGCCATCCTGGATTTCATCGTGGAAACGGTGGAGACAAGGGGATTCCCACCCGCGGTAAGGGAGATCTGCGAGGCGGTGGGGCTCAGCTCTCCTAGCACCGTGCACGCCCATCTGGGTAGCCTCGAGGACCGCGGCTACATCCGGCGGGATCCCACCAAGCCGCGCGCTATTGAGGTGCGCTGGCGGAGCACCACGGCGTCGGCACCGGTGCCGGCCGAGGACCGTACAGTCACAGACCTTCCGATTTACGGCTCGATCGCGGCCGGGCCCACCTCTCTGGCCGAGCAGAACCTCGAAGGAATTCTGCCGTTTCCTCGCGAGTTCATCTCCGAAACGAATCACTTTGTGCTCACCATCAAAGGTGAAAGCATGATCGACGCAGGTATCCTTGATGGCGACCTCATCGTCATCCGAAGTCAGCAGGATGCGTCGAACGGCGACATTGTTGCCGCGCAGGTCTACGGGGAGACAGGGGAAGCTGAGGCAACCATCAAGCGGCTGCGGAAAGAGGGGGGCAGAGTCCTGCTGGTCCCGGCCAACCCCACCATGCAACCCATATCTGCGCCGGCCGACCTCAGGATCCTGGGCAAGGCGGTGGCGCTCGTTCGCAGGCTCTAGCTTAGACCTACGCCGGCACTCCCGCCGGCCTGGAAAGGTTCCGCGCGCAGTAGCCCTCCTGCTGACCCTGCTGCTCGTCCTGCCCGGATGCATCGGCTCGACAACTGCCGTTCAACAGCCCGGAGTGCGGCAACGGCTCGAAAGGTTTCTCGCCCAGCGGGTAGAGCTGCTGGCCGCAAGGAACATCCAGGGGTTTCTCAGTACCGCCTCCCCAGCCGCCCAGGAGGTTGAACGGCCCATCGCCATCGGCGCCGTGGCAGTTCCGGTGACAGGCCTGAAAATGCGGCCCCGTCAGAGCTCCGTGCGGGTCCAGGAAGGGGCCCTGCGGGAAGGCACCTTAAAGGCAGTCGAGGTGGACCTGCTCTACCGCTACGAGGGCCTCCCCGAGGACAACTCGTTCCGCATCTCCCTTCTTTACGACTTCGCCGAGGTGGACGACCGGTGGACGGTGACCAGCGCAGCCCTCAGGCCGGGAACGGGCCTCCCGGTCTGGGCCTCCGGGCCCATTCAGAGCAAGCAGTCCGAACACTTCCTGGCCCTGTATCGCCCCGAGCTGCCGGACCCCGATCGGATCCTCAGGGAAGCAGAGGAGGCCCGCGCCCAGCTGGACGGGAAGATCACCTTTCCGCTGGAGAACCGCTACGTCGTGCTCATCGCCAGAGACGACGAAGAGTACCTGAAGATGTCCAGCGCCACGCTCGGACCCGTCTCCGCCATCGCACAGGTGGAGACTTCATACGAGGTGACTCCTCAGACGATCCGCGTGCTCAGCCGGCAGATGGTGATAAACAGCCGCAAGCTGCACCAAGACGGCGCCGCCCTGGAGACCCTTCGCCACGAGCTCGGCCACCTGGCGGTGGCGCAGCACACCCGGCCGTTCACCCCGGCGTGGGTCAGCGAGTCGGCCGCCATGTTCCTGGCGGGCACCCGCCCGGTCGCCATCTGGCGCAACGGCCTGCGACGCAACCAGTTCGGCGGAATCACCATCGAGAGACTAACCAGGGCCTCCAATCTAGGGGAGCATGAGTCCAGCCGGGAAGGTGCCTCACTGGAGTACGCCTACTCCGCAGCCGCGGCATGGTACCTGATCGAGACCTTCGGCGCGGAGAAGTACTGGGAGTTCTATCGCTCGTACTCCCGGGTTGCAGCCCGCGATCTCTACAACCGGTTACCCGAGAGCTCCAGCACTCCGGAGGGCAGGCAGGCGATCGAGGACCTTGCCGTCAGCACTACGGATGCGTCCCTGCAGCAGCTGTTCTCGCTCGACCAGCAGTCCCTCGATCTCCAGATCCGAAACTGGATGGCTGCGCAAGCCGCCTAAGGTCCCTCCAGCTCGGGCGGGGCCGCCGTTAGGGGTCGGAAATTAGGGGTAAAGCCAGTCCATGCGAGTCGTCCAGTCCAAGTTCCGCACGGATCATGCCTACCCGGGGCGTGAGGAGCAGTATGCAGAGATACTCGCCGAAGCAATCTCCATCCTAGAGACGAGGCAGATTCCCTATCTGGCAGCCGGAAGCATGGCGTCTGTGACGTGGGGCCGGCCGGGGCCGATGGGCGACATCGACTTGATGATCGACCCCCGATCGGCCAAGCCCCTGCTGAAGGCGTTCGATGAGGCCGGGTTCGAGACAGACCAGACCTTTCCGCAGTGGCTATTCAAAGCCCGCAAGAACGGCATCACGGTGGACCTGATCTTCGAGATGGCAGGACCGCTGTACCTCGAGCCGCACATGCTCGAGCGCGGATCCATGGTGGAGGTCTTTGGCACCAGGGTCCGCCTGATCAGCCCCGAGGACTACGTCCTGAGCCAGGCGCTGGCCCTCAAAGAAGACACCGCCGTTTACTGGTTCAACGCGCTTGGCGTCATCGGACGGCAGGACATCGACTGGGACTACCTGGCGGACATGGCGCAACGAGGACCCAGGATGATCCTCTCCATGCTGCTGCTGGGTCAGGCCCAGGACTTGCCGATTCCGGATTCAGTCATCCGCCGGATCTTCCTGAGCACATTTCTGGGGATGTCGTGAGTTGCTCGGACTATGACGCAGAGCGCCTGAGGGACGAGCTTGCCCGCGACGAGCGCGTCAGCGAGCTGGGCATCGAGGTGAGCATCTCGGGCGGTAAGGCGTTTCTTTCCGGCAGGGTGTCGAGCGCCGAGAGAAAAGAGGCGGTGCGGGAAGTTGCTCGCAAGGTCCTCCCCCACTGCACGGTAGTCAACGACGTAACAGTGACGGTGCTGGCAGAACCGAACTGGGAGAACATAGGGTGATTCGGATAGCTGCCGTAGGCGACGTCCACTTCGGGGACGACAGCGCGGGATCCCTGACCCCTCATCTGAACGCGATTTGGAAAAAGGCTGACGTACTTCTGATAGCAGGGGACCTGACGAGGCATGGGTTGGCCGAGGAGGGGAAGGTTCTGGCGGACGAGCTGAAGGACTCGCCCGTCCCGGTTGTCGCCGTTCTCGGCAACCACGACTATCACTGCGAGCAGCAGAACGAGATTCGAAGCGGCCTGGAGGCCGCCGGCGTAACCGTCCTGGAAGGGGAGTCGACCGTCCTCAACGTCGGCGGTTGCACCCTCGGCGTTGCAGGGAGCAAGGGCTTCGGAGGCGGCTTCACCGGCGCCTGCGGGAGCGATTTCGGCGAGCCGGAGATGAAGGCCTTCATTCGGCACACCAAGGCCATCTCGAAAACGCTCTGCGAGCGGCTGTCGGCTCTGGAGACCGACTACCGGGTGGCGCTGCTCCACTACTCACCGGTGCAGGACACCCTGTTGGGTGAACGACTCGAGATCTACCCATTTCTCGGGAGCTATCTCCTGGCCGAGGCAATCGATTCCGCCGGGGCCGATCTTGCCATCCACGGACATGCTCACGGCGGCAGCCGGAAGGGTGTTACCGCCAAGGGCATCGAGGTCCGCAACGTGGCCCAACCCATGTTGCAGCGGCCCTACACCGTCTTTTGCCTGGGATCCTCGGACGCGAATTCGGAGACCGCTGCCAGCAGCTCCCGGGTGGGTTGAGCCGCCCGTCCCTGGTCATTTTTGCCGCAGGACGAGGCACCCGGCTCAGGCCGCTGACCTACCTGACGCCGAAGGCCATGGTTCCCATTCTCGACGTTCCGATGATCGACCTCGCCCTGGGCCGCGGGGCTTCGGTGCAGTGGGGGGCACGGTTCGTGAACGTGAGCGGCCCGGCCCCCGTCCTGCCGGACCACCTGCGGGGGCGGCACCCTGAAGTGGAGATTTTCGACGAGGGGGAGGGGCCGATCGGCCAGGCGGCCACTCTCAGGTGCCTGCTGCCCCGGCTCTCCGACCCGGTCATGACCTACAACTGCGACCTGATGAGCGATCTGGACCTGCGCGGCCTTCTTCGACACCACGCCGGTGCCGGCAAGCGCTGCAGTCTGGCGGTTCAAGCGGTGGGAAATAGGGCCGACCTCGCAGTCGCAGATGGGAAGGTCCGCCTGGTCGACCGGCGGATAGAGGACCGTGGGGGGTTCCTGTTCTTGGGGACCGCTTGCTTCAACCGTGATCTGCTTGAAGCGATACCTCGGTCCCAGCCTCTGGGACTGGTCGAGGGGCTCCTCCGCCGGGCCATCGAAGAAGAACAGGTCGCCATGTTCGAGCACCGAGGCTACGTCTGCGATGCGGGGACCCCCGGCCGCTACCTTGACTCGAGCCTGACCGCGCTCAATTCCATCGAGCTCCCGGTGTCCCCTCCCGGCATGGTCTCTCGGGAGGGCTGGTATCTGGGGCCGGGGGCCACAGCGGACCGGGCATCGCTGGGGCGCGGGGCAATCGTGCTGGCCGGCGCCGCCGTCGGGGAGGGTGCGGTGCTCGAAAACTGCATCGCCTGGCCGGGCTCGCAGGTGCCACCCGGCGCCCATCTCAGCGAAGGTATCTGGTTCCTCGATCGATGGATCCCGGTGAACCGGGACGATTAGCCGCTTCGGTCAAAACCTCAGCAGGGCAGCAATCGATCCGTGGCCGGCCAGGGCATCAGCGTCCCTCACGATAACCCAGTCGGCCGACGTCTCGTCCGCCTTCTCGATGGCCGGCTCGAGAATGCTGTCTGCGTTCTCCATTCGCGCGCCGTCCACCGGACACTCCTGGGCCGACTCGCTCAGGTAACCGCACATGGGGCACACGGTCCCGGGAGCGTCGAATCCCTCGGTGACCAGCACCGTGTCCGACCTGGCTTCGTTCAGGCCGCTGAGAATCGCCGGCAGGCCCGCCGCAGCTCTGGTGTCCGTGGCAAGCCGTCGGCGCAGGTCTTCCAACAGCGACTGCTCCCGTTCCTGCTCCTGCTGTGCCTGGATGCTCATGAGCTTTTCCCGCAGCTCATCGACGTCGGCCCTCTGCTCGTCAACGTCGATCTGGGCGGCGACCTTCTCCGCCACGTAGGAGTGCAGCCGGTTGGAGATGCGGGGCCACAGCTCGTCGTTGGCGCCGATGACGATGTGGTCGAAGTTCTGACTCTGATGCAGGCGCAGAAGCCGGTCGGCGACGTTGCGGAGATGGTCCTCCACGTCCTCCTCTACCGCCCTGGCGTAGCGGGCCTGCGACCAACCCCCCTGCTGATGCTGGCCGTGGACGTCGTCCTCTATCTCGTCGTACTCCTTGAGCAGAACCGGCGAGCCCAGGAATATTCGTGCCATACGCCGGTCGATTAGAGCCACGCACCATTTGTCCTGCGCGACCATCTCCACCAGGGGCAGTACATACGGCCGCTCATCCACGAAGACGCCCCGCGGAAGCGGCTCCCCGACTTTGACGACATCAAAAAGCCCGTTCTCCGATGAGGCAAAGATGGCAACGGAGCGCGCCTCCGAGGACCACTTCTCGTCCCCCAGGAGGAACTCCCTCACCAGCTGCACGTCCTGCCTCAACGGCAGCTTGACTTCCTGGTCCAGCTCTTCTATGAGCCTTTCCGCTTCGTCTGCAAGGGAGTTGATTTGCACCTCTCTTGCGGGGGCCGTCGGGAACACGGTGGGGTCAAGATCGACATATACGCTGAGTACCTTGCCGTTACCATCGAATTGCGACAGCCTGCGAACCAAGCCAGCCCGAACCTTCTGAACCTTGGGTGTTGGTGTGGGCATCGAAACCTCTTTACTTGAGTCATGACGGCCGCTTCTCGGCGCCCGATTGATCTTCCCTGGTCTCGCTGGATCAGCCGGCCCCGTCTGCCGGCTGATCTTCTTGCGGTTGCCCAGCTTCTTCTGGTCGCTCGGCATCGTCGCCGGCTCCCGGCTCCGCTGTGCCGTCCAGGCGTCCTCCGGGCGGATTGAATGGGGCAACGAACTCACCGAACCTGCCCAGGACCGACCTCGGCCCCTTGACCATCAGCCGCCAGCCGCCCTCCCCCGCCACTTCCTCCTGAACCTCGCCGAGCTCATGCAACTGGCTGTGAACATCGCCCCGGTCGAACGGGACCACGTACTCCGCGATGGTCTGCGATGCCGCCAGCCGCCCGGCCACCGCTTCGAGGAGCTCATCCAGCCCCTCCCCCTTGGTGGCCGAGATGAACCGGGCATCGGGGAACTGGCCTTCCAGCCGCCGCCTGGTCTCGGGATCCAGCCGGTCGACTTGGTTCATCGCCAAAATCCTGGGCACATCTCCTGCCCCGATCTGCATGAGGACCTGGTCGACCGCCTGAATGTGGTCCCGCGGGTCAGGCTGGGAGGCATCGACGACATGAAGCAGGAGGTCGGCGTGCACGGTCTGCTCCAGGGTGGACTTGAAGGCCTCCACCAGCTGGTGAGGAAGCTTGCGGACGAACCCGACCGTGTCGGTCAGCACGGCGGCACGGCCGTCGGGCAGCTCGAGCTTGCGGGAAACCGGATCGAGGGTCGAGAACAGCTTGTCCTCCACCAGGACGCCGGCTCCGGTGAAAGCGTTGAGAAGCGTGGATTTGCCTGCGTTCGTGTATCCCACGAGGCTGATCTGGGGAGCGCCCACCCGCTGGCGCTGCCGGTTCTTGACGGTGCGGGTGCGCTCGACCTGCTTTAGCTCATCCTTGAGCTTGCGGAGCCGCCTGGCGATGCGCCGTCGGTCGATCTCCAGCTTGGTCTCGCCCGGTCCCCTGGTGCCCAGGCTCGGTCCGGCGGCTCCTCCTCCGCCGCGAGACCCTCCGATCCGGCTCATGACCTCGCCCCAGCCCCGCAGGCGGGGGACCATGTAGTTGATCTGCGCCAGCTCCACCTGAAGCTTGCCTTCGGCGGAGTGAGCGTGCTGAGCGAAGACGTCGAGGATCAAACCCGTACGGTCGATGATCTTGAGCGCATCCGGCGCCAGGGGGTTGACCCCCGCCACGTCCTCGAGGTTGCGACCCTGGGCCGGCGCCAGCTCGTCGTCGAATACGATCGCGGTGGCTCTGAGCTGACGGGCTTTCTCCACTATCTCCCGCGCCTTGCCCTTTCCGACGTAGGTCGCCGGGTCGGGGGCCGGACGGGCCTGGATCACCCGGTCCACGGTCTCGGCACCTGCGGTTGTGGCCAGCTGGGCGAGCTCGTCCAGGGACTCCATGCCCTCGTCGACGTCGGCCTGCGACCGGACGACGCCAACCAGGACCACGCGCTCGGTGATATCGGCGGCGGTGACCATTTAGTGCTCCACTAGCTTGTCTTCATAGCTTTGAGAACTCGCTCCATACCTTCGTCCAATCGATCGTCCCTCAGAGTTAGGGAGAATCTGACGAATCCCTCGCCGTGATGCCCGTATCCCGAGCCGGGAGCTACCACCACGCCCACCTCGTCCAGGAGGAACTGGCAGAAGCCCACTGATGTCTGCCCCTCCGGCACCGGGACCCAAACATAGATGGCCCCCTTGGGCGCCCCGACCGGGATGCCGGAGGCGTTCAGGGCGTCGACCACCACGTCCCGGCGTCGCTTGTAGACGGCGATGTTCTCCTGGATGCAGTCCTGCGGTCCTTCGAGAGCCGTGATGCCGGCGCGCTGCAAAGCGTTGAAGATGCCCGAGTCGATGTTGGTCTTCACCCGGCCGATGGCCTCGACGGCCGGAGCCGCTCCCACGACCCATCCGACACGCCAGCCGGTCATGTTGTAGGTCTTCGACAGGGAGCCGAACTCGATCGCGGTGTCCAGCGCTCCGGGGGCCTGCAACGCACTCGGAGCGGTGTAGCCGTCGTAGGTCAGCTCGACGTAGGCAGCGTCGTGCGCGAGGAGCAGGTCGTTGCCGGCGCAGAACTTGACCGCCCCAGCCATGAACTCCGGGGTACAGACGGCGGAGGTCGGGTTCGAGGGGAAGTTGATCCACAGGACCTTCGAGGCCTGGACCGACAGCTGAGGGATCCGATCCAGCCGGGGGACGAAGTCGTTCTCCTCGTTGAGCGGGATGGAGAAGGTTCCGCCGCCGGCCAGCATGGTGGCCGTTTGGTACACCGGGTAGCCGGGATCCTGCACCAAGACCATGTCGCCGGGGTCGACGAAGGCGGTTGCTAGGTGGGCGATCCCCTCCTTTGAGCCGATCAGCGGCAGGACCTGGGTGGCCGGATCCAGAGTCACACCGAAGCGTCGGTCGTAGTAGGCGGCAACCGCCTCCCGGAACTCCGGCATCCCGTAGTAGGACGGGTACTGGTGGGTGGCCTGATCGGCCATGGCTTTCTGCCCCGCCTCCACGATGTGGGCCGGCGTCGGCCGGTCGGGGTCACCTATGCCAAACGAGATAACGTCCACCCCCGTCGCCTTGGCCTCGGAGACCTTTCGGTCCAGCTCGGCGAACAGGTACGGCGGCAATGCGGCGATCCTGCGGGCACTCCTCAAGCGGTCCTCCCATCGAAAACGTGAACTGCCGGGCCGGTTACGAACAGGCGGCCGTCCGGCTCTCTGGTAACCAACAGATCTCCGCCCGGCGTGCGCACGGTCGCCCGGCTGAGGCCGCTGGCCACCAGGCAGGCGCCGGACCCGGTACCGGAGGACTGGGTGACGCCCACTCCCCTCTCCCAAAAGCGGGCGTGGATGACGTCGCCCTCCACCTGGGCGAACTCTACGTTGGTCCGGTTGCGAAAGGCGGGATCGTTCTCCACCAGCGGGCCGAGCTCGGTCACCGGTGCCGCTTCGATGTTGTCGAGGAAGGTTGTGGCGTGCGGGTTGCCGGTGATCGTCCGCTTCCACACCCGGCCGTGCAGCTCGATGTCGTCCTGCTCCACCGGGATCCCCATATCGGCCCGGACCGAGGTGATCACCCCGCCGGTGACTGTGAGCTCGAGGACCTTGACCTGGCCGCCGGCCTCCACGGTGACCTTCGTGCCGGTGTGATAGCCGTTGTCGTAGAGGAACTTGCCCACACAGCGAAGGCCGTTCCCGGAGACCTCGGCGATCCCGCCGTCGGCGTTGTACAGCAGAAAGCTGAAGTCTGCCACCTCCGAACGGCCGATCCGGATCACCCCGTCGCCACCGACGCCCAGGTTGCGATGGCACATTGCGATCGCCGTCCGGGCATCCATCGGTTGGTCGAAGACCAGGATGAAGTCGTTGCCCAGGCCGTGGTACTTCGAGAACTCAATCGTCACTTTTTCTGCCTGCCCTGTCGGTCGTCAGATATGCGGCTGCCGCATCGGGATCGGTGAACCAGCGAATACGGGGATCCGCTCGGAACCAGCGAAGCTGCCTGCGCGCGAACTTGCGGGTTCGGCGCTTTGTTTCCTCATTGGCCTCCTCCAGCGGGAGCCGGCCGTCGAGGTAGTCGAGTATCTGAGCATATCCGAGGGCCTGCAGTGAGGTGGAGGAGAAGCGAACCCCGGCATCACGCAGGCCGGCGACCTCCTCAACCCAACCGCGGGCAATCAGCTGATCAACCCGTGCGTTAATTCGTTCGTCCATCTCGGCCACCGGCAGTTGCAGGCCTGCAGCCTTCAGATCGTAGATCGACTCCCTCTGCTCCCACGCCACCCGGTACGAGGAGAACAGGCGGCCGGTGACCTCGGCGGCCTCGAGAGCTCTGATGGTCCGCCGGACATTGGCCGGATCGATGCGGAGGGCGGCCTGTGGGTCGAGCTTTTCCAGCCGGCGATACATCTCCTTTGGACCGACCTCGTCCGCTTCGGAATGCAAACGGGCCCGAATAGCCGGATCGGTGCCGGGAAACTCCAAGGGGTCGACTATGGAGCGGAAGTAGAGTCCGGAACCTCCGACCAGCAACGGTGTCCGGCCCAGTTTCAGGATCTGCCCAACGCAGGCCCTGCCGGCCTTCTGGAACTGGGCCACAGTGGGGGCCTCGGTCGGGTCGGCAATGTCGAGCAGATGGTGCCGCACCGACTCCCGGTCCTGCGCCGTGGGCTTGTCCGTCCCGAGGTCCATACCCCGGTAGACGGCGGCGGAGTCGATCGAGACGATCTCTGCCCCTAGCTCGGGGGCCACCCTCATCGCCAGGGCGCTCTTGCCCACGGCAGTGGGTCCTACTATGGCTAGAACTTGCCGGAGCGAGCCGTTTGAAGCCGTCAAAGCCGGCTGAGGCGCGGGCCGCAGATCGAAATCAACTGTGCTGGATGCACGTTACCCGGCGAGCCGGCCCTCCAGGTGGCTGGGGGCCGCGGCGGTTATCTGAACCAGCCGAAACTCCGCCTCTTCAGGAGCGAAGCTTCTCGTGTGAGAACTCGATCCGATGGCAGCGTTTAGCCTGTGAAGGGCCTCCGCAGGGCCCCGGGACGGCTCGTCCCCCTCCGACCTGAAGTGAACCAGCTTGTTGGTGCGGGTCCGGCCGGTCAGCTTCGCGGGGTCCTTCTTCGACGGGCCCTCCACCAGGACCTCAGCCACCTCGCCAATCGTCGCCTGGTTCCGCTCCAGGGAGATCCTTTGCTGCGCAGCCGCCAGGCGATCGAACCGGTTTTGGACGACGTCGGCGGGAATCTGGTCCTTCATCGTTGCGGCCACGGTGCCGGGACGCGGCGAGTACTTGAAGGTGAAAGCCGAGTCGAACCTCACCTGCTCGACGAGGCTGAGGGTCTGCTCGAAGTCTTCCTCGGTCTCCCCGGGAAAGCCGACGATGATGTCTGTCGAGAGCGCCAGGCCCGGAATGACGTCTCGCGCCATCGCCACCTTGTCCAGGTACCTGTCTCGCGAGTAGGACCGTTTCATCAGCTTCAACACCCGGCTGGATCCGGACTGCAGCGGCAGGTGCAGGTGTTCGCACACCACGGAGGACTCGGCCATGGCGCGGGCGACCGGTTCCCGGAAGTCCTTGGGATGCGGCGAGGTGTAGCGAACACGCCTCAGGCCGGGGATCCCGTCCAGAGCGAGCAGCAGATCGGCGAACCGCGGAGTGCCGTAGACGTCCCTTCCATAGGAGTTCACGTTCTGACCAAGCAGCGTGACCTCGATCACGCCCTCCGCGCAGAGCTCGCGAACCTCTCCCAGGATTTCGCCGATACGCCGGGACGCCTCCACTCCTCGCACCGAAGGGACGATGCAAAACGTACAGGAGTTGTTGCATCCGTACTGAATCGCCACCCAGGCATGGAACTTGTTGTTCCGCCGGGCCGGCAGTGCCGAGGGGAACACATTCAGGGTCTCCGAGAACTCGACCACCGGGATGCCCTGCTCCTCGACCCGCTGCAGCAGGCTCGGAAGCGCCTCGATGTTGCGGGTGCCCATGACCACGTCCACCCAGGGAGCCTTGCGGACGATGATGTCGCGGTCCTTCTCAGCCAGACAACCGCCAACTACCACCTTTAGATCGGGGTGAAGGTCCTTGACGGCTTTGATGTGCCCCAGGTTGCCGTAAAGGCGGTTGTCGGCGTTCTCCCGGATGGCGCAGGTGTTGAAAACGGCCACGTCGGCCAGGTCGGGAGTCTCGACCTTACGGTAGCCCTGCACCTCCAGCAGGCCGGCCAGGCGCTCCGAGTCATGCTCGTTCATCTGGCACCCGAAGGTGCGGATCCAGTAGGTCTTCGCTTTGCCCATGGACTCAGGTTACCGCCCGCGCGGTCGTAGCCTACTTAGCGAACTCGACCGCGCGGTGCTCCCTGATGACCATCACCTTGATCTGGCCCGGATACTGCAGCTCTTCCTCGATCTTCTTGGCGATGTCGCGTGCCAGCACCTCGGCCTGAAGGTCGTCGATCCGGTGAGGATTGACCATGACCCTCACCTCGCGGCCGGCCTGCATGGCATAGCACTTCTCCACTCCGGGGAAGGATTCAGCCAGGGTTTCCAGCCGCTCCAGGCGCTTGACGTAAGTCTCCAGGGTTTCCCTCCGGGCTCCCGGCCGGGAGCTCGAGATCGCGTCTGCAGTCTGCGTGATTACCGCCTCGATGGTCCTCGGCTCCACCTCCTGGTGGTGCGCCTCGATGGCGTGGACGACCGCCGGCGACTCTTTCAGCCGCCGGGCGAGCTCCGCTCCGATTAAGGCGTGCGACCCCTCGACCTCGTGGGTGATGGCCTTGCCGATGTCGTGAAGAAGCGTGCACCGCTTGGCAAGCTGGATGTCGGTGCCCAGCTCGGCCGCAATGACGCCGGCGATGTGCGAGGCTTCAACCAGGTGCTTCAACACGTTCTGCCCGTACGACGTCCGGTAGTTCAAGCGGCCCAGTACCTTGAGCATCTCCGGGTGCAGGTCGCTTATCCCGGCCTCCAGAGCGGCCCACTCGCCGGCTTCACGAATGGCACTCTCCACCTCCCCCTTGGACTTCTCGTACATCTCCTCGATGCGGGCAGGCTGGATCCTTCCGTCGCCGACCAGCTTCTCGAGTGTCAGCTTGGCTATCTCCCGCCTGATGGGGTCGAAGCAGGAGAGCACGACCGATTCGGGTGTGTCGTCGATGATCAGCGAAGTCCCGGTTGCCGACTCGAATGCCCGGATGTTGCGACCTTCCCGGCCGATGATCCGTCCCTTCATCTCGTCGTTGGGAAGAGTCACCACGGAGATGGAGTTCTCGGAGGTCTCCTCACTGGCGACTCGCTGGATGGCGATGGCGACGATCTTGCGCGCTCGCCTGTCCGCTTCCTCCCTCGCCCGTGCCTCGACGTCTCGAACCAGCGTCATGGCATCGCGCTTGGCCTGATTCTCGATCTGGGCGATCACCAGCTCTTTGGCTTGCTGCGCCGACATGCCTGCCAGCCGCTCCAGCTCCCGGCGTTGCCTGACGGCGAGCTCATCCAGACGCTGCTTCTGTGCCTCGATCCGATCTTCCTTCTCGGCGAGAGTCTGCTCTTTGCCCCCCAACCTTTGAGCGGTCTGGTCCAGCCTCTCCTCCTTCTGGAGGATTCGAGCTTCCTTTCGTTGGACGTCGACCGATCGCTCTCTGACTTCCAGCTCAGCCTCTTGCCGGATGCGGGCAGCCTCCTCTTTGGCAGCTACCAGCGCTTCCCGCCTGATCCCTTCGGCCTCTTCTTCGGCTTCAACCAGGCGGTCACGAGCACGGGCTTGCGTCGTCTCGGCGCTACGGCTCGCCGCCTGCTTATAAAGGACAAATCCAATCCCGACTCCGACAAGAAGGCCCACCAGTCCGAGCAATGCTTCGTTCATTAGGCCTCCTCAACGCAAAAAACCGAGTCACCGCTCGGCCGGAAGAGGTGTTATGGGATTTTGTCGAGGACCAAGAACCGGCCCCTACAAAGCTATGGGCCTTTGGACTTCGTTTTCCCAACCCCATATTTCATTGTCTGACAGCGGACTTCGTTGGCAAATAGCATTCAATTAGGCCGTTGCTTTGACGCAACCTTCTTCAGCCGGCTGAGCAATTTTAGACTTGGGCCAGTAGGGGGTCAATCAGTTGAGAATTCGACTTCCCCGAACACCCTGCGGGTGACCTCCCAGGCAAGGTTCGATCCGTAGCCCTTGCTGCACAGGTGGCGCACCACCCTTGGGATCGCCTTTTGGGTGGGGAGGTTCCGGCAGGCTGCCGCCTTGCGCTCGGCCAGCCGGAGCGCCCGTTCTTCTTCCGCTTCGGGCTCGTCAACCTCACGTAGACCTTCGTCGACGATCTCGGGTTCAATACCACTGTTCATCAGGTCCCGACGGGTGAGCCGGGACGAGGCACCCGTCTCGACTCCCCGCCGAACCACCTGGGCCGCAAAGGCGGCGTCGTCAAGCAGCCCTACGTTGAGCAGCCTGAACTCCACCGCCTCTGCCGTCGGCTCGTCGAACCCCGCCCTGATCAAACGGCTCTTGATCTGGTGGCAGGAGCGAGCCCTGACGGCCAGCAGCCTCATGGCTCGGCTCATCGCCGCTTCAACGTCGTCGGCCCGGACGGCTGACTTGGAAGTGCTCACCTCGGTGAGGTAGCGGTTCCGTTACTGCTCGGCGTCTCCTCCGGGTCCTTTGGGGCGGACGGATCTGGTAGCAAGCCCATCTGGACCTTGACCTTGAACTCGATCTCGTCGAACACATCGGTGTGCTCGGAGAGGAATGCCTTGGTGTTCTCACGCCCCTGACCGATCTGGTCTCCGTCGTACATGTACCAGGATCCGGACTTCGTGCAGATTCCCAGATCGATGGCGGTGTCCAGCAGCGAGCCTTCCTTAGAGATCCCGTGGCCGTACTGGATGTCGAACTCGGTCTGCCGGAACGGGGCGCTGACCTTCGACTTCACCACCTTGACCCGGACCCGGGACCCCACGACCTCCTGGCCATTCTTCAGGTTCTCGATTTTGCGGATGTCCAACCGGACCGACGAGTAGAACTTGAGAGCACGCCCTCCGGAGGTCACCTCGGGAGAACCAAAAAGTACCCCTACCTTCTCCCGTAGCTGGTTGATGAAGATGATCAGCGTGTTGGACCGGCTAACGTTGCCGGCCAGCTTGCGCAGGGCCTGGCTCATCAGGCGGGCCTGGAGGCCGATATGGGAGTCCCCCATCTCGCCCTCGATCTCAGCCTTCGGAACCAGAGCGGCCACCGAGTCCACTACGATCACGTCGATGGCTCCCGAGCGCACCAGCATGTCGGTGATCTCCAGGGCCTGCTCGCCGGTGTCCGGCTGGGATACCAACAGCTCGTCCACGTTCACACCGAGGTTCTGGGAGTAAACGATGTCGAGGGCGTGTTCCGCGTCCACGAAGGCCGCGATTCCTCCACGCTTCTGCGCCTCGGCGATCACATGCAAACAGAGGGACGTTTTGCCGCTGCTCTCCGGTCCGTATATCTCCACGATCCGGCCCCGGGGTAGGCCGCCGATTCCCAGCGCCACGTCAAGACCCAGCGAGCCGGTGGGGATGACCTCCATAGGGACGTTGACCCGGTCGCCCAGCTTCATGATGGCACCCTTTCCGAACTGCTTTTCGATCTGGGAGCGGGTTAGCTCAATTGCCCTGGCCTTGTCCCCGCCGTTACCGTTGCCTCCCGACTCAATCAACTTTTCCTCCTTCGTCCCCGCAACAGTTGATGTCTTCGTCGCCTCATTGGCCGACTTTGGTGGACCATCTGAAAGGCAGACTAGCCAGGGGGTATGACAGAAACCTAATCGAACGCCTGTTCGAAAACAAGTATTTGAGAAAGTATCAACACAGAACTACACAACTGTGATTATAGCTAGGCTCCGGAGCCACGAAAGACCTTTACGGTGTAGAGAAGCTCCACTCGTCAAGTGCCTCGTATCGGGATCCGGTGCGCTCCGTGTAGCTGCGAAACAACGTCACCCTGTCTACGGCGAACGGGGTCCTATCCAGATCGAATGGCCTGAACCGGTCCACCACCGGACCTATCGATGCAGGGATCTTCATCCGGGCCAGCGTCAGGTGCGGATGCAGAGGGCGGTCGTCCCCAACCCCGCACTCCGAGGCGATTCTGTCGGCCCACCGGGCCAGAGCCCGCTCCAGGTCCTCTATCCCCACCCACAGCACACGCGCCCTGCTCATCGTCGGAAACGCCCCGACATCCAGCAGCCTCGACTTCACCGCCCGCTCGCTTCTGAGGGCTCTTCCGACTCCTTCCCGGATGCCGGGGAGCCGGTCTGCCGCGAGCTCTCCAAAGAACTTCAGCGTCACGTGCCAGGCCGCGGGTGAAGTCCAGCGAGCCCCCGGCACGACCGCCTTCAGCGGCGCTATGGCCGCCTCCACCGAAGCCTTCTGCGGTCCGGGCACGTCGAAGGCCACGAACAGCCTCAGCCCTGCGCCTCCAGCATCCAGCGCCTGAATGTGTCCAGGGCCGAGCGGCTGCCCCACTCACGGATGTCCTCCCGGTTGCCGGCCGCCACGAACTTGCGCGCCAACGAGCCCTTGTCCCACGCCAGCCCGATGAACATCGTTCCCACGGGCTCCTCCTGCGAATCGGGCCCGGCCTCACCGGTGGTCGACAGGCCGATATCTGCTCCTGATCTCCTCCGGGCTCCCTCGGCCATCGCGCGGGCGGTTTGCTCGGACACCGCGCCGTACCTGTCGAGCGTCTCCTGCGGCACCTCCACCTCCTGCACCTTGGCCTCGATTGCGTAGGTTACGTATCCGGCTTTGAGAACGGTGGAAGCACCCGGCACGGCGACGATCCGACTGGCCAGCGCCCCACCGGTGAACGACTCGACCACCGCCAGGGTCAGCTTTCTCTCCTTGGCCATGTTGGCCACGACGGATTGAAGCGTGTCGTCGTCCTCCCCATAGACCAGGCTTCCGAGGGTCTTCCGCAGCCGGGCCTCGATCGGACCGATCCTCCCCATAGCCGCCCGCCGGTCACGATCGCCGGCGCGCAGATGGATCGCCACCTCCCCGCGGGACGCCAGGATGGTCACGCTCGGTCCCCCCGGCTCCCGGCACGAATCGATGATCGGAACGATCATCTCGGCCAGCTCAGACTCTCCCCTGCCGACCGCCTTCAGGACCCGGGTTCCGAAGACGGTGCCGTCCGATCGACCGGCCAGGGCGGGAAGCACGTGGTCGTGAAGCATCGTCTCCATCTCAACCGGCACGCCGGGCAGCGCGAACACCGGGACCCCGTTGTGCTCCAGTGACACTCCCGGGGCAGTTCCCACGGGGTTGGGTATTGCCGACGCCCCCTCAGGCAGGTAGGCCTGGCGAAGGTTCAGCTCGCCCATGTGGCGCCCGCGCTTATCGAAGAATCGCCTCAGGTCTTGCTCGATCTCCGGCCGGTGATGAAGCTTTCGCCCGGTCGCCGTCGCCAACGCCTCCCGGGTCATGTCGTCATGAGTCGGCCCGAGGCCACCGGTGATGATGACGGCTCCCGTGCGCTGAGCCGCCGTCGCTATGGTGCCTGCGATGCCGGTTCCGTCGTCCGCCACCGTGGTGGCATAGGCCACCTCCACACCGATGGCCTCCAGCTCCCGACAGATCTTCATCAGGTTTGTGTTGGCGTAGGTTCCCAGCAGCAACTCCGAACCCACGGTGATTACTTCCGCCTTCACGTAGCGGGCGACCCTTCAGCCCGGGTCAGCAGCTTGCGCCCCAGCATCCCGTACCGGACGCCGGAGTAAACGGTGATCGCCACGCCGGCGTAGAGCAGAACGTCCTGAACTGGAACGAGGGCTCCGGTCCGCGGGAACAGCCACGCCAGAACCATTACCAGCTGGAGGGCGGTCTTGTTCTTGGCGTGGTGCGCCGCGGGCATCGAGTTGCCCCGCTTCATCGCCGCCGACCTCAGCGCCACCACCGCCACCTCACGCAGGACGATGATCAGCGTCGCCCAGATCGGAAATCCCCGGAACAGGATCATGCAAACCAGGGCTGCCAGGACCAAGAACTTGTCGGCGAGGGGATCCAGGAACTGCCCCATCGGCGTGATCGCGTTGAGCTTGCGGGCAAGGTACCCGTCAAGATAGTCGCTGAAAGTCGCAACCAGGTAAACCACCACGGCAAGCCAAAGCTCAGCTGATATTCGGCGGGCCGACCCTGCCTGGTACATCAGGTAGACAAAAACCGGGATAAGGGCGATTCGAGCCCAGGTGACGATATTTGCCGGGTTCACGTGTTTCCTATCGATTGATACGTGCGGCGTAACGGTAGCAGGGTACGCCGCCGTCCGGTGATCTTCCCCGGCTACTGGCGGGCCAGAGCGAGAAGGAGATTCACCACCACCGTGAGTATCACCGATGCGAGGATCGAGAAGACGATCATCCCCATACATCCTCTACCTCCGCCGACGGGCCGAATCACCGTGCGCCGCCTCATCCCGTTCCTCCTGTGATCCCGTTCATCCGTACTCCTGTAGCGTCTGGTGAGGGTGATTACCGACCCTCTAGCTTTCCAAACAAGAATCCATCCCTTGGGCGCTTGACCCTGACGTAGCGTAAGGGTCTACTCTGAAAGGGTCCGAGGAAGGCGCCGACCTGGAGCGCAGGTTTGTGGAGGCTATGAACAACGGCCTTCCGGCCGATGCTCCCGAGGCCATGGATCTCGCTCAAGAGCACCGAGCTCACATCACGAAGTGGTTCTACGACTGCAGCTATGAAATCCATCGGGGGCTGGGACGGATGTACGTGGAGGACCCCCGGTTCAAGGCTCACTACGACGCCATAGCGCCAGGGCTGGCGGGGTACAGCAGGGACGTCTTTGCCGCAAACGCGGCACGAGCCGGCAAGTAAGTTCCCAAAGCACACAGGGGCCCCCGGCGAAAAAAGGCCTCCGAAACGGAGGCCCCCTTTTTTCAATAGAGGTGTTACTTAGTGGATCTGGACTCCTTGAGTTGCGGCCAGGAGGCGGAAACGCTGCTCCTCCCCGGGCGCAAAAGCGGATTTAGGCACCGCCACCTTCTGTCTTTGCGGCAGATCCAGCACATAGAAATCGTTGCTCTCCACCGCTGCCTTCAGAGCCGACCAAGGCAGCGTCGCCTCGGTGTCACCGCGGCGGTACCGCAAGGCATCCTTGGTGAACTCGAAGAACTGCGCCATGCGGTGCCGCGGGTCTCTGGCGAAAGCGATCGTGGGATACACGTAGTAGAACGCCACAGCCACCAACGCGTAGAGCAGCACCGGGAACTGGTCCTGGAGCCTGGCTCCCAAGCCGACCACAAACAGCGACGAGAGTACAAGCAGGACCAGCATGGCGGCCAGTGCCTGAAAGATCGTTTGGGATCTCCATGCAGCATGTGTCGCCTTGATGAATGCCCTCAAAGAGAATCGGTAGCCGACGGCCACGGTCATCGGCTTGGAAAGCGGTTCGGCAGTGCTCAAAGTACCCCCTCGTCCGGATTCCTCTTAATCGGTCGGAAACCGGTACGCCTGAAGGATAAGTTTGGCAGAAGGCCCCGTTTTTTTCACCGCAGCGGTCTTAACCCCCGACGAAGTTCGTTGACTCGGGCGTGAAGACGAACGTGCCGACGGCTCCGTTCTGGCCCGGCGGACCGAGGTCCCGGCCGTTTACGTTGACCCGTACCGCTCCCGCATTTCCGATGACGATCTTCAGACTCTCATCAGCCGTCAAGGTCAGGACCTCACCGGAGAACTTGGTTCCGGTGAAAACCGGAGGCTCGGTGCCGTCGGCATGCGCCTCCATCCACGACTTATCCCCCACCACGGTGACGGTTAAGTTCACCCCCTCCGCCGGAGCTGCAGGCGCTTGAGCAATGGTGTCCGGTGACGCCGGAGGCTGCGCCGCCGTTTGCGTCTCCTGCTCGTCCTCGGGGCTCGCCGGCGGAGTCGCAACGTTGGTCGAGGGGTTCATCAGGCCGACCAGGGAGAAGATCAGCAGCAGGCAGGCAGCCGACACCGCAGCAATGAGCCACTGCGGCTTGCGCGGCTTCGGCCCGACGTCGGTGGGCTTGTTTATCATCTCGGTGAGCGGAGTCTGGGCCTTGACGTTGTAAAGCCGGTCGAACTCAGCCAGAACCCGGTCCTCCGGCAGCCCGAGCCAGCGGACGTAGGAACGAAGCATCCCGCGCACGTAAAGGCCGCCGGACACGAACTCGAAGTCGTCGTTTTCCATGGCTTCCAGGAAGTCGACCCGAATCTTCGTATCCTGCGACGCTTGATACAATGAAGCCCGACTGGCTTCTCTCGAATCATTCAGCAACTGACCGATGGTGTGCTGACTCATTCGTCCCCAGGAAATTGGGCTCAGTGCTCGCCGGAGCACACTTGTAACCGCGATTATAGGACTCAAATAGCCGCCGAGGCGATGCGGAGCGGGTCTGCGGGCGGCGTGACGCCTGGCAACGAGCGTTGCCAGGGTAGCGGCAAGAGCCATTTCCGTGGTCTACTCGACATGATGAGCAACTTCGACACCGTGGTGATCGGCGCCCTCGAGCAAAGTCTCGCCATAGACGAAGTCACCTACGGCCCCTATTCCCAGCAGGTCGCCACCGACCTGAATAAGCTCGGGCTGGTCCTGCAGGGGCTCGGCCGGCTGCATGAAGCCCGAGCGACCTTCGAGCGCGCGCTCGCCATCCACGAGGGCATTCTCGGGCCTGAGCATCCCGAAGTGGCCACCGACCTAACCAACCTCGGCGGCGCCATGGAGCACTTGGGCGACTTCGAAGCCGCCAAGGCGTACTACAAGCGCGCCATCGCCATCGACGACGCCCTGTACGGGCCCTCCCATCCCCGATCGGCGGCGGACCTCGGGAACCTCTACCGGGTGCTCACCGAGCTCCGTGAGGTTTCCGTAGACCCCTCGCTGCTGGAGTCCGCTCTTGCAGCACAAAACTCCGAGCCGGCCCACCCAACCTTGAGGCAGGTGCTGGCCGGCCTGGGTCTTACGCCCTCCGACCTCTCCGCAGTCCAGCACAAACCGGAGCCCGGGCGATGGAAACCGGCAGCTTCCTACGCCAACAGCGTGATAGCCGGACTGCCCTCCCAGACCCTCAACCTGGCGGCCGCGGCACCGGCGCAGCAGGCTCCCGCGGCACCGGCGCCGCGGGCACCGGAACCGCAAGAAACCGCCAGGCCCGAGGAGCCGGCGGCTGCTGCGGTGATCTCAATGGTGGAAACTCAGCCGTTCAACGTGCTGACCGAACCGGCCGATGCGTGGGGGGCCGAGCAGCCGTCCGAGGAGCCACCGGCGCCTAGTGAGGACAACGTGACCTCGGACGATCTTGATGACCTGTTCTTCCACCCTCAGCCTTCAAGCTCCGAACCGGACGACCCCGCAGACGAGGACCTACTGCAGCCAGTCGGGTCAACCGAAGATGAGGAGGACCTGCCGGACGACGGAATCGAGGAGCTGTTTCCAACGGCGGACTCCGAAGCTCCATCGGAGTCTGTTCCCGCCGCCAGCGGTGAGGATCTCAACAATCAGGGCCGGCTGCTGGGGGACCTGGGCGACCTCTCCGGAGCCCGTGATCTGTTCGAGAAGGCCTTGGCGGCCGACGAAGCGGCCCACGGACCCGATGCCCGGTCGGTGGGGTCAGACCTGAGCGGCCTCGGCGGTGTCCTGCGTGACATGGGGGACCTCCACGGGGCCAGGCAGGCGCTGGAGAGGGCCATCCGGATCAACGAGTCGATATTGGGAGCAGATGATCCGGCTCTTGCGCACGACCTGAGCGATCTGGGAGGCGTGCTGCACGAGCTCGGGGAGCTGGAAGGAGCCAGGAGCTGCCTGTCGCGCGCTCTGGAGATTCACGAGCAGGCCCTGGGCGGCAATCATCCGACGCTCAGCACGGATCTGAACAGCCTGGCGGGGGTGCTCAGGGCTCAGGGCGACCTGGCGGCTGCCAAGAAAGCGTTGGAGCGGGCACTGGCCATCGACCAGAAGGCCTACGGGGCCGACCATCCTCGAGTTGCGACGCGGCTGAACAATCTGGGGAGCGTTCTGCGGGCTCAGCGGGACCTGTTCGGCGCAAAGACGTGCCTTGAAAGAGCTCTGGCGATCACGCAGGCGACCCTGGGATCGGACAACCCCAAGGTCGCCACCCGGATGGCCAACCTGGCCAGCGTGCTTCGGGACCTGGGAGACCCGTTCGCCGCCCGGCCCCTTATCGAGCGGGCTCTGGCAATCGAGGAGTCGTCCTACGGGGCCGAGCATCCCAAGGTCGCAGCCCGGCTGGCAAGCCTGGCCTCCCTGTTGCAGGTGGTCGGCGACCACACCGGCGCAAAGATCCGGATGGAGAGGTCGGTGAGGATCACCGAAACCCTCTATGGAATGGAGGACCCCCGGTACAGAGCCCGGGTAGCGCAGTTTGATGCACTGAACGTTGCGCCCTCTCCCCCCGAGCCTAAGCCTGCCGAAGCCGACCCCTTCATCGACGAACCGGTGGATATCTTTGAACCGAGGGAGCCGCCGGGCCCGCCGCAGCCGATTCGCATCACCTCGCTGCAGTCCGAAAACTAGAGCTGCGGGGTCGTGCTCCCCGTCCCTAATACCGGGTCAGGGCTGCAGAGCGCCTTCCGGCTCCCCTGGCTGATCAGCACTCCCGTCCACCTCACTCAGCTCCTCGAGTGTCATCAGGACATCGCGCGGCTTTGATCCCTGTGACGGGCCCACGACCCCGCGCTCCTCAAGCATATCCATGATCCTCCCCGCCCGGGCGAACCCGACCTTCAGCTTGCGCTGAAGCATTGAGGTGGAGCCGAGCTGCGACCGGACGATCAGCTCGGTCGCCATGGCGATGAGATCTTGATCATCGTCCTCGGCGCCGGTCCTCAGGCCCGAGCCCTTGGTCTCGGTTCCGGAGCTGACGATGCCCTCGACATAGTTGACGTTGCGCTGCCTGCGGCACCATCCCACCAGGCCGGCCGTCTCCTTCTCGGAGATGTAGGCTCCCTGCAACCGGACCGCCCGGGGTGCGGACGCATGTTTGTAGAGCATGTCGCCCTTGCCGATCAGGCGCTCCGCTCCCCCTTCGTCGAGGATGACCCGGCTATCCTGCATGCTGGCGGTTGCGAATGCCATACGGGACGGGATGTTGGCCTTGATGACGCCGGTGACCACGTCGACCGACGGCCGCTGGGTGGCTACGATCAGGTGGATTCCCACCGCCCTCGCCTTCTGGGCGATCCGGCAGATGTGGTCCTCCACCTCCCGGGGAGCGACCATCATGAGGTCCGCCAGCTCGTCGACCACCACCAGGTAGTAGGGAAAAGTCGTGCGGGGGGTACCGTCCTCGAACGGCGGAAGGTTGCCGGCCCTCACCGCGGCGTTGTACATGTCGGAGTGCCGGTAGCCCACCGAAGCGAGCACCTCGTACCGGGCGTCCATCTCCCTGGCCACCCATCCGAGTGCCTCCGAGGCCTTCTTGGGGTTGGTGACCACCGGAGTCAACAGGTGCGGCACGCCGTTGTAGTTGCTGAGCTCCACCATCTTGGGGTCGATGAGCAGGAGCCGGACCTGATCGGGCCGCGCCCGGAGCAGAACCGAGCAGAGCACCGCATTGATGCACGTGGACTTTCCGGCTCCGGTCGCTCCTGCGATGAGAAGGTGGGGCATGTCGGCCAGGTTCACCACCATCGAGACGCCGGCGATGTCCTTGCCCAGGCCGACGGTCAGCGGGTGCTCCGAGGTGCGTGCCTGCGGGCTCCGCATTACGTCCCCGAGCGTGACCGCCACCCGGTCCTTGTTCGGAACCTCGATGCCGATGGCCGAGCGGCCGGGAATCGGCGCCAGGATCCGCAGGTCTCCGGCAGCGAGAGCGTACCGGATCTCCTTCTCCAGGCTCACGACGCGGTTGACCTTCACGGCGGGGCCGAGCTCGATCTCATAGCGGGTCACCGTCGGCCCGGCGGTGTAGCCGGTCACCCGGGCGTCAACCTCAAACTGCTGCAGCGTGTGCTCCAGGGCCGCGACGGTGTCATCGATCATTCGTCTGGACACCTCGGCGGTCTCCCCGACGGCCAGCATGGTGATCGGCGGAACTTTGTACCCCTCGGGATCCGGGTCGGACAAGACGGGAGAATGATCTTCGAACGGGATCCCCTCCGGCTCTTCGGACGCATGGAACAGCGACGCCGGCTCGGCCCGAACCGGCTTCGCCGCCGGCTCCTGTGGGACGGCCGGATGGGGCTCGGATTCCTGGTGCGGCAGAGCAGGGGCCTGGGGACCCAGCTCCGAGCTCATCTTTTCTGTCCGGCGCTTGGTCGCGTCGTTGACCGAGCGGCCCATATGGGCGGCGCCCCTGGCCAGCCCCGTCATGAGCGCCTGAACCGCTGAGATCACACGTGAAGCCGGAGTCTTGGTCAACACGAGCAATCCCAGGAGAACGATCATCACGATCAACAGCGCTGCTCCCCACACGGACAGCAGAGTCTCGGCCGGCCAGGCGATCAGCGCGCCGACACCGCCCCCGATGGACGGAAACTCGTCCAGGTGCAAACCGCCGGAGTCGTTGGCAAAAAGCATGTGCACCCAGGCCGCCACGCCGGCCAGTGTCATGAACGCCCCGGTGGCGATCCTTCCCGCTTCGCCCGAGTTGCGCTTGTTCATCATCGTGACGGCCACCACGGCCAGCGCGGGAGGCACTCCGTAGGATGCAGAACCAAAGACCCACCGCATCGCCCACTCGAGCCGGCGGCCCACCGGACCGGCCAGATCGGCGTAGATGCCGAGGCCTCCCAGGATTGCCAGGAAGAGCACGATCACTGCGAAGCCGTCGGTGTTCGGGCCGAAGATTCCGGCGAGCGGCGAGGCGGCCTTCTTGCGGTGCCGGGCTCGCTGGGGCGCCTTTTGCGCCGGCCGCCGCGCCGCCGGTCTGTTGGAGCTGGTGGTTTTGGCTGCAGGCCTCCGGGTGGTGGTGGCTCTGCTGCGGCTACTTGTTTTTGAGGGGGGCATCCAACCTCCGTACAGCCGGCTTATCTGCCGGGGGTGCCTTCGCACGCCCCATGGGATGGGAAACGGGCTTCCTTCGCCCGATACTGCGTGCTGTCCGGAGCCCATCTTCGGCCATGGGGGGCCGAGGTTGGCGGATTTCGGTGTCGAAAGGGCCCGGCCGGTGGGCTCAAACTCAACGCGGATCCACGAGCGCGAGAATCTTGGCGGTCGCTTCCTCAATAACCTCTCGAGGCGCCGGACAGAACGGTTCCGCCCGCCTCGCGCGCCAATCAAGGCTACGGATCTGGTCGCACAGTATTGCGCCTTGGGTTTTCAAACCGTGGGGCAACTCCACCTCAAAGGGGTAACCCTTTACCTTTGAGGTGATGGGACAGACGAGGGCCAGGCCCACCTTCCGGTTGTAGTCGGCCGGTGATATCACCAGCCCCGGCCGCCGACCTACCTGCTCATGGCCGGCTTGGGGGGTGAAGTGGAGCCAGATGATGTCGCCGCGCTCGGGTGCGTACGGCGCCATTACCAGGCCTCGTCGCCTGAAGGCCCACCCCAGTCGGTTTCATCATGGAGGTTTGAGGAAGTGACTCCCTTGAGCAAATCACCAATCTCATACTTGCGCGCCGAGACCGATCGGACGATCAGGGCGCCGTCCTCCACCGAGATATCAACGGTCGACCCTGCCTCAACCTGCGCCTCGGCAGCAAACGACTTCGGGATACGCAAGCCAAGGCTGTTTCCCCAACGCTGGATCTTGGTCTGTACTATTGCCCTTTCGAAGCCCGGATACACATTGAGTATACGGCTACCCGATTGTCGCAGTTTCGCATCTTGGATTCCTCCTCCATGCCGCGATATTGTCGTGATCCTGTCGCAATACCTGTCAATCGGACTTGTCCATCAACCGGTAGCTGACCGCCCGAGCGGCGCCCTCGCCGCCAAAACCCCTTTTCGTGGAGGCTCCCGCTGTGGTTGACCGGCCGAGGATTCAGGGCGATTCGTTTTTCAGGTCCGAAGAGTCGCCGCAATCGCTCGGTGGGTACGGTCTAGAACCCAAACTGACTTAGCACGTTAAGGTAGAAGATCCAAAACCAGGATCCAAGGATGACCATGATTGCCAACACCGCGGAAACGGGACGATTGATTGGCGGTCTTATCGGATTCCCGAAAGTATCTTCAGTACCCGGTCATCCGGGTCGAAGAACGGATACATACGTCGAGCATACCGGGCCGCTCCTGCTGCCCTAAACCTCCATCACGATCGGCAGGATGATCGGCCGGCGGCCGGTGCGCTTCCAGACGAAGCTGCCCAGGGACTTGCGGACCTTGCGACGAACAGCCGAGTAGTCGCTGATCTCGTCCTCGGCCAGGTTGGACAGCGCCTGCCGGACCTGGTTCTTGGCCTCCTCGAGGAACTCCGAGGACTCGTCGCCGAAAACAAATCCCCGGGAGATCACGTCGGGCCCGGCCAACAGCTCGCCGTTGTAGGAATCGATTGTGACCACGCAGACCACCACTCCCTCGTCGGCCAGGACCCTCCGGTCGCGAAGCACCTCATGCCCCACGTCGCCGATTCCCAGGCCGTCGACGAACACGAAACCGGCCTCCACGTGCTCCTCGGAGCGCCGCACCACGCCGTCCGTCATCTCCAGGACGTTTCCGTCCTCCATCACGATCACGTGATTCTCGGGAATGCCCACCTGATGGGCCAGCTCGGCGTGCAGCGCCAGGTGGTGGTACTCGCCGTGGACCGGGACGAACCAGTTGGGACCGATGAGCTCGAGCATGTGCTTCAAGTCCTCGGCGGCGGCGTGACCGGAGACGTGCACCTTGGCCAACGGCGGAGCGACCACCTTCGCTCCGATGCGGAACAGCCCGTCGATCACCCGGCGCACTGCGGACTCGTTGCCCGGAATCGGGGTGGCGGACAGCACGACCGTGTCCCCCTTGTGAAGTTGAATCCACCTGTGCTCCCGGGCGGCCATCAGCGACAGAGCCGATAGCGGCTCGCCCTGCGAGCCGGTGGAGACGATGACCACTTTGTCCTCCGGGTACTGGCCGACCTGGTCGATGGGGACGACCATCCACTCGGGGACCTTCACGTACCCAAGCTCCTGTGCGACCCGCATGTTGTTGAGCATGCTCCGGCCCAGGAACGCCACCACCCGGCCCTCCTCCTCGGCTGCGGTGAGAACCTGCTGGACCCGGTGGATGTTCGAGGCGAAACAGGCAACTATCACCCGCCCGTGGGCGGCTCGGATGACTTCGTGCAGGGGCTCCCCCACCGTTCGTTCCGATGGCGTGTGGCCTGGGTGGTCGGCATTGGTCGAGTCCCCGATCAAAAGGTCGATCCCGTGGGCCGCCACCTCGCCGATGCCATCCAGATCCGTCGGGCGGTTGCCGATCGGATACGGGTCGAGCTTGTAGTCGCTGGTGTAGAAGATCGTTCCGGCCGGCGTGGTGATGTGGGTCCCCAGGCAGTCGGGAATCGAGTGAACCATGTTGAAGAAGCGCAGGTCGAAGGGTCCCAGAGACAAGGTCCCCGGCGCTGCCACCTCCCGCAGGTCGGCCTTGTCCAGCACCCGGTGTTCCTCCAGCTTTGAGCTCAGGATCCCCAGGGTGAGCCGGGCGCTGTAAATCGGCGGAAGGTCCATCTCTTTCAGCAGGTAGGCCAGCCCGCCGATGTGGTCCTCGTGACCGTGCGTCAGCAGCACGCCGACCACCTGATCCTGGCGCTGTCTCAAATAGGTGAAGTCCGGGAGGACCAGGTCCACTCCCAGCATCTCCTCGGTAGGGAACATCAGGCCGACATCGACCACGAGAATTTTGCCCTCGTGCTCGAAAATCGTCATGTTGCGGCCGATCTCACCCAGACCGCCCAGGAAGACGATCTTGGTGCAGCCGGTGCTCTTACCCTTTTTCGGCGTCACGCGGGGCTCAAACTCAAAGAACCCCCGCGGAGGTTAGAACGTCCCTGAGCTGGCCTGTTTGCGCCCCGGTCGCCGGGATCAACGGCAGGCGCGGTCCGCCCACCCGATACCCCATCAGCTCCAGGCACGCCTTCACGGGTATCGGGTTGGTGGTGAGTCCCATAGCGTCGAACACCGGCATCAAATCCAGGTGGATCTTGCGGGCGCCGTCGGGGTCGCCGGAGCGGAACAGGCGAATCATCTCCGCCATCTGAGGCCCGACGATGTGCGACGCCACCGCAATCACTCCCACCGCTCCGACGCTGAGCCAGGGCAGCGTGTCTGCGTCATTGCCCGAGTAGACCTGAAACCCCTCCGGGGCGCCGGCAACCAGGCGGGCGGCGCCCTGGGCGCTGCCTGCGGCGTCCTTGACGGCCACGACGTTGTCGATCTGCGCCAGCTCGATCAACGTGGCGTGGTCGATTTTGACGACGCTGCGAGCCGGGATGTCGTACAGGATCACAGGAAGAGAGGTTGAGGCGGCTACGGCCCGGAAGTGCTCCAGCAGGCCGCTTTGGGGGGGCCGGTTGTAGTACGGGGTGACCACCAGTGCAGCATCCAGACCGTCCTCCTCGGCTGCCTTGGTCAGGTGGACGGCGTGGGCGGTGTCATTGCTTCCGGTGCCGCCGATGATGGTGGTCCGGTCCCCCACCGCCTCCCTGACCGCCTTCCACAGATCCCTCTGCTCATCGTCGGTCAGCGTGGAGGCCTCACCGGTGGAGCCGGCGACGACGAGCCCGTCCGACCCGTTTTCGCTAAGCCAGGCCGCGAGCTTTTGGGCCTGGTCGAGGTTAACTTTGCCATCCTGATCGAACGGAGTCACCATGGCGGTGATGAGGTCCCCGAATCGCCCGCCCATCTCTGCTCCTTTTCCCAAGGGATTTCCCATCTGGTCTGGTTTGGATCAGACAGGACCGGTCTTCACTTCCTGCATCCGGCGACCGAACTTGCGCCTTCAGGCACGAGACGGCGCGCTCCAATTTGGCTCGAAAGAGTTGTCCAGGGGGATTGTAACAACCCGCTTGGAGCCGGTCCGCCCGTGAGCATCCTTCTTCGCTGGGGTGCGGAGACGGTCAGGGTGGTCCCGCACTCCCAGGAGCCCGACCGGACCTCCCGGTTCGATGAACGCTTCCCCGGCCTCTGGCCCGAGTACAACCGGCACGGTGACGTGCTGGGCCCGCTGTGGGGCGGTCTCTACGAAACCTTTGCGGAGTTCCAGTTCGTGCTGGTGCACGATCGGTCCGGCGAGATGCTCGCCCGGGGCAACACGATCCCCCTGGTCTGGGATGAGAATCCGGACAACCTGCCCTCCGGGATCGACGACCTGGTCAGGCGGGCCTTCGCCGGATGGCCCCAACCTCCCAATGCGCTGTCGGCGATTGCGGCCGAGGTGCCGCCCGAGAACCGGTCGAAAGGCCTCGGGGCTCTATTGCTGAAGGCAATGGCGGCTCTGGCGACAGAGCGCGGGTTTCGGAACCTCCTGGCGCCGGTGAGGCCCAACTTAAAGGAGCGCTACCCGCTGACTCCGATCGACGAGTACGTGCACTGGAAAGCAGCCGACGGCTTGCCGTTCGATCCGTGGATGCGGATTCATGTTGCGCTGGGCGCGAAGGTCCTCAAACCGGCCCCTCGGTCGCTTCAGATCACGGCAACCGTAGCTGAGTGGGAGAACTGGACCGGCATGGCCTTCCCTGCGACCGGTACCTACGTCTTTCCTCACGGCCTTTCGACCCTGCAGATAGACCGAGAGCACGACGTGGGGAGCTACTGGGAGCCCAATGTCTGGATGCTCCACCCGGTCCCTGCCAAGGGGGCGCCTAAAGGCCCAGGTAGTGCTCCAGGCCGATGGTGAGCCCGGGATGGCTGATTATCCGCCGAATGCCCAATATGACACCCGGCATGAACGACTTGCGGTCGACCGAGTCGTGCCGGATCGTCAGCGTCTGACCCGGCCCTCCGAATATGACCTCCTGGTGGGCCACGAGTCCGGGGAGGCGCACACTATGGATGTGCACCCCCTGCCGCTCGGCCCCCCTGGCTCCCGGCAAGTTCTCCTTAAGAGTTCCGGGTCGGTCGGCGGGTAACTGCTTGCGGCCCTTGAGTATCCCTTCGACGGTGTTCAACGCGGTACCCGACGGGGAGTCCATCTTGCCGCTGTGGTGCAGCTCGATGATCTCGGCGTCGGGCATCCATGCGGCTGCCATCTCGGCGAACTTCATCGACAAAACGGCTCCGATGGCGAAATTGGGTGCGATCAGCACGTTGCCCTCGCACCTGGGGCAGAGCTCGGCTATCTCATCGATGACGTGGGGAGGAATTCCAGAGGAGCCGACCACGACGTGAATGCCGTTCTTGATGCACCAGGGGATGTTCTCGGCGGCCGCCTCGGCGTTGGTGAAGTCCACGGCCACCTGAACCTGTGACTCAACCAGGGCATCGAGGCTCCCCAGGCCGATGTCCACCTGCTCCGTGAGGTCCAGGTCCGGCTCCGCCTCGACCGCGGCACAGACCTCCCGCCCCATCCGGCCGTTCGCCCCCAGTACGGCAACCCGAATCATGTCGCTCCTTCTAGCCGGCGGCGGGCCAGCCGGCGAAGTCCTCGGCGTCGAAGGGACCGATCGCGGTGAGGATCCGGCTTTCCGGCTGCAGCAGGTCCTTCGCCACCGTGGCCACGTCGTCCACCGTGACCGCGTCGACGCGGGCGATGATCTCATCTATCGACAGCAGCTCGCCGCCCGCGATCTCCGACTTACCGAGCCGTGTCATCCGGGAAGCGGGGTCCTCGAGTGCCAGCACCACCGCGCCCCTCATATGGCCCTTCGCCCGCTCCAGCTCGGCATGGGAGATGCCCGAGTCCAGCATCAGGTCCAGCTCCCCGACGACGAGCTCGACCACCTCTCGAGCGGTTTCCGGAGCGGTGCCGGCGTAGATTCCGTAGGCTCCCGTTTCGGTGAACAGGTTGCGGTACGAGAAGACCGAGTAGGCGAGGCCCCGCATCTCCCGGATCTCCTGAAACAGCCGCGACGACATGCTTCCGCCGAGCAACGTGTCCAATGCACCCCAGGCAAATCTCAGGGGGTGCCGGCTCGGATAGCCCAGGCCTCCGATGACGATGTGGGCTCCCTCGGTTGGCCGGCTCAAAACCTTAAGGTGCGCGGCGGGGGCCGGCTCGGCGGTCTGCCGGACCTGTATGTCGTCGGCGGGCCCGAAACCGTCCGCTATCCCGCGGACCACGTCCTCGTGGTCGACGTTGCCGGCAGCGGCAACAACGATGTTGTGGGACCGGTAGTTCTGCCGGTGGAAGGATCTAAGGGCGGCTTGGTCGATGGACTGAACGGTTTCGATAGTCCCCATGACCTCCCGGCCCAGTGGGTGATCCCCGAAAACGGTTTCGGCGAAGAAGTCGTGGATGAGGTCCTCCGGCGTGTCCTCGTGCATCGCAAGCTCCTCGAGGATGACGTTGCGCTCGGCTTCGATGTCGCCCGGGGCGATCAGCGAGTTACGGATCATGTCGGACAGCACCTCGGCCGCCATCGGGAGGTCCTTGTCCAGGACGCGGCCGTAGTAGCACGTGTACTCCTTCTCGCTGAAGGCGTTGGCTTCTCCGCCGACCGCATCGAAGGTCTCGGCTATGTCCCGGGCCGTCCGGGTGGGAGTGCCCTTGAAAAGAAGGTGCTCGAGGAAGTGGGACGACCCCTGGAGGGCCGCCGGCTCGTCGCGTGAGCCGACCCCCACCCAGTAGCCGATCGCCACCGAGCGGACTTCCGGCATGCATTCGGTCAGTACCGTCAGTCCGCTGGGGAGGACCGTCCTTTCAAGCGGGCGGCTCGATTGGGTCAGTAGCGGGAACCTCGTCCTGCCGGGCGCCGTCCACCGCGGTCTCGATCGCCGTCACGGCGGGGGCGGTCCCCCCCGGACCGTGGCTGGCGAGGGTTGCGGGCCTCGTAGTCGGCAGGCAGCTCGGCCACCCGAGGAGGCAGGTTGACCGGCGTGAGCGAGATCTTGCCCCGTGAGTCGATCTCGGTGACCTCCACCTCCAGCGTGTCGCCCTCGGAAAGCACGTCCTCCACCCGGGCCAGGCGGATGTCGCCGCCCAGCTTCGAGATGTGCACCAGCCCGTCCGTTCCACCGGTCAGGTTCACGAAGGCGCCGAAGTCGACAATCTTCACGACCCTGCCCTGGAAGCGCTCCCCCGGCTCGGGAATTTTCGGGTTGGCGACCTCTTCGATCATGCGGCGGGCCTCGTCGGCTGCCGACTGCTCGACCGCTCCGATGCGGACCGTGCCGTCGTCCTCGATGTCGATCTGAACCCCGGTGATGGCGACGATCTCATTGATCCGCTTGCCCTTCGGGCCGATGACCTCGCCGATCTTGTCGACCGGGATCTTGATGGCAACCACCCGGGGCGAGTTGGGGTTGAGCTCGGGGCGGGGCGCCGGAAGTACCTCGGCGATCTTGTCCAGGATGTACAGGCGGGCGTCTCGCGCCTGGTTCAAGGCGGCAGCCAGGACTTCAGTGGGGATGCCGGTGATCTTGGTGTCCAGCTGCAGGGCAGTGATCATGCCTGTGGTGCCGGCGACCTTGAAGTCCATGTCGCCGTAGCCGTCCTCGGCCCCCAAGATGTCGGTGAGGGTGACGAACTTGTCGCCCTCCTTGATCAGTCCCATTGCGATTCCGGTCACCGGGGCCTTGATCGGCGCACCGGCATCCATGAGGCACAGGGTGGAGGCGCAGACACTGGCCATGGAGGTGGAGCCGTTGGAGCTCATGACCTCGCTGACCACCCTCAAAGCGTAGGGGAAGTCCTCCGGGTCCGGGATGACCGGCAGCAGCGCCCGCTCCGCCAGTGCGCCGTGGCCGATCTCACGCCGCTTGGGACCGCGCATGAAGCCGGTTTCACCGGTGGAGAAGGGCGGGAAGTTGTAGTGGTGCATGTAGCGCTTGTGATCCTGCACGCCCAGGTCGTCCAGCTGCTGCTCCATCTTGAGCATGCCCAGCGTGACGGTGGACAGCACCTGCGTCTGGCCCCGGTTGAAAAGGCCGGTGCCGTGAACCCGCGGTATGAGGCCGACCTCGCAGGAGATCTCGCGGATGTCGGTCAGGCCGCGGCCGTCGATGCGCACGCCGTCGTTGACGATCCGGGACCGGATGAGGGTCTTGGTGAGCTTGCGGATGGCCGCCTTCACCTCTCCGGTACGATCGGCGAACTCGGTCGCCAGGTCGTCGGTGACCTTGGTGCCGATCTCCTCAAGGGTCAGCTCGCGGTCCTCCTTGTCGGCGATGGCAATGGCCTTACCGATGTCGGCTTCTGCCGCTGCCTTGACCTTGGAGTAGACGTCCTCCTCCACGTCGGTCGCAATGACGAACCTCTTGCGCTGCTCCTTGCTGCCGGCCTTGCCGACCAGCTCCTCCTGCAGCTCGATGGCCGCCAGGATGCCCTCCTTGGAAGCCTCCAGCCCACCGGCGACCACTTCCTCGGTGATCTCAACGGCGCCCTCGACAACCAGGTCGAGTGAGATCTCGGTGGCGCCGGCCTCGACCATCAAAACGTCGACTCCTCCGTCGGCGCTGCGGCGCCCGGCCACCACCATCTCAAAGGTGGCCTCCTCACCCTGGTCCCAGGAGGGGTTGGCGACCCAGTCGCCATTGAGATGGGCGATGCGGACTGCCCCAACCGGCCCCTCGAAGGGGATCCCGGAAAGCATCAGCGCTGCCGATGCGGAGTTGATCGCCAGGACGTCGTAAGGGTTCTCCATGTCGACGCCGTTGACGATGGCCACGACGTGAACGTCGTTGCGGAAGCCTTCGGGAAAGCAGGGGCGCAGGGGCCGGTCGATCAGGCGGGCGGTTAACGTCGCCTTCTCGGACGCCTTGCCCTCACGGCGGAAGAATCCGCCGGGGATCTTGCCTGCCGCGTACATCCGCTCCTCGATGTCAACGGTAAGGGGGAAGAAGTCGGTGCCTTCACGCACGCTGCCGGCTGCGGTGACGGCCACCGTGATTGTGGTCTCGCCGATGGAGGCGAGGACTGCGCCGTCGGCCAGCTTGGCCAGACGGCCGGTTTCGAACTTGACTACGGGCTCGCCGATCTTGCGTTCGACGGAATGAATTTCGCTCATTGTTCCTCCACATGATTGCGGGAGGCGGAGCCTTTCTTGCCAGTTGTCAGTTGTGAGAGCTCAGCGGACGTTAAGCGCTCGCAACTGATAACTGGTGGTAGGTGATCCTTCCTCCCGATTTCGCAACGCTTGTGCGTTGCGTTCAGGACTCTAGAAGGCCCTCTCTTTCTCTTTCTCTACGGCGGTCCTATCGACGCAGTCCCAAGCTCTCGATCAGGGACCGGTATCTTTCGACATCTTCTTTCTTCAGGTATTCCAGCAGCCTCTTGCGGCGGCCGACGAGGCGCAACAGGCCCCGGCGAGAGGAGTGATCCGCCTTGTGGGTCCGCAGATGGTCGGTCAGCTCGGTGATCCGCTTGGAGAAGATCGCCACCTGGACCTCGGGAGAGCCGGTGTCGGTGTCGGACCGGCGATGGTCCGCGATGATCCGAGTCTTGCCTGTGGAGTCGAGTGCCATAGAACCTTCTGTCTGGATCGCTACGCGAGGGACCATGCCCTGCACTGCCGGTAGTGCTTCGATATTAGCAGATGCAGGCCCCGCCGCCTTCCGACCGCTGCTTCGCGAGAAATCTCGGGAAAAAATAGACCGGCGGAAATCGGTTGCCCTAGACTGGCAGGCATGCGGCGTTCCGCGGGCCCCAAGCTCCTGTTAGTGGCCGTGGCAATTCTGGCATGCCTCTCGCAAGCCGGTCCTGCCTCTGCACAAGGCTGCTTTCCCATGACCTGCGACGACCCGAATCAAAGCAGTCCAGCACAAGGCCAGGGTATTGGCGGTGACTCCGACGTCAACACTGACGACGCAGAAAGTCAGCCCGGCGTTGCCGGCCAGGACGGAAGTGACAATGCGGATGGCCAGAACTCCGGCGGAGAGGACGGAACAAGCCAGGCTGGCCAGCCCGGCTCCTCGGGCCGCCCCCAACCTCCCGCTCCCCCACCCCCTCCATCCAGGAGGACCACGACAACCCGAAGATCGACCACCACCGGGACCGGCACCGCCACCGGCACCGGCACCCGCGCCCGCACCACCAGGCCGAGCACGACCTCCGACGCAGGGGCCCTCAGTTCCGAGCTCATGCCTTCACCTACTCCCAGTCCGGAGCCCTCTCCGTCGCCCACGGAGAGCCCTTCCCCTACCCCGACCGCGACGTCCAAAGACCTGGTCACGGCGCTGCAGGATGCCGATCCGGCCAGCGAGGACGGCTCGCTGGTTCCCTTCCTCGCCATAGTGGCGGGTGCGATCCTTCTGTTCGTGTACCTGAGAAGCCGCAGGCCCTCCCGGCGCCGGGGCATGCGGAGCACCGGCAGGCGGGGCGGAAGCCACTCAATCCGGTAGAGACCTAGATCAGAATCCTCCGGACTTCCTCCACGTCGGCAGCGATCGCCTCGTTGAGGGCCTCGACGCTAGGAAATGCAACGTGGTCCCGCAGCCGGGCGGTGAACTCGAACTCAACCTCCCGGCCGTAGAGGTCTCCCTCGAAGTCGATGACGAACGCTTCGACGCTCAGCGGGTTTTCGCCGAAGGTGGGATTCGTCCCAACGCTGATGGCGCTTGGGAGCCGGCGGCCGGCGTTCAGCGTGTAACCCGCGTAGATGCCGGGGCCGGGAAGGCAGACCTCGGGCGGTGGGTTCAGATTGGCGGTGGGGAAACCGAGCCCCCTGCCCCGCCCGGCCCCGTGCACCACCTTGCCCGGCAGGCGGTAGGGACGACCCAGGGCCTTTGCCGCCCACTTCACGTCTCCTTCGGCCAGCGCATGGCGGATGGCTGTGCTCGAGATGGTTTGCCCGTCGGCTTCCGCCATCCGGGCTCCCTCAACGAAGAAGCCCAGTCTGCGGCCGAAGGACTTAAGCATCGTGACGTCGCCCCGGGCGTAGCGGCCGAAGCGGAAGTCCGAGCCGACGACGATGGCCTTCACCGCCAGCTCTTTGACCAGGATCCGTTCGATGAACTCCTCCGGCTCAACCCGGGACAGCTCGGGAGTAAACGCCAGGATCACCACCTGCTCCACGCCCGCCTCCTCCAGAAGCTCCAGCTTCCGATCGGGGGTGCAAAGACCCGGAGGTCCGATCCCGCGCAGCACCTTCTGCGGGTGGGGCTCGAAAGTCACCACAGTCGCCAGGGCATCCAGCTCCGCGGCTCGACGCTTCACCTTGCGTATGAGCGACTGATGGCCCTTGTGCACCGCATAGAAGTTGCCGACCGTTACGGCGGTGGGGACGCCGGGCGAGTCCTCGATACCTCTGACCACCCTCATATCAGCACCGCTGCAGCTTTCAGGCCCGTTGCCGACCGCCGGTACACCGCGATCAGCTCGCCGTCCGGCCCCAGAATTCCCACCGGGATTCCGGCCGTCATCCCGGCCTGGTGGGCCGGGCGGTCGCCCGTGCGTTTCATCGTCATCAGCGGCAGCTCCCCCAGCCTCCGAGGCGCCTCGCCGGCCGGCAGCTCACGCCCGTGGGCGACATCGTCCAACTCGGCTCCGTCGACGGTCCGGCGGGGGAAGTCACGCATCGCCTCACGCATCGGCAGCACCCTCGCCTCAGCCTCCGCCCGGTCCATCCTCTCCAGGGCGTCCAACGGAGTTGACTCCGACTCCTTGAACGAGCCGACCGACAGCCGGCGGAGCGCCGAAAGATGGGCGCCGGAACCCAGGGACTCGCCGAGGTCGGCGGCCAGGGTGCGAATGTAGGTGCCGCCGGAGCACTTCACATCGAGGGTGGCCGACTGGGTAGCGGGGTCGAAGCTGCAGACCTCCAGTGCGTAGATGCGCACGGTACGGGGCTCCCTTTCGACCTCTTCTCCCCTTCGAGCCGCCTTGTACAGCGGCTCCCCGGCGATCTTCACCGCGGACACCATCGGCGGAACCTGGCTGATCTCACCGACGAACGTCTCGGCAGCCGCCCGGACCAGCTCGATGTCCAGCCGGCAGGGGGTCTCGAACAGGATCTCGCCCTCGGCGTCCAAAGTGGTGGTCGTAACGCCAAAACGGACCTCGGCCCGGTACTCCTTGGCCGTGCCCTGCAGGAAAGCCAGGAGTCTGGTGGCCTTGCCGATGCCGGCAATCAGAACTCCGGTCGCCGCCGGGTCCAGAGTCCCTGCATGCCCCACCTTGGTGGTGCCGAACACCCTTCTCAGGCGGTTGACGATGTCGTGTGAGGTACATCCGGCTGGCTTGTCCACCACCAGCAGCCCGGAGACCGCCGCCGGGCCGGTCACGGGGTGGACGGCGCCTTCGAGAGGCGCTCGAGCACCAACGAGATGGCCTCCTGCAGCCCGCCGCTGAAGCTGAACCCGGCAGCTTTGCTGTGCCCGCCTCCTCCGAAGGACTGAGCGACCGCTGAGACATCCGTGTCGTCGCGGGACCGCAGCGATACTCTCCAGCCGCCCTCCGGCCTCTGTTTCAAAAGAAGGGCGACGCTGGCTTCCTTCACAACCTTGAGGAAGTCGATGAAGTCCTCCGCAATCTCCAGGCCCTGGCCGTCCAGGTCCTCCAGCTCCAGCCAGCTGTAGACGACGCCGTCCTCCAGCTTCGCCCGGCTGAGAACCTTGCCGAGTATCCGCAGCTGCTCGAACGGCGCCGACTCGAAGATCTGCTCCGCCACAGTGAGGTGGTCGGCGCCGGCCTCCCGAAGTGCGGCGGCCGCCTGCAGGGTCGCCGGCGAGGTGTTCGAGTACTGAAACCGCCCGGTGTCCGTTACCACACCGGTGTAGAGGGCCGTCGCAACCTCGGGCGTGGCCTTTCCCCCCATCCTCTGGATGAGCTCGAACGCTAGCTCCGCCGAGGAGGCTCTGGTGTGGTCAACCAGGTTGATGTCGCCGTAGTCGGTGTTAGAGACGTGATGGTCGATGTTGACCTTAATGCCGGCCGCCAGGAACTTCGGCACCAAAAGGTCCAGGCGCCGCAGATCGCCGCAATCGATGGCCACAAAGGTTTCCACTGCATCGGGGACCCGGTCGTGCGAGACGATCCGGTCCACTCCGGGCAGAAATGCGTAGTTGTCCGGGATCGCCGCCTCGGGGCTCCCCCAGCTCATCCAGACTTTCTTGCCGAGGCCCTCGAGGAACAAGCCGAGCCCGAGCATCGACCCGAAGGCGTCACCGTCGGGAGACACGTGGCAGCAGATGGCCACCTCCTTTGACCCCTCGAGCGCCGAGGAGGCCCGGATCCACTCCTCTCGCGGAATCATGGCCCGCGCCCCTCATCGGACTCTGAGTCGGCAAGAGCCTCCGCGTCGGGCGCTTTCGACACGCCGAGGCCCCTCAACAGCTCCTCGAGCCGCTGCGAAGTCTGGGCGGTTAGGTCCTCCACTATCTCGATATCGGGCAGCCGGCGCAGCCTCATCTCCCGGCCGAGGATTGACCTGAGGTGCGGCTTGGCGTGCTTCAGGCCTGCAATGGTCTTCTCGCGCTCCTCATCGGTGCCCATTGCACTGACGTAAACCTGCGCCATCCGGAGATCCTTTGCGATCTTCACCGCGGTCACGGTGACAAACCCCACACGTGGGTCCTTGAGCTCCAGAACCGCCTCGCTCAGCACCTCCCGTGCCAGCTCCTCAACCCGGTTCGAGCGAGGGTAGTTCCTAGGCATCCGGGGCCATCACCTCGATATCAACATCCACGATCTCTATCTCGTAGCGGCTGCGGACGAACCTCTCCACCTCGTGGAGCATCCTCTGAGCGTGAAACGACGAGTTGGACACGCACGAGACCCCCAGCGTCCCTCGCTGCCGTAGATCCTGGTGCTCGACCTCGGCGACCGCCACGTTGAACCTGGAGCTGAGGGTTCCGATCATGCTTGAAACAACCCTTCGCTTTTCCTTCAGTGAAGTGGACCCGGGAACGAGGAAATCGAACCTGCCAACGCCCACAAACATCTTCTAGCGCACTAAGTGCGGGCAACCTCGCGGATCTCGTAAGCCTCGATGACATCGCCAAGCTTGATGTCGTTGTAGCCCGCGATCGTGATGCCGCACTCGTAACCGAAGGTGACCTCACGAACGTCGTCCTTGAACCGCCGGAGGCTCGAGACCTCGCCGGTGTGGATGACCCTCCCATCGCGCAACAGGCGTGCTTTCGAGTTGCGGACGATCCGGCCCTCGGTGACGTAGCAACCGGCAACCACTGCCCTGGGGGTGCGGAAGGTGTCCCTGACCTCGGCCGACCCGATGACGACCTCCTCCTCAAGTGGAGCAAGCAGCCCGCGGGTGGCCTTGGTGATGTCGTCGAGCAACTGGTAGATGACCTCGTAGAGCCGGACGTCGACGCCTTCTTTCTCCGCCAGCTGCCGGGCGCCCGCATCGGGACGGACTGCGAAGCCCACCACGATGGCGCCGGAGGCCTTGGCCATCCAGATGTCGTTCTCGTTTATGGCACCCACCGCCTTGCGCTGGATTACGGTACGCACCAGGGACTGGTCCAGCTTGTCGATGGACTCGCCCAGCGCCTCAATGGCACCCTGCGAGTTGGCCTTTACGATCAGCTTCAGCTCGGGGATGTCGCCGGTCCTGGCCTTGGAGAGCAGGTCCTCCAGGCTCATGGCCTTCCCACCCTCGGCGAACTCGGCCTGGCGCAGCTTGCCCTCGCGCTCCTGGGCCACGCGCTTGGCCTCCCGGTCGTCGCCGACCACCCGGAACTCGTCGCCGGCTTCCGGGACCTTGGACCAACCGGTGACAAGGACCGGCTGTGACGGCCCGGCCTTCTTGACGTTGTGGCCCGCCTCGTCGGTCAGAGCACGCACCTTGCACCAGGCGCCGCTGCTCACAACCGGGTCTCCGACTCTGAGGGTTCCCTTCTGCACGATGAGTGTCGCCACCGGGCCCCGGCCCTTGTCGAGGTGGGCCTCGATGATGACGCCTCGGGCGGTGGCGTTCGGGTTGGCCTTCAGCTCCTGCATGTCGGTGACTAGGTGAATCATCTCGAGCAGGTCGTCCAGGTTGGTGCCCCGCTTGGCCGACACGTCCACGAACACGGTATCGCCGCCCCACTCCTCAGGACTGAGGCCGTGCTCGGCAAGCTGCTGGCGGGCGCGGATGGGGTCGGCCTCGGGCTTGTCGATCTTGTTGACCGCCACGATGATCGGCACAGATGCGGCCTTGGCGTGGTCCATCGCCTCCACCGTTTGAGGCTGGACGCCGTCGTCGGCCGCCACCACCAGGATGGCGACATCCGTGACCTGTGCGCCCCGGGCCCGCATCTGCGTGAACGCCTCGTGACCCGGAGTGTCGATGAAAGTCACCGTCCTTCCGTCGGGCGTGTGGACCTGATAGGCGCCGATGGCCTGCGTGATTCCGCCGGCCTCGAGCGACAGCATCTCCTTCTTACGGAACTGCTGCAAAATTGAGCTCTTGCCGTGGTCGACGTGGCCCATGACGGTGACGATGGGGGCTCTCGGGATCAGGGTGGAGGGATCTTCGGGCACCTCGACCTCGCCGTCGAGCTCCTTGGCCTCCTCCTCCAGGGAGATGATCTCGACCGGCACACCGAGCTCCTCGGCAACTACCTCCACCAGCGAGTCGGAAAGGGACTGGGTGATGGTCTTCATCTCGCCAAGCACCAGCAGGGTCTTGATGATGTCGCCCGGCGAACGCCCTAGCTTCTCGGCAAACTCCTCGACGGTAACGCCGTGCGGAACGTGAACCGCACCGGATGCCGGAGCTGCCGAAGGCACCTCTGGGGGCGGCGCCGGGACCGCTGGGACCAGCGCGGCCGATTGAGCTTGATCGCCGCCTGATGGTCCGGCTGCCACAGATCCTCGGGCTGGCCGCTTGCCGCCGGGAGCCCCCTGCCTCGAATCAGGCCGGTTTCCGCCGGGCCACCCCGCGGGACGGTTTGATCCCTGGGAGCCTTGGCGGGCCTCCCACCGGCTCGGCGTCTGAGTGGGGCTGCCTCCCCGGCTCGGCGCCTGTTCTGCCGGCCTATCTGAAGATCTCTTGCCGCCTTCGGACTGCGATTGCCGGGCACGCGGCTGCTGAGGCGGCGAGGAGGAACCTGAGGATGCGGGGGCGTCTGCTCGGACGGGTGGCGTGACAGGACCCCGCTTGGCGACTCCGTCGCCGTTCAAGGACCTGACGAGACGGGTGACGTCGGCTTCGGAAACCGAGGAGGAATGGCCCTTCACCGGAACTCCGAGCGCGAGAAACTTTTCGACCGTCTCCTTAGAGGAGAGGCCTAGACGCTTTGCAACCTCATGAACTCTGATGCTTGCCATTGGTAACTCCAAGATATCCCACGAACCTCGTCCTTAGGGACGCTGCGTGCTCTGCAGTCAGGGCCGTTCTAAGTGTTCTGGCCAGTCCACCGCGCTTTAGGGCCAGGTCGATGCAGGAAACAGTCGGACAAACGTAGCCGCCCCGGCCCTGCGCGGTGCCCTTCGGATCCAGCTCAACCCGTCCCGGTGGAACCGTCACAAAGCGGACTAGCTGGTGCTTTTGCCGGCGTGTCCGGCATCCGCAGCAACTGCGTTCAACCGCCAACCGCCGAGCTCTTCTCCGCGGCGTTTGCCGATCCGACCTTCTGCGATCCGGCCCCGGCGCTTGCTTGCTTGGCCGCTTGTTCGCTGGCTGCCTGGCTCTCGCTGCGGATGTCAATCCGCCAGCCGGTCAGCCGGGCCGCCAGCCGGGCATTCTGTCCCTCCTTGCCAATAGCCAAAGAGAGCTGGAAGTCCGGAACCGTAACCTCCGCCGTCTGGGTCTCGGGGTTGATCTGGACCTCTTTGACCTTGGCCGGAGAAAGCGCGTTCGCCACGAACTGGCCGATGTCGTCCGACCAGGTGATGATGTCCACCTTCTCACCCCGCAGCTCGTTGACGACCATCCGAACCCGGGACCCCCGGGGTCCCACGCAGGCGCCGGTGGGGTCGACGTTGCGGTCGTTGGATGCCACGGCGATCTTCGACCGGTGTCCCGGCTCCCGAGCCACCTGCTTGATCTCAACGATCCCATCGACGATCTCCGGGACCTCCAGCTCGAACAGCTTGCGGATGAGGTTCGGGTGGGTACGGGAGCAGACGATCTGGGGACCCTTGGGGGACCGGCGCACCTCCACGATGTACGCCTTGACCCGCGAGCCGTGGTCGTAGCGCTCGCCGGGGACCTGTTCCTGCTGGGGCAGCAGGGCCTCGACGCCCTTGCCCAGGTCCAGCAGCACGTACCTGGGGTCCGCCTGCTGCACGATGGCGGTGACGATGTCACCCTCCCGGCCCGAATACTCGCCGTAGGTGATCTCGCGCTCGGCCTCCCGGATCCTCTGCAGGATCACCTGCTTTGCGGTCTGAGCGGCGATGCGGCCGAAGTCCGGTGGCGTGGCCTCCCACTCTTTGACTACATTGAACTCGCCGGTCTCTTCGACCTCCTCGACTTCCTGGGCGTAGACCACCACGTCCCCCGACCGCCGGTCGATTTCCACCCTCGCCTCGGGTGCGGCAGCTTCTGGAGATCGCTTGTAAGCGGCCGCGAGAGCCTGTTCGAGAGCTACAACCACGCTTTCGAACGCGATGCCCTTCTCGCGTTCAACCAGACGGAGAGCGTCCATATCGATCGGATTCATCTATCCTCTTCCTTCCAACGACTTCTTCTTCCGGCGCCGCGGCATCTCGTCGCCTCCATCCATTCGGTGCTCTTCCGCCTTGCGAAGCTCTTCTGCCCAGTCAACCCAAAGGTTCGCTTTCTTCACTACCTGGTACGGGATTGCAACCGGTCCCCGGCCCTGTACCGCCAGCCTGAAGGTCTCGTCCCCAGCCGACAGAATCTCTCCTCGATACTGGTTTCTTCCCTCCACCTGCTGCCTGGTGACAACCTTTATCTCTCGACCGGTGAACCGCTGGTAGTCGGCCGGTTTCATCAACGCCCGCTCCAACCCGGCCGAGGAAACCTCCAGGATGTAGCTGCCTTCGATGAGCTCCTCGTCCTCGTCGAGAGCGTCCGACAGCTCCTTGGAGACGTCCGTGATCAGATCGAAATCCACAGTGCCGTCTCGGTCGACGACAACCTCGAGTGTGACGTCCCTGCCGGAGCGCCTGAAGCGGATATCGACCAGCTCGACTTCCTGCCGGTCGGCCACCGCCTGACAGATGGCACGAACCGCATGGCTTACTTCAAGCCGGCCCAAAGCCACCTCCTTAAGTTGTCACCCGGACCGGCGCACTTCCCCGCCCGGGAACACAGACAAACCCGACGCGGATGCAAGAGCAAGCCCACTTTGTCTAAAACTCTTTGCGCCCAAAACGCTTTGGAAACTCTGTACAAAAAGTATAAGGCAATACCGGCGAGCGGCAACCAACCGGGGTTGAGGTCGTCGCACCGTCAGGCACAATTCCTGCCGCCGAATTTAGGCGTGGCGAAAGATGATTTCACACCCCTGTTTCCAGTAGCCTACGCAAGCACTTTTTACGCGTCTTCACCGCGCCTTCGAGGGTCCGGTGACAGTGCCCGCCGAGGGTTTGCATCATTTAAGGAGGTGGAAAGTGGCGGAGGACCCGCAGCTGACGGTTGGCGTGCCAACCGAAACCTTCCCGGGCGAGGCCAGGGTGGCCTTGGTGCCGGGAGTATTACAGGCCTTGTCCAAGGCAGGAATGAAAACGATCGTTGAATCCGGCGCGGGCCAGGCAGCCGGCTTTCCGGACGCGGAGTACGAGGAGAAGGGCGCCACCATCGGCACGCGCGCGGAAGCTTTCGGAGCCGACGTGGTGCTGCAGGTCCAGACATTCGGAGCTAACCCCGAAAAGGGCCGGGACGACCTTTCTCTCATGCGCAAGGATCAGGTGATCATCGGATTGACGGACCCGCTGGGCAACGCTGCCGGCGTTCAGGAGATGGCCAAGACCGGTGCCACCATCCTGTCCATCGAGCTGATGCCCCGGATCACCCGCGCGCAGAGCATGGACGTGTTGTCGTCGCAGGCGACGGTTGGCGGATACAAGGCGGTTCTCGTCGCAGCGGCGAACATGCCCAAGATGTTCCCCATGCTTACCACCGCCGCCGGGACCGTCCGGCCGGCCAAGGTCTTCGTGATCGGCGCCGGCGTAGCCGGCCTACAGGCCATCGCCACCGCGAAGCGGCTGGGTGCCGTCGTGCAGGCGTACGACGTTCGTGCGGCGGTGAAGGAGCAGGTTGTATCAGTCGGGGCCAAGTTCGTCGAGATGGAGTTGGAGGCCGGAGAGGCCGAGGACAAGGGCGGATACGCCAAGGAGATGGGCGAGGACTTCCTGCGCAAACAGCGTGAGCTGATGACCAGCGTGGTGGAGAACATCGACGTGGTTATCACCACCGCCGCCATTCCGGGCAAGAAGTCCCCCGTGCTCATTACCGAGGAGATGGTGAAGAAGATGCAGCCGGGGTCGGTCATCGTCGACCTTGCGGCTGAGCGCGGTGGCAACTGCGAGCTAACCAAGGCCAACGAGACCATCGTCGTCAACGATGTGACGATCATGGGACCCACCAACCTCCCGGCGACGGTTCCGTACCACGCCAGCTCCATGTACGCGAAGAACCTGGTCACCTTCCTGACCCACCTGGTGAAGGACGGTGCCTTTCAGTGGGACATGGAGGACCAGATCACCGTCGAGACGCTGCTTGCCAGGGACGGCGAGGTTGTGCTTCCCCGGCTGAGGGAGGCGCTGGGTCTGGAAGCCCCGTCGGCCGCCACCGCCGAGACGCCCGGGCCCGCCAAGCCCGACGGCACGGCCGAGTTGCGTGTGGCTCCGCCGGAGGGCACGTCCAACGGCGCCGTTAAACCCGAGACCGCAGCCAGCTGATGATCCCAGCAAAGTCACCGATCTCCTACTGAAGGGGGGAAACCGCTTCCAATGGATGAGTCGCTCACCAACAGCCTGTACGTCTTCGTGCTGGCTGCCTTCCTCGGATACCAGGTGATCAGCCGGGTCTCCGTGCTGCTCCACACGCCTCTGATGTCGTTGACCAACGCCATCGCAGCCATCTCTCTGGTCGGGTCGCTGATCTTGGCGGGCTCGGCTCAGGCTCCCTTCGCCACCGTTCTCGGCACAATTGCGGTCGCCGCATCGTTCGCCAACGTCGTAGGTGGATTCCTCATCACCGACCGGATGCTGAAGATGTTCAAGACGAGGGGGCCGGCCAAGTCATGAACGAACTTGTTACCTTCCTAGCTGTTTCCGCTCCGGAATCTACCGGAGCCGCCGCAACGGGAATTGCGCGCTGGATCGACCTGATCTACCTCGTCTCGGCCGTCGGTTTCATCATGTCTTTGAAGTGGCTCAGCCACCCAAGCACCGCCCGGAAGGGCGTCAAGGCCGGCGAGATCGGCATGCTGCTTGCCGTGGTGGGCACGCTGCTGAAGGAAGAGATCGTCGAGTTCAAGTGGATTGCTATCGCGATGGTAATCGGAGCGCTAATCGGCGCCCCGCTGGCCCTCCTGATGAAGATGACCGCGGTTCCGCAACGTACCGCTTTCTCACACGCTCTGGGCGCCCTGGCGGCCGGGCTGGTGGGAACGGCCGAGTTCTACCTGCACGGCCCCAACCTCTCCAAGGTTGCGCTGACCGCCATCGGCTTCGAGGTGGTCCTCGGGTACCTGACATTCACCGGATCGCTGATGGCGTTCGGCAAGTTGCAGGGCATTCTGCCGGGCAAGCCGATCCTGTATCCCGGTCAGAACTTCATCAACCTGGGCGTCTTCGGGGCTTCGGTGCTGATCGCGGGTTACCTGGTGGTCAACCCGGAGGCCGCCCACCTGTTCCCCTGGCTTATCGGCCTGACGCTGATCTTCGGAATAGCGCTTATCGTTCCGATCGGCGGCGCCGACATGCCTACCGTCATCGCCCTGCTGAATGGCTACGCGGGACTATCGGCAGCCGCCATGGGCTTCGCGCTGGACAACAAGCTGCTCATCATCGCCGGTGCATTGGATGGAACCTCGGGTCTGATCCTGTCGATCATCATGTGCAAGGCGATGAACCGGTCGTTCACCAATGTGCTGTTCGGAGGGTTCGGGGCGGTCGCCCACATCAAGGACGGCCAGGTCGAGGAGCGCTCCGTGCGCAACATCAGCCCGGAGGAGACGGCTCAGATGCTGGAGAACTCGGAGTCGGTCATCGTCATCCCGGGTTACGGTATGGCGGTGTCTCAGGCGCAGCACAAGGTGCGTGAGCTGTACGACGTCCTGACCAAGCGGGGGGTCGACGTCCGATTCGCCATCCACCCGGTGGCGGGCCGCATGCCCGGGCACATGAACGTGCTTCTCGCCGAGGCCGACATCCCGTACGACCGGCTGATCGACATGGACGAGATCAACTCCGACTTCCCGCAAACGGACGTCGCTCTGATCATCGGAGCCAACGACGTGGTCAACCCGGCCGCAAGAACGGACAAGACCAGCCCGATCTTCGGCATGCCGATCCTGAACGCCGATCAAGCCCAGACCGTCATGGTGGTCAAGCGAGGTATGTCGGCGGGTTTCGCGGGTGTCGAAAACGAGCTGTTCTTCATGGACAAGACGATGATGCTCTTCGGAGACGCCAAGGGCTACATCGGGGACGTAGTGAAGGAGCTATCGGGAGTATCAGCGGGGCACTAAGCCTGCTCGTGGCGGTGATCCGGCCGGCCCTGAAGGACCGGCCGGATCATTTTCGAGGGGTTTGGTGGTTCGCCGATAGAATCGAGCCGGTGAGCGAATCTGCGGATCGGCAAGGACCCTTTTGGACTTCATAGGCAAAGTCATAGGGTGGCTGCTGCATCCGGACCTCCAACCGCTCCTCGAGCGGGGCGCGCCCATCTTCGTTCTGGTCGTTACCGCGATCGTCTTCGCGGAGTCCGGCCTGCTGTTCGGCTTCTTCCTTCCCGGCGACTCTCTGCTCTTCTCTGCCGGGTTGGTGGTGGCGCTTGCGGGGCGGCCCAGTCTGGGCGTGTTGATCCTTTGCGTATTTCTCGGCGCGGTCCTCGGGGACCAGGTGGGTTACATGTTCGGCGCAAAGGTCGGGCCGGCGATCTTCAAAAGGCCCAACTCCCGGTTCTTCAAGCAGGAGAACGTCACCAAGACGCATGAATTCTTCGAGAAACATGGCGCCAAGGCGCTCATCCTGGCCCGTTTCATCCCAATTGTCCGGACCTTCACCCCAATCCTGGCCGGGGTCTCTCAGATGCGATACCGAACTTTCGTGACGTTCAACGTCATCGGCGGGGGGATCTGGTCCGTCCTCGGCATCCTGCTGGGATACGGGCTTGGCAAGCGTTTTCCGCAGCTGGAGCACTACCTCACACCGGTGATTGTGGGAATCGTCCTGCTTTCGGTGATCCCCATAATCCTGGAGTACCGAAAGAGCAATAGGCGGACCAAGACCGGGGCCTAGATGCTTAGGTAGTCTTCGCTGCGTGCGGGTAGGAGCCCAGGACCCTCAAAAACGATGTCTGTGCCGCCAGCGCGGCCAGCAGGTCCTGGGCGATCGGGTCTTTGGTGGCAGCGTCGAAGTCCAGGTAGAAGTGGTACTGCCAGGCCTTGGCCCCGGACGGGCGGCTCTCCAGCTTGGTCAGGTTCAACTTCCGATCTGAAAATTCCTTCAAGCACTCGTAGAGGGCACCCGGAATGTTAGCCGTGGCGAACACTATCGAGGTTTTCTGCGGCGGGCCCATCTGGTCGGTGGCACTCCGGCTTATCGCCACGAACTTGGTAGAGTTGTCGGCTCGGTCCTCGATGTTGCGTTCCAGGACCTTCAGCGCATAGAGGCTCCCGGCGTCCTCCGAGGCGATCGCAGCGGAACCCGGCTTGTTTTCTTCGGCGATCAGCTTGGCGGCCCCGGCGGTATCGTAGACGGCTATCCGGTCGGCCCGAAGGCTGTCGAGGAACTCCTCGCACTGCTCCAGCGCCTGGGGGTGCGAGTAGACGTAGTTGACCTCGGTGATATCCACGTCCTCCGGCGCCAGCAGGCAGTGATGGATCCGCACGATGGTCTCCGCGACTATCTGAACCCCGTGCCTGACCAGCAGATCGTAGGAGTCGTTGATCGACCCGGCGTGGGAGTTCTCCAGGGGAACCACGCCGAAGTCGGTTGCTCCTATCTCGGTGGCCTCGAAGACCTTATGGAAGGACTTGAACGGAACCAGGGTCGCTTCGGGAAACAAAAACCGTGCCGCCTTCTCGCTGTAGGCGCCGGCCTCCCCCTGAAATCCAACCCTCTGTCCAGTCATCAAAATCCTCCGTTAGGTTCCGACGTTCATTAACAACTTACGACATGCAGCGGCCCGCCGGTTGACCTAGTCTGAACGCACCGTGTCCGAGAGCTTCGATGCCGTCGTAGTCGGTTCCGGCCCTAACGGGCTGGCAGCCGCGATCACCCTGGCTCAAAAAGGCCTGTCGGTGCAGGTCATCGAGGCGGAGCCGGTGATCGGGGGCGGCATGCGATCCGCGGAGCTCACGCTTCCCGGATTCGTACACGACATCTGCTCCGCCATCCACCCGCTGGCCGTCGCCTCGCCGTTCCTGGCGTCACTGCCGCTTGCGGAGCACGGGCTGGAGCTGCTGCCGCCCAAACTGCCGGTGGCTCACCCGCTGGATGACGGCCGTATTGCCGCCCTGGAGATGTCGGTCCCCCAGACCGCTTTACATCTGGGGCGGGACGCCGACGATTACGTGAAGCTCATGGCACCCTTCGTGCGGTCCTACCTTCATCTGGTTGACCAGTTCCTTGGGCCCTTCCGCCCGCCGCGCCACCCGATAGCTGCGGGCCGCTTCGGCGTCCATGCCATTCGCTCAGCCAAGGGGCTCACAACGATGTTCGAGGACGACCGTACCCGTGCCCTTCTCGGTGGCGTGGCCGCGCACTCCCTCTTGCCGCTCGACCGTCTGGCGACCGGCGGCTTTGGCCTGATTCTGGCGATTCTGGGCCACGCCGTCGGGTGGCCGGTCGTCAAGGGGGGGACCCAGAACCTGGCCGAGGCGATGAGGTCGATCCTGGAGTCGCTGGGGGGCCGGGTCGTGACGGATCGCCCGGTGAAGAATCTCAACGACCTGCCTCAGCACCGGGCAGCTCTGCTGGATCTCGGTCCCCGCCAGCTCGAAGATATTGCAGGCGACCGGCTTCCCAAGCCCTACCTGTTTCTGCTCCGGCGCTACCGTTACGGGCCGTCGGTGTTCAAGGTCGACTGGGCCCTGGACGGGCCGGTCCCCTGGAAGAACCGGCTCTGCCGGGAGGCGGGAACGGTTCATCTCGGTGGAACCTTCGAGCAGATAGCCGCTTCCGAGCGGGCACTCTGGGAGGGACGGCACATCGACCGGCCGTACTGCATCATCGCCCAGCAGAGCGTGCCGGACCCCTCCCGAGCGCCTGAGGGCAAGCACACACTCTGGGGTTACTGCCACGTCCCCAACGGCTACCCGGTGGACATGACCGAGGCGATAGAGAACCAGATCGAACGGGCCGCTCCCGGCTTCAAGGACCTGATCCTCGCCCGCACGACGCGAAGCCCGGCAGAGCTCGAGCGCCACAACCCCAACTACGTCGGGGGCGATATCAACGGGGGGGTGCAAGACATCCGGCAGCTCTTCACCCGTCCGGTGCCCCGGGTGGACCCTTACTCCACGCCGATCGACGGTCTGTATCTGTGCTCTTCGTCCACCCCGCCCGGCGGCGGCGTGCACGGAATGTGCGGCCATTTTGCCGCCCGGTCCGCCCTGAAGCACCAATTTAAGTAGGGACATCTGCAAGGGACTGCCGCATCTCGGTAATCTGTGGGGATACGACGTCAGAATTCTGAGCTGAGACGCTTGACGGAGGATTCGTGGCTGAAGAGAACGGCTTCAAGGGCCTGGAACGGTTGGTTCACCATGTTCGCCATGCGGAGTTTGGAGATGCAGCCGGACTGAGCGGTGGAAACCTTGTCGTTTCGGAAGAAGAACTTCAGGCCCTGCTCAGGAGCCCTGCACTCGCCTCGACCCGGCTGTCCTGGGCACGGCCCGGCGAGAGCGTGCGAATCATTAAGATCCTCGACTCCATGGAGCCCCGCACCAAAGGCCCCGGCGGAGCCGGCATCTTCCCGGGGTTCCTGGGTCCCGCCACCGCTCAGGGCGAGGGCGTTACCCACGTGCTGAAAGGTGCTGCGGTTGTGGTTGCCGGCAAGCTTCCCCGAGCGCAGGAGGGCATGGTGCAGATGTCCGGTCCGACGGCCGAGCTCTCGTTTCTCGGCTCCACCAACAATCTGGTGATCGAGTTCGCACCAGCCGAGGGCGCCTCGTGGACCCAGGTCGACGAGGCGCTACGACTGGGAGCAATGCGGGTGGCCGTGGCACTGGCCGAGCTGGCCCTGGACATCAGGCCCGACGGAGTCGAAAAGCTGGCGGCCCTCGATCCAAGGTCTGACTCTGACCTTCCCCGGGTGGGGACCATCATCAACCTGCAGACGCAGGGTGCTTTCAAGGACGTCTTCGTTTACGGCCGGACTATGGCGAACTCGCTCCCGACCGCCATCGATCCCAACGAGCTGGACGACGGCGCCGTGGTAAGCGGCCAGTACGGCCATCCGGCCCTCAAGAACCCCACCTTTGTGCACCAGAACAACCCGGTCGTTGCCGCCCTGCGGGAAAGGAATGGCAGAAACCTGACCTTCGGCGGCGTGATCCTGTCACCCGAGCCGGTCGACCAGACCCTGAAGGAGCTGACCTCCGCGCACGCCGCCCGGCTGGCGCGCCAGCTCGGGCTGGACGCCGCGATCGTCACCAAAGAGGGCGGCGGCAACGCCGACTCGGACATCTCCCTGAAGGTCGACGCGCTGGAGTCGATGGGACTCGTCGGAATCGGCATCTTCGCCGAGATGAGCGGTCCCGAAGGCCTGGGGCCGCCCCTGGTCGCCCCACCCACCACCGCAACCGCCATGGTCAGCACCGGCAACTACGACGAGCGGATCACCCTGGACGCCGTCGACAACGCTCTGGGCGGTGAGGTCGTCGACCTCAACGGGTTGGACGCCAAGGCCGAGATGACCCTGCCGGTGGCCGCTGTCTACGGCAGTCTCAGCCCGATCGGCTGGGGCCGGCTCACCTGCGCAACGGAGGCTCCGGCATGAGGATCGTCCACTACGTCAACCAGTTTTTCGCCGGAGTCGGCGGAGAGGACAAGGCGGGTATCGGCCCCGAGGTCCGGGAGGCCCCCACCGGTCCCAGCCGCAAGCTCGCCTCCTTACTCGGTGCAGAGCACCAGATCGTCGCCACCGTTTTCTGCGGCGACGACTACGCCGCCTCGAAGGAGGGCGCCACGGATGAGATCGTCGAGCTTCTCCGTAACACGGGCGCCGAGATGCTGATTGCCGGACCGGCCTTCACCAGCGGGCGCTACGGGATTGTGTGTGGGCGGGTCGCCAAGGCCGCCAAGGAAGCGGGTCTGGTGGCCCTGGCCGCCATGCACGCCGAGAATCCGGGCGTGGCGGAGGCCGCCCCGGCGCCGGTTGTGGGCACGGGTCTCACCGCCCGGGAGATGGGAACGACCCTCGACAGGGTCGCCAAAGCAGCCCTCAAGATGGCCGCGGGTGAAGCCCTGACGGCCGATGACGGACTGGTCGGCGGCATTCCCCGCCTCAACCGGCTGGTGGACGCCAACGCGGCCTCCCGGGCCGTCGACCTGGCGCTTGCCCGCCTGGCGGGAGACCGGCAGGCCACCGAGATCCCCATGCCCGACTTCGGCGCGGTGTCGCCCGCCGGACCTATCGCCGACCCGTCGCAGGCGCTGGTGGCGCTTCTCACCGAAGGGGGGCTGGTACCCGCCGGCAACCCGGGCCGGCTGGAGTCGGCTCGGTCAACCAAGTGGTTGCGTTACCCGCTGGAGGAGCTGCCCGGCTTGGAGGAAGGATCCCACGTCTCGGTCCACGGGGGATTCTCGACGATCTTCGCCAACGCCGACCCCAACCGCATTCTTCCGCTGGACGTCGCCCGAGAGCTGGAGGACGAGGGAGCGATCGGGAATCTGTATGCGGAGTACTTCGTCACCGTGGGAAACGGAACCTCCGTGGCCAACGGGGCGCGCTACGGCGTGGAATGGGCCGCCGAGCTCCGCAAGGCTGGAGTGCAGGCCGCCATCCTTACCTCGACCTGAGGGACCGGTACGCGTTGCGGGTCAACGCTTGCCAAGGAGTTGGAGAGGGCAGGAATACCCACCGCCCTTCTGTGCAACCTCGTTCCGATCGCGCTTAGGGTAGGCGCTCCCCGGGTAGTGCCGACCCGGGGCATCCCGTACCCCGCCGGCGACCCGGCACTCGATACCAATGAAGAGAAGGCGTGGCGGCGGGCGCTGCTTGAGACCGCCTTGAAGGCCGTATCCACGCCGGTCAGCAAACCAACCGTCTTCCAACCCTCAAGACCTATCAGGAACTAGGAGCCCGATGAGCGATAACCCTGTAATAACAGCCGCCTCTCAGGTGCTGGCCCACCTTCCCGGCATGGCGCGCCACGGCTCCAAGCCGGCCGTGAGCTGCCCAAGAACCCTGAGATTCAAGAGCGATTCCTGTCCAGCCTCCGCAGCTTCGACCAGGCCACCGGCTACCCATCCCACCAGGCGTACCTGGGATCGATCCACCCCCGCCAGATGCCCGAGCGCCCTCGGGCCACCCTATGCATGGAAGGCGCGTCCCGGTTCGGACCCGACGGCGAGATCATGCCGGAGGCGGAGTTTCTCGGCCTCATGGCGGCGGTTGACGAGTTCGACCTGATCGCCTTGACGTCCGAGGCCGCCGGCCGGGCGGCCGGCGGACTGTCATCCCATCCGTTCTCCAAACGCTTCGACCTTGACCGCCTGGAGGCCGTCGGCGATCGGGGGCTGGAGGGCAAGGCCGGCACGAAGGGCGCCCTGAACCTGTACTGGCCGGTGGAGGACGTCGTCGGGACCGTTCAGTGTCCCCACCACGAGGATGAGTCCCTCGCCGCAAACGTGATGCTCGAGAACCTTGTCAACAAGGCGAGCGGCGCCCTGGCTCTGATGCACCTGCTGGAGGACAACGACGTCGACCCCGAGAGCATCGAGTACGTCATTTCTTGCTCCGAGGAGGCGGTTGGCGACCGCTACCAGCGGGGTGGAGGGAACATGGCGAAGGCGATGGCCGACGCCGCCGGGCTCAGGCAGGCCTCGGGCGCCGATGTGAAGAACTTCTGCGCCGCCCCGGTTCCGGCTCTTGTCATGGCTGCTGCACTGGTGAAAGCCGGAGTCTTCCAGCGGGTGGCCGTCGCCGCCGGAGGCTCCCTACCCAAACTGGGGATGAAGTTCCAGGGCCACCTCAGCAAGGAGCTGCCGGTCATGGAGGACGTCGTGGGAGGTTGCGCCTTTTTGATCGGTCCGGACGACGGCAGCTCCCCGCGGATCCGGCTCGACGCCGTGGGACGTCACCGCATCGCCGCCGGAGGCTCAAACCAGGCGATCATGGAAGCCCTGGCGGTGGAGCCTCTCGAGCGCAACGAGCTGAAGATGGCCGATATCGACGACTTCGCCACCGAATTGCACGACCCCGAGATCACCGAACCCCAGGGCTCGGGAAACGTGCCGGAGCGCAACTACAAGATGATCGCCGGGCTGGCGGTTCGCCGGGGCGACATCTCCCGCGACCAGATGGGAGAGTTCGCCGAGACCAAGGGAATGCCCGGGTTCTCCCCCACTCAAGGCCACCTCGCATCGGCGGTTTGCTACCTGCCACATGCGCTGCGGCGGCTCACCGTTGGAGACGCCCAGCGGATCCATCTGATGGCCAAGGGCAGTCTGTTCCTGGGCCGGATGTCCCAGCAGTCGGATGGAATGAGCGTCCTTTTGGAACGGAACAGCTGAAGTAGCTAGAGCTCGGTGGTCGGGCTTTCTCCTCGAGGGGCGCTCGGCGCTCCATTCAGGTCCGCCGACATCGAGAGAAACTCCTCACGGGTGATCTCTCCCTGGGCGTAGCGCAGGCGAAGCACCTCCAGGGGATCGGCACGCTTGGCGGAGCCCGAAGGCGGCACGTAGGCGGCCGTGGCAATCGGCGCCTTACCGGCAGGCTGGTTCTGTCTGACCAGTATCACGATTATTGCGATCAGCGCGCCGGTGATCAAAAGCCCAAACAGCGTGATCACCGGGCGGTAGTCCGGACCAGAGACGGGCGACTGCGCGTCGGGATCGCCGGGGCGGTCGGGAAAGTTAGGGCCGAAGTCCGGCTCCGGGATTGCCTCGAACGGGCCCCGACGCCTCTGCCGCTGGCTGGAGCCCAGCTCCACCTCGGCGGTCCTTCTTTCGCCATTGCGCTCGTAGGTGATTGTGACTTCGTCCCCCACCCCGAACCTCTCCATCGCTGACGTGAGGTCCTCCATGGATGAAACCCTGTTGCCCTCGAGGTCCACGATGAGATCACCGGTCTGCAATCCCGCCTCGTCGGCGCCCGTATCCGGTACGACCCTGGCCACGGTTACCCCTCGGTTTTCCGGGGCCGTCAAACCGAGAATGCCCAGCACGGGCCTGTCGGCCGGCGACGCCGACTCGCTCGGAGTGGGGGTCTGAGCGGACGCCGCCTGGGGAAGCAAAACAAACGCCAGCACTGTGCCGATCAGCACGAAAAGAGCGGCCGCCGGCGTTGGGAGCCGGCGGACGCTATAGGCGAGAGGCGCTTGAGGCATGAACCAATTCTCGCACCGGAGTCATGAAACGAGATTGAGAAGTTCCTAAGAAGTTGACGAGAACTCCCGCTCCGCCGCGAACGGAGCTGGTGACGTGAACGGCGGCGTGCCTGTGATCAACTCTGCAGCCAGGCGCGCAGAGCCCCCGCCCAGCATCACACCCTGCCCGCCGTGGCCTGTGGCGATGAAAAGGCCCTCCACAGCGGGAGCCCACCCCAGGATCGGAAGGCCGTCACGGCTCATCGGCCGGACACCGGACCAGACCTCCCGCACCTGCGCTCCAGCTAAGGAGGGGACTGCCGCCACCGCCTTACGGGCAATGATCTGCGCAACCTCCGACCCCTCGGGGTCCTGGCGGAATGACGGGATGCGCGATCCTCCGACCAGGACGTGGCCGTTGGCGCTGGGCTGAATTAGCAGACCGATATCCGGAGCCGGCAGGCGACCATTCCCGTAAGCTCCGACGGTGACCTCCCCCGGGCCCGGGTCGCCGGCCATAAGGTGCCAGCCGGAAGACTCCAGGAGGTGGTCGCATACCATCCCCTTGGGCGATACGAGAAGAAGCCATCCTCGGGCACCGGACACCGGAAGGTCGATGCCGGCAGGCCGGGCCAGCTTTGCCGACCATGGGCCCGCCGCGAGCACCACGTTGCCGGCCAAAACCGGGCCCTCGTCACACACCACCCCGGCCACCCTGGCATCTCGCACGACGATCTGCTTGACGTCGACATGGGTTTGGATCTGCGCGCCCTTGTCCCGGGCGGACAGAGCCAGCGCCAGCGTCAGGGCTCTCGGATCCAGGCGGTAACCGTCCTCGATGTACCAGCCGCCGAGCAGATCCGGCGAGACGTTGGGCTCGGCTTCCCGCAACTGCTCCTGGTCGAGGCGCTCCACCCGAATCCCGCCGGTCTCGCAGGCCCTCGCCTCGATCTCGGCGGCTTCCCACTGCCGCTCGCTGCCGACCAGGATGATGAAGCCTACGGGGGCCTCGTCCAGGCTGATGTCCAGGTCGCCTCCGGCGGCCAGCTCCCCGTACATCTGATGCGACAGCCGGTAGAGCGGATCGGTGATGGGGTTCTGTGGATAGAAGATCAGGCCGTGGTTGCGGCCGGAAGCTCCATGGGCAATCTCACGAGCTTCGAGCAGAAGGACCTCGGCACCTGAGCCGGCCAGCTCGGCGGCTATCGCGCAGCCGATCACCCCGCCCCCTATCACCACCACATCGGCAGAACTGCGCATGCGGGGAAGGGTAGCGCTTTGGGACAAGCGGCGCGGTGCTACGATCTTGGGGGATTCTTGGTGCTCCACCGGAGCATCTATCCCCATGGTGGCCGTAGCTCAGCAGGTAGAGCACCCGGTTGTGGTCCGGGATGTCGCGGGTTCAAATCCCGTCGGTCACCCCAAAGTGTCGCATAATAGGTACCGGAGCCAATCTGGACAGGGTACCGAGACTGCACATTTCGCCCGTCAGGACCCAATCGGCGGAAGTGGCTCGAACGTCGACGCGATCTGCCGGCAGATGTCCTTTACTTCCGAGGCAGTCCCCTTGGGCACATCACACGTCACTCCCCACAGGGCATTATTCGGGCGGTCCGGAATCAGGAACTGAAGCTGGGTGCGGTCCACCCTGCCGCCGACCACGCTGGTAGGAACCGTGTGCTCCACGTACGCCCCATCCGCACCGTTTGCTCTCACGCCGCACGACTCCCCCAGTAATGCGCCGCCTCCACCGTAGTTGTCGGCAAAGGCAGCGGCCAGAGCATCCCCCGACTCGTCGGGCGCCTCGGCGATGGTGATAAGGACCGCAACCAGCTCGTCAGAGCGGTCACCGTCCAAGGAGATTGCTCTGGTTTGGACTTCGCCGCTGTCGATCCGCTCCTTCCAGTAGGCAGTCCACGCGGGGTCACGCTCTTCGGCCATCGTCAGAAGGTCGTCCGACGGTGTTCCGTGGCGCCAAAAAGGCGAGAAGGAGGCCGGCGTCGAGACCCGGAAGCTACCCAATCCCTCGTTGACTATCACGGTTTGGGTGCGATACCCGTCGGGTTTCGCCGCCGGGTCGGTCATGATTCGCGCCTGCATCTGTTCAACCGTCACGGGACTGCCTGTATCTGCCGGTTCCTCAGACAGTACGGTCTCGCTGCCGCACAGAAGCGGCTGCGCTGCCGCCACCGTCGCCGCCGGTGAGCCCGCTTTAGACGGCGAACCCGAGCGGGTCTCCTGTCCCGGACACCCACTCAGTGAGAGCACCATTACGACAACCCCCATCCGCGCTCCCATGCGCCTGCACCAGCCACCCCGCATTGGCCATGCCCTCATAACGCGTGCTCCTTTCCAGTCAGCGCGCTGCACCGCAAACCCGGCCCCACATGCCTCTGCCGTCCTGCCTTGCCGAGGCCTCGGCCTGCCTCATCCGGCTGATGTACCGATCGTTCGGGCGGTACAGGACCGCCCTGGCATATCCCTCGGCCGCCGCCTTCTCGTTGTAGAACTCGCCTTCGAAATCCCAGACGTACCTGAGGTACCGTCCGAACCTGTCCTTGTCCTGCCGGTCGCCAAGCAGGTACACGGTTGACCCGGGGGGCAGCTCAGCTTTTGCAAAGGCGCTCGCATCGTTGCCGCCGCACTGGACCGGGTGGTTGGGCCGCGCTTCTTCCGGCGTGTCGATCTCCAGCATCCGGACCCGGTGCTCGTCGCCCACCGGAATCGGGCCTCCACCATGACTGATCGCCACCCAGATGGTGTCGCCGTCCACAATCCTGGCTACCGTCCCCTCCTGTGCCCCCGCCGGAACCCCCGCCGGACGACTCGGGTTCTGCCCATCCGGCGTCACAGGAGGCGTCACGGACGGCGCGGGGACCGGCTCGCCCTCCACCGCCGGAGGATCGAACAGGTCACCCGGAGAACCGGCCGTCAGCGCCCCGACCGCCGCAACGACAATGGCCAACCAGTACAAAGTTTTACGTTTCTGGCTCAACCCGTCCACCTCCGATTGTCGGTTTAGACCCTATCGGGCAGGCATGACATCGAACCTCGGGCTGAGGGAAGGGGCGTCGTCGGCTAAAATGATTCCGGGTTGCTAGCTCAATTGGCAGAGCAGGGGACTCTTAATCCCAAGGTTCCGGGTTCGAGTCCCGGGCGGCCCACTCGAGTTCAGGCTTAGTGCGGGCAGGTGTACTGGGCGGCCGGGGCGGGCAAAGTAACACTTGTTCAAGCGGATGTCGCACAGTCGGCGCTCGACCTATCCGCCTTAGGGTGGCAAACTTCGTCGAATACAAGGAGAAGGCATGAGGAAACCTTTATGGCTGGTTGGCGCAACGATGCTCCTGCTCACGTCGGCCTGCAATAGGAACGCCGAGGTTGCGACGCCAGAGACTCCCCAGGAACCGTCCCCGACCACCTCACCGTCATTCCAGCTCGAAGGCAAAGTGATCGAAGCTTCGGGGAGCGCCAAGGCCGAACAAGCCAGTCCGTCTCCCGACGCAACCACCACTGCGAGCCCGGGCGTCGCGGAAGAGGAGGGGCAAACGGAAGAAGAGGGAACGGCTATCGAGCAGGCCTCGCCCGGCTCATTGGCCCTTCGACTGTCTTCGTACTCCGGCCAGGAATCCGCTTGTGTCTTCAGCGAGGGCGATACCGTCGTCGTGCTCTACACGCGTGCGAGCACCTTCGAGCCGGACGACTTGACCGGAGACGACCGCTTTCCCAACAACCTTGTGAACTCCGGCGTCGCTGTCGAGGGCCGGGTTCTGGAAGAGGAAACGTGCGTCCTTGTCGCGAACTCTGTCTCGGCTAGAGATCAGGGTCAGCCGAGCCCAACCGCCCGGACGGGTAGTGGAGCCCGTGCTACCGGCCGGACGTCCCCGGCTCCCCCGAGGAGAGCCACACCGCCGCCCGCCAGGAGAGCCACTCCGACGGCGGCCAGGAGAGCCACTCCGACGCCCCAGGCGACCGCCCCCACGGCCGGAACAACCGCCGGGACCACCGACCCCACGACCGAGACAACCGCCCCGGCGACGTCGCCGTAGAAGTACTCCGGTTCGTTAAGAGCTCAGGCCCGCGTGGACGGGTGCTGAACTTCCTGGGCCGCTACCTCCCTTCCGGGTACGTCGGGGACCTGGTCGGCTGTAAGCTTTGGTCTCCTACCCGGCTCCAGATAAGTCATCCAGAGCCGGTTAAATGTCGGAGAGGAATAGAATTCTTCCATGACCGACGTTCAGACCGGCATGGTTCGCATCCTCCAGGCGGCCCTCGACGCTGAGGCGCAGGGGCCGGGCGACATGACTGCCCGGGTGCGCACCGCTATGGAGGACACGCCTGGCGATCAGTTCACCGAACTGGTGATGATGCTCAAGTCCAGCCGGTGCCTCGACGTCAGCGCGGAACGTACGGAGACCGGAGAGCCGGTCATCACATCGATCAACGGCATCACCACCCGCGGCCTGCGGGAGCTGCAGAAGGCCTCTCAGGAAGCTACCGCGGTGCATTCCTGCCCCACGGACGGCGACGAGGGCCGGCTGGGCTTCGACGCAGGCTAGAGCGGCTCCACAAGGAAGCCCGCACTTTCTTCAACGCTGCAGCGCGGTTTGTATAGTGGGGAACCCGGCACCACCCTGCGGGCGTGGCGGAACGGCAGACGCGCAGGATTTAGGATCCTGTGGGCTTAGCCCGTGGAGGTTCAAGTCCTCTCGCCCGCACTACCCGGATCTTTGGAGCGGACATCGGGTGACAACCGGCGCGAGGCCTTTATCTTTGCGGTCAGCTCCCGGAGGGCCTTCCCCCGGTGACTTATCGCGTGCTTGTACTCGAGCGGGAGCTCCCCGAAGGTCTGCTCCTGACCCTCCGGGATGAACCACGGGTCGTACCCAAAGCCGTTGTTCCCTCTGGGCTCCATGGCGATCGTGCCCTCGCACGTCCCCTCCGCCCGGATATGCGTCTCGTCGGGCATCACCAGCACCGCCAGGCAGCGGTACCTTGCCGATCGCTTCTCTAAAGGGACGTCCCTCAGCAACTCGACCATCCTCTGATTGTTCTCCTCATCGGTGGCACGGGGACCGGCAAAGCGGGCGGAACGAACTCCTGGGGCGCCTCCGAGCGCATCGATCTCAATGCCGGAATCGTCCGCAATGGACGCCCTACCCGAGAACTCCACCAGCGACCTCGCCTTGATGAGTGCGTTTTCCAGGTAGGTGTCACCCGACTCGACGATCTCCGGCCAAACAGGCATCTGCTCCTTGGTAATGAAGGTAACCGGCAGATCCCCCATGATCTCGACTATCTCTGAGATCTTGCCGGGGTTGGCGGTGGCCAGAACTATCTCCAGAGCTAACCTCCGAGGGCGGTGCGCTGTATGGCCAGCAGGTCACCGATGCCCTTCCGCCCCAACGCCAGGAGCACGGCGAGTTGCTCATCCGAGAACGGCTTGCCCTCGGCGGTGCCCTGCAGCTCCACAAACTCCGAGGTCCCGGTCATGACGATGTTCATGTCCACCTCGGCAGCCGAGTCCTCGCTGTAGTCAAGATCCAGGATAGGAACGCCGTTCACCATGCCGACGCTCACTGCGGCCACCTGGTCCTGAATCGGGTTGGATGCCAGCTTGCCCTCCTTCACCAGGCCCACACACGCGTCGGCCAGGGCGATGTACGCCGCAGTGATCGATGCCGTCCGGGTTCCCCCGTCCGCCTGAAGGACATCGCAGTCGAGCCAGATAGTCCGCTCCCCCATCGCCTTCATGTTGCAGATGGCCCTCAGACTTCGCCCGATGAGGCGCTGGATCTCCTGAGTCCGACCCCCCAGCTTGCCCTTGTTCACCTCACGAGGCGTCCGGGTCTCGGTGGCCCGGGGCAGCATGGAGTACTCGGCGGTCACCCAGCCTTTCCCGCTGCCGCGCATCCAGTCGGGGATGCGGTCGTCGACGGTCGCATTGACCAGCACCCGGGTCTTCCCACACTCGTAGAGGACCGACCCCTCGGCGTACTCAACGTAGCCGCGTTGGACCTTTACGGGCCGCAGTTGATCCGGGCTACGTCCGTCGCTGCGAATCATGAATTGAGCCTCCAAGACGAGTGTTCAGCGGCGGGCGTCGCCTTCAGATTGAGAGGTTGTCGGTAGCGACCAGGATCTTGCCCCGGAAGTGCTGGGCCGCCTGGTCCATGCTAACCGTGAGATCGAGCCCCGGAGGAAGGTGGGTCAACACCAGTCGGTTGACGCGTGCCTCGTGCGCCAGTCTGCCGGCCTCCTCGGCGGTCATGTGCACGCTCTGACCGCCGGCATCGGGCTTCTGCAGAGTTGCCTCGGCGATCAACACGTTCGCTCCCTGTGCGAACTTCACCAAGCCGTCCTTCCAGGCAGTGTCGGCCGTGTACACCAGAGATCGTCCGTTGGCCTCGACTCTGACGGCCAGGGTCTCCACTGGGTGCTCCGTCTGCAAGAAGGTGAACACGAACGGCAGGATCGCGATCTTGTCCCCAGACTTGACGGAGTGGAAGTCTAGGAATCCGCCGAAGTCCTCGCTCGTGGTCGGCGAAAGAAGCTGGGCGAGGTGCGCCTCCGCTCCCGCCGGGGCGTAGACCTCCAGGCCGGTCGGGTTCCCGGAGTCCCTGCGGTACTTCAGCGCGTAGTAAAGGGAGTAGAGGTCCAGGAAGTGGTCGAGATGGAGGTGGGAGATCACCACTCCCGAGAGCTCCCGGTAGTCGGTGTGGCGCTGGAGGTTGGCGAAGGTGCCGGTCCCGCAGTCCATCCAAACCGTGTACTCCCCCACCCTGAGCAGGAAACCGGAGGTGGCCCCGCCCGGCCTGGGATAGGTCCCACTCGCCCCAAGGACGATCGCCTCGAACGGAATCACGCCGCGTCCTCGCCTTTGGATGCGGCCGACGGCCACGGCATGCTCTCGACGTTGTCCAGACCGCCGGCCAGAAAGCGGGTCCCGACGGTCCGAAACTGATCCGGGTCCCCGGAGACGAGGAAGCGCCGGCTCCCGACCTGACGATGGCGGCGCAGAAGATCCAGCTCCACCAGCTTGGAGTAGATGTCCTTGGCGACCTCATCGGCCGACGAGATCAGCTCAACCTCCCCATGGGTCACCGAGTGAAGGACCCCCGTGAGCAGCGGGTAGTGGGTGCATCCCAGGATCAGCGTGTCGACGTCGGCAGCGATCAACGGCGACAGGTAGTCCTCCGCCAGAGCGAAAAGCTCCTCCGAGAAGGTGTCACCCTCCTCCACCCGTTCGACGAACCCCCCGCAGACCTGCGTTTGCACCTGAAGGTCCTTTCCGGCAGCTTGCAAGAAGCGCTCGTACTGGCCGGTGGAGAGGGTCGCCTGGGTTCCCAGGACCCCGACCTTCCGGTTGTGGGTTGCCCGTACCGCGGCCCGGACCGCCGGCTCCATCACGCCGATGACCGGCACCTTGTGGTCTGGACGGAACTTCTCGTAAGCGGCGGTCATCGAGTTGCACGCGATGACCAGCATCTTCACGTCCTGCGCCTCCATAAGCGCCATGATTTGCTTCAGAAAACCGTGGACCTCATCGATCGACCGAGGGCCGTAAGGGCAGCGTGCAGTGTCTCCGAAGTAGACGAGGTTCTCCTGCGGCAGGAGCTTCATGATCGAGTCGGTGACCGTGAGGCCCCCCACCCCAGAGTCGAAGATTCCTATCGCCCGGTCGTCCCCGGCACTCACCAGGGCATGTACTCCACACGCTTGGCGGCGATATCGTGGTGGATGTCCCAGATCTCGGTGGACAGGTACTTCCATCCTCCGTCGGCGAACAGGCAGACGATGTCCCCGCTCTCTATCTTGGCGGCGATCTTTTGGGCCACGTACACCGTGGCTCCGCAGGAGATGCCGGCGAAAATGCCTTCGTTGGAGACCAGATCCTGGGTGAACTTGACCGACGTGTTCGAGTTGACCTTGATCTTGCCGTGCAGCACCGACTCGTCCAGGACCGGCGGGATGAAACCGTCGTCCAGCGAACGGAGGCCGTAGACCAGGTCCCCCTGCTCCGGCTCGGCGGCGATGACGCGCACCTCGGGCCTGTTGTCGCGGAAGAACTTGCCGACGCCGGTCAGAGTGCCTCCGGTCCCCAGCCCAGCAATGAAGTGAGTGACGGTGGGCAGGTCTTTCAGGATCTCCGGACCGGTCGTCTCGTAATGGGAACCCGGATTGGCGTCGTTGCCATACTGGTAAAGCATCAGGTACTTGGAGTCGGCCTCCACCATCTGTTTCGCCAGCCGGATGGCGCCGTTGGACCCCTCGACTCCCTTTGAGAAAACGATCTCTCCGCCGAACATCTTGATCATCTGCGCCCGCTCCTTCGACGCCGTCTCAGGCATGACGCAGACCAGCCGGTAGCCCTTCTGCCGGGCGAGGAACGCCAGCGCGATGCCGGTGTTCCCGGAGGTGGGCTCGAGCAGGATCTTGGCGGAGGTGAGTAGCCCCTCCACCTCAGCCTTTTCGATCATGGCCAAAGCAACCCGGTCCTTAACCGAGCCCGTGGGGTTCTGTCCCTCGAGCTTGGCCCAGATCCGAACGTCGGGGCTGGGGCTGAAGCTTTGAATGCCGACCAGCGGGGTGTTCCCCACGAGGCCCATCATGTTCTCGAGCAGCATGGCCGGCTAAGGTGCTTGGCGGCTGCCGCCGGCCACGGCCGGCAGGATGGCTACCGTGTCTCCGTCCGCTACCTTGCTGTCCAGGTTCTCGAGATACCGAACGTCCTCGTCGTTGATGTAGACGTTCACGAACTTGTGAAGACCGCCGTCGGGGCCGAAGACCTGCTCCTTCAGGGCCGGGTACTTCTGGCCCAGCGAAACCAGGACATCACGGAGCTGTCCGGACTCCGCTTCCACCGACTTGGACCCCCCCACTGCGGAGCGCAGAACCGCGGGGATGTTCACCTTTACCGACATTGGCTCACGATATCACCAGCTCCACCTCTATTATCTCGCCGCTTTCATCGCGCCAGTCGGCCTTCTTGATCAGCCACCCCTTCGTCAGAGGGTTCTCCGTATCCATCAGCGAAACGATGAGATAGACGGCATCGGGGTAGTGTGCCTCTCGCCGGTCGGTGGGCGACGGGTTGGGCGGACTGGCGACGTGGGAGTGGAAGATTGCCACCAGCTCTTTGTCCTGCTCGTCGATGTCGTTGATCGCCGCAATCATCTCCTTGTCCCCCGGTCGGTAGTAGATGGGGGACGCTGCAGCGTTCGGCAGGGGGTAAAGCACCTCAGCCTTCCCGTCGGACCCCCCCATGAAGCCGCACGCTTCGTTGGGGTAGTCGTTGCGGCAGTGCTGGATCATCCCGTCGTAGATGTCCTGGGGAATGGTGAACTTCATTTCCGGCCGGCAACCCGGATGGTGCCCGGGCTACCGTCTGCGATACGCCCGATCACCGCCGCCTCAGGAGTCCCGTACTTGCCCAAAGCCTCCACCATCGCCTCCTGCTTCGACCTCTCCACCACTATCAGCAGTCCTCCGGACGTCTGGGCATCGAACATGATGACCCTCAACATGGGGTCGATCTCCGCATCGAAGTCTACAAAGGGTCCGAAATAATCCCGGTTCCGTCGAGTCCCTCCCGGCACCAGGCCCTGCCTTGCGAGCTCGTCGACGCCGGCCAGGATCGGAACGCTGTCTGCCATCAGGTTGGCCGAGCAGCCACTTGCCGCCAGCATCCCCCGCAGGTGTCCAATGAGGCCGAATCCCGTCACGTCGGTGGCGGCAGCGGCGCCCACCTCAACCATCGCTTGGCCTGCGCCGGCGTTGAGGGTTGCCATCATACTGGTAGCCCGGTTCAGCAGTGCCTTGTCGATCCGCTGCGCCTTGCAGGCGGTGGCGACGATCCCCATCCCGAGGGGCTTGGTAAGAATGATCGACATGCCGGGGCTGGCCGTGGACAGCTTGACGATCTTGTCCGGATGCACGATCCCGGTCACCGCCATACCGAATTTCGGTTCGGGGTCGTCCACCGTGTGGCCACCGACCACCGCGCACCCCGCCTCATCGGCCTTGTCCGCTCCGCCCTCCAGCACCCGGGCGAGCAGGTCCATGTCCAGGTCCTTCGGCCAGCCAACCAGGTTCAGGCCGGTCAGTGGGGTCGCCCCCATCGCGTAGATGTCGCTGATGGCGTTGGCCACCGCTATAGCGCCCCAATGATAGGGGTCGTCCACCACCGGGGTGAAGAAGTCGACCGTTTGCACCAGGGCCGTCTCGTTGTTGATCCGGTAGACGGCAGCGTCGTCGGGCACGTCGAGGCCCAGGAGAAGGTTTGGATCAGCCTTCCCTGTTCTGCCCCCCAAGCGGCGCACGACCTGCGCCAGGTCACTGGGACCGAGCTTGCAAGCTCAGCCGGCGCCGTGGGAATACTGGGTGAGCCTTATCTCGTCCATAGTTGTCATTTATAACCGGGCGGCTGACGCTACGCGAGCCCCGCTCAGGGGCGCGTCAGCCCGAAGATCTGCTGGCATCGCCGCGCCACTTCAGGTTCGCCGGTCATCTCGACCCTTCCCGGCGGCCACAGCCGACCGGATCCACCTGCCAGGCCCCGATGGCCATGAGCGTGGGAATGTCCGTCTTATAGACCAGGTCGGGGTCGGTCGCGGGGCCCCGGGGGGTTTGGAGTGTGCTGTCTCGGACCGTCAGATGGAAAACGTCCCCGTCGATGTGGAATTCATAGGTTTCATAGACCCCGGCGGCTGCCTGGGCATTGAAGGTGGCCCGCCTCGTGGGATCATGGCGACAGTTCAGCTCATCCCGCAGTAAGGAGTCCCGGGTGTTTCCCCAATCGGCAAAGCAGGTGGTGCGTTCGGGTGCCTACGCCCACCTGGCCACACTCAACGAGAGCGGTAGCATCCACGTGTCGCTGGCGTGGGCCGGCATCGACGTCGATGACAACATCGTCATCGCCACTCTTCACGACCAGAAGAAGCTCCGCAACATGCGACGGGACCCCCGGGTGACAGTCTCTTTCGAGACCACCAAGCTCAACTCCTGGGGCCTTCGGGAGTACCTGATCATCAAGGGGCGGGCTACCATCACCGAGGGTGGGGCGCCCGAGCTCCTTCAGGAGCTCGCTCACATCTACCTGGGGCCGGACGTGAAGTTTCCTGCGATGCCGGATCCTCCTCCCGGATTTATCACTCATATCTCGGTCAACCACCTCGGTGGTATGGGACCATGGACGGACGAGGTCCGAAACTCGTAGCCTCGACCGCGGCGTTCCCAGCGCCGGCGCAACCCCTCGTAACGACGAAAGGCACTCTGCTTGCTGCAGGTCAAAGGTCTGCATATCTCCATCGGCACGCGCCTGTTGCTCGACGACGCGTCGTTCAACGTCGCACCCGGAGACAAGGTGGGGCTGGTCGGCCGCAACGGCGCCGGTAAATCCACGCTGATGTCGATCCTGTCGCAGGAGGCTGCCGGGGCGGTCGAGTACGAGGGGTCTGTGCGCTTCCAAGGGACCTACAGCTATTTGCGCCAGGCCAAGCTGAACGCAGGGCAGGAGCTCTCCACGGCCCTCGAGTATGTCCTGGCCGGCAGGGACCTTACCGAGGCGCAGAACCGCCTGACCAAGCTTCAGCAGGTAATGGAGGAGGACCCGTCGGAGCGTAATATCGCCCGCTTCACCCGATCGGAGGAGAACTTCCGGCTGGCAGGCGGCTACCAGGCCGAGTCCGAGGCCCGGCGTATCTGCGCCGGACTGGGCATCACCGGAGACGAGATGACCCGTCCGATGGACACGCTCTCCGGAGGCGAGCGGCGCCGGGTCGAGCTGGCGCACTCTCTGTTCGCCGAGCCGAGACTCTGCTGCTGGACGAGCCAAGCAACCACCTCGACGTGGATGCCAAGGCGTGGCTTATGTCCTTCCTGCGCTCGTACTCGGGCGGCCTGTTGATCGTCAGCCATGACCTGGAGCTGCTCGACTCGGCCATCACCCGGGTTCTGCACCTGGACAACAGTCAGATGAACACCTACAAGGGCACGTACAGCCAGTACCGAGAGGCTCGGGCGGCCGACGTCGAGCGGCGCAACAAGATAGCCAATATCCAGGAAGCGGACATCCAGCGCCTCAAGACCCTCGCCGACCGCATGCGCCATCAGACCGCCTCCCGTGCTCGGGTCGCCAAGAACCTGGACAAGCGGGTGGAGAAGATGCGAGCCACCAAGGTCACCAGGGTTGCGAAGGAAAGCGCCGTCCGGTTCAGGATCTCGCCTCCTCCGCAGCCGGGCCGCCTGGTGATGAGAGTGCAAAACCTTGCGATGAGCTACGGCGAGCACAAGGTCTTCGATCGTCTGTCGTTCGAGGTCACCCACGGCGACCGCCTGCTGGTCATGGGGCTGAACGGCGCAGGCAAGTCGACTCTTCTCAAGATCCTCTCGGAGACGATAGAGCCGGTCTCGGGGACGGTGGCTCCCGGAATGAATGTGTCGCTCGGCTACTACGCCCAGGAGCACGAGGGTTTGCGGCCGGAGGAAGCTGTAATCGACCATCTGCGCTCCGACGGCGTGCTGATCGATCAGCAGATTCGGGCCTTCCTGGGCATGTTCACCCTGTCCGGCGACAAGGCGTTCCAGAACGCCGGCACCCTCTCAGGTGGAGAAAAGACCAAACTTGCGCTGGCTCAACTGGCTGCCAAGCAGCACAACCTGCTGCTGCTGGACGAGCCGACCAACAACCTCGACCCCATCTCACGGGAAGGCATCACCAATGCTTTGCAGTCCTGGCAGGGCACGCTCATGATCGTCAGCCACGACGAGGCCTTCGTGCACCAGCTGCAGCCGACCCATGTCGTGTCGATGCCCGACGGCGAGTACATCCACTGGTCCGACGACCTGCTGGAGCTTGTGGCCCTGGCCTGAGCCCCTCGGACCCGGCTGATGCCAAACTTATTGCGTCATGTTGCCGTATCCGCTTCCCGGAGGCAATGCTGGCCATCCACGTGGCAGCCTGCCAGTTCCTGAAGAGGGCCCTGAGTTAGGAACACTCGCCTATCGCTGAACCGCATGGCGCGGGTGGCCAGAAGTGTCCTATGCAGGCGGTAACTTTGAAGGATAGTTCACGACTTCCCCAGATCGGAGTGCCTGTTGAGTACGTCCCGGGAAGCTCGCCTAACCAATGCGCGTCCTCGTCTGCAGGTTGTTCGGAAACCCCAAGACGAAGCCGTAGAAAGAGCACGCCGGGTCCTACGTGCTCGAAACTACGGTGAGAGAACCGCGAAGGCTTACCTGTTCTGGATAGAGCGCTTTCTTCGCTTTCATGGTGGCATCGACCTCCATGAATTGCGTGAAGAGCAGGTCAATGCATTCCTTACGCAGTTGGCGGTCGGCGAGGATGTTGCCGCTTCCACCCAGAATCAGGCGCTGTGTGCGCTCCTATTCTTTTATTCCAAGGTGCTCGGTCAGCCTCTGGAACATATGGAGAACATCGCCAGGGCGCGAAAGCCCAAACGCATGCCCACGGTTCTATCCAGGTCGGAAGTGCGTGTGCTATTCGAGCAGCTGGATGGCCTTCCATTGCTTATCTGCCAGCTTCTCTACGGAAGCGGCCTACGGCTGGATGAAGCGCTCAACCTAAGGGCCAAAGATGTCGATTTCGGGCGTCGGCAGATAACGATCAAACGGGCGAAGGGCAACAAAGACCGAATCACCATGCTGCCCGACCTGGTCATGAATCCATTGAAGAGCCATCTAGTACGTGCGAAACGTATTCATGACAAAGACCTGACCATGGGACTGGGGCGGGTGCCTTTGCCTTACGCGCTCGGCCGCAAATACCGCAACGCTGAAAGGGAGTGGGGCTGGCAGTGGCTCTTCCCTGCGGCCACTTACTTCACTGATGACACGACGGCATCAAATATCGCTACCACTTACACCAGTCCGTAGTGCAGAAGGCAGTCCGCAGCGCCAGCCTGAGAGCTCAGATCGCTAAACACGCAACTCCTCACGTACTGCGGCACTCGTTCGCTACGCACCTCTTGGAAGACGGTTACGACATCAGAACGGTCCAGGAGCTATTGGGTCATGCCAGCGTAAAGACCACTCAGATCTACACCCATGTTCTCAATCGAGGCGGCCATGGCGTGAGGAGTCCGCTGGATAGATTTGGGTCAACCGAACGGTTACCGCGGTACACTGACTGAATAACGCTAAGAGGAGTCGCATGACCACAAACGACTTCATCTGATGAGCTTCATAACACGACTTCGAACGCCAGGAAGTGGGAGTGTTATCGAGGAGCGGCGTGTTATCGAGACCTCGCGAAATAGTAGTTATGCCGACACAGGAAATGGATCACTGGAATACGTGGCTCAGGCTTGATTGGTGACTTTGTTGTCCAGGAACTGATCTCTGGTGCCATCGGCGCGGCAGTGGCATTGCTTATTGGGCGGTGGCTCAATTGGCGAAGGCGAAAGAAGGAACGATGATTGATCCAAAAAGGAGCTTGCATCGGATCCATGGCCCACCGCATAACTGCCGCCTACAACCGACCGCCTTTGGCGGCGGCTGAGCCGGCATTCCGTTATACGGACACGTTGGCTCGTGAAGATCAGGGGGCTCGCGCGTGGCAGTTCTGAGCGCTGAATCAAGGGCCTGGCTCTCCGCTCTCGAACATCTTCTCCGGCGGCCAGCGCAATCCCGGTCACACTTAGTTAATGCCTCAAGTTCAAACAGACCGCACTCGCCGTATAACTAGCGCCTGCAACCGACCGCCGGCTACGCGGGCGGGCGGCTGAGGCGCTAATCCGTTATGCCGATTCGATGATGAGATGACCGGCCATGACCGCTGGAAGCAGTTGCAGAATGAAAAGCCGTTTCTGGGCGGAGCGATCATCGTCTCACATTCGCCGTTGCGTTCGCTGTTACGGATCTGATTTTGGAGGGCGAAGTTGATCTGGTTGTTGCGGCCGTGATGACGCCACTCATGGTGCTCGCCGGTAGCCTCCTAAAGGGAATGTCTGCAAAGTCTCGACGGAAGAGTTCGGGATAGCCGTGTCCTATCTTCTAGCGCTTCGGGGTCACGGCATAACTGCGGATTGGAGCCGCCCTCCTTTGTCGGCGGCTCAATCCGCGGTCCGTTATACGGGCGGAGGTGACGGATCCCAAGGCAAGCTTCGGCCAGCACCTGAAGAAGCATGAGGATCAGCACCCTTGGTTCTGGGGGATTCTTTCCGGTGGCCTCTTTGCGGTTGGCACTTTCTTCGTTCAGACGAAGGGCCAATTCGATCCCGGTTGGCCGGTGTTAGCTCTCATGTCACTAATCTTCGGGTCGGCTTACGCAGTGTTTGAGCGATGTACATACCTAAACTGCGGAGGCGACGGGAGGCAGCAGCTGAGGCGATGAAATCCTTAGGTCCCAAAGGCCGCAATCGTTGAGGTGCCTAGGCCGTATAACTAGCGCCTGCAACCGACCGCCGGCTACGCGGGCGGACGGCTGAGGCGCTAATCCGTTATGCCTGCAACCGACCGCCGGCTACGCGGGCGGACGGCTGAGGCGCTAATCCGTTATGTCGACTGATGTCGTCAGATCCCCTCTGTACACTGATTACATGACTCAGCGGTTTCGGGTAGCCCTGTTTAAATCGGATGAAGGCGTTGCCGTGTCAGTGCCCGGGCTTCCCGGTTGTTGGTCTCAGGGAAGCGACGAAGACGAGGCTCTCGAGAACGTCAAGGATGCCATTCACGCTTACCTCTCCGTAGCTGATGAGCAACTGGAAGGCGCCGAGATCAGGGAGATCGAAGTCGCCATCTAATGCCGAGCATTCCGGGCGTCTCGCACCAGGAAGCTGTGCGGGCCCTCCAGAAAGCCGGGTTCAATATCGTTCGGCAGGGCAAGCACGTCGTCATGTCGAACGGGCAGCGAATTCTGACGATTCCTCGAGCGAACCCGGTGAACGCATTCACCATGGGTGGGATCGTGAAAGACGCCGGACTCTCTGTAGAAGAGTTCAATCGTCTCCGATGAGATGCGACATAACTACCGTTTGGAAGCCGACCTCCTTCGTCGGCGGCTCAAACGGCAGTACGTTAGGCAGACTTGACTAGTTCGGTGACGAGAACAACATGACGCAATGTTCTTGGAGTAAGGGTTTCCGATGGGGGAAATATGAAGGGACGGACGGGGACTCAGCTGCACATCGAACAGCTCACCCCGGCACAAAAACGCGATCGCGCGATTGGAAGGGAAGAACGCCGTGTCAAGTGTCGACGCTGCAAACATCTCAAGACGGAGCATCCTGGAGCGGCTAAGTGCATCATGCCGAGTTGCAAATGCGACCGGTGGGTCTGAGCCGGGCATCCTCTGCTGCCTAAATGGCCGGGACGACTGACGGCCGGCTGCACTAGCGGCTAATCGACCGATCCGTTAGTGAGAATGCCGCGCCTTTGGCTACGGCACCAGCAACAGATGAAAATGTGAGCGGACTGTCCTGCGAGGTCGAGTCGCCTTGGTGCAAGCGAGCCCGTCCGTTAGTGGGACCCGGGAGCTTCGGGCACCGTGAACTGTTGCTGCGAGCACGAACCTTAGACTCCATGCGATGAGGCTCCCCTGGGCGGTCTCGATTGTTCGATCGAGGGGAGGTTGAGTGGACACGCTCATCAACAGGTGTGCAGGCTTGGACGTGCACAAGGACACTGTGGTCGCCTGCGTCAGGTTCGGGGATCAAGGCGCAAGCCGACAGTCCCAGACCCACACTTTTAAGACCACCACTGTCGAATTGCTTGCGCTGAGGGACTGGTTGAAGGCCTTCGACGTCGATGTGGTTGGGATGGAGTCGACCGGGGTCTACTGGAAGCCCGTTTACTACATGCTCGAGGATGAGTTCGAGTGTTGGCTTTTGAACGCCCGCCATCTTCGCAACGTCCCGGGCCGCAAGACCGATGTGGCCGACGCTGCCTGGATCGCCCAGCTCGTGGCGCACGGTCTGGTGAAACCGAGCTTCGTGCCGCCCAAGCAGATCCGGGAGCTGCGCAATCTGACCCGCTACCGCAAGGCCCAGATCGAGGAGCGCTCTCGCGAGGCGCAGCGTCTGGACAAGGTGCTCCAGGACGCCGGCATCAAGTTGTCGTCGGTGGCGACTCACGTGCTCGGCGTCAGCGGCAAGGCGATGCTGAAGGCTTTGATTTGGTGGAGGGCACCACCGACCCACAGATCCTGGCCGATCTTGCGAAGGGAACGCTGCGCAGGAAGCTTCCCGACCTCAAGGATGCCCTGACCGGGCGGTTCACCTCTCACCATGCCTTGGTAGTAGGGGCGATCCTGTCCAAGCTGGACTTTCTCGACGAGCTGATCCAGTCGCTTTCCGACGAGATCGAGGTGGTCATTGCCCCTTTCGAGCGTCAGGTTGAACTGCTCGACACCATTCCCGGAGTCGACAAGCGGGTCGCTCAATCGATCATCGCTGAGATCGGAGTCGACATGGCTCGATTCGGCTCACCAGGACGACTGGCGTCCTGGGCGGGAATGTGTCCCGGCCAGCACGAGTCTGCGGGCAAGAGCCACACCGGCAAGACCAGGAAGGGTTCAAAGTGGCTCCACATGGACCTCACGCAGGCGGCCAAGGCTGCCGGTAAGGCCAAAGGCACCTACCTCTTCGCCCAGTACGCTCGGCTCCGCGGCCGCAGGGGCCAGGCCAAGGCCACCGTGGCGGTCGCCCACTCGATCTTGGTTGCCGCTTTCCACATCCTTGAGGACATGGTTCCCTACAAGGACCTAGGCCCTGACTGGTTCATGTCCAGACAGAACAAGGTGCAGCATGCCCGTAAGCTAACGCAGCAGCTGAACGCTCTCGGGTACCAGGTTCACCTCACCCCGCTGGAGGCGGCATGATCACGGGAGGGCATCAAGGTCGCACAAGTGGATTTTCACCTTAGGCAGCCACTAATATGCCCCCCACCCATGTCGCAAACCTGAATTCGAACACCTATGAGGTCTTACGCCTTGTTGCAATACACGAGGAGATTTCCGGGACTCGCCCGGGGAGGCGTCACGACATCGTCGTCTTGAACAAGAGTGGCGTGGTGCTCTTGGTCGCCTGCTGGGAGGCGTACGTTGAAGACCTTGCGACCAGTGCGTTTGACACGATGCTGGCCGCCGCAACTACTCACTCGGTGTTTCCGTCAAAAGTCCTTACTGCGGCGTCCAGAGAGGTTAGGAGCAGCAACGACGAACGCCGAGTCTGGGAACTCGCTGGAACAGGATGGCAAGTCATACTTCAAGCGCACCGGGACAAGATTTTGAAGCGCTTCGCCGGGGCTTTGAATACTCCCAAGCCTGAGCAGATCGACGCCCTTTTCGAGGATCTTCTCGGAATTACACGGTTGTCGGATTGCTGGCGTGGCATAGGACCACACCGGATTCAGCCCGCGCACGCCTAACCAGGCGAGTCGAGTTGAGGGGTGAAATTGCTCACCGTGTGTCCACCAGCCGCTCCGTAAAGAAGTCAGACGTGACTAAATCCGCAGATTTCATCCAGCGGCTCGCGGCAGTCTCTTCAAATAGGGTGCGTCAGCATATTTATGACTGTCTCGCGGTGTACCCATGGGAGCTCGTCCAGTACGAGGGGACAGCATAGTGAGCTGCCCAACTGCCGGTACAACCGACAGCCGGCCTCGCGGGCTGCGACTGACCGGGCATCACGTTAGGCAGCAGGCCTGATGCCAGTTAGCCAGGTTACCGAACTGGTCGCGAACGAGGTCAAGGACTTAGTCGAAAGCGCTAGCCGGCTGTCAGCTGAGGCGAGCAGAGCTGACCGGTCCCTAGGCCATGATCAAATTGAAGAGTTGTCGTCCGTAGCGGTAAGGGGTGGGCAACTCGTCTTGCGTCTCTATGGAAAAGAGAGCCACTACCACCAGTCGATGCAGAAAGTGTTGGCAACTCCGGCCTTCACAGTTATCCATTCCAACCATTACGAGCACGTTAGTGAACTAGTTGGAATCCTTCGCAGCGTTGCACACGACGTTAGCTCTGGCTTGATATTGAGCTTGCAGGGGTTACTGCGGGCGGAGATCTTCGCGGACTTTCTTGAAATGGCAGAGCATTTGCTCGAGGAGGGCTACAAGGATGCTTCAGCCGTGCTCTTGGGGGCGGTACTTGAAGACTCGCTTCGAAAAATTGCTGACTCCAGTGGGCTTCAAACGTCACATCAAGACGGGAAGCCGTTCACGATTGATCCGCTCAACAACGCCCTATACAAAGCAAAACTGTACGGTCCTCTCGTTCAGAAGCAGATCACCTCGTGGGCAAATTTGCGAAATGATGCGGCACATGGTCGTTTCTCGAATTACGACAAGGAACAGGTCAAACAAATGCTTCTGTTCGTCCAGAAGTTTTGCAGCGACCACTTGCCTTGATAGTCACCGCTTGCGACCGCTGCCTAACAACTGTGGTTCCTGTCAATCCCCGACCCGGCAGTAGGCGCTCCAGCCCCTCGATGAGGGGGAATTTTCGTTTATGAGGTCGGCGGCGCCGGCGAGATGTTCGATCCCTGAGGCACTCGCTGATCTACGCGGACTCACCCGGTCTTGGCGATCACTGAAAACCGCGATTTATGATCACCGAAATTCGCGATTTACTCAGAGTGACGCTCCTCGCTCGATTAACCTTAGCAGCGACCTCCTTTGCGCTCTTTTGGGCCACCAGACACCTTCATAACGGTTCTGGCAGATTTTTCAGTTCCTGAGTTGGGCTGAGAGCCGCGTTTGGGAGTTGGGGAGGGGCTTGAGTACGGCACAGAGCAGTCCCTCATTGCTTTACCGCCTCGGCGAGGGCCTGGTGTTCGCGCATCCTCCAGGACGGCCCCTTGATGTTGAAAACCACCGCCCGGTGCATCAGCCGGTCCAAAATTGCGGCGGCGACAACCGAGTCACCGAAGACCTCGCCCCAGGAGGGCAGCCCCCGGTTGGTGGTGACGATGGTAGATGAGCCCATCTCGTAGCGGCGGTTGACCACCTGGTAGAAGGCGTTTCCCGCCGCCCGGTCGAGCGGCACCAGCCCGACGTCATCGATCACCAGGACCGAAGGACCGGTGTAGGTGCGCATCTTGAGCTTGAAGGTGCCCTCGGCGTAGGCGGCGGCGATCGAGGCGCACATGTCGGCTCCCGAGGCGAAGTAGCCCCGGTACCCTGCCTCCACCGCCAGGGTGCAAAGGGCCACCGCAAGGTGGGTCTTGCCGCAGCCGGGCTGGCCTAAAAACAAAACTGGCCTTCCCTCTTTGACGAACCTCAAGGAGGCCAGATCCTCGACCAGCTTGCGATCGATCGAGGGCTGAAAGTCGAAGTCGAAATCCTCGAGGGTGCGCCGCCCGGGAAGGTGAGCGAAGCGCATGCGGGAAGCCAGCCGGCGGTTGCGAGTGGCGGTCACCTCCTCGTCCACCAGCCGGGCCAGAAACTGCAGGTGGTCCCACTTGTCGTCTCGTGCCTGCTCCACCAGGGTGGCAAAGCACTCCTCGGCCTTGTTGAGCTTTAGGTAACCTAAGCCGTCTTTGATCTGCTCGTACACCGATTCGCTCACCGCACACCCCCTGCCCAGCCGCAACCGCAGCAGGCTGAGTCCGGGTCATAGCTCTCAAGCCGAACCGGCTCGACGTCGTAGTCGCCCTCACCAAGATCGAGCAGATCAACCAAGACCTGCTCATGCGGGGAGAACCTCGGGGTTCGCCGGTGGCGGCTGAGTGCAATCTGCTCCGCTTCCCGGCGGTGGCGCGGGTCCCAGACCGGCTCGGAACCTGAGGGGGCAATCTGGTGGGTAACCTGCAGCTGGCCCCGGTGGCGTACCTCGATGATTCGCCGGTCAACCGGCAGCCTGACCTCCACGATCTGGCTGGCCAGGGCCGGTGGCACCGAGTAGAAGACCCCGTCGACCTCGATCATCGGAACCGCTTGCCCGACCTGGCGGGACTCCCGCTTTGAGGTGTCGAATCTGAGGCGGGGAAGCGGCCCCAACATCTGCAGCTCGTCTTTGATCCGCTCCGCCGGAGCCATCCCGGTCACCCGATGGGGCCGGTGGTGGACGTTGTGCTCGAGCCATTCGTCAGCCCTTCGGTTCAGCTCGTTGATGCTGGCGGGTGGTCCGGTCACGGTCACCTCCTGCAAGAACGCCTCCTTCATCTCCCAAAAGGGACGCTCCACCTTGCCCTTGCGCTTGGCGTCGCCGGCCTGGCACGCCTTGAAGGAAAAGCCGTGGTAGGCGGCGAACTCCAACGACTCAGCGAACCAGCGAAACACCCGGCCGTGGGAGCGACCCAGGCACCCCATCCGGTCGGTGCGTCCGACTCCGGGGACTCCGCCGGTGTCCTCGAAAAGCGCACCAGCCCCTCGAAGGTGTGGTGGCGGTCGATTGAGTCGGTGAACCACCAGTGGCGGCGCCGGCAGTAGCACAGGATCGCCCCGAAACAGTGCAGCTGCTCCCACCCCCACAGCCGGGCGAAGTCGCAACAGTCGGACCAGTCGAACTGGAACTCCTCCCCGGGGGCGGTCTCGATCGGAACCGAAACCTCGACCTGCCGGCCCCGACGTGAGCCTCGCACCCCGCACAGGTACCGAGCGAGCGTCGGGTAGCTGCCGGTGAAGCCTTTAGCTCGGAGCAGCCGCTCGACCGAGGTGGCGAGCAGGTTGGGGTTGGCCTTGAGCAGCATGGCTATCTCTTGGGCCCAGTGCTCGTTGATCACAAGGTTGGCCGGATCGATCTGCCGCTTCTGTGGCGGTCCACCCCGGCGGATCCACTCCCGTACCGTCGCCGGGTGGTACCCGACCTCCTCGGCGATCTGCTGCAGGGTCCAGCCTTGCCTTTTCAGTCCTGGAATGTCCAAATACTCCTCCTGAGTCATCATCGTGTAGCCCTCCTGGCTGTTCGGCTTGGTCGCCAACAGCCTCGGAGGGCAATGACCACGCAGGGTGGATTAACCCTGCGGGAGGAGCGTCAATTTGTCAGATCACCGCGAGATTCGATGATCATGTTTCGCGAGATTCAGTGATCGCCGACACCCGGCAGCCGGGCGGCCCAGACAACTACGTTCGTACTCCCAATGGGGAAAGGGCCGGGCGTCATGTTAGGCACGAAGTCCCGAGTAGTTCGGGCCCCTTAACTGGCTCGACGTTGAGATCCGGCCCCGTCCACACCTCGGCCTGCGTTCGCCAAACCTGTTTGAAGATGAAACGATCAGCCCGGCGGACGGTTCACTTCGATGGTGGTCGACCTAGGTCGGGCATGAGGGCTCCGTCCGCTTCTCGCGCCGGCCACGCCTTGGGCTCGAACCGGCTCTGGTCGCGCATCATGGCGAACGCCAGTCGGTTGGCCCGGTGCCCCAAAGCGCACAGGATCACACCGCCCGGCTTACCCCGCTGTTTCATCTGCCGGGCGTAGTCTCCAAGTCGGGATCACCCAGACGCAGCCCCTTGCCGAGCTCCAGAATCGCCTCTCTGAGCTCGACCTTGCCCGCCCTGCTGATCGCCAGACCTCCCCGGCGTTTGCCCGCCGACTCGTGCAGTTTCGATACCAGGCCGCTCAACTTGTAGACCTGAGCCGAGCTGGTGAAGCGGTCGATGTTGCCCACCGCCCCGCCGTAGTTGGAGGCCCGAACCACCCCGACATGAGGGATCGAAGTGAGCACCCGTGCCGGGGTGTCACCGAGGACCTCGGCCAGACAATGGTCGGCCGCCTCGATGGTCGAATCCAACTTCTGCATGAGTTTGGCGTCAACCGCCAGAACCTCGAGCAGCACCTGAGCACGCACATCCGGCAGCGCAAACGCTTCTCTGGCCGCCTTAATCACCTGATCGGCTTTGAAACGATCGACCACCACTCCCCGGTTGGCGCAGAAGGCCCGGAAGCGCTCGGGTCCCAGATGAAGCACCCGGGAGGGAGTGATCGCCTCGGCCAGCAGCGCCTTGCCGACCTTGGTCGACAACATGTCTGAAAAGCACCCGTCGAGTCCGGGGAAGACCAGATCCCAGGTGGCGAGCACCTGATTCTTAAGCGCCCTGCGGGCCTTGATCTTGCGCCGTCGATGAGCGACCAGGACCGCCTGACGGGCCACCGGGCCGTCCTCGAGCTCCGGGCGGCGTCCCAGACCACGGATCATCAACTCGGCCATCGCCGCCAGGTCCCGGGCGTCGGTCTTGACCGAGCGCAGCAGGTTCTGAGCGCACCACCACGTCCAGGCCTTCGGTCTGCAGCCGGGCAACCAGGGTGTCGTGGTAGTGGCCGGCCTGCTCGACCCCGACCCGGGTAAGGGCAACGTCCCGGCTGGCTTCCGCTCTAACCAGCTGCGCCCTAAGCTTGGTGAAGCCGGATTCGTTCAGATCGAACTCGAAAGGGGCAGTGACGATCTCACCCCAAAAGTCGCAGACCAGAGCTGCAGCGGTCCTTTTGCCGACGTCGATCGGGGCTGCCAGCAACCGCTCTCTTTCGGCGTTTCGGATCCGCTCGACAAACCGGCCCTGCTCAACCCCTCCGATGTCCCCCACGGCCACCTCCCTGTCGTCAACCACAGCTGGAGGTCCCTTACTCGCACAGGACCCGCATCGAGTAGTGGATCAGGGTCGATATGTATCAACTGCCGGCTGCAACCGACCGCCGGCTTCGCGGGCGGCGGCTGACCCGGCATTCCGTTAGACGCCAAGGAGACATCATGACGATCAAGCGAATGGACAACGTCGGCATCGTGGTAGAGGACATCGACGCCGCCATTGAATTCTTCACCGAACTTGGCCTCGAGCTCGAGGGGCGCGCCCCAATCGAAGGAGACTGGGCAGATGGCGTCACTGGATTACGGGACATGCGCGTCGAGATTGCCATGTTGCGTACGCCGGACCGTCACAGCCGGCTCGAGGTGTCCCGATTCCTCGCGGCCGCCTGTGGTCGCCGATCACCGCAGCGCCCCGGTGAACGCCCTCGGTTATCTACGTGTCATGTTCACCGTGCAGGACATCGACGATACGGTCGCCCGGCTTGGCAAACGCGGCGCGGAACTCGTCGGGGAAGTGGTCCAGTACGAAGACACGTATCGGCTCTGCTACATCCGGGGCCCCGAAGAATTCTCATCGGGCTTGCCCAAGAGCTCGGGCAGCAAACTTCCGGATGACCACATGTGACAGGTACAGAGATCCCGCTGGAAGTCCTTGAGAACTGTGTCCAATTCTGATCGCGTGATTCACCGCGGCGGCGTCTAACAAGCGGTTGAAACTGACACGGCGCGTAAGTGACTCGTGTAACGCCATTCCGCGTTGGCGCCGCGCAGCTTAACCAATGATCCGTTATACGCACTGAGATGAGACCAAAAGAGCAGTTTCGTCTCGCGGTGGAAACCGAAGTCGTCCCGCGGTTTCAAGCGATCAACTTTGCGTACTCCACCAGTCAACTCAAGTTCTCGCGAAAGGTGGGGGAGTTCGATCAGGTAATTCGCTTCGTGCTGAGCCACGACAGCACCCTTGACGCGACGATCTTTTGGACGTCGTGGGGGGTCAAGTCCAGGCCCTTCGCTCGATGGCGGCGGAAGCAAGGGAAGACGCAAGCAGTGATTTCTGGATCGCGGGAAGCAACGACTGGCTTATTCCGGGCTGGTCGTCTTCACGAGCAAGAGTTTTCAGTCCTGGAGAAAAGAACCCGATTCTGGAGCAATTTTGGCAAGACGTGGAGCGGACTGGATTGCCGTTTCTCGAACGGCTGTCATCTTACGAGGGCGCCGCCGAATTCTGGCTTAAGGAGGGTTGGCACTTTCATGACGCAGCTGACCTCTTCTACTACGCTGGAGATCTTGACCGCGCCCGGCGAGCTCTTGAAGCCGGGCTGGCGAAGTTCGCAAATCCAGGCACGACCGACGTCCTTCAGGAGCTACCTCAATTGGAACTACGAATGGAACGGTACTTTGGGCGCGTCGGCGTATAACTGCCCGCTCCAAACCGACTCAAGGGACCGCCGCGGGCGGCGGCTTAAGCGCCAATCGGTTATGCCGAAAGACGCCTCAGGCTCCGACCAGGTTTGTCTGCGATTCGTGCACCAGAACTGCCTCACTCGGGATGCCGAGGTCTACATGGTCCGGCGTTCAAGCGAGAAGAATGTCTCGGCTGGGAAGAACTCCGGTGGCTCTTCGATACCTACGTCTTGTGCGATTGGGGTTACCGCTTCGCGGAAGCGCTCGACTGCCTCCTCCGACTCAAAAACGTCAATGATGCAGAACCCGTTCTTGCCTTGGCCAGCGGCATGAACCAACAGCCCCTCGAACGGCAGGTCGGAGGGAGACTCCAGACGGGACTTACCGTTTGTGAGCTTGCGGACGACTTCTTCGTACTTCTCCCGAGTGAGGCCGGGCACCTGGTGTACGGCCATGATCAGCATCCGGCCCTCCTTTCAACGCTGTGAACCTCGATGCCGTGAGACCCGAAGAATACCGTCCGTGGTGCCCCGTAGGTTGCATTCTCATTGCTCACGCATGAGGCTAGGTTCTTATTCGCACGGGCCGTTCGGAGGCTGCGCTCGCCCTCGCCTGAAGGCCAATTCCTATACTCAGGTGAACGGCAGTCTGCCTTTACCCTGTCGGCATCATTGGAGGAGCAGGAGAGATTATGAATGAGTTTGACGCTGCCCAAGGACCCCGCGAGAAGTCTCCCGTAAGATGGGAAATCGCGGCGACCGTCCTCCTGGTCGTCTCTAGCTTCCTTGCACTCTCCGCCGGTATTCGCCAAGGCGGCCCCGGACCCGAAGTGCTCGGCAGAGCGCTTAGTTCGGTTGTTTTCACTCTTGTGGTTGTCGGAGTCTTTCGCTTGTTCGGCAAAGCTAGGACTCGTCGTTCGCGTGCTGTGATCGCCTTTTGGACTTTAGTCGTCCTGCTCATCGGCCAGTTCGGGACGGTCGTTCAGCAGGTGGTTCCAACCATCGAGGGCCTTAAAGCAGGAGAGAGCCTGGAGTGGGCATGACTCGCGCATGCAATGGCGCTCGCTTCCCCTGCGCCGCTGATGCTGAGATCCCTACAGAACGGGAATATGCTGCTTGGCCGTAGCTATTGACCTAGTGGACGCTCGCCACTGATCGGATCCCATCCCTGAAGGTCTGGCCTGGCATCCCGGATCCTGGCCCAGATTGCATCGCAGGCTTTGCGAACCTGTTCCCATTCGCCGAGGATCTGCTTCAACTCTTGGTCCGTGTACAGCGCAATTTCTTGGCACTCCGGGTAGTCTGTCGCGACCCAAAGCCTGTCCAACGACTCCAAAAGTCCTCAGCCCGCTTTCGTTCGTAGTCCGATTTCATGACCCACAGCCTACGGCGGACGGAGCTCCACAGAGTCGTATTCACGAGAAGTCGCCAGGCCGGCCTCGGTCGGCGAGCTGTATAACTGGCGAATACAAACCGCCAGTCGCTAAGCTCTCAGCGGCTGATTCGCCGGTACGTTATACGGTCCTTGAACCGGAGTGGCCTGAGGATTACCGATGGAGGCAGTGCCCTGGAACACGTTCGCTCAACGCCAGCCGGAACTTGCGAAACATGCCGAGGAACGCCTCGCCGCTGCGCCTTGCTTCTTGGCAACCGTGCGGCGTGATGGTTGGCCCCGGGTGCACCCCGTAGGTCCGTTCACGCTCCGGGATAGCAGGCTGGTCGTGACGATGTACCCAACGTCGCCGAAGGCGCAGGATATTCGTCGCACCGGACGCTACGCGATGCACGGGCCAGTCGAGGACACTGAGGGCGGCGGCGGCGAGGTTCTGATTACGGGAGCCGCGATCGAAAGGGAACCGACAGCGGCCGATCGCGCGAAGGGCTACATCATCTTCAATTGCTCGTACGCGAGGTGCTGGCGACCATATACGATCCAGCGGACAGCTACCGCCCGACCCGTAGGCGTTGGAATGCAGGTGCAGACGATTCTCCTTAGGTAGTCCGTAATGACCGTAGGAAGTGCTGAAGTGAATGAACGCATCGAGACTCGTAAGCTGGCTTGTCTTCTCCTGATCTTCGTCTTGATCTACCTCGGTATTGGTCTTGGGTTCCATTTCAAGTGGAGCTCAGCAGCGGAAGCCTGCCGCGAAACCCGCAGAGTTCAAGGCGCATTCGTGGAACCGGAGGTCTTTGGAGGGATCGTTGGACTGGCGTTCACCGTCGTTTTTTGGCCGATCTATTCTGCTGCGAACGTCTTCCACGACGGAACACCGTTTGCGACACCCTGCAGTCACCAATGAGAGCCGTCTACTTAGAAGTGTTCTCCGGCCTTCGGCGGGTGACAATCCGTTGGGCAGACCGGTGAGCAGATGAGGCGAGCATTTCGGCTACCCAGGAGAGTGAGGGACCGCAATGGACAATGACCTTAAACACATGAGTCGGGACGAGCTGATCGTGGAGGTTCAGCGGCTTCGAGCCGGCATCCGGGCGCACCGGGACAGCTCCGGCCATGACCTTTGTTGGCACCATCCACAGCTTTGGGATCTCTTGCCTGAGGCGATCGAACCCGAGATCGCGGTTCCGCCTTGGCCGAAGTTCTTGAGGGGATGCATCCGGTATAGGGAATCGCTTGATCGGGAACGACCGGAGGCTCCTGTCGCGGACATCGAGTCCGACCGCGAGGCCGATTCTCGTGGCTGATCTGCGGCGACGACCCTTCGGTCGACGCAAGAACCGCTTGCCCGTAGACTCGGACCAATGACCGCAGACGACTTTGTAAGTGTCCACACGGCTCCCAACCCCACGGAGCACCTGCTCTTGCGTTCGCTGCTGGAAGGCAGCGGAATTGAGGTGAGACTGGAGGCCACCAACGCCACCGGGGCGTATCCGGAATCGGTGGGAAGCCTCGCTAGCTCCGACCTGTTCGTGCCGGCCAAAGACGCCGACAAGGCTCGACGACTTATCGAAGCCGCAAACGAGGGCAAGCTGGAGCTAAAGTCAGACCAGACGAAGGGCGACGAAGAACCGGCTTCCTGAGGGCAACAAAGCTTCGGCTCAGCTCTTCTTCCCGGACCCCTTGAGCGACTTGAGGATCTTGGCAAGTCCCGATTCGGGCTTGTGTTGCGGCTGGTCCTCCGGCGCAGAGAGTTTCTGCTTGCTCCACTCGTCGTACTTCTTGAAGTGCTCGTAGTTCGGCATTGAATACCTCGACCCCCTAACCGGCGACAAACCCAGCAGCGGGCGACTTGCGCCGTCTCCAACAAAGCTCTGGAATCCAAAGCTCTCTTGGAGACGGGGGGATTCGAACCCCCGTGAGCACAGCTTCCACCTGGGGCATCTACGGGCGTAGCCTAGATTCTTATCTCAGCCCAGCGTTCGCCCTAGGCAGGCTCGCCGGTGCCCAGTCGGGAATTGATCTCACTCCGCACGCCACCCGACGGGGCGTGACTGGAGCCAGTCTGCTGCATGACGCCTCTATCCGATCCGCAGACCCTACCGGTAGAGACGCCCGTCTTTCATTAGACGGGAACTCGCTTTAAGCAGCGACGTTTCAGTTAATTGTCCGGGCTTTTTAACGAGGCCCCCGGACCTCGACCCGCTTCCTCCAAGCAGAACAACCGGCTTCGAAACCAAATCGTCCCCTGGCTAGGTTTTCAATGTACCGATATCAGTGTAACGCCCGGCACCAGGCCGCCATTCCGGGCCTCGTAACCGGATTAGCGCCGCCGCCCCATCATTCGGTCCACCTGCATCTTGGCGTCCTTGGCCTTCAGGTCCTCACGCTTGTCGTAGGTCTTCTTACCCTTGGCAAGACCCAGCTCGATCTTGGCCAGCCCGTGCGTAAAGTACAGCCGCAGGGGAACGAGAGTCAGACCCTGCTGCTTCGTCTTTCCGATCAGAGTCTCGATCTCCTTGCGGTGCAACAGGAGCTTGCGCTTTCGCAGCGGCTCGTGCTGCGAGTAGCCGGCGTTCTCGTAAGGAGCTATGTGCATCGATATGAGCCACACCTCGTTGTCCCGAATCACCGCAAAAGCCTCCCTCAGGGACGCCTTGCCTTGACGGATCGACTTGATCTCACTGCCGGTCAGCACGATACCGGCCTCGAAGGAGTCGAGGATGGTGTAGTCGTGCCGGGCCTTGGGGTTGGAGATGGCCCCGGCGGTCGCCTTCTTCTTCTTGGTGGCCATGCCACGAGTTTAGTGGCGGCGTCTACCTGGCAGCCTTGGTCGGAGCCTCCACCAGCATGCCGGACAGGATCTCGGTGGCCTTGGGCAGCTGCTTGGCCCGGTTGGCCACCTCCACGTCGGGAAGAACGCCGTGTTCGCCGATCCCCCGGCCGCTCGGAGTGTAGTAGGAGGCCACGGTTAGCTTGATGGCGCTGCCGTCGGACAGGCCCACCACCCGCTGTACCGACCCTTTCTTGTAGGTCTCCGTCCCCACGATCAGCCCCCGCTGGCGGTCCTGGATGGCGCCGGCAACTATCTCGGAGGCGCTGGCCGACCCTTCGTCCACCAGGACTACCAGGGGTAGCTTGGTGCCGACGGGACCCCGAGCCTGATACACCACCTCAGGCTTGCCCCGCTCCCGGTAGGCCACGACAGTCCCTCCTTCGAGAAACACGCTTGCCACCTGTACCGCCTCATCCAGCGACCCACCCGGGTTGCCTCTCAGATCCAGGATGAACCCCTTGGCCCCCTGGCCCTGCATCGTCGCAACGGCGTTGCGAAGCTTGTCACCCACACCGCCGGTGAAGGACAGCAAATTGAGGATGCCCACGTCGTCGTTCATGTTGGTCGAGATCGACGGAAGCTCCAGCTTCTTGCGACTGAGCGTGAACTCCCTTGGGGCGCCTGCGCCCCGCACCACCTTGATAACCACGTCAGTTCCCGCCCGGCCGGCGATCAGCTGGCCTACCTCGTCAAGCTCAAGGCCGGCGACCGGCTTACCTTCGACCGCGGTGATGAGGTCACCCGGCTCGATGCCCGCATCGGCGGCCGGGGTGTTCGGCAGCACCGAGACGATCTTGGTCAGCTCGCCCGATCGATTCAGCCAAACTCCCACGCCTGAGAACTGTCCGGTCAGCAGCTCCTCCCCCAAGGCACGGTATGCCCTGGGCGTGTAGTAAAGGGAGTGCGGGTCGTCCAACCCCTGCAGCATGCCCTTCACGGCGCCTTGCATCAGCCGCTTGTCGTCGGGCTCGGTCAGCGCCATGGAATCGATCCGGGTCTGGGCCTCGTCGAGGACCTGGTACCTGGAGCTCTCGGGGGAACGGGATCGGCCCAAAGTGAAGCCAAAGACGAAGAAGGCGGTTGAAATCGCCAGGGCTGCAAAGCCGGCAAGGATCTTTGTGGAATGTCTTTTGAACACCGCTAGGAATTATCCACGACTTCTACGTGGACCGTTCAGCCTGGAGAAGCCCTAAACCTCCAGGAAGCGGCGCAGCGCCAGGCTGGACCCGAAGACCCCGATGACAATGCCGATGGCTAGCAGCGTGAAGAACATCCGGATGATGCTGCCGCTGCTCACCGTGAGCGGCAGGAACAGGATGGCGTCCTGCATGCGGTCCAGACCGAACACCTTTCCGGCGTAGATCAGAGCCGATGCCAAAAGTGCGCCGAGGGCGGCCTGGACGGTGCCCTCGAAGATGAACGGGACCCGGATGAACCAGTTGGTGGCACCCACCAGCTTCATGATGCCGATCTCCTTGCGGCGGGCGTAGATTCCCAGGCGGATGGTATTGGCGATCAGCAGGATGGCCGCGCCGAGCGTAAGGATGATCGCGATCACCAGGATGGTGCGGACCACACCGGTGAACTTCAGCAGGCGCTTCATCGCCTCACCGCCGAACTGCACCTCGTCCACCCCGGGTTGGCCCTGCAGCCGGGAGGCAACCGCCTCGGCCGAGTTGGGATCCTTCAGCTTGATTCGGTACGAGGCGGGCAGAGCGTTGGGGTCGACGTTCTCGGTGATCGCCGGGCTGTCCTTGAACATGCGCTTGTACTCCTCGAACGCCTGCTCCTTCGACTCGAAGAAGACCTTCTCAACCTCCGGCATGCCATTCGCCTGGGAGCCGAGAGCCTTCACTTCCTCGGGAGTCGCCTCGTCCCGCAAGAAGACGTTCAGCTCAACCTTGCCCTCCCAGGACGAGACCATCTTCGTCAGAACCTCTCCCCCCACCATCACCACTCCCAGCAACAACAGGCTGATGGAGACGGTTGACACCGCCGCCAGGGTCAAAAGGACGTTGCGGCGAAGGTTGGAGACGGTCTCGTCGACGAAGTAGTTGACCCGTAAAGCCACGTCTAGGCTCCTTTCGGACAATCAAAAGCAGGGACGAGTGTTCTCTTGCTCAAAGTTTCGTTAGCCGATGCCGTAGACGCCGCGCACCTGGTCCCGGACCAGCTTGCCGCCGTCCAGCTCGATGACCCGCTTGCGCGATCGGTCTACTACTGCGTGGTCGTGCGTGGCGATAAGAACCGTGGTGCCGCTTTCGTTCAAGCGTTCCAGTAGGTTCATGATGTCTGCGGAAGTCGAGGGGTCAAGGTTACCGGTGGGCTCGTCGGCCAGCAGGATGGGCGGCCGGTTGACCATGGCACGGGCGATACAAACTCGCTGCTGCTCTCCCCCGGAGAGCTCGTGAGGCATGCTGTTCAGCTTGTCGGTCAGACCCACCAGCTCGATGATGGCCGGGACCCGCTGGCTGATGATGTTCTTCGGCCGTCCGATGACCTCCAGCGCAAAGGCCACGTTCTCCCGGACGGTCTTGTTGGCCAGAAGCTTGAAGTCCTGGAAGACGCAGCCGATGTTCCGGCGTAGATAAGGCACCCGCCACCTGGGCAGCTGGCCGATGTCCTTGCCGGCCACGTAGATGGTGCCCTCGCTTGGCTCCTCTTCCTTCAGCAGCATCTTGATGAAGGTGGATTTACCCGAACCCGAAGACCCCACAAGGAATACAAACTCTTCCTTCTGGATGTCTGTCGAAATGTCGCGCAGGGCGACAACGGAGCCCTTGTATACCTTGCTTACGTTCTCTAGCCGAATCATGGTTGGGTGATTGAAAACCCTTTCCACCAGATGTCGTCGGACCTATCAAGCCGCGCTCGGACTCAAGGCTGAAATGCATCTTAGCACCGAAGGTGCAGCATACGGCGTAACCGCTCAGGTGCATATAGATATCACGGAATTGATCGGTACAGCCACCAAGCGGAGGCAGAGCAACGCTTAGAGTGGCATCCGTCCTAACTGGGAGCGGTTGCGGCGGCACGGCGACGCCTAAGCTCGGCGTCGATGAAAACGTCCAGGTCGCCGTCCAGAACCGCTTCGGGATTTCCCACTTCCACCTCCGTCCTGCGGTCCTTCACCATCTGGTACGGGTGCAGGACGTAGGAGCGGATCTGGGACCCGAAGCCGATCTCCATCTGCTCCCCTCTGAGCTGATCCATCTCCTTCTGCTTCTCCCGCCGGGCCAGCTCCGCCAGCCGGGCCGCGAGGATCTTCATAGCCACCGCCCGGTTTTGTAGCTGGGACCGCTCGTTCTGCACGGTCACCACCGTGCCGGTGGGAGTGTGCGTTATGCGGATGGCCGAGTCGGTGGTGTTGACCGACTGGCCTCCCGGTCCGCCGGAACGGTAGACGTCAATCCGGAGCTCGGTCGGGTCCAACTCGACCTCCGCGGCCTCCGCCACGTCGGGGATCACGTCCACGCTGGCAAACGACGTGTGCCGGCGGCTGGATGAGTCGAACGGGGAGATCCTCACCAGCCGATGGACCCCCCTCTCGGTTGAGAGCAGCCCGTAGGCGAACCTGCCGCGGACGCTGAAGGTGGCACTCTTGATGCCCGCCTCCTCCCCCGGCTGCACGTCCAGGACCTCGGCCTCCAGGTCGTCATGCTTCTCCACCCAGCGCAGGTACATGCGCAGAAGCATCTGAGCCCAGTCGTTGGCCTCCGTGCCGCCCTCACCAGCATTCAAGCTGGCGATGGCGTCGGCCTGGTCATGCTCTCCGGACAGTAGCGCCCGTATCTCGAGGCGCTCGAGCTCAGCGTCCAGCTCGTCCAGCAGCCCGACGGCATCGCGGTACGAGGCGAGGTCGTTCTCCTCGGATGCGAGCTGCCACAGGACCTCGGCTTCCTCGAGCTTGCTGGAGAGACTCCCGTGAGCGTTGATGTCGTCCTCCAGACGGGCTAGCTCGGTCATCGACCTCGTGGCTGCAGCCTGATCATCCCAGAACCCCGGCTGGGCGGTCCTCTCCTGGAGCTCTAGCGTGCGGGTGCGCTTGGCCTCGATGTCAAAGGAACTCCTTAAGATCATCCAGCTTCGACATCGCCTGCTTGAGGCGCGCCTGGAGATCCTCGAACTGCTCCGGCATGTTAGTGCTCCCTCAGCAAGGTGACCCGGGCACCGAGCACTCAGGCGTCCCTTCCGTGACACATCTTGTACTTTTTGCCCGAGCCGCACGGGCACGGCGCATTGCGGGGCACCTTGTCGGTCCGAGCCGGCTCTCCGGCTATTCCTTCCGCGGTTCCCTCCAGTCCGGCCTGCGACCGGGCGCTTTGCATGGCGGTCGCCGTCTGGGGACCCGAGGCCCGGGTTGCCGCGACCGGCTGCTGCTGGGGTGTGGGTTCCTCGACCACCTGGACGTGAAACATGTAGCGGATGAACTCCTCCTTAAGGGAGTCCATCATGGCGGAGAACATGTCGAAGCCCTCGCGCTGGTACTCGGTGAGGGGGTCCCTCTGCCCGTACGCCCGAAGTCCGATGCCCTCCCGCAGCTGATCCATCTCATACAGGTGCTCCCGCCAGCGGGCATTCAGGATCGACAGCAGAACCAGCCGCTCCAGCTCGCGAAAGCGTTCGGTGCCTATCTCCTCCTCGCGCTGCGCGTAGAGGATGAGGGCCTCGTCGAGATACGCCTCCACCACGTCGTTGTAGCCCGCGGCCTCCCGGTCGAAGGTCCCCGGCAGCTTGGACGGATAGATTTGAGTGATGGCGGCGTCGAGTCCCTCCCAATCCCAGTCCTCGGCGTTGACCTCGGGGTTGAGAAAGGTGGCCACCGTGTCCTCGATGACGTCGCCCAGCATCTGCTCCGCCCGCTCCGAGAGGTCCTGCCCCTCCAGCAATGCCCGGCGGGCTCGATAGACCTCATCCCGCTGCTTGCTGAGCACTTCGTCGTACTTCAGCAGGTTCTTGCGGATCTCGAAGTTCTGGGACTCCACCTGCGACTGCGCCCGCTCGATGGCTTTGGAGACCATCTTGGCCTCGATGGGCTGGTCGTCCGGGACGCTCATCTTCTCCATGACCGAGTTGATCATGCCGGTGGCGAAGAACCGCATCAGGTCATCCTCCAGCGACAGGTAAAAGCGGCTCTCCCCCGGGTCCCCCTGGCGGCCGGAACGGCCTCGTAGCTGGTTGTCGATACGGCGGGACTCGTGCCGCTCGGTGCCGAGAACGTAGAGGCCCCCCAGGTCGACGACCTTGTCGTGCTCGGCCTCGCACTCGGCCTTTTTCTGCTCCAGGATCGGCGCATACTCCGCCTCATAGGCCGCCCGGTCCTCGGGAGCCATCAGCTCCAGCAGGTACTCGTCGTTGTCCCAGCCGAGAGAGGACATCTCCTGACGGGCGAGATACTCCGGGTTGCCTCCGAGAAGGATGTCGACGCCTCTACCGGCCATGTTGGTTGCCACTACCACTGCGCCGATCCGGCCCGCCTGGGCAACGATGAACGCCTCCCGCTCGTGATTCTTGGCGTTCAGCACCTGGTGCGGCACGCCCCTTCGGTCGAGGTAACCGGCCAGCTTCTCCGACTTCGCCACGTCGACGGTACCTACCAGCACCGGCTGCCCGTTGGCGTTGCGCTGGACCAGGTCCTCGGTGAGGGCCTTCCACTTGGCGTCCTCGGACTTGTAGACCAGGTCCGGCTGGTCGGTCCGGCGCATCTCCCGGTTGGTGGGAATCTCGTAGACATCCAGCCCGTATACACTGGCAAACTCTGCCGCCTGGGTCATGGCGGTACCGGTCATGCCGGACAGCTTTTCGTACATCTGAAAGTACTTCTGGATGGTGACGGTCGCCTCGGTGACGCTCTCCTCCTGGACCACTAAACCCTCTTTGGCCTCGACCGCCTGGTGCAGGCCGTCGGACCAGCGCCGGCTGGGCATCGTCCGGCCGGTGAACTGGTCGACGATCACCACCTTGCGGTCCTGGACGATGTAGTCGCGGTCCCGCTTGTACAGCTCCTTCGCCCGAAGCGCCGAGTCCAGGTAGTGCACCAGATGGGTCTGGACCTGGTCGTACAGGTTCTCGACGTTCAGCAGGGTCTCCACGCGGGCGATCCCCTCCTCGTTGATGGCGACGGTCCTCTTGGCCTCGTCCACCTCGTAGTGCTCGTCGGCTCGAAGCTTGGGCACGATGCGGGCGAAGGTCTTGTACCACTTGGCCGACTCGTCGGCGGCGCCGCTGATGATGAGCGGTGTGCGGGCCTCGTCGATGAGGATCGAGTCGACCTCGTCGACGATCGAGAAGTGGTGTCCCCGTTGGACGGTCTCCGGCAGAGTCAACGCCAGGTTGTCCCGCAGGAAGTCGAAGCCGAACTCGCTGGAGGTTCCATAGGTGATGTCGGCGGCGTAGGCCTGCCGCTTTGCTGTGAACGAACCTTGCGGCTGGATTAGGCCAACCGTCAGGCCTAGGAACCGGTAGATTTGGCCCATCCACTCGGCGTCACGTTTGGCCAGGTAGGGGTTCGCGGTGACCAAATGGACTCCTTCGCCCGGCAGGGCGTTCAGATAGATCGGCATGGTGGAGACCAGCGTCTTGCCCTCACCGGTTTTCATCTCGGCGATGGCGCCCTGGTGCAGCACGGCGGCACCGATCACCTGGACGTCGAAGTGGCGCTGGCCGATGACCCGCCATGCAGCCTCGCGCACCGCTGCATACGCCTCCGGCAGCAGCTCGTCCAGGGTCTCGCCGTTTTCAATCCGGGCCCGGAACTCGGGGGTCTTGGCCTGAAGCTCAGCGTCCGAGAGCTGTTTCATCTCGGGCTCGAAGTCGCTCACGCCCGACGCGATCTGGGTGATCCTTTTGAATTTGCGGCCTTCGCCGGCGCGCAAAACCTTGTCGAGAACGCTCATCTATCCATTATGACCCGAGTCCGAACGGCGCCCTCGACGAGGCCGACGCTTGCGGCTATCCGGCGACCTCGGTCGATTCCGCCGTTTTGAGGTCCGCCAGATCCACCGGCGCCGGGACCGCCGGCCCTTTGGCTTGCCTGGCGTGCGCCGGCTTGCCCAGCGTCTTCCTCTTGAAATCGCTCATCTGCCGGCTCAGCCGGTCCACGGCTATGTCGATGGCCGCCCTGTGGTCGGGGGCACAGGTCTTGGCACGGAACGAGGGGCCGTTGGTGGTTACCGCCACCTCGGCAATATGGTTTTCGCTTTTCAGCCGGCCCTCTTCGTACAGCTCCACGTCGATCAGCGAGATTGAGCCAAACTTGCTCAGACGGGAAAGCTTCTCCGCAGCAAACCGCTCGAGTGAATCCGAAATGTGGTTGTGCTTACCGTGGACCTTGATTTCCATACAAGAGCTCCCGTGGTTAGGGCTGCATTTCCTCAGCAGGAATGGGACGTGCGTGCCGGCGGAGGCCGGCAGCCGGAGCTGGCTCTGCAATCTGGCTGACCTGGTCTTTGACCCCACACCCGCCTGCGGAGGCCTCGCACGGCCGGAGCTCCCGGCTTTGGAGCGCTCTGACCCCAAAGGAGCCAAATCGCTCAAGCACCGCTGGAGCACCTTGGCGCCGTGCTTCGCACCTTCTCCCGGCGCTCGGGCGTTTCCCGAGTGCCGGGGCAGGACTTACCTCTAAACCGCACCATGCTCAGCAACCAATCGTTGCCTTAAGTGGATCCTTTTGCCTGCGACTAGCTTGGATTAAGAACTCCTTTCGAAGCTCCGCAACCACAGACCCAGAAGGCAGTGCCAAGCCCTGATTATAGGGCGGGGGATTCGGAGGTGAAAGACCTTGCCGCGCTGAGGACCACGACCCTCTCGGCGCCGGCCGCCTTTAGCGCCCGGGCGGTCTCCGACGCTGTTGACCCGGTGGTGAAAACGTCGTCCACCACCAGGACCTGCTCCGGAGGACAGATGATCGCCCCAAAGGCCCCCGCGAGATTGGTGCGCCGGACCCCGGGATCCAACTTCATCTGCGGGAGTGTGCGCCGAACCCGGACGGTCATCGGCACTGCCGGCCTGCCGAGCCGGGCCGCCACCAGGCCGGCCAGCACCGCTCCGTGGTCCATCCCCGTCCGGCGGAGCCGGTCCGGGCTCGGAGACACCCAGGTGACGGCATCCACGCCGTCGCAGAGGGGGTGCAGCAACTCGCCGATCAGCTCTGCCAGCGGCGAGGCCAGCGACCTGCAGCCCGAATACTTGAAACGGTGGATGACAGTGCGGACCACAGGCCCGAAATCGACGGCCTGGCGGGCTATGTCGAAGTGCAGTTGCCGGTTTCGACAATCCCGGCAGGCTTCAACCGGCCGGGAGGAGGGCCGGCCGCAACGTCTGCAGCCGGTTGAACCAATGCGGGGAAGGCGATCGAGGCAGGTCCGGCAAAGCCCGCCACGCGCCATCCGTCCGCAGCCGGCGCACTGTTCGGGACAGATGAGGTCGGGCAATCCCAGCATGCAGGCAATGTTAAGAAGCGGTACTGACATGGCGATTCGATGAGCTGGAGCTCGGACCGCGGCCGTCGCTAACCCGTCCGGGCGGGAACAACCTCGCGCTTCAACGGTATTGTTAACTGCAGTTGGGGAAGCCAAGGACGTCCCCCGCACACTTTGTTGCCCGCACCAAGGGAGGTTCCTGTGACGCAACCGCTCGACTTCAAAGTAGCCGACCTGTCGCTTGCCGAGTTCGGGCGCAAGGAGATCCGCCTGGCCGAGCATGAGATGCCCGGGCTCATGTCCGTCCGCAAGGAGTACGCGAACAGCCAGCCGCTCGCCGGAGCTCGCATAACCGGGTCTCTCCACATGACCGTCCAAACCGCCGTTCTGATCGAGACCCTCGTGGCCCTCGGTGCTCAGGTGCGCTGGGCCTCGTGCAACATCTTCTCCACGCAGGACCACGCGGCGGCGGCGGTCGCGGTCGGCCCCCAAGGCACCGTCGACTCCCCGCAGGGAGTGCCGGTCTTCGCCTGGAAGGGGGAGACGATGTCCGAGTACTGGTGGTGCACCGAGCAGGCTCTCACCTGGCCCGGAGGCGAGGGTCCCAACATGATCCTGGACGACGGAGGAGACGCCACCATGCTCGTCCACCGCGGGGTCGAGTTCGAGAAGGCCGGAGCGGTGCCGGAGTCGCAGGTCAACGACAGCGAGGAGTGGCAGGTCTTCCTGGCTCTGCTCACCGACCGCCTGGCAGAAGATCCCGGCAAGTGGACCCGCATGTCGGAGGGAATCAAAGGCGTCACCGAGGAGACGACCACCGGCGTTCACCGCCTCTACGAGATGGCTAGCAACGGCCAGCTGCTGTTCCCTGCCATCAACGTCAACGACGCGGTCACCAAATCGAAGTTCGACAACAAGTACGGGTGCCGGCACTCTCTGATCGACGGGATCAACCGGGGCACCGATGTGCTGATCGGCGGCAAGACCGCGGTCGTCTGCGGCTACGGCGACGTCGGCAAGGGATGCGTCGAGAGCCTGCGGGGGCAGGGGGCCCGGGTCATCGTCACCGAGATCGACCCCATCTGCGCTCTGCAGGCCGCCATGGACGGCTACCAGATCACCACCATCGAAGACGTGGTGGGGACGGCGGACATCTTCGTTACCGCCACCGGAAACAAGGACATCATCACTGCCGAGCACATGTCGCAGATGAAACACAATGCGATCGTCGGCAACATCGGCCACTTCGACAACGAGATCGACATGGACGGCCTGGCCAAGGCCCCCGGCATCCGAAGGGAGAACATCAAGCCGCAGGTCGACACCTGGACGTTCCCCGACGGGCACGCCGTGATCGTCCTGTCGGAGGGAAGGCTGCTCAACCTCGGCAACGCCACCGGCCACCCCAGCTTCGTGATGTCCAACAGCTTCACCGACCAGGTCATCGCGCAGATCGAGCTGTACACCAGAACCGAGGACTACCCCATCGGCGTTTACACGCTGCCGAAGCCCCTCGACGAAAAGGTTGCCCGTCTGCACCTCGACGCACTGGGGGTAAAGCTGACCAAGCTAACCGTCCGGCAGTCCGAGTACACCGGCATCCCGGTGGAGGGCCCGTACAAGCCGGATCACTACCGGTACTGACGTCCGCCGGGTGGGCCCGGCTCAACGTGGCCCGATTACGAAAGCGGACCGTCTCTCAGGGCGGCCTTGATCCTGTCGATCACGTCGATGGACGTGGGGTCCACCCCGGTGGCAATGGCCAGGTAGGTGGCCACGAAGTCGCCCATGTAGATCAGGTCCAGAAGCCTGGCCAGAGCTGAGCATGCCTCGGTGCGAACCTCTCCGCTGAACGCTGCACGCTCCTGCAGCAGCGGCAGGGTGACCCGAAACCGATCCTGAATACGAGAATGCTCAGCCCGGTGGCGAAGAGTGATCAGGCCCAGCCGAACCCCTTCCTGGACGCTGAGGGGGCTCCACCCCATTACCTCGTTGTGGTTCATCTCCGAGAATGAGTTCTCGAAGGCGTGAACCTTGCTGCATTCGTTCAACTGGCATTTCCAGCGGTACGCCGCCACAGCACCGAGGCCTTCCGCTCCGTACACCACGGGCATGGTCCCGATCAAAGACAGCGCCAGCTGCTTGGCGGGATTGCCGGCGACGGGCACCGTCCGGTTGCACTGCGCGGCACGCATACGCAGGACCTCGGTGGTCTCCGCCACATCCGCCTCATAGCTGCCAATGCCGAGTGCCTGGCAGACCGCAACCAGAGGCATCGAGAGGTATCCCAGTGCTGCTCGAGGCTGCAGGCCCGCCTTCAGGTGCACCACGGCGCAGCCGAGTTCCTCGCCCAGCTGGAGCAGGCTTCCGCCGGAGGACACGGTGACGATCCGGGCGCCTGCGGCGTGGGCCTTGCCGCACGCCTCGATGGTTTCTTCGGTCTCCCCGGAATAGGACACGGCAAAAACCAAAGTGTTCGGCCCGACCCAGCCGGGAATGCCGTAGCCCTTGGAAACGCGTACCGGAAGACTGAACCCAATCCCCAGAGCAGCTTTCAGGACATTGCCCGAGATTCCCGAGCCCCCCATCCCGAGGACCACTATCCCATCGATGTCTTGGGGGGACGGCAGGCCGGTCACCTGCTTGCCCAGGAGCCAGCCATCCTCGACCTGCTGGGGAAACTCCTCCACCAGACTGAGGAAGCCCATCGGGTCGGTCTGAGACAGAACCTGCGGATCGTCGAGGTCTCTCAAGATTTGATGGCCTCACCGATGAGCATGTGGGGAATGCCCTTCACTACCGGGTAGCGGTAGCCGCATCTGCCTACACAGGCGATGACCTGCTCCGCCTCCCGGTACTCGATATCGCCCCGGCAGTTGGGGCATATCAGCAGGCTCACAAGCTCCTGATCCAATATTTTGGCCTTTCTCTATCCGTCGGCTGAAATACGTTCCTATGACGTTGCGATTATCTCCAGAAGCTCTTTGGTCTTCGCGGCTCCAAAGGCGGGATCTCTCGCCTCGACGTTAAGCCGGAGCAGCGGCTCGGTATTCGATCCCCGCGCGTTGAACCACCAGTCCGGATAATCGACGGTCAATCCGTCGGTCCAGTCCTGCGACCCGTCGGAGCAGGCTTTACCCAGCATCTTGAGAGCATTGCCCTGGTCGGCCACCACGGAGTTAACCTCGCCCGAGCTCCAGTACCGGCGCAGAGGCCGAAGCACGTCGCTCATCTTCCCCTTCTGCTTGCTCAGGGCCATCATCACGTAGAGGGCGCAGAGGATCCCGGAATCGGCTCCGAAGTTGTCCCGGAAGTAATAGTGGCCTGAGTGCTCTCCCCCAAAGGCGGCCCCCGTTTCAGCCATGATCTGTTTGATGAAGGAGTGGCCAACCCGCGTCCTGATTGCGACTCCCCCCTTCTCCCGGACGATCTCCGGCACCACTCGCGAGCAGATCAGGTTGTGGACGATTGCGGCCCCCGGTTCAGCGTCGAGAACCTCACCGGCCACCAGAGCGGTAACGAGACTTCCGGATGCCGGCTCCCCGTTCTCGTCGACCAGAAAGACACGGTCGGCGTCGCCGTCGAACGCAAGTCCCAGCTCGGCGCCGTTCTCCCGGATCGCTGCAATGAGATCCACGAGGTTTTCTGGCTGGATGGGATCGGCGGGGTGGTTCGGAAAGGACCCGTCGAGCTCGAAGTAGAGGGGTATGACCTCAACGGGGAGCCGGTTGAGCACCGCCGGGACCACAAGCCCCCCCATGCCGTTGGCCGCGTCGACGGCTACCTTCAGGGGACGCATCTTGGAGACGTCCACCACCCTGAGACAGTGCTCCACAAATCTCTCCAGGACATCCTGCTCGGTCAGCGTGCCGGGGGACGGCGCATCTTGCAACCCCTCCTCGGCGAACTGGCGAATCTCCCGCAGACCGGTCTCCTCACCCACCGGCGCAGCCTTTTGCCGGCACATCTTTATGCCGTTGTACTTGCCGGGGTTGTGCGAGGCCGTCAGCATTGCTCCGGGCATGTCGAACTCCCCGGAGGCAAAGTACAGGGCATCCGTGGAGACCAGGCCGACGTCCACGACATCCACACCCTGGGTAAGCACGCCCTCCCTGAAGGCCGCGGCCAAAGGCTCCGACGAAACCCGCATGTCTCGGCCTACCACCACGCCGGGGGCCCGAGTCACATGGGCGAAGGCTGCTCCGATCCGCCGAACGGTAATTTCGTCCAACTGATCCGGATAGACGCCCCGAACGTCGTAGGCTTTGAAGATTGGGCTGAGATCCATGCCAGCATCCTAAACGGTGCAGCCATGCCGGACCTTGCCGTGTTCGTCCGAATTGGTAGTAGCGATTGTTCTATTCTTTGAGGAATAGTTTTAGCGACGCGTTCGTTGAACAACCACCGCATGTAGGTCACAATGCCGAAAGTTCAACGCGAAAGGCACCACCCCACGACATGGCCCAGTTTAAGAACGACGAACATCCGTCGAACAAGACGAAAACCACCAAGGCGCTGGCATCCAAGCTCGCCTCCCTCGAAGCGGAGGCGCGCTGGCAGGATCGGGCGGCCTGCAAGGGCATGGATCCCACGATCTTCTTCGGCCCCGAACACACCGAGGTCGTCAAGGAGAAGCGGGACCGCGAAGAAGCCGCCAAAGCGGTCTGCCGCACCTGTCCCGTAAACCAGGAGTGTCTCGAGCACGCCCTGGAGTCCAAAGAGGCGTACGGCATCTGGGGCGGCCTTACCGAGCTTGAGCGCAAGGCGCTGCTGCGGCGGAGGGCAACCTCCAACGTCGCTCTCGCGTCGGGCCCCCGCTCAATCAAGTAGGGGAGTTTCTCGGGGCCTTCAACTTCAGTTCGTCGACAGTGAGCTTGCGGCCGATGTACTTCGACCGAACCCTGCCACCTTCCCGCCAGTAGGCGTACCAGTACGGCCCATGGGGGCACTTAGAGCAACCGGGCTTCCCGCAGTTGACCGGCTCAAGCCGGTAGCTCACCTTGCCGGGATTGGTGGGGACTTCCTCGTGCGCCTCGAGGGAATCGTCCCCCTGCTGCACCAGCATTCCTTTGACGAGAATCTGCAGGCGCCTCAGGTCGTACTGGTCGAGAGCGCGAACCTGGCGGACGAGCTCTCGATCTAGCGGCACACCACCTCCCCAAAGGACTTCTTACCAGTTCCGGCTACCTAAGCGCTGACCATAGCACCGCATGGGTACAGAAACCCTAGGGTGGAGAGGAGAACCGGCCGCCGAGGCCGGTGTTGTGCCGATCTGCGGGTGTCAGGCGGAAACTCTGGCCGGCTGAATGACCATCTCGAGCGGACCGGAGGTGGTCCTTGCATCCTCGACCTGCCAGCCGAGTGGGGGCCTGAACCGTTTCAGATGTTCCACGCATAGGTGGAAATGGTCGGGCTCGGAGTCCATTTGCAGGTCCTCGAGGGTTACCCGCCTGGCCATGTAGTTGCAGTTCAGGGTCACCATTGCGGCGGACTTGCATGCGTTGCGGCTGCACGCTTGGAACATTTCTGAAGCTTCTTGGTCGTCCATGCGGGCGATTATGAATTACAGGATTGTCATTTGCAAGGATCTTGTTCTTAGGTACGCTGTGTATATAAGCAAAGATTTGTAGTTCACGTCGCTGGTTACGAAGGCTGTGGGGTCCTGGGGGGCTCCGAGAGCTGGAGTCGCCCGCCACGGACCCCACAGCCTTCTTTGGCCCTCACACGAAACGACAATCAACTGCCGGGCCTGGTCACCTCAGAGGCGTTCTGGGCAAAGAAAAAGCTCCTGGAGCACCGGACGCATTATGCAACCACCTCTAAATAAGTGTTCCGCAGTAGCTTTCGGGTCGCCCCTACTCACTTCTGCGGAACCCGGCTATTTTAACACGCCGTTGTTGCCCGGAGCAAGGAAAACTTCAATCGGCTCGAGCAACGGCGCCACTTGGAACACCGGCCGCCACGCCTCTCCCCAATGAGCAGGAGGACGTTGGCCGCATAATGGAGCCGTGAGTTTCCCCATCCGGCTTGTCGTCATGTGCCTGGCCCTTGCCCTTGTGAGCCCGGCGTGCGGTCCACCTGAAGCTCTCAGGAACAGGCTGGGCAAAGACTCTGCCGGCGGTACTGCCGATGCGGTGTCCCCGGATGAGTTTCCTCCTCCGGAGTCGCCCGGGCAGCCGGCTGATGCACGCCTGGGCGCTCTCGTCCTCACCAACGAGGACTCATGGGGACTGTTTCTGTCCCGCGGCAAGGAAAGGCGGGGATCGCTCGTGCTCGAGGTCCTACCCGACAGTCCGGCCCAGTCCATCGGGCTCACGCCGGGAGACGTCATCACCTGGCTGGACGGCACTGAGATCTCGAATCACGAACAGCTTTTGACCATCTTCCGAAAGAGCAGGACCAACCAGCACACCTTGAGGGTGACCCGTGCCGATGGAAGCACCAATCAGATCGAGATCGAGCTGGCTCCCTCCAACGACTTCTCCATGCTGTCGCACCTGGAGGGCAAGCTGGCCGCCGGACCTGATCCCATCGCCCGCTATCTGTTGGCGGAAAACCTACCTGATCGGGACCGGGGCATCGAGATGATCCGAGGCTTGCTGGCGGAACATCCCGAGTTCGCCGAGGGCCATGCTCTTCTTTCCCGGCTGCTGATCGACCGCATCAACCAGGCGACCGCAGGTGGTACCACTTTGGACAGCTCACCCGACCTGCTCGACGCGACCACCGCCATAGACACCGCGGTGCAGCTCGACCCCGAGTCGGCCAGCCTGCTAAGGGCTCGTTCACAGATCTTGCTGGCGCTCGGAGACCCGGCGAAGGCTGAGGTGGACGCACAGAGGGCGGTGGAGCTGGACGATTCCTCCGCCGAGTCGCACTTCCTTCTGGGCACTTCCGAGTTGAGTTTGGACCGGCCCGAAGAAGCGATTTCGAGCCTGCACCGCGCGGTCCGTCTCGATCCGTTCGTCTTCGACTACTACGTCAACCTGGCGCTGTGCTATCGGGCCCTGAACCGGGAGCCGGACGCCCAAAGCACCGTCCTCGCCGCTCGCACGCTCGCCGGCGACGATCCCGCCCTCCTGCAGAGGCTTGACGACCTGGCAACGCCGGGAGTGGAAGCGCAGTAGCTCTTTCCCATAAGCATGCCCCCGTCGACCGGACGTCAAAGCTGCGAACAAGCAAGGTGCTAGGGAAACTCCTCCGGCCTGACCCTGTCTAATGCGTGAGTTGAGCTAAAGCGGTTTGTCAGTCGTTGCCCATGTCCAGATCCATCGGCGGCACAACGCCCGGCGCAGTGTCGGTGGGTGCTGCAGGAGGGGCGACCGGAGCCACCGGGGCCGCGGGGGCCACCGAGGCCGCGGGCGGAGCGGCGGGGGCCGCTTGAGCCGCGGCTCCGTTGCTCTCCACCAGGTCCTCGATGGTCGGGGTCTTCGACTTGGAGGGCATCAGACGCGCCGGACCGCCCGACTGAATGATGACGGGGGTGCCGGTGTCGACCTGGTCGAACAGCTCCTCCACATCAGACATCCTCATCCGGATGCAGCCGTGGGAAGCGTTGTAGCCCATCGACGCTTCCGTCGTCGTGCCGTGAATGCGAATTCCCGGGCTGTTCAGGTTCATTGCCCGCGTGCCCAACGGATTGTTGGGTCCCGGAGCGATCTTAGCCGGCAGGTTGAAGCCCCACTCGCCGGGCGCCTTGGCGGGGTTCACCCAGGTGGGGCGGAACCGCTTCTCGACGATTTTGAACTGGCCGATAGGCGTAGGGTACTTCGGAAGTCCGGTGGCGACGTCGTAGGACTTCACCAAGCGCTCCCCCTCGTAGTGGTAGAGCTTGTTCTCCCCGACCTTAATCACAATGACATCCTTGAAGTTGTCTTTGGTCACCTGAGCCGCTACGGGCTTGCCCGCCAGGCTTATGGTCCGGCTGTGGCCGTTGGAGGCGGCCTCGACCGCTTTGGCCGCCGACTTCTCGTCGAGCGCAAAGCCGGGAACGGCGTCGAGAATCTTGAAGCCGCTGCCCACCACGGACACCCTGGCGTTCACCGGCGACTTGTTGACGGTCCCGGCAATCTTGCCGACCAGCTCGGCGCTCTTGGTACCGTCTACCTTGGTCACCACCTCCAGGCTCTTGCCCACCGACATACCCGTGATCCGGTACCAGAGCCGCTTCCATACCGGCATGTCTTGATGCAGCTTGAGCGCCTTGCGGTAGACCTCGTCCACATTGGTTGAAGCTCCGAGCTCGCGGCGGGTCGTCGACTGCAGAGGTTTTCCGTCAAGGGTCACCGGAATAGGAGCGTCAAGGGGGGCCTCGAATCGCTGGTGAAGCTTTTGAGTGGCGGCGGCGGTGTCCAGTCCGGCCAGGTCGATTCCGCCGACCTGGAATCCGTTGAGGTTCACCTTGGTGGTGCTCGATTCCATGCGGACGGCCGCGGCAGCCCCGCCAACCCCGATCACCAGAAGGAACGAGGTTACGCCAACTACCCAGGTGAGGAGCTGGAATCTTCTAATTGAACGCGCGCCTGATCTCATTGGTTGGCCATTGTAATCGTCAAGTTGGTGGTCCGAACAGAGCCATTCTGTTACAGATTCTCGCGAAAATCTCGCGAAGCCCCCTTTTACCGTGCTTATCGACAAGAACACCGCCGGCAGCGCCCGCGGGTGACGTCAAGATCTCAGGCCCTGATCGTGATTATTTTCGCCGGGCCTATTGGTTTCGTTCACTATTGATCGATGAGGAACACGTTGAGCTCCCAGGAGTTCGAGGCGCTTGTCGCCCAGGCGATGGAGGAGCTTCCGGGGGAGCTGTTCTCCCAGATCACGAACCTGGAGATCACCGTTGAGGACCACCCGCCGGAGACGGCTGAGGATTCGGGCCTCCTCGGACTCTACGAAGGCATTCCACTGACCGAGCGAGGTTCCGACTACTTCGGCGTACTTCCGGACCGGATCACGCTGTTCAAAGCCAATATCGAGGATGAGGCCGAAACGCCGGAAGAGATCCAGGAGATCGTCAGAGTAACCGTTCTGCACGAGATCGCCCACCATTTCGGCATCGACGACGACCGTCTGGAGGAGCTGGGCTGGGACTGATCCCTAGCGAAGCACCTGACCTGGGGTTGAGGCGTAATCGACAAAAGTTCCGACGAGCACCAGCTGACTTTCCACGGCCAGGACCGGCCGATCCGCCTCCACCACCGCGGTGGCCAACCCTCTTCGGATGTGCGGCTTGAGATCCACCACCAACTTCCGGCCCGGCTCCACGGTCAGTGAGGAGAGCTCGGAAGGAGCCGACTCACCGGCCTCGGTGAGCAGAGTCACTTTGACCGTGGTCGCCGTCTGTCCGGTGTTGACCATCGCAATCGAAGGGTCGCCCCCGGATGGAGAACCTACCGGCACCGTCCAACGCCCGGCCGGGCCACTGACGCCGAAGGTCGACTCGTACGAGCGATTCTTGTCCACAATGCCCGCGGTCCTGCGCTCTGCCATCACAGGCACATCGTTAGTGGAGTTCACTTCGACGCCATAGCTTGTTCCCCGCGGTAGGTGATCGGAGACCTTGACCACCACCTGCCGGCCGGCGGGGACGGCGATCTCCGCCAGGTCTGGAGGTGCCGTTCGCTCCTCGTCCGTCATGAACACCATGCCCACCAGAGCTTCCCGCGAGCCGGGGTTCACCAGAACGATCGACTCCTCGCCGTCGCTGGGCACCTCTCCCCCGGCAAACACCCACTCACTGGACGGGGCCTGAGCTCCGACATCGAGCGATATCCCTTTGCCTCCACCGGAGTTCACGTTGGAGTATCGGGAAACGACCACGCGGCCCCGGGATGCCGTCACCTCTATTCCGAAACTGGCTGCCTCCTGCAGGTAGTCGGAAAGGTAGACGGCGCTTTGCGAGAACGGCCTGATAACCAGATCCTTGAGCCGTGCCGGTACCACATCGTCTTCTGGGGTCATCAGCCGGGCTCGCACCACGGCTTCTTCCCGGAACGGATTGGAGATGAGCAGGTAATGGCCATCCCCCCTCGCAGTGCTCCCGGTGGCGAACAGCCAGCGGGAGGCCGGCTGGGCCGAGCATCGGGATGACGCAACGCCTCTGCCGTTGACCAGAACCATCAGGGAGGTGGTGTTGTTGCCGCCGAACGCTTCCACCAGGCCGGTGGATTCGGATACGCCAAAGTCACCGACCAGTTTGTTGCCCGTGGTGCGGGCTTCGATGCTCGCTTGGTCGACGGCCGACTGTGCCGTGCCGCCGATGGCAGAACGCCGGAGTCCCAAGGCTGACGTGCCGAGGTTTCCGGTGGCCATGGTCGCGTCGACGTCCTCGCCGGGCGGCACCGGACAGTACCAGCCGGTCGACACGAACCTTCCCGCATCCATCTGAACCTCTTCCTGCGCACCTGAAGGCACGGTGGCGTCGAACAAGATGCCGGCTGCGATGGCGGCGACCACTACGGCAATGAAGATCACCTCCGAGCGCCTCATGGCTGGGGCGCCTTGCGGGTGCGGGAGGAACCCGAGCCGGCCATCGCCACGACGGCGAGCAGAATGATCACCTGGACAACCAACCACAGGACCCGGATCCAATGCTGGCCGAAATAGACCCTTATCTCACCTGAGGAGTCCGGCTTCAGCTCGAAGCGGTTGGACCACCCGAACGCTTGGCTGTTCTCCAGCCTCGTGTCGCCCACCCTGGCCCTCCAGCCCGTGTTGTAGTTGTCGCCCAGCAGAACCTGGGAGTGGCTCGTCCGGGGAAGCTCGCCGGTGAACTTGCTTGGGGAACGTGCCGGAATGGCGCGGCCGCCCAACCAGTCCACCAGCATGAGGGAGCTCGGATTCCGATCCGTGGTCACCTCCTCGGTCAGCCGCACCGGCGCAAAGGCGGCTCGCGGAAGCCACTGCAGGTTCCGGTAGACGGCGACCCCGGCCTGCTGCTGCTCCAGCGCGATGTCTCGCTGCCGACCTAGGGCCTGAATCGTAGGCCGGTCTGCGGAATCTGCCACGATGAACTTGACGCTTGCCGGAGCCAGCAGGTGTCCCGCCAGGTGCAGGCGCCGCCCCATCAGGGCGTTGATGACGGTGTCGAGTCGCTGCTCGCCCTGCGCTGTGGGCGCCTGGATAGAATCCAGCATGGTCAGACCATCCGAGGTCGTCAGGAAGTAGTCCGCCCCCTCGGTGGGCCTCAGGCCGGCTCGGACGGGATCAGTCCAGCGCTTGCCCAGCCACAGAACCCTGAAATCGCCCGTTTCCAGGGCACTTGACTTCAAGAACGACGCGACGGAGGTCGCCGCCTGGCCGGTTCCTCCCGCGAACGTTGCCGGAGGACGCTCCCAGCCGGCCAGTTGCGGCGCCCAGCCGATCAGCACGCCGACGACGAGGGTCAGACAAAGCGCCGGAATGGCGATCTTGTGACGCCACCCGAAGGTGTGCTTGGGCAGCTCCTCCGAAACGCCTGCGGTCAGGTGCCCGCTCATCACGGCGACCAGGACCAGCGGCACCATGAGCCAGATAGCGGGCGAGGCAACGAACGGCGGCAGGAGCCCTTTGGCGATGAATCCACCCACAAGCGCAAACACCAGCAGGCTCACGGTCAGGACACGGGCTTCCTCACGGCGCGCCGGTCCGGTCAGGGCCAGAGCTCCGAAGATCACGGAGGCGATCACCAGGGCGCCGGCTCGGCTCTCAAAGTTCCACAGAAACATCTCCTGGAACGAGTAGTCGCGCCACAACGGATAGAGAAAGCCCCGCCTCCCGGAAAAAAGTGGCGCAAGGATCGGCCCTCGGGCCCTCAGTCCCTCGAACGCCCAGGGGATCAGCACTGCGGTGGCCACCGGCACTGCCATCAGCAAAAACCGCAGACGCTTCGAAACCAAGGAGAACCCCGCGACCAGCCCCCTGCCCAATCCCAGGCTGGCGAAGAGCAGCAGGATGGACACCAAGGCCGAGGGAGCCAGAGCAATCACGGGCACCACCATCAGGGCCGTGCGCCCCGCCGCGGTGAGCAGCGCGTCAGAATTGCTTTCAACCGGAGCTCGAATCTCCGGCTGATCATCCGACGCCGCGCCGGAGGCCAGCATCCGCAACGCCATCCCAAGGATGAAAGGCAGTCCTGCGTAAAGAGCAAGGGCGCCGAGGTCTCCGCTGGAGATCATCAAGTGCGTAACAGGGTTGAGGGCGTAGACCCCCAGCGCCACAACCCTTGCGGGGCGCCAGCTGGAGGAGGAGCGGACCAGCCGGTTGACTCCCACCAGTCCGAGCGCCAAAAGGAGGAGTATCAGAAGCTTTTGGGCGAGTCCCGGATGACCGAGTCCCATTAGGCTCGCTGCCCAGAGGATCGGGTAGGCCGCTGGGGCGGCGGACTCGGTCCCCAACGAGGTCTCCCGCCACCCCGACAGGTAGTCTCCCATCAGCCTTCCCGTCAACTCGGGAAACGGCCAGAGGGTACCTCCTGAAATGGGCCCGCCGAACAACACCCTCCGCATGGCTATGATTCCCAAGAGCACGATGAGCCCAGTAGCCAAAGTCATGGGCTCTCGCGTCCACTCCGAGAAGGCACGCTTGAGCGTCGAGAGCGAAAGGGTGTTCTTGGTGCGGGCGCCCATGGCCAGCGTTCCGCGCTCCCACTGGCGCAGCCGCCGCTCCAAATGGATTCGGAACCGGTGGGAGTCCCGCACCATCAGGCGGCGAATCTGGCGGTCGGGAACCGTCCTTCGCTTTTGAACCGCCCGCCGGCGCATCATGACGTTGGGAAAGGACCGGGCGAAATCTATGAAGGCGCGCGGGTATTCCGACGACTCGTCAACCCGGCGGAAGACGAGCAGGGCCAGCATCCTTATGAGACCAAGAAACACGCAGGCCGTGAGGGCAAACACCATGCGGGGTCCGCCAAAGTTCTTTGTAATGGTTCGAAGCTGGTTGCGGCGGGCGAGATGGCCCTTGGAGGGCACCCCTAGCCCAAGCCGGCGCTGGTCGTTGGAGAATGCAAGCGCGTGACGGTAGCGGGCCCTGGGCTCCTGCACCACCTTGAAGCCCGCCAGACGAGCCCTCAAGCAGAGGTCGAGGTCCTCGCCAAACGCAAAGTAGGCTCCGTCCCACAGGCCGCACCGTTCGGCGAGCTTGCGCGAGACGAGCATGCAGGCGTTGGACACAAACAGCGTCTCGGTCCTTTTCTCGTGCTGGCCCTGGTCGATCTCTCCTTCCTCCAGCCCCGAGTAGGGAATGCAGAACTGGTCGGCCGACATGCCGACCTCGACCAGCACCTCGGGACGTTCCCAGTCCAGGCCCTTGCCGCCCACCACTCCGGCGCCCGTGGCGAGGGCCGTCTCGACAAGCATGCTCAGCGCCTGGGGCTCCAGGAAGACGTCGTCGTGCATAAACAGGAAGTAGTCGGCTGCTGCGGTCCGGCCGGAGGACTCCAGGCCGGCGTTCGCCGCGGCGGCGAAACCAAGGTTGGTCCGCGACAACACCAACTCTGCGTTGCGCGCATAACGGGCCACGGTGGGCGCCGACTCCGTCTCGGAGCCGTTGTCGATAACCAGGACATCCCGGCAGGCGTAGGTCTGACGGCTCACCGAATTAAGGCTGACGGGCAGCCAAGGAGCCCCGTTGTGGGTTACCAGGACGACAAGGACGCGCGGTTCAGCCTCAAACATCGTCTCGTTCATTGCGGCGACCTGCTCAAAAACAAAAGGGAGAGGCTCCTAACGCCCCGCCCGGCATTATAGGCCGAGCCCGGACCGTGACATTCCGGAGGTCTCCGGTTAGCGCTCCACTAGACTTTGCGGCGGCTGCGTGGGTTGGCGGGAGGTTTTGCCGAGCTTCCCGAAATCTGACCGGTCCCGGGTTTGCCCGGGCGCTCATGGTCGGCGCCTGCCTGAGGCTTACGCCTCACCCTGGGCGCAGGAGGCCTGAGTGGATCTTCGGAGAACATCTCGGACGGTGACTCGATCAGGTAATCACGGACCAGCTCCGCCCTGGTGAGAGGGTTGGCCATCGGTTGGTTAGGGGATTCTTCGGCGCGTCCGGAGGGAGGTTCAGGCTCCCGGAAGGGCTGATCGCGCCTGCCGAACGGTGGTTCGGGGCGGTCCTCGAAGGGTTGGGCAACGGACTGCTCGAACGCAAAGGTGGGATCAGGCCGTTTCAAGGGAGGCGGCGGCTCCGAAGCCCGAATCGGCCCACCGAAACCCGGAACGGGGGGGAAAGGACTTCGAACAGCTTCGGTTTCCTCCCCGGCCGGTTGGCGAAATGTCCGGGGAACCGACAACGGCGGCGGCGCTTTCGCCGGCGGCATGGGGGGGGCCAGCGGCTGGGGAGGAGTGGTGTCCTCGGATTCGGCGAGCATCTTTCCGAGCTTGCGCTTCGTGGTGCGGCCGATGGTGTCGCTGAGCTGCTGAAACAGTTCGATGAGGCGCTGATCCCGTGCCCGGTAAAGCTGCTCGTCGCGCTCATGAAGGTAGCCGGTCAGATGCTCGACCATCTGCTCGACCGTGGAGCGATCCGCCTCGATGGTGGCTCTGCCGGTGGCCGAGACCTGCTCGATGGTGTCTCTGCCGGTGGCGGAGACCTGCTCGATGGTGTCTCTGCCGGTGGCAGAGACCCGCTCCATCAACTCCTGCTCCGAACGGCTCAAAGCCTCCTTAAGGTCGCGAACGGTCGTTTGCGACATGTCGGCCAGGGTTTGGACCACCTCCACCTGGTCCTCGCGCAGGTCTGCCAGCAGGGAAGCCGACTCCTCCCCGATTCGATCCCCGATGGCCACAGCCGAGACCTCCAGGTCACGGCGGAGCTGGGCGCCAAGCTCGTCAAGCTCGCTTCGGACCTGTCCCGGAAGCCGGGAGACCTCCGCTATCCGCTGTGCCAGCTGCAGGATGGCGTCCTCGATGGCCTCGATCCTGAGCGTGAGGCCTGCGTCGCGAGCCGGCTGGACCCTTGGCCTGCTCTGGGCTTTGATTACCGCTTCCAGCCTGTCCGAGACTGATTGCAGGAGAGCTTCGTTGTTCTTGGCGACGGCATCCAGAATGGCGTCGTCCCGCTTGTTGATTAGATCGCGAAGCCCGCTGATCTCCTCCTCGGCCTTGACCAGTGCGGACTTGGCGCCGAATACCGTCTCTACGAGCATGCGCCGCTCGCGTGCCTGATCGGCAAGGGCGGTCGACAGGAGCGCGTCGATGCGGTCCGAGTCTTCGGTTCCGCCGGGGTCGTCAGAAACCGGGTTCACACTTTCGAGCATACCGGAGTAATGGTATTCGCCATCAGCGCGTAAGCCCGGATTGTCCGGACTCTTTGCCGCAGCTGCCGGCTAGGCGAACGCCCTCTGGTCGGTTTCCAAAATGTCGTAAACCGTGTTGCGTCTCGCCCAGGGGCGCCCGATCTCGGCAGCGAGGCGGCGCATCTGATCGGGCCCCAGCTCCTGGCCATGTGCCGCCCCCGCCGACCGCGAGATGATTTCGTTCATCAACGTTCCTCCCAGATCGTTGCACCCGGCCTTCAGGGCCGCCTGTGAGCCCTCGGGACCCATCTTCACCCAGGAGACCTGGATGTTGTTGATCCAGGGGTTGAGCGCCAGCCTGGCGACCGAGTGCATCCGCATCGACTCCTCAAAGGTGGGGCCCCGCCTCGCCTTGCCCTTCAGGTAGATGGGGGCCGCCATGTGAACGAATGGGAGTGGAACAAACTCGGTGAATCCGCCGGTCTGTTTCTGGATGTCCCGCAGGACCGCCAGATGCCGGGCCCAGGAGGAAAAGTCATCGGCGTGGCCGAACATGATGGTGGTGGTCATGCGAAGGTCCAGGCCGTGGGCAGTCCTTGCCACCTCGGACCACTGGGCGGTGTTGATCTTGTCGGGACAGATCACCTCCCGGATCCGGTCGTCGAGGACCTCGGCGGCCGTGCCGGGGAGGCTCGACAGCCCATTGTCCTTTAGCTCCCACAGAAAGTCCCTGACCTTCACTCCCTTGGTGGCCGCTCCCTGCCAGACCTCCAGCGGGCTAAAAGCGTGGATGTGGATGTGCGGCACCGCCAGCTTGATGGCCTTGAGCACGCTTATGTAAAAGTCGCCGGTAAACGACGGGTGAATGCCCCCCTGCAGGCACACCTCGGTCGCGCCGGCAATCCAGGCCTCGACGGACCGGCGGGCAATCTCGTCCAGGTCCAGCAGGTACGGGTCGCCCCTGAGGTTCAGCGACTTCGGCCCCTTGCTGAAGGCGCAGAAGCCGCACTTGAAGTAGCACATGTTCGTGTAGTTGATGTTTCGGTTGACGACATAGGTGACGGTGTCGCCGTTCACCTCCCGCCGCAGCGCATCGGCCGCCTCAAAAAGATCCATCTGCTCGGGTCCCCGGGCGGTGAACAGCGTGGCAATCTCTTCTTCGGTCAGCTCGTAAGGGCCGAACGCCTTTTCCAGAGCCTGCGCAAATGCCCTGCGCCTGCGAACCGCCGGGCTTCCCGACCAACCGACAGGGGATTTCAAGAGGTCAGCCGGCGGCGTGGAGGCGCCCGGAAACCACGAGGTGTCGCGGGCGAGACCGTGCGTGTCCATATGCTTCAAGACCTTGGGGCGGACCTCCTTCGACACCCACTGAGCGTCGAAGGCGTACCGCGGGTAGACGCCCAACCGGGGCATCAACAGAAATCCGGCCGACTCGGTCACGGCTCTCAGCCGCTCGATGGCAGGCCACGGAGCCTCCGGGTTCACGTGGTCGATCGTGACGGGTGACACCCCGCCCCAATCGTTGATGCCGGCTTCCAGGTAATGAACGAGCGAGCGGTCAGCTACGTGGATCGAGGCTGCTTCCGAGCCGTTGGAGGAGGGCGCCGCCAGGTTGGGCGGAGCCTGGACGCCGACCTCGGAAGGAAGGATGATGCGGGCCAGCGCGATGGTGGCGAGCATCTCCTCCAATCCCGGCTCCGGGTGCGAGTGCATGGGCGTGAGCCGCTTGGCGCGGAAGTTCTGGACTATGACCTCCTGGACATGGCCATACCGCAGGTGGGACTCACGAATGGCGGCGAGCGTCTCCACCCGGTCGCTCCAAGTCTCACCTATCCCGATCAGCAGTCCGGTGGTGAAGGGAATCTTCTGGCGGCCCGCCTCATCGATGGTCTCCAGTCGTACCGCGGGGTCCTTGTCCGGCGATCCGTGGTGAGCGAAACCCTTGTCGAGCAGCTTGCGGGACGTGGACTCAAGCATGACGCCCATCGACGGTCCGGTCTTCCTCAGGAACGCAAGCTCCTGCGGTGTCATGACTCCGGGGTTCAGGTGGGGAAGGAGGCCAGTTTCCTCGAGAACCGCGGAGGCCGCCGCCGCCAGGTACTCCAGCGTGGTGGCATAACCCATTGCGGCCAGCTCGGCCCTTGCGGCCTTGTAGCGCAGCTCCGGCTTGTCCCCCAGGGTGAACAACGCTTCCTTGCAGCCGGCCAAAGCTGCGGTTCGAGCCAGCTCCAGAACCTCGTCGAGGCTTAGATAAGCCCTGCGTCCGGCCACCGGCGGGCGGGCGAAAGTGCAGTAGTGGCAGACATCACGGCACAGCTTGGTCAGCGGGATGAAAACCTTGGGAGAGTAGGTGACGATATTGCCCCACGCCGCATCCCGTACTTCTGCCGCCTGCGAGATCAAACGTCGATGGTCTCCGGATTCCAGCGTGGAGACGAGGTCGTGGACTTCCGGGCTGTCAGTCATCGCGATGCCCGATGATACTGTCCTCGCTCGGGGTCTGTGAAAACGCCGGCTCGGCATGGAGGAAGCCATCACCACGACAAAGATCACGGCACTTGCGGGCGGAGTCGGTGCTGCCCGTTTCCTGAGGGGCCTGACCAGGGCCGTACCCGCGGAGACTGTGACCGTCATAGGCAACACCGGGGATGACTCGGTGATGTACGGCCTGCACGTAAGTCCCGACCTGGACATCGTCTCGTACACGCTTGCCGGCATCGTCGACACCGCGGGCTGGGGCATCGCCGGTGACACAACCCACGCCCTGACCCAGATCGCCGGCTACGGAATCGACACCTGGTTCACCTTGAAGGACCGGGACATCGGCACGCACATGGCTCGTACCAACTGGCTGGCCGAGGGGATGACCCTGACGCAGATCACCGACCACATTCGCACCAGCTTGGGGGTGACCGCCAGAATTCTTCCTATGAGCAATGAGCCCGTCCGGACCAAGATCGTCACGCTGGACGGCGTCACGCGGGACTTCCAGGAGTACTTCGTGAAGCGGCGCCACTCCGAAGGGGTCGCCGCCGTCACCTTCGACGGCGCCCGGGCCGCCTCCCCCGCTCCCGGCGTGATGGAGGCCATCGAGCAGGCGGACCGGATTCTCGTGTGCCCGTCTAACCCGGTGCTCAGCATCGGTCCAATCCTGGCGGTGCCCGGGATCAGGGAGACCATAGCCCGCCGCAGGGAGGACGTCGCGGCCATCTCCCCGATCATTGCCGGTGCGGCGTTGAAGGGGCCGGCGGCCACGCTGCTCCCGGTGGTGGGAGCCGAGGCCACGCCAACCGGGGTGGCGGCCCTATACCGTGACTTTTGCGGGACGATGGTGCTGGACCGGGCGGACGCCGCACAGGCAAGTCGCATCGAGGCCCTTGGGGTGAGGACCCTGGTAACCCAGACCATCATGCACTCTCCGGCCGAAGCGGAGTTGCTGGCAAAGGAGATCCTTCAGCTGTGAACATCCCGGCGATATCGGTCTTCGGCGTGAGGATAGAGGGTGAGTTCTTCAAGGGCGACAACGTGGCCGACCGCATCCTCGCTGCGTGCGCCGATGTAGGCGTCGACCTGCGTGACGACGATGTCGTGGTGGTGACCCACAAGATCGTCTCAAAGGCGGAGGGCCGGTTGGCCGAGATGCCGGAGGGCGATTGGGAGGTCCGGGACGCCGTCATCACCAGGGAGGGAGCGACCTTTTTGAGACGGAACGGACCGATAGCCATCACCAGGACCCGGCATGGCTTCGTGTGCGCCAGCGCAGGGATCGATGCGTCGAACGTCGAGCCGGGGAAGGTGACGCTGCTTCCTTTGGACCCCGACCGGTCCGCACGTAGCATCCGCAGCCGTTTGAAGCGGGTGACGGAGGCCGACGTGGCGGTCATCATCTGCGACACGTTCGGCCGGGCGTGGAGAAACGGCCAGACCAACGTGGCCATCGGCGTGGCCGGGATGCTTCCGACGATCAACTACCGGGACCGCACCGACAGCTTTGGGACCTTGCTTAAGGTGACGAACATTGCAATCGCCGACGAGCTGGCCGGTACCGCCGAGATGGTCATGGGCAAAGCGCTGGGGGTTCCGGTAGCCGTCATTCGGGGCGCCCCCATTACGCGGGGCCGGGGCACCGCCAAGGAGCTGGTGCGGCCGGCGCACGAGGATCTGTTCCTGTAGCTCCCGTGCCTCAAAAGGGGTTCGGGTCCAGGAGGCTTCGACAGCTGGAGTCGCCCGCCTCGGACCAGAACCTCTTCTTTATTCAATGGTCATAAGGTGGGGGGAATTCCCTATAGCTGGGTTCGCAGAAACTCCACCGTCTCGGCCAGTCCGTCGTCCAGGTTCTTCTGCGGGCTCCAGCCAAGCAGCCGGCCGGCCTTGGCGCTGTTCAGACAGCTGCGTGCCAACTCCCCCGCCCTCGCCGGCTTGTACTCCGGCTCGGCGTCCACACCGCAGATCTCGGCCAGGATGCCGTAGAGGTCGTTGACGCTTGTCTGTAGCCCCGTGCCAATGTTGAACGTCTCCCCCTCGCCTTTGCAGGACGCCGCGAAGAACGCCTGGATCACGTCCCCTACGTAGACATAGTCGCGGGTCTGTGTTCCGTCGCCGAAGATGTAGCAGGGCTCGCCTTTCAGCAACCTCAACCCAAAGATGGCCACCACCCCGGCCTCCCCGGCCGGATCCTGGCGCGGCCCGTAGACGTTGCCCAGAGCAAGGTTGGCGTACTGCAGGCCGGAGACACTCTTATAGAACCGCAGGTAGTCCTCCATCACGGACTTCGTTATGCCGTAAGGCGAGTCGGGGTTCTTGGGGGTCTGCTCATCCAGCGGGAAGCGATCCGGGTCTGCCTCTCCGTAGATGCAGCCTCCGGAGGAGGCCGTTATCACCCGTGCACCCACCTTGGCGGCGGCTCCGAGGATCGTCAGCGTCCCAAGCACGTTGACGTCGGCGTCGTATATCGGGTCGACGACCGAGCGGCGTACGTCCATCTGAGCGGCGAAATGGTAGATCTCGTCCGGTCGAAAGCTCTCGATCAGCTTTGCCGACTGCACTTCGCGGATGTCCAGACGATCGACCTCCACTCCGGCCGTCTTGAGAAAGCCGAGACGCTGCTCACCGGAGGAGAGATTGTCGATGACCCTCACCTCCCTGCCCTCGCCGACCAGCCGGTCCACCATGTGGCTGCCGATGAACCCGGCGCCGCCGGTCACGAGTGCCTTCATGGTCACCTAACCAGCCGTCCGCTCATCTCGTCATCCAAGAGTCGGACGTCCGCGTCGACCATCAGTCGTACCAGCTCCCTAAAGTCGGTCTTCGGGGACCAGCCCAGCTCATTACGGGCCTTTGTGGCGTCACCCAGCAGGTGGTGAACCTCCGTGGGGCGGTAGTAGCGGGGATCAATCTCGACGTACTTTTCCCAATCCAACCCGACATGGGAGAAAGCCACCTCGCAGAACTCCCTTGGGGTATGGGCTTCTCCGGTGGCCACCACGTAATCGTCCGGCTCGTCCTGCTGAAGCATCATCCACATAGCTTCGACGTACTCGGGAGCGTAGCCCCAGTCGCGCAGCGCATCCAGATTGCCCATATAAAGCTTTTCCTGCATCCCTGCTTTGATGCGCGCCACCGCCCGGGAGACCTTTCGGGTGACGAAGTTCTCGCCCCTTCGGGGCGATTCATGGTTGAACAGGATCCCGCTGCAGGCAAAAAGGCCGTGAGCCTCGCGGTAGTTGACGGTGATCCAGTGGCCGTACAGCTTCGCGGCGCCGTAGGGACTCTGCGGCACAAACGGCGTGCTCTCATCCTGCGGCGCGGGGCTGGCGCCGAACATCTCGGAAGATGATGCCTGATAGAACCGCGTCGGCACGCCGGCGGTCCGCACGGCCTCGAGGATTCGAGCCACTCCAAGGCCGGTGATGTCGCCGGTGTACTCGGGAATCTCGAACGACACCCGGACATGGCTCTGAGCCGCGAGGTTGTAGACCTCATCGGGTTGGATATCCCGGATCAAGCAGGTGAGCGACGAACCATCGGAGAGGTCGGCATAGTGCTTGAAGAACTGGACGCCGGACTCGTGAGGATCCCGGTAGACACCGTCCAGCCGGGCGCTGTTGAACGAGGAAGACCGCCGGACCACACCGTGGACCTCATAGCCCTTTGCCAGGAGCAGCTCGGCCAGGTAGGACCCGTCCTGGCCGGTCACTCCGGTAATCAACGCCTTCTTCATTTGTTTCTCTCCACTTCTGACCGGTACCAGTCGAGAGTCTCGACGAGGGAGCGGTCCAGGGGGATCTCGGGCCGCCAACCCAGCTTCGCCTGCACCTTCGTTGGATCACCCACAAGAAGGTCCGCTCCGGCCGAGGCGTGAAGGCTGTGGGGTCCTGGGGGGCTCCGAAGGCTGGAGTCGCCCGCCACGGACCCCACAGCCTTCGTCAACTGTTGCACCTGAACCCGGCCTTTGAGGCCCGTAACTTCCAGCAGCTTATCCAAAACCTCTCCCATGCGTACTGCCCTGCCGGAGCAGATGTTGTACGGCTCGCCGGGGACTCCACCTTCGAGCAAAAGGGTATAAGCACGGACGACGTCCCGCACGTCGAGAAAATCGCGCCGGGAATCCAGGTTGCCGACGTGCATCTCGCCGCCCCCGGCGCGCTCCAGCCGGGCAATCTGGGAACAGAAGGACCCTACGGCATACTGGACACTCTGACCCGGGCCGGTGTGGTTGAACGATCGCGTTAAGACGACAGGAACCTGATAGCGATCCAGATACATCCGGCCCATATGCTCCTGGGCAATCTTGGTCAAGGCGTAGGGCGAACTAGCTGCCTGGGGACTCGTCTCGGTTAAACGTTCCTCATGCGCCGTACGGGCATACTGCTGAGCGGACCCGATCAGCACCATCCTGGGTCTCAGCTCTTTGGCGGCCGCGAGCAGGTTGCCCGTGCCCTCGATGTTGCTGCGGTAGGTCGTCGTCGGGTCATTCCACGATCCTCCGACCGATGCTTGGGCGGCGCAGTGGATGATGCCCTCGGGCTGCACAGCAGCCACACAGCTACAGACTGCCGGCGCATCGGTGAGCTCCAACACCTCCCAGCTGACCAAACCCTCCTGGACGTCCGCCGGAGGCTCCAACGAGGAAGCCACCACCTCGTGCCCCACGTCCAGAAGGTGCGAGATGAGGTAGCCGCCCACGAAGCCGCCGGCTCCGGTTACGAGAACTCGCATTTAGGCAGCCCCCTGCGCCCGCCTAGCGAGAAGCCGGCTGTTTGGTTCTCGATGGTGAGTCTCTGGCCGGCGGCACCTCCGGCATCCCGCTCAGCGGTGAAAGGTGACCCCCTTCTCGAGGGCCACCAGAATCGAAGCCTTCAGCTTGCTTGCCGGCGTTCCGGCATCGGTCCACCAACCCCGCAGGACCTCGTAGCTCATGGTCCCCTCCTCGACGTAGAGGTTGTTGAGATCCGTCACCTCCAGCTCGCCCCGGGCGGATGGCTTAAGGGTGCCGATCAGGTCGAAGACCCGGTCGTCATACAAGTAGCAGCCGGTGACGATCAGGTCGCTCTTGGGGGAGGCCGGCTTCTCCTCGATGCCTATGATCTTGCCGTCTCTCACCTCGGCCACGCCAAATCGGAGTGCATCGTCCAACGAGACCTGCTTGAGCAGTATCTTGGCTCCCTTGCCCTGTTCCTGAAAGCTCTCGGCGTAGCCGAGCAGACTATCCTGGAAGATGTTGTCCCCGAGCACCACCATCACGTCGTCTGAGCCGACGATCGGGGCGGCCTGGAGCAGGGCCTCGGCGATGCCGCCGGCTCCCTCCTGGTGAGCGTATTCGATGGAAACACCCAGCTCGGATCCGTTCCCCAACAGGCTGTGGAACTGCTCCATCGACTCGGTGATGGTCACGAGAACGATGTCGGTGATGCCGGCCGCGGCCAGCGAACGGATGGGGTAGTAGACCATTGGCTCGTCGAACACGTCGAGCAGGTGCTTGTTGACTACACGGGTGACTGGGTGAAACCGCGTTCCGAAGCCGCCGGCAAGGACCACGCCCTTCAAGAAAGCCTCAACTCCTTCACGTACTCGGCAACTGCCTGGGGCCACGGCCTGAGGCAAACTCCCGCCTCCCGGGCCTTGGAGCAGTCCAGCTCGGAGTTGGCCGGGCGCACAGCGATCGGGCCCTTCTTGTCTGCATAGTACTGCTCGGTGGTCACCGGCAGCACCCTACAGGAGAACCCTGCGGCCACAATGGCGCTCTCAGCCAAGCCTGCCCAGGAGACCGCCTCCCCTCCCCCTACCAGGTTGTAGACGCCGGTGCATCCGGCTTCTACGAGAGCCACGACCCCCTCCGCCAGGTCCGGCGCGTAGGTCGGCCGCCCGTGCTGATCGTCGACCACCTTCACCTCATCGAGCCGGGCGGCGGCGTCCACGATCCTGCGGACGAAGTTGCTGCCCTCCCCGAAGACCCACGACGTCCGAACAATCAGGTAGCGGCCTCCTGACGACCTGACCGCCACCTCTCCCTGGAGCTTGGTGCGTCCGTAAACCGACAGCGGCAGCGTCCGATCCAGCTCGGTGTAGGGACCGGCATCCCCCGGGAAGATGTAGTCGGAAGAAAACTGAACCAGCAGAGCATCGTGCCGGCGGGCAGCTGTGGCGAGAGAGACCACTGCGTCAGCGTTGACGCGGCGGGCCCGTTCCGGCTCAGCCTCCGCCCTGTCGACTGCGGTGTAGGCGGCGGCGTTGTAGACCACCTCGGGTCGAACCTCGTCGAACACTCTCTGCACTGCCGAGTTGTCCGTTATGTCGAGGGCTTCGCGGTTCAGAACCACGGCGCCGGGCAGGAGGGCGGCAAAGGCGCGGCCGAGCTGGCCGCCGCCGCCGGTCACCAGGACTCTTCTCACACCAGGTTTCGGGTCGGGCACTAGAGCCCGCTCAGGGCTTCCCACTCTAGCTTCGGGTTGCTCTGGTCGCGTCCCGACAGGATCGGGTCGCGACTGCGCCAGGGAGCATTGATCGAGGGATCGTCCCACGCCACGCCAAACTCGTCGGACGCATCGTAGTAACCGGTCACCCAGTAGATGAGGTCGACATCGGTAACGGCCAAGAATCCGTGCGCCACCCCCGGAGGAATGTAGAGGACCTTCGGCTCCCCCTCCAAGAGGTCGAAAGAGGCCACAGCCGGATTCAAGCTGCGAGTGCGGAGGTCTGCCAGTATCGCCTGGGCATGCCCGTTCATCAGGTACCAGGCATCCGACTGTCGCTTGTGCCAGTGCAGGCCGCGTAGCACGCCGGCGAGCGACCGCGAGTGGTTGGCCTGCACGAACTGCACACCGAGCAGGTCCTCCCGGAAGATCTCCGTAAAGGAGCCGCGCTCGTCCTGGTGGACCTCCGGAGCAAAGACGTACGCGCCCGGGATCCCTTCGACCTGGGTGGACCTCAAACCGCTGTGTCCTTCCCAGCCGCGCCCGCGTCGGCGTAGATCGACTCCGCCTCCGCAATCAGCGACCTCCACCAGTTCGGGTTGTTACGGTACCAGGCCAGGCTTTCCTCGAACTGAGACCAGACATCCCCGGAGCGCCACCCCAGCTCACGGATCTTGCTGGCGTCGACGGCGTAGCGGCGGTCATGATCCGGACGGTCGTACGCCGTCATCCGAATGGCGCCATTGTCGAGGCCCAACGCACCGGTAAGCCACCGGGCCACCGCTAGGTTGGTGATCTCGGGCTCGTGAACGGGTCCGACGTTGTAGGCCTCACCGGTGACCCCTTCCCGCAGCACCAGGTCCACAGCCCAGGCGAAATCCTCTGCATGGAGCCACTGGCGCACATACAAACCGTCTCCCCAGACCAGGATCGGCTGGGACTGAAGCGCCCGGGTGACCCACCGGGGAAAAACCTTTTCGGGGTACTGCCAGGGGCCGAACGCGTTAGTGGGCCGGACGACCACGACCTCCAGCTTCCCTGCATAGGAGAGGGCGAGGTCGTCCGCAAGGGCCTTGGACTTCGAGTAGGGACTGGCGGCGCTACCGGTGCCCTCCTGTTTGTCCGACTCCTTGAAGGAGCCCTCAAGGATGGAGCCGTACACCTCGTCGGTTGAGACGTGGATGAAGCGCCGAACCCCTGCGGCCAGGGCCGCCTCCAGCAGCACCCGGGTCCCCTTCACGTTGGTGCGGTAGAAAAGGTCCGGGTCCGTCTCGCTCCGCGTGACGTGCGACTCTGCAGCGAAGTGGACGACCGCCTCGGGACGCCGTTCGGAGAGCAACTGCCTGACGAGGTCTTCGGATGCGATATCCAGGCGCACGAACTCGTAGTCTTTGCCGTCGGCGACGTCTGCCAGGCGGCGGGGATCCCCGGCGTAGGTAAGGGAGTCGACGTTGGTCACCGAGCAAGAGCCCTGCTTGAGAAGCAGGCGCACAAAGTGGCTACCGAGAAAGCCCGACCCACCGGTGACGACGACGTGAGATTTCATGCCGAACACTCTATTCGACGGTTTCTTGCGGGCCGGCCGCGGCAGGACGAGTAAGGGAACCTCAAGGCGTTCCTAATCCTCGCAAGCGTGGACGAGCGGCTTAGGCCCCTGCGGAGCCGGTGCGGAAGGTGCGGGAGGTGCCGGCGCAGGCGGACTGGCCGTGGCTCCCGGGGAGAGAGTCCCACCGCTCCCTGCCGCGGGAGGTGGGTGCGAGGCGGCAAAGTCCTGGCCCAACACCACGGCCACCTGGCCGGCTGCAGAGATCGTCGCAGGTAACTCCAGGAGCGGGGCGCCGTAATTGTTGGCCAGCAGCCGGCCCTGGTCTTGAAACCCCTCGGAATGGTAGACCGTGGTGGTTGCGTGGGGGGTGGTGTTGGAGGTCTCGAGTACCTGGAACCCCTTGGCTTTGAGGGCCTCCCCTTCGGCGAGGGCCAACTTGTCCACCTCCGTACCGTTGAGGAGGCTGACCCGCACCTCCTCGGGATCGATGGCGCTCACCCCGGTCCGCCCGTAGTCCGGCAGAGGAGACCGGCTGGCGAGCGCCGCGAAGAGACCCTTGGTCTGCTTCTCATTGGCCACCACGTACGACACACCGTCGATCCGGGCTCCGGCCGATGGAACAACCCGCATGTCGAGGTTTCCCGAGTTGAACTTTCGCAGGCGTAGCCCAATGGTCTTCAAATCGCCCAGAGTCAGCTCGGCGTCGTACTTCACGGCCCGCGAGAATACGTTGACTAAGGAGATCACCCGGTCTGGCCGGAGCACGACACCGGGCGTGGCGATCTTGTCCACCATCAGCTTCAGGAACAGCTGCTGGCGGCGGATACGCCCGAAGTCGTCGTCGATCTTGCGAGCCCGGACAAATGCCAGTGCCTGGTCCCCCTCGATCTTCACGCAACCCTGCGGCTGGTCCAGACCCGAATCCGGGTCCCGAACCGCCCTCTCGAAGAACACCTCAACGCCGCCGATGGAGTCGGCAATTTGGTTGAAACCGTTGAAATCGACCTCCAGGTAATGGTGGATGGGCATGCCGGTGAACTCGGAGACCGTTTCGACCATGGCGTCGGGGCCCAACGAATAGATGCTGTTGATCTTCACCGCCTTCCCCTGGGGGTCGTCGACCTTGAGGTCCCGGGGAAAGTGCACCAGGACGGCCTGCTCGCGCTGCTCGTCCAGGTGCAGCAGCATGATCGTGTCCGCCCGCCGGCCGGGAACGACCTCGGTGTCCCCGAAGCTGGCCTGCTGCTCGGCAGTCAGGTTCTCCCGGGAGTCCGAACCCAACACCAGCACGTTCATGGGCTCATTGGGCGGCTTCTCGGCTACCTCCACCTGCTCCTGGTTGCCCTTCACCTTGAAGTTGGCGTACACGAAGACCGCGCCGGCGATTACCCCGAGAAGCACAACGACGGAAACCAGCGCTACCATCAGCCGAAACAGCCTTTTGGGCGCGCGCGCACGGCGGCTGCTGTTGCCGGACTGGAGGATTGGTTGTAAACCACCAGGGTGGCTGCGGCGGCGAGGCATGAAGCGTAATTATCCCTCTAATGTGCAGGAGAATCCTTGAGCACCTGCCTGCCACATACTCCCCCTTGACCTGGAGACCTGAGCGCCGATGAACAGCGGCGCATCTGGTCGTTGCCGGCTTCGGGGTGCGCAGCCTGCACCTGATCGCCGAGGGTACCCAAAGTTCCCGCCCAGCCAGGAGCCTATCGAACTCCGCAGCTGGAATTGCGGGGATTGAAACTGCTGGCTCAGGCGACTTAGGCGTACCGCCGCGCCACCACCACGACCACCGCACAGGCCAGGACTCGCGCAATCGGAGTTTGCTCGAGGACGGGCTCAATCCTCTTGGTCATCCTGGCGATCGAATCCGGGCAGAACATTGGCACAAAACCTCCGAATTTCACCGACGTGATGGTGCCGCCACCCTGCCTGACCCACTTAAGCAGACGCAGGGTGGGGTATGACCTCTCGTGGTGCTCTCGGTGGTAGCGGGAAGCCTTTTCGATCACCTTGAGACCCAGATTGTTGCCATTCGGCTCCAGGATCACCACCTCCGGCGCAAGCCTGAATGCCTCGGAGATGGTCTCCCACGGCTGGTCATCGTGATGGAGAACGCCCTGAATCACGGCGATGTCGAAGGCGTCGTCCCTCCACGGAAGCTTGTGACCATCTCCTACAACGAATCGAATTTCGGGAATGGCGTCGTTTCTTGCGGTGGCCACTGCAATCGCATGCGGAGCGGGGTCGACACCAACCATGCTGGCCGGGCCGTCTGCATCCCGGAACCGCCTCGTGAAGTGACCGTCTCCACAACCGATGTCCAGCACCCTCTTGCCCTTGAAGGAAACCGACTGAAGGATGAGGTCTTCAAGGTTCTTGGTTGCCAGGCGGCTGCTGAGTCGCTGATCCGTTGTGTACACATATCCGGCGTTGGCTGCAGCGTCCCTGTCGAATACCTCAACCTTCGCCTTCAATACTCGCTCCTACAAATGTCTTTCGGAAACCCAACTCACCAAACCCAGCACGCTGCTCAGTCGTAGCGGTGGCGGAGACGGGCATTACGGCGAAACCAGTCTATGAGGACTTCGAACCCCTCCCGGAACGAGTACTGCGGATTCCAACCCAGGTCTGTGACGATCTTGCGATTATCACAGACCCATGATGTCGAGTCCCAGGTCCTTTGCTCCATCGAGGCCCACTGTGGTTCTTGCGGAATATCCAGGCAGTCCCTGGCCACCGACACCGCGTCGGCTATCGTTGTTTGGATACCCGTGCCCACGTTGTAGACGGCGCCTTGCTCAAGGCCTCCCTGTCCTGCGGCCCCGAGGTAGGCGCTTGTAACATCGTCCACAAAGACGAAATCCCTTGCGATATCGGGTTTTACAAGGGGCGGTAACTCGCCCCTTAGGCCTCGGGATACCAGAGTGGGCATCAGCCGGCCCGGCTCCTCGTAGGGCCCGAAGACCGAGTACAGCCGCAGGGTCGTAAGGTGCACCTTGTTGAATACGGCCACGTGCCGGCAGTAATGGGTGGCGGCGGCTTTCGTCCAGGCGTAGTCGCTGTTGGGCTCAAGAAGGGCACTTTCTGAAGGCGACGAACTCTTGAAGCCGTACTCGGAGGATGATCCTGTGTTGACGATGGTCTCGACTCCAGCGGCCATGCATGCCTCCACCAGGTTCACAGTCCCCTCAATGTTCGTGGCGATCATCCGCCGGACGTCCGTTTGTCCGGGGTAGGCGCCGTAAGCAGCAAGATGGAAGACCGAATCTGGCCTGGAGTCCAGTACTGCTGCTGCGACGGCCTCCGAGCCACGCAGGTCGACCGACGCCAGTGACACGTCGCCCAGCACGTCCTCGAGCCTCCACAGATCAGCGCCCGGTCGGACGAGCAAATGAACCTCGTACCCTTTCTTCAGCAGGTGATGCGTGACGTTTGCGCCGACGAAGCCGGCCGCTCCTGTGACGAGGATGCGCTTCAAGAGCCCGGTACACCAATCGTGGTGCTTAAAAATCCGAACTTTACCGCCTGCGCAAAGCCCGGCGGGCCGGAGCGAATAGAATTACGCGGTCCGGCGGGCGGCTGGGAGTAAAACGGCTCCTCGGCTGCGCGCTCGAAGGTGAGATGCCGCAGCCGCACGTGAAAGAGGAGTTGAGCATGAGTGAGATCTTGGCAGGGGGCATATCTGAGCGGGATCTCACTCAGGGAACCCGGAACATTCATGTGCCCGAGCTTAATCTCGAGAGCCAGGCCGAGCGAATGAGCCGGCAAATTCGTCTTGCCATCCTCGAGCAGTCTAAGCGCGCGCACGTCGGCCACATCGGCTCGGCGCTGTCCATAGCGGACATTATTGCCACTCTCTATGGTGGCGCCATGTCGCTTCCGTCGCCCGACGACCCAGAACGTGACCGCCTGGTCCTCTCAAAAGGCCATGCCGCCCTGGCGCTCTACTCGGCGCTTCATCTGATCGGCTGGTTGCCCAAGGAACAGCTGGACACCTACTGCGGTGATGCCAGCCTGCTAGGAGTCCACCCTGAAAGGGAGCTGGTGGGCATCGACTTCACCACCGGGTCTCTAGGGCACGGTCTGGCCCTCGGCGCTGGTGCGGCGCTGGCCGCCCGTATGCAGGGATCCAGCCGCCGGGTTTTCGTCGTAGTCAGTGACGCCGAGTGCAACGAGGGGTCATTGTGGGAATCCGCAATGTTCGCGGGCCATCACCGACTCGGCAATTTGATAGCCATTGTTGACCTCAACGGCCAGCAGGCTCTGGGCTACACCAGGGAGGTGCTCGACATATCTCCCATGCACACCCATTGGGAGGGATTCGGATGGGACGTTTCTGAAGTAGACGGGCACGATGTAAGGGCTATGGCCAAGACCATCGAGTCGCTCGACACTGGCAACGGCAGGCCGCACGCTCTCATCGCCCGCACGGTGTTCGGCAAAGGGGTCAGCTATATGCAGAGCCAGATCAAGTGGCATTACCTCCCAATGTCCGACGAGCAGTATCGGCAAGCGGTCGTTGAGATTGAGGCCACGACGTGAGAGCTGCCTTCATCAAGAGGCTGATTCAACTTGCGCATCAGGATCAGCGGATAGTGTTGCTTACCGGCGACTTAGGTTTCACCGTCGTCGAGCCCTTCCGGGAGGAGTTCCCGGACCGCTTTTTCAACGTAGGGGTTGCCGAGCAAAACATGGTGGGCGTGGCAACCGGGCTGGCCGAAGCTGGGTTCATCCCGTTTGTGTATTCAATAGTCACCTTTGCCAGCTTGCGCGCCTACGAGTTTGTCCGAAACGGACCCATCGCCCACCAGCTTCCGGTGCGTCTGGTTGGTATAGGTGGAGGCTTTGATTATGGAACTGCGGGCATGACCCACTACGGCCTCGAGGACCTGGCAGTTATGAGGATCCAGCCGGGCATTACCGTCGTGGTGCCGGCCGACGAGGACCAAGCCGCCGCGGCCTTGACCGCGACCTCCGGCCTGTCGGGTCCCATCTACTTCAGAATCGGCAAGGATGACGGCCGAACCGTTTCGGGGCTTAACGGCGCCTTCCGGCTCGGCCGTGCCGAACGAGTGCGGGAGGGCAAGGATCTGGTTCTGGTCGCTGCAGGCAGCCTGTCATGCAATGCCGTGGCGGCCGCCGAAGAACTGAAGGAAGGGGGAATTCAAGCGTCCGTGGTCGTGGTTTCCTCACTCAACCCGCCGCCAACTCAGGACCTTGCAGAGACACTCGTGAACTTCCCGCTCACGGTCACGGTGGAGGCTCACTACGTCAACGGAGCGCTGGGATCGGTAGTGGCGGAAACCATTGCCGAAAATGGACTTAGGTGCCACCTAGTGCGCTGTGGCGTTAAAGAAACGCCGCACGGGCTGGTCGGCAGCAGTCGCTATATGGATGAACAGCATGGTCTGTCCGATTCAGGAGTGGTCCAAGTCGTCTTGAAGGCCCTCGAGAAATTGAACGTGCAGGAGAAGGAAGCATCGCTGACGACGATCTAACGACCGGCACGGTCCAAAAGAAGATAAGCGCCGTCATTGCCTGCTATCGTGACTCGCCCGCAGTCCCCCAAATGCACGAGCGGCTCACAGCTGTTTTCAAGAAGATTGATGTCGACTACGAGATCATCTTTGTCAACGATGCCAGCCCCGACAACGCCCGTGAGGTACTGGCCGAGCTGGCCGCCGTCGATCCCCATGTCACAGTAATCAACCACAGCCGAAACTTCGGTTCCCAGAGTGCCTTCACTAGCGGCATGCGGCTAGCTACCGGCGATGCCGTCGTTCTGCTTGACGGAGACCTTCAGGACCCGCCTGAGATGATCGAGGCATTCCATGAGCAGTGGCTGAACGGCTTCGACGTCGTGTACGGGGTGAGGGTAAAAAGAGAAGCAACGAAGGTTCTTCAGGTTGCGTACAAAGCTTTTTACCGGCTCTTCCGGGCCGCTTCGTACGTCAAGATTCCGGTTGACGCCGGGGACTTTTCCCTCATGGATCGACGGGTGGTCGATGCCCTGAACTCCCTGCCGGAAACCAACCGCTTTGTCCGGGGATTGAGAGCCTGGGTGGGCTTCAGACAAACCGGTGTTCCCTATTTCCGGGCGGAACGCCCCTTTGGCCTAAGCACCAACTCGATGCTCAAAAACCTCGGCTGGGCGCGAAAAGCCATCCTCTCTTTCTCCTACGTGCCTCTGGATCTCATCACGGTCCTGGCGGTACTGATCTGCATAGGATCTCTGCTACTCATCGTCGGGCAGATCTTGGCCCGGATCTTCGCGCCCGAGCTCGTTCCGACGGGATTCACCACCTTGATTGTCATAATCCTGTTTATGGGAGGCATCCAGTTGCTATGCCTTAGCATCATCGGCTCGTACCTTGCTCATCTGTACGACGAGGTGAAGCGACGCCCGGCCTACATCCGGGAAAGCGTTATCAACCATCCGTCGGCCCCTATCGACCCGCCTTCAAACCCTCTGGAGACCCGGGAGGACCTCGTCGAACCACCACAGGATGTGCCGCTGGAGCGGTAGGTGCCTCGAGTCAACCCGTAGGACCCTTATAAGCGATAGCGGCAATATTGCCAGCCGGAAGAGAGATCTGCCGAGCGCCCAGGCTGGTCGTTGCAAGAACCTGCAAGATCTTCGCCTTCACGCCCGTCGGGAATGGCAGCAGCCGGGTCCAGTAACGCAAGGGATACCGATTCTTCACAGCGTGGATGGAGACGTCGGTAAAGCCGCTCGCCTCCAGGCCGAACCGAAGGCTATCGGGCGAGAACAGCTGTAGATGCTCGATGTCGAAGATTGGAGACTTGAGCCCCAGGGCTTTGGCGCTCCACGCTCGGCGATTGTGGCAAACCAGAAAGATCGCGCCCCCGTCTTCAAGAAGGAGGTGAATCTGTCGGAACATCTCTCCCGGAGAGAAAACATGCTCGATAGTTTGAAAACATGTCACCAGACTCAGGCTGTTTCGGGCAAAGTGCGCTGCAGAAAACAGCCCCTGACGAATACGAGCCCTGATCTCCGGCTTTGCGGATTCGATGGGTAAGGTGGACGGCTCCACGCCCATGGGATCGGAGAAGCCTGCTGCGAGCAGCTGCTCCAGGAATGCCCCATCGCCGGCCCCTATGTCCAGTGCTGCTCCGGTACGTCGGAGCTTCGAGATGATCGCAGGCAGAAAGCCGGCGTAGGTCCGGGCTGCGCAGGCTGCTTCCTCGCCGCTGTCGTATGCGGCCTCCCGATAAGCGTCCTCCAGATGGCCGGCGTCCGGCGCCGGATTGGCGTACACAAGGTCGCACCGGCCGCACTCCACCAAACGGTAGTGCATGTACTCGGGGGCCTTGCGTGAAGCAAACGCAAAGCTATCCCAACTATCCGGATCGAAGTCCTCGGGGGCGTACACCCGGGATTCGGACGACCCGCACACAGGACAATTTCTGGCCGTCATCGCAAGTTTCAATGGACCCCCCAGATCAGTTCGGACATCGTACCCAGGTAAAGAATGGCTAATCCGGATCTGTAACCAGGACATGCAGGCGCCCGTCCCGGCCGCACCTCTCCCAAAATCCCTTCTGGTAGCATCCGCATCCGATGGAGGACCTCTCGGTGGCAGCCACGCCCCAAGCCTCGCTACCCGAATACCCGGCTTCTGTGAAACGCTCGGCCGTTGCGATGCTCCTGGCAGTCTGGCTGGCGTTCAACTTGCCGGCTCTGGCGGGTAAGGTCCGCTTCCCCACCGACTTCGAGGGACCCAAGACGCCAGCGGCGGTGGGCGAACGAGCGTCGAATCTGCTTGATTTCGATGCCTACTTTGCCGTCTACCCGTGGAGGGTCTTCCTCGGCGAGAGCTTGCGCGATGGCAGAATCCCTTTGTGGGATCCTCACCGCTTCGCGGGAACTCCGTTCGCCGCGAACATCGGCACCGGCACCTGGTATCCGTTCAACTGGGCGTACGCAATCGGGGACTTTCTCCCGACGCTCACCATCCTCGCGATGCTCTCCCAGATGATCGCCCTTCTTGGTTCGTACTGGTTCTTCTCCCTCTTGAAGATGCACCCACTCGCCGCAGCGCTCGGGGCGCTCACATTTACCTTCTCCGGATTCTTCACGGGCTGGGGTGCTCACGACCCGGTGATAAACGCGGTGATATGGCTTCCCTTGGCCTTGGCCGGTGCAGAGCTAGCGCGAAGGGGGCGTGCGACTCTGGGAATTCCTATTACAGGGATGGCACTCGCGCTGAGCGTGCTCGCCGGACACGTCCAGTTCTCGATTTACGTGTGGATGGCAGTTGCCCTGTGGATAGTGCTGTCGGCTGGGGTCGACATCATCGCGATTCGTGGAGCGGGCAGAAAGCAGATTCTCCGGCTTATTGGGCGTGGACTAGGCACCGCTGCAGCCTCATTTGCCATTGCCGCAGGTCTGGCGAGTATTCAGCTCCTAGCCGTCGCAGAATTTTCCCAGCACATCTTCCGCCAGACCGAGCCTTACTCCGGAGTGCTGGAAAGCGCCCTTCCCTACCGTCATCTCGTCACTATTCTGATTCCCGACTATTTCGGCAACCCGGCGGACAACAATTACGTCGGCCCCGGGATCAACTACACGCAGCTTGCCCTCTACATGGGCATTGCCACCCTCATGCTTGCGACGGTGGGACTGATGACTCGCAGGGACCGGCTGTGCGCGTACTTCGGCATCTTGGGGCTGGTGGGAGTACTTGCTGCTCTCGGGACACCCTTCTACAAAGTGCTGTACGTCCTGGCACCGGGGCTATCCCGCACCACCCACATCGCCCGCTTCATCCTCTACATCGACTTTTCATTGGCCGGCCTTGCCGCCTTGGGCCTGGACACTTTCCTTCGCCGCCGAGAACAGGTCAGAGCCCTGTTCTGGGCTGTCCCGGCGATCCTCGCCGTCATCGGCATTGTGGGACTGGGCCTGAGCCGGATTTACACCACCGTCCCGAGGGCCTACCTGGATTCCCGCTGGATTCGAGGGCTTCTGTTCGCCGTGGCAGGGGCTGCGCTTCTAGCCGCGATGGGGCGCTTTCCCGGTCGATCGGAGGTCTTGGCGACCTGCCTGTTGGTAGTGATCGCGGCAGATCTCCTGGTTTTCGGCTTCAACTACCATCCGGTCCAAACCCCGCGGGAGCTGTACCGGCCTACCCCGGAGATCCGGGCGTTACAGCAACTCCCGGGGAAGCGGCCGCGGTTCGCCCAGGTCGGCCTAAGCACGCTCCCCTTCAACGCGGCCCAGGTGTTTCACCTCTACGGACTGAGCGGTTATGACCCTTTTCTGCCCGACACCTTCGTCGGCCTGATCACCGCTATCGAAGACCAGCGAAAGTTCAACCAGGCGAATCTGGTACTCCCGATCAGGCCCGAGAACGCTTCATCCTCCATCCTGGATCTGCTCGGAGTAACTGCCCTTCTTCACGCCAAAGAGGGTTCGGACCACACGACCAGTTGGACCGCGGCGTTCTCGATCACCCGGACGGACGATCCGTTGCCGGCCGCATTCATGACGCAGTGCTGGGAGGTCGTGCCGGCGGACCGGATTATGGGCAGGTTGCAGAAGATGACGACGCCGGAACTAGGGTCCGTTGCGATCATCGAGCCGCACGAGGCTGCACCATCTTCCCGGCGGCCGGCAGTAGGGTGCCCCCCGGCACACCCAGCCAAGATCCTGACCTACGAGCCCGAGAAAGTGGTAATTCGCACTCAGAGCTCCGCCCGGTCGATGCTTGTTCTGACGGACCAGTGGTTCGCGGGGTGGGAAGCTACCGTAGACGGGAACCCGGCCCCCATCCTGAAGGCCGATCACACCTTCCGGGCACTGGCCCTCGCTCCCGGTTCCCACACGGTAGAGTTCACGTTCCGTCCCCGATGGCTCCGCTTTGGCGTGACGATGACCTTGATCACCACCCTAGCGACGGGGATCGTCATATTCATCGCGTATCTCAGAAAGCGCCTCAACCAATGAGCCAACCTGCCATGGTGCCTCCCTTTGAAGGTTTCGCTTAGACTTGCCCCACTATGGATGGCCCCACCTAAGTCCTGCGCACCTTCGGATGGAACCCGACCTTTCGCTTATTCTTCCGGCCTTCAATGAGGAGGTCCGCCTCCCACAGGCTCTGGAGCGCATGGTCGCCTTTGCCCAGGAACAAGGGCTCGAGATGGAACTCATCGTCGTGGACGACGGCAGCTACGACGGAACTGCCGAGATAGTCCGCGAGTGGCAGACCAAGCGGATTCGGGGAGTAACGACCAGCCTGGTTGAAATCGCCCACCGAGGCAAAGGCGCCGCGGTTCGCGCCGGGATGCACCGGGCGTGTGGCCCAATCGCCGGATACTGCGACGTTGACCTTAGCGCCGGGCCCGAGGCGCTGGCTGAAGCGCTCAAGTCGATAGCCAATGGCGCGGACATGGTTATCGCTTCCCGTGCGGTCCCAGGGTCAGTCCTGGCCGTCCGTCAGCCCTGGTACCGGGAGCGAGCCGGCCGGACATTCAACTTCCTGCTTCGCAAGCTCGCCGGCATACCCTTCAAGGACACCCAGTGCGGGCTGAAGTTGTTCCGCCGGGAGACGGCGTGTGAGATCTTTAGGCACCAGCGCCTGGACGGCTTCGCGTTCGATGCCGAACTCGTGGTCCTGGCCCTGCGCCTCGGCTTCGAGGTGGAGGAGATACCGGTGCGCTGGACACACTACGACGGGAGCAAGCTTAAGCTGCTGAAAGACTCCCTGCACATGTCTCGCGACATCGCCCGCATCGTAAGGAGGCTCGGTCGGGGCGACGTCCACAGCCTGGGCGTCCCCAGCGCCGAGGCGATGGAGATGATGACTTCCTCGGAAGACAACCACTGGTGGTACCAGGCCAAGCGACGCCTGATTTCGACAAGCTTAACGAACCGCATTTCAGGCATCGAGGCCGGCAAGCCAGATGAAGCGCGCTGCCTCGACATCGGATGCGGGGGCGGCGCGATGCTCGCCGAACTTGCCGAGAACATGTCGGCGTTCGGGGTCGACCTTTCCAGCGACGCCCTGGGCCACGCTCGCACCCGAGGCCTCAATCTGCTCGTCAGCGCGGAGGCGGGGGCTCTGCCGTTTACCTCGGCATCCTTCTCGGTTGCGCTTGCTCTCGATGTGCTGGAGCACCATGCCCGTCCGGAGTCGCTGCTGAGGGAGGTCAACCGGGTCCTGGCTCCTGGTGGGGTCCTGATAGTAACCGTCCCGGCGTTTCAGTGGATGTGGAGCTATGCGGATCACGTGCTGGGTCACTACCGGCGTTACACCAAGAGCCTCCTGGCCAATGAGCTCAGGACCTGCGGCTTCGAGCTCGAGCGTGTTACCTACTTCCACTGCTGGCTGCTGCCAATCGCCTGGTTCTTCCGCAGACTGCGAGTGCTGACGGGCCGGACCGACTCCGCCGACGATTTCCCCCTTCCCAACCTGCTCAATAGGGTTTTGTTCAACGTCAGCGCGTTCGAGATGCGGGTGCTCAAAGGTGTCGACCTTCCCTTCGGTCTCTCGGTCCTGGGGATTGCCCGGGCGGGTGCTCCGGCCCCGGTCCAGGCCGCCCAGCAGCCGTCCGAGGAGGTGGTCCTCCTGTGAGCGCCACCCGACCCGACGACATAGTCGAGCACAACACCCGCCAGCGGACCTACTTCGAGGAAACCGACCAGCGCACTTTGAAGCCAACGGGCTCCCCGTACCTGCGCCGTCACACGAGGGTCTTGACCGAGTTTGCCGGGATCAAGCCGAGGGACACCGTCCTCGAGGTCGGCTGCGGGGCCGGCCGTTATACCCTGCTCCTTGCCGAGATGGGAGTCAACGTCGAAGGCCTCGACCTGGCGCCAAAGGTTCTACAACAGTTGCGCTGCTTCAACGACACCGGCCGAGAGATACCCCTGCACGCCTTCGACATCCTGGACTGCCCTCCAAGCATGGATGGAAAGTACGACTCGGTCGTGGGGTTCTTCGTGCTGCACCACGTTCACGACCTCCAGGCCTGCTTTGCCAGGATGGCTCGGCTCGTCAAGCCCGGCGGCACTTTGTGCTTCATCGAGCCGAACCCGCGAAGCCCGCTTTACTACGTCCAGATCTCCTGCACGCCGGGCATGAAATGGTCTGAGGAGCGCGGACTGCTGAGAATGCGGCCCGAGATTCTTGAACCGCAGCTGGCGGCTGCAGGGCTCACCAGAGCGGCGTTCAAGCGTTTCGGGTTCTTTCCGCCTTTCGTCACCAACCGGTCGGGGGGCACGGCATTGGAAAGTGTGTTCGAGAAGGTGCCACTGTGGGAGCGGTTCCTCCCCTTTCAGATGGCGAGGGCCGAGAGCTTTCGAGCGGATGGCTCTTAGGAGCCAAGCCTGCAGACCGCAGCCACGTCGAGCGCTTCCTCGAGTCCCTCGTCGCGCAGCTCGAAGTCGTCAATTCTGAAGTCGGAAGCCGGGCTGCTCTTTGCCTTGCGAGCCTGACTCAGCAACGTGTCGTAGAGTACTTGCTTCATGCGGCGGGGAACCAGCCGGCGAAGCTTCAGGGGGTCCGCATTCAGAAGGGTGTTCAGCTGCCGGCGCTCGGCCGCGAAGAATTCCATGTACCGTGGAGAACCGAAGACGCCGGACAGCTCCACGGAGTCGAAAAACGGCCGGCAAAGCTTTCCCAGCTCCTCGGCGTCGAACTCAAGGAAGTGGTAAGGATCGATTATCTCGTCCGGCTTGCCGAAGGTCAGTCGGTTGGGGGTCACGAACACCGCTACGGAGTCCGGCTGCAAGACCCTTGCAGTCTCCGTTATGACCCGCTCGGGGTCGGGGACGTGCTCGATAGCGTGGATGCACATGACTGAGCCGAAACTCCGGTCCCTAAAAGGCAGCCGGCGCATGTCCGCCCGAACGGTCTCCCGATCCTGCTCCTGGAGCGACAGATGGTCCACGTCCACCCCCAGGCTTCGCCGGGGCGCCAGAGTGCTTCGGGCATGCCCGGTCCCGCAGCCGACGTCGAGGACGAGATCGGGACCCAAAAAGGGCGCTGTGAGTGAGTAGCAGGCCAGGTGTCTCTGCCAACTGGCATTGAAGCCGCTTTCCCGCGTGACAATTCTTTCACCGGTTACCCTAAAGTGTGTCTTGCGCATGACCAAGTCGATCTCCGAACAAGAAGCCGGCACCACCAACGTGCCCGGCGGGATCTTCGTGCTTGTTGTCATGCCAGCCTACAATGCAGCGCTCACACTGAACTCCACTTGGGAGGCGATCCCATCCGGAGCGGTGGACGAGGTCCTGCTCGTGGACGACGGTAGCAAGGACGAGACGATGGAGATCGCTCGCCGGCTGCCAATCCGCACCATTCCCCTGCCCCACAACGTGGGCTACGGCGGAAACCAAAAGATTTGCTACCTGGAGGCTCTGAGACTTGAGGCCGACGTCATAGTGATGCTCCACCCCGACGGGCAGTACGATCCGGGGCTGCTCCCGGACCTCATCGCCCCCATCGTCGCGGGGCAGGCGGACTGCGTGCTGGGAAGCCGGATGCTCATCCCGGGTGGGGCCCGGTCCGGGGGGATGCCGCTTTTCCGCTATGTCGCGAACAAGACCCTGACCTCCGTCGAAAACGTGGCCCTCAACTCCAGCTTCAGTGAGCTGCACACCGGCTACCGCGCCTACTCCCGATCCTTCTTAGAGACCATCCCATTCATGCGCAACTCGGACAACTTCGTCTTCGACTCACAGGTGATAGCTCAGGCGGTGGCTTTTAAGCAGCGGATCGTCGAGGTCCCGATTCACACCCGCTACCACTCCGAGGCTTCCTCCACTTCGATGAAGGCCAACATCGAGTACGGCCTGGCTACTCTGGGGGTAATGCTTCGATACAAGCTGCACGTGGCTGGAGCGCTAAATAGCCGGCTATTCAGGTCCTAGACGGCCGGAGGCGTCGGGGGGTCTGGTAAGAATACGGCGTAGATCATCGGACCCACAACAACCATCCACCGCGGACTGCGAACAGGCTCGTGGCTACGTCGGGAAGCTGACGGTGATCTTTAGCGCACTGGGTACCGTTGGTCGACTAAATCGCTGGACAACCATCTCCTCGTAATGGTCGGCCACCAAAATCCCAGGCGGATTGCCGGACATCGACCGGCACCAACAGACACCGCTCGGGACCCCGACCCGAACCCGCGACATGAACTGTGATTGAAGCTGACCGCCGATATGAGCCCTGGCGACTCCTCCTCGTGAGTCCCGTTGATGAAACGTTGCGAAATACGACTGCGCACAGCGGCGGACCTAAGGAGCGTGTATCAGTTGGAACTCGCCGGCTCCGCCGGACAGGTGACCTGGGGGGATGCCAGGGGGCAAGGAGGCGCAAGCCGTGACGCGACATCGTAGTTGTAAATATAGATTGAGATGCTCCCAAAGTGGCGGGAGGCGGAAGGCGGTCCCAACTCGGGTTTAGGCGACTTAGCGATGACCTCAGGGCCATTGGAGTCGGATAGTACAAACGAGCGGATTCCCGGTCGAGGCCGGTACCAGACGCTTCTGGCGTTCACCGGAAACGGGCACAGGCGCTCCGATTTCGGAATACGGCATCGCGTGACGGGATAAGCACTAACCTGCATGTCGCTTGCGTAGGTGAGGGGGTGGGAGTTGAAATACCCGGAGTAGCCAACGTTCACCTGTTCGTCTTCGAGAAAAGAGACGATTTTGGAACCCTGCAAGCCCGTCTCGCGCAGCATCGACCATTGTTCGTATACGAATAGTGAGTTTCTGTTGGCGATGCTCAAAAGACAGAACAGACCGGTGCCCGCAACCACGGCTGCCCTCCGCCATCCCGCCCGGCGAGCGGGGACAACCGCTACTGCCGCCAAACTGAAGAATACCGGAATCACGTACCGGGAAGTGTCCGAAGGTCCCAGAGCAAAGGTGCTCAATACGAAGGCACCGCCGATTGCCACTGCGCTCATGGACCAATAAAGGATGAATATGGACAGAGGCTGCTCCGTCCAACCTCGTTGCCTTTTGAGTCGCATAAGTGCAATAACGCGAAGGGCCAGAAAGCCGGCCGCAGCGACCAGGAAAACCATCATCCCCACTTCCCCGACGGTACGCAGAGTCAGATCCAGGGTCCTGCCGGAATAAATTCCCCCACCGTTTCCCAAGCTCACCGTGTGATTGACGAACATTAGGAGGTTGCGTAGCGCCTCCCTGGGGGAGGCGAGCGCATAGCCCTCTGTGGCGTAGGTCTTACGAAACCCGACCGCGTACATCCACTGATTGAAGAGCACACTCGTGATAACGCTCAGCAGACTCAGCGCGGCCGTTACCACTGCCAGCTCGCGGTTGCGTTTGGTCCGATCGATCAAGGCTAATGCCAATGGCGCTGCACAGAAGGGAAGCAACCCGCTGGGAAGAAACAGCGGATCGGAAGCCAGAGTTGTTCCGGCCAGAATCACTACCAACGTTCCGGCAGGCAGGCGCCAGGACCAGCGGCTGCATCGCTGGGAGGTGTGATGAAGGACGAGAAACGCCGCCAGTAGAGAGTTCAGGAAGAAGGTGTGGCCGTGAATTCCCTGCGACATGACCGTGAGGAGAACCTGGCCTCCGGCGCAGACCCCGATGCTGAGGCCTAGCAGGGCAGCCCACCTGCCGGCGGCCTTCCAGCAAGCCCATGCAGTAAGGCCCAACCCGGCAAGAAATGTTAAATAGGGGGTGACATCCCAAAGCAGATCTGCCATGGGCAGACCTCTGGTGGCAATTAGAAACCAGATCGTGGTGAAGTGGCTTGCCTCTCCCACGTAGATGAGCCCTCTTTCCCCGCCAGATAAAAGATCACGCGCAAGTACGGGAGCCCACGTGGCGTCGGGATTCAAGCCAATCGCCCGGATGATATGAGTAAAGTTCGCCAGGACCCAGATCAGGTAGCCGCAAGCCAATCCCAATGGAATGCAGGCAAACAAAAGCTCGATCCGCCCCGGAATGGACCTCCGGCGCTGCTGCGCAGCCGGCTCCATTGATAGTTGATGTTCTGCTGCGGTCACATCGACGATCTCATGCGCCTCTCAAGTCTTCTTCCACTGGATAAGCAAGCAATACTTTTGCCCTAGGTGGGGCCGGTTCGACCGAGGCGACCCCGAGCGCCGCGACAACTCGAGAACGACCAAACCTCCAAATCGTAGCCGGTCTCCATCACCTAGAAAAGGCTGTCCGTGCATGGTCGTACAGCCGCCATGTCGCTGTAAAACGGCTCTTGGCCTTGAATCGTTGAGCTTGCCGGCAGCTACGGAGCTGGTTTGAACCGTGGCCGCCTCACCCAAAGTCCAGCCGATGGGAGGGTCCCACACCTGGAGTCGGCCGAGATTAACCAATCCTGTCACACACCGGCAGATCTGCCCTTCGAGCGCCCGGCATGCCGGATGCCCATCCAACTCGGAGGCGTCCAATCAGGCATGTAGACTGCCGGGTCATACAGCCGGAATCCTCCGACGGAGTCTCAATTACTCCTATGACTTTCTTGCGCCACAGACGTGAACTACGGGTTTCATCTAATCCCCCGGTCGTCCTTCCGAGCACTGACACACGCGGGCCTGCGTCCCCGAGGAGCCGCCTCGGATTCGTCATCGCAGCATGCCTGGGGTTATCGAGCCTCTCACTCCTGCTTCCCTCGGCTCTGACCTACGACCCCTGGTCCTGGGTTATCTGGGGACGTGAGATCTTGAACCTGAACCTAAGCACGCGTTTGGGGCCGGCCTGGAAACCGCTGCCCGTGGCCTTCGACACTGTTTTCGCTATATTTGGTGGAGCCGCGCCTTGGCTTTGGTTGATCGTTGCCCGCGCCGGAGGCTTGCTGGCGTTGGTTATTGCCTATCGTCTTGGTAACCGGCTCGCCGGTCCGGGAGCCGGCATCGTCGCCGCTGCCGGCCTGGCGCTAACCGTCGATTTCCTGAGTTACCTACTAGCCCTGGGCATGTCGGAGCCTTTGCTCGCCGGGCTGGTCCTCCTGGCTTTTGAAAGGCACCTGGATGACCGACGGCTCCAGGCATGTTTCTGCCTTTTCGGAGGTTCGCTTCTTCGACCCGAGACCTGGCCGCTGTTCGGCACCTACTGCTTGTACCTGCTGGTAAAAGACCGGAGCTCCAGACTTCCTGTAGCAATAATGATGGCGGCGCTCCCACTTGCCTGGTTCCTCCCCGAGTACCTGGCTTCGGGTGACTTGATGCGCTCATCCAAGAGGGCGGCAATACCGTCCTCAGGGGGAGCGGTCCTGCTCGACAAACCCGGCCTGGCGGTCATCTCCAGTCTCAATGATTACCTCTTGGACCCCATAAAGGTCGGGGTGGCAGTCGCAACCCTGAGCGCCATAGCTCGGGCGGTGCTGCGCAAAGCCGATAAAGCGGTGGTGTCCCTCCTGGGCATTGGCCTGTTCTGGACGGCCGAGGTGGCGCTGCTTACCCAGTTCAAGCTGGCGGCAGGCGAGCAACGCTTCTTGATCGTGGCCGCCGCCGCCGGATGTGTTGTGGGCGGCGTCGGGCTGGACAGGTTGGTACGGGGCACGGCGGCTGCGGTTTCCCGCATCGCTCCCAGACCCCGTCCATTAGGCATCTTTTTCGGCGGGGGCGTTGCCATCTTACTGATACTCTTGAGTTTGCCGTCGCTGACCACGGACCAGATCACCGAGTTGGCTTCTTTTGATCAGGTGGCGTTTGAGTCCACCCTCCACCGGGACCTACAGTACGTCATATCGGACGCCGGAGGACGCGACTCCATTCTTCGTTGCGACAAGATGGCAACCGGGAGTCTTCAGGTTCCGCTGCTGGCATGGGAGCTGGGAATCCACCTTAAGGACTTCGCTGAACTGGAGGAGGCGAAGGTGATTTTCGCTTCACCCCATAAAGCCGGCGCCCCGATCAGTCCCAACATTGAACACCTCGAGGGGTTGACGGAATTGACCCGGCAGGGCGCATGGAGCGTTCTCGTCACGAACGTGGAAAGTCCGCGCTGCCAACTTCTGTCCACAGACTAGTCGGAGCTTTCCTCGTTGCCGATGTCCTGCGTTCGAGCAGGAGGTACACGTCCGGCTCGACCACCGAGTCCTTCCAGTAGAGGTTGCCAGGAAAGACCGCAGTGAGCCGGTAGCCGTCCAGGTGCCCGAGCGCCCAGGACTCTCCGCCGCGAATCTTCACCGCGTCCACCACGTAGCGAGGCGCACGCCTTTCAACGAAGTCCGGCTCATGGTTAATGTTGCTGTTATGAGACCACCACCAGTAAGAGGGGCCGTCTCCTGAATTGTAGTTGGCATAGATGTTGCGACGGAAGTAAGGATTCACAGCCATCGCGGCCCAGTGAGTTGCGAACACCTGGTCTCCCTCGTCCATGTTTGCCTTGAGGTAGCCGGCGATGTCCCTGCTTCCGGAGTACGGGTGGCTGACGTCCATCAGGGCAGCCTGGGCCGACCAGCCGATTTGAATCACACAGACCATGGAAAGCGCTCCAACCGCAGCTCCCAGACTGAAGCGATCCAGCTTGATGGCAGGCCGATCCTGGAGACCAACCCACATCGCAAAAATCCAGATCAGGAAGAGGATTCCCTGATGCCACAGAGCGTTGTGAACGACTGCCAAGAAGACGAGCGTAAGCAGGGTTGGGAGCAGATACAACGACAGCACCTTCGTTCGCCAGAAGAACCACAGGCTGAGGCCGATGACGAGGACCGAGAGCCCCAGACTGCCCGTCAGCCCGCCGTTCATCATGTCCCAGACGGCCCTCAGATCCCCTTCGGCGTCGAATGAAAGCTTCGGGGCGAACGTTCGATCTTCAGGAGGACGCATGAGAAAGGACAAACCTAGCATCCCCACGAAAAGGCAGGCCGTCGTCCCCAAATTCACCGCTATGGTTCTGCGATCCAACTCCCGACGGTTACGCAACAAGCTACAGAGGTTGATGGTCATGATGGAACCGGCGACCACGAACCCGAGTGCCGTGGCATTAGCGTGGAGGAACAAAACCGCAGCAAAGCGTATCGGTCTCGCTTGCCTGTTCGGGTAGAGGATCGCCAACCAGAACATGAGTGGTGCCATCAGCGAGTAGCTGCGAGCCACGACGGAATACTGGAAGAACAAGAAGAACGTAAAGGGCAGGATCACCTTAAGGACGGTAGGGAAAGGTGAGTGTTTCACGAGCAGGTATGTCGCAAGCGCGCCGAACATGCCCGAGATTATGTTGACGGCCTGGTAGGGAAGGAGTCTGGCCGGAGCCATCAGCAAAAAGGGCCAAAGACCCGGCTGACCCTCGTACGGCAGAACTTCGAACATGTTGAAGGGGTTTAAATCCCTGGCGATCATCCATGCCTGAGCTTCGTCGAACCAGGGCTCGTGGCGCAGGATGACCACAGCTATGAGGATCGAGTACGCCGACAGCACACCCAGTGTCAGCGCTCGGGTGGCTTTGGGTGATGCGGGTTTGCGGCCCAGCGCAGGTTCCGGTACCCGCGTTAGGACAGCCATTTCAGCAACCGAAGGACGCCCATCCGGGCCCGGCGGCTGTGGGCCGACACATCGGTCCGGTGAGAGATCTGCTCGAAATTCGAGTGGTAGTCATTGTAGGCCCGGAGCAGCATCTCTTCGTTTGTCATCGTGGGACGCCAGCCCGTCTCCGACTTGAGCTTGCTGGTATCGAAAATGAAGTCCTCTGCGATCATCCGGCGCTGATACGGTCCCAAGGGCGAAATCCTCAACGCACTGGCAAGACCCATGGCCGCAAGGGTGGGACCTTTCGGCAGTGAAGCGACCACCGAGGTGGACCCGGCCTTGTCGATCACGTACTCGTAGATCTCCTTTAGTGACCGCACGCCGTCCGAACCCACGTTGAACAAACCGTGGAGGCCAGACTTATAGGCCAGCAGGCACGCCTCGGCGAGGTCTCGAGCGTAAATGAACTGGTAGCGGTTACTGCCGTCTCCAACTACCCAGACCTTGCGGTTCTCCCTGATGAAGTCGAAAAGGATGGTAAGCAAGCCGAGCCGCCCCTCGTCAATGATGGTGGGGCTGCGCAGAATCGCCGTGCTGAAGGAGTTCTGAAAGCCCAGAAGAATCCGCTCGCCTTCCAGTTTGGAGCGGCCGTAGATCTCCACCGGAAGAGGTGGGTCGTCCTCGGTGACTTTCCTATGTAGGTTCTCACCCCAAAGACAGTTAGACGAGATGAAGACCATCTTCTTGACCAGGTGCCGAGCGGAGACCTCCGCCAGCACCCTGGTCCCCTCGACGTTACTTTTCCACAGCTCCTTCTTATCCCTGACCTCGTGAGCCAGCAGCGCTGCACAATGGAAGACACAGTCGAACTGGTGTGCGTGGAAGAGCTTTTCCAACTGCTCTTCGTCCGCTATGTCGCCTACGATGGACTCGAATCGAGGGTGGACGTAGTCGTCCCGGCAGAGGTCGATGCTGACGCAGGTAAAGCCAGCTTCGAGGAGGTGCTTCTTGAGGACTGTGCCGAAGAAACCAGCACCCCCGGTTATGAGAACCTTGCTCACGTTAGCGATGCCTTCCGATTTCTGAGCGCTACCTCACCTGACGGTGTGGCCAAAGGCATTGTATATGCCAGAACCCCCGCACTCTCTGGGCGAGAGGCGTTGCCCCAGCTGGTTAACTAACGCTAGCGCGCGGCCGAGGTGGTGGCCTGGGTCGCTTCTCGGTCGGCCGGGACGTCCGGAGGTGAGGTGTAACCCACGACGATGATGCCAAAGATGATCAGGGCGACCCCCAACCACCGCACCAGCGGCACGTGCTCTCGAAGCACGAACTTGCCGAACAGGGGAATGACCACGTAACCGAGGCCCAAGAATGGGTAGGCGAAGCTAAGCGGCGCTCTGGACAGAAGGACAAGCCAGAATGCGGCAGAGCACAGAAAGAGAGCCATTCCGGCGGCTACCTCCCACGTCTTGGCCACCTCGAGGACGAGCCGGAGCGGTTTGCCCAACCGTGCGCCGGAAATGACGCCAACCCGACCCATTCCGGTCTTGAGCAAAAGCTGCCCGGCGGTCGAAAGGACGACGGAAATGAGCGCGAGGGCAGCAGCTTTGACGAACATTAGTGATTGATCCTACCGCAAAGGGTTCAGTCGCCCGGGTGCCGGGGCTCGGACAATGACGCGGGCTCCACAGCCTCCAACTCCATGGAGGACTCGAGGTGGACAAAGCCCTTGTCCCCCGCTATCCCGAGAACGTGAAAGGGCAGGCAGTCATCCCACCAGTCAAGCCACCTGGATCCATCACGGTTGGCCACCATAACTGTGAACACGTACCGGCCCGGGAGCAGGTTCATCGTCTGAGCGAACCTGACCTCGACTACATCACCCGGTTTGTAACGACCCGTCTTGATGTGCCGGCGAAGCGAGGTGGAGGTGGCGAGCTCCGTGCCGTTGTCGGCCCTCAGGATGTAAGCGAATACCGGGTCCTCCACCTCCTTCATGAACTCGACTCGCTGCCGCAGAACGATCTGGTCCCCCAGGGCCACCGCGTCGACCGAGTGGCCACCGTCATCCAGGATCTCCACGGAGAGGACCCGGGCTCCTCCTAGACCCCACCGCTTGGCGGGCTTATCCGGCGGTTGGTGGGACGTTGCGCCGGTCTGATCTGTCAGGAGCCGCTGCAGATAGGCGGCGCCCACCTCCCTGGTGGTTCCCTCTGCGACCAGGCTTCCACTCTCAAGAAGGATCGCGCGATCGCAGAGGCTCGCCGCGGCATTCACATCATGGGTGACGAGTACCAGGGTCTTGCCGGCCCGCTTGAACTCGTACATCTTCTCGTAGCATTTCTCCTGAAACGATGCGTCTCCGACGGCCAGGATCTCGTCGATGAGCAGGACGTCCGGGTCCACATTGACGGCGACTGCAAATCCAAGCCTGACGTACATTCCGGATGAGTAGTTGCGCACGGGGTTGTCGATGAACTCCCCCACCCCTGCGTAGTCGACGATTGCGTCGTAGGCCTTCTCCAGCTCCTTCTTGCGCATACCCAGAATCGATCCGTTGAGGAAGATGTTGTCCCGTCCAGACAGGTCGCCGTGAAAGCCGGCTCCCAGCTCAAGAAGCGTTGCGACTTTCCCGCCCACCGCTACGTGCCCCCGGTCCGGGGCCAGAATCCTGGTGAGGCATTTGAGGAGGGTGGACTTACCGGAGCCGTTTGACCCGATGACGGCCAGCGACTCCCCCGGCTCCAGGTGAAAATTAACTCCTCTGAGCGCCCAGAAGTCTTCGTGAACCGACTTCTGGAAGCGAAGTACGCGCTCCTTGAGGCCCCGAGGGCGCGAGTGGAATATCCGGAAGGACTCCCAGAGGTTGTTGACGGACACCTCTCCCGGCTTGAGGGGATCGGACCCTCGGCGGGACATCAAACGTCCTTGGCGAAGGTTCGGGCCAAGCGCAGGAACACTCCGTAACCCAGGCCAAAGCTGACAAGCGCCAGCCCGAATGCCACCGCCACCAGGCCTGCGGAGGGGGATCTCGGAAAATACAGAACACGACGAAAGAGATCCAGGTACCACGTCATTGGGTTCAGCAAGAGCAGGGTCTTGTAGCCGGCCGGCACCATCTCGAACGAGTAGAAGATAGGAGTCCCGTAGAACCAGAGGAGGAAGATGACCGGAGTCAGCTCCTGGATGTCGCGAAACCTGACGTTGGCGGCGGCAAACACCATGGAGACGCCCATATTGAAAAATGTGAGCAGCAACATGGCCAGGAGCAACACCGGAAGGTACGGCAGAAAGTTGTGACCCTTGAACATCAGGTAAACGCCCAGGACCGCCAGGGAAAGCGCCAGATGGACCAGTTGGGACAGAACGGTTGCTACCGGCAGGAACTCACGAGGAAAGTACACCTTCTTTATCAGGTCGCTGTTGTTCACGATCACCGCCACTGAGTTCACCACGGAGTTCGCGAAGTACTGCCAGGGCAGGTAACCGGCGAGGAAGAGAATCGCGAAGTCCCTTGGTCCGACCACGAAGACCTTTGTGAAGATAAAGGTGAAGACCACCATCAGCGCCAACGGCGTCAACAACGACCACGCGAAACCAAGGACCGAGTTCTTGTAGCGGATCTTTAGATCCCTGACCACAAAGCTCCAAAGAAGCTCTCGGGAGTCCCACAGCTCCTGCAGCTTTCGGCCGGCCGTGCGAGCGCGCTTGCGGGTTGCCGGCGGGACGGCGGAGGTGGGAACCGGTTCGAATACCTTCACGGGATGTGGGGAGTCCGGGGGCCGAGGAAGTTCGGGGCCGGGTCCCGCAGTTCTCCGAGACCGTTATCCAACTGCTGCAATATTCAACTCCCCTTGAGAAAAGCTGATGATAACCACTGCTCGATGGGCCGCCGCCTACGATGCAAGCTCCCGCTTTTGCTCGCCCATTCCTGCCTGAAGCCCGTAACCGAAAGCAAAAGGGCTCCTGCCAAAGCCACGGTGCCCCACAGCACCCAGCCAAGAGGCGGCGACCAGCGTGGATCTGCAAGGAAGAGCTGCGGTCCCTCCAGCCCCACGGAGTACCGGCGCCCGATGGTATGCCAGGCCACCAGATGAACTGCCGCGGCAAGCGTCAGAACCACCGAGAGGTTGAGAAACGGCAGACCTTCCACGTCCCTGGTACTCGATATCAGCATCTCTCCTGCGGCCAGCGGCAAGAGTATCGCCAACGGAAGAATGTGCCTGCCCTGAAGCCCGAAACCCAGTGGGGCCTGAGTGGCGTCCAGGATGACCGTCAGGAACGCCAACCCCATTGCAAGCGATCCCAGTACGATCCGCCGGCGCGCCGTTCCAGCCCACATCGCCGTGCCGAATAGAACCAGAAGCATGAGGGCCCAGACCGTGTAGGCCATCAGGGGCAGGAGGGTATCCAGAACCCCGAAGACCCCAACGGTTTGGTAAAAGATCGCAGTGAACATCGCTATGCTCGGCCTCGCGCTCGCCAGCAAAGCGTCCAGCGTCGGGTTCGGATGAACCTGGATGGCGAGCTGCCAGAGCAGCGCCGCAGCCGAGGCGAGGGCGGTCACCCCCAGGGCTACGAGAGCGGTTCTGCCCCCCTCCCTTAATCGGACAACGGTTCCTTTGAGGCCTGCGGTTGAGATCAGGAGGGCAACCCCGATTCCCACCCAGAGCAGACCGAGGTCTCTACCCGTTGCCAGCAAGGCTGCGCTTGTTGCCAGCAAAATCCAGACCCATTTGGGAGCCGGATCCGTCCGGGCCACCCTGAGCACGCAGGCGTAGAAGCAGGCAGCCGAAGCTATCTCGGGGCCGCTTGCGGAGAGCGTCGATGAGGCAAATATCGTCATCGGTGTGACTGCCACCACAATCCCGACGATGCTTGATCTCGGCTTGGAAGGCTCCCAGAACGCCAGAATGGCGGCTGCGATCAATAGAGCAGACATGAGCCCGGCGGCGGCTCTGCCCCATCGCAATGCGCTGAGAGGATCGCTTCCCAGGCGCATCGCCAAACCCGGCAGGATGTAAGGGTAGGGAGGATAGGTCCCCACGTAGGTCGGGAACCGCTGCGGGGTCATGGTGCCGGGAGGCCCACCCCTGCACTCGGCGACCCTGAAGGGCGTGGCCCGGCAAGCGAAGATCTCCGGGGACAGCGATCCGGGAATCGTGACCATCCGGGATTGCTGCCTTTGCCACGCCTCACCCCTCCCAAGCTGCTCACCCTTCCCCCCGTCCGAAGGGCGCTGGTCCAGGATGAGCTGTCCGCGGCCTGCCCCAACTGCCCGCAGGTAGTGGGCCGGCTCATCGGGGGCCGCTCCGGGTGGACTGCTCATTGTCCAGGCGCCGATGAGAAGGACGTACGACGCGATCAAGAGCAGGGGCGTCCCTCGATTGCGCCAGGACGCCGTGCGGCTAGTCCGCAACCTTTTTGTAAAGCTTCACGTACCGTGGGAGATGTCTGGTGTCATTGGTCGTCCCCAGCTCGGGAATGTCCTGTTCTGCCATTCTGCTGTCGGCGGCCAGCGTCTTCTTCCACTCGCTGCATCGGCTGTACATGAGTCGAAACCAGACCTGCTTGGTGTCGGGATCCGGAATGTTCCAGGGACACAGCAAGAGGAACTGCGTGCCGGTCGGCGCATCGTCGATCATGGGAACCAGGCCGGTTGCAGCGTTACTGGCCTTCATCCTATCCACCGCATCGCGCCAGTCGACCAGCTCCGGATGCTCCGTGGGCCCAAAAGCGGTTGCGTACTTCAGATCCTTGGGGAAGTAGTAGTAGAGAACCGGAAGCTCTTCCAGCTGCATGCCTATCAGGACGTCGCCCTTCTGAAGGACCGGCTTGATCTGCTCGGCCATGGGCTTGGCAAGGCCTTTGCGGTCCGGATCCACAGAGCGCGTGCCTGTGATTCTCCCCAGCGGCTGTACCCAAAAGAGCATTATCAGACCCATCGCCACCAAACCCTGTTTTCCTCCGCGACTCAAGCCCAAGGCCGAGATCAGGAACACGGGCGGCAGGAAGGCGCCGAAATAGCGGGGGGCCCAGGCCGGGTTGAACTGCGAGTAGACCCAACCGGTCAGCAGGATGCCGCCGAACAGAGTTCCGGCGGTCCAAACGAGCCTTCCTTCCGGAATTTCCGGCTGCAGGAGCCGGGAAATGATGGCCGCCCCTCCGGCAAGGATCAGGGCGACCAGAACCCTCTCGTCACCAAGAACGAACCCGACGCCTGAAACCAATTCCCGGATTATCGGCTTGGAGGACCACGGTGCGGCGGTGTGGGTTGCCTGGTACAGCAAGGTAGGAACCCACGGCGCATGCAAAACCGCGACGGCACCAAAGCCGATCGCCGCGTCAACAACTACCTGCCGGCGGTTCCGTGCCCAGATCCAGCAAGGCAGCAGTGCGAAACCGGCTCCGAGAGTAAAGAAAAGGCCCCAGCTATGCGTATACAGCAGCAGGGTCAGGGACACCACAAAGGCAGGCAGGTACCGGCGATTTCCCAAGACAAAGACGTGGAGGAAGGCGACTGTGGCTACCATAGCCTCCAGGACCACCAGCGTGTACATCCGGGTCTCCCCGCTGTACAGGGCGAGATAGGGGTTGGTTGCAGCCAGCGACGCGGCAATCCAACCCGCCTTTCGGTCGAATAAGGTAAGGCCTCCCCAGAATGCGGCAGGCACTGTGGCCAGTGCGAAAAGCAGAGAAAGCACGTGGGTGGCCCTCTCGCCGTCTCCGAACACTCCGATCCATAGGTTCAGGATCATGTAATAGAGCGGAGGAGAGCCGTCCTGCCTGAGAACTTGGGGAATCTCGCTTAGAGGGTGCGACGCAATTCCGACTGACAGGCCCTCGTCGATCCAGAAATGTTGGGCTTGGTAGTCGAGCTTTAGAAGTGCAGACAGTGCGATGAGAGCCAGCAGACCCAGAACAACCCGCCTGGAGCCCCCAGGTTTGCCAGGTGGAGATGCCGGCTCGGGGGCCTCCTCACCCACGGCGGATTCCAGCTCGTCGGCCCGCACCCCGGTTATTGCGCCGGTCGCGAAAGGTTTCAAAAGTCGTCCTCTGTTCTGATCAAATCGGCTTGTCGGAAAAAACGATGTCCGACTTTACCCCATGGGATTGCTTCAAAGCGCGAAGTCCAAAGGATGGGAAACGGGAAAGCCTTGCCTGTACATACCGCCTACTCACCCACAGTCCCGAACCATAGTATTAAGCAGGATTGTTTCCATGCACTTCATCGTTCGCCGATAGTCGCGGGATGGATCTCAACCGTTAGAGATATGATGCGGACCGGAGACGCCTTCTGCACTCGGTCCACCTGTTCCAAGGGATTCCTAGCCGCATCCGGGGCTCTTGGACGCGCTGGAGGCAACGACCGCTCCAGGGCCTAGTGAGGAAATCGTAATGGAAGCCAGTCTTAACACTGCCGACGCCGACAAAGCCGCCCCTGAGGGGCAGCTGAAAGTGATTGTGCTCGGTGCGGGACCTGCGGGCCTCACTGCAGCGTGGGAGCTTGTCCACAACAATGTCGCAGTAGAGGTTCTGGAAGCCGACCCTGAGAAAGTAGGCGGCATCGCTCGCACAGCCTCCTACAACGGCTTCAGGTTCGACATTGGGGGCCATCGCTTCTTCACGAAGGCGCAGGAGGTGACCAAGCTATGGCACGAGATCTTGTCCCCCGACGATTGGCTTACCGTCCCCCGGCTTTCGCGGATCTACTATCGCGGTAAGTTCTTTGCCTATCCCCTCAAGCCTGTAGATGCCCTCAGCAAGCTGGGCGTGTTCCAGACCGCCCTCTGCCTCCTCAGCTACGCCAAGGCGAAGGCCCTTCCGATTAAGCCCGAGAAGTCGCTGGAAGATTGGGTGACCAACCGGTTTGGGGACAAGCTGTACCGAATCTTCTTCAAGACATACACCGAAAAGGTTTGGGGAATACCCTGCAATGAGATCTCGGCCGATTGGGCGGCCCAGCGAATCAAGGGGCTCTCGCTGGTCAAGGCCATCAGGAACGCCTTCGCTCGTTCGAACCAGAACGCTGAAGGTGAGGTCATCAAGACACTTATCGAGGAGTTCGAATACCCCAAGCTTGGTCCCGGGATGATGTGGGAGCGGGCGGTCGAGAAGATTGAAGCCCTCGGTTACCCCGTCCATATGAACTCCCCCGTCACCGCCTTGAGGTACCGGGATGGCCACTTGATCGAAGCGGATACCACCAGCTCCGGAGCGGCCAGAACCTATCCCGGCTCGCATTTCATCTCTTCGCTGCCAATTCGGGATCTGGTCCACATGATGGACCCGCCGCCTCCCTACGAAGTCCTGGCGGCAGCGGATGCGCTCTCCTACCGCGACTACTTCACGGTGGTCCTGGTGGTCAACAAGGACAAGCTGTTCCCGGACAACTGGATCTACATTCACGATCCATCGGTTCGACTGGGCCGTATCCAGAACTACAAGAACTGGAGCCCCTTCATGGTTCCGGACCCGCAGAAGACGGCCCTCGGCCTTGAATACTTCTGCACCGAAGGTGATGACCTGTGGAGCAGAGCCGACGAAGATCTGCTTGCCCTCGGCAAAGAGGAGGTCTCAAGTCTGGGGCTTGCCGACCTTGCGGACATCGAGGATGGCACCGTGGTGAGGATGAAGAAGGCCTACCCCGTCTACGACGAGCACTACGAACACCACGTCAACGTTGTCCGCAGGTTCATTGAGAAGGAAATGCCGAATCTCCAGTTGGTCGGTCGCAACGGAATGCACAAGTACAACAACCAGGACCACTCGATGATGACGGCGCTGCTTGCCGCCAGAAACATCCTCGGCCAGTCATGGGATCCCTGGAAGGTAAATACCGACGCCGAGTACCACGAAGAGGTCAAGGACAACCACGACACAGCCGGCAGGATGGTTCCAAAGTCAATTAAGTAGCGTAGCTCGGTCCTGCCTTCAGCTCTTGGCCGGCGTCAGGTCCTTATGGCGCCACAGATTGAACGATCCGATGCGGCTCTGCAGGTAGTAGTCCTTTCGGATCACCCTTAGAAGGTCCCGCTGAACCTCGACATAGGGCGTATCGGGCAGTGTCCCAGCACGAATCAACACATTCTCAGGGGGATGGTCGGAGAGCTCCCGAGCCACCGCGTCCACCCTTTCGGTGGTCACCAGATTGGGAAACAAGGGCACGTACCGGCCCCAGGGAGCGGCGCCGGCGGCCTGATAGAAAATCGGACCCTCCTGGTCAAGGATTGCGACCGCTTCGCCCGCTTGGCTTCGCTTCTTTACCTCGGCCACGATCGTCGGGAACTCGGCGTTGAAGGACTCACGCTCCTCATCGGTAGTGGCGCCGCAGGCCGGGCCGCGAGCCGAGAGCAACCGCTTGTCGGGTACGTCGAGCAAACAGCGTTCGTTGGCCAGGACCTTATCTCCAAGAGACCAGATGACATTTGGATACTTTTGGTATCCCTCGCTGTTGACCAGGGCCAGGGCAACCAGGCTCAGAGCCAGGCCGGAGGCAATTGCGTGCGGGAGAAATCCCCCAGGTTGTCGGGGGCCTCGGCTGCTGGCTAAACGGGCGGAGGGACGCAGACCGGAGCTAAAGAGCATACCGGTGACCCTGCTGGCGATCACGACGAGAATCACCGAGAACGGGACCAGCAGAGGGTAGATGTTGAGAGGATCGGTCCGGCCTATGAACTGCGTCATGGAAAACAGGCCATACAAGGCAAGGCAGCCTAGGACCATCTCGACCGAGGAAGCCCTGCGGTAAAGCAGCTTCACAAGCAGGTTGCCCAACACCAGCAGATAAACCGCCAGCACGGTTAAGAAAAGCGCCAGGTGACGCCCCCGGGCAGGGCTTCCCCCGTCGTACAGGTGCATCTGCCCCACCAGCGGCATCAGCGTGTATCCGGCGGCGGTCAGCTGCAGGTTCTCCAGCCAGCCACTCCAGAAACTCCGGCCGAGAAAGGTGCCGCGGCTGGCAATTCCGAGACCCAGCATAACCACCGAGGCGCAGGCTGCGGCCGAACCCGCCAATAGCCTGCCGTCCCGTACCAGGTTCCGGCTCATCACCAGCTGCGCCAGCCAGTAAAGTCCGAGCGCGCCGCCGAGGTAGAGCCCGGTATCCGTCTCAAAGATAAACGCGGCTCCAGTTAGCCCGGCGGCGCCGATCAGCCACGGGGGTCTGCGCGTACGGACATACATAAGGAGGGCGACGAAAAACCATACGTCCAGAGGTCGCCGCATGATGGTCACCGAGGGGAACCGCCACAGGGGGGAGGTGAGCGCCAATCCACTGAACAGATGGAGCCTCAGTGCCAGGAAGGTACCAACCGCAGCCCAGATGGGGTGGTTGGTGAGCAGCCTCAGCAAAACGTAAAGGCCCAGGAAGTACAGGCAGCCGTAGATAACCGAGAGCTGGATCATCGAACCGTACGAGAGTTTGAGCAGCGGTGACATCGCTGCGAACAGCACCGGCCACCCCAGACCATAGAAAGAGAAGGAGTCGGTGCCGAGAGCCGCGCCATTCTCAAAGCTCAGGGCGGGGCTCATAGCAAAAAAGTCCCAGTGAAAGAATCGCTCCGCCTGAAAGATGTGCTCAAACAATTGTGACGTGGAAGGGATGTACACGATAAGCACTATCAGAACGGCGAAAAGGACGTCGAGAAGACGGATCGGACGCTTGGCGAAGCTGGATGCCGGTCTACCGAGTCCGGCGATCGGAAAGGCAGCGAAGGTTCTGGGCAGCCCGGACAGGGAGGTGATTATAAGAGCCGCCGCAGTGACCGCGAAGTAGAAGTAGTGGCTGGCAGGGACCTCCAATCCTCTGCGGACATACTGGGTTGCCTTGACGAACTCCCAGAGATAGACCGAGCCGGCCAGAATCCCAACCAACGAATAGATCACCCAGGAAAGGGTCACCGACCGCTTCGTGGTGGGCATGGGTCCGAGCCGGAACCAGTGATTCCAGAGGAAGACATATGCCACCACGAGAAAAAGAGTGAAGAGCAGTCCCGACAGGTAGATCAGCAGATCGTGTTCCGGACGGAGATTGAAGATCCCCACGTTGGTGAGCACTTCGCGAGGTTGGGCAGCCGGCTTGAGAACAAGGAAGGCGGTCATGGTGACCTGCAGGCCGAGATTAATAACGGCGAGGCTCGAAAAAAGGAGGGCAGCGAAATACGACTCAGGAGGAGCCTTGTCGGGGATCTCGAAACGTCCCGGATTCCGGTGCGTTGAGGTGGCTTCGGTCGCTCGGGACGCAGGGGAAGACGCCACGTCAACGGGAGGCGCGATCGACTTCAACCACATGGCACTGAGAGCCTTTCGAATAGCAAGTTCCGGTGGCCGGTATTCGACGGTAGCGAGATGCTCAGGAAGTCGAGCCCAGCCTGCTTTGCGCCAGCCTGAATCATCGATGCCTCATGAACGTCGATTATCAATGCGGCGGCCTACCGGTCGATGCTATCAGGAGGAGGAATAACCTTCGACTGAGCGTGTCGGACACCCACGGAGGTGTCATGCTCTTCACCGCACCCGCAGCCGTCGGATGAAGCCGGCGGCACGACGGCCGACAAGGAGCAGCCCCCCTTCGGTCCAGGCCCCTCCGACCCTCGACCCAAGGCGCCGCACCCTGCCCGGTCGCACCTTGGCCCTGCCGTTGCGCAGATCCGCCGCCGGCTGCGGCTTCGAGCAGAAACGGCCCAGAGGCTTGACCGCCTCGCTCCAGATCAGCTCCGAGTGCAGGTTGCCTGCGTTCACCTTGAGCTCTCGGACAAGGGCGTCGTTCTCCAGCATGCAGGAGATTGCCTCCTTGCAGCCTCGAACGTCGGCAGCGTCCACCGTCAGACCCAACCGGCGGTCGACCACCAACTGACTCAGGCTGTCGCCCCGCGTCACGATCACCGGCAGCTTGGCCCAAAGGTAGTCCAGGACCCTGGTTCGGTAGGAGTAAGCGGTCTCTATCTGATCAAGATGGCACGAGACCCCGATGTCCGCCTCCAACAGGTAATTGGCTCGCTCCTCATACGGGACCCAGCCCTCATTGAAGAAGACATGCCTCCCGGTCAGGCGCAGATCTGCCGCCAGATCCCTTGCCTGCGAGACCATGCGCATCTCAGGAACCTCCGGGTTCGGGTTGGAGACTCCCATAAAGAACAGCTTGACCTCGGGGTGAGCCTGAGCAAGCTCTCCGACCGCTTTGATGAGAGTCAACGGATCCAACCAGTTGTAGATTCCTCCACCCCACAACAGGACCTTGTCATGCTGTTGGATTCCCGGCACCACTCCTTTGAGAACCTGCTTGGTGTGAACGGGCGGACGAGACGAGATCCCAAAGGGAAGAAGATCGATAAGCTTACGCAGCGTCGGATCTCGATCGTAGTTGAGGGGGTTCAGCCGCCTTGCCGCTGCGAGCTGGCCCAGCCAGAAGTCCCGTTGCTTCTCACTGGCGCAAACAAAGAAATCACAGTTGCACAGCTGGGCAGAGAGCACTTCGAGATCGCTGGAGAAGACATCGTTGCGCTTGACGGCAGCGTGGTCACGCAACATCTCCAGGTTCTCCAGATGAAACGGATCGTACAGGTCCGCAACGAGGACGGCCCGAGATTCCCAGATCGCCGGATGGTCCCGTGCCACGAATCCCTGCAAGACCACCACATCGGCCCAATTAAGGTGATCCGGCAGCGCTGCCGCTGATAGCTCGTTCAGCAGGAATTGCTCGGGATTCAAATCGCTCCCTTTTGCCGCCAGCAGCCTTACGTCGTGGTAGCGGCTCAGCTCCGACGCGAGCTCCCAGGCTCGGATCGCCGGCCCGGCCATTTTGGTGGAGACGGTGTCTCCCGTGATCATCAACACGCGGGTGGGGCCGTTCAACCTCCGCCAACCCCATCTCGTGTGTTCAATTGGTGGTGCTGGAGTTCACCCGCTTGGAGCCGCTGCGAAACCGTAGCTCCAGCCAGGCAACCAGCATCCTCCCAATCAAACCTGCCGCCATGAGCGGCACCAAGATCTTCATGGGTCCCTTCATGCGTTGGGCGGAGAAGCGGATGAGGCTGAAGTGGTGGTGACGAATCATCTTGTAGGGATGCCGGCGGCTCGATCCGGCTACGTGATGAAGCATCTGGGCCTGCGGGTGGTAGACCGACTTCCACCCGGCTCCACGCATCCGCGTGCACAGATCGAGATCCTCGACGTACATGAAAAAGCCTTCGTCGAAGCCGCCCACCTGCTCAAAAGCTTCGCGTCGGACAAGCATGGACGCACCCGAAACCCAATCCACCTCTCGCTCTACATCATGGCGGTCGTCCATCAGCTTGTACGTCCGGGTGAACCGGTTTCCGTCGGAGAAAAGCCCGAAGACTGCGTGTCCTATGGCCACGCCAATCTTGGGCACCACCCGGCACGATGGATACGTGGAACCGTCTGGGTTCGTGAGGCGGGGGCCCAGGATGCCCACTTCGGGCCGCCGGCTAATGGCATCCAACATTATCGAAAGGCTTTCGGGCACCGGAACTATGTCCGGGTTCAGAAAGCACACAAAGGGTGCCTCGGTCGACTTGAATCCCTGGTTGCAGGCGCGGCCGTAACCCCTATTTACTGTGTTCCGCAGCAACAAGACCGCAGGATCCATCTCCTGAACTCCCTCGAGACTTTCGTCGGTGGACGCGTTGTCCACCACCACTACCCGAGCGGACGCACTGCCCAAGGCGGAGCCCAGGTGAGCTACGCAATTGCGGAGATGGTCGCCGGAGTCGAAATTGACGATTACCAGGGCGAGGTCGGCTGGATTGGCTGAATCTGAGATGGCGCCCTCATTAGAGACGTGGCGGACTTGCACCGACGCATTATAGAGGTGCGCCCAAGCGTCCAAGTTGAGAACCCATTGGATCATGCCAGCCGCACTGCTTCCGGTGTCCGTAGTGGTCCGCGACTACGTCGCGGGGCAGATGGTCCTGGCTTGCGTCGCCTGCGGCGAGGAACCGCCCGTAGCCAGATCGTCTGTCGGCCGCGCCGACCTTCCGCCGGCATGGTCTCCGGCGGACCTCATCTGCTCAGCTGCCCGTTCCTCTCGCTCAGCCGCCTGGATCTTCCTCGGCGGCCGAGGATTTGCAGAACGTCGCCTTCACCCGTGTCCCGGTTACCCGCAATATAAGCCGTTCTTGATACGGTGATGCAAGTAGTGGAGTGCGGCGAGCTAGTCGCAAAGTGGGGCGTTGCTCGCGCAAACTAGGAAAACAGCGTTGACACGAACGATTGGAAAGATCCGGGGGCTGCTTTTCGATCTGGATGGAACTCTTGTCAGCACCAAGGAAGCGAACTATGGGGCGTATAAGGATGCCTTGGAGGAGTTCGGCTATTCGCTTGCCTTGGAGGAGTTCGAAAGGATCTGGGGTCTTGACTCCCGTGCGTTCATTCCGGCGCTGATCCCTGGAATATCAAGTTCCACAGTGGAGGCGGTTCGAGCGCGAAAGAGTCTCCTGTACGAAAAGTACCTGGATCAAACGCTTCCTAATGCACCCCTCATCGAATTTCTGAGGCTCGTCGCACCAATGCACAAGACGGCGTTGGTCAGTACGGCGAAATCTGTGAACGGTCATAGAATTTTGGCTGCTCACGGACTGGAGTCTATGTTCGACGTTGTCGTTTTCGGCGATGAGGTCACCAGGAGCAAGCCCGACCCGGAGGGGTACCTAAAGGCGCTTCGTCTACTCGGTATAAGCCCCCGTGAAGGCATTGCTTTCGAGGACTCTGGGCCCGGGCAGGCGGCAGCTTTGGCCGCCGGACTCAGGGTCATACTTGTGCCTAAGTTCTTGTGAAGGAGCGCCGTTACGGACTAGGGGAGGTGATACTTCCCGGCGTCGGATTGATATCTCTTACGCTTCTTGTTCTTAGGACATGGCCTGATATAGGCGGCGTGTTCGCCACGGTGGCGCACTCGCTTCGCCTAGAGAACTGGGTGATACTCGGCCTTGCTGCCGGCATCCTCCTTCTGGGCCATGTGCTGCGTGCGGCCCGGACCAAGGTGCCCATCGACAACGTACGCCCGAGTACGATCAAGAGCCAGTTTCATTCGCTTGCGATCGGTTATTTCTTCAATATTGTGCTGCCTCTGAGGATCGGCGAGGTAGTTCGATCCTTCCTAGTGGCACGCAAACTGCACATCAGTTTTCTCTACACCTTGCTGGCAGTTATTTTGGAACGGCTGATCGATGTCATTCTTGTGGCAACTGCATTTTTGGGTTTCTCGCTTGTCCTGGGAAGAGCGGGGAACACCGCTCTTTCAATCGCCGCCGTTATTGTGATTCTCACTTCGCTGGGCCTCATAGGCATGTTTGTTCTGCTCGTGCGCGAGAACAGTGTGATTCTGAGAGTGGCGTGGAAGCTTTCCAGCCTCCTCAATACCTCACTTCAGAATCGTGTGAGATTCAAAATATGGTCCGTGATATTTGGCTTCCAGCGGTTTTTTCGGCGGCGCGGCCAGCTCCTACGTTACGCGCTACTGGTCGGAGCGTCTTGGGGCTGCTACGTCCTGGCCGCCATCCTGACAGCCATCACGATCTTTCCTGCGCTTGACTGGACCGAAACGGTGGTAGCAGCTGCCACTCCCTACGCCGTGGTCAGTCCATCGATAGATTCCGCGGCGCCGGCACTGTATCTGCAGGGCGTCGATGCCTTCATGATGGAAATTGGTGCGCTTCAAGGTCAAGAGGTGACCACATTTGCAGCCGCCACCTGGCTCGTGCTCAACGCACCTATCTTCATGATCGGCCTGTTCGCGCTGTTCTTTGTGAACATCCGGCGCAGCGACAGCCTGGTGCCCGTCCGGACCCACCCGAACAACGTATACATGAACAAACTGGGCCGCGACGAAGACATTTCCCAACAGTTTCCTATGTTCCTTGAGACCTATTTTCAAAGACAAAGGCTGAGCCAAGTGCTTCACAAGCTCGAGGTTTCCGGCAACATCAGCCTTGTGCGCTTTTTCAAGGGCGGGTCGAATGCTGTAACCGTGCTCGTCCTGGCCAACGGCGAACTCTACGTGAAAAAGCTCGTGCCACTCAAGGACGCTGCAGCCCTGAAGATGCAGCATGACTGGCTGTCAGACAGAGGGTCGCTAAGTCAACTCGTTTCGGTCTTAAGAGAGGACAAGGCCGACGAGTACTACGCAATCGATCTCGAATATCGACCACTCAGCGTTTCTCTCTTCGACTACCTCCATGAGCGTCCGCTGGTGGATGGAACGAGGATGCTTTCAACCGTCTGGTCGTACCTCTTCGCCAACGTCTACCAGGTAGGTGACCTGCAAGAGTACAGCGGTGAGCGCGACGCGTACGTGAAGACCAGGCTAATCGACCGCGTACGAGCGGCCGCAGAGAGTCACGGGGAACTAGCCTGCGCCATGCGGTACGAGCAAATCGTGGTCAATGGCAGATTGCTCGACAATTTCGATCGGGTGATCAGCAGAATCCAGAATACGGAGGCCGCCTGGGGGGATCTTGCGATGTACCAGGGATCGGCCACCATTCACGGCGACCTAACCGTTGACAACATACTGGTCGACATGGCCACCGGGGATCCACTCATCATTGACCCCGATCCCTCGCCGGACAACCAGGTGTGCGGACCGGTAATCGACTTCGCCCGGCACATGCAGTCACTACAGTTCGGCTATGAGTGCCTAAATGAGGACGAAAGTGGTGTCCCTCTTACTCTCGTGGGTGACGGCCCACCCGAGATCATCTACCGGGACCGCCGATCTGCCCGTTACGCCGAGCTGGCTGATTACGTAACGACCGAGATCATGACGAACCATTTGTCCGGACCTGAGCAGCGGTCGGTTCTCTTCTACGCAGGTTTGTGTTTCGGAAGGATGATGACCCACAGGGTTGTTATCAATCCTACGAACGCATTGAAATACTACGGTGTCTGTGTCGCTGCTCTTAACGGATTCCTGGATCAGTACGAGGTGTCGCAAGACTGAGACCCCTGTCATCCTCACCTGCATGCAAGGCTAGCCTAAGGAACTGAACGAAATAAAAGTCGTGATCGCAATACCGGCATACAACTGCGCGCCCCAGATACTCCGTGTCCTTGACGAAATCAGTGACGACTTGGCAAGGCGCGTTAAAGAGATCTGGGTCATCGACAACAGGAGTACCGACGAAACGGTATCTGCGGCGGTGCATTACAAGGATTCCGGCCGGATCCCGAACTTGAGAGTCTTTCGGAATAGAGAAAACATCAGCCTCGGAGGCACCCACAAGGTTGCCTTTCAACATGCTGCTTCCGTGGGGGCCACTCATGTTGTGATCCTGCATGGTGACAATCAAGCTCGAAGCGATGAGATCGTTCGATTGCTGAGCTATGCCGAGAACAATCCGGCCTTTCAGACCGTCCTGGGCTCCCGGTTCGCAGCGGGATCGACATTGGTGGGATACGACCTAAAGCGGATCTTGGGCAACAGGGTTCTCAACGCAATCTACAGCGGCGTTACGCTGCGTAAGATCGAAGACCTGGGGTCGGGCCTCAATTTGTTTGCCGTTGCCGATCTCGATCCTGCAACGTACATGCACTTCGCCGACAAGATGACCTTCAACACGGAGTTGCTGTTGGATCTCGTCCGACGCGGCGTCCAGTTCGCCTATGTTCCGATTACGTGGCGAGAGGAGGACCAGGCGTCCAATGCGCGCAACTTCAACGTCTTCAGGGTTGCACTGGTCAATCTCCTGAAGTGGCGCATCGGCCCAAAGCGCCGGGTACCGGCCAGCGACCTGGATTACGAGTTCGATGAGGTAGGTTGATGTTCGACCTCCAGATATTGATGCCCATGGGGGGCGTAGGCGACCGGTTCCGTCGGGCAGGCAACGCCACCCCCAAGCCGTTGATCGATGTTCTGGGTGTCCCTATGTTCAAGCGTGCTCTTTCGTCGTTCGACCCGCTGGACGCCAACCTCAAAATCACCGTAGTCATACGGGAAGATCATGAAAGAGAGTTCGGCCTGGCCAGCCGCGTCAGGGCCGCGGAATCCGCCGCCTCCATAGTCATGTTGGATCACGATACCCGGGGCGCTGTAGAGACCTGCATGGCAGCACAATCACATCTGGATCTAGACCTTCCACTTGTGATCCTGGACTGCGACACCTCTTTCCACAGCCCCCAATACTTCGCGTCAATAAAGCAGGCTGTGAGCAGAAGACATGTCGACGGGATACTGCTTTCCTTCAAGTCGACTGACCCTCGTTACAGTTACGCCCAGGTAGGCGAATCGGGGACAGTAAGTCGGACGGCCGAGAAGCAACCGATATCGTCACATGCGCTGACCGGCGCATACTTTTTTACAGAGACTGCAGTCTTCCTAGACGCAGCCAGGGTGTTGATGGTCAAGCAGATCTCTGCACAGATGCCTGAGTACTATGTCTCCCTTGTGTTCAATGAGCTGATAGCTTCGGGCAAGCGCATCAGCCTAGTTCAGGGTGACGTGTTCAGTTTTGGCACCCCAGAGGAACTGGCTCAGTTTCAGAAACTTCACTAGATAGAGTCGTGTTAATTCGGGAGACGGACACTACCGGCTGTTAATCCACGGCTTGGATGGGTGGCGTCGAAGGAGGCCTCCGCTGGCTCGCTCAAACCGGCCGGCGGCGAGAGCGCTACCGATAATGGTTGCGATACCGACCAACGTTGCAAGGGTCGAGATCCTCGCTCCAATGGGGTCGTAATAGATCTGCAACTTAGCGTTGGTAAGATCCGCCGGGAGATCGATCTTCAAGACCGACTGGTCCACCGAGGAGACCCGCGCGGGACCGTCATTGAGTGTAGCTCTGAACCCCGGCCAGTAGGGAGTCCTAAAGATTAAAGATCCGCCCTCCCCTGCGGTAGATACCACATACGACTCCATCGGACGTCCGATGTAAGCTGGGCCGGCGAACCACTCCTTATCGGATACTCTGGTTCCGTCCGCTACGGTGATTCTCCCAGGAAGCCTGCTACGTTTTTGATACTCAACCCACAAAGCGCCCTCAAGGCCCTTGTTCCAGTTGGAGTCGAAGTACTGCCGTATCTCGATCGGCGCCGACGAATGTAGAACGACGATGTCAGATGCCAACACATCCATCCAGGGCTTGTCGGTGCCATTGGCCTTTTCGAGCAACTGTTCGGGCGTGGAGCAAATCTGGCCCACAAAGTCCCTGCACCAGTGTTTCTCCAACTTTGCTTGAGCAACCGCAATAGAACCAAATCCGGGCTTCAGACCGGCGATCAAGTTGCCGTTTCCGCCAACAACTCCCGTATTCCAGCCCTCGTCCCGATCGTGGCCCCACCGCATGACGGTCAGAGTTTCGTCGACTGCATACGCTTGAGCACGATACTCATCTACGGTGACCCCCAGTCCGTAGCCCGGATATAGCTGACGAAACTGTCGACCGAGGGACGGCGGACCCGGTTCGAGCTCGTCTACCCGGTTCTGCAACGAAACCATCATTCGCTCTCCGACAAAAGGGCTGGCAACCACACATAGGATCAGGATGATCGACTTTGTTTGCCTTTGGCGGACCTCGTTCTTAAGCAAGCTCAATGCCGCGAGACCGGCTAGTACGGTCAAGCAGAGGGCAATAAAGTGCCAGCCGAAGAACACCGGTGCTCGGAATTCCGCAAGCACAAACTGTGCAGTCACTATGAGGCCGGCCACAATGACTCGCCGCTTGGTCAGGTTTGGTGCAGCCGACACTGCGATAAGAGCCAATAGCGACACCATGACCTGGAAGATGACGATGTGCCGGAGGGGATTCCTGAACACGCCAACTATGGTAGGAAGCTGGGTGCAGGTGGCAGCCGCGACTATAAGGATGAGGCCTGTCGGTACTCCTGGGGATCGAAATGCTTTCTCCCATGACACCAGTGCCAGTAATGGAATCGCCACAAGCATGGGCGCAAACGCAGGACTTAAACCTATTGATCCGCCCCAGCCATTCGTCTGCCCTAAAAGAGTCATGCCTCCAAGAATCACATCGCCTAGATTTGGGACGGCGAATCCGGCATTTCCGATCAGGGGTTCGGCCTCCTGGCGACCCATCAGGGGAGCAATCTGTATGGCGGTCAGAAGAGTCGGCAAGGCCACAATGACGCCACCGGCGCATGCGACCATGCGGGCTACGAACCGGGAGCTCAAGAGTGACCGGTAGAAACCTAGTTCCCTTTGGTATTCCCAAATTTGCACTACTAGTAATAGAGCGGCAAACGGTACTGCATAGGGGTTGCCCGAGGCAAGGATGGCCCACAAGGCCAGGCCGGAAACGATCACTCCGGGCCATCGCTTGCTCGCCAGGCCAACCCAAAGCCATGGCAGCCAGGCCGTGCTCCACATCAAGGGCCACCAAGAGCTGCCAAACCACATAAAGAATCCACTCGACGCGACTCCCAATGCGCCGGCGACGGCAAGAACCGGCTTAACTCCGTAGAGGCGGAGGACGCATAACGCCCCAGCACCCAGAATCACCACCGACAGAGACCCGTAAATCCACGAAATCACGATGAAATTGTCGAACCGACTGATCAAGAACTGAAGCATCCAATGCAGTGGGTCCAACACGCCATACTGCATGTCGGCGACCGCATTGCCTGCCATTCCGAGGTCTGGATCCATCAATGGGGGTCGGCCGCCCCGTTGATTTCGACCGAGCCACCACAACATTGGCCCGAACTGCCTCTGGGAATCATCCAGCCAGAAGAAGCGGGGAGCGAGTGCGAAAAGCGCCCAGAGCTGAAAGCACTGAGCAACAAAATACGCGAGGTACGCCAACGGCCAGCGGACCGTGCTTCGGCTCATCCCTGGGCCCTCCGGGTCCAAGACACTTAGGTAACCATCTCTGCCTCGATGATTCTTGGCCTTGCTGAGGATGGCTTCGCCGGTAGGCATCATTCGTTCACCGTCTGCTCCGAAGGATTCATGTCACTGTGGATTGCTCTTGGCTGTTCGTAGCAGTGCCTGGGCGGTAAGCATTCTAGCCGGGTCATGAGCGATGATGCAGCCGATTTCGCTGTACTCGGACGTACTGAAACCGCGACGGCCCTGGGCCATGCAGGTACACGCAGATCCTGGCGATCAGCAGTGACAGTTTGGCAGTTATCGGGCGTCTTTGGCTCTAATTCGGAGCACCCCGCACTCGGTCCCGGTGCTTGCTACCGAGTTGTTCGCAGCCACCCTGGAACTCGGGGCTCAAGCGGAGGGGCTCGGCGGCTGGCTTCTCTTGGAAAGGTACAAAAAGGCCCTTTCCGGATTGAGCCACTGGGAATAGGAAACCCGCCTCATCTCCGCATACCCCTCAACGGGCTTAGTGGATATCAGATAGGTCGAATCAATGTCCGGGGCGAAGATCGGTATCCACCATGGCGGATTCGGTGTCCTGGATTCCCGCGCAAAATAGGACTCGTCCGAGACGTGATATCCGTCCCATCCAGCGCCGGCGTCCAGCTTATTCGCCGGTATGCCCATCTCCAATGCTTTGGCAGCCAGTTTCCAGACCTCGTGGTTAAACACAAGGAAATCGCGGGTACCCACGACCGAGAACCCCGCAAAGAGCAGGACCAGTATCCAGGCTCCGGCCGTCGGAAATGTTAGATTCCGGGACCACCACAGGAGAAGGCAGATTACAAAGGGCAGGAGCACGACCACATAGCGATCGACAGTTATTGGGGGATATTCCAAGGGGTACTTGCGAAACCAATGTGACACCAGGAACAGAGCTAACGCTTGCCAGCCGGCGATTGCAAGTAGAATTCCCGCTCCCATTTCGGTCTTCCTTCCTGGTATTGCGTTGGCGCCGATAGCAATTGCCAGGACGATGGACGCCAAAGCGACAATTGCAGTGAAGATGATCAGTTCGCGGTCATCAAACATGGGTGGCCGGTCCCCGATTACGTCGGCGGGGCCGATGCCATTGGAGTTAATCCGATCCGGAATCAGCGGCATGAACCGGTCCAGGCGAGCAAAGTCGAGCAGGCCGGCGAGCAGGACGGCAAGCCAGGTGCCAACGAATACGATTCCTCTCGGGGACAGTGACTTGATCAGGGCAGGGGCTCGAGGCACAAGCGAGACGGCTATCGGCAGGATGAACAGTCCTGAGTACATCAACGTAATGACGATCAGGCGCCACAAAAGGTGCAGGCGCTCGTCAAGGGGAGCCTCCATGAAGTTCTGGGTCATGACCTGCGTGGCAACCGGAATTCCGTTCACCTTGGTCAGCCAAACCATGTAAATGACTCCTGCCACGGCAGGTATTCCCGTCGCTTGCGCCAAGACAAACAGCGATTTCCGACTGAAAGAGACGCGGCGGGTGAGCAGGAGATAAGACCCCACGGCTATGGGAATGAGGATGCCGTGCTGCCGCACGAGAAAGGCGCACGTTGCAGCCACAGACCCTGAAACCAGCCACAGAGGACTTTCCCGGTTGAATCCGCGCAGGTAGAGGTACACCGAAATTACCAGTAGCGCTACGTAATGCGGATCGGTCATGAACGAATAGGCGAGGGCAAAGAGAATCGGATTGAACAGATACACAGCAGCCCCCAACAGACCGATGTGTCTGCTCAATCCCAGCTCACGGCAAATGCCGTAAACCGCCGGGGCGCTAAGGAGGACGAGGACAAAGGTTGAGAGCCGAAAGACGCCGAGGCTGGTGCCAAACAGCAAGGCGAAAAGGCCTGCCCACAACGTCTGGAACGGATAGACGGCACTCGATACATCGAGGGGTCGGAGACTTCCTTCCCTCATCAAGATCTCGACCGACCTGGCGTAGACCCAATCATCGTTGATCGAAACCGGCGCGAGTAACGGAACCACGAACGCGGTTGCCGCGAATATTCCCATCAGCAGGATCAGCGGCCAGTAGACCCTGGAGCCCACCCTCTGCTGCAGACCTTCCAGGCTTCCGATGGAGCCCGGGAACTTCTTCGCCTGCTCCGCTTCAATCGACGTCATGGTTGCCACTAAACCATAAGTGCGGTTACCATCGGGCCACAGTTATCGACGGCCTGATGACTGTACGCGACTACGCTTTTCCCACAGTCGGCGCGGGAGCTCTCTGACCCCTTTTTAGTGACCCAAGCTACTCCCTCGAGCACGATTTGTCGGGACATCTTCGACTTGCCCGTAATACGTTCCCGGAACACGATTGGTACTTCGACAATCCGGAATCCCCCTGCCAGGCGCGGTAGCACATCTGCACCTGGAAGGCGTAGCGCTCCGTGGTGATAGAAGCCAGATCCACAGCTTCGAGCACCTCACGCTTATAGCATCGAAATCCGCTGGTGAAATCCCTCGTCGGGATTCCGAGCAGTGTCCGGGCGTACGTATTGGCGGACCATGACAGAGTGCGTCTGCCGCGTGACCAGCCGGAAACAGCCCCGCCCCTTACGTACCGGGATCCGATGACGACATCGGCGTGTCTGGCAGCCTCTAGCAGGCGCGGGAGGTCTGCAGGGTCGTGGGAGAGATCGGCATCCATCTGAATGATGCAGTCTGCGTCACTGCGCAGGCCGTGACTGAAACCTGCCAGATAGGCTTTCCCATAACCAAGCTTCGCCTCTCTGGTCATCAACTCGATTCGGTCGGTACTCCCCGCCACCTTGGAGACAATCTCCCCCGTTCCATCCGGCGAGTTGTCGTCAACCACAAGGACCGCCAGTTCAGGGTGGGCAGCAAGCACCTGGACCAGCAGTGTCTCGATTCCCTCAGACTCGTTGTAGGTCGGTATGATTACCAATGGCCGAAGCTTGATTTCATTGACCCTTCCTAAGCGCGCGAAGTCGATTGGAACCGTCCGTCCTCCCGGAGAACGTGACGGTAACGGCCTGGATTCGGTTGACAATATCCGTTGAGTTGAAAAGAAGGCAACCAGTTTCAACCCCGACTAAATCGCAGGCTATGGTGGAGCAACGGTTCTCTGACGGCGACAGACTGAAAATCCTCAAGCGGTTTCCCCTTCCCCGTATAACCGGGACTGCAGTTGGTGCTGCGAAGACCCTTCATTGCCCGGCAATCAGCCTAGAAAGATGCTGTTTCGAGCAATTCGAGAGAAAGAGAGAGAGGGAGAGTTTGAGGGGAACAGGCACCATTGAGAAGTGCTGTCAGCCTCGCCACTAGATGGGATCTGCAGTCATTACGATGCAGAATTTCCAGCGCGTCGCGAGGTGAGGCCGGAAAATGAAGACCGGATACCGCCGACTTATCCCAGTTACTCCACCGTCAGCCGAGAAACTAAACTGGCAGACCTGACCTTTTCACGGTGGGCACAAGTGCTGCTATTTTCGGGTTCCGCCCTTGTAGTTATATGGCAGAACCGCAGGGCGGGGGTTCTTGTGGATCTCAGCTACATCTTAAATACAGCCTACCGAATGGCTGCTGGAGATGTGCCTTACAGAGACTTCGTGATGCCCTTTCCTCCAGGCACCTTTTTAATCCAAGCAGCCCTGATACGCATTTTTGGTTCTCATTTCGCCTTACATGTCGCCTATGCGGCATTGATCAGCGGGGCAGCTACAGTGCTCACCTACAAGATCCTCATCATGCTGTTTGAGGACCAGCACGAGCGGCCTAGGCTAATTGCCTTCTTCCTGGCGCTTCCGCTCGTTCTTCTTGGAATTTACAGTATCTTCCCCCATCCTTTTTACGACCCCGATGCGGGGTTTCTTATGGTTATCGCTCTTTGGGCAATTCTGGAATGCAAACGAAGGCCACGCCCTGCTTGGATGGAGTTTGCAGCGGGAGCGCTCATTTCCCTACCGCTCTTCTTTAAGCAGAATCTGGGCGGAGCTTTCATTTTCATGATCTTGCTCGCATTGACCGTCAGCGCACTTTGGGCGGACAGGGGGACTAGGGTCATGCACACGCGCTTGATCGCAGGTGCTTTTCTTGCTGTAGCGGCGATTCTTCTGGTTGTCGATCTGACGGTCGGGTTAAGAAACTATTTTCGCTGGACTGTGGCTTTCGCTGCGGAACAACGACTGGGTTCGCTGGTTGCTACATTCGATTCCTACTTGGACAACCAGATATGGATTGCAGTAGCGATCATCATTACAGGGTCGCTACTGCTTCGAGCAAAGAAATCCACCCAAGCAGCGGGAGCAATGTTTGTACTGGTCGCGTTCGCGTGGATCGGGCTCAGGATGGGTGACTTCGAGGCAGTTCTGAGGTTTTGGCCGCTAATTCTGCTCATTTCAGCGGCCGGCGGCTTGGTTGTGAATTCATGGGGACGGCCTGCTTCTTTCCAGCAACTCCTTCCGTTCGTGATCTTTGGCGTAGCTCACGCTTCGTTTCTTTCTCAGGGAGTCGAGGGATCGACGTATGGGATCTGGCCTCTCTTGATGATTGCTGCCGCCAGCATGGTGGTGGCCTTTGGAAAGTTCGCTAAAGGCCCGGGGAAGGAGACGCTTCTCCTGCTGGCTGCGACAATTGGCATACTGATTTCCCTTTCGGGCTTTCAATACATCTGGCACAATCCTCGGCTCGATTACGCGGCTGACACTGGCCCCATACACCGATCGACTTCCAAGGCTTTGAGGGGATTGTCTGCCCAGGGACGTCACGTCCCTGATCTGGACCGCACTTTGGCGTGGATTGAAACCAACATCCCGAAGGGTGAGCCCATGGTCGCTTATCCGGGAGAAGATCCAATCTATTTTGCCCTTGAGAGGCATCCTCCCCTTCCCCTCGTGCTCTTTGACTACACAAATAACCCGTATTCATTCAGAAAACTCAGGGAAATGGTCGACGAGCAGGAAGTGAACTGGTTGCTGATAAAGGGCCGGCTGCAGCTTCATCAACCAGGAGCAACACAGGAGGCAGTTAGCCCTATGGGCGACGACTTCGAGCAGGTTTCAGAAGTCGGCGGGTACATCGTCTTGAAGCGACATTCACCCTAGCCCCTTACTGAAGCCGTCTCGACGGGCATCCCCAAAAGTGCTCCACCGCGCGTGAGAGTCCAAAATGGTGGGCAGAGAGGGACGGATCACGTGAAACGACACCGCACACCCCCCGAGCAGGTGATCTGAGAGCTGCGCAGCGGCGAGAGGGGAGGGTAGACCGCACCGAATAGAGCAACCGCCCGAGCAACTTTTTGCTGAAGTGGTCCCGGCAGAACAAGCGCTGGAACGAGGTCAGCCAGACTCAGAAGTACGGCCTGGCCGATTCTTGGCCCTTCGCCGGATGGACCCAGGAAAGCTCGAAGGCGGGATATCGAGGCATGCTAAACGCATCCTCCTGCGACCACCAGCCCCCCAGATCGCAGGTAAGTGAAAGGTAATGAGCTTGGTCGCCTAAGACCGTAACATGATGGACGACGGCGTCCCAGATTCTTATCACGAGCCCAACAGAATGGACCCCCAGAGCCAGGGGTCGGCTCGACCTAAACGATCCGGCGCACCCAACACGAGCACAACCCTGCAGTTATGAGCGGAGCGACCGGCGGGTCTTCAATGCGAACCGCAGGAATCCGACTGCCTCTACCAGAGTCTTGAACGTTTCCTTGGGCGTGATCGCGGCGGGCTTGCCGGCCGGCCGGGGGTGGTGCTCGATGGTAACCTCGACAATTCGCAGCCCGGCCGCCCGCGCGCGAATCAGCAACTCGGCAAGAATGAAAGTGCTCTTCGTGGTGATCTGGTGCCCGATTTCGTCCACGACTCGTTTGCGGACCAGGATGCTGGAGTCGACGTCGTGCATCGGCAGATTGAACATTCTCCGCAGCATGGCATTGTAGAGCCGGGCCATGACGATCCGGTGGAACGGATCCGCCCGCACAACGCGATTGGTGCAAACGTAGTCGGCATTCGCCATGGCGGGCAGACACGGAAGAAGTTGGTCCGGGAGTATCTGAAGGTCCGAAGGGATGAAGAAGAGCAGATCACCTTTGGCCTGGCGAAATCCTGTCAAGACGGCCAGGTGCGGCCCTACGTCTTTGTCCAGGGCGATGAACTTCACAGAAGGATTCTTGGCAGCGTAGTCTCGGACTAGTTGCAGGGTGGTGTCTGTGCTGGCGTCGTCGACGACTATCACCTCGTAAAAATCACTGCAACACTGCTGCAGCAACTCCACTGAGAGGTCCAACGCCGTTGTGATGTTCTGCTGTTCGTTTTGAGCTGGCATCACGATGGAGACGCTGCGGGCTCCGGCTGCAGTGAGAAGACCCCTAAGGTCGTTGGTGCCTCCGCCGGCTTCCGCCGAGACGGTCTGCATTACGCCGGCGCTTTTGCCGTTGCCATCGCCAGCGCCTCAGCGACTATTTGTTGTTGCTCTGCCGTGATCTCCGGGAACAGAGGAAGGGACAAGATTTCGCCGGCCCCCTGTTCGGCGTTGGGAAAGTCAGCCGCCCGATGACCGAGGAAGTTGAGCGAGTGTTGCAGATGAATTGGGACCGGGTAATGGACCTGGGCGCCGATGCCAACCTCTCGAAGGTGGTCCAGCACCTCATCCCGCCGTTGGACCCTGACTACGAAAAGGTGCCAGACGTGCTTGTTGCCGGCGAGGGTGGCAGGAAGTTGCACTCCTTCCACGTCCTTCAGAAGGTCGAAGTACCGGTTGGCGGCCTCGGCGCGGGCGCCGTTCCATCGGTCGAGGAATTTGAGCTTGGCCGCTAAGACAATTGCCTGAATCGAGTCGAGCCGGGAATTAAAACCGACCTCATCATGACGATGCTTCGCCGTCAGGCCGTGGTTTCCGAGACAGCGCAGTCTGCGCGCCATGAACTCCGAGTTCGTAACTGCCGCCCCTCCGTCTCCCCAGGCGCCCAGATTCTTACCCGGGTAGAAGCTGAAAGCGCCTCCCACCCCCCAGGTGGCGACGCCGCGGCCCAGGCGGGAGGCACCGTGGGCCTGGGCGCAGTCCTCAAATAGAGCGATGCCGCGCTCCTCGAGCAGAGGGATCAGTTCCTCCATCGGCGCCATCTGCCCGTACAAATGAACCGCGATAACGGCGCGGGTTCTGGGGGTGATCTTTCGCAGAACGTCCTCCGTGTCCATGAGGAAGTGGTCGGGATCGCAGTCGACTATTCGCAGGTCGGCCCCCGCCCGGAGGACAGAATGGGCGGTTGCGATGAAGGTATTTGCCGGAACGATGACCTCGTCACCCCTGCTTATCCCGGCAGCCCTCAGGAGGAGCTCCAGCGCATCGGTTCCGTTGGCCAGGCCGACACAGTGGGAAGCACCTGAGAACTCTGCGAACCGGTTCTCGAATTCCGTGACCTTTGGTGACAGAACAAACGCCGAGTCGGCGACCTCCCGGGCCACGTCGGCGAGGATCTGATCGGCCAATGGTGCGTGCTGTTTCCCCAGATCCAGCAGCGGAATCGGAAGAAAACTCATTGAAGAACTTGGACGGGATTCGAGGCACGAAGGCAGCGATCAATCGCTTCGAGGGTCCTAACCACCGCCAGCCCGTCCTGTCCGTCGGTCTCCGGCCGCTTGCCGCGGATGGCGCATTCCACGAAGTGATCGCACTGAGCCCTCAACGGCTCGCCCGTCTCGATCCTCGGCACCGAGACATCCCCCTCGTAGATGCTGGAGCGGAATGAAGAAAACGTGTCCACGTAGGGAATTCTCGTCACCTCGTCGCTGACGCCCTTGTCGTAGATTCGAACCGGCTCCTTCAGATTCATATCGTCAAAGGTGAGCATCTTCTTCTCACCCACCACGGTGATGTCCCTGACCTTGCGGGGATTCAGCCACGACACCGTGAGGTTGACGAGCACGTCTTCGGGATACAAGAGCGTGGCAAAGACGGCGTCCTCGAAGCCAGGGTTGATCCAGCAGCGACCCATGGCCGAGGCCTGCACCGCCTCGGCGCTCAGCCAGTAGTTCGCTATGGAAATGTCGTGCGGAGCCAGATCCCAGGCGGCGCTCACGTCGGTCCGTATCGCACCCAGATTAGTTCTGAGCATCCAGATGTAATAGATCCGCCCCAGATCGCCCCGGTCGATGATTTGTTTGATCGCCCGAACCGCGTTGTTGTAGATGAATACATGTCCCACCATAAGCACGATGCCGTGCTCATCCGCCAGCGAGCAAAGCTCCTCCGCATCCTGGGAGTTGGTGGTGAAGGGCTTCTCCACGAGCACGTGCTTGTTCCTCTTGATGGCGAGTTGAACCAACTCTTTGTGATTGCTCGGCGGGGTAGCGATGACAACTGCGTCCACAGTGTCGTCGTCGAGAGCAGGCTCGGCGTGGCGCGACAGCTTCGCTTCGGGAAATCTCAAGCCCACCTGATCGAGGCGCTCCTGGTCCCAGTCCACCACCCAGGTGAGATGGCTGCGCTCGTTCTCGTGAAAGTTTCTAATGAGGTTCGGCCCCCACCTCCCAGCGCCGATTACCGCGATTTTCAACACTAGTCGTCTCCCATAATGTCCTGATATTCAGGATTCTCGGGCGCCTGATAACAGTCCGTATACCAATTTGGTAAGGAGTCTAGACCGGGTCACCCGCAGGCCGGCATTCTTGCCCTGCTTGCTCAGACCGTGAAGTCGGCCGGCCGCTTGAGCTTTAACCCATCCATCCACAACGACGCCAGGCCGAGCGCTCCGACCGTGCAGTAGTTGACCACGTGAAGGACGAGGGCCAGCCCGAGCGCCCTGCTCCCGCTAATGCCGAAGGGAGCCAGGCCCAAAACTGCGAAGAATTCGTAGCTACCTACGGCCCCGGGACCGGCGGGCAAGATGGCGCTCAGGCTGATGACGGCCAGCAGGAAGAGCGCCGCGGTGAACGACAGACCGATATTGAGAGAACGCATGGTGAGCAGGACCGGGAATCCTTCAGCCATCCAGATCAAGACCGTCATCAAAAGGACCACCGCACCGGTCCGGCGGCGGCGCATCATCCCGAGTCCCGCCACCAGGCGTGCCGGGACATCCCCCAGCTTTGATGCAAACCGCGGCACACAACGCTGAACACGGGTGATCATCGGCCGGGTCCAGCTCTCACCATGTCTGGATAAAGCAAAGAGCAGTATGGTCAGAATTGCCAGCACAACAGCCATGGCCACTATGCTTTGGCGGATCGGCATAGGAATGGGCACTGCGAGTGAGACGCCCGCGACCAGGCAGAGCAGGAACACTGCGTCCACCAGCCGCTCCACGATCACCGTAGTCAGGCCGGTTACCCGGCTCACCCCCGCTTCGCGTTGGAGTAGATGCACTCTGACGAGCTCCCCGGCTCGGGCCGGCAGGAAATTGTTGGCCAGGTATCCGATCATCATTGTCGTAAAAAGCACTCTCAGCCTGATCGGAGGGTCGCCGCCCAGCAGGACACCCCATCGGACTGCTTTCAAGAGGGCGGCGAGGGCTCCGACCGTCAGCGCTGCTACCAGATAACCGGGCCGGGCTTCCCGAAGGCGGGTAGCGAGCTCGCTCCAATCGACATCTTTAGAGGCGAGATACCCGAGCCCGGCGCTTACCACCACCCCGAATGCGAGGTTCAAAAGGCGGCGCCCAGCCCTCCGCTCGGATAAGAGCATCCCTTCAACGGGAGGCAGGGGGGGTTACCTTAGATATCAATTGTCAAACTCAGTTCGGCATTCTGCAAGGCTTCGAACCTTGCTCGCCGGTAGGACAACCACGCCGCCTCCTTGTTGTGCCCTCATAATATGGGAACCGATACCAGGAGGCCGATTGCTTATCTCCCACTTTTCCGTGGCACGGGGAGAGCCCGCTATGCCGCAAGGCGGGGACGACTGATTGGAGCCGGATAGCGCCGTTCCTTTCATTCACCGTCTCGCCCTCTGTGAGACCGATAAGGTTGGCGCGGGCACGAGGGTGTGGGCCTTCGCTCACATCATGGCCGGTGCCGTCGTAGGCCGGGATTGCAACATCTGCGGCCACGCATTCATAGAGTCCGGAGCGCTCATTGGAGACCGGGTCACCGTGAAAAACGGTGTTCTGATATGGGACCGCGTCTTTGTGGAGGACGACGTGTTCCTGGGGCCGGGAGTCATATTCACCAACGATCTGAACCCCAGAGCCCAAATCAAGAAGTCGTCGGATGATTTCGTGCCAACTCACATCCGTAAAGGGGCGAGTCTGGGCGCGGGAGCCGTAGTGGTTTGCGGAGTAGAAGTCGGTGAGAACGCTTTCGTGGGTGCCGGCTCAGTGGTGACACGCGATGTGCCGTCACACCGTCTGGTGGTGGGCAACCCTGCCAGGCCGATAGGGTGGGTTTGCGACTGCGGCCGGACTTTGGATTCGAATCTGGAATGCAGTTGCGGACGTGCCTTCGAGGAAGTCCGCGACTCAGATGGTACGTCCCGTCTGTTGCCAAGGCAGCATCCCGGTCGGATGACTCCTGAGCAGCAGTAACTCATTTTGGCGGTCGGCCGGTGTGTATGCTACCGGGTGATGAGTGATGCCAAGGCTAGTTACACTCAAAGCTCGGCAGTACGCACCCTGCAGAAGGCTCCACCGGAGGAAGCCGTCGCTGCTCAGGCGCTGCGGGAGCCGGAGGATCTGCGGCCGGGCCAACAGGTAGAAAGATCCGGGTATCGGCGGGGATTTCAGTCGCGCCTGTGGGCTGCTCTGCCGATCTTCACGGCCGCAGTCCTGGCTCTGCTGGCGTCATCGCTGATTTTTCCCTTTCTGTCCGAGAACCACGACGAGCCGGTCTACCTCCTTCAGGCTGAGGCGCTGCGCGCCGGATCTTTGACGGTAAAAGCGCCGGCAGAGGATGCAGTTTCGTTTCGCCCATGGCTAACGGCTTTGCGCGATGGCAGATACGTATTCAAATACACGCCGGTACACGCAGCTTTCCTGGCTACCGGCCGGAACCTGTTCGGCAGCTACCGTGCATCTCTGGCACTTATTGCTGCCGGGCTCACGGCGGGGTTCCTTCTGCTTGCCGGCGAGTTGCTGCGCAGCCGGCGGGCAGCGCTGACGGCAACTTGGGCGTTCTTGCTCTCTCCGATGGTCCTGGTTCTCAACTCCACGTTCCTGTCCTATTCGTCGTCGCTCATGCTGCTGGTCACCTTCGCCGGACTGCTTCTCAGGGGGCTCAGGAGGAAGAGCCTCATACTTCTCGCCCTCTCAGGCCTGATGCTCGGCTTTGGCTTCTTCGCACGGCCGCTGGACGCAATAGTCGTGTCGCTACCATTGTTCATCCACTTCCTGCTTGGCGTCTGGAAGCGCCCGGACCGTTTCCAACTCGTCGGGTCCTTCAGCGCCGGGGCAGCCGGTCCTCTCGTCCTTGCCGGCCTCTTCAATGAAACGATCATGGGCAGCCCATTCAGCTTCCCGTTCTCGGTCCTCGACGGTCTCGACAGTTTGGGCTTCGGGTTGCGCCGTTTGGTACCCGGCCACCACACCTTCGACTATGACCTGGGCTCTGCTCTAACGGCCCTCGCCCACCAAACTCTTTGGCTTCCGGCATTCACTTTTGGAGGGCCCGTGTTGCTTGGCTTGTTCGGGCTCTACCTTTTCCGCCGCCAAGCCAAAGGGGCCGAACGCGCCCTGGCCTGGACAGCGGTGACGATTCCCATTGCCTACCTTTTTTTCTGGGGTCCCTATCACACCGGCGTCGCCGCGAAGTGGGGCAGCATGTTCGGCCCCTTCTACTGGATGCCGATGCTGGTTCCCTTATCATTGCTCGGAACAAAAGCATGGTCCGAGTTGCGCGCCCGCCGGCCCCAGCGAGCCAAGCTCGTAGCAGCGGTGATGGTGTTCTTCACGGCAGGCGGAATTGCCCAAGCTGCCACATCGAACTACAGGGTAGCCAACAAGGACCAGGACATCTACCAGACGGTGGCCGCGGTGGAACAAGCGCGCCGGAGGGCTCTGATCCTCGTGCCATCGTTTCAGGGGCATTGGCTGCTCCACCCTTTCCCCTCATTTCGCAATGACCTGAATCTGCGGAACGACACCATCTACGCAGTGAGCCGGGGCTCGAAAAACGTCGAGCTGGCCCTCAGCCAATCCGATCGTGACGTCTATCAACTAAGGCTCATCGACAGAGGGCAGGACCGGGAGGTATCGGTTGTCCCGTCAAGGGTCGTGTCGGCGCCGACGTTCGATGTCGGCATGCATATCGTCAACACCTACGGCCGCCGGTACGTTGCGGTACAGGTAATCCGCGGGTGGGAGGTTCAGTGGGCCGTTATCGACACATCTTCGGTCAAAGGGAGTACCTACGACCTGACCTTTACTCTCTCGGCCGATGGGGCGCACGGCCTGGACTGGCGTGCCGGAACCTTCCGGAACAAGCAATTCCCTCTGGGCATCGCGGCGTACTTCAGCGACAGGCCAGATTTTCGCTATAAGCAGGCGGTTGAGGAAAGATTCTGGCATCACGTAAATAGCGCAGGTGAACTTCAGCTGCTTACCCCGTCCGAGGTTTACAAGGGGTCCGGAACAGCCAGATCAATGCGATGGAAACCGGTCAAGGCGGATCCTACTCTTAAGCTCGAGGTTACTCCCCGACAACCCTAGAGCTGCCGAAAGAAAGGCCGCTCGCCAGCGATGCATCTTAAGGTTGCAGGATACAAATGGTCCTTTTCTGAATGTTGCGCTCCTCCGTGTCTGCCGTCGTCCTCAACTACAACGGGGGACCGATGATTCTAGACTGCCTTGCCTCACTTGCGGCCCAGCAACCGCCCTGCGGCCAGATAGTCTGCGTCGACAATGGCTCGGCGGACGGTTCCGTGGTCACCGCCCGCGAGAGGTTCCCCCAGGTCGAGTTCATCGAGCTCGGCCGCAACTATGGGTTCGCCGGAGGGATGAACCGGGCGATCGACGCCAGCAGCGGAGAGTTCGTGGCGCTTATCAATCTCGATGTGACCCTGGGGCCGGAGTACCTGGCGCATTGTGTCCGCGCGCTCGAAGCCGACGAGACACTGGCCGGGGTAACGGGAAAACTACTCAGGCCGGACCCATCCGATCCACCCATCCTCGACACCACCGGGCACATCGTCTACCGCAACCGCCGGGCAGTGGATCGCGGGGAGCGGGAACCCGACGTCGGGCAGTACGACTCCGACACCGAGCTTTTCAGCATCTGCGGGGCCGCCCCGGTGCTTAGACGAAGCGCCCTCGAGGACCTTCGGCTGGACGGTGAGTACTTCGACGAGGACTTCTTTGCCTATTTCGAGGACTTCGACCTGGCGTGGCGGGCCCAGCTGCGGGGATGGCGGTTTCGATATGTGCCCCGGGCGGTCGCCCGCCACTACCGGGGAGGCACAGACTCGAAGGCGTCGACGTTCATCCTTGCCTGCAACCACAGGAACCGGCTGCTGGTGATGCTGCGCAACGATCATCCGGCCAGCTTTGTCCGCCACCTCCCCGGCATCGCCTACACCGAGCTGCGAGCCACCCTGCACATGCTGAGTCGCCGGCCCTTGGCACTCCTTCTGGCATGGGCGCAGTTCGTGAGGCTGCTTCCTCGCCAGCTGCGCAGGCGCCGAGTCATCCAGGCCGGCCGCAAGGTGGGGTGGCGCGACCTCGAGCCGGCCTTCGAGCCGTACGACTACGGACTCAGGGCCATGATCCGCCGGGCCCGGCAGCGGGCGGCGGTAAGGTGAAAGTCGGGATCCACGGCGATCCGGCGGCCCATCAAATTCCCGGCGGAGTCGGCGTCTACGTCCGAAGGCTTATCGGCAAGCTCCTGAAGTGCGACGAGCCCCAGATTCGCATTCTGCTGTCCAGCCACGCCGAGCTCCCCGCAGCCTGGTCCTCGGCGGATCTCATTCGCACCAACCTGCCGTTCGCTCCCCTCTACACCGCATGGAACTTCCTCGGCCGGCCGAAAATTGCCGAGTCACTGGACGTGGTCCATGCCACCGGGCTTGCCATCCCGCCCGCCGGCCGGGCTGCGCTGGTCGCAACGGTCCACGACCTGGCCGTTGAGCACATGCCCGAGGTCGTACCGGCCATCTGGCGGCAGATTTACCTGAAGGGGTTGCGCACGGCGGTCAAGCGAGCATCGGTCATCTGCGCGGTGTCCGAGGCGACCAAGGCGGAGCTCGTCGATGCCTACCGGGTGGACCCGGAGCGGATCCTGGTCACGCCCGAAGCGCCTAACGTCACCCCCGAGAGCCGGCAGGACCCCGCGATCCTTCAGCATCTTGAGCTGGAGGGGCCCTTCATACTCAACGTGGGCACGGTAGAGCCGCGCAAGAACCAGATGCAGCTGGTGAGAGCGTTTCTGGATGCGCAGCATGAGCTGGAAGGCTACAAGCTGGTGATAGCGGGAGCTCCCGGCTGGGCCCAGGAGGAGGTCGCAGCGTTGGTGGAGCAGCGTGGGGCTGGGAGCCGGGTGGTGCTCACCGGAAAGATCTCCGGCCCGGAACTGGTGGCGCTGTACTCGAACGCCTCCATCTTCGCCCTGCCGTCCCTCTACGAGGGGTTCGGCCTCCCCCTCATCGAGGCGTTGAACTTTGCCATCCCCAGCGTCGCAGGCAACTCGCCGGCCCTGCAGGAGCTCGGCGGGCCGGCCGCGCTTTACGTGGACCCGGCGGATTCCGCGGGCCTGTCGGACGCGCTGGCCAAGCTGGCCCGGGACGAAGGCCTGCGGTCCAGCCTGGCCGAAGCCGGCAAGCTGAGGGCAGCCGACTACACCTGGGACCGAACCGCCACTTCCACACTGCGGGCCTACGCCCAGGCGGCATCCCGATGAAGGTTTCCCTCGTGTCGACTGTACTGAACGAGCGTGCCACGATCGGCGCCCTGATCGATGCCATTGAGGCGCAGACCCGGCCTCCGGACGAGATCCTCATCGTCGACGGAGGCTCGACCGACGGCACGGCGCAGATTCTCGAAAGCTGGGCTGCCCGCAACCCGCTAGTCCGGGTCCGGACGGTTACGGGAGCCAACATCTCTGCCGGGCGCAACGCCGCCATTGGGGAAGCGGCAGGACCGGTGATCGCGGTGACCGATGCCGGAGCCGCCCCGGAGCCGGAATGGCTGGAGGCCCTGGCGGCAGGCTTCGAACACCACCAAGGCGCAGATGTCGTGATGGGTTTCTACCGGCCCGATCCGCGCTCGGCGTTCGAACGCATCTTCTCGTGCCTCAACCTGCCGGACGTCGCCGAGGTGGACCCGGCCACCTTCATGCCCTCGTCCCGCTCGGTGGCGTTTCGAAAGGAGGCGTGGGAAAAGGCAGGAGGCTACCCCGAGTGGCTCGCCATCGGCGAGGACATGTACTTCAACTTCCGAATGGTTCAACAGGGGGCGGTCAGGGTCTTTGCCCCCGAAGCCCTGGTTAACTGGCGCCTGCGGCCGGACCTCCGCTCGACGTACCGCCAGTATTTCCGCTACGCGGAGGGCGACGGAAAGGGGGGCATGTACCCGAAGCGCCATGCTCTGAGGTTCGGCACCTACGCTGGAGTGCTGCTCGTATTGATACTGAGCATGCGAAGGCCGGGGGCGCTGCTTGTGCTTGCCGTTGCGCTGCCGGTTCGCATGTTCCCCGCCTACCGCAGGGCGGCCCGCCGGTTGTCGCGCCGGGAGCTGGCACTAGCCCTCGTAGCTCTGCCGGCGCTGGAGACGTTTATCGACGTGGCGAAGATGGCAGGTTATCTTTCCGGACGGGCGGCGGCGAGGAACGCAATAGATTGCAAGCAATAGTTCTGGCAGGCGGAAAAGCAACCCGTATGCGTCCCTACACCGACGACCGGCCCAAGGCCATGGTGGAGGTGGCCGGAATGCCGATAGTCGAGCACCAGATCCGGTGGCTGGTCGACAACCGCGTCAAGCAGATAGTGGTCTCATGCGGATACAGGGCAGAGATCCTGCAGGAGCACCTGGGCGACGGATCGTCGCTCGGCACGTCGGTAACCTACGCGGTGGAGTCGCAGCCGCTCGGCCGGGGGGGAGGCCTGAAGTTCGCCGCCCGCCACCTTCCACACCCGGGCGAGTTCAGCTTTGCCCTGAACGGTGACGTGCTGTCCCGCTTCTCGCTGTCCGAGCTTTTGGAGCACCACCGGTCGCGCCGCGTCACCGCCACGGTGGCGCTGGCCCCCTACAAGACCACCTGGGGCATCGCGGACCTGGACGACGGCCTCATCAAGGGTTTCCGGCAGAGTCCAACCCTCCCCTACTGGATCAACGGCGGCATCTACGTCCTCGAGCCGGAGTGCGTGGATCTGCTCCCGGACAAGGGCGACCACGAGGATTCGACCTTCCCCCAGCTTGCCAGCGCGGGAAAGCTGGGCGGTTACAGGATTGAGGGCTACTGGCGGGGCATCGACACCGTGAAAGATGTCATCGAGGCGACACAGGACCTCGAGGCTCTCGGGTAACAAACCGGCCCCGATAGACTCCAACTAATGGCTAAGACCGAACCCCGAATCGAACAGGATCAGACCACGGCCGATCCGCAAGATACCGACGCCCACAAGATCTCCGTAGCCGGCCGGATCGCCGAGGTGCGCGCCCGCGAGGCGCAGGCTCTAGCCGGTGGTGGTGCCGAAGCCGTCGAGCGCCAGCACGACAAAGGCAAGCTGACCGCCCGGCAGCGCATCGACCTCCTACTGGACCCGGAGTCGTTCGAGGAGACGGACATGCTCGCCCGCCACCGGGTCACCGGCTTCGGCATGGAGGACCGCCGACCCTACGGCGACGGTGTGGTCACCGGCTGGGGCACCGTCAACGGCCGCAAGGTCTTCGTCTACTCGCAGGACTTCACGATTTTCGGCGGATCGCTCGGCGAGGTGGTGTCCGAGAAGATCTGCAAGATCATGGACCTGGCACTCGCAACCGGCGCCCCGGTGATCGGGCTCAACGACTCCGGTGGTGCGCGCATCCAGGAGGGAGCCGCCGGCCTGGCCGGCTACGCCTACATCTTTGACCGCAACGTCCGCTCCTCAGGCGTGATCCCGCAGATATCGGTGATCCTCGGCCCCTGTGCCGGAGGCGCCGTGTACTCTCCCGCAATCACCGACTTTGTGTTCATGAACCAGGGAACCTCTCACATGTACATCACTGGTCCGGCGGTCATCAAGACGGTCACCGGAGAGGAGGTCACCCAGGAGGAGCTCGGCGGCGCAATGGCGCACGCCTCCAGGTCGGGCGCATGCCACTTCGTGGGCCAGGACGAAAAGCACACGCTGGAGCTGGTGCGCTACCTGCTGAGCTACCTGCCCTCCAACAACGCCGAGAAGGCGCCTTTTTTTCCTCCGTCGGACGCCTGGGACCGGGAGGAGGAGCGGCTGGTCGACCTCATGCCCGACGAGTCCAACAAGCCGTACGACATGCACGAGGTCCTCAAGCTCGTTTTCGACGACGGAGAGTTCCTGGAGGTCTTCCCGCACTGGGCCCGCAACATCATCACCGGCTTTGCCCGGCTGAACGGTCACTCCGTGGGCATCGTGGCCAACCAGCCGCAGGTGCTGGCCGGCTGCCTGGACATCGATGCATCCTCCAAAGGAGCCAGGTTCGTCCGCTTCTGCGACGCCTTCAACATCCCGCTGATCGCATTTGTCGATGTCCCAGGCTTCCTTCCGGGTCTTTCCCAGGAGTACGGTGGGATCATCAGGCACGGAGCCAAGCTCCTCTACGCCTTCACCGAGGCCACGGTGCCCCGGATGACGGTCATCACCCGCAAGGCCTACGGCGGCGCCTACCTCGTCATGAACTCCAAGCACATCCGGTCGGACGTCAACTTTGCCTGGCCGACCGCCGAGATCGCCGTCATGGGTCCCGAGGGAGCGGTCAACATCGTCTTCAAGCGGCAGTTGGAGAAGGCCGAGAACCCGGTAGTGAAGCGGGCGGAGTTGATCAGCGAGTACACCGAGAGGTTCTCCAACCCTTTCATCGCTGCCGAGCGAGGCTACATCGACGCAGTGATCGAGCCGCAGCAGACGCGCCCCCGCCTGATCAAGGCGCTGGAAATGCTCCAGACCAAACGCGAGAACCTGCCGGCACGCAAGCACGGCAACATCCCGCTGTGACTTCGGGTGGCGGGCCGGAGATCGCCCTGCGCGGCAGACGGCGGGTGGAGTGGCACGAAATAAGGCCACAGCCGACCCCCGAGGAGCGCAAGGTCCTTCTGGCCGCACTGGAGCTTGCCCTGGCTACCGAGGCCAAGGAGATCCCCGCTTCCGGCTGGTCCTCCCCCCAGTACCGCGACGGAACTTCGTTGCGCCCGGGGATGCGCATCTGGGCCGCAGGGCAGGAGTCGGACGCTCCGAAACAGCCTCCCTTCCCTTACCCAGTACTCCGGAGGTCCTGATTCCGGTTACTTCCTCAAGCCTGATTCCGACGCAATCTACCTAGATGCGCCAGTTCTCCAGGCACCACTCCGCCGTGAGCCTTAGCCCATCCTCTAGCGCCACAGTCGGACTCCAGCCCAGCAGCTCCCTGGCGCGGGTGAGGTCGGGACACCTGTTCTCGGGGTCGTCCACCGGCCGCGGCTCGAAGATGATCTCCGACTCCGAGCCTAGTGTCTGCCTGATGATCCCGGCGATCTGCAGAATCGTTGCCTCTCCCGGATTCCCGATGTTGATCGGTTGAGCCGGACCGTCATACGCAAGCAGCCGCACAAATCCCTCTATCAGGTCGGACACGTAACATAGGCTGCGCGTCTGGCTTCCGTCTCCGTGAACCGTGATCGGTTTGCCGGCCAGACACTGGTCGACGAAGGTGGGAACCGCCCGGCCGTCGCTACGCCGCATTCGGGGCCCGTGAGTATTAAAGATGCGCACGACACGAATGGGGATGTCCCAGGTCCGGTGATAGGCAAAAGCCATTGCCTCGGCGTACCGCTTGGCCTCGTCGTAAACCCCCCTGGGTCCGATGGGATTGACGTTTCCCCAGTAGGTCTCCGGTTGCGGATGCACCAGCGGGTCGCCGTACACCTCGGACGTCGAGGCCAGGAAAAAGCCCGCACCCTTCGCCTTCGCCAGCCCGAGGCAGTTGAGCGTGCCCATCGCCCCTACCTTCAGCGTGTGAATGGGGTGTAGGGCGTAATCTATGGGCGAAGCCGGTGAGGCCAGATGCATGACGAAGTCCACCGGTCCATCCACCCGCAGGTAATTGGTGACGTCGTAGTTGTAGAACTCGAAACCCGGCTTTTTCCTCAGCGACTCGATGTTGGACAGGCTGCCGGTGAGCAGGGAGTCGTAACACGCGACCTCGTGCCCCTCGTCGAGAAGACGCTCACACAGATGGGAGCCAAGAAACCCGGCTCCTCCGGTGACTACTACCTTCAAAGGTTGGAGGGGGGCCGGCCGGTGGGGATGTAGCTGAAGCCAGCCTCAGCCACAGCACCGGCGTCCAGCACGTTGCGGCCGTCCACGATGATCGGAAGGGTCACTATGCCCTTCAGGCGAACCAAGTCCAGGTCTCGGAACTCAGGCCAGTCGGTGCAGATCACTATGCAGTGAGCCCCGTCGGCACCCTCATAGGGGTCGTCGACCACCTTCAGGCCGGGTAGATCGTGCTGAGCCGCCGCGTTCGCCTGCGGATCGTGCCCGACAACGACAGCTCCCGCAGCAGTCAGCGCCTTAGCGAGGTTAAGTGCCGGCGACTCCCTCACGTCGTCGGTCCCCGGCTTGAAAGACAGGCCCAACAGCAGAATCCGCTTGGACTCCACGTTCCACAGCGCGTCTTTGATCTTGCGGACGGTGGAATCCAGAGCACCCCGGTTGATCTTCATGACCTCCTCCAGAAGGCCGAAGTCGTAGCCCAGCCGGCCCGCAACCGCCTTGAAGGCGAGAAGGTCTTTGGGAAAGCAGTAGCCACCGTATCCCAGGCCGGCGTTCAAAAAGTCGCGTCCGATCCGGGGGTCGGAGCCCATGATGTCCGCCACGGAAACGACGTCGGCCCCCGAGGCCTCGCAGACTCTGGCCAGCGCGTTGGCAAAGGAGATCTTAAGGGCTAGGAAGGCGTTGCAGGCATGCTTGGCAAGCTCGGCTGTATGGATGTCGACCTCGAAGTACCGGCAGTCGCCTCCCAGCACCGGTGCGTAAAGCTCCTTCATCACCTTGTGAGCCTGCGGATCATCCGAGCCCACTAGAATCCTGTCAGGCTTCAGCGAATCCTCGACCGCCGTCCCTTCCCTCAAGAACTCCGGACTGGAGACAAGCCTGACGCGATGGGTGGTGGCCTTGGCGAAGATGGAGCGAAGCCGGTCGGCGGTGCTTACCGGAACCGTCGACTTTTGGATCACGACAATCTCGCCGGTGGCGTTTCGGGCGACCGCCCAGGCGGCGTTCTCCACGGCAAGCAGGTTGGCCTCTCCGTCGGCCCGGGCAGGGGTTCCGACGCAGACGAAGGCGCAGTTCGCTCCCCGAATGGCTTGTGCGGGGTCCCCGGTAAAGCTCAGCTTCCCCGAGTCGACAACCTGATCCAGAAGCTCCTGCAACCCCGGCTCGTAAAAAGGCGCCACGCCGCGCTTGAGGCTGTCGATCTTGGCGTCGTCCTCGTCATGCCCAACGACATCGTGGCCGAAATAGGCGAGAGTTGCGGCGGTGACCAAGCCTACGTGGCCGACTCCGATTACAGCGACCTTCATCAAGGCATCACCCCTTCCCTCCCGAAATAGTAGCCCGCAACTGATTCACCGAAGCTGAATAACGTCTCCCGCCCTGACAGTATGTCCGCCGGCGAGGATCAGCGCCCCGGTGGGGTCGATATCAACCGCCCGGTCCTCCACCGACCCGGATCCCGCATCCACTCTTACGCGCCGGCCGATTGTTGCGCACCAGCGCCGGTACCGATCCGGGATCACCTGCGCCGGCCCGTCTACCAGATTTGCGAGATGGAGCACCAGGTTCCTCAGGACGTCGAGGCGGGAGATCTGACGCCCGGTGTGGGCCTCCAGGCTGGTGGCGCTACCCTCGATCTCCGCAGGAAACGTCCTCTGCGTCACGTTGAGCCCGATCCCGAGAACCACGACCCCTGGGGATGTTTCGGCCAGGATCCCGGACACCTTGCGGCTGCCAAGCAGCACGTCGTTTGGCCACTTCACTCCGGCCACCACATCGAGCTCCTCCAGGCATTCGCAGAGCGCCACCGCGGCCGCCAGAGATATCAGGCCGAGGAGGTCGGGATCCCACATCGGACGCAGCACCAGCGAAAACAGCAGACTCGAGCCCGCCGGCGCCAGCCATCGCCGGTCCAGCCGTCCCCTCCCGGCGGTCTGGAAGTCGGCGATAACCAGGCTCCCGTGCCGTGCCCCCTCTCGCGCCCAGGCCAGAGCCTGCCGGTTGGTGGAGTCGGTCTCAGGGAGGTAGCGCAGCTCGGGGACCCAGTCCGGTAGGGCCCGGCGAACCATATGGACGTTGAGATCGTTCAACTCGCCGATCCTATCGCTAGAATCCTTCAATCCCCGATGCCAAGAATCACGAGAGTCCTTGTAGCCAACCGCGGCGAGATCGCCGTCCGGATCTTCCGCGCCTGCCGGGAGCTCGGCATCGACACCGTAGCCGTCTACTCGGAGGTCGACCGGGATGCCGTGCATGTCGGCTTTGCCCACGAGGCTTATCTACTGGGCGACACCGCTCCGTCGGCCAGCTACCTGAGCATTCCGAAGATACTGGCCGTAGCCGGCCGTGCCGGCGCAGACGCCGTCCACCCCGGCTACGGCTTTCTGGCGGAGAACGGCGGCTTTGCGAGAGCGGTGATTGACGCAGGGCTTACCTGGATCGGTCCACCCCCCGCGGCTATCGAAGCTGCCGGCGACAAGCTCTCGGCGCGCCGAATCGCGGCCAGGGCGTCCGTCCCGAGCGTGCCGGGCTCGGCCGAACCCATAGCCGGGCCGGAGGCCATCACACCTTTTGCCGAAGAGCACGGTTGGCCGGTGGCCCTGAAAGCGGCAAAGGGGGGAGGCGGGCGGGGGTTTCGGGTCGTGCGGGGTGCCCGGGAGGCGGAGGAAGCGTTTGACGGGGTCACCAGGGAAGCCGAGCTGTCCTTCGGCAGCTCGGAGATCTACATGGAGCGCTACCTCGAGAATCCCCGCCACATCGAGATCCAGATCCTGGCGGACCAGCAAGGCAACGCCGTCTACCTCGGCGAGCGGGACTGCTCGCTTCAGCGGCGCCATCAAAAGCTGCTCGAGGAGTCCCCTTCGCCGGCTCTGGATGCGCAGACCAGGAAGGCCATGGGAGAGGCGGCGGTCAGCTTCGCCAAGGAGGTCGGGTACTACTCAGCCGGCACCGTCGAGTTCCTCTACGAGCAGGGCCCCGACGGACCCCGGTTCTTCTTCCTGGAGATGAATACCCGCCTGCAGGTGGAGCATCCGGTCACCGAGCTGGTCACCGGCGTTGACCTGGCTCACGCCATGATCCGGGTGGCTGAAGGCAACCCACTGACTTTCTCGCAGGCGGAGGTGACGTTGCGAGGCCACGCCATCGAGTGCCGGATCAACGCCGAGGACCCGACCTCGGACTTCCTGCCCAACCCCGGCAGCATCGGAAATTACTCGGAACCCGGCGGCCCTGGGGTGAGAGTTGACTCCGGTGCACGGGCCGGCACCGTGATCCCCCCCAGCTACGACTCCCTCATCGCCAAGTTAATCTGCTACGGAGCAGACCGGGAGGAGGCAATTCGCCGGACCATAAGAGCCCTCGACGAGTACCGGATCGAGGGCCTGGTAACCACCATCCCGTTCCATCGGCTGGTCGTCTCCAGCCCGTGGTTCGCAGAAGGCACCTTCTCCACGAAAACCATTGAGAACGACCTCGACCTTTCCAAGCTCGATCTAGGGCTGCCCGGCAAGGCAGGCGCTCCACTGCCGAAACCCCGCATGGTGTCACTTGAGCTGGAGGGCAAGCGGTTCGAGGTGAAGTTCACGGAGCTGTCAGGCCGCCAGAGCAAACCCAAGCCTCCGGACCAGGCGAGCCGGAGCCTGTCAGGATCCGGAGACACCCTTACCGCGCCGATGCAGGGCACGATCGTCAAGGTCCTACGCGCCAAAGGCGACCGGGTAAAGGCCGGTGACGCCATCCTCGTGCTGGAGGCTATGAAGATGGAAAACCAGATTACCTGTCACGTCGACGGGGTGGTGAAGGAGATAAGGGTCAAGCCGGGGCAGACCGTTAGCATCGGGGCTGCGCTCGCCGTGGTGGAGACCGGTTAGGACTTGTCCCGGATTTCCCACGCGTGGTCGAGCACGTGCCACGCGAACCGGCGAACTGCGTAGGGAACCGGCCAGCCTTTCGCAGGTATCCCCTCTGCCTCGGAGCTAGGGCCGATTCGTCCCAAGATGGCTTTGCGCATCTCGGAGATCGCTTTCGTGTCGCCGACCTGCGGCTCCTTCAACTTCAACCCGATCGTGCGAGCATACGAGGTTCGGCGGCGAGGACGTGCCGGAAGACATCGTCCCGATCCCGGCCGCCCCCACGGGGGCCCTTCTTCAAGGCGGGCGGGGCCTCCGCAACAACCTCGTCTAGAAGGTCCCAGCTGGCCTGCAGAATGGCCTTTAACCGGTCGGCGCCGGCCTGGTCAAGGGGCTCCCAGTCGGCCTTGGCGACCTTGCCGGGAGCACCGAAATCGGTCGTGCCGGTTCCCTTGATGCGCTCAACCACTTCTAATCCGTCCTCCCGGACCTTGGGAAAGCGTTGGTGGGCGCGCGCCGCAACCTCGGCATAGCGGGGAGCTGAGTCGACCAGGGCCCGGAGTGCCTCCTGCTCGCCTCTTCCAGAACGGCACCAGCCCGGCCAGTCAAGGGAACACGCGAAGACCCGTTTAGCTCCCACCTCCAGATACAGAGGAGTTTTGGTCATTGCCGCCAAGCCTTTCTCATGACTTTGTTCGGCAAGCTGGCGCGCTGCTTTAGTCGGGCAGGCCGGCTATCTTCAGGCCGGCACCCGGGTCCAGCTTGTAGCGGACGTTGATGCCGATGAGCAGGGCGGTCAGCGACTCCAGTATGCGGGCCATCTCAAGGGGACCGCAGTCGACATAGCGGGCACCCTCAATCTTCGCAACAAAACCCTTCGCGACCTCCCTGGCCGCCGCTTCGCCGCAAACCAGGACGTCGCCTTCCAGCGGAGTGTCGAACTTCACCAGCTTGGCGCCCATCACAGTGTGAAAACCGGACGCCACCGGGTTGTCCTTGCCGAGCAGCCCCTTGGCCATCTGGGCCGCAGAACCCTCCCAGACGCCCATTAACCGGGTGGGTTTGCCGCCCACCTCGCTGGCCAGCGGGACATTGCAGTCCAGCACGGTGGCGCCTGCGGTCAGCGACGGCTTGATGGATTTGTAGATCGGGGCCAGCCCCGGGAACGGCACGGTGACGGCTACGAGCTCGGCGTCCTTAACCGCGTCCTCGTTAGCAGCTCCGCTGATCTTCGCGGCCGAGCCCAGCAGCTGCGCGGCTTCGCCGGCCATCCGCTCGGCTTTTTCGGCCGCCCGGCCCCCCAGGACGACATCATCCCCGGCGTGAGCCGCCCTAAGTGCGATCCCGTAACCGATTCCCGCCGTACCACCCACCACCGCTACTCGCATTGGACTCCCTTGGTTCTCAAAGTTTGGGCCGCAACCCCAGGCTGGTGAGGTTGCCCATTCTACGCAGAAGGTTTCGGGCCGGACCTCTGTTCCTTTCTATGGCTCTTCTATGGCTTTCCCCTGAGCGGCAATAGGAAACTCGTCCATCTGATGAGCAAACGACCGCCGTTGGTATATTGGGCTGACAGATGGAGCCTCCCATCGATTCACCCCCCTACCGGCGCACCTTCTACAAAGGTGGGAGCGGCATGTGGTCATGGATCCTGCACCGCGGCAGCGGGCTGGCGGTCTTGGGCTTTCTCTTCCTGCACGTTCTCGACACCTCCCTGGTGATGTTCGGTCCCAACGCGTACAACACCATGGCCAAGTTCTACGAGTCGGCTCTGTTCCGCCCGCTGGAGGTGCTGCTCATGTTCCTGGTGATCTTCCACGCCTTCAACGGTCTGCGGGTGATCATCGTAGACCTCTGGACCAGAGGCTCCCGCTACCAGGCGCAGCTGAGCCGGCTGGTCTGGGCAATCACGCTGGTGCTGTTCCTGCCGTCGGCCTGGATCATGCTGCGGCCGATCTTCGAATGAGCCGTCTCCGATGAGCGTCGCCGGCGCCTATGACCGCCACCTGCGGCCCGACACCCGGCCGTCCGGCTTCCAGGTGTGGTCCTGGTTCTTCATGCGCATATCCGGTCTCGCGCTGGTCTTCCTGGTCCTGGGCCACATGTTGATCATGCATGTTCTCGACGGGGGGGTGGACCGCATCGACTACAACTTCGTCTCCCGGCGGTGGGCCGGATTCTTCTGGAGAGCTTACGACTGGCTGCTGCTTGCGCTGGCGATGCTGCATGGCGCCATCGGCGCTCGGAACGCCATCGCCGACCACATCCGCAAGCCCCTTTGGCGGGGTGCGGCAAAGACCCTTCTTTACTCCGTCGTCTTCTTCCTGCTGGGGGTGGGAACGCTGGTGATCGTGACCTTCGACGCCTCCCGGATGCCGGGTTGAAGCCGACTTTTCATCGATACGACTGCCTGATAGTCGGCGGAGGCGGGGCGGGCTTGCGGGCCGCCCTGGAGGCGTCGCGCCGGACGTCCACCGCGGTCATCTCGAAGCTGTATCCCACCCGCTCGCACACGGGCGCCGCGCAGGGTGGGATGTGTGCTGCACTGGGAAACGTCGAGGAGGACAACTGGGAGTGGCACACCTACGACACGGTCAAGGGCGGCGACTACCTGGTGGACCAGGATGCCGCCGAGATCATGTGCCGGGAAGCCGTAGAAGCGGTCCTGGAACTGGAGCACATGGGCCTGCCCTTCGACAGGACCGAGGAGGGATTCATCGCCCAGCGCCGCTTCGGGGGGCATACCCGGGATCACGGAAAGAGCCCGGTCAAGCGGGCATGCTTCTCCGCCGACCGCACCGGGCACATGATCCTTCAAACCCTGTTCCAGCAGTGCGTCCGCCACAATGTGACGTTCTTCAACGAGTGGCACGTCCTGGATCTGATCGTGTCCGACACTCCAGCGGGGAAGGTCTGCAGCGGTCTGGTCGCGTACGACCTCAAGAGCGGAGGCCTGCACGTCTTTCAGGCGAGGAGCGTGCTGTTGGCCACCGGAGGATTCGGGCGGCTGTTCAAGATCACGTCCAACGCCCACACCCTGACCGGCGACGGACCCGCGGTCTGCTACCGGCGGGGTATCCCGCTGGAGGACATGGAGTTCTTCCAGTTCCACCCCACCGGCATCTCCGGCATCGGCATCCTGCTGTCCGAGGCCGCCCGGGGCGAGGGCGGCATCCTGGTTAACGGCGAGGGTGAGCAGTTCATGAAGCGCTACGCCCCTACCATCGCCGACCTGGCACCCCGCGACATCGTTTCGCGGGCCATCCAAAAGGAGATTCACGAGGGCAGGGGCATCAACGGTAGGGACTACGTCCACCTGGATGTGACCCATCTGGGGCGGGAAGTCATCGAGAACAAGCTGCCCGACATCGCCGGTTTCGCTCGCATGTACCTGGGCGTGGAGCCGATCGACGAGCCGGTCCCAATTCAGCCCACCGCCCACTATGCGATGGGCGGCATACCGACGACCGTGGATGCCCAGGTGATCACCGACGCCGCCAAAACGCCGGTGCACGGCCTGTTCGCCGCCGGAGAGTGTGCCTGCGTATCGGTGCACGGCGCCAACCGGCTGGGAACCAACTCCCTGCTGGACATCATCGTCTTCGGCCGGCGGGCCGGGATAAAAATGGCGGAGCACTCTGCGGTCACCGAGCTCACCGAGCTCCCGGACGATCCACAGTCAGGCGTAGAAGCCGAGATCACCCGGCTGCTGGAAGGCGATAAGGGAGTGAGGCCCGCAACCCTCCGGGACCAGCTGCAGCAGGCCATGACGGACGATTGCGGCGTTGAGCGCAGCGGGGACTCCCTGGCTCGAGCCGCCGGCGTCATCGCTTCCCTGCGGGACCGCTACTCCGGGATATCGATCGACGACCGATCGTCGGCGTACAACCAGGATCTCATCGAGGCGCTGGAGCTCGGCTTCCTTTTGGACCTAGCGGAGGTGACGCTGGCGGCTTCGGCGGCCCGGACCGAGACCCGCGGGTGCCACTATCGAACCGACTTCCCCGAACGGGACGACGAGAACTGGCTGAAGCACTCGCTGGTTGCCCGTGCCCCAGATGGGGGGTTCGACCTCTCGTTCAAGCCGGTCAAATTCACTCGTTACCAGCCGACGGAGCGTAAGTACTGAACGTGGTAGTTTCCTTTTGTCCATAGGCAGCACTTACAGGCATCGGAGGCAATAGTGGGTATAAACGCCATCGTCAAAGAGCGGCACCTGCTGACCCATCCCTTTTACGTGAAGTGGCGCCAGGGCAAGGTATCCCTGGAGGCCCTTCAGGAGTACTCCAAGCAGTACTACCACTACGAAAAGGCCCTGCCCGGCTTCCTCTCCGCGGCGCTTCAGCACATTGACGATGAGCCCGCCCGCTCCGCAGTCAACGAAGTGCTGGTGGACGAGTCGTCCAACCCCCGCCCGCACTCGGAGATGTGGCTGGACTTCGCCGCAGGATTGGGTGTTTCCGAGGCAGAGGTCAAGGCGTCCAAGCCATCCTGCCAGACCACCAACCTGGTCGAGACCTACACGTCTTTGTGCAACCGGGGCCGGGAAGAGGCCATTGGAGCTCTCTACGCCTACGAGTCCCAGCAGCCCGAGGTCGCGGAGACCAAGGCCGATGGCTTGATCGCCCACTACGGCGTGGACTCAACCCCCGCACTGGCGTTTTTCAAGCTTCACGCCGTCCTGGACGTCCAGCACGCCAAGGCGCTCAGGGCTGCGCTGGTCGATTCCGAGCTTGGACGGGAATCCGCTCACCTGGCGCTGGACGCCTGGTGGGGAATGCTCGACCAGTTCCAGCACTAGAGTAGTCCGGGCGCCGCTTCGGCGGCTTAACCTTATTACTTGCGATACTGGCCTTAGCCATGCTGCCCGTAAGTCTGAAGGTCCAGCGCCGCATCCCGGGTGAGAAGCCTTACTGGGCCGCCTACGCCGTGGAGGTTGAGGAAAACGGCCGCGTCCTCGACGCCCTCCATCAGGTGAAATGGCATCAGGACGGAACGCTTAGCTTTCGACGCTCCTGTGCACACGGTGTCTGTGGATCCGACGCCATGATGATCAACGGAGTAAACCGCCTGGCCTGCGCAGTGTTGTGCCGGGACCTCGAGCAGCCGATCACCGTGGAGCCGCTCCGAGGACTCAACGTCGAGAAGGACCTCATCGTCGACATGGAGCCCTTCTTCGAGGCCTACAAGGCGGTTAAGCCCTGGCTCGTCAACGATGATCCGCCCCCAACCCGAGAGAGGCTGCAGACGCCGGAGCAGCGGCGCAGGTACGACGACACGACCAAGTGCATCCTGTGCGCCGCATGCACCACCTCCTGCCCGATCTTCTGGGGCGACGACCGGTACGTCGGCCCGGCGGCGATCGTGAACGCCCACCGCTTCATTTACGACTCGCGCGACCAGGGTGGTGAGGAACGCCTGGAGATACTCAGCTCGGAGGACGGCGCCTTCCGGTGCCGCACCACATTCAACTGCAGCGATGCGTGCCCTCGGGGGATAAAGGTGACGGAGGCTATTCAGGAAGTGAAGCGGAGCATCCTCCGGAAGAAGATCTGATCCTCAGAGCCCCGAGGGTGTTCTAACGCACAGGTAATGCGCCGGCGCTTCGACGTCGCCCTCAGGTGCCCTTGCCTGGACTCCTTGAGGGAGGACTTGACGAAACAACATACTGTGGCGTAGGTTACGGATACGTAAGCGTACTTCCGGCGGAAAGGGTTCTCATGGCGCAAGCTGTCGCAGCTCCTTCAGCGAGATCATCGAAGCAGAGCATCACCGTCGTTCCTTCTGACCGGACCCTGAAGCTCGAACGCCGGCTGGCAGTTCTGGTGACGGTTCTGCCGTTCATCGGAGCGGCAATCGGCATTCCTGCGCTTTGGGGCCGCGGCGTGGCGGCTCTCGACCTCACACTTTTCTTCGTTTTTTACGCCATCTCTGGCATGGGCATCACGGTCGGATTTCACCGGATGCTCACTCACCGCAGCTTCGAAACCATCAAGCCCATCAAGGTAGGGCTCGCCGTGGCCGGCTCCATGGCGTTGCAGGGTCCGGTTATTCGTTGGGTCGCCGACCACCGGCGCCACCACGCCTACGCCGACAAGCCGGGCGACCCACACTCGCCCCACCTGGCGGAGCACGAGGGCGTCAAGGGCGTCCTCACCGGCCTGTGGCACGCCCACACCGGATGGTTCTTTGACGCCGAGAAGACCAACATCAAAAAGTTTGCTCCGGATCTGGTTGCCGACAAGGCCATTCGCAAGGTTGACCGCAACTTCCCGCTCATTGCCTTAACCTCAGTTGTTCTTCCCGGCGTTCTGGGCCTGCTCATCACCCGGTCCTGGATAGGCGGCCTGACCGCCTTCATCTGGGGCGGGCTGGCCCGGATCTTTTTCCTGCACCACGTGACCTGGAGCATCAACTCGATCTGCCACTTCTACGGAAGCCGTCCGTACAAGAGCAAGGACCTGTCCACCAACAACTGGATCATGGCCCTTCTGTCCTTCGGCGAAGGCTGGCACAACTCGCATCATGCCTTCCCCACTTCGTACAAGCATGGCCTCGGCCGCTTCCAATTCGATCCCAGCGCCTGGTTCATCAGCGGGCTGAAGATCTTCGGTCTTGCCCGCAATATCCGCAAGCCCACCCGTGAACAGATGGTGGCCAAGCGCGTATAGTTGCTACTTGCAATGCCATTCGGAAGCCCTGTGAGTACCGCGGCCGCTGCGCCGCGAGCTCGCATGACCGGTCACCAGAGGCGCGAGCAGCTTCTCAACATCGGCCGTGAGCTTTTCGCCGAGCGGGGATTCGAAGCGACTTCCATCGAGGAGATTGCGCAGCGCGCCAAGGTTTCCAAACCGGTCGTCTACGAACACTTCGGCGGTAAGGAGGGGCTCTACGCCGTCGTGGTGGACCGGGAGATGCAGCACCTTCTGGACCGGGTGACCAAGGCTCTGGTGGCCACCCACCCCCGGGCAATGCTGGAGCAGGCGGCGGTTGCGCTCCTCACCTACATCGAGGATGAGACCGAGGGCTTCAAGATCCTCGTCCGGGACTCCCCAGTAGCCAGCTCTTCCGGAAACTTCGCCAGCCTGCTCAGCGACATTGCGTCACAGGTTGAGCACATCGTCGCCGAGGAGTTCCGCCGGCTCGACTTCGACGCGAAGATGGCCGTGCTGTACTCCCACGCCCTTGTGGGGATGGTGGCCCTGGTCGGCCAGTGGTGGATGGAGGCGGAGCGGCCCAGCAAGGAAAAGGTGGCGGCCCACCTGGTGAACCTGGCCTGGAACGGACTCAGCCGGCTGGACCCCAAGCCTAAGCTAGGCCCCCCGGACGGGATATCGAGCATTAACCCGAGCTGAAACCCCTTTCCCAGATAGCGGCAAAGACGGACGAATCACGCGAACATATGCCAATGCAGACAACCTGGTCGCCGTCGTCGTGGCGGCAAAAAGAGGCCGCTCAGCAGCCGGACTGGTCCGACGAGGACCTGGAGCTAGCCCTCGTCGAGGTCCGCCGGATGCTTCCCCTCGTGTTCGCCGGTGAAGCCAGAGCTCTAACCGCTTCCCTCGCCCAGGCCGGTGAGGGTAAGGCCTTCGTTCTCCAGGCCGGAGACTGCGCCGAGTCGTTCAATACCTTCTCCCCCGACCTCATTCGGGATCAGCTGAAGGTCATCCTGCAGATGGCGGTGGTCCTGACCTACGCCGGTGGGCTTCCCGTGGTTAAGGTGGGGCGCATCGCCGGCCAGTTTGCCAAGCCGCGTTCTTCACCGAACGAGATGATCGACGGTCTGGAGCTGCCGTCGTTCCGCGGCCACTCGGTCAACGGCCCGGAGTTCGACGCCGAATCCCGCAAACCCGACCCCAAACGGCTGATCCGGGCCTATCATCAGGCGTCGGCCACACTTAACTTGATCCGAGCGTTCACCAAGGGCGGCTATGCCGACATCGGCCAGATGCATGTCTGGAACCAGGAGTTCGTTGCCTCGAGCCGGCAGGGCCAGCAGTATGAGGCAATCGTCCGGCAGATCTCCATGGCCCTGCGGTTCATGGAGGCGTGCGGGATCGACCTTAGGAACGACTCCCACCTTCATCAGGTGGACTTTTACACGTCCCACGAGGCCCTCATCCTCGGATTCGAGGAGGCGCTGACCCGTCAGGACAGCCTGACCGGCGACTGGTACGACTGCTCGGCCCACATGCTCTGGGCCGGCGAGCGGACCCGCCAACCCGACGGCGCTCACATCGAGTTCCTGTCCGGAGTACGCAACCCTGTTGGAGTGAAGGTGGGCCCCCGGACCGCGCCCGAAGAGGTCGTCGAGCTGTGCGAGCGGCTGAACCCGGAGCGTGAGCCGGGACGTCTGACTATAATCCCCCGCCTTGGGGCGAGGTTGGTGGAGGAGAAGCTGCCGCCGATTATCCAGGCGGTTCAGCGCTCCGGCCACCGGGTGGTCTGGGTGTGCGACCCCATGCACGGCAACACCTTCACGACTGTGACGGGAGTGAAAACCCGCCGGTTCGACAACATCCTCACCGAGATCAAGGGATTCTTCGCCGTTCACCAGCAGGAGGGCACGGTGCCCGGCGGCGTTCACCTGGAGCTGACGCCCGATGCCGTGACGGAGTGTCTGGGCGGCGTGGAGGAGGTCCTGGAGGATCACCTGCAGGATCGCACCAGCTACCAGACGCTGTGCGATCCCCGGCTCAACGCCCGCCAGTCGCTGGACCTGGTCTTCGAGATAGCCGCTTTGCTTCAATCCGGCTGAGGGCTCCCTGCAGTTCGGCTGAGGGCTCCCGGCTATTACAACAGCTCCCTCAGGAGCACTGCCGTGGCCGACACTGCGGCCACCGTCAGGACTGCCGGACGGGTCCATCCGCGGTCCAGCACAGGGTGAAGCCTGCGGGAGAACAAAAAACCGAATACGACCCCGGGAAGAACGGCCAAGCCCGCCCAGAGCTCCTCCTTACCGAGCCTGCCGGCCGCGACAAGAGCGACGATTGCAAGCGCCGTCGCGACGAGAAAGAACCGGGCAAGCGTGGAACGGATGGCCGCCCCGGACTCCCGCTGATAAGCCAGAGCGATGGGAGGGCCTCCCACGGCAGCTGCTGTGCCCATGAAGCCCGATACCACGCCCGCCGCCAGCATGGCAGCCGTGGTTCGCCGGATGTTCAGGCCGGCCAGGCTAACAATTACGGCCAGCAGCATCATGACGCCAACCGTCACGGCCAAGATATGCCCAGACATCATGGTAAGCATCACCCCCGCCGCCAGCGTGCCGGGCACCAGACCCACGCCCGCCCACCGCACGCCATGCCAGTCCGTTGGATCTCCCCTGGTCCGGAACACACTCATCAGCCCCAAACCGGCCGCAGCCACGGTGGTGGCGCCCGGAACGAGGTTGGGATTAATCAGGCCGAGAACCGGAGCCGCCACCAGGGCGAACCCGAATCCGACTGAGCCCTGAACGAGAGCCCCCATGGCGACCGTCAGTACTGCCAGAACCAGTCCAAGGGGCTCCAGCACCTGCTGCTACCCTCCGGCGGGGGTGTCGATCTTCGCCAGGTCGGCACACCGAGAGCGGATGGCGTCGGCGGCGTGCGTTAGCTGAGCCAGCTCGTCGGCATTCAGCTCGAGCTCGACGATCCCCTCCACTCCACCCCGGCCCAGCCGGGCAGGGACACCGAGGTAAGCGTCGGTGATGCCGTACTCCCCGGAGACCCAGGCGCACACCGGAAGCACCTCCCCGCTACCGGCCAGGATCGCCCGGCACATCTGTGCCGCTGCCGCCGAGGGGGCGTAGAACGCACTCCCCTTCTGCAGTAGCCCGACTATCTCCGCGCCGCCGTTCCGGGTGCGATTGAACAGCCTTTCCAGCGTCTGTGCATCCACGAGCTCCTCCAGCGGCCGGCCGTCGACGGTCGCCTGCCGGGGAAGCGGCACCATCTGCTCGCCATGGGATCCCAGCGTCATGGCGTTCACCGCCAGGGGCGACACCCCCAGCTCCTCGGCGATGTTGACCGCCAGGCGAGCCGAATCCAGGATGCCTGCCATTCCCAGCACCCGGGTGCGGGGAAATCCGGTGCGCTCGGCTGCCAGGAAGGTCATCTCGTCCAGCGGGTTGGTGACGACAATAACCACTGCCTCTGGAGACGTCTGTTTGACCCGGTCGGACACGCTGCCGACTATCCCCGCATTCTTCTCGAGCAGATCCATCCGGCTCATGCCGGGTCCCCGCGGCATCCCGGCGGTGACAACAACGACATCGGAGCCGGCCGACTCGGCGTAGTCGTTGGTGCCGATCACCGAGACCCGAATGCCCTGGACGGGAGCGGAGTGCCGGATGTCCATGGCCAGCCCCTGGGGCCACCCCTCAATCACGTCCAGCAGACAAACATCGGCCAGATTGCTCTCCGCGATTCGGACCGCGGTGGTCCGTCCGACAAAACCGGCCCCTACAACCGTTACTTTGGCCATGCCGCCACTCCTCCTACCAGTCCGATAACTCTAGTGGGCGGGGGAGAGGCCCGCACCGATTGGGCCGGCCAACTACAGGTGAGCGACGACCGCGTCGGCCACATGGGAGGTGCCGACCGCCCCCGGGTCGTTACGCGAAGCGCGCATGTCGTACGTGACGTGCGTCCCCTCGACCATCACCCCGGCAATCGCCTTCTCCAGGCGGTCCGCGGCGTGCCCCTCCCCCAGGTGCCTGAGCATGAGCACCCCGGAGAGCATCATCGCCATGGGGTTCATCTTGTTCTGGCCGGCGTACTTGGGAGCGGACCCGTGAGTGGGCTCGAAGACCGCCAGCTCCTCTCCCAGGTTGGCTCCCGGAGCCACTCCCAACCCCCCCACCAGGCCGGCGCACAGGTCACTGATGATGTCCCCGTAGAGGTTGGGTAGGACCAGGACATCGTAGTCGCCGGGATGGGCCACCAGCTGCATGGTCATGTTGTCGACGATGCGGTCGTTGAACTCGATGTCCGGATACTGAGCCGCCACCTCCCTGGCGGTCTTCAAGAAGAGGCCGTCGGAGAACTTCATGATGTTGGACTTGTGGACCGCCGTGACCGTGCGCCGGTTGTTGGTTCGGGCGTACTCGAAGGCAGCCTTCACGATGCGGGTGGTGCCGAACACGGAGATCGGCTTGATGGAGATTCCGGAGTCCGGCCGGATATCGCGCCCGGAGACCCCCTTGATGTAGCCGATCAGTCCGAGCGCCTCCTGGGAGCCCATCTCGAACTCGATGCCCGCATACAGGTCCTCGTGGTTCTCCCGGAAGATCACCAGGTCCACGTCGGAGTAGCGGGAACGCACGCCCGGGTACCACTTGCAGGGCCGCAGGCATGCAAACAGATCCAGCTGCTTGCGCAGCTCTACGTTGACCGACCGGAATCCGGTGCCCACAGGCGTGGTAATCGGACCCTTGATGGCCACCTTGTTGGCCCGGATCGACTCCAGCACCTGCTGCGGCAGAGGGGTTCCATGCTCGGAGACAACGTCCGCCCCGGCGTGCTGGACGTCCCAATCGAAGCCGACACCTGTAGCTTCCAGCACCCGGCGAGTGGCGTCGGAGAGCTCGGGACCGACGCCATCCCCGGGTATGAACGTGACACGATGAGCCATGCTTCCGATTCTCCTTGAACGCGACAGGTAAGTGCAGACGAAACCCCATAAAGGTGACACACGGGCCGAACCGCCGGGCGTCGGACTCCGGCAGGTGAGCCCAAAGTCCGGCGGGGATGACCGTCGGCCGAATACTTGTAGGATATGGCCTCGCGTGGTCCCCCGTTAACGGGGCCAAGGGGGGAACGGGTCCCCGAACGGTGAAGAAATCGATTTTGGGGACGTTGGAAGCCCCGTAAATCCGGCTTGCCGGCGTTAGAGGCGCACAGCCTTGATGCGCGGCGGTTTTAGTAGCAGGGGTGTTCCGGCTGGCGGGCTGCACTACCGCTGCAGATCCTGGGGGTGACATTTGAGTCAAAAAGGTCTTGAAGGAGTCGTTGCCGCACAGACGTCCATCTCGGACATCGACGTCGAGAACAGCAGGCTCCTGTATGCCGGATATGACGTGACTGACCTGGTCCATCACGCCACGTTCGAGGAGGTCTTCTACCTCCTGCATCACCGGGAGCTGCCCGCCAGCCCGCAGCTGGAGCAGCTCACCTCCCAGCTGACCGTCGAGCGAGACCTCCACGAGTTCACCAGGCAGCTGATGGTGACGCTGGCGTCAACCACCTCACCCATGTCGATGCTCCGGACGCTCGTCTCGTCTGCCTCCGCATACGACGCCGACGGCTGGGTGGTCTCCACCGACCACGCGGCCAACTACCGCAAGGCCATCCGCCTGGTCGCTCGGCTGCCCCAGATGATCGCCGGGCACGAAAGGCTGCGGGGGGGCAAGTGGCCGGTGGAGCCGAACCGGAAACTCGGCCACGCCGCCAACCTGCTCTACGTGCTGATGGGCGAGGTCCCCTCCGACGAGGATGCCCGGGTCATGGACCAGTGCCTGGTGATGCATGCCGACCACACCATGAACGCCTCAACGTTCGCCGCCCGAGTGACCGCAGGGACCCTCAGCGACATCCACAGCGCCATGACCTCGGCCATCGCCACCTTGAAGGGGCCCCTGCACGGCGGCGCCAACGAGCAGGTGTTCGAGATGATTCTGAAGATCGGCTCGGTCGAAGCGGTTCCCGAGGACATCAAGGGCCGGCTGGCGCGCAAGGAAAAGATCATGGGATTCGGCCACCGGGTCTACAAACGGGAAGACCCCCGCGCCACGATCCTGCGCGAGCTCGCCAGGGATCTGGGCACCCGCAAGGGGGACATGAAGTGGTTCGAAATCTCCGAGAAGATCTTCGAGGTGGTCAACAGCGAAAAGGGCCTCTTCCCGAACGTCGACTTCTACGCGGCGGCGGTGTACCACTACCTCGGCATTCCCAAGCGGCTGTTCACGCCCATTTTCGCCGCCTCCCGAATCGCCGGGTGGACCGCCCACGTCATCGAGCAGCTGCAGAACAACCGGCTGATTCGCCCGGACTCGGAGTACATCGGCCCAGCTCCCCGAAACTACGTGAAGCTCGGAGATCGCTGAGGGCACTGTGCCAAGACGATAACGCTTGAGCAATCCTCGGAATCCAGAGCCCTTAGCCAAACCGTTCGATCGCGGGTTTCGGATCGCGGAGAACGGCGTCTACGCAGTTATAGGACTGCTCTTGCTCGTGGCGGCGGTCATCGCCCTCGGAACGGTGGCCTACCACCTCGTCCAGGATCTCACCAGGGGGACCGAAGAAGCCCTGCGGGCCGCCCTGGACGGGCTGCTGCTCGTCTTCATCCTCCTGGAGCTGCTTGCCGGCGTCCGGGCCACGATGACCGAGCGGCAGCTCGTCGCAGAGCCATTCCTTATCGTCGGCATCATCGCCGCGATCAAAGAGATCGTGGTGATCACCCTGGAAGCCAAGGAAACCCGCGGGGAAGGGGGTCCGAGTTTCCGGGACGCCATGCTCGAGGTCGGGATTCTGGGTGGAGTCGTGGTGCTTCTGGCGCTGGCTTCGTTCCTCGTGCGGCGAAAAGAGCGGGAGCCGGAAGAAGCGGATTAGCGCGCCACGATCATCCTCTGCACCATCTGTCTAAACACTCTTCGGAGCGTTAACTGCTTGGGGGGAGTAGGACAAGCTAGCAACCGAGCTGGCGGCGGCCAGCGTGTTCGACATCAACATCGCAACCGTCATCGGCCCGACGCCCCCGGGCACTGGAGTTATCGCCCCTGCCACCTTCACTGCGGATGAGAAGTCGACGTCTCCGACCAGCTTGCCGTTCTCGTCACGGTTGATGCCCACGTCGATCACCGTTGCGCCCGCTTTTATCATGTCTCCGGTCACGTACCCGGCAACCCCGGCGGCAACAACGAGAATGTCGGCATCCAGCGTATGGGCTGACAGATCGGCGGTTGCGGTGTGACACAGCGTCACCGTGCCGTTGGCCGGCAGCCTGTCCCCCGGCGACAGCGCGTTCGGGGGACCGGATTTCAAAGAAAGCAGAATCGACAGCGGACGGCCTACCAGGTTGGACCGGCCGACAACCACCACCTTGGCCCCCTTCACCTGCGTCCGGGTGTGCGCCAGCAGAACCTGGACGCCCAGTGCGGTGCACGGCACGAAGCGCGGTTGCCCCTGCGCCAGCAGGCCGGCGCTGCGGGACGTCAGGCCGTCCGAGTCCTTGCGGTGGTCGATTAGCTCAACCGCGGCGATGGCGTCCAGGCCCCCGGGAAGCGGAAGCTGAAGCAGTATGCCGTGGACGGAAGGGTCCTCGTTGAGCTTGGAGATCTTGTCCTCAACCTGCGACTGCGACGATGTCGCCGGGAGCCGGTGGACCCACGATCTCATTCCGGCCGCCTGAGCCGCCTTCTCCTTGGAGCTGACATAGACCTGAGAGGCGGGGTCATCGCCCACCAGGATGGCCGCCAGTCCGGGCACCACCCCGCTCGAAGAAGACAGCTCTTCGACGCCGGCCTTGACCTGCTTTTTGACCTCGGCGGAGACCTGTTTCCCGTCTATGAGGCGGGCTGTCAATGCAGGAAGTGCCGCTTGCCGGTGAAGATCATCGGAACCTTGTGCTTGTCCGCCGCGGCAATCACCTCTGAGTCCCGGATGGACCCTCCCGGATGGATCACCGCCCGGGCGCCGGCCTCGATGGCGGCCTCCAGCCCGTCCGGCATCGGAAAGAACCCGTCGGTGGCGCAGATCGAGCCTTTGGCCCGGTTCCCGGCCCGGCGGGCTGCCAGGTCCACCGCGTCCACCCGGCTCATCTGCCCGGCCCCCACTCCCACGGTTTGGCCGTTCTTCGCGAACACCACGGCATTCGACTTGACGTGCTTCACCACCGCGATTCCGAATAACAGGTCTCCCCAGTCCTCCTCGGCCGGCTCGTAGCTGCCGGCGACGATCATGTCCTCTCGTTTGTCGTTGTGCAGCTCGTCCACCTTCTGCAGAAGGAAACCCTCGGCAGCCGACTTCACCTCTATGGGGTTGGCGAAGGGCTTCGGCGTAAGCAGAACCCGCAGGTTCTTCTTGGCCTTGAGCGTCTCCAGACCCTGCTGGGTGAAGCCGGGGGCGACGATGATTTCCGTGAAGATCTCGGTCACCCGCTTGGCGGCGAAGCCGTCGATGGGGCGGGTGGCGGCCACGATCCCTCCGAACGCCGACCGCTCGTCGGCGTCCAGGGCGCGGGTGTACGCCTCCTCCACCGTCTGGGCGGCGGCCACCCCGCCCGGGGGGGTGGGCTTGAGGGTGGCCGGCGCGGGCTCGTCAGAGTGGTTGAGCTGAGGCGACGCGGGG
>JAUJPC010000003.1:472593-474178 GCA_030447305.1 Actinomycetota bacterium | reverse complement strand
TCATCCGCCTCCTTCTTGGTCCGCGTGGCCGACTCGATCGACTCGTCGATCGCCCGCCGCCGCTTGTCGAGCGCCTCGGCGATGCCCGGGAAGGCGAGCATGTTGAGCACGTAGTATGTGATACCCAACCCGATCACCGTACAAAGCCAAAGCCCGAGCCCCGGAGTGACCCGGAAGCTCCCGCCCCCGCACTCCACCCCCCGCCCCGACCGCTGGTAGGTAACCGCCTAATTCTTAACCTGACTCAGGCTCCAAATGAATAGCGGGAAGGTCCGTTGCGTCGAAGGTGGGGAACACGAACCCGCACTCCTCGAACATTGCGGCGATCCGCTGTGAATCCCATCCCAGCCTCCGAAGGTGAAGGAGCAGGTTGATGGGAGCAAAATCCCTGCCACAGTAAGGGCAGTAGGCCCAATCCCCCGGCTGCTCTCCGAGCCGGCTGCCACAGTAAAGGCAGGTATCCGGCCCGGTGACGCGGTCCTCCGGATATGACTCGTACCCGTCCAGAAAACCGCGAGCGTAGTCCCAGCTGACGTACTCGTTGGGGTTGGGTTCCCAAGCAGGCTCATGGACTGGGGTTGTCCCGTTGTCCAAGATCTGCTGCAAGTTGCCCGCCAGAAGGTCCCAGCCGAGGTAGTGGTCCTCGTCGCAGTCGGGACAAAAGACGACCACCCCCCGGATCCCGCGTGATGCAAGCACAGCTTTCAGCGTCCGGACGTCGATCAGGTCCTGACTGAGGGCGTCCATCTCCGCCGCGTCAATGGGGCCGAAATCATCCGGTCCGAAGTCCGGGTCATCGTTATGCTCTTCAGAAGGCATAGCTTCATTATTGTACTCATGGGTGACTGGCATTCTTAAGGAGGCTCTTACTTGGAGATTCGGATCGGCGTAGTGGACTCACCCAAGGAGATCAGCCTTGAGGTCAAAGAAGAAGTCAATGAGCTGATCAAGCGGGTGGATGAAGCTCTGACCGGCGGCATCTCCGTGCTCTGGCTGAAGGACGAGAAGGATAAGCAGGTCGGGGTTCCCTCCAACAAGGTGGCCTACGTGGAGATAGACCCGGAAAGCGGGCCCCGGTCGGTCGGCTTTAGACCATAATTCCCCCATGCCCCGCCCCCCGGAGAACTACGCCTCCTTGCTCAGGGCTCGCCGCGGGTACCTCGGAATCAACGGGGCCGAAGGTGCCACCGAGGTTTTGCCCGTCTGCTTCACTTGGGCGGGAGACACCATCTGGATCGTGGTTGATCGACGGCTCGGCACTCCCTTCCTTGGACGGCGCAGGGGGTTCGACGGCGGGCCCCAGGTCACCTTCATGGTCGACCGTTGGGACGAGGACTGGTACCGCCTTCAGTGGCTGGTGGCCAAGGGGCAGGTGACGGTGCTGGATCCCGGCCCTGAGGAAGACGGGGCGTTGACCGCCCTCGAAAGCAAGTACCCGCAGTACCTTCAGCACCCCATCCAGGAGGGCTCTATCGTCCGGCTGGACGTCGAGGAGTGGACGGGCTGGGATGCGCTGTACGACGACGACCTGACGTAGGTGACGAGGCGGTAGGTCCATCGGGGGGCTCCGAGGGCTGGAGTCGCC
>JAUJPC010000003.1:0-472493 GCA_030447305.1 Actinomycetota bacterium | reverse complement strand
CGCCGACGGACCTACCGCCTCTTTGACCGTCAGGCACCGTCAATGTCCAGCTTGTGGGGTTGGAGGGCTGGAGTCGCCCGCCGACGGACCTACCGCCTCTTTGACCGTCAGGCACCGTCAATGTCCAGCTTGTTGTGGAGGGCTGGAGTCGCCCGTCGAAGGACCTACCCGCCTCTGACCGTCAGTCGCAGCCGCCCGGGTTGACGGGTTAGAAGGTCAGCTTCGGCTTCGACTTGACGTCCCCGGAGGGCCACTCCACTTTTTTCTCGGGAGCCTTGAACGCATCCTCCAGGGAACCGGCCACCTTGGGCGCCTCCAGTTCCTCAATCGACCTTCGGCCTTTGATGTCGCCTGCTGCCTTCAGCACATCGTCCAGGGACTTCCTGGGGGCGCCGTAGATCCGAATCCTCAGAGCCGCCAAAACCTCGGCATGCTCCTCGATCAAACCGGACGTTCGGTCCAGCTCGCTCAGAACCTGCTCCGCTTCGCGAAGTAGCTGCTCGTCGCTCATGGCGCCTCCTCTATTTCAAATGCTGCGAGATCTGCTCCATCCGCTCCTCGACGGAGCCTTTCAGGGTTATGTAGTCGATGTCGTGCGAACGCAGGATCCTCAGTAGCCGGTCGTCGATCTCCGCCTGGAACTCCGGATCGTCGGGTCGCAGCCCATCCAGGACAATGGGAAACTCGATGGGCAGGTAGAACACGTGGCTGTAGTTGCTCCTCAGCCGACGCTCGGCGAGCTTGACGCACTCGTCCCACAGGGCGGTTTCCTTGGAGCGCGGCTGGTTGTCCAGGACCCAGCCGGCGTATGCCATGACATCGATCAGCGAGCGGTCGCCGACGAATTCGTCGGTCGACAGCTCGTTGTTGTACTGCTTGAGGAAGATAAGAGTCTCGGTCTCCGGCGTGGCACCCTTGTCCAGCTTGAAGCCGAGCTCGATGACCTGGCGGGCCGTCTCCGGCAGCAGAGGGAGTTCGAGGTGACGGGCCACAACCTCCGCGAGGGTGGTCTTTCCCGTCGAGAAGCTGCCGACAATCGCAATTCGTCTGTGCATGCCGCTGATGTTATCTCAGGCTCTCGGCCGGTAGATCCGCACCGTTTGCGGCGATCGCAGGGGGGTAACTCAAGGATCCGCCTCGACAAGGACCCCATGGCCGAAGGTCACACCATTCACCGCCTCGCTCGAGATCTGCGTGAGCTGATAGGAGTCCCTCTCTCCGTTTCCTCACCACAGGGGCGGTTTGCGGACGCAAAGCTCCTTGACGGGCTTTCCATGCTCGCCACCGATGCCCGTGGGAAGCACCTCCTCGCAAGGTTCGACATCGCCTCCCTCCACGTGCACCTGGGACTTGCCGGCATCTTCGTTCGAATGCAGCCGGCTGGGCCGCCCAGGCCACAGGTGCGGCTTCGGCTGGCCGGCGGGACCCTGGCGTGGGATCTGACCGCCCCCACCCGATGCGAGGTACTGGACGAGGCTGCCGTCAAGGCCCTCATTTCCCGACTTGGGCCGGACCCGCTGCGGAGCGACGCCGACTCCGAGAAGGTTTGGAAGAGGCTTCAGCGCTATTCGGGGTCGGTGGGAGCGGCACTTTTGGACCAATCGCTCATCGCCGGCGTGGGCAACGTGTACCGGGCGGAGGCTCTTTGGGCCATCGGCATCCATCCGGCCCGGCCGGCAGCCGTGCTTACCCGGACGGAGTTCGACCAACTGTGGCAGACGCTGGTGTCGATGATGCGGCAGGGCGTCGAAGACGGCCATCATCACAATCGACACTCCTCCGCACGTGGACAGAGCCTCCCTGCCCCAGGAGCGGGCTCGCAACGTCTACAGGCAGACCGAGTGCCGGCAATGCGGCACGCCGGTGGAGGTCGCGACCATCGGAGGCCGCAGGGCCTACGCCTGTCCTTCTTGCCAGGCCTGATGCAAGGCTTTGTGCCCTTCGCCGGCTTCTAGTGCACGGCCGAGGAGCTGGAGGACCGCCGGTTCCGGCTGACAGGTTGGGCACCAGTAGGTGATGCGCTCCGTCGCCGGATCCCCCTGCAAAGCAGACCGGATCCGAGTTCCGCACCGGCGGCAGGGCTGACCGGCCCTTTCGAACACCCAGTGGCGTTGCCCCTTCGCGGTGTTGCCGGTGGTCGCCTGGGCCCAATGCTGCGTGTTTGCCTTCAGCAGCTTCTGGGCCAGAGTGACCACGTCCGGAAGCTCCTTCACCGTATTCACTGGACTCCACGGGTGGACGCCTTTCAGAAACAGGGTTTCCGACTTGTAGAGGTTGCCGATCCCTGCCAGATTCCTCTGATCCAGCAGAGCCTCGGCAACTGAGACATTCGGCTTGGCGCCCAGACGCCTCAGCGCGGCCTCGAGATTCCAGTCCGGACCCAGCAGGTCGGGACCCAGGTGACCCACTACGCCCTCTTCCCCCGATGTGGGGATCAGTTCGATGACTGGAAGGCGGTATCCGACGGCCGTCCATTCGGCATTCTGCAGCACTACCCGAATTTGGTGAGCGGGACCGCCGCGCCATCTGGTTCCTGGCTTGTAGAGATGCCAAGAGCCATCCATCTCGAAATGGGTATGGAGGGTGATGCCGGCATCGGTCCGGGTCAACATGTGTTTTCCCCGGGGCGCGACCTCGGTCACCGTCTGCCCGGATAGGTCCGCAGCGGCGTACCGGGGAACCCTAAAGTCGGTGGAAGTCAGCAGCCGGCGGGCCAGCGCGTTGTGCATGGACCGGGCGGCACGGAAGACGGTGTCCCCCTCAGGCATTGGATTGTCTATTCTTCGTCCGGCACCCCGCGGCCCGTCTTTTCCTGGAGGGCATCGATTTTCTTGGAGGCTTCCGCCTTCGTTAGATCCTCGGGAACTTTCTCGCCGGCCTCCTGACCGAGCGTGTTCAGGTAGGAGGCTTGTGCCCCGGTCATCGGCTCATCGCCCGTTACCCACTCGTCGGGGTCCTTTTGCGTATTGGAACCCGTCGTTTCCTGATCAGCCATTAGGCCTCCATTTCAGTTGCAGTCGTTTGGCAATCAGTGCCCATTTGTTGGCGGCGCAAACGAGAGACGCGGCCATCAGGCCCGAAGTCGCAGCCCTCTCGGAGTGTGCCGGAACCCGGCGGCCGCCATCGCTCTGGCAACCGGGCTGTCCTCCACCGCTGACCCGTCTGCTTTCTCAACGGACAGCTTACCGAGAGCCCCCTGCCTGACGGCGAGGGCCAGAGCATCGACCGCAGGCTGGAGAACCGCGGGATCGTCGCTGAAGGTCAGCACCGTGCGGCCGCCCTTCTCAACGTACAGGACCAGCGACCCCTCGACCATGACCACCAGGGCACCCGCCTTGCGCCCCGGCCGGTGCCCCTTGGGTTGGCCGTCCAGTTGATCCCCTTTCGGGGGTTGATCCCCTTTCGGGGGTTGATCCCCTGCCGGGGCGCCGGCAGCCCTGTCGGGCCAGGACAACGCCGCACCGAACGGGTTGGCCGGATCGGTGGCGGCCAGAACTATTGCGCCCGTGGGCTCGGTGTTTCCGGCGATCAGGGACCGCATTCGGTCGACGGCGCCCGGCATGGCGAACTGAGCCGCACCCAGCCTCTCGACGAAGTAGCCCCGCCGGCAGTGGCCCGTCTCTTCCATCGCCTTGAGGACCGGGTAAACGGCCGCAAAGCCGCCCGGGACGGCCTCCGAGGCCACCGCTCCCCTGGTCAGAACCCCGTGGCGATCCAGCAGCTGCTCGGCCCGTGCGCTGAGCGTCCGGGTGGGGTCCTGCGACCGCTCGGGAAGCAGGCTCCAGCGGCCCACGCTGGACGGCGGCCCCTGGCGCAGTGGGAGCGCCGGCCCCCGCCGAAGGCGGCGGCCGGGTCGCAGAGACGGACTGCTGCGGCCGACCCCTTTCAGTGCGCGTATGGGAGCGATGGTGTCGTTGGTCACAAGGCCGCTCCACACCAGCTCCCAAACCGCGTCGAGCAGGATGGTGTCGTTGGCGATTCCCGACGATGTCGACAGCTGGCGGAAGAACATGGCTCCGCCTCCCGACAGAGCCTGGACGACCTTGATGGCCTCCTCCGACAGGTCCTTGTTTTCCGCAGCCGGCATCAGAAGCTCGGCGTGCGAGGGGAGGTAAAGACTCAGCCAGCCGTCATCGCTGCCGATCGCTCCGCTGCCGGCCCAGAGCACCTCACCGGCGGCGGTCAGCTCGTCCAGCATCGCAGATGTGTAACCGGGGACTCGGGTGGGGAGGACCAGCTTTTCCAGGGAGCTCGCCGGCACGGCCGCGCCCTGCATCTGCTCGATTGCCCTAATCAGCCCATCCGGCCCGCCGAGAGTCCTGACCGCTCCAACTCCCTGCCACACCGGAAGGAAGCGGGCGAGGACCTCGGGTGACGCCGCCTCGACCTCCTTGCGGAGCTTGGCCAGCGATCTGCGGCGGATCGACCTGAGGACTTCTGCATCACACCACTCCGACCCACTCCCGCCCGGCCGGAACTCGCCCCGGACCACCTTGCCCCGGGCCTCCAACCGGCCAAGAGTCTCATTGACCACCGCAGCTCCTAACCCGAAACGGGCGGCCGGCTCAGACGCCTGAAATGGCCCGTGGGTTCTGGCGAAGCGGCCGATGATGTCGCCGAGCGGATCCCGCACCGGTTCGAGGAAGGCGTCGGGAATGCCCACCGGCAACGGCGCACCCAGCGCATCGCGGAAGCGGCCGGCGTCCTCGATGGCGACCCAACGCATCTGGCCGGCGATGCGAAACTGAATGGCCCGGCGGCTTTGCGACAGCTGTACCAGCCACTCCACTGAGGCGCCCCGGCCGAGCAGCTCCTGCTCGGTGAGGTCTCCGACAAACCGCAGGGCATCGGAGGTGTCGTCCGGCGACCGCAACTTTCTGTCCTCGACGAGCCGCTGAAGCTCCAGCTCGATCTCCCCCAAAGCCTCCGGGTCGATGAGCTCCCGCAGCTCCGACGAACCCAGAAGCTCCGCCAGCAGGCCGGTGTCGAGAGAAAGGGCCTGAGCCCGGCGCTCGGCCAGCGGAGCGTCACCGTCGTAGATGAACGCACCGATGTAACCAAACAGCAGCGAGCTGGCGAATGGCGAGGCGTGATCGGTGTCCACCTGTACCGTTCGCACCTTGGCCGACCGGATGTCCCGCATCAGCTGCGTCAGTCCGGGCAGGTCGAACACGTCCTGGAGGCACTCCCTCATGGTTTCCAGCACGATCGGAAACGACCCGTACCCGGCGGCTACCTGCAGGAGGTTGGCGCTGCGCTGCCTCTGCTGCCACAGCGGCGTTCGCTGCCCCGGCCGTCGCTTGGGCAGCAAGAGGGCACGGGCGGCGCACTCCCGGAACCGGCTGGCGAACAGGGCCGAGCCGCCGACCTCGGCAGTGACCAGCGGTTCGATGTCGTCGGGGTCGAACAGAACCGACTCCAGCGCCGGGGCCTCGTCCGCCTCGGGCAGCCGTACGACGATGCCGTCGTCGGTGTGCATCGTCTGGACCTCCAGGCCCAGCCGCCCGCGGACCTGCTGCTCGATGGCCAGCGCCCACGGTGCGTGGACCCTTGCACCAAACGGCGAGTGGACGACCAGGCGCCAGTCGCCCAGCTCGTCCCGGAACCGCTCGACGACGATGGTCCGGTCCGTCGGCAGGTGCCCCGTGGCCTCAACTTGCTCGGCAAGGTACTGCACCAGGTTTTTGGCGGCGAAGTCGTCCAGGCCGATATTGCACAGGCGGGTGTACGCCTCCCCCGGCTCGGCTTGGCCCACCTCCCGCATGAACTTGCCCAGAGCCCTACCGAGCTCCACCGGGCGTCCCAGCGAGTCCCCGTGCCAGAACGGCATCTTGGCCGCCGCCCCCGGGGCCGGCGTCACCAGAACCCGATCGTGCGTGATCTGCTCGATGCGCCAGTTGGAAGCCCCCAGGGTGAAGACGTCGCCGTTGCGAGATTCGTAGACCATCTCCTCGTCCAGCTCTCCGACCCGGGTGCTGCCCTCGCCCGCCGCCAGGTACACGCCGAAAAGGCCCCGATCCGGGATCGTGCCGCCGCTGGTCACCGCGAGCAGGCGGGCGGAGCCTCGAGCGCTCAGCTTTCCCGTGACCCGGTCCCAGTTGATCCGGGGCCGCAGCTCGGCGAACTCGTCGCTCGGATACAGGCCGGAAAGCATGTCGAGAACCCCGACCAGTGCACTCGTCGGCAGTGCCTCGAAAGGAGCCGCCCGGCGGACCAGTACTTCGAGTGCGTCGAAGTCCCAGTCCTCCATGGCGACCATTGAGACGACATGCTGCGCCAGGACGTCCAGTGGATTCCGGGGGTAGCGCAGCTCCTCGATCTCCCCCGACCGCATCCTCTCGACGACAACCGCCGACTCCACCAGATCCCCTCGCCACTTCGGCAGGATCACGCCCCGGCTGACGGCTCCCACCTGGTGTCCGGCCCGGCCGACCCGCTGCAGCCCGGAGGAGACGCTGGACGGCGCCTCAACCTGTAGAACCAGGTCGACCGCACCCATGTCGATGCCCAGCTCCAGCGACGAGGTGGCCACCACCGCCTTCAGATTTCCCATCTTCAGGTCTTCCTCGATCAGCCGGCGCTGCTCCTTGGAGACCGACCCGTGGTGCGCGCGGGATATCTGCTCCCCCGCCAGCTCGTTGAGCTTGGCGCAAACGCGCTCCGACAGACGGCGGCTGTTCACGAAAACGATCGTCGAGCGGTGGGCCTGTATGAGCTCCACCAGTCGAGCCTCGATGCTCGGCCACAGCGAGCCGGAGGCCTGATTTTCCAGGCCGCTCGTGTGGACCAGCTCTCCGGCCGCCGATCCCTCGCCGATCTGGCTCGGGTCCTCCCCGATCTCGGCCATGTCCTCGACCGGAACTACCACCGAGAGGTCGAACTGCTTGTCCGACGGCGGATTCACGATGGTGACGTCGCGCGTGCCCCCCAGGAACTTAGCCACCTCCGGGAGAGGACGCACCGTGGCCGACAGACCGATCCTCTGAGCCGGCCAGGTTAGAAGGTGGTCCAGGCGCTCGAGGCTCAGCCCCAGGTGCGCACCCCGCTTGGTTCCGGCTACCGCATGGACCTCGTCGACGATCACCGTGTCGATGTGCCGGAGTGCATCCCGGGCCTGCGAGGTGAGCAACAGAAACAGCGACTCGGGAGTGGTGATCAGGATGTCCGGCGGCTTGATGGGGAATTTGCGACGCTCCTCCTGTGGGGTGTCGCCGGTTCTGAGCCCGAAGGTGATCAGGGGAACCGCCAGCCCCAGCCGGTCGGCGGCACGGGCGATGCCGTTGACCGGCGAATTCAGGTTGCGTTCAACGTCGACCGCCAAAGCCTTCAGCGGAGACACGTACAGAACTCGGAGCCGCTCCTTCGGCGGCGGAGCGGGGGAGGTGGCGATCCGGTCGAGCGCCCACAGAAAAGCGGCCAGGGTCTTGCCGGATCCGGTGGGCGCGACCACCAGGGTGTCCTTGCCCTTGGCCACCGAGGACCAGGTCCCCTCCTGGGACGGCGTGGGATCTGAGAAGCTCTGCGTGAACCAGCTTCGCGTGGCTTCGGAGAACAAACTGAGAGCTTCGTGCTTCAAAGTCATTACCTCAGTTTGCCCCCGATCGGTGACAGGGGTCCTAGATTGGACCGGTGCTACTCCGCCGCCGCCTTCTTCGCACGCGGCGACGCAAATTCGAGCACGTCGCCGTGCGACACGAACCGGATCTCGGTCGACAGGTTCTGCTCCTCCGCTTTCAGCTTGAACGCACTGAGAGGGTCCTTCATGACCGCGTAGTCGTTGTAGTGGATCGGCACCGCAGTCTTGGGCTGGACGATCTGCAGCGCCTTAACCCCCTGCTCGGCATCCATCGTCAGCAGGATGCCCAGGATTCGCGTGCCGCCAAGATGGATCAGCGCAAGGTCGATGTCCGGGTACCGCCGTGGAATCTGGTGCAGCCGGTCGTGCAGGAGCGTGTCGCCCGTTATGTACATGCGAAACGCCACCCGGTTGCCATGAAAGAACTCCAGCATGCTTCCCATAACCTTCGGCAGCATGGTCTGCAGCGGTTGAGGGGCATGCTTGCCCGGCATCGACGTCACCCTCACCCTGCTGTCCGGACGCTTCACCCACTGGGATTCCCAGGTCTGAAGCGAGATGGAGTTCCGGAATCCCTGGGACCGGAGCTTTTTCGCGGCATGCTTGTTCGTGATGATCGGCACGTTGCGGTCCAGGTCACGGGCGGCAATCTCATCGAAATGGTCCCCGTGGTGGTGCGAGAGGACGATGAAGTCGAGAGGAGGGAGCTGGTCGATGGTCATCGCCGGCTCCATAAGCCGCTCAGACCTCAGGCCGTAGCCGAGCTTGGCGTGGTCCCCCTGATGCAGGAAGTTGGGATCCGTTAAGAAGGTGAACCCCGCGTACCGCACCAGACAGGTGGCATTACCGATGAACTTCAACTCCCCCGTGTCGAACTGCGGCTCCTCGCCCGCCGGCAGCTCCAGTGGTTCGACCGCCACGGTTAGTTGGGGCTCAGGACGACCTTCATGCACTCGTCCTGCTTGTGCTTGAAGATGTCGTATCCCTTCGGAGTCTCGTCCAGGGACATGCGGTGGGTGATGATGAAGGTGGGATCGAGCTCCCCCTTCTCGATCCGCTCGAGCAGAGGCTTCATGTACCGGTGCACATGGCACTGGCCCGACTTGATGGTGAGCGACCGGTTCATGACCGCTCCCATCGGAAACTTGTCGATGAAGCCCCCGTAAACCCCGACGACCGAGACGGTGCCGCCGTTCCGGCACGCCAGTATGGCCTGCCGCAGGGCGTAGGGCCGATCGCTCTCGTTACGGGCGAACTGCTTGGCCTTGTCGTAGGTGTAGATCGGTAGGGAGTGATGATGGGCCTCGAGCCCGACTGCGTCGATGCAGGCGTCGGGGCCCCGGCCGCCGGTCATCTGCTTGAGGGCCTCCCGCACGTTGGTGATCTCCTCGTAGTTGATGGTCTCGGCACCGGTGTTCTCGGCGGCCATCTTCAGGCGGTAGGGGAACCGGTCGATGACGATCACCCGCTCGGCCCCCAGCAGGAATGCGCTTGCTGCCGCAAACTGGCCTACCGGACCGGCTCCCCAGATCGCAATCACATCGCCCGGCTTGATGTCGCACATCTCGGCCCCCATGTACCCGGTGGGCAGGATGTCGGACAGGAACAGAACCTTCTCGTCCGACAGGTCGTCGTTCTCGATCTTCAGGGGCCCCACGTCTGCAAACGGCACCCGGGCGTACTCCGCCTGGCCACCCGCAAAACCACCCGTGAGGTGTGAGTAACCGAAAACGCCCGATGTGGGATATCCAAGCAGCTTCTCGGCGAAGCCGGCGTGGGGGTTGGAGTTCTCACACAGTGAATACATCTCGTTGACGCAGGCGTTGCAGGCACCGCATGCAATTGGGAACGGCACGACGACACGGTCTCCGACCTTCAGATTCTTCACCCCGGGGCCGAGCTCCACGACCTCACCCATGAACTCGTGGCCCAGGATGTCGCCCTTCCTCATGGCGGGAACGTAGCCGTCCAGCAGGTGCAGATCGGATCCGCAGATTGCGGTCGTGGTGATCCTCACGATGGCGTCGCGGGAGTTGAGTATCTTCGGCTCCGGCACCTCCTGGACTTCCAGGTGGTTGGGACGAATCCAGCAATTTGCCTTCATGAGAAAAGTCCTTTCCTAAGTGAGAAAGCTAACTAGAGTTCGGCGGGCGGTTGCCGCACGGTGGCGGTTAGGGGAGCGGCTGGGCCGGGCGCCACCTGATCTGATTTAGTGCGTATGAGCCCTCAGGGCTGCCCTCCGACCGAACGACCTCGCCGGTTTCGACAACCTGCTTGAAGCGGCGCAGGTCGTCCTTTATCTGCTGCTCGGGCTCTTCGCCGAAGAGTCTTGCGATGGTGTCACCAATCGCTCCCCCCGGCAGCTGGTAGTCAATCTCGACGATGACCTCGGTTCCCCTGCCACCCGGAGCGGGAACAAAGCGCACGGAGCCGGAGTTCGGCACGTCGGCGTCCTCGGTGGCGCGCCATGCGATGAGCTCGTTGGGCACATCCTCGACCACCTCGGCGTCCCACTCCACCTTCTGACCCAGCGGCGCCCTGGCAACCCAGTGGTATCGTCCATCGCCCCTCGGCTCCACTGCCTCCAGATGGAACATGAACCGGGGCAGGTTCTGAAAGTCGTGCCAGTAGCGGTAGACCTCCTCAGGAGGGCGGTTCACCGTGATGGAAGTCCGGCCCTTCAAAGAGAGCTCCTCGCCGCTATCCTTCAGCGCCTGGCTGTGCTTCCGCGCCTCCGCGACGTCGAGGGCGGTTACGGCGATCACGTTTGCGGTTGCGAACAGGAGCCGGCCCTTGCGGTTCATCGGGTTGCCCAATGCCGCCTGCAGCATCGCAAGATCCATCACATCACCGGCCACCCGAGCCCCCAGCCACTCAGCGGGCTTGGGCTGGGAGCTCAATATGCCCACCCCCGCGCCGATCTCTCGCAGCCCCACCACACGCATGAGCTGGCGCTTGAAGAATGTGTTGTCCAGTCCGGCGAGCTTATTGATCCTGCCCGGCATCAATACCTGGGGGATGCCGAGTCCGAGACTGAACCATCCGAGCCTCCGGGCCAGACGCCTGTCGGCCATCGATATTGCGTCTCCCGAGCGCGCCATGCCGGGAGGTGCCTGGATCCAGGAAGCGGGTCCTCCTCGGTCTGCCGCCTTGAGTTCCGGTCCCGAGCTCGCCTGCCCCGCGACTCCTTTGGGTTGGGAGGCCGCCTCACCCTTTCCGCCTGAGCCGTCGGTTTCCTGGAGCTGCGCCCCGCCATCGGCCGATGCGCTTCCGTTGGTGCCTCGAGCGTCGGCGGGCTCGTCGGCTGCAACTCCGTGGTCAGGGCGCTGGAGATCAGAGTCTGGGGACATACGGATCCTCCCGAGGTCGGTGGCTCCCTGGAGCTGGGTCGGGGCCGGACGGCTGAGGCTCAACCGGATCTGGGATTTACCCGAGATGGTCCTCGATAAACGGTGTTGGCAGCGCAAATACCTTCTTGGGCGGTCCTCTTCGCCAGTCCGGCACACTCACTTGCGGCATCGCAAAGTTGCCGGCCCGCTCAGGCAAGAAACGCAGGTGGATGCGTTACATTCGAGAAGAAAGTCAACAAGACAAGGAACCTGTGCCGAGCGATCCCTTCAACACCCTCGCCCAGCTGCAGACTGCGGCGGGCGGCGTCGGCATCTATAGCCTGCCGCGTCTCGCCGACCACGCCGGCGTTGACCTCGCTGCGCTCCCCCACACCGTCAAGATCCTGTTGGAGAACCTCCTCCGGAGAGCGGGCTCCCGGGACGTGTCCGAGTCCGACGTCACCGCCCTCGCGCAATGGCCGGAGGTGCACCCCGGCGCCCGGCTGGCGTACATGCCGGCCCGGGTGTTGATGCAGGATTTCACCGGAGTGCCGGCGGTCGTAGATCTGGCCGCGCTGCGCAGCGCCGTCAGTCGCGCCGGCGGCGATCCGGGGGCCGTCAACCCGTTCGTTCCGGTTGACCTGGTCATCGACCACTCGGTTCAGGTGGACCGTTTCGGAACTTCCGAGGCCTACCAGGCCAACATCGAGTGGGAGTACCGGCGCAACCGGGAACGCTACTCGCTGCTCAACTGGGGCCAGCAGGCCTTCAAAGACTTCCGGGTCGTCCCACCCGGAAGGGGAATCTGCCATCAGGTCAATCTGGAGTACCTCAGCCGGGTGGTCATCGCCCGCGACGGTCTCGCGTTCCCCGACACCCTGGTAGGAACCGACTCCCACACCACAATGGTCAACGGTCTGGGGGTGCTGGGGTGGGGCGTCGGCGGCATCGAGGCCGAAGCGGCCATGCTGGGCCAGCCCATGTTCCTGATCCGCCCCGTGGTGGTGGGCATCCGAACCACCGGATCGCTTCCGCCCGCCACCACCGCCACCGACCTCGTCCTGACGCTGACCCAGATGCTGCGCAGGCATGGGGTCGTCGGCAAGTTTCTCGAGTTCTTCGGCGCCGGCCTGAGCAGCCTCAGCGTTGCCGACCGGTCGACCATCAGCAACATGTCCCCGGAGTTCGGCGCGACCTCAACGCTGTTTCCCGCCGATGCCAACACGCTGGCCTATCTGCGGGAGACGGGACGGAGAGAGGCCGCGGACCTGGTGGAGAGGTACTGCGCCGTGCAGGGGCTGTTCCGCCGCGACTCCGATCCTGCTCCCGCGTTCACAGAAGTCATAGAGCTGGATCTGTCGACGGTCGAGCCGAGCCTGGCCGGACCCAAGCGCCCGCAGGACCGGGTTGGACTGTCGGGGGTGTGGGGCTCGTTCAAGGACGCATTCCTTAACGACGCATCGAACGGCGCTCCCCCACGGGACGTTAGCCGGTTCATCGCCGAGGGAGGCAACCCGGATGGCAAGGACCTTCAGGCTCCTCTCGCCGGTGGACCACCGGAACAGCCGGCGGCCGGCCCAGGCTCGGAGATCAACGACGGCTCGGTCGTCATCTCCGCGATCACCAGCTGCACCAACACCTCCAACCCATCGGTCATGATCGCCGCTGGAATGCTGGCGAAGAAGGCGGTTGAGGCTGGCCTGGAGGCCAAGCCGTGGGTCAAGACCTCCTTGGCGCCGGGTTCCCGGGTGGTGACCGACTACCTCGACCGGGCCGGGCTGACCCCCTACCTCGAAGAGCTTGGCTTCAACCTGGTGGGCTACGGATGCACCACCTGCATCGGCAACTCCGGGCCGCTTCCGCAGGACATCGCCCAAGCGGTCGACGAGCGTGACCTGGCCGTGGTGGCCGTTCTGTCGGGCAACCGTAACTTCGAGGGCCGAATCCACTCCCAGGTCCGGGCCAGCTACCTGGCGTCACCGCCGCTCTGCGTGGCATACGCGCTGGCGGGAACCGTTCACCTCGATCTCAACCTCGACCCGCTCGGCTACGACGAGACCGGGGAGGGCATCTACCTTGATGAGCTCTGGCCCGAGCCCGATGAGATCCAGTACCTGATGTCCAGGGCGATCTCGCCCGACCAGTTCGAGGATCAGTACCGAAGCATCTTCGAAGGGGACGAGAACTGGCGTTCCATGCCGGCGCCGCAAGGCGACGTCTACGACTGGGACCCCGACTCCACCTACATCAAGGAGCCTCCATTCTTCGTGGGGTTGACGAGAGAGTTCAGGGCCCCCGAAGACATCATCGATGCCCGGGCGCTCGCGGTGCTCGGCGATTCGATCACCACCGACCACATCTCTCCGGCAGGCTCCATCTGGCTGAACTCACCGGCGGGCAAGTACCTGCGAAGCCTCGGCGTAGCTCCTCAGGACTTCAACAGCTTCGGGTCTCGCCGCGGCAACCACGAGGTGATGCTACGGGGCACCTTCGGCAACTCGCGCCTGCAAAACCTGCTGGCACCCGGCACCGAGGGACCCCACACCATCCACCTTCCGGACGGAGAACCGATGACCATCTACGACGCGTCCAGGGTGTACGCAACAGAGGGCGTGCCGCTGGTGATCATCGCCGGCAAGGAGTACGGGTCCGGCAGCTCTCGGGACTGGGCGGCGAAGGGAACCGCCCTTCTGGGCGTCAAAGCCGTGCTTGCCGAGAGCTACGAGCGTATCCACCGCAGCAACCTGGTCGGTATGGGCGTACTGCCCCTGCAGTTCGAGGCCGGCAGCTCTGCCGTCTCTCTGGGTATCACCGGGCACGAGCAGTTCACCATCCGCGGGATCGGGGAAGGCGTCAGACCAGGCCGGCTGGTTCAGGTGGTGGCACGAAACGACGATGGTACCGAGTCAGCCTTTTCCGCGACCGTCAGGATCGACGCGGAGGCCGAACTCGAGTACTACCTGAACGGTGGAATCCTTCAGATGGTGCTGCGGCAGCTCATCGCCGCCTGAAGGGCGGATTCCTACCCTTACGACTTGCTAAAGGCCGAGCTGCTTGCGGGCCTGTTGCACCGTCTCGCTGTCCTCTACCGGCTCGGGGGCGGTGCCGAACGACGAGGTGTCCGGGTCTGGCTCCTCCTCCATCGCGTCGTCGGACCCGGTCCGAGCGGCGGGTCGGTTCCCCATCGACTCCGCAAGTCCGGGCATGTTCTGCAGGGCATCCTGAACGGTATCGCTGTCCGTGGATGCAGGAGGTGCCGCCGACTCTTCAGCCTGTTGTTCCTGGTCACTCATGAGTTTTCTCCCTTCTCGGCAAAACCGGCTTCTGTGCCGAACCGGCTCGCAAAGTATCGGCCGAGCCTGCGCAGAACGCAAAGAGCGCCGGTCGTTTAGCCTGTGGTTACGTCCCCCCGTTGCCCTTAAAGAAGGACCAGAATGCGTCTGTCTGCAGACCGTTGTACCCACTCCTGGAGATTTATCGGGTTTCCCACCGCCGGATTGGCGGCCGCAGCACTGCTGGTCGCTTGTGGAGGCGGCGCCGAGCGCGCCGGCGATGTGACGAAGGGTCCGGCACCCGGCGAGGCGGTCAAGGTTGAGGCCGGGGACAACTTCTTCAAGCCGGAAACTCTCAAGGTGAAGCCGGGCGACAACATCGCGGTTGAGGTCCGCAACACGGGCGAACGGCCACATGACTGGACCGCGGACGACCTGGGCATCAGCACAGGAGTCATCTCGCCGGGTGAGGTGTTTCACGCCACCTTCGCCGTCCCCGAAAATGAGGTGGAGTACGTCTGCACCCTCCACGCCGGGATGAACGGCACGATCCAGGTTTCCTAGGAGGCCAAAAGTACGATGTCGTTCGTTCGCTGGGTTAGCATGGTGCCCATGCCACATTCGACTCGTCACAGCGCGCCTGGGAACAGCGCAGGGCGGCTTCGGGCTCGAGCCCGCGCTCTTGCGCTCGCTCTCCTAGCCTTGCTCGTCGCAGGGGGCTGCAACCGAGGCGGTTCGGCCTCCAACCAGGAGGCGATCGCCAGTCCGACGGCCCCTCGGGGCTTGACGGCCAACTCCCCGGTTGCTCTCACGAGCGTGGGACCCGTGGTGGTGGGGATGACTCTGGATCAAATATCGGCAGCCGCCGGCGTCGAGCTCACCCGACAGCCGGACTACGACCAGGCCGTCGCCGAAAACAACTGTGCCTACGTAAGCCCCTCCACCATACCCGGCTACATTCCGCCCCCCGACAGCGGCAACAAGTCGCCTCTCGCCTTCATGATGGTGGACGGCAAGCTGGCTCGCATCGACATTCTCGGCGGGGACTTCGCAACGGCGCAAGGAATCAAGGTCGGCAGTCAAGAGAAGGAGGTTCTGGAGGCCTACGGCAACGGCCAACCGCTTCCGGCTAGGCCGTTCATCGGTCCCCCCTACCGATACCTGACCGCCACGCCCAAACAGGAGAAGGACAAGAATTACCGGATGGTTTTCGAGTCCGACGGCGCCAAGGTAGTGAACTACCGGGTGGGCCAGCTCCCCCAGGTGGAGCACAAGCAGGGCTGCACGCCCTAGTTTTAGCTGGGGGCGTTCCCCCGCTTTTCGCCGATCACAAAGCTGTCGATCTCCTCGCCCGATGTACCGATAGCCTTCACGGACACCGCCGAGCCCTCGATCTCTACCACCAGGAAGTGGTTGGCGGACAGGCAGACGAGCAGCCAGGGCCGGTCGTCCACGCACGGGTACAACTGCGCTCCGCCGCCTCCGCTGACCACATAATCGACCTCTTTGACCGCCGAGTGCTCGTAACCGTGATTGTGGCCGCTCAAAACCAGATCGACGCCGTGCTGCTCGAATAATGGCACCCACCTGCGCTGAGCCTCCAGATTGCTCTCGTGAAGCCCCACGGTGAACGGCGGATGGTGAAACACGGCGATCTTCACCCTTGCCCGAGACCTGGCCAGCTCCGCAGCCAGCCACTCCTCCTGCGCGCCGTCCGCCGTCCGGTTGGAGTCCAGCATGAAGAACTGCACCGGTCCCAACGCCCAGGTGTAGGTTCGCTGCACGGCACCCAGCACCCCGCCGGTTGAGTCGCCCTTCAGATCGTGATTGCCCCAGACCGCCCGCCACTGATGCCCGGGGTGAGAAATCAGACACGCCTCCGGGGAGAAGTAGTTGGTCTGGGTGGCAATGCTGTCGGGTCGGTAGAAGTTGTCTCCGGTGGTGACCACCACGTCGAACGGCACCCTCCTGCGGGTCTCGCACATGCGGTTGGTCACCGCTGCCTGTTCGGGTGTTCCCGCGCCCCAGTCTCCTTTGACGGCAAAGATCAAGCGGGGCTCCTGGCTAGGACTAGGGGCTGGCGAAGCCAGGAGCGACTTGACCGGTGCGGTCGGGGGCTCTTCGCCCCCCGAAGCACACGACGCAGATACGACCAGAAGCATGACTGCCATAAAGTGGAGAGGGCGCCGCGGCGACATCGCCCCATACTGCCACCTTGCACAACGCACTCTTAGCCCGCCGGTCGCCTGCGCGGTCGCACGGGCCCTAACCGGCCGGTCTGTAGGTCACCGGCCGGAAAGCACGTTAGCCAGGTTATACGTGGCCGGGACTTCGAGCTGCGCGAAGGTGCACGACCGAGGAATGCGGTCGGTGCGCCAGCGCTTGAACTGGGCGACATGCCGGAACCGGGTGCCCTCCATGTGGTCGTACCCCACCTCGACCACCAGCTCGGGCCGAAGCGGCTCCCATGACATGTCCTTGTGGGCATTCCACCGGTTCCCCGCGCCGCCGGGGATACGGTCCAGATCGGACCAGTCGTGCCAGGGATGGTTCTGATCCGCTTCCCGCCGATAGGCTTCCAGATCGTCCAGAAGTCGCTTTCGCTCGGCCATGGAGAAGGCAGCGGCAACCCCGACGTGGTGCAGGTCTCCCTTGTCGTCGTACAGGCCGAGGAGCAAGGATCCGACCACCGGGCCGCTCTTGTGCCATCGAAAGCCGGCCACCACGCAGTCGGCTGTCCGCTGATGCTTGATCTTGAACATGATCCGCTTGTCCGGAGCGTACGGGATGCCGGTCGGCTTGGCGATGACGCCGTCCAGACCGGCTCCCTCGAACGCCTGAAACCACTCCCGCGCCAGCTCCAGGGAGTCGGTCGCGGGAGTGAGGAAGACGGGAGCACCACTGGGGGCCAGGGCCTCCTCCAGAGCCGCCCGCCGCTCGGCGAACGGCGCGTCCAGGTAGGACTGCTCCCCCAGGGCAAGCAGATCAAATGCGATGAACGCCGCCGGAGTGGTCTTTGCCAGCATGTTGATCCGGGACTCCGCCGGGTGAATCCGCTGCTGCAGGGCCTCGAAGTCCAGGCCGCCTCCCAGGGCCACCACCACCTCGCCGTCGATTACGCAACGTTGCGGCAGTTGTTGCTTCACCGCCTGCACAACATCCGGAAAGTAGCGGGTGAGCGGGCGCTCGTTGCGGCTTCCTAGCTCCACCTCGTCGCCGTCCCGGAACACGATGCAGCGGAATCCGTCGAACTTGGGCTCATAGAGCATCCCCTCCGGTATCTCGGCAATCGACTTCGCCAGCATGGGCTTGACCGGAGGCTGAACAGGAAGATCCATGAGCCTTATTCTGCCCGCGGTGCCGCTGCAACGTCAGGGAATGTCGACGTGGGCGAGCTTGTGCGGGTTCCGGAATATGTCCACCTCGGTGATGAGGCCGCTGTGGATGGTGAACGACATCACGCTCAGCTGGTCCCCGACTCGAACCACCAGGCCCAGCGCGCCGTTGATCTCCACGGGAAGCTCCTCCCGGTCGGGGAAGCGCCGGGCCAGGGCATTGAGCACCTGGGCCGCCCGGGGCGCCCCCACAATGGCCCGCCTGATCGACGGGACCACGCCGCCTCCGTCGGCCCGTACCCTCACCCGCGGGTCGAGCAGCTTGATCAACGCCTCGACGTCGCCCGCGTGCGTGGCCTGTCGAAAGGCTTCCACGACGCGGTAGTGCTCCTGCGGAGTGGGCGGGAAGCGGGGGCGGCCCGCCTCAACGTGCCGGCGGGCCCTGGAGGCAAGCTGCCTTACCGCCTCAGGAGTCCTTCCCACCACCCTCGAGACCTCTTCGAACCGAAATCCGAATATGTCGTGCAAAACGAAGGCGCACCGCTCCGCCGGCGAAACAGACTCCAGCAGCACCATCAATGCCATGCTCACCGACTCGTCCAGAGTTACCCTCTCCGCCGGGTCGCTGCTCGGTGCGGTGGTCACCAGTGGCTCGGGAAGCCACTCTCCCACGTAGCTTTCCCGTCTGGAGTGTGCCGATCCGAGCGAGTCCAGGGCCAGCCGCGTCACCACCGTCGTAAGCCACGCCTTTGGATTCTCGATCCCGCTGCGATCGACACGGTCATACCGCAACCACGCCTCCTGAACGACGTCCTCGGAGTCGGCGACACTGCCGGTCTGCGTGTAGGCAACCCGCAGCAGATAAGGACGCAAACCCTCGAAGAAGGCCGCGTGGTCGCCGGTACGGCTCATGCCGGGGCAAGCTCCGAGGGAATGTGCTCGTCCAGCCAGTCCGAGAACGTGATAAGGCCCTTCGGCGCCGCCGTGTTGGTCAACTCGCCGCTTTTAAGGGCCCGTCCGAAGTCGCCGAACAACGGGATCGGAAGCGGAAGCGCGAGCGACCGGTTTCGCAGCCGCCACATCTCCGCCAGCTCCGCCAGGCCCAGGGTTTGGGGACCCACAATCTGCAGGCGTTGGCCGCTGGAGCCATTCTCAACTGCCGACGACACCACCGGAGCCACGTCTCGGGGATCCACCGGCTGCAGTGGAATTCCCGCCTTCGGCAGAAGGCCCCACCTGGATGTCGACCGGAAGAGAAAGTCGATCAGCTGATGGAACTGGGTTGCCCTGACAATCGACCAGCCCAAACCCGATCGCGCCACCAGGGCTTCCTGTTGTACCTTGAACCGATGGTAGGGGAAAGGAATGGCTTCCGCACCCACTATCGACATAAGGACGTGGCGCGATACGCCCGTTGAAGTTTCAGCAGCCAGCAAGCGCTGCGTGCCCTCAAGCAGCACGGCGGCTGCCGCGTCCTTTGTTGGCGAGCCGGGGTTGGATGCGTCAACCACGGTCTCGACGCCGGTCAGCGCCTCTTCCAGACCGTCTCCCGTCGTGAGATCGACTCGGTGATGCGTTCGGTCGCTGTGCTCGGGCGGCCGCCTGCTCAAGACTCTTGGGTGGTGGCCGCGGCGCTCCAAGTTCTCAACCACCACCCGGCCTATCGTGCCGGTACCTCCGACAACTGCGACGATCATCTGGTGCTCCCTTCCCCAATGTCGGTGGGAAGACGGAACAGCCGGCAAGAACGTGACATCGAGGCGCACATCGGCGCCGCTCGGGATCAGCCGGTGACCAGTGTGGAAGCCGGCGTCTCGATCGCCTGGAGCAGCGGCCGGGCAAGCTGCCCGGACACGTGGGCAGTAAAAGCCATGAAGTAAAAGTAGGCGAAGGCAATGCCGATGATGAACAGGATGAACCCAAAGCCAACGAGCTGGCTGATACCGAAGATGATCGCCGCCGCCCCGACGTAGGTGCCTCTCCAGTACTTGATGACCGCCTTTAACCGCCGAGGGCTGAAACAGGCGCCGACGGAGCCCTCGCTGATGAATACCGCGAAGATGGCCGGCTGGAGGACGGCGAGGCCCAGGCCGTAAAGCATGAGCAGAAATAAGATGCCGAAACTACCGAAGAACACCAAACCAGAGGCCGGTTCATTCCCGGTTTCCCCGGCCACGATCAAGGGGACAACCGCAACGATGTAGACCAGGACAATGGGAACCAGGTAGCCAATCATGATGACCACCGCCCTCAGGCCGTCGGCGGCCATTCCCAGCTGGAATGCAGGCAGCTCCCGATCTCCCGCGGCGACCGTACGGCCCAGCGCCGCGCCATAGCCGATCACAACCAGCAGCGGAAGGATGAGCCAGGAGAAGAGAAGCAGGATTCCGCCGAGGATCAGAGCTTTCCACCCGCCGGGGCGGCGAAACAGGTAAGCGAACGCGTCCTCGTAATCCAGACTCGGCGAGGACGAGGGCATCCCCGGAACGAACGCGTCAAGAGGCTCCGAGCTCATCCGGCCATGCTAGTCCCGGCGAACTAAGGGGTCCAGAGGAATATGGGGGGAGGAGGAATGAACCCTCCAGCTCTAGGGTTCTGTTTTGGCCTTGCTCGGCTGCACTCGCTTCGGCTCGCCCGGCATCTTCGGGAAGTTCGGCGGCCAGGGGGCGTCCTCGGTGCCTTGCTTCTCATCCTCCCTCGCCAGGTCCAGGAGCGACTCGAGGCTGCCGGCCGCACGGTCAATGCCGGCATCCGGATCCTTCCCGGCAAAGCGTCCGGGAACGGTGGCGATCGTCCAGTCCCCCAGTTCCACATCGGGGACCTCTTCCCACTCCAATGGTGTGGATACCCTCCCGTCAGGCGTCGGACGCACCGAGTAGGCCGACGCCACCGTCCGATCCCGGGCGTTCTGGTTGTAGTCCAGGAAGACTCCGTGCCGGTTCTCCTTCCACCAGGCGGTGGTGGCCAACGGGTCCCGGCGCTCCACCTCCCGGGCCAGCGCCAGAGCCGCCCTTCGCACCTCGGTGAAATCCCACCGGGGCTCGATCCGGACGTTGATATGGATTCCCCGAGACCCGGAGGTCTTCGGGTAACCGGTCAGCCCGTGCTCCTTCAGCACCTCCTTGACCACCATCGAAACCTCACGGACGTGCTCGAAAGGGATCCCCTCGGTCGGGTCGATGTCCACCCGCAGCTCGTCGGGCCGGTCCAGGTCGGTCCTCCGCACGGGCCACGGATTCAGGTCGATACAGCCCAGGTTGATGGCCCAGGCGAGATGAGCCTCGTCGACGATCGTCAGGAACTCGGCCGACCTGCCGCTCGGGAAGCGCACGATGGCGGTCTGGATCCACTCGGGCCGGGGGGTGGGAACCCGTTTTTGAAAGAAGAAGTCGCCGTCGGCCCCGTTGGGAAAGCGCTTTAGGGAGGTCGGCCGGTCGTATACCCCCCGGATCGCCCCCGGCGCGACCGACAGGTAGTACTTGACGAGATCCAGCTTCGTGACGCCGATCTGCGGAAAAAAGGTCTTTCCGGGGTTCGTGACCTTCACCTCGTGACCCGCCAGCTCCAGGATCTCCGGGGGAGCCGTCACCCGGCAGGGTTGGGCATGGCCCTAGTAGAGGCTGTGGATGGCCGCCATCGGAATCTTCACCCATTCCGGGCGGTGGGCCAGCTCGTAGCCAATTTCATAGATGCCTCGGTCCAGCTCGAAGGCCTTCAAAACCAGGCCGAAGTTGTCCTGGTCCTCCGGCAGCAGGCCGCCCATGCGGTTGGCCGCCTCCAGATACCCGTCGACGAAGGCACCGCGGTTGCGCTGCTCCCACTCCATAGCTAGCTCGGCCGTCACCTCCACGTCTTCCTGCTCGGCGGCTGCGGTCCAGGTGGCGTAGTGCAAAGATCTGAGCATCCCGGCGACGTCCTTCATCGGCGATGTGGGCATCCGCCGCTCCTCCACCGGCCGCGACGGCTCACCACCGAAGTCCAGCACGTACCATCCGGTGTCGGTGCGCATTACCTGGCCGAGGTGCATATCGCCGTGTACCCGGATGCTGGGCCCGGCGTCCTCCAGGGCGGCCAGGCGCTGAAATATTCGCCGGGCGGACGCTTTATCCAGGTGGGGATGTTGGATCCTGCTGAGCTGTCCCTCCATGGCTTCAGCCCACTCCGGTGAATCTCCGGGGAAGATTCCGAACGCTTCACCCAGAGCCGCGTGAAGCTTTCCCGTGGTGGTCCCGAGGCGGTAGGCCTCGGCGGCAAAATCGCCTCCCGATACCCACGGGTCGGCGCGGCTGCCGAACATGTCGCGCAGCGAGGTGAGCGCCATGGCCCAGCCCTCCACTCCACCGGCGAGGTAAGGCTGAACCATTCCCAGGTCGGTGCCCTCATGCCTCCAGACGCCGAGCGGAGCCGCCACGTGCGGAAACCCGACCCTTCCGAGGGCCTCGGTGATCTCCAGATCGAGGTTCACCTTCTCGGACAGGGCACGGAAGATCTTGAACACAAGCTGGTCGTCGTAGATGAGCATCGTGTTGGACATCTCGGCGGTGATCGGCCTCACCCGCACCGGATTGAGGATATGGGGGAACAGCGTACGGAAGAGCTTCAGCACCAGCTGCGAGTCCCGCACCGCCTCGTAGCCCCAGGCCGGCCCTTCGTCGGTGGCCAGCTCGCCCATCAGCGCCTCGGAGTTGCCCTCGAGGAAGGTCAGTGTCCAGTCGGTCGGCCGCAGCCCGATGAGCACGTTGTACCGCTCCGGCGCAATGCCGACCGCCCGGACCTCCGCCTCCACCCGTACCAGCGCCGGCCACTCCGACTCCAGCACCTGCACCTTGTCGGGAAGGATCTGCGTGATCTCGTGGCCCTTGCCGCCGAACCAGCGCTGATGGGGTAGGAAGCGCTCGAGCGCTTCGACGAGGAGCTCCGGCTTGATCTCCCTCATGCGCCGACCACCTGGAACCAGTAGAAGCCGTGCCCCCCCAGGGTCAGCAGGTAGGGCAGCTCTCCGATCTTGGGAAACGGGACCCTGCCGATCATCTCTACCGGAGTTTTTCCCTCAAAGCGTCCGAGGTTGAGCTCGACCGGCTGCGCAAAGCGGCTGAGGTTATTGACGCACAGGATGATGTCGTCCTCCGATTCCCTTACGTAGGCCAGGACCGATGGGTTCTGGTTGCTGAGCACCTCCATTGAGCCGGTACCGAAGACGGGGTGATGCTTACGAACCATTAACATTCTTCTTACCCAATGTAGAAACGAACTAGGGTTCCGCATCTCGGATTCCACATTGACCGCCTGATAGCCGTACACAGGATCCATCAGCGGAGGCAGATAAAGACGGGCGAAATCGGCCGAGCTGAACCCGCCGTTGCGGTCCGGAGTCCACTGCATGGGGGTGCGAACACCGTCCCGGTCTCCCAGAAAGACGTTGTCGCCCATCGCAATTTCGTCGCCGTAGTAGAGGATCGGGCTACCGGGCAGGCTGAACAGCAACGAATGGAAGAGCTGGACCGACCCGATGTTGTTGTCGAGCAGTGGCGCCAGCCTTCTCCGAATGCCCAGGTTGAGCTTCATCAACGGGTCCTTGGCGTATTCGTTGTACATGTAGTCCCGCTCCTCGCCGGTGACCATCTCCAGGGTCAGCTCATCGTGGTTTCGCAGGAAAAGCCCCCACTGGGCCCCATCCGGGATCGACGGGATCTGCGCCAGGATCTCCGTGATCGGGTACCGCTGCTCCCGCCTCAGCGCCATGAACATGCGGGGCATCAGGGGGAAGTTGAAGCACATGTGGCACTCGTCGCCTTCCCCGAAGTAGTCGACCACGTCCGACGGCCACTGGTTGGCCTCGGCGAGCAGCACCTTGCCGGGATACTCGCCGTCTATGGTTGCCCGCAGGCCCTTCAGGTACTCGTGGGTCTCCGGGAGGTTCTCGCCGTTGGTCCCATCCCGCTCAAACAGGTAGGGAACGGCATCCAGCCGGAAGCCGTCCAGTCCGAGGTCCAGCCAGAATCGGACCACGTTCAACATCGCCTCCCGAACCTCGGGATTGCGGTAGTTGAGATCCGGCTGATGGGAGAAGAACCGGTGCCAGTAGTACTGCTGGCGCGGATGGTCCCACGCCCAGTTGGACTTCTCGGTATCCACAAAGATGATCCGGGCTTCCGACCAGCGCTGGTCGTCGTCACTCCACACATACCAGTCCGCCTTGGGGTTGTCCTGAGACCGGCGGGACTCCTGGAACCACGGGTGCTGGTCGGAGGTGTGGTTCATCACCATGTCGGCGATGATGTACATCCCTCGTTTGTGGACTTCCTCGACGAGCTCCACAACGTCACCGAGGTTTCCGTACTCGGGAAGAACGGAGAAGAAGTCGCTGATGTCGTACCCTCCATCCTTGAGCGGTGACTCGTAGAAGGGCAGCAGCCAGATGCAGTCGATGCCGAGCCACTGCAGATAGTCGAGCTTGTTGATCAAGCCGCGGATATCACCCCTCCCGTCGTGGTTGGCGTCGGAGAAGCCCCGTATCGGAACCTCGTAGAACACCGCTCTCTGATACCAGCGCTGGTCGGCCGCACTGGGTTCGGGCTGCGGCGTCTCAGCCAGGGGGCTGTCCGGCTTCGGCCCCTCGGCGATCTCGACCTCGGCTCCCGGGGCCATCACCTCGATGTCGCTCATGCTGGCTGCATTGGATGCAACCTCGGTCGGAGACAAATCCCCGCCGCGAACCGCCACCTCAGCCTCGTGGAGGTTGGGCAGCGGACCCGCTATCTCGGCGGTACCGGGCGAATCGAACCGATCCTGTGCCGCCGGATCGGTAGAGCTAATCGGCCACCCCCTGAACCCCCTGGATCACGGAAAAGACGTGCGCAGGCTGATCCGCCGGTTCCAACCTGACGTATGGGCTGGCACCCCACCAGTCGTAGGTCGCGCCGGTCAGCTCGTCCCGAACGGTAAAGCCCCTCGACGAATCAACCCCCAGCGCCGTCAGGTCGAGATTCAGGGTCGTCTCTTGCCGCCCCGCCGTATCAAGGTTTGCCACAGTGAGGACGACATCGGTTCCGTCGTCGGATGCCTTAGAAAAGGCCAGGATGTTGGGGTTCCAGTTGGGGTGGACGACGATGTTGTGCAGCTGCTGCAGAGCCGGATGCTCTCGCCGGATGGCGTTGAGGCGGGCGATGAACGGCACCAGGGTGCCGGGAGCGTCGTAGTCGCGCTCACGCACCTCGTACTTCTCGGAGTTCAGGTACTCCTCGTCGGTGTCTCGGGCCGGCTGGTTCTCGTACAGCTCGTAGCCGCTGTAGATGCCGTAGGAAGGGCTCATCGTCGCCGCCAGCAGAAGCCTGAGCCGGAACACTGCAGGACCGCCGTTCCTCAATGGTCCGCTCAGGATGTCCGGTGTGTTGGGCCAGAAGTTGGGACGCATGTAGTCGGCGGCGGGACCCTGGGCCACCTCCACGGCGTACTCGAGGAGCTCCTGCTTGCCCACCCGCCACGTGAAATAGGTGTAGCTCTGCGAAAAACCGACCTCGGCCAGGCGAGCCATCATCTTGGGGTGAGTAAACGCCTCGGCGAGAAAAAGCACGTCCGGATGCTTGGTCTGCACCTCGCGGATGATCCACGCCCAGAAGGGCAGCGGTTTCGTGTGCGGGTTGTCCACCCGGAAGAACCTGATGCCTCGGGCGATCCAAAACTCCAGGATGTCCCAGCATGCGCTCCAAAGTGCCGCCCGATCCTCATCCTTCGCCGGCCAGAAGTTGATGGGATAGATGTCCTGGTACTTCTTCGGTGGATTCTCGGCAAACTTGATCGTTCCGTCGGGCCGGTGGTGGAACCATTCGGGATGCTCGGTGACCCACGGGTGATCCGGCGAACATTGCAGCGCGTAATCCAGAGAGATCTCCATTCCCAATGATCCTGCTTCCTCTACCAGCGCGGCGAAGTCCTCGAAGGTTCCCAGGCTCGGGTCAATGGCCTTATGGCCACCCTCTTTGGAACCGATGGCCCACGGGCTCCCCACATCGTCGGCATCGGGGCTGGTGGTGTTGTTTTTTCCCTTTCGGTCGGTGATTCCGATGGGGTGGATCGGTGGCAGATAAACGACGTCGAAACCCATGTCGGACAGAGCGGCCAGCCGCTTGGTGGTCCCTTCGAAGCCGCCGTTCGAGCGCGGAAAAAGCTCGTACCAGGAACTGAACAGCGCCCGGGGCCGGTCAACCCACAGCGGCATCATGGCTGAGGAGCTCAGATCGCGCCGGACCGGGTACGCCTTCAGCACCTCCAACAAACCGTCCACCTCAACCGCCGCCAGCCGGGTCTCAACCGGCAGGTCTTTGTTGCGCAGACTGTCCGCGGCCTCCCTGCACAGAGCCTTCTTCTGCTTCGCGGCGGCGCTTCCCTCGAGCTTGGCTGCGGCGCTGGAAACGAGGAGGGCCCCCTCCTCCAGCTCGACGCCTACGTCCTGCCCGGCGGCGTGCTTGACCAAGGTGTCCCGGCGCCATGTGGCGAAGGTGTCGGTCCACGCCTGCACGACGTACTCGTGGTGGCCGATATCCTCGCCGACTATCGTTCCCTCCCACCGGTGATTCGGGAGTGGGCTCAGCGGAGATGACCGCCAATCACCGGCGCCTGTTGGACGCCAGATCACCCGCGCGAACAAAAGATCGTGGCCATCTCGAAAGATGTCGGCAGAGACCCTTACCCACTCGCCGGTCACAGCCTTGGCCGGAAAACCTTCGGGCGTGCGCGGCCGAACATCCTGGATGGCAATGGGATTTATCACACTTCATTCCTACCACCGATGGGGGGCAGGCAATGCTCAATCGGGCGTTTTAACCGGGATCCCCTTCAATGACGAAAGGGCCGGTGATCAGCCGGCCAGGCTGCTCACACGAAATGGACGGCTGGGGGTTCATCCCGACTCCGCCGCCGAAGCGGCCGCGCCAAATCTGTCGCACTGTTCTTGCCAGCCAAGGCATCCAATGCGTTACAGTCCCTTTCGTGAGTCCGAAGGCGCTGCGAAGCTTCACGGTCCGCGCGCGTCTTCCTCAGGCGCTCGCCCCCCTCGAAACGATTGCTATGAACCTCCGTTGGTCGTGGGACGACCGCGCCCGCGACCTGTTCCGCTGGGTTGACCAAGATGTCTGGGAGATGACGGGGGGTGATCCCCTGAAGGTTCTGGGAAGCGTCAGCCGAAGCCGGTACGAGGAGCTGGTGAACGATCGGTCCTTCATGGAGTTTCTGCGGGAGGTCCATCTGGACTTGCAGCACTACATGGAGTCGGAGCGGTGGTTTCAGCACCGCAAGAGCCCTCTTGCCTCGGTGGCCTACTTCTCTCCCGAATTCGGGTTGACCGAGACGCTCCCGCAGTACTCCGGCGGGCTGGGCGTGCTGGCAGGAGACCACCTGAAGGCGGCCAGCGGCCTTGGCATCCCCATCATCGGAGTGGGCCTCTTCTACCGTGAGGGCTACTTCCGTCAGGAGTTGAACGCCGACGGGCAACAGCAGGAACGGTACCTGCAGCTCGATCCGTACGGCATGGCACTCACCCGCATGGAGCCCGAGATCGAGGTCAGCCTTGCCGGGACACCGCTGCGGGCACAGATCTGGAAGGCACAGGTGGGGCGGGTGCGCCTGTACCTGCTGGACGCCGACGTCGAAGGTAACGACCCCGAGGCCAGGCTCATCACCGACCGCCTCTACGGAGGCGACGAACAGCACCGGATGGCGCAGGAGATCCTGCTCGGAATGGGCGGCGTGCGCGCTCTGGAAGCGGTGGGCGAGGATCCCCAGATCTTCCACATGAACGAGGGGCACGCCGGTTTCCTCAGCCTCGAGCGCATCCGCCGGTTCATGACCATGGACAATCTAACCTTCGTCGAGGCGGTGGAGGCCAACCGGGCCGGCACGGGGTTCACCACCCACACTCCGGTAGCGGCCGGGATCGACCGGTTCCCCCGAGTCCTCATGGAGCGCTACTTCAAGACCTGGGCCGAGGAATGCGGGATCACGTTCGACCAGTTCATGTCCATCGGGCAGGAGCCGGGTGCCGACCACTTGTCGCCCTTCAATATGGCGGTCATGTCTCTTCGGCTGGCGGCGAAGGCCAACTCCGTCTCGAAGCTGCACGGCCAGGTGAGCCGGCAGATCTTCCACAGCCTGTGGCCCGACATCCCGGTGGAGGAGGTTCCCATCGGGCACGTCACCAACGGGGTGCACGCCCGCAGCTGGGTCTCGTCGAGCATGGCCAAGCTTTTCGACCGGTATGTGATGCCCGACTGGGATCAGGCAAACGGGGAGCGTTGGGCGCAGATTGGATCCGCCCGGGACGACGAGGTATGGCGTGTCAAGGAAACGGCCCGAGAGCAGCTCGTGCTGCATGCCCGGAGCCTGCTCAAAGCCGGGTTGATACAGAGCGGGGCCGGCGGCCACGACGTCGACTGGGCCGATCGAGTCCTGGACTCCAGGACCTTGACCATTGGGTTTGCCCGCCGTTTCGCCGAGTACAAGCGGGCCACCCTTCTCTTCCGGTATCCCGAGCGGCTCAAGGCGCTCCTGCTGTCCACCAAGCGTCCGGTGCAGATTGTCCTCGCCGGCAAGTCGCACCCCAGGGATGAGGTCGGTAAGGGAATCATCCGAGAGATCGTCCAGTTCGCAAAGGACCCGCTGGTTCGTCATCGGGTCGTTTTCATCCCCGACTACGACATGCGCGTCGCACGAATGCTGTACCAGGGCTCCGATGTATGGCTGAACAACCCTCGTCGCCCACTGGAGGCGTGCGGCACCAGCGGCGAAAAAGCAGCACTCAACGGTGCCCTCAACCTGTCGATCCGGGATGGCTGGTGGGACGAGATGTTCAATGGAGAGAACGGCTGGGCCATCTCGTCGGCAGAGACCTACGAAGACATGCGTAAGCGTGACGAACTGGAGGCAGCCAGCCTGTTTGAGATCCTGGAGCGCCAGGTGATTCCCAAGTTCTACGACCGCAGCGAGGTCCCCGTCCCCCGGGACTGGGTTCGGATGGTCAAAGGGACGCTGTCGAGCCTCGGTCCGCAGGTCAGCGCGGCCCGCATGCTCCGGGACTACCTCGAGTTCATGTACGAGCCACTGGCCAAAAACGTCGAGACGCTTTACGCCGACGACTACAAGCTGGTCAAGACAATGGCGGATTGGAGAGCCCGGGTGACCGCGGGGTGGACCGGCGTCAAGGTGGTTGCAGTTGACGAGCTGAATCCGGACGCCGCCAGCCGGGGCGACTCCCGGAGGGTCAGTGCCGTGGTCGAGCTCGGCGGGCTGAATCCCGACGACGTTGCCCTCCAGCTGCTGCACGGCACGGTGGGACCGGGTGACGAGCTGCAGGACCCCCAGATCGCCGAGATGGTACTGCAGGGCAAGGCCGACCCGGGAGGGTTCCGCTATGAGGGCACCTTTACCTGCGAGATGGCCGGACGTTACGGCTTCGCGGTGCGGGTGGTCCCCGCGCACGAACACCTCTCGTCATTCACCGAATTGGGCTTGATCGCCTGGGCCTGAGCCACCGGCACTATTCTTCAGGTGAACCTCAGCTCCAACCTGTCGCTGTTAAGAAAACCGGTCAGTTTGGAAGCCTCCTGTTCCGCCGCCTCCTTGGCTGCGGCCGGCAACGGGATGAACGGCTGAACGGTTACCGCCAAGCGATTCCCCTTCCTCTCGTGCGACCAGACGCCGTCCATTCGTCCGTCCACCAGCAGCACCGGCGAGATCCAGCCCTGCGGCCGGTAGACCCGGGACCGGAAGGGTCCGGGCATCATATTGTCGGCATGCCGGGTCGCGGCAATCACGTACTGATCGAAGGCCGGAACCAGGTTCACCTTGCCCAATGCGCGTGCAGAGGCGGCTTCGGCGACATGGTCGGACAGCATCCAGCATCGGCTCCCCTCCACGTCGACCTCCGTCACCTCCTCGCCGAGCTTGCGGATTCGGGCCAGCGCCTGGGCCGGCGATACCGCCCACCAGCGGGCGTAGTCGTCCCTGGTGGCAGGACCGTTTGATCCCAGGAACCGGCGGGTGATCTCCGAGACCGCGCCGGCGGGGTCTGCGCCTGACCGGCGCCCCAACCACGATTCGGGGTGCGTGAACCGCACCTTTTGCCCCGAGCCGGGGCCGAAGCAAAGCTTGCCCTGAAAGGATGCCGGCTTCAGCAGAGCGCCCCAGCTCTCGCGCATCTTCTCCCCCAGCTCCGGCGATCCCGTTCGGTCCGCAACGGACTGCGCCAGCTCCTCCCGGGTCAGCACCTCGCCGTGCAGAGCCTCCGCCACCGCCTCAATAAGAGCCTCGAGCCGCTCCTTGCTGACTTCGAAGTACTTGAACCAGGGGGGCTTGAGGTAATGGTCGTAGGTGGAGAGCGCCGCCTGCCATGTCCAGTACTCGGAGGCCGGCAGAAGATGCAGTGTTCCCCGCATCGCCCAGGTCTTCACCAGAGTCCGGTCTTCCCAGAGAGCGCCGGAAACGGTCTGCGATGTGACGCCCTCTAGCCTGGCCCACAGCGAAAGCTCAGCCGAGGAGAGCAGCTGGGCATGCAACCCGCATATCCGCGACACCAACTCCAGCATCCGGCCGGCGGGCTCTCGGGCGGTCAGTCCCTGGCGGGCAAGGCGCCAGGCCATCACGCTGGTCCAGTCGAGTGAGATGCTCACGCCGGCAGATACCCGACGTCGGTTCAATGCAAAGGACGTTCTAGAATCTATACATCGTTCGGTGCAAAGGTACCAAGGCTCATGGCGATCGCAGGACTTCAAAGGTGGAGGTTGGGGCTGTGCGTCGGTCTCCTGACGGTTCTGGTGGCTTGCACGGGCTCGTGCGGCCAAGGCACGCAAGCCAAGCGCATAGCTTCGACCGCCAGGATGTCGATCGTCGAACCGGCGCAGGGTGCTGAGATCACCGGCAACAACCTGCGGGTGATCATCTCGTTGGAGGGCGGCAGGATAATTCCTGAGGCCACCAAGACGATCAAACCGGACGAGGGGCACATGCATCTCAGCCTCGACGGCCCGCTCTCGACGATGACCTACGGCCTTGACCAACAGATCGAGGTCACTCCGGGCAGCCACATCCTGCAGGCTGAGTTCGTCGCAGGCGATCATGCGCCTTTCAACCCCAGGTGATCGCCGTCCGGCGGATCGAAGTCAGATGAGGGGGCAGAGTGGCGCCCGATCCTGGGAAGCTCCCCTGGCGGTTGCAGGAGGCACCCTTGCACTCGTAGCCCGGGCACCGTCACCGTTCGCCGTCGCCGTCACCGCGACGGTCGGGACGGTGGGAGGGCTGGTGGCGCTCAGCTCGTCGGAGCGGGGCGCCGAGGCTAACCTGAGTTGGGTCGCCGCAGTGGCGCTGGGAGGTTTTCCGTTCCTCGTCGCCTCCCAAACGATCATGAGCAACCCGCTTCCCCGGGCGGCGAGCGCGGCGAGTGCCGCCGCCGTGGTGGCCGCCGTGGCCGAGGAGGCTTTCTTCCGGCGCCTCGTCTACGGCTGGCTGCTGAAGTGGGGAACGGCCCTGGCGGTGATCGGCTCGGCGGCGCTGTTTGCCGCGGTGCACGTGCCGGTCTACGGGCTGGGCGTTCTACCGCTGGACTTCGCCGCCGGCCTGATCTTTTCCTGGCAGCGCCGGGCCACCGGCAGCTGGACGGCATCCGCCGCCACCCACGTCTTCGCCAATCTGCTGGCCTCGATATAACCATGAGACCAGAATTCTCCGAGCGGCGGGCCGTCGGATCCGCCATCGCCGTGGCACTGACCTACCTGCTCGTTGCCTGGGTCTCAGCTCAGGCTGGGCTGGTCTCTCGTATCCCGCTGTACGACGGTCTGGCCGGCATCCCGCCCTACCGCTGGGTGAACCCGCCGGAGGAGCGGCTGGAGGACAACGAGGTTCCCAGGGCGGAGAGGTTCAAGGTCGAGGTTTCCACCTCGGGGCAAGCGGACCCGGGGTCGGTGACGACTTCCGACGGGCAGGCCACCCTTACGTTCAACTACCTGCCGCCATCGCCCCAGCCGTACTCGTTCACACTTCGGATGACTCCCTTGGACCCGGCGGAGCTGGCACCGCCTCCCGGCGGCTATTACTTCGACGGCAACGCCTATCGTCTGGAGGCCATTCGGGACGGGACGGGGACGCCCGTCGACGGCAATTTCACCAGCATCCTCAGGTTCTCCGTCCACGCCCTGCAGATACTGGCTCTGGTGCCCGAGGGCTGGGTGCCTCTCCCCGAACCGCTGATGACCGATGCCGACCTGCAGGTGAGCTCGGATACCCCGGCAAACGGGACGTTCGTCCCGGCCGGCACGGGGACGCGCCCCCCTGAAGGTCGTCAACCGGGCAGAGCCGTTCCCGTGGGTGAGCACGATCATCGGGTCGCTTGGTCTGATCCTGTTGTTGGCTTCAGGAGTGTTGGCGGTTCGTCGAAACCGGCCCTCCCAGCCTTAGCCAGGGCGTAGGATGCCCGCCTTTAGATTCTTCGGTTAAGCTAACACGTTTAGAACGGTAGAAACCGGTTAAAAGCCGGGTGGTACCTGGAGGAGAGATGCACTACACGCTGACCCACCTTCGAGCGCTCGAGGCGGAAGCCATCCACATCTTCCGGGAGGTCGCCGCAGAGTTCGAGAGGCCGGTCCTGCTGTTCAGCGGCGGGAAGGACTCCATCGTAATGCTGCGCGTCGCAGAGAAAGCATTTTATCCGGCGAGGATCCCGTTTCCGGTCATGCACGTCGACACCGGACACAACTTCGAAGAGGTGCTCGAATACCGGGATCGCCGGGTGGCGGAACTGGGGATTCGGCTCATCGTCGCATCGGTGCAGGAGTCCATCGACTCCGGCCGGGTGGTTGAGGACGCCGGTCCGGGTGCCTCCCGCAACCAGCTGCAGACCACCACCCTGCTCGACGCCATCGCGCACCACCGGTTCGACGCGGTCTTCGGGGGGGCACGGCGGGACGAGGAGAAGGCCCGGGCCAAGGAGCGCGTCTACAGCTTTCGCGACGACTTCGGCCAGTGGGACCCGAAGAACCAGCGGCCGGAGCTGTGGAGCCTCTACAACGGCAGGCACCGCCCCGGCGAGCACATCCGGGTTTTCCCGCTCTCCAACTGGACCGAGCTTGACATCTGGCAGTACATCGCCGAGGAGGAGATCCCGCTTCCCTCCATCTACTTCGCCCACCGGCGCCCGGTCTACCTGACCAGGGGCATGCTGATGGCGGCCCACCCAATGGCTCCGGCACCCGACGGCGCCGAGGTTTTCGAGGCGATGGTGCGCTACCGTACCGTGGGCGATGCGTCCTGCACTGCCGCCGTCGAGAGCACCGCAGACACGGTGGACATGGTCATCGCCGAGGTGGCGGCCACCCGTATCACCGAGCGGGGTGCCACGCGGGCCGACGATAGGTTCAGTGAGGCGGCTATGGAAGACCGCAAGAAGCTCGGCTACTTTTAAGTGCACTGATGGAACTCCTACGTTTCGCGACCGCCGGTTCGGTCGACGACGGCAAGAGCACCCTCATCGGCCGGCTGTTGTACGACTCCAAGCAGATCTTCGAAGACCAGTGGGATGCGATCGAGCGGGTCTCCCGCGACCGGGGGGAGGGCTACACGAACCTGGCGCTGCTGACGGACGGGCTGCGGGCCGAGCGGGAGCAGGGCATCACCATCGACGTGGCCTACCGTTACTTCGCCACGCCCAAGCGCAAGTTCATCATCGCCGACACGCCGGGTCACGTTCAGTACACCCGCAACATGGTGACCGGCGCCTCCCTGGCAGACCTGGCGTTGATCCTGGTCGACGCCCGCAACGGTATCCAGGAGCAGAGCCGGCGCCACGCCATCCTCACCACCATGCTCCGGGTCCCCCACCTGGTTCTGTGCGTCAACAAGATGGACCTGGTGGACTACAGCCAGGAGGTCTTCGAGTCCATCAAGGAGGAGTTCAGCCAGTTCGCCGCCAAGCTGGAGACCGGGGACCTGTCGTTCGTCCCCATCTCGGCACTCAACGGCGATAACGTGGTGACCCGGTCCGCCAACATGCCGTGGTACGAGGGGGCCTCCCTTCTGCATCTGCTGGAGGACGTGTACATCGCCTCCGACCGCAACCTCATCGACGCACGGTTTCCGGTTCAGTACGTGATCCGGCCGATGACCGATGAGTACCACGACTACCGTGGCTACGCCGGGACGGTGTGCGGCGGTATCTTCAAGACCGGCGACGAGGTCATGGTCCTGCCCAGCGGATTTACTTCGCACATCACCTCCATCGACACGGCCGACGGTCCGCTGAAGGAGGCCTTCCCGCCGATGTCGGTGACCATTCGGCTGGACGACGACATCGACATCAGCCGGGGCTCGATGATCTGCCGGCCCCGAAACAAGCCGCACGTGGGCCAGGACATCGACGCGATGATCTGCTGGATGAGCGAGACCAGGCCGCTGCGGGCCGGCGACCGCTTCGCCATCAAGCACACCACCCAGATGGCCCGGACGATCGTGAAGGATCTGGCCTATCAGCTGGACGTGAACACTCTGCACCGCCACGAGGATGCGGCCGAGCTCAAGCTCAACGAGATGGGCCGGGTCACGCTTCGGACCACGGTCCCGTTGTTCTACGACCAGTACCGGCGCAACCGGCTCACCGGCAGCTTCATCCTGATCGACGAGGCCAACAACACGACGGTCGCCTCAGGGATGATTCTCGGAGAACCGTGAGCCGCCGCAACATCGTCTGGCAGCACGGGGAGGTAAGCCGCGAGCAGCGCCCCAGCCGGGGAGGCACCGTCTGGTTCACCGGTTTGTCCGGCTCGGGCAAGTCGACGATCGCCGCCGCAGTGGAGCAGGCGCTCGTAACCGCCGGTCAACCCGCCTACCTGCTGGACGGCGACAACGTCCGCCACGGCCTGAACACAGACCTGGGCTTCTCATCGGAGGACCGGACGGAGAACGTCCGGCGGCTCGCCCACGTGGCCCAGCTGCTGGCGGACGCCGGAGTAGTCGCCCTGGTGCCGGCGATCAGCCCCTATCGGGCCGGCCGGCAGTGGGCACGCGACATCCACGCCGCGGCTGACCTTCCGTTCATCGAGGTGTTCGTCGACGCGGCTCTCGAAACCTGTATGGACCGTGACGTGAAGGGCCTGTACGCCAAGGCGCTGGCGGGAGAGATTCCGCAGTTCACCGGGGTCTCGGACCCCTACGAGCCGCCGGAGAACCCCGAGCTGCACATAAGGACGGACAGTGAAACGCCGGAAGCCTCGGTTGAGAAGGTCATTAGCTTTCTGATCAGTTCCTTGCGCCTCAAAACGCCGCTACCCTGACAGCAGTCCTCGGCGAACCAGGACACAAGACGCTTCACAACAACCTGCCGCTGCAGTAAGTCGTGCCAAACTTCATCAATGACTGCGGTTACGGGCGAGCGACATATTGACATCGGCCGGGTCCAGCGGCGCATTCTCGGCGTCCTGGCAGCTGCACAGATCGTCAGCGGAATGGGGATCTCAGTGGGTTTCGCGCTCAGCTCCCTGGTGGTCCACGAGCTGTCCGGTTCAACTGCGCTGAGCGGACTGGCGGCAACGGCGGCCGTCCTTGGCGCGGCGCTGCTCGCACTTCCCACCGCGAGCGCTGCGGGCCGTGGCGGCCGAAGAGCCGGCCTTTCGCTTGCCTACGGCGCCGCACTCATCGGTTCTGTTCTTGCGGTGGCGGCAATTTCTTGGGCGGTTTGGCCGCTCTTGCTGGCTGCGCTCGTACTGTTTGGCGGCGGCACCGCTGGGAACCTGTCGGCCCGCTACGCAGCAACCGACCTTGCGCCCCCCGGACATGCCGCACGGCACCTGTCGTGGGTAGTATGGGCTGCGACTATCGGGGCGGTGGCCGGTCCAAATCTGGCGCAGCCGGCATCCGCCCTTGGGCTTCGGCTGGGCCTGACCGCTGCGGCCGGTCCTTTCGCCGTGGCAGGGCTGACATTTGCAGTCGCCGGGATCATACTCAATCTCGGGCTGCGGCCAGACCCTCTGCTCCTGGCGCGCACCGCCTCAATTTCTTATCCCGACGGGAGGAGAACGCCGGTTCGGACGACGGCGAGAGCCGCCTGGGCCTCCCTGAAGGTTGTGCCCGCCGCTCGCCGGGCGTTGTTGGCAATAGCGGTCAGTCATACAGCCATGGTGTCGATCATGTCCATGACGCCGGTGCACCTTGACCGGGGGCATGCCGATCTCAAGGTCATAGGAATCGTGATCAGTCTGCACATTGCCGGAATGTACATGCTCGCGCCACTCATCGGTTGGCTGGCCGACCGGGCAGGGAAGTCGTCGGTCCTCGTGATGGGAATGTTGCTCCTCCTGGCCGCCGCCGGGATTGCCGGTACTGCGGGTCATAATGTGCCCCTTGTAACCGTAGGGCTGTTCCTTTTGGGCGTTGGCTGGTCCTGCGGTCTGATCGCGGGTTCTTCGATGCTTTCGGAGGCCCTGACACTCGAGCTACGCCCGGCGGTGCAGGGCTTTTCCGACCTGGTCATGAACATCTGCGGGGCCGGGGGCGCCCTGTTGGCTGGAGCCGTCATGGGTGCTACCTCCTACCGGGTGCTCTCGGGTCTGGTGGCTCTCATGGTGGTCCTTACGGCTCTTACGCTCGTCCACCGATTTAGGCAGAAGCCGACTGCCGGCTGGGCGGTATGACGGCTGCCGGCTGAGCCGCCGCTCAGGCCTTATCTGCCGGCGCCGCTGGGGCCCGCTGATCGGTTTCCTCCCCAGCCGGCTTCTCCGGTTCCACCGCCCGCCGGGCGAGCGTTGTCTTCTTGGCCGCCAGCTTCCATCCGAGCAGCCCGCACGCGGCAAAAACAAGGGTAAGCACGCCGTGCGTCCGGGCCATATCGCGGACGGAAACCTCGCCCGAAACCGTGTACTGGCCGAAGGCGTACTGCACGGCCAGCACCATCGCCACCCATACGCTCGCGGAGGAGATCAGCAACAGGACTCTGGGCGCAACCGGCAGGCGGAACGAGATCAGTGTGGTGCCCGCGGCTATCGCCACCAGGGACAGTGCCATGATGATGCTTCCCTCAACCTCCATCAGGGGCGAACCGCTGATGCCGGCGACGACCATCGCCATGGCAAGGAGGACTCCCAGACCGGAGAAGGCAGCAAGGCGGTCCCACTTGCCGGGCAGAGCCCGCAGCCACCGGGCGGCCTGCGCAGCGAGGACCGGTGCAGCGAAGCCGGCATAGTAGAAATGAACCGTAGTGAGCTCCACACGCTCGATCGGCAGGTCCATCGGACGGACGTCCGCCTGGAAAAGTACCAACCAAACGGCGCCGGCGACCAGGTAGGCGCACGCCGCGATCGGCAGATAAGCCTCCACCACCGAAGGACGGGTTCTGAGGACCTCGGCCGCAGCCGAGATCCCTATCGCCACGCAAACCGCCAGCCATGCCGAGGAAAGAAAGGCGTTGACGTTGTCAGCCCCCTGTCCGTCGCCCAAAAACAGCGACAGTGCCGCCGCCAGGCCGGCGTAAGGGGCCGCCTTGGCTGCCAGCGCTCGCAGGCGTTCTGCCTGGGGGTCGCTCCACCGGAACATCGACAAACCGAGCGGGACCACCAGGACCAGCGCCATGGCCAAAAGACCATCCATCTCGAAGATTGAGCTCATGGGTCGAGCGTCCCACAAACCCGCGAAGTGCGCTCACCCCCGAGCGATGGTTGACATAAATCATTTTGCACTGTACAAATAGTGTTGAACGGAGAAAGGTTGTAAATGGCGCGGTTTGGGGAAGGTCAGTGGGCACTCGGGTACCGGGAGCCGCTCAACAAGGCCGAAGCAATCAAGAAGGACGACAACGGCCTGAACGTCCGGGACCGCATTCTCAACACCTACTCCAAACAGGGATTCTCATCCATCTGGCCGGACGACCTGCGCAGCCGCATGCGTTGGTGGGGTCTCTACACCCAACGCCGGCAGGGCATCCCGGGCGGCCTTACCGCCCGTGCCGAGCCGTGGGAGCTCGAGGACGAGTTCTTCATGCTCCGGGTCCGCATCGCCGGGGGTCAGATGACCAGCGAGCAGCTCAGGGTCATCGCCCACGTCGCCGAGCGCTACGGACGGAGCGTGGCCGACGTCACCGACCGCCAAAACATCCAGCTTCACTGGATTCGCATCCAGGATGTTCCGGCTATTTGGGAGCTGCTCGAGGGAGTGGGACTGACTACCTGCGAGGCGTGCGGCGACACGCCGCGCAACATGCTCGGCTGTCCGGTGGCCGGCGTTGACGAGAACGAGCTATTCGATGCCACACCCGACCTTTTCGCCGTCAGCAACCGCTTTCTGGGCGATCCGGCATTCTCCAACCTCCCACGCAAGTTCAAGACGGCGGTCACCGCGTGCCATCAGCACTGCGCCCAGCATGAAACGCACGACCTGGCGTTTGTCGGGGTTCAAAGCGGCGACAGTGTCGGTTACGACTTGTGGGTGGGAGGAGGACTCGGCCCCAACCCCCACTTCGGCAAGCGCCTGGGAGTGTTCGTCGAGCGGGACCAGATCGTCGACGTCTGGGGGGCAGCCGCCGGCGTCTTCCGCGATTACGGCTTCCGCCGGGCTCGCAACCGTGCCCGGGTCAAGTTCTTGATGGCCGAGTGGGGACCCGTGAAGTACCGAGAGGTTATGGAGAAGGAGTACCTGGGCTTTGCCCTGCCGGACGGCCCGGCTCCATCTCCTTCGACCACGACGCAGCGGGACCACGTCGGCACGTTTCCACAGAAGGACGGGCGCAACTACGTGGGCTTTGCCCCGCGTGCCGGCCGGACCTCCGCCCAGCAGCTTTGCTACGCCGCCGATCTCGCCGACGAGTATGGATCGGGGCGGCTCAGAGCCACCACCCAGCAAAAGATGGTGATTCTCGACGTCGAGCCATCCCGCACTCCCGCGCTCGTCGACAAGCTGGAGCGCCAGGACCTTAGGGTCAACCCCAGCGTCTTTCGCCGAGGGACGATGGCGTGCACCGGCATCGAGTTCTGCAAGCTCGCGATTGTGGAGACCAAGAGCCGGGCCGACTGGCTGTACCGGGAGCTGGAGGAGCGGCTACCCGACTTCGACGAGCCGATCCGCATCAACCTCAACGGCTGCCCGAACTCCTGCGCCCGCTTCCAGATAGCCGACATCGGGCTGATGGGCTCGCTTATGACCAAGCCGGATGGGACTAAGATCGACGGCTTTCAGGTCCACCTCGGCGGACATCTCGGCGACGACTACCGGTTCGGCCGTAAGGTGAAAGCCTTAAAGGTTCCCGCCCACGCCCTCGCCGACTACCTCGAGAAACTGCTCCGCCAGTACCTCGCCACTCGAACCCAAGATGAGAAGTTCCACGAGTGGTCCGCTCGGGCGCCGGAGGTCTGGCTCAAATGACGCCGACGGAGGCCATCCTGGAAAAGCGCCGAAGGCGGGCGCTTCCGATAATTACTTCCCCTGGCGGGGGAACCATCGCACCGGAGCTTCCCGACTTCGAGGGGGTGCCTGCCGAGGAGATCATCGAGTGGGCATTTCAGGAGTTCGGTCTGGAGGTGGTCCTCGCCAGCTCCATGCAGGACTCGGTGCTCATCGATCTTGCCTGGAAGATAGAGCCGCAAGTTGAGGTCTTCTTCCTCGACACCGGATTCCACTTCTACGAGACCCTGGCTACCGCCAGAGCGGTCCGCAATCGCTACAACGTAAACCTTGTGATGCTGGAGCCTGTCGATGAGCCGGCCGTGTGGTCCCAGGAGGGTTACAAGGCATGCTGTGCCGCTCGCAAGGTGGTGCCGATGAACAACTACCTCAAGGACAAGAAGGCGTGGATGTCGGGTCTGCGCCGGGTGGAGTCGGAGACCCGGGCGAAGGCCAAGGCGGTCGAGTGGGACGCCGGCCGAGGGCTCGTGAAGATCAACCCGATCGTTGAGTGGAGTGACGAACAGGTGGAGAGGTACATCGAGGACAACGACCTCATCGTCAACCCGCTCAAGCTCGACGGTTACGACTCGATCGGCTGCGTCCCCTGCACCATCCCCGGGAACGGCCGTGAGGGCCGCTGGAACGGAACGCTCAGGGCGGAGTGCGGCATCCATCAGGTCCATCCGGCTGTCGCCGACCCGCCGGAACCCGGACCAACCGCCGGCTAGGTCGGCCGGTCCTTGAGCGACTCCGAGGCCGGCCCATCCAGGGCGCAGCCGTTCTACTGCCCCTTTTGCGGGGAGCAGGACTTCGTTCCGATCGACGACCCCGGCCAGTTCTACTGCGAGTCCTGCAACCGCCGGTTCCAGGTGAGGATGCTCGGCCTGGGAAAGTAACGTCCGCACCGGCCTGCGCACCCGGCGCTCCGTCCAGGACCTCGGTCAGTTCCGTCCGGATGCGGGCACCCTCGGCAAGGGGGTTCGACGCTGCCTCTGCCCCTCCTATAATGACAAGCTGCAAGGATAAGGCAGGTCGCTTTGCATAACCGTGCAGCCGTCACTTGTGTGTTCAGCGTTTTGATCCTGGCCGCCCTCCCCGGCTTGGCGCTGGCGGCCGACTTTAGGGCGAACGAGGGCCGGCAGGAGGTCAGCGGGGCCGTCGACGACGATGTCTACGTTGCGGCGGAGGAGATCATGGTCTCCGGTGACGTCACGGGCGACGTCTTTGCCGCCGGACGCAGCGTCGGGTTGACCGGCTCCACAGGTCAGTCATTCTTTGCCGGTGCCCAGATCGTCACAATTTCCGGCATGGTGCAGCATTCCGCCAGAGTCGCCGCTCAAGACGTCGAGATAACCGGGACGGTGAACCAGGACCTGCTCGGTGCCGGACAGACGGTTGCCATCGGTTCCGAGGGCAACGTGGGCCGAGACGTGGTGGCGGGTGGCGAGAGCCTCGAAATTGCCGGAAGCGTAGGCCGCAACGTGCTGGGCGGCACGAGCTCCCTGACTATCAGAGGCACCGTGGGAGGCGACGTCAAAGTGGAGAGTCAGAACATCACTCTGGCCAATGGCGCAAGGATTGGAGGGGACCTGATCTACACCTCCGCCAACGAAGCAGACATCGATCCCGGTGCGCAGGTAGCAGGGAGGGTGGTCCGCAGAGAGCGAAGGCAAGAACCCGACGACGGCAACCCCGTGGTGGACGCCATCCTCGAGTTTCTTCGAGTCGTGGCTGGGGCGATCCTTCTTGGTTTGATCATCCTTTGGCTTCTGCCCGACCTGTTGCCGGCACTGGCCGGGACGATGCGGAGGACGCCGCTTCCCAGCCTGGGAGTCGGTATCGCCGGGCTCTTCGTGGTCCCCATCGTGGCCTTCATTCTGTTCATCCTGACGTTGATCGTTCGAGCCGGGGTATCGGTGCCGGTACTGCTCATCGGCGTGTACACCTTCCTTCTGCTGCTGGCCAAGGTGGCAGTGGGTTACCTGCTGGGGCTGATGATCCTTTACCGAAACGACGTGGCGGGGCAACGGACCTTTGCCGATTCTCTCAAGACCCTCGCAGTGGGTGTCGCGCTGCTTACTCTTGTATCCCTTATCCCGTTTATCGGCGGCCTGGTGGAATTCCTGGTAGCGGTGTTCGCCCTGGGGGCGGGCATGGTCGCATTCGCCCAGTGGCGGAAGCCCCGGGCAGCCGGAGGCGTCCCGCCGCCGGCTGCCCCTCCGATGCCGGCGGCGTCAGCGGACGCCTGAGCGGCCCTTCGGGCCGGGATAAAACCAGCCAACTGAAGCTCACGGAACGACCCGTTCATCGCCGTTGTAGATGTTGAACGAGTCGTCCCGAAGAAAGCCCACCAGCGTCATCCCGAAGCGGGAAGCCAGATCCACGGCCAGCGTCGACGGGGCCGAGACGGCGCACAGCACGCCGGCGCCTGCCCTCAGGGCTTTTTGGACCAGCTCGAAGCTTGCTCGTCCACTGACCAGAATGATGTGATCGGTCAACGGCAGCCGGCCCTGCAGATATGCCCACCCCACCAGCTTGTCCATCGCGTTGTGGCGCCCGACGTCCTCCCGCACGCACTCCAGACCGCCTTCCGCATCAAAAAGACCTGCCGCGTGGACGCCGCCCGTCCTGGCGAACACCTTCTGGGCCCTCCTCAGCCGCTCCGGGAGGGAAAGGATGACGTCCGCACCCACCCTGGGTCCCGGCCCCAGCGCCGGTACCCCGGTGACGGCAATCTGCTCCAGGGTGGCCTTGCCACACACCCCGCAGGCGCTCGAGGTGTAGAAGTTCCGGTCGAGCCTTGCTGTCTCCGGCACGGCACCACGCAGGTCCACGGTGACCACGTTGTACTGCTGCTCCGGCTGCGGCTGACAGTACCGGACCGCCAAAAGATCGTCCTTGCGGGCGAGGACCGACTCCCCGTAGAGAAAACCTGCCGCCAGCTCGAAGTCGTTGCCCGGCGTCCGCATGGTGACGGTCAGCGCGTGCTCCTGCCCGGCAGCGTTCAGCCGGATGTCGAGGGGCTCCTCCGTGGCGAGGGTCTCCGACCTGGGCTTGACCGTCCCGTCCCGCGCGACCCGGCGGATCACCGCCGGGCGGGAGGCACCCGGTCGGTCACTCACCGAGCGTCGCCGCCCGGTCCGCCCGGGACACCGTTACCACAGCGTTGTAGTCGGGGATCTTAGAGTCCTTCGACCGGCACCCTCTGTCGATGAGGGCGGAGCCTTCCGGCCAGTGCACCTGGAGGTTGCCGGGTGCCAGTGGAGCGAGAAAGACCCGCCCGCTGTACTCCCCCACCGGGCTGCGGAGCGTAACGGGATCGCCGTCCCCCAGTCGCAGCGACGCCGCATCTTCGGGATTCATGTAGACCGCCTCCCGGCCGGCTCCGGTAATCGGATCCCGGTTCTCCTGCACCATGCTGTTGAACTGTTTGCCCCGGCGGGTGGTGCACACGAACGATCCCTCCGGCACCTCGGCCCGGGGCAGCGGGACCGCTGCGAAGTGCGCCTTTCCGTCGGACGTGGGAAAGTTCCAACCGGCACACAGATGGGGGCCTCCGTACTGCAAAGAGTCCCCGGCCTCCTTCAGGTTCTGGATGCCGTCGTACAGAGGCACCACCCGGGCTATCTCCTTCCTGAGCTCCGAGGTGCCGGCGTAGCTCAGGGCTGCGGCATGCTCGGGGACGACCCGCCGAGCGAGGTCGAGGAACACCTCCCACTCAGGACGGGCTTCGCCGATCCGCCGCCCGGGAACCTCCGGGGAGAAGATGATGCGGCGCTCGGTGGAGGTCTCCGTCACGCCTCCCGGTGTCTCGTACCGGGTGGCCGCCGGCAGCACCAGAACCTCGCCGGCCGGCTCCACCAGCATCTGCGACGACACGACGATGTCCATGTGGACCCGCATCGGGATGCGGCCCAGCGCCTCCTCGACGAACCGGGGCTCCGGCATCACCTCGAGGAAGTTGCCTCCGGCGCTGAACAGCACCTCCAACTCCCCGGTGGAAGCGGCGTCGATCATCTCCGGCGCCACCATGCCGGGGGTGGTGGGAACCTCGAAACCCCATGTGCGGCTCAGCGCCCCGGCGGAGTCCTTGCCCACGCCCACCCCGCCGGGAAACACCGTTGCGTAGGCACCCATCTCCGCCCCTCCCTGCACGCCGGAGTGGCCCCGTATGGGCATGAGGCCGCATCCCGGACGGCCGACGAAGCCCTTCGCCAGTCCAAGGTTCACGATCGCCCGGACGTTGTCCTCGCCATATGCGTGCTGGGTGGCCCCCATGCTCCACACCAGGACGCAGGTCTTGGCGGCGGCCAGCATCTCCGCGAACTCCGCCATCTCGGTTCTGGGCAACCCGGCCAGGCGCTCGAGATCCTGCCATGACTGCATCCGCAACTCTGAATGGAGCTCTGCAAACCCGGCAGTGTGCCCGTCGATGAAAGCCTGATCGACCAGGTTCCGCTCGATCATGTGCTTGAGCACACCGTTCAGGAAGCCGACATCGCCGCCGGCGTTGATCTGGAAGAACCGGTCGGTGATCTTGGTCCCGAACAGCGCGGACTCCACGTTGCTTGGCACCCAGTAGCGTTCCATGCCGGGCTCCCGATAGGGGTTTACGCAGACCACCTTCGTGCCCTCCTTGCGGGCGTGGTACAGGTACTTCATGGCCACCGGCTGGTTGTTGGCCGGGTTGGAGCCGATGAACACCACCAGGTCGGATCCGATCCAGTCCGAGAAGGAGCACGTGGTTGCAGCGACCCCCAGTCCCTCCTTGAGCGCAAAGGTGCTGGGGGCGTGGCAAACCCGGGCCGCGTTGTCGATGGAGTTGGTTCCCATCGCCCGTGCCGCCTTGGCCGCCGCGTAATAGCTCTCGTTCGGCATGCCGCGGGAGGTTAGATAGAAAGCAGTGCGCCGGCCATCGGTGGAGCGGATCCGGGCGGCGATACGGTCGAGCGCATCGTCCCACGAAATCCTCAGGAAGCCTCGCTCCCCCCGGCGGCGCAGCATCGGGAAGGGCAGCCGGCCGAGGTCGCGAAGCTCCCGGCTGGTCAGGGTCCGCAGCTGGTAGACGTCACCCAGCAGAGCCGGATCCATGGCCGGCATGGTGTTCAGACCGAGCAGCCGCAGCCGAACGTTGCATAGATGGACCTCATCGACGGTCCAGTCCCGCATCCCCTTGGTGCCCAGGGAGCACCCGTCGCACACCCCCTGATTAAGGATTCGCCATGCGTAGGGAAGCTCTTTGCGGTTCTGCCCTACCGCCTTGAGGATCTCCAGGTAGTTGTTCGGTCGCCCTTCTCCGATGCCGAATGGCTTGGGCGACGCCCATAGGGAAGGATTCCAGCGTTTGTTCACCCAGCGATTGTCGCGGCTGGCGGCGATTTGGGAAACCCGAATTAACACAGAGTTTTCCCTAACTCCCAAGAGGAACGGCTATCTTTGTCCTGATGGACTTTCGGCTGACTCACTGGACCGGGTCGACGACACCCGGCGAACGCGAGGTCAAGGCCATGCTTCGGCGCGAGGACCTGCAGGGGCATTGCTGGTCCAGCAACCCCGGCGACCGCTACCGGGCCCACGCTCACGACTACACCAAGGTCCTTTACTGCCTGGCCGGCGACATCGTCTTCCACGTTGCCGGAACCTGCGTGGTCCTGTCTCCCGGCGACCGCCTTGAGATCGAGGCCGGCATCGTCCACTCGGCTGACGTGGGGGCCAAAGGCGTGGTGTGCCTGGAGGCCGTCAAGCAGCCCGCAAGGTAGCTACCGTGCTATTATCGAACGAGTGTTCGACCAGCTGAAATTGGCCCAGACTGTCTTTACCCTTGCCTTTCCCCCGCTCGGTCGAACGAATTCGGATTGTTTCTTCCCGGACTTGACACCCTTGTAAGTACCCGTGTGTAATTAGTCACCCTATCCCAAGATGTGGTGTGAGAATACGCTCGGCCCATACATATGGGGGTAAACTCGACCTATGCAACCCCGGGTGGACGTCCGGAGAAGGAGCACACATGGCCACTAAGAGCGAAGGCATCGGCGATCTAGGGCCGGTCACTTCCCGCGACGTTGTCGACCTCGATGAGCGCCGGACAGCTAGCTGGCACTCCACGTACGATGCAGTTGAGCTGGGAGAGATCCGCTACCCCTTCGCTCTGGAGTACTTCGACCAGGGCTGCGCCAACACCTGGTTCCCCAAGGAGATCCCCCTTTCAGAGGATGTCGAGCAGTGGAACAGCGCCCTGACCGACGTGGAGCGCCACTACGTGACCTGGATGCTGGGGTTCTTCTGCACGTCCGAGAGCCTGGTGGCCAACAACCTCGTCATGGCTTTGTACCCGCAGCTGCCCATCCCGGAGGCGCGGTTGTACCTCGGCCGGCAGGCCTACGAGGAGATGAACCACACGGTGACGTTTGACTACGTCATCAAGACGCTCAACCTGAACCGGGAAGCCATCTTCAAGATGCACGCCACCTGCCCCGAGATGGCGGCCAAGGAAAAATTCGAGACCGAGCTGACCAAGGCGCTCATCGAGGGCAACTTCACCGACGAGGACGACAGGCTTCGGCACCTGATCCGCAATCTGGTCGGCTACTACGTGATCATGGAGGGCATCTTTTTCTACACCGGGTTCATGGTCGGCCTCTCCTTCGAGCGCCGCCGGCTGCTGAAGGGCCTGGGAACCCTGATCCGCTACGTCCTGAAGGACGAGTCGATCCACCTGGCCTTCGGCGTCGACCTGATATCGGCGATCATCGCGGAGAACCCACAGGTCATGACCCCCGAGTTCCGGACGGAGATCACCGGCCTGATCCGCACGGCGGTAGAGCTTGAGACCGCGTACGCCGAAGCAGCCATGCCCGACGGCATCCTGGGCCTCAACCGCAGCGTCTACGGCCAGTACTGCCGCTACATCGCCGACAGGCGCCTGCAGAAAATCGGCTTCGAGAAGGTGTACGGCGACAAGAACCCGGCCAAGTGGCTCATCACCCAAAACGACATGCCGGAGCTGATCAACTTCTTCGAGTCCAAACCGATCGATTACGAAGCTTCAGTCCGGGGCTAAGGAGAGCAAGCAATGGACCAACTAGTCGCTAATTTCCTCATTCAATTAGCCGCCGGGCTAGGTGCCAACTATTCGGTACCTGCCATTTCCACCGCAGTCAAGAAGGTCTTTGCACTAAAACCAGGACTCGAACCGCGTCTCACTACTCCGTCCTCTGAGGACGACAGAGTGGCCGCCATGCATGAGTTGGCAGGCATCCTCGAGGCACTTGCAGGGTCCGGATCGATCGCTATAGACGGAGCAGTAGTCACGGCACTCCGCGCGGCGAAGTTCGACCATCAAGTAGGCAGCATAAGAATCGGCGCTACGTCGATTTTTGCCCCCCGGCTACAAACCGGTGGATCCGGGCCCGGGTTCACCATAATTACTGGCGACACTTCGATGCGGACTCGAGGAACTGCTGTTCAAGTCGGACGGGGAGCACAGATTGTCATCAGCGGCAACGCTCAGATTATTCAGTCCTAAACGCTGACAGTCAGCCCCTTAAACGAAATTACCGATCAAGGCTGGCCCTTAAGCAGCGGACCAAGAGGCGCTCAAATCTCCTTCGCACTCGCCCAAGCGGTCTCCGTTACAACCAGATGATCGAGGAAATTCAGTCCTACCGTTCTGGCCGCCTGCTCTATCCGTCCCGTGACCATCTTGTCTTCCGGGCTCGGCGTGCAGTCGCCCGATGGGTGGTTGTGTGCAACTGCGAAGGCGGTGCCACCGTGACGCAGGACGGTGGAGATCACGTCCCTTGGGACCAGCAGGCACCGGTCGGGGGCGCCCCGGGTCATCGGCACCACTTGCCTCAAACGGTTTCCCGAGCCGCATATTAGGACCAAGACCTCCTCCTGCGCCCGGCCCGCCAGCAGAGGGCCCACTGCCAGCGCTATGTCATCCGGGCCGCGGATCACCATCCGTTTCGCACTGAGGCCCCCGGAGCGCCGGCCCAGCTCGAAGGCGGCCACCACGGCGGATGCCTTCGCCGGGCCTAGGTCGTTCATCCCCAGCAGATCGTCCAACTCCGCCCCCGCCAGATCCCGCACAGAGCCGTGGCGGTGGAGCAAGGATTCAGCCAAATCGACGGCATGAATTTTCCGGCCCCCGGTTCGCAGGATGATGGCCAGCAACTCCTGATCGCTCAGGCTCCCCGGCCCCAGCCGAGCTAGCCGTTCCCTCGGGCGCTCGGACCCCGGAAGGTCGGCTATGCGGGTGGTCCCGGACTCGGCCATAGCTCGGATGGTACCCAGCCGCGCCGACAAATCAGGCTGCTTCGGCCGCCGCCTTCACGCTGCGCAGGGTTCCGATCAACTCCTCCACCTGCTCGGTGGTGAACAGGCCGTCGGGGCCCCTGGCGGTCAGGTCGGTGAACGGCGAGCCGTAAAGGCGGGATGGGTCCATGACTCCGTGCTCGGTCAGGTGGTCGATGATCATGTTCACGAACTCCAGCTGGTCGGCGGTCAGAGCCCTCCCCTCCAGGAATCCGGCGAACGCCTGCTTCGCCGCCTCCCGGTCCAGCCCGACCAGCGAGCGGACGAACAGCCCAAGCCCCTGGCTACGCTCACGGGCCTGCTCGATATCCTCCTCGTCGCCCGCACCGCTCTCGGCCAGATCCGCTCCAGCTCTGCCAGATCGGTCGGCGTCAGCGGCTGGTTGGTTCGCAGTTTGTGGATCACCATCCGGTCCTGGTGCTCCCGCAGGAAGTTGCGCACTTTGGCCCGGAACCGCTCGAAATCCCCCTCGCCGCCAAGCATGCTGAACGAGATCTCCTGCTCCTGGCCCATCTCGTCCTCGAAGTCGGTGTAGATCGGCTTGCGCTTCACTTTGTCGATATGACGAACCAGGTCCCGCAGCTTCTTGCGCACCTGATCCAGCATGGGCGGGGTGACGTCGACCCACCACTCCTCCTCCTGGACCTGCTGGATCAGGGGTATCTGCTCCGCCACGTCCGGGATATTGGACTTCTCCTCTAGCAGGGCGGCAATATCCCGAACCTGGGCACTCAAGCCTTCGAACGCCGGCTCGGAGCGCAGCACCGCCAGTTGCAGACGGAGCATCAGAAGGTCGAACCGCTTGGCTTCCTCGCCCTGATAGGGCAACTCCGAGGGCAGGCCGGCCACCTCGTGGGCCAGCGTGGTCAGGGCCGACTGATCCAGGGTCGTCCACGCCTCCGGCTCCGAATACCTCTCCACCAGTTCCCGCCGGGGCCGGACCACAAAGTTCTCGGGATTCATCGCCGCTACCTCCTCCCGGAGGATGCCGGTCACGTCGCTGCGCAGCGCAGCCTCGGGCGGCAACCCGTAGACCGCGGTGGGCTCCGCCACCAGATCCAGCGCCGAGCCTGATGCCGCCGCCGAGTCCAGCTCCCCCACCAGCTCCAGCCGCTTTTTGAACAGCCGGGTCTTGAGCGGCTCCGCGAGGTTGCCGTCCACGGTCGCCGGGTTGGCGCTGAAGAACTCGAGGTTCTGGCAGTAGTCGAAAACGTAAAAGTCCAGCTTGTTCTGCCCCGGGCCGAAAAGGTCCGGACACAGCCGGGTACCCCGGCCGATCATCTGCCAGAACTTCGTCTTCGAACGCACCATCTTGGCGAACACCAGGTTCCCCACCTCGGGGATGTCGATGCCGGTGTCCAGCATGTCGACCGAGATGGCGATGTGCGGTTCCTTCGCCGGGTTGGAGAAGTTCTCGATCAGGTTGTCCGAGTAGCTGACCTCGTGGTGGATCACCTGGGCAAAAGTCCCCTTGTAGTGGGGGTAGTTGGCGTTGAACCGGGTCTCGATGAACTCGGCATGATGTTTGTTCTTGGCAAAGATGATCGTCTTTCCCAGCCGGTCGCCGCCCGCCACCTTGTGCCCCCGCTCCATCAGGTGGGCGAGCATCTTGTCCATGGTGTCGGCGTTGAACAGCCACTTGTTGATGGCCTCGGCCCCCACCCGATCAAGCTGGGTGCCGTCCTCGTCCCACTCGATGGCGTCCCACAGCTCCTTCTCCTCCTCGGGAAGGTCGTCGTAGGCGATACCGGTCCGCTGAAACTTGAGCGGGACGGACACCGCCTTGAACGGCACCAGGAAACCGTCGGCCACCGCCTCGTCCAACCCGTAGGCGTCGGTGGGGACTCCCCGCTCCAGGTCGAACAGCGAGTAGGTGTTGATGTCGACCTCGTCCTTGGGGGTGGCGGTCAGGCCGACGAGCAGGGAGTCGAAGTACTCGAAGATCTCCCGGTACTTCTGGTACACCGAGCGGTGGGCCTCATCGATCACCACCAGGTCGAAGTACCCGGGGCCGAACCGGCGCTCGCTACCCTGGAACTCGTCGATCAACCCCATCATCGTTGGGTAGGTGCTGACGTAGATCCGCCCGTCGGCGTCCCGCTCCTCGATCAGGTTCACCGGCGCCGACTCCGGCAGGTGCAGCTTGAACGCATTCACCGCCTGGCGTACCAGCGCCCTACGGTCGGCCAGGAAGAGCACCCGCTTCGCCCAGTTGCAGCGCATCAGCAGATCCGACAGGGCGATGACGGTGCGGGTCTTCCCGGCGCCGGTGGCCATTACCACCAGCGCCTTGCGCTCATGGTGGTTTTCGAACGCCTCGGCGATCCGGCGGATCGCCCGCTTCTGGTAGTAACGCCCGACGATATCGGGCTTGATCTCCGCCCCGGCCAGCGGCCTGCGGGTGGAGCGCCACTGGCTCATCAGCTCCAGCTCAGGCCGATTGTAGAACCCCCGGACCTTGCGGGGCGGGTAGTTCACGTCGTCCCACAACCAGGTTTCGTAGCCGTTGGTGAAAAAGATCACCGGGCGCCGGCCGAACTTGGCCTCCAGGCAGTCGGCGTACAGCTTCGCCTGATGCTGGCCCTCCTTCGCCGAGCGGCTGGTCTTCTTGGCCTCCACTAGCGCCAGTGGGGCGCCGTCGTTGCCCCACAGCACGTAGTCCACCTTGCCGGCCTTGCCGTCGGGCATCCCCGTAACCGGGAACTCGCGGTCCCGCTTCTCATCCAGGACCCAGCCGGACTCGCCGAGCATCTGATCGATCAACGCGGTACGGGTCTGCGCCTCCGAGTAGTCGTGGGTGTCCGGGTGCTCGGCCGCGGCCTTCTTGGCGGCGGCGACCTGTTTGCGAAGTTGCTTTAGCTCCTCGTCCAACTCCGCCTTGTCGATCAGAAGCGCGGCCAGTTTTTCGTCCCGGTCCGCGAGTTCGTCCTTAAGGGCGCGAAGCTGCTCGGCGGTCTGGCGGGGAATGGGGCCGGTCCTGGGCAGCGCCGCCTCATCCAGGGCGAGACCCGCCGGCGGGTGCGAGGTCAAGGAGTAGGTGTGGGCCAGCCAGTAGCAGACATGGAAGAGCTCCCGGACGGCGTTCAGCGAATCCAGCTGCTGGATCACCTTGTTGCTGTGAACCGCCCGGTTACCGAGCGTGTTGATCAGCCGGGTCTTGGCGAAGACCGCCTCGCCGGCGACGGCCTTGAATGTGGGGTCATGGATCAGGGCACTCAGGTTGTCCTGGTACGGCAGGCGCAGCTCGGGGTCGAACCGGTAGGCCCATTCCACTGCCAGCTCCAGAGCCCGGCGAGCGTAGAAGCAGGCGGTGCGAGGGTCCGGAAAAACGGCGGCCTCAACCTTGGCAGCGGCTTCGTAGACCGCAGGCCACTCGGCCTTGGAGGAATGCGAACTGATCAGCCACGGACTTCAGATTTCCCCGCACGACACTTCATTGCCTGATTGTCGCAGCAACTGGCAGGGGAAGGGGATGGTGCATATTGCCGTAGGCAATAGTATGATGATCGTATGCGCAAGCGCCTCACCGTATCGGTAGACGAAGAGACTGTTAGGGAAGCGGAGGCCGCGGTCGCTGCGGGGAGTGCGCCGTCGGTGAGCGCCTGGGTTGCCGAGGCTATGAGCCAGCGGGCCCAGCGGGAACGGCTCAAAGACGTTCTTGCCGAGATCAGGGGGGAAATCGGTCCCGCTACCGACGAGGAGACCGCGTGGGCGCGAAGCGTCCTCGGTCTTTAGTTCTTGATGCCGGTGCGCTGATCGGTATTGAAAGGGCCGACCGCAGACTGGTTCGCCTCCTGGAACTTGCGGAGGATATCCACGTCCCTGCGGGCGTGGTGGCGCAGGTATGGCGAAACCCTGCCCGGCAGGTCCGGCTGGTCAGGGTCTTAGGCTCGAGCCCGGTACAGATCCATCCGATGACATTTGCCGTTGCTCAGGCAGCGGGACACCTGTGCGGGGCCGCCGGCACCTCGGACGTAATCGATGCCTCGGTAGTGCTTCTGGCACGAACAACCGGGGCGGTGGTTGTGACGAGCGACCCGACAGATCTTCTGGATATCGATCCGCACCTTGAGGTGGCCCAGTGCTGATGAGGGCTGGCCCGACACCCTGGCTTGATCACGGATTGACCAAAGCAAGAATTTTGGCGGTTGCTTCATCAAGAACCTCCGTGGGTGCCGGGCACAAAGGCTCCGCCCGCCTTGCGCGCCAGTCGAGACTGCGGATCTGATCGCACAGAACCGCTCCCTCGGCTTTCAGGACCCGTGGCAACTCCACCTCGAAGGGATAGCCCTTCACCTTCGAGGTTATCGGGCAAACCAGGGCCAGGCCGACCTTCCGGTTGTAGGTAGCCGGAGAGATAACAAGTGCCGGCCGCCTGCCTGCCTCCTCGCGGCCGGCGGGGGGAGTGAAGTGGAGCCAGATAATGTCGCCACGCTTTGGGGCGTAGGTAGCCACTACCAGGCCTCACCGCCCGACGGAGCCCCCCAATCGGCCTCTTGATGCAGGTTCGAGGAGGTGACACCCGAGAGCAGATCCTCGAGCCGGTAAACACGTGGCGATACCGATCGGACGATCAAAGCTCCATCCTCCACTGAGACATCGACCGTAGACCCAGCACTTACCTGGACCTCGGCAGCGAAAGCCCTAGGTATACGCAGTCCGAGACTGTTTCCCCATCTCTGAATTTTGGTCTGCAAGGAACTCCTTCCCTTCCCGGATATACATTGAGTATACGACCAGGAGGAAGGATGCACTCGTCCCGAGCAACCGGGCTATTGAAGTGAGTCATTGCCGGCGGGTGATCGGAGTGAACCGAATCTCAACTTTGTCCCGTTTGGATAGGAGAAGCGCCGGCTTCGGGGAGTGAGAGCGCTTACCAGCCCTTCCTCTTCTAACGGGCGAAGGACCTTGTACTTCCACTGATTCGCGTTGTAAGGGGTTTCGATGAGAACGAATTTGGCGATGGTCTTAACGTCAACGTCAACCCCTGAAAAGCGTTCAAGAATAGCTCGTCGCAGTGGGGAAACATCCACGGTGTCACCGCCGAACAGTACCTCTTGTCCAGCAAATCGATCTTGGAACCGAAAGCCACCTGCAGGATCGATCTTCCACAGTGCATTCTTCATCACCTCAAGACCTTTGTGGCTCCTGGTGCCGTGAAACAGGAAGTACACACTGTTCCCCTGCAGATTTACCATCTCAAAGCTGGTCACGTATTTGAAGCCACACTCCTTCTTGAGCTGGTCGCGAAAGAGATCACGCAAGTACTGCTTGCGCTCGTGGCCCGTCTTAGACGTAGCAATCTGGAATCCATCGGTCCCGAACAATGACTGCAGATGATTCGCAACGGTTTCCTTCTCGAGGAACCGATTTATATGGTCGAACATAAAAGTGAATAGCACTTCGCAACTAGCGAAGTTCGTCAACCTACAAGTCAGATCGAGGGGTGTATCAGTGAACCCGAAGGGATCGATGAAGGCGAGTGTTGGAGCCAAATCAGCCTTCTGCCGATGGAGGGCCTCAAGAATTTCGCTGGCACCGTCATCGAAGGTCAGCTTACGAGTTAAAACGCGGACATTTCCAGGCGACTGAAATCGCGCTAGCGTCTTTCGAACCTCTTCCCTCAAAACCTCAAACCTGTCAAACTTGGCTCCAGGAGAATAAAGACAAATTCGCACGCAGACAGCCGGTCAAATCTGGAGTGTTCCAGGAGGGTGTTCAGAGCCACGATCGGAGATCCGGGTTCGCCTCCCGCATAGACTCCAGGGCCAGCGAATGCGTCAAAATAGAGTATTCTCTTTCGACTGCTCCCAAGGATCGGGAACCATCCCTCAAGATAGCGTCGTAAGATTTCGTGTTTCTTGAGAGTGTGAGGCTCCGCCGCCCAAACAGTGGGTTCAGGCATTCGTGAGTCCCTTAAGGGCGCTTCTTCCCGACCTGCCTATGCGATCTGGCATTTCGTCCCACGTACGACCTTCCAGAGTTCTTCCGCCAGCCTTCGGGGTCCGACCTCCCCACTGTTTGAAGAAAAAGGCCACACCGGCAGAAACGCATTGGTCTCTGAGCGAGCTGACCCACTCGATTTCCATTGGTCTTGCCCGGGGCCCGGACTCACCGCCTACAATTACCCAATTCAGCGCTTGAATTTTGGGGATAACGGTGTTCCCTAGAAGCGGTTCACATGAAATAAATCTCACCGCAGCAGGAACCTCGGCCAGAAGCGGGACCCGGCGATCGGCCCATTCCTGGTTCTCGATGGACGTTCCCAGCCACACATTACCGAGAGGTTCGCTGCCTCTCACCGAGCACCAATCGCGAACGATTGGACCCATCCTCCGTGGACGTTTTGTGAGAACTTGAAACTGATGCTGGCTGGCTTCAGCCATGACGTCAAATATCTCAAAGATCAGGTTCTTGGGTACTTGAGGATGGAACAGATCGCTCATGGAATTGACGAAAACTCGGCGCGGTAACTTCCAGCTCAGTGGCTCATGGAACTTGTCGGCGTGAACGGTGAGACCAAATCCGGTTCCACTGGTCACCGGATTGCCGTCGACCTGGTATCGAATGTTTCCCATCGCCTTCAATCGCTTGGCGAGTGTCAAGGCGTAGCAATGGTCACAGCCGGCAGAAACCCGGTCGCAGCCAGTCGTAGGGTTCCAGGTGGCATCAGTCCACTCGATGGCGCTATTCAGGCTCATAGCACCACCTTAGCGGGCGCCTATGACAACAAGGCGGAGTGCCGAGGCCGCATGTCTCCAGGGGGCTTACATCACCGGAAACGGGGCTTCACCACCCCACGGCCCGCCCCATCGGGCTCTTCGTCAGGAAGGAGGAGGTGACCCCGTGCATGAGATCTTCGAGCCGGTAGGCCGGGCGGGAAACCGCGCGGAATATCTCCGTGCCATCTTATGCGTGGTGGTGGCCTACGACAACTCCCGATCGCCCATCCGCCGGATCCGATCCTCTGAGAGGGTGGCGGACTCCCGAAACCCTCGGGCCCTCGCGATCTGCGTGAGCGCAGACGTGATGGAGTTGGTGATGGGTAAGCTGGGCGAGAAGCCCGGCATCCTAGAGTTCTCCCCGAAACGCCCGGCGCTGGAGGGAGGCGAAGAGACGCTCCAATCGAAGAGATGAAGCAATCTGGAGGGCCTCGGTGCCACCCAACTGCGCCGCGTGCGATGCGAACTGCTGCTGCAGTTCAATCGGAGGGACCGGAATCATTAGTGCAGATACCTCTTTGGTGTTGATGTTGTACTGAACAGCTGATCGTCTGGACGCTCCAAGAAACAATTGACGACCACCACTCGTTATAAGGAGCTGATGCAAGTAATCGGGGTGTGCCAAGGAACGATCGAACCTCAGCCTCATCAGGTGCGAGTCGAAGGCCCAATGCTCTTCCCCAGGGTGAGCAACCACAGACTTTCCAAGGTGATCAAGAGACGCAATCGCGCGGACCATCAGTAAGTCGCCATCCTCTACCCCGTATCGGAGAAGCGCACCAGCAGGTAAGTCCACGTACTTACGATCTGATAGCTGAAGCCGATGATTTTGAATATTGCCGACACGTATCGAGAGCCACTTACCGCCGTCGGGGGTTGGCGGAATCATCGTTCCGAAGTTCGGAGGAATCGTCAAAAGCTCACCGATCGCCCGCTGCGGGAAATCCATTCGATTCCTTAATGGGTCCCCGAACATGTCCAGGAAGATGGATTGGGTGAGGTGGTCGAGTTGGGCCAGAGCGGCCCGGCGCTTGGCCCGCAGGCCATCCGACCGGTCAAGCACCTCCGCAATCCGCCGCTGGTCCGCCAAGGGCGGGACGACTACGCGTTGTCTCCTTAAGAACTTAAAGTGACGGTCATAGCCGCCGCCGATTCGTAGCTGACGAAGGTAATGAAAGAAGTATTTGAGGTCCCCATCGTGTCTTAGTCGCAAGATTTTTGTTCCATCTGCGCCGATGCAGAAGGGGAAATCTACGTACTTAATTCGGCGGGTATGATCGCCAAACACAATCACAGGCACGTTTGATTTGCAGAGCCGGTCCGCGTCGTTGACGTATCCGGCTACGAGGTCCCTTCCCTGGTCTACTACCGGGTAAGTACCGCTCAAAAGTACCTCGCTTTGCAGCGTCTTCTTATTCCCTCCAGTTACATCGATGAAGACTTCGTCGAAAGTGGCCTCTTTCCAGCCAACTCTCACCCCAACATCCCACCCAGGTCTCTCAGGCCCTGCTGGATCTCCTCCTCCAGCTTCTCCAGTTCCGCCAGGATCTCCTGCGGCGGGCGGTGTTCGGTTTCCTCGTACTCGATTTCCTTGTAGCGGTTGATGCTCAGATCGTAGCCCTGGGCCACGATTTCTTCTTTCGAAACACAAAAGCTCTGGGCGGTTCGGAACCTCGCCTTTTCGTCGGAGTCGCGGCGTCTCCAGCGGGCCAGGATGTCCGGGAGGTTGTTCTTCTCGTGCTCCTCGGCGCTTAGATCCTTGATCAACGGCCCCAGGCGCTCCTCGGCAAGCAGCGGCGTGCGCTTGTCGTCCAGGCTCCAGCCGTCGGCCCGGCAGTCGTAGAACCACACCTGGTCGGTGCCGCCGGAGTCGGTCTTGGTGAAGAGCAAGATGGCGGTCGAGACCCCGGCGTAGGGCTTGAACACCCCTCCCGGCAGTGAGATAACCCCGTCCAGCTTCTGGTCCTCTATCAGGATCCGCCGCAGTTCCTTGTGGGCCTTGCTTGATCCGAACAGGACGCCGTCGGGCACGATCACCGCCGCCCGGCCTCCCGACCTGAGCAGTCGTACGAACAGGGCCACGAACAGCAACTCGGTCTTCTTCGTCTTCACCACCTGCAACAGTTCTTTGGTGGTGTTCTCGTAATCCAGCGAGCCGGCAAACGGCGGATTGGCCAAAACCAGCGAGTACTGCTCCACCTCCACGCCGTATTCCTGCGACAGCGAGTCCCGGTAGCGCACGTCGGGGCCCTCCACCCCGTGCAGCAGCATGTTCATGCTGCCGATGCGCAGCATGGTGTTGTCGAAGTCGAAGCCGTGGAAGGTGTTGTGGTGGAAGTGGTCCAGCAGCTTGGGGTCACGAAAGATCTCCGGATGGTTGTGCCGCAGATGCTCGCCCGCCGCCACCAGGAACCCGGCGGTGCCGCAGGCGGGGTCGCAGATGACGTCGCCCGGCCCCGGATCGGTGATCTCCACCATCAGCCGGATGATGTGGCGGGGGGTGCGGAACTGCCCGTTCTGGCCGGCGCTGGCGATCTTGCTGAGCATGTATTCGTAGAGGTCGCCCTTGGTGTCCCGCTTTTCCATTTCGACCTTGTCCAGAAGTTCCACCACGCGCGCCAGCAGGCTCTTGGGTATCGTCAGGCGGGCATCCCGCATGTGGTGCGAGTAGGTGGAGCCGTCGCCGCCCAGCTCCCTTAGGAAGGGGAAGACGTGCTGGTCGATGACCTCGTACATTTCGCCTGCTTCAAAGTTCTTGAACCGGGACCAGCGCAGGTCCTGGAACGAGCGACCCTTTGGGTCGGGGCCTTCGCGGAAGATTCGGCGTACCATCGGGGTCCCCAGGCGGCGCGCTTTGGATTCTTCAACGGCCTCCAGGTCATCCAGCCGGCGCAGGAAAAGCAGGTAGGTGATCTGCTCGATTACCTCCAGCGGGTTGGAGATACCTCCGGTCCAAAAGGCGTCCCAGACCCGGTCGATCTTGCCCTTGAGCTCCACCGTCAACATGCCAAGAAACCTATCAGCAAGTACAGCCGCCGGTGCCGATTGCAGGGGACGTGACCACTATAAGGACCACATGAAGGAACTCACTGCTACGGAGGCCAAGGCCAAGCTCCTATCGCTGCTTGACGAGGTCGAATCGGGCGAGGATATATCGATCACCCGGCATGGAAAGACCGTCGCCAAACTGGTGTCGATCCGCCCTTAGCTCTGGCTGACCTTATCAAGCGGCCATATATCTGACCATTATAATGACCATATGGCGAGAGAAGTTACCGCAACCGAAGCCAAAGCAAAGCTTCTCGCTCTGCTGGACGAGGTCGCTTTGGGTGAGGAAGTATCAATCACCAGGCACGGCAAGACGGTGGCCAAGCTGGTCTCGGCACGGCCGCGACGCCAGATGCCCGGCGAGCTGGCGGGCGTGGCATTTAGCAACGCCGACGATGAAGACCTGTTCTCCACAGGAGAGTCCTGGGAGCTGTCCTGATCGCCCTGTTGCTGGACACCCACGTCGCTCATTGGTGGAGTGCCGAACCTGATCGACTGAGCGACAAGGCTGCGGCCGCCATCGCCGATGCCGAACAGCTGGCGGTTGCCGCCATCACGTGGTACGAGCTGGCGTGGCTGGCCACCAACAACAGGATTGGTCTGACTACCACCATGAGCTCGTGGCTTGACCAACTGTCCCGTCGTCTAATGACTGTCAATTTGACGCCGGCCGTCGCTTCTATCGCTGCAGGACTGCCTGCGGCATTTCCGAAGGATCCGGCCGACCGGCTCATCTATGCCACCGCAATCGAGACCGGTGTTCAGCTGGTCACCAAGGACCGGAGCCTTCTGGAGCACCCTAATCCCAGGTCAATCGCCATCTGGTAAACGAGCCGGCCAAGACTGCCAATGTCCAAACAACCTTTTCGCGACTTTTGTGGTTGGCAGTTGTATCCTGAGCGTCAGGATGCCTGTTCGCCAGCAGTTCCTCGTCTACCAGTCCAATGGGAAGCACCATTGGAAGTTCGTCGCCAACACCGGCGAGATCGTAGCTGTGTCGCCCGAAGGCTACAACAGCGAGACCGACTGCCTTGACGCCATCGAAGCCCTTCAGGACCAGGCGCCGCAGGCAGCAATCGTCGACCGCCTCTTCGACCCCACTCCGCTGGCCGTCGTCAGATAACAAGCCTCCAAGCCGCCGCCGGTTGGAAGAGGACGGTGGGTCAGCCGGGTCGTGGCTGAGACCGAAGGAACAGCACGGCCATACCGGCAGCTGCGCTGAGGACCGATCCGAGCAGGATGCCGGCCTTGGCGTTCTCCAGTAAGGTGCCGTCGAAGCTTAGCCCGGCAATAAACAGCGACACGGTGAACCCGATCCCGGCAACCAAGCTGATAGGGAGAAGATCTCTCATTCGCATATCACCCGGTATCGTGGTCAGACCCAGGCGCACCGAAGCCCACCCGGCCAGCAGGATGCCTACCGGCTTGCCGATCAGCAGACCGACAAGCACAGCCCAGGTGAGACGGCTACCGAGGGCATCCCTGAAAGCGGGACCGCCCAACGCGACGCCGGCATTTGCCAATGCGAACAGCGGAAGAACCAGGTAGCTGGCAATGGGATGCATCCGGTGCTCCAGGTCCTCCATTGGGCGGCGCCCGCCGAACTCGCCGGCCGGCGTCAACAGCCCCAAGGCAACTCCGGCGAGCGTGGAGTGGACCCCGGATCGAAAGGTGCAGTACCAAAGAATCACCGCAGGCAACAGGTAGACCCACGGGTTGCCGAGTTTTGCACGCCTGAGCAGAAGGATTACCGCCACTGCGGCAGCGGTGCCTGCCAGCCATTCGGGATGGATGCCCTTGGAGTAGAACAGCGCGATGACGATGATGGCACCGAGATCGTCCACGATTGCCAGCGAGAGCAACAGCAACCGAGCTCCCGCGGGAACTCTGGTTCCAGCCAGGCTAAGAGCAGCCAGCGCAAACGCTATATCGGTGGCCATGGGAATCGCCCAGCCCTCGCCGCCGGGCGTTCCCCATGCAATGGCGGTGAAGATTGCTGCGGGAATCACCATCCCGCCGAGCGCCAGTGCGATCGGGAGGGCCGCATTCCTGGGGTTTCGCAGCTCGCCGCCCACAAGCTCACGCTTGATCTCCAGCGCAACCACGAAAAAAAAGATGGCCATGAGGCCGTCGTTCACCCAGTGCCGAAGGTCTTCGGTTATGGCCAGCGGACCGCTGCCGACCCGCAGGTCACGGTGCCAAAAGTCGAAATAAGAGTCCGAAAGAGGGCTGTTAGCCCAGATCAATGCAATGACGGTGGCGCCGATGAGCGCAAAGCCTCCGGCGGATTCGGTCTGAAGGAACTCCCGAATAGGGTCGAGGATTCGACGCCGGCGGGATTTGGATGGCGTTTCGGGAGATAACGGCAATGAGCCTCCTTGGGGAGTGAGGTCGGCTATTAAGCGCCGACCAGACTTCCCGGCTCACCAAATCCATCGTACCCGTGAATCCGAAGGCTTACTCGATGTCTCGAGTTTATGCCGGCCAGAACACTCGCGGACAAAAATCACGCGCAAGGCTGCGGTCGGTTTGCCAGGCTCCGCTACGACGAACCGCTCTCAATCTCAGGGGGTTTCGCAAGCGCATCGAAGAAGCGCAACAACTCCACCGGGACCGGGAAGATGAGGGTTGAGCTCTTTTCCGCCGACACCTCCACCATGGTGGACAGAAGGCGCAGCTGCAAGGCTGCCGGATGCTCCTCCAGCACCCCCGCCGCCTTTCCGAGCGACTTTGCCGCCTCCAGCTCGCCCTCGGCGTGGATGACCTTGGAGCGCCGCTCCCGCTCCGCCTCGGCCTGCCTTCCCATCGCCCGCCGCATCGCTTCAGGAAGCTCCACGTCCTTGAGCTCCACCAGCGTTACCTTAATGCCCCACGGGTTGGTCAGCTCATCGATGATCTGTTGGAGCTGCTGGTTGATCTCGTCACGTTTCAGCAGGAGGTCGTCAAGCTCGACCTGCCCAAGAATGCTGCGCAAGGTCGTCTGGGCGACCTGAGAGGTTGCGTACCTATAGTCCTGAATGACCACGACTGCCTTTACCGGGTCAACGACGTTGAAGTAGGTAACCGCGTTGACCTTCAGCGTGACGTTGTCCTTGGTGATCACGTCCTGCGGAGGGATGTCGCTGGTGACCGTCTGCAGATTGACCTTAACCATCTTGTCGATCACCGGGATGATGAAGAACAGCCCAGGGCCCTTGGCGCCGACGACTCTGCCCAGCCGGAAGATGACTCCCCGCTCATACTCCGCCACGATACGAACGGCCTTGACCAGGATGAACAACGCAAGCAGTAAAGCAGCCGCGATCCCCAAGAATGATCCTTCAGCCATGACCTCTCTCCTATCGGTTGTCGATGACTTGCATTTGCCGCACGGTTACCCGTCCCGGTCCACCGGACCCACCAGCAGCTCGAGACCCTCATAGCCGATGACCTGCACCCGGTCTCCCACCTCCAGCTCTGTCCCGTCGGTTCGCACATTCCACCATGCCCCATCGACAAGAGCCTGGCCCCGCTGCCCGCTGGACCGGTTGACGGTGACGACCCTCCCGACGTACTGCTCCTCTCCGGTAATCGTTGACCGCTGCCGCTGAGTGCGCACCACCAGCCGTCCGGCCAGAACCGTCCCGGCAGCGACCACGAGGGTCACCGGAATGATCAGTCCCAGGCTCACCCGTAGCGCCGGCGTGTCCCGGAACAGGAAGATGCCGCTAAGCAGCAGGGCTATGGCCCCACCGGCAGCAGCAATTCCAACTCCGGGGGCGAACAGCTCTGCGGCAAACAGCGCCGCCGCAACCAGCAACAGCAGCAGCCCTGCGACGTTCACCGGCAGGACCGACAGGGAGAACAGGGCAAGGACGATGAGAATGGCTCCGAGAATTCCGCCGGCCCCGACCCCCGGGGCGGACAGTTCGTAGATGATCGCCAGCGTTCCAAGGGACAGGAACAGAAATGCGAGGTTGGGATCGGCGAACAGCTGCTGGATTCTGCGGAAAAGCTGCATCTCGAAGGGCTCCGTGGCGGCATCCCGGGTCTGAAGCGTAACCGGGCGGTCATTCGGAGCGACCTTCACCTCCCGTCCATGAACGCTCTCCAGGACCTCGGGCAGCGAGCCGGACACCAGGTCGATTGCGCCCAGCTCCAGAGCTTCGTCTGCCGGCACCGACCTGCCTTCTCGAACCATCTCCCGCGCAAACTCGACGTTGCGGCCCCGCAGCCGGGCGATCGACTCCGCATAGGCCGCGGCGTCGTTGATGATCTTGCGGTCCAGGTCTCCGCCCTCCAGGTCGACCGGAGTCGAGGCCCCGATGGCCGTTGCCGGGGCCATGGCTGCGATGTGGGCTGCGGAGGTGATGATCGCTCCGGCGGAGGCGGCGCGGGCGCCCTGGGGACTGACGTAGACGATCACCGGCAACCGGGCTCCGATGAAGCGCTGCACGATGGCTCGCATCGAGGTGTCCAGGCCCCCCGGCGTGTTCAGCTCCACGACGAAAGCCTGATAGCGGCCCCGCTCGGCTTCTTCGAGCCCGTCGGTAAGGTAGTCGGCGACCACGGGGGTGATCGCCCCGTCTACCTGGGCGACGAGAACCTGATCGGTGGACGACTGTCCCCGGGCGGCGTAACCGGCCACGAGCACCAGGCCGAGAGTCAGGCTCAGGATCCATACCGCGGCCATTCCCAGAGAACGTCCTCGGGAGATACGTACGGCGGCGACACCCCTTGGAGTCATCGCTCCAACATCGCCTGAGGTCGCATGCAACCGGCCATGCTTGAAGCTTAAGCCTTTCCGGGACTGCACCGGTGCTAGGGGCGAACCCTCGGTTTCACCGCTGTCACACGTATCGAAAATATTGCTTTTATGCCTTGCATCGTTAAATAACAGCCGTGTAGTATCAGTGAGCACATCGCAACATATGGCACTGTTAATCAAGCGCTTACTACATGTAGTAGGACCTTCAGATGATGTGTCGGCCTCGAAAGGGCCGGCCGAAACGTTGATTGAGGTATTGGGAAGCCACCGGCCCGGTACGTCCCCTGAGCACCTTCCCCAGAAATGAGGCCTGAATGCTGATCCGCAAGGGCAACGGCGTTACCGAGCCGTTCCAGGTGTCCAAGCTCCAGAAGATTCTGGATGCTGCCGCAACCGGGCTGGAGGATGTCGACACCTACTCCGTACTCGTGGACGTTGAGGTCGGCATCTACGACGGCGTGACCTCCAAGGAGCTCGGCGAGCTGGTGCTCAGCTCCTGCCTTCAGCATGTCCAGGACGATCCCGGTTACAGCCTCCTGGCCGCTCGGGTGCTGCTGTTCGACCTCTACAAGCGCGCCCTGGGCAAGCACTCGTTCGATGACATCAAAGCCGCCCACGTCGACCGGTTCGCCGGCTACATCCGGGAGGGTGCCGCCCGGGGCCTGATCTCCCAGCGCCTGACTGAAGCATTTGACTACCAGCGCCTGGCGGAAGCGCTCGATCCAAGCCGGGACCTGGAGTTTCGCTTCAACGGCCTGTTCGCTCTGAAGGAGCGCTATCTGGTGCAGGACCTGGAGACCGGTGAGCTTTTCGACACGCCGCAGTTCTTCTGGATGCGGGTGGCCATGGGGGTCTCGATCAACGAGGATGACCCCACCGCCCGGGCCATCGACTTCTACCACGCCATGAGCCGGATGCAGTACATTCCCTCCACCCCGACTCTGTTCAACTCGGGCACCCCGTCCAGCCAGCTGTCGTCCTGTTTCCTCATGGAAGCACAGGATTCGATGGAGGCCATCGGCAAGAGCCTGACCGATATCATGCAGCTGGCGAAGTACGCCGGCGGAATCGGGGCATCCATCACCAAGCTCCGGGCCACCGGCTCGGTCATCAGGTCGATCAACGGGCGGTCGTCCGGCCCCATCCCGTTCATCAAGATGATGGACGCAGTGATCTCCGGCATCGACCAGGGAGGCCGGCGACGCGGCACTCTCGCCGTCTACTGCGAGCCGTGGCACTACGACATCGAGCGTTTCCTCGACCTCAAGCAGCGGGCGGGAGACGAGTCGCAGCGGGTGCACACCCTGAATACGGTGCTGTTCTTGAACGACGAGTTCATGAGCCGGGTGGAGAACGACGAGCCGTGGACGCTGTTCGACCCCAACGAGGTACAGGATCTCCCCGAGCTCTACGGCTCCGAGTTCAGCGACCGCTACAGGTTCTACGTGGAGGAGGCGCGCGCCGGACGCATTCGCACCTACCGAACGGTGAAGGCCCGGGTGCTGTTCCACAAGATGCTAAAGAGCCTGGTCGAGACCTCACACCCCTGGCTGACGTTCAAGGATTCGGGCAACGTCCGGTGCCCCATCCGCAATGTCGGCATGGTGCACTCGTCAAACCTTTGCACCGAGATCTTCCTGCCTACCGACGAACGCAACGTGGCGGTCTGCAACCTGGCATCCGTGGTGCTGCCCCGACACCTCAACGAGAACAACCAGATTGACTGGGACAGCCTGGCGGCCGCATCACGGCTGGCGATCCGGCACCTGGACGACGTGATCGACGCCAACTTCTACGCTATCCCGGAGGCCGAGAGGGCCAACCGCAACAGCCGGCCGGTCGGCCTGGGATTCATGGGCTGGAGCGACCTGCTGGAGCGCATGGACCTGCCGTTCGACAGCCCGCAGGCACTCGAGCTGCTGGACCGCATCGTGGAGTTCATCTCCTTTCACGCCATCAGCGCCTCAGCCGATCTCGCCGCCGAGCGGGGCAGCTTCCCCGCCTTTGAGGGCTCGGACTGGTCGCGGGGCATGGTGCCCGTCGACACTCTGGCGCTGCTGGACAAAGAACGTCCGGAGCCGGTGGACGTCAACCGTGAGACCCGCCTGGACTGGGAGTCACTGCGGAACAAGGTTACCGGCGGTATGCGCAACGGCACGGTGATGGCGGTGGCCCCCACAGCCACCATCTCGCTGATCGCCGGCACGAGCCAGTCGATCGAGCCGCCGTTCTCAACGGTGTACTCCCGGAACAACATCGCAGGCAAGTTCCTGGAAGTGAACGAGAACCTGGTCGCGAAGCTGAAGGACCTCGACCTGTGGGATGACGTCTGCGAGGAGATCCTGCTGCGCCAGGGCGAGCTGAGCGCCATCGACGAGATCCCGGCCACCGTAAAGGAGGTGTTCAAGACGGCCTACGAGATCTCACCGCTCACACTGGTGCACCAGGGGGCGGTGGTTCAGAAGTGGGTTGACCAGGGTGCCAGCCGCAACATCTACCTGACGACCAAGAACCCAGAGGCACTATCGAGGGTTTACCTCGAGGCGTGGAAGACGGGACTCAAGTCCACCTACTACGCCTTCAGCCAGCCCGGTTCTCGGTCGGAGGCCACCTTCGCCTACGACGAGAGCCGGCCCAAGGCCCACCTGGAGCGAGGGGGAGGGGCTGGCAGCGGAGTCAATCCGGGCAATGGAGCGGTCCCCGCGCCGGCGGCAATCGGGGGAGCCACGGCACGCGCCGGGGCTGGGACCGCCGGTACGGTCCTGACGGCGCCGGCGATCACGCTGGAAGCGCAGACGTGCTCCATCGACAACCCGGACTGCGAGAGCTGTCAGTAATCATTCCGCGCACCTTGACAGCGTCGAACTACAAGTGTGTAATTAAGGTCCTTCCCCAAGATGTGGTTTGACGCATCGTCGCTCATCCACATCTTGGGGACACAACTGATGTGCTTGAGGAAGATTGCGCATGCTCAAGGTCACGGTGGTAAAAACCCAAACCGGTGCTGAGGTTCAATTCGAGGCCTGTGGTGACGAACCGCTACTTGACCAGCTCGAGCGTGAGTGTCCCTTCGAGATTCCTAACCTGTGCTGGATGGGAGCCTGTGGAACCTGTGCCCTCAGGGTCACCAAGGGCATCGAGCATCTGGAGATGGACGCCTTCGGTATAGGCGCCACGGTTCAGGTGGATCCCGGATGGGTGCTGCCTTGCGCGGTCGGTGCATGCCAAAAAGCCATTGATGACGACAGCTCGCACCAAGTGCTGGTAGAGGTCTGACGGCCCTCCGCAACACGACCGTTACCCTCATGTAACGGCTTCCTCATCGCCCCGTAACAACCGGGACATAGGTTGGGTCCATGACTCCCAACATTCCAGCCGCCAAACGCGCCGGTCTACCCGTGGACCTCGACCGCCTGACCGCAGAAGGGGGGGACTGGCTCAGCCCCGAGGAGCGCTACGCCCTCAAGATGCACGGAGTATGCGCGCAGGCCCAGCCCGGAGTGTTCATGATCCGCATCCGGACCGGCGGAGTCATCGATACCGATGCGGCGTTGGGACTGGCGGACATCGCCGACGAGTTTGCCAGGGGATGGATTCATCTCACCACCCGCCAGCAGGCCCAGCTTCACCACGTGGAAGCGAGGAATGTGACCACGGTACTGTCCCGGTTGGCCTCTTTGGGTCTGGTCACCCGCTCTGCTTGCGGCCACACCATGCGCGGGGTCATGTGGTGCCCGGAAGCCGGAGTGGGGCTCGAGGAACCGTTCGACTGCAGCTACGACGCCAAGGCTGCTCAGGACTCCATCCTTAGGCGCACTCCCCAGCTCGACACCCAAATGCCCCAACGCATCAACATTGCCTTTGGCGGCTGCACCGCCTGCCGGGAGAACGCCCGGGTCAACGACATGGGCTTCGTTTCCAAGGTGAACCCGGATGGGGACCTGGGATACGAACTCTGGCTGGGCGGCAGCCTCGGCAAGTCCAGCCCAACGCTGGCCTTCAAGGCGGTTGACTTTCTTCCTCGCAAAGACGTTCAGGCGGCGGTCAATGCCGTGTTCGACGTGTTCATAACCCACGGCGACTTCGACCAGCCGGCCAAGGCACGCCTGAAGTTCCTCATCCGCCGGCTGGGGCAGGAGCAGTTCCTCAGCTTGTTCCAGGAGCAGTTCGCCCGCGCGCGCGCGCAGGAATGGCCGGAGCCCCGCAGGCTCTCCCTCCCGCTGTCATCCTCCATCGCATCGATCCTGGCCCAAGCGCCCGAGGGTGGCTGGGGAAGCGGGGTCAGGCCTCAGCGGGTTCCCGGCTGGGCCATGGTGACTGTGAACGCTCCGCTGGGCGACGTCGACACGGAGGACTGGCGGATCATGACCACCCTGGCGTCCGACCTGGCCGATGAGAATCTGTATCTGACGCCCAACCAAAACGTCATGCTCCGGCATGTTCCGCTGGACGCGGTGCCGCTGATCCGGGACGTCCTGGCTTCCGTGGGCCTGGGTCTGGAGGGAGCCGACCAATCTCAAGACGTGCGTGTCTGCACCGGCGGCCCGGTATGCCTGCTCGCAATCACGCCATCCCAGCGAGTGGGTGCGGAACTGCTCCAGCATCCGGCGCTCCTTCGGAACTCCGATCTTCGGGTCCACATCTCGGGCTGCCCCAACGCCTGCGCCCAGCACCAGATTGCCGATATCGGCTTCTCGGGCGGCAAGGTCACCATCGGAGGGGTATCGCTGCTCGGATACCAGGTGTGGCTGGGCGGTGACCTGCGGCTGGGAGCCATTGCGCAGGTGGTGGGCCGGGTGGCCCAAGCCGACGTTTACGCGATCACCAGTTCGATCGTCGGCGTGTGGGAAGCTCTTCGGGAGCGGGGCGAGACCCTGACCGACACCGTGATGCGGTACGGATTGGACGCCTTTCAGGCGCAGATCTCGGCGATATTCAAAGGCAGGTGGGAGTCCGGACCCGAACCGCCGGAAAACATCACAGGGCCGCGCCATCATCGCAGCTACCTGCCTCTGGCGGTGGGGACATGACCGAGCTCGGGAGTTTGACCAAGGCGCCGGCGGGCTTTGTAGCTGTCGCGACCTCCGGCGATGTGCCCTCCGGCTGGGTGCTTCGGACAGTTGCCGCCGGAAGAGAGATCGCCCTGGCCAACCGGGACGGTGAGTTCTACGCGATCGACAACTTCTGCACTCACGCCGGCGGACCGCTCGCGCACAATCATCTGAGTCCCGACTGCACGCTCGAGTGCCCCTGGCACAACTCCGTCTTCGATGTACGGACCGGCGAGGCGATCTCCGGGCCGGCCCGCAAACCAGTCAAGACCTACCCGGTCCAAGTCCAGGGCGGGACGGTGTACGTATCCGTCACAAGTCTTCCTCCCACTCCGGATCCAGGGGGTCCACCCGGGGCTTCGTCGGACGGCTGACAGCTCGGCTTTCCGCAGATCGGCCAGCACCGGCCCCATCAAATCCACATCCCGGAGGTACGACTTGGCCAAGGCATGGATAGAGGACTGGAACCCGGAGGATGACCACTTCTGGGACCAAAAAGGCCGCTTCGTGGCACGACGGAACCTGGTCTTCTCGATATTCGCCGAGTTCCTCGGCTTCTCAGTCTGGGTTTTGTGGAGCATCACCGCCGCCCAGTTGAACCGAGCGGGCTTCGACTTCAACACCAGCCAGCTCTACACGCTGGTTGCCGTACCGGCGCTTGTCGGCGCAACCGTCAGGATCCCGTACACCCTGGCCGTCGCCCGGTTCGGAGGCAGGAACTGGACCGTGGTCAGCGCCCTGCTTCTCCTGGTGCCGGTGAGCCTGCATGTGCTGATGGTGAGCAACCCGTCCACTCCCTTTTGGATGCTTCTGGCCGGCGGCGCCCTGGCGGGTCTGGGTGGAGGAAACTTTGCCTCGAGCATGGCCAACATCTCCCACTTCTACCCGGACCGAAAGAAGGGACTGGCTCTTGGAGTCAATGCCGCCGGCGGCAACCTTGGCGTTGCGGTGTCGCAAGGCCTGACCCCGCTGGTCGTCGGGTGGGGATGGCTGGCGGTAGTTGGGGGTCCGCAGGCGGACGGCACGCTGTTTCTTCAAAACGCGGGCCTGCTCTGGGTACCCTTCATCCTCGCCTCGGCCGTTGGAGCATGGCTTTTCATGGACAACCTCCGCGTGGCACGGGCCCCTTTCCGGCAGCAGATCGGCGTTATGAAGCGCAGGCAGACCTGGTCTATCACGCTGATCTACGTCGCAACCTTCGGGACATTCGTTGGATTTTCTGCAGGCCTTCCCATGATGATGAGGTCGGAATTCCCCCACGTCGGCCTTTCCCTGGCCTTTTTGGGACCGTTGGTGGGCTCGCTCGCCCGGCCTCTGGGCGGATGGATTGCGGACCGGATCGGAGGCGGCCGCCTTACTTTTCGAACAATTATCGGGATGCTCCTGGCAACTGCCGGACTGATGGTTTGCCTGACCAACAAGCAGAATCCAAACGCCTTCCCCATCTTTCTTACGCTCAGCGTTGTTCTGTTCGCCTTCTCCGGCTTGGGAAACGGCGCCACCTATCAGATGATTCCGAGCACGCTCCGAACCTTTCACCTTCAAAGAGCCCGTGCCGAAGGACCGGATACCACGGACGTGGCACTGGTCCGGGCGAAGACCGAGACCTCGGCCGCGGTGGGATTCATCGGTGCGGTCGGTGCCTACGGTGGATGGATAATCCCTCAGAGCTTTGGGATCTCGATATCGCTCACCGGCACTCCATTTCGGGCACTCGAGCTGATCATGGCTCTGTATGTCCTGTGTCTGATGGTGCTGTGGAGAGGGTTTCTGCGACCCGACCAGGTCCCCGTTCCTCCGCGGCTGGCGGAAGCGGAGGCCTAGAAACGGGAGATCCCTCGAACGAGGGAGCTAAAGAGACGTCTCGTAAGGGGGTCGCCGAACGCGGGTCCCGGTTGCTAGTCCGCCGCTGCCGGCTCTGCCGAACCCACGCCGACGACCGGATTGGGCCACAACGCTTCAGGTGTGGCCATCGAGATGTTCAGGGCCAGCAGAAACGAAACAAGCTGGAACCCCAGGATCCAGACCAGCATCGACATGTGGCCCTCTGCCCATGCATCCAGTGCGGCGGTCAACGCCCCCAGCTCCGCCATTACAACTGTTGCGACAAGGGCTATCCGGCGATTCAGTGAAGCGGCCTCCGCTCGATGGGCGGGCTCATCACCGATGGGCTCCAAAGGCAGATATCGTGATTGAGGGTTCATCTCCAAACTATGCTCACCACAGATTGCGCCCGGGTATCCACGCGGTTGCATTCAGGTAACGTTGCTGTTTTCCCGGCTTTATATAACGGTTTCCACAGGGATGGCCCGGCGGAAGGGTTCATAGCCCTCTGGCTTGGGCGGCGGCAAAGCCGGGTAACGCAAGAGAGTGAAGGCCTCTCGGGACACCGACCTTGACACCGGCCGGGCCCTGCTCGGGCTGATGGAACGGCTGGAGTCCTGCTCCACCCTCGACCCACCGGCCGACTTGATTCGGGGGCTCGTCCATGCTGCCCTACCTGCCGGGCCGGTGCGACAGATCCTGCGGGGTAACTGGCTGGGACATTCTTTTCATCCACTGCTGACCGACTTTGTCGAGGGTCCGTGGATGGCCGCCTCATTTCTCGACCTGTTCGGTCCCAAGGGCTCCGCCGACGGCGCCCGAAGGCTTTTGGGTTTCGGCCTCCTCGTGGCGATTCCCGCATATCTCACGGGCCTGGTGGAGTGGGCGGAGGAGGACCAGGTTGAGCAGCGACGGGTGGGGCTGGTCCATTTGACCTCGATCTCTGTGGCTATCGGCCTCTACGCCGCTTCCTACCTGAGCCGTCTGAAGGGCGGGCGGGGGCGCCTTCTCGGAGTGGCCGCCGGCCTGGTGGCGCTTGGGGACGGATACTTCGGCGGGCATATGTCGCACGTCCGGCACGTGGCGACGGGCGAGCTGGATCTGGCGGGAATCCGGCCATGAGGCCGGAGGACACCAAAACCCTCGCTTACGCCGTGGCGTTCGGGCGGATGGCCGTCGGAACGGTTGCGCTGCTGGCACCGGGTTTCGCCATGCACGTTTGGCTCGATGCCGAACCACGGTCGGAGCAGGTCAAGGCTATGGGGCTCGCCCTGGGCGCCCGGGACATGGTGCTCGGCCTGGGGACGCTTCAGGCGCTTCGGGGCCGGGGCAACCCCGCCATCTGGCTGCAGTTCGGCGCCTTGGCCGACGCCGCCGACGGGGTTGGGACGTTCAGGGCATTCCGCAAGACTCCCGGAAACCCCCGAATGCTTATCGGGCTGGTCGCCGTCGGATTCGCCGGCGTCTGCTGGTTGCTGGGCCGTGAGCATAAGGAGCAGGAAAGCAACGGTTGAGAGCGATCCCGGCCGGGTGGCCCTCAGCCGATCGGGGACGGGGAACTACGTCCGAGGAACTGATTCGCGAACCAGCTTCTTCAGGCACTTCAGCGATCGGTGGTTGCGGATCTTGAGAAGGGGATCCAGGAATCTGGTGAAGGGTCTCATCTTGGTGCCCGGCGCCGGCGCCTCGATCATCGTGAGGCGGGTGGTGTTCGGTGAAGAGCCCGGCTCCAGAAACAGACTGGTACGCACGATGCCGATCGGCCGCAGGTAAGCCTGGAAGACCAGGCTCTGCGGCCGGCTCATCTCCACCAGCTCGGTCTTGTCCTTCAGCGTCACGTCGCCGGCCACGCCGCTGGCGTGGTGGAACGCAGAGCCGATCCGGGGCCAGTCGGGGTCGACAGTCCGAGTTTGCTTGGCTCCGACCACCCACTTCGGAAACATATATGGGTCGAGCAGGACATCGAACACCGCATCCTGCGTTGCAGGAAGCTCAATTCGGTTGCGTGACATGCTCCACCTTGGTCTCCAAAGTTCGTCCCCCGGTTTCAATGGCGCCGCACGTCGCCGGCACGAATGTCCTAGATGTACCCGGTGACCGAACGGCCAACCCGAGCCGTCCGGGGAACTCTGGAGCCGCCCTCACCCCTCGCTTCCGACGGCGTAAACCCCATCGGAACGCTGCTCCAGCTTCACGCGGGGCAGCGCACGCGGGGGAGGTCCGGCCACTACCTCGCCGGTTCGTTCATCGAAGATCCCCTGGTGGCAGGGGCACTCCAGGACTCCCTTCTCCCGCCGCCAAAGCACTGCGCAGGAGAGGTGGGTGCACACCGACGAGAAGGCCACCAGCTTGCCGTCGTTCAATCGCATTCCGATGACAGGATCGTCGTCACCCGGGTAGGAGAACGTCAACATCCCTCCCGCCGCCAGGCTGCCGGCAACCCGTCTGGCGGGTGCAGTTCCGCCGCCGTGCCGGCGGAAGAGACCCGAGGCCAGACCGGCGGTTCCCACCAGCAGACCGCCCGATGCCAGCACCAGCATCCTCAGGTAGTCCCGCCGGTTGATCAAGGTGCCGGTTCGAAGCCGGGTGGGGCGGTCCTCCCGCGTGCGAGTATCCGTCAAGTGGGGTCCTGATCCATCTCGGACCAGACCGAGTACCCGCCGGGAATCGCGTCGTTGCGGCCCGCCGGTGCGACGACGGCGTTCCCGGTGATGATGGCCTGTTCGCCGAACTCGAAAACGTCGACCGCCTCGGCGGAAGGCCGCTTTTCCAACAGCTCTTCGTAGGTGCCGTAGAAAAGGGCATCGGTCGGGCAGACCGAGGCGCACATCGGCAGCAGACCCTGGGAGCTGCGGTCGTAGCAGAGATCGCACTTGTACTGGAGCATCTCGGCTACGTCGAGCTTCGGGACACCGAACGGGCAGGCGTGCACGCAGTTTCCGCAGCCAATGCACAGCTCCGCCGACGCGGTGCCCACCACCCCGTCGGGGCCTACGGGGATGGCGTCCACCGGGCAGACCTGCGCGCAGGGCGCCACCGGGTCGGAGCAGTGCATGCACACGGTGGGCATGGCCGCGGAGGAGTTCCCCATGTCGACGTAGTCGAGATGGATCATCGACCGTCCCCTGTGCGAGTCGCACTCTCGGCACGCCGCCACGCAGGCCTGGCAGCCGATGCACCTCCCGGGGTCGATGAACAGGTTCTTGCTTCTCATCCGCGGCCCGTGCCCCTCCCCTGGGGAGCAGAAGGCTGGCTCCGGTCGAAGGCGCCGACCTCCTCGTACTCGCGGACGCCCGGAGGGACCGGCGGGGGCGGGGGCACGTCGATCTCACTGCCCATCTCGATGCGGCAGGCGCAGACCTTGAACTCGGGAATCCGTGAGGTGGGGTCCAGGGCGTCGACGGTCATCAGGTTGGCAGCCACCTTGCCGGCCCAGTGGTAGGGGATGAAGACCGTGTCCTGGCGAATGCTCGAGACCACCAGAGCCGGGTAGGTGGCCGAGCCTCGCCGGGTGGTAACAGTCACCGGGTCGCCGTCCACAAATCCGAGGCTGAGGTGAACCTCCACCCAGGGGCGGGGCGTCTGCTGGACCAGGGCGTCGATGCGCCGGGTCTGGTTTCCGGACAGGTAGTGGGCGACGGTGCGCCCGGTGGTCAGCCGCAGCGGGTACTTACCGTCGACCTCCTCCGCCGGCGGCCGCCACTCGATGGCGTGGAAACGTGCCCGCCCGTCGGGGTGATGGAAGCGCTCCTCGAACAGGCGGGGGGTGCCGGGATGGTCCTCGCTCGGACACGGCCAGAAGATACCTCCGGTCTCCTCGATTCGGTCGTAGGTCATGCCGGAGTAGTCGGCCTCGCCACCGGCCGAAGCCACCCGAAGCTCCTCGAAAAGCTCCCGGGGACCGCCGAACCGGAACTTGTCGGCGTGGTGTCCGAGGCGCCGGGCGATCTCGCAGACGATCTGCCAGTCGGGACGGGCTTCGCCGGGGGGCTCGGAAGCCTTGTTGTACTTCACGACCCGGCCCTCGGCGTTGGTCGAAACCCCCTCGTCCTCCGCCCAGCTGGTCCCGGGCAGCACAACGTCGGCCCGTTCACAGGTCTCGGAGAGAAAGAAGTCGATCTGGCAGTGAAACTCCAGGGCATCATAGCCGCGGGCCACGCGGTCGTGGTTGGGCATCGATACCATGGGGTTGTTGCAGATACCGATCCAGCCTTTGATCTCCCCGGCTTCCGCCTGGTGCACCATCTCCACAGCAGAGGTGCCCTCCCGGGGGAGCTCCTCGTCTGAGATGCCCCACACCTCGCAGATGTGCGCGCGATGCACCGGGTCCTCGATGGAGCGCTGCCCCGGAAGCTGATCGGCCTTCTGCCCGTGCTCCCGGCCCCCCTGTCCGTTGCCCTGGCCGGTGATCGTGCCGTAGCCGGCGCCGGGCTTGCCGAAGTTGCCGGTAGCCAGGCACAGGTTGATGACCGACAGGCAGTTGTCGACGCCCTGGATGTGGTGCTCGATCCCCCGGGCGTGGAAGGCCATCGCCCTGGCGGCCCTGCCCCAGGTGAGCCCGACCTTCTCGATCAATGCGGGGTCCAGGCCGCAGATGTGGCCGACGCGCTCCGGGGTGTACTCCGGGAGATCGTCCCGGACCTGGTCCCAGCCGCTGGTGCGGGAGGCGATGAACTCACTATCAACAAGTCCCTCCCGCTCGACCACGTGCAGCACCCCGTTGCAGAAGGCGGCATCGGTCCCGGGGCGCAGCGGAACGTGGATGTCGGCGGTGCGAGCGATGGGAGTCTCCCGCGGGTCCACCGTGATGAGCCTGGCGCCGCGGTCTCGGGCGCCCCAGAAGTACTGGGTCGCAACCGGAAAGCACTCCCCCACGTTGGCGCCGAGCAGCAGGATGACGTCTGTCTCGAGCATGTCGGACCACGGGTTGGCCGCGCGGTCGACGCCGAAAGCCTGCTTGTTCGCCGCCGCGGCCGACACCATGCAGAGACGGCCGTTGTAGTCGATGTGCCTCGTCCCCAGCGCTACCCGGGCGAACTTGCCCATGAGGTAGCACTTCTCGGTTGCCAGGCTCGATCCAGAATACACGGCAAAAGCGTCCTTGCCGTAGGTCTGCTGGATCCGGCGAATCTCGCTCACCACCCGGTTCAGGGCGGTGTCCCAGCTCACCTCGCGGAGAGGCTCGCCCCGGCGGTCCCGCATCAGGGGTTTGGTCAGGCGGTCCGGGTGGTTCACCTGCTGGTAGGCGGTCACGCCCTTGGGACAAAGCTTGAGCTTGTTGATGTCGTGTCCACGAGGCTCGACGCCGAAGACCTTCCCGTTTGAGGAGACCCTCAGATACATCCCGCACTGGACGCCGCAGTAGCAGCAGTGGGTTGCCACCCTGGTCTCCCCGCGCTCGGCGGAGACGTAGCGCCCCGGCCGGGAGGTCTCCCTGCGAAAGGCCGCCACACCGGGAGCAAGGACCGGCAAGAGCGGTCGACGAGCCATCAGAAACCCGCCTTGACCTGTTCTCGGTACTGCGCCCCCCGGGCGATGCGCTTGCAGGAGGGGCAGGTATTGACCCAACCTGCGTAGTTCAGGCCGAGCTCTCCCATGGTCTCTTGCAGGTCTGACACAAAGACGGCACCTTCCAGGGGAGCTCCGCAGGAGCGGCACATCAAGGCGCCGTCGGAGCCCAGAGTCCCCTGCTTGTGAAGGTGAACGCCGATCATCGCGGGACGCTGGACCGTGTGGAAGAACTTGCCGAACGGGATCCAAATCAAGGTCAGGACCACCGTGCACATGTGGACGAGGGCCATCGGCCGATAGCCGAAGCCGCCCATCAAGACGCTCGACACGGTCAACGCCAGCCCGGTGAACGAGATCGCCATCAGGGCGATCAGCGGCATCAGGTCCCGGCCGAGCTGCGTGAGGTTGTTTGCCCGCTCCCGCCACCGGCGGTGCAGGAACCAGGCGCCTCCGCCGATCACCAGGACGGCCGAGAAGTTCAGGCCGTGGAATGCGAGCCAGCCGACAATTCCCAGGGCATCGATCTTTGCCGTCCGCATCCCCATTACATAGATCCAGTAGCCGCTCTCGGATCCCGCCACCGCCCGGAAGTGAATCCAGCCGAAAGTCAGTGGAAAGGTGATCATCGTTGCGGTCACCACTCCCCAAAACAGCCCTTGGTGAGCCAGCCATCTCGGAATGCTCCGCTGGGCAATGAACCGCTGCAGCAGCAGGGTCGAGATCAGGGTGCGGGGGACCTCGCTCACCGGCACGCTTTTCCCCGGCTTTGCAAGCAGCGCCTTCCAACCGCGGACCAGGTAACGGCGTGCCGCCGGACTGCCCGCCCAGATCACCGTGCGATAAGTGACGCCGAAGGCCAGGAAGATCGTCCCCAACGCATAGCCGAGCAGCGCTACGTCGAAGTTGTCGAGGCTACGACTGCCCGCCAGGATGGCAGCGGTAAGGACGAGCGCCGCCACAGAGCCGGCCGCGATTGCCCTGCGATCGTGTCCCGTCTCCGGCGGGAAGCGGGGATCCCGCGGAGGCACGATTGCTCTTACATTCACCCGGCCAAGGTTGGCAGCAGGAGATTACGGTGCTGTTTCTTCTCGGTTCCCTTCAGGTAAAGTCGCCGTCTTCTTGCAGACTCCCGCCGCCCCACGGGTTACCCTCCGAAGATGGGACACCTCGCCGGCGACGCACAGTTGGCACAGCCTCCTCCCCATGGGCTGCTTCTCACGGGGGGCACCTCCCGTCGCATGGGCATCGACAAAGCTCAGCAAACCGTCGGCGGGATCCCAATGGGCGTGCGCGCGGGCCACGCGCTCCTTCAGGTGGCTCAGCCGGTGATCGCGGTAGGACCGGATCCCGGTTTGGGGCTGAAGACCATCTCCGACGACCGGCGTGGTCCTCTTGCCGCCCTGGCTGCCGGCATGAGGCATCTGGCAGAGGCAGACCTCTGCGGACCGGTCCTGCTGTTGGCGTGCGACCTTCCCTTTGTGACCCCGGAGCTTTTGAGCCTGGTCGCCCGCCAGCTCGGGGACGCGGGGGCTGCGGTTCCGGTGAAGGAAGGACGGCTCCAGCCACTTGCCGCCTGCTACGCTCCGCTGGCGCTGGCCGCGGCGGAGTCGCAGGTCGCCAGAGAGGAACTTTCGATGCGGGCGCTGATGGAAAACATTGCGGTGCGAAGAGTTGAGCCGGAGGTTTGGGGCCGCGTCGCCGGACCGGGGGCCCTCACCGATGTCGACACGCCCGCCGACCTTCGGGCGGCCAACGCGGCATCCTCCGAGGCCGCACGAGGATGAGACCGCTGGTCACCGCAGATGAGTACCGGAAGCGGGTGCTCCGAGGCATCGTGGCGCTAAAGCCGCAGCGGATACCTCTGGATGCGGCGTACGGCTACATCCTTGCCGCCGAACTCTCGGCCACCCGGGACCTCCCGCCTTTTCCGTCGTCCGCAATGGACGGGTTCGCCGTTCAGTCGGCAGATACCGGCCTCGCCTCGGCGGAAGCGCCCGTGGTGCTCGAGCTTGCCGGGGAGGTCCGCATGGGACGCCCTGCGCTGTTCGAGGTCGCAAGAGGGAAGGCCGTGGCCGTGCCCACCGGAGGGATGCTGCCCGCCGGGGCCGACACGGTGATACCGGTTGAGCTGTGCGGGCTGGCGGAAGGCGGACTGGTGGTGACCGGGCCTTCACCACCCGGCCACAACGTCCGACCGGCGGGCGAGGACCTTCGGCAAGGTGAGGTGCTGGTGCCGGCAGGCCGCCGCCTGGAGGCGGCGGACCTCGGGGCCCTGGCGGCTGCCGGATACTCGAATGTCGAAGCGACGCCTCGCCCACGGGTTGCCATTGTGTCGACCGGCGACGAGCTCGTGGATCCGGGCACCGAACCGGCCTCCGGCCAGATCTGCGAATCCAACTCCTTTCTACTGCAGGGCCTGGTGCGGCGGGCGGGCGGGGAGCCTCTCCGCGCCGGCCGCGTGCCGGACGACCCGGCCGCTGTGCTGGAAGCGCTCACTACGGCCGCTCCCTCAGCCGACGTCTTCGTCTGTTCCGGCGGCGTTTCGGTGGGGCGCGACGACCCGGTCAAGCGGGCCTTCGCTTCGAGCGACGCGGTGAGCTTTCTTCAGGTGGCGGTCCAGCCGGGAAGGCCCCAGGCTTTCGGCACCTGGCTCGGCAAGCCGTTCTTCGGTCTTCCCGGCAATCCGATGGCGGCGCTCGTTGCGTTTGAGCTCTTTGTGCGCCCCGCGCTGTGCATAATGGCCGGAAGGGACCCCCAGACTCAGTACGTTCCGGCAACCCTCCAGGGCAATCTCGGGGCCTCCGCCGACTGCGTTAGATACGTACCGGTCCGGCTCGCTTGCCGGGGATCCGAAGCGCTTGCCTACCCCTCCGGTCGCCGGCGCTCGAACCAGCTTGCCGCCCTCGCGCAGGCCGACGGACTGGCAGAGATTCCTCAGGCTACCAACCTCGAACCGGGCAGCCGCTGCCGGGTCATTCGAATCAGGGACGGTTGACGGAGATCCAGAGCTTTACAAGGCCAGTGTTACATTCACCTTTACAAACGGATCAACCGGGGAAAGGAGTCACAATGAACAACAAACGACCTGCCTTTACTAGGTTCGCCACCGCCCTGCTCCTGTCCGCGGTGTTCTCCTTTTCCATGACCGGCAGTGCTGCAGCGTCCATCGGAGAGCTCGACTGGGCCGGCCTGCTCGGACTCCACGGGCCCCCCCAACCTCCTCCACCTTCGTCACCTCCTCCCCCGGTCGATGCCCAGACGCCTCCCGCGCCCCCGGCACCCGTGGCGGCGGCACCCGCCGGGGACCTCAGGCCGCAGGCGGTTCCCCCCGGCTCCGGATCCGGCAGGCGGGTGGTCTACGCAGTTGGCGCCCAGCGCGTATGGCTGGTCAACGAGGATGAGTCCCTGCACGGCACCTGGCTGGTCTCCGGCCGTGCCGGAGAGCCCAATCCCGGTAACTATGCGGTTTTCTCCCGCTCCCGCCACGCTCGCGCCAAGGTGCCCGGAGTCACCATGGAGTACATGGTCCGGTTCGCCCGCACCCCCGGCCTACCCATCGGATTTCACGCCATCCCCGTGAACCGCAGAGGCGCACAGATTCAAAGCGTCGATGAGCTGGGCTCCTATCAAAGCCTCGGCTGCGTGCGCCAGCGCTACGAGGACGCCGTGACGATGTGGAACTTCGCCCAGATCGGCACCCCGGTAAACGTTCTTTCCTGAGCCTCCCGTAGACCGGACCTGTGCTTTAGTTTGGTCCCCGCTTAGCGGCGCGGTTCCCAGGAGAACCGCCGTACCGCAGCAAGCAGGCCCGCAGCTCCCCATGCCGCCATCACCGCCAGATCGGCGGGGCGGAAAGCCGAAGAGCCGGGCGCGGGAAAGAACACGTTTTGCATTGCCTCGCTGAAGTGACGGACGGGAAAAAAATTCCCCAGCATGTCCAGCCACGCCGGAGGATCCTGCAGGGGGATGAAAACGTCCGACACGAAAAGCAGCGGTAGGATGCTGGCGTTCACAATGGCCGGGGCGGCGTCAGCGTTGGGAACGACAGTCGTGATCGCCATGCCGAGCGCCGTGAAGCAGGCAGCGCCCACAGCCAGCGTCACCACAAAGGCGGGAATCGAGCCGGCGGGGAGCCTGGCGTCGTAGAGCAGCATCCCAAAGATCAGGCAGATCAGCACCAGGAGAATCGCGATGGCCACCGCGTGGAGCATTCGCGCAGCCAGATAGGCCCAGCCGGGGAGCGGCGTGCCCTTGACCCGCTTGAGGACGCCAAGATCCCGGGCGAAGGTCAGGCTCATGGCGATGTTCGTGTAGCAGGCGGTGATCACCGAGAAGGCGGCGATGCCGGCGATGTAGAAGGTGGCGACGCTTACGTTGTTGCCGTTGATGTTTATGTCGGCCGACCCGAACAGCGTTGTGAAGATGACCAGAAACAGGAGCGGGAAAGCAAACGTGAAGAAGGCGGCCGCCGGATTGCGCCAGAATGCCCTGTTGGTGAACCGGAGCTGGCGAAGAACCAGACCGAGGCCGCTCATGATGCCTCCTCTATGCTCCCCTCGACATTGCCTTTAGCCGGGTCCTGAGTCAGCTCAAGGTAGACATCCTCCAGACTGGGCCGAATCACCTCCAGGCCTTCGAGGGTGACGCTGTGAGCCATCGCCCAGCCGGTCAGCTCATGGAGGAAGTAGACGGGGTTGGCCATGGAGAACTCCAGAAGGTCACCCACCTCCTTGGCAGCGGCGCGCACCGGCCCGGGAAGCGCGGCTCCCTCGCCCAGCTTGAATCGGATGACTGTGGCGCCGCTATTCCGGCCGGCCAGGGTAGCCGGTGAACCCTGGGCAATGATCCGTCCCTGGTTGATGATCGCCACCCGGTCGGCGAGGTACTGCGCCTCGTCCATGAAGTGGGTCGTTAGGAAGATGGTTTTTCCCGTAGCAGCCAGGTTTTTGATCATGTCCCATGCGTTGCGCCGGGCTCCGGGGTCAAACCCCGTGGTCGGCTCGTCCAGGAACAGCAGGTCGGGGTCCCCCGCCAGGCCCACCCCGACGTCCAGCCGCCGCTGCTGCCCGCCCGACAGCTTCGTAACCCGGACGCCGGCCTTCTCGGTCAACCCGACCAGCGCCATGATGTCCTCGGGCGACCGGGGGTTCGGGTAGTACCCCCCGAACAGATCAAGGGTCTCTGCGACCGTGAGGTAGGGATCCATGCCGGTCGACTGCAGAACTATTCCGATGCGGGCCTTGTAGGCAGGATCCGCCTTCTGCGGATCATGGCCCAGCACCTGGACCCGGCCAGCGTCCCGGTCGCGATATCCCTCAAGGATCTCGACGGTGGTGGTCTTGCCGGCGCCGTTGGGTCCAAGGAGGGCAAAGACCTCTCCTTCGGCTACCTCCAGGTCTATTCCATCGACCGCTTTCAGGCCGCCGTACGACTTGCGTAGCCCCGTAACCGAGATCGCCGGATTGGCCGTAATGAGTTCTCCCGCCCGCTTAAAGGTTCGATCTAAGTGTAGCCAGGATGTCCTCATCAACACCGTCCACGCACGAAGCCGAATCAGCCGCCGCCGTTCCCCCTGCCCTTGAGCGCGTATCCGGCCGCCAGCGAAACACCCAATGCCAGTGCGAAGATCAGCGCTTTCGCCGTCTGGCTGGGCCCGGGATGCCGCGAATCCTGCGTCTTCGGTGCCGTCGTCACTCCCCCCGAGGCCGGCGAGTCCAACGGCCTGGAGTTTTCGAGCCGGGGCGAGTACTCCCGCGTCGCCGAGCAGATGTTGTCCTGGAAGGGGCTCTCATCGTTGACCGGAACAAACAGGTACTTGTCTCCCTGCTCATAGGTGCGGTCCACCGATGTGGCCGTCCGGGGATCGGACGGACCACCATGAACCTGGACCTCGGGAGGCAGCGGACCACCCTTCCACACCTCGTCGACGATGACGGTGGCGATTCGATCGCCGCCCCCGACCGCCGTCACCGTGCCGGTGAACGCAACGCTGGAGGCGGCGATGCTCTCCGACAGCGAAGGCTGAGGCAGGCAGGAAGCGTGGGCGGCCCCGGCAACGCCGAGAACCAGGGCCAGCGAAGCGATGCAAACGGCGAGACTCTTCATGACCTGCCTGACGAAACCTACACCCACACCGGTTCCCGCTCTTTACATCAGGTTTGGCGTGTGCAGCTCCGACAGATAGTGCGAGGTCTCCTTGTCGAAACCGGCTGCCCTCAGGCGCCGGATGCGGTTGGTCTCCATCAGCTTCGTCAGCTCCTTGACCGCGCCGGCCCCCTGCCGCAGGGCGGCAGCGCTCACCGAACCGGACGCCAGGACCGTCAGGGACTCCAGCAGCACCGGACTGAGGCCGGTCAGGGTGGCCAGCCTCGCCGCCCGCGCCTCCACTGCCGCGATGAGCTGGCGAGTGGAGTCGGGGTCCAGTTTCTGGCTGCGCCGCACGTGCGAGATTCCAAAATGCACGTGGCGCTGCTCATCACGATGCGCCAGGCGAGCGCACGCAGCGGTTGCCGCGTCGGGAGCGTTACGGGCGACAAACCCGAGCAGGTCGATGAACGTGCCCTCCCCCAGGACGTTGAGAAGCAGCGACGCGGAGCTGAAGTCGTCCTCCTGCAGCAGCGAGTGCAGCGACAGCTGGGTGGCGGCAAGGGCATACCCGCGCTGGCCGCCGACCAGAGCCCGCTTGGTGAACACCTCCACGTGGCGAGCCTCGTCGTTTATGTGGCTCGCCAGCCACATCAGTACGTCGACGAATGCGGGGTTTACCTGAGGAAGAAACTTAGCCGGCACATACAGCGCCACATACTCATTGGAAGCGATGAAGGTCATGACCTGGGCAACCGCCCTCTCGACCTCTTCCGGCAGGCCGATGGCCTCGTTCCACGGAATGTCGGTGGTGGCATCCCACTGCGAGGAGCTGGCCCGCTCGGTGAGGTCGGTAAGCTCCTCAGCCCACAGGTCGTCGTGCGTGTTGAGGCGCCAGGCATAGTCCGGGCCGCCGGTCTCCGGGATGGCACCCAAAGGCACCAGACCGTGGTTGGGCTGTGCCGACGATGGTATCCCGCCCGGTGCTGCCGAGATCAGGTCCGTTGTGTGGAACTGGCTGCCGAGACGCAGAGGCATTGGGTCGCTTGGGGGAGGAAGGTCCGGCCCCAGCACCGGCACGACGTCGCCCCGGCGCAAGCGAACGACAAACCGCTGGCCGTTGCCGTTGTGCTCCTTCCAGTCCCGCTCGGCATGGTGACCCGTGGAGCGGGCCCAGCCCGGCAGCTCCAGCGCGGTGGCCCGACTGGCCGTGGTGACGTCGATGGTCTGGCCCGGCTCCGCCGCCTGGAACACGGTGGACAACAAGATCTCGAGCCCGTCGCCGAACTCGATATTCCCGGCGTCCACCACCCTGGTTGCCGGCTTTGTCGGGGGGCTCCCAGATGCGCTCATCGTAGGTCTCCGACTACTCGAGGTATCCCTGCTGCGCCATCGCTTCAATCAGCGTGGCGTAGCCCTGTTCGTTCCCCGGAAGCCACTTGCGGACGCCCTCAAGGTCCATGGCGTTGCGCAGGGCGGGATCGTTGTAGTCCATTTCCAGCAGCGCCTGCTTCCACCGCCCGCTCACCTCAGAATCCAGCGAGTCCAGCACAGTGAAGTTGCAGTGGTAGTAGGCCTCGCTGCGCCACTGCACCTGCAAGCCATTCACCATGGGGTCCGCCTTACCCTTGAGAGAGGCCCAGAGCGGGGCTCCCACGGCGCCGGCATCGGCGTCGCCGGCGGCGACCGCCCGCAGCACCCTCAGCTCAGAGTCGCCGGTGTCTCCATGCTTGCCCAGGTCCGTGTCGAACCGGACGAGATCGCAATCGGTCGCCGCATCCAGACCTTCCCCGGCCAGGTAGTACAGCGGAAGGATGGCCGCGTGGCCGGAGTCCCGGCTGCCCAAGGCAAGACGTTTGCCGGCAAGCTCGGATGGCTTCTCAAACCCCTCGCCTTTGCGGGTGACTACAAGGGTGGCCCAGTCACTGTCGACGTCCCTCATCCCCAGGGTTCGAACCGGCTGCCCGGCAACGTGGCGAACCCGGACGTACGCCGTATTGGTGTTCCAGCCGATATCGATCCGTCCGGAGACGAAGGCCTCAACCTGACGTTCGTAGTTCGAGAACAGCACGTAGTCAACCGGGACGCCCTTCGCCGTGAAGTACTCGCGGAACACCTCCCAGATGGGAACCACCCGCTCGTGGTAGGCAACTGCGCCCACCACCAATATGGGAGCGCTCACGGCACGGGCAGGCCGGTGAGGGCCTTGCCGATCCAGCTACGAAGCACCGCATTGGTCGGCGCCATGACCGCGCCGGCGCGGGCGTCTCGGAAATGCCGCTCCACCGGCAGAGACGGCGTGTAGCCCTGCCCGCCGGTAGCGGTCATCGCCATGCCGGTAACCTCCTGCGCCGCCTCGGTGGAGGCTACCTTGGCCTCCATGATCGGGACGAGGGCGCCGGGGTCGCCGGCGTCGCCAAGGCCGGCTGCGTTGTGCAACAGAAGACGAGCCTTCCGGGTGGTCATGTCCATGTCTGCGACGAGGTGCTGGATGTACTGCACATCAGCCAGGCTTCCACCAGAGTCGTACTTGCGGTTCTTGATGTGTTGGCCGGCGGCGGTCGCTGCGGCCTGAGCGATGCCGATGCTCACCGAGGACAGCCCCACCAGAAACCAGGGGGCCACCACGCCGAATATGAGGTCTGAGGCTTTGCCGGGAACCCCCACCCTTTTTTCGAGGGGTAAGTTCACGTTGTCGAGGTTCATCGTGATGCTCGAGTTGCCCGCCATGCCCAGGCCCCACCAGCGGCCCTCCCAGCTCAGTCCAGGGTCCCGGCTGCCCATGAGGTAGGTGTCGGCGCCCTGGTCGCCCTGTACGAGGATCAGGTAGTAGTCGGCGTGGCCGCCGGAGGTTACGAAGCTCTTTCGGCCGCTGACGCTGACGGAGCCGTCGTCGTTCTTCGTGGCCTTCAGCTCCGGCGCGTAGAAGTGGGCACCGGTGCCGCGCTCACTAAACGCCAGAGTGGCAAGGGCCCCGGTGTTGACGATATCCGTCACCGCAGCTTCTGCTGCCGGACCGCCTGCGGCCTCCAGGGTGGCCACCGTGACCGAATGCATCAAAAACACCATGCCGGTCGACGCACAGGCCGCGCCGATGGCTTCGCAGGCTTTCGCCAGCTGCGTCTGGGATCCTCCCGAACCACCGTGGTCGGGCGAAGCCACCAGCCCGAACGCACCGGTGCCCGCCAGGATGTCCAGGTTGTCGTCGGGGAACTTGCCCTCGCCGTCGACCGCAGGGGCGGTGGCTGCCAAGGCGGTCAGGGAACCGTTTATGGCCTCGAGGATCTCGTCGGCGGCCGGCATGCGCACAGAATCCTCCGATCCGGTCTCTGCTCGGGGCTTGGAAGCCCCGTGCTCTTTGGCGTACATGGTGGTCAGTATAAGAGATCACGATTCCAAAAATAAGCCAGGGTTTGACGTGCCTACCGAGCGAACCGGGTGGCCAGCTCCTTGAAGAATCCTCCGAGAACCGCCCATCCAACCGCCGCCAGAATAGCGGTGGCGGGCAGCATCAGCAGCATCAGCCGGAACTCGCCCACCAGGAACTGCAGTATCACGCCATAAAGGAGCGGGGTGCTTGCCAGTGCTGCCACGTAGAGGCTGACCGTACGGCTGACGCTCTGGAAGGTCACGGTCTTGCCGGTCCGGCGTGCCTTCTCCCTCATCGTGGCCAGCATGTTCTCCGCCGCCGAAGGCCGGAACGTCACGACCAGTGGAACAACGGTCGCAAGGGAGATGACCACGGCTCCGGTCAACAGAGGTGTAGCCGGCAAGGGAGAGGTGGCGGCCTCCCGGAGGATGGAGGCCGACAAATATCCGTAGAGTACAACTGCTGCCACGAATACCAGAAGATAGCCATAGGCTTTCAACCTCTCACGGGACGCCTCGTCCATCGATTCCTCCACCGATACCCCGTCCGTATTCTGTCCGGCAGCGTGCCAAAGGCCAAATTCCCGCTGTCAGCCGGCCCCCGTGCTACTCTCGTAGCAGGGAAGAATCCGCTTCCCACCCGAGGTAATGTCGCTTGTCTCCTGAGTTTGTTCGGGAAGTTTCGAGCGATCGAAGCTTTTGGTCGGCAATACGGCCGGCGTTTCCGAACCACAAGGAGTTCAATAGTTGACATCTACATTTGCTGATCTCGGCGTATCCGACGCCGTCACGGCCGCACTGACCAGCCGCAACATCGACATCCCGTTCCACATCCAGTCACTGGTCATGAAAGACGCCCTCGCCGGCGCCGACATCCTGGCCAGCAGCCGTACCGGCTCCGGCAAGACCCTGGCCTTTGCCATCCCGATCGTCGAGCGGATCAAAGCCAAGACCGGCGTCGCTGCGCTTGTGCTCGTTCCCACCCGTGAGCTGGCAGCCCAGGTGGCCATCGAGTTCGAGATCATCGGCAGGGCCAAGAACCTGCGGGTAGCTGCGGTTTACGGCGGCGTCAGCCTTCCGGCGCAGGCCAAGAAGGCGGCTCGAGCCCACATCATCGTGGCGACCCCCGGCCGGCTGGAAGACCTGGCCCAGCAGAGGCTCATCAGCCTCAGCGGCGTTGAGATCCTGGTATTGGACGAGGCGGACCGGATGCTCGACATGGGATTCCAGCCGCAGATCCAAGCCATCGTCCGCCGCCTCCCCAAGGACCGCCAGACGATGTTCTTCTCAGCCACACTCGACGGAGACGTGGGCCGCCTGGCCGCCAGCTACACGAGGGACGCCAAGCGGCACAACGTCGAGTCCGCCGCACAGACGGTCGACGAAGCGGAGCACCGCTTCGTCAACGTCGCGACCGCCGATAAGACCCAGGCCCTTCTCAAGCTCTTGGAGGAGGCGAACCAGCGCCGGCTCGTCTTCGTCAAGACGAAGCGAGGCGCCGACCGCCTGTCCGCGAAGCTCAACGCCAACGGCATCAGGGCGACGGCGATGCACGGCGATATGACGCAGTCGGCCCGCGAGCGTGCCCTTGCCGGCTTCACCAAAGGCCGCTACGACACCCTGGTGGCCACCGACGTGGCGGCACGGGGAATCGACCTGGACGACATCACCCAGGTCATCAACTACGACCCGCCGGAAGACCACAAGGCGTACATCCACCGGGTCGGCCGCACCGCCCGGGCGGGCCGGACCGGCACCGGGATCACCCTCGTCACCTCCGAGCAACAGGGTGACGTCAGCCGGATTGCATCGATCCTCAAGCTAAGGGAGCAGTACGAGCTGGCCGGCTTGAAGGTTCACGCTCCAAGGCTCGCCTACACCTCGGGCAAAGGCCGCAACAACATGATGCGCCGCCGTCCCCGCCGCGGGTTCTAGCAAGCAGAACAATTGGAAAGCCACCCGCCCAACCGGCAGGTGGCTTTCCTGTTTCAAATCCCGGCTCGGACCAGTACTACCGTTCTGTCCGCAGAGGTCATCGTGCCACTCCACGGCTCTCGGCGATTGTTGCGCTGCCGGACCGGTCAAGCGCAGAAGCCGGTTTCCACATTGAGATGGCAATCGGCACCAGAGCAACCACACCCGCCAAGGCGCCGGCGTACAGCATCCTGCCCTGAGGAATTAAGCGGGATATCGCCAGCACCGCCAGGGCACCGGCCAGAACCCTGCTCCGCTGCCGCTCGAATGCGCCACTGCGGACGATGCTGGTTGCCACGAGAAGGACTCCAATACCGAACAGAATTGCTCCGCTAACCAGCATCGGAACGAACCACCTCTCGATCTGGGTAAGCGAGGAAATGGGGTCCATTCCCGCTGCCGCGGCACCTCCGACGGCCGTCTCGATGGCGGGCAAGAAGATGGAAAAGGTGGTTCCCATCACCAGGAAGGGCACCGCGGCCGCACTCCAGCGCTCTTCACCGGACTTCCGTAGATAACTGCATACGGCGAGGAACGCCGCAAGCAGCAGCCCCATCCCGGCGCCGACAGCGACATGTGCCGCTCCCCACCGTGCAGGATCGGCGGATATCGCACCTGCCAGCTCCGACTTGTCGCTGAGATTGCCCACGTATGGGTGGTACGCAATCGCCAGCAGGAACAGCGGGGCGATCACAACAACTGCCGCTTGGAACCGGCCCCTCAGTGTCTCGGTCATTTGGCCCTCCTCTCGATTCGCTTTGCCGACATGGCTTAGCGAAAACTACGTCTGAGGGCTGGAGAGGGGCATCGGGCAAATTACCCAACATGCGGCTGGGCCGCGTGGGTATTTCCTCTAGGCCTCGATCAGGTCGTGTTGGAACGCAAAGGCAGTCGCTGCCGAGCGGGAGTTGACGTCGAGCTTCGTAAAGATGTTGCTCAGATGCCGGGCCACCGTCTTCTGGCTGAGAAAGAGCTCCCCGGCGATCTCCCGATTCGTCTTTCCGGCGGCAACGAGGCGGAGCACCTCCACCTCGCGGTCGGTTAGGCCGGCCGGGGTCTCCGGCGTCCTCCTGGCCAGATGGCGGTCGACTGCGGCTTGGTCGAGGACGGCCCCCAGCTGCCGGAATACCCAACCCGCCGCATCAAGCTCCATCTGGGCGGTGTCCTCATCTCCCAGCTGACGGCACGCCAGGCCTAGAAGAGCCCTTGTCCGAGCCCCCTCATACGGCACATCCAGATCTCGGTACAGGAACCATGCCTCACGCAGCCAGCCGAGAGCCTCCCTCGCTTCGCCCGCCGATAGCAGAACCGATCCGGTGGTATGGGCGGCTCTGGCGGCGAGCAGTGGAGCGTTGAGATGGGCGGCAAGCTCGTTCAGCTCACCAGCGGCCCCCCGGGCCTGCTCGAATTCGTCAACGGCAAGCAGTATTTCGACGTACGGCGCCAGGAGCCTGGCTCGGTCGCCCGGTGACCTCGCCTCGTCGACGGCCAGGCGAATCGAGGATTCGGCAGTCTTCATCTCACCCTGGGCGAGCCTCAACTGAGCAAGGCCCGGCTGAGTCGATCCCCCCAGGCGGGAGACGAGCCGGTAGCACTCCTCCGCCCTTCCTAGCTCGCCTCCCAGCCGGTGCAGCTCCGCCTGTTGGTAGTAGGCTTGGGAGGCGGCTGGCTGGACCGGCGGACCTTTAAGCAGTTCGCATGCCTGCCGAGCCTCATCGAGGGCGTCCGCCCAGGAGCCGTGCAGCCGCATCACCTCCACCCGGTACGCCAGGCACTCACCGCGGAAGGACACGATATCCGGCTGACTGGCACACCATCGGCTCAATGCGGCGGTCCACTCGTGCCCCCGGCGCATGTCAAAGATTCGATGGCAGGTCTCTATGCCCGCGCAGTACATGAATCCACAAATGATCGGTGAGAGCTCGCCGGAGGTAACCGCCACCATCGCCTCATCCAGGCACGCCACGCCCTCGGCCATCTCACCAAGGGCCAGCAAGGAGTTCCCCCGGCCGACCTTGCTGATAGTGAGCAGATCGTCATCACCGAACCGCTTGGCCATCTTGCCGACTTGCACAAAGGTCGAAAGCGCTCCGCCCGCATCCCCGGCCCTAAGGCTCTGGAGTGCTACGGGGACCAGCACATAGCCCTGCTCGACGCAGTCCAGGCCGCTGTCATCCAGAAGGGTCCGGGCACGTCCCAACCAGCCGCCGGCTTGAGCGAGCTCACGGTGCTCCGACAGATGCATCACCAGGTTGAAGGCGCATCTGACCGCCCTGGGAATGTCGCCCGCCGACAGGAACGACCGGAACGCGCGAGCTGCCCGCTCCCGGAACTCGTTGGTATGGCCGGTCAGGTACGCGGCTACGAAGAGAAGTTCGAGGTCTTCAGCCGCCAGAGGCAAGATCGCGTCCGCAGCTGCAAGCTCACGGTACGCATCACCCCACGCTCCACCCCCGAATGCCTCCCGGCCGAGTTGGAGCGAGTCCACGGTCAACGTCCTACTCCTCGGGCTCCGTCGTGTAGGACAATCTTGCACCCGTCAGCGCAGTTCCGCAGGAGCAGGATCGTTCGGCCGGGATCTCGGCAACCAGGCTGATCAGCAGCCGCCGCAGTTTGTCGTTGCTCTCGCCGAACACGCGGATGACCTCGGCGGCGGATACCGGCGCCGCCTCTTCGATCCCGGAGTCGTAGTCGGTTATCAGCGCGATGCCGGCGAAGCACATCTCGAGCTCCCGGGCCAGGACAACCTCGGGGTACTGGGTCATGCTCACCGCCGTCCACCCCTGAGACGAGTGGAAAGCGCTCTCGGCGCGGGTGGAGAAGCGTGGCCCCTCGATCACGACCATCGTGCCGGTGGGGTGCATGGTTAGACCGGCAGCGGTCCCGCTCTTGACTGCAAGCGCTCGCAGCTCCGGGCAGTAGGGATCGGCCGTGCTGACATGAGCCACATCGGGACCGTCGAAGAAGGTGTCTTCTCGGCCCCGGGTACGGTCGATGAACTGGTCGCAAACCACAAAGTGGCCCGGCTGGACGTATGGCTTCAGTGATCCGGCGGCACACGGAGCCAGCACCCGGGTGATTCCCAGCGACTTGAAGGCCCAAAGGTTTGCCCGGTAGTTGATCTTGTGTGGCGGAATGGTGTGGGCCCGGTTGTGGCGGGCCATGAACGCCACTCGCCGCCCGTTGACCTCCCCGATGGCCAGCGTATCCGATGGAGCGCCGTAAGGCGTCTGGATCTCGACTTCCTCGAACCCGGGCATCAACGAGTAGAAACCTGAGCCGCCAAAGATTCCGATCTCTGCACTGGGCATGTGCAGATGCTATCCCTCGCAAGAGCGAGGCGCTGCCCGGCCGCAGCCGCGGTGATCTAAGCAGTCGGTTGTGGGGCTCTCGAGCCGCTCAGGAGTGCCAGGGACCGGGCGGCAGATCCTCCAGCTCGAACAACAGCTCGTCGGGGTAGCACCACAGCCACTCCTCGCCGGACTCGTAGGAGCGGATGATTGGGTGGCCGGAGGAATGGGCGTGCTTGGTTGCATGGGTTCCCGGGGAGTAGTCGCAGCAGCCGACGTGGCCGCACACCTGGCACAGCCGCAGGTGCACCCAGCGCCCGCCGGTTTCCAGGCACTCGACACATCCGTTGCCGGTCGGGGTTACCTCTTTGATCTGATCCAGGTGGCTGCATGGTTCGGTCGTCATGGCGGAACCCTCCTCTTGGCGAGTTTCGATACTACGACCGTCCGATCCCTTATATGAGAGGCATACGAACTCGAACCCTCGCCGTGTCGCCGGAACGAGGGTAAGCCGCTCGTGTGGTGCGCCGGGGTAGTGATTTGGCACGTCGATCAGGCGAGGTCGAAGCGATCGAGGTTCATGACCTTGTCCCATGCAGCTCCGAAGTCACGCACGAACTTCTCGTTCGAGTCGTCGCATGCGTAAACCTCCGAGATGGCTCGGAGCTGGGAGTGCGAACCGAAGACGAGGTCGACGGCGGTGGCGGTCCACTTGACCTCGCCCGTGGCGTTGTTCCGACCCTCGTACACGTTATCGGCCCAGGTGGACGCCTTCCACTCCGTGCTCATGTCGAGCAGGTTGGCAAAGAAGTCGTTGGTCAGCGTTTCAGGACGGTCTGTGAAGATGCCATGTCGGGATGCTCCGAAGTTGGCGTCCAGGGCCCGCATGCCGCCGATCAGAGCCGTCATCTCGGGCGCGGTCAGCCTCAACAGGTTGGCCCGGTCCAGCAGCAGGGTCTCGGGCGACAACTTCTCTCCGGCCCTCAGGTAGTTGCGGAACCCGTCGGCGATCGGTTCGAGCACGGTGAACGTCTCCACGTCGGTCTGCTCCTGAGAGGCGTCCGTGCGCCCCGGCAGGAAGGGGACCGTAATGTCGTACCCGGCGTTGCGCGCTGCCTGCTCAACGGCCGCGCAGCCGCCCAGGACGATCAGGTCGGCGAGGGAGACCTTCTTGGTTCCTGACTGTAAGCCGTTGAAGTCCCGCTGGATTCCTTCGAGGGTCTGCAGCACCCCGGCCAGCTCGGCTGGCTCGTTGACCTCCCAGTCCCTTTGCGGCGCAAGGCGAATCCGCGCCCCGTTGGCCCCGCCACGCTTGTCGGTGTCGCGGAAAGTTACCGCGGACGCCCAAGCGGTGGAGACCAGCCGGGAGATGGACAGTTCCGACGCGAGGATCTTGGCCTTGAGGGCCGCGATGTCCTCGTTCCCGATCAATTCATGATCGACCGCCGGCACGGGGTCCTGCCATAGCTGCGGCTCCGGAACCCACGGGCCGAGGTAGCGGGAGACGGGTCCCATGTCCCGGTGCAACAGCTTGTACCACGCCTTGGCGAACGCCACCGCGAGCTGGTCCGGGTTCTCGTGGAAGCGCTTCGCGATCGGCCCGTAGATCGGATCCATCCTCAGCGCAAGATCCGTAGTCAGCATCATCGGGGCGTGCCTCTTCGACGGGTCATGAGCATCCGGCACGGTACCCTGTGCCTCGGGGTTCTTGGGAGTCCATTGCTTGGCACCGGCCGGGCTCGTCGTCAGCTCATATTCGTAGTTGAAGAGGTTGTCCAGGAACCCGTTGTCCCACTTCACCGGCTCGTTGGTCCACGCGCCTCCAGCCCGCTGGTGATCGTGTCGGGGCCCTTGCCGCTGCCGTGGGCGCTAAACCAGCCGAGGCCCTGGTGCTCGACGGGGCAGCCCTCTGGCTCCGGGCCGATGAGCTCGGGGTCGCCTGCCCCGTGGCACTTGCCGAAGGTGTGGCCGCCGGCGATGAGCGCAACCGTCTCCTCGTCGTTCATCGCCATACGGCCGAAGGTCTCTCGTATGTCCCTGGCGGATGCCAGCGGATCGGGGTTTCCGTTGTCCCTCCGGGTTCACGTAGATAAGGCCCATCTGCACGGCGCCGAAAGGACCTGTGAGCTCCCGGTCGCCGCTGTAGCGCTCGTCCCCTAGCCACGTGTCCTCAGGGCCCCAGAAGATCTCCTCGCTCCCAGATGTCCTCGCGCCCGAAGCCGAAGCCGAACGTCTTGAACCCCATCGATTCCATGGCACAGTTGCCGGCAAAGACCAGGAGATCGGCCCAGGAGATCTTCCGTCCGTACTTCTGCTTGACCGGCCAGAGCAGCCGGCGCGCCTTGTCGAGGTTTGCGTTGTCGGGCCAGCTGTTGAGTGGAGCAAAGCGCTGATCGCCGCTGCCGCCACCGCCCCGGCCGTCGGCGATACGGTACGTCCCTGCGGCATGCCAGCTCATCCTGATGAAGAGTGGTCCATAGTGGCCGTAGTCGGCCGGCCACCAGTCCTGCGACGTCGTCATCACCTCGAAGATATCCCGCTTGAGAGCTTCGACGTCCAGGGCCTTGAACTCTTCTGCGTATTTGTAGTCCTGGCCCATCGGGTTGGACCGGGGCGAATGCTGGTGAAGAACCTGCAGGTTCAGCTGATTCGGCCACCAGTCCTGGTTCGTCCTGGGCCGGGTCGTCTTGACCGTCGGGGACGGGATTGCTGGGTTTTCGCTTTCGCTGACGCTCTCGGTCATCGGTCCTTCTCCTCTCTCAATGTTTCTTTATGATGGTTCTTTGCTCCTGACCTTGGCTTGCTCCGGATCCAAAAGGGTGTGTCACACGCTGCATGTCCGCTCTCAGCCGGACGAGACTTCAAGTTGCGCGACACACTCGGGGCATCGACCCCAGAAGATGACCTCGGCTTCGTCGACCTCGTAGCCGGAGTCGTCGGCAGCGATCAGGCACGGGGCGTCGCCAGCAGCACAGTCAACGTCGACCATCCGGCCGCAGGTTCGGCAGATGAGGTGGTGGTGGTTATCACCGACCCGGTTCTCGTAGCGGGCCGGCGACCCGGCCGGCTGGATGCGCTGGAGGAGGCCCTTGTCGGTGAGGACCGACAGGGCGTCGTACACCGCCTGACGGGAGACGGCACCGATATCGGCCCGTACGGCCTTGTCGATTTCGTCCGCCGTGCCGTGCGGTCGGTCGGACACTGCCCGCAGAACGGCCAGACGCTGGGCCGTGACCTGCAGACCGTGCTGGCGGAGAACGCCGTTGTCAACTGATGCGTCTGGCTGGACACGCCGAAAGCCTAATCCCAGTGCTGGAACGAGTCTAGATCTGGCTGGATACGTTTTCCGGACTGCATCTTCTCCGTGAGGTTGGCATGGCAACAACCCGCCGCGCAAGCTCAGCGGCGACAAGATCACCGGCCCCAGAGGCCCCGCCGCCGGTCGGGGCCTCTGCGCTATGCTGAGCACATGGAATCCACCTCCACCGTGCCGACTCTTCACTCCGCCCCCGGCCGCAACCTCTCCATGGAGCTGGTTAGGGTCACCGAGGAGGCTGCCATCGCAGCCGCGCGCTGGCTCGGCCGGCGCAACAAGGAAGCCGCCGACCAAGCTGCCGTCGACGCTATGCGCATGATGCTCAAGGGCGTCGATATGGACGGCATCGTGGTGATCGGCGAGGGGGAGAAGGACGAGGCCCCCATGCTCTACAACGGCGAGCAGGTGGGCAACGGGCAGCCGCCGCATGTGGACGTAGCAGTAGACCCGGTGGACGGAACCACATTGACCGCCAAGGGCCAGCCCAACGCCGTTGCCGTGCTGGCGGTGGCCGATCGAGGTGCAATGTTCAACCCCGGACCGTCGCTTTACATGCAGAAGATCGTGACCGGCCCGGCAGCAGCCGATGTGATCGACATCGAGGCCCCCGTGGCGACGAACCTGCGTAGGGTGGCCAGGGCCAAGGGGGGCGCCATAGAAGATGTGACCGTCGTGATTCTCGAGCGTGACCGCCACACCGACCTCATTCGACAGGTCGGAGAGGCTGGAGCCCGGATCAGGCTGATCCCCGACGGCGACGTGGCCGGCTCAATCGCCGCCGCCAGCGAGGAAACGACCGGCATCGACCTTCTCCTCGGCATCGGCGGCAGCCCCGAGGGCATCATCTCGGCGTGCGCCATCAAGTGTCTCCAGGGCTGCATGCAGGCCAAGCTATACCCCCGCAACGAGCAGGAGCGCCAGGCGTCTCTGGACGCCGGTTACGAGCTGAACCAGGTGCTCACCACCGACGACCTGGTCCGCAGCGATGCCTTCTTCGCGGCCACCGGCATCAGCGACGGAGATTTGCTTAAGGGTGTCCGGTTCCACGGGAATAAGGCCACCACCCAGTCGATAGTGATGAGGTCGCAGACCGGAACCGTGCGCCTGGTGACGGCCGACCACCACTCGGAGAAGCGAGAAAGAGACTAAGCACCGAGTTCCGGGGCGGCTCTGATCCAGCCGACTCCGAAAGCCTAATCGCCGGCAGCCATGGCATCCAGTCCGTCAGACATCCCCAAGCCCGACTCAGATGAGTATTCCGGCGACGTCGATCCTCGGATCTCACTGGCGAACGAGCGAACTTTCCTTGCCTGGATAAGGACCGCTCTGGCATTAATGGCCGCCGGGGTTGCCGTGGCTCAAGTACTGGCGACCTCGGAGGATTCGATCAGGCTAAGCATCGTGGGGGCCTGTCTTATCCTTTTCGGGGCCGTGATTGCGGTTCTTAGCTATCGAAGATGGGATCGGAACGAACGCCGCTTCGCGGCGCATCTGTCGCTTGAGCGGTCGAGTCTGCCGGGGCTGTTGACGGGCTTGATGGTTCTGATCGCCGGTATCGCATTGATCCTGGCGTTGTGGTTCGGCCGCTGAGGGCGGGTGACCGGGACGCCCGTGGCGGATTGTGACGACGCACTGCGCTGCGGATTTGCAAACTCGACGTTGCGCCAACCCATTGCAGCGGAGGAGGATGTCCCGGCCGGTTGGGGCTCGCCGGGTCAGTGCGCTGGTGGAGGTCTAGAGTCGCTGGCCGATACCGGCTTCTGCCAGTGCCTCCCGAGTTGGCCCCGGAGTATCGCAGCACGAAACCAAAGTGCCGTCTACCACGACGGCAGGAACCGCCTTAAGCCCGTACTTGTTCGCCTGCACGGAGCCTGACTCCTGCAGGTTGTGAACCGTGACTTCGCAATCGGGACAAGCCATTTCATTGACCAGCGCCACCGCCGGCTCGCATACGGGACAACCTGCGGTGAAAACCTCAATTTGCCTCTTTGTCATGTTCAATCACCTCCCTGAAACCAAGGTACACCTTCCAGTTGACCGGAAGGTCAAGCGATCCTACTAAGCATACAAATCTGATAGCTGGGCAAGAGCGACCTCGTGCGTCAGCCGGCATCGAGGAGTTTGCCGAGGAGTGTGCGGAGCTGCCGGTGGCCACGTTCGCCCAGCGTCTCGGCGATGCGGGCCTCGATGCCCTCGATGATCTGGATACCCGCAGCGATGCACGCCCGGCCTTTGTCGGTAAGCACGATCAGCTTGGCCCGCCGGTCCGTCGGGTCTGCACGGCGCACCACGTATTCCATTTCCTCAAGCTCGTCGACGAGCTCCCCCATAGCCTGAGCCGTCATGTTTGCTCTTCGCGCCAGGTCGGTCAGGCGCGAGCCGTCGGGGCTGATCTGGGCGAACACGGCCGAGTGGGAGGGCTTCTGCGGGAACCCGGCACCGACGACTCCGTCGACGATCTTGAAACCAAGCAGGCTGTAGGCGCGGCCTAGCATCGCGATCGTGTTCAGTTCTTGAGGTCCGAAGTCTTGACGATCAGCCACGACTATCCTAAGGTTACCTTAATTACAGGGTTACCTGATTATATTTCTTCCAAAGGAGATCCCATGGATGTTCGCGAGTCCGCCCCACCGGCATCAGATCAGGCCTTCGTCCAGCGGGCCGGCGGCACGTGTTTATGGGCGGGCTTGCTCGGCGCAGCATCTGGAGTCTTCTTAGCGCTGGTCCCGGCCCAGGTCGACGACCACCTTTACAGCTACCCGCTGAACGATGCCCCCTTCGCCGCCATACAGGTGTTCTTCTTCCTGCAGCACCTGGCCCTTGTGTTGGGTCTGCTCGGTGTGTGGCGGTCGGGAGCCGCCGGGCGGAGCCGGATGGGGACCTGGGGACTAGGGGCGGCGGTCGCCGGAATGGGTCTGCTCGCCCTGGTCGAGCTGGCGGCGATCAGCGCCGCCAACTCGGTCTACCCGAGTCCTCGAACTGACGTTTTGGACGTCTTCTACGGCATCTCGTCCTTTTTGATTGGCCTCGGGATGATAGTCGCCGGAATCGCGGTGCTTCGCGCCGGTCGATGGACGGGTTGGCGCGGCCTCCTCATGCTGGTGACGGGTGCGTACGTTTTCGTGCCGATGACCCCGGCGCTGATGGGCCCGTTCGTGCTGGCACGCCTGGCTATCGCCGGCTGGATGCTCCTCTTTGCGGCGCTTGGCTGGGCCCTCCTGAGATCTGGAGGTGAGTAAGCTGATCGCTGGACGACAGACACTGTGCCGGGCTGGTTAAGGGCTTCTAAGTGACAGCTGCAGGCACGTACGAGATGGCCGGAACCGCGGCTGTCGCAGGTCGGTGGGCTGGAGCATTGTGGATCGCAGGGGGCCGTTTCCTTCACAATCGGAGCGGCGTTCTGGAAGATGGATTATGAGGCCCCACCAGTTGATGCATTGACGGCCATGCACCGAGATGCCAAGCGACTGCGGTGGATCTACTCGTGGATGATCTTTGAATCGATCCTGTCGGTGTTGGGTGTCTTCGCGTTCCGGGAAACCCAGGTACAGGGCGGCGAGCCGATCCTGGTTTCCTTCGGGAGATTCTGTTTGCGATGGGCGCCCTTCTTTTCTTGATCACACTGACCTGGTCGATGACGATGCTTGAAGACGCCGCGGCTCGCACATCGACGCTCGGCACCTTGCCCGAAGGGGTTTTGGCCATGCGCGCGTGGGGCACTCTCGTCTTCACCCTGCATATCCTCCTTTCCCACGTTGCAGTGATTTCCTCGGCCTGTCCGTGTTACAGAGCGGAGTGTTGCCGACCTGGGAAGGATGGGTGGCTGTGGGTTTAGGAGCCGTGGTTACCACCGGATACATCGCAATGAACGGAGGACCCTTCTCGCAGCCCATCCTCGTCCACGTGTGGCCCTTGGTGGCCGGCATCGCCATCCTCACGCGCGTTTAGAGAGCTGGAGTGGAATCCGGACGCCAGTCCGCCGAGGTAAGCGGGCGACGGCGCGGGGACATCTCGCCGGTGTCATTTGACATATTGACCCGCTGCCTGCTCTAAGCAGATTCGCGACCGCGCTGTCTGGGAGCGAGCGAGGTGGTCTTCAAAGGCAATGCGGTGGGGCAATGTCCGCTCTGACCTAGAGAAGTGAACGACTTCAACAAGGTGGCGGCGGGGCTGTCCACTTCTACCAGCTATCGGCACCCGAGGATCGCCGGGGCTATGTCTCGATCACTGATTCCGGCGGTCGCGTCGTCGTTATCGGATCCGCGTGCCTATGCGTCACCTTCCAAACGCCGCCCTCGCGACGAAAAGCGCTAGTGACGGGAGTGAGCTCCGCCGCTCCGCCGACCCGAGCCCGCGCCCTTTCTATCTCCACAGTGTAGGCAAGGCCCGAGGCCATCACCGTGGAGATGTTTTCGAACTCGTAGTCTTGACCATCCCGGTAGTTGTTCGCAGTGCGGTCCAACCACTCCGACACCTTGCTCCAACCGCACAGGGGGGGCCCGAAGGGATTGGCGATGGTCACATCATCCCGGCGGGAGTAGAGCGCTTTGTACACCTCCGGATTCCCCTTTGTGATCTCGAGTCCTGCACGGTGGTACTCCTCGAGCGGTAAGTCGTGCTCCGTGACCATTGGGCCTCTCCTCGCTGGATAATGTGGCAAGGCTATCTCGCACTGAATGTCGCTTTGCGACCACGCGGCGTCGGCCAGTCGTACCGCAAGCGCACTTAGGTGGCTACTCTCGGGCAAACAGCTCGACGAACCGGCGAAGGATCTCCGGTGAGTGGACTACGTTGCTGGCCCGTGCTCGTTCTTTCAAGGCGTCGGCCTCGGACGGCTCGAAATACCCGGCATGCTTGTAGACATCGATCCGAACCTCGACGCCGGCAAAGTCGAGCTCCGGGTGAAATTGGGTTGCATAAACGTTGCTGCCGACACGGAACGCCTGCACCGGGCAGGCCGCCGAGGAGGCCAGGTTGACGGCGTGTGCCGGCAGCTTGCGGATGGCTTCCTTATGCCCGAGGAATGCCTCGAACCCGTCGGGAAGACCTTGGAACAGCTGGTCGGCACGGCCCTGGTCGGTCAGCGTGATCATCGTCGGTCCGACCGGCTCGGCATAGGTCCGGTCGACCACGGCGCCCTGGTGCATGCCTAATGTGCCGATGCCGTAGCACGCCCCCAGAAACGGAAAGTCCCGGGAGACGATCTGGTCGAGCAGGGCGCTGATCTCGGCCTCCACCCGGATCTGGACCGCTGACTTCTCGACGTCGGACGAGTTGAACGGCCCGCCCCCGAGGATCACACCCGAGAAGTCGTCGAGGCATATCGGGCCAAGTGGTCTCTGCTCCATTCGCACGCGCTGCAGCTGCCCTTCTTCGAGTCCGGCGAAGTGGAGCATGGCCTCGTACTCGTTATCTGCTGCGCGGTCGACGGCCCGGGTCGACAGCAGCAGGAACGGCTTCATGACCTCAGATCTTATGGCGGTGACCCGGAGGCCGCTTTGTGAGGCGGCGACAACTCGGAGCCGAGAAACTCATACGCTCGGAAGAGGGTGGAGAAACCCTCTGTCGATCAGGGGTCCTGACGTGCAGGTAGAAGGTGCGGCGGTGCGGCTCCGCCGTAGATCATAATCACCCCTATGGGCGACCCAACCCCAGTCAAGAAGACCCGGCCGTCACGCAAAGGCTTCATGATGCAGCCGGGACCGTGGGGCTCAGATTTCTGGATCACATCGTGATCGCAGGGAGTTAGTGCGAAGCGCCAAGGATTGAGCCAAATCGGTGCCCCCGGTCCGAGCCGGGTCAGACCTGAGCAGGATCCGACTTGAGGCCAAGATCATGCTTCAGTGAAAGCTCATCGGTGTAGCGCTACTGCCCTCAGGCCGCGCAAAAAGGGTAGCGTGATGGGGAAACGGCCTCGCCCCGTAGGAGCGATGAGTACTCGGTGCCCAGCTTGAGTGCTTTAGATCACCATTCGGCGTCCCATCACCTGCCGCTAAAATCACGAGAAGGATCTGGAGAACGGCCTAGATCCCGCCGGCGAGAGCAACCTTAACCCTTCTTATGCCAGTTAGTCCGGTCCTTGCATGGGCGGTGAGCATGACAACCTCTAGTAGCACCCCGGCCTTTGTATAGCGAGCGAATGCGGCATGCTGGTGTGCGATGGGATCTCCGCAGAGGGCCAGACGTATCGGTGGTGGTAGTCTTTCGGACGTCTTCCGCGACCCCGGCCTCCGAGTTGTCAACGGGCTACTCGCAGGAACCATTCTCACGATCGCAGTTGTCATCATCCTTCGACGTTGGCCGGAGCTCTTCCCTGGTGCAGCGGACGTGGGGACGGCAGCGTTCGACCTGAGCCTGGGCTACGTCGCAGGCTGGATATTCTTCTACCTAACCGTCTGGCGACCGCGGGAAATCGAGCGACACCGGATTCAGCCGGACTTGGTGCGGAATGCACTGGCAGTCTGGGGTGCCGCAGCTGGTTACCTAGGACATGCATTTCACAGCGCCCAGCGACAGCCTCCTAACGGCCCCGCCTCCGCCGATGACGTTCAGGCGATGTTCGGCAACCTCCAGGTGAGCACACCAACCAACCTCATCGATCTCAATGGAAACGAGCTTTCGATAGGACAGGCAGCACGGGATGCACTAAGCCGAACGGAGCGAGCAACAGCCAGAGTGCAACGGTGGGCTCCGTTCGTCCCCATCGAACTTCAGAAGCTGCTCTTCCAAGTCGTCGACTCCCCGTTTCTGACCCTCGCAAGTCAGGGGTTTCTCGACTACATGTCTGGGACGTTCAGCGGCCTTTCGAGCATGGTCGTTAATTGGTTAGAGGACGCCGATCGACTTCGGGCATGGATAGCGACGAACATGCAAGAAGCCCTCAGTGAGGCTGGTTTGGCCGTGTCGGAACACCCACTCCTGGAATCAAAAGTGTCGTGACGAGTCGCAACGATGGGAGCGCTCTCGGTAGCCGTAGCTAAGCGCTCAAGTCCCGTGTACTTATGGCGGGGAGCTGGGCTTGGGAATGAAAGGAGCAGTTTGGAATGACGGCTTCGCCCCCTTTTATGGCGAAGCCGCGCAGTTCTAGTTTGGGACCCACACCCCCTCAAGGTTGTAACAACGGGTGTGAACTCCGTTGGGGACAAGAGCTAGCTGAGGAAGATCCAGAAGAGTTGAGATCGCTTAGTGGACGTCCCACCTATTCCCCAGTGGTCAGACTCCGCTCCTTCACGTCGCCCATACTGGGCTCGTGACCGGCCCAGGCGAGGACGACTGGAAGACGGAGTTCCTTGAGTCGGTTGGCGGGTGGCGTCACTGCGGCCGCTGTCTCTTTGCTCTCTGCCGACTTGTCGGTGAAGGCGACGGCCCTTGTGACGCTCCTCGTCCATGGGGATTGGGCGGCTGGACGGATAATTTAGTCACCGGGAACGCCGTCTGGCAAGTGTCCCACTGGCGCTGATCATGGCCGCGGCCTCTGTCGCCGTCGTGGAAGGTGGCGGACCGTAGTCGCTGCCGCCTCAGGGTGTAGTCTGCCTCGTTGGAGGATGGGAACGGTTTAGTGTCTACGCACAGAACCTAAACAATCCGTTCGGACCCGCTATTCGTGCCGAGCCCAAGCACTTAGGTGCTCGGGCGCCAGCGGGAGGTGCCCGCGGCCATCTCGAGGCCTGACTTGCAGCCATCGCAATAAGCAATCGGCTCTCCCAAGCGACCTCCGATAATCGGCGAGCCCAGCTTCAGGGCGTGGCCGCCGACCCGAAGCGCACGCCCGCATCCCGGGCAACGGCGCACATGCTCCCTGCTAGGCATCGTAGCAGCGCGCTGTCTCGTTCGATGGATTTGCCCATAGCATGAGCGGGGCCTCAGGACCTTTGGAGCGCCTACACTCTTGGGCAGCATGGTTGTGGACACGTGGACCGAGCGCGAGCTGCCGATTCTCCAGGAGGTGGTGGAGGGCGAGGGCAAGGGCGACTTGAACGTAGGCGCCCTCGCGGAGCGGCTTTCCCTCGAGCGACACCAGGTCATCCTGGGAGTCAGGGCCCTATACGAGGCCCGCTACGTCGAGGCTTACCCGGTCGAGGTCGCCGAGGAGCTGCTTCCGACCGACTACATGGACATTCGCCCTTTGGAACGGGGGCGCAGGGCCGTGGGCCAGTGGCCTAGCGAGGACCCTTTCGACGACTTCGTGGCGGTCGTGGAGCGGATGATCGAGCGGGAGCCTGACGAAGGCCGGCGCTCGCGGCTCGAGCGGCTCCGAGAGGCCCTCCTATCACTCGGTCAGGGAGTGGGGGGCGGCCTCCTGCTGGAGTTCCTCAAGGGCCGACTCGGGCTTTGATAGAGAGAAGGAGTCGTCCTTGTCGCGCCATGGATCTGGAGTAGCCCTCACGTTTGAGCAACCCCGGCGGCCGTACAACCGTCTCGCGGGTGTTAAGAGTCTTCCGGGCTTGGGAGTTTGAGTGCGGCGACCGATTCTTTGCTCAAGGCGAAATACTTGCTGGGCGGGAAATCAGGGACCCCTACGGTCCTGAGTCTGTCAGCTAAGAGCCGGCTTAAATCTACGAGTGGAGGAAGGCAGCCGGGAACATCAGGGTCAGTGAATACCAAGCGACTCGCATCTTCTGGATAGAGACACGGATTGACCCCAAACTGCCCCTCCTTCACATAGAAAGCGGCAAAGCGTGAGATGTCGATGTAGGCGTTGGGCCATAGGCTGCGGGGCTTCTGATGCATGTAGGTGTTCAGCTCCTCGGCGAGAACCTGCCGCCCCAAAGAGTTCTCCGTGATAATGGCTCCCCAGACTCCATGCTGAGGGTTATCTCGTGACAGGTCCTCCCCCCTACCGTGGAAGCCCATAACCATGTAGTTCTTCCCTTCGCCGGTTCGGTCCAGCCGCTTGACCGACTCGATGTTCTCAAGGGCTTGCCTCAGTCTCTCCTTGCTACCGATGTCGGCTTTGTTCTCGATGACGGCGGCCACCGACTCCACCATGAAGTGCTTGACGCCAGCTACCTCGAAGACAGGGTGGTAGCTCGTCCGATAAACGACTATGTCAATCTGACGCGAGATCCCTCCTGAGGAGTCGAACAAGTCCGGTCTCGACGCCGTAGTCTCTCGGGATGAACGATCGGAGAAAAGACGCTCCGAATAATGGTCCGAAACTTGCCAAATTCAGCTCACTCGCGCAATCGGGTGTTATCTTCGTTAGCAGTATCAAGTGCTAGAACTGCTCTAAGTCCCGACGCAATCAAGGACGCAAAGGTGAAACAATGCAGGCGACCGAACCCGAGTTCATCACCGCTCTGGAGCTCGCGGAACTTTCCCAAGAGCCTTACACAACAATAGACCACTGGTCCGAGCTAGGTCTTCTGAGGTTTAACCGCCGGGGCCGTCGCCGGAAATATGAGGCGACGTCGAGTTTGGAACGTTGTAGGAAGATTCGATCAATGCAAGAGCAAGGCATGAATCTGGTTTCAATCAAGAAAGTGTTGGCGGAGTCCGCGTAATGGGCTCTATTCAAGCTGTGCCCGTGAGCCCTTCAGCTCAACCCGTCCACGATTTTCTCCGAGACGAGCTAAGGAACGCGGCCACGCCTCTTCGTGCAGCGGCAGAACCAGGTGCTCCGAAGCCGCTGCGGCCGGCCCACAACCTTCAGGCATGGTGTGAGTCAACCCTGACAAGATCGACTCCGGCTGGCCTGACTCTGCTGCTCTATTTCATCAGCAGATTTCTTGAAGACGCGCTTGAGAACCTGACCGGGGACTTTCGATACGACGAGGATTCGGACAGGGTTCGTCGCCAGTTCTTTGGACGGTTGGGCAACGAATTTGAGACGTTGGCCGGAGTTGATTTTGACGATTCGAATCAGTGGGCGCCAGTTATAGAGCGCGCACTTAGAGATTACCTATCAGTCGTCTCGGATCTAAATTCTGACTTTATCGGCCTTGTTCGGCGGGGGGGAGACTAATGGCGGCTACGAGAACATGGGTAGCATCACCGGGAGCTGAAGTCGCGCCAGAACTGCTAGAAGAATTTACGCGCGTTTGCGTCAAGAACAGCGAATATGACTATGTGTCCGGCGGTCACGGCCACGACTTCGTAGATTTGGATGAACTTTTCGGACCTAATGACGGCGAGGAGGCGAAGCTAAGCGGACTGATCGAGTCCCTCGCGCGACGTATAAAGGATTTACGAGATGCCGAGGGTTACAACTTGCTCGCTTTCGTTGTTACCCGACCAGGTCCGGTTGGTATCGTTGCCGCTCGGGTGCTGCTGGCTCAGAAGACTGGCATGAGAAGTATGGTGATACGGCCAGAGAAGCGACTTCTTAGTCAGGCAGCAAAACCATTTGTTCTACCCAAAGATGCGCACGTCCTGATTGTCTCCGATGTTGCGACTACAGGTAGGAGTATTTGGCACGCCGCTGAGGTTCTTTGGAAGCTGGGCGCGAGGAACTGCGGGGCGTTGGCGTTCGCAGATCGCGGCGAAGGCGCCGAGCACCTCCTGTCCTCGATGGACATTCCGCTGTACTCCATCGTTAAGGTCCCGGACTCAGAAGCGGCTTAGCGCTCAGAGCAGCCCGGAGTCAATATCGGCTGTTCTTTAAGAAGACCCGAATGTTTGTAAGTCCGACGCCGCAGGTTCTGGTCTACGTTGGTGACGAAGTGACTGTGAACCCCGATGGAGCCGTCGATCTCGTTAGGACTTTCGAGTTCACGACTGACGAAGACAGTCCGCAGGCCTTCACCTACTCTCGCCAGGAGACTCTTGGCCTAGATGTGAAGGAAATCGTCGGATCTGCGGTACCTGCCAAGGCAGCCCTTCGCCTTTTTCCCCCAGCACCCAGCAGGCCGGGAACCGTGACGTGGGAAATCATCGCTGACGTGGATTGCACTACCCCGGTTGTCGTGCAATTGAGGGCGCGCCTCGTCAGTCCTAATTTTCAGCATCCTTTGAGCTACAGCGTCACGTTCGAGTCGATTCCGACCGTTCGATACGAATTTCGGCTTCATGTTCCATTCCCCGAGCTGACAGAGTCATCGAGACTCAAAGCGCAAGTGACTCCCGATCCGTTGGAGATCCAACGTTTCGACGACGGTACCTGCTATCTGATCGCCCGGGCATCGCTGAACAGTACTGGTCCGATCGCGCTCAGCTTCTCGCATGAGGTCGAACCCCGAAGCACGCGGCTGATGCAATGGTATAGGCAACATTTTGGTCATGATGCTCCTCTTGCGGGTTTTGTGGGAGTCTTTGCCCTTCATCTCTTGTCTGACGTACAGGGGTTCATCTCAGCCACCATCCAAGCGGGAATGCCACCGGAGCGAATATTCCTCGCCAACATTCCCTATTCGACCAAGCAAGCTGCCGTCGCAAACTTGTGGACGATGGGCATCCGAAATCTCTACATCACTAACGACGATGCAATCAACAAAGCCGTATTGAACGCGATTGCCGATGCAGAAGTGGTCGCTCGCCGCACACCTTCGAAGCTAATCGTGGTGGAAGACGGCGGATACATAGGACCTTACCTCCATGAAGCGCGACCCGAGCTGCTTGATATAACAGCCGGAATTGTGGAGCAAACTCAAAACGGCATTTGGCAGTACGAAGAAAGAGGCGTTCAGCCAAGAATTCCTCTGGTGAACGTCGCCGAATCTGCTTTGAAAAAGAATACTGAAAGTCCTTTGATCGGCCGATCGATTGCCAGGAACGTCGAAGACCAAATCGGAAAAATGGGGTTTGGGTTAGGGGATCAGCGTACCCTGCTCATCGGCTTCGGGGCTACCGGCAAGCATGCAGCCAGACATTTGAAGGCAGCATGCAAGGACCTTACGGTCTTCGATACGAACCCCGACCGACGCAAAGAGGCTGAGGTCGAAGGCTACCGCGTCTGCTCAACTCTCGAGGAGGGATGCAGGGACGTAGATCTCATCGTCGGGTGTACAGGCAAAGACTCTATTGACTCTAGTGCTCTGTTGAGCTTGAAGCAAAATACCTACTTTGCAAACGGATCCTCCAAACGTCGGGAGCTAGTTTGGAAGGATCTTCACGACTTACAGACCGATGAACAATTGCTTCCTGCAGGCGTCCGTCGGATAACTCTGATCACTGAGGCAACCCTCACTTTGCTCGCCAACGGGTATCCGGTGAACTTCGTTAATGAGAGCGTTCCCGATGAGGAAATCGCGTTCGTCTACGGACTGCTATTTCGAAGCCTGCTCTTGGTGGCAACCTCAAACTTAAGCGCCGGCCTTGTGCCGGTGCCGGCCGATATACAAAGCGACGTGAAGAAGCACCATTACCAAATGCTAGGACGCAGCCTTCCCGACGATCCTGATGAGTAACTCGACCTTCAATGAACTGCTTAGCTCTATGAGCCAAGCACACCGCCACGTCTGCGTAGGCCTTGATAGTGAGTTGATCAGACTGCCACGTGCCGTATCGAGTAATAGGAACCCGCAATTGGCCTTCAATTGTGCAATTGTCGACGCGACAGCTGACTTCGCCGCTGCTTACAAACCCAACTCGGCGTTTTATGAAGCTCTCGGCCCTGATGGAATCTCCACCCTGGTTTCAACAGTCAAGTACATAAGAAAGACCGTTCCAGACACCCCCGTGATTCTTGACGCCAAGCGAGGAGATATCGGTTCGACAAATCTTGGCTACGCTCATTTCGCCTTTGAACAAGTTCGTGCTCACGCAATGACCGTTCAGCCTTATCTCGGCTCAGAGTCCGCGTCGGAATTTCGCTCGTACGCTGATCGAGGAATACTCGTTTTGTGCAGGACTTCGAATCCCGGTGCCCCGGAGCTTCAGGACCTACTTGTCCACTGGGAGGGCACCGACATGCCGCTCTATGAGGCTGTCGCAATCGCAGTAAGAGAGAGGTGGAACACTTCGCAGAATTGTGGCTTAGTCGTCGGTGCTACGTATCCTCGCGAGCTTGCCCGCATACGCGCCCTAGCTCCAGACCTGCCGCTTTTGATTCCTGGGGTAGGTGCACAAGGAGCAGACCTTGAAGAAACGTTGTCCGCTGCAGTTATTTCAGGGAAATTGGTCGGAGTTATCAACAGCTCCCGAGGGATTATTTTTGCTCAGTCGGATCAGCATTTTGCTGAAGGAGCAAGACGGGCGGGACTCAGTTTGGACAACAGAATTAGGAACTTTATGTCAAACGACGCCTCCCGAACCAAACTCCCGTCTTGATTTCGGCCCAGCAATCCGTAATGCAGAACCAGTTGGCGCCGAACGGTGCCAGTCGTCACTTTGCCATTTGTGTTAATCGTTTTGCAGCGGCCCTTTCAGAGAGCCCGTGTTTCGTAAATCAAGAGTCATGGGATCGCGAGCACGTCTAGCATGATGGCTCGCCCGAGACGGTCTTCCTAGGGCCTCCGCAGGATCTCATTGGTCGCCGAGATAAGCGAGCAGCGGCGAGGCGCCTCGATCCGGGGCGACGACCGCCCACAATCTGCTCGCCCGCGTGATCACCACGTAGAACAATTGCCGGTGGTCGTCGCCGTCTGGCCAGAAGCGCTCCATAGCATCCCCAAGGATGATGGCGTCGAACTCCTTGCCCTTGGCTTGGTGTGCGGTCATAATGAACAGCCCTCGATCCATCCGTGGAGCTGTGTAGGTTGCGGCCAGCACGGCTGCCGTGTATCTCTCAAGCGCCATATCCAGATCTACAGGTTCTTTCTCCTTCGCCTCGGCGGTGATCCTTAGTGCCCGAACCGCCTCCAACCGAGGAAGGTGATGGCCACCTCCAGCAAGCGTCTCCAAGGCGGTAACCACGGACCCGAAGTACGCGCCCGGACCCTTGTCATAGATGGGTTCGAGTGCGCGGAGGATCAGCCCAGCCTCGGAGCCAGCTCTGCTCATGTTGATGTCCACGGGGCCGAGCCGTCCGCGGACCTGAGCCAGCAGAGGCGTGCGGAGGGTGGGGACGAGCGCTTCGAGGCGATCCACTGCGTGAAGGGCGATGGTCTGTGAGTCAGTCAGAAGCGGGAGCTGCTCGATGTCCCCGCGAGCCTCCTCGAAATCCTCCGCGCCGATCTGACGCGGGAATTGTCCCGCCCGGCAGAGGTACGAGCGAAGTTCCGCCACCTCCCGGTTGCCGCGCGCCATAACCGCGACGGTCCGAGCGCCCTCTTGGAAAGCCCAGGCCACAGCATTCCTGACGAGGGGCTTCATCCCGTTGAACCCCCGGTCGGCAGGGCTGTGCTCGATACGAAGTTGCGGGGGAGGGGGACCTGGTCTGGCTTCCCCCTCGAGGCGTGCACGGACCGTGAGCAACCAACGGGGCAACTCCACGCTCCCATGCCAACGATGCGCTGTGCTCAGCGTGAGGTGCTCCTCGCATTCTGCCACGTGGCCCATGAGCCGGCCCCGACTTGCCCCCCTGAACTCGTGGATGAGCTGCATGGGATCTGCGAAGACCACCAGGCGATCATGCGCCAGCCGGCGAACCACAGCGTCCTGAAGCGCCGAGGCGTCCTGGTGTTCGTCCGCGATGACCACCGGGTAGCGGCATCTGTAAGCCTCCTCGACGGCGGGGAAGCGTCCGAGCAGTGACCAGAAGAGCGCTCCAAGGTCGTCGAATACGAGCCGACCCTGTCGCTGCTCCTCTGCCACAATAGGGAGCAGGCGCTGCAGGGTCTCCTCGTTTGGAGTTCGATGGTCCCGCAGCTCTGGAAAGGCGTGCTCTGCAAGGCAGTCGATCAGCCCTTCAGCCCGTCTCAGCTCCCTGACGAGTTCTTCGTCGACGCGGCGCAGGGCGCCCTCCCTGCGACGGCGACTTCCAATGTCCAAGCGCATCGGAAGCCTCAGGGCTCGCCTGTAAGCCAGCACACCGTGCCAAAAGAAACGGTGATAGTTGGTAACGTCTACGCGGCGCCGAAGCTCGGGGGTCAACTGGCGGGCCGCTTCGCGTTCGAGCTGAGTGCGGGCCTGATTGGAAAAGGTTAGGAGCAGGACCCGACCTCCAGCCGACAGAAGCGGTGCCAGGGCGCCGGCGAGCCTTACGGACAGGAACGTCTTCCCGGTCCCGGGCGGCGCCGTGACCACGAGGTGTTTGGCCTGGGACTCAAGGACCGCGTCGTGATCGGGATCGGGTCGGTATTCAGGCACCGGTAGTCATGGCGATCTCGGTAGTGAGGGTGGCGCCATCACGGATCCAGGCGTCGAGTTCCTTGAACGCCCTGGCAAAGTTATCCGGAACGCCCTGCTCTTCAACGATGGTTTCCGCGAGGACCCGGGCCTGCCGGGCGCCCTTGACGTCGAACGGCGTCACTCCCTTCGCGCTCAACGCTGAGGCGACGAGCCGGCGCGCGAACGCCTCCTCGAGCTCGCCCAGGAACTCGGAGACGCAGCCTGCTGCTTTCGCTCGTTCCCTGGCGGCATGGTCTATCCCCTCGCAGCGGCTCAGTAGATCATTGCGCTGTTCATCCCAGGTGTACCCCCGATCCCGAGCCACCGCGTCCATGGCGCGGCTTAGCGCTTCGAGCGAGCAGCCCCATGCGAACGCCTGCTCGAGGTTCTGCCGACCCGCTGCATGATGGTGCAGGAGGATGGCGCCGCAGTGCCTCTCCTGTCTCAGACGATTGATCTCGCGGAGCGCCTCCTGCGTGTCCTGATCCACCCAGGCGACGGGCATCTTGCCCGCCTCGTGGAGGACGGCGGCCAGCATGGGCATGTTGGCGACCCCCTCCGCGTTCACGACGTCCAATCCCATACGGAACCGGGGGAGGACATGCCCGGCTTTGGCCAACGCGCTCCAGAACGTGTCGAACACCGCCCGGTCGCTGGGACCTTCGACGAGCACGGGGATCCTGCAGAAAAGACCGCGAACGACGGCGCCGTCCAGACTGCGCTCGTACGTTTGGCGGACCGGCGGAGAGAGGACTCGAAACAGCTGCCGAGCCCCCTCCCCCGCCGCACGCTCCTGAAGCAGGAGAAAGTCATCGATCTCAAAGCATCTGGCGATGTCAGGTGAGTGCGTTACTACAATGATCTGTCCGCCTTGGTCCGCAATTGCTCGCAGCATCTCAGCCAGTTGCCCTTGGCGAAGCGGTTCGAGCGCCTCTTCGGGTTCCTCGAACCCTCCAATGGGCTTCGCTCCGATCGCCTCTGCTACCCGAAGCAGCGTCGCCACCAGAACGAGACGCTGTGCACCACGACCCTGGCGCGAGAGCGGAATGGGGATCCCCTCTGGGGTCGGGAGAGAGAGCCGTAGGGTCTGCAGCAACGCTCGCCGAGAGACCGCGCCGCCCTCAAACGCTGCCCTCTCGCCATCGCGGAGGAGCCCCAGTGTAATGAGATCCGTAGAGAGGTCCGTGATCACCGTTTCCACAGAATCATCGGCGTTAATGGCCTGGGCGCCATCGCCGAGGGCGCCCCGGAGCGCCTCTATTGCAGCGTCGAGATCGGCGTTCGCAAAGAGCCGATCGAGCAGGCCGCCCTGATAGAAAGAGAGCTGGCGGCCAGGGTCCCGCGACCGTCCGTCGAAGATCCATCCCGCCTGTGTCCGCAAGGCCGGATTGAAGCGCGCGCTCTCCGACTCGGGTTTCGCAAACTCGTGAAGGATGTCGAAATCGGATGTACCTCGGACACGAACGCGAACGACTGGCTCGATACCCTCGCCGTCGGGCTCGGGAACCAGTTCGGCGTCCGCGCTTCGCCAGCCCTCCAAGTGCTGGTGAACATCAGCTCGGAACGGGTCGGGCAGATCGCCGAGCACCACCTCGATCTCGAAGCCGCTGACCGGATCGCGGAGGAAATAGTCGGCCTCCTCGGGTGCGGGACGAAGCCGCCCCAGTCCTGGATGGAGGAGGAGGTCTAGGGCGTCCAGCACCGTGCTTTTGCTCGCGTTATTCGGCCCCAAGATGACGGTGCAAGGACCAGGGGCAAAGCGAAGATATTCAAGGCCCCTGAACCGCTCGATAGTGACCTGGCGGATACGCACGATCCGATGTTGACATCTCCAGCTCAGCGCGACCACCATGAAGTGCTTCTAAAGGATCATCGCCCCGGCGAAGGTGCCCTACCACAACCGGAAGCGCGGGAGACGACCTCACGTCCGGGCCGCTGACCGGTGGTCACCAGGAACGGCCGATACCCTCGTGACATGCCTAGCAGCAAGAAGCGCAACCCACACCGCAGCTCACGCACGCGCACCCCGCCGGACACCGGGGTCCAGTCCCTTCGGTGCCGAAGGCCCGCCCCGAGGGCCTGTTCCGGCTCCTGATCGACATCCCGGAGGCTGCCGAGGCCGCAATGCGGACGATTGAAATCCCGGACAATGACGAAGAGAAACCTCTCGTGACGTTCGACGCCAGCGCCCTCCTGCGCTCCAGCAACGCGCTGAAGGCAGTACGCCTGCTGTGTGAGGAAGCACACTGGGAGTTTGCCGCTCTGATCCTGCGTAGCTTGGGAATCGTGCGCTAAGGCCGAAAGAAACGTTCACAGCCGACCGAAGCCTGCTTGACGTAGCGAGATCTCAAGAAACAAACAAATCAGCTAATGAGGTCGGAGTGACCACCGATCGGGTTGGAGAGCGGAATCCACGCCGGGATTTGGTGTAGGAGACCCGATCGGTCATGACCGATCTACCGACCGATCTACCGACTGATCGGTCGACCGATCTACCGACCGACAGCGAGACGCGCGCACACGAGATGCCAAAAAGCGCCACGTCGCCGAGAACCCGCTTGGCGTCAGCTGTCAGCATGCGGGGCTACGCCGAACAGGAGTTCTCGACTCGCCGAGTCCACTGCGGCCTGGCTCGCTTCGCGCTCTCGATCCAGTTTGGCAACCGGCGGCTTCAAATCTCCGACACTTTTCCCTCCCCGTCAGAGTCGAGCGAAAAGTTGAAGAACCGCCGTCCGATTTCCGGCCCAAAAGCCGGTTTCTAGGGGTGGAGGCGCTACTCCCGTACTGGGCCACACCGATGACCGACAAGGAGATCCCGCTGCCGAGTTCGTCCGGAAAACTGTCGCTTGACAACCGCTCCCGATCTGAGCGCTCCTTGTGCCGTTCGATCGTCGTCGGCCGCACCGAGGTTCGAGCGATCGAGGGTGACGCTGGCGCGGCCGCAGCCAGGGCACAGGGCGAGGTCTTGCTCGCGATTGCTCTAAAGTTGGGGTTGTTGGACGAGGAGGGTGGGTGATGGAGGCAGTCCCGGCTCGCTACGCCTGGTACGGCCGGGTCTCCACCGAGGACGAGCAGGACCCCACACTCTCCTTCCCCCGGCAGCTGAACAATGCCGAGAAGCGGGTGGCGGAGTCGGGTGGGCTGATCGTGGCGCACTTCTACGACGTCGAGTCGGGGACCCGGCGCTACGACGCACGAGGGTCGGGAGGGCTGGCCGGCTTCGAGATCCCGATTCCCCGGGACGGCGGGCTCCACGATCTGCTCGCGGCGGCTCAGCGAAGGCCGGCGGGGTTCGACCGGGTGATCGTGGAGTCGATCAGCCGGCTGTCGCGCAACTCCTCGGTTGCGTTTCGGATTGAGGAGGAGTTGTCGGCTTGCGGGGTGCGGTTGTGCTGTGCCGACGAGCCGCTGGAGGAGTCGTTCGGCACCATCGTGCTCCGCCACGTCAACGTCGGGATCGCCAAGGGGTACCACCACGAACTGATGGTCAAGTCCCGGCAGGGGTCGGAGACATCGATCCGCCAGGGATGGCACACCGGAGGGATCGCTCCCTACGGTTACCGCTTCGTCGAGCATCCCCACCCCAACCCGCACAAGGCCAGGCAGGGCAGTGTGAAGCGGACTTTGGAGCTGGATCCGGTGCGGGCGCCGGTGGTGCGGCGGATGTTCGACCTGTACCTGTCGGGGAGCGCCGGGATCAAACAGCTGCAGGACATCTTGAACGCCGACCTGGAGCGCTGCCCGGCGCCGCGCAAGCCGGATCCCGCGCAGTCAACCGGCACTTGGTCGCGCTCTAGCATCTGGGAGATCCTGCGAAACCCGAAGTACACCGGCTATCAGGTCTGGAACCGCCGGGCGCGCAAGAAGGGCGGGCGACCGAACGACCCCTCGGCGTGGGTGTGGTCTGAGGAGCCGTCGCACCCGGCGATCATTAGGCGTGCAGAATTCGAGGCCGTCGGCAGAAGGGCCCGGACCAATCACCGAAGCTACCGGGAGCCGGGGACGCCGCCCAAGACCGCCTATCTATATCGGAGCATTCTACGATGCGGCGCCTGCGGCAACCGGATGTGGGGCAAGACCCGGCCGAGCGGGGTCTACTACCAGTGCCAGGTGACGCATCAACGTTCAGCCAACATGCCCGCCGGACACCCGGCGACCGTTCACTTGAGCGAGAAGAAACTCAACGAGGCGGTGCTCGAATTCCTCAAGACTGCGGTCTTCGGGGCGGAGCGGGAAGCTTACTGGCACTACTGCCTGACCGTCGCCAACCAGTCCGAGCCGGCGCCGTCCAACGAAGCACGCATCCACGAGCTGGAGACCGAGATCGCCGACCTGGAAGCCAGACTGGGCCGGCAGGTTGTCGTCCTCGAAGATGAAGAAACTACGGCCGCGGTCCGAAAGCGGGTGGCCCTCCGGATCGGCGAGCTCGATCAAGCCCTGGCCAACAAGCGCAGCCTGCGGGACCAGCTTGCTGCCCAGGCGCCCGCTCTGCCGCCCCGTTTCGCCGACATCGCCGGACTTCTGAGCAAGCTACCGTTGATCGCCGAAAAGCTCCCTGAGCTGCCGACGGCCGAACTGCGGCGCCTGTTCGAGGCGCTCCAGCTCACAGTGACCTACGACCACGAAAAGAAGGAGGCCGACATCGAGATCACACTCCACAACGGAGGACTCGATGGTGTCCAGGTCTGTCCCGTGCCCCCGGTGAGATTCGAACTCACACTGTATCGATTTTAAGTCGACTCTCTCTGCCCGTTGGAGTACGGGGGCGCTGCGCCCTTCCCTATGCCTTTTCCTCGGCAGAAGTCTTGGGGTTGCAATTGGGGCAGGTCAACAGGAGGTTCACGGCTCGGCTCCTCAGCCGGAGTTGACGCTCCGTCACCCTGTGACCTTGATCTTGATGAAGCCGTCGTCAACCTTGATCAGTTGGGGCTCCGACGAAGCGGACAACTCGATCAGCGTGGCCTGCGCCGGCGAAGACGCAGTCTGGCAAACAAAGTTAGGTTCCGAGGTGTCCTCGGTCTCCTCGGTCTCCTGCACCCGGTCCAGGATCACGTCCATGTCCTGCCGGGTTAGAAGCCCGAACGCCCTCGCCCGGTAGACCTCGTCGAAGGTGCCCTCCTCGTAGTCGGCGTCCCTATACTCGAGTGCCCGGGCCATATTCGGCTCCTGCTTTTCCCCCTTGCGCTTGCGAAAATCATGGCCGGCGATACGGTCCGCCAGCTCATCGAGTGACAAGTTCTGTGCGTTGTACTCCCGGACCCATGCCATCGCGGGTCCTTCGCCCTCTTGACTCATGCCATGCCCCCCTATCTCGCGGCGGAAAGCTGAGCCGCGGACCGAGCTTGCTACGAGAGGATACCCAGGGACCAGCTTGAGTACCGGCAAAGCGGAATCCTGGGAAGACTGCGAGCAGGGGATGCCGGCCGCTACTTGAGCGTGGCCAGGTGCTTCCAGATCGGGACGCCGCTGGACTGGGTGGTGGCGAAGTCGTAGAAGCTGCCGCCGATGCCCAGGGCGTTGGTGGCGGCGACATAGCCCACTACTTCGCTTTCCGTCACGCAGTCGGCGATGCCGCCCACCGGGTGGATCGGCTTGTCCGTCCCCATGTGGTCTCGGGTGAGGGACACCACCTCTCGGATGTAGGCGTCGGCGTCGTACTGAGCGCCGCACCCGCCGTTCTTCCCCTTGGTAACCGTCCAATACGCCATCGGCATGACGACGTCGTAGTTGGCGGCTATCTCGGCCCACGGGAAGCCGACGTGCCGGGCGGGGGCCCTCAGGTTGTTCTTGGCATCGTCCACGATGGCCCCCAGCGCAGCATTGGGAACCTGCGCCCGCAGACGCCTCGAGTACTCGGCCACTCCGGCGTTGTACCGGCCGGCGTCGCCGCCGACCTCTTCACGAGTCTCGATGTCGGGGGCAAATCCGTCGAACTGGTGGCCGGTGGGGGACTTGTACTCCAGAACCACCATGGAACGCCTGATGTCCCGGTCCATGTTGCCGAAGCCGGGAACGTACCAGCCGACAACCTTCATACCTCGAGCGTGCGACCGCTCGAGGAACTGGTTGACCGCATCCACGTTGACGATGTCGTTCGGGTCCTTCCACCTGCCGGTCTGCAGATAGAGGGTCCGCACGCCCTTGTCGGCCATGACGTTCACCGCAGCCGGAATGTCCATGGTGTCGCGGATCGCGTAATCGTAGATGTCCACCCATGCTCCGAAGCCCCGATAGGGGTCGATGCTCGCAGTGCTCCTGGGCGCCGGCGCTTTGGCAGGAGCCGGCGCAGGAGCGGGCTTTGCCGCAGCGGGCTTTGCCGCAGCGGGTGCCTTGGCGGGTGCCGGAGCCGGAGCCGGTTTGGCGGCCTGCGGGGCGGGCGGCGGAGCCGGGGCAGGGGCCGGCGGAGGCGGCGGTGGTGGTTCCGGCTCTCGGTGCGGAGGCACCAGCTCGTCATCCACGTCTATAACCTGAGCCGCCTGCGCCTTGCCTTCGACCGACTTCGGCTCGTTCAAAGAGGCACTCTTGTTTAGGAAGACCAGAGACAGGCCTGCCAGAACCACGACGAGAAGTCCGACCACCACAGTCGAAATCATGGGCAGTTTGTGGCCGGGCAAGCGCAGAGAGCGTTGGGACATGGGCAAACAGTGTAGCCGAGTTAAGGATGTTACCCAGAACTTACGGTTCTTTTATTTCAATCCTTTCGATCGTAACCGGGTCAACCGGCTTCGATTTCTCACCGTTCGCCACCTCCGTCTCCACCGAGTTCAGCTTGTCCACGGTGTCCAGCCCGGTGACAACCCGCCCCAGAACTGCGTAGTCGGGGGTAAGGCGGTCGGCGGCGGCGTCCGAGGGAACGATGAAGAACTGGCTGCCGGCAGTTCCCGCCGGCTCGTTGGCCGCTTTGGCCATCGCCACCGTGCCGCGCACGTACCGGAATCCTGCTGGGACGGGATCAACCGTCTTTTCGGGAGGTCCTCCGCTGCCGTCGCCGGAGGGGTCTCCCCCCTGGATCGCGAAGTCCCTCACTATCCGGTGAAAGGTCAGGTCGTTGTAGAAACCTTCGTTCGCCAGCTTCGTGAAGGCGGCAACGACATTGGGTGAGGTGTCGGAAGCCAGCTCAATCTGCAGCTCGCCGAGCGAGGTCGTCACGGTGGCCAGCGGCTTCGTCGGGTCGGCCGGTGCCGCGGAGGTGCCGGCAGCGTTCGGGCTGGGAGTCGACGTGGAGGATGCACTGGTTTCGGCACGATCCCGCCCGGGACGGAACAGCAGCGCCGCAATCACCAGGCCGCCGAGTGCCACGAGGATGAAGGTCGTCCTTCTCTTCTTCGCCAGAGCAGCCTTGCGCTCCTGCTCCTGCTTGAGCCTGCGAAGTTCCTTCTGCCGCTGGCGCTTGGCGTTCGGCCCGTTGCTCATCTCAATAGCCTCCTGGAGCAACGCGCGTGCGTTGCTTTCAATATCCGCCGGTATCGGTGGCCACCCCACCTCGCAACCATGCTCGCGTATGTGCGAGAAATTCCATTAGCAGCATGGAGGAGGACCGACGGGATTCTACTGTGCCGTCAACGGGTGAGGTCCCGAGTGGAGAAGAACCGGAGGGCCGCGAGACCTGCCGCGACTGCGATACCGAACAGCACCGCCAGGTCGTACGCAGGAGCGTCGCCGCTCAGCTGCCCGGCAGGAGAGAAGTAGTGGAAAGGGCTCAGATACCGGATGAAGCCGGCGTCCTCGAACAGCAGCCCCAGGAAGTTCAAGAAGAAGGAGCCCACGACGACGCCCACCGCCAACCCCAGGGCGCGGCCCCTCAGGCTGGAACGGGAAGCGATCAGAAAGGCGACCATTGCAAACGCCAGGAACAAGCAGAAGGAGCCGGCGAACATCCGGAGAACCGCGGCAACCGATACCTGGGCCAGGTCGATCAGCGTCAGGCGGGCCAGTAGCACTACCGCCAAGCCGGCCAGCTCGACCAGCGCTATGGCCGATATCCCGGCGGCAACCTTCGAGAGCAGATACGAGGCTCGGCTGAGCGGGCGGGACAGAACCAAATCAAGGGTCCCGCGCTCAACCTCGGTTGGAATGCTGACGGCGATAGTGAGCGCGGCCATGGTCTGCAGCGTGAGCGAGATCGGATGCATGATCGACGAGGCCAGCCACCCGAAGGGGCTGAAAAAGTCGAGGGAGCCGCCGGACAGTGCCTGCACGGCCTTCGGCGGGTTCTCCAGGAACCCACCTGCATCCGCCATCGCTGCGAAGTCCTGCAACACGAGGGACGAGCCCAACAAGCCCAGATACAGAAAGGCCGCAAACCCCACCAAGGCGATGATCACGGTCTTGCGGCTGAGTCTGAGGGCGTGTCTGAACACCGTCGAATTCACGGCTGGTCCTCTTCGAAGATCTCGAAGAAAGCCTCGGACAGGCTGACCGGCTCAGAGATGAAGTCCACCGGGTTCGCAGGAGCGATCCACCGCAGCATCGGCCCCATGTCGCCCGCCACATCGAACTTGTACCGGTTTCCCTTGACCATGACGTTGCTCACGCCGGGAACCCGGTTCAGCCCTAAGGGAGCCCGTTGTCTGAGCTCCAGCTCGCAATGACGGACCTTTTCACCGGTGAGCTCATCAGTCGGGCCCATCTTGATCAGTGAGCCCCGCCTGATGATGGCAACCCGGTCGGTGGACAGCTCCACCTCCGACAGGATGTGGGAGGAAAGCAGCGCGGTGCCACCCCGGTCGCGCTGGGTTAGCAGCAGATCCACGAATCGCTCTTTCATCACGGGGTCCAAGCCCGCGGTCGGCTCGTCCAGAACCACCAACAACGGGTCGTGCTGGAAGGCCTGGATCAGCCCGATCTTCTGCTTCATCCCTCGGGAGTAGAACCGCACCTGCCGATCGAGCTCCTTCTCGGACATCTCGAAAAGCGAACACAGCTCCCGCCGCCGGGAAGGTGGCCGGGGATGAAGGCTGCCCAGGTAGTCCAGAACCTCTCCGCCGGTGAGGTTAGGCCACATCTCAAACTCGCCCGGCAGATACCCGACCTCGCCGAGCAGCTGCTCTCGATTCTTCAAAGCGTCCTTTCCGAAGATGGAGATGCTGCCCGAGGTGGCGAAGACAAACCCCAGCAGGCAGCGAATAGTGGTGGTCTTGCCGGCCCCGTTGGGACCGAGGTATCCCATGACTTCCCCAACGTGGACGGTGAGCGAGACATCGTTGACTGCGGTCACGGTGCCGAACCGTTTGGTCAGTGCCACCAGCTCTATGGCGGGCGTCACCCCGACAGATCCCGGTCGTCCAGCCGGCCCATCATCTGGAGCAGCAACCCGTCCAGGATGTCCTTGTTGGAAACGACGACCTCGCTGAAGGACCAGCGGGCCAGAATGCGGGAGAGGATTGCAGCTCCGGCGACGATGACGTCTGCCCGACCCTCCGGCAGCAGCGGAATCCGGGACCGTTCGGCCACCGTCATGCGGGCGAGGTTGCGGTACAGAGCGTCCAGCGACTCTCTCCCCAGAGTTGTGCGGTCGACGAGTTCCGGGACATATCGATCACGCCCCAGATAGATGGCGGCCAGGGTCGTCACGGTTCCTCCAAGCCCGACCAACACTGCCTCGGAGCCGACAGGGACCTGAGAGTCAACCTGTTCCAGCTTTTCGTCGATGGCCGACTCCATCGTCAGGATCTCCTCGGTGGCCGGCGGGTCGGACACGCAGTAACGCTCCGTCAGTCGCACCGAACCGATATCCACGGAGATGCGGCCGGCGATCTCCGATGACGGGGTGCCCAGCACGAACTCGGTCGATCCGCCGCCTATGTCGCACACAAGGCAGTTGGAGGCGGACAGGTCATCGGTGGCGCCCCAGAACGAAAGCCGGGCCTCCTGGTCCCCGGTGAGCACCACCGCGGGAGCACCCGCAAGCTTGGTGGCCGCCTTCAGGAAGTCACCGGAGTTGCGGGCGTCCCGCACCGCACTGGTGCCGGCGATTGTTAGCTTCTCAACCCCAAACTCGCCGCACACCGAACAGAACTCGGCTATGGCGGCAAGCGTGCGGTTCATGGCCACCGGGGCGATGACCTTCTGCGTGTCGACCCGTTCGCCCAGGCGGGTGAATGTGAGCCGGCGGTCCAACTCCCGGTAGGTGCTTCCCTGCGCCTCGGCGACGAGCAGCCGGGTGGTGTTGGTGCCGACATCGATAGCTGCCAGCCTCATACGCATGGCCTCTTCGGATCCTCCCAGCCCAGCTCCCTTAAAACCTCAGCGCCGGCCGGGTTGTCACCACTCACCAGGTGGTGGGCGGTATGAGCATGCAAGCACTTTATCCGGTCCGGCCCTCCGCCGGGATGGGAGGTGGTCCCCAAGACGTCCAGCTCGTCCCTGCGCCGAGCATAGGTTTCGGTCGAGCGGCAGAGGGACGTGTGGAACTCGGGATCCTCGGCCAGCCGTTGGTTGAGCCGGGCCATCCATCCCGAGGACTCCAGCCGGCCGATCTGGGAGGAGAGGTTGCGGCAGCTAAGCCAGTAGAGCGTGGGAAACGGCGTCCCGTCGTCGAGCCGTGGATAGGTTTCGAGTACCTGCGGTTTTCCACAGGCGCACCTGCGAGCGACGCTCCACCGACCTCGGGGCTCCCGGCCGAGCTGAGCTTTCACCGACGCTAGGTCCACCTCTGGGATCGAGGTCACTGAACAGAAAACGCCGCCGGACCGTAGGGCGGTGGATCGGGGGTTACTGGCGCTTTGAGTCCCGCTGCCTTCGGACATCGGCCAGGCGTTCCTGAGACTCACGCATGAATCTCTTCAACTTGGCTTCGAATTCAGGGTCCCTGCCGGAGCGTGCCCGAGTGGACTGCTCCTCCCACGAAGGATCCGCCTGCTTGATCGAAAGGTCGATCTTTCCATCTTCCTTGATGGCGACAACCTTCACGTTGACCTTGTCGCCTTCCTTCAGATGCTCCTTGATGTCCTTGACGTAATTGCGGTCTACCTCCGAGATGTGGACCAGGCCTGTCTCTCCGGCACCTATCTGTACGAAGGCGCCGAAGTCCGCCAAACGCGTGACCGTGCCTTCCACAATTGCTCCTACTTCTGCCAATAAACCCCCCAAATTTAGAAAACTGGTGAACGAACGCTGACGCACTCTAATCGTACCCCGATCAGCATCGAGGCACACCGAGCCTGCGATGCAGCGATCCTGCGAAAACGTCAGGGCACCCGCCGTCTGCCAACGGCCCAGGAGGCTACTCCTTACCCAGAAGCTCCTTGATCCACTCGGCCGTTCGTTGCCGGAGCCCCTGGGGCCCCGTTTTTGTCGCGGCGGCCGGTTTAAGCGGCGGGGGAGCCGGGACCACCACATAGGACGACTCTCCCGGACGGACAACGCCCAGCTGCTCCCGGGCGAGTTTCTCCATATACGCAACATCGCTCAGCCGGTTGAGCCGGCTGGCCAGCCGGGCGTTGCGCTCCTCGAGGGCCGCCACCTGCGCCTGAACCTCTGCCAGCTGCCGCCGCTGCTCAAAGGCGTGGCGTGCCGGAGCCACGCCGGTCAAAGCCAGTGCAGCCACCACCAGCCCCACAGCGCCCATGCGAAACCGAGTTTTCAAATGTTTTGGCGGTGCCATCTGGGAAATGCCTCCGAGCCCGCATACCGTGCATCGGTGCCCAGCTTGTGCTCGATGCGCAGGAGTTGGTTGTACTTGGCCACCCGGTCGGATCGAGCGGGCGCACCGGTTTTGATCTGGCCTGCACTCCAGGCGACAGCCAGGTCGGCGATGGTCGAATCCTCCGTCTCTCCGGAGCGGTGGCTCAGCATCGAGAGGTAGCCGTTCCGAGCTCCCAGCTTCACGGTGTGGGCGGACTCGGTAAGGGTTCCGATCTGATTCACCTTGATGAGGATGGCGTTGGCGGCCTTGCGCTCGATACCCAGCAGGACCTTCTCGAAGTTGGTGACGAATAGGTCGTCGCCCACCAGCTGAACCCTGTCGCCAAGGGCAACGGTGATCTGTTGCCAGCCCTCCCAGTCCTCCTCGTCGAGGGGGTCCTCGATGCTGACGATCGGGTACTTGTCGATCCACCTCCCGAAGAGCTCGGCCATCTGACGGGAGTCCACCTCCAGGCCCTCTCCGGTCAGGTGGTACGTGCCGTCCTTGAACACCTCGGATGCCGCCACGTCCATCGCCAGGGCGACCTCCTCCCCGGGGACGTAGCCCGCTCCTTCGATTGCCTGGACGAGCAGCTCGATAGCCTCCTCGTTGCTTGCCAGATTGGGGGCGAAACCTCCCTCGTCGCCGATGCCGGTGGACAGCCCGTTGTTGAGCAGCACCTTCTTGAGAACCTGGTAGACCTCGGCCCCCATGCGAAGCGCCTCCGAGAAGGAAGCAGCGCCGTGGGGCACGATCATGAATTCCTGGATGTCGACGTTGTTGTCGGCGTGCGCTCCCCCGTTGAGGACGTTCATCAAGGGCACGGGAAGCAGAGCGGCGTCGGCTCCGCCCAGGTAGCGGAACAGGGGCAGGCCAACTTCATCGGCGGCGGCGTGGGCCACAGCCATCGACAGCGCCGTGGTGGCGTTGGCGCCAACCCTGGACTTGTTGTCCGAGCCGTCCAGCTCCACCATCAGCCGGTCGATCTCCCGCTGATTGGTAACGTCCATGCCGATCAGAGCGGGAGCCAGAACGGTGTTGAGAGCGTCGACCGCCTTGGTGACACCCTTTCCGCCGAAGCGGTCACCACCATCGCGAAGCTCGACCGCCTCGAACTTCCCGGTGGAGGCACCGGACGGCGCAGCGGCTCTTCCCCAGCCTCCGCCGGAGGTCAAAACCTCGGCCTCAACGGTGGGGTTTCCCCGGCTGTCCATTATCTCCCGTCCGATTACGGCATCAATCATGGCCACAACATAACTCCTTTAACAGCGCTGTCGCCGCATTGTGTGGTATCTCGACCCTCGTCGCTTGTCTCATCAAAGCGCGTGAGAAAGGTTTAGGCCGTCGTCCCGGTGGGATCAGCCGGTGGCGCCGCGGCTTCCTTCATGAGCTGGTTCGACCGTCGCCTCAAGGCGCCCTCGGGATCGATCCCCGCCGCCCCTGCCAGGGCCACCGCCTCCAGCAGGAGATCCCCCACCGTCTCCTCGGTTATCTCGGCGCCCACAGCTGTCGACAGCTGGGTAAGCCGCTCCGGCGAGGCGTCGAACTCGTGACCCACACCGGACACCCGGCGAAGCACCTTGTGAGCGTGGATCAGCGCCGGAAGACCCTTCGGGAGGCCCTCGGACAACGAGGTCCGGCCCTTCTGCTCCTTTTTGAGCGTCTCCCAGTTAGCTACGACATCTGCTGAACCCCGGACCTGCACCTCACCGAATACGTGAGGATGGCGGTCGACCAGCTTGCGCACCAGACCGTCCACCACATCGCCAATCTCAAAGCTGCCCGACTCCGCCGCTATCTCGGCGTGGAAGACCACCTGCAGCAGCAGATCACCCAGCTCTTCCGCCAGATCGACCATGTTCCCAGAATCGATGGCATCAAGAGTCTCATGGGCCTCCTCCAGCAGGTGGACCGCCAGGGACTCATGCGTCTGTTCGGCGTCCCAGGGGCAGCCGCCGGGAGCCCGGAGCCGGGCCATGATGGAGACCAGTCGTTCGAATGCAGGACCGGCACGCGCAGCTGCCTCCGTCCCCCGGGTCTCCAGAGGGATTGCGGCGTCTTTCAAACCAGGGGGCTAGGGGGCTGCGGGGGCCACCGGCGGAGCAGCGGGCGGCTGGACTGGTCGGTTGGCGTTGCCCTGAGCTTGCTTCGCCGACTTCGGCACCACCGACTGTGAAATCGCATCGAATACGCCGAGCTTGGGGTTGACCTTCACCCGGGCGCTCTTGACTGCGTCGATGAGCCACTCTTCGAAGGCAGCGTTGGCTTTCTGGGTGGCCAGGACTTCGGCAATTTGTGTCTTCGCCTGGTCGAACGGACGTCCCACCGCGACAAGCTTCACCACATGGAAGCCGAACGGCGTCTGAACGGGATCCGATACGTCACCGACCTGGGACATGTTGAAGGCGGCCTCCTCGAGCTCCGGGACCACATCACCACGAGAGATGAAGTCCAGTTCGCCGCCGTTCTCCTTGCTGGCGGTGTCGACGGAGAACTCCCTCGCCATGGCGGCGAAGTCTTCTCCATTGCGGGCCCGTGCCGCAATGTCGGCTGCCAACTGCTGGTCCGCAGGGCTCACGTTGCATTTTCGATTGGCTTGATCGAAGTTTCCGCAAACGACGATGTGAGCGATTTTCACCTGCTCGTTGAACTGGGACTTGTTCAACTCGTAGTACCGCTCGACCTCTGCCTCGCTGGCTTTGGCATTCTTGCCCACCGTCTCGCGGACCTTGGCCAGAACGCTGTCGTTCTCCAGAAAGCCCCTGAGCTCCCCCTCGGTCAGACCCTCCTGCTTCAGGGCCTCCTTGAAGGCCGTCTCGCTTTCGAAACCAGCTTTGACGTTTTGCAGCCGGGCGTCGACGTCGGCCTGATTGGTGGTGATGTTCATCCGCCGGGCCATCTGAAGGCCTACCTCTCGCCGGATTAGCTCGCTGAGGATCTCCCGCTGGGCATCGAGGCGGTTGGCAGCCCCCTCCGGTCCTTTGAAGACATTGGCGTTGGCGGGATCGTTGACTGCGGAGCTCAGCTGACTGTTGATCCGGCTTTCGGCGATCTTCTGGCAGTTGATTGCGCCGCATACGACGGCGGCCGTGGGTGCAAAGTAGCTGCCCGGCTCATTTAGGGTGGTTTGACCCCCACATGCGCCCAAGGTCAGCGCGGCCGCCAGCACAATACTGAGGTGTAGTTTGGGTCTCACTGCGGATCGAGAATATCACGGAGCGTATCGATAACCCATCGGGCGGTATCCCCAGCGGGAACCTGCAGAAGCAGCGTGCCCGACACCTCCTTGTATGTTGCGCCGGGATACTTCCGCCTCAGCCGGACCTGCTGGGAGTCGAGAAGGGCAGGTACCGGACGCAGCTTCATCAGCCCATTGCGCACGCCCGCCTCCGTGATGCCCTTCTCCGCCAGGTAAGCCCGCAGCTCGGCGACCACGAGCAGCGTGCTGAGCGGCTTGGGCACCGGCCCGTAGCGGTCGGTGAACTCCTCGATCAGAGCCACCACGTCCTCCGGCGCCCGGACCTGTTCGATCTGCCGGTACGCCTCCATGCGCAGCGACTCCCGCTCGATGTACGCTGCCGGGATGTAGGCGTCGGCCGGGATGTCCAGCTTCACCTGAAGCTTCGGTTCCGGAGCTCGGCCGGTCAGTTCCTCGATGGTCTCAGTCATCATGCGCATGTAGAGGTCGAACCCGACGGCTGCGATGTGGCCCGACTGTTCCGCCCCCAGCAGGTTGCCGGCACCCCGCAGCTCCAGGTCCCGAAGGGCGATCTTGAACCCGCCGCCCAGCTCGGTGAACTCGGAGAGGGTCTTGAGCCGCTCGTGGGCTTCCTCGGTCAGCACGGTCTCGTGGGGGTAGAAGAAGTAGGCGTAGGCTCGCTCCCGCGCCCGTCCGACACGGCCCCGCAACTGGTAGAGCTGGGAGAGCCCCAGGAGGTCGGCCCGGTCCACGATCAGGGTGTTCATCGCCGGAATGTCCAGACCGCTCTCAATGATCGTCGTGCATACCAGGATGTCGACCTTGCCGTCCCAGACGTCGACCATGACCTTTTCCAGCTCGCCCTCGGTCATCTGGCCGTGGGCGATGTCCACCCGGGCCCCCGGCGCCAGGGAGGCGATCCGGCGGGCAGTCGCCTTGATGGAGCTCACGCGGTTGTGGACGAAGAAGACCTGTCCGTCCCGGGCGAGCTCCCGGCGAATGGCGGCCGTGACCATGCGGCCGTCGTAGTCGCCGACGTAGGTCATCACCGGACGCCGGTCGAGAGGCGGGGTGTCCATGAGCGACAGATCCCGGATCCCGGTAACGCCCATCTCCAGGGTGCGGGGAATGGGCGTGGCGGTCATCGTCAAGACGTCGACGTTCTCGCGCAGCTGCTTGATCTTCTCCTTGTGCTTGACCCCGAAGCGCTGCTCCTCGTCCACCACCAGCAGCCCCAGGTCGTGGAATTTGACATCGGGCTGCAGCAGCCTGTGCGTGCCGACGACAACGTCGACCTTCCCGGACGCCACCTCCTCAAGCACGGCCGCCTGCTGGGAGGGGGTGAGGAAGCGGGACAGCTGCGCGACCTTGACCGGGAAGGCGGCAAACCGCTCGGAGAAGGTCTGATGGTGCTGCTGCGCCAGGATGGTCGTCGGGACCAGCACGGCGGCCTGCTTGGAGTCCTGCACCGCCTTGAAGGCGGCCCGCACCGCAACCTCGGTCTTTCCGAATCCAACGTCTCCGCACACCAGCCGGTCCATCGGAATTGGCATCTCCATGTCCTGCTTGACCGCATCGATGGCCCGCTGCTGGTCGGGGGTCTCGATGTGGGGGAATGCGTTCTCCAGCTCGGTCTGCCACGGAGTGTCGGGCGAGAATGAGTAACCTATCGATCGAATCCGGGTCGAGTACAGGCGGATGAGATCTTTGGCAATGTCCTGAACCGCCTTACGCGCTCGGGCCTTCGACTTCTCCCACTCGCCGGTGCCCAGCCGGTTGAGCTTGGGTGCCTCACCGCCGGTGTATTTGGTCACCGCATCCAGCTGCTCGGTGGGCAGGTAAAGCTTGTCGCCGGAGGCGTAGGAAATCACCAGATAATCGCGGCTGATGCCGGCCACCTCACGGGTGATCATGCCGTGGTAGCGGCCCACTCCATAGGTGTCGTGGACGATGTAGTCATCCGCGGCAAGCTCCAGGACGAGGGCGGAAGCCCGGGCCGGGGCCTGGCTACCGGAGGCCGTCACCGGCCGGCGGCGGCCGAACAGGTCACTCTCGCCGACTACGGCCACGGGCGGCGAGCCGGGAAACTCCAACCGGAAACCCTTGCCGAGCGAGTCCTCCGTGATGACGCCCTTGCCGAGCGCCGGCTCTGCGATGGGTAGCCCGAGGCCTGCGTCGGCAAGGATCTGCCGGGCCCTCGATGCGCTGAGGCCGGCAGCAACCAGTACGCTGCCCCCCTCGGCGAGAAGGCTGTTCAGGCCGCCGGCCAGGATGTCGATACGTCCGGTGTGCTCGTCCCACCCCGTGACGTCGAGGTCGATACCCTCCTCCCCCCGGCTGTAGGGCCAAAGCTCCACGGCGTCCGCTTCGGCGGTGATGGCTTCGAGCGGTACAAAAAGCCCCTCGGACTCGGCCCTGCCCCAGCTGGAGGCCTGCTCGAGAAAGTCGGCGCCGCGGTCCGAGACCTGCTTAGGATCGCATAGCACCAGGCGGCCGCCGGCGGGCAGAAAGTCGGTGATCGCCCTCAGCGGTCCCGCCACCAGGCTGAGGTACGCCTCCATGCCGGGGAAGACTAAGCCCTCGGCGAGCCTTGTCAGATCGCCCTGCAGCTCCGAGTCCGCGTGGATCTCACCCAGCAGCTCGGCCGCCCGGGTGCGCACTGCATCGTCGAGGCGGAGCTCGCGGCACGGCGTGATCTCGACGGAGCTGAGACGGGCACCGCTGCGCTGGCTGGAAACCGAGAAGCTGCGGAGGTCGCTGACCTCGTCACCGAAGAACTCCGCACGAACGGGATCACGCCGGTCGGCCGGAAAGATGTCCAGCAAGCCGCCTCGGACGGAGAATTCGCCCGGGCGCTCCACCAGGTAATTGCGCTCGAAGCCGTAATCCACCAACTTCGCAACTGTCTCGTCGAGCGAGACCTCCTTTCCCACCGTCAGATTGATGGCGCCGGTGGGGGGCTCCGCCACCGCCTGCACCAGAGCCCTCACCGGGGTGACGATCACCTTGGGCGGCCTCCCGGCGGCCAGGTCGCGCAGCAGCTTGACCCGGCGGCCCATGGTTTGCAGGGTGGGCGACATCGCCTCGCCGGGCACAACCTCCCAAGCGGGAAACAGGGCGACGTCCCCGGGGTCCATCCACACCTTGAGAGCTTCGGTGAACCCCTCGGCATCCCGGCTCCGGGGCAGCACCACGAGGAGCACCGGGGTTCGGGACGCCAGACCGGCCACGGTGAAAGCGCGGGCAACCTCGGGCACTCCGCCGCCGCCCTGATCGAGCAGCTCGTCCAGCAGCGCCGAGGGATCCCAAGCTTTGAGGAGTTCGTTCATTCTTCGGCCCTGATCGATCTAGCTGATGAGTTGAACTTGTTTCTGGTGGCTTCCAGCCCATCGTGAATCAAGGACAGAACCGCATCACCGGCACGCTCCTCCAACTCGAACAGCTCCAGCACATCCTTCTTGGACATCTGCTCCAGCACGAAGTCGGCCGGTTCCTGGAAGGGGTGAGGGGGCCGGCCTACTCCGATCCGCACGCGGTAAAAGTCCCGAGATCCTAACGACCTGGCGACCGATTCAATTCCCTTGTTGCCGGCGCTGCCTCCGCCAAGCTTCACCTTGATCGCGCCGACCGGAAGGTCGATCTCGTCGTGCAGAACTATCACGTTCTGTGGACCCACCCCCTTCAGATGCGCCAGGGTGGCGACCGCCCGGCCGCTCTCGTTCATGAAGGTCAAAGGGCGGCCCAGGTAGAGCCGCACTCCATCGCTGCGAGTCTGGCCCAGACGGGCGACCGACCTCGTGGCGCGCAGCTTGACGTCAAGACGTTTCGCCAGCCGCTCCAGAGCACGGGCTCCGGCGTTGTGCCTGGTGAACTCGTAGCGGGTCCCCGGGTTACCCAGGCCCACCACAAGCCAAGAGAGTTCCGCGGAAGACATGGTTTGTTCCTTGGATCTGAGGGATCAGAAGGTCGTACAGGGTCTGCCGAAACGCTAAAGCACGCTCACTGTAGTCCTAGGACTCTTCGTCCAAGGCGGCATCGTCCTCGGAAGGAACTTCCTCAGCGGACTCGGCGGCCTCCTCGATGTCTTCCTCGAGCTCGATGATCCGGGGCTCGATGACTGCAACGACCAGCTCATCCTCTGGGGTAAGGACATCGACGCCCTCCGGTACCTTCACATCGGTGACGTGCAGGCTGTCACCGATGCCCAACTCGCTGATGTCGACCTCGACGGCTGCCGGAATGTCGGTGGGGACGGCTTCCACCTGGATCTCGTGGAGATGCTGATCGACCACGCCGCCCTCCTTGACTCCGGGCGACTCACCGACGACGTGAACGGGTACGTGAGCCGCGATCCTCTGGTCACGGGCGACATGGACGAAGTCCACGTGGAGGATGGTGCCGCGGATGGGGTGCCGCTGGACCTCCCGGGGAATCGTCAGGCGGGACTTGCCGTCGACTCTCAGGTTGATGAGGACGTTGTCTCCGGCTTCGGTGCGTAGGGCCTGGCTCATCTGCTTGCCGTCCACCAGCAAAGGCACCGGCTCCACGGACGGGCCGTAGAACACTGCAGGTACCAATCCGGCAGCGCGAAAGCGACGAGTCGGGCCTTTGCCCATCTCAGCGCGCGGCTTTACGTCAAGCGTGATCTCCATGAACTAGGAAGTGTACCCGGTAGCAGGTGGTCCCGCGTCTGTGATCCTCAGTCGAAACCCCCAAGCACCCGCTCGGGCGGGATGGCCTCGAGGTGCTCGCCCTGGAAGATCTCCGAGACCGACTCGTCCTCGAAGACCGCCTTGATCGTCGAGGCCAGGATCGGAGCTATCGAAAGTACCGTGATTTTCTCCGACTTGGCCTCCCTGCCACCCGGAAGACTGTTGGTGACGATGACCTCGCTGAGAGCGGAATCCTCCATGCGGTCCATGGCGGGACCGGAGAAGATGCCGTGAGTCGCAACCGCGATGACCCTCCGTGCCCCCTGGTCCACCAGCTCCATCACAGCGCTGCAGAGGGTCCCGGCCGTGTCGATCATGTCGTCCACCACCAGGCAAACCTTGCCGTCGACGTCGCCGATGAGGCCCGCGCTCTTGCTGACGTTTCGCACATCGGCCCGGCGGCTCTTGTTCATGACTGCGATCTCGGCATGCAGGTGCCGGGCGAACTTGGCGGCATGCCCGGCTCGGCCCGCATCGGGGGCCACGACGACCAGGTTGTCCGGGTAACAAGTCTGGACGTACTTGGACAGAATCGGTAACGCGGTCAGGTGGTCCACCGGGCCATCGAAGAATCCCTGGGTCTGGCCACTATGCAGGTCCACCGTCAGGACGCGGTCCGCTCCGGCTGCGGCAAGCAGGTCCATGACCACGCGAGCGGAGATTGGCTCCCGGGCCAGCGACTTGCGGTCCTGCCGGGAGTAGCCGAAGAAGGGGATGACGGCGTTGATCCTCTTGGCGCTGGCCCGTTTGAGGGCGTCGATCATGAGCAGCTGCTCCATGATCATCTCGTTCACCGGGTGGCAGTGGCTCTGGACGATGAAGGCGTCGGTGCCCCGCACCGACTCGTGGAAGCGGACGTACACCTCGCCGGAGGCAAACCGGCTGATCTCCACCTCCCCCAAGCGCATACCCAACTCAACAGAGATCTCTTCGGCCAGCTCAGGGTTCGAGGTCCCCGAGAAGATCATCGCCCGCTTCTTCACCGCGATCTGCATCGTTTACGCCTGCTCCAGCTTTCGCTTCCGAAAGGGCTTGGCGGGGACCCCGGCGACGATCTGCCCATCCTCGACGTCCCGGGTGACCACCGACCCGGCGCCGGTGCCGGCGTTGCGACCGACACGAACCGGCGCAATAAGAGTGGTATCCGAGCCTGTGAAAGCACCATCCTCCACCACAGTTCTGGACTTTACCTTGCTCTCAGTATCGTAGTTGGCGGTGATGGTTCCTGCCGCGAGGTTCACCCCTTTGCCGATCTCGGCATCGCCGACATAAGAAAGGTGGGGGACCTTGGACCCGTCCCCGATGATAGATCCCTTCGTCTCGACAAACGTCCCCACCTTGGCCTTCGCACCCAGGCGGGTACCGGGCCTAAGAGATGCAAACGGGCCGACCGCAGCCGCAGGACCGATGTGGGACTCCTTTACCACGGCGAAAGTGACCTCGGCTCCGTCCTCGACGACCGAGTCGACCAGCCGGGTCGAGGGCCCGAGAAGGCAGCCGGCACCCACCCGGGTCGATCCCTCGACAAAGGTAAGGGGACGGACCACCGTGTTGGGGCCGATGCGGGCGCCAACATCGATGTAGGTCGTTTCGGGGTCCTCTATGCTCACGCCGGACGCCGCCAGCTCGGCGATCTTTCGCCGCCACAGCACGCGGGCGGCGGCGGCCAGCTGCAGGCGGTCGTTCACCCCCTGGATCTCGGCCGGGTCGGCCGTGGACACAGAGCCAAGGCCGCCCCCCTCCCGGGCCATCACCAGAGCCGCCTGCGGCAGGTAGTACTCGCCCTGCGCGTTGTTGTTGTCGATTAGTTCCAGCGCTCGGAACAGGCCCTCCGGCTCGAACGCCCAAATGCCGCTCGAGACCTCGTTGATCTGCTTGTGCACCTCGGAGGCATCCCGCTCCTCGACCACGTCAACCACCTCCCCGGTGGCGCTGCGCACAATTCGTCCGTAGCCGGTGGGATCGGGTAAGGCGGCGGTCAGCACGGTCGGTCCGGTTCCCGCGGCGCGGTGGGCGTCGACAAGCCGGCGCAGAGTGTCGGTGGTGACCAGCGGGCTGTCACCGGAGAGAACCAGAACCGTGCCGTCGAAACCTTCCAATGCCTGCCGGCAGCGTTTGACGGCATCACCGGTGCCCAAGAGCTCGGTCTGGTGGACGAAGAGTGTGCCGGGGAAATGAGCGTCGACATAGCTGCTTACCTCGTCGGCCGCTTTGCCCACGACCACCAGTACCCGGTCCACACCGGGCAGGGCACGGGCGGCTTCGAGCACATGGTGCACAAGCGGGAGACCGGCTGCCCGGTGCAGGACCTTCGGAATCTCGGACCGAAACCGCTTGCCGGCTCCCGCGGCCAGAACCACTACTGCAAGTGGGGGATTCGGGGGAGTATCGGGATCAGATGGCGTCATCGCTATCACGCTCCGGGACAAGGATTCGAACCTTGACTAAGGGATCCAAAGACCCTGGTGCTGCCGTTACACTATCCCGGATTAGACACGCAAGCGTCCTCGTCTACAGTTTAAGCACCGCAGGCCGAACGAACTCGGCCCCGGACCAACGGCGCCGGACGGTGGCCAGCAGTGCTCTTGGAACGGGATAGTGCCTGCAGCAGGCCCGATGATGACGGCCGCCGCCCCTAGGACTCCAGCAACTCCGCTCCTGCCGCAGTGCCGCAAACCGCCTCTACACGAGGAAAAGTCGTTCGGGCTCGTTCCGCCACCTGTCCGGCGTGCGCCTCGTCCCGGCAAAGGCCGATGATGGCCGAGCCGCTCCCGGTCATTATCGCTGCAAGAGCACCGCTGGCCAGCATCGCCTGCTTCAGGTCGGCAAGCTGCGGGACCATGTCGAACGCGGCAATCTCCAGGTCATTGGCAAGGTTGCCGGCTATGCCCCCGATGTCGCCGGCACCCAGCGCGTTGGCCAACGCCGCCGTCGACCCTGCAGGCTGCCCATTTTTTGACGGCCGGCCGCCCTGGGCAACCAGCTCGTCGTAGCGTTGGTACACCTTGACGGTAGCCAGGGCTGCGTCGGAAATACCGATCACCCACCACAGCGTGGCGGGACACGGTATGGAGCTGAGACGCTCGCCGATGCCGGTGGCCAGAGCCACGCCGCCCTGCAGGCAGAACGGCACATCGGCGCCCAGCCGGCGGGCCAGCACATCGACTGCCATGGACCCGGCGCATTGAGGGCCCTGCATGCGGGCAAGACCCACCAGGGCCGCGGCCGCGTCGGCACTGGCTCCGCCAAGGCCGGCGCCTACCGGAATCCGCTTCACCACCGTGATGGAAGGGCGTTCGGGACACTGCAGCCGGGCGGCGGCAACGGTCCTCTCGACGATATCGGGAGCCTGGGGAACCGGCCCTTCCAGGCCCTCCGCCCAACGGATGCAGACCTCGGAGTGCTCCGCCGGCTCGATCGTCAGCTCATCCGCCAGGCTGACCGACTGCATGACGGTTTCCAGCTCGTGGTAGCCGTCCGGCCTCCGTCCCACGATCTCGAGCCGCAGGTTGACCTTGGCCCTGCCTATCGTGCTTATCACCGCAGCGCCCTCACCAGTCCGGCGAACTCCTTCAGGCCGAGCGATTCCGCCCTGGCCCCCGGGTCCACTCCCGCACCGGCGAGAGCCGCCTCGACGTCACCCACCTGTAGTTCAAGACCCGATGCAAGAGTATTCCGTATCGTCTTCCGCCTCTGGCTGAAGGCCGCCCTCACGACGCGCATCAGCTCCGGTCCCTCCACATCGACAACCGGGGGACGGCGGGTCAGCCGCACAAGGAGCGACTCCACGTTCGGCACGGGCCAGAACACCGAGGCCGGCACCTTTCCCAGCAGCCGGGCCTCGGCGTGGTAGGCCACCAGAAGGCTGACTGCTCCATAGGCTTTCGAACCTGGGGAGGCGACGAAGCGCTCCCCCGCCTCCCGCTGAACCATGATTACGAAGTCATCGATCTCGGGTCGCTCCTGCAGGAGGTTGGCGATCAACGGCGTCGCAATGTTGTAGGGAAGGTTGGCCACCATCCGGTGCATCCCCTTGGCCACGAGTGGAGCAAAGTCAAGCTGCATGGCATCGCCCACCACAATCTCAACGTTAGAGATGCCCCGAAGGACCTCCTGGAGCGCAGGAATGAGCTTGCGGTCCAGCTCGACGGCCGTCACCTGTTCCGCCTCCCCGGCCAAAGCGAGGGTCAGCGTTCCGACGCCGGCCCCCACCTCGATAACTCGGTCGGAAGGGTTAACCTCGGCCAGCCGCACGATACGGCGTATGGTGTTCTGGTCGATCACGAAGTTCTGTCCGAGGGCCCTGGAAGGGACTATCCCGTGCCGGCGTGCAAGGTCTCCAATGTCTGCGGGGCTGAGGAGATTACGGCCTACCACTCGATCTTTACGTTCAGTACCCCCCTGGACTGCGGCGAAAGCTGGTCGAACGCGGCCTCCGACAGGTCGATGATACGTCCGTCGATGTACGGCCCCCGGTCGCGGATGGTCACGGTCACCCGCTTACCGTTGGCCAGGTTCGTCACCCGCACGACCGTGCCGAACGGAAGACTCCGGTGGGCGGCCATGAGACCCGGCTGGTGGTACCACGAAGCCTTTCCGCTCTGGCTATGGGTAGCCGCCTTCAGCAACGGCCGGGCCGTCCCCACCATCGTCAGCTCGTTCACCGGCTCCCTCAGCACCTTGGACCCGAGCGGCGTGCGGGACTTGACCTTACCGTCCTCGTAAAGGATCCGGTAGGAGGTTTCACGCACCCCTTCCACGCCGGCGTTGCGAACCTTGCGAACGCCGAGCTCCAGGGTGGGGCTCTGCTCCGTCTGCCGCTTGAAGCCGATTTTGGAGTGCAGCTTCTCGGTGGCCTGATTGACCCGGATCACCTTGATCGTCGAGCCCTCGGACGGATAAGCCACGATGCTCGGCTCAACCCTGTCGTAGGGCCCGAGCACCACCCCCAGCTGACGCAGCAGCCCTCCCGCAGTCAGCACATTGGTGCGCACCCGCTGCGACCTGCCGTCGTAATGTACGGTCGCCGCCGCCGACTGGGCCACCACTATTTCGTCGCCCGGGTCGACGCGGGTGCTGGGAGCCGGGGCGATCAGCGCGCCGCGGGAAACTACGGAGAGTTCCTTCAAAACCTCATCGACGGTGCGGCCGGTCACCCGCTCCGTCTTGCGCTCCCCGTTGATGACGACCACCACATCTTTCGCCCGAAGGACCTCTACCCGGCGGTTCGGCGTGAGCTCGGCGTTCAGGCCGGGAAGGACCTTGTCGAACGGGCTCAGGGCAACCCCCGCTCGGGAGAGCGCTTCCCCGACGGTAGGCGCAAACGTCTCTATACGGCGCTCGACACCCCGGTCGGCGACCGTTACCTGCTTTTGAGCCTGTAGGTACAGGCCGCAGCCGGCGGCCAGAGCCAGTGCGATCGCAGCCCGCAAAATGCCGAGAAATACGGGATTTGGGTTCGGGACCGTGGTGTACTGCAGGGAAACCAGATCGATGATCTGGGCATCGGCTTCTCTCTGCGGTAATGACGCGAGATCCCAATCGCTGGGCCGGGGAAGTCCGGAAGCGCGGGGGGCCGGGGAAGCATTTGCCCTGCTAGCCAAGGGATTGAAACTAGCAGGGTGCTCGGTTCGCGAGCAACATTGAACTACTCCTCTAACGTCTGCCTCGGAGCGCTAGCCGCCGTTGAACCTGTGGGCTTTGGAGTTCTTTGAGGGCGTCGGAAGCAACCCAGTGAGCACCCTTGCATTCCATGCCGGCGATCCGTTCCCCTGTTTCAATCGCTGCCCGGTTCAGCTCGAGATTTCGTTTCCCGATCTGCCGCAGCGCCCAGTTCACGGCCTTGCGCACGAAGTTTCGGCTGTCGCATGACTCTCTTTGAATGATCTGCAGCAGGTTGATCAGCTCGTGGTTCGCTGCCTGCCGGTCGTGGACGGCAATTCCGGCCATGAGACTGAAGCCGGCCCGCTTGACGAGCTCCTCCTCACGGTCGGCCCACTCCACGGCCTTGGTGAAGCGGTACGGGGTGCGGTCGAACAGGTTGCAACAGGCGGCATCCACCACCTCCCAGGAACGAAACTGCTGCGCCCACTCCTCCATCTGCTCCGGCGTCACGTGCCTGGGGTCATCGACGAGTGTGGCCAGAATTCGAGCCTCCCGAATGCCGGAGTCCCACAGTCTGAGGGCAAGCTCATGGTCCTTGCCTATTCGGCGGGCAACCGGCCGAAGCTGGGTCATCGAGATTCCGAGGGATGTCGAGATGTCGATGCCGAAACGAGCCTGACCCTCCAGGTTGGAGGGGTCGGCCATCGACCTCAACTCTTCCACCACCTGCTCATAGGTCATCACACCGATAGTAGTCATCACCCGGACCCTCAATAAATGGGTACAGACTGGGTGAGAGAACAAGGAGGCCATTGTGTTAACCGACGAACAGAGGGAATTTTTCCGCAAGCCCAACTTCGGCCACCTCGCCACCCTCGAGCCGGATGGCTATCCTCAGGTGACTCCGGTGTGGATCGATGTGGACGACCAGTACATCTTGATCAACAGTGCCAAGGGCCGGAAGAAGGTCCGCAACGTGGAGCGCGACCCCAGAGTGTCGGTTGAGGTCGTCGAGCAGGAGAACCCGTACAGCATGCTGAGTCTCAAAGGGAAGGTCGTCGAAATGACCACCGACGGAGCCGACGATCACATCGACGCCATGGCGAAGAAGTATCTGGGTCAGGACACTTACCCGTTTCGCAAGCAGGGCGAGGAGCGGATCATTCTGAAGATCGAACCCGAGAAGGTCATAGCTCCGTAGGAGTAGTAAGGATCACCACCGGGATTCTGCGGGTGGTCTTCTGCTCGTAGTCCCGGTATCCGCCATAACTGTCGATGAATTTCGGCCACAGGCGCTCCCTTTCCTGAGGGCTAGCCTCAAAGGCGGTGACCTTACGCCTGTGGCCGCGTATCTGCACCTCGGCGTGGGGGTTGGCCTTCAGGTTCAGGTACCAGGCCGGAAACCATGCGTTGCCTCCGTTGGAAGCCGCCAGCACCAGGTCCTCTCCGTCCGGGATATAGGTGAGCGGTGTGGTTCGGCGCCGCCTGCTCCTTCGACCGGTCGTCGTCAGCAACAGCACCGGCATTCCGACCACCTTGAATCCCAGCCGCCCTTGCGTTGCTCGATACAGGGCCACATGTCCGGCGGTCACCGTTCTCATCAGCCGAGTAACTGCTCTTCGGTTCGTGAACGCCTCCACATTGCTTACATATCCGGCGAGGATCAGCGAAAAGCCGACCGGAACCGGATCAGTCCTGCTTTCGGGCGATGGCCTTTCCCAGCTCCATCTTCGTCATCCTCGAGCGCCCCTTGACGCCGAGCCCGAAATCTCATCACTCCGCTGTTCGAGGATTTCCGTCCCGAAGGAAGCGGCCGGTTGATCTTGTGGCACGGGCCGCCGGGAACGGGCAAGACCTTCGCTATGCGAGCGCTGGCTTGGGAGTGGCGGAGGTGGTGCCGGGTTGAGTACGTAATCGATCCCGAGCAACTTCTGAAGGACTCGCATTACCTGGTAAACGTCATAACCCATGAAGACGATGACGACCTGGGAAACGGGTGGCGCCTGCTGGTTCTGGAGGACACCGGGGAGCTTTTAACCGTGGATGCGAAGGAGCATACCGGCCAGGGGCTTTCTCGCCTGCTGAACCTGGTTGACGGAATCCTGGGACAAGGCCTTCGCCTGATGATTCTCGTCACCACCAATGAGCCTTTGCAGGCATTACATCCGGCGGTTGTCAGGCCGGGCCGTTGTGCCGCAGAGGTACTTTTCGGCGCGTTTACCGCGGGCGAGGCGAAGGAGTGGGCCAAGAGAACCGGCAGGATAAGCCCGGCTTCCGGAGGGACGTTGGCCGAGCTTTACGACTCCTCCGAGCGTTCCGTCAGAGCCGGCCAGCGGCGGGTCATCGGCTTTTAGGAGCTGTATCGCCCTAGTGAGGACGGCCCTTTTCCTGGTCAAGAAACGACGCTAGCCGCTCGTCGATTGGGTAGGTATGACGTCCTTCAAGACGATTGAGGTGTCGGTGCTCCTTTATCTAGGTGTTGCGATCGTTGCCGGAGCCACCATCGTGTACGAGGTGGCGCTGACACGAATCTTCTCCATCGCTTACGGCTACCACTTTGCGTTCCTGGCGATGAGCCTGGGGCTGCTTGGGTTCGGCATGAGCGGCACGCTCATCTCCCTGCGTCCGGCGTGGCGTCAAGCTCTGGGGGGCGTGAGGCTGGGCTGGCTGGCGGTTGGAGCATCCGCAACCTTCTTCTCCGGCTACCTCCTGGCAAACAACATTCCGCTCGACCCCTACCGGGTCGGCTGGGACCCCGGCCAATTGCCCCTTCTGGCGGCGTATCTACTGGCTTACGCCCTGCCGTTCCTGCTCACCGGCCTGGTGCAGGGTCTGCCCATCACCTCCTGGCCGGAGCGGGCGGGGAAGATCTACGCGGCGGCACTGGCCGGCTCAGGACTGGGAGGTTTGCTAGCCCTGCTGGCGTTGGAGCGCCTCAGCGCTCCCGGCGCTCTGACCGCGGCCTCGGGTGGGGCTGCTATAAGCGCCCTGCTGCTTAGCCGGGCGGCCTCCGAAAGGTCGGCTCGGAACAAAGCGTGGACGAGCTCCCAAAAGGCTGTTACCGGGACATCGGTTGCAATGTTCGCCGCGCTGGCTCTGGTCACCGCCGCCCAGCCGGGGTGGCTTCAGGTTCGCATGTCGGAGTACAAGCCCCTTCCCCAGCTACTTCGATACCCCGATTCGAAGGTGGCCCTCAATGCGTCGAACGCCCAGTCACGCATAGACGTGGTCGACAGCACTTCGGTGCACTCGGCGCCCGGCCTGAGCTTCACCTATCAGGGCTCTCTTCCACGGCAGGCCGCGGTGGTGATCGACGGCGAAAGGATCCTACCGGCGACCGGTGTCGACCAGCTGGAGCCAGGTTTCTTTGGAGCACTGCCTTCGGCTCTTGCCTACCGGCTGAAGCCGGACTCCCGGGTACTGGTCCTGGAGCCGGGCGCTGGTCTGGAGGTCGCCACTGCTCTCCACGGGGCCGCCGCATCGGTCACTGCCCTGGAGAGCAACCCCCTGCTGACCGACCTGCTCCAGGTACCGCTCGCTTCTCGCACCGGCAACCTCTATCAGGACCCGCGCGTGCGGCTTGTCACCGCCAACCCCCGGGCCTATCTGGCCGGCAGAGCTGAGGACTTCGACGTCATATCGCTTGCCCTTTCCGAGAACCGCAGAACCGTCACGGCCGGCGCCTTCTCTCTCTCGGAGAACTACTTGATGACCCGGGAAGCGGTCGACACCTATCTGGACCGGCTCCGGCCCGGCGGCCTGCTGGTGATGCACCGGTGGCTCCAGCTCCCGCCGACCGACGAGCTGCGCACTGCAGCTTTACTCATCGACGCCCTGGAGCAAAACGGCAAAGAAGCAGGGCGGCACCTCGTCGCCCTTCGGTCCTTCTCCACCATGCTGCTCGTCGCCAGCAAGGAGCCTTTCACCGACGATCAGATCGCGGAGATTAGAGGCTTCGCCGAGGGGACACAACTCGACCTCGTCCACTATCCGGGCATCCAGGCCTCTGAGTCGAACCGCTGGAACGTACTCAGAAACGACCGGTACTACCAATCATTCCGCAGCATGCTCGAGGACCGGGAATCGTTCTTTCGGAACTATGAGTACGAGGTGCGCGCCCCTTCGGACGACCGGCCGTTCTTCTTTCACTTCTTCAAGTGGGCTCAAATTCCCACCGTTCTCAGCCTGATGGGCAAGACTTGGCAGCCGTTCGGCGGAAGCGGTTACCTTCTGGTCCTGGGACTCCTGGTCGTTACGACCCTTCTTTCGGCGGCGATGATCGTTCTCCCGGCGGTGGCGCTGCGAAGGCAGAGAGCGGGCATCCCGAGGCTCCAGCCGGTCCGGCCTGTCGCCTACTTCGCGATGCTCGGCCTGGGCTTTCTGATGGTTGAGGTCGCGCTCGTTGGGCGCTTTTTGATCGTTTTGAACCACTCCGCCCTGTCGTTCACGATGGTGCTCTTCGGACTGCTGATCTTCAGCGGACTGGGGAGCCTTCTGTCATCCCGCATCCCATGGCGGCCGGCGCTCGCCGCACTCGTGCTGCTTACCGCCGTTTATGCCCTGTCCCTTTCAACGATCCTCCAGATCCTGCTGAAGGTCGGCTTGCCGCTGCGCATCATCGCCACCGTGTTACTGCTTGCCCCCCTCGGGATACTCATGGGCGTCGCATTCCCCAAGGGCCTGCGCCGTCTGGCAGTTGACAGACCTGCCATGCTGCCCATGGCGTGGGGCGTGAACGGCTTTACCTCGGTGATAGGCGCGGTCCTGGCGGCACTGGTTTCCCTGTCGTGGGGCTACTCGGTGGTGCTGGCAGCCGGGGGACTGGCCTACCTGCTGGCACTCGCGGCCGTCTGGAAGTCCCCGCGCCCAGAGCCCGACTAGATCGCTTAGTCCTTCTTGCGGACGAGCGGAACGAAGATTACGTCGGTGATGTTCTCCGACACGATCTGGCCGTTCCGCTTGGTGAGCCGCCAAAGCGTCTGGTAGCTGCCGGGAGGCCCGACCGGGATGACAAGCTTGCCCCCCTCCGCCAGCTGCTGGATCAGCGGCTGGGGCATGTGATCCGGCGCAGCGGTTACGATGATTCCGTCAAAGGGCTGGGGCTCCGGCCAGCCGAAATACCCGTCGGCCTGCCTGACATCCACCGAGTATCCAAGATCACCAAAGGTGGATCGCGCCCGCCGGGCGAGCTCGGGGATGATCTCTATCGAGCGGACCTCGTCCGTCAGCTCCGCCAGCACGGCGCCCTGATATCCCGAACCGGTCCCGATCTCCAGAACGCGCTCCCCCGGCTGCACATCGAGAAGCTCGGTCATGAGCGCCACCACGTAGGGCTGGCTGATGGTCTGGCCGTAGCCGATCGGCAGGGGTCGATTGTCGTACGCCCTGCCGATCTGGTCCTCCGGTACGAATCGGTGACGGGGCACGTCCCGCATGGCCTGGAGGACACGCTGGTCCCGGATGCCCAGGCCCAAGATGCTGCTCTCAACCATCTGCATGCGCGCCGTTCGGTACCTCTCATCCTCCCCCGTCTGCACCGGCGAAGGCGGCACCGGACTTGGGACGTCGCCCGAAGTCACCGGGCTGGGAGAAGACGGGCTGGGAGCCTCGGGCGGTGGGGCTGGCGCGGCACGCGTTCCGCTGTCGCCACAAGCCGCCGGTGCGGCGAAGGCCAGCGCGACCAGCGCAACCCCGAGCCGTCTGGCTCTTCGCCTCATCCCGGAAGGTTCTTGCGCTCCGCCGTGTGAATGATCCGGCTAGGCGGGCTGCTTGTCAGCGATCGACAGGTCGAGCACCTTGTCCCAGTTCTGCTCGATCTTCGACCGCATTGCGATCTCGTCGGCCTTGATGGACCTGGCAACTTCGGCCGTCTCCTGGTCCCCGCAACGATCCGCCAAACGCTCGAGCAACTCGTAAGCGGCAATCTCCAGCGCCTCGGTGACGTACGCGTCACGGGCATTCTTGCCCGGCTTGTCGGTGCGGGCCACGTCGGCGATGCCCTTGACCATGGCACCCATCATGGCCGGAATGTCCTTGATCGAAGTGGTTTCGGATCCGGCGCCGATTGCGTCCAGCCGGCCCTCGAGGAGCTGCTGATGGCGCTCGGTCTCCGTCCGGTGGTGCTCCATCTGAGACTTGATCTCGGCATCTTCGGTCGTCGAAATGAGCCCATCCAGCATCTGGTGGACGTTCTTTTCCATGGCGTGGGCATCCCGGATGTACGAAACCAGCATGTCTTGCATGTTGTCCTCGGCCATATGACTCCTCCTTGAGCATTTCCCGGTCTGGCTTCGGGTCCGCCTAGACGGTGGGGGATCGCGTGAAAGTTAATCGCGCGGGGTGCGCTGACCTGACGACGGCTAGCCGCCCGAAGTTGTTCCGGCCGTGGCTGAACGGCTCAACCCCCGGGTCCCAGATCACTACCCGGGGACCGGCCCCCGCAAACTGACGAAAGGTCCTGGCGAACCTTAGCCGGACCTATGGAAGGCCCGCGTTTTGGGCCTCGACCTTCGCTTGGTCCTCCACGCAGTAGCGTGCCGCCGGACGGGCCTCTAGCCGCTCATCCGAGATCTTGTTGCCGCACATCTCGCAAATCCCGTACTCGCCCGAGTCCAGACGGGCAATAGCACGCTCCACGTCCGTAAGCTGACCGTCTGTGGAGATTCGGATCGACTCCGCCTTCTCCCTCTCGAAGGTCTCCGTTCCCAGGTCGCCAGGGTGCTGATCCACGGCCGAGAGCTCCTGCAGGCTGTCAAGCTGGCCTTCCTCAAGACTCTCGAGCTGGAGAGTGTGCCTGACCGCCTCAAGACGTTTGCGTTCCTCCTCCAGAAGCCTTCGCGCGGTTGCGTCATTCATGCTCGGCCATCTCCGGTCCGCCCGGTGGGCCGTCTACCATCTCTGTGCTCGTTGACGGAACGCCGAACTGAGCGCTGTTGTCGTTGGCGTCCGGCTCGACGGTGCCATCCGACCGCTCCTGATCATCGGGGTACTGTGGGTCTACCATCGTCCTCACCTCCTGCGTGGTGGTTACACCTTATGCCCAAACTTGTCCAGGGCTATCCCTTCGGGAGGTAGCGTCGCCCCCGCGACAGTAGCCACCAAATCCGGTCTTTGATGAAAGGTGGCACGTAGCGTTTCTCAAACTTGCGGAATGAGGAGACGCCACGTGCCTAAGCTGACGATAACGATTGAAGTGCCCTGGCCCAAGCATCCGACGCTGGCCGCGCTGGAAAAAGCTATCTTCAAAGCTTTGATGGTGGCGGGCCGGCAACTGCTCAAGCAGGCTTTCGATCTCATCGAGCATCAGCTGCTGGCCGACGGTAGGCAGGTTCGTCAGCGACGCCGGCGGCGTTATCTGGTTTGCCGGTTTGGAGAGCTGCGATTTCACCGCTGGCAGACCATCGTCTCCGGGTGTGGCGTTGGACAAGGAACCTTCACCCATGCTCCCCTTGGGTAAGAGCACCAGGGATGGACCGGTGAAGATCGTCAAACTCCGCAGGGTCTGGGGTTGGGTGCACCGGGCGCCCATCTTTTGGGTTCATGGTCTGAGCAGCGGGACCGGTTGTTTCAAGATGAGAGCTGCTGGAGGGCAAAGCACCGGCAATCGTCGCCACCGCGGTGTGACCTTCATCCGCACCAGGTGGACCGGTGGAGGTCAAACTCGGCTTTGGACCGCGCCCATCTCGAGTCGAGACTGCAGCCCATCCACGGCGGGCTACTTCGCTCACAAGGTCGACAAGGAGGCGGCATCTCAAAGGCCAAGGAGTGTTCATGGTCTCCGACGGTGCCGGCTGGTGCGGGCAGATAGCTCCGGACTGGGTAGCCCCGACCGCCTGGCAACTGGATCACTTCCACGGCAAGCAGAAGATCACCGAGGTCGCCAGAGATCCCGAGCGGGCAGCACGCTGGTGGAGTTGGGTGGCCGAGAACAACCTCGATGCTTTGGGCACAAGCCTTCGACACTGCCTCACCAACGGTCTGATCGACCCCGAGGCTGGGAGGAACCTGATGGGGTACTTCCGCCGGGGAGCGGCCGCCCTGCAGACCTACCTGCGTTTGCGGGAAGCCGGACACTCCCCCAGATGGGCCCCCGTGGATCGGGGGTGATTGAGCACTCGGTCGACCTGGTGGTGGCCCGAAGGTTCAAGCGCCAGGGCATGCGCTCATGGTCCAGAGCCGGCGCCAACAACCTGCTGGCATTGAGAGTGCTTGCCAAAGATCCGCAAGCCTGGAGGACCTGGTGGGGTGATGCCGTGGTCTAAGCATCCTATTGCAGCGCCATTGTTCCTTTTCGCGTCCGAAAACGGAACGAGGGGGATGAAAGGATTGGCGGGAGGAGCCGCTACCACTGTCGAAAGTCAGACGCCACTGCACTCTCGACCCAGCGTCTGCCATGCCTTCGGCATCAAACGGCTTGTTCGCTGATCAACCCGGCCAGGTGCTCGGCCACGGAGTTCGCCGTCGGAAGGTCCTGAGCCTCCACCATCACGCGTACCAGGGGCTCGGTTCCGGAAGGCCTGACCAGGACTCTCCCCACGGTTCCCAGGGCCCTCTGGGCCTCCTGGACCGCCTCTCCCAGGACGTGAGAAGAGGCGGCCCTTCGGGCGTCCGCCACTCTGACGTTGAGCAAGACCTGCGGAAACTTCTCCACCACAGCCGCCAGGTCCGAAAGCTTTCGGCCGGAGGAAGCCATGAGGCCTGCAATCCGAAGCCCGGTGATCAGCCCGTCACCCGTTGTCGAGAAGCCGGAGAAGATCACGTGCCCCGACTGCTCACCCCCGATGGCCGCTCCTTCCTGCCGCATCTGCTCCAGCACGTAGCGGTCCCCCACCGGCGTCTCGGCCAGGCGGATTCCGGCCCGGGCCATCGCCTGCCGGAACCCCAGATTCGCCATCACCGTGGAAACCACCAGGTTGCCGGTCAGCTTGCCCGCCTCCTTCAGCTCGATGGCCAGAGCGGCGATGAGGCCGTCCCCGTCGATGACCTGCCCCTGTTCATCCACGGCGATAACCCGATCGGCGTCGCCGTCGTGGGCGAGCCCCAGATGAGCACCGGCCTGCCGAACCGCCTCCGCCACCCCGTCGAGGTACTGCGAGCCGCACGCTGCGTTGATGTTGACGCCGTCGGGCTCGGCGTTCAGGACGGTTACCTCGGCTCCCGCCCGGCGGAACGCTTCGGGGCTCGTGCGATACGCCGCGCCGTGGGCGCAGTCCAGGACTATCCTCATGCCGTCGAGGCTGCGACCCTCCAGCGCCACGAGGGCATTGTCGACATACAGCCGTGCGGAGTCCTCCAGAAACCCCAAGGTGCCGGGATGGCCGCCGGAGAACTTAGCAGAGACAAGCTGCTCGATACCGGCTTCCTGGTCATCGCCCAGCTTGAAGCCGTCCCCACCGAAGAATTTGATCCCGTTGTCGTGGTACGGGTTGTGTGAAGCCGATATGACGGCCCCAGCCGACGCTCCCAGAAGGGTGACCAGGAAGGCCACCCCCGGAGTAGGCAGGATGCCGGCGTCCACCGCGTCCGCTCCGGCCGACATGATGCCGGCAGCGAGGGCAGACTGGATCATCGGTCCGGAGGCACGGGTGTCCCGGCCGACCACAATCCTGGGCCCGGACTGGTCGGCCGCAAGCACGCGGGAAGCGGCACGCCCAAGCTGTAGTGCCAGCTCGGCGGTTAGCTGAGAGTTTGCGACGCCCCGGACGCCGTCGGTGCCGAAAAGTTTGCCCATTGTCCTCGATCTTAGCCCCGGCTCTGGCCCCGGCGGTGGCTCTGCTTGACTTGCGGCGTGGCGGCAGCCCATGCGAGCAGGCGCGGGTTCCGTCTACTTACCAACCAGTAGCCTGCGGCGCAGACTAAGAAGGGCACAGGAATCAGCCCCAGTGCAAGGGCCAGTCCGTCGGATCCGGAGGGGGTCGGAGCCTGAGCGGCCGGCCTGGCCTCAGTTCGACGAGGCGCCGTCTCCGGCTGAATGGTGGCGCCGGTGGGAGGAGGCTCAGGGACCGGCTCCGAGGGCGCGGGTGACGGAGGTGCCACCCGGATCGGTGGCGGTGCCACCCGGATCGGTGGCGGTGCGATCCGGACCGTGGCACCCAGTGTGGCCGGATCGGCCACAAGCCCCGCCACATACACCGCCAACTTGGTGTTGCAGGGGCCTGCTTCGCTGAGGGTATACAGGCTTGAACCGGTCCAGGCCCGGGCGACACAATCGGCCCAGCCCTCACGCACATCGGCGTAGGGCGGAGCGATTTCAATAAATCCCTGCGGGGGCATACCGGTTACCGGACTAACGAGCGCAAATGCGATCTGGTGACCCATCTCATGCGCCACCGTAAAGAGCACCTCCTCCGCCGAACGGGACATGACCCGCGGTGAAAGAACGGTTCGGCCGTCAAGGTAGGACAGCGCCAGGTGACCGCTACCGACATCGCCAACGGTCCAGACCACCCTCACCGTCTCTCGCCACTGTGTTGGAATTGCAGTCTCCACTGCCCACTTCAGCCGAGCGGCGGGGTCCCGGGTTCCCGGATCGGGACCACTGCCCGCTGCAGCTGTCAACTCATCCCGGCTGAAACCGCTCGTCTGGTTTCGGGCCGCCGCGGGGGTGGCGGTTGCAACCAGCACGAGCACCGCCAGCGGTACGAAGGCGCGCCGCAGTTGCCGAAACAGTTGGAACACCGGCGGTTGGTGAAGAGGCATTACCACTTTAGGTGACAAGTCCTCACATAGTAGGTCATGGGCGTACATAGAAAAAGGCCGGGGGTTACCCCCGGCCTTTTTCGAAGCTGGCGTGCCTAGCGCTTGGAGTACTGCGGAGCCTTGCGGGCCTTCTTGAGTCCGTACTTCTTGCGCTCTATGATTCGCGCGTCGCGGGTGAGGAAGCCGGCCTTTTTGAGGGTCGGCCGCAGTTCGGGGTCCAGAGCCACCAGTGCCCGGGCGATCCCGTGGCGCAGCGCCCCGGCCTGGCCGTTGACTCCGCCGCCTTCTATGGTGGCGACAATGTCGTAGTTCTTGGTCAGCTCCAGGATCTCGAGTGGCTCCAGGATCACTCGCCGCACCGCGAGGTTAGGGAAGTAGTCGGGAAGCGAGCGTCCGCCGTTGATGACGAAGTTGCCCTCACCCGGAACCAGGCGCACCCGTGCGATGGCTTCCTTGCGGCGTCCAGTCGCCCTGGAAAGTTCTTTGACTGCAGCCATTATTCGCTACCTCCTGAACGTACACCCAGGGTGTTGCGGAGCTTAAGAGGCTGCGGCTTCTGGGCGGCGTGCGGATGGTCCGCACCGGCGTAAACGTTGAGCTTTCCCGCCATCGCCCGGCCGAGCCGGTTGCTCGGCAGCATGCCCTTGATGGCCTTCTCGACCACAAGCGCCGGCCGCTGCGCCATTAGCTTCTCGTACTTCAACTCCCGGAGGCCTCCCGGGTAGCCGGAGTGGCGGTACCAGACCTTTTGGTTGATCTTGTCGCCGGTCAGCTTCACCTTGTCGGCGTTGACGATGACCACGTGGTCCCCATTGTCGAGATGGGGGGTGAAGGTGGCCTTGTGCTTTCCGCGCAGCACGTGGGCAACCTGGGCGGCCAGGCGTCCGAGCACCAGGCCCTCGGCGTCCACCACCCACCAGGCGCGCTCTATCTGTGACTTCTTGATCGACTGGGTCGTCTTTTGCATGTCGTCTATCCTAGCGTCGAAGGTTTCAGTGCACACTCACACGAGTTCTTCCGGGTACTCCACCGAGACGAGGAACAGTCCGTGCGGCGGTGCCACCGGTCCCGCTCGAGCCCGATCACGGGCATGCAGGATGCGGTCCATCTCGTCGGGGGGAGTCTTGCCGGTCCCCACCTGCACCAGCGTCCCGACAATCGAGCGGACCATCTGCTGAATGAAGGAGTCGGCGGTTATGCGAATGGTGGTCAGATCGCCGTCGTGCTCGATCTCGATGGATTCCACCCGGCGAACTGGGCTGCGCCCCTCCTCCACCCGGCCAAAGGAGTCAAAAGCGTGCTCGCCCAGCATTGAGGACGCCGCCTTGGCCATCAACTCCCGGTCCAGCGGATACGGAAAGTGCCAGGTGGTGTGCCGGGCGAAGGGATCCGGCACTTGGCGGGTGAAGATGCCGTATTCGTACGTACGGGCAGAGGCAGAGAATCGGGCATCGAATCCTGCCGGTGCCTCTTCGACGGCCAGAATTGCAATCACCGGACCGCACATGGAGTTCAGCCGCAGCATCAGGCTGTCGGGATCCAGACCGCCGTCGGAGTTGAAGGACATGACCTGCCCCAATGCGTGGACACCGGCATCGGTACGGCCTGCGGCAGAGGTCACGACGGGAGCGCCGAGAACCTTTCGTAGAGCGGTCTCGATAGTCCCCTGAACCGTCTCCACGTCAGGCTGACGGGCGAAGCCATGGAACGGCGCGCCGTCGTAGGCAACCACCATTCTGTACGTAGCCATCACAAGAGCTCAGGCCCTTAGGCCTACCCGTTCTCCTTGTTCTCGGCGGTCTCGGTGGAGATCTCGTCCGCCGGCGTGGACTCGGCGGCCGGCTCGTCAACCTCAGCGGGCGACTCGGCCTCCTCATCCTTGGTCCTGCGGCCACGAGACTTGGGTTTTGCCTCTTCCGAAGCGGACTCCGCCTTGCGGCGACCCAAGCGGCGCTTGCGGGCTGCCTCGGTCTCCTTGGGAGATGCCGCGGTCTCTTCGACGAACTCCAGGATCGCCATGGGCGCCGCGTCACCTTTGCGGGGGCCGAGCTTGAGGATCCGTGTGTACCCGCCGTTGCGGTCGTGGAACCGGGGCGCCACCTCTGCAAACAGCTTGTGGACGATGTCGTCGTCCTCTATCCACCTCAGGGCCTGGCGACGAGAGTGCAGGGTGTCGGTCTTCCCGAGAGTGACCAGCTTGTCGGCGTACGGCCGCACCAGCTTCGCCTTGGCCTCGGAGGTACGGATGCGCTCCTCGGTGATCAGCGAGGCGACCAGGCCCCGTATGAGGTGCTTTTGGTGGCTTGGCCCGGAGGCCAGACGCGGCCCTTTGGTCGGCTTCGGCACTAGCGCGCCTCCAGCAAGGTCCGCCCTAGACCGAGAGAGTTACTGCCCACTAGCTCAGACTCCGCTGCTTCAGGCCCAGTCCCAGCTCGGCAAGCTTTTGCTTGACCTCGTCGATGGACTTCTGGCCGAAGTTGCGGATGTCCAGCAGGTCCTGCTCCGACTTCTCCACCAGCTGGCCGATGGTGGTGACACCCTCACGCTTCAGGCAGTTGTAGGAGCGGACGGAGAAGTCCATCTCCTCGATGGGCAGTGCCAGGTCCGTGCCCTCGCCCTCGGTCCCGGGTTCCGGACCAAGCAACAGCCCCGGGCCCTCGGCGAGCTCGGCGAAGAGCTGGAACAACTCCACCAAAGTACGCCCTGCGGCCGACAGCGCTTCCTTAGCGGTCAGGCCGCCATTGGTCTCGATGTCGACGATCAGCCGGTCGTAGTCGGTTTTCTGCTCCACACGGGTGGGCTCCACCGCGTAGGTGACCCGCCGGACCGGCGAGAAGATGGAGTCGATCGGTACCAGGCCGATGGGAGCGCCCGCCGGCTTGTTGCGCTCGGAGGAGACGTAGCCGCGGCCGATCTCAACGGTCATCTCGATCTCGAGGCGTGCCCGCTTGTTGATGGTGCAGAGGTGAAGATCCGGGTTCAGGATCTCAATCCCGGCCGGCACCTCGATGTCGGCAGCAGTGACGTCCTGCGGACCATTCACGTTCAGCCGGATGATCACGCTCTCCTGGGACTCGGAGCGCAGCACCAGCTGCTTGATGTTCAGGATGATGTCGGTGACGTCTTCCTTTACACCCGGAATGGTCGAGAACTCGTGCTGCACCCCCTGGATCTTGATGGCGGTGACGGCTGCTCCGGGGATGGAGGAGATCAGCGTGCGCCGAAGCGAGTTGCCGAGTGTGTAACCAAAGCCCGGCTCCAGCGGCTCGATGCTGACCCGGGCGAAGTTTCCGTCCTCTTGAGTATCGAAGCTGATCTGGGGGCGATGGACCACAAGCATGTTGGATTCCATGAATGTCCTTCCTGGGGCTTACTTCGAGTAGAGCTCGACGATCATCTGTTCCTGGACCGGAACGTCGATCATCTCGCGGGCCGGCTCGGCCGAAACTGTGATGCGAAGCTCACCGGCTTCGAGGATCAGCCAGTCGGGGATGGTCCGTCCCGCGGCGTAGGCGGCGGCTTCGACTATGCGGTCGACGCTGCGCGAGCGGGGCCTGACCTCCACCTTGGAGCCGGGTTTTACCTGATAGGAGGGGATGTCCACCTTCTTGCCGTCCACCTGGAAGTGGCCGTGGCCGACGAACTGGCGGGCCTGGGCACGACTCATGGCCAGTCCGCCCCGGTAGATGACGTTGTCCAGCCGCGTCTCCAGAAGCTGGAGCAGCCTGGCGCCGGTGACTCCCTTGGAGCGAGACGCCTTGTCGTAGTACAGGCGGAACTGCTTTTCGCGGACTCCGTAGATGCGGCGAGCCTTCTGCTTCTCGCGCAGCTGGAGCAGGTACTCGCTCTCCTTGATGCGGCCGCGACCGTGCTCACCGGGAGGGTAAGGACGGCGCTCGATGGCGCACTTCGGGGAGTCGCAGCGGGTTCCCTTTAGATAGAGCTTGATGCGCTCCCGGCGGCAAAGCCGGCAGACAGGATTCGGTTGATTCGCCACGGCCTACGCTCCCTTCGGTCGCTGCGGACCGGAAAAGGCAAGGCTTGGATTCGCTTCGCTCAACTTCATACCCTCCGCCGCTTGACGGGGCGGCAACCGTTATGGGGAACCGGCGTGGCGTCCATGATTCCCAAAATCTCCAGACCCGACGCCTGCAGGGAACGGATGGCCGTCTCCCGCCCGGAGCCGGGGCCCTTCACGAAAACGTCGACTTTGCGAACGCCGTGCTCCTGTGCCCGCTTGCTGGCGGCCTCGGCGGCCAGCTGGGCGGCAAACGGAGTGGACTTGCGGGAGCCCTTGAAGCCGACGTTGCCCGCCGAGGCCCACGACAGGGCGTTGCCGGCGAGGTCGGTGATGCAAACGATTGTGTTGTTGAAGGAAGACTTGATGTGAGCCTGCCCGTGGGGGACGTTCTTTTTTTCCTTGCGCTTCGGCTTCTTCGGTTTGGCCACGCCTTACTTACCTTTCTTGCGCTTCACGCCGACGGTCTTCTTGGGACCTTTGCGGGTGCGACCATTGGTGTGGGTCCGCTGACCGTGGACCGGGAGGCTCCTGCGATGCCGGATCCCCTGGTAGCAGCCGATCTCGACCTTGCGCTTGATGTTCTGAGCAACTTCCCGGCGCAGGTCACCCTCTACCTGGAAGTTGCCTTCGATGTAGCCACGAAGGCGCATGATCTCGTCGTCCGTCAGATCCCTGACTCGCTTGTCGCCGTCGACCATGGTGCCCTTGACGACGGCTTGGGCGCGGGTGGGACCGACTCCGAAAATGTAGGTGAGGCCAACCTCAAGCCGCTTCTCGCGGGGGAGATCGACACCGGCAATCCGCGCCATACTACGCTCGCTCAGGTCGCTGCGGACGGGGGTTTGAAAGGTCAGGATTCACTCGAATGCGCTCGCTGAGGCTCATCCTTGAACCTGCTTGTGGCGCGGGTTGACGCAAATGACCCTGACCCGCCCGTGGCGACGGATGATCTTGCATTTCTCACACATCTTTTTCACGCTAGGCCTTACCTTCATTTGCTTAATAGTCCTATCTGTTGCGGAAGAGCCAGACGATGCGCCCCCTCGTCAAGTCGTAGGGGGACATCTCCACCTCAACCCTGTCTCCAGGCAGCACCCGGATGTAGTTCATTCTCATTTTCCCGCCGATATGAGCCAGGACCTTATGGCCGCCGGGGATCTCCACCCGGAACATGGCATTGGGCAGCGGTTCAACGACCGTTCCCTCCACCCTGATAGGTGCTTCCTTGCCAGACTTGTCCTTGGTGGCCATATCCTCACTTAATTCCGGCTTTCCAGGGCCCGTGCCGCCATATTCAGCGATTCGAACTCAGACCCGTGCTCCGCCCTGGAGCTGGATCGTGGGACTACGCCGGAGGATTGTTTCCAGCCGAATCGACACACGCGTCGAACGCGCAGCCTGAGGCCGGAACAACAAACTATACCAGCGATCGGCCCGGTACGCCGCCGCCTACGGCACCTCGCTTAACCATTATGGAGCCTTTGCGCGGTTTGGCCACGGGCACCCGACGCTAATTTAGTTCACCACAAGACGTCCGGCTTCCCCCTTTGGACCGTCCGTCCGTCCGGCTCGAAACGCCGGCGAAGGCTGAAGGCCTGGGGAGTAGGGCCGTGTGCCTGTAGGTGCGACAGCCGTCTTAGTGCCTCGTCCACCGTTGGCTGCTGACCGCCGGACACCCACCAAAGCGCGGTGGAAGGTTTCGATGCCGGCTCGAACCAGCGGGCTCGGTGACGCAGGTAAGGTGCGTGCCGGCTCCGGTAGACGAACTGGTGGAGCGCTTGGTAGGACTCCCACAGCGACAGATTGACGAACAGCCCATCGGCCAGGGTGGCGCCGTGGCTCTCCGCCGACCGGAGCCTCCAGACGAATCCCGGGCTGACTTCGGCCAAGCGATTCACGGTTTCCAGAGCGAAGACAAACTCGGTCATCGCGGGAGAGTTAAGGTCCGACTGCGGACGGGCCACGTTCACCTGAGCAAGATGCACATTCAATCGTAAGTCCGACAGTGCCATCCCTTCATGCTCGCCAACAAGAGCGGGAACTTTGGTCGCGACTTTCATTTTCCTCCAGCTGATGAAAGACTCCTCGGCGGATGAGACTTCAACGCAACCCATCCAGACCCCCGTGCCGTTTAGTGGCGGTGCTTGCCGTCCTCTCCTTGATGGCCCTGCTCCCCGTTGAGGGCGCGTTGGCCGCGTCCAGCGGCGACATTCAAAAGGAGATGGACCGGGTGGCTGCACAGTACGGCAGGATCGAGACCCAGCTGGCACAGACCGAGGCCAAGCAGGCGGCGCTCACCAAAGAGCAGAAAAAAGCCCAGGCCACCATCGACTCCAGGTCGGCGGCCCTGAGAGCCCGCGCAGGCTACATGTATAAGACGGGCGGCGTCAGCGCCATGCTGGGCCAGCTGCTTACCTCGCCCAGCTTCGGCGACTTCGTCAAACGGGTGCACTACATGGGGGTGCTCGGCAGCAACGACGCCGAGCTCATGGAGGAGCTGAGCCTTGCGCAAGCCCGCAGCAACCGGGTAGCTGCTGAGCTCAACACCGCCGAGGAGCGCCAGAGGCGCCTGGCACGGGACCTGAACGGCCAGCGGAAGCAGCTCGAAAGCAGGCTCGGCGAGGCGAAGCGCATCGAGGACGAGAAGCGCAAGGCCGCCGAAGCCGCCCTGAGGTCCCGGCGGGCCAGAGAGCTAAGCGCTCAAAAACGGGCTCAGCTCCAGGCAGTCGCTGCCGGAGCCCCCAAGGTTTCCGCCGTGCAGATCCCCATCCCCCTGCCGGCGGGCGGCTCCAAGGTCTCCTCAGCGGGACGGTTCTCTAAGTTCACGCTCCCGGTCTCGCCGGCAGGATTCGCCGACACCTGGGGAGCGCCCCGATCCGGCGGCCGGCGGCACCAGGGCACCGACGTCATGGCGCCATGCGGCGCTCCGGTGGTCGCCGTCACCGACGGCAGCATCCAGCGGCTGACCTCCAGCGGCGCCGGAGGGACCTCGGCCTATCTCAGGGCGGCCAACGGCGATGTGTTCTTCTACGCGCACCTGCGGGGATATGCGCCGGGGATGTCGGCCGGCAAACCGGTGTCGACAGGCGACGTGATCGGAGCCAACGGCAACAGCGGCAACGCGCGGGGCGGCCCGTGCCACGTGCACTTCGAGTGGCACCCCAGCGGAGGGCGTCCGGTGAACCCCTACCCGCTCCTCAACTCCGCTCGCTAGAACCGCTCATCGAATGAAGTAACGCTGCGGGGGCATGAAGTCTCCCACCGGCACCTCCCGGCATCCCGCAGCCACTGCTTGTTTCTCGAACGGGTCGCCTTTGTGCATGGCAAGCAGCAGTCTGCCCGCGCCGAACCACCGGCGGTCCACCACGTGCCTTTGGGCCTCCTCGGTGCTCTCGTTGAGCGCCCACGTCGATATGAACAGATCGGCCGGAAAACCGGAGAGCTTGTCGACCAGACCCACCGGCAGAATGTTGATCCGTCCCTCGGCGATCGGCGTCGACTCCGAGGAATGCACCACCACCTTTTCCTCTCCCAGAACCGACGCCAGGTAGAGCCACTGGACGGCCGAGAACGTCGGTGTGTCGATCACGTAGGTGGGGCTTGCCGGGTGGGCCGAACAAACAACCTGGCAAGGTTGCCGTAGCCGCCTCCCCACTCCAATACCCTCCGGTGTTCACTCAGCCGCCGTCCCGCCTCCTGCTCGTACGTCAGAAGATGGTAAAGGTGGTGAACGGTGTTCGATGATGTGACCACGTCATGGCCTTCCAACCTGGTGGTAGGCGGATCGCCGACGGCATCCTCGGCGGCCAGAGAAGCAGTAGGGAGGCGTGATAGGACGTAGGGCAGCTCAAAAGCCAGGTACCGATCCCCGACGAACATCTGGAACAGAATTGCCGGATGGCGCAGAAAGTCGGGGGGCGGGGTCGGCAGCAGGAAGCCTTCCAACTCCCGGTTCCGCTCCGCCCAATCGTCGCGAACAAAGCTGGTGAGCGAGGCTCCTTTCACCGAGTCCAGGACGGATTCGAACTCGCCGCTGAGGCGGTGAAATCTCTGCCGGTCCCGGGACAAGCTCAGTCTGACGGAGGCTACAGAGCGGTGAGGGTCCTGGGACCGTTGGCCGCGATCGCAACCGTGTGCTCGAAGTGAGCGGACAGGCTGCCGTCGGCCATCACCACACCCCAGTTGTCGTCCAGGATCTTGGTCTCCCAGCCGCCGGTGGTCACCATCGGCTCGATTGCCAGCACCCAGCCCTCCTCCAGCACGGGTCCCCGGCCGGCCGTGCCGCAGTTCGGCACCTGCGGGTCCTCGTGCATCGAGCGGCCGATGCCGTGGCCGACGAACTCCCGAACCACGCTGAGCCCCGCGTCCTCGATGACCCGCTGAATTGCGTTCCCGATATCGCCGATACGGTTACCCGACCGGCAACAGGCGATTCCCGCCTCCAGGGCCGCCTGGGTGACCTCCAGCAGCTTGCGAGCTGCGTCCGAAACCTTGCCCACCGGGAATGTGTACGCGCTGTCGGCGTGCCATCCGTCCAGGATCACGCCGAAGTCGGCGGAGCAGATGTCGCCCTCCTTGAGCTTGCGCCCGTCGGGGATGCCGTGCACCACCATCTCGTTCGGCGAAGCACAGATGCTGGCCGGAAACCCGCGGTAGCCCAGGAACGACGGGACGGCGCCTCGCAGCCGCATGGACCTTTCGGCCATCTCGTCCAGCTCCTTGAGAGTTACTCCGGGCCGGATCGCGTCGCCCATCTCCTTGATGACCTCGGCCAGCACCTTTCCGGCACGCGCCATCTTCTCAATCTGTGCCGGCGTCTTCTTAATGATCATCTCGGATCGCTAAGGACTTACGTGAGCTTCGAATCGGGGGCCTAACGGCCAACTACTGCCAGCAGGCGCCGGAACACCTCGTCGGTGCTTCCAAGCGCATCCATCTCGGTGAGCAGGCCACGTTCGGCGTAGAGCTCGTACAGCGGGCGCGTCTGCTCGCCGTACACCTCCAGGCGGCGCAGGGTAGTCTCCTCCAGGTCGTCGTCTCTGCGGATGAGCGGCGCGCCGTCGTTGTCACAGACCTCGTCGTCCTTGGGGGGGTGGGTGGCCATGTGGTACACGGCGCGGCAGACGGGACAGACCCGCCGCCCCCGGAGCCGTTCGACGATATCGGGCCCCCGAACCATGAACTTGATTACCAGGTCGATCTTGGTACCCACCTCGTCCAGGATCTGATCGAGGGTGGCGGCCTGTTCGAGATTGCGCGGATAGCCGTCGAGGATGAACCCGCTCCGAGCGTCGGACCGTAGCAGCCGCTCGCGCACCAGCTCGTTGGTCATCTCGTCGGGAATGAGCTCACCCGTCTCCATGATCTGCCGGATCCGGCGACCGGTCTCGCTGTCCTCAGCAGCTGCCTCCCGGAACATGTCCCCGGTGGCGATGTGGGGGATGCCGAGCTGCTCGGCCAGCCTAGAAGCCTGAGTGCCCTTGCCGGCCCCCGGGGGGCCGAGGACCATGATGCGCATTACTCCCACACCCCGTCCGGGAGGTGGGCCCCAACGAACGCCTCCATCAGGAAAGGAAGCCCTCGTAGTGCCGCATCAGCAACTGCGACTCAACCTGCTTCGCCGTCTCCAGCGCGACGCCTACCGTGATCAAGATCGAGGTGCCGCCGAAAGGAAGGGATTGGACGTTCAGAGTAGCCAGAGCTATAGAAGGCAGGATGGCGATTGCCGCGATGAACAGCGCTCCCGGCAGGGTGATGCGGGAAAGGATGTAGCTCAGATGCTCTGCGGTTGCCCGCCCGGGCCTAATGCCCGGAATGAAACCGCCGTACTTCTTCATGTTGTCGGCCACGTCCACCGGGTTAAACGCGATGGCAGTGTAGAAGTAGGCAAATCCAATGACCAGCAGACCGTAGAACATGATGTGCACCGGTGACGTCTGGTTGACGACGTGGTTCTCGATGAAGTTGCGTAGCGGCCGCCAGTGGATGACCGTCACGATCAGCGCAGGAAAGTACAGGACACTCGAGGCGAAGATGATCGGTATGACACCGGACTGGTTGATCTTCAGCGGGATGTAGGTGGATCCGCCGCCGTACATCTTGCGCCCCACCATTCGTTTGGCATATTGGACGGGGACCCGCCTTTGTCCCTGTTCGATCAGCACGATGGCGACGATGATCAGGATGGCCAGCAGGATGATGAATAAGAACCAGGCCCAGCCAAGCTGAGCTTTGATGTTGCTCCCCTGCACCGGCAGGGCGGACACAACGCTGGCAAAGATCAGCACGGACATACCGTTGCCGATACCCCTCTGGGTGATCTGCTCACCGAGCCACATGATCAGGGCCGTACCGGCAGTCAGAGTCATCACAATCAGGATCACCCGGAAGGGGGTGAAGACCGGGATCAGGTCAACGGGCTGACCGTTGGAGTCCTGGAAACCGCCCCGATCCGCCAGAACGACGATACCGGTCGACTGCATGACTGCCAGGATGACGGTCAGATAACGGGTCCACTGCGTGATCTTTTTGGTCCCGGCCTCGCCTTCCTTCTGCCACTGCTCGAGCTTGGGGATCACCACGGTCAACAGCTGCATCATGATACTCGCCGTGATGTAGGGCATGATCCCGAGCGCAAAGATGGCTAGCTGGGTCAGAGCACCTCCGGAGAACAGGTTGAGCAGCCGGGTGAGATTGTCGCTTGACTCTGTAAGCCGGCGAGCAGCCGCATAGTCGATGCCCGGCGCCGGGATGAAAGCACCCAGCCGGTAGATAGCGACGATCGCCAGGGTGAAGAAGATCTTCTTCCTGAGCTCTGGAACCTTGAATGCGTTCAGTAAGGCTTTGAGCACGTTTGTCCCTTACTAGCTAGCTAGGGCTCAATCTTGGGCCGTATTCGGCTCAAGTGCTGCCCCCGGATGGTAACCGCCGGTTTACCTAATTGCCATTCGAGGCCGGCAGAACCTCAACGGATCCTCCGGCAGCCTCAATCTTAACCACAGCCGACTGACTGAACGCGTGAGCCTTGATTGTGACAGGCTTCGTCAGGTCTCCGTGGCCCAGCACCTTGACCGGGCCCTTCTTACGCACGAGCCCCTTGGAGCGAAGTGCGTCGGGGTCAACCGTAATTCCGGCGTCGAACTGCGAGATGGTGTCGAGATTGACGACGTTGTAGGTGATCTTGTTCGGGTTGCGGAATCCGGGCAGCTTGGGAAGACGCATGTGAAGGGGCATCTGACCGCCCTCGTACGCTGCTGGGATCTGCCCCCGTGCCTTTGCTCCCTTGGTTCCCCGTCCCGCGGTCTTGCCGCGCCGGCCGGCCCGGCCACGTCCTACCCGGACCTTCGGTTTGCGCGAGCCGGGTGCCGGCTGCAGATCGTGAAGCTTCACTACTGCTCCCCCAACTCTTCGACGGTCACCAGGTGACGGACCTTGCGGACCATCCCCCGAATCGACGGCACGTCGTTGTGGTCTACCGTGTCGCGCACGCGGTGCAAACCAAGAGCCTTGAGCGTCCTGCCCTGATCCTTCGGCAGCGACACCGGGCTCCCGGTCTGGGTAACTCGAATCTTCGCCATTAGTCGACGGGTCCAGTGCTGTGCGTGCCGGGCGTCGTGGGGGTGGGCACCTCGTACAGGTACCTGGGCGAAACCTCGTCGATGCTCTTGCCACGCCGGGTCGCCACGTCCTGTGGACGCTCGAGCTTGCGCAGCCCGTCGATCGTGGCGTTGACGATGTTGTTCTTGTTCGAGGATCCCAGGGACTTGGAGAGGATGTCCTTGATGCCGGCAGCCTCAACCACCGCACGCACCGGACCTCCGGCAATGACACCGGTACCGGGCGATGCGGGCTTCAACAGCACCCGTGCGCCGGACGACTCACCGATGACCATGTGCGGGATGGTGCCCCCCACCATGGGAACCGAGAACATCGTGCGTCGAGCAGTCTCGCTGGCTTTCTGAATCGACGACGGAACCTCGCGGGCCTTGCCGTTGCCGGTCCCCACCCGGCCGTTGCCGTCACCGACGACAACCAGGGCGCTGAACGAGAATCTGCGGCCACCCTTGACCACCTTGGCAACACGGCGGGGACGTCCCACGATGCGCTCGATGAAGCCGCTGTTGCGGTCGTCCTGGCCCTGCCGGGGGCCCGAGTCACGGCGCCCGCCCGGCCTGCCGCCGGGTCCTCCGGGACCACGGCCGCCGGGTCCGCCCGGCCCTCGTCCGCCCGGGCCGCCGGGTCCGCCCGGCCCTCGTCCGCCCGGGCCACCGGGTCCACCGGGACCTCTGCCTCGGCCTGGACCGGGCCCGCCCCGGGCTCCTCCTGGTGCGTTTGGTCCTGGCATCAGAATTGCAGTCCTTTCTCTCTGGCACCGTCCGCCAGCGCCTTCACCTTGCCGTGGAACTTGAAACCGCCCCGGTCGAAAACTACGGAGCTGACTCCCGCAGCAACGGCCCGCTCGGCGACTAGAGCCCCGACCTTGGCCGCTCCCTCAACCGTGTTGAGATTCGATTCGTCCTTCAAGGAAGCATCCGTGGTGGACGCCGACGCCAGCGTCTTGCCGCTCAGGTCGTCGATCAGCTGAGCGTAGATGTGCTTGTTGCTGCGAAACACCGCCAGACGCGGACGCTCCGCGGTACCGGAAATCTTCTTCCGGATCCGGGCATGCCGCTTGAGGCGGTGATGACTCGAACTCTTCACTTGGAAGTTTTCCCTGCCTTCTTCCTAATGACCTCGCCGGCGTAGCGGACGCCCTTCAGCTTGTAGGGGTCCGGCTTGCGCTTGGCACGAATCTCCGCCGCCACCTGGCCGACGAGCTCCTTGTCGGCACCCCGCACGGTGATGCGGGTGGGGCTGGGAACCTCAAAGGTGATGCCTTCGGGTGCCGGGTAAACAACCGGGTGCGAGTAGCCGAGCGACAGCTCGAGGGCGGTGCCCTTAAGCGCACACCGGTAGCCGACGCCGTGGATCTCGAGTTGCTTGGTGAACTCGGTGGTAACGCCGATGACCAGGTTGTTGACGAGCGTGCGGGTCAAACCGTGCAGTGAGCGGTGCTCACCCGAGTCCGAGGGACGGGTGACCACAATCTGGTCGCCATCCCGCGTCAGCTGAATGTCGCGGGGAAGGCCGCGCTCCAGCGTCCCCTTGGGTCCCTTCACCCGGACGAACCGAGGCTCCAGGGTGACGTCCACCCCGGCGGGAACGGTGATCGGCTCTTTTCCGATTCTGCTCATTACCTTTACCAGATGTGGGCGACGACTTCGCCGCCGAGCTTGCGCTGCGCCGCCTGCCTCCCGGTCATTAGACCGGCGGAGGTCGATACGATGGCCACTCCCAGACCGCCCAGCACCTTGGGAAGCTGTCCCGCCTTGGAGTAGACCCTCAGTCCCGGCTTGGATACTCGCTTGATGCCGTGGATGGTCTTGGAGCGATCCTGCTGATACTTGAGGGTAACCCGGATGGTGTCACCCGGAGGATCGGCGATGACCTCGAAGTCCTCGATGTACCCCTCCTCCTTCATGATGGCCACTATGGCCAGCTTCTGCTTCGAGGCCGGGATGTCCACGTTGTCGTGCGACGCCGTGTTTGCGTTGCGAATTCTGGCCAGCATGTCGGCTATGGGATCGGTCATTGTCATTGGGGCAACTCCTACCAGCTCGACTTCGTGATGCCGGGAAGCTCTCCCTTGTGGGCCAGATCGCGCACGCAGATCCTGCACATTCCGAACTTGCGCAGGTAGGCGCGGGGACGGCCGCAGCGGCGGCAGCGGTAGTACGCTCGCACCTTGAACTTCGGCGGCCTCTGAGCTTTTGTCACAAGAGATTTCTTTGCCATTTACCTGTCCTCTAAATTCCCTCTAGTTCTTCCGGAACGGGAAACCAAAGGCGTCCAGAAGAGCCCTGCCTGTTTCGTTGTCCGTGGCGGTGGTGACGATGGAGATGTCCATGCCCCGGACCCTCATGATCTTGTCGAAGTCGATCTCGGGAAAGATGGTTTGGTCGGTGACCCCGAAGGTGTAGTTGCCCCGGCCGTCGAAACCCTTCGTCGACAGGCCCCGGAAGTCCCGGATCCGCGGGATGGCCAGGGTGATCAGCCGGTCGAGGAACTCCCACGCCTTCGGGCCGCGCAGCGTGACCTTCGCCCCAATGTTAACGCCCTCACGCAGCTTGAAGTTCGAGATGGCCTTGCGGGCCTTGATGATCAAAGGCTTCTGGCCGGTGATGGTCGTCAGGTCCGCGACCGCTCCCTCGAGCGCCTTGGGCTCTCGCAGCACATCGCCGACCCCCATGTTGAGGACTATCTTCTCCAGGCGCGGCACGGCCATGATGTTCAAACCGAGCTTCTCCGCCAGCGCGGGCCTGATCTCGGTGTCGTACTGCACCTTCAGGCGGGGCTTGTAGCCGTTCTTCGACTCTTCAGCCATCAGCCCAGCTCCGTCTCGCACTTGGCGCACACGCGTACCTTTGTTCCGTCCGGGTCCACCTTGATGCGTGTGCGCACGGGCCCGTCGGTGGGGCAGATCAGCGCCACGTTGGAAAGGTTCAGGGGCAGCTCCTTAACGACGATGCCGCCCTCCTGGCCCTGGCGCCCTCTGGCGGGACGCACCTTTTCGTGCCTCTTCACCTTGTTGACGCCCTGCACCAGCACGCGGTTGTCGGCGGGGAACACGGCGATGACGTTGCCCGTCTTTCCGGCGTCCTTGCCGGTCAGCACGTGCACCCGGTCACCTTTGCGAATTCTGGCTGCCACTACAACACCTCCGGCAATCTAATCTTAGAAACACCTCCGGTGCTTCGGTCGCAAAGCTCGGACACCACTAGAGCACCTCCGGTGCTAGGGAGATGATCTTCATGAACTTGCGGTCCCTCAGCTCCCGGGCCACGGGGCCGAAGACGCGGGTTCCACGGGGGTTGCGCTGCTCGTTGATGATCACCACTGCGTTCTGGTCAAACTTAATGTAGCTGCCGTCCGGCCGCCGCTTCTCCTTGGCGGTCCGTACCACAACGCACTTCACGACGTCGCCCCGCTTGACCTGCTGGTTGGGCAGAGCGTCCTTCACCGTTGCCATCACGACGTCGCCCACCGACGCGTAGCGTCTGCGGGAGCCACCGAGGACCTTGATGATAAGGACCTCCCGCGCGCCGGTGTTGTCGGCGACCTTGCATCTACTCTCTGCCTGAATCACTTGGCGCGCTCCACCACTTCAACAACCCTCCAGCGCTTGGACTTGGAAAGCGGCCGGGTCTCCGAGACCACTACCTTGTCTCCGACCCTGGCGTCGTTGGCCTCGTCGTGGGCGTACAGCTTCACGTTGCGCTTGTAGATCTTCGAGTACAGCGGGTGCCGCACGGTTTGAATCGTGTTCACCACCACCGTCTTGTCCATCTTGTCGCTCACGACAAAACCGGTCCTCGTCTTACGTTGCGGCCGCTCTTCACCCATCAGTCTTCTCCTGCATCGTCATCGGCCTTATCGGCCTTGGCCTTGCGGCTGCGTTCCTTCTTGGCCTTGGCCTTGGCCTGTTTTTGGGGCTTTGGCTCGATCTCTATCCCCAGCTCCCGCTCGTGCACCAGCGTGTTGATCCGGGCGATCTCGCGCTTGACCAGTTTCATCTGGGCGAAGTTCTCCAGCTGTCCGGTGGCGTTTTGGAAACGAAGGTTGAAGAACTCCTCCTTCACTTCCTCCAGCCGCTCTTTGAGATCGGAGGAGCTCAGGTCCCTCAGCTCATCTACGGTCATACGGCCTGCCCCTGGCTGTCACGGGTCACGAACTTGGTTTTGATCGGCAGCTTGTGGCCGGCCAGCCTCATGGCCTCCTTTGCGACGTCTTCGGGGACGCCGGTCAGCTCGAACATGACGCGGCCGGGCTTGACCACAGCCACCCACCCCTCGGGGTTGCCCTTACCGGAGCCCATCCGGGTCTCGGCGGGCTTCTTCGTGTAGGGCTTGTCCGGAAAGATGTTGATCCACACCCGTCCACCCCGCTTCACGTGACGGGTGATGGCGACACGGGCCGACTCGATCTGCCGGTTGGTGATCCAGGCAGCCTCAAGAGCCTGCAGGCCAAAGTCGCCGAAGTTCAGCGTTGTGCCGCCCTTCGACATGCCGCGGCGCCTGCCTCGGTGGACCTTGCGATGACGAACTCTGCGGGGGGAAAGCATTAGGAGGAACCTCCGGTTCCGTTGGCCTCAGGCCCGGGGGTGCCGGTTGAAGCCGCGTCGGGGGGTGCCGGCTCGGGAGCTGCAGGGGCCGGGACAACAACCGGCGGGGCGTCGGTCCCCGCCTCGGGACCTGCCGGTGCGGGAGCCGCCGCAGGGGCCGGGGCGCCCGGCGGGGAGTCGGTGGGTGAGAAAGACTGGGTCTGAGGCGCAGGAGCGCCCGGCGAGAACGACCGGGACCCGGACGGGCTGCTCGTCGGCCCGCCTGCAGGGCGTTGTCCGCCGGCACGGCCGCCACCCCCGGAACGTCCCCGTCCTCCGCCGCCCTGCCTTCCGGCAGGCGGAGCCGGCGGAGCAGCTGCCGCAGGTGCCGCGGCACCGGGACGACCGGAGTGCTTGATGACCTCGCCCTTGTAGATCCAGACCTTCACGCCGATCTGTCCGGCTACGGTCGCCGCTTCGGAGAACCCGTAGTCGATGTCGGCCCGCAATGTGTGCAGGGGAACCTTGCCCTCGTGGTATCCCTCACGCCGGCTCATCTCGGTGCCGCCCAGGCGACCGGACGTCTGAACCTTGACGCCCAGAGCCCCGGCCTTCATCGCAGTGTTGACCGCCTTGCGCATAGCCCGGCGGAACGACACCCGGGAGCTCAGCTGCTCGGCTATGGCCTGGGAGAGGAGCTGGGCGTCGGCGTCGGGGGTCTTGACCTCGACTATGTCCAGGTTGACCTGCACGTTGACGTCCTTGCCGGTCTGCGCACGCGCTGCCCTGGACTCCATCTTCTCCAGGTACCCCCGGATCTCGTCGGCTTGCGCACCCCGGCGACCGATGACGATGCCCGGCCGGGCGGTGTGAACCGTCACCCGGACGCGCTCTCGGGTCCGCTCGATCTCCAGGCGGCCGATGGCTGCGTGCGGTAGCAAATTCTTCAGATAGTGCCGGATCTTGGCGTCTTGCTCGACGTAGTTGCGGTACTGGGCACCGTCGGCAAACCAGCGCGACTTCCAGTCGGTGGTGATTCCGAGCCGCAGCCCGTACGGATGTACCTTCTGACCCATCAGTTACCTTCTTTGGTCTTGGTGGGGCGCCCGGTGGACGCCTTCTTCTCGGAGGTTGTTGCCTTGGTCTTGGCCGGTCTACGCTTGGGCGTTGCGGCGCCCTTGTTCTCGGCTTCCACGGACTTGGGCTTGGAGCCGCCCTTCGACTGAGCGCTTCCCTTCGTCGTCGCATCGGAGCGCGATCCGCCCTTGGGGGTGGCCGGCCGGGTCGCGCCCTTCGGCTTATTCGATCCGCCTTTCGGCTTATTCGATCCACCCTTCGGCGGGGGCTGGCCGGCTGGTCCTCGCCGGGTGGCTCGCCGCGGCCGTTCGACCGTCGCCGGCTGCCGGCGCTCCAGCTCGAGCTGGATGTGCGACGTGCGCTTGCGAATCCGAAAACCGCGGCCCTGGGCCCTCGGCCGGAACCGCTTGATGGTGACACCTTCGTCGGCCGACACAAACCTCACGAACAGCTCTTCCTGTGGCACCTGGAAGTTGTGCTCGGCGTTGGCGATGGCGCTCTCGAGGATCTTGTTCATCTCCGAGCTGGCAGCCTTCGGAGTGAATGCCAGGATGCGGCGGGCCTCGTCTACGTGCTTGCCCTTGATTATGGCCGCCACCTCGCGCACCTTGTACGGGCTGATGCGAACAAACTTCGCCCCGGCCTTGTATGTCTGCACAGCTGCCTTTGCCATTACTTGAGCCTCGTCGACTTCTCGGTGTGGTGGCCGTGGGTCCGGAAGGTCCGGGTCACGGCGAACTCGCCGAGCTTGTGGCCGATCATGGACTCGGTGACATACACGGGGACGTGCTTGCGTCCGTCGTGCACCGCCAGCGTGTGGCCCACCATGTCGGGAATGAGGGTGGAGCGACGCGACCAGGTCTTGATCACTCGCTTCTCTCCGCGCTTGTTCTGCTCATCGACCTTCTTCAGGAGATGATCGTCCACAAAGGGACCCTTCTTCATCGATCTGGCCACGTCTTAACCTCTCTTGCTTCCACGACGACGCAGGATCCTGTCGTCTGAGTATTTGCCCTCCCTGCGGGTGCGGCCCTCGGTCTTGCCCCACGGAGACGTCGGGTGGCGTCCGCCGGAGGCTTTGCCCTCGCCTCCACCCAGGGGGTGGTCGACCGGGTTCATGGCCACACCGCGGACGCTCGGCCGCTTGTTCTTCCAGCGTGCGCGTCCCGCCTTGCCCACCGAGATCAGCTCGAACTCGGCGTTGCCCACCTCGCCGATCGTTGCCCGGCAGTCGACGCCGACCCGCCGCACCTCGGACGAAGGCAGGCGCAGGGTTGCCATCTTGCCCTCCCTGGCCACCAGCTGCACCGACGTTCCGGCCGAACGGGCCATCTTGCCGCCGCCCCCGGGAGTCAGCTCCACATTGTGGACCACGGTGCCGAGCGGGATGTTGGCCAACGCCAGAACGTTGCCGGGACGAATCTCCGAGCCTGGTCCGCTCATAAGCTGGTCGCCCACGTTGACCTTGTTCGGCCACAGGATGTAGCGCTTCTCGCCGTCGGCGTAGTGAAGCAGCGCCAGGCGGGCGTTGCGGTTCGGGTCGTACTCGATCTGTGCCACCCGTGCCAGAACGCCGTCCTTGTTGCGGCGGAAGTCGATCACCCGGTACTTGCGCTTGTGGCCGCCACCCTGGTGCCGGGTGGTTATGCGGCCGTGGACGTTGCGTCCGGCGTTCTTGTTGTTGGGCTTGACCAGGCTCTTCTCGGGGTGGTCGCGGGTGACCTCGGAAAAGGTAGAGTGCGACATCCCGCGCCGGCCGGCAGTGACCGGCCTTGACTTACGTACTCCCATTGCCCATCCCCTACCTCGTCTCGAACAGCTCGATCTTGTCGCCTTCGGCGAGTTTCACAATCGCCCGGCGAGTGTTGTTGCGCTTTCCCTTGCCCAAACGGGTGGCCTTGACCTTCCCGCTGCGGTTCTGGGTGTTGACCTTCAGCACCTTCACTCCCCAGATCTCCTCGACCGCTTGGCGGATCTGAACCTTGTTGGCGTCGGGGTGGACCAAAAATGTGTAGGAGTTCTCGTCGATCAACGAGTACGACTTCTCGCTGACTATCGGCTTCAGGATCACGTCGCGGGCGCTCACTCGGCAGCCTCCTTGCTTGCGACCTCGGGGGCCGCTGCCTTTGTGGAGGCGTCTTCAAGAGCCGACTTTGCGATCACCACGGTGTCGGAGGCCAGTACGAAGTATGCGGTGGGCGAGGACGCCACCAGCACGTTGCCCAGGTTCCGGAACGACAGAAAGGCGTTGTCCGCCAAGCGCTCGGAGCCGACAACCAGCAGCACCTTGCCGTCGCAGCCCCACTGCTCCAGCAGCTTCACCGCACGGCGTGTCTCCGGCTTCTCGAAAGTCGGGAGCTCCACAACCTTCACCGCGCCCTCCCGGGCCCGGACGGTCAGCGCCGAGTTCAGTGCGAGCGCCTTCTCCTTCTTGGAGATTCGCTGGTCGTAACCTCGCGGCTTGGGACCGTGGGCGACACCGCCTCCGACCCACTGCGGCTCACGGATGGAGCCGTGCCGGGCGCGGCCGGTGCCCTTCTGCCGCCAGGGCTTAGCGCCGCCGCCCCGCACCTCGGCACGGGTCTTGGTGGAGTGCGTACCGGCGCGGGCTGCAGCCCGCTGCGCCCTGACCACCGCATGCATCACGGGTACGTTCGGCTCAACGTTGTAGGTGTCGGGAAGGTCAAAGTCGCCGGCTTGCGTGCCGTCGGCGCCGTAAAGTGGAGCCTTCGGAGCTGCCTGGGTCGTTTCAGCCATCAAGCACCCCTGTTGGTCGAGCGGACCAGGACCAGGCCGCCGTTGGGGCCGGGCACCGCACCCCGGATCAGCAGAAGGTCCTTGTCGGGATCGGAGTCCACCACCTCGAGGTTCAGCATCGTGACCCTCTGGTGGCCCATGTGCCCCGCCATCCGCATGCCTTTGAACACCCGCGAGGGGGTGGCGCAGGCGCCGATGGAGCCGGGCGAGCGATGCTTGCGCTGCGTCCCGTGCGATGCCGACTTGCCCTTGAAGTTGTGGCGCTTCATGACTCCGGCGAAGCCCTTGCCCTTGGACACGCCCACCACGTCGGCGCGCTCGCCCTTGGCGAACAGGTCCGCCTTCAGCTCCTGGCCGACGGTGAAGTTGGAAGTGTCCTTCAGCCGCAGCTCCACCAGATGGCGGGCCAGCGGGACACCGGCGGTCTTCAGGTGTCCGGCCTCCGGCTTGGACAGATGCTTCTCGTTGACCTCGCCGAACGCCATCTGAATGGCGGAGTACCCGTCCTTCTCGGGCGTGCGAACCCCCGAGACCCGGCAACGGTCCACCTGGATGACGGTAACCGGCACGACTCTAGACTTGTCGTCGAAGACCTGCGTCATGCCGATCTTTCGACCCAGGATGCCCTTGGTGATTTCAGCCACGGCTACACTCCCTCGCTTCGCTCGGTCGGTAGACCGGAAAAGGCAAGGCTTGGATTCGCTCTCTTCGTTCGCTCAGTCATAGCTTTATCTCGATGTCGACGCCGGCCGGCAGGTCCAGCCGCATAAGGCTGTCCACCGTCTTGGGCGTGGGGTCCACGATGTCGATGATCCGCTTGTGAGTACGCATCTCGAAGTGCTCGCGGGAGTCCTTGTCCTTGAACGGGGACCGGATCACCGCAAACTTCTCGATGCGGGTGGGCAGCGGAACCGGGCCGTGCACCGAGGCGCCGGTGCGCGTAACCGTGTCCACTATCTTGCGAGCGCTCTGGTCTATCACCTCGTGGTGATAGGCCTTGAGCTTGATTCTTATCCTCTGTCCCGCTGCCATCGATAGTGTCCTTACTCGCCGCGAACTTTTTTAACGATCTCTTCCGCCTGAGCTTTGGGGACCGCTTGATAGGAGTGGAACTGCATGGTGTAAGTTGCACGCCCCTGGGTGCTGCTTCGCAGGTCGGTTGCGTATCCGAACATCTGCGACAGCGGCACCTGAGCCCGGATGATCTGCAGGGTGCCCCGGCTGTCCATCTTCTCGATGCGGCCGCGCCTGGAGTTGAGGTCACCGATGACATCGCCCATGAACTGCTCGGGCGTCGACACCTCAACCTCCATGACGGGCTCGAGCAGCTGCGGGTCCGCCTTGCGGGCGGCTTCCTTCAGTGCCATGGAACCGGCGATCTTGAACGCCATCTCGGAGGAGTCCACCTCGTGGAAGCTACCGTCGGTCAGGGTGGCCCGCACGTCGACCAGCGGGTAGCCGGCCAGAACCCCCGAAGCCATCGACTCCTGGATGCCCTGGTCCACCGAGCCGATGTACTCGGTGGGGATGGCGCCGCCCTTGATCTTGTTCACGAACTCGTAGCCGCCGCCGGGGCCCATGGGCTCCAGTGCGATCTCCACGTGTGCAAACTGCCCCTTACCGCCCGTCTGCTTGATGTAGCGGGTGATGTGGCGGGGCACGGTGGTGGTGATGGATTCACGGTAGGCGACCTGGGGCCGGCCGACGTTGGCGTCGACGTTGAACTCCCGGGTCAGCCGGTCCACCAGAACCTCCAGGTGGAGCTCGCCCATGCCGGCGATGATCGTCTGGCCGGTCTCCTCGTCGGTGTGGATCTTGAAGGTCGGGTCTTCCTCACTCAGGCGGTGCAGGGCATTGCCCAGCTTGTCCTGGTCCATCTTGGTCTTGGGCTCGATCGCCAGCTGTATGACCGGCGCTGCGAAGATTGGCGACTCCAGCATGATCGGGTATTCCGGGTCGCACAGCGTGTCACCGGTCAGCGTGTGTCGCAGGCCGACGACGGCGACGATGTCGCCGGTCATGCAGGCCGACAGGTCCTCGCGGTGGTTGGCGTGCATCTGCAGCAACCGGCCGGCCCGCTCCTTGCGGTCCCGGGTGGAGTTGAGCAGAGCACCACCGCTGCGCATGACTCCCGAGTACACCCGCATGTAGGTGATCCTGCCCACGTGGGGGTCGCTCATGATCTTGAAGGCCAGGGCTGAGAACGGCTCCTCGTCGGAGGGGGCCCGCTCAACCGTGTCGCCGGTCCGGGGCACCTCGCCGCTCACCGGGGCAACATCCACCGGGGAGGGAAGGTAGGCAACCACCGCGTCCAGCAGCGGCTGCACACCCTTGTTCTTGAAGGCGGATCCGCACAGCGCCGGCTGGCACTCGTTGGCCAGGGTGGCGTCTCGCAGTGCCTTGCGAAGGTGCTCGTTGGACGCCTCGTGGCCGTGGATATAGGCCTCCATGACCTCGTCGTCGAACTCGGCCAGCGCCTCGTACAGCTCGTGGCGCCAGTGCTCGGCGTCGGCCTTCAGCTCTTCGGGGATCTCGCGAATCTCATACTCCTCGCCAGCCTCGGTGGTCCAGTAATAGCCCTTCATCTCCACGAGGTCGATGACCCCTCGGAGCTCGGACTCGTGGCCCCACGGGATCTGGATGGGCAGCGGATGAGCACCCAGGCGCTCCCGCATGCTCTCGACCGCGGCGAAGAAGTCGGCGCCAACGCGGTCCATCTTGTTGACGAAGCAGATCCGGGGCACCCGGAACTTGTCGGCCTGGCGCCAGACGGTCTCGGTCTGCGGCTCGACGCCGGAAACGGCGTCAAACACAGCAACGGCCCCGTCGAGAACTCGAAGGGACCGCTCTACCTCAACCGTGAAGTCCACGTGGCCGGGGGTGTCGATGATGTTGATTACATGGTTCTTCCACCTGGCGGTGGTGGCGGCGGAGGTGATGGTGATGCCACGCTCCTGCTCCTGCACCATCCAGTCCATGACCGCGGCGCCGTCGTGAACCTCTCCAATCTTGTAGGTGCGGCCCGTGTAATAAAGGATTCGCTCGGTGGTGGTGGTCTTGCCCGCGTCGATGTGAGCCATGATCCCGATGTTTCGGGTACGGCTCAGCGGGATCTCACGGATTGCGGAGACCTTCTGCTTCGTCTGGATCGCTTCTCTTTTGTCCATAACTTTGTTAGTCATCTCTTCACCGTCTGTTCAGTTCTCAAGAAACAAAGCGGCCGGGAGAATTCCCGGCCGGTTGGTCATAGCACTGCCGCTAAGCGTGCATGGTCAACCGGTCCGCTCCGTCAAATCTGTTAGCTCCTCACCATCTGTAGTGCGCGAACGCCTTATTCGCCTCCGCCATCTTGTGCAGATCTTCCCGCCGCTTCACCGAAGCACCTGCGCCGTTGGCCGCGTCCATGAGCTCGCCCGCCAGTCTTAGAGCCATGGTTCTTTCCTTGCGACCCCGCGAGAAGTTGACCATCCACCGCACCGCCAGAGTGCTGGACCGGCGGGAGGGAACCTCGACCGGGACCTGGTAGGTGGCGCCGCCGACCCGTCGAGACTTCACCTCGATGAGCGGACGGACGTTCTCGATGGCTTTGCGCAACGTCTGGGTGGGGTCTCCGCCGGTCTTCTCGGACACGGTCTTGAGCGCCCCGTAAACAATCTTCTCCGCCACGGACTTTTTACCCCGCAGCATGATCCGGTTGATGATCTGGGTGACCATCGGGTTGTGGTAGACCGGATCGCCTACCGGCTCGCGCCTTTCGGCTGGACCTTTGCGTGGCATTACTTGGCCTTCGCTCCGTAGCGGCTGCGAGCCTGCTTGCGGCCACGCACGCCGGCGGTGTCCAGAGCACCGCGGATGATCTTGTACCGGAAACCGGGAAGGTCCCTCACGCGGCCGCCTCGAACCAGCACAATCGAGTGCTCCTGGAGGTTGTGGCCGATGCCCGGGATGTACGCCGAGACCTCAACCTGCGAGGTAAGCCGGACACGGGCCACCTTACGGAGCGCCGAGTTGGGCTTCTTCGGAGTCTGGGTCTTGACCACCGTGCACACGCCGCGCCGCTGGGGGCACCCCTTGAGCGCCGGCGTCTTCATCTTCACCCGCGGCGCCTTGCGGCCCTGCCGGACAAGCTGCTGAATCGTGGGCATACCTTTGGTGTCCTTCTTTGTTTGTTGCTGTCGCGGTCAACCCCGGAACATGTCGGGAAGAACGCGGCGTTCAGGGTGAATCCGCTAATCGGTGCACCGGCTCCGGAAACTCCGCACCCGCTTGGGTGCTCGTTCTTAACCCGGTACCAGATGCGCTTCGGGGTACGTGAAGTCCCCGAAAGGGTTCACGCACAGATCGTCAACGGTAACATTGGAGCCCAAGCACGGTCAATCGAGTCGACCGGCCTGAGGCCGTCCATAGATCTTACCTCCCCTACGCTTCATCTGAGGAAAGAATCCATCCCTCAAGGCCTTTTGAGTTCAAAACGCCTTTGCTCCTCCGGTCTTCTGCCGCTCACAACAGATCGGGCCGTCCTTAATGTGGATTCCACCGAACTCTCGACCGTCGGAATGGCGGTTGTATCTACTTTTTTGCGGGCCTGATTGCAACCCGCCTATCAATAGCATTGGGCAGACGGCTCGGCTTGGTGGTAAAACCCAGGCTCTTCAGTCGTTCAGAGTCGCACATCACTTTTCTCGGCGGACCCACACTGGCCGAAACATCCATTGCCGCCTTTTTTCTTCTCAGCGACTCGAACCAAACGGTTCGTACGATCCTGCTCGCGGGCGTTGCAGTCCTGATACTGGGCTTCATAGACGACAGGCTCTCAGCTAGAAATGGCCTTACGCCTCATACGAGAGTGATTGTCGAGGTGGTCATAGCCGCCGGCGCTTGGAGGTTGGGCGTCAGTGCCTACAGCACGGGACCGATGTGGGTTGACGCCCTGATAACCGTGGTGTTCCTGGTGGCGGGGATTAACGCCTTCAATCTCATAGATAACATGGACGGCGTTGCGGGAACCACCGCCGTAGCAGTCGCCTTTGGTATAACGGCTTTGGCGCTGGCAGTAACCAAATGGAGTTCGCCATGCTGGCGACTTGCATCGGTGCTGCTGCCGCTGCCTTCCTGTGTTTCAACTTTGTCCGGCCCAGGGCTTATCTGGGAGACGCCGGTTCACTGTTCGTCGGACTCGTGCTGAGTGGTATGGCGCTGACCATTGATGCCGGCTTCCAGCCCCCAGACAACTTCTTGGCTGCAATCGTGATCTTTGCCGTGCCGTTCATGGATACGGCCACCCCGGCAACTCTCGCGGTGGGCGTCAGGCAGCTCACCTCTCGACATCACTGGAGGAACCGATCACCTGTCGCATCGTCTGGTCGAGGCGGGCTTCAGTCCCCGCGAAACCGCCCAGCTGCACGGAATCACCAGCTTATTTGCGGGCGCTGCGGCGGGCATCGGCGCCCTCACCTTGAGCCTGGTGCCTCTTTTCGTAGCGGTGGCCACATTCACGGCAGTGAGCCTCGTCTTAGTATGGTCGGCGAGGGGGCGGTACAACAGGCTCGCAATATCGCCGCATGGAGTATTCGCGATGCCGGTCGGTGGCGACATCTCTGTTGAGCTGTTTTCTAACGATTATCTGAACAGACTGAATTAGGCGTCCGGGGGTCTTGCCCCTTTACAAAAGGAGACACCAATAGCCTTACGTCAGTGAGCTGGGGTCTCCTCGCCGGCAAGACTCAGGTCGATGCCCGCCTCGGCTGCGGCCGACTCCACCCACTCCTTGAACTGCCGCTGGAAGTTCTCGGTCGAGAACCGCTGGGCATTGCTGCGGCAATCCTCGGGGTTCATGTCGGTGTCGTAAACGACTTTGATTCCGTCGACCAGGTCCTCGGTGGTCTGCTCTGAGATGTGCACGCCGGTCACCCCGTCGACCACGGTTTCCAGGCTTCCACCCCGCCCAAGGGCGACCACCGGGGTGCCACATGCCTGCGACTCCACCGCCACGATGCCGAAGTCTTCCTCGGCCGGAAACACCGTGAGCCGGGCTGAACGGAACAAATCCCGGAGCATCAGGTCGGTGGGGTTAGTGATGAACTCCACGCGAGCTCCGACGCTCCCGGCCAGGTCCCTGAGAGCCGCTTCCTGCGGGCCCCAGCCTGCAATGACCAGGGGGCTGCCCACGGCCGCAGAGGAGCGGATGGCAAGATCCAGCCTCTTGTACGGCACGAGGCGGGACACGACTAGAACGAAGTCCTTCTTCTCAGAAGGATCCCCGGGAGTATAAAAATCGGTGGCTACCGGCGGGTAGATTACCCGCGCCGGACGGGAATAGTAGCAGTCTATCCGCCGGGCAACCTCGTTGGAGATGGCGGCGAACTGGTCGACCCACCCTACCGAGTGCAGGTCCCACCAACGAAAGGCCCGCTCCCCGATCCGGCTGATGGGGTTCGGCCGCCGGCGCCGGTCCAGGTCCGACAGCCATACGTAGCGCATCGGCGTGTAGCAGTAACAAAGGTGCAGCGCCGAGCGACCCGGCCAGAAACCCTTTGCGCAGGCGTGGCTGGACGACACTACCAGGTCGTACCTTTTGCGAGTGGCGTATCGCCAGGCCAGCGGCATCATCGGTAGCTGGACCGCGTGGCGGTCCTTCAGTGGGGCGATTCGGTCCAAAAATGTCGTATTCACCTGCCGGCCGGGGAAGTCCAGTCCCGCTTTAGGGTTGTAGGTCAGCGAGAAGATGTCGGCGTCGGGGAACACCTTAGCCATCTGCTCGAACGTTTTCTCGCTGCCGTGGCGGAAACGGAGCCACTCATGGCACAGGGCGATGGTCGCCCCCTTGCCGGCATGTTCGTCGCTCCGATTGCTCATACGTTCGAGCTCGAGTTCGAGAATCGACGTTGACGTGGGGCCATGGTTACGCAGCATAATGTCCCACGATCGTGGTAGAGGGCGATGTCCTCGTTATCCTGTTGACTCAAATGCCGACAACTCCCCGGATTCTGCTGGACTGCCGTTGGCTGAACTCCGGTGGGGCCGGACGCGTGACCGAGCTGCTTCTACGGGGTCTGGCCTTGTCACCGCCCGACGCCCGCTGGATCCTTTGGGGCCCGCCGAGCGTGCAGGCCCTGGCATGGCGGGGGGCGGAGGTGGTTTTGGAGCCGCACGATCCGCGGATGCTGAATGGACAGAGGGCCTGGTTCGCCATCCCTGACTGCGAGCTCGCTCTGTTCATGCACCAGCAGCGACCGCAGCGAAGGGTTCCTTCGGTGACGATGATCTACGACACGATCCCGCTGCGGTTTGCGTCGGGCACGTTGGAGCGGGCGGTCAAACGGCGATTTCTGCAGAGAGTGGCGACGATCTCCCGGCATATCGTCACGACCTCCGAGTACTCGAAGAAGTGCATCGCAACCGACCTTGGAGTGTCTGCATCAAAGGTCAGCGTTGCGGTCTGCCCGGGGGATCCGCTGATGGCGCAGCGGGTGGCAGAGCTGCGGCGAACGCTCGAGCCCCAACCGGTGGCGCTGTACCTGGGACTGTTTCTGCCCCATAAGAACCTCGAGATGCTGATTGAAGCGTTCGCCCGAACGGCCTTCTGCGCCGAGGGAGGGCGGCTGCGGCTCACGGGCGGGAGTCGGGCGGAACACTCGGATCTTACCTCCCGGTTGACCGAGGCGCAGCGGCGGTACGTTGAGATCCGGCCCTTCGGCAGCCAGTCGGATCTGGAAACGCTGCTGGCAACCTGCAGGTTCCTGGTGCAGCCGTCCCTCGAGGAGGGGTTCGGACTGCCCGCCTGGGAGGCGCTGTGTTGCGGAGTTCCGGTATGCGCCAGCGACGGAGGGTCCCTCCCGGAGGTCACCCGGGGATACGCCAACCAGTTTCCGGCCCGCTCCTTCGACAGGATGGTCGAAGCCCTGGACGCTTGCGCCTACCGGGATCAGGCCAATACGCCGGAGGTGGCCGAGGTCGCCTCCCGGCGGTTTCTGGAACAGGCTCCGTCCATCGAGGAGTTTGCCGCCCGGATCCAGGGGATCCTCCGGACGGCGCTCGAGTCACCGGAACGGGCCGCTTAGATTCCGCCGATGAAGGCCATCGAGTGGCTACAAAGCACGGTTCAGGCTTGACTTCGCCGAGCCCGGTGCAGGTCTCCATAGCGATGTGCACCTACCAGGGCGAGAGGTTCCTCGCCGAGCAGCTGGCCACCATCGCCAACCAGACTCGGCCTCCAGATGAGCTCGTCATCTGCGACGACGGCTCCACGGACACAACCCTCGGCATAATCGAAGACTTCCGTGCCTCCGCAGGTTTCGAGATACGGCTGTTCATGAACGACCAGAAGCTGGGGACTCTGAAGAACTTCGAGAAGGCAACGGACCTTTGTCGAGGCGACACTATCTTCTTCGCCGACCAGGACGACATCTGGCACCCCGACAAGCTGGCCAGGCTGCTTGCTGCCCTGGACAACGCACCGGATGCCGGTTTGGCCTTCAGCAACGTGGAGTTGGTAGACGAAGACCTGAAGAACATCGGCTATGACCTGTGGCAGTTTCGCTGCATAAGCCCGGCCCGGCACAGGCGGCTGATGACTGGGCACAGTTTTGACTACATCCTCGGTCAGGGCATTGCCGCCGGCATGGCCCAGGGATTCCGGGCGAGATTCAAAGACCTGATCCTGCCCTTCGATGGACCGGGACACGACCTTTGGGTGTCGGTCCTGATTGCTGCCGTCTCCGATCCTGCTGTCTTGGAGCAGCCGCTGGGAAAGTGGCGGCAGCACCGCACCCAGAGCACCGGCGCGATAACGCTTCGAAGCTTCCGGCGGCATGTGGCCGAGGCCCGGCAGCACAACGCCTCCCACTATTGGAAGTTAGCGGAAGGCTACACCGCGCTCCTGGAGCGGCTAAACCAGAAGTCGGACCGGTTCCCCGCCAGACCGGGCACTCTTCAGGCGATCGAGCAGAAGATCTCACACCTGCGGGCCCGCGCCGCCATGCGGCAGGGTAAGGGCAAGCCATCGCTGCTTCGATCGGAGGTGCTGTCCGGGAACTACTGGAGGCACTCCTACGGTTTGAGGAGCGTGGCCAAGGATCTGCTCTTTTGACGGGGGTACCCCCCTCGGTCTGGCACCTATGTGGTGACCTGCGGCCTGCTCGCTGGGCTAATATTTGCCGAAGCAAGATCTCACTCGTCCTTTACGCCAGTCAGTCCGTATTCAAGGCAACCGCGGACGCGCGGCAAGCGAAACTGAAGCCGGCAGGAGCAGAATTTCAGTGACCGTTACAGCCGTTCAGGCTTGTCTTGGCCTTCTGGCACTTAGCTGCGGCCAGGTCTTGTTCTGGCACCGGCGCGACAACGTGCTGGGCTATCTCCAGGGCGGCCTCTTCATCACCACACTTCTCATCCCGCTGCTGGGCACGCCCATCTTCGACGAGTTCGATTCCGAGGTGACCCAGCTCTACGCCAACCTCATCGCGGTAGGCGGAGCGGCTTACCTTGCCGGACTCTACTTCGGCTCCCCCCTGGGAAACACCCCGGCCAAGAAGGCCCGATTCACCTTCGTCCAGCCGCGGATGTCGGAAAAGCTGCTGCGGCTGGTGGCTATTCGATCGCGGATCCTGTCGATCTTGGGTGGCCTGGCGCTGGGCACCGGATTCTTGATCATGGGATTTGCTCCGCTGCTGGCGGCCGACCGACTGGCGGCAAAATACGGTATCGGCCCGTACGAAGCGGGCTTTCAGCGGGGCGCCCTGGTGTACCGGCTTGGCCTTGCAATGGCCTCCACGGTTCTGCCAATCACATTGGCCGTCGCTTACCGCCGTAAGCGGCTGCTGGACTGGGCAATCGGGCTCGCTCTGATAGGGGGGCTGAGCCTGTCCCTCAGCCGCGGCCTGACCTTCTCCGGAGTGGTTCTGTTCGGCGTTGCTGTTGCGGTCTCCCGGCGGGTGCGGCCCGTCCTGATTTTCCTGGTGGTTGCACTCAGCTTCGTAGTCGGATCGCTCAGCAACGAGCTCTTCTTCTCGGTCTCCGGCGGCTCCCAGCCGCTGGCCATGCGGGTGGCGGCTCACGCGCCGGATATCCGGGATCACTTGTCGTTTCTCCGTGGTTTTCGCCTAACGGGCGAGCAGACCACCGGTTGGACGCTTATCGCGGCCGGGATCAGCCCGAAAGAAGGCCACTACGACCCCTCCACCTATGCTCTGAGAACCGTCTACGGTGACGTCGACGCCATCCCCTCCGGGGGGCTCAGGCTCCCGGCTCCTCTGTGGGGCTATGTCTCGTTCGGCTTTGTCGGCGCCGCGCTGTGGTCATTCGTGGCCGGATTCTTCACTGGCTGGGGAACCACTCGGGTCAAGGGACTGCTGGACGATGTTTACCAAAGTCGGAACGCGACCCTGAATCTGAGCCTTGCGACCGTCTTTTACACCGGCACCTATGGCGCGCTCTCATCGTTCTACTTTGCCTCGACTGCGCTGCTGGTGCAGTTCGCCATTGCCCTTTATTTGGGCCGAATCCTGGCGGCACCGGAGCGTTTCCAGCCGGAAAGGTTCTTCCCAGCGGGAGCCCAGATCCCCAAACCTGCTCTTGGGGAAAGGCCCTGAGGTGAAAACCGCTCCCCCGTTACGTCAGGGGCTATCTTGTGTAGATGTTCACTTCTGAGATGACCGCTGAGCTGTACCTGGATCTTCTTAAGCAGGTCCTGACTAGAGAAGGGCTCGAATCGTATGAGCTGCCCGGTCCGTGGGGCTGGAAACGCAAACTCTACATCCCCGTAAAGTTCATCCTCGAGCAGATCTGGGGTCTTCAGCTAGTAAGGCAGGTCGATCCCGAGCGGCGGAAGACCGGCTCCGACTGGCCGGCCGATGCCGAAACGATGGTGGGCATGGAGCGTCTCGACAACCTCCACGAGTGCATTCGCAATATCATCGCCGACGAGGTTCCAGGGGATTTGATCGAGACAGGTGTTTGGCGGGGAGGGGCCTCGATCTTCATGCGGGGAGCGTTGAAAGCCTACGGCGACACGACCCGCAAGGTCTGGGTCGCCGACTCTTTCCAGGGCCTGCCCAAGGGCGACGAGTCCCGGGACGTGAAGCTCGACGGCGACGACCTGTGGAGGTTCTCCGAGTTGGCCGTCCCTCTCGAGACCGTGCAGACCAACTTCGCCAAGTACCGCCTGCTGGACGACCAGGTGGAGTTCTTGCCGGGCTTTTTCTCCGACACACTGCCCACCGCGCCGGTTGAGAGGCTATCGCTGATGCGGCTGGACGGCGATATGTACGACTCGACAATGGTGGCCCTGGAGTCGCTGTATCCCAAGCTGTCGGTGGGCGGTTACGTGATCATCGACGACTATGGTGCGCTGGTGGAGTGCAAGGCGGCGACCGAGGACTTCCGCAATAAGTACGAGATCGCCGACGAGCTGGAGCAGATCGACTGGGCCGGCCACTACTGGCGGAGAAGCCGGTAACCTCAGCCGCCCGAAGGACGCCCGGCCCGTGATCTCGACACGCCGGACCTATCTGCTCGCTAGGGGATCTATCGGCCTCCTGAGGGAGAGAGGGATTCGGGCACTGGGGAGGGAGGTCCACCTTCGGCTTCGAAACCGTCTGCTCCACGGCTCCCCATTGACCGAGCCGCCTGAGCTTCGGGCGATCAACGCCGGCTACGAGCGCTGGCGAGAGCATCACGCGCCGTCGGAGGCCGCGCTGCGCGCAATGCGCTCCCGCAGCGAGGAGTTCGGCTACAAACCGGTGATCAGCGTGATTGTTCCGGTCTTCGAGGTCGACGAAGTGTGGCTGCGGGCAGCCATCGACTCGGTGCTTCGCCAGGCGTACCCCTACTGGGAGCTGCGGCTGGCAGACGACGGATCGGCCAGACCCCACATCGCAAAGGTCCTCGCCGATTACGTGAAGAACGACGCCCGCATCTCCTGTGTGTTTCTGGAGCAGAACTCGGGGATCTCGACCGCCTCTAACCGGGCGCTGAAGGCGTCGGCGGGCGAGTACGTCGCCCTGCTGGACCATGATGATGAGCTCGCGCCGGACGCTCTGTATGAGGTCGCCGCTCTACTGAACGCCGATCCACGGATCGACGTCATCTACACCGACGAGGACAGGCTCGACGCGGTCACCGGCGCGCTTACCAACCCGTACTTTAAGCCGGGATGGTCGCCGGATCTGCTGCTGGCGATGAACTACTTAACGCACCTGGTGGTCTGCCGAAGAACGCTCCTCGACCAGGTGGGCGGATTCCGGCCGGGAATCGAGCCCGGGCAGGACTACGACCTGATGCTACGGGTCACGGAGAGCACCGCCAAGGTGGCCCACCTCCCCAAGGTGCTCTACCACTGGCGCAGCATCCCAGGGTCCACGGCGAGCTCGGGCTATGCCAAACCGCAAGCGCAGGGGGCCGCAAAGCGATGCCTGGAGGATGCCCTTGTCCGCCGGGGCGTCGAGGCAAGGGTAGAGGCCCAGGGTGCCGGCCGGTTCCGCATAAGGTATCCCGTGCCGCCCAACCCTCCGGTAGCGATGATCCGGTTAGGCCCCCGGCCGGCACCGCAAATCGAACTCGGCTCAATCGAAATCGTTCCCGCCGGCACCGGCGGGGCTTGGGGATCCTTGGCGAACGCTGCCGTTCAGGACTCGGGCAGTGAGTTCCTGCTCTTTCTGGGCGAAGACGTTGTATCCGCCGAGCCGGGGTGGGTTCAGGCGCTGCTGGAGCAGTGTTGCCGGTCGGAAGTGGGAATCACCGGGGCCCGCCTGGTCGGTTCGGACGGCAAGATATTTGCCGCGGGAATAGTCCTCACCACCGAACAGGAGGCCATGTTCGCGTTCCGGGGACTCCACCCCGCCTCACGCGGGTACTTCGGACACGGCGGGTCATGCCGCAACTGCAGCGGAGTATGCGGGTGTTTTATGGTCCGGCGATCGGTGTTTGAGGAGCTGAAGGGCTTTCATCCCGATCTTCCCAGTCCCCTTGCCGAGTTGGATCTGTGCCTTCGGGCGCACGACGCCGGTTACCGGGTGATCTGCACTCCGCACGCCACCGTGCACCTTGCCCACTCCAGCCGTGAGCTTCCCAGTATTTCTCCCGAGGCTGCCGAAGCGTTCGACAGAAGGTGGAAATCCCGGCTCGATGCCGGCGATCCCTTCCTCAACCCGAACCTGAGGACGGTGTACGGTGGGCTGGAATTGAACTTCGAATGCGCACCAACGACCGTGCCTGAAGAACCAGAGGCGGCGGACACTTCCGGGTCCTTGCTGCTTAACGATTCCGTCGCCTGCTCCCCGCATCCGAACTGCGATCTGTGTGGCACGGAGGGCCAAACGCTGCTCGACGGCGTCGCCGATCAGTCGGGCAATGCCCCCGGCCGCTGGCAGCTACTGAGCTGCCCGCGGTGCGGGCTCATCTGGCTAAACCCACGGCCTGAGCGGAACGAGATAGGCAAGCTGTATCCCGAGTCCTACTTCACTCACCAGGATCCCCGGCAGATCCCCTTTCTTCTTCGCGCCTTCCGCCAGGCGAAGCAGCCGGTCATTCGGGCCCTCTTCACGACCCTGGCCTACGAGGAGGCCGTCCGCTCGAAATCTCTAAGGCAGCTGGGAAGCGTGCTGGCGTCGGTTCCAGGCCTTAGGGAGCGGGCCGCCTTCAAGGTCAAGTGGGCCACCGGACCGGCCGGCAGGATGATCGACGTAGGCTGCGGCTCCGGCGAATACCTGTCGCAGATGCGGCACCTGGGCTGGGAGGTGGAGGGCATCGAACCCGATGCCCGGGCGGTGGGGCGGGCCCGGAACGTGCACGGGCTGAAGGTTCAGTGTGCGGTTCCCGAGGAGGGCCGGTTTCCGCTCGGATCCTTCGACCTGGTGACGATGATCCACGTCATCGAGCACGTGCACGACCCGGCGGAGCTCGTAGCCACCTGCCGCCGCTGGCTGAAGCCCGGCGGCCGGTTGATCGTCGTGACGCCGAACAGCTCCAGCCTTGGGCGGCGGTGGTTCGGGCGCAACTGGTTTGCCTGGGAGGTTCCACGGCACCTGTCGATCTTCAGCCCCCACCTGCTGGCCCTCACCACAAAAAAGGCCGGCTTGAAGGTCGACCGGTTGTTTACGTGTGGTCTGCTGACGCGCTTCGTTTGGGAGGAGAGCAGCCGGATCGCCGCCGGGGGCAACCCGGCCTCCCGGGTTCGCCGCCTCATGGTCAAAGCCGGCGGATCGGTCTTCGGATTGGTCGAGCGCCTCTCACTGCGCTTCGGCGATTGGGGCGAGGAGATCGTGCTCATCGCGTCAAACGACCCGCCCCCTGCCCCTTCTGGTGAGCAGACCTAAAATTAGACGGGCGGCAGCTTTGATATCACGACCGCCAGGCACGAAGTCGCGCAGACCGAGCGGCCACCAGCTACCCCGGGAGTAGGCGGCCAGGCAATGAACCAGCCCGATGGTGGGCGCGATCACCGACGCCAGCGCAGCGCCGTTGATGCCCAGAAGCGGTATCAGCAAGAAATCCAACACAACCATCACGCCGAGGCTGACGGCAAAGGACCGGACCTGAAGACCTGGCCGTCCCCGCGCCGCCTGCCCCCTGCACAACACCCATTGGCTGCTCCAGGCAACGCTTCCCAGAGTAAGGATGAGGGTGGCCGACACCGCGGGGGCGAACTCCTGCCCGAAAAACAGCGGGACGCCAACCGCCGCGGCGGGCATGAACGGCAAGGCGACTGCGGTGGACCCAATCAGGCAGAGCCGGAAGATGCGGGCAAGCAGACCGGCTGCAGCCTCCTCGCCCAGGTTCGCGATCCTCGGGAAGGTGCTGGACGACACCGCGGCCGGTAACAGGCCTATGACCATCGCACCGGTCAGGGCGATGCTGTACTGCCCGGCAGGTTCCGAGCCGGCCAGGAAGTAGACCAGGAGCAGATCGGCCCTTAGGAATGCAAAGGTGAGCAAATAGGAGAGCTCGGCCGGCAATCCGTACTTGAGTGCCGGCTTGAGATATTCCCAGTCCCAGGATGGTTTCAGCGAGAGCCGGGAACCGCGTGTGACGAATGCCGCTCCCGCCAGAACGGTCGTCAGTGCCCCGGCCAGACCGGCGACAGCAGTACCGGTTAGCGTAACGGTCGCTGCGAGGGCCACGGCAGCTAACCCGAAGGTTGTGACCCAGGTACTCGCGGCGTAGGCGACGCTGGAGGCGACGATGCGCTCCTGGGCACTCAATATCGAGATGAGATGAAATCCGAAGATGACCACCGGAATACTTAGCGCAGCGATCAAGACCGCCGGGCGGGCCTGGCCCCAGTCCTCAGCGAACGTCAGGGAGCCTGCCCCCCACATCAAGCCCATGCCGGCCAGCCCGGAGACGACCGCCGCCGCCAAACCTCCCGAAAGAGCACGCTGAAACGACGCCTGCTTCTGTCCGGTGAGCACCATCGCGGCATCCCCGAGCCCCAGGAAACTGGCGTGGGCGATGAACAGGGACAGCACGACCATGCTGCTGTACAGCCCCTTACCGCTGGGACCGAGCGCCCGGGCTGCCACCACGCTGCCCAACAGTCCGAGCACAAAGGAGGAGCCGTCAGCAGCAAATCGGAATGCCGAGTTATGGCCCAGGCTCCGGAATTTTTGAGGCGGCCCTGCAGCAACCGGGTCCGGCGCCAACTGGCCGGGGTTGGTTGCCTTGTCGAATCGAGTCATGCTCTTAGTGATGATATGTAGGTTTCCACCCACTGGGCTCCGGCTCATCGGACGGCAGCCCAGACAATCGGCCGGAACCCTGCCAGCGATCAACGGGTCGTGGAGCCAGCTTTGTTGAACTGAGTTGAGCGGGGAAGAGTTTGGCCTTAGCCCTAGCAGTCTTCGTTCAGGCCTTGGAGAACGGCGAACGGCGTCTTTAGCAGCACCTTTAGGTCCGTGAGGAATGAGGTTTGTCTGGCGTAGTGCTCATCGAGTTCGGCTCGGGCGGGGAAAGTCACCCGGCTGCGGCCGCACACTTGCCATAGGCCGGTGAGGCCCGGGCGCATCGCCAGGTAGTAATGCCGGCGATGTTCGTACTGGCTCAGTTGGGTTCGCTCAACCGGGCGCGGCCCCACCAGGCTCATCTGTCCACGCAACACGTTCAACAACTGGGGAATCTCGTCGATGCTCGACCGGCGGAGGAAGCACCCGATCCTGGTGATGCGTGGATCCAGGTGGTTGGGAATCTTGTGGTCGGCCATGTAAAAGCGCTCGAGCAGCCCCCGTTCGGAATAGAGCCGCTCCTCTGCGTCGGGATCCATCGTCCGCAACTTCAGCATGGCGAACTCCTTGTCGCCCCGGCCCACCCGGCGCTGACGGAACAGTACTGGGCTCCGGGGGGCGTTTACCCAGATGGCTAGGGCAGCCAGCAGTGCAACGGGCGCCAGGATGATCAGCAGAGCCGACGCGACCAAGACATCAAGGACACGCTTGCCTCGCCACTCGCGAAGCTGAGGAACAACCGCCAATCCGCAATCGGCCGATCCCAACTCCGGAGAGACCTGCTCTCGACTTATAAGGGAAACCTCATCAGCTCGCACGGCTGCAAATTGGATTGACATAAATAGGTTGTCGATTGCCAAGTCTCTCCTTTTACCTTTGTTCTTGCCGGGGAACGCTTGATGTTCCCCGCGTCTTACCTTTGTTCTTGCCGGGGAACGCTTGATGTTCCCCACCTCCTCGGCTTGACGGGTTGCATCCTAATCGACAGAACTGCTTTAGAGAAGGTTAGTGGCCACTTTCAGTGGCATGTAGCACATTTCATTTGCCAGGAACACGATATACATCTCGTTGGTCTCGACCTGTCTATTTCTTAAAATCTGGGGAAAACGTCCCAGCAACTTATCCTGATCAGATGAAGATCAATAAAGACGCTCTGGCAACGATGGGCGTTGAGATGGTGATTGTTTTTGGCTCTCGGGCTCGAGGAAGCGGCCGGCCCGATAGCGACCTCGATGTCGGCGTGCTCTTCTTGCCTGGAACTCCCCTGGACCACCGAAGTTTGGACCAGGTCCGGCCGGCGCTGGGGGGCGACGATCACCTGGACTTGGTCTGCTTGAACCGAGCCGGCACGCTTCTACTGAAAGAGGTAGCGCTTGATGGCGTCCCTCAATTCGAGATCGAGCCGGGTACTTTCGAAAGGTTTCGACTCCGAGCCTTCAAGCGCTATATGGACACAGAGAAGTTCAGGCGTTTCCAGGCCGACAGCCTGAGGGCCGAATACGGGTAATGGTCAGGCCAGATCTCGTCCGGCAAAAGCTTGCGATGCTTCACCGGTACCTGCGAGAGCTTGATGCGCACCGCAACATCACCCTCGCGGAATATCTCATGGGAGGAGATCGCCTGAGAGCTATCGAACGACTACTGCAACTAATAGTCGAGGTGGCTGCCGACATCAACACGCACATTGTGACCGAGATCGAGGGCCTACCCCCTACCGACTACACCGACTCGTTTCACGCCATGGTTCGATGCGCCGTCATTCCTTTCGATCTCGGAGAGCGGCTCAAGCCCTCAGCAGGCTTGAGAAATGCGTTGGTACACGAATACGGGGGCATTGACGACCGACGCGTCCACGCTGCAATCCCCCTGGCACTGGAGGAATTCAGGCTCTACGCCCAATCCGTAGTCCGCTGGCTCGATAGCCACGAAAAGAGCGGACCATAAACTTGGTCTCCAAACACTCGTCTGTCGTGAGGGGTGCAAATCGAGGCTACTTTTTGAAATTGCGTTAGGTTGGGTCGGCGGAAGAGAGGGCCTACCGAAAAGTCGCAGCGCCCCATTCAACCCTAAGGGCGGCAATCGGAAATGACTGTTAAAGCTTGTCGACAGCGTGCCATCTGGACGATGTCTGCAGTAAGTTTGGCCTCTAAATGAGCGGGGTGGCAGGCCAAACTGCGCTCGCATTCCTCATTGCCCTTACCCTCAGCCTCATTTTGATGCCCATCGCCGTAACGGTAGGCGCCCACCTCAAGATGGTGGTGCAGCCCCGGTTCTTCCGCAGCAGTCGGAGCAGCCGAAAGATCAGCTACCTCGGCGGGCCTGCTTTGTGCGTCGCGACGGTGGCCGGCGTCCTGGTGGGGGGCGGGCTGGACCGCTCGGCTCTGTTCATTCTCGGCGGCGCCGTCGGCATGTTGGCGATCACCTATCGGAATAACAAACGCCGGCACACAAAGTGGCACCCGGGGTTGGTGGGCACGCTTCAGGCGTCGGTGGCCACATTGGTTTGGTGGCAGGAGTTTCGGCCGGCGCTCCCCGGCTTCTCGGGGTGGCTGATAACGGTTTTCCTGCTGGTCGGTGCGGCCAACGCCCTCAACATGCTGGACAACATGAACGGAGTGGCCGGCTACACCACTGCCGCGATCGCCGCAGGATTGGTGTTCATCGCCTTTATGGGAGGCACTCCGGAGGTAGCAGTTCCAGCTGTCGGGCTGTGCGGTGCCGCCATTGGATTCATTCCCTACAACCACAAGCGGGCCAAGGTCTATCTGGGAGCGGGCGCCCCGGAGTTCATCGGGTTTGTGCTGGGCGCCACCGCACTGAAGGTCGGTCTCTACTTCGGTCCACGCTGGGCACCCATCGCGGCGCTGGCCGCCCTGGCGGTTCCTGCGACCGATTCAGCCGTGGCGATCCTCGGCCGGGTGGGCACCGGCAGGCCTCTTTTCGCCGGAGGCATCGACCACATCTCGCACCGATTGTTCCGCATGGGATTCTCGACGCGGAAGGTCGCCCGTTTCCACGGCCTGGCCGCCCTCGCTACTACCGGCTCGGTTGCCGTGGCCTTGGCCACCGGCCCGGAAATCCTCTTCTTCACTCTTGGCTTCTTCGCTCTGATAGGTATCGGCCTGCGTGCGATCGAGGGACGGGAACCCGTTCGGACCCGCCGAGGCGCCCCGATACTGCGCTATTTGATGCTCACGGCGGCCGCCATCGTCGCTCTTTCCATGCCCGCTGCGTTAGCAGCAGCGTGGGATCTTCGCGGAGCGCAGAAGGCGTTCACCCAGGCCAAGGCCCACGCTGCCTCCTTCAACGTTGCCGCAGCCCGGGCTGCCTTCGTCACAGGGGGGGAGCTGGCTTCTAGCGCCGAGTCCAAGCTGTCCTGGCCGGTGACCCTGCCGGCGCGAGCCCTGCCTGTAGTCGGCGACAACATCCAGGCCGCCACGGCTCTGGCCAAGAGCGCGCGCCTCCTCGCCCAGGCGGCTGAGCAGGCACTCGATGCTGCTGCACTTTTCCCCGTAGGTCCGGCGGGCCCGGAGATCGGGTTTACCCAGGGCCGCCTCAACACCGAGCCCTGGCCACTTGCCGCCAAACAGCTGGCAACGGCTGCGGTGGCCGGCAACCTCGCTCTGGCCGACGTGCGGGCCGCCGACGGCGTTCTCTTGCCGCCGATCAAGGGGGCCCGTGAGAAGTTTCTGCGCGAGGGACAAGCGGCAACCCAGACGCTGGAGAAGGCCAGCGATGCGGCTGCGTTACTTCCCCACTTCTTTGCCGATGGAACCAAGCGGACCTGGTTTCTGGCTCTCCAAAATCCGGTAGAGCTGCGGGCGACCGGCGGATTCCTGGGCGCCTTCGGAATCCTCAGCGCCGACAACGGCAAGCTCACGCTTGAGCGCTTTGCCACCAACAACGACCTGCCCCCTGTGAGATCACCGGTTGCTGCACCCGAGGAGTTCGCGATGAATTACGACAAGTTTTACTCGCGGACCTATTGGACCAGCACGAACATGACCCCGGACTTCCCGACCGCCGCCGGGGTGCAGGCAGCGATGTACAAGCAGGCGACGGGCCGGCACATAGACGGAGTGATAGCGATCGATGCGGTCGGCTTGAACCGCCTCCTCGATGTCGTGGGTCCGATCGACGTCGCCGACATCGGAGCAATCACCTCCGATAACTTCCTCGACCTCGCACTGAACGAGGCCTATCTGCGGTTCCCGAACAAAGAGGACCGCTCAAATTTCCTGCTGCCGGTGGGCCGGGAGGTATGGAGCCGGCTGGTGTCCGGCAACTTTTCCAACCCGACGTCACTTATGGTGCCAATGGGCGAGTTGGTCGCGACCAAACGCATCCAGATCTGGAGTCCGGGTGAGCTGGATCGGCTGAAGCGCCTGGGGCTGGCCGGGGCGCTTCGACGTCCGGCCGACGATGCGGACTACCTTATGGTCGTGGGACAGAACGCGGCCGGCAACAAGGTGGACTACTACGCTCAGCGGCGTGTCTCGTACAAGGTCGACCTCACCAACCCGACGAATGTCAGGGGCCGGGTGGAGGTTCAGATCTCCAACCGCGCCCCCCGAGGCGCCAAGCCGGGTTACATCATGGGACCGGTTCTGCCGAACGATTCACCGGGCCTCAACCGGACGTTCACGTCGATCTACCTTCCGATGAAGGCCTTCGTTACGGAGGCCCTGCTGAACGGTGAACCCAGTGGTGTCGAGAGTACCAACGAGCTGGGCTTGGGGGTTGCTTCGAAGTTCCTGGAGATTCCGCCCCAGAGCAGCGGGAGGTTAGCGGTCAATACCCAGACCTCGCTGCCCAGGTCGGGACGGTACAAGCTGGTCGTCCAGCACCAGCCGAACCTGCACCCCGACCGGATGGAGGTCGAGATCACCCTTCCCAAGGGCGCCTTCGTGTACAGCCACTCCCCCTCCCTGCGGTTGGTGGGCAACCACCTGAAGTGGAGCGGGTCGCTGGACCGGGAGATGGAGTTCGAGGTGCGCTACGGCTCGTCGTTCAAGAACCGAACGAACAGCGTGCTGGCTGACTCTTGAGGTACGGCCGGCAGATCACGGGACATGTGAACCGCTGTTGGGATTCTCAGTACAGGTGAATAGCGGCAACCCACAGGAAACCTAGCAGCGCTCCCACCCAGGCGTGTCGGGGGCCGCGGGTGCGCTGCTGCCATAAGACCCCGGCGAGAAAGGTGAAGGTACCTGCCGCCAAACCCATCGCCGCACCCATCGGCCGGGACGGCAGCTGTCCGATCGTAAGCTGCGCTGCGAGGAATCCTGCCACGACCAGTCCCCAGGTGACGGCGCACCGGACAAGAGCCAGCTTTGGCGACCACCCAGCTTCGGTTGCCAGGGCAAACAGAGCTGCGCTTTCCGGGACCAAGTGGACGAGAAGGCCCATTACCAGGAGCATTCCGCCTCCCAGCTGCAACCCCATCCCGGCGCCTGCGGCAACGCCTTCGAGAAGCGAGTGGAGCCATACTCCGGCACTTGCGATCCAGGCGGCCAATCCCAGCCTGGAGCCCCCGGCGACCCGGCTGGATGCGGCCATCAAGCCAAAACCTGCGGCCATCCAGACCCATGCCCACAGACCAACCGCCGCCTGCGCGGCGGGCAGGGCGTCGAAGATAACTGCTCCGGCAAACACTCCGGCCGCCGGCGGCAGCATCCCGCCGGCGTGCTTCGTCGGTGAAGGCGCCGGCTCGAGAATCATCGAAGTCTCCATGGCCTAAGCGGAGGCCACCGAGCGGGAATCCGGCGCACCGGTGGGCGACGAGACGACCTGACCGGATTGAACCAGCAGCAGAAGCAGCTCCTGCAGCTGGCTGCGCTGGTCCGGTCCAAGGGGAGCGAACAGCTCAGCCTGCGCCTTCGATGCGGCTTCCTGAGCTCGCACCAGCACCCGCCGTCCTGCCGGAGTGAGGTGGATGGCATACCGGCGGCGATCCGTGGGACTGGACCGGCGCTCCACCCAGCCGGCCTTTTGACAGTCGTCGAGCACCAGGACTATGGAGCTGGGATCTATCTGAAGGCGCTCACCGAGCGCCGCCTGCGACATACCCTCGTCCGCCGCAAGAGCTCGCAGGATGGCGAACTGACGCATCGTCACTCCCAGCGGCGTCAGGGCCTCTGCCATACGTAGCCGGGTGACGGTCCCGAGCCGGGAGAGCATCAGGCCCAGGTCGTCGGCCAGGGCGAGGGGCGTTTCCCGGACACCGCTTAATTCAGACATACTAGAGATTATAGGCGAAACCAATAGTTTGTACTACAAACTATCGGCCCACGTTGTTGGAAAGTCACCCATCTTCGCCGCATCCAATGCAGGGTCCAAAAACCAAGCGGGTCTCCGATCGGAGACCCGCTTGCAGTTGATTGCCAGCGTTACGACAAGTTGCTTCTCACTTGGAGCCCCTACGCAACCGACTAAATCAGTCGCTAAAGGACTTCGACGCAGAGATCAACTATTACCAGTTCAAGGATGTCCAGGACTAGGACCGGAATCTCTACGGTGACAAGCTCCCCTTCACACTCCTCTTCCTCATCGGGGGGGACAACAACGTCGTCGTCGTCGACGTCGACATCAATAATCCTAATAATCCTCGTAATCGTCGTGTTGATCGTCGTGGTGGTCTCGGTGACGTCGATCGGACCCAGCTGTCCAACGGGGCCCGTAACATCAGCATTGGCGTTCGAGTCGCCGGAGTCGCCCGAAGTGGCGTCGCCCGAAGTGGCGTCGCCCGAAGTGGCGTCGCCCGAAGTGGCGTTGCCCGAAGTGGCGTCGCCTCCTCGGCTGTCGGCAGCGCCGCCGGCGCCACTCGGGCCGCTCACCGCGCTACCGCCTGTTACCTCGGCTCCGTCGCCGCCGACTGCGGTACCGCTGGCGCCGCCATTGCATCCGTCACAGGAGGCGCTGCTCGCTCCGCCGTTACCGCCGCTGTTGTTAGCACCTGCCCAGTGTCCGCTTCCGCCGGTGGCGCCACCGCCACCGCCGTCGCCCGATTTCACGATTCCTCCATGGCCGGCAGGACCGCTGGTAGCGCTACCACCGTTGCCGCCAGTTGCGTTGCCGCCAGTTGCGTTGCCGCTGTCGCCGCCGGGCCCACCGCGGGCCCTCGCCGCACCGCCGGTACTGTCACCGCTGTCGGCGCTACCGGTGCCTGCGCCACCGCTGGCCGCTTGGCCGGTGGCGGCGGCACCTGTGTCACCAGTATCACCACTCTGGTTGTTACTCGTCTGATTCTGCGTCTGGGTGGGGTTCACATTGCCGACGGCGAAAACCGGACCCACATAGGTCATGGTCGCCAACACCGCCGTCCCCACCAGGATCGCTAAGCTTTTCCTGCTCTTCATTCACTACCTCCAAGCGTGGTTAAGTCGATACGAACTAGATTTCGAACATATTCCAAGTCGCCTGGCAACTCTACCCGCCACCTATCGTTTATACAAGCAAAAAGAGGCCTTCGGCGGTGGTGGAATTATCAGCAAGGTTGCGACCAGTGGGTAAGCCCCGCACACCCGCCACCGACAGTCTGTTTTAGGGCTGACCAACTATGACTGCAGGTCCTCCTTTGACACTCGCGAGCTTAGGCTCTCGTCAAGGATTATTGCCTTTAGGAGCTCACGGCGACCTTCTTCCTTCTGATTCAGCTTTCTGAGGAGCACAAAACCCAGATTGAGATGCGCCTTCGCCATAGCGGGATCCAACTCTATGATCTTTCGGTACAGGTCGGCGGCTTCCTGAGGCTGGCCGGCCGCATCTCGCCGAACGGCCAGATTGAACAGCGCGGGCACAAAGTTTGGATCGATGGCCAGAGCTCTCATGTAATACTCTTCCGCCTTGTTGCCGGGTCCCTTGCTCTCCTCGAGAACCCCCAGGTTGTACCGCGCAATCTTGTTGTTTGGATCCAATTCGAGCGCTCGCAGGAAGGCTCTTTCCGCCTCGTCCGCCCGGCCCTCCGTCTGAGCCTTTGCCCCCTCTCTGAGGGCCGCTTCGGCCGTGGTCGCAGCTTCGGAGTCCGGCTCGGCGCCGGAGTTCGTGCGATTCACCAGGAGGAATCCGGCCGCAGCGATCTGCAGGAGCACCAGTCCGACTATGATCGCCCGCCGCTTCGAGCGGTCCCGGCGAGCGGACTGACCGGACGGTGACGACAGGTCTCGGGAGGCGTCACGCGCCATTGGGAACCCTCCGATACTCAGGCGAGGAGAGGATCGAAAAGCAGCGGGGACAAAGTGGAATGGGAGCTCTCCTTCGCATGGGCTTCGTTGGGTTCCCCCAATATAGACCACGCTCCGTTACATACCGGTCATTGAAACGTCTGGATCGGTCTTCCACCCCGCAGGGGGTCCCTTTCTATTGCGCAAGGAAGTGAGGCCTTTGAAGGGGAGATAACATGCCGACATTATTGCGCTAACATGTAAGCATGATTCGGACTCAAATCCAACTGACTCCCGAGCAGTTCGAGCAGCTCAAACGTCGGGCCGCCGCCAACGGGGTTTCGATGGCAGCCGAGATCAGAGTCGCACTGGACCGACACCTTCGGGAGACCAGCGGGAATTCTTCGGCGAGGGGCCGTGCCATCGCAGCAATCGGCGGATTCCGCTCCGGCAGAAACGACGTTTCGGTCAAACACGACGAGTACCTGGCCGAGGCATTTGGGGATTGAGGACCTTCGTTGACACCTCGGCGCTTTACGCCCTGCTGGACGAGGACGACCGCCAACACCGTTCGGCCGCGGGCTGGCTGTCGGGGGCGGGCCGGGACCCTGAAACCATCCTGCTAACCCACAACTACGTGGTGGTCGAAACGGCAGCCCTGGTGCAAAGACGACTGGGGAGACGAGCAACCCGAACACTGTTCGATGCGTTCATCCCCGCGCTATCGGTGTTCTTTGTCGACGAAACCCTCCATCAGCGCGCGCTCTCGGCGCATCTGGCCGGCAGCGGGGAGCTTTCTCTGGTAGATCGAACGAGCTTCGAGCTCATCAGGACCCTTGCGATATACCAGGCGTTCGCCTTCGACTCCCACTTTCAACACGAGGGCTTTCGCACGGTTCCCTGACAGGACCACAAGAAAAGGGCCCCGGAGGGGGCCCTTTTCCATGTCTTGAGAGCTAGAAGACCTCGACCTCGTCCTCTTCCGGATCGTAGAACTGCGCCCGAGCGGCGGCTTCCGCCTCCTCGGCGGCCCGGCGCTCCTCATCCTGCTTGCGCAGCATTTGGAGAAGCTCCGAGACCTCGTCGGACGGCGTGACCTTGACCGAGCGGTAACGGGTCATCCCGGTACCGGCAGGGATCAGCTTGCCGATGATCACGTTTTCCTTCAGGCCCAGCAGAGCGTCTGACTTGCCGCGTATGGCGGCCTCCGTGAGCACCCTGGTGGTCTCCTGGAAGGAGGCTGCCGACAGCCAGCTCTCGGTTGCCAGCGAGCTCTTGGTGATGCCCATCAGGATCGGTCGGGCCGTTGCCGGTTCACCGCCGTTGGCGACCACGTCGTCGTTAATTGCTGCGAAGAGCTTGCGCTCCACCAGGTCCTGCGGGAGCAGCTCGGTGTCCCCGGGCTCGATGACGCTGACCTTGCGCAGCATCTGGCGCACGATCAGCTCGATATGCTTGTCGTGGATGGGCACACCCTGGCTCTTGTAGACCTGCTGCACCTCGTTGACCAGATACATCTGGACCGCACGGATGCCGGCCACCTCCAGGATGTCGTCGGGGTCGATGGAGCCCTCGGTGATCTGGTCCCCCGGCTGAATGACGTCTCCTTCGTCCACGACCAGTCGCTGGCGACGTGACACCGGATACGCCTCTTCCTTGCCGTCGTCTGAGATCACCTTGACAACGCGCTTGACCTCCTCGTCGTGGATCTCCACCCGGCCGGCGATCTTCGCCACCGTGGCCCGTCCCTTGGGGGTACGTGCCTCGAACAGCTCGACCACTCGGGGAAGTCCGTGGGTGATGTCCTCACCGGCGACGCCTCCGGTGTGGAAGGTTCGCATGGTCAGCTGGGTTCCCGGCTCACCGATCGACTGGGCGGCGATGATGCCCACCGCCTCGCCGATGTCCACCATTGCACCGGTGGCCATGTTCCTGCCGTAGCAAAGGCGGCAGACGCCATACTTCGACTCGCAGGTCAGCACCGAACGAACCCGAAGCTGGCCGACTCCGGCGGCAACCAGCTCGCGCTGGCGGATCCGGTCGATCAGCTCGTTCTGCTTGATGAGCGCCTTGCCCTCGTGGATCAGGTTCTCCAGCGACACGCGGCCGAACAGCTTGGTGTCCACTGCAGGACCCTCCACCCGGCCGGTCGGAGTCTCGACGGTCACCTGGATCGGGATACCCCTCTCGGTCCCACAGTCGTCCTCACGGATTATCAGCTCCTGCGACACGTCGACCAGACGCCGGGTCAGGTACCCGGAGTCGGCGGTACGAAGCGCCGTGTCGGCCAGACCCTTGCGGGCGCCGTGGGTGGAGATGAAGTACTCGAGGACCGAAAGCCCCTCCCGGAAGTTGGCTTTGATGGGCCTCGGGATGATCTCGCCACGAGGGTTGGCCATCAGGCCTCGCATACCTGCGAGCTGGCTGATGTTTCCCTTGTTTCCACGGGCACCGGACTTCCACATGATGTAGATGGGGTTCAGCTCGTCCTGCTGGAAGGTGGCGTCCATGGCGGCCGACACCTCGTCGGTGGCCTTGGTCCAGATCTCGATCAGCTCCTGGCGGCGCTCGTCGTCGGTGATGATGCCCCGCCCGTACTGCGTTTCGACCTTTTCCGCCATCGTCTCGTGGTCGGCCAGGATTTTCGGCTTGGTGGGCACCGTGACGATGTCGTGCAGACCGAAGGTGATTCCCGCCTTGGTGGAGTAGTGGAAGCCGAGCGCCTTGATCTGGTCGAGGATCTTGGCGATCTCAACCTTGCCGTACATCTCGGCGCACTCCTCGATGATCAAAGCCAGCTCCCGCTGCCCCACCATCTTGTTCTGATAGGGGTAGGACTCCGGCAGGGCATCGTTGAGGATCAGGCGTCCGACCGTGGTCTCGAGCAGCGCCCCGTCCTCCAACCCAGGAACGTTCTTGCCGTTCATCCGGACCTTGATGGTCGCGTGGAGCGCCACCCCATCGAAGTCGTGGGCCATCATCGCCTCCTTTGGAGACGAGAAGACCTTGCCCTCACCCTTCTGGTCCTCACGGGTCATGGTGAGGTAGAAGGTGCCCAGAATCATGTCTCTGGTGGGAGTAACGATCGGGGTGCCGTGAGCCGGCGACAGGATGTTGTGGGTGGACAGCATTAGCAGCCGTGCTTCGGCCTGAGCCTCAGCCGACAGCGGAACGTGAACCGCCATCTGGTCACCATCGAAGTCGGCGTTGAAAGCGGTGCAGACCAGCGGGTGGATCCGGATGGCCTTGCCCTCGACCAGGATCGGCTCGAACGCCTGGATTCCCAACCGGTGAAGGGTGGGAGCCCGGTTCAGCATGACCGGGTGGTCGTGAATGACCTCTTCGAGGACGTCCCACACCACCGGCCGGGCCCGCTCAACCATGCGCTTGGCGCTCTTGATGTTCTGAGCCTGCTGCAGGTCGACCAGCCGCTTCATCACGAACGGCTTGAACAGCTCCAGAGCCATTTGCTTCGGCAGGCCGCACTGGTGCAGCTTCAGCTCGGGACCAACGACGATGACCGAACGGCCCGAGTAGTCCACCCGCTTGCCGAGCAGGTTCTGGCGGAACCGGCCCTGCTTGCCCTTCAGCATGTCGGACAGTGACTTCAGCGGACGGTTGCCCGGTCCGGTCACCGGACGGCCACGCCGTCCATTGTCGAACAGGGCGTCCACAGCTTCCTGGAGCATGCGCTTTTCGTTGTTGACGATGATCTCCGGTGCACCGAGGTCCAACAGCCTCTTGAGGCGGTTGTTCCGGTTGATCACCCGGCGGTACAGGTCGTTGAGGTCGGATGTCGCAAAACGGCCGCCGTCCAGCTGGACCATCGGGCGAAGCTCCGGCGGGATGACCGGAACCGCGTCCAGGACCATGCCCATCGGCGAGTTCTTGGACCCGTCGGCGGTGAACGGCGAGATGACCTTCAGCCGCTTGATGGCACGGAGCTTCTTCTGCCCCTTGCCGGTGGCCACAACCTCCTGCAGCTGCTCCTGCTCCTCCTTGAGGTTGAGAGAGTGGATCAGCTCCTTGATGGCCTCGGCCCCCATGCCGCCGCGGAAGTAGTCGCCGAAGCGGTCCTCAGCTCACGCCAGATGGTCTCGTTGTCCACCAGCCTGCGGGGAGCCAGACCCTTGAACTGCTCCCAGGTCTCCTCCAGAAGGCCGATCTCCCGCTCGGCGCGGGTGTTGATCTCCTTCATCTGCTTGGCGACCTCGTTCTTGGCCTTGTTGACCTCGGCGGCCTTCGCGTTGCGCTTTTCCAGCTCGCTGAACGTCGCCTCGAGCTGCTCCTCGATCTTCGCCTTGCGCTGGTTCGCACTGTCGGCGATCTCGTCGAGCTCCCTGCGAACCTGGGTCTCCAGGGTCGGCAGATCGCGCTGGCGCTTGGTGTCGTCGACGTGGGTGATCAGGTAGGACGCGAAGTAGATGATCTTCTCGAGGTCCTTCGGCGCCAGGTCCAGCAAGTAGCCCAACCGGGACGGAACGCCTTTGAAGTACCAGATGTGCGTGACCGGAGCGGCCAGCTCGATGTGGCCCATCCGCTCGCGCCGGACCTTCTGCCGCGTGACCTCCACGCCGCATCGCTCGCAGATGATGCCCTTGAACCGGACCCGCTTGTACTTGCCGCAGTAGCACTCCCAGTCCTTGGTGGGACCGAAGATGCGCTCGCAGAAAAGTCCGTCCTTCTCCGGCTTCAGCGTTCTGTAGTTGATGGTCTCAGGCTTCTTGACCTCACCGTGGGACCACATGCGGATTTGATCCGCAGTGGCCAGGCCGATCCGAAGCTCGTCGAAATAAGTTACGTCAAGCACCCTTACGCCTCCAGGTCTACTGAGGCCGGCTCACGGCGGGAAAGATCGATTCCCAACTCCTCCGCCGTCCGGTATACGTCTTCGTCGATTTCCTTCATCTCAATTTCCTTGCCTTCCGCCGAGAGGACCTCGACGTTCAAGCAGAGTGACTGCATCTCCTTGATGAGCACCTTGAACGACTCGGGGATGCCCGGTTCCGGGATGTTCTCGCCCTTGACGATGGCCTCGTAGACCTTCACGCGACCGAGCACGTCGTCGGACTTGATGGTCAGCAGCTCCTGCAGCGCATAGGCGGCGCCGTATGCCTCCAGGGCCCAGACCTCCATCTCTCCGAACCGCTGCCCTCCGAACTGAGCCTTACCGCCCAGCGGCTGCTGGGTGATCATCGAGTAGGGACCGGTGGAGCGGGCGTGGATCTTGTCGTCCACCAGGTGGCTCAGCTTGAGGATGTAGGTGTAGCCCACAACCACCCGCGCGTCGAACTTCTCGCCCGAGCGGCCGTCGAACAACCAGGCTTTGCCGTCCTCGCCCACCAGCGTCTCGTCGCCGTGGTTGTTGTTGGTTGAGGTGCGAAGCGCCTCCAGGATGTCCTCCTCGCGGGCGCCGTCGAACACCGGCGTTGACACCCACATGGTCGAGTCGCCGTTGTTGGACGGGTAGTCCTTGGTGAAACTGGAGTTCCAGCCGTTGTGCGCCGCCCACCCCAGGTGAGTCTCAAGCACCTGCCCGAGGTTCATCCGGGAAGGGACACCCAGCGGGCTAAGGATGATGTCCACTGGACGCCCGTCGGCCAGGAACGGCATGTCTTCCAGAGGCAAAACCTTGGAGATGACACCCTTGTTCCCGTGGCGGCCCGCCAGCTTGTCGCCCTCCTGGATCTTGCGCTTCTGGGCTACCTGCACCTTGACCAGCTGGTTCACGCCGGGAGGAAGCTCGTCGCCGTCCTCACGGCTGAACACCCGGACGTCGATGACCGTGCCGGTCTCACCGTGCGGCACCTTGAGCGAGGTGTCCCGGACCTCCCGGGCCTTCTCACCGAAGATGGCCCGCAGCAGGCGCTCCTCCGGGGTGAGCTCCGTCTCTCCCTTGGGAGTGACCTTGCCCACCAAGACGTCGCCCGGACCGACCTCCGCACCGATGCGGATGATGCCACGGTCATCTAGGTCCTTGAGGATCTCCTCGCCGACGTTCGGGATGTCCCGGGTGATCTCCTCAGCCCCCAGCTTGGTGTCCCTGGCGTCCACCTCGTGTTCGTCGATGTGGATCGAGGTCAGCACGTCGTCGCGCACCAGGCGCTCCGAAAGGATAATCGCGTCCTCGTAGTTGTAGCCGTTCCACGGCATAAAGGCGACCAGCAGGTTTTTGCCGAGCGCCAGCTCACCGAAGTCGGTGGACGGACCGTCGGCCAGGATCTGGCTTGCGACGATCTTCTCGCCCTCGGAAACGATCGGCTTCTGGTTCATGCAGGTTGCCTGGTTCGAGCGGTGAAACTTGGCCAGCCGGTACTGCCGGTCGGTTCCGTCGTCGTTGCGCACGTAGATGTAGTCGGCGGATACCTCGTCGACCGTCCCGTCCTTCTCGGCCAGGATGACCTCACCGGCGTCCATGGCAGCCCGCACCTCGAGCCCGGTTCCGATAAGCGGAGCCTGAGGACGAAGCAGCGGAACCGCCTGCCTCTGCATGTTGGCCCCCATCAGGGCCCGGTTGGCGTCGTCGTGCTCCAGGAACGGGATCAGGGCCGTACCGACGGAGACGATCTGCTTCGGCGACACGTCCATGTAGTCCACGTTCTCGGCCGGCACGAACTCGACGTCGCCGCCTTTGGTTCGAACGAGCACATGGTCCTCGAAGAACCGATTTTTCTCGTCCAGCGGAGCGTTGGCCTGCGCCTTGACGAAGCGGTCCTCCTCATCGGCGGTCAGGTAGTCCACCTGATCGGTCACCTGGCCGTCCTCAACCTTGCGGTAGGGAGTCTCGATGAAGCCGAACTCGTTGATTCTCGCGTAGCTGGCCAGGGAGCCGATCAGTCCGATATTCGGACCTTCAGGCGTCTCGATCGGACACATCCGGCCGTAGTGGCTGGGGTGCACGTCTCGGACCTCGAAACCGGCACGCTCACGCGACAGACCGCCCGGGCCCAGAGCCGAAAGACGCCGCTTGTGGGTGAGGCCGGCCAGCGGGTTGTGCTGGTCCATGAACTGCGACAGCTGGGAGGTTCCGAAGAACTCCTTGATGCTGGCGACGACGGGACGGATGTTGATCAGCGTCTGCGGGGTGATGGCCTCGACGTCCTGCGTGGTCATCCGCTCCCGGACCACCCGCTCCATACGGCTCAGGCCGATGCGGACCTGGTTCTGGATGAGCTCGCCCACCGACCGGATGCGGCGGTTGCCGAAGTGATCGATGTCGTCAACCTCGTAGTCCTCATCGCCCCGGTGAAGCTTCACCAGGTAGTCGACGGTCTTGAGGATGTCCTCGTAGGTGAGAACGGACTTGTAGACCGGGGTCCGGGGTCCGCCGTCTTCCGAGGCGATCGACGAAAAGACCTTCCAGTGGTCCTGCTCGAACGGCTCCTTGCCCGGCTTGGCCCGGCTGACCATCTCGTCGTAGATGCGCTGAAGGACCCGCTCCATGGCGGGGCTGGAAGTGCCCAGCTTCTTGTCGACTTTGTACCGGCCCACCTTCGCCAGGTCATAGCGCTTCCAGTTGAAGAACAGGTTGTCCAGCAGCGTGCGAGCCGAGTCCGGTGTGGGAGGTTCGCCGGGGCGCAGCTTGCGGTAGATGTCCATGAGCGCCTCATCGGTGGTCTGGAGGTGGTCCTTCTCCACGGTGGCGCGAATGGAGTCGGCGTCGAAGAGCTCGAGGATCTCTTCGGTGGTCAGCCCCATCGCCTTCAGCAGCCCGGTGACATGCTGCTTGCGCTTACGGTCGATACGAACGGCCACCAGATCCTTTTTGTCTGTCTCGAACTCCAGCCAGGCGCCCCGGGCCGGAATCACCTTGACGCTGAACAGCTCGCGGTCCGAGGTCTTGTCGAGTGCCCGGTCGAAGTAGACACCCGGCGAGCGGACCAGCTGCGACACCACGACCCGCTCGGTGCCGTTGATCACAAAGGTGCCCTTGTCGGTCATCATCGGGAAGTCCCCCATGAAGACCGTCTGCTCCTTGATCTCACCGGTTTCTGAGTTCATGAACCGGGACGTCACAAACAAGGACGCGGAGTACGTCATGTCCTTCTCTTTGCACTCCTCTACCGAGTGCTTGGGATCCTCGAAGCGGTATTCGCCGAATTCGAGTTGAAGGTTTCCGGTGAAGTCCTCAATTGGGGAGACGTCGTGGAACGTCTCCTTCAAGCCCTCATTGAGGAACCAGTTGAATGAGTCCTTCTGTACGGAAATGAGGTCGGGGAGTTGTTGAATCTCCGGGAATCGGGCAAATGAAACGCGCTTGCGAAGGGCGGACTTGTTCGCCAATGCGCAACTCCTCCTTTATGGGATTGGAACTAGAGACGGGCTCGGGTCGCGCTGGGGCGCCCAGCAGAATGGTCAAGGCGCGAGCTATCGCCAGGAGAATTGACATTAAGAGAGCAAGAGTAGCAGACGGCATTCGCAGTGTCAACGACATCTGGGTCGAGGCCAGGGAGGAGCCGTATTCGATTGCCGAGCGAGGACAGCGTAGGGGCACGACACCGCTATGTCAAGAAATCCCGACCTTTGGTCTAGTGGCCCATCCCACTACGGGCGGGGACTCCTATCGAGACCACTGCATGAGAACGAGGCTAGAGATCGATAAACGAGCCGATGCTTGACTCGAGGGCTCGCTCGTAGGCGAGGATCGCTACGGCGATGTCCTGTATCGCAAGTCCGGTGGAGTCGAAGACCGTTATCTCGTCCTCGTCGACCCGGCCCTGCACCGATCCGTTGACCACGTCCGACAGGGTGCCTGCTATATCCGCCTCTCCCAGGCGCCCGCCAGAGATGGCGACGTTGATCTCCCCGCCGTGAACCGCCTGGTGTCTCTCGTCAACGATTACGCGGGCAGTCTTAAGGAGGTCGGGGTCTAACTCCTGCTTGCCGGGACCATCGGCGCCGACCGCGTTGATGTGGGTGCCCGGCCGCACGGCATCGGCGGCAAACAGCGGCGCTCTGGACGGTGTGGTAGTGCAGATCACGTCTGCACCGGCTGCTTCCTCCACCGACATGGTGGCCACGAACTGCACCTGCGAATGCCTGGCCCTGATGACCTCCAAAAAGGCATCTCTTCGCCCAAGGTCGTTGGCGGGACCCCATACGAGGACTTCAGAGATTGGTCGCTCTCCGGCGACGGCCTCGAACTGGTAACCGGCCTGCACGCCTGCGCCCACCAATCCAAGAGTCGAAGAGCCAGCACGGGATAGGTGTCTGGTTGCAACACCGGAGGCGGCGCCGGTACGTATCGCCGTGAGCTTTGTGGCCGCCATCAAACAAAGGGGAGCACCCGTTTCCTGCGAGAACAGGACGTAGGTACCGATCACCGAGGGCAGGCCCTTCTGCGGATTCAGCTCGTGCGAGTTGATCAGTTTCACGCCGGCGAACCGAACCCCCACTGCAGCCGGCATGACCCGAAGGTCTCCCCGCTGCAGCGGGAAATCGAGGTACACCTTGGGTGGCATAGTTGCGCGGCCAAGACCGAAGTCGGCAAACGCCTTCTCTACCACATCGACCGATTCCGCGGAGCCCACCAGACGGCCCACATCGGCGTCGGTCAACAGCAGCAGTCTCGTCATGCGCCCGAGAAACTACTGCTCACAGCTGCTTACTTGAGATCGACGGTGGCCCCTGCGCCCTCAAGCTGCGCCTTTGCCTTGTCGGCAACCTCCCTGGCCACCTTCTCGAGGATGGGCTTGGGAGCCGCCTCCACCAGGTCCTTTGCTTCCTTTAGGCCTAGCTGAGTAAGAGCACGAACCTCCTTGATGACCTGGATCTTCTTGTCTCCTATACCGGTGAGGACGACGTCGAACTCGTCCTGCTCCTCCGCCTCGGGAGCCGCCGCTGCTCCACCGCCGCCATCGGCACCGGGTGCCGCGGCAACCATCTGAGGGGCGGCCGTGACGCCGAACTTCTCCTCGAAGGACTTGACGAACTCGGAGAGCTCCAGAACCGTCATGTCGCCGATTGCCTCCAGCAGATCATCTGCAGTTACCTTTGCCATCTGTTCCTCCTACTTCTTAAGTCTCGGCTTCGCCGGACGAATCTTGGTTGGTTGTATCGGTGGACGGGTCCGCCGCCTCCGCCGGAGCATCGGCCCCTCGCTGCTGCCGCAGCGCATACAGTACGTTGCCCAGGTTTCCGAGTGGTGCGTACAGCAGGCTGCCCATCTTCTGAACCGGAGAGATCAAGAGCCCTGCCAGCTGAGCCAGCAGAACTTCGCGGGACGCCACCGATGCCAGAGCTTTGGCCTGCTGAGCGTCGAGAATCTTGCCGCCCAGAATGCCGCCCTTGACCACCAGTGCCGGATACTTCTTCGCTACCTCGTCGAGGTTCTTGGCGGCTACGACCGCATCGCCCTTAACGAAGGCGATTGCCGTCGATCCGCGTAGAAGGGGTATCAGATCCTCCATGTTGGCCTCGGCGGCAGCGATGCGCCCAAGGGTGTTCTTCACCACACCGAAGTTGGTGCCGTTCTCGGCCAGCCTCCGGCGCACCTGCATCATCTCGCCGACCTTCAGGCCGGTGAACTCGGCCAGCAGCGCAGCGTCGCTGGACTCAAGTCTCTCCTTCAGCGCCTGGACCGCCTCTACCTTCTGAGGTTTCGGCATAACGCTCCTTACTATTCGTAGAACGCGAAAAGCGACCTGCCGTGGACGACAGATCGCTGAAATGGATGCAGACTCTGTTCGCCTAAGCAGGCTTCCATGAGGAAACTTAAGGGGCAATCCGGTCAAGGATCACCAACCACCTGCCGTCTACGGCACTGCCAGCGTACCACCTGCTATTAACCGATGTTCCGCTGACATGGAATTTGTCGCCGGAGCGCGACGCGTTCAACGTCTAGCAACCCGCCACGGTCGATTAGTGCCCGGTCAACGGTGATCGACCTTGATGCCGGGCGCTGCCCCCAGTCTTTCGAGAATTTCGCTCGGGATACCAAAGCTTTCAACGGATTGCTTGGAACCAAACTACAATACCGTTATTTGGTGCCAAGGGACCCTAGCGTTCGCCAAGATTGAAGCAAGAGGCGTCGTTCTCACAACCGGGCCGCCCAGAGCTACAGGTCTGAGACCTAAAGCGGGGAACAATGCCAAGGAAAGCTGCTCCCGGTTCTCCTTCTCGAGCTCCCGGATCCTCTCCTGCTCCTGGGTGGTAACGCGGGGCGACTGCCGGCATCAATCTCGTGCTGCAGAACCCACGTCCTAAGTGACTCGGTCCCGACCCCTAGCTGGCGGGCTATCCTGCCCACCACCCCGCGCCGGTCACCGTTTTGCTCCTCGATCGCCTCAGCGACCCTCCTTATCGCCCGCTCACGCATTTCCGCGGGGTACCGCCTTGCAGAAGGTTGTGTGTTTGTCATGGCTCCATGTTCTCGTCTGGAGCCTCCACAAGACCCAGGGCGGTTCAATGGTGGCGGCCCTCCGTCGTCCTACTGAGCTCTGTGACGCTGCGACGCTTCGTCATGGTCCTCGGATCATAAGGGGTCGGAGTCGCTCTTCGGCCAGTGGGGACGACCGGCTGCTAATTCGACGGGTCCAGACGTCGCCGAATTCGTTTCTTAGGGGTTGTCCTTCGGCCTGCCAGGGAACGCGCAGGGAGATGCAAGTCATGACTGGTTTAGCGTGCCCGTGAGGGATCAACGCGTCGTTTAGGGATCAACCGCCGGCTCATCACTCATTTGAACACGCCGTCCCGAATCCACGGAACCGATAGGTCAGTCAGACGCCATCTCGACGAACCAGCGCCTGAGACGAGCCTTCAGCTAGCCTGCAGATATTGGCGCACAGCCCGTCGTATGACCTCTGAAACGCTGATGTGCTCCTCGGCGGCCCGAAGAAGTAGGTCACGTTTGAGCTCGGGGTCTAGTCGGACTGATTCCACCGATGCCGCCGCTGATCCTATGGGCGGCCGTCCGCCTTGGCGACGCCTCAGGATCTCCTCCACGTCGTAGCCCTGCTCGGCTTTGTCGGCCATGGCTTCAATGATCTTGTCGGTGATCGGCGAGCCGTTCTCTTTGTGCCCATGGCTCTGCGGCATATTCATGATCCTCCGGACAGTAGCTTGCGGTATTTGGCTCGTAACTTCATTGCGTGGATCACGGCGGTCCTTGAGGCCTGTCCATCACCACCAGCTCCAGCAGATTGGCAACTCGGTCGGGGCCGATTACCAGATAGCGAACGGGGTCCTGGTCCACCTCCTCCACGACCACAGCGTTGCGCAACGAGTGCTGGATGTCCTCGAACTCGACGCCGTGCCGAAGTGCCGACGAAAGGACGTCCACCGGGAGTATCGTACTACATAACCTGCTGCCAAGGGGTAAAGCCGTCAAACACCCTTGGCAAGGAGATTTCTTCTTCCTACCTGTCTTCCAGTCTTTGGCCCCGTTGGTAGCGGCAAGCTGAGCGTAGGTTTTCCGGACAGCCTGCGGGCGAGCCTCTAGCGAACGATTGCAAAGGGCAAACGGTCAAACCGTTCTGTTACTTGAGCGTGGTCCTAACGGCCTTATACAGGCCGCCCTTCAGAGCGTATATACGTTTGGTTACCGGGTCGGCTCCATAGGGTGTCAATTGTCCATCATCGGCCAACATTCGACGAGTGAGACATTCATCCCTGTACCAAGAACATGCTAGCCACCCAACGTCCAGCGGTCCGAGTGTTTCCAACAAGTTGTGATATTTGAAGTTGGAGTCGGGCGCGTTATCAACCCTCTTTCCTGGCACCGTCGAGCCCGTACCGTCGAGCTCGCCAAGGTCCTGGACCAGTTGCAGCCGGACAATACCCTGGTGGTGTGGAAGCTCGATGGCCTCGGCCGCTCGCTGCGCCACTTGATCGATGTCGTTGGCGAGTTGCAGGGGCAGGGGAGTGGATTCTGCTCGCTCCTACGAGAACATCGACGCCACCACTCCTGAGGGCAAGCTCGCTTTTTCACGTCTTCGGGGCGCTAGCTGAATTCGAGCGGCCGAAGCACGCTAATTCACATCTACCACGGACAAGATCTGCTGAAGGTCCGCCCTGTTCACCGCCCCGGCAAACGAGGGCTGGCGAGAGGAGGTGATTTGGGGCTAGTTAGAGTGTCAGATAAGTAACCGGTACGCGGTGTCACTCATCTCCCCCGGTACATACGGCTTAACCACGCGACGATAGACTGAGGAGCACCTTACCCTCCCGGGGACAATGGCCACGCACTTCGACATGCGCATGAAGACTGAGGGACCTAAGACCATCATCGAGCTGGTCGGTGATCTCGACTTTCACACGTCGCGCCAGCTGCGCGAGAAGCTGATCGAGTTCCATTCTCAGGGAGTAAACAACGTCACCCTTGACCTGGCCGACCTGGAGTTCATCGACTCGAGCGGCCTTTCCGTGCTGGTGGCGGGCCTGAAGCGGCTGAGAAACGGTGGGGGCGACCTGACCTTGCGCTCTGTCTCCGACCAGACCCGGCGAGTATTGGAGGTAAGCGGCCTCTCTCGGGTCGTCTCCATAGCGTAGTGCCGCCAGCATCAGGAGGGGAACACCCGGCCGATGGCCCTGCAGCGCCGGAGTCTGACTTTTCGCGGGAGGACCTGGCTTCAACCCTGAATGCTGTCAGCGACGCAATCGCGGTGCAGCGGCCGGACGGAGCGATCATCTGGGCCAATGCGGCGGCAGCCCGTCTCCTGGGTTATGACTCGCCAGACGAGCTCCTCGCGGCGCCCCTCAGCGCGTTGACGGAGCGCTTCGAGCTCCTGGACGAGACCGGCAAGCCGTTACCGCCGGAGATGCTGCCGGGCCGGCTCGCTACACGCTGCGGACGCTGTCAAGCTACTACGCAAGTCCTGCTGAGCTGCTTCGAGCAGTCAACGAGACTCTGTCGACCAGCTTCCCGATGGACGGTTCTGCAGCCTGGCTTGCGGCGCCTTCGGGCCCTAGCCGAATGGGGTTCGGGTAACCGTAGCCGTGGCCGGACATCCGAAGCCGATGGTAATCCGGGCATCGGGTGTGGTGGAAACCTGTGGCGAGACCGGTTTCCCGCTCGGCGTCTTTTACCGGTTGGACCTGACAGAGCGGGACATCCTGTTGGAAGCCGGCGACTCATTTCTGCTGGTGACGACGGATGTGTTGGAGAAGGCGGCACCTGGGAGTCGGTGCTCCACACCGCGCTGTCGTCGACTTCAGCAGGGTCGGCCGCGGAGATCGCCGCTCTGGTGGAGAAGGTTGCACTGGGGGTCCAGCCGGACCACCCGGACGACATTGCCGCCCTCGTAGCGAGATTTGCCGGGCCTAATTAGAGGGTGAAGCCCCACCCACCTCGGCCCATGGTATGGGATCCCGGCCATCGGCTTGCTGTATGAACTCGTCCAGGACCCAGTTACGGAAGGCAACGATGTCGGCCGTAGGGGCCAGAGTCAAAAGGTGCTCGCCGGTTTCGCAGTATGCGTCGGCTTCAGCAAGCAGCTCTTTGAACTGTGCGGCCGCGGGCTTAACGGCGGACGGAACTCTTATCGAAAGATCGGCGGCGACTTCCCCACGCTCGACGGCCTTCTCCAGCTCACTGCGGCTGGAGGCGGTGAAGGACTCGAAACGCCGGTCCAGGTCTGCGGCCAGGGCCACGAGTCGGGCCGGGATGCTGGAGGGATCGACATGGCCTTGTTCGACGAGCAGCTGGCACTCCCTTCGGAGGCCATCGTTGTGCTCAGCGGCTCGCTGCTGAAGGGCCAGGGGGATTCCCAGCAGGCGGACTTCAATCAGCTGTGGAGGAGAGTCCTCCTCAGTCAACGCCGTGTTCCAATCGGACCCACCGGCATAAGCGGTCCGTTGGTGGGCCACAGAAACCGCGCTGGCCACCGAGGATCGGCGACTGCGTGAACTCGGAAACCATCCGGCGAGCCTCCCCAGTGCTTGATGGCTGTTCGTCTGCAACCGGTGCGTGGGGCGCCCGATCGCCGGTCGCCAGCTCAAACCAGACAACCTTGCCTCCGTCCACGGCAAACGACCCCCAAGCCGCAGCCAGAGCGTCGACTATAACCATGCCCCGGCCGGTGGTAGCAGTGTCCGAGTAGCTGCGCACGACGGGCGATGCCGGGCTGGAGTCTCGCACCTCAGCCCGCAGCTTGAGGTCGGCCACGACCAGCGTCAGCAGGGCACCCTCGCCGCCGTGAAGGATTGCGTTGGTGACCAGCTCGCTGACCATGAGGATGGCGGGATCGGTAAGGTTGTCCAGACCCCACCTCCGCAGGTGTTCCTTCGTGAATCGGCGTGCTTCGCCGATGCCGGTAGCAACTGGACGTATCACTAAATGAGCGTCAAAGTCGGGCACTATCGCGATCCAAATTCCGGGGGGGTGCGTCCCGCCACCTCTCGCCGGGCGGCATCTTCGCCCAACGTTCGTTTCGGACAAATCAATGCCGGATGGCCACGCGGGGCCACCGGGGCATCAACGGCTCTGAGCCTACCAGCCCTATCCGGCTGCTGTAGCGAGCTCTAGCTTCTTGGCCTGGGTGGGGTCAATCCTGACGCCCGGGCTCATTGTCGAAGAGACCGCCATCGACTTGATGTACTTGCCCTTTGCCGCCGACGGCTTGGCCCTTAGGATCTCGTCGACCACGGTGAGATAGTTTGCCGCCAGGTCCTCCACGGGGAACGATGCCTTTCCTATCACCGCGTGAACGTTGGCCTGCCGGTCGGTCTTGTACTCGATCTTGCCGGCCTTGAACTCCTTGACCGTCTTTGCGACGTCCGTGGTCACGGTGCCCGACTTGGGGTTAGGCATGAGTCCGCGGGGACCCAGGATCTTGCCGAGCCTTCCAACGACGGGCATCATGTCGGGGGTTGCGATGGCGATGTCGAAATCCGTCCAGCCCTTCTCGATGCGCTCGGCGAGGTCCTTGTCCCCCACCACGTCGGCACCGGCCTCCTCCGCCTCCCGGGCCCTCTCGGCCTGAGCGAAGACGGCAACGCGCATCTTCTTGCCGGTGCCCTTGGGCAGGCTGACCGTTCCGCGAACCTGCTGGTCCGCTTTCCGGACGTCCAGTCCCAAAAGCAGGCTGAGCTCCACCGTCTCATCGAACTTTGCCGCGGCCATGTCCTTTACCAGCTGCAGCGCCTCCGCCGGCTCGTAAAGCTTGGAGCGGTCGTACTTGGCTGCTGCGGCGTCGTACCGCTTCCCCTTGTTGCTCATGAAAGTTCCTCCTGCGAGTCGAAGAACCCGGGCACCGTGCTCGAGCTTCTCCTGCCCTATAGCCAGCTGCAGGGACTAGGCTACGGTGATTCCCATCGAGCGGGCAGTGCCCTCGATGATCTTTGCTGCCGCCTCGATATCGGTGGCGTTGAGGTCTGCCATCTTCGTCTCGGCAATGCTGCGGATCTGCTGCGCGGTAACGGTCCCGACCTTCGTCCGGTTTGGCTCGGCCGATCCCTTGTCAACGCCGGCCGCCTGGCGCAGCAGGTTGGCTGCGGGGGGCGACTTCAGCACGAAGTCGAACGTGCGGTCGTCGTAGATCGTGACGACCACCGGAACCACGGTCCCCTGCTGAGCGGCGGTCTTCTCGTTGTACTGGCGCACGAAATCCATGATTGCCACGCCGTGGGGGCCCAGCGCCGTGCCCACAGGGGGCGCCGGAGTTGCCTGCCCGGCGGGAATCTGCATCTTCGCGACAGCCAGGACCTTCTTCTTCTTAGCCATTGTTTCGGTTCCTTGCTAGCTAGAGTTTGGCGACCTGCTCGAAGGACAGCTCAACCGGCGTCTCCCGGCCGAACACATTCACGAGCACCTTGAGCTTGGATTGATCAACGTTGATCTCGGAGATGGTGCCCGTGAAGTTGGAGAACGGCTCCGTGACCACTCGGACGCTCTCGCCCTCCTCGAACTCCAGACGCGGCTTAAGCTTTTCGACCGGCTTGACCCTCAGGATCTTCTCGACCTCCTTGGGCGCCAGCGGAATGGGTTTTGCCCCGGAACCGACGAAGCCGGTCACCCCCGGGGTGTTGCGAACGACGTACCAGGAGTCGTCCTCCAGGTACATGCGCACCAGCAGGTAGCCGGGGAAGACCTTCTTCTGCACGACCTGCTTCTTGCCACCCTTGAATTCCATAACGTCTTCCATGGGGATGACGACCTCGAAGATCTTCTCCTCCATGTTCATGGAGTTGATACGGGTCAGGATGCTGCCCTTGACCTTGTTCTCGTAGCCGGCGTAGGTGTGGACCACGAACCAGTCCCCCGGCCGCTCGCTGAACGGCATCTCGAGATCATGCTCGCGAGCCTCCGCTCCGCCGTCGTCCGCGGCTTCGGTGTCCTCGGTAGAGTCGAGCCGGGCCTCAGCAACGTCCATGTCGCCGGTAGCCTCGCCGTTCAAGACAGACGCCCGGCCGTCCTCGTCGCTTGCCGGCTCATCTGTCACAGCAAGACTTTGATCCTCAGCCAATTATCTGCCTCCTCGGTCGATCAGCCACAGGACGCCCTTTAGAGCCACGTAATCGATACCCGCAATAACGACCATGAAGAAGATCACAGTTACCAGAACCACCATGCTGTAGGTGATGACCTCCTGCCTCGTGGGCCAGGCCACCCGACCCAACTCTCCTCTGACTTCCTTAAGGAAGGTCACCGGCTTGGTTCGCTTGCGACTTGGAACAGTTGGTGAGCGCTTGAGACGGTCCGCGGAGCCTTCGCGCTTGCGCATCATCCGCTTCATTTCGCGGTTTACACCGGTTCCTGCACCGTCCGCCCCGGGCTCGTCAGTCTTGACTACTTTGGCGCCACCCTTCGGGCTTCTCTCGGCCTTGGCGGTAGCCGTGACTCCGCGGGGAGGGCGTGATGCCGGCTTGGCCGCCGGTTTCGCTGCCGCCTTTGCCGGCTTCGCCGGCGCCGCCTTGTCGGCGGACTTCGTGCCAGCACGCCCAGCGGATCGGGAGGTGGACCGGTTGGCCGAGCCGGTGGCACGACCCGTGGGCTTGGCACCCCCGCGTGGCGCCGTCTTTGCGCGCCCGGAGGCCGGCCTGGCGCCGCCTGAAGGCTTTACGGCCTCCTTGCCCTGCTTATCACCTTCTGCTGCCATGACTTGAGACTCCGCGTATGGGATTAGGTGGACCCGGCAGGCCCGGAGGGACTTGAACCCCCAACCCCCGGTTTTGGAGACCGGTGCTCTGCCAATTGAGCCACGGGCCTAATGAGATGGCACACAGCAGTGCCCGTGCAACCGAATAAGTATAGGTGATGGACCGCTCCGCGGGACAAGCCGGGAAGTTTCCCACTTCTTCGACTCCCCAGGATGAACCTGTGCAGACAGCAAGAAGGGGCGCCGAAGCGCCCCTTCTTGCGACCTGCTGCCGTTAGAACGGCGGCTATTCGATGATTCCTCCGCTGTTTACGCAGCGGGGTGGTTGAACCTGCTTACGAGCCCGGTCAGCACACCTGCGACGACTACTGCGGTACCGAGGGTGGCTACGTAACCGTAGATGCTCTCGGAGAGTGCGCCTGCCAGGAAGTAGGCGACCAGACCACCGGTTGCGCCAAGCACGACGTCCCACAACATGCTGGAGTCCTTGAGAAAGACTCCCTTGATGAAGATGCCTGCGGCGATACCGAGGACCACTGCGACGAGAACTTCCATTCGAAACCTCCTGCTTTTTCGGGCTCCTCCCCCGGCCGGCGGCCGAAGCGTTTCCCGAATTCTGTGCTGATATGACGCAGGATCAGCGGGGTAGTTACAAGTAGGGAATTCTCCAGCGGCCTTGAGGCGACTCGCCTTCAGGCCGCTCGGACGCCGCCTACCCGCTGATGGCGCCGGGACCGTCCGAACAGCACAGCTCCCGCCAGGACCGCCAGTCCCAAAGCGGACCCCGCAGCAACGCGATGCTCCCCGATCGGGGTGGTCACGTTCTCGAGCTGCTTGCGGGCCTGATAAATTGCCGCACGCCGCCGGGCCGTCTCCGCAACCTTCTCGGTGATGACGCCGAACAACCATGCAGGCGGCTGGATGTCGACGGCGGCCAGGCCGGCCAGCCTTGCCTCGAGCGCCCGGTACTCCGCCAGCTCGGCCCGGCAGTCCGCACAAGCCTTCAGGTGCTCCAGCACCTGCGTTGGAAAAGTCTGCTGATCAAATGCCGGGAAGTGATCCCGGGCTTCTGCACACTCCATCGCTTCTGTCTGCTCCCTCATCCCACCGCCAGTTCGTCATGCAACATGTTCTTAAGCTTCTGACGAGCCCGGTGCAACCTGACCCGTGCCGTCCCCTCCTGAATATGGAGCTGCTCCGCAATCTCGTCGAACCCGAGGCCGTAGACATCCTTCATCACGACCACGGTCCTGTAGTCCATGGGCAACGAGGCGATTGCCGCATCAAGTCTCACCCGAAGCGACCGTTGCTCCGCAGTAACCGCCGGGTCCGAAGATTCTGCGGCGGGCAGAAGGCTCCAGTCCTCCGGCTCCATCCGAACCTCGATCTTACGGCGAGATCTGCGGCGTAGCAGCGTTATTGCCACGTTGGAGGTAACGCGATAGAGCCAGGTTGAAAACTTCGCATCGCCCCGGAACTGTCGGATGACCCGCAGAAGCTTGATGAAAACGTCCTGTGTGACCTCTGCGGCGTCCTCCGGATTGCCCACGATTCTGAGTGAAAGCGAGTACACAGATGCGTGGGTCAAACGAATCAACTCCTCAAACGCGGCTTGGTCGCCCTCTTGGCACGCTTTGATGATGCTGTCGGGGACGTCCAAAATGGTTGCCTACCGCTCAGACGCCGAGGGCGCCCCGTAAGTTACGGGGCGCCCTGGGTTGGATCGAATGATCTTCGGTTGTGTTGAACGGACCCTTCCCCCCCCGCACCGAAAGACGCCGACTATCTGGTCTCCCGATGAGGGGTATGGGTCCTGCACCACCTGCAGTACTTCTTCAGCTCCATCCGGCCCTGCTGCTTCTGGCGGTTCTTGGTGGTTATGTAGTTGCGGCGCTTGCACTCCTGGCACGCCAGAGTCACATGGGGCCGCTTGTCGCTCTTGGTTGCCATTTATCTAACCGTTCCTACTTGAGGATCTTGGTGACTCGACCGGCGCCGACGGTTCGGCCGCCCTCTCGGATGGCGAACTGCAGACCTTCGTCCATGGCGATCGGCTGAATCAGCTCGACGTGCATGGTCGTGTTGTCGCCGGGCATCACCATCTCGATACCCTCTGGCAGCGTGACCGCTCCGGTGACGTCGGTCGTACGGAAGTAGAATTGCGGCCGGTAGTTGTTGAAGAACGGAGTGTGACGTCCGCCTTCGTCCTTGCCCAGCACGTAGACCTGCGCCTCGAACTCGGTGTGCGGGGTGATCGATCCCGGCTTCGCCAAGACCTGGCCGCGCTCCACGTTATTCTTGTCAATGCCTCGCAGCAGGGCGCCGATGTTGTCCCCTGCCTGACCGGAATCGAGCAGCTTGCGGAACATCTCAACACCGGTGCAGACGGTCTGCTGGACCTTCTCCTTGATACCGACGATCTCGATCGTGTCGCCGACCTTGACCTGGCCCCGCTCGACCCGACCGGTGACCACGGTTCCACGGCCGGTGATCGAGAAGACGTCCTCAATAGGCATGAGGAACGGCCTGTCGATGTCACGGGTTGGCTCGGGAATCGAGTTGTCGCACGCTTCCATGAGCTCCATGACGCCCGCCTGGGCGTCAGCGTCGCCCTCGAGCGCCTTCAGTGCCGAAACGCGGACCACGGGAAGGTCGTCACCAGGAAAGTCGTAAGAACTGAGCAGCTCACGAACCTCGAGCTCGACCAGGTCGAGGATCTCGGGGTCGTCCACCATGTCGCACTTGTTCATGGCCACGACGATGTAGGGCACGCCGACCTGACGGGCTAAAAGCACGTGCTCACGGGTCTGCGGCATGGGGCCGTCAGCCGCCGAAACGACCAGAATCGCGCCGTCCATCTGAGCCGCGCCGGTGATCATGTTCTTGATGTAGTCGGCGTGACCCGGGCAGTCGACGTGAGCGTAGTGACGGTTGGGAGTCTCGTACTCAACGTGGGCAATCGTGATTGTGATGCCGCGAGCCTTCTCTTCCGGAGCCTTGTCGATCTGATCGAAGGCAGTGAAGAAGTTACCCAGGCCGCGGTCCGTCAGAGTCTTGGTGATAGCGGCCGTGAGCGTCGTCTTGCCGTGGTCGATGTGTCCGATGGTTCCGATATTGAGGTGCGGCTTGTTCCGCTCGAACTTCGCCTTTGCCATGCCTACTTCCCTTCCGGCTACCCGTTAGCCCGTTTATTCTCTTCTCTAAATAAAATCGTTCTGTATAAGAGACTACCTAATCCTTGGCGACTCGCGTTAAAGTCAGGTTCGGTAGCGGCGGGCGGAATCGAACCGCCGACACAGCGATTATGAGCCGCTTGCTCTGCCTCTGAGCTACGCCGCCGCTCTTCAACAAGCCGGATGCTACCAACCTAAGTACAACTAGACCCGCGCTTCTTCTGGCCGAGCCCTCTCGCGGAATCGAACCGCGGACCTACGCCTTACCATGGCGTCGCTCTGCCGACTGAGCTAAGAGGGCAAGTCCTGCTTGGGGCCCGCCTTCTCCCGCACGGGAAGTCGGAGCGCCTCCGGCTCATCAGTCTAACCAACAGCCCTAGCGGCTGTAGCGGGACTTGAAGGACAGACCTATCCAGTGTAGGGCCCACCGCAAGTCGTGTTATATCGCCCCCGGTTCTTGCCCGAAGGGACCCGCGACGAAGGTAGTCTGGATCCATGATCAGGACGAGGATCTACCGGAACGGCAAGCTGATGGCGGAGGATTGCGAGCCTGCCCTGATCTCCGACTTCCTCGCCCTGCCGGACCACGTTGTGTGGCTTGACGTAGTCCACGCCGACCGCGAGGAGCTGGCGCTGTTCCAGGAGGAGTTCGGTCTGCACCCCCTCGCCATTGAGGATGCCGTTCACGCCCATCAGCGTCCAAAGGTGGATCGGTACCGTCACCACCTATTCGCGGCCGTCTACGCTGCTTGGCTGGAGGAGTCGCCCCAGACGCACCTCCTGGGATCACCAACCCCCGGGGATCACCGCCACGTGGAACTTGTCAGCGCGGAGGTTGATGTGTTCGTGGGACGCCAGTACCTAATCACGGTCCGCAAGGATCCGCTATGGGACATCGAGCCGGTGCTGCTGCGGTGGGAGAAGGGCGAGAACCTGCTGGAGCACGGGGTCAGCTTCATGCTCCACGGCCTTCTCGACGAGATCGTCGACGAGTACGGTCTGGTCACCGAGACGCTCGACGACCGCCTGGATGAAGTCGAGGACCGCCTGCTCGCGCAGGAGAGCAACGGCGACCTTCAGGGCGACCTGCTGGAGCTCCGGCGGGCCGTGGTAGGCCTCCGCAAGGTGGTGCTTCCGCTCCGGGAAGGGTTCAACGCCTTGATGGAAGGCCAGATCCTGGACATCTCCGACGAGATGCGCCCGTACTACGCCGACGTGAAGGACCACGTGCTCCGGGTGGCCGGCGACCTGGAGGCCGTCCAGGAGCTCCTGCTGAACGCCATCCAGCTCAACATGTCGATGGCCTCCAACCGGCTCAACGTGATCATGAAGCAGCTGACCAGCTGGGCGGCCATCCTTGGGGCCAACACCGTGGTGGCGGGCATCTACGGGATGAACTTTCGCCTGTGGCCGCACAACGACAACGTCATCGGCTTCTGGATCGCCCTTGGAATCATGCTGCTGTCGTCAGGGTTCTTGTACGTGTATTTCCGGCAAAAGGATTGGATCTAACCGGATTTTTCGCGAAGTTGTCGGACCTGAAGACTAGACTCCCATTCATGTCTCGCACCAACGGAAAAAAGCGGTCTCCGAACGGCACGACCACGTCCGACTTCGGGGTGGGGGCCCGGGAGAATCACGATGCGACGCCCTTCTACGACCGATTCGTCACCCCCGAGCTCAGCCGGGAGGCCACAATTGCCAGGCAGGACCGCCTGAACGAGATCCTGATCGGCGACGCCAGGCATATGGACGAGGTTGAGGACGGCTCGGTGGCGCTGGTTGTGACCTCGCCTCCCTACTTTGCGGGCAAGGAGTACGAGGCAATCCTGGGAGAAGGGGACGTGCCGGCAACCTATCTGGAGTACCTACAGATGCTGGAGGACGTGTTCGCGGAGTGCGTGCGAAAGCTCGAGCCGGGCGGTCGGATCGCCGTCAATGTGGCCAACCTCGGCCGGAAGCCCTACCGCTCGCTGTCCTCGGACGTCATCTCCATCCTGCAGGACCGGCTGCGGCTTCTTCTTCGGGGTGAGGTCATCTGGCAGAAGGCCCGCGGGTCGTCCGGATCCTGTGCTTGGGGATCCTTCCAGCGGCCGGCAAATCCGGTCCTGCGGGACCTAACGGAGCGGGTCATCATCGCCAGCAAAGGGCGGTTCGACCGGGCACTCAGCGCGCGGGAGCGCCAGCGTGCGAACTACCCGAGCACCGCATCGCTGTGGAGCGACGAGTACATGGAGGCCACCACCGACGTCTGGGAGATCCCGTCCGAGAGCGCCACCCGAGTCGGGCACCCTGCTCCGTTCCCAGTGGACCTTCCGAAGCGGCTCATCCACCTCTACACGTACAAGGGCGACCTGGTCCTGGACCCGTTCATGGGTTCAGGCACCACTGCGGTTGCCGCCGTCCGCACCGACCGGCACTTCTTCGGCTACGACATGGAGGAGGCCTACGTCCATAGGGCCCGGGCGCGGGTCGTGGAGGCCAGTGCCGTCCACGCCAGCCGGGAGGGGGACCCGGAGCAGCTGCGGTTCGAGCTGCCTGCGACGCGGCTGCCTGCGACCAAGGATATGGACTTCCAGCAGAGGGCGGTGGCGGAAGGGAGGGCGGCCAAGCAAATTGCCCATGCCATTCTCATGGACTGCAATTTCGAGTTCCTGGAGGCGAACGTGCGTCTACCCTCCGGCGTCGAGCTCAACTTCAGGGCGAAGGACCGGACCGGGACCACCTGGCTCTTCGATGTCTCCGGCGGCTTCACCAGCAACCGGCCTGGGCTAAAGAGAACCGACACCCTGTGGAAGGCGCTGGGCAAGGCGGCCGTGCTGCACGAAACTCACCCAACAACGCCCCTTGTGCTTCTGACCACCAATGCTCCACCGAAAGGAACGGCCGGGGACGTCGCCCTTCAGATAGTGCTCGGCGACGGGAAGCCAATCAAGGACATCATCCAGATGAGATCCAGCCTCGACCGGGCCCGGCTTCGCCATTACGCAGAGCACGGACCGGTTACCGAGCCCCTCGCGGTGGACAGACGCTCCGGTAACGACCGCGTGGCGGCGATGGATCGAAGCACAGGCAACGGCCGGGTGACGGGAAAGATCTCCTCGTAGAAAACGATTTACGAGGCCCGGTGCGGTGAGGGCCAGGGGGCGATATCCGACCAGCGCTGGTCCACCGTCTTCAGCGTGTCGACGATGAAGTCAATGGAGCTGCTCACGTCGCAGAACAGGCTTGCGTCCTCGGCGAAGCTGATGAGCACCTTACCCTTCACCGCGCCGGTTCCCACGGCGAGCTGGCGGGTCACCCGAACTTTGGATGTCATGACGAGGTCGTGGGTGGACCAAACCGCCCAGCGGTCGCAGGGGAGGTCGCGGACCAGCAGGAAGGCATACCTTCCTGCGTCGATGAGCTTGCGCAACGCCAGCTCATCAAGGATGAACAGATCCTTTTCCGGCACATCGGGCCGGTAACTCCAGCCCCGGTAGACCTGCCGCTTCATCTTAAGCTCTATCTCCAGCAGGCGGGCCCCCGGTCCGGCCAGCTGATAGTCGAGTCGTTCGGTGGAGGCGGTGGAGCACCGGAGCATCGCGAGCTCGGGATGGGCTGCAAGCTCGTTGCGGACTCCGGCCTCAAGCTGGTGGCGCTCTCGCAAGTCCACCTTCCAGTCAGCCGGCACGCGGTCACGCATCGCCCGTGCCCTCACCGAACAGCTCGGGCTGGCTGAAAACGCCGGCTCGCCAGACCGAGGCCAGCGGGTCCGAGGGAGCGGGAACCTCCGTCAGGTGTCTGCGAAAGCGCCGGAACCCCGCCAAATCGCCCGCCGTCGCCGCCACATCGACGATGTCCGAGTGAAGGTCTGAGAGAATCCGGCCGGCTCTGCTGCCGGGATCCGGGAGGTGTGAGGTGACCACCAGGATGGGCAGGTCCGTGCGGCGGGCGATCATTATCGCGCGGCAACCCATCTTCAGCACCGTGTCGTTTCGCCGCAGGCCGGAACGGTGCCCGTCGTCCGGTGTACCGCGGGCCAGAAGCACGAAACGGGCGCCGTTCCGGCCTCGAACCAGCCCGTCGGCGGGGTAGCTGTCGAACTTCAGCTTGCCGGCTTCGATCACTCCCCCGGCCTGGACAATCCATTCCCGGGCCATCTCCTTGAAATCTGCACCGGCCGCTGAGGCCAGGGCCTGGAAGTCTGAATAGGTGATGGGAAGGTCCTCGTAGGGCGTCTGGGCGGCGACCGCGGGAACCTCGAACAGGTGAGTCATGCTGTCTTCCGGGAGGAGATTCCGGGCTCGCGCCGGGCCATCTTGTTCCGGAGCGGGGCCGGGTCGAAGACGCACATGCTGCCGGGTAGCGCGACCCTGGCCCTCAGCTCGGAGGCCGCCACCACCTCTATGTCAGGACCGCCGGGGGTTACCAGCAGGTAATCCTCAGGCACGCCTGAGAGATTCAGTCGGGTAACTGCGGGGCCCAGCTGGCCAACGTCTGCGCCGGACCGGCCGAAATGGCCGAGAGCCGCCAGCTTGACGACGTCGTCGGCTCCATAGATCCGCCGTCCCGGCCTGCCTACCCCCGCCTCCAACGAAGGGGTCACCCAGCCCTGCCTGGCCCAATAGTCGAGCTGACGATAGGTGATGTTCGCCAACACTGCCGCTTTGGGCCCGGTGATTCCTTTAACTGAGCCTTGTGTAATCACCACGTCATTACACAGCAAGGCGTTGGTGTAGTCAAGGATCAGATGATGTTCTTAGATGCCCGATAGACCAGGCACCCGCCAAGGCCCTTCTCGTCCACCAGCCTCAGCATCTGATCGCGTTCCCGGGTCAGCAGCTCGGCATCGGCGCGCCAGCCGAACGCCTCCGCGAACTGCGCCTCTGCCTCGAGTTCCCGCGCCTCGTCCGCTATCCCCAACGACGCAAGCCAGTAGCTCTGAAGCGTCAGCAGCTCGAAGTCGAATCCGGCTGCCCGAGCCTCCCGGTCGACCGCCGTGAAGTCGACGTCGGCGGTGATGTCTTTGCGTCCGGGGTGCTCGAGCGGTTGAAAGCCCCGTCCCCGGGCGCCGTAGGTGGACAGCGTGCCCTGCGGTCCCCGCAGCCAGATGTCCGGCTCTTCGTCGCCGTAGTCGATCACCAGGAGGTATCCACGTTCTATGGCCCCGCCCACCTGTTGGCACCAGCTGGATATCCCGGGGCATACCTCGAACCGGTGGCCCTCCTTCAACTGAGCCTCGAACGGGCGAACGGCGGTCAGCAAGTGCTCCGACGAAGGGGGGCCCAGAAGCTCCACCAGCCCGCCACCCTCATAGGCGACGTAGATCTCCTGTATTCCGTCGCCGGAAACGTGGAACCGGTGGAACGGGAAGTTGTCGAGGACCTCGTTGGCCAGAAGGCACCCCACCGTGGACACGCCGTCGAGCGATGGCCGCCACTCAACGCACCTTGCGGCAGGGCCGAGACACCTGCGCTGCAACTCGGCAATCCCATCGAACTGCTCGATGATTCTCCACCGTAGTGCATCCACCATCGGCCCGGCCGAACTGATGGCCGCCGCAGCAAGGCCCGCGTAGCCTGCGCCGAACTCCGTGACTACGAAGGGGTCGGGCCGGCCGAGGGCTTGCCACATCAGCTGCAGCTCCCGGGCCACCAGCTGGCCGAACCCTGGTCCTATCGAAGCTGAGGTCTCGTAGGACACCCCACGGCCGGGCACCCGATGCGCGTAGTAGCCGAGGCGTGGGTGGTAAAGCGCAAGGTCCATGTACCGGTCGAATGTTATGGGGCCGGCCTGAGCTATTAGGTCTTCCAACTCCGACTCAAGGGGAGTCGCCGGCCGTCGTGCCACCACCGCTGCCTGCCTGTCTAGGGACCAGCCCTCTCGAGGGTTTCCATTCCATTGAACCGCGCAAGGATGCGGATGGGCAAAACCGGTGATAGCCCCCCGGAAGAATGGGGCACTCGTATGCGCGTGGGTACACCATCTCCATGAACTCTCAAGAGTTGTACGACGCGGTCGCAACCCTGGGCACCGAGCTTCGCCGCGCCGCCTTCCCCCTCAGCACCCCGGGGAGCGAGGCGGCGACAGCCGCTCGGGGTGAGCTTGCCGGTCAGATCGACGACTACCTGCTGCCAAGGCTCCGGGAGCTGGACGCGCCGCTGCTGACGGTCTTCGGAGGCTCGACCGGGTCGGGGAAATCCACCCTGATCAACAGCTTAGTCGGCAGAAAGGTCTCCGCCTCCGGCGTTCTTCGCCCGACGACCACCACGCCGATCCTGGTCGCCCATCCGCAAGAGCTCAGGTGGTTCCAAACAGAGCGCATTCTTCCCTCTCTCCCCCGCACAACCGGCAGGCTTGAAAGTGGATCGGGTGCCCTTCATCTGGTGGGCGACGCAGACGTTCCTCGGGGCATCGCATTCCTTGACGCTCCGGACATCGATTCCGTGGTTGAGTCCAACCGGGAGATGGCAGCACAGCTGCTGGCGGCAGCGGACCTGTGGCTTTTCGTCACCACCGCCAGCCGGTACGCCGATGCTGTTCCCTGGGGTTATCTTCGCCGGGCGAGAGAGCGCAGCACCGCCCTGGCTCTGGTGCTCAACCGGGTCCCCATCGAGGCGCTGGAGGAGGTGCCCCGCCATCTGGAGGAAATGTTGCGAAAGGAGGGACTCGGGGGGACGCCGGTGCTGACCGTTGCGGAGGTGCAGCTGGAGGATGACCGGATACCGGCAGCCTCCCTGGAGCCGGTGAAGCGGTGGCTGAATGATCTGGCCGCAGACGCCGGCGCCAAGGCCCAAACCGTGCTGAAGACCCTTGTCGGTGCGCTTGACTCACTGCCCGCCCGGGTTGAGGAGGTGGCCGGGCAGATGGAAGCTCAGATAGGTGCCGCCGGCGAGCTGGGGGCTGATGCCCGCCGGATCTACGCCATGGGCGTGCAAGAGGCGGAGGAGGCGCTGAGCAGCGGTTCGCTCTTGCGATCCGAGGTCCTGGCACGCTGGCACGAGTTCATCGGCACCGGCGACGTGATGCGGAACCTCCAAAGCTCGATCGGAAGGATAAGGGACCGGCTCAGGGATGTGCTGACCGGCAAGCCGCCTGTTGCGCACGAGGTGCAGGCCGAGGTCGAGCGCAGCATCGAGACGGTGTTGGTATCGGCGGCAGATCGGGCCGCAGAAAGAACGGTGGCCGCGTGGCGGGCCTCGGCTCAGGGAGAGGCCCTCATCAATGCCAGAGCGGCGCCCGACCGGTCGTCGCCGCACCTTCGAACCGCGCTGGACGCCGAAATTCGGGCATGGCAAGGGACGGTCCTCGACCTGGTGAAGGAGCAGGGGCCGGCCCGACGGGCCGCCGGGCGGGCCGTGTCCGTAGGCGTCAACGCCGTAGGGGCCGCCCTCATGCTTGCCGTGTTCGCCCACAGCGGAGGTTTAACCGGCGGCGAGGTGGTGATAGCCGGCGGAACGGCAGCCGTCAGTCAGCGCCTGTTGGAAGCAATCTTCGGCGAGGAGGCGGTCCGCACCCTGGCAGCCCGAGCCCGCAAGGACCTGCTCAAAAGACTCACCGGCTTGATGGAGGCCGAGGCCGAGCGGTTCGGCAAGATTGCCCGGCAGGACGTGCCTTCGCCCCAGCAGGTTGAGCAGCTTCGGTCGGCATTGGCGGCCGTTCAGCTACACCGGCCGTGAAGCCTTTTCTTCGAAAGGAGCAGGCTCCCGACCTCGACGACCGGCTTCAGGCACTGCGCCAGGTGGTCGACATCGGCAGGGATCGTTTCGAGCCGTCGCTGGTCCATGATGCCCGGGGGGTCCTGGAGCGAGGAACCAGCCGCATGGGATTCGGCAGGAACGTCACCGTGGCGGCACTCACCGGAGCGACCGGAACGGGGAAGTCTTCGCTGTTCAACAAGTTGAGCGGCGTCGAGCTGGCGGCGGTGGGCGTTCGCCGGCCGACAACCTCCTCCGCTCAGGCTGTGGTTTGGGGGGAGGCGTCCGAGGTCCTCGACTGGCTGGGGGTCGGCCGCCGGCACGGCCTCCGCGATCCCGATCTTGACGGGTTGGTCCTCCTGGACCTTCCGGACCACGACTCCACGGAGGTAGAACACCGCCTGGAGGTTGACCGGCTGGTGCAGCTGGTAGACGTCTTCGTCTGGGTGGTTGACCCCCAGAAGTATGCCGACGCCGCGCTGCACGACGGATATCTGCGTCCTCTGGCAACCCATGCCGCAGTGAGCATCGTGGTCTTGAATCAGATCGACAAACTGACTGAGGTCCAGCGACGGCAGTGTGTCGGCGACCTGTCCCGGCTTCTGCAGGACGACGGACTGACCGGCGTTCAGGTGCTCTCAACCTCGACCGCTACCGGCGAGGGACTGGATCTTCTGAGGGAAACCATCGAAGGCCGGGTCCGGGAGGAACGAGCAGCGGCGCAGCGGTTGTCGGCCGACCTGGACCGGCTCGTCGCCCGCCTTGCACCTCTGTGCGCGACCACCAAGGCCGAGGATCTTCCCGACCGGGAACAGGAGCGGCTGGTCGACGCACTTGCCTCAGCCGCCGGCGTCGACGTCGTGGTGGACGCGCTGGCGGCGGCCCACCGGCGGGACGCCTCGCTGGCGATGGGGTGGCCCTTCACCCGCTGGCTGAGGCGGTTCCGCCCCGATCCGCTGGGGCGCCTCCACCTGCGCCGCTCAGGAGAGGGTGGCAGAACGTCCCTGCCCCAGGCAACGCCGCTGCAACAGGCGCAGCTGGACAACGCCCTGCGGAGGGCCGCCGCCTCGGCGGCCGAGGGGCTTCCCTCGCCGTGGCCCGACTGTGTGAGACAAAGCGTTTCCACGTCGTCCGAGGACCTGCTGAACGAGCTGGACTCCGCCGTATCGTCGACCGACCTCGATGACGAGAGACGCCCGGCCTGGTGGAGGGTGGGCAACGGCGTACAGACGGTGCTGGCGACCGTCGCCATCCTGGGGTTTGCGTGGCTGACCCTGCTGTTCGCCCTGGAGTGGCTGCAGATTCCGCGACCCCCGACTCCTCGGGTAGAGGAGATCCCTTGGCCCACCATCGCCCTGGGAGGCGGGCTCCTGGCCGGCTTGCTGTTCAGCTTTGTGTTCCAGCAGATGGCCCGCCTGGGAGCGCGCCGACGCCGGCGAAGAGCCGCGCAACGGCTGCGTGAAGGCATCAGGCAGGTTGCATTTAACAGGGTGATTTCGCCTCTGTGCCGGGAGCTGGACGCCTACGAGGAGTTCTGCAATGCGCTGACGGCTCTACGGGGTGAGAAGCGCAGAACCTAGGCCGTTCGTGGAAGCACTACCGGTCGCAGCACGGTGTTCCGTCTTCAGGACCACGGGGTATTCCCGGCGTTCAGCAGCTCCTCGTCGACATAAACCTCGACCGCTTCCTGGAAAAATGCAATGTGGTTGGCGATGGCCGCACACTCCACCGTGGGAAACGGATAGCACCAGGCTATGTCGTTGGGCCCTCCCTCAACCGACCAGTACTCCGTTGCCCTGCCCTTGTACGGGTCGGTTGTTGCGGTTGGACTGGGTTCCAGCTCGCTGAAGCGAACGTCGAGCTTCGGCAGGTAGAAGCGGGGAGGGAGGTCAGACTCCAGCAGCATCACCGGACGGTCGGACTCGGCGAGGATGCGCTCCCCCCAAGCCACCCGCACCTGCCGGGAGGAACGGAGAACCTCGATGCGATGATGCGGCTCCCGGGCATGGGTGAAGACCTCTTCCCTCCTCGAAGACGGCATCCATCTTTCCCCAGTACATCCCAATAAGTCCGCTCAAGTCCGGGCATTCGGATGGCGCGTCGTCGTAGGAGAAGAAGGCGTCGGGCACGATCCGATCACCATTCCGCAGCGTCCAGTACGTTGCCGGGCCCTTCAGAGCCGAGACGATGGACGACTTCGCCGGAATTAGCAGTTCCATCCTCACGTGCTCCCGTGGGAAGTAGTAGACCGGAAGGTGTTTCGGTTCGAGCATCATGGTCACTCGGCGGCTGTCGACGACCATTTGGCCGGCTGCCACGACTCGCACCCTCTTGGGGCATGGCTCAAGACGGATGCCACCGTTTCCCCAATCGATCTGGGGAATCTCCAGGTCCTCCAGCGCAGGTCCGCTCATCGGGGATCCGAGCCGGTAAGGCGCCGGTAGGGCACTCCGAAGCCCATAAGGCAGGCAGGGCTGGTGCTCTCCAAGGACCTCACAAGTAGCCTCCCCGTCGCACGTGCAAACCGCTTGACTCCTGGCATTTTACTTCCCCTCTATCGGGCACTGAACTCCGTGTGCTATGGGGAAAGCCTAGAAATCACCGGCCGGAGACGCATCAGGGGCAGTACGGAAAACGGCCCGACGCCTCTACGGATTCCCCAGGAGGAGGAGGCGGCCCAGGCGGCGACCTGCCCTGCTAGTTAGACCTGCTATGTTCCCGGCACCCGATAGCTCGTGACCGACTTGGCTTTGTCCAAAGCCTCAAGGAACTCGTTGGACGACACCAGTTCATGAGTTTGCAGGCTCGCAAATGCCCCGGAAGATGCGACTGTGATGGCGGCCGCAGCGGCACTGATGGTGTCTGGCATTTCAAAGATGGCGCAACCGTCATGTGGGCCGAACATCAGGTAATAGGCCTCCAACGTGCCTCCAAGCGATGTCGCCAGTTCTCGTACCGCAGCTTCACGGTCACTCGGATTCTGGACAAGTTGCCCGAGCGTTTCCCCTTTGAACGAGAACAGACTCAGGTATTTCGGCATCCCGATAGCCCCCCATTCATACGGATCACACTGGGCCAATGCTACCAATGCTGACGAGCCAGAAAAAGGTCCACCCAGACGATCAGTCCGGCGCCAACGGCGGTTCCTCTCCTTGCTCCACCCTCTCGTTTCCTTGGCGTCATCGCGAGGGATGCGCTTTCCTCCGTCAGGCCAGGGCGATCAGCTCTAGCTGAATGTTGTCCGGGTCCCGAAAAACCAGCTCCGAGCCCCACTCCATGTCCGTGATGGGGGAATGCTGCACTCCAAGGTTGGAAAGATGGGCTTCCCACTCTTCGAGCGCCGCCCGGTCGGCCACAACAAAGCTGAGGTGATCGAGGCCGCACCTTTTCTCGTCGAATGGCTCTCCCGGGTTTTCCGGGTGATGGTCGAGGCTGATGTTGAATCCCAGTGGGTGGGAAAGAACGACGGCATAGCCCGGGCCGTCAGGGTAGTGCTTCTCCTCCCAGGCCTTCTTCAGCCCGAAGACTTCGACGTACCACGGAATGCTCGCCTCGATGTCGCTTACCGTGAGCCCAATGTGGTGAAAAGCTTTCAACGCAGGCATGACGCCTCCTTTTCGTTCGGACTGACCTGAAGCAATCATCATCGCCCCCGCGAGGGGTCGTTACCTGGAGAGCCGACATCGCCAGACCAGTTCAAGCTGAACATCAAGTGTTCGCCGGGAAATCCCTTGAGGCCCGCAGAGCGGGAGCCGTCGAACTCGAACTCGGGGGATCCGAGCAGCAGCGCCTTGGTCAACTCGGACACAAGGATCTCCTCACCCGCTGCCTGATCCGCTATGCGGGACGCAAAGTTCACGTGGCGCCCGAAGAAGTCGCCTCTTTGATGAACCACCTCACCGGTATGAATACCGATCCGGACCCGTATCGGCGTTGATTGGGGAGATTCGCGGTTGTGCGCCTCCAGAGCGCGCTGGATGGCTATTGCCGCACGTAGAGCTTGCCGAGCACTTGGAAATGCAAGCATGAAGCCGTCCCCCCTCGACTTCACGACACTGCCCCCCGCCTTTTGCACCTCGGTGCGCACGATGCCGTCGTGAACCGATAGGAGGGCTATCCACCGCTGATCGCCAAGGCTCTCGTTCAGCTCGGTCGACCCCTCGATGTCGGTGAACAGGATGGTGACCGTCCCGTCCGGAGCGGCCTGCGCGGCCAGCCCTGGCCCTTCTTTGCCGACCTCAGCCGCGATCACATGGATCGACCGGGTGGTGTCCACCTTGCTCAGACCCTGGATCCTCAGGCGCAGATGCACTGCACTTTGAAGCGTCTGTTTGAACGGCCCTGCCGTGGCCGCCTCGACCACCTCCCCCAGTAGCCGCAGAGCCCTCTGATCATCGCCGGGCATGCCCCGCCTGGCGAGCATCTCGGCCATTGCGTGACGAGTTTGGGTCGTGAGATACCTGAAACCGGCCGTCTCGTGGACCCGAAGTGCGGAGTTTAGGTGCGACTCTGCCAGGTCGAAGCGCTTCATCGTCGTGGCGAGCACTCCGAGATGGTGGTGTCCGCATCCGTTAGTGGTAGCCACGAAACCCGGGGTCCCGTAATGGTTGGGATAGGGGCTGAGCAGGTCGTAAACCTGCTCCGCCATCGCCGCGTCATCGAGGCGAGCGCACACCTGAGCAAGCACGCCGATCATCCAGATGAACCCCAACTCTCGCGGGATAGAAGCGAATCCGCCGGACGAGAGCTTGTCGATGAGACGTCGCGCCTCGTCGAGATCACCTTTCGCGTATGCCAGGAAGATCAGGCAACCCCAGGTCCAGGGGAAAAATCCGCCTTCGGAGGCAAGGTGCCGGGCCACTTGGTCGAGCTCCTCGACCTTCTGCTGCTCGACCCTAACGGCGAGCAGGGGGGCGACCGTAAACCGCTCGGCGTTGGGATCGCCCGCTTTGCGGCCCTGCTCGACTCCTCGACGCACAAGCGCTTCGGCCTCATCGACCCTTCCTTCCGCCAGACTCCACGTCGACTCGAGTATCGGCGTCAACCACGTGTACAGTGCCAGCTTGGCCCTCTCGGCGACTTTCTCGTAGGTTCGTACGTCGTTCCGGGCGGACTTTAGTTGTCCCAGCTGGAAGGAGGACGCGATACGCAGGCGTAAACCGAGCAACCGCCGCTCTACGTCACCGGCCTTTTCTGCAATCTCGATGAGCTCGGTGGCCATCTCCAAGCGCTCCGCGATGGACTCGGGCGAACCCAGCGAAATTATCCGCCCGTAGAGTGCCTGGGCCAGTGCCCCCGGATCGCCGACGCGCCGGGCCATCTCCACCGCTTTGGTGCTGAGCTCGATCTCTTTATGCTTCGTTGCCTGGTCGAACTTGTATGCCTCTCCCAGGCGAGCAAGGATCTTACTCTCAATGGGGTCCGTGCTCAACGCTTGCGGCAGCCGCCTCCTCGAGCAGATCGATCAGATCCTGATTGACGAATCCGGCCTCGGTCCAGACGTCCCCGGCTCCCAGGGCCGCCAGCGCCAAGTGCTCGGAGAGATTGGAGCTTCGGGCATGATCCGCAGCTTCCTGGAAAGTCTTACGGGCGGCCAAGGTCTCCCCGGCGCTGGTCTGGGCTCGGCCGAGGGCGAGCAGCAGTCCAACCCTGGCGACCTCCTGCCCCGACTCGTTGACATCGAGAGCTTGAAGCGCCCGGTCGAACTGGACCGCCGCCTCCTCAAAAGCAAGCAGACGCATTGCTTTCTCGCCCGCTCGCCGTGAGTAATCGACCGCCTTCGTAACCTCCCCCAAGGCAGCCGCCTCGAAAAAGTGGTAGGCGAGCTCGGATAGGTAGCGCTCGGGATCTTCCCCACTCAGGCTCTCGAGGGCCTGAGCCGCCGCCTTGTGGAGCCGCAAGCGTTTCGCGGTCGACAGCTCCTCGTACAGCGTCTCCCGGATCAGCGCGTGAGCAAACCGGTACCTCGTGCCGGAGATGGGAGCGATAACCCTGGCCGACACAGCCTCGTCCATGGCCTCCAGCAGCTCCTCGGCAGGATGGGTCGAGAGCATCTCGATCATTGCCACGTCGAACTCTCGACCGATCGCGGACGCAATCGTGAGAGCTTCGTTGCACCCATCCGAGAGCTGGTCAAGGCGACGCCCTATGACCTCTTTGACCCCTTGTGGAATCGTGAGGCTCCAGGAACCTCGCGGATCCGCCTCGAGCTGCTTCTCGGTAGCGAGCAGCTTCACCGTCTCGCTGACGAAGAAGGGGTTGCCCTCGGTCTCGGTGAAGATTGCCTTGGACAGCTGCTGAGGGTGTTCTATTCCGGCCGTCAACCTGATGTACCTTGCGATATCCGACTCCGAAAGTCCCCGGAGCAATATCCGACGAGCGTTCGGCTCTCTGATGATGGCGGCCAGGGTCAGAGAGAGGGGATGCTGCCGGCCAAGCTCGACGTCCCGGTAGGTGGCCAGGACCAGGATCTTGGAATCGGAAATCTGCCGGCTGAGGAACTCGAGCATCAGAAGCGACGGCTTGTCCGCCCAGTGCAGGTCATCCAGGAAGATCACAAGCGGCCGGGAGCTCGCGACGTTACGCAGAAACGTGGTTACCGAGTCGAACAGCTGAAATCTCGCCGCATCGGGATCGGTTGTGGTAGGAGTCTCCACGCCCGGAACGAGCTGTTTGACCTCGGAAACTATCTGGGCGATCTGCTGAGCCCCCGAGCCCATCTCCGAAGCCAGGAGCTCCTGGGGGCGCTCGTGCACATAAGACCGAATGACCTGAATCCACGGCCAGTAAGCCGGGGCTCCTTCACCTTCGTAACAGCGCCCGACCAAAACCTGAGCACCGTTCAAGCGGGCGTAGGTGATGAGCTCCTCAGACGTCCGCGTCTTCCCGATGCCCGGCTCTCCCACCAGGAGAGCGATTCCGCCTTTTGATCGCCTCACCCCGTCAAACATCGTTCGCAGCTCGGCAGTCTCCGCCTCCCTTCCCACGAAAACACCGGAAGCCAGCCTCTCGAGGGGGTTGCGCTCCTCCTGCAGGACGCGCTCGGTGACTATCGACGTCTTCTCGGTAGCGTGCTTTAGTCGCTCTCTTACTTCTCCTGCGGTTTGCGGCCTCTCGTCGGGAGACTTGGAGAGCAGCTGCAGGATGAGAGCCTCGAGTGGTTGAGGGATCTCCGGGTTGTGCCATGAGGGTGCAACCGGAGCGGTGTTTATCTGTTGGGAGATGATCGCAACCGCATCGTCGCCGGCGAACGGGGGCCTTCCGGTCGCGGCCTCGTAGAGCATGGCGCCCAGGGAGTAGAGGTCACTGCGCGCATCGACCTGGATGCCGGTTGCCTGTTCCGGCGACATGTAGGCGACGGTTCCCAGCATCATGCCTCGGAGGTCAACCTGGCCTCCTGGCGTCCCACCGCCAGACCAAAGTCCCCGAGCTTTCCGGTGCCGTCTTTGGTCAGCCAGACGTTGGCCGGCTTTATATCCCGGTGGAAGATCCCTTGTTCGTGTGCGTACTCAAGAGCCGCCGCCACATTGTCGGCGATCCGCATCACCTGTTCGAGGGGCAGCCCCCGGCCTCCTGACTTTTCGAGCAGATCCTCGACAGATCCGCCTGCCATCAGCTCGGAGACCAAAAAGATGTCGCCGTCCTCCTCGCCGACATCGAAGATATTGACGATGTTGTGGTGGCCCCCCAGCTTCGCCATTGCTTTTGCCTCGCGCCGCACCCTTTCGATGGAGGCTGGATCTAGGCGCTTCGTCTGAATGATGGCAAGGGCCACCTCACGGTCGAGGCGCGTGTCCATGGCCCGGAAGACCTGCTTTCGCCCGCCCTCGCCGAGGTAACCGAGTGCAACGTAGCGCCCCGACCCGGCCTGGGGGAGCGCCCTCTCCGGCTGCTCGGCTGGCGCGGGCGTAAGGCGCGTCCCACAGGAGTCGCAAAATGCGGCTTCGGGGCGGTTCGTCTGTCCACACGTCGGACACTGCACGGGCTGGCCTCGCCACCCTTCCTGGAATCTGCCGTCCCTATTTTTCTACAGACGTCTGGCTCAGGCTTCTCGCAGTGAGGTTCAACCTTCGCCCTGCTTTAGAGCTCGAGCACCATGCCTTCGTAAGCAAGCAACGGTTGGTTCTCTTCCTTTCCCCAGAGCTCATGGGCCCCCCGTAGCATCGTCTCCAACTGCTCGTCGTCGTGGGCAGGGTCGTGATGAAACAGGACCAGACGCCCCACCTCGGCGAGCTTGGCGAACGTGACTGCATCCGTTAGGCCCGAATGGCCCCAGCCCAGCTTCTGCGAATACTCGTCGTCGGTGTACTGGCCGTCGTGAAGCAGAACATCAACCCCTTGAACCAGCCTCAGCCCCGAGATCCACTCGGGCTCGATCTCCAGAAGGTTTCTGCCTCTAGCCGGCTCGTGATCGGGGAGGTAGGCAACGGCTCGATCTCCCTGCTCGATGCGATATCCCAGCGTCGGTCCTTGATGCGCGATCGGCTCGCCCACAAATCGCGCGGTGCCAATTTCCCACTCCCCTTCCGGGACATCGTGGAACGTGACCGAGGACATCAGATCGTGCAGGCGGACCGGAAAGAGCGGAGGAGATAGGTAGCGGCCAATCCGCTTCTCCAGTGATTGCACCGGCGAAGAGGGGCCCCAGACGTGAACCTCGACCTGCGGATCACCCAGTAAAGGGAAAAAGCCCAACCCCTGCAGGTGATCCAAATGAAGATGAGTCAGAAGAATGTGGAGAACCTCGGGCCGGCGGCTCTCCAATTCCACTCCAAGTCGCCGGATTCCGGTTCCTGCATCGAGGACTACCTCGATTTGGTCACCCAACGCCACCTCGACGCAGGCCGTGTTTCCGCCGTACTTGACGGTTGAGGGGCCGGGGGTTGCCAGGGACCCACGGCTCCCCCAGATCTTGACGTCCACCCTTCACGACCTCCGGTTCAGCGAACCCAGAAGATCGCGACGCCCCCTACCAGCTCGTCGGCCCTGGCGAAGAGAGGAAGGCGGTAACCTCGATCTCCAGCTTCTTGCCGTTACGCGTGGTGATCGCAAAGGGTCTATGAGTGGGCCGGCGATTCGACAGCGCCTGGACCAGAGGAAGCTCGGATGCCTCGAGGAGGCCGCCGTCCGCGTCCTGGGGGCCCCATATGGTGGACCACTCCTCGACCGAGAGTTCGCCCGCCTCAGAAAACCTTAGGCCCAAGACCTCCTCAGCGGACTCGTTAAAGAAGATGAGCGATCCCTCCGCGTCCACGACAAAGACCGGAGTGGCGACCAGGCTCGCCAGCTCCCGGGCAACGATGAGAACCAGGTTCTTGGAGTCGCGGGCGTTCACTGGACCTCAGCCGCCCGGAACAGTGGCGGGAGATTGCCTGCGGAGCAGCGGGACCACGCCCATAGAAGAGAACATCACCGACGAGGGGCCTGCCGCGAGGAGGGCCGCGGCATCAGTTTGCGAAATCATCCCAACTCCACACCAAGCGTTAGCTCCCCCGACAATGAGGACAGGGACGTAGCTTGCCGGAGCCTCTCGATCAGCGTCAAGGCGGTTGCCCAACGGTCGAGCGGTAGACCGCTGCCGAGATAAGTTGGACGGCCCAAAGGCAAGCGGGAACAACGGCATCAGCAGCACTCGAGGATGCCGAACGAAGTCGGTCTAGGAGTGGTGCTTCAAATTATATTGCTGTGATTTAGTGGTGGGAGAAGGATTCGAACCTCCGAAGCTTGCGCAACCGGTTTACAGCCGGCTCCCTTTGGCCACTTAGGTATCCCACCTGGTCCTGGACCGCCTGCGAGTGTCCCGCCCACGAGGAAGAGAGTGGGAGTTGTGGACGGCCGCAGCCGGACGCCGCAGCATTAGGATAAGGCAACGGGGACACAACGATTCTTGGGGGCACCTTGGCACAGACATCTTTTGACGTGGTGAGTGAGGTCGACCACCAGGAGGTGATCAACGCCCTGGATCAGGCAAGGCGTGAGATCACCCAGCGGTTCGACTTTAAGAACACAGGCACTGACATAAGGCACGACTCGGAACATATCGAGGTCCGGTCCAACTCCGAGGGCCGGGTGCAGGCGGCCGTCGACGTCATAAAGGAGAAGATGGTCCGGCGGAACGTGTCGCTCAAGGCGCTGTCGGAGGGCAAGATCGAACCGGCCGGCGGGTCCAACTACAAACAAAGCATCGACATCGTGCACGGAATCTCCGACGAGAAGGCCCGCACAATCAACAAGTTCGTCAAGGGGTTGGGCCACAAGGTCCAGAGCCAGGTTCAAGGAGATCAGCTCAGGGTGAGCTCGAAATCTCGGGACGACCTGCAAGCGGTGATCGCGGCGCTGAAAGAGGAGGACTTTGGGATCCCTCTTCAGTTCACTAACTATCGGTAGAGGAATGGCCGGCACCGACTGCATCTTCTGCCGGATTGTCGCCGGTAACGCTCCGGCAACCAGGATCTACGAGGACGAGGCCGTCATCGCGATTCTGGACATCTTCCCTTGGGCCCGGGGTCATTCGCTGGTTATCCCCCGAAACCATGCCGCTACGATCTGGGAGATCACTCCGGAGGATGCGGCCGCGGTGATGAAGGCGGCGCACGTGGTGGCTCCGGCCGTGCGCGACGCCGTGGGCGCCGAGGGCATGAACCTGCTCCAGTCGAACGGGCGGGCGGCATGGCAGACCGTCGATCACCTCCACCTTCACCTGATCCCGAGGTGGTCCAGCGACTCCCTGGTCCCGCCGGCGACGGCGTCGAAGGGGGATCCAGAAGAGATACAGAACACGGCGGATCAGATAACCGAGCGGCTGGGGCGGCCGAAACCCTAAAGAACGGCAGCCCGGCGCCGTTTGAAGCTCTAGCGGATCAGGGCTTGTTTCACGGGGCCGACGACAACCATACTCCGCGAGCTTGGCCTTTCGAGAAGGTTGCTCACCTTTTGCGACGTGGTGTTTACGGCTTGCCGCACATCATCCAGACGCTGCGCCTCCACCTTCTCCGCCTCCGTCAGCTGCTCGGCCCGGGGAACTCCCGATAGGGCGCTTTGCCGGGCCAGGCCCAAGCCGCCAAGCGTGGGGTCCATCATGGAGAACCACATGACGTCCTCGGGTACCCGGAGCGCCGTCCCCTGCAGGAGCTTGTCAACCTCCTTCGTCACGATGATGCCGGGTAGAACGGTCCGGCCTGCGGTGTTCGGTATGCCGGCGACGATACCTCCCGGAGCGAGGACGAACGCGGCAGCCTGTTGCTCCGCCAGGTTCAGAGCGTCGTCCAGGAACGGCTTGGGATCACGGGCCGGCGTTCCGGGCCCTCCGCCGGGATGCAGCTCGAAGTGGAGGTGCGGCGATCCGCCCTCTGCGTTTCCGCTGTCGCCGACGAAACCGATCACCTGGCCCTTCTCCACCCGCTGGCCCACCGCCAGGTCCTGGGCCCAGCTCTCCAGGTGCGCGTAGTAGTAGGCCATGCCGCTGTCGCCGCGTGCCCACACCGATATCCCACCGGCGCCGGCGGCTCCTTTGCTGATTACCTTGCCCGGCTCGGAGGTGACGACCGGCGTGCCGAAGTCGGCAAAGACATCAGTGCCCTCGTGAAGGTGCGGCGTGGGAGTGTAGCGGGGAAAGCCCCAGTCGTGAGTGAAGTTGGATTTGCCCGCAACGGGGAAGGGTGCCACGACCGACAGGAGCGCAGTCTCTAGTGGGATGCCTCTGTCTACTGCGGGCTGCAGCAGCTCGATTAACCTGTTCGTATTGCGAGCCGGAGAGCGGCGAATGCTTGGCAGGGCAATGGGGAAGGGCAGGGTCCTGGGGTCAACCAGCTGGTTCGGAGCCACGGCGGAAGGTGGTACGGGGCCCGGAGCCGAAGCCGGGGGCGCCCCGGGTCCGGGGGGCGGGGGAGCACCTGGTTCGGCGGGTGGAGGATCAGTTGGCTTCGGGGCTAGAAGCTGGTTCAACAGCTTATCAAGCTGGGCACTGGCGGGAAACGCGGTGAGGGCGACCAACGACAAAGAAAGGACGCAGCAAACCGCCAACTTCATTCCTCGCCTCACGCGGTCCTCCCAAGCGGCATAAGGGCATAAGGCGGCCGCCGCTCAATCCCCGCGGCGGCCGAAATGCTAGGGAACCCTACCGCGAATCGGATAGCCGAAGTCAAGCCAGAAGGGACGACGAACAAAAAGGGGACCTCGGGGGTCCGCTTGTTGGACTTACCGGGAATCAGACTAGGTAACCCGCCCTGCCGGCCATCTCCTCGAGCCTCCGAATCCGCTCCTCGGTCGGCGGATGGGTGCTGAACAGGCGAGCAGCACCGTGTGCCAATGGACCCCGTAGCGGGTTGACGATGAACATGGGGGCCGCTGAAGGATTGACGGCCATCGGCACCCGTTGGGAGGCGATCTCAAGCTTGCGAAGAGCGCTCGACAACCCGTTGGGTCGCCCGGCAATCTCGGCACCGACCGCATCGGCCTGGAACTCACGGGACCGGGAAACTGCCATCTGCATGACCATCGCCGCCAGAGGGGCGACGATGCTGGCCACGAGAACGCCGACCAGGCCCGCAGGATTGTTGTCCTCATCGCTACCACCGAACATGGCGCCCCACCGGGCCATGGTGGCAATGAAGGAGATCGCGCCGGCGATGGTTGCCGCCACCGACGCGATGAGGATGTCGCGGTTCCGCACATGCGCCAGCTCGTGCGCCAGGACCCCCTCCAACTCCGAGGGGCTCAGCATCTCAAGGATGCCCTCGGTTACCGCCACTGCGGCATGCGAAGGGTTCCGTCCGGTGGCAAAGGCGTTCGGCTGCTGCGACGGGATGATGTGAATGCTCGGCATGGGGATCCCGGCCCTCTGCGTCAGGCGGTAAACCATGGAGTAGAGCTGGGGAGCTTCCGCCCGGCTGATCGGCCTCGCGCGGCTCATCTTCAGGGCGATCTTGTCCGAGAACCAGTAGGCACCCAGGTTCATCACCGCGGCGAACACCAAGCCTATCGTCGCGCCTGAGCGGCCGGCGATCATGTTGCCCAGCCAAACCATCAGACCTGCCAGCGTGCCCAGCAGGATAACCGTCTTCATGTTGTTCTTCACTGTCATCACCCCTTAATCCAGGGTACTTGCGCCCCGTCGATTAAGGATCCTTCCGGCGCTTAGAAAACGCTAAAAATCGGGTTTGTCGTTTGTTATGCGCCGCTTAAGTTCCGTTAAAAGCGCGTCAAATCTGAGCCCCGCAGCCGGAAAACAGGATCTTGGCTGGGCCGGTCGGAATACGCTTCGACGATGGTGTCGAAACTCCAGCTTCTCCTTGCCGACAACTCGCTGAAGGGGGCCGCTTGGTGCCGGGCTCATAGCGATCTGGTGGATACGTGGCTGGCCGAGCTATTGAGCAAAGCCCTGGACTCGGTCCACCCGCGCGGGCTGGCGCTGGTAGCCATCGGCGGGTACGGCCGATCCGAGTTGAGCCCGGGCAGCGACATCGACGTCATGCTGGTTCACTATCGGGTTCCCGACCTGCGTACGATTGCCGACCGAATCTGGTATCCGATCTGGGATGAGGGACTCAAGCTCGGCCAGAGCGTCTCGACGGTCAAGGAAGCCCTCAGCCTGGCCGACGAGGACCTCGACACCGCCACTGCACTTCTGAGCGCCCGCCACATCGCCGGTGACACATCCCTATCGGCACAGTTGGCGGTCGAGGCAGGAGCCCAGTGGGAACGCCGCTCCAAGCGCTGGCTGAGCCAGCTTGCCGACCGGACCGAGGAACGCCACGCCAGGTTCGGTGAGGTGGCCTTCCGCTTGGAACCGGATCTTAAGGAAGGCCGGGGCGGACTCCGAGACGTCCATGCCCTGGGGTGGGCCGAGGCGTCGCACCGCGTGCTGCTGGAACACGACTCCGAGACGATGGCCAGAGCTTACGCAGTCATTTTGGACGCGCGGGTTGAGCTTCAACGCCTCACGGGTCGTCCGAACAACGTGCTGGCACTGCAGGAGCAGCCGGCCGTGGCGCAGGCCCTCGGCGACCGCGACGCCAACACGATGATGTTCCGGATAGCCGAGGCCGCTCGGGTGATCGCGTGGACCGGTGACGACGCCTGGCGGCGTATCCGATCGAACCTGCGAGGGACGGTAAGCCGGGTAGCAGGTCGGACTCAGCACCTCGGGAAGGGGATCCTTCTCAAGGGCGGGGAGGTTGAGCTGGGCGACGACGCCCCGTGGGCAGATCCGCTGCTTCCGCTGAGGGCCGCCCTCGCCGCGGCCGGCCGGGACACGGTGATCGAGCGAATCTCTCTGGAGCGGCTCGTGGCGTCTAATCCCCCGGTCCCGGAGCCGTGGCCTGCCGAGATGCGGCAGCTGTTGGTCGACCTGCTGCTCACCGGACCGCAAGCGATCCGGGTGATCGAGGCGCTGGACCAAAGAGGACTGTGGGTGCGAATGCTTCCGGAGTGGCGGCCGGTTCAGGCCCGTCCGCAGCACAACGCCTACCACCTTTTCACCGTCGACCGGCACCTTTTGGAGACCACCGCCCACGCAGCGCAGTTTACGGGCAGGGTGAACCGGGTCGACATGCTCATGGTAGCGGCATTGCTGCACGACATCGGAAAGGGATACCCCGGGGACCACAGCACCGTGGGGGCTGAGCTGATCAAGACGATTACGACCCGCATGGGCTTCTCCTCCAGCGATGTGGCCACCTTCGGCGAGCTGGTGAAGTACCACCTGCTTCTTCCCGACGCAGCCACCCGGCGGGACCTCGACGACCCGGGGACACTGCAGACGGTGGCCCGCACTGTCGTCACCCCCGAGCGCCTTCATCTGCTCTGGGCTCTGACCGAAGCCGACTCGCTGGCGACCGGACCGTCCGCTTGGAGCCCGTGGAAGGCGAGTCTGGTGACCGAGTTGGTCGGCAGGGTCGACAAGGTGCTCCGGGGCACGCCGGCCGATGCCTTCGCCAACGGCGCGTTCCCCACCGATGAGCAGCTGCGCAAGCTTGCCGGCAATCAGGACATGATTGAGGCGGGTAACGGCGTGGTCACCGTCTACGCGGATGACCGGCCCGGCACCTTCAGCCGGGTGGCCGGCGTTCTGGCGCTGCACGGCCTGGATGTTCTGTCGGCCAACGCCTACTCGAGCGACGACGGCCGGGCACTGTCCCAGTTCAAGGTCGCCGACCCCCGTCGGGACGTGACGCCGTGGGAGAGGGTCCGCAATGACCTGAAGCTTGCCCTTGAGGGAGGGCTGGCGCTTCAGGCCCGGGTGGCCGAGCGGGCCCGTACGTACGGACGCGCCAAGCCGACCACCCGCAAACCGGTTGCTGCCTCGGTAAGGTTCGACAACCACACTTCGCAGAACGCCACGGTGGTCGAGGTCCATGCCGCCGACGGCATCGGCGTTCTCTACCGGATCACCAGAGCCCTGGTCGACCTGGACCTGGACATCCGATCCGCCAAGGTGCAGACCATGGGTGGCAAGGTGGTTGACTCCTTTTACGTCCGGGGCCGGGACGGCCAAAAGATCACCGATGACTACACCTTGCGGGAGCTTGAGAAGGCGGTTCTGCACGGCCTCGAGGCTTGAGCCGGCCTGGGATTCAGGACCGGTAGGCTGGTCGGGTGGAACCAGAAGGCAGCAAGCCTCTCCCGAGCTCGAGTTTCCCGGTCGAAGCCGCTGCTTCGGAAGATCGGATCTCGATCGCCCACCTCAACGTGTGGGCGTACCGCGAGTTCGCAGTTGCCCTCGGCCCGGAGGCATGGCCCGATCTGGTGCGCACCCTGACCTCGATCGGTGAGCGGGCAAAGGCCGCGTCCTTCTTTGTTGTCCGCTCGGATGGGGGCCTGGTGGGGTCGGTCGCATACCACCAACCCGGCCGCTCAACCACTCCCCTGCCGGCGGAGTGGGCATCGATCGCTCTGCTGGCAGTGGCTCCGCCGGCCCGCGGGCGCGGTGTGGCCGCTTCGCTCGTGGAGGCGTGCACGCTGCGGGCGGAGCAGCACGGCGCCGCCTCGCTGGGAGCGGTGGTCGCCGGTTACCTGGCCGATGCTCAGGGCCTTCTCACCCGGATGGGCTTCCGCTGCGAGCAGGGATTGCCCAGGCGGGGCAAGGAGCCTTACTGGCTGTACCGCAAGGACCTCGGGTAGCGGTTAGAAGAAGTGCGAGTTCTGGGCCAGCCTGCCGAACAGATCCGGCAGCACCCCACCGACGACCACCACCAAGGCGGCGATGCCAATCGCTCCGGCAAGCACCGGAGGCAGGGTCACCGCCGTGGTGACCTCCGACCTGTCGAAGAACATGCGCTTCACCACCGCGGAATAAAAGAACAGCGCCACCACGGTGTTGATGCCCATGGCAATCGCCAACCATAAGCCGCCGCCTTCGATCAGGGCCTGGAAGACCACCAGCTTGGCCCACCAGCCGGCAAATGGAAAGATGCCGGCCAGCGACAGCAAGAAGGCGCTCATCGCCAGTGCCAGCACGGGCGATCGAGCGAACATTCCCGCGTAGTCGTCGACCATGTAACCGCCGCCCCGTCGCGAGAAGGCGGTCGCGGAGGCGAATGCGCCGGTCTCCATAAAGGCGTACACCAAAAGGTATGCCACCACCGCAAAAACGATCGTGGTGTTCAACTCCGTGTTCGTTGCACTCGCAACTCCAAGAGGGACAAGCATGTAGCCGGCTTGGGCAATCGACGAGTACGCGAGCAGCCGGACGATCTGCTTCTGCTGGAGAGCAACCAGGTTCCCGAAGGTCATGGTCACCACTCCGATGATGCCGAACATCGGGCGCCAGGTGCCGGCCAGGCTCCCCAGGGCCAGGAACATGACCTGGAAAAGACCGACGAAGCCGGCTGTTTTCGATGCCACCGACAGGAAAGCAGCGACCGGGATGGGCGCCCCCTCATAGGTGTCGGGCACCCACCACTGGAACGGAAAGGCGGAGACCTTGAACCCGAAACCGACGATCAGAAACAGGATCGCGAGCAGGGAGACCTCCTCGATGTCGGTTCGCCCGGCGAGGTTCTCGGAGATATCGGCCAGATTCGTCGCCCCCGCGATTCCGTAGAACAGGGACATGCCGAACAGCATCAGGGCGGTCGACAGGACGCCGAACAGGAAGAACTTTAGCGCCGCCTCGTTGGAGCGGATGTCGTGCTTGCGGATACCCGCCAGGACGAACGAGGGAATAGAGATCATCTCAATCGAGACGAAGATGGCGATGAGGTCCCGGCTGGAGGCGATGGTCAGCATGCCGAGGAGCGCGAACATCATCATGGTGAAGTACTCACCGTGGGGAATCTCGCCGTCTTCTTTCAGGTAGGCGTGCGACACGGCGAAGACCAGGAGAGCGGCGACGCAGAAAACGATCTTGAAGATCACCGCAAAGCGGTCGACCACGAACATCCCGCCGAGCGTGGTGATGTTCTGACCGTAGAGGTTGAGAACCGCGACCAGGGTGGCGAGCACACCCACCACCGAGAACATAAAAGCCGCACCCCGGCGCTCCTTGGGGAGGAACAGGTCGATGGTCATCACGCCGCAGGCCACCACGGCCAGGATGATCTCGGGAAGTAGCGCGGTGAGGTTAACGTCCATCAGCGTTCGGCTGCCTGCGCCACCTCGGCCCGTTCACCGGCGACGGTCTCGGTCAGGCGGGTCACCGAGCTCGTGGTGGTGTCCATGATCAGCCGGGGGTAGAGGCCGAGCACCAGGATCAGAGCCAGAAGCGGGACCCAGGCCGCATACTCCAGCCGCTCGACGTCGGCGTATCTGTGCTTAAGCGAGGCCTCCGACGCCTTGCCCATGTTGACCCGCTGCAGCATCCACAGGAAGTAGCCGGCGGTCAGCACCGTGCCGATACCACCGACGACCATGGCGGAGCGGAAGACGGTGAGATTGAGCCCCTCGAGCGGCCGGTAAGACGAGAGCAGGGCCATAACCTCCCCCCAGAACCCGGCGAGTCCGGGCAGTCCCAGCGATGCGATGGCACAAAAGGCCAGCAGACCCGCCATCCGGGGGATCTTCAGGCCCATCCCGGCCAGTTCCGGCATCTCGTAGGAGTGGTAGCGCTCCTTGATCGACCCGGCGAGGAAGAACAGCATCCCGGTCACCACACCGTGGGCCACCATACCGAACACCGCAGCGTTGAAGCCCTCAGGGGTCAAGGTGGCAATCCCGAGCATGACGAATCCCATGTGGCCCACGGAGGAGAAGGCGATCATTCGTTTCAGGTTTGTCTGCGCCAGACAGCACAGGGCTCCGTAGACGATGGCGATCGCCGCCAGGATGGCGATCAACGGAGCGAACACCTGAGCCGGCTCGGGCAGGATCGGAATCGCGATTCTCATGAACCCGTAGGTGCCCATCTTCAGCATCACCGCCGCCAGCAGCACACTGCCGATGGTCGGAGCTTGGGTATGGGCGTCCGGCAGCCAGGTGTGGAACGGCCACATCGGCACCTTGACCGCGAAGCCGAGCGCCAGTCCGGCGAAGATCAGGTTCGCCAGGCCGATGGGCAGGTTGAGGACTCCGGCCCCCTGCAGCCGGACCATGTCGAAGGTGTGGGGGTCCGATTGGAAGTACAAAGCCAGAAAGCCCAGCAGCATGAAGACGCTCCCGAAGAGCGTGTACAGGAAGAACTTGATGGCCGCATACTGCCGGTTCTCGCCGCCCCAGATGCCGATGAGGAAGTACATCGGGACCAGCACCAGCTCCCAGAAAACGAAGAACAGGATCAGGTCCAGGGCGATAAACGAGCCGTTCATTCCCGTCTCCAGCAACAGGATCAGCGCAAGGAACGCCTTGGTGTTGCCCGGCTCGGGAATGTGCCGGTAGGCGTAGACGATGCACAGGAAGGTGACGAGCAGGCTGAGGACGATGAGAGGAAGCGAGATGCCGTCGATGCCGACATGGTAATTGGCGTCGATCGAGGGGATCCACTGCAGATTCTTCTCGAACTGAAGGCCGGGTTCGCCGTGCTCGAAGGCGAAGGCGACCATCAGACCGATCACCAGGGCAGCTCCCGTGCTGCCCAGCGCCAGAAGCTTTTGTATCCCTTCGGTTCCCTTGGGGGTCAAAGCAATCGCCAGCGCCCCGAGCAGGGGCAGGAACACCGCCAGAGTGATTCCCCACTCATCCACCAAGTTCATAGAACCTCCGTCGTGTCATCGCTCATCCGGTTAAATTCGAAAAAACACGAACGCCCCCACAAGGGTGGCGACTCCCAGGAACATGGCCGCGGCGTAGCGCTGCATGTTGCCGGTCTGCCAGAACTTCAGCTTGTCCCCAGTACGGCCGGTTAGACGAGCCAGGTTGTTCACCAGTCCGTCGATAAGGCCCTGGTCGACATCTCGATACGCGAACCTGCCGGAGGCCACAGCTACCATGCCGGCCGCGTTGACCGCGCCGTCGAGGACCTTCTGGTTGATCCAGTAAGCGGCCGCGGAGAGGCGGTCCCTCACCGGCCGGACGATCCCCTTGAAGTAGATGTCGTCCAGGTAGTACCTGTTGAGCAGCAGCCGGTAAAACGGTGCCAGCGCCGTCTTGCGCACGTCGATCTTGACCTTGCCCATCCGGAAGATTGCCCAGCCCGCGGCGAAGCCGGCCAACGCTAGGCCCGTGGAGAGAATTGCGATCATCGGGTTGAAGGCGGCGTGCTCGTCACCGTAGTGAACCCACCTGCCGAACTGGTTCATTTCTCCTGGGATCCCCACCCAGCCTCCGGCCACCGCCAGTGCCGCCAGTGCGATCAGGGGGTACGTCATCAGCTTGGGGCTCTCGTGGGGGTGCACATGCTCAGGGTCGTACCTCGGCTTGCCGAAGAAGGTCAGTGCTAGCATGCGGGCCACGTAACAGGCGGTGAGGAATGCGGTGAGGAGCATGGCGACCAAGGTGAGAGTCCCCGCCCTGCTGCCGGCAGTCGCTGCCTCGTAGGCGCCGACGACCAGCTCGTCCTTAGACCAGAAGCCGGCGAAGGGCGGGAAGGCGGCCAGCGCCAATCCTCCGACGATGTAGGTGATGGACGTGATCGGCATCTTGCGGAACAGCCCGCCCATGTCGGTCATGTTGTTTGAGTGCACGGCGTGGATGACCGAGCCGGCTGCCAGGAACAGCAGCGCCTTGAACCAGGCGTGGGTCCAGATGTGAAAGACGCTCGCGGTGTACGCCCCCACGCCCAGCCCGGCGATCATGTAAGCCAGCTGGGAGATGGTCGAGTAGGCCAGCACCCTCTTCAGGTCCTGCTGGACCAGCGCCAGAAGTGCCGCTATCACCGTAGTTATGGAGCCGATGACCGCCACCACGTCGAGTGCCACGTCGAAAGCGTTGTCGAACACCGGGAACATCCGGGCCACCAGATAGACGCCGGCGACAACCATGGTGGCGGCGTGGATCAGTGCCGATACCGGTGTAGGACCGGCCATGGCGTCTGGGAGCCAGGTGTGAAGCGGGAACTGGGCCGACTTGCCGACGGCTCCGCAGAACAGCAGCAGCGCGGCCACCGTAAGGGTTCCCCTCGCTATGCCGCCATCAGCAGCCAGTTCGTTGATGTGGGCAACGTTGAAGCTGCCTGCGGCCCAGAACAGCACAAAGATGCCGAACATGAATCCGATGTCCCCGACGCGGGTGGTGAGAAACGCCTTGATCGCCGCCGACGAGTTCTCGTGCTTCTCCCACCAGTGCCCGATGAGCAGGTACGAGGACAGACCCATGCCCTCCCAACCGACCAGCATCATCAGCAGGTTGTTGGCCAGGACCACGGTGAGCATCGAGCCCGTGAACAGCGACAGGGTTGCGAAGAAGTGGGTGACCCGGACCTCACCCTTCATGTAAGAGGCGGCGTAGATGTGCACCATCAGGGCCACGAAGCCGACGATCACCATCATGACGGCCGCCAGGCCGTCGACCATGTACCCCAGTTCGACCGTCGAGCCCGGCCCGAAGTTCATCCAGGTCACGGCTTTCTCGAACCCGTGCCACTCCGCGTCCGCGTTGATGTGGGCGATGGCGTCAAAGAACACCAGCAGGCCGCCGATGAAGACCGCGATCATTGCCGCAACGCCGATCTCGGCCCCTCTCATCGGCAAACGCTTGCCGATCGCCCATATCAGTGCGGCGGAAACCATGGCGATGACCGGGATAACCCATGCCAGCTCCATTGCGCCGCCGCCCGAAGCGGCGGTCTCGGTGCCGTGCTCGGCTGCGGTAGCGAGAAGGCTTACCATCTGAGCAGGTTCACCTCATCAAGGGACACGGTGAAGCTGTTGCGGTAGATCAGCAGCACGATTGCCAGGCCGATGCCCAGCTCGGCCGCCGCAATGGCGATGACGAACAGGGCAAAAACCTGCCCGATCAGCCGCTCACCGCCGACGACTCCGTTGAAGGCGATGAAGTTCAGGTTGACGGCGTTCAGCATGATCTCGATGGACATCAGGACGATGACTGCGTTCCGCCGAGCCAGCACGCCGTACACCCCAACGCAGAACAAAAAGGTGGTTAGAACCAGGACCCAGTTGAGTGGCATCTAATCTCTCTTTGCAAGAAAGACTGCACCAACCAGTGCGGCCAGCAGCAGCACCGAAGCGATCTCGAACGGCAGAACGAAGTTGGTGAAGATCTCTGTTCCCAGGTCGGCGGTGTTGCCGGTCTGCCGCTCCAGGTTTATGGTCCTGCCGTCGAAAAACCGCCACAGCACCGGCGTGGTCACGGCAAACAGGACCAAAGCCACCGGACCTGCCACCCAGCGTTGCTGGCGGTCCAGGGCGGTTTTTCCGATCTGGGCACGAGTCAGCATCAAGCCGAATAGCAGAAGGACGATGACCGCTCCTACGTAGATCAGCACCTGCACCCAGGCAACGAACTCTGCCGTCAGCAGCAGGAAGATGATTGCCATCCCCAACAGGGTCACCACCAGATAGAGAGCCGCGTGTACCAGGTTCTTATTCGTGACCAGTCGCACCGCGGCAATGCCTGAGACGGCGGCCACGATCAAAAAGACCAGGCCCTGCACCTAGGCCCCTTCCTTCTCGACACCGGCGGCCGGGGGACCGGCAGCCGGCTTCACAGCCGGTCCCATGGCGCCGATCTCTAGCTCCTCCGGAGGTGGCACCTGGTACATCCACTGGTTCAGCTGCTCCATCTCATGCGTCAGCTGGGTGACATCGTGCTCGGAGTAGTTGTCGAGCTGGCCCCAGAAAAGAGCGTCGTACGGGCAGACCTCCACGCAGATCCCGCAGTACATGCAAAGGGCATAGTCGATCGCGAAGCGGTCGAGCACGTTGAACTTCTTGGCCCGCTTGCCCCCGACGCTCTCGCGCGCCTCCTTGTGTCCTTCTATATATATGCACCAGTCCGGGCACTCGCGGGCGCACAGCATGCAGACGGTGCAGTTTTCTTCCTTGAGGGCGATGATGCCGCGCGACCGGGGAGGAAGCGGGGCGGACTCATCCGGATACTGCACAGTAACCGCCGGCGTCAGCATGTGCCGCAGCGTGATGCCGAGGCCCTTGATCAGCCCGATGCCGAAAGTGGTGCGCTTGGTTTTGCCCGGAGAGAGCGTCTTCAGCTCCTGGCGGGGCACCAGCTCATCAACTTGGCTTTCGCTTACGGCCATTGGCTACTCCTTGCAGTGCTCACTAGATCCACGGGGTCAGCTTCAGGGCTCCGGTGGCGAAGATGTTCACCAGAGACAGCGGGATCAGAAACTTCCAGGCGAACTTCTGCAGCTGGTCCTCACGCAGTCGGGGATACGTCCAGCGCACCCAGATCAGCAGGAAGAGGATAGTCAGCGTCTTAAGCAACAGCCAAACGATGCCCGGGATGAACTCCAGCGCGGAGTGCGGCGGGGCATAGCCTCCGAGGAACAGGGTGGCTCCAAATGCCGCCAGCCCGATCATCGAGATGTACTCCGCGGCAAAAAGGCTGAAAGCAAACCGGATGCCGGTGTACTCGGTAAACGCGCCCGTGATGAGCTCGGCCTCTGCAACGGGCATGTCAAAGGGCGGCCTGGTGAGCTCCGCGGTGGCTGCCGTAAGGAAGATGATGAAGCCGACTATCTGGAACGGCAAGAACGGGATGTAGAAACCGGCGATCTCGATCGACTTCTGTGCTTCCACGATATCGACGAGCGAGAGCGAGCCGGCCATCATCGCCACCGCGGCTGCGGCGAGAACCAGCGGGAGCTCGTAGGCGATCAGCTGAGCCGCCGCCCTGAGGGCGCCCATCAACGAGTACTTGTTCGCGGAGGACCAACCCGCCATCAGGATGCCGATAACACCCACCGAGGAGGCCGCCAGGACGTAGAAGACACCTACTTCCAGGTCCTCGATCACCAGGTTGCGTCCGGCGGGAATCACCACGAAGATGAGAGCGGCGCCCAGCATGGTGACGTAAGGCACCAGCGCGAACACACTGCGGTCCGCGTTGCGGGGAATTATGTTCTCTTTGAGGACGAACTTGATGCCGTCGGCAAGAGTCTGAGCCCAGCCGTGGAACCCACCGGGGTACATGGGACCCAGGCGGGCCTGCATGTGGGCGCCGATCTTGAGCTCCACCCAGCCCAGAACCAGCGTCGCCGGCAGCAGGATCAGCAGCACGGACATCTTCAGCCCGAGCTGAACGTACCCGTTCCCTAGAGCGTCGGCCATCACCGGTCGATATCTCCCACCACGAAGAACATGCTGCCCAGGATGGCCACCATGTCGGGGACGTAGGCTCCGCGCAGCATGTGGGGCACCACGGAAATGTTGTTGAAGGAGGGAGTCCTGGCCTTCATCCGGTACGGCTTGGCCTCGCCGTCGGAGACGATGTAGTAGCCGAGCTCTCCCAGCGGGTTCTCGGCCTTGGCCCAGATGGCACCCTTCGGGATGGTCAGCCGCTTGGGCACCTGGCCGATGTGGGATCCCGCCGGCAGGTCCAGCAGTGCCTGCTCGACGATCTTCGCCGACTCCTTCATCTCCTGGATGAGGACCCAGTAGCGGTCGAACGAGTCACCGTTGGTTCCGACCGGGATGTTGAAGTCGAACTCGTCGTAGTTCAGGTACGGCTCGGCTTTGCGAACGTCGTAGGGGATGCCACTGCCCCGCAGGATCGGTCCCGAAACCCCGTACTCCAGGGCCAGATCGGGATCGAGAACTCCGACGCCGACGGTCCGGGCTTTGAAGATCTCGTTGCCCATCAGCAGATCCTCGTAATCCGGAATCGCCTTTTGGAGCTGCCGGATGCCCCGCAGCGCCAGGTCCACGAACCCTCGCGGCACGTCCTCCTTTAGACCCCCCGGGCGAATAAAGCCGAAGTGGAGGCGGCCCCCCGTGGCCAGCTCCATGGCGGACTGAAGCAGCTCGCGCTCCCGGAAGGCATACATGACCGGGGTGGTGGCTCCCAGCTCCAGTCCGAACGAGCCGGTGAACATCAGGTGGTTCAGGATGCGGTTGATCTCGGCCATGATCACCCGGAGGTAGGTGGCCCTGCGAGGCACCTCCAGTTCCATCAGCCGCTCGACTGCAATGGAGGCCGGGATCTCGTTGTTGAGGCCCGACAGCCAGTCCATCCGGGAGCAAAGGTTGGTGATCTGACGGAAGTCGCGCTGCTCGAACAGCTTCTCGTGTCCCCGGTGCATGTATCCGACCACAGGAGTTCCCTCGACAATCTTCTCGCCGTCCAGGGTGACTACGACCCGAAGCACACCATGGGTAGCAGGGTGCTGGGGGCCGATGTTCAGCACCATCTCCTCTGTACGAAGGGTGGCGTCGCCGGCGAGTCGAGCCTCCCTAAGCCAGCGGTCGGTGGTTGGAATAAGCGTGCTCATGCCCTTCCTCCACCGGCCGACGCCCCACAAAGTCGAGCGACCTTGATCAAGGTGCTCATGCCCTTCCTCCACCGGCCGACGCCCCACAAAGTCGAGCGGCCTTGATCAAGGTGCTCATGCCCTTCCTCCTCCGGCCGCCTCAGAAGGATCCTTGGCGCCTGGCCAGGGCTTGAAGACCCGGCTGGCGAGCCGGAAGTCCTTGCGCAGCGGATGCCCGATGAAATCCTCCGGCAGGTACAGCTTCACCAGGTTGGGGTGGCCTTCGAAGTTGATGCCGAACATCTCGGAAGCCTCCCGCTCGTGCCAGTCGGCACTGCGAAAAATGCCGGTGATGGTGGGCATACTCGGATTCTCAGCCGGAACAGGCACCTTGAGCCCCACCGTGTTCCCGTAGGTTACCGAGTACAGCACGATGACGACCTCGAACCCCTGGGCCTGCCAGTCAACGCCTGATAGAAAGGTGAAGTAGGTACAGGCTAGGCCGGGATCGGTCTTGAGGGTACGCACGACATCGACGATGCGCGACGGCTCGACCCTCGCCCAAACATGCCCGTATTGAACTTCGAAACCACTGGCCAGGTCCTCCAGCTTGGAGGAGACGCGCCGGCTAAATTCCTCCGGCCCGACCCGTTCCAATGATCTGAGGGATCTTCCCTGTGTGGTCACTACCCTGCCATTTCTCTTTGATGTTTTCGCTCTGAATCATGTTCTGCAGCCGGATGATGCCGCCCAAGAGTCCCTCCGGCCGAGGCGGACAGCCGGGGACGTAGACATCGACCGGAATGATCTGGTCGACGCCCTTGGTCACACAGTAGGAATCCCAGTAGGGGCCGCCGCAGTTGGCGCAGGAGCCCATGGAGATCACGTACTTGGGTTCCGCCATCTGCTCGTAGACTCGCTTGATGGCCGGGGCCATTTTGTCGGTCACCGTGCCCGCCACGACCATCAGGTCTGCCTGCCTTGGGGAGGCGGGGAACGGGATGACTCCCAGACGCATGATGTCGTGCTTCGGCATGGCCGACGCGATGAATTCGATGGAACAGCAGGCCAGGCCGAACTGGAACATCCAAAGTGAGTATTTGCGTCCCCAGTTCAGCAGAAAGCTGACCGACTTGGGGAGTTTGACCTTCTCGACATCAGAATCCTGGGCCATCAGCGCTCCTCTACGAAAAATCGGATGAAGCGGTTGTGGCCGGCCCTGCGGGACATCAAAGCCAGTCCAGCACCTTCTTCCGCCAGGCGTAAAGCAGGCCGAGAGCAAGGATTGCTATGAAGATCATCATCTCGATAAAGGCAAACATGCCAATCTCCTCGAACACCACCGCCCACGGGAACAAGAACACCGCCTCCACGTCGAAGATGACGAAGAGAAGGGCGAACATGTAGTACCGGATGGTGGTCTGGGACTGGCCGGTCCCCACCGGCTCCACTCCGCATTCGTAAGTGGTGAGCTTTTCCCTCTTGGGAACCTTGGGGGAAACCAGACGGTTGAGCCCGAGCGTGCCTGCAACGAGACCAATCATGGCCAGGGCGTAGACCGCCAGGGTGAGATATGAACCGAAATAGCCGTCCGGCATGAGCCCCAAAATCCCTTTCATCGACAGCTGACAGACCCCTGAAAGCTATCACAAGCTTTGCCCCTACCCCCGAGGCTCGATACCCCCACGCCTTACCGTACGAACGGTAGGACAAACCCCAAGTTACTGCCTGCTTCGCTTTCTGGCAGGGCCGCCTCGGCGACGTACAATAAGAGGATGGACCGGATCGTCGGTGGGGTGGGTTTCGCTGCCCTGGCCGCCGCGGCAGCGGTTGCAGCAAAGGTCCGATCAAGGCGTCAACGTTCCTACCTTCCGCCTTTCAATGGCCCCGGCTCAGGCGGCAATGCCGGAGATCGGTTCCCCAGAAGGCCTCTTACACCCGCCGGATCGGCGGGAGCCTCATTCGAGGAGCCGGCGGACGGACTTTCGGAGCTCTCCGGAGGATCTGCCGCCTTCCTGGCCTAGACTTCTACCCTGTCGCGCGAAGGCACCCCGGCGGGCATGGGGATGTCAGGCTCGGTGTACTCGTCGAGGCCCCGCTCGGCCACCTTGACCAACCCTCTGAAGGCCCGGTCGGCAAGCTTGCCGCCGTTCTCCTCCGCCAGGTTGGCGAGGACCTGAAGAGCAAAGGCCATGACCGTCTCCGACCGCATACCGATCTGACACATCACCCGGAAAAGCTCGGGCTTGCTGATCATCCTGAGGAACAGCCGGCCCAGCCGGTAGTACCCACCGTAGATGTCCCGGAGGGCAACCTGGTAGTCGACAAGCTCGGTGGAGCTGCCCCTGGCGAGAGCCGCGCTGATCATGCCGGCCGCCAGCTTGCCGGTTTCGAGGGCGTAGTCGATCCCCTCGCCGTTGAACGGGTTGATCATCCCGGCAGCGTCCCCGATGCACAAAAAGCCGTCCCCACAGGGCTTGCGGATGCTGCCACCGAGCGGCAGCCTGGCGGATTTGTAGGGTCCGGTGGCGCCCTCGTGTGTAATTCCGTAGGACCTCGGCAGGACGTCGATGAAGTCGTGCTGCAGCCGGTTGAGATTTACATTGAGCGTCTTCTTCGAGGTCTGCAGGAGTCCGACTCCGACGTTCATCGTCCCGTCACCCAGCGGGAACAGCCAGCCGTAACCGGGAAGTAGAAGATCGTCCTTGCGCAGCTCCAGCCAGGATTCGATGAAGTCGTCGTCATGGCGGTCGGTCCGGTAGTAGGCCCGGATACCGAGGCCGAGGGGATAGGTGGGGTCCATCCGGATGCCAAGTGACCGGCCGAACGAACTCGAGGCGCCGTCGGCGACTATGGTGAAAGGAGCGAGGAGCACTCCCTCGTCGGCCTTGACCACGCCTCCACCCTCGACATGCTCCTTGCGAACCCACATCACGCCCGTGAGCGTCGACCCCTCCCGGACCGGGCCTACTGCCTCGGTCATGTCCAGCACGTCGACGCCGGCCTCCACCGCGCGGTCGGTGATGTCGGCGTCCAGGACCCGGCGTGCAGCCACCAGACCGTTGCCGGGGAAGTTGCTTAGAGTGGGCCAGTCCAGCTCCATCTCCCGTCCAGCGCCGAGAACCCTCAAGCCCCGGATCCGGTGGTAGGACTCGGTTGCCGGCCTGACTCCCATCTCTATGAGAGCCTTGGTGGCGCGGGGCGTGAGCCCGTCGCCGCAGACCTTGTCCCGCCCAAGCGCTTTGCGCTCCAGCAGGGCAACCTTGAGCCCGGCGGATGCGAGCCAGTAGGCGGCGGCGGAGCCCCCGGGTCCCGCTCCGACGACTATTGCGTCGTACTCGCCCAACTTTGGTGCTCCCTCCAAGAATATTGAGCAGTTGCTTCAATCCAAGTCTAATCCGGAGGGCGGATCAGAAAGTTGCAGGGTGATGGTCGTCCCCGGCAGGATTTCTTCTTTGCTCCCATGGCTCCTCCATTTTCCGACTACCGTCTCAGCGAACTTGCGATCGAATCGAAAGTTCTGTGGGGACAAGCATCCGGGCCAAGCTGCGATTTCAACGATGGGATAATGACGGCATGTCCGCAACAAAACGCTTCAGCTTGGCCGCGGGAGTGATCGTTACCTCAATCGTCGGGTTGATCGTCTGGTCGCTCTCGGGAACCACGACCTACTATCGAACGCCGTCGGAGCTGACATCGGGAAGCTACGAGGGCAACCGCACGATGCGAGTTGCCGGCAAGGTGGTGCCCGGATCGATCCAGCTTAGCGGAGCCACCACCCGCTTTGCGGTCACCGACGGGTCCTCGCAGGTAGACGTGACCACCGAGGACGCCCTGCCGGACACATTCGCCGGAGACGTTGAGGTGGTGGCCGAGGGAGCGATGGGCTCGCAGGCGTTCGCCGCCTCCAGCGTGCTGGTCAAGTGTCCGTCAAAGATGGAAGCCAAGCTGGCCGCCGACGGCTAAGACGGTGCATTAACTCGGGAGGAATCGAGCAGTGGAGATAAGCGCCGCCGGGCAGGCAATCCTGCTCGCCGCTTTAGCCTGTGCCCTGTGGTCCACGATCTCCTCCGCATTGGGGGTCAAGAGGAACGACCGGCGCCTTGCCTTGTCGGGAGAACGGGCCCTGTTCGCGGGCGCCTTCTTTATCGTTTGCGCCACCGTGCTGTTGGTTTACGCGTTTTACAGCAGAGACTTCTCCCTCAAGTACGTGCACGGCTACTCGAGCCGTTCCACCTCCCCGATCTTCACGTTTACCGCGCTGTGGGCCGGAATGGAAGGATCGCTGCTGTTCTGGACCCTGCTTACCACCCTCTACTCCGTCTCGGCGATGGCGGTCCAGCGCAAAAGGCGCCCCGACCTCACCCCGGTGGCCACGGCGGTGCTGGCCGGAATCCTCACCTTCTTCGCGAGCGTGCTGGTGCTGGGCGCCAACCCTTTCACTTCTTTATCTCCCATCCCGGGCGACGGCAGGGGGCTCAACCCGCTGCTTCAGTCGCCGTTCATGGCCATCCACCCTGCGATGCTCTACCTGGGGCTCACCGGCTTCGCCGTGCCGTTCGCCTTTGCCGTGGCGTCGCTGGTCACGGGCCGGCTCGAGGCAGGATGGTTTACCTCCACGCGCCGCTGGACGGTGCTTGCATGGTCGTTCTTGACGGTCGGCATAATACTGGGCGGCGCCTGGGCTTACATGGAGCTCGGCTGGGGCGGTTACTGGGCCTGGGACCCGGTCGAGAACGCCAGCCTTTTGCCCTGGCTGACCGGCACGGCATTCCTGCACTCGGTGATGATCCAGGAGCGCCGCCAGATGCTGAAGATCTGGAATGTGGCGCTGATTCTGGGCACCTACTGCCTGGCAATCTTCGGGACCTTCCTCACCCGCTCGGGACTCCTCTCGTCGGTCCACACCTTCAGCGAGTCGCCGGTCGGCACGATGTTCCTGCCCTTCCTGGCGGTGGTGCTGGTCTTCGCCTTCGGTTTGCTTGGCTGGCGGTACGAGAAGCTGCGCTCCCAGCGCCACCTGGAGACGATGTTCAGCCGGGAAGCGATGTTCCTTTTCAACAACCTTCTGCTGGTGACCATTGCGCTAACCGTCCTGTGGGGGACGCTGTATCCGATCATGGTGGAGGCTTTCAGCGGGGCCAAGATCTCCGTGGGGCCCCCCTTCTTCAACACGGTCATCGCTCCGATGGGACTGGCGCTGCTTGCGCTTACGGGCATCGGGCCTCTGGTGGCATGGCGGCGCGCCTCCTGGAGGAGCCTTAAGCGCCATATATTCCTCCCCTTGGTCGGCGGAGCCGCCACGGTGGCTTCTCTTGCGCTTAACGGAGTGCGCTCCGCCGGGGCGATGTTCGGGCTCGGGCTGATCTCCTTTGTGGCCGTGGCGACCATCGGCGAGTTCGTAAGGGGAGCCCGGGCACACCGCGGTAAGGGCCCGTTGGGCTACCCCAAGGGGCTTTTAACCGTCATCTCGGGCAACCGCCGGCGGTACGGCGGCTACATAGTCCACCTCGGCGTGGTGCTCATCTGCCTGGGCATCTCCGGGACCGCATTTCGGGAATCGTGGTCGGGCACCATGAAGCCGGGTGACTCCTTCGCCATCGGCCGTTACGACGTGACGTACGCACGCGCCCGCACCTTCACCACCGACGAAAAGGCGGTCCGCATGGCGGTGATGAACGTCGCCGAGGACGGCAGGAGGGTCGCGCAGCTGACGCCCCAGCGCAACATCCACCTCGCCCAGGACCAGGCGCAGTCCGAGATCGGCCTGAGGAGCTCGCTGTCCGACGACCTGTATCTGGTGCTGACGCAGATGGACTCGAGCTTCACGGTCACGATGAGAGCCTGGGTTAACCCATTGGTGGCATGGATCTGGATCGGAGGCGCCTTTATGGCACTCGGCATGCTGGTGATTCTCTCCGGCAAGCCCCCGGAGCCGCGCCCCGTCGCTGCAGGCACAGCCAGGGCCAAAGAGTCGGTACCGGTGCCGGTATGAAGATGTGGCCCCTTGCGGCCATTGCTGTCCTGGGCGGTTTGGCGTTGGGCATCTCCTTTTTGTCCGGCCCTGATCCCGACGAGGTTCCAACCGCCGATGAGGTGGCCGGGCGCATGATGTCACCGTTCTGTCCGGGACTCACTTTGGAGGAGTGCCCGTCCGACCAGGCGAGCCGCGTCAGGGGAGAGATCGACCAGATGGTCGCTCGAGGCGCCACCAACTCCGAGATCGACCGCTGGATTGTCGACAACTTCGGCGAGGTGGCTTTGGCAAGGCCGGGAGGGTCCATCGCATGGATGGGGCCGCCGCTGCTCGCTCTGGCCGGCATCGGCGCGGTGACCCTGGTTCTCCGCCGCCGGGTGAGGGCGGCGCCCCAGCCTCAGCCCGTAGAGCTGAGCGAGCAGGACGAGAACCTGTTCCAACAGGACTTCGGCAGCTTCCGGCGAGGATCCGAATGACAGAGCAGATGGTGGTCGCACTGGTGGCACTCGTGCTGGGGGGATGGATCGTACGGCCGCTGCTGGAACGGCGGCGGGGTCTTGGCTCCCCGCCGGTCGACAGGCGAACTGCCGACCTGCTGGAGGAGAAGCAGAGCGTTTACCGGTCCATCGTCGACCTGGAGATGGACCACGAGATGGGAAAGATGGAAGACGACGACTACCTGCAACTGAGGCAGCAGAGCAAGGCCGAGGCTCTCGGCATCCTCCACGAGCTGGGCGGTAAGTCGTCGCCGGAGTCGGACCAACAGACCCTCGAGGACGAGATCCGGGCGGCGCGGGCCCGGATGCACAGACAGTGAGCACCCAGGTGCATGCAACGGCCCCGGCCCCCGATAAATGACATCAGGGTTCGTAAAACGAGTCGTGCCGGCAGCGGCCCTTCTCGTGCTGCTGGGAGCCGCCCTCCCGGCGCCTGCGCTGGCCGCTGCCGCATCTGGGAAGGTGGTCATGGGAACCGCCGGAGTGCCCCTGCCGGGCGACCTGAGGGTCACCGTGCTGCAGAATACCCAGGACGGGGAACCTCAGGGACAGCCCACGCACGTGCCGGTAGCTCCTGACGGAGCCTTCACCTTCGACGCCGATCCGGCGAGGGGCCATCTCATCGGACTCTTCTTCCGCGGTGCCGCCTACAGCGAGGTCCTGGAGCCCGGCAGGATCGAGGGGATCGAGCTGAGGATCTTCGACACCACCAACGATACGTCCGTGGTGAGACTCGCCTCCGACTCCATGACCATTCTGCAGAGCACCGCCGAGGGGCAGAGCGACGTGCTGGAGGTTCTCCAGCTGATGAGGTTCCGTAACGACTCCGACCGCTCCTTCGTCGGCGCGGACCAGGCCAAGGACCAGGCGGCCGAGGGGACGGACCAGCCCCGGGAGGTCCTGAAGCTTCCGGTCCCGGAGTCCGCGTTTGACCTGGCTCCGGCCGACCCCGGAAACGGTGCCGGGCTCGCCACTGCCGGGAACCGTCTGGTGACGACGTCGGCCCTGATGCCCGGGGAGACCTCGGTGGCATACCTGTTCAAGGTCAAGGTTCCGCGTTCCGGCTGGCAGCTACGCCGGGAGGTCTACTACCCGACCGACCACGCCGACCTGCTGGTGGGCAAGCGCCTGAAGCTGGCGGTTGCCCCGGGTTTTCAATTTGCGGAATCGAAAAAGCTGGGAGGCGAGGAGTACGACCGCTACCGGTCGGGCCCGATGAACCCCGGCGCGGTCCTGCAGGCCGACATCGGCTTCGCCGGCGGAGCGTCGTCCAACGGAGTCTGGTTCGGCTTTGGGACCGTGGTGGCCGCGCTGGGGGCGCTTTACTTCGCCGGCTCTATCCGGATGCGGCGCCGCAAAGCTGCCGATGCCCTTGCCGCTGCTTCCTCGCATAGCGCCGCGGAGCAGCCTGCCGACGCCACGCGGCAGGAGCTGATCGAGCAGGTGGCCGCGCTGGACGAGAGGTTCGATGCCGGCGGCCTGGACACCGAATCCTATCAAGCCGAGCGCTCAACGCTGCTTGCGAGGCTGACCAGGCCCGCAGAGAACTCTTGAGTGATCCTCCTCCAGGACGTAAGCCGCAGGTTTGGCACCGTATGGGCACTTCGCAACGTCTGCCTCGCGGTTGAGGAGGGGACGACCGTCGGACTGCTGGGGCCCAACGGATCGGGCAAGTCGACCCTCTTGCGGGTAGCCGCCGGCTTGTTGAGACCCACCAGCGGCACGGTGGCCATAGCGGGATCCGCGCCCAGAGAACGCAAGTCCCGGATTGGGTACCTGGGTCACGAGCCCTTCCTCTACCGCTACCTCTCCGCAGCGGAGAACCTGCGCTTCTACGCCGACCTTTACCGGGTGGACCGCACCCTGATCGCCGGCATGCTGGATCGCGTGGAGCTGACCCACAAGGGCACCGCACTTGTCCGCACTTTCTCCCGAGGCGAGACCCAGCGGCTGGGACTGGCACGAGCCTTGCTGCACGACCCGGATTTTCTGCTGCTCGACGAGCCCTTCTCGGGACTGGACGAGGCCGGCTCCAACCGGCTTCCCGAGCTAATCGCCAGACCTGGACGCACGGTGGTGCTCTCCACCCACGACCGCTCCAGGGCCGAGGAGGTTGCTCACCGCATCGTCCACCTGACAGGGGGGCGGCTGGAACCCGCCGCAGGGCATCCCGGGCCGTCCGAGGGGCGGCCCGTTTGAGGACGGTCCTGGCACTGGCGACCAAGGACCTCCGGGCGGAAGCCCGGGGAAAGCAGGTCGCGCCGGTCATGGTGGTCTTCGCAATGTGCCTGGTCTTCCTGCTGACTTTTGCTTTGCCGCCCGGCGCCCTGCGGGCTCCCGTGCCCGAGCCGCGGGCCGGCACTCTTGCCGCCCGGGAGATAGCCGGCCTTTTGCTGTGGACCAGCATCTTCTTCGCCGGGGTCATCGGGTTCGGACGTAGCGCGACGGTGGACCGCGAGGGCTCGGCTGCCGACGGCCTCCTGCTGGCTCCCGTCGACCCGGCGGCGCTCTACACCGGCAAGATGATCGGCAACTTGGCGTTTTTGACGGTGGCGGAGCTCCTGGCCATCCCGTTGTTCGTGCTCTTCGCCAACATCCCGCCAAGAAGCCTGCTGCCCGGACTGATCCCGGTGGTCCTTGTGGCCAGCCTGGGCCTCGCCGCCGTGGGGACCCTGTTCGGGGCGGCGACCCAGCATGCCGAGGCCCGGTCGTTGATGCTGCCCCTTCTCACGTTTCCTCTGGCACTGCCGGTCATCCTGGGGGCGTCCAGGCTCACTTCTACCCTTCTGATCAAGGGCGAATTCGGTAGTGAAGGCCGCTGGTTTATCCTCTTGACGGTTTTCGATGTCATTTTCCTGACCCTCGGAGCCGTAACTTTCGAGTTTGTGATCGAGGAATGAGAAAAGACCCTCTCCTGTTGACTCAACAGCTTCTGGCCGCCGGCTTTTTGGCCGGGCTCGCCGGCATCTTCTTCTGGGTGCCCACAGAAGCCTTTCAGGGTGTGGCTCAGCGCATCCTCTACGTCCACGCGCCTTCGGCGTGGGTCGCGTACCTGGCCTTCGGGGTGGTGCTGGTTTGCTCGATCGCTTACCTGCGGACCGGGGACATGCGGTGGGACTGGGTCGCCCACGCCAGTGCCCGGACGGGAGTGCTGTTCACCGCGCTGAACCTTGTCACCGGGATGCTGTGGGGTCGTCCGATCTGGGGCGCCTACTGGGCATGGGACCCCCGCCTGACCCTGACCCTGGTCCTTTTCCTCATCTATCTCGGCTACCTGGCCTTCCGGGCCAACGCATCAGACGAAGGTCGGGGGGCCCGCATAGCGGCGGTTATCGGGATTGCCGGTTTCATGGTGGTTCCACTGGTGCACTTCTCGGTCGACTGGTGGCGGGGACAACATCCTTCACGGACGGTCATCCGTCCGGAATCCGATCCGGCGCTTCCGGCCGAGATGCAGATCATGCTCGTAGCCATGATGGCGTTGTTCACACTGCTGTACCTGGTGTTCCTGGCCCTGAGCGTACGGCTGCTCAAGCTGGAGACCGATGTGATGGAGTTGGAGTCCCTGGAGGATGCGGTTCTGCGCCCCCGGCCCGCGCGTTACTCTTAGCGCGTGTACACCCGCTGCCCCGCCTGGAGGATCTCTTAATATGGACGGCCTCGGCTTCTTGGGTCTTGCCTACGGGCTTGTCTGGATCGGGATCGCCCTTTTCCTCTTTTCGGTCTCCCGCCGCCAACGGGCTCTCGAAAAGCGTATTGAAGAGCTCCGAGCGTCGGAAAAAAAAGGAGTGTCAAAGTAGAGTGTCGGATGTGTTTGTCAGCAGCGAGGGGGCTTTCAAAGCGTCGGCTATAATGCGGCCGTCAACGTCTCAGATAAGGAATCAAAACCATTGAGCAAACAAGCTGAATCGTCGATGACCTGGGTGAAGGCGATCATGCTTTCCACCATCATCACCGGCCTGCTGATCGTATTCCTCGGCTTCCTGCCCTCGATGTTCCGCTATACGTGGGACAGCAACTCGGAGAAGATCGGAGAGGTGATCAACAGCCTGACCGGCATCGAGTTCAAGGATCCCTACACGCTCGTGCGTATCCACGACGCGATCTCCATGGGCCTTCAAACCTTCATCTTTGCAATTCCCATCGCAGCCACCTACATCCTGGGCGAGAGGCGTCGCCGGCGCCTGGGCCTGCGCGGCGGCGAGGGCGTAAAGGGATACCTTCCCGGCAAATGACCGACCGATGAAGTTCCCGCAAGACCCTTTCAGCCAGAAGAACGATATTGAGAAGCCGCGCCTTCGCACCGACTACGTCATGCAGGACGTGGCGCCCTCCTGGCTGAAGTCCGTTCGCAAGCCGCCTCGGTACATCGGCCTCATTCCCGAACTGTGTATCCTCTGCGAGGGCTGCGTCGACATCTGCCCCTGGTACTGCATCTTCATGCTCACTCCCAACATCGTGGAGGAGGCAGGATCCGAAGAGGTCGCACGGGACATGAGGCCAAACGACATTTTGTTTGTGATCGACGACGACGCGTGCACCCGGTGTTTGCTTTGCGTTGAGAGGTGTCCCACCGGGGCGCTGACCATCGGCAGGCTGGAGGCCCAGAAGGCTCCGGCAAGGGCGATGGGCAAGGTCTCCGGCGCGGCGTCGTAATCTATAAAGACAGCAAGGAGAGCGGGTGGCGACAAAACTAAAGGAACGCCTTGGTGGTCTGCGCCACCCGGGGGCCCTTCTCAAGGGTGCGTGGGATGGTCTGAGGGGCGGCCAGGTATGGCGTTCGATGTTCAGGCCCGGTTCGGTTCTGACCAAGGGGTACCAAGACTCGCCGCGGAACCGTGCCTACGTGGTCATGAACTCGGTGCTCTACCACCTTCACCCGGTGAAGGTGAAGCGGCACGGGATCAAGCTCTCGTACACCCTGTGCCTGGGCGGCCTCACCTTCTTCCTGTTCATCTTCCTGACCATCACCGGCATCTTCCTGATGTTCTTCTACCGGCCGTCGACAGAGGTGGTGTACACCGACATGGTGGGGCTGCACACGTCGGTGGCGTTCGGCCAGCTGGTGCGCAATATGCACCGCTGGGGCGCTCACCTGATGGTCGTCACGGTGTTCCTCCACATGTCCCGCGTCTTCTACACCGGCTCCTACAAGCCGCCCCGGGAGTTCAACTGGGTCATCGGCGTCGTGCTGCTTCTCCTCACCCTGCTCCTAGCCTTCACCGGCTACCTGCTTCCCTGGGATCAGCTGGCCATCTGGGCGGTCACCGTGGGAACCCAGATGGGTTACGAGTCGCCGCTCGTAGGAAAAGAGGTCTCGTTCGTACTCCTCGGAGGAGTTCAGATTGGTGCGGGAACACTTATCCGCTGGTACACCCTCCATGTCCTTGCTCTTCCGTTTGTGCTCACGCTGTTGATGGCAGTGCACTTTTGGAGGGTCCGCAAGGACGGCGGAATTTCAGGGCCACTATGATCCGCACGTCGCTCGAGAAGACTAGAATTAACTGATGCCAACTCCCGACGAAATCTACGACCAGACTCTGGCGGAGGAGAACGCCAAGGGGTCGTCCCCGGCCGTTGCCGAGGCTCGCGCAAAGGCGGCCAGGCACCGGGCGCGCAAGGCGGCTGCCGCCGGTTCCGCACCTCCCCCACCACCTGCAGCTCCGGCTGAAAAGCCAGCCGCAGCAGCAGCCGAGGCACCTGAGCCTGCAGCGGTAGGCGCAACCGCCCCCGCGGCTGCTGCGGCCCCTGCTGCTCCTCCCGCGGCAGCCCCTGCGGCTCCTCCCGCCGCCGCACCAGGCGGGCGGCGGGCGGCTGCTCGTGCGGGCGTGGGTGCCGGCGAAGCGGCGCCGGACCGGATCCAGCGGTTGCTGGCCGTCGTCAAGCCCGAATCCATCCAGAGGGTCGAGAAGGAGCCCATCGACCGGGTCAACACCTGGCCGCACCTGATGGCGGCAGAGTTCCTGGCCGTGCTGGCGGTCACGGCCTTTCTGGTGCTCACGTCCGTGTTCGTCAACGCCGAGCTGCGGGAGCTGGCCAACATCAACGTCACTCCAAACCCCTCCAAGGCGCCGTGGTACTTTCTCGGACTGCAGGAGTTGCTTCGTTACTTCCACCCACAGGTGGCAGGCGTGACCATTCCGCAGTGGATCATCCTCGGCTTGATGGCCACTCCCTACATCGACCGTAACCCGTCCAACAAGCCCGGCGACCGCAAGCTCGCCATCGCGATGTGGACTATTTTCATGCTGATGTTCGCAATTCTGGGCATGCTAGGGTCGATCTTCCGAGGCCCCGGATTCAACTTTGTCTATCCATGGGACGCGGGGATATTTTTCGAGCTATGACACCTATTCAGTTCGCCATCATCATCGGCCTGGCTTCTCTGCTGGCCTGGGTACCATTCGCACTCATCGGCGCCCGAGCCCGCAAGGCCGGTCCCGTTAGCCCCAACCAGTTGGAGGTCCAGCCGGTTTCGGACGTCACGGACGTCGGCCGCCGCAAGTTCCTTCTTAGAGGCGTGGGAGCAGCTTCTCTGGCCTTCCTCGGTCAGTTCGCCCTGGCGTCAATCGACTTCCTGTACCCCCGCCTGAGGGAAGGGTTCGGGTCCAAGATCACGGTCGGCGGAGCCGACGAGACCCGCGCGGAGCTTGCCAACCGGGAGCCCAAGTTCATCCCGGACGGCCGGTTTTACCTGACCCTTTACGAAGGTGACCCGGCGGACGCGGCAGACATCCCCGCCTATAAGTCGGCCAACGTGGATGTCTCGGGCTTCATGGCGCTTTACCGCAAATGTGTTCACCTGGGGTGCAGTGTCCCGTGGTGCCCGCCCGCCAAGTGGTTCGAGTGCCCGTGCCACGGGTCCAAGTACTCGATCAACGGGGAGTACCGCGACGGGCCGGCGCCTCGAAGCCTTGACCAGTTTCGCGTCGAGGTCGTCGACGGTCAGATCGTGGTGGACACCGCTACGATCATCGCCGGTGCCCCGCGAGGAACCAGCACCACACAGCCTCAGCCAGAAGGTGCGCACTGCGTCACCGGCGCAGGTTAGCCGTTAGAACCACTTAGCAGGGGGATCATGGGTCAGCTACTCATTGCACTTCTAGTCGGGGCCGTAGCCGCAGGTGCCGCGCTCGTCGTCCTCCGAACCCGGTCGGAGCCCAAAACCAAGAACAAGGTCCCACCGGCTCTTCGGCCAGCAGACATCGACGCGGTGCTCGAGTCCACTCGCCTCACCAAGATCCATGGGTGGGGCCTGGCCCGCCCGCTGGTCTGTGCCTTCGTCATGCCGGCCTACTGGGTCCAGGAGCCCCAGAACCGGCTGGACACCGAGAAGATGTTCGAAGAGGAGTCTCTGGAGAGGGGCGAGCGGTACTACGCCATGGCAACGGACCAGGAGACGGGAGAGTCCAACCCGGCCGGCAAGGAGTGCGCCCGCTGCCACGGCGTTGAGGCTGAAGGCGGCACCAACGACTTCCTCAACCCGGACACCGGAGTCCGATCCGTGGTCCAGGTGCCCGAGCTAAAGACCGTCTTCGCCCGGTACGAGGAGCCGCCACCCGGCTTCGAGGACGCCGAGGAGTTCATCCGGGAAACCATCGAGCGCGGCAGGCCCGGCACGGATATGCCCACCTGGGGCAATAAGTACGGTGGACCTTTGACCGAACAGGAGCTCGACGACATCGTCGCATGGCTCAAGAGCATCAACGAGGAGCCGGAGGTGGGCGCCGACGCGACAGGTGACCAGATCTTCAACCAGTTCTGCTCCACCTGCCACGGGATCGGAGGCGCCGGCGGGTCCGGTCCGGCAATGAAGGGTGGGTCCGAGACAAGACAGTTCCCCAACATCGAGGACCACAAGACCTTCGTAAAGGAAGGTTCCAAGCCCGGACAGCCCTACGGCACATCCGGTCAGGGAACCGGTGCGATGCCCGGGTGGGCCGGCACTCTCACCGATGAGCAGATCCAGCTGGTTGTTGATTACGAGAGGAGCTTGTAGGTGCGGTCGGAGATAGCCCTCCTGGCGACCGAAGCTGCTACCGGCGGAGGGGGCGACCACTTCTGGAAGGGCATCGCAATCACGGTCGCTTTCATCGTGGTCTTCGTGGGCAGCGTCTGGCTGCTGACCTCCATGATTCTCGGTGCCAAGCTCGGCTACTTCGTAACCGGAGCCTGCCTGTTCGCCGTAATGACGATTCTCTCGCTTATCTGGTTCTTCACAGCTTTGGGCCCGAAGGGCGAGGAAGGGTTCTGGGGAGACCTGGGGACCGAGACGGCGTGGCACCCAGCGGCCCTTGCCCCGGACCTGCAGGAGGCCGATACCCGGTGGGGCACCTGGGACACCAGTGACTACCCCGACGGCGAGGGTTGGGTGGAGCCGGACGAAAACGCCGAGCTTGCCGACCTGGGGAAGGGGAGGGCGGAAAGCGAGCTCGAAAACGCCGAGCCGGTCATGGAGGCGCTGGTCTCCGAGGCCGTGAGCGACATTCCCGGGGAGCGCGAATCCGCCAGTGACATGGTCGAGGGGGAGCTTGCACTGGACCCGGAGAAGTTCACCACCACCGACGTGCGGATGAAAGCGGTGGATGTCGCCGGTAAGGAGTCGGTGCTGGCAGTCGGTCGTGCGGTGGCCACGGAGGAGATCATGGCAGGCGACCTGGGCGGCAAACCCGAAGCCACCGTGACCAAGTTCCTCGTCGAGCGCGGGGCGGATGTTACTCCAGGCACACCAGTGATGGAAGTGGAAGCCGATGGCCAGGTCCTCCCGCTCGCATCGGACAAAGCCGGGAAACTGGTTAAATTCGGCTTCCGCCTCGATGACAAGATCAAGCCCAACGTTCCGATGGCCACACTCGACATGACCGGCCAGCCGGGAGCACCGGACGATGCCGAGGTGGCGGCGGTGCGGGTACGCGGATCGGTGAAGGTGCCGGCATTCATCTACCTGGTGGTCAGCGTGATCCTGTTCATTCTTCACCTGATCGGCGTATCGAAGCTGGAGAGAGAGGCACGGCTCAGCCAGCCACAGCTCGCTTAATTCAGTACGACGTAAACGCACCAGACGCTCTGGCCGGCCAGTAGGCCGGGCGTTTTCGTAATCTCAGCCGGAGGCCAGAGCCTCGTTGACCAGATCCGGCAGATCCTCCGGGTTCATACCGGCTTCAAAGACCGCCAACCCGTTAACTTCGACTATTGGGATAACCATGCCGAACTCGTTCATCAGTCCCTCGTCCCGCGTGATATCCACCTCACGAAACACCGAGCCGGCTTTTTGAAGGGACTGCTTCGCATCGTCACACAGACAGCATCCCGGCTTGGAGTACAACACCACGTCGCTCAAATGCCGATCAGCTCCTCGAGGCCCACCGCGTCCATCCAGCGCTGAATAGACGCCGAGATCAGATAGACCCGGTTGGTGAACAAAAGGACCCCGAACGCCACCAACAGTCCGCCGCTGACCTTCAGGATCAGGTTCTCGTGCCTGCGGAAGAAGCTGAGCGCTCCGGCCAGCCGGGAAACCCCCACGGCGGAGAGGACGAAAGGAATGCCCAGGCCCAACGAGTAGACGAGGAGCAGAAGGGCTCCCTCCCCCACTCGTTCCGCCTGCGAGGCAATGACCAGCGTGGCCCCAAGGGTGGGACCTATACACGGGGTCCAGCCGAGACCGAAGCTGAGGCCCATGAGGTAGTTGCCGGCCAGCGTCCTGCCCCTGCGCATGTCCAGGCGCTTCTCACTGTACAGAAAGGGGAGGGGAAGCACGCCCATGAACGCCAGACCCATGACCACTACCAGCACGCCCGCGATCCGGGTCAGGAGCAGCTGATTCTCGCGGAGAAGCGAGCCCGCGAGGCTGGCCGACGTCCCCAACACCACGAAGATCGTCGAAAATCCGGCAACGAACAGCAGCGTGGGACCCAGCAGCTTTCGCGCCGGCGCCTTGCCCGCCCGGACCATCTCCAGGGAGATCCCGGACATGTACGACAGATAGCCGGGAAGCAAGGGCAACACACAAGGAGAAAGGAAGGAAGCCGCCCCTGCTACCAAGGCGATGGGAAGGCCCACCGAGACGACGTCAGCCGCCACCTGAGGTCCTCGGCTCCAGACAGCCCACCGGCTAACTCACGGCCCGGTCGGACGCCGCCCCACCCGGCGCTTTAACCCTGCTCTCTTGCGATTGCCGGCCTGAAGTGCCGGCCGCGCGCAGGAACCCGGCATACATGACGGAAACCCCTGCCGCCAGACCTACCGCAAATACCGAACCCTGCCCCTGCCGGGCGAATGCACTGCCCAGAGCCACCACGACGGTGCCGGCGGCAATCAGCGCGTTGCCTTGAGCGAGCCGCTTGACCCGCTCTCCCGGCTGCCGGGCCAGCCTTACCGCGGACCACACCGCACCGGCCACCACAATCACAAATCCCACGTAGGAGTAATAACGGGACAAGGCACGCACCGGCGAAGGCAACACGTCGGAACCCATCGGGATCGACCCTGATACCGCCAGCCCGGCCTCCGGGATCCCGGCGTTGAGCACTGCTAGGGCGGCGTAGACCGATGCCGTGCCCACCACCAGCGCCGCGGCGTGGCCCACGCGGCGAGGAAAGTACAGATAGATGGTTCCCAATGCGAGGATCGGCACGTTAACCAGAGCACCGAACAGGTAGTAGGCACGAAAAACCGGAGCCGACCAGCCGGCAAACATCCCCACAGTTGCGGAGAATGAGGCTGCCGCGAAGGTGGCAAGCGAAATTCCCCAGGCGAGCTGATGGGGCCGGCGACGACTCAAGAACTGACGGATCACGGAGGCTGAGAATGCGCCACTCACAAGTGCTGCAGCCAATGGAAAAAGACCCATCACACCTACACCCTATCTGCGAATCTTCAAGTAATGTGAATCGAAAGGGTCCGCCGGATGGCGATGCCAACCGGTCCCGATGAAAGGAAGAACTTGGCGATAGATCTGGTGGTCGTGGACGACACCAAGCACGTCCTGGACATGCTGGTGTCCCTTCTCACCCTGGACGGGTTCAACATCGTTGGACAGGGCTCCAGTGGCGCTCAGGCGATCGAACTGGCTGCGGAGCACCGGCCGAGCGTCATGGTGATCGACCATGCCATGGCCGGAATGAACGGGCTGGAAGCCTCCCGCCGCATCCTCGCGGAGTCCCCGGACCAGAACATCATTCTCTACACCGCCTACGTGGACAAGGAACTGAAGCAGGAGGCCGCCCGCGTCGGAGTTGCCCTTTGCGTAGGAAAAGCCGAGGGACTCCAAACGCTGGAGCGCGCTATCTGCGAGCTAACCCTCCAACTGGGAAAGTAGTTACTAGCGCCGGCCCCCCATAAGCAGACGCACCACGCCCAACAGAAGGGCAGCGCCGACAAAAGCCACCACTATTGGCCCGACCCAAACGCCGCCCGGCATCTGCCAGTTCATCCTCTGGAACACCCAGCCACCGATGAAGCCGCCGATGATTCCCACCACGATGTTGAGCAGACATCCCATCCGCTCGTTGGTGCCGGTGACGATGCTGGCCAGCCAGCCGGCTATTCCTCCTACGATGATGCTGTAGATGAGACCATTCATGTGCCAGATCTCCCTGAGCCCATCCGACTATGCACCGGTCAGGATATTCTCATTCGGTGAGACGAAATACGATTGTGGCGGTTGCCGTACTGCTCTTGGCGATCCTGATAATGGGAGCATTGGGCGTGATGCAGGTCAGCAGCGTTCCGCGCTGAAGGCCATTACCCTTCGGGGTCCGGCTCCGCCCTTGCCAGGACGACCGTCGAACCGGCGGCGGGGACTCCAAGCAGCTCGGCGGCACTGCCGCGGTTTACGCATACCGCCAGGTTTCCGTGAGAGTCCTCAATTACTTGCAGCTCGCCGGGGGCGCCGAACGAGTAGGACTCGCGCAGAACCGCCGTGAGCCGGCGGCCGCCCAGGCGGAGCTCGACGGAATCACCCGGACCCAGGCCCAGCTGGCCGAGCTCGGTCCTTCGAAAGCTCGTCTGGAGGTTACCGAACCGGTCGACCAAAAGAACCTCACCGCGAAAGCTGTCCCCCGCCTGCTCCACCTTCCCCAAGGGAAGCTGGACCAGCGAACCCGCCTCCACCTGGGGGCCGAACCTCGACGGAGAGACGCCTCCGGCAAGATGGGCAGCCGCGGGCGCAAAGATGTCCCGGCCGTGGAAGGTACTTGAAGGATCCGGCCTCCCCAGCTCGCGGTTGGTGATCTGCCATGCCGATTCCACACCCCCCAGGCGGTCGGCCGCCGGAAGCAGAAGCCCGTTATCCGGTCCCACCAGAGGCGAACCCTCGACCGTCACCAGGACGAGCGGCCGCCGCAGCGATCCCACGCCCGGGTCGACAACGGCAAGGTGCACTGTGTTCGGAAAGTAGCCGACCGACTCTGCGAGCACCACGGAGCCCTCACGCACGCCGAACGGGCGGACGAGGTGGCTTATGTCGAGGATCTCCACCTCGGCAGCGATACTGCGGATTACCGCCTTACAGACTGCGACGTACTCGTCGGAGAGCCCGAAGTCGGAGAGGAACGTTACCTGACGGAAGGCCTACTTACCTTGCTGACGACGCTGCCAGCGCGTCCGCTTGAGCATTTTCTTGTGCTTCTTCTTACGCATCTTCTTCCTGCGCTTCTTTACGACGGATGACAAATCGAGCCCTTCTCTAGGAAATTCTTAGCCGCTGTTCAGGCCGGCCGCCGGAGATCTTCTCCCCAAGGAGCAGCCGGAGGTGGTCCTGCTAGGTGTGCCGGCCGGACCACTTACGCCGAGATCCCGGCATGGTGCCTACTGACGATACCATTCGGCGGACATCGTCCTGCCGCCGGTACTCCACGGACCACAGCGTTCTGTCGCTTCCCTGCGGTCGAGAGCGCCAAACCCGACCGGGAGAAGCACGGTGGATTTTAGTTTGCGCTCAGACCGCTCTGACGTAGTGATCGTCGAGATACTGATGAACGTCCGACTCCTTGACGCGGTAGCGGTTGCCCACCTGCACGGCCTTCAGAGCTCCCGACTTGATCAGCCGGTAGACGGTCATATTGGATACGCGCATCAACTGAGCAACTTCGCTCACGGTCAAAAACTGAAACCCTTGCTTGTCACGAGCCATTCGCTCACCCTTTTTTCGGGAGTATACATCCCGCCACATCGGCGACATAGGGCAACGGGCGCGCCTGACGGGGTACAATCCCTCACCCGGAGACGGCAAAATTCCAAAGTGGGATTCAGCCGATGTGGCAGGCCAGGCGTATCCGCCATCAGGGCCAGGCCACCACCCGGTCGAAGGGAGGCATCGTGGCCAAGCAGCCCGCACCGAAGGAGAAGAAACGCCCCAAGAACGACGCAGCCCAAGCGGCCAAGAAGGCCAAGAAGGCGGCTAAGAAAGCGGGTGGCGGATCGGCCTGATCGCCGGTCCAGTTCGCCTACTTGTTTCCGGCCAGCACCTTCGCGCGGTCCAGCGCCGCCTGGACCGCGTTGAGAACCGCAGCCCGGACCCCCGCCCGCTCCAGCTCTCGGACTGCCATGGCGGTCGTGCCCCCGGGAGACGTGACGGCCTCACGAACCTCCGCCGGCTTCATCCCCGCATCGGTCACCAGGGCCGCGGTACCCCTCAAGGTCTGTGCCACCAACTGGCTCGAGACTGACCTGGGCAGCCCCAGGGTAACTCCGGCGTCGATCATCGCCTCCGCAAACAGGGCGAAGTAAGCAGGGCCCGACCCGGAGACCGCAGTGACGGCATCGATGTAAGCCTCCTCGATCACTATCACCGGTCCCACCCCCCCCAGCACCTGGCGTGCCAGCAAAAGGTGCTCCTCACCGGCCCGGTCTCCGGCGCAGATGGCGGTGATGCCCTCCCCCACCTGCGCAGCCACGTTGGGCATGGCCCTCACCACCACCGCGGACGAACCGAGGCCTGCTTGCAGAGTCTTCGTCGTGACGCCGGCGGCTATGGAGACGATGAGGTGGGAGGCCCCGACCTCGGGCGCTATCTCGGCCAGGACGGCGCCGACGTCCTTGGGTTTGACGGCGAGGACGACGACGCGGGAGTGCTCAACCGCCTCTCTGTTGCCGTCCGGCGAGGAGAACCCATGCCTGCCGGCCACTTCCTTGACCCTTTGCCCATCGGCATCGGTCACCAGGATCTGATCCGGCTTTAGTAGGCCGGAGCGAACCATGCCGGCGGACAGGATCTCGCCCATTTTGCCGGAGCCGATGACGGCAACCCGGCCGCTGAAGGTATCCATTGAGGCAGTATCGCAGACGCAATAAGAAGGAGAAGGGGCGCGACGAGGGGTGGGCCCTTGGCGGGCGACTCCTCCCTTCGGAGCACCCCGAGGGCCCATCCCTCGCCAAAAGCTTTAAGGCTCAGGAGTTGGGGCCACACAACCCGCCCAACTTCGGCTGGCCACACAACCTTATTGGCCTGAGCCCTAAAGAATCCCGAGCAATCCAGATGCCTTTGCGATCACTTCGGGCGCTCAGAAGGCTGTACTTCCTGTGGGCGTTGCCGGATTCCCGACCTCGCCGAAAAAGGTTTCGGCCTGAACTGAGCCGCCACAAGGATCCGCTGCCGGTCCTCAGTACCGCTCGGGACTGAAGAAACCTACATTTGGCCTCAGAGGACGGTCAAGGGCGATGCCGCAGAATTATTCCCGCTCTGCTGACGGGCCCGAAATTGCCGCAGGGCCCGAGGTACCTCGGGTCGCACTTCGCTGCGCACTTCCCCGAACACAGCTCCGTGCCTCCTTACGGCATCTTGGGCCCTGCGAGCCACAGGCTGTCCGAGAAACCGGCTCCACGACCCTGCAGATGCAATGGCCTTCCCGCCCAAATCCTCGCCTCTGCAGGCGTAAGCCTTCAAAGACGAGAGACTAGCGAGGATTCGCTAAAGCTCTTACAGGACCGCTTCGCTGCCGGGAGACTCCCTGACCGCTTGCGACTGGGACAAGTTACCGAGCGTCGCCGGGGGCAGTCAAGACCGCCTCAGGACAATTGTTCGCGACCCAAAAGGTTTCTTCCCGCTCCACATTGAGGAGGGCGAGCAATCGTCGCTTCTGGACCCGGCGGTGTATAGATCGTGCAGCTCGCCGGCCGATCGGTCCCACGCGAAGTCCCCGGATGAGCAAACCGCAATCCTCCCCATGCTGCCCGACAAACGGGAATCCGAAAGCACCATCCAGGCTCTCTCGGCAAAGGACTCCGAAGCTCCGGGGGCCACCAGGAATCCGGTTTGCCCGTGACGAACGATCGCTTTGAGCCCGCCCACCGCCGAACCGACCACCGGCACCCCGCACGCTTGGGCCTCGAGAGCCACCAGGCCGAAGGACTCCGTGTAGGAAGGGACCAGGCAGACGTCAGCCGCCTGGTAAAAGCCCGGCAGGTGGTGGTGCGGCTGTGCGGCGATGAAGCGAACCATGTCCGACAGGCCGAGCTCGGCCGCCTGCTGCGCGAGCCTCTCAGCCTCTCCAGCGCCCGACGCACCGCTGGACCCTCCGACGATGAGAAGCTCGGCCTCATCGGCCTTGAGCCTGCCCCACTCCACCAGGTGACCGAGAGCTGAAATGGCAATGTCTGCTCCCTTTAGAGGCTGAAGCCGACCGACGAACAGCATCACTCTCTTGCCGGACAGGCTCAGCGACTCCTTTGCCGCCTCCCGGTCCCCCGGGCGGAAGGTGGCGTGGTCCACTCCCGGAGGAATCAGGTGGATCCGCTCCGGGTGGGCGGAGTAGAGCTCGATGAGCGCCTTGCGTTCCTCGACGGTGCTCGCCACGATCGCACACGCATCGGCGATCACACGGGCCTCTCCGTCCAAACGGAGCTCCGGCTCCATCAGGTCTCCCGGACGCTTGGCCCGGTTCTTCTCCCGGCCAAGCGTGTGGAAGGTGTGCACGAACGGCACCCTCCAGCGGGCACTCGCTATCGCCGCGACCTTTCCCGAAAGCCAGTAGTGGCTGTGGACGACGTCGTAGTCGAGACCTGACTCTTCCACCAGGCTCAAGAGCCTGGCGCTGAATTCGGGCAGAAAGGCGGGGATCCGCTCCTTCGAAAGATCGGGGCTTCCGGCCTCGACCTGGATCACGCGCACCCCCGGACGAAGGGTTACCTCGGACGGAGTCCCGGCCGAATCTCGACGGGTGAAGATGTCCACCTCGATCCCGCGCTGGACCAGGCTGTAGGCCATCTGCCGCACGTAGACCGTCATGCCGCCGGCATCCCCTTCCCCCGGCTCCGCCAGCGGGTTGGAGTGGACCACCAGCATGGCCACGCGCCGAATCGGCCGGTAGACGGGTGCGGCGGTAGGGGAGAAATCTCTAACGGCCAACGTCAAGGCCCTTCGTTATCGGAACGGGAAAGCTATACAAGCCTTTACAAAGTCTCGGCCGCAGCTTTATTCAACTAGGAAAATGGTAGCTCAGGGCCGTCCTTAGTACGCAAAGCGAGCACGCAGCCGGGCGGCGGGCTACCTCGGAGGCTTACGTATTGATATCCAGTGCAGGGGCATGGGTTCAGCGCCAAGGTCGTATTTGTAGCGCTCCCGGCCCCGTAGAAAGTCGAATCGACGAGCTCCCTCCTCGATAGACCGCCTTATCAGCCGGGCAACAAGGATCAGTCCCGGCGATATGGGTCGGAGCGACAGGTCGTACGCCGAGTTGTAGAGATAGAAGACCCCGTCGTAGCGAAACGAGATGGCGGCGGCAATCGGACGGCCCTGAAGCTCTAGGAAGTCCAGTGACAGCATGCCAAGAGGCTGAAGGGTGGCCGCCACATCCCGGAAGAAGGCCTCCCGAGCCGGCAGCATGAACTCACCCTTCTCCCCCCCGCTGGCCTTATGGAGCTCGATGAAAGCTTCGATGTCGGTTTCTAGCCGCTCGTCGTCGCTCGTTCTCACGGTTGCGGATCCCGCCTCTCGATCGAAACGGCGCATCTTTCGCGCGAGCTCATGCCGCTTCTTGGACCCCAGCCCCGCCAGGTAGTCGTCCCACCGGGAAGGCAACATCAGGACGGCGGTCAGCTCGTGCAGCTCCAGGTCGAAGGCGAGCCCCATTCGGTCTGCCGCTTCGACAAGCCATTCGGAGAAGTGGAAGGGCACGGGGAGCCCCTTGGCTTCGAGGTAGTCCCAGCCGTCGAAGTCCTCGACCAGGAACCTAAGGAACGCGTCGGCCACGGGCTGGCGATGCGCTTCGGCTGCGATGAGGGGACCCTGGTAGTCGGTCAGATCATCGCCCCCCAGAAAGCGCATCCTGCGGCCGTCGGGCGTCTGGTCGATGGTCAAGGCGGCAAGCGCAACCGGCTCCGGAGCCCAAAAGGTCAACACCAATCCCTCCTGGCTCCCTTCCCCAAACCGCTCCCACCAGAGCCGGTTCCACTCCGGACCGGCAAAGATATGCCGGTTGGGATCCGCTTTCAGGAGGGTCTGCCACTCCGGGAGCCCAAAGGCGTCGGCAACCTGATGAGTCTTGATGTCCACAGTGGCGACGCTAGCAGAACCACGCAAGTAGCCTTGCGAACAGGACGCCTACCAGTCTTCGGGGGACTGGATGCTCTGCATCAGCTGCTCGAACTCCGCCACGACGTCGGGATCGAACTGGCGTCCCGACTCGGCCCTCAGCCGGGTCAGGGCCTCGTCCAGAGCCAGGGCCTTGCGGTAGGGCCGGTCCGACGTCATCGCGTCGAAACTGTCGACCACGCTGAAGATCCGGGCCGAAAGCGGGATATCGCTCCCTGCCTTTCGTTCGGGGTAGCCGGTGCCGTCAAAACGTTCGTGGTGGTGGCGGATCACCTCGACCGTCACGTCGTCGAGGACCCGACGCATCGGCGCTACTATCTGGACGCCGATCAGCGGATGGGTCCGCATGATGGTCATCTCCTCCTCGGTCAACGGTCCGGGCTTCATGAGGATGGCTTCCGGGATGCCGATCTTACCCACGTCATGCAGCAGGAAGCCGTACTGCAGCTGGGGCGTGATCAGCTCGGCATCTATCCTGCTGGTGAGCGCTATGCCGTAGCGCTTGCACCTCTCGAGATGGTTGGAGGTGTACCGGTCCTTGGCCTCGACAACCAGAGCCAGAGTCTCCACGATGGACAGGTAGTCGGTCCGGAGCTCCTCCAGGAGCACGCTCAGCCTTTGTTCGTGCTCACGTTTGCGCTGGTGGACGGCGCTCATGTCGCGGGCGAATACCAGCAGCTGGGAGCGGGTTCGCTCCAGCTCCGCCCGGTAATCCATCTCGGAGTCGAACTCGGACGGCGTCGTGGTGCCGGGTTCGGTCACCTCCGGAGGGTGGGGGCTCATCCAAATGACCTAAGAGCTCAGCAGGGCCGAGGGGTCCTCTTCACCCTTCCGGTAACGCCTCACCAGCTCTGCGTTGAGCCCGTCGATGATCTGCTGTGCCCGGCGCCTGTCTTCGGATACCTTGCGCTCTTCTGCGGCAAGCTCCTCCACCATGGCGGACAGCTCCTCAGGGGACGAGGACTCGATATCGGCGACCCCGGTGGCCAGCCGCTCGGTTTGCCGGCGGTACCTGCCGGCGTTGCGGGGCAGCTCGGTCGCCAGAAGGCGGGTCGCAGGGCCGGAACGTGCCTCGTCGGCAAGGATCGAGGGCAGCCGGCTGACCAGATCACCCATTCCCGAGTCGCCCCCCTCCGAACGGCGCTTCAGCTCGGAGGCGAGAATGTCGATCTTGCCCTGGAGCAGGCGGCGAGCGTAGGAGAATTCCGCCTCCAGCTCGCGGCATTCGTCCCTCCGGAGGCGAAGGTCGGCCGTTGGAATCGATTCGACACCTGTAAGGAATTCGGGATCCAGAATTCTGTCCTCCCGTCTTTCTCGCTTTTCGGGCAAGTCTGGATCCTCCGGCCAACTTGGGCCACACTGCTTGGGCCACACTGGTTGATTGCCCCCAAGTTTAACTCGGCTGCTGTAACGTCGAAGATTCCGGTGCCGCCTGTACCGGAGCGTAGGGCCCCCGAGAGATGAGACCCGAATGCACGAGCTTGCGCTGACGGCGATAGGAAAGGACCGGCCCGGCATCGTTGCCGGCGTGACGAAGGTTCTATTCGAGCTCGGATGCAACCTGTCCGACTGCTCCATGACCCTGCTGGGCGGCCAATTCGCCATGATCATGCTTATCGAGGCGCCCGATGGATTGTCCGCGTCGGATCTCCAACACTCCTTGGAGCCGACGGCTTCACGAATGGCTCTCTCGATAACCGTTACCGACGCTACGGATAGTACGCGGGGGCCGGAACACCTCCGGCCTTACGTCATCTCCCTGTACGGCTCCGACCATCCGGGCATTGTGTACACGATCTCAAACGAGCTGGCGAGCCAACACGTGAATATCACCGACCTGGTGAGCCGCATAGCGGGGGGCATCTATACGGTCATGCTCGATGTGGAGCTCCCCCCCGGGCTCGACGCCTCGACCCTGGATGCCCGGCTTCGTCCGATAGCGGCCGAGATGGGGGTGGAGGTGACACTGCGCACGGCCGAGCCCGATGAGCTCTAGTGCTCCAGTGATTCGCAAGGTTCTCGTTTACCCCGATCCACGGCTGAAGCAGCCTGCGGCGCACGTCGAGCGCGTCGACGACACGGTCCGCAGCGTAGCGCAGGACCTGGTCGACACCATGGCGGCCCACAACCGTTGCGTGGGAATCGCCGCTCCCCAGATCGGAGTTCTACTGCGGATCATCGTGGTAGACGTGAGCAGCCATCCCAAAGCGGAGGAGAGCCACGGGAGGCTGGTGTTGATCAACCCAAGAATCTCCGACTCCGAAGGATCGGCGATCGGCCGCGAGGGTTGTCTTTCGCTGCCCGAGATCACCGCCAACGTAAAGCGAGCGGAGCGAATAACGCTCAAAGCGGTCTGTCTGGATCAAAAAAATCTGGACGTTTCCACGTCGGGGTTCGAGGCTCGGGCCCTTCAGCATGAGATCGACCATCTGGACGGCATCCTCATCCTGGATCGAGCCGCCTCGGCTGCCGAGATCTTCCCCCGGGTCAAATCCACTAAGAAGGGCCAGTAATCTTGAAGTAACCGGCGGCCCCAAGTAGTATTCATGCGCCAAGCTCACGCATGGCAAATTACTTCAAGAACTTTGCCTTAGGGTCTAGCAGGTCGGGGTAAATCAAGTAGTATCCATTCGTTAACTTGCAATATCCGAGCAGTAAACCGAGCAGGAACTCATACGGTCGTGGCGGCAATGTCCACGAAACGTAGAAGCAAGTAGCAGTTACGAGGAGGTAGTAAATGATCAAGAAGCTCATGGGTACCCTCATGTTGCTCGCCCTGGCGGCGGCTCTGTTGGTCCCGACTGCAGTGGCAGAGAATGAATGTCCCGCGGTGAACGTGCCCATCGTTTTCGTAGACGCTGATGGCGATGGTGCCGCTGATGACGAGGAAGTCGGCGACGTCAACGTCGGCGGCAACGCCGGCACGGGTTGCGTGCAGGAGTTTGAGCTAGAGACCGGCGACAACGAGCAAGAGGCGGTCACCGGTGACGGCGGAGACGGCGGCGACAGCGGCGAGGGTGGTGCCGGCGGCGACGGCGGCGACAGCGGCGCAGCGACCGGCGGCAGCGGCGACGGCGGCGACGGCGGCGACGGCAGCGGTGGCGACGGCGGCGACGGCGGCGGCGTCGGCGGCGACGGCGGCGGCGGCGGTGCGGCGGGTGGCAGCGGTCACTACGCCGGCGCAACCATCGGCCACGGCGCCAGCGGCGGCGGCGGTGACGGCGGCAATGGCGGCCACGGTGCCTGCGACGGCAGCGACGGCGACGGCGGCGACGGCGGCGGCGGCTTCGGCGGCGGCGACGGCGGCAACGGCACCGGCGGTGCCGGTGGCGACGGCGAAGGCGGCGACGCTGAGAGCGGCGAAGGCGGCGAAGCCGGAGACGGTGGCGACAGCGGCGACGCGGGTGACGGTGGAGCCAGCGGTGGCGCTGGCGCAGCCGGTGCCAGCGGCGGCATCGGAGTCGACGGAAACGACGGCGGCGCCTAAGCCAGGAGCAGCTTCACAGAAAGAAGGGGCGGCCTCCGGCCGCCCCTTCTTTCATTTTGTCTCTTTCCAAAAGACCCATAGAACCCTGCACTTACTTACTGCAAAATCCGTTGGGAACGTTGACTTTCTCACCCGCGGATCTGATAGGGTTCAACCACCGGCTCGGAATCTGCTCGAGCGGTAAGTATATTGACCGATCCCAGATGTGAACTCGGTTTAGCTTCGAAAACGCACAGGAGGTAGTAATGATCAAGAAACTCATGGGCACCCTCATGATGCTCGCCCTCGCGGCGGCTCTGTTGGTCCCGACCGCAGTAGCAGAAAACCTCTGTCCGGCGAACAACTTCCCCTTCGTCGACGTCGACCTGGACGGTGACCCCGACCCCGACCCGGACCCTGACGAAGAAGAAGCTGGCGACATCAACGTCGGCGGCAACGCCGGCACGGGTTGCGTGCAGGAATTCGAGTTGGAGACCGGCGACAACGAGCAGGCAGCTGAGACCGGCGCCGGCGGCGCCGGCGGCGACAGCGGCGACGGCGGCGAAGGCGGCGCCGGTGGCGACAGCGGCGCCGCCGAGGGCGGCAGCGGCGACGGCGGCGACGGTGGCGACGGCAGCGGCGGCGACGGCGGCAACGGCGGCGGCGTCGGCGGCGACGGCGGCGGCGGCGGCGCAGCCGGTGGCAGCGGTGCGTACGCCGGTGCAACCATCGGCCACGGCGCCAGCGGTGGCGGCGGCGACGGCGGCACGGGCGGCAACGGCGTCTGCGACGGCAGCGGCGGTGGCTGTGGCGGCGGCGACGGCGGCAACGGCACCGGGGGCGCCGGTGGCGACGGTGACGGCGGCGACGCTCAAAGCGGCGACGGCGGCGAAGGCGGCGAAGGCGGCGAGAGCGGCGAAGGCGGCGAAGGTGCCCCCAGCGGCGGCGCCGGCGCAGCCGGTTCCAGCGGCGGCATCGGAGTCGACGGAGATGGCGGAGCTGACGGAGCTAACGGAGCCGGCTAAGGCAACCACAGCTAGCTAGCTTCACAAGGAAGGGGCGGCCATCCGGCCGCCCTTCCTTTCATTTGTCGTCTTCCTGATTGGCGGCCAGGTCGCACAGCCCCGTAATGACCCCGCCCGACTCACTCTCAAATCCCGGCCTGAGGCAGATCACCCTGATATACATGACCCGCAGGGACGGAGGTCTGACTTCTGCGCCTTTTGCCGCCGCACATTTTACGACCTGTAAGACTGGAGGCTTCCATGCGCAGACTTTCACCTGTACCCACAGCGATTCTGTTTCTGGCAATGGTGGTTGCGGTCACCGTCATCCCAGGTGCGGTTGCTCAGAACGAATGTCCGTCGACTGCGTCCGGCCAAGCCTCCGCAGCCGGCACCGGATGTTCCGAGGAATTCGACCTCCAGACCGGGGACAACGCACAGGTCGTTGAGAGCGGCTCTGGTGGTTCAGGAGCCGATAGCGGCTCTGGTGGCAGGGCCGGCAGCGGTGGCAGCAGCGGCCGCACGGTAGGCGGCAGTGGTAACGGCGGCGACGGCGGCGAAGCTCGAGGTGGCGATGGCGGAGGGGGAGGAAGCTCCACTTCTGAGGGATCTGCCGGCACGGGCGGTGACGGGATCGGCGGCCGGGGCGGCGACGGCGACGGTGGCCAAGCTCGGAGCGGCCAGGGCGGCGATGGAGCCGACGGCGGCGACAGCGCCAATGCAGGCAGTGGTGGCACCAGCGGCGGAGCAGGAGCAAGCGGTGCTAGCGGCGGCGTGGGAGCCGACGGCGCAGAATCCGACGGCGCAGCGGCTCCTTGAAGCGCTAGGAGCTCACACTCTTCCCCGCCTCTTTAGCCGCTCACGGCCGTCCCAATAGTCCGGAAAGAGAAGCGGCTGCTCCCTGCAGAGACGGTCCTTCTTTGGTTGGATCGCGAAGCCGGGGGAACGTATACGGTAGACCTGTTCCCTAACGGAACGGACGTGACCCCGAAGGGAGCTACTGATTTTCCACAAACCGACTCTAACTCGGCCACCCGGCCAAATCGCGTGGGCCAGGGCCGCTGCAGTTGGGTCCTTAATATTGGGGTTTCGTTACCTGTCCTGGCGCACTACGACGCTGGACGGTACGGGACTCGCCGGTTTCGCACTGGGCTTCGCCGAGGTCCTGAATTACCTGTTTACGCTGGCCGGCGTGCTGCTGTACTGGAAGGTGAAACAACGCAGTGGTCCACCCGCCAAGCCTGAGGGCTCCCTAGACGTGTTCATTCCCGTCTGTGGAGAGCCGGTGGAGGTGGTCGAACGCACGCTCCAGGCGGCCCTCAGGATCGACTACCCTCACAACACTTACCTGCTCAATGACGGCCGCATCGCGAACAAGCCCAACTGGGCAGACATCGAGTCGCTTGCCGAGAAATACGGTGTGAAGTGCTTCACCCGCACCACCGGCTCCCGAAGGAAGGCGGGCAATCTGAACCATGCCTTGAAGGCGACCGGGAGCGAGTTCGTGGCCGTCGTAGACGCAGACCACAGGGCACGAGTGGACTTCGCGCATCAGGTGCTGGGTTACTTTAAAGATCCGAGTGTGGCCTATGTCTCAACCGCTCAGTTCTTCGAGACCCAGTCCGGAGACATCTTCGGCAACAAGGAGACATTCTTCTACGCTTACATTCAGCCGGCTAAAGATGCCGCCAACAGTGCCATTTCATGCGGAAATGGTGTTGTGTACCGAAGGGAGGCCCTTGAGTCCATCGGAGGGTTCTCCGAATGGAACATCGTGGAGGACCTACACTCGTCGTACCAGTTCCACGCCGAGGGATGGACCAGCGTCTACCACCCGCGCCCTGTCACCCGCGGTCTGGCCCCCCTCACAGGAGTGGAGGTGTTGCGGCAACGGCTGGGATGGGCCACCGACAGTCTTCGCATGGTTTTCTGGGATAACCCCTTGCTCAAGTCAGGCCTTACGCTCAAACAGAGGCTCAATTACCTGCACCTTGGCGGCTTTTACCTGGTCATGGTTACCCAGCTGATGTTCTTTCTCGCTCCGGCCCTGGTGCTCCTTTGGAACGTGCCGCTCATCCGTTCTGAATCCGCGTGGACGTACGTCGTCTACGCCACTCCCTACTTCACCTTGCAGTTCATGTATGTGATGCTGATGGGAGGTCCTAGAGGGGGACTCAGGTCCATCCAAAAGGGCATCTATCTCGCTCCGACGTACCTCCTTGCCACATTGCGAGCCCTCACCGGCATCAACTTCTCGAGCCCGGTCACGGAAAAAGCGAAACAAAAAACCTTGTCGTGGATTCTGCTTCCCCAGTTCGTCTTGTTCGCACTGCTGATGCTTTCAATTGCCCAAGCCCTGATTACGCCGAGCTGGGCGCGGGCCGTGGCGGCAGTATGGGCGGCGTGGATCGCCTCAGCCCTGGCGATACCCCTCTTTACCGTGGGAATAAGAAGGTGGTTCCAAAAGTCCATACGCTCTGTCGCCCGAGTTGGGGTCACCGGTGCGGCAGCAACCGCCGCAGTCCTTGCATTCCTGGCGAGCGGCCCTCCAGACGACCTAGAGCCGTCGTCACCTCCAAATGCGCTCATGGAGGCCAAACGTGACGACCGAGCTCAAATCCAGATTTCTGGCTTCGTGGAGCAAAGTGGCATGGGAGACGACAAGGGAGATTCTAGTTCGACCGAAAACTCTGAAGTCTTGCGTACTGCAAGCCTTCCAATTGAAACCCGGACTGCTAAGCCGGCCAGCCTCTCCCACGATTCCTTGAGCACTCCACCGGCCACTCGCCGCCGATCCAGTCGCAGCGATAGGTCAACTCCTGAGGCACCTTCAGCCTCCAGCGGCTCTATTCGCTCCAGCGGCACCAAAGAGCCGGCGGATCTACCTCGGGTCTCGGAAGTGCCGGAAACTCCCAATGGCCCTTCGACGGGTGGCACGACTCACGAGGGACCCGGCGGCAGCTCAGTTCAGGCGGCCGACCAGAACAGCAAGCTCGGCGGCGGAAATGCAGGCCTTGAGTAACTTAACCATCTAGACGGAAGAGATCTTCGGCGTCGCCGCCCCACTCCACGCCTGCGCCCGCCGCGTGTAGTCATCACTGTTGGGCTATCAGTCGGCCTTTGACGCCCACTGACTCGCGGACTAGAAACTTAGCAGGCGATTTGCCGAGGATTGACCTGTTCGGTTGGAAACTTTCCTTTACAAATTACGTAAGGTGCCGATAGAAAGAGTGGGAAATCACAAGCCAAGTCGGCAACCAACCGGAATCGCACTTTCTTGCCAGGAGCCCTTCGAATGTTCAAGAGGCAATATGCCAATTCGAATAGTCAACTCGCGGGTCGCAAGACGTGGGTACGACCATTCGTCCTCCGCACCACTCTGGTCCTGCTGTTGACCTCGGTGGTTTCTCTACCGTCTAGTGCTGCAGATGCGCAGATCTCTAGGAAGGTCTTGTTCGGAGGCATCACCTACTCGGGGCCCTACGACTTTTCTGAGCTGAACTCCTTCGAGGCTGCAGCGCGGGAAACGGTCGACTCTAATTTCGTACTATCAGGCTTTTTCCTATGCCCCCACCTTCAACCCGGCTCTGGCTGAGGCGGTGAGGGGCGCGTGGCGCCACGCCGCAGATCACATTGGAGCCCTGGAGGCATGACGGCGGCGTGGAACAGCCTGAGTACTCACTGGCCCGGATTATCGACGGTACCCACGACTCGTACTTTCGTGATTGGGCACGAGGTATCAAGGCATGGGGAAAGCCGTTGCAGCTCAGGTTCGCTCACGAGATGAACGGACCGTGGTATCCCTGGTCGGAGGGTGTCAACGGCAACCAGCCCGGCAGCTATGTCCAGGCGTGGCGGCACGTCCACGACATCTTCCGGGCGGAGGGCGTCACCAACGTGTCATGGGTGTGGAGCCCGTTCGTAAGGCTCGCCGGCACCCGGCCACTGTCGTCGTTTTATCCAGGTGACGCCTATGTCAACTGGGTCGCGCTCGACGGCTACAACGGCGGCTCAGCACTGGATTGGGGTGGGTGGCTCTCGTTTGAACAGATCTTTGGTCCCAGCCTGGCCGAGCTACGGGCATTGACCACCAAGCCGATTGCGATCGCAGAGGTCGCCAGCGCCGAAGCCGGAGGAAGCAAGGCCCTGTGGATCAAGGACTTCTTCGCCTCACTCGAGCGGCGTCCCGAGATAAGGGCCTTTAGCTGGTTCCACTTCAACAAGGAGACCGACTGGCGCATCACAAGCTCGTCGAGCGCACAAAAGCTTTGCGACGGGAATCTCCAGCCGCCGCTATTAGTCAGTACATCAAGCGTGCCCGTGTCGATCGACGGGGATCGACGGGGGGAGGCGTTCCGCACCCTGTCTTGTTCCTCGGCTGCCAATACAACAAACAGCCCCCGGAAAACCGGGGGCTGTTTGTTGTGAAGTGATTCTTAGTTAATACGGCGCTTCGGGCGGTAGGACATCGCTGCCATCGCCAGCTTGGTGGAGGGGTGCTCCACAAAGGTGAAGAACATACCGACCAGAATCATTCCTGCGCCCAGTGCCAGAGTTGCTGACGTGGGAACACCGGTCCTCGGAAGAGCCTGTGCACCAGCAGCACGGCGCTTCGCCGGAGCCTTGTGGACGAAGACTACCTTCTCCTTGTCCTCTTCCATGTCCTTCTTGACGACCTTCTCTTTCTCAGCAGAACCGCTGATGCTTCCACCGCAGTTACCGCCTTCGCAGCTTCCGCAGTCCGGCCCCGCGCAGATGCTTCCGCCGCAGTTACCGCCGGTGCAGTCCGGCCCCTCGCCGGCCGGGTCCTCGACAATCATGCCGCCGCAGCTTCCGCCCCGACAGTCCGGCGCGTCGCCTTCTTCAACCACCACTCCGCCCATGTTGGTAGGAGCTGCGAACGCTGGGAACGCCATCGCCGCGAGAATCGCTCCTGCAACCACGGTCACGAGCAGTAGTCCCGTGATCTTCTTCATTGCTACCTCCTCTTATGCTTCATTTGAATCGTTCGTATCAATGGGTATTTCTCCCGCAGTCTAGCAAACTCTATCAGAGCGATTCCGCCGTCAGCGGGATATCAATCCTAGTTGAGACTAGCCGCTCTGAAACCGCCTTTCTGGGAAGTTTCTGCCCTCGAATCAGAAAAACAAAAACGCCTGGAGGCAAAAACCCCCACATCCGAACTACCAAGTGGCAATTAACCAATCAAATGACCGCTTCCGGGCCATGCGACATCGGTATCGTACAGGGTGGGGAGTCAATAAAGCCAGAAGTTTTCTCGCCGCTGCGAACCGCCCCGCCAGCGGGCTCCGCCTCCGCTTCTGAGATCCTTCGCTCAGTTCCTCAGCCGGTGCGGACGGGCGCCGCCGAAGGGCTCATGATGATGGGCAGCGACTTGCGCGCCCTGGACTTCGGCCGGGGCGGAATGACCTTGATCACGGCATCGGTCACTTCCTCGAATGCTCGGCCCGAGGGTGACTCCGGGCTCACGATAACGGAGGGCTTGCCGTGGTCCGCCAACTCACCCATCGGTGGATCCAGCGGTATCTGTCCCAACAGCGGCGCGCCAAAAGTGTCTGCCAGCTCATGTCCCCCACCGGTTCCGAAGGGGTGAGTCCGCTCGCCACAGTGCTCGCATATCGCATACGCCATGTTCTCGATCACGCCGGCCACCTTCATCCCGACTTTGCCGGCCATGTGCCCGGCCCTCTCGGCAACCTTCTCGGCCGCCTGCTGAGGCGTGGTGATCAAAACGATGGAGCAGCCTGGCACGAACTGAGATAGCGACAGAGAGATGTCACCGGTGCCCGGTGGCATGTCGATCAAAAGGTAGTCGGGTTCCTCCCAATGCACGTCGGTAAGGAAATTCTGCAGGATCTTGTGGAGCATGGGGCCCCGCATGACGATCGGCCGGTCGTCCTCCACCAGGTTGCCCATCGAGATCATCTTGAAGCCGTAGGCCTCGACCGGAATTATCAGGCGCTCGTCGACCACGGTGGGGCGGGCCGAGGTGCCGACCATGCGGGACGACGAAAAGCCCCAGATGTCGGCGTCGAGAAGCCCTACGGAGTGGCCCCGCTTGGCCAGCGCCGCCGCGAGGTTGGCAGTTACGGTCGACTTGCCAACTCCGCCCTTTCCGCTGCCTATCGCCAGCACGGTGGTGCGGGATTCCGGCGTGGCAAACGACGTCGGGGTCTGGCTGCGCACTCCTCCGACCAGCGCCTTGCGCTCCTCATCCGTCATCGCACCGAGATTGACGGTGACCGACGTGATCTCAGGGAAAGAGGCCGAAATCTTGGCCGGAAGGACTTCCTGAAAGAAAGACTTCAGGGGGCACCCGGGGATGGTGAGAGCCAGGTCCACGGTCACCTGCGGAGCAGCCACCTCGATCCCCTTCACCATGCCGAGCTCCACGATGCTGCGGTGCAGCTCCGGGTCGTTAATGGTGGCGAGGACGTCCCTCACCTGGTCGATAGTGGGCATGCCCAAGAGTACCGCACCCTTCTCTTGCTCTTGCTCGTGGCACACGGCTTAGTGAGGAGTCGGCCGTCACTTAAAGTGGAGCAATGTACAGCCAGGCTCTTATGAGCCGCTTTCTAAATCCCTCGCACGCCGGTGACCTCGACGCTCCCGACGGGACCGGCGAAGAGGGCAACATAACCTGCGGCGACGTCGTGCACCTGGCGATAAAGGTCGAGGATGGCTTCATCGTTGACGCTCGGTTCCGATCTCAAGGCTGCGCCACGGCCATCGCATCGGCGGATGCCCTGTGCGAGCTGGTGACCGGCACTTCGCTGACTGCGGCTGAGATCCTCGATACCGACGCGCTGTCGTCGCGTCTGGACGGCATACCCCCGGACCGGGTCAACTGCGCTTCTATAGTGCTTGACGCCCTCGGCGCTGCTATAGAACAGGTGCGATCCCGGCGTTCCGTCGCCGGTTCAGACCAGGTACAGCCGAAACCCGTAGTGAAAGGCTCCGGCAGCGAACAGCAGAGCGTTCAGGTGAGGAAAGACGGCTGAGTCGAGCACCCCGGAACGGCCGCGCAACCGAGATCTAAGATCATTGGAAACCGCGACCGCGCCGGCATGACCGAGGATCGCGCCCGCCCCCACAACCCCCCCAAGCAGCACCGAGCTCCCCACACCCGGCGGCGAGGGGAGGAAGAAGCGGGCTCCCAGTGCCGCCAGCTGACACGCCAGCACTCCTCCGATGGCCGCCTTGATGTCAATCCACCGCTGCCCGGCCGGGATCACCCGCCCCCGGCGGTGCTTCTGCCCGGGTTTTTGCCGGAGCCTTGAAGCGGGACTACCCCGGCCCGCCAGAACCCCGTAAACCATCTCGAAAGCAGCCGCCATGAGGACCAGTGCAGGAAGGAGCCGGTTTCCCGCTGCCGCAATGAGAACCAGGTAGGAACCCAGCAGACCGAGATGCAGCACGATGGCCAAGCCGGCGGCCAGCCCTTCCAGGCTCGGAGGCCGTTGTCCCCTCACCACGTAACCGGCGGCCAGCACCATCAGGCTGGCCGCACCGGCCAACATGATGCCGCCCTCGCCCCGCTCGGCCACTGCCAGGGGGAAAAGCATGGCCAGCAGACCACCCAAAGCCGAGAAGATTCGGCCCGCCTCAACCAGAGCGTTAAAGGCCAGCACCACCCCCGCGGCTAGCGCCACAGCAACAAAACCGGCGAAGATCCGCACCCCGAACAGTGAGGAGACGGCGGCGCCGGCGGCCAGGCCGGCCAGAGCGGCCCGCGTCAGGACCGGCGGAGCGGTCTGCGACCCCGGAGTCATTGCGCGCTATCCTACGGTTTGGGTCATGGGGGGATGAATATTCGAATATCGTCACGGCTACACGTTCAGGACTTAGACTGTCCTCAATGATTCGCCTACTTTGGCTGAGCGCCCAACGAACCGATCCCGAGGAATCCTTCCCTGCCCTCGCCGGGAAGAGACCGGCCCCTGAACCCATCAAGTTCTCCGACGCCACGCCCGACCTGTTGAGCCGGCGGCTCGCCGACCTCATCCTCATCGACGGCCGGGACCGCCCGGATGAGGCGGCGGGCGTCCTCCGTAAGCTGAGGGGCGAGTCCGAGGCTCCCTTCATGGTGGTCCTGTCGGACGACGACCTTGCCACGTTCGACTGGTCGGCCGGCCCAGCCGACTTTCTTACGGACCGCTGCACCGCCAAAGAGCTGGATGCCCGCCTCAGGCGAGTCGTCAGTCCGGCCGAGACGGAGTCGTCCGAGGTCATCAAGCGGGGAGAGATCACCATCAACCGTGAACGATTCGAGGTGCGCGTGCGGGGAGAGACCCTGGACCTTACATTTAAGGAGTTCGAGCTGATCGCGTACCTGGCGCAGAGGCCGGGGCGAGTTTGTTCACGTAGCGCCCTCCTCAGCGAGGTGTGGGGTTACGACTTTTTCGGTGGAACCCGGACCGTCGACGTCCATGTGAGACGGTTAAGGGCCAAGTTGGGCCATGAGGCGCACATGATCGAGACAGTTCGAAATGTGGGATACCGCTTCGCAGGCTAGAGAGCTCGAGTCGCCCGCCGTGGGCGAAACCCAGTTGTGGAGGAACCTTTGCTGACACCCGACCAAGAGTTTGTCCTGAAGACCGTGGAGGAGCGCAACATCAAGTTCGTGCGCCTGTGGTTCACCGATATCCTCGGCTTCCTCAAAGCCTTCGATATCACGCCAACGGACCTGGAAGAGGCCCTCACCGAGGGCATCGGATTCGACGGCTCGGCGATCGAAGGATTTGCCCGGATCGAGGAGTCGGACATGATTGCATGGCCGGACGCTTCGACCTTCCAGGTCATGCCCGCCCACCCCTCACGCTCTGACTCGGCTCGGATGTTCTGTGACATCTGGCTGCCGGACGGAACAACTTTCGCGGGCGACCCCCGGCAGGTCCTGAAGAAAACGCTCCAAGAGGCGGCCAACATGGGATACAGCTACTACGTCGGCCCCGAGCTCGAGTACTTCTACTTCAAGGACTCCAAGGGCACCGAGTTCCTCGACCAAGGGTCCTATTTCGATCTCACCCCGCTCGACGAGGCGGGCGACCTTCGGAAGAGAACCGTCGAGTACCTCGAGGAGATGGGCATTCCGGTGGAATACGTCCATCACGAGGTGGCACCTTCCCAGCACGAGATTGACCTGCGCTACGCCGACGCCCTGTCGATGGCGGACAACGTCATGACCTACCGCCTGGTGGTAAAGGAGATCGCGCAGGAGCTTGGGGTCTACGCCACCTTCATGCCCAAGCCGGTCGCCGGATACAACGGCAGCGGAATGCACACCCACATGTCGCTGTTTTCCGAGGATCACAACGCCTTCTTCGACTCATCCGACGACGCCCACCTGTCGGAGACCGGCAAGTCGTTCCTCGCCGGCGTCCTGCGCCACGCCAGTGAGATCTGCGCCGTGACCAACCAGTGGGTCAACTCCTACAAGCGGCTGGTGCAAGGCTACGAGGCCCCCGTCTACGTCTGCTGGGCCCGGCGAAACCGCTCTGCCCTGGTCAGGGTTCCGATGTATAAGCCCGGCAAGGAACAGGCCACCCGCATCGAGGCTCGTTTCCCGGACCCGGCCTGCAACCCGTACCTGGCGTTCAGCGTGATGCTCGCCGCCGGACTCAAGGGCATCAACGAAAAGTATGAGCTGCCGCCGGAGGCGGACGACAACATCTACGAGATGAGCACGAAGGAGCGCAAGGCGGCCGACATCGGGTCACTGCCCGAGGACCTTCACGAGGCAATCCAGATCTGCGAAGCCTCCGACCTAGTCCGCGAGACCCTGGGCGAGCACACTTTTGAGTGGTTCATCCGGAACAAGAAGCAGGAGTGGAACGACCACAAGGCGTACGTCACCCCATACGAGCTGGAACGTTACCTGCCGATCCTGTAAGGCCACCGAAAACGTGTGCCGCAGACGTTTACCAAGACTTAACCGTCCGGCAACCGCGGCATAACATCGGATCTCTATGCTCTTGCCAAGGTCCCCGGAGTGCCCATCCGGTCTCGCCGCCACGAGCCTCCTCCGTAGGGCGCTCCGCCGGGACCCCCTTCTCCAGTCCCGAATTCAAATCGCCTCGCCTGCACCTCGGAGTTATCCAAAAGACGGCCGCTCCTCAAAGGCGTCCTGGGCCTCGGCGTCCAGCACCCGGATGACCGTGTCGTACATCCATTGGGCCTCCTGGGCGGAGTCGGCGACCGCAGTCAAGCCGGTTTGGCCGATCTCCGGCAGCGCGCTCACCATGTGAAAGACCACTCCGGTCTGGGCCGCGTGGTCGAAGTGGAGGCGATTGCGTACGACGATGTCGAACAGGTCGTCTGGAGTAAAGCCCCGGTAACGGGGAGATTCCACATGGTCCGAGGCCACGAAGAACTTTCGCCGGCCGTTGGGGGCAATGAAGACGCCCTGCTCGGGAATGTAGCGGCCGTCGGTCAGGAACTGCAGCGTCAGGAAGGGGTGGGTGGTGCCTCCCTGCCTCAGATTGAGCTCGATGGCGTAGGTCTTCCAGTCACCGGAGGTTCGGACGCAGACGAAGTCGATGGCCGCCCTGCCGACCACTCCCTCCCTGGCGAGCCGCCGCCCGATCTTGGCCGCTTCCTCGGTGATCTGAACCGCGTACGCCGGATCGGCCGGGAACTGGCACCCCTGATAAACCTGTCCTGCCGGGCCGCCGAGCAGCTGGTCATGGGTCGACAGCATCTGGACCCCGCCCAGAGGGTCGATCAGCATCTGGGCGCTCGGACTGCGAACACGGTCTCCGGATACCAGTTCCTCGACGATGCCTCCCTCCTTTATGAACTGAGCCTCGAAGCCGGGATACTTATCGCCGATCTGGTCTCGTAGCGCCCGCTCGAGGCTCACCGATTCACCCGGGTCGCCGGGTGGCGGCAGGCCTGCAAGGGTGATGGGGGCGTTGCCCCAGCCGCTCACCCCGGCGTTGGTCTTCACCAGGACCTTTGCCAGGTCCGGCTTCTCGGCCCTGAGCTTAGAGATCGCCGACACCACGTCGCCCCATGCGGCGAGATCCTCGAATCCGGCGGGGTGCGGTACCCCCTCCTCGGCGAACAGCCTGCGGCAGCCGCTCTTGGTGCCCAACGGGATGAACTTGGGGTCGGCTCCCAAAATCGGGATTCCCAGCCGGACCGCCAGCTCCCGCTCCATAGACGTTGTGTTGAACGGGATGATGTACGCCCGGTCTGGGTCGATTATCAACCTCCTCAAACTGTCGACCAGCCGGGGGCGCTCGAGCAGCTTCTCGGTCAGGGGCCGAAGCGTGCCGTCCATCGTGGAGACGAGGAATAGGCGCTGGCGGGCGTGACTGGAAATGACGCCTGGGAGCAGGTGCAGGTAGTAGTCGACGACGTTGGGCAGGATCTGCTCCGACGTGACATAAACGAGGCGCGTTCGGGGATTACGGAGCAGCATGAACAGAATGAGGAACCGTTCCTCGTACTGCTGGACGCTGTGAAGCATCGCGAGCACCGATTTTGGATACGAGATCGACGGCACAACGAAAATCGTTTGGGGAGGACGGGTCGGATCGTCTGCCGAACCCCAAAAAGACGCCAGCTTGCGTTGCAGCTGCTCGAACCTGGTGAGGATCTCGGAATCTTCCACCTTGGTCCCTTCGTTGGAGCTCATGCTCTAGCACCTACATTGTGATCCCTTTTTCTGTACCCACGATGAGGTCTACAATTCGTACATGCCGATCTACGAGTTCAAATGCGCAAGCTGCGAAAACGAGTTCGAGACGCTGATCTCCTCTGCCAAGGTAGAGGAGGCAACCTGCCCGGATTGCGGAGCGGGAAAACCACGCCGCTTGATGTCGGTGATCGCCGGCATGGGGGGCCGTGTTGCGGATCCCGCGCCCTCCTGTGGCGCAGGAGCTTGCGCCCGCTGTAGCTGACTCCCCGCGCCGAAAGGAGCGGGAAGGCCCGCTCAACCCGTTGGGTGAGGCTGGGTTAACCTGCAGGCATGACCACGGTGGCTTCCTATGGATCATGGGGCTCGCCCATCACCCCCGACCTGCTCGTGGAAAAGGTGGTGGGGCTGAGCTACCCGCTGCCCCAGGGCGACGCGGTGACGTGGGTCGAGATGCGACCCTCTGAGGGCGGCCGGTACACCATAGTGAGGCGCACGGCCGACGGGACCGTCACAGAAGTCTTGCCTGAAAGGTTTGCCGTCCGGACTCTGGTCCATGAGTACGGGGGCCTGGCGTACGCGGTTTTCGGCGACACGATTTACTTCTCGAACTTCGCCGATCAGCGCCTGTATCGCATCGACCTAGCCGGCGGTCAGCCGGAACCGATCACTCCGCAACCGCCCCCGACGGCGGCCTGGCGGTACGCAGATCCGGTGATCTCCCCCGACGGCCGCTGGCTGGTCTGCGTACGGGAGCGCCATTCCGATGACGGGGTCATCAACGAGATAGCCGCTCTGCCGTCGGATGGGTCGTCCGAGCCGCGGGTGCTGGCTGCAGGACACGACTTCTACTCCTTTCCCCGGTTCAGCCCTCGAGGTGACCACCTGGCGTGGCTGAGCTGGGATCATCCCCGAATGCCCTGGGACGGCACGAAGCTCTGGGAGGCGGCGCTGGGTCCGGAATTGACCCCGGCGGAGCCCCGCTTTGTGGCCGGAGGACCCGACGAGGCGTTGAGCCAGCCCCGCTACTCCCCCGATGGCGGGCTGCATTACATCTCGGATCGAACGGGGTGGTGGAACCTGTATGCGGACGAGAATGGAACCGCCCGTGCGGTGGCTCCCCGCGACGTCGAGTTCTGCGGCCCGGACTGGGTGTTCGGCCAGTCCTCCTACACCTTTTTGTCCGATGGCACGCTGGTTGCTTGCTGGACCGAGGAGGGCCTGGACAGGCTGGGCGTTCTGGGGGCCGGCGAGAAGGGCTTCACTCCCATCGAAACCGGCTTCACATCTCTGGGATCGCTGCAGCCTTTCGGGTCCTCCGTCCTGGCGGTCGGGGCCAACGCCGCCCAGCCGCCGGCCGTCGTGGAGATCTCCGTTCCGGGCGGTGACGTCCGGGTTGTTCGCCGAAGCCGCGACCTAACGATATCCCCCGAGCTGATCTCCACCCCCAGGGCGATCGAGTTCCCCACCGAAGGCGGGCTGACCGCCCATGCCCTGTACTACTCGCCCCGAAACGCCGACTTCGTGGGTCCGGAAAACGAGCTCCCGCCCCTGATTGTCATCAGCCACGGAGGCCCTACCGCGGCGACGTCCTCCGCATTGAACCTGGGTATCCAATTTTGGACATCGCGGGGAATCGGCGTGGTAGACGTCAACTACGGCGGCAGCACGGGATACGGACGCGAGTACCGCAGGCGCCTGAACGGGGCCTGGGGCGTCGTCGACGTCGACGACTGCACCAATGCCGCCCGCTATCTGGCCGGTAGGGGCGACGCCGACGGCGGCCGCCTTGTCATCCGAGGAGGAAGCGCCGGCGGGTACACCACCCTGTGCGCACTCACCTTTCGGGACGCCTTTGCATGCGGCGGGAGCCACTACGGGGTGGCCGACGCCGGCGCGCTGGCCGAGGACACCCACAAGTTCGAGTCCAGATACCTCGACAGCTTGATCGGGCCCTGGCCGCAAGCGCGGGCTCTTTACGAGGAGCGCTCACCCATCTTCCACACCCACCGGCTGAGCACCCCGCTGATCATCTTCCAGGGGCTCGAGGACAAGGTGGTCCCTCCTTCCCAGGCGGAGATGATGGTCGACGCGCTCCGCGCCAAGGGCATCCCCTTTGCCTATCTGGCCTACGAGGGCGAGCAGCACGGGTTTCGCAAGGCCGAGAGCATCAAGCGGATCGCCGAGGCGGAGCTGTACTTTTATGGTCGGATCCTGGGCTTTTCGCCTGCGGACGACCTGCCGCCCGTGGAGATCGAGAACTCCGAAGCCATAACCCAAGGGCGGTGAGCAGTCTGGCCCCAACAAGCCGCGCACGGCCATGACGCCGGCCCGAGGTCCGGCTTCGGTCGCAAGAAGAGCCGGCGAGCTTTCTGGCCTCTGGCGCGCACTGAGTCACCGGAACCGGTTCCACCTTCTGATTCTGGGTTTGTCGGCGCTGGCCTTCGCCGCAGTTCTGCTATTACAGCTGAGAGCCGCTCGTAGCACTGCTCACGCCACCGGGGTGGCGGTCAACGCCGCCGCGATGCTGTTCCTGGCATGGGCAGTCGCCCGGGAGATCGATCCCGACCATTCGCAGTCGGCCTTGCTTGCGGCCGCGCTTGGAGGATTGATTTTGCTGGGCGGGTCGGCTCCCGCCGGAGCATCGGTGGCGCTCCTGGCGGCTTTGCGTATCGTCACCAGGAGCACGGGAAAGGCTCCGACCGGCCTGGACCTGGTGGCCCTTACCCTGCTGGCAGGAGCCATCGCATTGACTCCGCGGGGCTGGATCGGCGGGGTTGCGGTCGCCGCGGCGCTCGCCTGGGATACCGGGTTGCCCGAGGCGAGCCCTCGGCGAAACTACGCCGGTTCGCTTGCCGCGCTCGCCGCAACCTCCGCCGTCACCCTGCTCCGCGACACCCTTGAGCTTGGTTTCGTCATGCCGGATCCGCTGGACTGGGCTGCTGTCGCAGGGGGCATGCTGGGCTTCGCTTTCATGCGGCGGTACGCGCCCAGGTCGGTTCAGGACCGGGGGAAGGCGAAGATCCGGCCGGAGCGACTGCGGGCCGGACAGAGGCTTGCAGCGGGTTGCGGGTTAGGGGCGTTTGCCGTCTTTGGCGGAGCCGCCGTGCCGCTCCTAGCGGGGCTTTGGGGCACCCTGATCGGCGTGGCTCTGTACGGCACACTTCAGGCAACAAAACCGGCCGATCCCTGATCCGAGGATGGCCAGAAAATTATCAGGGTTTCAGACCGCCGTTTTCTGGATACATGTAGGGCACAGAATCGACATGTATTTCGGGAAATGAGGTGGGTCGTATGTTCTTACAGCGAGTAGCAGTCGCACAGCAAAGCGCCACCGATTGGACCTGTGCTTTTTGTGGCGAGGTCTACAAGGAAGGCACCAAGTGCTCGCGGGATGCCGAGCACTGGGACGAGTTTATGGACGCAATGACTCGACCCCGGCACTCTTCTCTGCAGCGAGGCGCTGCCTAAACACTTCCGTATCGACTTCGGTCACTCGGCCCCGAGTGACCGAAGCGAAGTGCGTCACCTCTCCTAGCATCGCGTAAAGCTCATTCAGTTTCGGTCGTAATATCGGCTGAGGAATCCGACGAACTGAAAGTCCTTGAGCGAGCGCACGGCAGTACGAGACCCCATCTCTAACACCCGAACAGGCCTGCCGGCAGCGGTTGCCGGATGGCTTGTTTTTGTCGCGTCCGGTGCGGTACTGGTACTGGAGATACTCAGCCTGCGCCTGGTTGCGCCTTACCTTGGGCTGACACTCGAGACCAGCACCGCAGTAATCGGCTTTGCTCTGGCAGCTATTGCAATGGGCGCCTGGCTGGGCGGACGCGCGGCCGACGCCTATCCACCGCGCAAAATCCTTGGTCCCATGGTGCTCTTGGCCGGCATCTTGGTGCTGTTCGTCGGGCCGGCCGTTCGCTGGACCGGCGAACAGGTGCGAGGTGGGGATGCCGGGGCTGTCCTGGCCATGGCAGCGGTGGCAATCCTGGCTCCTGCCGCCCTCCTGGCAGCCGTGACTCCCCTGGTCGTGAAACTCCGCCTTCAGGCACTGGATGAGACGGGCCGCGTGGTTGGACGGCTTTCCGGGGTCGGAACGCTCGGTGCCCTGGTCGCCACCTTTGCCACAGGTTTCATTCTGGTTGCTCAGATGCCCACGAGTAGGATCCTGTTGGTGCTGGGCGGCCTTCTCATTGTTCTGGGTGTTGTTCTCACCCTCTATCTTCGGGGCCATCCCGGCGCTTACGGCCTGCTGGCTTTCGCCGTTCTAGGGGCGATCGCCTCCTCGTTTTACCCTCCCCCGTGCGACGTTGAGACAGCCTACCACTGTGCCCGGGTGGTACCGGACCCCGAGCGGCCGTCGGGACGCACGCTGCGCATGGACACTCTCTTCCATTCGTATGTCGACATTGAGGATCCGTCCTACCTCGAGTTTTCCTACACTCGAACGTTTGCCTCGGTTGTCGACGGAGCCAGACCGGGCGAGCCCCTGGACGCTTTACACATCGGAGGTGGCGGCTTCAGCATCCCGTTGTATCTGGACTTTACGCGCCCGGGGTCCGACAACCTGGTGCTCGAGATCGACAAGGGAGTCGTCGAGCTGGACGTTCGCCGCCTTGGCCTGAAGCTGGGGGACGGAATCAAGGCGCAAATAGGTGACGGCCGAGTTGGGCTGGCGGATCAGCCTGACGACAGCCGGGACCTCGTGGTTGAGGACGCGTTCGGCGGCCTCGCCGTCCCATGGCACCTGACGACTGTGGAAACCGCCAAACAGATCCGCCGAATACTTCGCCCGGGCGGCATCTACCTCGTCAACGTTATCGACTACGCTCCCCTGCTGTTTGCCCGGGCGGAAGCGGCCACCATAGCGGAGGTCTTTCCCCACGTCGCCCTCATCTCAAGGCCCGAAGTCCTAGCGGGTCGGGGAGGAGACAACCTGGTGCTGGTGGGGTCGGACCGGCCACTGCGGATTGAACAGATAGAGGCACAACTGAGGGAGAGGGTTCCGGAGTACTCGTTGATCGAGGGGGCGGAGTACGAAGCTTTCGCCGGCGACGCCCGGATTCTCACCGACGACTACGCCCCCGTTGACCAGCTGGTCACGTTTCACAGCCAGACGGGATAGTCAGACGGCTGGCCGAGCCAGCTCCTCGACCGGATACTCGTTGCGCCAGGCCTCCAGTCCCCCCTTGAGCGCCCAAGCCCGGGGGAACCCTGCAGATTTCAGGTGCCGCGCCGCCCGGGCGCTGGTGCCTTCGTTCGGTCAGGTGCAGTACAGGACATAGGGCCGGTCCTTCAGCTGGGTGGAGGCCCACTCCGGAACGGATCCCGGAAGCACCCGCACACTGCCCGGTATCTGGACCCCGTCCCGGTCCTGCTGCGACCGGGCGCGAACGTCGACGACGACGGGAGGGTCGTCACTGCGGATCATCTCAGCCAGCTCGGCGACGCCGATGCGGTCGGAGGACTCGTCATTGCGCTCGAACAGTCCGGTTGCGGTGCCGATACGCTCCTCGGCGAGAACCTCGGTCGCCACCCGCCGGCCGTACCACCCCGACAGCGGTGTCGCGCTTGCGCCGTGCAGGAGCACCGACACCATTACCACCATGCCGGTTACCGCGAGCAGGAACTCCCCTCCGGGAACGCCCCCGGCTACCACCAGCAACGCGAACAACAAAGAGTTCAGGCCGCGAGGACCGAACCAGGCGATGAAGGCCCGAGCGACACGACTGAGGGCGGCCGGACGAATGCTGAGCACCGTCCCTATGGCGAGCGGCCGGGCGGCGAATATCACAATGGCTGCCAAGCCCAACCCTGCGAGCGGAGGCACCGAGCCCAGCTCTTGCGAGAGCAGGGCGCCGAACAGCACAAATGCAAGGAGCATCGACATCTCGGCCGCGGCGTCGCCGAACTCCAGAAAACAATCGCACAGAGTCTGGTCGAGCGCCGTGATGGCCAGGCCTGCGAAGAATGCCGCCAGGAAGCCGTCGCCTCCCAGAGCCACCGCCGCGGCGTACGAGGCTAGAACCAGCCCCACGCCGTACAACGCCTGGTACTCGCGCCGGACCGAGTACCGGGCGTCCGCCCGGGCCATGAGCCACGCACCCACGGCCCCCACTCCGGCGCCTACAACCGGGCCGATGACAAAGACCCGGACTCCAAACAGAGCCCAGTCGGCGGGATTCGATCCGGCGTTTCTTCCTCCGGCGACGGCTATCAAAACCAGAAGCAGAGGCAGCACGATGATGTCGTTGGTCCCCGCCTCGACAGACAGCACCCGGCGTACCGGCCGCGGAACCCGCTCGTCCCGCACGACATCCCGAAGCACGACCGCGTCGGTGGAGGACAGCACCGCTCCCAGCAGGAAGGCCTGGATCGGCGGTAGATCGAACAGCAGGATGGCCGCGCCGGCCACCACAAGAATCACCAAGCCGGTGCCGGGCCCCAGCACCAGAGCGGGGACGAGCCAGTCCTTACGGCTACCGCCCCCTTCCAGGCTGAAGGCATCCATGAACAGGACCAGGGCCAGGGTGAGCGCTGCCACCACCTCGAGCGAAGGATTGTGGGCGTCCACCTGGAGACTGCCCGTAGCCCCCAGCGCAAGACCCAGGCCGAGGAAGATCATCGGGAATGAGATCGGCCCCCGGTCGACGAGTCCGGCCACCAGACCGGACACAATGACGGTCAGTCCGATGAGCCCGAAACCCGCTACGAGGTCCAAGGTGGCTCCGCTACTCCGTTTTGGAGAACAGGACGCAGGCGACGCTGAGCAGCGCGAAGCCCGTGATGAGGACGATCACGATGTCGAGCCAGACAGGCACCAGCCAGCCAAACCAGGTGATGCCGCCTACCAGCGCTCCCCCGGTAGCCCCGGGCGGAAGGAAATGAAAGAACAGCGTTCGGGTGGCGTCGACTCCGTAGCTGAGTGGGTTCACCTTGGTGATGAACGCCAGCCATCCCGGGATGTTGCCGCCGATAGGAAACAGGGACCCAGAAAGGAACATCAGCGGCGTGAGAAGCAGCTGCATGACCGGCATGACGGTCTGCAAGGACTGAACCCGCACCGCAAGCACCAGCCCGAAGGCGGTGACGGTGAACGCCACCAGGAAGGTGAGAACCACGCCCCCGGCAAGCAGCACGGGGTGGTATGGGATGTGGGCCAGACCCGCAAGGGCGAGAATCATGATGCCCTGGAAGGTCGCGATGGTGGCGCTGCCGAGGCACTTGCCGACGACGATGCTGCTGCGTCGCACCGGAGCAACCAGCATCTCTCTCAAAAAACCGAACTCCCGATCCCAAACGATGGAGACGGCGGAGAAGACCGCCGTGAACATGACCCCCGTGATGAGGACCCCGGGAAACAGGAAGGTAGAGTAGTCCGTCCCGCTGCGGGTTGGAACCACGGCGGCCAGACCCTTGCCCAACACGAACAAAAACAGCAGTGGCTGCATCAGGCTGGAGAAGATCCGAGCCCGCTCGTTCCGGAATCGAATCAGATCACGCTTCCAGACCACCTTTATCGCTCTCAGCTCCTGCCAGGTGCCCTGAGGCGGGGCCAGGACCGGCGCGACCTGCATCTCGGGGGCGGTGGAGGTGGTGCTCATCCCCGCCTCCTCGACCACGGGCCGGGCGGCAGGGAGTGCGCCGGCGCGTCGTCGATCCGGTTGCCGGTGTAGGCAAGGAAGACATCGTCCAATGTCGGCTTGGTCACGGTCACCGACTGCACGCTGAGCCCGAGCTCGAACAGTCGGGGAACGAAGCCTTCGCCGTCATCGGTGAACACGTCAACTCCGTCCTTGGTGACTATCGCCTTGGCGGCCAGCCGGGCGACGATGGTGGCGGCAGCGCCGGCATCGTCGGCGGTGCGAATCCGAACCCGGTCCTGGCCGACGCCGGCCTTGAGTCCGGCAGGAGTACCCAGCACGACTATCTCGCCCTGGTCGATGATGGCGATCCGGTCGCACCTCTCCGCCTCGTCCATGTAGTGGGTGGTCAAAAAGACGGTGATACGCTCCTGCACCCTCAGCTGATCGACGTATTTCCAGAGCGTGACCCGGGATTGGGGGTCCAATCCGATGGTCGGCTCGTCCAGGAAAAGAACTCGGGGCGAGTGCAGCAGGCCGCGGCCTATCTCAAGCCGCCGCTTCATCCCTCCCGAGAAGGTGGAGACCCGGTCGTTGCGGCGGTCGGTCAGTCCGACGATGTCCAGGACTGCGTCCAGGCGGCCGGGAATGGCGGAGCGCGGCATGCCGTAGATCTCGGCATGAAAGCGCAGGTTCTGCTCGGCAGTCAGATACTCGTCCAGGGTCGGCTCCTGGAAGACCAGCCCGATATGCCGGCGCACGTTCGTGCGCTCCGTTACCACGTCGAAGCCTGCCACCTTTGCGCTGCCCCCGGTTGGCTGAACAAGAGTGCATAGGATCTTGATCGTCGTGGACTTGCCCGCGCCGTTGGGCCCGAGGAATCCAAACAGCTCACCCGAGGGCACATCCAGATCGATGCCCCGCACCGCTTGAATCTCCCCGTAGCGCTTCTTGAGACCTCGAATCTGGATGGCGGAGTGCGACGCTAAGAGATCGGGAGGCTCCTCGACAGCATTGACAGACATGCCCACCATGGTCCCACACCTCCTCCTGCTCTCCACGAGCCGGGCCCCGCCCTCGGGAATAACTCAACGAACAAAGGAGTTCAAGCGAATACCGTGATATCCACTAGATAGTAACTATAGAGATTCTAGCGATCTGGCCGAGCGCCGGCGGAAAGGAACAAAAAATGTCTACAGCAACCCAGACCGAGCTGGACCGGCTCACGGGCGACTACACAATCGACCCGGCCCACACCCGTATCGCCTTTCAGGCTCGTCACGACGCCCACTTGCGTTCCAACGACTTCTTCGCCATGGACGAGTACCCCGAGATCAAGTTTGTCTCCACCTCCGCCGAGAAGGTCGGCGACCACAGCTTCAAGCTCAACGGCGAGCTGACCATCAAGGGCGTGGCGCGGACGGTCAGCATCGATTTCGAGTTCAATGGCGTCGAGCTAGACCCGTGGGGCAACACCCGCATCGGATTCGAGGGCTCGTCCGAGGTCAATCGCAAGGACTGGGGCATCAACTGGAACGCCGCCCTGGACTCCGGCGGCGTCCTGGTCAGCGACAAGGTCAAGCTTGAGTTCGACATCGCTGCAACCAAGAACGCCTAACACCCCGACAAGAAACTAAGGACCGGCTTAGCCGGTCCTTGTTCTTGTTTCGGTAGTGCCCGCGGGCGCTCCGATGAGCCAGTCGTCGGCCCACTCGGTCATGGCGTCGACCACGCGGCTGAGCGCCCGTCCCCTGTCCGTTAGGTGATACTCGATACGAACCGGGGTGTCGTTGAAGACCTCCCGAGTCAAAATTCCCTGGCTCTCGAGATCTTTCAGCCGTTTGGAGAGTACCCGGTCGGTGATTCCCTCGATCGCCGCTCGAATCTCACTGAACCGGCTGGCACCGCCCAGCATCGCCCGAACGACCGCCCCGGCCCAACGGCTGCCGATGATCTCAGCCGCCCGGTTGTACCCCGGGCAGCGGGAGGGCTCACCTGTCGAATCCGCCACTGCCTGCCTCCGTGGTCCTGCCACCGTTAGTCCCTATTGAAAGGATAGCTCTGACCTGACCTACGAACAGCGGCGGGGCCGGATTAGGCTGGTGTAGGCCGCTACATAGAAAGGGCGACGTGGATTCGTACGACGTGGTTGTTCTGGGTGCCGGGCCCCCGGGTGAAGTAGCCGCCGGACGGTGCGCCGAGGGCGGCCTGTCCGTTGCGATAGTGGAAGAGCGCCTGGTAGGCGGAGAGTGCTCCTACTACGGCTGCATCCCGAGCAAGACGATGATTCGTCCAGGCGACGTAGTGGCATCCGCCCGCCGAGCACCCGGCGCCGCCGAGGCCGTGACCGGGCCGGTCGACGCCGTTGCCGCCTTTCGTCGACGGGATTACATGACCGGCAACTGGGACGACTCGGCCCAGGTTCCGTGGCTTCAGGACAGAGGAATTGCACTCCTTCGAGGCAGTGGCAGAATCACCGGTGTCCGGTCGCTGGAGGTCAGTCTGGCCGACGGAGGGCGCACGAGAGTTGAAGCCCGCAAAGCCGTGATCCTTGCGGTCGGCACGGTTCCCAGCCGCCCGCCGATCGAGGGGCTGGACGGGATGCCGCACTGGGACAACCGGGATGCCACCTCCACCTCGGAGGTGCCCCGGCGCCTGCTGGTTCTGGGCGGGGGCGCGACCGGTGCCGAGCTGGCGCAGGCCTTCAGGCGTCTGGGCAGCGACGAGGTCACCGTAATAGAGGGCAGCCCGCGCCTGCTCTCGAAAGAGGAGCCCTTCGCCGGTGACGAGCTGCGGGTGGCTTTCGAGTCGGAGGGCATCCGGGTCCTTACGGCCACCCGATGCCGGGCGGTCCGCCGGGAATCCGGTGGAGGCGCGGTAACCGCAACCCTCGACAACTCGGAGCAGGTTACCGGTGATGAGCTCCTGGTCGCGCTCGGGCGAACGCCCAACACCGCCGGCATCGGACTTGAGAAGGTCGGGGTTAAGCCCGGGCGGTATTTGCCGGTGGACCGGTCCCTGCGGGTGCAGGGAGTCGACGGCGGATGGCTGTACGCCGTGGGCGACTGCAACGGCCTTGCGCTGCTCACCCACATGGGCAAGTACCAGGCCCGGGTGGCGGCCGATACGATCCTCGGCAAGTCCATCGCCGACCTGGCCGACCACGGGATCGTCACGCGGGTAACCTTCACGGACCCGCAGGTGGCTGCGGTGGGACTGACCGAGAGCCAGGCCCGCGAGAGGGGCCTGCAAGTGAGCGTCCTGACCTCTGCCTTGGGCGACGTCCCGGGAGCCTACACGCAGGGCAACGGGATCAAGGGGACCGGCCTGCTGGTTGTCGACGACACTCTGGGCACCATCGTCGGCGCCACGTTTACCGGTCCCGCAGTCCAGGAGCTTCTCCACTCGGCGACCGTCGCCATTGCCGGCGAGGTTCCCCTGGAGCGGTTGGCGCACGCGGTTCCGTCGTTTCCGACCGTCAGCGAAGTGTGGCTGCATCTACTGGAGGAGTACGGCCTCTAGTCTCAGCCGGACCATAAGCCTTACGCCGCCGCGCCGATGACCTCTTTTACATCGCGCAGAACGGCGTCGACCGAGATGGCGAAACCGAGGCTCCCCGCACCCTCCACGATGGCGGTGTTGATTCCAATGACCTCACCGGAGGCGTTGACCAACGCTCCGCCGGAGTTGCCCGGGTTGATGGGAGCGTCGGTCTGAAGAAGGTCGCCGAGGGTTGCACCCCGGCCCACACCTATCTGGCGGTTGAGGGCGCTGACCACGCCGGCGGTAACCGTGCCTCCCAGCCCGTAGGGACTTCCGACCGCGACGGCCACGTCACCGACCCGGACGCTGGAGGAGGACCCGAAGGTGGCCGCCGGCAGACCCGTCCGGTCAACTTTCAACACCGCGATGTCTCCCTGACCCGCTCCCACGACCGTGCCCTGCAGCTGGTCACCGTTGGACAGAGTCACCCGGAAGGTCTGGCCGCCCTCGACCACGTGCTTGTTCGTGAGTATGAAGCCGTCGGAGCTGTAGATGACTCCAGATCCGGTGCCCCGACGAGTCCCGAGGCGTGACCGCACCGTGGTGTCGATTTGAACAACACTCGGGATGACCTTCTCCGCCACCGCGGCGACTCCTGCGAGCATTGGTTTGCCGCCGGTGGAGGCAGCGGACGCCGCAACTTCTGGCCCCGGCGTACGGTCGACGAAGGTGAGAGTTGCCCCGATCCCCAATGCCGCTCCCAATAGCGCCGACAGGAGAGGAACAACCACCAGGTGGAACAGGCCCCTTCGGGGCTTGGTGTGAACGGGTGGCTCGGGTTGAACGGATGGAGGCGGCCACTTGTTGGGGGGCAGCACCGTGTGAGGCCACGACTCCCGATGCCCCGAGCTATTCGGTGCGGTGTGCCCCCGGAAAGCAGGCCGACCAAGATCATACGACTTCATCGATGGATGCCTCCGGTCGAGATGAGGAGATACCTTTACCCAAATTAGAAGCGCAGACTGAGCGGCGCCTAGGATCCGTCTTAGCGTACGCTGAGAATCCTGAGTGTGGAGCGTCGGCGGGCCGCCTTAGACTGGGCGGCGATGCGACTTCTTTTGGGAAGCGGCGGCTTCGGAACGCCGGACCGCGCTTCGCTGCTATCCGAACAGATGCAGTCCTTCTTCGGGCCGATCGATAAGTTGCTGTTCGTTCCATATGCCCTGAAAGACCACGATGCGTACGTCGAAGGGCTTACCGCCCGAGGCCTGCACGGCGGTCTTTGCCTGGACGGCATTCACCGAAGGGCCGACCCGGTCAAGGCAGTGGAGGAAGCGGAGGGCATCTACATCGGAGGAGGAAACACCTTCCGGCTGCTGGACGCCCTTTACGAGCTCAACCTGCTGGACGCCATCCGGGACGGGGTCAGAAGCGGTCTGCCTTACCTCGGCATCAGCGCGGGGACGAACGTCGCCTGTCCCACCATGATGACGACGAACGACATGCCAATCGTCCGGCCGCCGAGCTTTGAGGCCCTTGGACTGATCCCTTTCCAGATAAACGTCCACTACTTCTCGGGCAGGACGTACGTTGAGGCCGGAGGTACGTTTCAGGAGCATTTCGGTGAGACACGAGACGACCGGATCGCCGAGTTCCACGAAGTGAACGGCACGCCGGTGATCGGTCTGTGGGAAGGCGGGATCCTGCGGGTCGAGGGCGGCCAATACAGCCTGCGCGGCGCACCAGCCCGTTTGTTCCGCAGGGGTCAGCCGGCAGTCGACATCCAGCCCGGGAAGCCCGTGTGGCCTCCGAAGGACATTCCTTAGACTCAAAGAAATTGACCTCTCCGATGTCCCCCGCGCACCGCAGTTATGGTGTTCGACCCCATATGCAACGTTCCTCGGGGCTGTGAGGTGAACATTTGAACCTGACATCACGCGTCGACCACCCTTCCGCAAAAAGCTCACTTAAGCGCTGCCCGTCGTGCGAGATGCCGGCGACCACCACCTCTTTGTACTGCGGCTCCTGCGGCCGCGACCTTTCACCACAGAGCGAGTTTTCCTGGCACGAGGACCGGCTCGGCCCCTTGCCGATCGGGTCCTTCAGCTGGGAGACCAGCTAACCGAAGGTCGTCAGACCGGGCAAGATAAGTCCCTCCGGGAGCTGCCGGCCCCGGCTTGTAGTTCCTCATAACCAGATCCCACCTGATGGGCCATTCTCACGCCACTGGGCGCCCGTGCCCTGTCCGTTGCGAATAAACTAGATGAGCGCACCGCAGCGCAGCTTCCGCTCCAGACCCAACCGCCCGGCCGCAAGCCGGTTCGAGGGCCTCTAGCTCATCAGGTAGAGCATCGGACTTTTAATCCGACGGGCAGGGTTCGAGTCCCTGGGGGCCCACAACAGCGAAACCGGCCATTTCTAGGCGTAAATGAGAACCTGACAAATTGCTCAAGGATGTCTTCGGGGCCCTGGTAGTAAAGCCTTGTCTGCCATTTGTCTGCCCGAATGCTGACGGAGTAACGTATCCCCGCCCACTTAGGTTCCGTGAAGTATCCTGAATAAGTGTCTGGCGCCCACCGAGAATGACAGACGGTTTCCCTTCGTACGAACGACCACCTGTAACCGAGGTTGTTCTCGCTGCGGCCTACTCTGGAGCTGATACCCTCAGTGTGGCCCACTTGGGGCACTTTTGGTTTACGGAACTCCGTCAGGAATTGCCCCTTCTCGAGGAACAGTCACCCTACGATCCTCCTATAGAGACCTTCGCGGATCCTTCGCCCCTCTCAATGACACTCCAGCTGTTGAGCCGCCCGCCCTCCCCTCGACTGTGGGCTCGGAGTGCGGATGGGACAAAGCTCTTGCAGTTACAGAGGGGTTGGATTGCGTTTAATTGGCGTGATGCACCCGGCAGCCTAGAACCCTACCCAAGGTGGAACAGGGTCGAAGAACTGTTCCTCAAGTACTACAGGATGCTCAATGCTTTTCTTTCACGAGAGGAAATAGGCCTTCCCCTGGCTCGACAGTGTGAAGTCACGTACATAAACAACATCCCCTCCGGGCCAGTTTGGAAGAATCACGGGGATCTTCACAACGTTCTTACCCTGCTGTCCCGGCCCACTGGGTTCCTTCAGGAACCTGAAACGACGGCATTAACCACTTCGTTCCTTATGGTCGACGAGGATCAACGCGCGCGCGGGCGGCTTCATGTTTCTGCTCAGCCGGCATTTCAACGGTCGGACAACCAACCCGCCTTAGTACTAACCATAACTGGGCGGGGGAACGCTTTTGATGAGAGCGAGGACGGCGTTCTTTCCTTCCTGCAGCTAGCTCACGAGTGGATAGTCAAGGGGTTTACATCCGTAACCACCGAAGCGATGCATCGGGAATGGGGAATTGATGAACGCACTTCTTGAACACGACGGTGGAGCAATTGCATTCGGACTTGATAACCTCGTTCCTTCTCGGCTGTCGGAACTGCCCTCGCAGTCGGGGGCTGTGGCCTGGTATTCGCCGAAGGTCTACCTCCATAGGGCCCAGGCAACAAGAGCTTATTGGCCAGGTCGTCAGGAGGTGTCCTGGGCGGAGCGGCTTGCTGACCGATTTTCCTTACTTCGGAGGTTAGAGCCTAGGTGGGATGGCCACAATGCGCCACCAATTGACGAAGAAATCCTTGCCTCAGGTTGGCGTTGGCTGCAAGCTATTGCTCAGGTTGTCAGAGTGCCTCCGTCTGTTGTTCCTACGAACGCTGGTGGCATAGCTTTCGAATGGCACCGACCGGCAATGGATCTTGAGATCGAGCTTTCCCCGGGCGGAGCACATTATGTGGGTTACGAGGATGCACAAGGCAACGAGTTCGAAGGTCCGCTAGAGGCTCACGTCGAAGCCGTAGCCCGAGCACTTGTAAGTCTGCAATAGGTTTAAGTGGCACCAGCCGAATCAGGACCTGGGGCTATCCGACCGAACGACCTTATTCTTCGGCGAGTTCCGCCTTTTTGGATAGTCGACGGCGACGACGGCACCCCACGCCCTTCTGGCCAAGCCTTCAACAACGATGGGGACAAAGAGCCGATGTCCTGTTACCTCGACGCCGACCTAAAGCCCAACCACCTTACCCGTGCAGATGTACTCATAGACCACGACGGATACTTTTTGGCAGGGTTGTTCGTGCAGGTTCTTATCGCAGAACAACAGGAGGTCTATAGGGATCCGATCATGCCGACGGTTCATCCCTGTGACCCCGCGCATGCATCGGTCAAGGGACCGAAAGGGACTAACCGTCGACGGCGCCTAGCGAAAGCTTCCTTGTGGGTCCGCGGTCTTTGTCCCAATGGCGCCGTGGTGGGTCTCGAAGCTGACGCTGACGCCTCCGAGATAGCAGACAACAGTCTAAGACCTTGATGAAGCGCCCAAAATGAAGGAGGCCGCCACTGAGGCAGCTGATTCCTGCGTCGCCTGTACGGCGTGTCTGTAGGCCTGAAGGGTGAAGGCAACCGATGAATGACCGAGGCGATCACTCAAGTCCCAAGGCTTCATGCCGGCGTCCAATGCCAACGTCGCATAGGTGTGCCTTAGGTCGTGGAAACGGATCAGCGGAAGGCTGACCTGCTTAACAGCCCGCTCAAAAGCGTCCGATACGGACTGAGGGTGAATCAGACTTCCGTCCTCTCGGGTGAAAACAAATTCGGACTCGCGCCAAGCTGGTCCCCATGCCAATCGCTGTTCGAGCTGGTGTGACCGGTGAGCCTTCAGTGTGGCGACGGTCGAAGGATCGAGCGAAATTGTTCGCCGGGAGCGAGCTGTCTTGGGCTCTGAAAACTGAACCTGATAACCGACGCTGACAACAGTTTGTTTGACGACGAGGCGCCCGACCGCCAGATCCACATCCGCCCAACGAAGACCCAAGAGTTCACCCCTGCGCATGCCGGTAGTCAACGCCACGAAGTAGAGCGAATGCAGAAGATCCCCTCTGGTGTCGCCGAGGAAGATCTGTACTTGAGTGGGAGTCCAGAACCGGAAGTCCGCCGGCGCCTTGGGTCGGGGGGGATCTGCCAGTGCGGCGACGTTACGGGGAACCTTGCCCCACCGCGTTGCGTCCTTAAGGGCCCGATGAACGATCGTATGGACGTACCTGATCGTTCTTGTGCTCAGCGGCCTCGGCCCTTCACTCAATGAGGCATAAAGGTCATTCAGCTCCGCCGGGCCGAGCTTGGAGAGGGACCGGGTTCCGAGCCTCGGAATGAGGTGGAGCTGAATGTTACGGCTGTAGCTGTCCCAGGTTGATGGTTTCACGGTTGACCGAATCCCCGGCAACCACTCGTCCGTGAGGAACTGACCAAATGATTGACTGGTCGGCGCAATGTAGGTGCCCTCGCGTTGTCGCTGCAGAACCGTGTTGAGGGCTTCGCGGGCGTCCTTCCTTCTGTCGAACCCGCCATGCGATTTGCGAACGCGGCGGCCGTTTGGCTCCGGATCCTGCTCTACTACGGCGTAATAGCGGACCTTACCTTTGCGTTCTTTCCTGATGACATGGCCGGTACTCACTCCCGATATCCTTTCCGTCCGGTTCTCGCCCATTGAGGCAGCTTAAGTTTCACGCCTGTAGCAGGGGTTTCTGTCCGTCGCTCCTCTCAACCAGGTCGGAAAGCATTGCCTTTGCCGCCAAGCACCCTGACCCTTCTAACAACGAAGATACGGATCCGGGTGACACGGATAGGGAGCAGCCGGGAGCCTGCCATTTGTCACCTATCGTCTACTGTGGACCCACCGGAGCTGGAGCCGTCCAGGAGTTCCTCAAGGGCTCTGCGCGGTACCCGCAGGCGCCGGCCAAGCCTCAATGCTGGGATTTCGCCCCGACGTACCGCCTCGTAGGCGGCCGAGCGGCCGATTCGTAACAGGCGGGCCGTTTCCTCGACCGTGTAGACGCTGACCGCAGCGCTCAGCTCAGCGTCGAGGGGCCTACTGCCCGAGCTCGGTGGCGAAGGCCTCGGGCTATTCATGGCTGAGGTCTTCCAGCGACAGTCGCTTGTGCCCGCCCAGCGCGAGCCAGATCGGCTCCAGCGGCCTGTCAAGATGCCAGTCGAAGACCGAGGTCGCCACGGTTAAGCGACTAGCTCGAAGAGCCGGCCTGGCGAACCGCTCTCGCCTTGTGCTTGGAAAGCAGAACAGCACCAGCTTCGGCAAATGCCTTGAGATCGAGGCTTCGTCGTAGTCGATCATCTTGTGCAGCAGCCTGGCGGACTCTTCGGTCCCTCGGTCGAGCTCCAGGAAGAAGGCAATCTTTCCCGATGGTGTTCGCAGGGTTGCGGTCCCGTCCGGCCTGACCACCCTTTGACACAACGAGGCGCTGGATGCCTCCCCGAGCCAGCCGGTAACCGCAAAGCCGTCGGTTTGGCGGCCGACCTGGCTCAGTCGGCAGAAAAAGTCGTTTACCTGCCTCATGTGATGGAGCCGAGGGCTGTTAACCAGGGCGAGGTGCCGGCTCTTGCGAAGGTGCAGCTTGTTGGCGTCGATGCCCCGGGCATGGGAGACGATGTCGGCGCCGAGCTTGTCCAGCACGTAGTGCCAGGGCCAGGACCCGGGCCTTTTGGGGCCGGAAGCGGTTAACCAATCCCAGCAGGTAAAGCTCATGGAGTCTGACCCGAGCTCGGGCATGGGTGGAGAAGTGAAGCTGATAGACCTGAGTGGTGGTGAGGAACCGGTGATCGAAGATGTCGAGACAGATGTCCAGGTCTCTTTGAGTAAGGTTGGAGAGCACGGATACAGAATCGAATCTGTACCGGTTAGGCAATACAGATTGAGAGTGGAGGTCTTGACTGCGCGCCGCATCAGGCCTCCTCAGCACGGAGCTGGCCACTTTGGCCCCGCGCGTCGCGGACGCGCCATAGGCACCTCCAGATCGCGCCAGGTTGCGCGAGACAGTGATCAGACCGGCTCAGGCGTCGCTCCGGCGTCGCACTGTTCTTGGATGGGCCGAGCGCCAGGTTTTTCGGCAACTAGGACAGGGCGATGCAGCTTTGTGGTGGACCTGATCAGGGCACGATTTCAGGACAAGTGCCCGAGGCGGGGCTGTGACGTCGCTACCAATGTCCCTAGTGCACGGGACCGGCGTGGTCAGCGATCCCTTCATTGACTCCTTCACCATGGCAGCAGTCTGAAGTAGGCGCGTCGCCGGAACGTCGCTAGGGCGTCGCTGTGCCCGGAAAGTCAGGGTCCTCATTACGCCAAGCTCGGCGATATTCGAGCGACCAAGCCCGGGCACTAGCGGCAGCCGCGGGACGCCTGAACTGCCGGTATCAGGCTTCTTTGTATCTTTCAAATCCCAGGGTGGACGCGGAGGTCACTCCCAGCTATCGCCGCCCCGTATGACTAGGCGTTTGCTCGGTCGTCGCCTCAGGCGAACGGGTCGGACTCTCTTCGATTGTCCGTCGTAACGGAACTTTAGCAACACGGAGCATCGATATGGCGCTTTGTCTTTTCTGCGAAGGCAATCCCGGAACCTCGCAGAACACACGTGGCCCGACTGGTTCGTGACCTACTGACCGAGTTCGCGGACCCAAGATAAGCAGGCGTTTTTGAGCATCTCTTGGAAGACCCGAACCGCAAGGGGCTGCGCCGGTTCAAAGGAAAGTTCGAAGTTCTGGGGTTTTGCGAGACGTGTAATACGGGCTGGATGTCCGAAGCTGAGAATGTCGCCAAACCGCTCTTGATCTGATGCTCGGCAAGGATGTTCTGCTCACGAAGCGGATGCAGCGAACCCTTAGCAGGTGGATAGCATTGAAAACCCTTGTCTTCTCGCTAGCTACGCCTGACATGGACCTACCGCGGCTCATCTTCCGACAATGCTTCCGCCAGAACCTTGGAGGGATCACCGTTCACTTAACGGCTTCGAATATTTCGACGCTAGGTGGTAGGGCCGTCCTGCGAGGTATAAGAACGAAGGAAGCACTAGCGCCGCGTTGAATAGTACCAAGGGCTTTTCTATATTGGTCACGCAGTCTTCCACGTCCAAGCAATCGGGCTTGATCCCTGGTGGTACACTCCAATAGAGTGAATACTCAGCAAGATAGTGCCAACTTGACAAAACCTAAGGACGGCCGCTCTCGGCCCGGGGGATCATGTGAAAATGCGTGAACTCAAATTGGACGAGTAACCCACAAGATAGTACAAGAACCCGAACGGAGTCGAACCCCATGTCCAAGAGAATCCTTGCTGCGTCTGTTCTGATCGTCTTGCTCAGTCCATTGCCCGCCGCGGCCCAAGCCACCGCTCCGTTGCCCAGCCCTGGACTGGCACCGGGCAACTTCTTTTACATCTTCGACACCATGTTTGAGGGCATCGGGACCTTCTTCACCTTTGGGCAGGAGTCGAAAGTAAGGCGCTACCTGGAACTTGCCGAAGAACGTCTTGCCGAGCTCAGTGAGCTCGCCGCGACGGACGATGCGGAAGCGCAGTCCGAGGAAGATGAGACGGGAATCAAATTGAGCAAGCCCTCGCCAGCTATGAGGAAAAGCTGGGGACGCCGTTTCCGCGGTCGACGAGATGGAAGCGGACGGTGAACAGGTTGAAGGCCTGGCAACCGAGATAGCCGAAGCGACTCTCAAGCACCTCGAGGTTCTCGCCCGGGTTTATGAGCAAGTCCCGGCTGCGGCCAAGCAGGCCATTCAAAGAGCAATGAACGCAAGCAGCAAAGGTCACAACACCGCCGTGAAGGCGCCCGATGAAAGGGCCGAGGAGAGCCAGGTCGTCGAAGACGTAGTCCAAGAAGGCAAGGACCAGATCGAAAGGGTTCAACGAGTAAGGGAGAGGGGAGTGCCTGTGCCCCAAACAGCGGCCGAGCGGCGGCTCGAGGCGGCCAACCGACCTGCTCCGGCTCAAGGACCTCCACCCGGCGCTGGCCCGCCTGCCGGTGCTCCCGGTGGCCCGCCTGCCGGTGCTCCCGGTGGCCCGCCTGCCGGTGCTCCCGGTGGCCCGCCTGCCGGTGCTCCCGGTGGTCCCCCCGCTGGCGCCGCCCCCGGTGGCCCGCCTGCCGGGGTTCCGGGCGGCCGCCCTGGTGCCTAACCTTCCTGGTTCACTCGGGTGGGGTGCCTAACGTCGAAGGGGGCGGCAACCACCCGCGCCTGGCTAGCCCGAGGCCCCTTGTCAATGCCCTAAAACCACCAGCTACTGAGACGGACCATTATCCGTAGGCATGCCTCGTACGTTGCTGAGGAATGGCGGGTTACCGAGCTGTTCTTCCGCCATCCGAGACAGGTTCTCTCGTGAGAACAGGTAACCAGCATTTGAGGTACTACGACCCCGGCTCCAACATTGTGGATGTCATGTCGGCTTACGACCGGGTCAACGCACCCCGTTCATAGTGAGTGAGCACTCGCCCTGCACTCAGGGCCTGGCCGTAGACGGCCACCTCATCGATGCCGCCGTCGAAGAAGGAAGTGGTGTCGTCCAGGGCACCGATGAAGAGCGGCGCAGTTCCGGTTTGGATTGTGTCCGTAAAAGACGCCTGTGACACGTTCTCACCATTGCGGTACAGGACCATCGTGGTGCCGTCGAAGGTTCCTACGACATGTTGCCAGGAGGCAGTAGCGACCAGCGTGGTGGTGACGTTGAGGTCGGTCCCCGCCGGCGTGCGGATGCCGAAGTAAGTGGTCGCGTCCTGGATGTACAGGCGGTACTGGTTGCCCTTGTTAACGATCCAGCGGGCACCGGTGAGTGTATCGGGCCTCACCCAGGCTTCGATCGAGACCCTGGTGGAGAACTGGAGGGGTGCGGTGTCGGGGACGCTCACCCGCCCGCTCGCGCCGTCGAAGTCCACGGCGGTATTTGCGTCATTTGCGAGGGCGTCGGCAATTCCCAGGGTATACCCGCCGGCGTAGGTTCCATTGCTCGTCGCCCGTTCGTCCGTCGCAATGGTTCCCGACAGCTCCCCAAGCCTCCAGTACGAGACCGGCGAGTCCGCCAGAACTTCCGCACGGTAATAGGACTGCGCTGCAGAAAAGGCGTTTGCCAAGTTGTTGGTCGTGTAATCGTAGTGGCTCCACGTTGGGGCCACCAAAGAGCTCAGCATCACGGCGCTCACGACGGTCGCTGCCGTCACCATACGGAGCCCGCCGACGCGCCCCCCCTTCACGACCAGATCCTTCTCACGATCGCCATCGTAAACAACGCCAGCGACAAGCCGATGAGCGCCACACGAGTAGCTGTACTCGAGATTGCTGCGACCACGAATCCGAGCTTCGGGACCCGAAGAGTGAGGCGCCCCACCTCGCCTCCCTCACTGATGGTCCACTCGTCCACCCCGGTATTGCTGTCCCCCTTGGTCACGAAGGAGTAAGTCCGCCCCTGCCGGCTCACTTCGATCACCCGGTGGGTGACTAGCACGCCGTCCCGGCTCTGGTCCGAGAAGGTGACGACGTCTCCGACGCGTAGTGACGAGGGTCGTACCAGATGAGTGACGATCACGTCCCCCGTCAGCAGGGCTGGCGACATGCTCCCGCTGCGAACTATCAGCGATCGGTATCCGATTAATGCAAGGAGGGCCTGTACCACGGCCGCGGCGACGATCGTTCCCAGAAGCACCTGAAGCGCCCGGCGAGCCGCTGGCTTGGCAATCCCGCTCACGTGTTCCTGGCCTCGCCCGTACACCAGGCCGGGCCAGTCCAACCGGTAATGGGAGTCGGGAGCCATCAGCGGCTTCGGCTGGGGATCTGTTCGGCGTCGACGGTAAAGGTGGCGACCGTCGCAGCGGCCTGGAAGGCGTTCCCCGTCTCCCGCGGCAGGCTCACACGAAAGCACAACGTCTCGGACGAGCGGGCAGCGATGAGCCGATCACCACCGCCTTCCGATCGGCCATGTTGACCCGGCGCCGGATTGCCGATGATTCGTCCCGTCACCGAATCAAGATCGCCGGTATAAAGTCTGGCGCCGTCAAAGTTGTTGCAGGGGATGCGGGGACTGGTGACGTCGATGGTCCTGACGGTGAGGACCAACTGATCCTTAAGGCGCAATCGGTCCGGATTGGTGGCCGTCGAACTCAAAGAGTACCGGAGCGGCTGCGTGCCCTCGTTGGATAGCGCCAGCGGATTCGTCACGGTATCCCCCGGCAGCATGTTGACAAAGCTAACCAGGGTCCGTTTCGGGTGGTTGGTTAGCTTGATTGTTCCCTTGCTGAAGGTCTTGTTGGGCGCTCCGGACAAGCCAAGATGCATCGTCGGCGAGTCTTGGTTCGGCAGATTAGGATTAGCCTCCGGTGAACGGCCCATGATAATCACAGCCGGCACCACCACGGCCGCCACGCTAGCGCTCACCAGCAGCTTCACGCCCCAAGGGACCGTCCGGATCAAGTGTTCCTAGCCTCCCAGGTAAAGGTTTGGGAGGCCGTCTTGCCCTGACCGCTGTCGCTGGTACCCACGGTCACCACGAACCTGTAGTCGTGCGTCTCGCCGTTCGTCCACGTCTCGGGTGCACCCGAGGTCGGGTCTACCAGTGCGGTCGCGTAATCATCGGCGAACCCCTGAAGCGTGCCGCTGTAGACCACGCCGCTGCCTGCACCGATGTAGTTAGTGACGTCGGCCACGAAGCCGGTGCAGTTGTCGAACGCCGTGGAAAGCGCGCCACGGGTGACGGTTAGGGTTAGGTAGGGATCCAAGCCGGTTCCGGTTGTCGTCCCGTAGAGGCGCACCGTGGACGCCAGCGACCCCGTGTAGGACACCCGGATGCACGAGGTATCCGAGTCGCCCGGCTTGGCGTTGGAAAGCGCCAGCATGGCCGCACCGGAGTCGTTGTCCCCCAAGATGACCGTGCCGGTAGTGAAGGTGTTGCTGCCGTTGCTCGCTGTCGCGGTGAAAATCGCTAACGTTCCGGCAAATCCGGCTCCGAAGAGAGCAAGCGCCAGGGCAGTCAGGCCAAGCTTTGCCGTCAAGGATCCCGGGGGAATCCCAAATTTCACCGCCTTCACTCGTACAAGCCCAATACGAGACCTTAGACTGCAGCCGGGGCAGCTACATTCCGGCGCGGAAACCCCCATCACCGCCCTCCTGTGAGTAGGGTGGGTCGGAAGAAGTGCCCAGAGTTGGCTCGTCAGGCGGCGACCAGAGGCGGACCAACACCACCGACAGCAGGAGCACGGCAGGCAACACGACCAGCCCCAGCCAGCCGGCGGGCGAGCGGAGGGTGGCCAGCAGAAACCCTATACGGGGAACCACGAAAACGGGGGTGAGGGTCTCTTGTCCCACCAGGTACGGTTCGGGGTCGGGGTCGCGGTTCGCGTCCCCCTTAGTGCGAACCACGATCTGACCGTCGTTGTCCACCTTGCGCTCGATGACACGGTGAAGCACCGGGGTCATGGCCCGCCCCTCGTGTTGCCGCCGAAGGAGAATCACATCCCCCACCTTGACGTCGGCGGCTTTGAGGGGTCGGGCTACGACCAGACTTCCGATTGACGCAAAGCCGGTCATGCTGCCGCTGCGGACGAACAGGTTCTGGTAACCCATCCTAGTAGACACTGCCAGCAAGGCCAGACCGCCCACGATGACGACGAGAGCGCCGCCGCTGGCGATGCGCCACGCCAAAAGCAGTGGCGCTCGCCAACTGGACAGCCCGATCCGGTTTCCTACCATGTCCCAGTCCCGCAAAAGCTCCGGCTAATCCAGCGCTATGCGTTGTTGGTGGTCTGCTCGGCGTTGAAGGTGAACGTCACCGTCGTGGTAGCACCCTGGTAGGCGTTGCCCGTCGCCGAGGGAAGGTTCACGCGGAAGCACAACGTCTCGGAGGCCGCGGCGGCCAGCGTCCGGTCGCCAGTCTGGGCTCCCGCCGCCGGGTCGCCGATGATAAGGCCGGCGGTTGAGTCGACGTCGCCGGTGTATAGCTGCGTGCCGTCAAAGTTGTCACACGGTGTGGTCGGAGTGGTGACGTCGACCGTCTTGACCGTCATGACGAGCTGGTCCTTCAGGGCCTTTGCGTCCGCGTTTGTGGCCGACGAAGTCACCGCGTAGCGAAGCGATTGGTTGCCGTTGTTGGAGGCGGTGATTGGGTTGGTCACCGTGTCGCCCGGCACCATTCCAGAAAAGTTAATCACCGTTGATACCGGAGACGTACTTATGTCGACGGTCCCAGCGGTGAAAGCGTTGGAGCCGACGGCTTCCTGATTGGTGAAGAGGGCGAACGTGCCGAAGGTCGCCAGAGCCACCACTCCTGTCAACATGACTGCGGTGAGTAGCAGCTTGCTCTTACGATCTTTCAGATTCATTGACTTCCTTTCTCTACTGAACTAATTGAGGGCCTTTCGGCTGATAGCCCTGCGTTATTCGGTTGAGACGTGGGGACCCATGACTCCTTAAAGGCCAACCCTAAAGGGCTGGTTACAATCATGATGCGTGTACACACCCTATACAGGTTACTCAATATATCTGAGACGTCAAACCACTCAAAGAGAAATGTCCCAGATGTCTTGCAACGGTAGAGGAATGCTCCAACACGTCGCCCTACCGCAATAACGGATAGGCGGTGAGTCCCTACTTCCAGCCGCGCGAAACGGAAGCTAGGGACCTCACTGCCCGGATCCCGTGGCGGGGAGCATCAGGTTCATCCCTTGGGCTGACGGCGCCCCAATAAGAAGCCCACCGCGAGCACAAGAACCAGGGCAGCTGCTCCTGCGAACGGAATCCAGGGGGGCAAATCGGCATTCTCAACGGCGTCCCCGACTCGGTTGAGTCCGGCAGGGTCCTGAACGGTATCGGGCCCAGGCGCCACCTCGAAGGGGAGTGCGCCTGACTCCGCCTTAATTCCACGTTTTGTGTCCGCCAACTTCAAAGCTGCTTTGTATCGACCCGGTTCCAGACGGTTCTCTAAAGGGCTCTCAACCGAGGTGCTGGTGAATGCGTAAAAGGAGTCCATGGCTATGGGCGCTTGAAAGACGACCATATCGGACGAGTCGTGATGAGATCTCACCGGCGGGGGGCAAACGCACATTCCCGGTGTTCTTGAGGTCGACCGCTACTACGGACCTGTCTCCGAGCACAGTGTGCCGGGCCTGATTCCCAAACTCCAACCCGGGTTGATGAGGCCCCGGCACAGTGATCGCAACGGCAATCACTGCCGCTCCACCTGGTTGACCGCCACTGCGCCTCTGCCCTTTATGGGTTGATCATTTTCTACGACCAAGCTCGTGAAGTACTCGCCGGGTGGCGTGTTGGGGGGGACACTCACCTCCTCCCTGTAGTCCATCCAAAGAGTCGTCCCGGTCCTTGGCTCGGACCTCACCCGCAGCGAAGCCGCCGTTGATTATCGTGTAGCGTCGGCCGGAAAGGTCCGTGCGGCAATGGGTACGGTGCCAAAGTTTCAGAGCTCCGCGGTTAGATTCCGGCTTTCACCCGCTGCTAGGGAAGTGTCGAAGTAATTGCCCTGCTGACCGACCGGCTTGATTCCCAGGTTAACCGCCTGCTGCGCTGAGGCGTCGGTAGGGCCCAGTACGGCTGTCGACACAGCAACGATCAAGGTGAGCTTGAGAAGCAGTGCTCTGCCCGCCATCTTTAGGATCCTTCCTTTCGGCCTAAATCCAAGGTGAGCCTCAATGAGCTCGAGGGGAGCTTGGCTCTACGGTGCTGCGGTGATCGGGGTCGTAGGCTCAGGCATATTTCGGTTCTCTCTGCTGTCGGAGCAATTTTGCCTCCTCTTTAGACAGTCAAGGGATAGTTGCCCCAAGCAGTGAACCGGAATCCATTCGATACATCTGTCTCTCCAACCCAATTCCGAGGATCGCCGCGATGTCTAGAGCCGCTCGAATCTTGTTTTCCTCCTTGCAGGAGACTTCCGTTATTTCATCAGCACGCTCTTGGCTCCAGGCATTGGCGCAATGGTCCTGGCCGAACTGGTCGCTTTTCCGTAGGTTTTGAACGTCCTCCACCCAGCCGGATACAAGTCGGGATTGGTTTTTCCGCCGGTACTGTATTTCGCGGAAGGGGGAAGGGAGCCCACTCCGAGGGTTTCGCTCGTTGCGATGAGAACGGCCACGGCGCAGGATAGTGTCGGTGAGTCCCTTAACCTGGGCGGCAGTACGGTGGCGAAGGCGGTGACCGTGTCACCGACGAGTCCCTCGACCTGCTGCACGCGGTCGAGATACTCGCCGACCACTGGCCCTCGTGAACGACCTTCTGCCATTCGATTCCTTGGATCAGGTTGCGCATGGCTCCGCCAGTGCGGTGAGCCACAGCTCCACAGGTTGAGGTTCGAGTGACGGGCGACACGGGTCTGCCCAAAGTGGAGCCGACCTGAACATCGTGCCAACTGGGCATCGAATCCAGATTCCTGTCTACCTGATTGAGGGCTGCAGATGTCTGAGTCTGCCGGATGTCTGCCGAACCTAGCCGGATGGGGTCGAATCTGCTAGGACGACGGGATCATGTAAGAGGCCTTTTTGTGCGTAAAACCCAATTCATTAGACACGACAGGACGAGGTCGGACGAACGAAATCAAACTTTTAATCCGACGGGCAGGGTTCGAGTCCCTGGGGGCCCACCACCCCGGCCCGTGCGCGAACCAGCGCCGGAGTTTGTAGGTCGGCCGGCTCCTCAACAAAGGCCCTCGAATTCCCGCCGCACCATGGAGGCATGACACAATTGCACATGCCGGCTGTGCAGAAGGGACGGCGTGATGGAAGCACGCAAGCCTAAGATCGATCCGACCACCCCGTATGGAAGATCGCTTCTTGACCACGCGCGGTCTGGTGGCTGCTCCCATTTCGGATCTGCCCAGTGACAGATCACGAGGAGGTAGGCGCGATCATATCTATGGACACCTTGGTTGCACCATCTGATCCGCTGACTGACCTACGGAGGCTTATCACAAGGTTGGTATTGGACCATGGGCACCAACATCGAGAGGAGCCTTTTCAACTGTCGTCGGCCGGACTCAGCTATGACTATGTCGATGCAAAGACGGCAACTTCGTCCGGCGAGCGCCTTCGGCTGGTGGTTCAAGCCGTGGACGAAATCACCAAGGGCGCCGGCGCCAGCTTTGAAGCGGTTGGAGGCCCGACTTTAGGGGCCGATGCTATAGCCGTTGCAGTTGCCATGGATCTGTCGAAAGATTGGTTCTTTGTTCGGAAAGAACCAAAGGCACACGGCAAGCAGAAGCTCATCGAGGGAGCAGAGTTGGCGCCTGGTATCTCCGCTCTCGTCGTTGATGATGTGGCCACCACCGGCAAGTCGATTCTCAAAGCACTCGATGCTCTTAAGGCACTCGACGTTAACGTCGTGATGGTCATTCCGCTGGTCGATCGTGGCGACCTTACACGCCCAAAGATCGAGGAACTCGGAATCCTATATGAGCCGGTAATCACCTACCGCGATCTGGACATTGCTCCTGTCGGCCCTAAGGCATAGCCGCACTGCTGCGTGCTGGATGAAGCCGCATTAAGGCAGCTCCCAAAGACGCAACTCGCAACTGTTACCGGCTTCTTCTCGCTCCTCTCATGTAGGACTTCATGATCTCATTGGAGTAGTCCATTCCCCAGTTGGCCCAGGCCTGCGGGTGGGTGGTATTTCCGGCGGGCGGCGCAGCCGGCGTTCCGACAGCCGGCGGGGCAGCAGGCGGAGGTTTTGTTGGAGACTGACCGTGCTGTTGACCAGGCTCGCCGTCAGGCCGCTGACGTTGTCCACGATCGACTGACTGACGGCCAGCGCCCTGTGGGCCGAGGTTTCGGCCATGCGGGCCGCCTTCTGGGCATTCTGCACCGACGCCAGCACCTGGGCGCTCGGCGACGAATTCCCCTCCAACGCCCCATCAGCAAGCTGGGCGGCTCGGGATGCGTAAGCCACTCCGCTTTGCCCGATGGCCGCCGCCTGGTCCGAGCACACCTTTACGCGGCTGCCGATATTCCGGGCCTCGGTGACCATTGCTTGCGCCTGGGCCTGGCCGGTGATGCCAAGGATTCCGTCCACCAGTGTGGAGATCTGCGCCATCGACTCCTCGATGCATCTCGCCGAGGTGATAGCGGCCTCCTGAGCTGCTTTCTGCGCCTGCTCGGCCACGGTGATCGCCTGTTGAGCCGACGCGAGCGCCGCCTCCTGGTCGGCCACGTGGCCCTCGCTGGAGTTGATCGTGTCGGGAGCCATCGGATCCGAGACGTGAACGCCCGGATTGGCGCCGGCCGGCACCGGGACTTCTATCCCCACCGTGTTGGCGGCGTGCCAGACGGCCGACTGGATGGGGTCGGGGAGAACCCCTGCCGCTGCCAGTCCACCTGTGGCGGAGACCAAAAAGAGCGCCGCGACCAGGGCCCAAACCGCGGTTGAGCCCGAAAGGTGAACAAAGCCGAACCGTCGAAGCCCTGCTCCGACGGCCCTCAATGGCTCCATTACCGAGAGGAATGCACCGGCCGTCGCGGTTTTGGATCCCGCGGCGGCTCGATCCCAGTTCGCCTGCTTGATGGCCTGCAGATGACTCGTCTCGGTTGCCGGCGGAATTGGCCTCACATAGGTGGAGGTGAGGTACCGCATAATCCGCGCCAGCTCGTTGGCCTCCCATCCGGAGACGCCGGGTTTTCCCTCTATCAGTTTGTCGAAGTCGCCGTCGGCGATATTCAAGTCATTCACCCTATTGCCGGTAAACGGCTGGGCTGCTCGATTTGATACCCCTGCGCGGGAAGCTCCCGCTTGATCGTCCCTAGGCCCCGCCTTTGGAGGGCTTTCACCGCGGAGGACGGCTTGCCCAGGACCTTCGCCGCCTCCTCGAGCGTCAGACCGCCGATCATCCGCAGGTAGAGGACATTGCGCTGGTCGACCGTCAGCCGAGAAAACATCTCGCGGAGCTTGCCGTCCGCAAGGTTTCGCATGGCCTGGTCTTCGACGTTCGACGGATGCACCAGCTTGCGGCTGGCATCCGGGACCAGATCCACCGGCCGGCGCCGGCGGCGGCGGATATCGTCGACCAACTTGTTGTGGGCGATGCAGAAGACCCAGGAACGAAAGGCGGTGCCGTCACCGTTGAAGCGGTCGATCCCCTTGACCGCCTGGATGAAGACCTCGGCGGTGACATCCTCCGGCTCCGGGGCACCCTGAGCCTTGAGATAGCCGGTGATGGTGGGGGCGAGGGCGCGATACAGAGCAGTCCAGCCCCAGTCGGCTCCGCCTTTGGCCGCCTTGACGGCACCATCCAGCCCCCGCCCGTCTATCAAAACGAAGTGTCCTCCCCCATGCGAAACCGCCAAGAACCTGGTCGTCTTGTAGTTATCGGCAGCGAAGGGCTTAAGTTAAGGACGAATAGCCCGTTTCTTGGACGGGCTCGGCCCGGGTCTCTCCGGGCCGAGCCGGCAGCGCTTCAGCTGGAACTGCCGGCCACGAGCCCCCCGTATTGGCGAAGCCACTGCAGGGCGCTTGGTCATCGCATGTACTTGTTGGCCACCGCCACCAGGTCGTGAGTGCATGGGTCGCCGACGATGGGACGCACGAAGAATGGCAGTTCCTCCACCATCTTCTGCATGAAGGCGTAAACAGCGGGCTCGGCGCACATTGCTCCCACATATCTCTGAGCTTCCGCTGCGCACATGTTCTTGCCCAGGGCTCCTCTAAGCTCCCGGTCTACCCGGGCACCGGCTTGATCCATGTCCGGGTTGGCCGCCCTGGTTTTTGCCACCAGGTTGAGCAGCCAGTGGATCTTCGCGTCGTCAAGCCTGTCGCACTGAATGGCCGCCGCCGGCGCCGCAACCGCCGTTGCGCCGGGAACTGAAGCTACCAAGGGAGTGGTGTAAGAGGCCCCAGACTTGGTCGAGGTCCTGGCAGGCCTGTTGATGCTTGGCCCTGCCTTCGCTCCTACCGGAGCGGAACGAGTCGGAGCCGGGGGCTCCTCGACAGTCAGCGTGCCGATCACGTACGGATCGTCGATCGCCGCCGCCGACTGAGATCTCACGGCCTGGCGGGTGCCAGCGATGGGCTGGGCTGCGCTGGCTGCGCCGACGAGTGCGCCGCTTCCGGCGCCCAAGGTGAGCAGGACACAGAGCCCCAGCAACCTCCGGGTGTTCGCTGGTATCAAGAGCTTGCCGGGCACGTCCTTCTCCTATCTGTCGCGTCGATGTTGGCGGTCGGCCCCACAGCGGACCGACCGTTCGAGGGGTAGTTGTACGGCGGGCTTACCTCTTGCCGGTGTACCCGCTTCGGGAAAACCCCTCCTTGCTCCAGTCACTCATGGCCCGAGTAGCCATGTCCATGCCGAACTGTTCCCACTGGCCGCTGAACTGGGCTGGGTTGGGCACCTGCGGTGTCGTGGGTGCCGGGACGGGGGGAGGGACAGTGCCCGGGTTGCCCAGAGGAGCCTCAAAGCTGTTCTGCATCTCTGTAGCCATTCTCATCAGGTCCATGGAAAGGTCTGCAACTTTCTGGAAGGCTCCGAGCGCCGTGTCGTTGGCTTCACCGGCTGTGCCGGTGGCAGTGCCGGCCGCAGACTCAGCTGCGCTGACAACTCCCTGAGTGGCGCCGGTCAGGTTGACTCCATCAAGCTGCCTGGCTGCTGCTTCGGCCTGGGCTCTTGCCTGGTTTGCCTGGTCAACTCCAGACATGCCGAGTGCTGTCGCGTGCTTACCACAGTTATGTGCTGACTCGGCGATGCCTTTGGCTTGCGTGACGAGGGCCTGGGCCTCCTCAGGGGTGGTGACGGCCGAAACCTTGGCGACCAGGGCAGAAACCGATGCTGTTACCTGCTCAATGCACTTGCGTGCTGCTTCGGCGGCCTGGCGAGCCGTAGCCTCGGCTGTGCCGGCAGCCTGGATCGCCTGGCCGGCTGAGGCAATCGCCATGTCCTGGGACCCTCCGGCTTCGACCAGCTCCTGGGCGGTGGGGATATCGGGAAGCTCAACGGGACACCGGCCCCTGCGGTGTTAGGGGTTTGAACGCCGGAGGCGCCAAGAGTCCCGTCGCTCTGGTCAAGCATCGGGAGACTACCCGTGGCGACGAGACCGCCGGTAAGGCCTGTGATTGAGATGACTAGAGCAGCGATCTTTCCTATTAACGATCCGAACAATCCTCCGAACATTGACTTTCCTCCCAGGAATCAGCGGCTTATGGTCGGTTAACGTCGCTCTCGGTGAATGGGAAACCACGGAACGTGGCTTTCCTCTCGACGGGCGGGTTCGAGCCCCCGGGGCCGCCGAGCCGCATCTTGCGACCCGGCGCTAAGACGTCCTCTCGTCGGTGCCCGGCCAAGGCGTTTTGTCGACCCAAGGTCCGGTGCTTTGAGCGCCGACGGCTGCCGGGATGCCGGCATTCGTGTCCACGTTGCAGATCTCGGGCAGACCGTGGGCAGCCGTTGTTTGCGGAGGAGCGGCCGGTTCGCCGCCCAGGTCGTACACCCCTCCAACCTTGCGCAGCCGAACGAAGATCGGGACGGCAACCAAGGTGGCGGCCCCTCCCACGACGTAACCCTCCGAAATGCCGGCATTCCGGGCGAGGACCCCCAGGCCGGTTTGCCCGCCAATTCCTCCGGCGTTGCCGAACATCGAGTTGAACGAGACGACCGTCGCCCGGTGCTCTGTCGGCACGATCTGGTGCAGGTAAGCCTGCTTGACCGGCTCCACCGCCCCAACTCCCACCATCGCGATCAGCAGACTCGCCAGGGCAGGCCAGAAGGAGTGCACCAGTCCAACCGAGATCAACGCAACGCTTGAGGTGGCGCTCGCCCAGATCAGCAGGGTGCTGCGCCGGGCGCACATCCGGCTGAAGGTCGGTACCAGGCTGTTTCCGGCAGTCATCGCCAGAGCACTGAGGGCAGCGATTGCTCCCGCTACCCAAACCACATCGCTGTCGAGAAGGTCCAGGAAGTAGGGCTGCCAGGCATACCAGCCCCACATGAGGAATCCGGTCTGGACAAAGGATGCCCATACCAGGAGCTTGATCCGCGGCTCCCCCCAGCTCCATGTAACGCCGGCCCGGCCGACCCTGCGCATCTCCTCGGCGAGATGGCCAAGCGTGACCGGACGAGGGGCGAACCCTCTGTCGTGCATTGCGAAGAAGGCAACGACAAAGGTCACACCCAGCAGCAGGCATCGGATTACGTAGGGCAGCGACAGGTTGGCACTCCCCAGCAATCCTCCCCCGAGGCTTCCGACCAGCATCGCCACGCCGGAAACCATGGCCGATCGGGCGAACAACCCATCCAGAGATCCTTCGTAGCCGACTGCTCTGAGAGCATCGACCACCCATGCCTCCACCGCTCCCGAGTACAGGGTGAAGCCGATACCCATGATCACCGAGGCCAGGCAGAAGGCCACCAAGCCTCCTCCGGTTGCCGCGATAGTGACGTACCACAGAGTCGAACCGAGCAGGACCGCCACGCTCAGCAGGAACGAGACCCTTCTCCCTTTCGTGTCGGCCAGCACGCCGGTTGGAACCTCGAAGAGAACCATCGCCGCGGTGAAGAAGCTGTTCGCCAGGAATGCACCGAATATGTCCAGACCTGCGCCGAGCAGAAACAGGGTGTTTACGCCCCAGATCAATGAGGCGGAAACCGTGTAGCAACCGTTTATCAAATAGAAGGTCCTGGCCGTCTTGCGCGCAGGACCGGTGAAGGACGCCGGAGGCGGGGCTAGCTTCGCCATGTCGCTTAAACGAATCCTCCAGGCCGGATAATCCCGGCCTTAGTGCGGTGGTCACGACGGCGTGGGGGTCAATATAGCGCTCCCGCCGGTGATTCGCGGGTAACCACCTACGGCCGGACCCGCTGAGCGGTGAAGCCGTCGACCTGGAAGGGTTCTGGACAGGACATTGGCCGGCCCGCCTCCGGAGACGTGCCTGATTGCCGGCGGTGAGAGGGTGGTGCGAATCAAGACCGCCGCCCACATATCCAGCCCTGGCCTCTGTGGGAGCACTGCTCAAGACGGGCCTGACCGGGACCAACGTCATGGACCTGGTGATCGGGCTCAGTCCGCCGGCAAAGGCTTAGCTGACCGGCAAGTTGCCAGCGATACCCGCCGCCGGCTCCAGCGACCTGAAGTTCTCGATGAGCTCGGCGGCGAGATGGTAGCGGCCGAAGGGAGGGATCAGATACAAGCCGGCGGCGAGATCTCGCAGCTCCTTGCCGCTCTGCAGCGCCAGCCACAGCCCATCCTCCTCGGACCGAGGCCCCGCTGAGGCCATGCGGTGCAGGACGTGGTCGGGCACCGTGATGCCGGGCACTTCGTTGTGGACAAACTCCGCGTGGCGCAAAGAGACGACCGGCATGAGCCCGACCAGTATGGGGAGAGTGAGAGCACCGTATCGATCCTCGTACCGCCGCCGGAACGTCTGCAGCGGCTTTGCTGTAAACAGCGGCTGCGAGTACGCGAAGTCCGCTCCGGCCGTGATCTTGCGGTGCAGTACCTTGGTCTCCCGATCAAGATCGTGTGCCCCAAGGTTCACCGAGCACCCGACCACGAACTCGGTGGCCTCGCCGATGGATGCGCCTGATCGATCAAGCCCCATGTTGAGCTTGTTCTTGATCAAGGCGATCAGGCCCGATGGGCTGACATCGGCGTGGTCGGCAGCCTGGGGATAGTCCCCAATCGAGGTCGGGTCTCCCATACAGACGAAGACGTTACGGATGCCGAGCGCATGAGAGGCGAGCAGGTCACCCTGGATCCTAAGCAGATTGCGGCCTCGGGTCGGGAAGTGCAGGACCGTCGAGATGGAAGCTTGCAATTCGATCAGGTGGCACGCGGCCCATGGGCTCATTCGCATCCGGGCCATGGGGCTGTCTGCCACGCTCACGGCGTGAGCTCCCGCTTTGGCCAGCGTATCCGCCGCAGCCACGAGTTTTGCCGCCGAAGCCGAGCGGGGAGGCGCCATCTCGACGACATACACCTGTCGCTGTTCGGTCAGGGCTTGGGTAAACGAGTTGCCGGTGAGAGCGGCGGCAGACTCTGCTGGCAAGCCGCCCGAAGTATTGCCTGCAGGCACCGGCTCGATGATCTCCTCGACTACCGGATGGGCCCGTACGCAGGCCAGTGCTTTTCCCATGGCCTGAATATGCTCCGGCCCGGTGCCGCAGCACCCACCGATGATCGATGCGCCCGCTTCGAAGAACCTCACCGCATAGGCGGCCAGGTACTCGGGGGATGCCTGGTAGATGATCCGGCCACCGAGTCGGTGCGGCTGCCCTGCGTTGGGCATGGCCACCAGCGTCAGGTTCGGCTGCTCTCGTCGAATCGTCTCTACGAGCCGCAGGACCTGTGCCGGCCCCTCGGAGCAGTTGACCCCCAGGGCACCCACATCCAGCTGGCTGACTCGGCGGGCCACCGCCTCGGCGGTCTCTCCCAAAAGCGTGTGATCGTCGCGGGTAAAGGCAAAGGAGACGATAACCGGTAGATCGCACACAGCTCTGGCCGCCAAAACGGCCTGCTCCGCCTCGTCCACGTCGGTCTGGGTCTCGATGAACAGCAAATCGACTCCCGCTTCGGCCAGCGCTGACATCTGCTCCCGAAATGCTTGCGCGGCCTGTTCGGTCCTGACCCGGCCATAGGGCACAAGCCTGACCCCCAGGGGACCCACGGAACCCACCACAATCTCGGCTCCGGACTCCCGGGCCAGTCTTACCCCAGCCTCATTGATCTCCGCCACCTGACCGGCCGACCCGTAATCGGAGAGTTTGTAGCGGTTAGCCCCGAAGGTATTGGTCTCGACGAAACGTGCGCCCGCTTCAACGAAGCTGCGATGGAGCTGGAGGACGGCCTGGGGAGCGGTCAGGTTGAGAGAGTCGAATGTGGAGGTGACTTCGACCCCTGCCGCAACCAAACTGGTGCCCGTCCCTCCATCCCCAAGAATGGGTCCCGCCTTGATGAGCTGGGTAAAGCTTTCTCGCTCCATGGGAGTCCTTGTCAAAAGGGGCCAGGGGCTCAATTCCCCGGATCGACTAAGTATAAGGACGTGAGCACGGCACATTTCCCGCTCACAGGGACGATAAAGTTGCCTCCGTGCTTCGATTTTCCTCCTCCCGGCCGCAGCTCCGCCGGTCCGTCGTCTCCACCGGCCTCGCCACGTTGTGCCTGCTGGCCACCGCCTGCAGCGTCGCGCCAACCTCCAGGCGCAGCCCCGGGCCGGCCCCGATTCGTGTGAACTGGGCTGACCCTGAGCTCTCCATGAACCTCGGCGGAGGATGGACCATTTCTCGTTGTGAAAGCCCGACGGTGGCACTGTGCGTCGACCGCAACGGGAAACCTGCGGGGCACGTTCTCATGGAGGACCTTCCTTCGATCGGGGAGGAGAAGACAACGAGCCAGGACCAGATCCAGGCGACTCTGGCAGCTCGAACCCAAACCATCTATCAGCTGTGGCGGCAACACCGAACCGATCGGTGCGGGGAGGGCTATCGAGTGGACACTGCGGTGCCCAAGCCTGTACCGGTCGCGGGAGGCACCGGTCTAAGGTACGAGGCGGCCGGACGCCAGGAGGGACGGGTGGTGGAGCGCACGATCGGCTTCCGGGTATTCCGCGACGGCATCGAGACGCTTGTGGAGGCCACCGCTGTGGAGCCGGGCGGATGCCTGACTCCGGAGCATCCGACCTTCACGGTTCAAAACCTCAGGGCTTTCGAAGGGCTGCTGGAGCGGGTGATCGCCGGCAGCACCCTGCCGCCGGCCACCGAGTATGCAGATCTGCCGGCTCAGCCGGGGGGCAGCGGGGACCCTCGCATGGGACGGGCCCCCACCAACGGCATAGGCATATCCCATGGTCTACGATCGAGCCCATGACGACCCTGTCCCCCGGCGATCCGGCGCCCTCTTTTGAGCTGCTGGATCAGGGTCGAATGTGGTGCGTCTGTCGAATTTCGCCGGTCGAAAGCTTCTCCTGTACTTCTATCCGAAGGCCGACACGCCCGGATGCATCTCCGACTAGCCGGTCACCCAACACACTGAGCACCTTCTGAACGCTGACAGTGGCCAAACCGCGTTTGAAACTGAGTCGACGAGGGAACATACAGGAAGAACGTTCTGGTCACAGACAGCTACACAGCTAAGGAGGAGCCCTGTGGATGCATTCGACGACAAGGTGGAGGGCAAGACCGACAAGGCCGGCGGCAAGATCAAAGAAATGGCCGGCGAGACCTTCAACGACCCGGACCTGGCAGCCGAAGGAAAAGTAGATCAGGGCAAGGGCGGATTGAAAGACGCCGCAGGCGACGTGAAGAACGCCGCAAGCAACGCCAAGGAAGGCGTCAAAGACGCCCTCAGCTAAGGCCCCTCCGTAGTAGTAGCGGCCACTTCCCTCTAAGCATCATCACCCGAGCAAGGAGAAGCGAATGGGAACTGTACTTTGGATCCTCGCAGTTATTTTGGCCATTTTTGGCGTGATTCAGATCCTCAATGGAGCTCTGCTCTGGGGGATCATCCTGTTGATCCTCGCTGCGGCGGTTGGCCCCGGCGGTTGGAGCATCTTCAACAGGCGAACCATTTAACGCATCAGGTCCACAAAAAGAGACTGCCTCCGGGCAGTCTCTTTTTATTGCAGGCGCTCCACCCGTCCCAGTCCGCTCACCCGCTGATCAATCCTCGGCTCACCCAGGTACCTCACGGCCCCCGTGCCGCTCACCTTGGCGTTCAACTCATCGGTGACGTTCAGGACGGCTTCGCCGGTTCCCGACACCTCCACCGAGGCCCGAACGCCCTCGAGGGCCCGGCCATCGAAGCTGCCCGTGCCTGAGATTGTCACCCCTTGCACTCCCGCCCGGCCGGCGAAAGTGCTGCCCACCGATCCCGAGATGGTTACCTTCAGCTCCGGCAGGTCGAATTCAGTTGCCTCAATCCGGCCGGTGCCTGAAGCTTCCACCTCCTTCAGGGACTTCACCTTGAGCCGGTAGATGATCGGACGGGTGGCTGAGATGGTGGAGTTGGGACGTACTCCCAGAGACAGGCGGCCTCCCGCAACATCGGAGGTCAGCAAGGGCAGAAGGTTGTCCTCCGCTTCGATGCTAAGGGACTCCTCACCGGCTTGCTCAATGAACAGATCGGCAGCTCCGCTAACTCTGACCCGGTCAAAGCCGGCAACCGCCCGCTGCTCGACCTTGACCCGGCCCGATCCCCTAGCGTCGAAGGATCCCCCTCCGTACGACGGGCTGGCGGCAGGCCGGGACTGGGGAGTGGCGTCGGTGGGCTCATCCCCTCCTCCGACCCTGAAGACGATACAGGCAGGCAACAGCAAGCCGGCCAACACGGCAGAAGTCAGCGGTCGTAACCGGAGGACCATTCCTTAACTCTACGACCTGGCCGGGGTGACTTAAACTTGGCCTCTTGTCCGCAGTCGCGCATTGGGGACCAAAGTGAGCTTAGTCGAAATCGCTATCGCCGCAGGGACCGAAATCGAGGGCTATCGGGTAGATCGGGTCGAGCCGCTTCCCTACCTGAGGGGCACCTACTACGAGCTGACCCACCGGGGCACGGGAGCCCGCCACATCCACATCGCGGTTCCCGACGACAACAACGCCTTCGTGGTCATGCTGCCCACCCCTCCACACGACTCCACCGGGGTCCCTCACATCCTTGAGCACCTCGCTCTATCCGGCTCCGAGAGCTTTCCGGTCAAGGATGTCTTCTTCTCGATGAACCCAAGGTCGCTTCGGACCTACATGAACGCCTCTACAAGCGCGGACGCAACCTCCTACTACTTCTCCTCACGCAATGCCAAGGACTTTCGCAACCTGCTCACCGTCTATCTGGACGCAGTGTTCTTCCCTCGTCTGGACGAGCTGTCGTTCAAGCAGGAGGGACACCGTCTGGAGTTCGAGCAAAGCGACGACCCAGACTCGGGACTGCGCTTCAAGGGCGTGGTGTTCAACGAGATGAAGGGAGCGATGGCCAACCCGGTGGCGATACTGTTCCGGGCCGCCGGGCGGGCACTGTTCCCGGATCTCACCTACGCCTTCAACTCGGGAGGGGACCCGAAGGAGATACCGGACCTCACCTGGCAGGACCTGCGGGCTTTCCACGCTCGCCACTACCACCCGAGCAATGCCTACTTCTACACCTACGGCAACCTGCCCCTCGAACAGACGCTTCGCCAGATCAACGCCCAGGTGCTCAGCCGGTTCAAGGCGATCGACCCGGGCGTCGGCATCCCGGATCAGCAGCCGTTCAACGCTCCCGAGGAGCTGGTGGAGCGCTACCCGCTCGGCGACCAGGAGGAGCCGAACGAACGGTTCCAGGTGCTGGTGGCCTGGGCCACTGTGCCCAGCAGCAATTCCTTCGAGGTGCTCTCGTTCGAGGTGCTGGAGCGGGTGCTGCTGGCCAACGCCGCTTCTCCCCTGCGCAAGGCGCTCATCGACTCGGGACTCGGCAGTGCCCTGAATGACCTCAGCGGCTTCCTCGCCTACGCCAAGCAGGGCGTCTTTGGCGCCGGCCTGAAGGACGTGAAGCAGGAAGACGCCGGTAAAGTCGAGCAGCTGATCCTCGACACCCTTGTCCGGCTGGCAGACGAGGGGCTTGATCCGGAGCAGGTGGATGCGGCAATCCACCGCCTGGAGCTGGAGCGCCGCGAGGTTAGCAACTCCGGCTCGCCCTACGGCCTCCGGCTGTTCGACCGGTTTGAGGCCGCCTACGTACACGGCGGAGACCCCTATCGTTCGCTGATGTTCGACGAGGACCTCACCCGGCTCCAGCAGGAGCGGGACAATGGGCCCTACCTGGAGAACCTCATTCGCCGATGGCTGATCGACAACCCCCACCGCAGCCGCATCCTGCTGGCGCCCGACCAGGAGATGGTCAGGCAGGCCGAAGAGCAGGAGCTGGAGAAGCTGGCGACCATCGAGGAGAGCCTTACGGCTGAGCAGAAGACGTCAATCGTCGAGGAGTCCATCCGGCTGACCGAGCTGCAGGACGCCAAACAGGACCTATCGGTTCTGCCGACACTGGAGCTCGGGGACATCCCGATGACCTTCGAGGACGTCGCCCACTCAGTGGAGGAGATCGGCGGTGCCACGGTCGGCTTCTTCCCGCAGCCGACCAACGGGATCAGCTATGTGGACCTGCGCTTCGACTTTTCCAAGCTGGACGATGACCTAATTGAGCTGCTGTCGCCCTTCGCCTTCGCTGCGACCCGGTCCGGCGCTGGTTCGGACGATTATCTGCAGATGGCGGCGCGCATTGAAAAATACACCGGCGGGGTCGGCGCCGCTCCGATGATCCGGGTCCCCATTGCTCCGCACGCCGAGCTGCGCCGGATGTTCGCTCTCTCCGGCAAGTCTCTCAGACGGAACCACCAGCCCTTTATTGACATCGTCGGGGACCTGCTCACGGGGCTCTACTTCGAGCCGCCCCGCATCAAGGACCTCATTGCCCAGCAAAAGGGCCGGCTGGAGCCTCAGATCCTGCAGGCGGGGCACATGTTCGCGCAGAAGCTGGCTCTGTCGGCCTTGAGCGAGTTCGGCCGGCTCGAGGAACGGGTTAACGGATTGAGCGTTGTTGGAAGGCTCAAGGGTCTGGCCAACCTGTCGGAGGACGAGCTCGGGGATGTCATCTCCGGATTTGAGCGGATCCGGGATGCTCTGTTCAACTCTCAAACTCGCCTCAGCGTTTGCGTTACGGCCGAAGAGTCCGCCATCCCGGAGTTGCGGGACCGGCTTAAGGAGCTCCTTGGGGCTCTGCCACCCCCGAAAACCGTTCCCCGGGCGGCAACGGAGCCCTTCCAGCGGCGGGGCCATCAGGCCAAGACCACCTCGGTGCCCGTCGCCTACAACGCCAAGGTCCGCAGGGTGGTTGGCTTCACGGATCCAGATGCCCCAGCCCTCATGGTTCTGGCCAACTACCTGGACGATAAATACCTGCTGCGAGAGATTCGCGAGAAGGGCGGCGCGTACGGGGCCTCCGCTATTTTCGGCCGGGAAACCGGTTACTTCTCATTCCTGTCCTACCGGGACCCGCACATCGCCCGAACCCTGAAGGTCTGGGAGGAGGCCGTTCCGGCCGTTTTCGACAGCGAGATAACGGCCGACGACCTCAAAGAGGCGATTCTCGCGTCCTGCGCGGCGGTGGACCCGCTGCAGTCCCCCGACACAAAAGGACGAAGCCGGTTCTTCGATGACCTCTCCGGCTACACCCTGGAGCGGAAAGCGTCGTTCAAGCAGGGGCTGTTGAAGGTGACGGTCGACGATCTGAGGAGGGTGACGGAGAAGTACCTGAGGGAGGGAGAGTACGCCCTGGCCACCATCACGAACCCGGTCAAGATCGAGGAGGCCAACACCGAGCTGGGCGGCCTGTACGAGGTGTCGGCGATCTAGTGCTCCGTCAGCCATCGGTTGCAAGGTTGGGAGCACAAACGTGGACGAACTGACGCTCGCTCTGGACCTCGCCGATGCCGCCGACGAGATCTCCATGAAGTACTTCTCTCGCAACCCCGAAACCAGCATCAAGAAAGACGGCAGCCTGGTCACGGTGGCCGACCGCGAGATAGAAGAGGTAATCCGAACCCGGATCCGCATGGAGTTCCCCGACCACGCGATCCTGGGCGAGGAGAGCGGCCTGGAGGGCAGCCCCGACTCCCCCATCTGGATCGTCGACCCCATCGACGGCACCAACAACTACGCCGCCGGCATACCGGTGTTCGGGACATTGATCGGCCTTCGGGTCGGCGGTCGGACCGAGGTCGGGGTGGCCAGCGCTCCAGCGCTCGGCGAGCGTTACGACGGGGCCACCGGAGATGGAGCCCGCATGAACGGCAAGTCGATCTCGGTTAGCTCGGTCGACTCGCTGTCAGACGCGGTCGTCTGCATCGGGTCGTACCGCAGGATGGTCCGGTACGGTTTCGGCGACCATCTTGCGGAGATCCTGAAGGTATGCCGGCGCGATCGCGGTTTCGGCGACTTCTGGGGCTACATGCTGGTGGCTCGGGGCGCCGCTGAGGTGATGCTGGAGCCGAACCTGAACATCTGGGACATCGCGGCGCTCGAGGTCATCGTGCGGGAGGCAGGGGGCCGGACGAGCGGTTTCTCCGGCCAGCCCTACCCGGAGTCTCGGATCACCTCCAAGCAGGACAACGCCAGCTTTCTTTGCACTAACGGCTGGCTCCACGACGAGTTGGTGGCGCGCCTGTCGGAGTAGCCGGCCACGCGGTTGGCCCCTGATACCCTTTGAGGGCGGCACTGCTAGTGACCGAATAGGCCCCCATCGACCAGCGGCCTAGGTCACCACCCTTTCAAGGTGGTAACACGGGTTCGAATCCCGTTGGGGGCACCATCGCCGCCTTATTCAAACCTTGGCCTGAAAAAAGAGCCTCGAACAGGTCCGTAAACTCAGCGTTGGCTTGCCCGTCCCGGATGTAAACCGCTTTCAAGACAGCCTCGTTGAATCTGCGGCGGACCTTGGGTCCCCCTTTTAGGTAGGCGTCATGGCAGCTGCCGGCCAGCTTGATCGCCAAACCCAGGATCTGTTGCCATCCCTCCAGGTCCGCCTCGGCCGCCGATAGCTGCCGCCTTGCCTGCTCCTCGGCCTGGCCGATCCGATCCTGCTCTCGCTTAAGCAGCTCCAAAGGCACCGCGGCGGCGTAGTAGGCCCGCAGCAGCTTTTGCCGCTCGTCGGCCAGGGCGGCAAGCCTTTTGGTCAGGCCGACCCTGAGGTCGGCGGCGGTCGATTGCCGCTCGACGATCTCGGCCTCCAGTTCCTGTTCCAACCGTGCGACCACCTCCGAGGGAAGCTGAACCCGCCGGTAGAGCGACTCGACCAGCTTCTCGGCCTGGTCGGCCATCAGGTAGGGCTGGGTGCACCCGGTTAGATGCCGAAGCGAGTTCTTCTGGCCCAGGCAGTACAGGTACAGGTACTTGCCCTTGGCCAGGGTCAAAGACAATCTCCGGCCGCACTCACCGCAGTAGAGCAGGCCCTTCAAGTAGTGGTCGTGGGTGCGCTCGCGGACCCCGGCCCGGTTGCGGTCGTGCAGCACCTCCTGGACCCGCTCGAACAACACCGGAGAGATGAGCGGCTTGTGCTGGCCCGGGTAGCGGACCCCGCCCACTCGACGATCCCGACGTAGAACGGGTTGGCCAGCATCCGAGCCAGGCCGCTGACCGGCACCGGCGCACTGGGACCTCGGCCGTTGGGGGAGGTCAGCCCCTTGGAGGTCAGCTCGATCTGCAGCTCGGCCAGCGAGTACTCCCCGGTGGCGTAGAGCCGAAAGCCCTCCTTGACCAAAGGGCCCGCTCCGGATCCAGCACCACCCGTTTGATCTCCTTGCCCTGGATCCGCCTCGACTCGTTGAGATAACCGAGCGGGGCCTTGCCCGGCCACTGGCCCTGCTTGGCCTTCTGCGTCATCCCCTTTTTGACCTCCAGCGCCAGGTTGGCGGAGTAGAACTCGGCCATCAAGGCGTGGATTCCCTCGACCAGCTTGCCCGAGGCGGTCTCCTCGATGTTCTCGTTCACCGACACCAGCTGGACCCCGTACTTTCTAAGCGCGGCTCTGATCGCCACGTGGTCCTCGATGTTGCGGGCCAGCCGGTCGATCTTGTGGACCACCACCGCCGCGATGTCACCCTCGGCGATCCGCCGCAGCATCGCCTTGAGGTTGGGCCGGTCGGCGGAGCGGGCCGACTCGCCGGCGTCAATGAACTCGTCGGCGACATCCCACCCCCGCTCGGCGAGGTAGCGCAGGCAGGCCTCCCTCTGTGCCGGGATCGAGTAGCCCTCTAAGGAGTCGCCCTTCTCGGCCTGCTCTTTGGTGGAGACCCGCAGATAGATCAGCGCCGCGCTCATGCGATCTTGTCCTCCTTAAGCTGTTGGCTGAGCCCTTGTTCTGCCCTCAGCTGGATCGCCAGGTCGATCAAGGCTTTGGCCAGCAGCCTCAGCCCATCAGCGTCCAGTGCTTGCTGTCGGTCAACCCTATGACCCGCAGCTGACAGAGTCGGCTCGTCGGTAGGGCTCATGCCGCATCGCCGCCCTGGGGAGGAGTGCCCGCCGGGTAGGTGGGTGGGCCGATCAGTCGTTTCCGTCGCCGGGCTTTGGCCAGCTCGTCGGTCCAGTACCTGCCCAGGCACTCGGAGAGGTTGTAGGGTGAGCCGTCCCGGGCCGGAAGCTCGACCAGCGAAACTCTTTCTTGCAGCAGAAGCGGAGCCAGCGGCCTGTGCTCGGGCGCCGGGACGAACCTGCGCCATACCCGGCCGAGGACTCCCTGATCCTCCAGCCGCTCATCGGAGGTGATGAAAAACGGCAGGTCGACCGCTTTGGTTTCCGGGATCTCCAGCGTCGCCAGCTCGTCGCACAAGGCGAGATCGAAGTGGCGCTCCCGCCGCTCGGTCGGCACCACCACCGCCAGGTTGGGGAAGTACTCGTGTCCCTGTTCGGTCCAGCGCCCGGCGACCACGATGTAGCCGTAGAGCTTTTTGCGCAGCTGGCTGCGGTGCTCGGTCGCCCGGTCGAACTCCAGGTACAGCTCGACCGCTCCCCCGGGATGAAGATATCGGCCGAACCCGTCGTGTTTGATCCAGGCGTCGCGCAGCCGGAGGTAGGACTCGGGGCTCCAGCGGTGCAGACCGTGTCCGGGATGGGCCAGGGATGCCTCGACCAGCGAGACGAAGAACCGGTTGATCCCCAGTTGATGGGCCAGCAGGGCGTTGGAGTCGTGCCAGGCGTGGCGGGGCATCCACTTTAGCTGCGAGCGGGGCTTGCGGGCCATCACCGCCACCACCCGGACCCCCGACTCGGTGAGGCTCCACAGCGGCTGAGCCCGCCCGGTGCCGATCTGGGCGGTCAGCTCCTCCCGCTCGACCAGTCCTAGGTCGGCGAGCTTTTTCAGCTCGTCCTGGCAGGTGCGCTCGGTGTTGAAGAACAAGATCCTCAGCTGGGCGGTCACCAGCACCTTGTAGTCGTAGATCGCCCGCAGGATCGCCCGCTGCCGCTCGTCGAGCCGGCGGGCGGTACTGAGTGCGGCTTGCTCTTGTCTGGCAGTCAATAGTTGGTTGGTCGTTCACTCCTTTCCATCGATCGAGTTGTTCGAGTTCAGTTCCTGTTTCGATGCAATTGGGCATAGCCCTCCCCCCTCCTTCGCCAACTGGAGGCTTCGGCTTTGTGCCGTTTCACGCCTGTCCGGGCGTTTTCGGCACCCGACCCAGCGCAGCGAAAGCGCAATCAAACCGCAGAACCGATCGCTCTTTCGGTCCCTGTGAAAGGCAAACTGCCTTCCGTAAGAACCTTCGCAACCAGGAGCCACCCCTCCGAGCTGACTTCGGCGCCTTGCGACTCAAGAAACGAGCATCCGGCTATCGGCCGGGCAGCCACACCTTTCGCAATCGCTGGATCACCTGGGTCCGGCCGGTCAACCTATCGGTCCATCAGATGGCATCGTGTCGCCATCAACGTGTCCCCTCTTTGGGCCGCTGCGGCCCTCGACGACACCTGCGAACCTGTGGTCGACCGGCTGACCGAAGAATCAATCCTGCGGTCAGAAAAGCTTTGCCTTGCCTTGCCGACTTGCTCTTTTTGAGCCTCACCTGCGCTTAGCTCGATGGGAAGGGCTCCCGCTGCACAGCATCCGAGGAGCCGAAAACGGACAGCTTCAAATGAGCCACTCTCCATCTCGCTCCCTGGCGCTGGGTCGGCGGGAATTACTTCCCATACCAAAAGCCGAAAAAGGGCCCTGTTTGAAACGCTCAGGGGTCAAATTTCTCGCGCGGTATCTGAGCGACGCGACGCACTCGCCGGATGCCGGACATCCCCATGGGGGTTCTGCCGGCGGAATCGTCGCTGAAACGTCGCTCGAGCTACCTCACTGATGGCCTTGGTTGCCCTCCTCGCGTACCCCGTCGAAGGGTGCAGGAGACCTTGGTGGAAGCGTGGGTTATCTCACTGACCGCCTCTCAGAATCTCGTGGCAGAGCGCTGCGTTCACAATGCGGCCGCACACAACCAAGCTGGTCAACAGGCAGTCCTCATCCAGTAGGGCATGCTTTGGGGGGGACAACCTAATGGAGTACCCTGGGCTTCCATTGACCGTAGTCCCGCAGGCACTCCCGCGCAACGTCGCCGCCAACCGCAAGAGCGGCGGTTACCTCGTCGATCGTATGCCGCGCAGGCTGGTCATCTAGCGCCGCCTCAGGTAGCTGGAGTTCGACACTCAACCGCACAAGGGTCACGCTCCGGCTGGTCCATTCATCGTCGCGCAGTGCCACCAGCGAGCGCTCGAAGGTCGTTAACCTCGCTTGGCCACGGCGAGCAGTGCCGTGATGCCCACCGCGATGAGGGCATGGCGCTCCGGCCCCTGCGTTCCGGTCATGTCAGAAGCGTAGGGGGCGACCAGCGGGGTGGGCTGGAAGCTAATTGAGTTCGTGGGCGCTTCTGACGTCCCGAGTTACCTCCCGTAGCTGGCTCTTGTGGCAAACCTCAACCGTCGAGTGAGGAAGACCGTTCGCTCCGCTCGATCTGAGCCTCGGCATAAAGGTCACGGATCTGCTCACCCAATTCCGCTGCCGCCTCACCCCCTCGAAGGCCGGCGTTGATCGCCGTCTTCACAACCGCGCGCGGTCCCTGGCGAAGGGCCCCCGCGGCCGAAACGACGATACCCACACCCATCGCCCATCCCGCCCCCTTGCGCATGCCCTTCCATACCTCAGACGTTCTCTCTTTCATGTCACTCAAGGCTCTTCTCCTTCGATCGATCATCCACACTTCTTGTGTGCCGTTCATTTCTCAGAAGTGGCCGCAGGCCGTTGACCGCCGTGACGACAGTGGTTCCGTTATGAAGGACCGCCGCCATCGTCGGTGCGAGACCTCGCACGGTTGCGACTGCGCCCGTGAGGAGATTGACGCCGACGACGATGCCGATGTTCTGTCGGACAAGGCGAAGCCCGTCGCGAGCCACTGAAACGGCTGTGGGAAGAGCAGCCAGATTGTTCTCAATCAGGACGACGTCCGCCGTTTCGCGCGCAACGGCAGTTGCATCACCGAACGAAACCGAGACGTCGGAATAGGCGAGTGCCGGCAGGTCGTTGATCCCATCACCAACGAATGCGACCCGGCGTCCGCGGCGGTGGAGCTCCTGCACGACGGTCGCCTTCTGCTGAGGAAAGAGGTCTCCATGCACGTTCACCAGAGGGATACGGAGAGCGTGTCCGACGGCCCGAGCGGTCTCCGCTTTATCGCCGGTTAAGAGATGGATCTCCATCCCATGTCGGTCGCGCAGCTCAGCGATCACGTGCTTAGCCTCAGTCCTGACCAGGTCGGCGTAAGACAACACACCTCGCACTCGGCCATCCACGGCGACGTAGATCCGCGACCCGCCAGCGCCGTCTGCACCGTCGATGCTCGAGATGTCCACGCCGTGTCGCTCCAACAGCCGGTCACTGCCGATCAGCACATCTGCCTCATCGATGCGTGCGCTGACGCCCAGGCCGATGTCGTAATGCCAACGACTGCGACGTCCGGGTGTTATCCCGCGCTCAGCCGCATAGCGGACAATGGCCTCGGCAACCGGGTGCGTGAGCCGCTGCTCTACACTGGCGGCGATCTGGAGCACCTCCTTCACGCTGACGTCGGACGTGACGGCGTGAACGTCGACGATCGCGGGAAGGCCTTCGGTGACAGTGCCTGTCTTGTCGAACACGACCGTGTCGACAGCGGCCAGTTCCTCTAGGGCGCGCCCGCTGCGGATGAGGACGCCCGCGTGTGCGGCCTGTGTGATCGCTGCAAGCACAGTGGTCGGCACCGAGACGCGGATGCCAGTAGCGAAGTCAGCTATAAGAATCGACGCGGCTCGTGTCGGATTGCGAGTCAATACCAGGATTGCTCCCGCCAGGAGGAAAGACGGCAGCACTATCCGATCGGCGATCCTGCCGGCGTAGTTCTCGATCTGCGTGTCGTGAACGGGAGCCTTGCGCATGAGCTGGACGATCCGTCCGGCTTGGGTTTCACCGCCCACCTGCTCGACGGCGATATGTAGGTGGCCGTCGCGCATCAAGGTCGAGGCATAGACGAGCTCTCCCTCTTCGTGTAGCACCGGTATGGATTCGCCCGTCAGCTCATGCTCGTCGATAAGCGCCCTGCCCTCGAGCACACGACCATCAACGGGGATGCGGTCGCCCGGGTAGACGACGAGCACATCGCCACGTCTAATTTGTTCGATGGGAATCTGATAACGCTCGCCCTCGCGCACAACCCACGCGATCTCGGAGATCGAATCGAGAAGATCGAGCAACTCCCGACCGGAAGCCCGGGCAGTTCGTTCGCGTATGGCCTCACCTATCTCGACGAGTCCGATGATCGATGCGGGTGCCAGCAGTGACCCTTGCAGAGTGGTGAGAGTGATGGCAGTGAGGTCGAGGACATCGAGGCTCAGCCGGTGATCAACGATGAGACTATGGTAGGCGCGTCGTGCGATCGGGACAGAGGCAGTCAAGATCACCAGTGCCCCGACCGGAGTAGGAATAGCAAAGCCGAGCAAGCGGGCGACGAACGCGGCGATCCCGGCTAAGCCAACGACTGCGAGTCGCGGCCCTCGCCCCGGGCGTGATGGTCGAACGGGCTTGTCGGCAGCTTCCAAAGGTGAGTCGGCTTTCCGCAGCAACTGCACCAGCCGTTCACGTGCGTCCGCAGGTGGCAAGAAGGCTGCCCACTCGATAGCCACCGACGCGGCTGATCGGACGACGCGCACTCTCGTCACCTGCTCATCGCTTTCAGCTAGGGCAACCAGACGCCGCGCGTAAGTCTCGTCACTTCGTATCCGAACAGCGTGACAGCGGACACGTCCGGGAAGCTCGTGCACGACCGTGTGCTGGGGAGCGACGGCGAGGCCGCTCATTAAACAGATGTACCCGATGGTAACGGCGCGGGCATTAGAACAGCCGGATCGAGATGCCCGTCGCTGTTTGGCTGCTCGTACCCCTCAGTCGTCCAAGGCATGGAGCCCACCGACAGTCGCGGTCGGGGTCGGGGATCGTGATCCACCCTGCAACCGCGCGAACGAGTCTGCAGCATAGGCGGCCAACAGGTACCACGGAGCCTCGCTCAAACGGTCGTCGCCCCGAACAAACTGCCGGACGGACAGCAATCCGAGCGTTAGGGGAACGAGCAACCGAAGGTTCGCCCCCGGCACCCACTTCGCAACAGCGCGATCGATCGCGGTCGCGGCGGCGCGGATCGTGGTCGCGGGATCTCGGACAGCCGGCGTCTTCCCAGCTTTTTTGGGCTGGATGCCCATCCCATGCAGTTGCCCCTCGAGCGTTGCCGTCGCACCAGGATCGAACTCGATGATGACGCTGCCGCTGAGCGGTCGGACTTCTATCCGCGCGACCTCGGGCAACGCTTCGAGACTCTCAGCGAGGACGGCTAGCTCAGCCGAGGACTTGTTGCCTAGGACGCGGAGCCGGATGCGTCCTGCGACAGCGCCAGCTATTTCGGCTGGTGGTTTTGATTGCGAAGGCCCAGTCTTCATTCGGATATCCCGAATCGGCGTGCGAGCAGCCGGGTAACATGCATCATCCGAGAATGCTACACCACGAACACGCCGGCACGTTCGCCGGTGTTGATCCCGTCCCGGGCCCATTACTTGAGCACCGGGCATCTCTGCACCAGTGGGGTCTCAATAGTCCTCTTCTACCCGTCGACTTCAATTGTGCGTTGGCCGGCTTGGCGGCGACCAAGTCCGCCCACCTCGGACCGAGTTAGCGTTCTGATCCCACGGCCCAAACCACCCAGTCGTCATTGGAGATGCGCTGGCCATAGATGTCAGTGGCGTCAGTGATGACGAAGTCAAGTTCGACATCCGAACAGCGCGGTTCGATGTCGTAGTCACAGGGCGGATTCGCGGAGTGCAACGCTCGGTCGGGTCACTCGCGCTGTCGTGCCTTCGTCGATTAACGCCACACTCGATGCCTCACGCGAATGCGGAGTGTCGTGGTCCCAATGCGGGGCGTGGAACACCCGAAGCCTGGGATCGGTCATCGTTGATGCCAGAGGGTTGTTAAACGTGATATCGACCACCTTCGGGTCCTGCACCCATACTGACTTCACGCGAAGTGCTGGCACCGTCGACCTCGTGTGTCCTTGGGGCGCTGGCACCGCCGATCAGGACGGACCAAACCTTTCGGACCTCAAACTCGACGGCTCCATTGGGACTTCTCCGCATAGGAAATGGACGCGGTCGTGGGCTCGGTGGATCTACGACAATTTCCCAGAATCGATGGGGCTATGTTGGCAAAGCCGCGCCCAGCCACGACACGTCGTCGCGTTGCTAAATGACCGAGCCATTGGCAGTCGAACATCCGGGTCCGATTGGCAAGTACCTTGGCGGGACTCTGAAGCGCAAGATCAGTGACAAAGCCTAGGCTGGCCCCGGTAATGGCTACCCTGCGTGTCCTCATTCGGCGGCCGGGTTTAAAGACTTCAAGTGACCTTCTATGTTGTCAAGTGGCCAATTGAGCTCTCTGCGCATCCGCCATCATCTGCCTGTAGACGACGTTCGCGAGCTGCCTTTTAGGCACCTGATCGCCTCTCGCTTCGACTTTCCCTCTGAGACCTTTCGCTCGACGTACTCTTTGGCCGGGGGATGAATTCTGGCTTGGGTGAGCGCCATGTAATGAAGTGCATGGTTGAGCCGCCGGTTGCCTGCCCGGTTCAATCGGTACCTGACCACGGTTCCAGACGAGGCGGGAATGGGAGCCGTGCCCGTGATGTGACCAAACGCAGCCTTTGACTTGAACTTGCGAATGTCCCCCACCTCGCCGATGATTCTGGCGGCTGTAAGAGCTCCGACTCCCGGCAGCTCGGGCAGGGTTGTTGCCGACTCGCTCACCTTGCTCTGGATGACCTTTGAGATCCTTGGGATCTCTTTGTCGATCCGTTGCACCTCTGCTACCCGGCGGCGCATGAGGTTAGCCCTGATCGACGACTCACTGCCGATCAGGACCAGAACCCTCTTCATCACCCTGACTCCCGTTAGATCCGGGACTTGGTTCTGGTAGCCCGACGCATGATCGCGAGATCCTTGTGGATTCGGTTGGTGAACTGGTTCCTCGAGCGTCGCAGCTGGTCACGGTAGTCTGACAGCAGCTTTAGCTCCTCGGCTACCTCCGGGCGGCGGGGAGGGGCAACCCTTCTTCCCTGACCACCACTCGGGCAATCGCCAGGGCGTCACCTAGATCACTCTTGCCCTGAGCCGCCTTGCGCTTGGCCTCCCGGTACGCAAGCCGAGTCGGTACTTCTCGGACATCGACGCCGGCACCAAGAAGATGCCGGGTGAGCGGGGCACCCCAGGTCTCAGAGCACTCCACCCCGATCCACACCACGGTGCCCTTCGATCGTGCCCATGAAACAAAAGCGCGGTAGCCCTTGGGATCATTTGAGAATTCCCTCGCCTCAACCGGTCGAGCAAGCCCGTCCACCACTGCACCGGCGAATGTCGCCTTGTGCGATTCGACACCTACCACCACCTGCATCCTGGCCTCCCTTCCCAGCCCAGACTACGATTTGTGGACTGGCGTAAGGACATGCAAGCGTTGAGGCTGCCGAGCTTCTATGAAGTCACTTTCGCCGGTCCGGGTACCGACCGGGGAGACCGTCCTGAAAGTCAGAGGCTCAGGCCTCGACGTTGAATAGAAGAGTCATCTCCGGCCGGTGTCCCGGACAATCTCCTCTAAGAGGAGTTTCCACAGCCGGAATTCATACGCTTTTGAATAGTGTCCTGTTAGGAGCACGGGACAGACCTGAGCAGCCTCGTTGAACCTTCGTCTCACCTTTGGCCCGGCCTTCAAGTACGCGCCATGACAGTTGCCTCGGAAACCGTTCGACGTTAGGACAGGTTAGGAGCGGATCGGTGACGGGGGGACGGTGTCGCCCAGGTTGGCACCCTGGGCGAGCAACTCCTCCTGGACTCGTTGGACGTCGACCTGCCTGGGTTGCCTTCCCGATCTGGCGGCCAGCGGCGCAGACCCCGGCCGCGTGGCCCGTGGCCATAGCAATGGGCGTCACTCGGTAGGACGAGTGCGCCTCGTGGGTGCCGGAGATGCAGCGCCCGGCCACCAGCAATCGTTCCGAACGTTGCGGCAGGAGACAGCGCAGCGGGATGTCATACGCCTCGCCAAACGGCACGTTGCGGAGGACGGTTCCCTTGCCCTTCGGATTGTGGATATCCACCGGGTAGGAACCTCGGGCGATGACGTCGGGGAACTTGCGGGCGGTCAGGACGTCGTCCGCGGTCAGCTGGTACTCGCCCGCACCCGCCTCGTCTCCCGGACGCCGACGTTCACCCCGCTCTGGGCGACATACGCCTTCTCGAACCCGGGGACGTACTCGCGCAGGAAGGCGGCGATCTGGCGCATCTGACGCCGGGATTGCCACTCCGCTCGGGTCAGGTCCCAGACGTCGACGCCGAGGACGTCACCGACCCTGGTGCTATTGACGCTGACCTCGCTCTCGTGGGGCGTGGCGAAGAACAGCATGTCCTCTCGGGGTAGCTCGAGTTTGCCTTCCTCCGTGGCCTTCCTCACCAGGTCCCACAAACCGTGTACCCCACGCCACTGGTCGGGGTGGTCCCGGACGTAGGCCGCGAAGCGGGGCTGCTCGAACTGGACCATGCGGAACATGAGGGTCATCGGCTGTACCAGTCCGTCGTCGCGCCCCACGTCGAAGGGCGCTCCCGCGGCGGCGGCCACGTCACCGTCGCCGGTGCAGTCCACGACCACGGCGGCGCGAACCACCACAGGGCCTGACTTGGTTTCGAAGACGACGCCCTCCAGCTCACGCTCGCCGATCACGCCTGACGCGAAGGCGTGGAACAGGAACCGCACGCCGGCTTCGTCGAGCAGGTCAAGGAACATGAGCTTGTAGTCCTCGGGGTCGAACGGCACCGTGTATCCCGTCCTTGGAGATGGCTCCAGCGCGCCGCCGATGGCGATCAGCCGTTCCAACAGCCGTTGCAGGACGCCGCCCACCGCCGGATCACCCGGGCCGTGGTCGGTGGGCATGATGGTCACCTCGCCGTCGCCCCCGCCTTTGCCGCCTCTCGCTGCGTGTGGAAGGACATCAGGGGCATGACGAGGGATACGGTCGCGTTCCCGCCGAGGAAGCCGTACCTCTCCACCAGAACGACGTCCGCACCTGCCTCCGCGGCCCCGAGGGCGGCCCCCAGCCCTGCCGGCCCACCGCCGACCACGAGAACATCGGTCTCAGCCGCGACCGCTCCGACGCGAGGTGGCAACGGGACGGAGAGGGGCCGGGCAGGCCGGGACAGCGGCGGCATCAGAAGGTCACCTTCTCGTGCTCGGCCAACAGGCGCACCGCAATCGAGGACGCCTGGCGGGCCTGCTCCTGCAGGGCCGGCACGCGTTGGCGCAGCTCCGTCCGCATGGCGTCGCGCGTGTCCCACAAGCGGTCGAGGGCGGCCAGCAGTGGCCCGGCGTGCTCCTGGAGCTTGGATGGCGCGGCCAGCCCCAGCGCCTCCAGCAGACCCCTCACCTTGGACGCGTACGGAAGGGCCAGCAGCGGTACCGAGGCGAGCGCGGCGAACAGCAGAAAATGCAGCCTCATGCCCACCGCCAACTCGAAGTGGTCCATGAGCCCGAGCACCTGGCGAGGGCTGTAGCGGGCTTTGAGCACCGCCGCTCGAGCGGGCTCGGCCATCTCGGCCATGACGCGATGGGCGTGACCGACGTCGGACCGCTCCATGGGCACGAAGACCACATCGGCGTTGAAGCGGCTCACGACGAAGTCGGCGGCGTGGGCCAGGGTCACGTGGTACGGAGACTGTTCGAGGCCGGGAGCTGCTCCACCCGGTTCCCGTACCGACATCCCCACCAGCGGCCGTTCCTTGACGACCCCCTCTCGCGCCAGCATCTCTTCCGAGAACGGCGTGGGGGTGAGAAGCAGGGCGGGGTCGGCGGTGACCTCGATGGGCGTGGTGACGCCCACCTCTTCGAGGAGACGCTTGACGTGCGTGTCCCGAACGGTGACGGAGTCCATCCCGCTCAAGGCGTCACGGACGGCCACGCGCTCTTCCCGGCCTCGCAGAGGACCGGCGCCAATAGCGTAGGCCATGGTCGGGATGCCGCGCTCTTGGGCGAGGCGCACTTCCCGCAGATAGTTGTGAACCTCCTCGTCATAGAGGATCCCGCCTCCGCCGAGGAGCAGCAGGTCCAGCCGCTCGACCGCGGGCACGACCTCTTCTCGGGTCGCGTCTCGCACCGCAATGCCCTTCTCGACGTCGTGGTGGGTTTCGGTATGTTCCGGATTCCGGGAGAACACGACGACGTCGACCTCGGGCACAGACCGGCCGAGCTCGTTGACGATGCAGGTGAGAATGGCCTCGTCCCCGAGATTCAGTCCGCCGAAGGAGCCGGAGACGCCAACGGTCGTCATGAGTCCGGCGTCATGCGTCGGCGGGCTTCGATCTCCGCCACCTGCGCCTTCACCTCAAGCAGCCGGTCGGGGTGCACGGAAATGTAGTCGATCCGGTTCTCGACCAGCATCTCGGTGAAGTCCGGGTGGTTGCTCGCGGCCTCACCGCAGATCCCTACTTTGACGCCCGCTCGGTCTGGAGGTCGGCGGTGGCCGTCCCCGTCCCCACCAAGGTGGAGGAGACGCTCTCGACCAGACGCCCAGGGGGCGTGACGATTGAGGTCACCGAGGGAGCGGATGGACATCGTTGCCGCCTATGAGCATACGTCCATAGCCTCATCTCCGATAGGCGAGAGCGATCCTCCGTCCCCTGCGGAGGAGTAGCTGGCCAGAGTGGAGGAGGAATTCACGATGGTCTCTGCTTCTCAGAAGAGCAAGGATCGGGCCGTTTTGGCGTCCCAGTGGTCTAGTGCCGCATCACGACCCGACTTTGAGCCGACCCACCTTTCGCAGGTCCGGTCTGGCTCCCGCCGGGGGCACAGAATTACTCCCTTGTTATTCTTTAGCTATGAGCAAGAAAAGAGTTCAACCCATAGTCCGCCAAGCAGCTAAGGCCCTCGCTTCTAAAGGATCCAGCAAGAAGATGAAGAGCTTCGCTGGACATATCCTCGGTCATCAGGCCAGGAAGGGCCGCTGACAAGGCGTTAGAAGCAGATCTTTATCGCGTTATCCCTAGCCTCAAGGCTCTGGATGAGTGTGAGCTCACTAGTCCTGCCACCTTGGAAACCGTCTTTTCCGATGTCGCCTCATTCGATTGGCAAGGTCGCTCTCAAGGTGCGTGGCTCACTCCCGGATGTCAAGCTCGTACGCTTGACCTTCTATGTTGTCAAGTGGCCAATTGAGCTCTCTGCGCATCCGCCATCATCTGCCTGTAGACGACGTTCGCGAGCTGCCTTTTTAGGCACCTGATCGCCTCTCGCTTCGACTTTCCCTCTGAGACCTTTCGCTCGACGTACTCTTTGGCCGGGGGATGAATTCTGGCTTGGGTGAGCGCCATGTAATGAAGTGCATGGTTGAGCCGCCGGTTGCCTGCCCGGTTCAATCGGTACCTGACCACGGTTCCAGACGAGGCGGGAATGGGAGCCGTGCCCGTGATGTGACCAAACGCAGCCTTTGACTTGAACTTGCGAATGTCCCCCACCTCGCCGATGATTCTGGCGGCTGTAAGAGCTCCGACTCCCGGCAGCTCGGGCAGGGTTGTTGCCGACTCGCTCACCTTGCTCTGGATGACCTTTGAGATCCTTAGGATCTCTTTGTCGATCCGTTGCACCTCTGCTACCCGGCGGCGCATGAGGTTAGCCCTGATCGACGACTCACTGCCGATCAGGACCAGAACCCTCTTCATCACCCTGACTCCCCGTTAGATCCGGGACTTGGTTCTGGTAGCCCGGACGCATGATCGCGAGATCCTTGTGGATTCGGTTGGTGAACTGGTTCCTCGAGCGTCGCAGCTGGTCACGGTAGTCTGACAGCAGCTTTAGCTCCTCGGCTACCTCCGGGGCGGCGGGGGAGGGCAACCCTTCTTCCCTGACCACCACTCGGGCAATCGCCAGGGCGTCACCTAGATCACTCTTGCCCTGAGCCGCCTTGCGCTTGGCCTCCCGGTACGCAAGCCGAGTCGGTACTTCTCGGACATCGACGCCGGCACCAAGAAGATGCCGGGTGAGCGGGGCACCCCAGGTCTCAGAGCACTCCACCCCGATCCACACCACGGTGCCCTTCGATCGTGCCCATGAAACAAAAGCGCGGTAGCCCTTGGGATCATTTGAGAATTCCCTCGCCTCAACCGGTCGAGCAAGCCCGTCCACCACTGCACCGGCGAATGTCGCCTTGTGCGATTCGACACCTACCACCACCTGCATCCTGGCCTCCTTCCCAGCCCAGACTACGATTTGTGGACTGGCGTAAGGACATACAAGCGTTGAGGCTGCCGAGCTTCTATGAAGTCACTTTCGCCGGTCCGGGTACCGACCGGGGGAGACCGTCCCTGAAAGTCAGAGGCTCAGGCCTCGACGTTGAATAGAAGAGTCATCTCCGGCCGGTGTCCCGGACAATCTCCTCTAAGAGGAGTTTCCACAGCCGGAATTCATACGCTTTTGAATAGTGTCCTGTTAGGAGCACGTAATTACACCGTTGTTCTTAACGGGAAGACCGCCATAGTGCCCCATTCTGCGCTCAAGGTGATGCGGGCCGATGATTGTCCCCGAATTAGGACAAGCCGGCGGAACTGAACCTAAAGTACACATGATCGGAAAGAAGATTAAGGTCTTCCACCGACGCCACCAGGCGATTGAAGAAGCTGCCGCTCGTGCGGCGCATTCTCCACGCCGGCCGCCCTGAACTCGTTGGTGGGCACGCGAGGCCCTGAGTCCCTTGATCCATAGTTAACCTATGAGCGAACGGCCACAACGCGGAACCTCTCCAGCTGGTGCTGTTGGGTCCGGGAGCTCACGGTCAGGATACCGTGCCCGGTACTCGGTTCATGCTCATGGCGGGGAAGCCCCTATGGGAAGCCACGTGTGTTCAGCGGGCCCTTTGAGGACTAGGGCGTTCGGGCCACGGAATCGCGGAATCCCCTACTGTGACCTCCTAGGACCACCGGAGCCATCTGCCGGTAAAGGTTGGTCACACCCAAGCACTCCCTATGCGCCCGGCGGAAGAGTGGTTTCGAACTGTTCGCCGATCAGCGGTTCATGAAGCGACAACCGCGAACAGCGGCCCCCGCCATAGGCGGGGCCGCTGTTGCGCCGGTCGGTGTTTGACCTTCACGGTTCAGTACCTTGGATACGCTGCTTATCGCTGATCTCCTCAGCGGCGTGCGCCGGGAGTGTCTGCGGGCTTGTACTGGTCAGCAGTGTCCGGTCCGCCGGGGACAGTGGCAGGAATGTGACCGCCGGCCCGGGTGTCGCTTGCCGTGTCGAGACCGGTCTGGCTCTGGGAACCTGCGTCGGCCGGGGGACCAGCTTCGGCGGGAGGTCCGGCGGTCTCCGGACGGTGTGCCTGTCCGGCTGCCCTGCGCTGCTCAGCCTGGGCACGTGCCCTATCGCTGATGGTCTGGCCGTCGACGCCTCCATCCTTCGCGTCCTCGGCAACGCTCTGACCGAAGGCAGCGTTCTGGTTCGGCTCGCCGGTCCCGGCATCTTTTTCGCCGTTCTCCTCTGCAAGCTCGGCGGCGGCTTCCGCCTTCTCCAGGGCTTCTGCGGCAGCCTCCTCAGCCGCCTCGAGGGCGTCTTCTGCGGAATCGCCAGGCGGAACTTCAACCAACATTGTCCAGCGCGTTCGATACGGCGGTCTGCGCCCGGTCAGGCAAGTTGCCGGTTCCGGCAAGTCCTGCGGTGGCGGCCATCGCAACCGCGATACCTCCAACTGCCATCTTCGATGCAAGGGCTGCAAATAGTGACTCCAGCATGAACCTTCTCCTTCGCTTCGGTAGTCCGGACGCCTGTACGTGAGGCCCGGTGACTTTGCTTGCTGGCCTCGCGGCCAGGTCGCCTTTATCGGTGAGGTTGACTCTTTGCATCAGTCCGGCCAGATGAGCTGCTTCCACATCCGGCTCGATACCGGTTAAGTGAAGTCAGTGCCGTGTCTTCCGCCGGCGCCTTGCCGGAAAAAAGCCGGTTCAGATTCTGGCCACTGATCTTTCCAATCTCAGGGAACCATGCCCGACCGGTTGAGTAAATCCGGTCCTGGCACCGTTACCCGTTTAAGTCAGTACGCCGTTCGCAGCAGGGACTTGCTGGACCCGGAGCCCTCCTTGATCTTCTTCTTGCTGACGATGGAGTTGAGAGCGCTGGTCACGGTGGCTGGACTGGCCGTCGGGTTGCCCTGCAGGTACTGCGCCGCCACTCCTGCGGTATGGGGCGCCGCCATGGAGGTGCCGCTCCAGGTCCCGGTTGCCGTGTCGCTCTGCATGACGGCTGAGGTTATCGCCTGTCCTGGCGCGTACCAGTCGACGCAGCTTCCGTAGTTCGAGAATGACGCCTTGGTGTCCGTGGAGGTGGAGGCCGCCGTGGTCAGCGCCGTTGAAACCCGGGCCGGCGAGTAGTTACAGGCGTTGGCATTGGAGTTGCCTGCCGCAACGGTGTAGGAAACTCCGTCGGCAATAGAGTTCTGGACCGCCTGGTCCAGCGCCGATGAAGCAGACCCGCCCAGGCTCATGTTGGCCACGGCCGGAGCACCGGGCTGGTGGTGAGCTGTGGCCCAGTCCACTCCGGCGATGATGCCCGAGTTGTACCCCGATCCATTGCAGTCCAGGACCCTGATCGACCTCAATGTCGCGCCCTTGGCGACTCCATAGGTGCTTCCGCCGGCACTGCCGGCGACGTGGGTGCCATGACCGTGGCAGTCGGAGGCATCTGAGTCGTTGTCGATGAAGTCGTATCCGCTGATCGCTCTACCGCCAAACTGGCTGTGGCTCATACGGATGCCGGTGTCCATAACGTAGACGGTTACGCCCGCACCGGTCCTGACGTAGTTAAAGCTGCCGCTTAGCGGGAGGGACGCCTGATCTATGCGATCCAGGCCCCAGGTGGCGTTGCTCTGGGTGAGGCTAACTGTGGCAACAGCGTCGGGCTCGACGAATGCGACCCGAGGGTCCCGCCTTACCTGAGCGACCTCCTGGGAATCGAGCTCCGCCGAGTATCCTTTCAAAGCGCTCTCGTAGACCCTTCCCACTTGAGCGCCATGGCGCGCGGAATGCTCGAGGGCGACTTCTCTGGCTCCCACACCATCCTTCAAGACCACTATGTACCGGCTCTCGGCTGGAGTGGCGGCAAAGGCGGGAATGCACACGGCCAGCAGCGCGGCGACGGTCGAGAAGATCACAGCCGTCCTTGAACGAGACGACGTTATCGGTCCTACTAAACGTCTGGTGCTGGTTGTCAACCTTGGGCCGACCATGGAGAAACTCCTTTAATAAAGTAGCCGAACGGACATGGTGGTTCTTGTTTGCGAATACAAGCTGCAGCTTTCGAGCCGGCTGCCTACCTCTATCTATCGGCATACACATCGCAAACGTTAAGAAACCTTTTGTGCCCTGATGGAAGGTAGTCCGTTTACTAGGAACTCTTCAAAGCGGCTACTGGTGATCATCTATCGGCCGACCGATCACTCGACGTTGCACCAGGGTCGCCCTCGGGCGGTTCTCGGACAATCTGAAGAGAGCAGAGCCCTCAACCGAGGTATTTCACATCCGTTGGAATAGCGTCCTGTTAGGAGCACATTTTCAGACCCTGACCGCGCTTATTCGAACCGGTCAGAGCAATTCGCCAAACTCCCCGCTGCTAAGCCCTGCCTGTCGCAGGATTGATCTGAGCGTTCCTTGGGCGAGTTCATGGTGCATCGGAACTATGACTGTGCGGCCGTCCGCGCTGCGAAGCTTCACGTGGCTGCCTCGTTGGCTGACCTGCTTATATCCCGCCTTGCCCAGTGCCTTGATCGCCTCGGCGCCGGATACGATTGGCAGGCGCGACGTCAAGCCGAAACTTCGACCTTTGCTATGAGCAGCGGTTCAATATCCTCTGGGAACGGCACGTCCTCGAAGTACAGTTCCAGGGCCTCCTTGAGGTTCGCGAGAGCCTCGTCGGTCGTCTTCCCCTGGCTTGCTACCTCAATCTCCAGGCAGCGCGCCACGAACCAAGGCTCCTCGTGGGAAACGGCTGCGGTAAATGTGGTGCTCATCTCCCAAGTGTACCGACCAAATGCCCGAGCAAGCGATCGCTTTCAGGGTTTGAATAGTCTCCTCTTAGGAGCACGCACAGATGGGTAACAGAGTCGACAATCGACTCGAAGTCCCTGCTGTCGACCGTGACTTCCAAGCTCATTGCATCAGTTTGCCTGTTGTAGCGATCGACCGGACACTGAAGGGGCTCACGCAGGGGCGGGGCGCGATCCCCATCGATAAGGGCGTCATCAACGACGCCGCCCAAGCATGCTCTCTCGTGCCTCGGCTGCGGGTCGGCTCTAAGACGTTGCGCCCGCCCGCTCAGGATGCGGCCGCAGCCGCACTCAGTACCGTGGCCCGCGATGCCATTGACTTGTTCAGCTCCCGGCTGCTTCCCGCGTCCGCGAGTGCGCGAGGACGAGTGGGCCCATAAGCACTTATTGCAGTTAGGTGCTAGGCCTCAGACCTTAGCATCCTCATCGACAATTTCAGTAACTTCGTCTGTGCGGTGGTCAGGTGGTCGGCGAAACCCGCCAGGGCGGCTGTCAGTCGTCAGGGCGTCACGAAAGGATTGCCCTCGGGCACGCATTATGTCGGCGATCACTGAATCTCGCGAAACATGATCATCGAATCTCGCGGTGATCTGACAAATTGACGCTCCTCCCGCAGGGTTAATCCACCCTGCGTGGTCATTGCCCTCCGAGGCTGTTGGCGACCAAGCCGAACAGCCAGGAGGGCTACACGATGATGACTCAGGAGGAGTATTTGGACATTCCAGGACTGAAAAGGCAAGGCTGGACCCTGCAGCAGATCGCCGAGGAGGTCGGGTACCACCCGGCGACGGTACGGGAGTGGATCCGCCGGGGTGGACCGCCACAGAAGCGGCAGATCGATCCGGCCAACCTTGTGATCAACGAGCACTGGGCCCAAGAGATAGCCATGCTGCTCAAGGCCAACCCCAACCTGCTCGCCACCTCGGTCGAGCGGCTGCTCCGAGCTAAAGGCTTCACCGGCAGCTACCCGACGCTCGCTCGGTACCTGTGCGGGGTGCGAGGCTCACGTCGGGGCCGGCAGGTCGAGGTTTCGGTTCCGATCGAGACCGCCCCCGGGGAGGAGTTCCAGTTCGACTGGTCCGACTGTTGCGACTTCGCCCGGCTGTGGGGGTGGGAGCAGCTGCACTGTTTCGGGGCGATCCTGTGCTACTGCCGGCGCCGCCACTGGTGGTTCACCGACTCAATCGACCGCCACCACACCTTCGAGGGGCTGGTGCGCTTTTCGAGGACACCGGCGGAGTCCCCGGAGTCGGACGCACCGACCGGATGGGGTGCCTGGGTCGCTCCCACGGCCGGGTGTTTCGCTGGTTCGCTGAGTCGTTGGAGTTCGCCGCCTACCACGGCTTTTCCTTCAAGGCGTGCCAGGCCGGCGACGCCAAGCGCAAGGGCAAGGTGGAGCGTCCCTTTTGGGAGATGAAGGAGGCGTTCTTGCAGGAGGTGACCGTGACCGGACCACCCGCCAGCATCAACGAGCTGAACCGAAGGGCTGACGAATGGCTCGAGCACAACGTCCACCACCGGCCCCATCGGGTGACCGGGATGGCTCCGGCGGAGCGGATCAAAGACGAGCTGCAGATGTTGGGGCCGCTTCCCCGCCTCAGATTCGACACCTCAAAGCGGGAGTCCCGCCAGGTCGGGCAAGCGGTTCCGATGATCGAGGTCGACGGGGTCTTCTACTCGGTGCCACCGGCCCTGGCCAGCCAGATCGTGGAGGTCAGGCTGCCGGTTGACCGGCGAATCATCGAGGTACGCCACCGGGGCCAGCTGCAGGTTACCCACCAGATTGCCCCCTCAGGTTCCGAGCCGGTCTGGGACCCGCGCCACCGCCGGGAAGCGGAGCAGATTGCACTCAGCCGCCACCGGCGAACCCCGAGGTTCTCCCCGCATGAGCAGGTCTTGGTTGATCTGCTCGATCTTGGTGAGGGCGACTACGACGTCGAGCCGGTTCGGCTTGAGAGCTATGACCCGGACTCAGCCTGCTGCGGTTGCGGCTGGGCAGGGGGTGTGCGGTGAGCGAATCGGTGTACGAGCAGATCAAAGACGGCTTAGGTTACCTAAAGCTCAACAAGGCCGAGGAGTGCTTTGCCACCCTGGTGGAGCAGGCACGAGACGACAAGTGGGACCACCTGCAGTTTCTGGCCCGGCTGGTGGACGAGGAGGTGACCGCCACTCGCAACCGCCGGCTGGCTTCCCGCATGCGCTTCGCTCACCTTCCCGGGCGGCGCACCCTCGAGGATTTCGACTTCGACTTTCAGCCCTCGATCGATCGCAAGCTGGTCGAGGATCTGGCCTCCTTGAGGTTCGTCAAAGAGGGAAGGCCAGTTTTGTTTTTAGGCCAGCCCGGCTGCGGCAAGACCCACCTTGCGGTGGCCCTTTGCACCCTGGCGGTGGAGGCAGGGTACCGGGGCTACTTCGCCTCGGGAGCCGACATGTGCGCCTCGATCGCCGCCGCCTACGCCGAGGGCACCTTCAAGCTCAAGATGCGCACCTACACCGGTCCTTCGGTCCTGGTGATCGATGACGTCGGGCTGGTGCCGCTCGACCGGGCGGCGGGAAACGCCTTCTACCAGGTGGTCAACCGCCGCTACGAGATGGGCTCATCTACCATCGTCACCACCAACCGGGGGCTGCCCTCCTGGGGCGAGGTCTTCGGTGACTCGGTTGTCGCCGCCGCAATTTTGGACCGGCTGATGCACCGGGCGGTGGTTTTCAACATCAAGGGGCCGTCCTGGAGGATGCGCGAACACCAGGCCCTCGCCGAGGCGGTAAAGCAATGAGGGACTGCTCTGTGCCGTACTCAAGCCCCTCCCCAACTCCCAAACGCGGCTCTCAGCCCAACTCAGGAACTGAAAAATCTGCCAGAACCGTTATGAAGGTGTCTGGTGGCCCAAAAGAGCGCAAAGGAGGTCGCTGCTAAGGTTAATCGAGCGAGGAGCGTCACTCTGAGTAAATCGCGAATTTCGGTGATCATAAATCGCGGTTTTCAGTGATCGCCAAGACATTAAGCATGACACCCAGGCCAGGGCGGCGCCTGCTCGGTAGGTATCGTCTTGAACGTCATCATCGGGATCGTGCTCCTTGACTGATCGGCGTCGTTATTCCTGTGGGCAGCCGTGCTTACATTGCCTTTAGTTGACTGTTGGACAGATCAACTTGCTCATCCGTCGGGATGTCGGGGCACAGGCGGGGTGTCGGAGACCGGTTTCAGACTCCGGAAGACTCGACGCTCAGTGCACACCACCCTCCGACTACGAGGGGTATCACCGGCATGGGACCGGGCGGGCCACTGTGGTCATCGCGCTCTAAATCCAGCTAACCGGGCCAAGTTTGAGCCGCTACTATCCGCCAGCTCATGGACCCCAAGACCAATGGCACCTCCCAGTAGCCACCCTGCGAGGACGTCAAGAGGGAAATGAACTCGGGCATCTATCCGGGAATAACCGACTCCCAGCGCAGCAACGCCAAACAGAGGCGCCAAGGCGGGAACCGCCGAGCCGACTGAACTAGTGAACGCCGCACCAACTGCCGCATGGCTTGAGGGAAACGAGTAGGAGCTGGGATTCGAGCTGGTTCTCCTAAATAGGCTGCTTGGAGGACGACGGCGTTGAATCAGGCGCTTCAGACCATGGGAGGCGACGGTGCTGACGAGCAGCGAGGCAATTCCTTGAGCAGCGGCGTAGCGAAGACGCCTTTTCCCGAAAACAAGCATTAGGGCGCTCACACCAAGCCACAGCATTGACCCCTGGGCCATGTCGCCGAGTACTTCAATGCCTCGCGCAAGCTGTGGCTGTGCCGGCTCGGGTAGGGCAAACATGGAAGCCGTATCGGCGGCCTCAATTTTGGACGGGGAATCCTCCGGACTCATTCCGCCGCCACTTTCCAGGGAGGAAAGCGTGTACCGTTCGATCACTCCGGGAGCACGCTCTTGGCCTGCTGCTTGCGCTCCTCATACCGCTGCCGGATGTCATCCGTCGAACCGCTAGCTTCCTGCTTTATCTTCTCTCCTTCGGTTGAGGCCCGCTGAGCTGCACGCTGCCAGTACTGGCTCATGGTGCTGATCCCGCCTCCACCAATCGCCACGACACCTGAGCCGACCACGAGGACGACGAGTCCGATGAAGAGCGTGTTCACGATGGTGGGAGCGATTTGAAGCTGATCGAGCGCTGCGAAGAACCCGATACCAATGATCGCAACGCTTGATCCCATGGCGAGCATCCTGCCGTAGCTCAATCCACCGAGCGACGCCTCGACGATCTCCTTCACTCCTGCCGCGATGGCCGACGCAACGACCAGAATGAGGATCGCTACGAAGATGTTCGGCAGGTAAGCGATGATACCTGTGATCAAGTCGCTCACCGGGTTGGTGCCGAAGATCCCGAAGGCCAGCTGAAGGACGAAGAGCATCAGCACGTAGAATCCCAGCTTGGCCAGGATTGATGAGGCATCGTACTGGGACTTCCCGAGTGCCTTCTTGACGCCTCCCCGCTCCACGGCTTTATCAAAACCGACGCGCTCAAGGACCTTGTCGACCGTCTTCTCAATTGCCTTGGCCACCAGGTAGCCGATAAACAGAATCAGCAGGAACCCGACGAGCTTCGGAAGAAACGCGGCGATGGACGCCCAAGCGTCACCCAGACCTTCTCTGAACTGGTCCATACAAGCCTCCTTGGAAGTTCGCCTGCCCCGTTTTGCTGGCCTCACCGATCTGATTCCCTGAAAAATGGAACCGAACCGGGGACCTTTTTCTGCCGAATTTATTACGCAGATCTTTCGCGGCTTGTAGAAGGGGTGGCGACGCCCTGCGCACCAATCCAGGTACGAGGATGGACTGGTCTGGGACTACCCGCGGTTAGCTCTTCATCTTCCTGGTATCGCGCGGCTCCACGAACGGCTCCTTGCCCGGGGGATGGCCGGCCTCAATCTGGCGAGCGCGCTCGAGTTCGGCATCGATTTCGGCACCGAGCAGCACAGCAATGTTCGATATCCAGAGCCAAACGAGAAAGATGATCACCCCAGCGAGGGTCCCGTATGTCTTGTTGTAGGAACCAAAGTTGGCCACGTAGAAGGCGAAGGCGGCCGACGCGAGGATCCAGATGAGCACCGCAACGACGCCACCGGGGCTTACCCAGCGGAAGCCGGCATGCTTGACGTTGGGTGACGCCCAATACAGGATCGCAAACATCAGGCTGACCATCAGAAGCAGCAAAGGCCACTTTGCGATTTCCCACACCGTCACCGCCGTCGGGCCGACACCAATCAGCCGGCCGATTTGATCGGCAAGCCCCCCGGTAAGGACAACGACAACCACACTTACCGCCATCAACACGACCAGCACGAGAGTCACTCCCACCCGAACGGGTCCCGTCTTCCAGAAGGGACGTCCTTCCTCGATGTCGTAGATCGAGTTCGAGGCGCGCATGAAGGCGGCGACGTAGCCGGAGGCTGACCATAATGCGCTGACGATACCGACCAGGAAGAAAACGCCGGCTGCCCCCTGACTCTTCTGCAGGTTCTGAATGGCGCCGGTGAAGATGTCCTTTGCGGGCCCGGGTGCCACCTTGCCTATGTTGTCGATGAGTGGCTGGGTGGCACTCACCCCCACCAACCCGAGAACTGAGATCAACGCCAGAATCGCCGGGAAGATCGCCAAGACCCCGTAGTAAGTCAGCGCCGCCGCCCAGTCCGTCAGATTGTCCTCTTTGAATTCCCGACCGGTCCTCTTAATCGCATCCCACCACGACCGTTTGTCCAGGGCCGTCGGCTTCTTAGGTGCCGCAGATTGCGGCTCACGGCTAGCCATCGTTCTCAGAATCTACTCGCTCGGACATCACGCTATCCTCCCTCCTTAGTCATCTCCCGCACCGTTCGAGGAAGACTCAGCCTTCAGCACGTCGGACGCCTTAGATTTGACCTGCTGGCCAACCTGACCAACGACCTCCTTTACCTTTTCCTTGCCTTTGCCGATAACGTCGGGAAGCTGATCCTTCGTCGAAGAGACTGTCTCGGCAACATCGTCTTTCTTTTGTGAAGCGGACTCTTTAGCTAGCTCCGCTTTGTCCGAAACGTTGTCCTTCAGGCTGTCCAACGTGCCGGTCATCTGGCCCTTCGCCCTGTCTTTAACCTCTTCCTTGAGGTGCGCCTTGCGATAGGCGACGGCTTCGACGGACTCGGCAAGCTGTGCCTGCGTCGCTTCGACCTGATCGCGCATCTGCTCAGGGTCTTGCTCTTGCGCCTCAGTCATCGGTCCTCCTCTTGATTTCTATATAGCGACAACACCGCTGACCCCTTTCCGACGCTACTTTTTCCTGAAGTTCAGATCGGTGTTGGAGGTAAGCGAGGGATTCTGCCTTTGTGTGGGCGCTTGCTCCGGGGGCGCCTCCGAGGGCGGCTTCGTCTGCGCGCCCCCACGCTTCCATGCAGATGCAAGCCGGTCCTTTGACTGCTTGAGCGTGTTGATGGTCATCTCCGGCGCAACCGGTACTTGCCGGATGCTGTCCTTAGTCGAGGCGACTACATCCTTGACCTTGTTCATACTGTCCGTGGCTGCCGGCACGCCGGCTTTGGCCTCCTGCAGCTTGCTTTTGCCCGCCAGTGCGAGGCCGGCGGCGACGGCTCCGTAGACAGCAGTAACGATCAGCGCACTTGCCCACACCGGCAGGAAGGTCGAGATCCCGGCGACCAATGCCACAGTGAGTGCTGTAAATGCAGCCAACCCAAAGAGCCCTGCGCCGCTAAATAAACCGGCACCCGCCCCCGCCTTCTTACCGACCTCCCCGAGCTCAGCTTTGGTTTGCTGAAGCTCGTGGGAGACCTGGGATGATGCTTGCTCGAACTCATCCTTCGCGAGGTCCAATTTTTGAACGATCTCGGCTTTGGCCAGCTCTACCTCTTGGCGAAGCAGAGTCGTGGTTTCTTGCGAGACCTCTTTTAATTGATCGACCAGACTCGGATCGCCCCGGTCGCCAACTTGACTCTCAACAGCCATTAAGACCTCCTCTTTAGTCGATTCGCTCTCAGCGGATATGTCCAGCACAAGCATTCGGAGCTAACAACGTCCTGCTGTATTCGACGGCTTCGATCTTGCTGATCTTTGCGCCCAGGCAGACTCCGAGCGTTCCCCGTTAGATGCCTGTAGACGGCCGTCCCGCTCACACCGATCACTTGGGGACCGACTCCACTGTTTGATCTGTTGGGTCGTACATCCCTGCAGTCTCGAACTTTGCCGGCGTGATAGCCGGGGGACGGTCCCGGCTTGTTCCACATCACGGTCCGGCAAGGCTGGGTCGAGCACTGGCCGAGGCCCTGCACAAGGCGTCAGGTTGGTAGGGACCGTCCGCCTGCATCGGGACCGCTGGGAGAGCGAAGGCCCTGCAAGATCTACGTCGCAGCCAGCGAGATTCCCCTCGCCGCTATTCGCTATCACGCAGGCGACAAATGCTCCAACCAGTCCTCGAACTCTTAATCCGGGCTGATCTAAGGATGGATGGGTAATCACCGCTGCTGACCGGAGGACATAAGTCCAATGATGTTGCCATCCGGATCAGCGAAGTGGGCGAACTGCTGCACATCCGGGAGACCAAAGACAGGGTTCACTGTCTTGCCTCCAAGATGCTCAACTCGGTCGAGAATAGCCTGCAAATCGCTGACCTGAACGTAGACGGTGACCAGCTTTTGCCCGTTTGGTGATTGACCGATGCCACCCGTGATACCAGCTTCAGTCCCGGGCACGATTGAGTAGTTGTACTGGGGGAAGTCCTTAACCTTCCACCCGAACAGAGCGGCCCAGAAGTCCCGCGTGAGCTGCCAGTTAGAGCCCTGGATCTCAAAGTAGACGACGGGATTTTCCCCGTCTGTTTCGCTCCGTTCAGGCCGAGGATTTCTTAGAACGAGGCCGGCTACATTTCCCTCGTGATCGGCTACGTCGGCGACGGTGGAGTTGGCAACCTCCCCAGGATCGCTGAGGGCTTTTCCTCCTAACTCCTCGGCTCTAGCGAGGGTCGCTGCTATGTCGTCCACTTGTACGTAAAAGGTGACATTGCCTGGACGCAGCCAAGTACCAATGCCGCCGCTAATCCCGTGGATAGTGCCGGTATCGACAGCGAAGTACGAAACGTCGTCGACGACTGGAGCGGCAGTCCATCCGAAAAGCTCCGTGTAAAAGTGAACGAGGGAAGAAGCCCGCCCATTGCCCATCACCTCGAACCGCACAACGGGGTTAACCATTACACGACTTTCTCGATTCAAGCAGACGTCGATTTCCTGGGCGACGCTGCGACACCAGACATAGGTGCCAAGAAGAGTAAATTGACGTTTCAGCTAGCACAGCGGAATCCGAATAAGAAGCAGGGCGGACTAGCGCTTCTCTAGACTTTGGCAGAGTGCAGGTAGGGCTCAAGACCTGGGCTCCTACCTGCCTCGGTCGGGGGTTCATGCCGACCTACTGCCACTTTCGCTGGAGGAGCCGCTAGCAAGAGTCTTTTTCGCGGCTGCGGTTGCTGACTTTCGTACCGTATCGGCGATGGCTTCGGTGCCGATTCGTGCTTTCTCCTCGACCTGATCGGCCACCTCCCCCAGGCCCACCCTGTCAGCTTTTTCCCTTAGCTGGCCGGCGACCGTCTCAATACTCTCGTCCGCTTTTTGTTTCACCTGGTGAGTCAGATCACCGATTCTGTCCTCGGCCACCATCGAGGAGGCAGCTTTGGTCGCGGATGCTCGAGCCTTATCCTTAATCTGCTGAGCAGCAGGGGCTACTTTCTCCTTCTCTATCCGGGTTACCGGGGTTATCAGACCAACCACGAAACCGGCAGCAGCAGACACAAGGGCGAGCTCCACCGGCTTGTCTTTTCCTTTCGTCACCACACTTGTTGCGCGCTGCTTAACTTGATTTGCGCTGGGAACCTTTTCTTTAACCCTGGCTCCCCTTGTCTTGGCCGCCTGCTTCACCTGTTCGGTGTCGGGGACCTTTTCTTTCGCCCTGGCTGCCCTTGTCTTGGCCGCCTGCTTCATCTGTTCGGTGTCGGGAACCTTTTCTTTAGCCTTGGCTGCCCTTGTCCTGGCCGCCTGCTTCATCTGTTCGGTGTCGGGGACCTTTTCTTTCGCCCTGGCTGCCCTTGTCTTGGCCGCCTGCTTCACCTGTTCGGTGTCGGGGACCTTTTCTTGGTCATTCGGCGCCGTGCGCTTGGACAGGTGCTTTACGACCTCGGGATCGGGAGTAGCACCGGTCACCCCGGTGGTCGACGTTGCAGATTCACTTAACGGGTTGAGATCCTGCGGCCTGGAATCTGCACCACTGTCGTCAACGACCATCCGACACCTCCTTCGACTTATCCGAGGAAATGGAATTCTTGACCAATCGCGACCCGACCAAGCCAAGAGCGAAGCAAGCCCCGGCTGTCGGCCACGGCTTGCGTTGCGCCGCTTGCCTTAATTCATTTAGGACTTGGTTGGCGTCCGAGCGGCTGAGGTAAAGGAAGAGTTGGTCTGCATTGTCAGCCGCCTGATTAGTCAGCCGAGCCAATCCGTGACGGTTCTGTTCCTGCAGGGTCTTGCCAATCACCCGAAGGTCGTCCGACGCCGACTGGACCTGATTTCCAAGTCGGCTAACGGCATTTTGCAGCTGATCGCCAATCCGGCTCTTCACCTGCTCGGCAACCTTCCCGACCTGCTCTTGCGCCACACCGGCTAGCTGCTTCACCTTTGGGTCTGAGGCCGATGAGGCGGAGGCTTGTCCGCCGGCACTGACCTGATTCGGATTTGTCCCCATCACCTTCCCCTATGTCTCCGCGTCACTCTGACGGTTACCTTTCAACTCGTTGTTCTCGGTGGTCGACTCACGGAGATCCGGACCTCCTCGTGGGCTCCCGGAACGATTCATTAAGGCTGTCAACACGCGTTGCGCCTCTCGCGTGGCTCTTTTGGCGGTCCGGGTTCAAGCCGGCGATTTCCTATCAGCCCCCACGTACACATACGAAGTATGCAGAGGACGTTGCCCCGCGTAAACGGTCCGAAACGGGGACATCTTGAGCGCGAATTCTTTACGCGCTGATCTGTAGTTTGGATTCAGGCACCGCTGGCTAGGCTTATAAAAGCCAAAAGTGCGCAGGATAGGAGTGCGCATGGACGGGAGCAGCAGCATAGACATACAGGCTCTTGAACCGCTTGTCCGCAGAATCGTTCGCTCCCAGGTCGCTAGCCCCAGTGATTGCGATGATCTGGTTCAAGAGACACTGGCCCGAGTGCTTGAAGTTCAGCACCGGCTCAATCCCGCAGCCGTGCAGGGGTATGCAGCCGTAACCGCCAAACATTTGGCCATTTCCTTTTCTCGAAGGAAGGGCATGCAGAGCCGGCATGCGTACCGGCTGCTGGAGCCCACAGAGCTGGTGGGCCCGGAGAACGAGATCCTGCGGGCCGAAGAGCGCGCCGCTCTCCGCCTGGCGCTGAGCCGGCTCACCGACGACGATCAGAAGATCCTTAGCATCCAGGAAGACGAGGACCTGGACATGAGAGCCCTAGGCCGTCGCTATGGGTCGACCCCCGGAGCCGCGGCGACACGGTTATCTAGAGCGCGGGCGCGTCTGAGGGTGGAGTACGTCATCGCTTGTGCAAAGGGCGAGCCGCCCACTCAGCACTGCCGCCCGGTCCTGTTCGCCATGTCAGCGGGGGACCTGCGCCGGCGAAGGAATCTGTCCGCCTCAGACCATCTTGCTGCATGCTCCTACTGTTCGGAACTCGCCGAGCTCGTTAGCCGCCGGGGCAGGATTCCTCCTCTTGTTCCGGTCGGTTTTCTGGCCGGGGCACTGCAATGGGCCCGAAAGCGGCTCTCAACCGGATCCGGGCAAACTACCGTTGCGGTTGCCGCTGTGGCCGTGGCGGTAGCTACATTTCTCGCTAGCAGCCCGCCGAGCGAGTTGAGTTTAGGCGAGGAACCAGCCTTTCCGTTTCGACAAGATACTCTCGCAGCCCACGCCGGAGACGAAGCTGTTGGCGATGACGTACAGGTTGAGTCGGTGCCGGCAAACGAGGCTTTCTGGGTGGGGCGAAATCAGCACGATCGCATTCTGGTTCACCTGGTAGGGGAAGGCGAGTCCCCGATAAAGGTAGTACCGGGTCAACGGGTCAGCTTCGAAGGTCGAGTCCTCGTGCTCGGCGAGGGCACTCTCAACCATTCCGAAATCACCGAGCAAGAAGGAATAACGAAGTTACAGCAACAGGGTCACTACATCGAGGTGGACCGAGCTACGCTGCAGACGGACTGACCGATCCAGATGCCGCCTCCTGGTAGGACCGTCTACGAGAGGCATCCTCACCGGTTAATCACCCTCCGAACCCGTTTTCATTACGAAGGAAAGGGGCAACACTATTCCGCACCGGGACAGCGTCGGCTTACATGTTGGGACGTGATGCGCCCTACGCCGAGGGACCCCTGTTCACCCCAGCGACCGAAGCAGCCGACACGGACGAGGCGATGATCACCGGCTCGATAGCTGACCAGACCAAGAAAAGATGAAGGATGCATCGCAGGCGGGAGAGCCGTTCAGCAGCGGCCGCCGACCTCCTGCAGCAGCCAGCCGCACCACGGCTCTGCTGAACTTCAAGCCGCAGACAATCCGCCAAGTCTTCAACAAGGGGGTCCGCATTGACGAAGTTTCGCAATACCGTATTCGGCGGCAGATCCGATAAGAAGAGGAAGCTCAAGAGAGACGAAGGCCCCATTGCGCGGAAGCTGGGGCGAGTAGGAATCGTCACCAGACAACCGGTGGTCTTGTTGGCCACGACCGGTCTTTTGGCTGCCGTTGGGGGGGCGAAAGGGCGTCGAGCGGCTCAGCGGGGACTTGTCTGCTACCTGGTGGGAGCCCTGGCGGGAAACCTGCCCAAGCCGTTGTTCGGACGGCCCCAACCCCGTCAACGCCGGGCGAAGAAACCGCAGATAATTCGAGGTTCGTTTCCCTCGGGACACAATGCTGCGGAGGTCGCTTACATCTTTGGAGCCGCTCAGGAGGCGCCTCCGGTGCTTATCCCTCTGGGGACCATGGCCCTGCTGGGCCATTGGTCGTTGATACGAGGCGGAAAACACTATTTGAGTGACTCGATCATAGGAGGCTTCATAGGACTTGCGGTGGTGGCGATAGTGGCGAAGGCGTGGCCACCGCCTCGACCAACCATTGTGAGTTTCACGTCTCACCCGCGACGAGACCGGTCGGCTCCCGACGTCACTGCACCCGGTACGGTGCCTCCCGCGGTATCACCATGACGAAGCCAGAGCCTATGAATCCTCCTTCCGAGGCTTAGCAGGTCGCTCGATTCGACCCGAGCCACCTGCTAAATCTTCCCCTGAGTTACTTCCTCGACCATCCGGTCCGCTATGCCACCGAACTCAATTTGCGACTACGTGTCTTGGGCGCCCATGCCAACTTTTAGACGCCCGCCGATTCACCCACCAATCCATGTTCTGGACTAGAGCGAATACGGACAAAGGTGCGCGTCAGTTGAAGAGTTGTCGCATCGAGCATCGGCATATGTAGTCCCGGTGCCTGTTCCCGACCGAGCCCTTCAGAACCGACCGAAGGGTCAAACGTAAATACCGCTCCCTAAGGCTCTTGTTCGACGCGGGCTGTATCCGGAGCACGGCGAAAGGAGTCGATATGGCTGGATTGGGTCTTCCTGAACTATTGCTGGTGGTTGGAGCAATCGTCCTGCTCTTCGGAGCAAAGAAACTTCCCGAGTTTGCCCGCTCCCTGGGCCACGCCAAGCAGGAGTTTAAGCGCGGCCTGGACGAGCAGGATGCCTCCGCCAAAGAGACCATCGTCGTCCCGACCAAGAAGGTGGAATCGGTCTAGCTTTCGGCGGGCCTCGAGGTCTGATCCGTGGCGAATGCGAACGGCTTTGATCTGAGCCGGCCGGCGGCGGCCTGGGTCAAACAACCCCTGGCCCCGGCGGCTCGCAACTCTAACCAGCCTCCCAAGCTTTCTGCGCCGGCCGTGCAAGAGCCGAAACGCCATCAATGGCTCAGCGCTCCGGTCAGTCCTCTCCACACCGCAGTAGGCGAGCCACTCTGGCAATCAGCGGCCATAGGGCGGCCGGTTGCCGGTAGTCCACGGGCCCTGGTCAAAGGGTTGTCGTTCGGAATCCAAGGTCTGCGACTCCCGAGGTCGGTGCGGTACCGAGCTGAGAACCTGGTGGCCGCGGGAATCGTATTTATGGCCTCCGCCATCGCAGTACTGGCGATTGCCGCGCTGGTGTTTCCTCGTCCGCTCGGGGCGATGGAAGAAGGCTCGCCTGAGGTTGGATCGGTCGTCCAAGCCGCCATCGCTCCCGGCCAGGACGAGACGGATGGTTCCGGGGATTCGCCGGTTTCCCCGGCCGTCGTCCCAGCTTTCCCAGCCACCGGCGATTCAACTGAGCCTGCTTCCCTGGGGTCGATTCGCATACCGACCATCGGCCTGGATGCCAAGTACTACTCAGGCGTCCACGACGCTGTAGTGGCGCTGGGCCCGGGACTGTGGCCCGGAACCCCTTTGCCGGGAGTTGCGGGGAACTCGGTATTTGCCGGCCATAGAACCACCCACACCCATCCATTTGAGGATCTGGATCTGTTGAAGCCGGGAGACTTGATCGAGGTCACCCGGGGCTCGGATGCCGTGACCGAATTTCGTGTCGTCTCGATTGAGACGGTCGGCGAGTCCCAATACGTCAAGTACGCCTTGGCGGAACCGGATTCACCCGAAGCCGTCTCACTCACCCTTGTGGCCTGCGCTCCCAAGGGTTCACGAACCCACCGAATAGTCGTCCGCGCCTCTGCGGGCCCGGCGGGCAGCGTCCCGGAAGGGGTGATGCCTAAGGCGGCTGCATGACACGACGTTAAGCGAGGAGTCACGGTGCTCCTCATATTCAAACGATAGGAGATCAGCAATGAGCAAGCAGGAGCTGTTCGACGGGAAGCCGGTAATGGTCTTCACAAAGGAGACAGACCGCCGTAACTTCCTCAGATGGGCCGGCATCGTAGGCGTCGGAGCCGGCCTCGCAGTGACCGGCGTCGGCGTGGGCGGTAAGCAGCCCGCCGGGGCGCAGACCGACGAAAACGATCTGGAGATTCTGAACTACGCCCTTACCCTCGAGTACCTGGAGGCGGAATTCTACAGGCAGGGACTTGCCGGACCGATTCTTTCCGGCCGTGAGCGTGCTTTGGTCGAGCCGATCCTGGACCACGAGAACGCACACGTCTCAAGCCTCACGGCAACCGTAAAAAAGCTGAACGGTACGCCGGTGGACAAACCGCGGTTTAAGTTCCCGGAAGGCACATTCACGGACAAGGCCAAGTTCCTAGAGACAGCGCGGACCTTCGAAGAGCTTGGGGTCAGCGCTTACCACGGCCAGGTCACCCAGATCAAGGCAGACCCCATTCTGGCTGCGGCAGCTGCCATAGCGGGGGTCGAGTCGCGCCACGCCGCCATCCTTCAGGACCTCACGGGCGGGGATCCTTTCCCGGCGCCGGTCGAGATGCCCAAGTCCAAGGAACAGGTACTTGAAGCTGCCAAGCCCTTCATCGACGCTTAAAGGAGAGTTCCAATGAAAAGACGAGACTTCATCAAAGGATCGGTTGCTGCGGTCCCTGGGTCCGTGGCGCTGCAGATGCTCGGGACCCGGTTCGCACTCGCTCAGACCGCCGACTTCGGCAGCGACATCGACGTGCTGAACTACGCCCTGACGCTCGAGTACCTGGAGGCCGAGTTCTACCGGCAGGGCAACGCGGCGAACTTGTTAACGGGCAAGGAGGCTACCTACCTTGCAAAAATCGGCGCCGACGAGAATGCGCACGTGTCGGCCATCACCCAGACGGTGCAAAAGCTGGGGGGAACCCCGGTGCCGTCTCCGGCGGTGGACTTTGCCGACTCCTTCAGCAGCCGGGACAACTTCCTAAAGACCAGCCACACCTTCGAGAACCTCGGCGTCCAGGCCTACCTGGGCGCTGCCGGATTCATCAAGGACAAGGACGTTCTTCAGGCGGCGGCCGGCATCTTCGGGGTGGAGGCGCGGCATGCAGCCGTTGTCGGGAACCTGCTGAACCTGGAACCCGAGGGCGGCGTTTACATGGGTCCCAACGAAACGCCCAAGACCAAAGCGCAGGTCCTCGCGGCCGCAGGTCCGTTCATCAAGACCGCTTCTGCAGCCGCTGGCGGTGCGGCAACGACGCTTTAAGTTCAGCCGCTAGCTTCGTCGTTCAATCCGTTGGGGGAAGGGGCAACCGAGCTCAACCTCCAACGGCTTGGAGTCCAATCCATGGAAGGCATCAACATGAAATCAATGGTTCGGGTTGCAATTCTTGGTGTCACTCTTCTGCTCATGGCAGGCTGCGGTCGGATGGGGGACGTCCAATCGCAGTCAAAGGAAGGTGACTCTTCAGCTGCGTCTCAGGCTCACTCCGGAGGCAAGGGATCGGCTTCGAGCTGTGAAGCCGGGGAACCGCTTGAGATCAGCGCCGCCGAAACTGCGTTCGACAAGGAGTGTCTGGCAGCGCCTGCGGACAAGGCGTTCAAGGTCACTTTTAACAACAAGGACTCCTTTGGTCACAGCTTCGCCGTCTACGACAAAGAGGGCGGCGAACAGCTCTTCCGAGGAGAAATTTTCCGCGGACCCAAAGAGCTGGTCAATGACATCCCGGCGTTGCCGGCAGGCAGTTACCACTTCCAATGCGACGTCCATCCGTTCGTCATGCAGGGAGCCTTGAAGGTCAGTTGAGCCCGGATCGACCGCACACCTACAGGAGATCACGATGGGAAACTTTGGAATTGGTGAGATGGTGATAATCGCGATCTTCGGGTTGCTTGTGTTTGGTCCTCAACGCTTGCCAGAGATCGCCCGCAGCGTGGGTGGGTTCGTCCGCGAGTTCAAAGCCGTGGCCGGAGGGCTGACCGCGGAGTTCGAAGCCGAGATCGAAGCACCCGCCAAGGCGGCTGGGGCCGAGGTCGCTCCGGCCAACGGGGAACGCACCGACGAGGTTGCCGAGGCGTCCGCGCTCGATCAACCTTCGACGAGCAAATAACGTGAAGGTGTTCATGCCGGCCGCCGGGCGCAGCGCGCCCGTCCAGGAGCGCATTCCTGCACCGGAGATGACCCTGATGGGTCATCTCGAGGAGCTGAGGAGCCGGCTTTTCAAGATAGTGGTGGCCTATGCGGTGGCTTCTACGGCAGCGTGGTTCCTGTACGAACACCTGCTGAGGTTGCTCATATCGCCACTGGCAAAGCTTCCGGCTGCTGACCAGATTTTGCGGAACGGACAGTTGATCTACACCGCGCCGACGGAGGCGTTTCTGGTTCGACTCAAGGTCGTGGCATTCGCCGGACTTATCCTCGCCCTGCCCATCATCCTTTGGCAGCTGTGGCGATTTGTGACTCCCGGTCTACACAAGAATGAGAAGCGATATGCGTTGCCATTCGTGCTGGTCTCGATGGTGCTTTTTGCGCTGGGAGTGTCGGTGGCGTTCGCATCGCTGCCGAAGGCTCTGGAGGTGCTGGCGGGTTTCGCGGGGAACGAGCTGGTCCTGCTTCCCAAAGCCGCCGACTACCTTTCTTTCGTACTGCTCTTGATAGTGGCATTCGGAGTTTCGTTCGAGTTTCCGATCGCCCTGTTGGGACTGACGATCGTAGGGGTCCTCTCCAGCGAGAAGCTGCGCCGGTTCCGCCGGGCGGCCTGGGTGATCATCCTGGTGGTAGCGGCTGTCATCACGCCAACCCAGGACCCGATCACCTTGGTGATGATGAGCATCCCACTCGGTCTTCTCTTCGAGGCGACGGTTGTCACCGCCCGGCTCATGAAGAAGTAGGAATCTCCACGAGTGCTTCGCTTAGGTCCGCCCGGTCAATGGCCGAGCCGCTTGCGCCATCCGCTCCGTCCTGCAGTGCTTTCCGACTCCGGAAGATCCTTGATCGCGGCGTAGAAGTCCTCGACCGAAACTCCGGCGGACGAAGAAATGGCCGGAGCCGCAATATCCTTGAGCACGTCATTCGGGAAAAAGTTCCCGCCCAGGCTGAAGGGAACGTGGTGAGGGAGATCGGCTCGTCCCAGCTCTTGCATCGTGCGGGCGTCGAGTACCAGCAGGAAGGACTGGCTGGCAGCCGCATCCAGCACTATCGACAGGATCACGCCGTCATCCTCCTCGGTTCCCCCAGGTTGGGCAACGAAGCTGGGTCCCCCAGGGAAACAATTCTCCTGCCGCCATACCTTGGTTTCACCGCCGCCGGCGTCGACTTTGATAAGTGAATTGGCCGATTCGAAGGTGAGCGCCACTCCGTCAAGTTCCGAACCGTATCCTCCGAAACCGTAGAAGTACCGGTAGGGGCGGCCATTGACCATTTCGGAGTTGATGCATGGTAGCTCCACGAAGGCGTCCCCTAGGGCCTCCGCCTCGACACCGTCCGCCGCCACACTAAGCCTGAACCTCTGCACGTGCGGCACGGGGATCGACCCCCCCGCACGGAGATTGTCCAGATAAAGCGCCTGAATGATTTCAGGGTCCTCGTAGGTGATCATGTCGACCACCAAATCGCCGGCTTCCTCGTAAGCGTTGATGTGGTGGAGGAAGAAGAAGGCATCCGTCTCCAGCGTGCCGACCACCTCGCCGTCAGATCTGTCGATGACCCAGAACCGGCAGGGCTCGTCCGGGTTCCAGTCGAAACAGCTGGCGAACGCTTTGCCCCCGGCAATGAGACTCATGTAGTCCAGCCGGTAAGGCTGCTCCACGAAGATCACATAGCGATCAGTCAGTGCAAAGCTGTTCAGAAACGAAGGCGCTTCGGTGGGGATGATGGTGAGCAGCTCCCTCGTTGTCCCGTCGAAGCGGTAAAGGTTGTGGCTCACCGGTGGGTCCAGGCTAATCGTGAAGTTGTAGAGGTATCCGTTCTCAGAATCGACCTGGGGATGCGGGGTCGTGAAGCCATCCGGCACATTGTCCTCGAAGTCGAAGGTGCCTTTGGTCTTCAGAGTCTTAGGATCGAATTCGATAGGCAGGGGCATCTGGGTTGTGGCCAGAATCTTGTCCCGAATCTTTACGATGTTGACGATGGCGTTGTCGGTCCCGTGCGGCTCATATCCGTGAGAGACGTGGCGAAACTGGTCGGGATCGGGATCGGTGGCGAACTCCCGGAAGGAGATCTGGTCGTTCTCCATGGCTTCCATGTATGCCTTGCTCTGGATGAACTTGTTGCCGTACGAAACTTCGCCGCCCTCGAGGGAGAAGCGATGCAGCATGCCCAGGCCGTCGAACCAATGGTTGAACTTTTGCTGCCCTACCTCAAACTTCGCCGGACCGGTTCGCACCAGAGTGCCGGACAGCCACGACGGGATTCTGCCGGTGACCGGAGCCTTCTCCAGCTCCACCTCGCTCTCCAGAGTTTGGAAGCCCAGAGCATAGGACGGGCCATCCTCGGGCGTGGTCGGAGGTTTCAACGATGCCTGATAGTCGTATTTCATAAGACTCCTGCCTTTTCGCGAAACGGGAACATCCTGGGGATTGAGTAGGCGAAGGTCGGGTTGCCCCGGACCCACAGCTTGCCCTGCATGAACGCCTTGACGCCGCCGAGCTCCTCCGTCATCAAACGTATGAAGTTGGGCAGGGAGATCGCAATCGTGGCATCGGCGCCGGTTGGATCCCGCCGTTCGGCCAGTACCTCGTCTCCTTTGATCTGAACCCTCATCTTGTGTTGCCATTCCTCGGCGCTGATCTCGAAGCCGATCACACAGTCGACCGCTTCGTCGGGATCCAGCTCAAGGGGCAGCATGTTCATGATGATCTCGAGAAAGAGGGCCGGCTTACCGAGGATATTGACCAACTCCATAATTTCCTCGTCGGACTTGTCCCTCGTCTGCTCCCACAGGTATACGCGTTCCTCAGACATTTGTCCTCCTAGGAGCTGGAGTCAGCCGGACGAAGAGTCGGACTTGCCAAGGGAAGGTTGACGGCCTCGGAAACCCGCTTAACAAGTATGCATAGTCTCGCCTGCTGGTTCAAAACGGTCTCGGAGAACGCATCCCTTCCGCAGAATTCGGATCATTTTGTTGCGTTACGCGGGAGCTCGGAGCAGCACGTTCCTCACTACCGCGTAAACACGCTCGAGGTCACTGCGGCTCACCCGTTCCCCCTGGGTGTGGGCAACCACCGGGTCGCCGGGGCCGAAGTTAACCGCCGGTATACCTCGGGCCGCGAAGCGAGCCACGTCGGTCCAGCCGAGCTTGCCGGTGTACGTTCCGCCCGCCTCTGCCAGCAGCGCCTGCAGGATTGGATGTCCCAGACTCGGGGCTGCCGCAGGCGCACACTCGATCACCTTTACCTCGTCCGCCTCGCCGAGCACCTCACGGACGTGGTCGGCTGCCTGCTCCGCGGTTCGATCCGGAGCGAAGCGGTGGTTTACACGCAGGACAGCCCGGTCGGGCACCACGTTGTCGGCGACTCCGGCGGAGATCCTCACCGCTTGCAAGCCCTCCCGGAAATGACATCCGTCGATGATGACCCGGCGGCCTTGGTATGCCGCCACCGCGTCGAGGAGGGGAGCCATGAGATGGATGGCGTTGACTCCCAGCCAGCCCCGTGCGGTGTGAGCCCGACGGCCCTCGGTCACCGCCTCCATTTGAAGGATCCCCTGGCATCCCGCTTCTATTCCTGCCGCCGTCGGCTCCGCCAGCAACGCCGCATCTCCTGCCACCAGGTCGGGGCGCTCCGCGAACAGCAGCTCCAGTCCGTTCTCCCCGCTGGTCAGCTCTTCGCAGGAGTAGAAGACGTAGGTGACGTCCACCGCCGGCTCCGGCACGGTGAGAGCCAGCTGCAGGATGGTCGCCAGGCCGCCCTTCATGTCCGCCGATCCGAGGCCCCACAGGGTGTCGCCTTCGATACGGGGCGCCTCGTTTTGGTTGCCGGGGACGGTGTCCGAGTGGCCGGCAAGCACAAAACGGCTGCCCCGGCCGAGCGATGTCCGGGCAACGAGGTTGTTGTCCAATCGCTCAACGTCCAGCCATTCCGCTCGCGTCAGGCACTGCTCGATCTGGTCGGTTATCTCAACCTCGTTTTGGCTAACCGAAGGGATCCCGACCAGCTGGGCAGTTAGGTCAAGTAGGTCGGCGGACGGTGCGCTGAGTATCTTCATCTCCTCGTAGCATCTGTTTGACGTTACCGCAACAATCGTCATCGCCGCAGGACTGAGCAGTCAGGCGTTCGGCCCCCACCGAGTCCCTGGGGGTGAACCAGCCCGCCGCAGCCGGTTAGGAGGCGAAGCGAAAGCCGATCGAAGATAAGCTAGTTTTTAGCTAGCCATAAGAATAGATTTCTGAGAGGATGGAACTTAGTCGAAGAGAAAGGGGTACTCATGCCTCCGGAGGTTGGCTGAGCAGACGTAGGTGCAGACACCTGCAAATGGCGCGTGAAAGCGGGTTCCAAAGAGGACCTCATGCGTCAGGTGGCGGTTCACCTTCGTGATGTCCACAAGGTCATGACACCGACTCAAACGGTGATGACCTACATCATGAAGAACGCCAAGTAAGCAGGCAGTTTGCGGGCCCTCGGTCGAGGGCTTGGGACTTCAGAGATGACTCTCTCGGTCGAGATGGACATCGAAGAAAGGACGTCGGGCGATGCCCAGCGTCCTTTTCTTTGCCCGGAATCGGTCGGCCAGGACCCCGCTATCCTTCTTGACCTATGCGATCCAACTCCCTGAGATGGCTGGTCTGTCCCGCCGGCGGCTGCCAAGGTGCCCTCTCCCCCATCAACTCCTTTCCTCCCATCTGGAACAGCTCCGACTCAACCGAGCTCGTCGAGGGCGTGTTGAAATGCAACCGATGCCGGCTCGAGTACCCCGTGATCCTCGGCGTTGCCCTCCTGGAGACGGACCTGCAAAGCTACCTGAGCGTGTTTTGGAGCGAGATCGAATCTTGCGCCGCCGCTGTGCCGGACACGCCGCTCTCCCGAAGCATGCGGACCTACCTGGGCGTCCCCAGTGCGTTCTCCGGTCACTCCGGCCCTCCACCTGAGCTTGATCGGAGCCTCGAGTGGACAACCTCTCCGTACCTGCAGGCGCACTATGATCGGGAATCGCTCGGTGAAGATCTTCCCGAGGGATGGTGGCGAGACGCCGTCGGGCTGCACAGCTTGGACTACCGGAATCCTTACAGCTACCTGTTGGAAGCGGCCCGACAGCTGTCCGGAAGTCCGGGAGCGGGGCTGGCGGTCGAGGTGGGAACAAGCGTTGGGCGCGGCAGCGCCGAGCTGGCCGGATGCTACGCGTACTCGGTGGGCGTCGACCGGTCCTTCCGAGCAATACTGACGGCGCGAAGGCGGCTTCTGAGCCGACCGGCTCCCCTGAATGAATACCAGGTTCAGACGGAAAAGGGACGGTGGGAGCCGAGGCAGCTGCCCGTCCTGCCGGCCATCCCCAACCTGGACTTCGTCGTTGCATCCGGCGCGGCGCTTCCGGTGGCAGCCGGAGCAGCGTCCTGCGGGGCAGCCCTCAATGTGCTGTGCGCGGTATCCGCGCCTCTGGCTCTGCTGGAGGAGCTCTCCCGGGTACTGCGCCGGGGCGGAGCTCTCCTGGTGTCCTCACCCTTTTGGTCGGACTCCGAAGCTGACGGCGGCTCGCCCTTTGCGCTGGGGGGGCCCGAGCTCCTGCACGAAGCCGTCAGGCCCGGCTTCGACATCGTGGCGGAGGACGACATGGTTCCCTGGGTGCTGAGACTGGCGAAACGCCGATGGAACGTTTACCTCTGCCACTGCGTGGTAGCGACCAAAAGGTGATTTGAATCGCATCTGCTTATCTGGCAGGCTGCGCATTCGCGTTGGGAGGAGGCACAAAATGCCGGAGAACGTCGCGCTTGAGCTGGACGACTTCATGCGCTGGCTGGCTACCATGCCGCACCATTTCGCAGAGTTCCGCAAGGATCCCGAGTATGTGATGCAGTACGCAAAGTTGAGTGACATGGCAAAGTCCACTTTGCGCGGCATCGGCAGAGAAGCTGCCATCCAGCAGGTCCACGACAAGCTGGAAGAGATTCTGAGTGCGCCCGAGGCCAAAAAGGAGGCTACTTACGCCCGCGACTTCAGCGCTGAGGGCTTCGGCGGCACGGTCATAAAGAAGGAACCTGCGGAAGGAGACTAGCGCCCGACCGCTTGGGCGGGTTCAATAACAAGGGACCCGAACCGTCTGGCAGTAGTTTGGGCCCGTGCCTAGACTTGGGGGTTCGACCAGGTAAACACCTACCGATCGGTTTCCCGATATGACCGGCAAAGCTGCCAGTTGAACACCACGCATTACGAGCTCCTCGGTATCGCCTCGGGCTCGACCCCCGAAGAGATCCGGCTCGCCTATCTACGCAAGGCGCGGGAGAACCACCCCGACAAGCTGGCAACCTCCGATCCCGTTCGAGTGCGAGAACGCCAGAGCGCGATGGTCGCGATCAACGCCGCGTGGTTCGTGCTGCGTGACCCGGACCGCCGCCGGCTCTACGACCAGGAGCTCGAGCGGGCCGCGGAACGACGGGCCTGGGAGCAGGAGGAGGAGTGGGTTCCGGAAACCGAGGAACCTTACGACTGGACGCAGGAGAGCACCACGCCTCCTCCGGAGTACGGAACCCACGGCAATACGGCGGCATCGATTGCTCGCCTGTACACGGTTGTCATGGTGGCAGTGTTCATCCTGCTCAGCATTGCGTTTGCCTATGCGGTGGTCCGATCGGGAACGGTTGGCCTGGACCTGCCCGAGTAGCTTCCACGATCCGTTGACCCGGCACTCGGTCAGGACAGTGCGACTGCCGCTTCCGGGGTAACCACCCGGAAGGCAAAGCTCTCCTCGAAGTACAGATACACCGCCTCCTCGTCGTGCCGGCTGTATCCGATTGAGAAGTCCTGCCCCGACTCGAACAGGAAGTCGCCACCGCGGAGCGTCATCACCACGGCGCCGGTCACGCCCGGAGCCCACACGATTGGCCCCCCGAGGATGCGGCGCAGATGGTCGAACACCGGGTAGCCGCCGTACTCGGTGGTCTCCACCACGCCGGTGTATCCCTCGGGACCCAGTGCGAGTCCGTAGGGTCCGCCGATGCCTCCACTGCGCAGCCGCTCGACCGCCCGTCCGACATGACTGGGGTAGCTGTCGAAGTCCGCTCCCAACGGGATCGCCGGATGCGGGGAGGCCTCTGCAATCCCTTCGATCCCGGCTTCCGGGAAGCCGTGGAAAACCGCCACGTTCTCGGCGAGAGCGATGCGCCGCACCGCCTCGTTGAGGCTGGCCAGGTCCACGTCCAGCGAGCCCCGGTCCAGGTCGGCCAGTTCCGATCGGGTCAGCGCAAAATCTGCTTTCAACTCCATCAACGGCAGCACCTTTCGCGCACTGGCCGAGACTCCGGCACCCGGGGAGGCCGCTACCTCACTGGTCCGGCCCAGATTAACGGCGGAGTGCTCCCAGCCGTGAGGGCCGGCGAAGTCAACCAGCTGGCGCGCCGCCAGCACAACCTGCAGCTGATGCCTGGACTCCTCGTCGATGAGCTTCCACCCGGCATCGGAGATGGGCGCCAAGGGTCGCAGAAGGTGATTCATCACGGACTCGCCTACCCTTCCCTCAAGCTGCCGATACCCAGCGAACCGGTTTCGGGAATGCCTGACGGGCCCGGGGTCTCCTCCCCCTCGCCCGAGTCCCCGTGAACGCCTGCGCCTTCCTCGGCCTCGGTACCCAGCTCAACAATGTCACCTTCCGTGAACAGAACTCCCCGGGCGATCTGGCGCCACATGGGAGTGCGGCGGAAAAGGAACTCCAGGTCCATGGAGAAGTGCTTGAACTCCTCCTGCTGGGCGTTTTGCATGATGGCCCGGGCCTCGGGGTCCGGCTCCACCGCGATCCGCTGCGCGTACCAACCGATGGCCTCAACCTCCTCGATGAGCGAGGTGCTGAGCCTAACAAAGGTCCGAACTTCCGCAGGCAGCTCTTCCGGCGGCTCGTGGTACTGATTGGTGCCCAACTGACCCCTCTTCCCTTGCTCTGGCGGGACGGAGAAGAAGGCTGCAGCGCACCGGCTGAAGGCGGGCGCTTGGCCGATCTGTAGTTACCAGGAAGCGCGCCCGCTTAAACTCGGCCCGATCTGGAGGACCCCACCGAGAAAGGTACGCGGTGGGATTGGCTTCCCTCCACCTGCCGAAATCGCATCTGCCCTCCGTTTGTCGGTCTAACGCAATACTATTTTTTGGTGAGCACTCTCTACGAACGCTCCGGTGGACGGGCCTGGTTTGAGGCACTGGTCGACCGCTTTTATGACGGGGTGGCCGGGGATCCGGTCCTGAGACCCCTGTACCCCGAAGATCTGACCGGGCCGCGGGAGCATCTGACCTCCTTCCTCATCCAGTACTGGGGCGGTCCGGGGGACTACAGCGCTCAGCGCGGGCACCCGCGGCTTCGCATGCGTCACGTCAACTTCGCCATTGGGTGGGCCGAGCGAGATGCCTGGTTTCGGCACATGGAGGCGGCTGTCAAGCAGGGCGGCCTGAGCCCGGAAGACGAAGCGCAGATGATCGACTACTTCAACACCTCCGCCACCTTTCTCATCAACCGGCCGCAGCAGACAGCTTCCTAGACAGCTGGGCCGGCGTTCAGATTACCTGCAGGGCGGTGCGCCTAGGGCTGCTCCGGCTGCTCGGTGGCCCGGGCCGAGTGGGCGAAGAAGCCCCGGGCAGCACGCCTGATGGTGTCGATGATGACCGGCAGTTCCAGGTAGTCGATAAAGATCGCTATCCAAGCGGCCACCGGAGTGAGGGTTCCCCGCTCCAGAACGAACTCGTCGGTGATCCAAAAGATATGAAACAGCTGAACGTTGACCAGGAGGAGCATCCTCCAGCTCCTCGTCCGAATGTACAGGATCGAGGTGGCGAGGATCGCCGGCAGCTCAAGATAATCCGCCAGGGCAAGCGGTGCCGGCGGGGGCTCCCACAGCGGCGAGGAGCCCAGCTGCAAGGGGATGACGTACGTGCTCATCCACACGAGGTGGATGACCTGGGTTAAGAAAAGGACTGCGGACAGTCGCTCCAGCCATTTGTCCTTGGTTCCAGGTGGGGACCCTGTCATCGTGCCTCACCCTACTCTCGCCGCAGATAGCGGCCCGCATAGAATCTTTGGGCCATGTACGGCGGTCCTACCACCATCCTCCCCGAACCGCCGGACGCTTCTTCACTGCAGCCTGGGTTTACCCTGAGTCAAACCAGGGCAATTAAGCCCGGCCGCATGCACAAACTATTGCCGGAAATTGCGCGACATAGGTTGGATCCCGGAGCGCGTTGCGGCCTGAGGCTCACCTTGTTCGTGGTCGCCGTCACCCTGGTAGCCATTCCGTTCAGCTATCTCGTGGTCCAGGTCACCAGCCACGACGGCATCATTACCATGGACAAGGCGGCCGCCGGGAGCCCGTTCGAGCTGAAGCAGCCGGCACCGACCCTGACGAAGGTACTCACCGGAATCAGCATGCTGGGAGCACCCACGCTGTTCTGGGTGCTCATAGGAGCAGTTTCCATCCACCTTTGGCTGCGCCACCGCCGGCGCCTGGTTGCGTTCCTGCTGACATCGACGTTGGGCGGCTCCATTGTGAACACGGCGGTCAAGATCATTATCAACCGGCCGCGGCCCACCTACCTGGACCCCTCGGCGATCACCCACCAGGACGGCAGAAGCTTCCCGTCCGGCCACACGATGAGCGCCACCATCGCCTATGGGGCGCTTCTTCTGATCTTTCTGCCACTAATGCGCCGGAGGTACCGCCGGTGGGCGGTGGGAGGCGTCCTCGTGCTGGTGACGCTGATTGCGATGTCCCGCGTGGGGCTGGGGGTCCACTACATCAGCGACGTAGTCGGGGGGTTCATCCTTGGATTGGCCTGGCTCGCTGCGTCAGCCGCTGCATTCAACATTTGGAGCATCGAGCGCGGCCGCCTTCCGAAGAACCCCACGTCCGGCGCGGAGGCGGAGGTGAAGACCCCCCTCAGGCCGACTTAGAGGGCTAGAGGCAAGCGGTCAAGTCGCGCCGTATTCAACACATCACTTAGGACAGAAGCAGCGCTCGCGACGGTCCGCCGTCGCCACCGAGAATCCTCAAGGGAAGGCAGACGAAGGTGTAGTCACCGGCGGCGACACCATCGAGGTTCAGCCCCTCCACAATTACCACCCCCGCTCCCAGCAGCGTCATATGCGTGGGGTGCCCGGGGGTTCGCCGGTGCTCCACCGACAGGTAATCGATGCCCACCAGCCGGATTCCGTGGTCCACCAGCCATTGGGCCCCCTCTGCCGACACCGCGACGTAGTCCTCGGTGAACTCCGGGCTCTCCTCCCGCCAGATCTCCGAGTTACGGGTATGGAACAGCAGCCGCTCGACTCCCGGGTCAAGGTTGAGTGACTCCAGCTCGCCGGGACCGATGGAGCGCTCCACCGAGGTTAGATCGGCCACCACTGCGGGGCCGATCAGGACCTGGGGAGGGATCTCATCGACGGAGGCACCCCCTTCGATGAAGTGAAGCGGCGGGTCGATATGGGTGCCGGTATGGGTACCGCAGTGCAGCTCCGACACATTCGCCGACTTGCCGGCGGATATCCGGCTCGCCGGGTCGATCCCCACGCCGGGGTCGCTGGGCCAGGTGAGCATCTCCGGGTGGATCTTGAGCGACACGTCGATGATGGTCGGGCTTTCCGGGAGCTGGATCATGCCTCATTGTTACCCGCCCCCCGCCTTTGCCCACCGAACGGCGGATTGTTTCGCATCCGGAGCCGCGGCGGGGCCCCAGCGAACCCAAGGGCCGTCAGAGCAACCGATTCGACTATTGGATCGATCACTCGTAGAGTTGATACTCCATGGGTGAGACTTCGTTGAGGTACCGGGTGGATGAGCTGGCGGCTCGCTGTGGGATCAGCGTGGACACCGTCCGGTTTTACCAGACCAAGGGCTTGCTGCCCCCTCCGGAGCGCAAAAGCCGGGTCGCCTGGTACACCTCCGAGCACCTCGAGCGCCTTCGCAAGGTCCGCGACCTCAAGAGAAAAGGATTCACGCTCATCTCGATCCGCCGGCTCCTCGATGGAGAGCTCGACAAAGCTGACGAGGCGCTGGTGGAGGCGCTCGCCGGCCCGGTCCCGGGCGAGGATGAGCAGGCCGAGGAGTTTCTGACCGTAGAGGAGCTGGCCGAGCGCATCGGAGTGTCCCCGTCCCTCATCCACGCCATCGAGAGGGAGCATCTGCTGGTTCCCCGCATGCACGACGGAGTCGCCCGCTACACCTCGGCCGACGCAGCCGCCGCCGCGGCCGGGCTGACGTTGTTGGAAACCGGCCTGCCCCTGTCCGAGCTGCTGGCTCTGGCTCATGAGCACGACCAGCAGGCTCGCCGGACGGCGGAGAAGGCGGTGGCGATGTTCGACGAGTACGTGCGTGGTCCGATCCGGGACTCGTCCAAATCTGACGAGGAGGCCGCCACCCGTCTGGTAGAGGCCTTTAGGAAGATGCTTCCCGCCACGGTGGCGCTGGTTGCGCACCACTTCCGCCGGGTGCTGCTGGCCACGGCACAGGCCCGGATCGAAAAGGTGGGAGCCGAGCCGGAGAAGCTGGCCGTCCGATCCGAGGCCGAGAAGCGGCTCGAGCCTTCATGGCCCACGTAGGGGGCCGGGCGCCTAAGGAACTGCCCACCGGCGAACAAAAGGTGCGCGCGGTCACGTCGATGTTCGATGCCATCGCCCCCCGCTACGACCTGGTCAACCGGGTGATGACTTTCGGCATGGACAAGGGGTGGCGCCGCCAGACGGTGGACCGGCTGCAGCTGGAACCCGGCTCAATGGTTTTCGACGTCGCCTGCGGCACCGGTGACCTTTGCAAACAGCTCCGCAGGTCACGCCTGCTGGCGGTGGGTTTCGACATGTCATCCGGCATGCTCGAGGCCGCGCGCACCTCCGCTCCGCTGGTTTTGGCGGATGGCCTGAATCTGCCGGTTCGGGACGGCTCTGCCGACGGCATCACCTGCGGGTTCGCGTTGCGCAACGTGGAGAACCTGGCCAGGCTGTTCGAAGAGTTTGCCCGGGTCCTCCGGCCGGCCGGCCGGGTGAGCCTCCTCGAGGTGGCCGAGCCGAAAGCCGCCATTCTCAAGATGGGGCACAAGCTCTACTTCCACAAGGTGGTCCCGGTCATCGGAGGCCTGATCTCTGATCGCAACGCCTACAGCTACCTCCCCCGCTCCACCGCCTACCTGCCGCCGCCGGATCGAATGCTCGAGATGCTGCAGGAGGTCGGGTTTCACAGTCTCGATCGCAAGGTGCTGGGGCTCGGGGCGGCGCAGCTGATCACCGGGACGAGAGGTTGACCGCGGGATTACGCGCCTCGACGGTCAAGCTGGAGGATCCCCCCGATCTCTTTTCCCACATACCCGGCCGTGGAGGGCTCGCCTGGCTGACTGAGGCTATCAGCCTGGTCGGCCGGCCACCGTACCTGCACATCGACCCTGGGACCGGGCCCGACCGCTTCACGCGAGGTGCCGAAGCGGTGGCAGCGCTGTTGGATGGGGCCAAGATCTCCGACGAGGTTGATCTGCCCGGATCCGGTCCCGTGGTCTTCGGCAGCTGGACGTTCGATGAGGACACCCCCGGTTCCCGCCTCACAGTCCCTTCGACGGTCTACGGATACGGAGATGGCATTGCCTGGAAGACGTCCGTCGCCTTTGCGCACACGCACAGCCCAGGTCCGGAGGCCGGCCCGGCGCAAGTCCCGCAGAAACCGTCGAACCGGGGGCTGGACGAGCAGAGCTGGAAGCATGCCGTGGCGCGCGCGGTGGGCTCGATCGAAGACGGCCGGGTCGCGAAGGTTGTGCTGGCGCGAAAAGTCGAGGTACAGGTCCCCGAACCCGTCGACCAGAACGTGCTCGTCCGCCGGCTGGCCGGCACGTTTCCCGGTTGTTTCACCTTCTGCTTCGACAATCTGGTGGGGGCCTCCCCGGAGCTGCTGGTCCGCCGGTTCGGCGACTTGGTCGACTCGGTCCCCCTTGCGGGCTCGGCCCCCAGAGGGGGCACGGACTCGGAGGACCTACGGCTGGGCCGGGAACTGAAGGAGTCGGCCAAGAACCTGGCGGAGCACGCTCTGGCGGTCGAAACCGTCCTGGAAAAGCTGGCGCCGTGGTGCACAGAGCTGCTGAAGGAGCCGGAGCCCTCCCTGCTGCTTCTGGCCAACGTTCAGCACCTCAGCACCAAAGTGCAGGGCCGCCTGAAAGCCTCCCCCAGTGCCCTGGTTCTCGCCGGGGCACTCCATCCGACCGCGGCCGTCTGCGGGGTCCCGCAGGACCAGGCTATCCAGCTGATCCGCGAGCTGGAGGGGTTTGACCGGGGCCGCTACGCGGGGCCGGTGGGCTGGATGGACCAGCACGGAGACGGCGAGTGGGCGCTTGCCCTGCGCTGCGCCCTTCTAACCGGGAACCACGCGGAGATCTTCGCCGGAGCCGGCGTGGTCGCTCAGTCGGACCCTGAAGGCGAGCTCGAGGAAACAAGGCTGAAGCTGAAGGCGATGCTGTCAGCTCTGGAGCCCCTCAGCCTGAGCTGACGCCGCCTTGCCGGTCTACGGCGTCTGCAAATCGGCGTCCAGGTCCGAGGAGGGGGATTCCAGCGGCCCCAGACGGTCACGGACCTTACGCAAGGTGCCCGACAACAGCCGGGACACGTGCATCTGGGAGATACCGAGCTCTGCCGCGATCTGCGTCTGCGTCATGCCCTTGAAGAATCGCAGGTGAAGGATTCTGCGGTCCCGGTCGGGCAGGGTCTTCAGTACCGACTTAACGCTGACCCAGCTCTCCAGCACCTCGAGCGAGTCGTCGTTGGCTCCGATCCGGTTCAGCGGGGACGCCTTGTCCTCGTCGGTCGGGGCATCGAGGGGCGTCGTGGAGTACGCGTGCATGGCCTCGATACCCTCAACCACCTCTTCCTCGGTGGACCCGGTGTACTCGGCGATCTCCTTCACCGTCGGTGAGTGTCCCAGCATCTGGTTCAGCTCGGATACCGCCCGTTCCACGTGCAGGCTGATCTCCTTAACCCGGCGGGGAACGTTCAAAGCCCAGCCCTTGTCCCGGAAGTGGCGCTTTAGCTCTCCGACTATGGTCACCGTTGCGTAGGTCGAGAACTTCACTTCCCGGGCGGGGTCAAAGCGGTCTACCGCCTTGATCAGGGCGATTGACGCCACCTGCTCAAGGTCCTCCACCGGCTCTCCGCGTCCCGCGAACCGGCGGGCAAGGTAGCGGGCCAGGGGCCGGAAGAGCAGCACCAGCTCGTCGCGGGCAGCGGAGTTCGGCAGACGCGCGAACAGCTCGTCGGCCCGCTCGGTGCTGGACGGCGCAATGGCCGTATCCTCAACGACGGTCTCCGGGGCGGACTCAATCTTCTCCGGCTTAGAAGCCATCAGGACGCTCGCCGGTTGCTCTTGATGAGCCGGACGGCCGGCACGTCGCCTTCCTGGAGCTTCAGGCTGTCCGACAGCGCGGACAGGATCGTCCATGCCATGCTGTCCTGAACGCTCTCCGGCGCCTCGGCGGGCGTGCCATCGGTGGAAACCGTCAACTCCAGGGAGTGGTCCAGAAACCCTATGTTCACGGTCAATGCCGTAGCCCCGCTGGACAGCCCCAGAACCTGGCCGCAGGCTTCGTCGACCACCAGTCTGAGGTCGTCGATGGCGTCAATGGAGAAATCCATGGTGGCGGCAGCGCTCGCCACAACCGAGCGCAGGATGTGCAGAAACTCTGCCTTCGCAGGCAAGGACACGCTGATGTCGCCGCGCAATGGGTCTCCAAACTGTCTTGTAAGGTGTGGACATATACTAGCGGGGGGGTTCATCCCAGGCAGAACAAGACCCAGGGGGCAGCTATCCAACTATCAATTGACTCTTCTCCTCAGGCTGGCTGGGTAGTGGTGAAGGTGGATGGCGAGGTGGACCTGTCGAACGCAGCCGGGCTGCGTCAGCACCTCATCCAACAGGTGCAGCAGGCCAACTACAACATCGCCGTGGACCTTAGTGGCGTCGAGTTCATGGACTCGAGCGGCCTGGCCGTGCTCATATCGGGGCTTAGGCGGACCAAGGAGCACGATGGATCATTGGTGTTGATCTCTCCTACAGCATCGGTAAAGCGAGTGCTGGCGATCACCGGCCTGGACAAGGTCTTCGACATCTACGACTCGGTCGAGAAGGCGGCGGCCCGCTCGTCATCCGCGTGACCCCCGCATGAGGAAGCGCAACGTCAGCCGTGTTTAGCATCGAGTTCCCGGCTGAGGCCGACCATGTCAGCACCGCTCGGATCTTCTCCGCCGCAGTCGCCCGCCATTTCGGATGCGATGCCGCCGACATCGAAGATCTCAAGATTGCACTCTCCGAGGCGTGTAGCAGTGCAATATCGCATGCCGGCCGGAGCGCACAGCAACCGGTGCGGTTGGTGGCCTCGCCGAGTGGGGGGATGCTCACGTTCGTGGTAAACGGGCATCGCAAGCGAGAGCTGGAAGGCAGAGCCGCCTCCGATTTCGGCGGTGAAACCAACCAGCATATGTTGGCGCTCAGCGCCGAGCTCATCGCCGCGTTGTTCCCCGATGCCGAGTTTCTCGATACGCCGGAGGGCACGTTCTTCCGCATCTCCGTGCCGGCGAACAACGCAACCCCCTGAGCCCTCAAGCGCTTACTCGACGTTCCCTGTGCGCCGGCGTTCGGAGCCCGGTCGCAGCATCAATCCCGCCCCAGTGCCCTGCCGACCGACTCCCACACGAGTCGGTGAAAGGACACATTCAGGTCCCGGTCGGTTCCTGCTTCAATGATTTGCACTCCTCCCAGTCCCAACGCCCGCTGCACTGCCGCCCCCAGCTCGATAGGGTCATGAATGAGCTCGTAGCCGCACTTGTAGGTCGCGGCCAGACGGGAAAGGTCTAGATCGTGGGGGGTCCCGAACAATCTCTCGAATGCGGGCTGGCCGGCCTGAGGTAGGAAGGAGAAGATCCCGCCGCCATTGTTGTTGACCACCACGAACACAGCGTCAACGGGGTCCTGCGATGCCAGCAGCAATCCGTTCTGATCGTGCAGGAACGTAAGGTCGCCGCACAGCCCAACGACTGGTCCAGCCTGGGCGAGGGCAGCTCCCAGGACGGAGGAGACGAAGCCGTCTATTCCGTTGGCCCCCCGATTTGCAAGGATCTCAATCCCAGGTCGTGGTGGCATGAACCAGTCGAGGTCCCGGATCGGCATGCTGGAGCCGACGTATAGAACCGATCCGTTCGGAAGGCAACAGGCGAGATCCCGGGCGATACGCGGCTCCGATACGCCGTGGTCATCCAGCACGGCGTCGATAGTGTGCCTGGCTCGGGCGTCGGCCTCGGTCCAGCTGCTCAGCCACCCGGAATCGAATCTGGTCCCGAGTTCGACGGCCAGCCGTCCGAAGAGCTGATTGGGATCAGCCCGAACCATCCACGACAGCGTCCGGGCGGGGTCGAGCCAGGCGCTGGGATCGACGGAGATCTGCCGCACCGAGGCGTCCAGGAGGGCGGCGAGGCTGGGTGACGTTCCGAGGTTTCCGAGCCTGACGACCAGATCCGGCCGGTGGCCGGCAGCAAACTCAGGTTGTCTAAGCAGGGCTTCAAAGGTGGATATCGCCGGGGGGCCGGTCCGGACGTTGGAGGTCGCCTCCGCCGACACCGGCCAGGCGGCCCTCCGGGCCGTCTTCAGAATCGCCCCGGCGTTGTGAAGGCCGGTCCCCACCGCGAGCAGGCCCCGCTCCGTGCCTTCGATCTCAATCTTCAGCCGCTCGAAGTCCTCCTCGGACGCCTGCAGTGCGGAGTGGGACTCCCGCGTCCAGGGTGCCCCGCCGGGCCGGCCGTCGAGGGAATGAGCAAATCCGGCTTCGTCCGCCACCGGAATCAGAGGGTTGCGGAACGCCAGGTTGAGGTGAACCGGCCCGGGAGAGGGCCACCGGCAGGCGGCAAATGCCCGGCACGCGATCGACCTCCAGTAGCTCACCGACTCGGATCGAGCCTCGGCGACTCCCACCTCGACGAACCAGCGGACTGCGTCACCGTACATCTTGATCTGGTCGATGGTCTGCCCGGCACCGGTGTCTCTGAGCTCCGGCGGCCGGTCGGCGGTCAACACGATCATCGGCACGTGGGCATGGGATGCCTCGATCACGGCCGGATACAGGTTTGCCGTCGCGGTCCCCGAGGTCGTCAGAACGGCCGCCGGAATCCCGGTCATCTTGGCCAGGCCGAGGGCTAAGAACCCAGCGGAGCGCTCGTCCACGGATACGTGGAGCCTGATCTCGGGCCGCGATTCAAAAGCCAGGGCCAGCGGTGTCGAACGAGACCCGGGACCCAGGCATGCCGCGGTCATCCCGTTGCGAATGAGCTCGTCCACCAGGACGGTGGCCAGCGCGTGGCCGGAGTTCTTCGCCTGCATCACGGCAGGCTCACGACTCGATCGTCCCCGTCCGTGGGGTGCTCCCGTCGTGCTCGGGACTGGAGCCGGCAAATCGCTCCAGAAGTGCCGGGTCCACATCGGGCCGCCGCACGGCGATCCTTCCCCCGACGGGGACCAGCGGGTCGGGAACCAGGTCCCCATCCAGCAGCGGTACCGTCCCGAGGCCGCATGGATACGCAAGCTCGGGTAGCGCCGCCGCCAGGGCGATGCCGGCCGACACTCCTACCGACGTCTCGAGCAGGCTGGACACGACGACCGGGAGGCCCGCCCGCTCGACCGCCCGCATTGCGCTTCGAACCCCTCCGAGCGACTGGACCTTGATGACGAGCACGTCGGCCGCCGCCACCCTGGTGATCCGCTCGACCGCTTCCTCGGAGGAGGCCAGCTCATCTGCGGCCACCGGAACGTCGACCGCTTTTCGAACCTCGGCGAGGTCGAGATAGCCTGGCACCGGCTGCTCCACCAGGTCCACCGAGTAGCGGGCCAGCCGGCGAATCCACCGAACGGCTTCCTCGACCTCCCACGCCCCGTTGGCATCGACAGTCAGCCTTCCCTGCGGGCCCAGGGCTTCCCGGACCGCTTGGACCCTGGCCTCGTCGTCGCCTTCAGCCACCTTGACCTTCGCAGCCCCACACCCTGACCGGCGGACGAGATCGGCTGCGTCCTCGGGACCGACGGCCGGCACGGTGACGGAAACCGGGATCCATTGGCGCACCGGCTCGGGCCACGCCTCAAAGGCCGATGTAACCGCTGCCTGCTCGCTGCTGTGCTTGGATCCCCCGAGGTAGCCGGGGAACGGAGAGCTCTCGCCCCAGCCGTACGGGCCTTTCACCACGGCACCTCTCCGGCGGATCTGGCCGCGAAACGGCACCTTCAGCGGAATATCGAAGTACCGCCAGACCGGCTGGAACCGCTTGCCGGCCTCACCGAAACAACAGCCGCTCACATCCACAAGCCCGTTGCGAGCAGCACGCCGAACGCCAGCTGCAGCTTCGCGGTCCCCACCAGGACCCCGATGAGGGCGCGGCCACTGTCGGTCGTAACGTTGCGTACCACCGGGATCGCCAGGGGAACCGACAGGATGGGCAGCAACGCGTACCATCCGCCTCCCAAAACGACGACCACTATCAGGGATACGTAGGACCCGGCGATCAGGACCTTGAACGTCGTCCGGGTCCGGGAATCTCCCAGGATGACGGCCAGAGTTCTCTTGCCGGTAAGGGAGTCGGTGGGGATATCCCGCAAGTTGTTCGCCACCAGGATCGCCGCAGCGAGAAAGCCGACCGGCACGGACGCCCACACTGCCAGTCCGGAGATACGTTCGATCTGGACGTACGCCGATCCCACGGTCGCGACCACACCGAAGAAGATGAAGACGAACACCTCCCCCAGGCCCCGCGCCCCGTAGGGAAACGGCCCGCCGCTGTATCCCAGCGCGGCAACCAGGCTCACCGCTCCGACGACCGCGAGCTCCCAGCCCGCGGTGGCCGAAAGGCCGAGGCCGGCGAGCAGCGCCACCGCAAAGGCGGCCATCATGGCGTTTCGCATGGCATGAGGCGGGATGAGACCGGCGGAGGTAAGGCGGCGGGGCCCCAGCCTCGCGGCGGTGTCGACGCCCTTGGCCGCATCGAAGTAGTCGTTGGCAAGGTTCACCCCGACCTGCATAAAGATCGCCACCACTAGCGCCCCGGCAAAGCGAGATGGGGAGAACCTTCCTGCTGCGGCGGTCCCCACCAGCACCGGAACGACCCCCGCGACCAGGGTCCGGGGCCGAGCCGCCTCCACCCAGTACCTCATCTCGGCCACAGGAGCAATCCTGAGCGCTAGGGCCGGCGGGGAAACTTGTCGAACCGGGGGGCGCGCTTCTGTAGATAGGCATCGCGCCCTTCCTGAGCCTCCTCGCTCATGTAGTAGAGGAGGGTGGCGTCACCCGCCAGCTGCTGCACGCCGGCGAGGCCGTCGGTGTCGGCGTTGAACGAAGCCTTGAGCAGACGCAGGGCCAGTGGACTCTTGGCCAGGATCTTGCGGCACCACTCCACTGTGGTTCTCTCGAGGTCGTCCAGCGGGACAACCTTGTTCACCAACCCCATCTGCAGGGCCTCCTGTGCGTCGTACTGCTCGCAGAGGTACCAGATCTCGCGGGCCTTCTTCTGTCCCACCATGCGGGCCAGCAGGCCCGCGCCGTATCCACCGTCGAAGGAACCCACCCGGGGCCCGGTTTGGCCGAAGCGGGCGTTATCGGCGGCGATGGTCAGGTCACAGACGACATGCAGGACGTGACCGCCTCCGATCGCGTAGCCGGCAACCATGGCGATCACCGGCTTGGGCAGCCGCCGGATCTGGACCTGCAGGTCCAGTACGTTCAGCCGGCCGATTCCGTAGTCATCCTTGTAGCCGTCGCCTCCCCGGATTCTCTGGTCGCCGCCGGAGCAGAACGCCAGCGGACCGGCGCCGGTGAGCACGACCACCCCGATCTGCGGATCGTCCCGGGCCATGTCGAACGCGCGAGACAGCTCGAAAAGAGTCTTGGGACGAAAGGCATTCCGCACCTCCGGGCGGTTGATTGTGATCTTGGAGATGCCCTCGAATGTCTGGTAGATGATGTCCTCGAAGTCGCCGGACAGCTCCCAGGCGAAGACTTCTGCAGGTGCGCCTTTCAACTCCCCCGTAGCGTCTCCAGCATCTGAGCTCATGCGCACCATCTCCTGAGTGATAGCTCGAATGGTTAGAGTAACGTATCAGAGTAGCCACTTTATCGTGAGTTGCTACAGGAGCCCCAATGAGCGAAACCCGACTTCTTGCCCTACGGTACCCAAACCGCCTTCTGGCCGGCCGGCTGGCTGAAATCTGGGATCAGGGCATGGCGGCCCTCCCAATCAACCCCCTATTGCCGGCGGCGGAGGTCAGGGAGCTGCTCGAACAGCTTCGACCGCACTCGATAGAGGACAAGACCGGCGTCACCGAGCTCCCGGATGGCGTGGCGATGGACGAAGACGTGGCTGTGGTCCTTACCACCTCGGGCGCGTCGGGGACGCCGAAGGGCGTGGAACTGTCCCACAGCGCCCTGACCGCTTCGGCGCGGGCCTATGCCGATCGGCTGGGCACCCAGCCGGGGGAACGCTGGCTGTGCTGCCTGCCGATCTCCCATATCGGGGGGCTCGGAATCCTGATCCGCTCCCGGCTGGCCGGGACGACTCCGGTCATCCACGACCGCTTCGACGTCTCGGCGGTTGCGGGGGAGGCCGGAACCACCCTGATCTCGCTCGTGCCGACGACGCTGGTACGCCTGCTGGACGCCGGTGCCGACCTGTCGCGTTACTCAGCCGTGCTGGTGGGCGGCGCGAGCCTGCAGGACGCCCAAGCGGAGCGGGCGCGCGCGGCGGGGGTGCACCTGGTGCAGACCTACGGCATGACCGAGACCTGCGGCGGCTGTAACTTCGACGGGCGGTCCCTCGACGGGGTGGAGATGAAGGTGGTGGATGGCCAGATTCTGATTCGTGGGGCCACGCTGATGAACCGGTACCGCCTGCGGCCCGACCTCACGGCGGAAGTGCTGCGGGATGGCTGGCTGCACACCGCCGACCGCGGCCGTATCGGCCCCGACGGCATCCTCGAGGTGTTAGGCCGCACGGATGACCTGATCCTCACCGGCGGAGAGCTGGTCTCGGTAACCGAGGTCGAGAACCTCCTCCAGACCCACCCTCAGGTTGCCGACGCCGCGGTGGCCGGGATCTCGGATTATCGATGGGGACAGGCAGTGGCGGCCCTGGTGGTGCCCGCCGGCGGAGCCATTCCTAGCCTCAAGGATCTCAAGTCGTTCGTTTCCTTGCACATCGCCGGCTTCAAAGCCCCGAAACGGATTCTGATCGTGGACGCGATCCCCCGAACGTCCTCGGGCAAAATTCGCCGCCAGGCAGTCCGGGACCTGCTCGAAGAGTCCACCGGCTGAACGCCTACTCAAAGCGCCCTTTAGACTGGCGGCCATGAAGACGTCCCGGCTATCCGTCGAAACCGGCCGCAGCCGTGCGATTGTCGACCTCACTCCACAGGTCCGCCACTTTCTGAAGGGAGAAGGTGACGGGCTGCTAAATATCTCGATACCGCACGCCACCGCCGGGCTCGTACTGATGGAGCTGGGATCGGGCAGTGAGTCGGACCTGTGGAACCGGCTCGACGCCCTGCTGCCGAGAGACCAGCGTTACGTTCACTCGCACGGGTCCCCGGGGCACGGGGCCGACCACGTGCTGCCGGCCTTCATCACACCAACGCTGACGCTCCCGGTGCTGTCGGGCAAGGTCTCGCTCGGAACCTGGCAAAGCATCGTGTTGGTCGACCCAAACGTGGACAACCCCCACCGGGAGGTGCTTCTGGCCTTTCTCACGGACGGGTCCTAAAGGTGGGTCTTACCGAGGAACTGCGCTCGCTCGCGGTCGAGCTCGCAACCGAAGCCGGGGAGATCTTGCTGCGCATGGGCACTGGAGGGCGGAGCTCCTCGAAGTCGTCACCCACCGACCCGGTGACCGAGGCCGACAAGGCCGCGGAACGGCACATTTTCGACAAGCTCAGGAAGCTGCGTCCCGACGACTCCATCGTGGCCGAGGAGGGTTCGGGAAACCGCGGTACCAGCGGCATTGAGTGGGTCATCGACCCACTGGACGGGACGGTCAACTACGTATACGGCTTTCCCCACTGGTGCGTGTCGATCGGCATTGAAGGTGCCGAACGGCTCGGCGTCATCCACGATCCGAGTCGCTCAGAGACATTCTCCGATCCGTCTATCTTCACCCCGAGCCGCAAGACCGACCTGGCGGACTCGCTTATCGGCACCGGGTTTGCGTACTCGGCAGAGACCCGATTCCGGCAAGCCAGGACCGTGGCGAACCTGTTGCCGATGGTGCGAGACATTCGGCGAGTGGGCTCATGTGCGCTCGACCTCGCCTGGGTGGCGTGCGGGCGGCTGGACGGGTTCTACGAAGAGGGCGTGAAGCATTGGGACATCAGCGCCGGCGTCGCCCTGGTCAACGATGCCGGCGGAATTGCGCGTACCCGCGGCCCCATCACCGTGGCGGCGGGGACTCAGGAGCTGCTGGAGAAGCTGGAGGAGCTGGTGTTACCCCGATAGGTGGACTATTCGTCCTCTATCTTCACTTCCTCGAGAACTACGTCGACGAAGGGCCGGTCGCCCGCACGGGTGGCAACCCGGGAGATCTCGTTCGCGACGTCCTGGCCCTCCACAACCTTGCCGAAGATGGTGTGCTTGCCGGTAAGCCACGATGTGTTCCCCACCGTGATGAAGAACTGGCTCCCATTGGTTCCCGGACCGGAGTTCGCCATGGCCAGGTAGCCAGGGCCGTCGAAGGACGGGCCGCCGCTGACCTCGTCCTCAAACTTGTAGCCGGGCCCGCCGGTGCCCGTTCCCAGAGGGTCACCACCCTGGATCATGAAGTTGGGAATCACCCGGTGAAAGATCGTGCCGGCATAGAGCGACTCCCCGCTGTGTTTCTGGCCGGTCTGGGGGTGGGTCCACTCCTTGGTCCCGGTCGCGAGACCGATGAAGTTGTCGACGGTCTTCGGAGCATGCTCCGGCAGCAGCTGCACCTTGATGTTTCCCTTGCTGGTTACGAAAGTCGCCGTTTTAGCCATGGGTAGAAGCTCCTGATCCTGAAATAGGTCCGAACGGCCAGTCTATTGGCCCTCACGCACTACTGGTTCCGGCTCAAGCCGTAACGCTGCGACGAAGGCGCGCCACCCGCAGCAGGCGACGGTAGACCACCGGGATATACCTGGGGAAATTCCTAAAAAAAATTGCGGACCTGCCGATATCTAAGGCGTCGCACCGGAAGTTCCTCTAGAAATCACCGAGAAATCTTCCCGCAGAAAGTTTCGAACCAGTCAAAGGCAGCACCTAACGAAAGGAAGTGCAACATGGTTGCAATGCAGCTTTGGATTCAGTACGTTCTCGGCTCCCTGAAGGACCGTGAGGACGGCGCCGCTGCAGTTGAGTATGGCCTGCTGGTCGGGCTGATCGCAGTGGCCATCATCGTCACCGTGGGGCTTCTGGGCACCAAGCTGGACACTCTCTTCACCAACATCAAGAACGCCCTTCCCTAGGTCGCCTCTGATTCCAGCGTTCCGGATAGACGGCCGCCCGTTGCTGCCGGTGGCAACCCTCATACCGCTGGCGATGGCGGCATTCCCTTTGCTTCTGCTCATCTTCCCGGCGCTTATGGTCATCATCATCGGACCAGCGATCATCTCGATCGTTGAGGCGTTCACCGGGCCGCTGGGATAGCTCAATCACCGGTTCCGGCCCCATGGGCCGGAACCGGCTGCAGTTCCAAGGGCTTTCCGTCCCCTTGGGAGGCCTTTGTGATTTCCCGAACCGGGCGGTTAATCGGATATCTGCAGCACAACTACAATGATCGAATGGCGAAGACGACGGCCGCCGAACGAGCTTCGGAGCTGCGAAGCATTCCGCAAGTCGACCGGCTGAGCGGAGCTCTCCCCCAGGCGGCGCTCCCCACACTGCGGGTGGCGGCCGCCCGCAAAGCCATCGCCCAGGCCACCGAGGCCATATTGGCCGGGCACCAGGCACCCTCCTTTGATGAGCTGGTCGACACGGCCACCGGCATCCTAGACGCCCAGCGCAAGCGGCGCCTTCGCCCGCTGGTCAATGCCACCGGCGTGCTCCTACACACGAACCTCGGCCGGGCGCCGCTGTCGGAGGATGCTCTGACCGCCATCCAGGAGGTCGGCGCCGGGTACTCCAACCTGGAGTTCGACCTCACGAAGGGAAAGCGGGGCAGCCGCTACGAGCACTCTGCCGAGATGCTGGCGTCGCTGACCAGGGCGGAGTCGGCACTGGTGGTCAACAACAACGCCGCCGCCGTCCTTCTGGCCCTGGCAGCCCTGGCCCGTGGAAAGGAAGCCATCATCTCCCGGGGCGAGCTGATCGAGATCGGCGGCGAGTTCCGGATCCCTGAGATTATGGCGGAGTCGGGGGCGATCATGCGCGAGGTCGGGACCACCAACCGCACCCACTTGAAGGACTACGTCAATGCCATCGGCCCGCAGACCGGCGCCATTCTCAAGGTTCACCCCTCCAACTACGAGGTCACGGGTTTTACTGCCTCCGTATCCGGCGGCGAGCTTGCCGAGCTGGCCCACTCGCACGGCATTCCGTTGATCTCCGACATCGGCAGCGGCCTGGTCTCCCGGCAGCTGATCGGCAGGGTGCCGTCGTGGCTGGGCAAAGAACCGGCGGTTGTGGAGGCAGTGGAGGAGGGCGCCGACATCGTCACCTTCTCCGGAGACAAGCTGCTGGGAGGCCCCCAGGCCGGCATCCTCGTTGGGCGCGCCGAGAGCATCGCCAAGCTGCGCCGAAGTCCGCTGCTCCGGGCGTTCCGGACCGACAAGACCACCCTCTCGGCGCTCGATTCCACCCTTGCCGCCTACATGAACGGCGAGATTATCCGGATCCCGTTTTGGCGAATGGCCTTGATGTCCGCCGATGAGGTGCAGGCCCGCGCCCAATCCCTGGCGGCCGGACTGCCGGAAACCGACGCGGCGGTCGAGGTAGTACCCGGCTTTTCGACCACCGGCGGCGGCTCCGTTCCCAGCAGCCGGATCCCAACCGCACTGCTTCGGATACGGCCGGTAGCCGGAGGAGCCCAGGCGCTTGCGGGCGCCCTGCTGATCCATGACCCGCACGTGGTGGCCCGGATCGAGGACGGCGGCCTGATCCTCGACCTGCGCACCGTCCACCCGGACGACGACTCAGCCGTGGCCGCCGCGCTCGGCGACGCATTGAAAAAGGCGTAGAAGCCTTCGTGAGTACCAGATGCCGGTAATCGGCACCGCAGGCCACGTTGACCACGGAAAAAGCACGCTGGTAAACGCCCTCACCGGCATCGACCCCGATCGGCTGGAGGAGGAGAAGCGCCGAGGCCTCACCATCGACCTCGGTTTCGCCTGGTTCACCACGCCGAGGGGCCGAGAGGTCGGGATCGTCGACGTACCGGGCCACGAGAGGTTCATCAAGAACATGCTCGCCGGCGCCGGTGCGATCAACCTCAACCTGTTCATCGTCGCCGCCAACGAGGGATGGAAGCCCCAGTCCCAGGAACACCTGGACATACTTCACATGCTCGAAATCTCGGCAGCCATCGTAGTCATCACCAAGACCGACACGGTCGGGGAAGACGAGCTGGAAGAGGTGCGGCGGGTGGTTGAATCGAAGATCAAGGGCACCTCCCTCGCCGGTTCCCCGATCCTGGGCGTGTCCGCCACCACCGGGCAGGGCATGGCGGACCTGGTGGGCGCCATCGACGACCTGGTCGCAAGCACGCCCGACCCGCCGGACCTCGGGCGAGCCCGCCTGTGGATTGACCGCGTTTTCACCATCAAGGGGTCCGGCACCGTGGTGACCGGCACGCTGAGCGGCGGCCACCTCGCGGTGGACCAGCCGGTGGAGATACTTCCCGGCGAGGTTCGAGCCCGGGTGAGGAACATCCAGTCCCATCGCACGCAGTGGGCCCGCCTCGGCCCGGGCAACCGGACGGCCCTGAACCTGGTGGGAGCCGACCCGAAGGCGTTGAGCAGGGGGCACTCGCTCGGCGGCGTCGGCGAGTGGCGCACCACCGACAAGCTGCTGGCTTCCATCAGCTTTTTGCCGCATCTGGACCATGTCCCCCAGGAGCGGGGAGCGTACAAGTTTCATGTCGGCTCGGTTGAGATCGACGCGACCCTGAGGTTCCTTCAGGAGCCCGCAGGCACCGGGGAGGCCGGTCTGGCGGCCATCCGGCTGGCCAAGCCGACCGTGCTCGACTTCTCCGACCGGTTCATCATGCGGGACTCCGGACGGCGGCAGACGGTCGGCGGGGGCGTGGTCCTTGAGCCCCATCCCGGCAAGTTCCGTGGCGACACGGCGGTGACGGCCGCCCGTGCCCGAATGACCGTCGCAAACCGCGAGGACTACCTGATGGTCCTCCTCAACGAGTCCGGCTTCCTGCCCAGAGACGAGGTATTCGCAAACACGGGGATCACTGCGAAGGCCGCGACGGACCTTCCGGTTGTGAATCTGCCCAACTTCGTTGTGTCACAGGAAGCGTTCGAGCGCATCGGGAGCCAGGTGATGTCCCATGTGCAGACGTACCAGGCATCCCACCCACTGGACCCCGGGCTGCCGCTGACGACACTGAGGTCGGCCCTGCGGCTCGATCACCGCTTCGTGGACGAGCTGGTCGAGGAGCTGGACCTCCGAAAGATGGCGGTCGCCGACGGGGCGGTCGTGCGGAGCCCCGACTTCAAGCCGATGATCCTTGCGCCGGAACGGGAGAAGATCCTCCAGGAGCTGAACAACTCCGGTGCTTCTCCCCCGACGGTGGCTCAGCTCGGAGCGAGCTACGGGGCCGACATGGTTCGGGCGATGGTCAGGTCGGGCGACCTGGTGCAGGTCAGTCCCGACTTCGTCTACACGGCCGAGCGGATGCAACAGGTGAGGGACTCCCTGCGGACCTTTATCTCCGAGAAAGGTCCGTTCACCGTCGCCCAGTTCCGCGACCTGGTGGGAACCACTCGAAAGTACGCCGTGCCGCTCCTGGAGTACCTGGACCGCTCGGGCTTCACCACCCGGCAAGGAGACCTCAGGCGGTTGGGCCCGAAGGCATGAGACCGGCCTAAGTCTCGCTCTCAGCCTCGGCCAGCGCGTCGACATCGGACGGCGCCGGGTTTTCGTTCGTCGGCTCCACCATCAGCATCAGGCCGGAGACGCCCTTGACCTTGACGGCAGTCCCCTGGGCGATCGCTGCGCCCAGCGTCCGGGCTCTCCATAGGGTCCCCCGGGCCATCACCTGGCCGTCGGGGGCGATGTCGGTGCGGGCCACTCCGACCGCTTCCAGGATGCCCTCGGCCCCCGGCAGGGGCTTGGCGGTGCGAGCCCGAATCGCCGAGGTCATAACCGACACGAAGAAGAGCATGGTCATCACGACTCCGCCGATGGCCGCCCACCAGCTGAGCCGAATGGCCGGATGGGCACCTGAGTAAAGGAACACCGTGCCGGCGACCAAAGACACCGTTCCCAGGATCGATAAGGCGCCCAGCCGTGCTCCGCTCAGATCCGCCGTCAGCAGAAATAAGGACAGCAACAGGGCGGCCACGGCGAGCCAGGAGACCGGCAAAGCACCGAACGCGTGGAAGCTGAAGCCCAAAGCCACTGTGGCGGCCAGACCACCCGCGCCGAGTCCGGGGTTGTAGAGCTCGAAGATCAGCCCGAAGAGGCCGATCAGCAGGAGAAGATAGGCAAAGTCCGGCCGCATGGCACCGTGGGTTAGCCGCTCCAGGAGCGACATCTTCACAAAACGTAGCGTGAGCGGATCGGTGGGCAGCGTGACTTCCCCGCCAGCGACATCCAACTTCAAGCCTTTTATGGACAGCAGCAGCTCCTGGACCGTGGGCTCGATGCCGTCGATCAAACCCGCTTCCAGCGCTTCTTCCGCCGGCACCTGTACCGAGAGCAGGCGGTCGACTGCATCATCCCGCAGGAACCGGTTGCGGTCCCGTGCGATGTCCTGGACGGCAGAACGGGTGGAACCGTCGTCGCCGGCGCCGGCCCCCTCGAAGTTCCGCAGATCCAGAGGTTGGGCGGGGCCGATGGTCGCATGAGGGGCCATCACAGCCCGGTGGGCCGCCAAGGCCAGGGCTGCAGCGGCCGAACCGGCCTGAGCATTACCGGGGGCAATCCAAACGATGACCGGCACACTGGATTCGGTCATGGCATGAAGAACAGGACCGATCGAAGCATCGAGCGCTCCGGGAGAATCCAGTCGAACGATGAGAACGGCGGAGCTCGCATCCTGAGAAGACGCGATCTGGCGGAGCAGGAAGCTGCTCGTCGAGGAGTCGAAAAACCCGGTGACCTCGACGTAGTCAGCGGTATTAACTCGTGGCGAAGGGGCTGCCGGGCTCGCGGAGGCACCCCCGGGCAACGCAAGGCCGAGTGCGCCCAGGAGCACAAGCGACAACCAGAGAAGCGACCCAAGACGGGATCTCAGTGCGCCGAGCAACGAGCCTCCGGAACTCTCCATATAATGACGACCATGCTCAAGACCCAGAAAATAACCATTCAGGAACTCAAGGCCCAGCTCGCCAATCGTATCGCCGATTACGGGATCGCCAGCGGCGTCGGCGCCGGAGGAACTCTTGAGATTTCCCTGGCCGCAGGAGTCACCCGCACATTTAAAGCCCACTGGACCGGCTTCCGCCTGACCTACCAGCGCCGCACCATCGTTTTGAAGGCGACCCTGAAGGACGGCAGCTTCTGGTCGGAGGGCTACATCTCTCCCGACCAGCCCAGTTACGTGATCGCGTTTCGTAGGAAGCCTCACAAATCCCGGGGAACCGGCGCCGAGCGCCCCGACGACAAATTCTCGTCTCCCCAGGCGCTGGAGACCTCCAGAGCCATCACCGCCGAACGAGTACAGGCGGGGCTGGTGGCCGACGAGGAAACGATCCGCTACGAGGATTTCGATGACCCCCAGGAAGCGATCGACGAGTTCTTCAACTACACCTCCTTCTACTGTCTGCGGGCGGTTGAGATGGAGTGGTCGCAGTTCGGCTATGTCACGGACCCGTCGATCCGCTGGGACGACATGGCGGTCGACGCAAGAGTCAGCCCGGACCTGGCGAAGATCGAAGAGGGACTCAAGCGCTCCGACATCATGTGGGTCAGCGTGGACGCCGATCCCGGGGGCCGCCCGGTTGCGTGCTGGTTCCTTTACACCAAGGACAAGCGGCTCTTCGTCCTGTCGGGCGAGCCGGAGCAGAGAATTCCCTACGCCGCAGATGCCCGCCGGGCGCACGTCATTACCCGCTGGAAGGGCCGGGACGCCACGATGGTGGAGTTCGACGCGAAGGTCCGTGCCATCACTGCTGCCGACCGCGAGGAGTTCGAACAGATCGCCCAGCAGCTCGTGGCCAAGCGTCAGTCGGTGAGAGGTAACGCAGCGGACACCATTCAAAGCTGGATGCGTGACGCCGTGATCCTGGAGCTGCTTCCCGAAGCCTGAGCCGGCTTCGACGCAGTCCGACTTGGCCCAGGACCCCGATCCGCAGGAGCTGACCCAGGCGGCCTTCCTCCTCAGGCTCTCGGCGCGTCCGGTAATCCTTGCCGGCGGAGGGGTGGCCAGAGCCGGCGCGGAAAGCGAGCTGGCTCTGATCGCCGAGATGCTGGACGCTCCGGTTATTACCACCTGGAACGGCAAGGGGACGATCCCCGACCGTTCGGAGTTTGCGGCCGGAGCGCTCTTCGGCCAGCCGGAGGCCAGGACGGTCCTGGAGTCTGCGGACACGGTTTTTGCGCTTGGAACCCGGTTCGAAGCCGGCCCTGGGGAGGGCGAGCTGGACCTGCCGGCCCAGATGATCCAGATCGACAGTGACCCGGAGCAGATTGGTCGCAAGTACCCGAGTCGTCTCGGCATACCGGCCGATGCCAAAGCAGCTCTGGCGGGCATCCTGCAGGCTCTGAAGGCTCCCAACCCCTTGAAGGGGGTGGCGGACAGGACTTCGGTTAGACCTGAGGAGCGCACCGCGCCGGCTCGCGCCACGAAGCTGCGCGACGCAGCCCTGTCTCGAGCAGGCCGGCAGTGGCCGGAGCAGATGCTGGCCCTAACGGCAATCCGGCAGGTGCTACCGGACGACACCACGATCCTTCACCGCCACGCAGAGTCGGCACCGTGGTTCAATCCCTTCTTTGAAGTGGCCGTCGCAGGCACCTGGATCAGCTCGGGCAACAGCGAATACCCGGTGTCGGAGGCCGCGGCTGCCGCCGGAGCCGCCCCCGGACCGTTCGTGAGCTTCTGCGAGGAGGATGAGCTGATTCCCCATCTGCGGGAGCTGGAGGGCCTGGAGGAGCCGGGGAACATCACGTTTGTGGTGTTCACCGATCGCAGTGATCCGGCAAAGGAGTCCGCCCTTTCCGAAGCCGCCCGGGCGACCGCTCTTTCGGTCGTAGTCACATCGGGCCCCGAGGAGCTGGCGGCCGCCCTTTCCGACGCAGTCAACACCGTGTCTCATTCGATCCTCGAGTCCGACATCAGCTGGAGCCCGGGCGCTGACTGACCGGTCGGTTCGGATGCCCGATCTCGGACCGGTTAAGCCCAAGCTGAAACTACTGGCCAGGCTGGGCCCTCTCGGTCTGATTCCGGTTGCTTACGGCCTCGTGGAAGCCAAGCGATTCCGCATACGGCGGTATTCGCTGCCGGTACTGCCGCCCGGTGCTAACCCCATCGCCGTCCTGCACGTCTCCGACTTTCACCTTCGGCGTCAGAACCGCCGGATGATCAGATTTCTGGAGTCCCTTGTGTCGCACGAGTTCGACCTAGTCCTGGCGACCGGCGACCTGCTGGGCGGCCAGGATGCGGCCGACGAGTCGCTTCGGCTGCTGAACGGTCTGCGGGCGACAACCGCCCGCCTGTTCGTCTTCGGCTCCTCCGACTACTTCGCCCCCATCCTGAAGAACTACCTCGACTACTTTGCCAAGCGCCGTCGCCACGGACAGTCGCGTAACCCGACGGAGTACTTGCGCCGAGGACTGAGGGCGGAGGGCTGGCTGGACATGAACAACGCCAACATCATGCTGGACGTGAACGCCACCGCAACCCAGGTCACCGGGCTGGACGACCCCTATCTGAAGCGGGATAACCGTGAACTGCTGAATCGGGACCCGGGCGCCGAGCTGGCGATCATGGTGGTCCACGACCCCGCTCCGTACGACGACGCGTTCAAAGCCGGTTACGACCTGGCGTTCGCCGGCCACACCCACGGCGGACAGGTGCGGTTGCCGTTCGTCGGGGCGGTCGTCACGAACTCGACGCTGCCCACCCATCTGGCGATGGGCCCATCACAGGTGGGGCGCTCCTGGTTGTTCGTGACCCCCGGCATCGGGACCGGCAAGTACGCCCCATTTAGGTTCCTGTGCCCGCCGGAGGCATCGGTGATCGATCTCGTTGCCCGGGATGTCTAATCCGATCCGCCCCGGGAGCCCCAGGACTCCCGGTGAACCACCTCCTCCAGCGGCTTTCGCCCTCTGGCCAGCGACCCCGAACGGCGATCGGCTGCCGGGATCCCAAGGGTGACCAGGCCGATCGGCTGCACGTCGTCCGGGATGCCCAGGAGGTCCCTGAGGCGGAGGTAGCCCTCGGTGCCGAGATCCAGGAACCCCGCCGCCAGGCCCTCGTTGACGGCCGCAAGGAGCAGGAGCATGAGCGCGCAGCCACCGTCGACGTACCAGTGGGGCACCGGCCACTGCTTCTCCGGGCCCCCACGCAGCTTGTCCGGCTCCCGGTAACGTTCGCGGTAGGCCCGCTCGCTCACACACACGACCACATGGACCGGTGCCCCGGACAGCCACGGGTCGAACCCCCGTTCCACGTAAGCGCGCTCCCCTGCAATGCGGGCGATCTCGGCCCGCCGGGCGGCGTCGGTGACGACGACGAAAGACTGCCCCTGGCTAAAACCGGCGCTCGGCGCCCGGCGGGCCAGATCCAGGATCCTGGCCAGCTTCTCCTCGCTTACCGGCTCGGGTGAGAACCGGCGAACCATGCGCCGGCGTCGCACCAGCTCTTCGAAATCCACAGCGGCTCCTTGCGGTGGCCCGCCTATCGGCCTGCGCCCACCCTATTGCGAAAGCGGCGGTTGGTGGGCTTGTGGCAGGATGAGGCCATGGCGGTCACCGGCGCTCATGTCCTGATCTACACCTCCGAACCGGAAGCCCTGCGGGCGACGCTCAAAGACGTGCTCGGCTGGCCCCACGTGGACGCCGGAGACGGCTGGCTGATCTTCCGCCTCCCGCCGGCAGAGCTCGCAATCCATCCGGCAGAGGGGCCGACCTACGAGAGCGGAGTGCGTCACCAGCTCACTTTGATGTGCGACGGCATCCTTACGACCATCCGCGACCTGCGGGACCGGGGGGTGGAAGTACGCGGCGAACCGGAGGACGAAGGTTGGGGCATAACCACCACGCTGGTACTCCCCGGTGGGGCAGAGGTAATGCTCTACGAGCCGAGGCATCCCACGGCGATTTGATGCAGGCGGTTATGGAAAAACAGAATCGCTCCTCCGATGGAGGGCCGGTTTGTTGGGCGCCGGTCTCTCGAAAAGTCGGGATGGCGGGATTTGAACCCACGACCTCCTCGTCCCGAACGAGGCGCGCTACCAAGCTGCGCTACATCCCGTAGCCGACCTATCTTAAGGGTTCTGCGCCCACCTGACCGACCTCCCTGCGGATCGCATCTGCTACGGATGCCGCATGTGCATCGTCGTCGTACTTCTGCCGGGGCCAGAAGAAGCCTCTCAGCCCGTCCTTGAACTTGCGCGGAACCACGTGGACGTGCAGGTGCTGGACGCTCTGGCTGACCTTGTTGTTCACCGCCACAAACGTCCCGTGAGCCTCCATTGCCTCCGGGATCGCGGCGGCAAGCAGGCGGGCCGCCGAGAACAGGGGTGCAAGCAGGTCGTCCGCCAGCTCCGGAAGGGTCTCGACATGGACCCTCGGCACAACCAGTGTGTGGCCGGGGAACACCGGCCGGGTGTCCAGGAAGGCGACGGCGTGCTCGCTCTCCCAAACGACGTGGGCCGGGGTGGTGCCGTCCAGGATCCCGCAGAAGATGCATCCCATGGCGACCTGCCTCCCGGATTGGGTGCTAGCCCGGAAGCAGGATCTCCGCGATCTGCACTGCGTTCAGCGCGGCACCCTTCCGAAGGTTGTCGGAGACGGTGAAGAAGCTGAGGGCGTTGGGGTCGAACGGGTCGCGCCGCACCCGGCCGACGTAGCAGGGGTCGGTCCCCGCGGACTGATGGGCGTTGGGAAGGTCCGTCACCTTGACTCCCGGCGCGTGCCGAAGGATGCCCTGGACCTCCTCGAAGTCAACCGGCTCGGAGAAGCGCGCATGGACGGCGGCGCCGTGGCCCACGGCCGTCGGCACCCGTACGCACGTGGTTATGACCTCGACGTCCGGCAGTGAGAGGATCTTGCGGGTTTCTCTGAGCATCTTCTGCTCCTCGGAGGTGAACCCGTCCTCTTTGATGCCACCGATCTGCGGCAGGATGTTGAATGCGATCGAGGCGGCAAACACCTCAGGCTTCGGGGCCACGCCGCCGAGAGATCCCTCGGACAGCGCATCCATCTCGTCGACCAGCTTCTGGGACTGCTCGGCGAGTTCCTCGACGCCCCCTCGCCCGGCCCCGGAGGTGGATTGGTAAGTCGACACGACCAGACGCTCCAGGCCGTAGACCTTGTGAAGCGGCGCTATCGGCACTACAACCCCGATGGTGGCGCAGTTCGGGTTGGCGATGATCCCCTTGTGGCGGTCGACCGCCTCCGGGTTGGCCTCCGGGATCACCAGCGGCACGTCGGGATCGCTCCGCCAGGCGGCGGAGTTGTCGACGACAATGGCGCCGGCCTCGACCGCCGGACGAGCCCATTCCCGGGCAACATCGTCGGGGGTGTCCAACAAGACGAGGTCGATACCGTTCAACACTCCGGGCTCCAGCGCCCTGACGGTCAGGCTGCCGTTTCCGTACGGGATCTTTTTGCCGGCGGAGCGGGCAGAGGCGATCGCGATGACCTCGGATGCCGGGTAATGGCGTTGCGCCAGGATGTCGAGCATCACGCGGCCGACCGCCCCGGTGGCACCGACAACCGCGACGATAGGAGCTGAGGGTAACTTCATGGGATCCAGGTTACCGCCAACCGACCGGGGCCGGCTGGCGCTACCCCCGTCCGGCCGGGGACATGGAAGGCGCTCCGGCCAGGCCGAAGCGCTCGTGGATGATCTTGACCGCCCGGTTGATGTCCATGGACCGCACCACGCAGGAGATCCGGATGGAGGAGGTTGAGATCATCTCGATGTTGATGCCATGCTCCGCCAACGCCGAGAACATCTCCGCCGCCACGCCCGGGTCGGTCTTCATCCCGGCGCCGATCAGCGAGAGCTTGGCGATGTCCGAGTCCGCCGAGAAGCCCTCGGCCCCGATCTCGGAGATGATCCGCCGGACGGCGTCTCCGGAGCGAATGAGGTCCTCCTTGGGCATGGTGAAGGTCAGGTCGGTCTTGCCGTCGTGCGAGACATTCTGGACGATCATGTCGACGTTGATGCGCTCCCGGGCGATGTCGCTGAAGATCTTGGCGGCGATTCCCGGCCGGTCCGGCACGCCGTCGACCCGGATCATCGCTTCAGAAGTGTCCTGCGACACCGCGGTGACAAGAGCTTTCTCCACCTGTTCGACCTCCTCCTTGACCACTGTACCGGCCTCGTCCGTGAACGACGACCGGCAGTGAATCACCACGCCGTGGGTACGGGCAAACTCAACGGAACGCAGGGCCAGGACGCCGGCGCCGGAGGCGGCCATCTCGAGCATCTCCTCGTAGGTGACCGAATTTAACTTGCGGGCGTTGCGTACGATACGCGGGTCGGCGGTGAAGACTCCCTTAACATCGGTGTAGATCTCACAGACATCTGCCTTCAGGGCTGCGGCCAGCGCCACGGCGGTGGTGTCGGACCCGCCCCTGCCCAGCGTAGTCACGTCGAGCTCGGTGGACACCCCCTGGAACCCGGCCACGATGACTATCTTGCCGGCCGCCAGCGCTCTTTCGATCCGGTGCGCCTTCACCTCCACGATCCGCGCCTTGGTGTGCGAGGTGTCGGTCAGGATGCCCGCTTGCGAGCCGGTGAAGCTGATGGCGTCACGCCCCATCTCGTTCAGAGCCATTGCAAGCAGGGCCATCGATATCCGCTCGCCGGCCGACAGCAGCATGTCCATCTCCCGGGCGTGCGGAACCGCGGAGATCTCGTGGGCCAGCTTCACCAGGTCGTCGGTGGCTTTTCCCATGGCGGAAACCACGACCACCATGTCGTTGCCCTGAGCGGCGGTCTTGGCGATCCGCTCGGCGACCACCTTGATCCGCTCGACGCCGGCGACCGAAGTCCCGCCGTACTTCTGAACCACAATGCCCATGTCAGTGCTCCGCTCCCAACTCTCTTCTTCCCTGCAGCGCCCGGCCGAGGGTCACCTCGTCCGCATACTCCAGGTCTCCTCCCACCGGCAGTCCGCTGGCGATCCGGGTGATCTTCACGCCCACGGGCACCAAAAGTCGGGCGAGGTACATGGCCGTCGCCTCGCCCTCTACGTTGGGGTTGGTTGCCACGATGACCTCCTTGATCCCATCGGCCGAGATACGGCTCAGCAGCTCCTGCACATGGAGATCATCGGGGCCGATCCCGTCGATAGGCGAGATGGCTCCGCCCAGGACATGGTACCGGCCGCGGAACTCTCCGGTCTTCTCTATCGACACTATGTCCGGGGCCTCCTCGACCACGCATACGGTGGAATCGTCGCGGCGGGGGTCCGAGCAGTACTCGCACAGGTCCTCCGCGGCGAAGTTGAAACACTTGGGGCAGAACCGCACCCGGTCTTTCATTACCACGATGGAGCTGGCCAGCTTCTTGGCGGCCGCGGCGTCGATCTTCAGCAGGTGGAACGCCAAACGCTGAGCCGTCTTCCGGCCGATCCCGGGCAGCTTGGCGAGCTCGTCTATAAGGTCCTGGACGGGTGGGGCAAACATGGGGTTGTGGGGCTGAGCCCCTAAGTCTGGCTCTAGAAGCCGGGCATGCCGGGCATGCCGGGGATCTTCATGCCGGCCCCGAGACCCGACAACCGCTCCTCCGCCATCTCCTGCTGCGACCGGACCGCATCGTTGATTGCCGCCAGGACCAGGTCCTCGAGCATGGTGGGGTCGTCTGGATCCACAGCGTCGGGATTGATCTGCACGCTGGTGAACTCTCCCTTGCCGGTGACCGTGACGGAGACCAGGCCGCCTCCCGAGGTGCCGGTCACCTCGGCGTCTGCCAGCTCATCCTGAGCTTTCTCAAGCTCCTGCTGCATCTTGGCGACCTGCTTCATCATCTTGTTCATGTCCATTGCGCAGTTCCCTTCACGGATCCTCGACGACGACTGTTCCCTTGAAAGCTCTGTGAATCAGCTCTATCGCGTCCTCCGGAGGGTCGGCTCCGTCCATGTCGGACGGGCCGGCATCGTCCGGGGGTGCGCCATCCGGAACCGGCGGCGACTTCCCGGGCGGCGGGTCCTCCTTCCCGATCACGCAGCTCAACGTGGGAGTTACCCCTAAAACCTCAGCGAAAGCCTCCAGCAGCGGGCCGTTCTGCGTGCGATCCGCCACCTTGTCCCGGTGGAAACGCGAACGGGGGCCGAACTCCAGAACGAGCTCACCGCCCTGCCAGGCCACCGGTTCGGCCGGCAGGAGCACCGCGTGGAACGAGATCTTGCGCCGCTTCACCTTATCCCTGATGAGCGGCCAGGCCCGGACAATTGTGTCCAGATCAAGCTCGTCCGGGGTTATGGGAGGCGCGGGAGCAGAAGGCGTACCCGTCGAACCCGGAGCGGCGGCGCGTGCAGGCACAGCGGGCGGCGGGTCGGCCGGCGGGGCGGCCGTCGATGGGGCCTGGTCTTCAGTCTGCGACCCCGAAGCCCTGTTCCAGCCGGCTACCTCCGGCGCCGGCGCCCTCGGAGTGGCCACCCCGGGACTCTCCGGGCGTGGAAACTGCTTTCCAAGGGCCGTAGCCGGCAAGGGCCGATCGCCGGGTGAATCGGGTAAGCGGCGCGGCGGGCCTTGCCCCAGTGCCGCGACAGTCTCCGGGGCCGCCCCTGAACCCTGGTTGCGCTCAAGCCGGTCGAGCCGCGCCAGCAACGAGGCCGGCGTCGCATGCAGGTCCGGCCTGGTCATGCGGGCGAGGCCCACCTCCAGGGCGAGGCGGCCCTCGACAGCCTGCCGCAACTGAAGCCCGATCTCGTTGGTCAGATCGATCAGCCGCAGAACCTCGGCGCTGCCCAGATGGTTCGCCTGCTCCTGGAGCCGGGCCAGTCCGTCGTCGGTCACCTCCAGGATCTCCCGGGCGGCCGGCGCATGGAGCACCAGGAACAGCGACCGGAGGTGATCGGTCAGAGCCCTGGCAAACTCCCGGACATCCACGCCGGTGCGGATCAGCCGCTCGGCAAACACAAAAACAGCGCCGATGTCCCGCTCCGATATCAGGTCGACCGCTTCGAACAGGACGTCGTCGGGCATTCTCCCCAGCAGCTGCGCCAGATCCCCCACCGCAATCGCGTCGCCGGCAAAGGCACGCAGCTGGTCGAGCAGGCTCAAAGCGTCACGCATAGAGCCCCCGGCGCGACTGCTGATAAGCGTCAGGGTCTCCGCGTCGGCGGTAATGCCCTCCGTCTCGCAGATCTCTGCCAGCCGGCCGGCGGTGTCCAGGCTATTGATGGAGCGAAACTCGTAGCGCTGGCAGCGGTCGAGCACCGTCTGAAGAACCTTGTGGGGCTCGGTGGTGGCAAGGACGAAGACCACGTGCTGGGGCGGCTCCTCCAGCACCTTGAGCAGGGCGTTGTTGGCAGCCGGCGAAAGCATGTGGCACTCGTCGATGATGTACACCTTCCAGCGACCCGAGACCGACGAGTAGGCCACCTTCTCTCTCAGGTCCCGTGCATCGTCGACCGATCCGTGGGAAGCAGCATCGATCTCCACCACGTCCAACGACAATCCGGAGACGATCTGCACACACGAGGAGCACCCGCCGCACGGCTCGTCGCCGTCCCGCTCGCAGTTGAGAGCCTTCGCGAGGATCCGGGCGGTGGAGGTCTTACCGGTGCCCCGAGGCCCGCTGAACAGCAGGGCGTGGGCGAGCCGGTCCTGTTTGATGGCGGCGAGCAGGGTCTGGGTCACGTGCTGCTGGCCGACAACTTCGGCGAAGCTTTGGGGGCGGTACTTCCGATACAGGGAGAGGTGAGCCATGAGGTCAAAAAAGCATACCGTGCCCCGGTGACGGCCTCCTGGGCGAAAACCCGTCTAAAGGTCGCGCACCCACCTTCGACCATCGGCCCCGGGCGCATCTCCGGTAGCCAGCTCGGGCCAGGTGACCCCACGGCGCAGTGCCTTGAAGCTTAAGGCTGCTTCGTTCCCGACCTGACCTGGTTCACTCCGGTCACTCGCGCGGGACCCAGCCGTCAGCACCGCTTGCCGGGACCGTCCCCGAGAGCTTTCAAGCCTAGGGTGGGAATTCAGCCTCCCATCAGGCGGATTTGGAGTTACAGGCAACCGCCGACTGCCCACCTAGCGCGACAACGACAGTGTAGCCGAGAGGTAGAAAAGGGAGCGACTCCACGGGTGAGAAGACTCCCCGGGAGGACAAAGGCCGAAGCGTCGTGTTCGCGGGCGACCTACCTGGCGAGAAGACTCCGCCGGGAGGACAAAGGCCGAAGCGTCGTGTTCGCGGGCGACTCCAGCCTTCGGAGCCCTCGGGCACGACGCTACGGCCGCCAAGAACCGGGCGGAGGCGGCGAGATTTGAACTCGCGATGGGGTTGCCCCCAAACCAGCATTCCAAGCTGGCGCCATAGGCCGGTCTAGGCGACGCCTCCGCTACTGATTGTAGTGGCTGGTTGTCCTGGGAGTGCTGAGTCGATTGCCTTGCGGTGGAGGTGGGATTTGAACCCACGGAGCCTTTCAGCTCACGCGCTTTCGAGGCGCGCCCGTTCGGCCGCTTTGGTACTCCACCGGGATTAATTATAGGAATTGGGGCGGGCGACGCCTTACCTCGAAGAACGCCTGGATAACTTCAGCGCACTCCTCGCCGAGCACGCCCGATGTGAGCTCGCACCGGTGCATGAGCCTGGGGTCCTGCACGATATTGTAGATCGACCATGCGGCCCCTCCGAGCACATCCGGCGCTCCGTACACGACCCGATGCACCCGAGCGCCAACCATAGCCCCGGCACACATCGGGCAGGGCTCAACCGTCGAGTACAGCGTGACCCCGGCGAGCCGCCAGCCCCCCAGTTTCTTGGCAGCACCTCGCAAGCACAGGATCTCGGCGTGAGCGGTGGGATCACCGCGCAGCTCCCGCTCGTTGTGGGCGGCAAAAATGACGTCTTTATCTCTCACCGCCACTGCACCAACCGGGACATCGTCATGGTGGACGGCCAAATGCGCCTGCTGAAGAGCCAGGCGCATAAAGCCAATGTCCGAAACCTGTTCGCTGTCGGGAACCACGGGGTGAGCTTATCGCCCGACTCAGGCGTCTTTGCGCGCCCTGAGGGATTCGAACCCCCGACCTCGTCGTCCGTAGCGACGCGCTCTAATCCACTGAGCTAAGGGCGCAGCGGAGGCAGCGAGATTTGAACTCGCGAGGGGGTTGCCCCCCAACGGGATTAGCAATCCCGCGCCATAGACCGGACTAGGCGATGCCTCCCCACCGATTTTGCCACAGTCTTCCCCCCGCCGGTACCGGCGGGGCGGCCGGTGTGCCTGAGGCGGAATAATAGAGAGCGGTGGAGTACCGAAGCGGCCGAACGGGCGCGCCTTGAAAGCGTGTGAGCTACCAGGCTCCGTGGGTTCGAATCCCACCTCCACCGCCAAAGCAGCCGCCGGTCTCGGAGCCCATTAGCGGCTTGGTGAGATGACGTCGAAGCCCGTGTACGGCTGCAGCGACTCCGGGATGGCGACCGAACCGTCGGCCCGCTGGTGGTTTTCAAGCAGCGCCACTATCGCCCGTCCCACCGCTACCGCGGTGCCGTTCAGGGTGTGGACCAGCTCCGTCCCCGAGTCCCCCTTCATGCGGACCCCCAAGCGCCGCGCCTGGAAGTCCCAGTCGTTGGAGCAGGACGTGACCTCCAGCCAGCGGTCGGCGCCGGGCAGCCACGCCTCGATGTCGAACTTACGGTAGTTGGGAGCGGCCAGCTCGCCGGCAGCGATATCCAGCACCCGGTACGGGATCTCCAACGCTCCAAAGATGCCCTCCTCCTGCTCCAGCATGCGCCCATGCTCGTCATCGGACCCCTGGGGATGGCAAAACGAGAACATCTCGACCTTATCGAACTGGTGGACCCGGATGATGCCCCGGGTGTCCTTGCCGTAGGTGCCGGCTTCCCGCCGGAAGCAGGTTGAGATGCCGGCGTAACGGATCGGCAGCTCGTTGGCAGAGAAGATCTCTCCGGAGTGCATTGAAGCTATGGGAACCTCAGAGGTGCCGGCCAGATACAGATCGTCGTCGGCCGTTCTGTAGACCTGGGCTTGGTCCGTCGGGAAGAAACCAGTGCCGTACATTGCCTCCTCGCGTACCAGCACCGGGGGGATGACCGGCTCGAAGCCCTCGGCCAACAGCCGGTCGAGCACAAATCGCACCAGCGCCAGCTCCAGCAGGGCGCCCTGCCCACGCAGGATCGCGAAGCGTGATCCCGAGACCTTCGCCGCCCGCTTCACGTCGATGATTCCCAGCCCCTCCCCGAGCGTCAGGTGATCGACCGGCGCAAAGTCCATCTCCGGGGGGGTGCCGACCCGGCGAAGCTCGGCGTCCTGGGTGCCCGGCGGGGAGTCCGGGTGGACCAGGTTCGGAACAAGCTGAAGGGCGGCCTCAAGGGCCTCGGCGGCCTTGGCCAACTCAACCTCCAACCCCTTGAGCTCGGCGCCCCTTTCCTTGTTATGGGCGATGGCCGCCGGACGCTGATCGGGGGGCAGCTTGCCGATCTCCTTCTGGGCACGGTTGAGGTCGGCTCTGAGGTTTTCGACGTTCGTCACCAGCCGGCGGTGCTGCCGGTCCAGGTCGATAAGCGCTTCCAGATCGATCTCGACGCCCCGCTGCCTCATGGAGGCGGCGACCCTGGCCGGATCTGTACGCAGAAGGCGCAGGTCTATTGCTACCTCTTGACCTTCTGCTGGGCTCCTAGGGCATTGGCAATGGCCCGCTGCTCCTCGGCTGACAGGTTGTGCTCGGAGCTGCCGCCCTTGATGGGCTTGGCGTACGCCCGGGACTCGGCACGTGCGTTGATGGAGGTGATCACCAGGCCGTTGCCGTGGTCGTCGAGCAGCGCCGCGCTAAACGACATCTTGCCCCCCATGTCGTCAAAGGCGTCATACCGCACCACGCCCAGGTTGCGGGCGGAGCGGCCCAGCAGAGCGAACAGCTCCTCCTGCCGCTTGGCCTGGCTGCGAAGTACCTTCTCGAAGCCCTCAACCCTCTGCACGTTGTCGGAGATCACCTCGAGCAGCGTCTTGGCGTCGTCCTTGCCCTGCAGGATCGCCATGGTACGCCTTAGGTGCGTCAGCCGGTTGTTGGCCATGGCGGCAACTCCCAGCGCCAGCAATGCCACCGCTCCGGCGGCAACCGCTATTAGGGTCTGCTGATCCAAAAAGGACTCCTAGGTCGGGCCTATAAGGATACGGGTGAGTTGGCCTGCGGGGAAGGATTGTCGTCCAGCCGGGTGACCGCAACAACCATCACCCGGCCGCTCAGCCGTGATGCTTACGTGGGCGAAAGAGGATTTGAACCTCCACGAGCTTGCGCTCACTGGCACCTGAAGCCAGCGCGTCTACCATTCCGCCATTCGCCCTTGATTTTCATTTAGTTTAGCGTGGCCCTGGTTGGAGGAACCTTCAGTGCTGAACCAACCCGCCACTATATTGGTTGATCAGCCGCAGGGACTCGAGAGGACGTCGAAGTGGGCCTGGTTGACGAATTTGAGAATCGACTCGAAAGAGTGGTCGAGGGCGTCTTCTCCAAAGCCTTCCGCTCCGATGTCGAGCCCGCAGAGCTGGGCCGCCGCCTGCTTCGGGAGATGGAGGCGGGCAAGAGCGTAAGCGTGGGAGCCGTCTACGTGCCAAACGACTACGTGATCCAGCTGTCCCCGGACGACTTCGGCCGATTCGAAGGCTTGATCCCCACGCTGCGAGGGGAGTTCGGCACTCTGCTCAAGACCAACGCCGGCCAGCGGCGGTGGCGGCTGCCGGGCCCCATCAACGTGCGTTTCGAGCAGGACGACTCGTTGAAAGCCGGCAAGTTCGAGGTCGAGGGCTTTCACCTGGCGGCCGATCCTTCCGACCCTTACGCCGCCGAGCCCGATGAGCTCGTCCAACTGGACACGGGCAGGAGCTGGAACCTGGACTCCGATGAGATCACCCTCGGGCGCTCGTCCACCAACGGAATCGTGGTCGACGACCCGAACGCCTCCCGAAACCACGCTCAGCTTTCCCGGCGGGCCGACGAGTGGTGGATTACCGACCTCGACTCAACCAACGGAACCCTCGTCAACGACGCGATGATCAAGGAGAGGCGCCTGAGCCACGGAGACCGGATCAAGATCGGAGCGACTGAGCTGGAGTACCGCGAGGCCGCTTCGGGGATAACCTAGAGATGCCCGAAGCCGTTCTGGACATCCTCAAGTACTTTTTTTTGTTCCTTATCTTTCTGTTCCTGGCCCGGGCGGTAAAGGCTATGCTCCTGGAAATCTCCGGTCCGCGGGCGCAGCGGGGGGGCGCCGTTGTGCCGGCCGGTGTAGGTGCTGCTCCTCGTCCCGCCGGCCGGGCCCCGGAGAAGATGGCGGTCACCGCTCCCGGCAGCAAGCCTCGAATGTTCGACATCGGCGACGAGCTGATAATCGGGAGGGCCGACAAGTGCCACGTGGTGATCAGCGACTCCTACGCCAGCCAAATCCATGCCCGGGTGTTCCGGCGGCAGAATGCGGTCTACATTGAGGACATGGGATCAACGAACGGCACATATCTGAATCGGAAGAAGGTCACCTCTCCGATGCAGGTTAACCGCGGGGATACCGCGCGCATAGGCAAGACCGAGATGGAGTTCCGGCGATGACACCCGAGTTCCGGTGGGGTGCCTGCTCCGAGGTGGGGCTGGTGCGGCAGGTAAACGAGGATTCCAAGCTCGCCGCGCCACCGTTGTTTGCCGTTGCCGACGGCATGGGAGGCCACGCCTCGGGTGATGTGGCCTCCGCGATCGCAATCGAGGTGTTCGAGGCGGCGCTGAAGCAGTCGGATTCCATCTCCGATGCGGTCCACAACGCCAACAAGGCCATCTTTCAGAGGGCTGCCAAAGACCCGGACCTCACAGGCATGGGAACCACCCTGACCGCGATGTGGGCGGACGAGGGCTCGGCCCAGATCGCCCACGTCGGGGACTCGCGTGCTTACCTGCTGAGAGACGGTCAGCTCACGCGGCTGACTACGGATCACACGGTGGTAAACCGGCTGGTTCAGCAGGGTCGCATAATGCCCGAGGATGCCGACCGCCACCCCCAGCGGTCCTACCTCGAGCGCGCGCTGGGAGTGGATCCTGAGGTCGAGGTCGATGTGCACGTGCTTGATATGTCCCCCGGCGACCGCGTCCTGCTGTGCAGCGACGGCCTGTTCGGCATGATCGACGACGACCTGATCCAAAACGTTCTCGAACAGGAGAGTAGCCCGCAGCGGGCGGCCGAGCGGCTGTGCGAAGAGGCAGTCCACGCAGGAGGGAACGACAACGTCACCACTGTGGTCGTCGACTTCCCTGCCGTCCGCAAGAGCTCCGCCACCGACCCCACCGCCTCCTACGCCGCCGCGGCTCCCACGCCAACACGGCTGACCCAAACCGGCCCCCTGGGTACCTCGGAGTCCGGCACAGTCCGCACTTTGAGCCACTCCCGTTCATCGCCGGCTCCTTCACCGATCAGATCTAGCTCCACCTCCTCCCCCCAGCGGCCCAGGCGAAAGGGCCGGGTGTTGGTCTGGGTCCTGGGGCTGATCGCCCTTTTGGTAACCGGCGCTTTCGTAGCCCGGATGTCAATTGGTGGCTCGTGGTACGTCGGAGACGACGGCGGCCGGGTCGCCGTGTTCAACGGGATGCCGGGTTCGCTTGCGGGAGTAGAGCTGGCCAAGCTTGAGAACCGCACGGACCTGCGCAGCGAATCGCTTCCCGAGCTGTACCAGGGCCGCCTGAAGGAGGGGATCAAAGCCAACAGCCGCCGTGACGCCCGGGCAATAGTTGCCGATCTTGAGAAGCTGGTGGCGTCGCCGTCTCCCTCTCCGGACGCTGCCCAGGGCGGGGAGTCTCCGGCCGCAGGACAAGGCCCCGGAGCCCCCGAGGACCCGCCGGCCTGATGCTCGTCCTTCCCTGGCAGGCCGGCCGGAGGAGCTCCCGGTGATCACCGGCACGGCTCGGCGAAACACCGAAGCGTCGCTTCTGCTCATCAGCCTGGTCATCGCGATCGGGGGCTACTGGCTCGCGTCACTCCCACGTAGCGCCTCCGTCCCCACCGGCATCATCCTGTACGGGGTCATCTACGGGGCGATTTACGCCGCCGCCCACTTCGCCATCCGCAAGCTGGCACCCAGAGCCGATTCCCTGTTGCTGCCCATCGGACTGATGCTGAACGCGATCGGTTTCGTCCTCATCTACCGGCTGGAGATCCCAACCGAGAATGTGGGACTGGCGGCCGCCCAGACACAGTGGCTGATGGTGGCAATTGCCGCGTTCATCGCAACCCTGTGGTGGGTTAAGGATGTCCGGTCGCTGGCGCAGTACCGATACACCTTCGCTTTTGCCGGAGTCGTTCTGCTTTTGCTGCCGATGCTCCCGTTGATCGGCCGCGAGGTCAACGGCGCCAGGCTGTGGATCCGGCTCGGTCCCCTCACCTTCCAGCCCTCGGAGCTCGGAAAAGTCGCGCTGGTGCTCTTTTTTGCCGGCTACCTTTCCGAGCGCCGTGAACTGCTGGCAGTGACCACCCGCAAGATTGGACCCATCGGCGTACCGGCCCTCCGGCACTTCGGTCCGGTAGCTGCAGCCTGGGCGGTGTCGCTCCTGGTCATGATCAACCAGAAGGACCTTGGCTCCTCACTGCTGTTCTTCGCCATCTTCGTTGCGATGTTGTGGATGGCCACCGGCCGGCCGATCTACCTGATAAGCGGCGTGGCGATGTTCCTGGCCGGCGCCTTCATCGCAACCCGGCTGTTCAGCCACGTGCAGGCCCGATTGACGGTTTGGAGAGATCCCTTCCAGTACATCAACGAATCCGGCTACCAGGTGGTGCAGTCGCTCTTTGCCTTCGCCACCGGCGGAGCCTGGGGCACCGGCCTGGGGCTCGGCCGTCCCGACCTCATCCGGTTCAGCGTCCACACCGACTTCATCTTCTCCAGCCTGGGAGAGGAGCTAGGGCTGGTGGGCGGAGCCGCGGTCCTCACCGCCTATGCTCTGCTGGCCGCACGGGGATTCGGCCTGGCGACGCGCTGCCGCGACGACTTCTCCCGCCTCCTGGCTGCCGGCCTCACGTTCGCCATCAGCTTCCAGACGGTCCTGATCGTGGGCGGGGTGACCAACCTCATCCCGCTGACCGGGGTCACGATGCCGTTCATGAGCTACGGTGGGTCCAGCCTGCTGTCCAACTTCATCGCCATCGCCCTGCTGCTTCGGATATCGGATGAGGTCGCCCGCGCCGGCGGGGAGGCACCGCCGACGGAGCTGAACATGGCGGCGGGAGGTGGCCGGTGAACAAGCAGATCCGCGCGGTCGGGTTCACCATGCTGGCGCTGTTCGGCGTTGTCTTCGTCAACCTGTCCTGGCTCCAGCTCGTCCGAGCCGAGAGCCTGGCCAACCATCCGTCGAACATCCGGCTGCTGCTCAAGGAGTATGCGCTGGAACGGGGCGCCATCCGCTCGCTCAACGGGGACACCCTCGCCATCAGTGAGCCCACGCCGGAACAACAGTTGAAGTCCGTCCGGCGGTATCCTAAGGTGGAGCTTTTCGCCCACCTGACGGGCTACTACTCCATTCGTTACGGACGTGAGCGCCTGGAGCGTTCCTACAACCAAGAACTGACCGGCAAGGGTGGCGTCGTCACCATGCAGGATCTCGGCGACCGTCTGCTCGGGGGGGAGGAAAAGGGCGACACGCTGGTGCTGTCCGTCGACACCGCCGTCCAGCAGGCGGCAGATGCTGCGCTCGGCGGCCGCAAAGGCGCCATCGTCGCTCTCGATCCGGTGAGCGGCCAGATCCTGGCGATGGTATCCAGGCCGTCGTTCGACCCGAACCTGCTTTCTCAGCACTCCGCCGAGGGGCAGCAGGAGGCGTGGGTCCGGCTGAACGAGGACGACGAGAACAAGCCGCTGGTGCACCGGGCGACCCGGGCAATCTACCCGCCGGGATCCACCTTCAAGGTCATCACCGTCGCGGCAGCATTGGAGAACGGCATCGGTCCGGACACCAGCTTCCCGGCGACAAGCCAGTACCAGCCGGCGCAAACCAACAGGGTCATCCGCAACTTCGGCGGGGGCACCTGCGGAGGCGATATGAGGGACGCCCTGAGGGTGTCCTGCAACACCTACTTCGCCCGCCTCGCAGCCGAGATGCCGGCCGGAATCCTGGAGGAGACGGCCGCCGCATTCGGCTTCACCGAGACCCCTCCGCTCGACATCAGCGCGGTCGCCAGCCGCCTTCCCGACCCGAACGACCTGAGGTCGCCCGCCTTCCGGGCACTGTCGTCGATCGGCCAGTACAGCGTCGCGGCCACACCGCTGCAGATGGCGCTGGTGGCCGCCGGCATAGCCAACGGAGGGAACGTGCCGGCGCCTAAAGTGGTCAAACAAATCGAGGACGCTCGGGGAGCGGTGGTCGAGCAGACCAGTCCTGAGATCTGGAAGAGGGCGGTGTCCGCCTCAACCGCCTCCACCATCAAAGAGATGATGGTCGATGTAGCGGCTAACGGCACCGCTCGGGCTGCCTCGCTGCCCGGGACGCAGGTCGCCGCCAAGACGGGAACCGCACAGACCGGTGAAGGGGGCAACAGCAGCCTCGCCTGGACTATCGCCTTCGCCCCGGCCGACTCGCCGCGGATTGCAGTTGCAGTGATGGTGGAGGGCTCTGGACCCGGCAGCGATGAGACCGGCGGCAGAGTGGCTTCGCCTATGGTGCGCCAGGTTCTTCAGGCACACCGCAGCGCTGCCGGATGGTGACGCAGCCGGGAAGTCCCATGCCAGGCAAGCAGTACGGGGGGCGCTACCAGGTCAAGGGGTCGATCGCTTCCGGCGGCATGGCGGAGGTCTTTCTGGCGCGCGACGCCATGCTGGACCGGCTTGTGGCCTTGAAGCTCATGCACCTCGAGTTCGCCCGCAACAGCGCCTTCATCGAGCGTTTCCGCCGGGAGGCCCAGGCCGCGGCCAGTCTCAACGACCCCCGTGTGGTCGCAATCTACGACTGGGGATCGGACGCCGGGACGTACTTCATCGTCATGGAGTATGTGGAGGGCAGCACCCTGGCCGAGATCATCCGGGCCTCCGGACCATTGCCGATCTCCAAGGCGGTCAAGATTGCCGTCGAAGTCCTGGGTGGCCTGCACCTGGCTCACCAGAAGGGTATCGTCCACCGCGACGTCAAGCCCGCCAACATTGCGATTACAGTCGGCGGCCAGGTCAAGGTGATGGACTTCGGAATCGCCCGGGCGGCCCAGGACGGGGCGATGACCGTTACCCAGACGGGCATGGTGATCGGGACCGCCAGCTACTTCTCCCCCGAGCAGGCACAGGGCAGGGCGGTCGACGCCAGGTCGGACATCTACTCGGTGGGCATCGTCCTCTACGAGATGCTGACCGGCGTTGTTCCGTTTAAGGGCGACTCGCCGGTCGCCGTTGCCTACAAGCATGTGACGGAGAACCCCACTCCCCCGCGGGTGCTGGCGGAGGACATCTCACCAGCCCTTGAGGCGGTGGTCATGAAGGCCCTGGCCAAGAACCCGGACAACCGCTACCAGACGGCCCAGCAAATGTCCCTTGATCTCGGGCGGGCGCTGCGCGGCCAGCAGGTGGAGGCAACTCCGTTGCTGTCCTCGCAGGAGCAGACCGCGATGATGGGCGCCGTACCGTACGACCGGAGGCCGAACGAGTACGAAGCCGATCTGGATCGCACAAGCGTTCTCACGGAGGCGCCTCCTCCGAGAGGGGCTCAGCCGGCCGGCGGTACCGCCAAGGCGCTGATCGCCCTGGCGGTCCTTCTGGCAATCGGCGTGGCGGTGATGGCGTTTTGGATGTTGTCGGAGAACTCGGCGCCCGACATCACCGTCCCCAAGGTCACCGGCAAGACCCTCGAGGAAGCGGAGCAGATCCTGGCCGACGCCGGGCTCAGAACAAGAGTTGCCCGGCGGCAGCCCAGCTCCGAGTTACCCGCGTTCTCCGTCATATCGCAGGACCCGGAGGACGGCCGGAAGGTCACAGACGGGGCGGTGGTCTCACTGGTGATCTCACAGGGTCCGGAGGTGGTGGATGTCCCGAGCCTTGTCGGCCTCACCAGGGCCGAGGCGGATCAGCTGCTGGCCGATGCCGGCCTGGCGGCCGGTGAGGTGACCAGCGAAGCGAGCGACACGGTGGCCGAGGGCAGGGTGATCAGCCAGACGCCGGCTACCGGCAAAATCGAGAAGGGGGAGCCGGTTAACTTCGTGGTGAGCACGGGCAAAGAGGTGATCAGAGTTCCTCGGGTGGTCGGCCTGCCCCAGGAAGAAGCAGAGACCGCAATTTCAGACTCCGGGCTCACCCCGAGAACGCAGCGGGGGTGCGACGCCGCCAAGGCGAGCGCGGTGGTGCTTGCCCAGGATCCCCAGCCCGGGGCGGAGGTGTCAGACAACGCGGACGTCCTCCTCACCGTCAACGAGTTGGCTTCGGTACCGGATGTGACCGGTAAGACGACGGCCGCGGCCTCGGAAGAGCTGCAGAGGGCTGGGTTCAAGGTGGAGGTCCAGAACGCGCTCCCCATGCCGGTCTTCGACACCGTCGCAGGCCAAAGTCCCCAGGCCGGTGAAGGTGCCTGCAGCGGGGGCACCGTAAGGATTCGGATTACCTAGGAAACCGAAACGCTCAAAAAGTTGCTCAACAGTGTCATTCCGGCCGGCGTCATTATCGACTCGGGATGGAACTGGACGCCCTCCACCTCGACCTCCCGATGGCGGACACCCATGATCACCCGATCCGCGGTGTGCGCCGTCGCCTCGAGGCACTCCGGGAGCGAATCGGGCCGGATGACGAGGGAGTGATAGCGGGTCGCCGGGAAGGGGTTGGGCAAACCCGCGAAAACCCCCTGCGAGGCGTGGTGGATCTCGGACGTCTTGCCGTGCATCAGCGCCTCGGCGCGAACCACGTCTGCGCCGTAGGCGAGGCCGATTGCCTGATGCCCTAGGCAGACTCCCAGCAGCGGAACCCGGCCGGCGAAGGCGTGAATGGCGTCGACACAACACCCGGCATCCCGGGGATGGCCCGGGCCCGGAGAGATGACCACCGCATCCGGGTCTAGAGCCCTCAGGTCCTCCACCGCCGCGTCGTTGCGGACGACAACCGGCTCGGCGCCGAGCGATCCCAGGTACTGCGCGAGGTTGAACACGAAGGAGTCGAAGTTGTCGATCAGCAGTACTCGCATATCCTGCTTCCCGTTGTCGCTAGAAGTTGGCCGGCAGGAACCGAGGAACGACGTACTCGAACAGATAGAAGAGGAAGGGTAGGCCCAGAACAACGATCAAGAGCCATACCAGGACTTTCTTGCCGCCTGCTGCCATAGGTTTGTCTCCTTGCTCTCATTCGTCCGGCAACGGGCCAGCCCCTGGATCGGTCGTTTGCAGTCCGGTGGGCGTGCCTTGGAGCTGCGCCACGATGATCAGCCGCTTGGCCGCCGAGAACCGGGGATGGCAAGTGGTAAGCGTCAGGCGGGCATCCGAGGAGGGCGCAATGACCCCGATCTCCGTCGGCAACACGATCTTGGACTCGGTCACCTTGTAGGTGTAGGGACCCTTGGCGTCGTACACCAGGATGTCGTCACCCGGCTTGAGCTCGTCCAGCCGGTAGAAGGGCGCCCCATAGGTGGTGCGGTGTCCCGAGATCACCATGTTGCCGAGCTGGCCGGGAAGCGCGGTATCCGGGTAGTGACCCGGTCCCTTCTTTAGGTCCTCCACCTCCACACCCTCGACGACGACGGCGTCGACACCGATCTTGGGAATCTTGATCAGCGCCATGCCGCCGCCGGGAATCGGCGGCTCGTCCGGTTTGACCTCCCACTGCTCCTCGATCTCGGATGCAAGGGCCTTCTGCTGCCGGCCCGTGACGACATTGGTGCCGATCAGCTGGTACATGAGGAAGAGCAGGATGAGAGTGCCGAGGCCGATGAACCCGCGGCCGATCACACGTAGAGCCATAAGGGGCTAGCGTAGCACTACCCTGGTAAGGAACCCTTCTCGCCGAAGAGGCAGTGTTCCGAGGGCTCCGAGAGCTGGGGTGGACGCCGGTCTCGGTAGAATGCGGCACATAACAGAGTTGAGGAGTCCTATGCCCAAGTCAAAGTCGAAGCGTAACCGCTACGTTCCCCCCCCTCCGCCCAAGCCCAAGCCGTCCCCGGCATGGATTCCGTATGTCTTCTTCAGCCTCATAGCCCTGGGGTTCCTCATGATCATGGCGCGCTACCTGTTCAGCACCACTTTTGCGTTCCTGGACAGTAACTGGTACCTCGGCGGGGGGCTCGCCATGGTGGCGGTGGCCTTCGGGATTGCCACCCAGTGGCGCTGAGGTTTCTAAGCTTCCTCTCGCCTGACCAGCAGCATCGACTCCCCGCAGTGTTTGGGGGCTCTCTCCTTGGCCACCGCGACCACGGCCAGCTCCAGGCCGCACATCTCGCAGAGGTAGCTCAACTGGAGCTCCGGGTCCACCTGCATGGGGGTGGGATCGGGAGGCGGCGGGTTGGTCAGATACCCGAAGTAGCCCATCCCGATGCGGGCAATTCCCAGGCCCATGAGCCCGGCCACCGCAATCCTCCAACCACCCGTGACATTGCCGAGTGCTCTCATCAACAGCGTTGCGACCACCGCGAACAGAACAATGGCAACAACCCCGCCGGCCACCCGAAAGATGACCCTCCCGGGTCCCGACGCGTCCGTCTCGTCTTGAGCTTTCTGCCCGCGGGTCATTCCTCTACTGTAAGGCGCCCCCGGTTCGGATGGCGCCCAAGGCTACCGACGCTTCGGCGGGGGGACCCTCATGAACTATCCTGGCACCCGGTTGAATTTCCCCGGAACCGTGCCGGCAGTGCCCGGAATGTCGACAAAGGAGCATAGATGGCGGTCAAGTTTCAGTCGGAAGAGTACTTTCAGGCAGCCAACGAAGCCCTCCGGAACAGCGAGGAAGTCGCCAGCGCCGCCAAGGGCCACAACGTCGTCCTGCAGGTGCTGACCAAGGACTTCCCCGGGGAGGGCGACAAGAAGAGCTTCATCCGGATCGACAAGGGGGCGATCCTTGTTGGATCGGGAGAGGTCGAGGACCCGGATATAACCATCACGCAGGATTACGACATCGCGGTCCAACTGGACAAAGGTGAACTGAACCCCCAGGTCGCTTTCATGGAGCGCAAGATCAAGGTCAAGGGCAACCTCATGAAGGTCATGTCACTCCAGAAACTCCTGCAGGCGTTGGGGCCGGCTACTCAGCACATCGAGCGGGAGTACTAGCGCGCTGCGACCGCTAACAGACCTTCAATTGTGCTCTGCCAGGGACCCCCGACTCAGGAAGGCCTCACGTTTCTTCCTGGATGAAAGCTTCCTCCATCGCGCGACCGCACCGGGGACACTCCTCCGTCTGGCCCTCGTTGAAGGACTCGAGGACGACGTAGCACTCCGGGCACATCCAGTTGGTGAACTCCACACCTCTTTAACTACCCATCTCCCCGAAATATTTCCCTTCCCGACTAAACCTGTGCACCACCTTCGAACTCCATACGCCTGCCTTGCCGTTCATGCGGGAGGCCCGGGCGGGACCGCCGCCCTCCAGGGGGCCGCCGACGTAATATCTCTCTATCAAGTGTTTGCATCCTAGGAAGGGGTCTGTTGGGTTCGCGGGACGACACTTTGGAGCGGATTAGGAGCGCATTCCGGCTGTTTTGCCGCTCGGAGCAGGCGGAAGGCCGGCGGCAGCTGCAGGCTATATGGGACGAGCTCAATCCGGGCGGGGATCCCTTCTCCCGATGCGTGGCGGCGCACTACCTGGCGGATACAGAAGGTGATCTCCAGGAGCAGCTCAAGTGGGACCTGCGAGCCCTGGAGGTTGCCGAGTCGATCACCGGCGAAGGTGGCGACCCCCACCCGTCGGCCGCAGCAATCCGGGCCTTTTACCCATCCCTCCACCTGAATTTAGCCGACGATTACCGCAAGCTGCGGAACTTCCAGAATGCCCGCCGGCACGCCGAGTTAGGCAATGAGAGCAGCGGCGGCCTCGGCGTGGATGCGTACGGGCAGAGCGTCCGGGCAGGGCTTATCCGAGTCAGCGCGCAAATCGAAGAGCGGGACAGCGGACCGTCGGTGATCTTCGACTTCGATTAAGCCGGAGGCTGCAGCGTTTGGTCCCCCTTGGTTCTAAGGTCGGCAAGATCACCTTGGAGGTCCTCGATGTGGTCGTGAATCTGTTCGATGTCCCGGTCGCTGACCGGGCGCTCGCCCAGAGTCTTTTCCCGGGCGGGCTCGCCGACACCCTCCAGCATCGGAGCGTTTTCCTGATCTTCAGCCATGGGTTATGTCCTTTCTCGCAAGGATCTAATTCTCCAGCTAGTAATCTCCCCTCCGAGGGCCGATCCAATCACGCCTGGTGTTGAAGCGCCGCTGAACGGGGTCCCGGGGCTTGGAGCCGGCGAATGCGCCCAGAATCTGGGGTGGGCTCTCCTGCTGCTCGTCTACCTGGGAGTGGTCACGCCTACCGGGATCGTGATGCGAATGTTCGGCAAGGACCTGCTCGGCAGGAGGATCGACCGAGCCCGGCGGTCCTACTGGGCTCCGCACGGCGGGTCCCGGCCCCGCGAGGATTACTTCAGGCAGTCCTGAGAAAGGTATTAGGAAATGGCGGACGACAAGGAAACAACCGACTTCGAACAGGCGGCATCCGGCCGGCGGCACGGCATCGCCTCGGAGGTCTCCTCGTTCGTCTGGCGCAACAAGCGCTGGTGGATGATCCCGATGATCTTGGTGCTGTCATTGCTGGGACTGGTCATCCTTCTCGGCAGCACGGGTGTTGGCGCCTTCATCTATCCGCTGTTCTAGCCCCTCCCGCCCCTCAGATTGTGGGATCTCCGGAGCCGCCGCCAGGAAGGCCGATCGCCGCCTTGTCCCGACTCAGATTGCAAATCTGGTCAATGGCGCACGTTTTTCTTTAGCATCCCAGATGTCAGCGCCTTGGATCGATCACTCAGAAGCTGTGGCGTCTTCGTTCCAGCCGGTGACAGGGAACCAGTTAGTTGACTGAGGTAGTCGGATAGCCGACAAAAGGAGGGAATGCCATGAACAGATTGGCGAGGGTAGCGGCAGCAATCTTTAGTGTTCTGGTACTTTCGGTCGCTTGCGGCCGGGCAGCGGATGAAGCGGAAGAGGTAGAGGACGCGGTACAGAGTCCAGTCGAAAAGGTAACGGATACCGAAGCCCTCGGAGACGGCGAGGTGTCGTTTGCCGAACCCACCGACGGCGCCTCGGTAGCGAACCCGGTGAAGGTCCGGATGGAGGCCACCAACTTCACCGTCGAGCCGGCCGGTCAGGTTCGGGAGGGCGCCGGCCACTTTCACATCATGATCGACACCGAGTGCGCTCCCCCTGGGGAGGTCATTCCAAACGATGACAGCCACCGCCACTACGGTCAGGGCCAGAAGGACGCGGACCTTACTCTGCAGCCCGGCGAGCACGAGCTCTGTCTGCAGTTTGCGGACGGGGCCCACAAGGCGCTGGACGCCACCGACACCATCAACATTCGGGTAACGGGATAAGCGCGCGGAGCCAGTGGAGGGCCGGCCCGGCACCGGCCGGTCCTCCACTTGCGCCAGGCGGGCGGAAGAAACGACCACCTGAGACGGCCAACCAGGCCTGCTCTGAGACGGCTGCGTTGCTTCCAAGTCCAGCAATCCAAAGCCGACTCCGGGCCGAATTAAGGTAAATCAGCTCAGGAGAAAGCAGTTGAGTCCAACAGCTCTTTATCCGGACTTCGGGGCAGTTCTGTGGTGGTCGACATAGCAGGATCATTCGGGTTTGTCGGCGGCACCGCTTCGTTCAGGCAACCAAACAGCTCCTTGGCATCTTCGGCGTAACGTTCTAATGACGGAAACCGAGTCACGGGCAGACGCCGGCGCCACGAATCAGGATCTGGGCCGCAAGATAAACGATTGAATCGAAAAATGTACCCGACCGGGCCTAGCTGACCCGATATGGGCAGTATGCGAGTGTGCGAACGGCGACTGCGACGAACTAATCCAAGTGACCGTCGAGCAGTACCGACAGATTCGTAGGCGTCGCTTTCAGTTCCTTATTGTCGGCGGACACGAATCGCCAGAACTTGAGCGCATCGTTGGCCGTGGCAAGAAGTGGGTCATAGTCCAGAGAACCTGAAAGGAAGCGTTACCCCCAAGGGATGGAGGACGAGTAGACGGTTTCGCTTCTTGACGTCAACCCGACTAACACCTGCTGCACCTTCTCAACACCTCAGACTCCCCATTCGAAGCCGGCCTTCGGGGCGCGGGCGCAGGGCGGGGCGGGCCCGGAGGTGCGGCTTCCGTTGGAGTCGGCAGAACGACTGAGGAAGTGGGGGACACATCCACGCTGGTTTCGGGTGTAGGCGTCTGGCTCGGCGCGCCTAAGGTTACTGAAGGTCCTCCGCCACACCCTGCGAGTAGAACGACCAGACCCACCATGCCCAGAAGCTTTACCTCCATCTTGGACACCATTCCCATTCCTTTCCTAACTCGTCAGGTGGTCCCTCCGTCATCGTTGACAGAGCCGAAGTTGCGGGCAACCGTCGGCGCAGTTCGAACCTGTACCGGTAACTGGACCTTCTGGTCTTTGCGGAGACGACGCTCCACATTGGCTGCCAGCCCCCAGCGAACGCTGAAGTCCTCAGTCTCCAGACTCGGGCAGGCATTGTTTGGGACAGCGGCAGCGAACGGATAACTCTTCGGCGTCCCCGCGTGTAGTTCCGGACGATCAGCGAGCGTCTTCTCCATCGCCTTTGGGGGCCGCCACGAAAACTCCGAACCCGACGAAATCCTCTCCCGGTACTCCAGGCGAAGCTTGATGTTGCTCCCCTTGAGGTCGAAGTGGGGAATCACGGTGACGGTACCTGTTATTGCTTCCCCAGGGCGCACCCATGGCTGGTCGATATCGATTCGAAGGTCGTAGTCCTCACATTCAGAGCTGGCGGACTGCGGTTGCGAGCCAGTGCGGTCCACCGGTGACGAAAGAACTATCAGATCGTGTCCCTCTCTGACGTCCACTCCCGACATCTTCAGGTGGACAAAGATCTCCCATCTGACCTGGACCTCGAGTCCCCGACCGGTCGGTTGAGAGTTGACCGGAATCTCGCCTTCGAACTTCTCGACAACTGTCTCTCCGCCCTGGAAGCGACAGCCCGTGAGGATGGTTTTCTCGGCACAGTTCCATCCACTTTCCGTGTAGTGCGTCATGTTGTCCGAGCGATATTCGTAACCCCACACGCAACGCAGAGCAATGACACCCTCCTCCACCTCGCATTGCTTGCTGAAGCCAAGCCGAACTTGGGCGACGACAGTCTCGCCGGCCGCATAAACCTGCTTGTCGCTCTTGATGCTGCACGAGGCGGGGGAAAGAGCGGAGCTTGCCTTTTGGAGCAGCTCCTCTCCGGACCAGCTGCGCGAAATTCTCATCCGTGGCTCCTTGCGTTGGCTCTGTCATGACTCCTGTGGGGCGGGTGTTGCTCAGGCTGGAGTGTGGAAGGGTTCCGCTGCCTGTCCTGCAGTAGGCCCGTCTCCATTCCTCTTGGCCTTGCGGCGCCTGAAGAAGGTCCTCAGTCCAATCACCAATCCCGCTAGAAACGCCGCCATACCAATGCCTCCGGCGACAAGTGCCCTGCCTACGCCACCGCTACCGGACCCCACGGCAAGGACCCTTTCAGTTCCCTCGGCCCCTTCGGGATATGCCGCTGCCAGGGTGTAGTCGCCGGTCTCTTGAACCGAGAAAGCCGCAATCGACTGGCCCGAGCGTCCCCCAAGGCTGTATGAGGTTGTAGCCGAGGGCTTTTTGATCGACACGGGCTCGCCCGTAGCGTTGGATCTGATCTCAATGTTGATCCCGGGAAGGTCCCCGGTCGAGAACACCCGGCCGTCAACGGTGCTCTGACTCTCGTAGAAGATGGTGAAGTCGCCCGGTTCTTCAACCGTGATGGTGGACTCACCCGGAACGATTACCTGCACCATGTCTTCCGTGGTAGTCTTCAGAACCTCAAAAGCCAGCAAGAAGGCGAACGTTCCTACAAGCATGAGCGCAATCGCCAGTCCGTAACGCCACCGACCCGGTTTCCCTTTTGGTTTCTCCACCATCTTCTTCCCCGCCTTCATCTATCGCCCGGCTTCATCGGGCCCTCGGCTGATATTCCTATGAGCGAACCTCCCCCGCCGGATTCGATGCTTTCTGACATTCGGGACGGCACGCGTCTTGCTCATTGTGGGGACGATGCGGAAAGAGCGAAAGGGGGGAAACCCCCCAACCGGGCCGGCATAAGGTACCTGGTTCTGCGGGTGTTTCCACCTAATACCCGAGAGCTACTTCCTCGCGTAGCGGGCCTGCTCCCCTACTTCAGGTGTGGCCATGCTGCTCCCGCGACCCGGGATCATGCACCTTCGGACCATGCGACTCGCCGGACTGGCCGTTGGTGAGCAAGGGGGCAATTAGCAGGGTGCTAATCGTAAAGGCAACCACAAAGACCGCCAAAGCGATCGCCGGAGCGATCCAGGTGTTGAAACGACGGCGAAGACGGAGTAGAAACGGAATGGAAGCAGCCAATCCGATTCCGGCGAAAAGAGCCCTGCCGACGGTCCCCGCTACCAGTGCCGACCCCGCAAGGGGGCCCACGTGGTGCAAAACGTGGGGCGCCACACCGCTTACCGCCCCCCAAGCCGCAATAATCCCACTCCGAACTCGGCTGCCGAGCGATGGTTGATCGGTCACGATCGGTAGTCCCTTTGTCGTCGATGACTCACGTGGCCGCTGCCATCAGCCCACCGGGCATCCCCTTCAAGCTTCGAGTCATCTGTGGGTGAAGATTGTTACCCTTTTCGGTGGCAAGCGCTTGAATCCCATTCTCATCCCATCGGTGGCCGAGCGGGCGGCTAATCGGTCCAACGTTCCTTTTCCAGCACGCTACAGTCGACCAAGTAGCTTGGTTAGGTGACGATGTGTTGTTGTTGGCTTCCCGGGGGTTATTGGCCATATCGCATGTACTGCTCGTCCCGCTTGATTAGATTCGGATGGAACTAGCTCGCTCCCCCAGGAAGCAAAGCCTGCCGTGCGGGAGACGGCACGGAGCTGGGCCGCGGGACCTTTCTCACTTTGGACTTGTCTGCGACGCTTATCGAGATGACGGTCGAAACGATTGATACGGCCTCTGCAGGGGGGGACGTTGGCTAGCGACGGATTTCCCGCCGGGCTGCTCCACTGGGTCTGGCCGCCTCTGCTTATAGTGCTGACCCTGTGGCTATCGAGACGCAATCGACAGCACCGAAGCGGCGTCCGGAGGTTTCTGGTGGCCATCATCTTGGTGATCCCCTTTCTTATAGGGGCCGGCGGCCTGTACGAGAGCGTCGGCGCGGCACTGGACCGCCGCATCTACGATGCTCCGGGCCGGCTCGTCGAACTGGCGGCCGGGCAGCACCTGCACCTCAACTGCACCGGAACCGGCAGCCCCACCATTGTTCTGGAGGCACTTTCGGGCGGAGTCTCACCCGTCTGGGGATGGGTCCAGCCCCAGCTTGCCCGGGAAACGAGAGTCTGTTCCTACGACCGCCCGGGGCGGGGGTGGAGCGATCCCATCGGCCATGCCCAGGACGCGAAGCAGGTTGCCTCGCAACTCAACCTGATGCTCCAGGCTGCCGATGTCGAGGGGCCGTATGTGCTGGTCGGCCACTCGTTGGGCGGCTTGTACGCCCGGATGTTCGCTTCCCAGAACCCCGATGAGGTCGCCGGCATGGTGCTGCTCGACTCAGCGCACCCGGAGCAGTTCGAGCGGATGCCGGAGGAGGAGCGGAAGTACGAGAGCTTCCGCAGGCTTCAGCGAACCTTCTCCGCAATGGCCAGGATCGGTTTCTGGCGCGCGTACTTCGACGCCGGCGGCACCTTCGACTTTGGAGGCCTTCCGGACGAGGAACGGGGCCAGATGAAGGCGATCTGGTCCTCCCCGGAGCTGTTCAAGAGCCAGCGGTACGAAAACGACGCCGTTCGGGCGATCCACCGCCAGGTCCGGCCCCTGGGCACCCTGGGCGACATTCCCCTTCTGGTCATCTCGGCCGGGAAGCAGCCGAGGGAGTGGCTGGAGCTCCAGGAAGATATGGTCGGGCTCTCCACGAACAGCACCCAGCGGGTGATTGACGACGCCACCCACGTGTCGCTGATCTTCGACAAGGAAACGGCGGCTGAGGTCGCCGATGGCATTCTGGAGGTCCTTCAGGCTGCTCGCAACTCTTCGCAGCTGGGCCAGCTAGAACGCCCCGGATAAGACCTGGGCCAGCCGGTTTCGTCCAGCAGACAATCGCGCCCCTTGGAATCGCGTCGATCAGGAGTCTCCGAAGACGGTGGACCGGTCTCTGAGGCCCAGAACGGCCCAGCCCATATGAGATCCAGCCATTGCGGCGGGATTTGTGCGTGGAGCCGAGGGGACTCGAACCCCTGACTTCTGCCTTGCAAAGGCAGCGCTCTACCATCTGAGCTACGGCCCCTCCGGCTGCCTATTCTATGGCGGGGCTACGTCCGCTGTAACGCCGCCAGCCTGACCCCCCGGTAAGCGAGGCGCTCGAAGAAGTCGTCCGGGCCTAAGAGGGCCTCAGGTGATACCGCTCCCCTGCTGGCCTGCATTCCCCCCGCGAGCATCTGAACCGCCACCACAAGCGGGGCCACCAGCAGGTTTGGCAGCTGGTCCACCAGTCCGAAGGTGATCGTCCGTTCCGAGCCGTCCTTGGACCCGGTCACGTCCGCTCGAATCGCCGACCACGGCACGGTCGTCGGCTTAATCTTGCCGGCTACCTGCACCAGCTTGTCCGAGAAGGTACGAGAGCTGAACGGTCCGTGAGCCGGCACTCTGGCCGCCGAGCGCAGTACGCCTTCCGTCAGGGGATCGGTCAAACCTCCCTTGACCACGACATCCCTCAGGTCCGGAAATGCAGCCGGCAGGGTGAGGGGCTCGGCGGCTCGGGCCAGGCGCAGCGTCCGCCAGCCCACCGGCTCGGGAAAAAAGATCGACTCCGACCGCTCCCCTGCGGGCTCAGCCTGCCGGTTGCCGGCCTCGTGGAAGAACGCCTCGCCGGTCAACAGGCCGAGCGCCCGGCTGAGAGCCGACTGCGACATCGAGCCCCCCGAAGAGGCCGCCCAGCCGATGCGAACCCTGGAGGCGGAGTCCAGTGACCCCACCGCAGACTTGACCATCAGATTGGTGATCCCCGGAGACCACCCCATTCCGGCCACTACGAGGGTGTCTGCCGCCTGCGCCTGGCCGTCCAGGCCGAGCAAGGCCTCGACGACGTCGGGTGAGCTGCTCGGTGAGATGTAGGGCTTTCCGGCCGACATCGCGGCGAGTGCCGTGTCGCGGGCCTCCTCCGGGTTCTCCACCCACGGGCCGATGACCAGGTCCGCGTCCCGGATCGCAGACCGAAGGTCGTCCTTGCGAACGACACTATCGATGCCCCGGTCCTCTTCGAGGACCGCTGAGAGAAGCGCCGTGGCACCGCCGGATCCCAGTACCGCTACTCGGGTCAAACCGGGTGCGACCCGTTAGTGCTTGATTTGGCGGAGACATCCTTCCAGGAGCCCTCGGGCGCCAGCGGTGGCCTCAAACGCTTCGATGCCGCGCTGGCGATGCCGCCTATGGCGATTGCGCTGAGTACCCAGGAGAGCCTTTTCATCGTCCAAGGCTAGCACCTGCCGGGAGCACCCCGGCAGGTGCTACCGGGTGTTCGAAGTTTTGTGGGGTTACCTGGAGTCGAACCAGGGACCTCAGCATTATCAGTGCTGCGCTCTAACCAGCTGAGCTATAACCCCCTGGGGGGATTGTAATGGAGGGCCGTTCGCCGGCTACCGAACGCGGGGTCACTCGAACGTCTTCCGCATCAACTTTAGCGCACCCGTTGTCACGAACGGGTCACACAAAATCCCTAGTCGAGGTCGGCCTCTTCGTTAACCGGTGCTACGGCTGCCACCTCTACCCCGGCGTCCAACCGCATGACCCGTACGCCGGTGGTATCTCGGCCCTGCCGGGAGATGTTGCGGACCGTCATCCGGATGACCTGGCCGTCGGAGGCGATCAGGAAGATCTCGTCGTCCGCCTCCACCACCATGGCTCCCTGGATGAGGCCTCGCTTACCGATCAGCTTGGCGGTCTTTACGCCCTGGCCTCCCCTACGCTGACGGGGGTAGCGGTCCAACCAGGTTCGTTTGCCGTAGCCGGCGTTGGTGATGATAAGCAGCTCGCCCTTTTGGGTTACGACGTCGAAGGACACGATGCTGTCGTCCTCCGCCAGCTTCATGCCGATCACTCCCCCGGCGGTCCGGCCCATGGGGCGCACGTCCTCCTCGCTGAACCGGATGGACATGCCCTTTCGAGACACCATGATCAGGTCGTCCTTGCCGGAGGTCGCCCTGACGGTGTCCACGGCATCGTCCTCGCGCAGGTTTATGGCGATGATGCCGTCCTTGCGCGATGAGTTGTAGGCGTTGAAAGCGGTTTTCTTGACGATGCCCTTGTGGGTGGCGATTACGAGGTAGGCGTGGGTTTCGTAGTCCCGGGTGTCGATGATCGCAGCCGTCGCCTCGTGGGGTCCGTAGGGAAGAAGGTTCTTGATATGGGTTCCCAGCGAAGTGCGTTCCTTCTCGGGAATCTCATGCGCCTTCAACCGGTAGACCTTGCCTCGATTCGAGAAGATCATCACGAAGGCATGGTTGGAGGTGGTCAGCATGTGCTGAACGAGGTCTCCCTCCTTCGGCTTGGCCCCGATCACCCCCCTGCCCCCGCGGCCCTGCGTCTTGTAGGTGGCCGACTTCACCCGCTTGATGTAGCCGGTTCGGGTGATGGTGATCACCACGTCCTCGTCGGCGATCAGGTCCTCAATGTTGAACTCGCCCTCGTCGGTCACGATCTCGGTGCGCCGGGGGTTGGCGAATTTGTCCTTTAGAGCGACCAGGTCGTTACGAATGGTCTTGTTTTGCAACGTCCGGGAGGCCAGCAGAGCTCGCAACTCCTCGATGGTCTTCGCCAGGTCGGCAGCCTCTTGCCGGATCTTTTCGCGCTCGAGAGCGGCCAGCCTGCGCAGCATCATGTCGAGGATGGCATTCGCCTGTATCTCCGTCAGCTCGAACCAGCTGATCAGCTGGCTGCGGGCTTCGTCGGCCGAGGGCGCCTGGCGGATCAGCGTGATTACTTCATCGAGGTGGTCGAGGGCGATGAGCAGACCCTCCAGGATGTGCATCCGCTCCTCCGCTCTGCGCAGGCGGAAGCGGGTGCGCCGGATGATGACCTGGACCTGGTGCTCGATGTAGTGGTGGATGATGTCGCGCAGCGGCAGGGTTCGCGGCACGCCGTCCACCAGAGCCAGCATGTTCATGCCGAACGAGTCCTGCATCTGGGTGAACTTGTAGAGGTTGTTGAGGACCACCTGCGGGATGGCGTCCCGCTTAAGCTCGATGACGATCCGCGTGCCCTTGCGGTTGCTCTCGTTGCGGCCTCCGGATACGCCGACGATCTTTTTAGAGTTGACCAGCTCGGCGATCTTTTCGATCAGCCGGTCCCCCGAGACCATGTACGGGAGCTCGGTCACCACGATGCGAGTTCCGCGCTTGGTCTCCTCGACCTCGGTCTTGGCCCGAACCCGCACGATTCCGCGGCCGGTTTCGTAGGCTTCGCGGATGCCGGACCGGCCCAAGATCACACCGCCGCCCGGGAAATCAGGTCCTTTGATGATCTCTGCCAGGTCCGCCGACGATGACTCCGGCTCCTCCATCACCCTGATCACGGCATCGATGACCTCAGCCAGGTTGTGGGGCGGGATGTTCGTGGCCATGCCCACCGCAATTCCGGTGGACCCGTTGACCAGCAGGTTGGGGAACCGCGCCGGAAGGACCGCCGGCTCGGTCTCCTCTCCGTCGTAGTTGGGGATGATGTCGACTGTGTCCTCGTTGATGTCCCGCAGCAGCTCCATTGCCAGGGCGGCCAGCCGCACCTCGGTGTAGCGAGCGGCGGCGGGCGGGTCGCCATCGACGGATCCGAAGTTTCCGTGGCCGTCGATCAGCGGATGGCGCATCGCAAAGGGCTGGGCCATGCGAGCCAGGGCGTCGTAGATGGCCGCGTCGCCGTGTGGGTGGTACTTGCCCATGACGTCACCGGTGACACGTGCCGACTTCTTGTACGGGGTCCCCGGTCTAAGACCCAGGCCGAGCATGCCCCACAGGATGCGCCGGTGCACCGGCTTCAGACCGTCCCGAACGTCGGGAAGAGCGCGGCCGACGATCACGCTCATCGCGTAGTCGAGGTAGGACTTTTGGACCTCCTCCTCGATGTCTACCGTGCGCACATTTGCCGTGTCTTCGAGTGCCGGCTGAAGGGGCGCTTCGCCGTCCGAGCCGGGACCGCCGGGGCTCTTGTCCGCCATATCTACACGTCCAGAGTCGCGTAACGGGCGTTCTTGGTGATGAAGTCCCTGCGGCTCTCGACGTTCTCCCCCATGAGAATGGAGAAGATCTCATCGGCAAGCGCAGCATCCTCCATCTGAACGCGTTTGAGGATCCGGGTGTCGGGGTTCATGGTGGTGTCCCACAGTTCCTCGGCCGGCATCTCCCCCAGACCCTTGAACCGGTTAAAGCTCAACTTCTTGTCGGCGTGGGTGCCGCGCAGGGCATCGCGCTGCTCGTCGGTGAAGACGTAATGCTTCTTGCCGGCGATGGTCGTCTTGTAGAGCGGCGGCGTGGTCAGATACACGTAACCCGCGTCGATGAGGCCCGGCATGTACCGAAACAGAAACGTCAGCAGCAGTGTGGTGATGTGCTGGCCGTCGACGTCGGCGTCCGCCAGCAGACAGATCTTGTGGTAGCGGGCCTTCTCGATGTTGAACTCGTCGCCGATGCTGGTGCCGATGGCGGTGATGAGGGCCAGCACCTCTTTGTTCTCGAGGATCTTGTGCAACCGCGCCTTTTCGACGTTAAGGATCTTGCCCCGGATGGGCAGAATGGCCTGGAACTCTCGGTCCCGCCCACCCTTGGCGCTGCCGCCTGCGCTGTCGCCCTCGACGATGAACAGCTCGGACGCGAACGGATCCCGGGACGCACAGTCGGCCAGCTTGCCAGGCAGCCCGCCCCCTTCGAACGCGGACTTCCGCGTGATGTCACGAGCCTTTTTGGCCGCCATCCGTGCCCGCGCTGCCTGCTGAGCCTTGGCAACGATCTTGCGGGCTTCGGCGGGGTGCTCTTCGAGCCAGTCGCCTAGATTCTTGTTGACTGCGGTCTCCACGAACGAGCGCATCTCGGAGTTGCCCAGCTTGGTCTTGGTCTGTCCCTCGAACTGCGGCTCGCGCAGCTTCACCGAGATGATTGCCACCAGTCCTTCGCGGATGTCGCCCCCCTCGAGCGACGGCTCCTTCTCCTTGGCCAGCCCCTTGCTCCGCACATACCGGTTGACGACGTTGGTGAGCGCCTTGCGGAACCCCTCTTCGTGCATTCCGCCCTCGTGGGTGTTGATGGTGTTGGCGAAGGAGTGGATGGACTCGGTGAACGAGGTGTTCCACACCAGCGCCACTTCCATCTCGCGTCCCTCGCCCGCCTCCTGGAGACGAATGATCTTGTGCAGGGTCTCACGGCCGGTGTTCAGGCTCTTGACGAAGTCGGCCAGGCCGCCGGTGGCTTTGTAGGTCTCGGTCTTGTTCGTACGTTCGTCGGTGAAAACGATCTCGACGCCGGTCAGGTACGACAGCTCCCGGAGTCGGCGGGCGATGGTGTCGTAATCAAACTCGGTGGTCTCGGTGAAGATTTCGGGGTCGGGCCAGAAGGTGACTGCAGAGCCGGTCTTCTGCTTGCTGAGCGACTTCACCTTGGTGAGCGGCTGTGTGGTCTTTCCCCGCGCGAACGCCGCCACGTGCAGGGCTCCGTCGCGGGCCACCTCGACCTGGAGCTTGCTGGAGAGAGCGTTCACAACCGAGACACCCACGCCGTGGAGGCCTCCCGAGACCGCGTAGCCCTTCCCGCCGAACTTGCCTCCGGCGTGCAGCTCGGTGAGGACCACCTCAACCGCGGAGCGGCGTTCGCCGCGCGGCGGATCGATGGGGATGCCGCGCCCGTTGTCCTTGACCGTTACCGAGTTGTCGGGGTGGATGGTGACGTCGATGTGGTCGCAGTAACCCGCCAGCGCCTCGTCGACGGCGTTGTCGACGACTTCGTAGACCAGGTGATGCAGCCCACGGGGCCCGGTGGAGCCGATGTACATGCCGGGCCGGCGGCGGACTGCCGCCAACCCTTTCAGGACGGTGATGTCCTGTCCGGTGTAACTACTCATACCTGCCTTCCTAGGAGGTGAAGCAGTGGCGCTCAGTGGGCAAACCCCCTGAAGTGTCGGCCGTTGATTCCGCTGCCGCCGCGCCACGTATCGCGGCAACCGGCCCCGGCGTGGGCAGGCGCGATTTGTCCGAGAATATTGCTCATGGGTGCCGCCTCGAGGAGTTGAGTTGGGGGTGCGAGGACGATTTATCAGCCCTGCGCGAGCCCTTCAAGTATACCACCTCAGGCATCACCGCCTTGACTGATCTTGGAAGCCAGAAGGGCCTTCCGCAAGGCCTCCGCCAGCTGAGGGTCCCTTATGTTGCAGGCCACCTGGGCAGCCTCTCGCGCCATCTGCGTGCTACTCATGGTGGTGGCTGGGGGGCGTTCCGGGGACCGCTTGTGCATGGGCTTATTCTGACCTACGCCGCCCTTTACCCACGGTTTTACCTCCCCAACGACTTGCTTGCCGAGCGTGGTGTTGATCCGCCGGATCACATCGGCCGAAAGGTACCGGAACTCCGATGCCCAGACCGCCGATTCAGTCCTTACCTTCAGCAAACCGCCTTTCAGGGAGGTGGGCCTGCAGCGGGCGGCAACCTCGGGGCCCACGATCTGCTCCCAGCATGAAAAGATCCGCGCAGCTTCCACCGGGTTCTCGATGCCCCAGCTTCGGGCCAGGGCGCTAAGAGTCCCCGACAGGCGGACTGGGTCCTCACTCAACTTCGGACAACCTTCCCCGCTCCACCAGCAGCTGGCGTCCGGCCTTCAGGGGTAAGGACTCCGCCGAGGTGGCGGTGGCAATGGTCTGGCCCGATGTGGACACCAACTCGCCGAGCCGGCCCCGTCGGTGTTGGTCCAGCTCGGAAAACACGTCGTCCAGCAGCAGAATTGGCTCCTCGCCGTGCACCTCTGCCGCGACATCGCGCTCCGCGAGTCGTAGCGAGAGGGCCAGGCTCCTCTGCTCGCCCTGCGACGCGTAGAGCCGCGCTCCGCTGCCTCCCAGCTCGATCAGCAAATCGTCGCGGTGTGGTCCTGTGAGCGTGCTGGTTGCTTCCAGGTCCCGGCTCTGAGTGGCCACCATACTTTCCATAAGGGCCATGGTGATTCCCCGTAGGCTCGATTCCACCGGACCGTCCGTCCAGCTGGCCTGGTACACGAGCTCTGGCGGCTCCGCCGCGGCAAGCTGTCGATACCGCCGCCGGACCGCCGGAAGCAATTGCGCCAACGCTTGGAGTCGGTTGGTGACGACCGCGGCGCCTGACGCCGCCACCTGCTCGGTCCAGACATCCAATTGCTTCAACGCTCGCGGGTTGCTCTTTGCCGCCTTCAGCACACCATTGCGCTGACGAAGACCTTTCTCGAACTCCTGACGGTCGACAGCGGTCACCGGGCGAGCCCGCACAGCGGCTTGGTCCAGGAACCGCCGGCGCTCCTCGGGTCCCCCCTTTACCAGCTCCAGGTCCTCCGGCGAGAACAGGATCGCCGTCAACGTTCGGTCCCGTGCCCCCTTGCCCACGCGTTGCTTGTTCGACCACACCTTGATACCGCCCCCCCGGACTATCTCGGCCTCGACCACCAGGTTCCTCCCGGCGCTCACACCCCTTGCCCGGACTACAGCCCGCTCCTCACCATGCCGGATCATCGACGCCGACGTCGGGGCCCTATGCGACCCGAGCGCCGAAAGGCAGTAAACCGCCTCGAGCAGACTCGTCTTACCCTGGCCGTTTCTCCCAACTATGAGGTTGAAACCCGGCTCGAGATCAACGCAGGTGCTCTCGTAGCTCCGAAAGTTGGTCAGCTCCATCCGGCTAACCTCCACCTCGCCATCGATCCCCAGACTCAGTTCGGCAGCCTCACCGGCATAACGAGATAGGTGAAATTCGGTTGATCCTCTGCGGTCAATGTGGCCGGCTTGGTTGGTTCCGTTAGCTGCAGAACCGCTCGTTTTCCCTCCACACCCTCCAAGCCGTCACTGAAAAACCGCGGATTGAACGCAGTCACCATCGGATCACCCGCGTAGCTGGCACCTTCCACGGTCTCGGCAGCCTCAGCCACCCCACTCTCAGCCGCGGTCAGCTGCACCTCTTTGCCCAGGTGAAACTTCACCGGCGTGTTCGCCTGCGCCACTAAACCGACCCTTGCTACCGCCGCACCAAACTCCTCTTTATCCACCTCAAGGCGATTCCGCTGTACCTCTGGAAGCAGACGCCGCCAGTTTGGAAACTCCCCTTCGATCAGCCGCGTCACGAGTTGGACCCTGCCGGCCGTAAGCACCGCCTGAGATTGCCCCAACCGCACCTCAGCCACGTCTTCACCTGAGCTTCCGACCAGATGCCGGCCGAACTCGGTGAGGGCCCGGTTGGGAATGATTGCCTGGCCCTCACGCGGGCCCTCCTTCGCAACAACCTCCGCAATCGCAAGCCGGTAGCTGTCCGTAGCAACCACTCGCAAAGTGTCACCATCGATAACCCACAAGACACCGGTCAACACGGGTCTGCCCTCATCGGTAGACGCGGCCTTGCCCACCTGCCGCAGCGCCCTTGCGAGTTCTGCCGCGTCTACCCGACACAGCTCCCCCACCTCGCCGCTGGGAGGGCGAGCGAAGTCTGCCACCGGAAACGTCGATACCTGAAACTCCGCCCTTCCCCCCTCGATCCTGGCCCCGGATTCGCCTCCCGACAGAATCACCCGGCCGCTGGGAAGACTTCTGAGGATCTCCCCGAACAACCGGCCCGGAATCACCATTGAGCCTTCCTCAATCACGGAGCACTCCCCCGTCACGGTGATAAAGGTCTCTAAATCCGACGCTGCCAGCTCCAGGCCATCGGCGTCCGCCATTACTCGAACTCCGCCGAGCACTGGGGTGTTGGCTCTGGGCGAGACAACTCTAAGAGCCGCCTGACTGATGTCTAGAAGCGCTTCCTTCTCACATTCGATCTGCACGACTACCTCCTGTTCGGTTGAGGGTAAGTGTTCGGGGTGACAAAAAACCGGGTTATCCCCTGAAGTTTGGTTTCGCGGCCCTTAATTCCTAACGACTAGTTGTAGTAGTAGGCACAGTGGAAATGGTGATAAGTGGGTGTCGACGCTCGCTTCTAGGTGCCGGACCTGTGAGCCGGCTGGGGGATGGAGGGGGATAATGAGGCTTTGAGCGAATACGGGGTGTGCAACGGACGTGTGTTCACAGGCCTTTGGCCCGGGTACGGATACGGCTGGTGAGCTCTTGGATTTGGTTATAGGTCGAACGTTTTTCGGCCATGGCGACCCGGATTTTGGAAGTGGCATGCATGACGGTGGAGTGATCTCGACCGCCAAAGCGCTGGCCGATCCGCGGAAGGGACAGGTCGGTGAGCTCTCTGCAGAGGTACATCGCTACGTGGCGGGCGTTGACCAGGGCCCGATCCCGTCTCATGGAGAGCACCTCGGACGCATCCAGACCGAAATACCTGGAGGTCTCAGCGAGTATGAGATCGGGGGTTATGGTTCCCGACTCCCCCTCGGGATAAAGGTTCTGGAGGACGTTTTCTGCCAGCTGTACCGATACACGGGTGCGATCTAAGCTGGCGAATGCAATAACACGGATGAGCGCTCCCTCCAGCTCTCGAATGTTTGACTCGACTCTGGACGCGATGAAGGCCAGGACGTCATCGGAGAGGTGAACGACACCTTCGAAGTCGGCTTTTTTGCGGAGAATTGCAATGCGAGTCTCGAGGTCGGGAGGCTGGACGTCGGTGATGAGACCGCACCCGAAGCGGGACCTGACACGCTCGTCGAGTCCGAGTTGCTTGGGGGCGCGGTCTGAGGTCAGGACAATTTGTTTCGAGGCGTCGTAGAGCGTGTTGAATGTGTGGAAGAACTCCTCGATGGTGGCCTCTTTGTTCTCGAGGAACTGGATGTCGTCTACCAGCAGGACGTCACATTCCCGGTAGCGTCGCTTGAATCCGGAGATGCGGCCGGGGTCTCCGACCGATGCGATGAACTCGTTGGTGAACTGTTCGCTCGAGACATATCGAACAAGGGCGTTGGGCTGGGTCTGGCCGACGTAGTGGCCGATCGCATGAAGAAGGTGGGTTTTTCCAAGCCCCACTCCCCCGTAAATGAAGAGGGGGTTGTAGGCTCGGGCCGGCGCCTCAGCCACGGCGAGAGCGGCCGCATGTGAAAAGCGGTTGGATCCACCGATGACATAGCTTTCGAAGGAGTAGCGAGGATTTACGAAAGAAGGCTCCGGACTTAGTGGGGAGGGGCTGAGGTCGTTCGTTGGCGGCGGCGCAATGGCGCTGTCTACCGCTATGCGGACCTGGACGTGCCGGCCGGCTGCCTCGGCAACGGCAGTGTTGATAAGTGGCAGGTACCTTGGCTCGATCCACTCCTTGGCGAACTTGCTCGGGACGAGCAGCTCGAGGGACGAGTTGGTGTGGGTACCCGGCCTGATCGCTGCGAACCACGACTGGTAGATGGGCGCCGCGAGTTGAGCGCGGATGATTGAGGCGGCAAGGCCCCAAACGTCGGGCGCGGTTGGTGAACCGGTCGCTATGGCCGGTTCTCCCCGAGAACGGCCGGAGAAAGGTTGAAAAACGTCGACGGGGGCCCTGATTTCTTGAGATAAAAGCCAAAATCGTTGCTCGGGAACAAGTTGTCCACAGGACAGTCCACAGATGTGGAGAAGTTAGCGGCAGCCAAAGCTCGGATCCACCTCCTGGCAGCACCTATGAGTAGCAGCCCTCTGGGGGAAGAGCGAAGGGAAGCACCAGGGCTCGGCGATTATAGACAGCGACTGCAGTGCTTCTCAACGCAGGGAAAAGCGGGGGCTGGACGTGGGAAAAGCTCGGGTACGGCATCGCCGAGTGGCGGCTATAATCGTTGGCGACTGTGCCGCCGCGGACCGACCTCTAGGCGGAGCTCCGGGAGAGAATTGTGAAACGTACCTACCAGCCAAACACGCGCCACCAAAAAAGGACCCACGGCTTTCGGGTGCGGATGCGCACGCGGGCTGGGCGGGCAGTGATCGCGCGCCGCAGGAGAAAGGGCCGGTCCCGGCTTACCCACTGAGGCCTTGAGACAGTTGCGAGCGGCGGTTGGAGACAAGTTGCGCTCGGCGGCCGATTTCAGGAGGGTATTTCGAGAGGGAAGGGCCGTGAGTACGCCACATCTGATCGTCCATGCTGCCAAGCGCGGCGATGGCGGGACCGGTCGGTACGGCCTGGTGGTGTCGCGAAAATTCGGCAACGCGGTGGCAAGAAATCGTGCCCGTCGCCAGTTGAGAGACGCTGTGGTCAAGGCAGGCGGAATACCAGCGGGGCTGGATAGTGTGATTGTGGCTAAACCGGGGGTTCAGCTCCGCGTCGCGGAGTTGTCACGCGAGATCTGTAAAATTATGGAAGTGGAATGGGTTGGTAAAGGCGAAGGGGGCGAAGTGAATGGCCGGTAGACTCATCGGCCGCTCCATGGTCGCTTTGCTTGAGGTGTACCGCAGCTTCATCTCTCCCCTATTTCCCCCAAGATGCCGATTTCTGCCTTCTTGCTCGACATACGCACTGGAAGCAATTGTCGAGTATGGACCCGTGCGGGGCGTATGGCTGGGGATTCGAAGGATTATGAAGTGTCACCCCTTCCATCCGGGCGGGTTTGACCCTGTCCCCCGCCATCGTTAAGGGATAAAGAATGTTCCAGGCGCTACTTCATGGCATGGGCCAATTGCTGGCCTACTTCTACTCGCTGATTCCGAACTACGGCGTCGCGATCATCATGCTGACCATTCTCGTACGGACGGCGATGATTCCACTCGCGATCAAGCAGGCGCACAGTATGCAGGCCAACCGGGGCAACGCGGAGAAGATGCGCAAGCTCCAGCCCGATGTGAAGAAGATTCGGGAAAAGTACAAAGACGACCGGCAGCGCCAGTACGAAGAGCAGAAGAAGCTATATGAAGAGCACGGCGTTAACATGCTCGGCGGCCTGAACGGATGCCTGCCGATGCTTCTGCAGATGCCGATCTTCTTTGCGATGTACGCGGTGCTGCAGGGCTGTTCGAGCATAATCAGCGCACGGAGTTGCGTGCCCGGGTACCACATTCCCAAAGGGAGCCCGCTTTATAGGGCCATTGTTGAGCAGTCGGCGACTTTCCTGGGCACTAACCTGGAGCTTCGTCCACAGGACGTTTTCGCCGCCGCGGGTCCGGTGGCGACTCTTCCGTATGTGATCCTCATCGCAGTAATGGCCGGAACCATGTGGTACCAGACGCAGATGATGATGAAGGCTCAGCCGGCTCCCGACCCGCAGTTTGCGGCGACTCAGAAGGTCATGAGGTTCATGCCCGTCATGCTTGTCTTTTTCTCATGGAACTTCCCGGCCGGCCTGATTCTGTACTGGAGCGCCACCAACACCTGGACAATTGGGCAGCAGTTCCTGCTAATGAAGAAGTTCGGGGGGGCATTGCCCGGATCCAAGGATGGCTCGTCCAGCAAGAAGCCGGCAGGAAAGCCGGTTGCGGCCGCCATCGGGGAGGATTCGGGAGAAACCGGGGCGAAGAACTCCAAGGATATCTCCAAGCGCCCCAACGACGGCCGGCGGTCTGTCAATGCCAGGGGTCCGGGGACGGTTTCAGGTCAGGCCGGCCGGAAGGGCTCCTCCGGGGGGTCTGCAGGAGGAAACCGGAGCGGCGCCGGAGGGCGGCGACCAGCTGCGAAGCAAGCGCGACCGTCGGGTAATGGACAAAAGAGCAAGCAGGGTGGCTCTGGAGATGGCAAGGGCGGCGACGGTTCGGGAACGAGCCGCCCTGCAGCGGCAAAGCCGAAGGGATCGGGCGCCCGTAAAGGCAACAAGGGGGGACGCAGGTGATGGAGGGCGCAGGCGCTGGATCAGAGGTCGAAGCCCAGGAGTTCGTCGATGCCGAGGAGATTCTTGAGGATGCGAGAGAGGATGCTCTCGACTTCTTGGAAGGGCTTCTAGACGCGATGGAAGCTGACGGAGACGTGGCTGCCGAGATCACCGAGGAGGGCGTCGTAGCTGCAGAGATTAGTGGGGGGGACGGAGGTCTGCTGATTGGAAGCCGTGGCCAGACCTTGGAGGCGTTGCAGGAACTGCTGCGCACGGTGGTGCAGCGCCAGGCTCAGACCCGGGTGCGGGTAACGCTCGATGTCGAGGGTTACCGGCAGCGCCGGAAAGAGGCGGTTCGTCGCGTTGCAAAGGAGATGGCCGCGCGGGCGCTGGAGGAAGGCGAAGTTGAGCTTGAGTCCATGAACGCCTACGAGCGCAAGATCGTGCATGAGGCAGTGGCAGACATCGACGGCATCAGTAGCGTCAGTGAAGGTCAAGATCCCCGAAGGCGAGTGATAATTCGTCGAGATCCGTAGTTGACGGAAGGTCCCAGTAATTCGGCGAGGACTTCCGGTGAGGCCCCCCGGGCAACCCCCTGCTACGGTCGTGGGGCTGTTGGGTGGTAGTGCTCCCCGTGGAGCAGTACCCGCTTTCGGGCACTGTGCGCAGACTCTTATGCGAAGAGTTCAGGCCCCATTCCCCGTACGAGATTGGGCGATTTGTGAGCGCCCACGTCAAACGAGGCAACGATCAATGCAGTCCCTCCTGGCGGATCGTGTGCCCGGTCATGAAGCACGAGGCTTCCCTTCCTGCGCTCTCCCACAGAAGACCGCGGACGACCGGCTATCACGATCTGAGAAAACTCCAACCAACCCTACGGCCCGCCGCCAAGGTTCGCTCTCACTTGCCACACGACCCCCGCAGGACACCACCCACTAAGGAAGGAAGCGCACGTGTCCATTAGCCTGCGGGATGGGAGGCGACCTACCGACGCAAAACGCTTCACGGGCACACGAGTCCGACATGACTTGGCGGCTAAGCGGCACGCTGAGAAACTGACTGAGGACCGGAGGTGCTGCTAGGCCCGTGATAATGAGGTTCCTCGGTGGGGGAAGGGTATGCTGGAGGGCCCAACGCCCGCTCCCTGGCGGTGTTCGTTTGCTCCACGGGGAGCGAGCATGGAAGGGCAACGCAACTTCTCCCGTTGGCAAGCAAGTGTCGTGCAAAGTGGTCACAGAGTGGGGGTAAGGAATGGACTTCGGCCACAGCAGGTTCAATCAACACCTTGGCGGGAGGAAGGACAGAGACGGATAAGGAAGTTCAAAATGTCCCAAATCATTGATCGACAACGAATAACAGTCTATTCTCATGGAGAAACAGTTAACAGGAGGTCGTCGTCCGCACGCGGCGGCGCCCTTAGTGACTTCACCTTAAGGTAGACGTTCATTTTGTCTGTCTTGTTCGAGAGGCGACTTCATCTTGAATGACAGCTATGCCGCCGATGACGAGGCGACGCAAACCAGAGCAATTGCGGTTGTAAACCACAAGGGCGGCGTGGGTAAGACAACGACCGCCATTAATCTCGGGGCCTGGCTCGCACTGGAAGGCCATTCTGTTCTAGTGGTCGATCTGGACCCGCAAGCTAATGCCACCACCGGCCTCGGCGTAGACCCGCGCAGGGTTTCCAGCAGCATTTACCAAATCCTGGTAAACTCCAGCCCTATCGAGGATGCAATTGAGCCTACGGCTGTGCGAAATCTCTTCTGTGTCCCGTCCACCATCGATCTTGCGGGCGCTGAAATCGAACTGGTGACCGCATTTTCTCGAGAGCTGCGGCTGCGCAAGGCATTGGACACCCTAGAAGACGAGTTCGACGTCGTTTTGATCGACTGCCCGCCGTCTCTGGGTCTGTTGACGGTCAACTCGCTCGCTGCTGCCACTGAGGTCATTGTGCCAATCCAGTGCGAATACTACGCCCTGGAAGGTTTGGGCCAGCTGCTGAAGAACATAAATTTGATACAAACCAACCTGAACCCGGACCTGCGGCTGTGCGGAATCGTGCTCACCATGTACGACGCACGCACGCGCCTGTCTGAGCAGGTGGCAAACGAGGTCCGCGCGCATTTCCCCGGCAAGGTGTTCGGAACCGTCATCCCGCGCAGCGTGCGGCTCTCCGAAGCGCCGTCCTTTGGCCAGCCGGTTGCGTTGTACGACCCTAGATCCAGAGGCTCGATAGCCTACCGCTCGCTGGCCGCCGAAGTGGCCGAGGCGGACGCCGACGATACGTTGGCCGGGGCTCCCGCCGAGCCCGAGGGTGCAGGTGACGAAGCGGTGGCCAGAGTTCGATGGCGCTGAAGCAGCCGGCAAGACTGTTGGCGACGTGGCTGAGGGGAGGTAAGCAGCCAGGTGAGCGCTAGGGGAGGACTGGGCCGGGGGCTCGGCGCCCTCATTCCCGCAGGAGCAACCAGCCTCGAGGAGATTCCGCCTGCGGCCATCGTCCCCAACCCCCACCAGCCCCGGAAGCATTTCGACCCCGAGGGCCTGAACACACTGAGCGCCTCGATCCGTCAGCTCGGTCTTCTCCAGCCGGTTGTGGTCCGCAGGAGGCCCAACTCGGGGTACGAGCTGGTGATGGGGGAGAGGCGTTGGCGGGCAGCACGGCAGGCGGGGCTGTCCACAATTCCTGCGCTGATCATCGACACCGACGACCGCGGCTCCCTGGAGCGAGCAATCGTTGAGAACGTCCACCGGCAGGACCTCAACCCCATCGAAGAAGCCGCGGCTTACCGCCAGCTGGTGGAGGAAGCCGGCCTGACCCAGGAGCAGCTGGCGGAGCGGGTGGGACTCTCCCGCTCCACGGTAGGAAACGTCATGAGGCTGCTCGATCTTCCCGATGGGATCCAGGCGATGGTGATGCAGGGAAAGCTGAGCGGGGGACACGCCAAGGCGCTACTGAGCCTGCTGGGGCACCCGCTTCTCGAACGCATCGCCCAGCGCATCGCCGCAAGCGGCTTGTCGGTTCGCGAGACCGAGGAGCTCGTACGCAGGGAGCGCGAGGAGCGCGAGGAGCCAGCCTCCCTGGAGGCCCCGGATCGACGCCCGTCCCAATCCAGGGGCGACGGCGGGCTGCTGGAGATCTCCGACGCCCTGTCGGACCAGCTGGAAACCCGAGTTGTCGTTACCAAGGGGCGGGGGAGGGGCAAGATCGTCATCGAGTTCGGCTCCGACGAAGACCTGGTCCGGATCTGGCGCCGCATCTCCGGAAGCGGGCGGGAAGCTGCGACGTCACCGGTCTAATCCGGCTCTGAGGAGAAGTAGCGCTCGAGGGCACCAAGCATCGCGCTTGCCAGGTCGTCCGTTGACTCACCCAGTTGCCGAAACTCCTCAGGATTGGTGATGAACCCCGGCTCCACCACCACCGCAGGCATCTGGGTCTCCCTGAGAATTGGGTACGCCTTGCCGTGCGTGCCGCAGTCGGCCCGGCCGGCGCCGATCAACGCCTGCTGGATCAGCTCAGCAAGATGCTCACCGGGCTCCGAGGCGACGGTTCCCCCTTGAAAGAAGTAGGTTGCCGCGCCTGCAGCGATCGGGGTGGGGTGGGAGTTGAGGTGGATGGACAGCAGCAGGTCCGCTCGGAACCGGTTGGCCAGCTGGGCCCGCTGTGAGTCATCCGGTCCGTCGTACGGACCGCGGGTGAGCATAGGGTGCGCATGGTGTCCGTCCAGCAGCAGGCCCAGCTTTGCCGAGACTCTGAAGACCCAGTCGGCCTCCGTCTGGCCGTTGAGACCGATGCCGCCGGCGTCGTCACCTCCATGCCCCGGGTCCAGCACAATCCGTTTGCCCGCCAAACCTGGGGGATCAGCTCGCCGGGCCTCCCGTTCGCTGATCCTGGGGCCAAGGCCCGGCTTGATGACCATTCTCAACCGCTCAAGAGCACGCAGCGTCTCGTGACCGACGATGCCGTCCTCATCCACCGCGAGGTTTCGCTGAAAGTCTCGTAGGGCCCCGGCAGTACCGAGTCCGAATATCCCGTCGTGCTTGCCCGCCGTAAACCCCAGCGCGTTCAACTGCGCTTGAAGCTCCCGTACGTCATCGCCCCGCAGGAAGGGCTGACTCAGTCGCAGAGGGCGGTCTCCCAGCGACCAGGAACTCTCTACCAAAGCTTTCCAGGTGGCTTCCCCGACGATGCCGTCGACGTCGAGGCCCGAGCGCTGCTGAAACGCCTTGATCGCCATCTCGGTCGATGGGCCGAAAGTACCGCCAAGCTCGGACGCGTCGATGACGAGCTTGAGCTTTTCGAGGCGCGCCTGAAGGTCGGCCACCGCCATGCCCCGGTGACCTCGGCGTATGAGATCCACGGCAGCAGCTTAGTGGCCGCGGGCCGAAAAGGGAAAAGCAAAAGGGGGCCCCAATCGGGGACTTTAGGTTCGGTGCCGGCTACTCTCCCTGGCTCTCCAGCCAGCGCTCGGCGTCCATGGCGGCCTGGCACCCCATTCCGGCGGCCGTTACTGCCTGACGGTAGATGTGGTCGACGACGTCCCCAGCGCCAAAGATGCCCTCCACATTGGTCCGGGTGGCCAAGGGGGACCCGGGGGCCCAGTCACTTTTCAGCTTGTCCCCGACAATCAGATAGCCTGCCTCGTCCAACTCGAGCTTGTTCTTGAACAGCTCGGTGTTGGGCGTGTGACCGATCGCCACAAAAAGGCCCTTCAGCGGCAGTTCCCGGCCTTCGCCGGTCATGGTGTCCTTCAGCTTTAGCCCCGTGACACTCTGCTCGCCCAGAACGTCATCGATGGCGGAGTTCCAGTGGAAATCGATCTTGGGGTTGGCTCGCGCCCGGTCCTGCATGATCTTGGAGGCCCGCAGTGCCTCCCTGCGGTGAATAACGTTGACCTTGCTGGCGAAGCGGGTGAGAAAAGTCGCCTCCTCCATCGCCGAGTCACCGCCGCCGGCGACCGCCAGCTCCTGGTCACGGAAAAATGCGCCGTCGCACGTGGCGCAGGTAGAAACCCCTCTGCCCATGAGGCGCCGTTCGTTTTCTAGACCGAGCGTCTTCGCGGCGGCGCCTGTAGAGACGATCACGGTGTCGGCCGTGTACAGCTCATCGCCGGCCACAATCTTGAACGGGCGGACGGTGAAGTCGACGTCCGTGACGTCCTGGGAGAGGTAGGTGGTGCCGAATCGTTCCGCCTGCTTGCGCATTGTGTCCATGAGCTCCGGACCCATCACCCCGTCGACAAAGCCCGGGAAGTTCTCGACCTCGGTGGTGAGCATCAGCTGACCGCCGGCCTGGAAGCCCTCAATGACTAGAGGCGCCAGGTTGGCGCGGGCGGTGTAAAGAGCGGCGGTCAGGCCCGCCGGTCCGGACCCTATGATCACTACTTTGTGGTGGTTTGTCATGGCAGTCAGCATAACGTCAGCCGGCATTGGTTTATGCCCGGGGGGGTGAGCCGGTTAGCGGTGCGGAATGTCGAGACCAGGCACATCCGCCTGCTCAGCTCAGTGGCGGATACGGCGGGGACCTTCCGTCTGTGCGCCTGGAGGGAGATTTCGAAGTCGCCAGCATCCCTCCATCTCCACAGGCCGAAGTTGGGCGTGCGTCCATTGGCGGCTAACTTGCCCTCCCGACACCCCTGCGCGCAAGGACCGGTTACCATTTTTTCATGGGAGTCGAGGGGATTGACCTTACGTGCGTTAACCATCCTCGGTCCACTACTAGGGTGCGCTGCAGCAATTGTGACTCGCCCATATGCGTTCGATGTATGCACGAGACTCCCGTCGGCATGAAGTGCCCGAACTGCGCCCGAGTGGAGTACCGCCACCCCGGTGGGAGAAGGAGATATGCGGCCGGTGCGGCCGGCCTGGTGGCAGCGGGACTTCTGGGGGCCGCTGCCGTGATGGTGCTGGGCAGGCTCAACTTCCTGGTGGCCATTGTGCTTGGAGCTGCCGTCGGCGTCGTGGTGAGGAAGGTGGGTCGTGGCAGGGCCGGACTTGGCGGCACGGCGGCCGCAGCGGCGATTTGCGGGCTTGCACTGGGCATCTTGGCGCTTGGTGCCCCGTTTCCACTGCTGTTTAGCCCGCTGTTCCTGATCCCCGCAGCCATAGCAGCAGGATGCGCCGCGCTGGTAGCGAGCCGCTAACCAGCTCCGCCCGCCTAGGAGCCGGTTTGCGCTAGCCTGCGCCAACGTGCCGCCATCCGGGCACCGTTTCGTACGGTTACAGGGCGTCGGGACCCATCTCTCCGGTTCGAATGCGGTGAATCTGCTCAACCGGCAGAACGAAGATCTTGCCGTCGCCGATCTTGCCGGTACGGGCCGCCGTCATGATCGCATCAACGACCTGATTGACCTGATCATCGTCACAGATGACGTCCACCCTCACCTTGGGAACGAAGTCAACCTGGTACTCCGAACCTCGGTAAACCTCCGTGTGGCCCCTTTGGCGACCGAAACCGCGGGTCTCGCTGACGGTCATGCCCTGTACCCCGACCACACGCAACGCTTCTTTGACCTCTTCAAGCTTGAAGGGCTTGATGATTGCGCTGACCATTCTCATCCGGAAATCCTCCCGCTACTAGTCTCTTGGTAAGGAACTTACCCGCCCGGTGGGGACGGGTAAGCCGCCGCATCATGCGTGGATGCTGGTGCCTCCGCCTTCCGCGGTGTATGCGGTTTCGGAGTGCTGGGACAGGTCCAGGCCGGAGAGCTCCTCGTCCTCGCTTACCCGGAGGCCTCCCACCAGCTTGTCGGTTATGAACAGGATGACGAAGGTGGCGATGAGCGAATAAACCGTGGTCCCGACCGCCGCAATGGCCTGTTTGCCGAGCTGGCCCGGGTTCCCGTACAGCAGGCCGTCGGCGCCGGCTTCGTTGATGGCGGTGGTCGCGAAGACGCCGGTGAGCAGTGCGCCGACCAGGCCTCCGACAAAGTGCACCCCCACGACGTCCAGCGAGTCGTCGTACTTAAGTCTTCCCTTCAGGCTCACCGCGATGTAGCAGATGAGACCGCCGGCGAAGCCGATGATCACTGCCGCCCACGGCTCCACGTATCCGGCGGCCGGGGTGATGGCCACTAGGCCGGCGACCGCACCGGTGGCGGCACCGATGGCGGTGGGAGCTTTGTGCTGCATCCACTCGGGGATCAGCCAGCCGAGCATTGCCGCGGCGGCGCCCAGGTGGGTGGCAACGAAAGCGCTGCCGGCCAGTCCGTTGGCGGCGAGGGCGCTCCCCGCGTTGAAGCCGAACCAGCCGAACCACAGGATCGACGCGCCGATTACCACCATCGGGACGTTGTGCGGCCGCATCGCGTCCTGCGGGTAGCCCCTGCGCTTGCCGAGGTACAGCACGCAGGCGAGTGCCGCGATACCGGCGTTCATGTGGACCACGGTGCCGCCGGCAAAGTCGAGGGCTCCGACGCCGTCGGCGCCAAGCCATCCGCCACCCCACACCCAGTGGGCGACGGGGGAGTACACCAAAAGCGACCACAGCGTCAGGAAGATGATCCATCCCTTGAACTTCATCCGTTCGGCCACCGCGCCGGTGATCAGGGCCGGGGTGATTACTGCGAACATCAACTGGAAGACCATGTAGGCGCTGTGGGGGATCGTCGGGGCCAGGTCGGACGGCTCGGCTCCAACACCACTCAAGAAGGAAAAGTCAAAACCTCCGACCACCTGTGCGATGTCGCTGCCGAACGCGAGGGTGTAGCCGAGCATCATGAAGACGACCGACACGAGCCCCAAGGCAAAGAACGATTGCATGATGGTCCCAACGACGTTTTTGCTGCGTACGAGCCCCCCGTAGAACAGGGCCAGCCCGGGCGTCATGAACATCACCAGCACGGCGCTGGCGAGTATCCAGGCGGTATCTCCAGTGTCGATCTCCGGCATCTCTCTCCTCTCGGTCTTCTCGGCGGGGGAGCCGATGAGCTTGCGCGTGGAAGGACGCTACTAGACGACTGTTTCCGTATTGTTACGCGCAGAGTTGCCTGGTTCGTTATGAGATCGGGTAGCCGTTTGAAGCTAGGTCTGGCCCGAGAACGATCGGTAAAGGGCCCGCGCTTCCAATTCAGGCCCCGTCAGGTTCTGACAATCCTGGGGGGTAACCAACCACGTCTGCCACCGGTCGAGCGTCTTTCCGACTTCCGGTTCGGGACTCCAGGCAAACACGAGCAGCCAGGCCGGCGTGCCCTGATAGGTAGCTTGCCGGGCCAGCAATGGAACCATCGGATAGCTTTGGGTGCGGGTCACCCTTTCGAGGCACGAATCTGCGGCATCGTTGCTAAAGGGTCTCAGGGGAGCGGCGGCTTTGGGAGCGCGGTCGTCCCTTGCCTCTGTCCGCACGTCGCCTTCCGCCCCTCCGCCGCCGGACGGTCCGGCTCCGTCCGGCTCTGCCATGGCGGGAGCGGGGTGCTGCCGGGCGCCCTCCTGGTCGGAACCGGACGAAGAACCACCGTAGTCCCCGGCTTTCCCGGAGCCGGAGTCGCCGCCGGTCGCAGCCGGAGCGTCCTCGGGCCGGTAGCGGTTGACTCCGGCGGCTACCTCGGGAAGCGAGGCGACCGTCCGGTCGACCTGGGCACCACTGGTGAAGTCGAATGCCGGCTGACCGGCGGTCGGGGCCGCCGGTTCGGTCAAGGACTCGGAGCCGGCGCCATCGGAGGAACCGACTCGAAGAAACCCAAAGCCGACGGCGGTCATGGCCACCAGAACCAGACCACCGGCGACGGCCCACTGGAGGTAGCGTCTTGTCCAGGGAGAGGGGCGGTCGGGACGGGCCTTCAGAGCTGCCTGCCGGAGCGCCCGATGCTCGTCCGCGGTCATCTCAAGGGCGGGAAGTGCGGCCAGGCGTTCGGCCGCCGCCGCAAGCTTGGCTCGGATGGCGGAGCATGCAGGGCAGGACATCAGGTGCTCTTCTACCTTCCCGCGCTCGCGGCTGCCGAGCTCACCGTCCAGGTAAGCGCTCAGCGACTCCAACTCCGGATGGTCTTCGCTCATGTCTCAGTTAGACGGCTGGGTCCTGCGCCGGGTTCCCTGCCCTCTGCTGCTCCGAGTAGCTCGGCCAGGCGCATGCGCCCGCGGGCAATCCGGCTCTTTACCGTGCCCGTAGGCGTCCCGGTGGCGGCTGAGATCTCCTCGTAGCTCATCCCATACAGGTCCCTCATGACGACGGGCACCCGCTGTTCCTCCGAGAGACCCCTAAGCGCCTGCTCCACCGTGAGGCGGGTATCCGACTCACCTTCGGATCCCCCAAGCCCGGCCGGCACGTTTTCAACCGGCACCGGGGTGCGAGCTTTACGCCTTCCAATATCGTGACATGCATTGGTGGTGAGCCGGTACAGCCAGGTGGTGAAGGCCGACTGGTGGCGAAACGACGATGCCCGGCGGAAGACGGTCAGAAACACGTCCTGCGTCGCGTCGAGAGCATCCGCCCGGTTCCCGAGAATGCGGTAGGCCAGACTGAAGATCCTGGATTCGTGGCGGGCCAGCAGCACCTCCAGCGGCGCCTGGTCGCCGGTCTCCACGAAGGCCGTTACCAGCGACTCGTCGCTTTGGTCCTCGAGGTCGTGGTGGGACATGCGCCGAATTATGAATGGCCGAGGGAGCCGGCCGGGGGTGCCGCTACTCCGCCCCGAGCGGAACGATCTCCCGTATGGCCACGGCAAACGGATTCTCCGAGTTTCCCTCTCCCGGAGTCTTGACCAGGTTGGTGATCCAGATCATCCAGTAACGGTGTGACCCGGAGACCTCGAAGGTGTGGTCGGCGGAGGCGGTCTCGGCGGTACCGGGTTCGCTCCAGCGCCTGCCATCATCCGAGACCCGGACGCTGCCCTGCCAGCCACCGGCCACCGAGGTTACCTTGAGGCCGGATAGCTCGCGTGCGCTCCCGAGATCAATGAAGATGCCCACCCCCTCCTTCAACCCTCCAAGATTGGCCCGGCTGTACGACGAGGTGGCCCAAGAAGTCGCCGCGTCGCCGTCTACCGCCTGAGGGAGTCGTTGGTTGGTCTCCTGACCGTCACCCGGAGGGGGATCGTAGGCCTGGGCCCGCGTCACTTGCAGCGGTCGCGGCTGCTGGTCGGGCTGAAGGGGCGCCACCACATTGCCTATGCCGGTGCGAAGTGACGGAATGGCGAAGACGAGGGCGGCGGCGGCCGCGATGAGGATGATTGTCGGCAGCAGCCATCTTCCTTCGGTCCTCAGAAAAGAGTCGCCCGAAGAACGCCGTGCCGGCGAATTCAGCTCTTCGGGTGCTTGTGGTCGAGGAGCCGGGTGTTGATGAGCGACGGGAGCGGGCATGGGTTTGCTGCGCGAAGTATCCCGACCACTCTCGGAACGCCGCGCCGCTTTGCCGCGAGGTGCGGTTGCGGTGGGGGTAGGGGGATCGGAAGCCGCTGTCGTTGCAGCGGAGGCTGCCGGGGCTCGGGGGGCCAGAGGCCGAAGGGTCCTCTCCAGGGCTCGGGCGCTTTGGAACCGGGCGGATGGATTCTTTTGGAGGGTCCCGATGATTGCGAGATCGAGATCTTCTGGGATCTCCGGGCGAAGGTCCTTTGGGCTGGGAGTCCGTGCCCGCTCGCCTTCTGCCGGCGGCGCCGCCGCCCGGGCGGCAACTGCCGGCGTCATGCCCACGAGGCACTCGTAAAGGATGACGCCCAGCGAGAATAGATCCGATCGCGCGTCCGGCTCGGCACCGGAGGCCAGCTCCGGAGCGGCGTAGGTGTGGGAGGTATGGGTGCCCTCCGGATCGGTTAAGCGGGGATTTACCTTGGCGGCCTTCGCGATCGCGAAGTCTGAGACCTTGAGGTGCCCTGCTTCGCTGAAGAGGACGTTTTCCGGGCGGATGTCGCCGTGAACTATGCCCATCTTGTGGGCGTGCGCCAATGCGGCGCAGATGTCTGCGCCGATCTGCGCCACCGTCTCCGGCGCCAGCGGCCCGGAGGCCAGGCGGTCACGCAGGCTTCCGCCGCCGAGGTACTCCATGACGATGAACGGAGCGCCGTCGTGCTCGCCGGTGTCGAAGACGGAGACGATATTGGAGTGCGTGAGGCGCGCCGCAGCCACCGCCTCCCGGCGGAACAGGCGCTTGATGGTGGGATCGGTCGCCAGGTGCGGCCTGAGCATCTTGGCGGCCACCGGACGGCCCAGCACCTCGTCCTCGCATCGCCAAAAATCTGCCAGCGACCCATGCGAGATCTTGGCCGTCAGAAGGTAACGCCCGCCCAGCTTCACGTCCGAGGAGGCATTTTCCGGCGGAATCAGCGGCGCCGCCTGACGATCGTCGAGATCCAGCGCATTTCCTCCAGACTGAAAGCCTTACTCGCTCCAGCGTAGAGCAAAAGTCCGACGACGGTCGCGCCGAGCACCTGAATCAGCAGTCCGGAGATCGATGAGGCATCCACCACCGACCGCAGGCTCCGTGCAACCAGAAAAGCCCCGGCACCGGTGACCGCGGAGGCGGTCAGCATCTTAACCAGAGCAACCCTCAGCCCTTCGATCGGCCGCGTGCGGATCCGAGCGGAGATTGCCCTCAGCGCCAGCGCCGACGCCACAAGATACGAGAGGGCGTGGCCGGCTGCCAGTCCTGCGATCTCCAGCCGCGGCTCGTCGATGAGAGTGACAACCGCAAGGTTGAACGCCACGTTGACGACAGAGCCTGCGATGTTGATCAGCATAGGTGTTTTCGTGTCCCCGAGGGCGTAGAACCCCCGAAGGAAGACGTAGAAAGTAGAGAAGAAGAAAATTCCCGGGGCCCAGACTCGCAGGACGTTCGCCACCATCGTCGTCGAGGCATCGGTCGTCAGTCCATGCTCCAGCAGCAGGGAAACTACCTGGGGAGCAATTGCTAGATAACCGGCCACTGCGGGAAGCACAAAGTAGGCAACCCCGCGCAGGGCGCGGCTGAGCTCTTGGGAGAACTCGGTAAGGTCCCCGGCCACGGCCTTCTCGGTCATGGCCGGAAAGATTGCGGTCACTATCGATACCGCCAGCAGGCCGTGGGGCAGTTGGAAGAAGACGAAAGCGTACTGGTAGGATGCCACTCCGCCGATCACGCCGCCGGCGAGGATCAGGGTCAACCACAGGGCTATCATGTTGGTCGCCACATAGCCGGCCATGAAGCTCGACATCTTCAACAGACGCCCGAACCTCGGATCGATTATCCCCACCCGACCCCCGAGGCTGAAGCCCATGCGGCGCAGAAAGAAGAAGGGGAGGATGCCCTGAATCGCAACGCCGGCAGTCGTCCCCAGACCCAGGATGAGGATGCCCTTGGTGGGAACCGAGTCCGGGGTCCTAAGAGCCTCCGGTATCGTTGCCGCAAACCAAAGCAGGGTGGCTGTGACGGTAAGGTTGTTCAGTGCCGGGACGAACATAGGGACGCCGAACCGGCGGTGGGCGTTCAACGCCGCGGTGGAGATGTAGGACAGCCCGTAGAACAGGATCTGCGGTACGAACAGCTGCAGTAGGAGCGACCCCAGCGCCTGCTGGGCTTGCCTTCCTCCGCCCTGTGCCCCGATGGTGTACAGGCGGAAGATCGCCGGCGCGGCGACGACAATGATGAGGCCGATCGCTGCGAGCAGCAGCATCGTTGCCTTCGTGACCCGGGCGATGAACCTCCATGCCTCCTCCTGCCCCTCCTTGGCCTTGACCTCGATGTAGCTGCGGAGCAGCACCGAGGAGAGGACACCTCCGATGATCAGCTCGTGGATCATGTTCGGCGTGGTGTTGGCCAGGTTGTAGGTGTCGGCCAGGCGGCTCTCGGTTACGCCAAGAGCATAGGTCGTGGCGCCCAGACGCAGAAGCCCGGTCGCCCGGGAGACTGCGGTGCCGGCGGTGGCGATGGCCGCCCCCCGCCCGGCGGTTTCGACGCTTTGGCTGTCGGTCAACCGGCTTCCGAGGGGTTCTCGGAAGCCTGCGCAACGCTGTCCCCGCTGCTTTCCCTCCCGGCGACGTGGGCGGGGACCGGCTCCCCCTCCGCCATCGGGGCGTCCTCGGACTCGGCTTGCTCGGCCTCCATCCCGTTTTCGGCTTGGTCGGTTTCCTCCTCGAACGCGGTCTCCTCTTCCCCTGCAGTCCGGGCGATACCGGGCAAACGGCGCCGAACCCATCCCACCAGCCACCAGCCGACGAGGAAGACTCCGGCCGCCCCTGTGATCGTCAGCGCCACGACGTTGTATGCCGTCGAACGGATTGTGAGCTCACTGTCCGAGATGAGGGTTCCCCCCGGGGTGAAAAGCCGGACGCTCAACGGAAATGTTCCCGAGGCCTGCGTTATGGCTCTTACCCGTACGGTCTGATTCGGGGCCTGCAGGTTCGATATGTCGATCCGGTTGCCATCGGGAAACCTCAGCTTGTCTGACTCGAGCCTGATCACCACGTCGACCGGATACCCGAGCCGCGAGCTCACTGAGAGGGGGATGACGCCGTTCTTGGAGGTGAGGGTGATGGTTTGGGGGGGTGGAGCATCGACCTTGCGCATCTCGGCGGAGACCGCCGGAGGAATAGCTTCGGCAAAGGATAGTCCCTGGGAGATGGCGGTCTTGCTGGACCACCAGTCGGTGCTCTCGGCGATGAGGAGCCGCCGCAAGAGTGCGCCGACCCGGTCCGGGGGCGGCGCAAGGGCGGAGTAACGGGATATCGCTCGCCGGGCGTCGGCCAGGGCGGAGAAGTATTGGTCCGAAGGAAGGTCCGGCCCGTTGCCGAGCACGGTGTCCGAGCTGGCGAGACGCACCTTCTCGTCGGCCGGAGGCTCCAGCTCCGCAGTGATCGCATCCGGAGTGGTGGGTCTCAGCCAGGGAGCGGTTTCGATGACATCCAGCAGAGAAGCCGCCGAGTCTCTGCGTGCCGCCCAGTCCGGCGGAGCGATGGCCACTGCCGCCCGCACGACACCCGGCGTCTCCAGGTGAATGGTGGCGGACTCGGCGGCGAACCGCTGCCGCGCCTCGATCGTCCCCAGGTTGCCGCTGCCGTCGATCCGGCTCTCCAGGCCGGCATCGGCTACCAGCGCAACGGTTTCAACTCCGGCCAGGCCCTCGGTAGCGGAACCGGGTCCTCCCTCAAGCTTGACCGGCAGCGCACGGGTGAACGGTTTGTCGGTGGGGCTCACCGAGCGAGAGGAGATGATCAGCCGGTTGAACTGGGTCCGGTGGAGCTGGCTCAAAACCGGCTGGTCCAGGTCTCCGAACGTCGGCAGAAACCACCCATCCAGCGGCTCCGACCGAAGCAGGCCCAGGGGCTCCGCCAAAAGCACGTTGTGGCCTTCGGCGAGCTGGGTGGCGGCAAGCTCCTGCAGGCCATTGCGGTACAGGGCGGGGAGCGAGGCAGGAGAGTAGGTCGTCGTAATGATCCGGGTGTTCATACGGCCGGCCAGTGCCTGAAGCCGGGCGATCGTGCGGGCCGCTGCTTCGGCGCGGGGGTCCTCGGGGGGAACCGTGACCGGACCGTCGTTTGTAGACCGGAGGTAGCCGTCGGCCATGTCTGCGAGCATGCTCAGCAACAGGCCGCTCGGAGCCAGCGTCACCGGCAGGTCGGGATGTGCCTCCAGGGCATCCAGGATGCTGGCCAGCCGCCCCTGGGAGATCGACCGCTCCAGCGATCCGCTGATCACCAGGTCCGGCCGGCTGCCGTCGGTGTACACCGAAGGTGAGTGAAGGGGGATGACCAGGCCGAGACCCAGCGGCTTTTCCGGCGGCTCGTGGAAGAAGACCATGTGGGTGTTAACGGGGCTCGACGAGGTCCTTCCAGAGCGGACCACCACCCGGACCGGATAGACGCGGTCCTGGGTGGAGTTGCGGAAGGTGCCCATCTCGCTCAGAGGTTTTGCAACCTCTATCCGCCGCGTCCTGCCCGGCTCGATGGTGCCGTCGACCGGAATCGTGTCGACCGCGGAGGTGGTTCCGAAGCGCTCCTCGTAGGTCTGATAGAGCTTGGACCGGCTGTTCACGCTCTGGTTGATGGTGAGGACGACCTCCAGGTCGGCGGCCGCAAGGTTTCCGGAGTTGGTCACCTCCAGAGCGACCGAGAGCGAGTCCGAAGGACCCACAGAGATCGGAAAGCTCACCAGCCGTGCCCTGAGCTCCGCCTGGCGCGCACGCGAAGAGCCCGACGGGGAAGCGGTCGGCATCTGGGCGAAGGCCCCCCCGGGGGAACCGAGGGCGCTTAGAAGCAAAGCTGCGACCAACACGCCTCGGAGAAGCCAGAGCTTTTTCATCCTTAGGACAGTATTCCTGAACCTTAGATCCGGCGGTAGCTTCTATCCTTCCGGTATGCGAGACCTCTCACCCGATGTCATACCAACTCAGGCCCTGGAACTGGCGCGCCTGTTTCGCGGGGCCGGTTTCAGGCTGTGGCTGGTCGGGGGCTGGGTCCGCGACACGCTCCTCGGCCGGGACCGCGTCCCTTCGCCCGAGTTCACCGACGGTCGTGTATCCACGGGCCCGGATGCCGTAGCGGCGAACGACCTGGATTTCACGACCGACGCCCCCCCGGCGGATACCCTCGCCATCCTCAAGCGCTGGGGAGGCTCGGCGCCGTGGACGTCGGGCATGGAGTTCGGCACCATCGGTGTGCAGAAGCACACGACGAGGGTCGAGGTGACCACCTTCCGCAACGAGGTCTACGAGCCGGGTTCCCGCAACCCCCGGGTCGAGTTCGGCAACGACCTGCACACCGACCTCTCCCGGCGCGACTTCACCGTGAACACCCTCGCCATAGCCCTGCCCGACATCGAGCTGGTCGACCTGTTCGGCGGAATCTCCGATCTGGTGGCTCGCAGGCTCAGGACGCCCCTAGCCCCGAGCATCTCTTTTTCCGACGACCCGCTGCGCATGCTGCGGGCCTTCCGGTTCGCGTCCACGCTGGGGTTCGAGCTGCACGACGAGGTACTCCAGGCCGTCCGCCAGATGCACGGCCGGCTGGTGATTGTCTCCAAGGAGCGCATCCGGGACGAGTTCTCGAAGCTGATGCTCGGCTCCGACGTCAGCCGGGCTCTGCAGATGGCGACGGAATCCGGCCTGGCCGCGGAGTTCCTGCCCGAGCTGCCGGGACTGAAGCTGGAGCAGGACCCCATCCACCGGCACAAGGACGTCTTCCACCACACCCTGGCGGTGCTGGACAACGCGATCGGCACCGAGAAGGAAGGCCCCGACCTGGTGCTGCGGCTGGGGGCCTTGCTGCACGACATCGGCAAGCCGAGGACGCGCCAGATCACGCCGAAGGGCGTCACATTTCATCACCACGAGGTGGTGGGGGCCCAGATGGCCGAGGCCCGTATGAAAGATCTGCGCTATCCGACGAAGCTCATCGCAGAGGTGAAGACGCTCGTATACCTGCACCTGCGGTTCCACACCTTCGGGCTCGGCTGGACCGATCGGGCCGTGCGACGCTACGTCCGGGACGCCGGGCCGCTGCTCGACAAGCTGAACCACCTTGTGCGTTCGGACTGCACCACCCGCAACCCTGCCAAGGCCCAGCAGCTGTCCAAGCGGATGGACGAGCTGGAGGCGTGGATTTCCGATCTCGCCTCCCGCGAAGAGCTGAAGCGCCTGCGTCCCGCCCTCAACGGCAACGAGGTCATGGAGCACCTCCAGGTGGGCCCCGGCCGGATGGTCGGTGAAGCGCTGAACTTCTTGATGGAGCTTCGGCTCGACGAGGGTGAGCTCTCCAAGGAGGAGGCCTACCGGCGGCTGGACGAGTGGTACGACCACAGGCAAGGCGGATGAGTGGTCTACAGCCCCCGGAAAGAAACTGGTATGCCGCTCTGGCGGACCACCTGGGCACCACCTATCTCGGCTACGAGTTCGCCCAGGGCACCGAGCAGGAGGTCGATTTCCTCTTCACCGCCCTCAGCCTCAAGCCCGGGGCGCGCCTGCTCGATGTGGGAACCGGCCCCGGCCGGCACGCGATCGGGTTCGCGAGGCGCGGGGTTCAAGTGGTCGGCATCGACATCTCCCCAAGATTCCTGGCAATCGCCCGTAACGACGCATCCGACGCCGGGGTGCCGGTCTCGTTCTTCGAGATGGATGCTCAGGACCTGCCTTTTGAGGACGAGTTCGACGTGGTGATAAGCATCTGCGAGGGTGCCTTCGGTCTGGGGCTGGACGACCTCAAAATCCTCCGGGGCATCCGGCGGGCGCTGAAACCGGGGGGCCACACGGCCGTGTCTGCGCCCAACACCTTCTACGTCCTCGGCCGGGTGGCAGATCAAGCGGAGTTCGATCCGGTGACGTCTCTGTTCCGTCGCACAATCTCCGGCGTCGTGGGGGAGAACGGTACGTCCAGGGACGTGGTGATGTGGAACTCGTGCTATACGCCCCGAGAGCTCGAGTGGATTGCCAACGGTGCGGGCCTCGACCCGGAGGTGGTCAACGGAATCACGTCGGGGGAGTTTGCGGCCGAGGTCCCCACCCGGGACCATCCCGAGCTGCTGCTTCTGGCCCGCAAGCCCGTCTAGGAGCTGCGAAGCGTTACGGCTAAGACCGGATCCCCGCAGGTTCTTCGATGCCGGCCACGGTCGCGATGAACTCCTCCACTCTCTGCCGGGCAATGTCGTCCGAGTACTGCTGCGGCGGCGACTTCATGAAGTAGCTACTCGGCCCCAGCAGCGGTCCGCCAACGCCGGCATCCTGCGCCAGGCGCAGGCAGCGAATGGCGTCGATGACAATTCCGGCGGAGTTGGGGGAGTCCCATACCTCGAGCTTGAGGTCCACCGAGATCGGCACGTCGCCAAACTCGCGGCCCTCGAGGCGGATGTGCGCCCACTTGCGGTCGTTCAGCCACGGCACATGGTCCGACGGGCCGATGTGGACGTCGTCGGGCTGCAGCTGCCGGGCGAGCTGGGACTGGACCGACTGGGTCTTGGACTTCTTCTTGGAAACCAGGCGCTCACGCTCCAGCATGTTCATGAAGTCCATGTTGCCGCCGAAGTTCAGCTGGTAGGTGTGGTCGAGCTTCACGCCTCGGTCCTCGAAGAGGCGGGCGAGCACCCGGTGGATGATCGTCGCTCCAACCTGGCTCTTGATGTCGTCCCCGATGATCGGCACACCTGCGTCGGAGAATCGCTTTGCCCACACCGGGTCGGACGCCAAAAACACGGGCATGCAATTCACGAAGCCGACGCCGGCCTCCAGGGCAGCCTCGGCGTAGAACCGGGCGGCCTTCTCGCTGCCGACGGGCAGGTAGTTGACGAGTACCTGCGTGCCGGTCTCCCTGAGGACTCTCACGACATCGACCGGATCTTCCGGGGACTCGGTGATCTTCTGGTTGTAGTAGTGCCCCAGACCGTCCAGCGTTGGCCCACGGGAGACGGTGACATCCAGCTGTGGGATGTCGGCAAACCGGATCGTGTTATTGGGCTCGGTGAACAAGGCTTTGGACAGATCCGCACCTACCTTCAGGGCGTCGACATCAAAGGCACACGAAAACTCCACGTCGGACACGTGATACGGACCGACGTTCAGGTGCATGAGGCCGGGGAGCTCGTCTGCCTCAGTGGCGTTCCTGTAGAACTCAATTCCCTGGACCAGTGCTGAAGCGCAGTTCCCGGCCCCGACGATCCCGACTCGGATCTTGCTTGTCATCAGTTGCTCCTTAAAAAACACGTAGTTTCAAGAGGCCGGCTTCCCCTTGAGATTGGTGCTCAGGTTGAGCTTTTCCTCGGCAATCAAGTGGTCGATCCACTCGATGTCGGCCCGGGTGGTGTCGACCCGGTGCTCCATCAGGCGGTAGGTGTAGTCGTCGATCTTCTCTTTGTATGACCTAAGCTTTTCCTTCAGGTCGGCCACCATCTCCGTCAGGTACGCCCTGCGGCGCTCCAGCAGATCGACTCGTTCGCTGGCGTTCATGTAACGGAAAAATGCGAATCTGACGCCGAAGCGGGCGTCGTCGACAACGGGAGTGCGTTCGCAGAGCGTCTTGGTGAACAGCTCCTCGCCGGCCGGAGTGATCCGGTAGATGTTCTTCCGCCGGGCCACCTCCTCCTTCGGGTAGTAGCGCTCCACCATCCCGTTGCGTTCCAAACGACGAACGGAGGGGTACAGACTGCCGTAGGAGGCCTGCCAGAATTGACCGAGTTGGGCGGTAAGCTCTTTCTTGAGCTCATACCCGTGCATCGCCCGGTCTTTCAAAAGACCGAGTATTGCCATCTCAATCATGACGTATCACCTCGATATATCGGTTCGATATATCTAACCGCTATATCGCAGGGGTGTCAATCCATCGGCTTAGGCCGGCAGGCCGCTTTTTGCCGGGGCTCGCGTACAATGACTGTCCAATGCAGGGCTTTGTCGACTACACAATCGCAAAAAGGTCTGTGCTCGAGGGCCTTCGCCGGGGTTCGCTCGACCGTATGGACATCTGCGACGCCCACCCCGAGCTGATCCGGGTTGCTCGCAATATCGGTCTGGAAATCGAGCGGCCGTGCCCCGTCTGCGCCTCCGGGTCGCTGAAGCAGGTGCGCTTCGTCTATGGTGACCAGCTGGGCCACCTGTCCGGCCGGGCGGTTTATCCGAAGGACTGGGAGCTGGAGCTGAATGATCAGTTCGACGAGTTCCGCTGCTATGCCGTCGAGGTCTGCGTCGACTGTGAGTGGAACCACCTGGCCGCCTGCTACCTCATGGGCCGGCGCTTCCAGTCGAAACGACAGCGCACGGCCTCCCACAACGCCAGATGTCGCGAATAGCCGGGACGGCCCTTAACTAGACGGAACGGCACCCCGGTGCACTAAAGTACCGCCCATCGGATTCTTACTTGCTCCCATCGCCACACTGATGCTCCTGCTGGTTTCGGCCGCCGCGTCGCCGGAATGGGCCGACCGGGAGCAACTGTTGGTGCATGTCCGCACCAGGGCATCGTTCGACACACCGCAGGGCCGGGGAATCTTCGCTCTGATCCCCTTCGGAGTATTTGCCGGTATCCCAGCGGGGCTTGGCTTGATCCCGGCAAACATCATGGTTCTGCTGGGCGCACTGGTAGCGTGCATGGTCGCCCGGGCCTACCTGTCCCGCACCGACCAGTCGGATGTCGGCGGGTGGACACCCGCCCACGGCTGGTTCCTAGCGCTGGCCTGGAGCATCCTCGCCCTGCCCCTGCACGTGAACAGCATGAACCTTATCGATGCCCTGGCAGCCCAGACGGCTCTGGGACCCGCGCCGCTGTCCTTTGGTCCGGCCGCGTCGGGCGCGCTGTGGATTGCCCTGCTGGCCGGCCTGGCGGCGGCGGCGGGATGGTCCCAGGGACAGCGCAGTCTGGCCCGCCCTCCTAGCCCCGAGAAGGACGCCATCGACTCCGTCGCGCGCTGGGGCGAGAGTGCGCTGGCTGCCACCGCGGTGGCGGCGGTCGTGTGGGGCCCTTCGCTCGGGGCGCTGGTTTCCGGACCGATCGAGGCGAGAACTTTCGCCACCGCGGGGATCTCCTTTGTGGTCACCATGATCGCCGTGGGGGCCGTCTCCTACTGCCGCCGATTTGTCGGGCACTCTTCTCAGTGGGGGTATGCCGCCGGGGCAGGAGGACTTGCTATGACGGCGATGATGGTGTCGGCATTTGTCAGATAGGCCGGGGACGCTCATCCGATGATGCTGGTGTTTCCTCTTGCAGCGGCCGTTACGTTCGGCATCCTGTCGCGGGCGGACTTCAGGCGGTATTTACCGTTCTGGGGCCCGGCGGCCGCGATATGGGTAGTGTCGATAGGCCGCGAGCCGTCGGTGGTGTTCCTGACACTGTTTGTTGCCCCGACCGTCGTCATGGGGGTGGCGGTCGCCCGCCACCGGCTGGAGCCCGCGCCCTTCCTTCTCATGGCTCTTTCCGACATAGCCCTCGCGATCGCTATGTCGCTGTACCAAAGCAAGACCGCGCTGTGGAGCCTCCCGGAGGTGGGCGAGTGGGGCTCGGGCGCCGGCCTGGCCGCGGCCGCGGCGATCCTCAGGCTCGGCTCGGCGGCCAACGAAGGAAATCCCCAGGAAGGTGGCCTCGTCTCAGTCGGCTGGTGGCAGGGAGCGATGCTGGCTTACTGGGTGGGCGGCGAGGCCGCCGCCGTGCTGGTCGTCGGAGGCATCCTTCTGTGGGGAGCGTCGGCGTACTTCTCCCACTCCAATCTCGCCGCACTTTCACTTGCCGGGGGAATGCTGGCGGTGGCGGCCGGTCTGGGGACCGACCTGGCCGGTGTGGTTGCGGTCGGTCTGGCGGGCACCGCTCTCGTGATGGGCGAGCGGGTGGCTGCCACCTGGGTGGTGGCGGTCCTGCCCCTATCGATGTTGACTCTTCTGACTCTGCCCGGCGGGGATCTGATGGCTTTGCCGGCTCTGATCTTCCCCGGTGCCTGGGCCGCGATGTCGACCCGGCTGAGGGCGATCAAGCCAACCGAGGAGGGGGTGCTCTACCTTTCGTCGGCGGGGGCCCTCGTGGTCATCGCCTACCTTGCGGCGCTGACGTCCTCCTTGATCACCGGCCTGGGCGATGCTGGAGAAGGAGGCGTGCCCGTGCAAGTTATCAATGGCATTTGGCTGGCCTACGCCGCGGCAATGGCTGCGGGAGTGACCGTTTTGCTCACCACCGGAAGTCCCGGCTTTCGATGGGAACCGCAATACGCTCGACACTTCTCCGCGTCCGACGTGCTTCTAACCAAGCTCCTACCGGCTGTGGCCTGGTTCAGCCTGTTCGTCGCCACGATCATCACCGTTCGCCTGCTGCTGGCCGGCTTCCGAACCGCCTTTCTTTAGGACGACGAGACCAATAGGCGGGGCTCACGTTCCGGTGGCCGAATCCGACGGCCGCCTTGCCTCTCCCGATTTGCCGAGCCGCCAGGTGGTCTTCGTGCTGGCAGTCGGATGTGTGCTGACCGTGGCGATGAACCTGTCGCTGGTCGCCAACGTCGGGAAGGTACCCGAAGACTCGGCCGACCGCCTGTTCCAGAGCTGGCAGCTCGCCTGGAACGGCCACGCGTTGCTGCACCAGCCTCTCGACTTTCTGGATTCCAACGCGTTCTGGCCCCTGGACGGCTCGGTGGCTTTCTCGGATGCCCTCCTGGGCTTTACGCCGGCGGCCCTCATTGGGCATGGACCGGCAGCCGCAGTGGTGAGATACAACCTTGTCTTCCTGTTCACCTATGTGTCGGCGTTCGTCGGTGCCTCCCTGCTCGCCCGGGAGCTCGGCCTGGGCTGGCCTGCTGCGGTGCTGGCGGGGGCTGCCTTTGCCTTCACGCCTTGGAGGCTCGCCCACCACAACCATCTGCACGTGCTGGGAAGCGCTCCCATTCCCCTCTGCCTGTTCCTGTTGCTCCGCGGCTACCGGCGCGCCCGTCCGGGGTTGGTACTGGCCGGCTTTCTGGCCGCAACCTGGCAGGTTGCCATCGGATTCACCCTGGGTTTACAGCTTGCCTATCTGCTTGCTCTGCTGGGACTGCTGGCCGGGATTCGATGGTGGCGTAGCGATCCGAGGCGGCCACTCACCCGCGGCGTCTTGGGGGCCACGGCGTGGGGGGCGGCCATCTTTGCCGCCTGGTCCGGTTTTCAGGCCTATCCCTATCTCAAGGTGCTGGAGGAGCACCCCGAGGCCCGGCGCACGGTCGACTTCGTCAAGTTCTACTCTCCTCCGCCTCGCGGTTTGCTGGCCGCACCGACCGAAAGTCTTCTGTGGGGGGACGCCACCGAGGGCGTGAGGCGGACCCTCGCCTGGCCCCCGGAGATGACCCTGTTTCCGGGCCTAACGGTTTTGCTGCTCGCTGCGGCAGCCCTCGCCTTTCCGGTGTGCTCGGTTAGATGGAGGTTGGGGCTGGGAGTCGCTGCTTTGGGTTCGGCGGTTCTCGCTCTCGGCTACTCGTTTGTTGGGGGCCGGTTCACCTACCGCGTCCTCTACGAGCTGGCCCCCGGCTGGCAGGCCAGCCGCACATCCGGACGTCTGTTCACCATCACCACACTGGCCCTGGCGCTGCTGGCGGCGGCGGGGGCCGAGGGAATCGGGGATCGGGCAGCTCGCCGCATGGCGGGGACCTCAGACTCGGGAGGAAGGAAGGTGCTGCTGGCAATCCTGTTGCCGGCTGTGTTCACGGCGGCCGTGCTGGCCGAGGGCCTGGGGAAGGTTTCGGGAAAAGACCTGTCCGAGCCGCCCGTTCGGCGCCTTCCCGCCTCGGAGCCTCAGATGAACCTGCCGTCGGACGACTTCAACGATCTCGTCTACATGTTCTGGTCGACGGACGGGTTCCCCGCCATCGTCAACGGTTACTCGGGATTCACGCCTAACCTGCAGGTCAACCTGCGGGAAGAGCTGGCCGGCTTCCCCGACGCCGCGTCGGTCGAGCGGCTTCAGCGGCTTGGTGTCCGTACGGTGGTGCTGCACCCCGACCGTGCCGCGGGAACCCCATGGGCGAACGCCTACCGCCTTCCGGTGGACGGACTGCCGGTTGTCCGGTCGCAGGATGGCCCCATGATTGTCTTCAAGCTGGAGCCGCGGCCCTCTGAGGGGGGCTCAGCCTGAGGCGAAGGCTCGAGGATCATCCGGCCTCTATCCGGTTGGCGCTCGGTATGGCGGCCGCAGGCCTGGTGGCCGCCTTCGCCATGAAGTACCAGTGTGCAGTCCACGGATGGAGCGACAACTACCAGTACACCCACCTGTGCTACAACGAGATTCAGGCCCTGTTCGGGGTGCGGGGCATTCAGGCCGGCCTGCTGCCCTATCGGGACACTGCTTTCGAGTACCCGGTCGTCACCGGCATGTTCATGGACCTTGCCGGCCGAGTTCTGCGTGGCCTGGTGCGGCTGGGGGTGGTGCGGCTCAACAGCGACTCCGGCTACCTGCTGGTCTCTTCGTTGATGCTCGCACCCTTCTCGCTGGCCGTGACGATGATGCTGCGCCCGGCGGTCTCCGCCGGGCGGCTGGCGTTGTGGGCGGTGGGGCTCCCGACCATCCTCTACACCTTTCACAACTGGGACGTCCTGGCAGTGTGGGGGTCGGCCTGGGGTTTGATGGCGTACGAGCGTGGGCGATACGGCACCGCCGGGGCCGCACTGGCCGCCGGAGCGAGCGCCAAGCTTTACCCCGCCTTTCTCGCGCCGGGTGCGGTTCTGGCGCGCTGGGCCGAGGGCGACCGGCGGGGGACGCTTCGGCTTATCGCCGGCTTTCTGGCGGTCTACGCCGCACTCAATGTGCCGTGGATTCTTATCTCGGGGGGTTCGCCGAACGCAACGCCCGGGGAGTTCCCCGGCGTTCAGCTAAGGGACGAGGGCACCAACGGCTGGCTGGAGGTTTGGCTTTTCCACGCCGATCGATTCCCTGATTACTGGACCGTCTGGTACTGGATCGGTGAACATCTCTCGGGGCTGCGGGATGACCCATGGTGGGGCGGGTCCTTCACCGGTTTCGTAAGCTTGTCGAGCTTCATGTTGTTCGCAGCGGGTACCGCCTTCATGCTCTGGCGAGGTTGGACCCGCCGTGGCGAGCCCGAAGGCTACCCGGTCGCGGCGGTGGGCCTCGGCATAGTGGTGGCGTTTCTTCTTACCTCAAAGGTCTACTCGCCGCAGTACGCCCTGTGGGCGGTTCCTATGCTCGTGCTCCTCGACATCCGGTACCGGTACGTCCTGGCCTATTTCGCCGCCGAGCTGGCGGTACTGGTTGGCGGGTTCAGGTGGTTCACCCAGTTCGACGACCCTGAGGCCGGGTGGAAGATGGTCCTCGAGCTCGCGGTGTGGTGCCGAGCCGCCGTCCTCGCCTTGCTGTTGTGGCAGGCAACCAGGGCCGTTCGGCAGCTCCCGGCCGCTCGCGGCAGGGAGCCGGTAGAGGCTGCCGCTGGAATTCGTTGAGATTTCTTCCCGGCCTTAAGGTTTGGCTGGCCAACCTGTCATACCCCCTGCCTATAGTTGCTTGCGATGGACGCTTCAACCAGGCACTGCTACGATTTCCGACAGATACTTGTAGTGATCCCTGCTCCCACCGTGTCCGGCCCAATTGGCCGGAGGAACACCTAAGGGGGCCTTCCGGGTAACCGGATGTCCGAAGGAGCAATCAGGTATGCGCAACTACGAGGCTGTGGTCATCGTCGACCCGAGGCTGGAAGAAGCAGCAATTCAGCAGGCGGTCGATAAGCTAACCAAGGTCATTCAGACCCGAGGTGAGATGGCCAAGATCGATCAGTGGGGCCGGCGTCGCCTGGCTTACGAGATCGACCATCTCAAGGAGGGTCATTACTTCGTCGCCAACTTCAAGGCGGAGGCGGACCTTATCGAAGACCTCGACCGCACTTTGAGAATCGGGGAGGAATACATCCGGCACAAGATAGTCCGGGTCCCCTAGATAGAAGGGTGCGCCCTTCAGGAGGTGTGCGGTGTCGAATAGCGTGACGGTGGTCGGCAATCTGACCAGAGAGCCCGAGCTCAGGTACACGCCCTCGGGTGCTGCGGTGGTTAAGTTTGGCATGGCGGTTAACCGGTCGTACAACAACCGTAACGGCGATAAGGTCGAGCAGACAGACTTTTTCGATGTGACCGCGTGGCGGGAGCTCGGCGAGAACGTGGCCGAGTCCCTGTCGGTCGGAAGCAGGGTGATCGTGACGGGCCGCCTCCAGCAGGACCGCTGGGAGAACGACGGTGGCGAGAAGCGGTCGAAGATCTACATCGTGGCCGACGAGATAGGGCCCTCCCTGCGTTGGGCCACAGCATCCATAACCAAGACCACCCGTGGAGGCCCCGGCGAATGGAGTTCGCAGGGCGCCTCGGGCGACATTGTAGAGGAGGTACTAACTGGGGCGTAGAGACTCCCGGAGCTCCAACTCCGATACCAGGGGAGCCAAAGCCGACAAGAAGTCAGGCCGTCCGCAGCGGAAGAAGGTTTGCTACTTCTGCAAGGAAAAGGTCGAGTACATCGACTTCAAAGACGTCGCAACAATTCGTAAGTTCGTGTCCGACCGGGGCAAGATCCGCGCCCGGAGGGTCACCGGCACGTGTGTGATGCATCAGCACGAGGTGGCGTCGGCCATCAAGAACGCTCGAGAGGTAGCTTTGCTGCCTTACGTGGTGCGATGAAGGTCATCTTGAACCAGGACATGAATAACCTGGGCCACAAGGGCGACGTCGTTGATGTTAGGGATGGCTATGCCCGCAATTACCTCCTGCCCACCAGCCGCGCATTTTCGGCCAGCAAGGGGGCACTGAAGCAGGCTGAGGCAATGCAGCGCGCACGGGCCGCACAGGAGGCCAAGGACCGGGCGGCGTGGACGGCGCTGGCCGGCCGAATCAGCTCGGCCAAGCTCACCACAAAGGCCACCGCTGGAGCCGAGGGTCAGCTGTTCGGTTCAGTGACCACATCGGATATCGCGGAGATGCTTGCAGCCCACCTGGGTGAGGAGATCGACCGCCGTAAGGTGATCCTTCCAGAACCGATCAAGTCGGTGGGATCCCACAACTTCAAGGTGCACCTGCACGCCGACGTTGTGGCCGAGGGCAGCATCGATGTCCAGGCGGATGGGGCTCCCCCGGCGTTCGACGCCGAAGCCTGAGCGCCTAAAAGTTACTTAAATAACCGCCGTCAAGGCGGGCGCCTATTCGGCGCGCCCTATGCCTGGACGAAGGTGAAAGCGGACTTCCCCGGCCTCATCCAGATCAACCCACTTTGTTTCCCCGACTGCCTTGACCGGTCCCCGGCATGCCCCTATATTGCGGCGAGCTTCTCTTTGACCCCAAGATGTTGTGGATAAGCGGCGGAAAGGGTTGTTGGCATCCTGTGAACTCGAATGACCCTGTTGTGGAAAGCGTGCGTGGGAGCCTGGGGAATTCGGCTTCCACAATGCCGCCGATTGTCGACATTGCCCCGTACACTAACGAACATATGTTCGGGTACTCGCCATGGCAATCCGTCTAAGCAACAAGCCCGGCCAAGACTCCGGGTTTTCCGGCCACGTGCCCCCTTACAACCTCGAAGCCGAGGAGTCGGTCCTGGGTGCTTGCCTGCTCTCTCGGGAGGCCGTCGCCAACGTCCTGGAGATCGTGCGGGCCGACGATTTTTACAAGCCGGCGCACACCGAGATGTTCAACGCCATGCTCGAGCTGTACGGCCGGGGGGATCCCATCGACGCGGTCACCTTGGCCGAGGAGCTCCGCCGGCGGGGGACTCTGGAACCGTTGGGCGGCAAGTCCTACATCTTCACGCTGGTGCAGACGGTCCCCACCGCCGGGTCGGCCGCGCACTACGCCCGAATCGTCGAGGAGAACGCTCTGCTGCGCCGGCTCATCGATGCGGCCCACAACATCTCGGAGATCGCCTACGGGGTCCCTGAGGACGTCGAGAGTGCCATCGACTACTCCGAGGACCTGATCTACAAGGTCTCCCAGCGCCGGGACAGCCAGGACTTTGAGCCTCTGCGGGATCTGCTCACCGAGAACATGGAGGTCGTCGAGAAGCTCTACGAGCGCGGATCCTCCATCACCGGCCTGCCCACCGGTTTCTCGGAGCTGGACAACATCACCGCGGGCTTCCAGCCCTCCAACCTGATCGTGATCGCCGCCCGCCCGGCAATGGGCAAGTCTGCACTGGCCGTGTCGATGGCCCAGCACGTTGCCGTCGAGCAGAACACCCCGGTGGTGATCTTCTCGCTGGAGATGTCCAAGATGGAGCTCACCCAGCGGCTGATGTGCGCCGAGGCCCGGGTCGACTCCAACCGGCTGCGCCGGGGATCGCTTCAGGACTCCGACTGGCCGAAGCTGTCGCACGCCCTGGGGCGTCTGGCGGAAGCGCCGATCTTCATCGACGACACCGCCAGTGTGTCGATCATGGAGATGCGGGCCAAATGCCGGCGGCTGAAGGCCAAGCACGGCCTTGGCCTGGTGATCGTCGACTACCTGCAGCTTATGCAGCCGGCCTCTCGGAGCCGGTGGGACAATCGGGTCCAGGAGATCGGCGATATCTCCCGTTCGCTAAAGATCCTCGCCCGCGAGCTGGATCTGCCGGTGATCGCGGTGTCGCAGCTTTCGCGCAACGTCGAGCACCGCACGGACAAGCGGCCCATGCTCGCCGACCTGAGAGACTCCGGAAGCATCGAGCAGGACGCCGACATCGTCCTGTTCATCTACCGGGACGAGGTCTACAACCCGGACTCACCGCAGAAGGGGATAGCAGAAATTATCGTGGCCAAGCACCGCAGCGGCCCCATCGGCAAGGTCGACCTGGCTTTCCTGCAGCATTACACGAAGTTCGCCAACCTGGCCCGGAGCCTGTAACCGTTAGCGCTCTCGCTCCTCTGGCGGAGAACCTGCCATTCGTGGGGTCTCGCAACTGGGTCGATCACTGCTTGGGCATAACTATCCACAGCACAATGTAGGCGACTTCCCCCGCCCCGAACAGACCGAACAGTACGAAGAGAAATCGAACCAGGCCAAGACTCCAGCCATAGTGCTCAGCAATGCCGCCGCATACACCCGCAATCACACGGTGGCTTCTTGATCTGGTCAGTCGGTTGGCTGACATCGTGTCTCCCCTCTCGCCGAAGTGGCAAGCAAACCGCCAATCGAGGTCCTCGCGGAATCCGATTTTCTCAACACAGCGGGGCCCGCCATTCACTTACTCGTCCGCCGTTTGTTGCAACGCTCGATCATCGCACCGATCTAGGTGACGGTCATTCCGACTTGGGTTCCGCAGTGATGTCTCGACGTCGATCAACGTCGCGCTCGACCAGCACCCTGCTCCCGCATAACATCGGCTTGTCGGGCCACGGCCTCGTTGTGGTCATGGTCGCCAGCCGACCCCGCTGAACGGCGATCCGGCTCTGCCAAAGGGAAGCCCGTCCGTAGAGGATCAACAAGTCACCGGGAAGGGCGCGAGTCTGTCCCTTCGGAACTCCCACGTACGAACGGCCTGGCCGTTAGATGCCGAGAACGACTCGCCCTTCGTCACGAAGCCCCAAGTCGGCCAGTGTCTTCCTCAAGCCAATCGCCCCCTTTGAAGCTCGCTAATTTCGTAATCACCGGAGATCTGCAGTAGCTCTGCATAGTCCCGGACGTTCAAGTCGGTCCACCTGTCCAAAAGTCGAGAGATCCCCGGCCAGATAACGGTCGAACCCCTTGCTGTTTGCGAGCCAAAGAGGCGCAATCATCCCTGTCACGAGCAACACGAGCCGAAGTGACGCCTGCTGGGGGGAACGGCTGCCGGTGAACGACAGGATAAGACTGCATGCGATGGCGGTTACGCCGACATTGCCAGCAGCATGAGGGACATGACGATGCGCCGCCGGACGGGATGGTGGACCACCTCTCCACCTCTGTGGTGGTAAAGCCGACGCCGGTAAAGGCCGATCGGGCCTGGAGCGGGCAACGTGCCGGGGAATACCCGTGATCGTCAGCGCCGTGGAGGCCACCCGTGTGACCAGTAGGGACATGTAAGGGCAACCAGGACGGTGGTAACTGCGACCATCTCAGCCCTTCGTTTGTTCGGAACCAGTCATCGCCGCCATAGTGCCCTCTACCCTACTCATCCGTCGCCGAACCGATCGCCCACTGAGCGGCATTGTCAGGGCTGGCTAGCTTGAGGTTGGGTGGCCTTCAGGTGTGCGCGATGAAGCGCGACGGGTTCGCCCCTCCGGGGCGCGTGACGAAGCTTCTAGCAGGCCGGGTTAGCGTGCGTCGAGCGCCCTCCGGAGGATCTTTGCGGTCTGCTCGACTTGGGCCAGCTCCGACTCCTCGAGGCCGTCCAGCAGCTCTGCCACCGCCTCGACCCGCCGCCGGCGCGCGGCGTTGAATAGCCGGCGCCCCTTTGGGGTGACCGCAACCGCCACCGCCCGCTGATCGCCGGCTGCCGTTCTGCGCTCCACCAGGCCCTCCTGGACCAGCCCGTTGAGTATTCCGGACATCGTCGGGGACTGCACCCCCTCGGCGGCAGCCAAACGGCCCACGTTGAGCGGGCCGGCGAACACCAGGACGGAGAGGGCCGAAAGGCGGGCAGGAGACAGACCTGACTCCTGGTCTACCCGGCGAACGGTTCGAAGAAGCCGGATAGCGGCACTGTGGAGCTCGTCGGCGACCAGCAAAACCTCTTTACCCACCCCTTAAGTATAGGTAGGCTACCTATATAATGTCGTGTGGAAAAGGAGTGTGGATGGCCCGGCTGATGGAAGCGATAGAGCGAGGGGACGAGGCCGAGGTGGCCCGACTGCTCGAGTCGGACCCAAGGGTCGCCGAAGAACGAGACGAAAATGGGGTGTCTGCACTCCTCCAGGCGCAATATCGAGGCCAGAGGCGGATTGTCGCTCTGGTATCGGACGCCAGGGGCGGGCTGGACATCTTCGAGGCGGCCGCTCTCGGCGATGCCCGGCGGCTGGAACGTGCGCTCGCTAAGCGGCCGGACGATGTGAGAGCCTGGTCTCCCGACGGCTTCACGGCCCTTCATTTCGCTGCATTCTTTGGCCACCGGATTGGCGCCGACCTGCTGCTAGCGGCGGGGGCCGATCCCAACGCAGAGGCTCGGAATCCCACCCGGGTGCGCCCACTCCACAGTGGGGTCGCCGGTCCGGATCCGATGATGGCCGGGACGCTTCTCGCCATGGGCGCGGACGTCAACGCGCAACAACAAGGTGGTTATACAGCCCTTCATGCTGCGGCCAAGCATGGGAACCCGCCGCTGATCGATCTGCTGCTGGAAGCGGGCGCCGACGCAGGCATTAGGACCGACGGCGGTTCAAGCGCGGCAGACGTGGCGCGGGCCGCAGGCCATATCGAGCTGGCCGATCGGCTCGACGCCTCGTCCGAGTGGGGCGCGTGACTAGGCGGCAAGTCGAACCTTGCATGCCACGACGCTTACTCCGCCTGCCATGAGGGAACTGGAGCGTGGAAGGCCGGACGAAGCTTCGCTGCCGTCTCCAGGGATAGAGCCTGCGAGAATTCGGAAATGGTTTCGAGCGAGTTGCACAACCCGCCCTGGGTCGTGATCGTCACCGGCCCGCCGGGAGCGGGCAAGACCTCGCTGGCGCGTCCGCTGGCCGAGAGACTGGGTGTTCCGCTGCTCGCCAAGGATGACCTGAAGGAGATCCTCTTCGGAACCCTCGGCTGGGGCGACCGGGTTCGCAGCCGGGCGATGAGCGACGCGGCGTACGAGCTCATGTTCCACCTCACTCACATCCAGCTGGTTGCCGGCCGTTCCGTGATGCTGGAAGCCAACTTCCGGCCAGAGGCAAAGGAGCGCCTGGACGGGCTCCGCCGGCTCCACCGTGTCACCCTGGTGCAGATCAGTTGCTTCGCCGAGCGGCAGGTGATGGCCGAGCGACTGGTCCGCCGGGCCGAGCAGAGGCTGCGCCACCCCGGGCATCTGGACGACGAGACCCTGCCGGAGATGCTGAGACTGGCCGAAACCGCCTCGTCGGTCGATGTCCAAGGTCCGGTAGTAGAAGTGGACACCACTGTCCCGCAGGAGGTTGACGTAGGGGAGGTCGCCGGGAGAGTTGAGAGGCTTCTGGCCCGGCGGGGACCGGCATAGCGCCTGGAGTTTTGAACCGGGCCGGGGCTACAGCGGTCCGCGGGGGCGGGGCGACTATGACCTCACTCCGACCCGGTTCAAACCAATCCTTACTGCCCAGTTATATCGGCAGGGTTGGACATTTCATAAGCACCTATTTGAAATCGGATCACGGAGAGCTGGACTTCTCCCTTGGAGCGGAAGCCAGCCGGTGGAGGACGTCGAGGTGACGACATTCAGTTAGTTGCCGGAACTTAAGCGCGCTCCTCATCCGTCAAAGGGTTAACGAGATCAACCGATGCCGATAGGCGGAATAACGAGGAGTTGGGTGATGAGCAAACGAGTGGCTGCCACGCTGGTATTGATGATTGTCCTGTCCCTGGGAGCGGCCTGCGGCGGAAAGGGCGAGACAAGTGAGTTGGCGGCGCCCCCCGCCGGCAAGAACCGCGGCGCTACAACGGCGGGCGAGTCCGACGAGATAGCGCCGCACGCTTTAAGCTCTCGCGCCGCCGGTGGCGGAGCCGCAGGCGGAGGCGCCGGGAGCCCCAGCGGTCCCGCCGTGGCGGCCCCGGCCCCCGAAAGCGGGACAGCCCGGCAGCCTCTCCCCGATATTCCGTCCGTGCCCCAGGGCGGGTCGGTGACGGGCAGGGTGATAAAGAACATCTCGCTTGAGATCAAGATCAAATCAGACGAGTTTCAGCGGCAGTTCGCCCGTGCCGGATCACTGGCGGAGCAGTTCGGAGGATTTGTCACTAACTCGCAGGTCAGCGAGACTGACGGGAGGCTGGCCTCCGGCACACTCACCATTCGGGTCCCCTCCGACCGCTTCGAGGAGGCGGTCTCCAGGCTGAAGGGCCTGGGCAAGGTGACCGCCGAGGACCGCAGCGGCCAGGATGTTTCCAAGGAGTTCGTCGATCTGGAGGCTCGCCTCAAGCAAGCCAAAGCCGAGGAGGCATTCTTCCTGCGTCTCATGGACGAGGCGAAGGGCATCTCGGACATGATGCAGGTGCAGAGCCAGCTCTCCGGTGTGCAGCTGCGCATCGAAGAGATCCAGGGCCAGCTCAACTACCTCAAGGACCAGACCGCATTTTCGACTATCTCCGTCCGGGTCTACGAGCCGGGAGCTGCCGAGCCGGGCCCGCCCAGGCGTCTGGCGGACGCGTGGGAGCAGGCGATCGAAGGGTTCCAGTCGGTGATCGGAGGCCTGATGGTGGCCCTCGGGTGGCTGGCTCCGTTTGCTCTGATCGCCCTCGTGGAGCTGCTCGTCCTCCGGCTGAGGAACCGGCCGAGGGCGCCGGTGGGCACCGAGGTGCCACCTCCGGTGCAGAGCTGAGGAGCGGGTGAGGGGAATCGGACCCCCGCCTGAAGCTTGGGAAGCTTCCGTTCTACCATTGAACTACACCCGCGAATACGCCGAACAATCTTAAGACATAGTACCGGGAGGGCCTGCACCGCCATGGCTGCGGGCCCTCCGGGGATAGAATCCGCCCAGATGATCCTTTCCGACCAAGACATACGCGCCCAGATCGAGGCGGGGAGAATCGTCATCCAGCCGTATGATCCGGCTCGGGTACAGCCGTCCTCGCTGGACGTGCGCATCGACAACCAGTTCCGCGTCTTTCACAATCATCGCTACCGGGTCATCGACGTGCGGACCCAGATGGACGATCTGACCGAGCTCGTTACCGTGGCTGAAGACGAGCCGTTCATGCTCCATCCCGGGGAGTTCGTGCTCGGCTCAACCCGGGAGTGGGTGGAGCTGCCCGATGACATCGCAGGAAGGCTGGAGGGCAAGTCGTCGTTGGGGAGGCTGGGCCTGGTGACCCACTCGACCGCCGGGTTCATCGACCCGTCGTTCAAAGGGCACCTGACGTTGGAGCTGTCCAACCTGGCGACATTGCCGATCACACTGTATCCGGAGATGCTGATCGGCCAGATCGCCTTTTTCGGGCTCTCTTCGCCGGCCGAGTCGGGGTATGGAGCCGGAAAGCTGCGCAGCAAGTATCAGGGCCAGCGAGGCCCAACTCCGTCGCGCTACTGGGAGAACTTCTCCGCCGGCGGCTGATGCCGGCGGGGCGCAAGCGTCGCCCCGCGGCTACGATGAAGATCATGGACATAGGCGTGTTCGTCGCGGCCGAGCCCCACGAACGGGGGCCTGCGGAGGACCTGGCGGAGTTTATCGACCTGGCCCAGGCCGTCGAGGAGCTCGGTTATCGCTCCCTGTGGACCGCCAGCCGTCACTTCTCCCAGGGCTACGCTGCAATTCCCTCGCCGCTTGTGCTTTTCGCCGCCGTCGCCGAACGGACTAACACCCTGGAGTTCGGGCCGTCGGTGGTGACGCTTCCCCTGGAGAACATCCACCGGCTGGCGGAGGATTTCGCCGTGCTGGACGCGATTTCCGGCGGCCGGGCGCGTCTGGGAGTGGGCAGCGGGGACGACCCACCTGCTTTTGAAGCCATGGGCGTATCCTTCGATGAACGCGCGGGACTTCTCTCCACCCACCTGCCTGGATTCTTGGACATCCTGCAAGGCGGCGACGCCGGAGCCGGCCTGACGCTCTACCCGCCGGTGCAAAACGCTCTCGACAAAGTCGCCCTTGGAGCGCAGTCGGCCCGGGGGGCCGCGTGGGCGGCCTCGATGGGGATCGGCCTGCTGCAGGGGCGTTCGGAACCCAACAGCTGGGATCCCACCGTCTCACAGGTGCGGGCGGCCGAGGCCTACCGGGCGGTCCACCCCAGCGGCCGAGTTATCACCGCCCGCAATGCCTGGGTGGGGACCGTGGATGACCCCCAGCTGCTGGACGGAATCCGCAGGCACGACGAGTTTTTGAAGTCGCGGGGAAGGGCGGGCATGCCGAAGGATCTAAAGGAAGCCATCCGCAAGATGAACATCCAGGCCGGCACGCCTGAGGGCCTCGCCAAGGAGCTGCCGGCGTCTGTTGCCTCCATCGCACCGGACGAGTTGGTGATCACCCCGGACGCCGGAGGCCTGGAAGCATCCGACCGTTTGAAGCGACTTACCGCCCTGGCGGAGGCCTTCGGACTCGGAAAGGCCTGACCCGTGGCGGTTTCGCCACTGGCTCCGACCGAGATCGACGAACCGGGCGGTAAGGAGGACTACAAGCCGGACCGTCCGTGGATCGTGATCGTCTGGAACGACCCCATCAACCTCATGTCCTACGTCACCATGGTGTTCCAGAAGTTGTTCGGCTACTCCCTGGAGAAGGCGACCAAGCTCATGCTCGACGTTCATGAAAAGGGGAGGGCCGTGGTCTCCAGCGGTCCGCGTGAGAAGGCCGAGTTCGACGTATCACGGCTGCACGCCCACGGCCTGTGGGCGACGATGCAGCACGATGTCTGAGGGTTACACGGAGCTCGAGGAGCCGAAGCCGCGTATCTCCCGGGTAGGCGCGGGCCGGTTTGCGCTCAGACTCCCACGTCCCGAGCGGCTGCTCCTGCGCTCCCTGCTGTCCGAGCTGCAGCAGCTGGTGGAGGGGAGGGATCCCACCACCAGGCGGCTTTTTCCCCCCGCGTACCACGACGACCCGGAAAAGGAACGTGAGTACCAGAGCCTCATGGGTTCGGAGCTCGCGGCCAGCCGGCTGTCGGCGATCGAGACGGTGCGCAAGACGCTGAACGAGTCGGAGCTTGATCAGCAGGCTTTGGAGCGGTGGATGGAGGCGATCAACAGCCTGCGACTGGTGCTGGGCACCCGGCTGGAGGCGGGGGAGGAGCTACCGGTGGGCGCCCCGGACGATCCAGACGCTCCGGCATACGCGGTCTACGAATATCTGGGCTGGCTGATGGAGCAGGCGGTCCAGGCGATCAGCGTCGACCTGGCTCAGAGCTGAATCCGGCCGGCATAGCCCCAAGCAGACACCCGACCGAAAAAGCTTAAAGTTGACACACAAACGCTCAACTTTTACCATCAGAACGTACTAAAGATCTGGAATACCAAACGGGAGCCGAGCGTTGTTGCTCTCGACAAGTAAAGCAAAGAAAGGAACCACATATGCCAAAGGCAGTCGGAATTGACCTCGGGACGACGAACTCGGTCGTGAGCGTCCTCGAAGGCGGGGAGTCGGTGGTGATCCCCAATGCCGAGGGCCATCGGACCACGCCTTCGGTAGTCGCATTCACCAAGTCCGGAGAGATCCTGGTCGGTGAGGTGGCAAAGCGCCAGGCAATCACCAACCCCGATCGCACCATCCGCTCGGTAAAGCGCCAGATGGGCAGCAGCTGGACCACGAAGATCGACAACAAGGCATGGACCCCGCAGGAGATCTCGGCCCAGATCCTCATGAAGCTGAAGAGGGACGCCGAGGCTTACCTGGGTGACAAGGTGACCCAGGCGGTCGTGACCGTCCCCGCGTATTTCGGGGACTCGCAGCGTCAGGCCACCAAGGAAGCCGGCGAGATCGCCGGTCTGGAAGTTTTGCGTCTGGTTGCCGAGCCGACCGCCGCATCGCTGGCCTACGGGCTGGACAAGGAGGCCGAGCAGACCATTTTGGTATTCGACCTGGGCGGCGGCACCTTCGATGTCTCCATCCTGGAGATCGCCGAGGGTGTCTTCGACGTGAAGGCCACCAACGGTGACGCCCACCTGGGCGGCGACGACTGGGATCAGAAGATCGTCGAGCACCTTCTGAAGGAGGTGAAGAACAACCACGGTGTGGACCTGTCCAAGGACCGCATGGCGCTGCAACGGATGCAGGAGGCGGCCGAGAAGGCCAAGATCGAGCTCTCGCAGGCCACGCAGACGACCATCAACCTGCCGTTCCTGACGGCAACCCAGTCCGGACCCATCCACCTGGAGGTCAATCTCACCCGCTCGCAGTTCGAGCAGATGACCGAGGACCTTCTGGAGCGAGTCAAGACTCCGTTCAACCAGGCCGTCAAGGACTGGGGCAAGTCGCTCAACCAGATCGACCACATCGTTCTGGTGGGCGGTTCCACCCGGATGCCGATGATCCAGGACCTGGTCAAGAAGCTGGCGGGAGGCAAGGAGCCGCACAAGGGCGTTAACCCGGACGAGGTCGTGGCCATCGGCGCCGCACTGCAGGCCGGCGTGCTCCGGGGTGAGGTCAAGGACGTCCTTCTGCTGGACGTCACCCCGCTGACGATGGGCATCGAGACCCGCGGCGGCGTGTTCACCAAGATGATCGAGCGCAACACCACGATTCCGACCCGCAAGAGCGAGACGTTCTCCACTGCGGAGGACAATCAGCCTTCGGTGACGGTCAATGTGGTGCAGGGCGAGGGCCAGATGGTCACCTCTCCCGGTGTGCGGTCGCTCGGCCAGTTCGACCTGGTCGGCATTCCGCCGGCGCCTCGGGGCATGCCTCAGATCGAGGTGTCCTTCGACATCGACGCCAACGGAATCGTCCACGTGTCCGCCAAGGACCTGGGCACCGGCAAGGAGCAGGCCATGACCATCACGGGCGGCTCGGCTCTTCCGAAGGACGAGATCGACCGGATGATGAGAGAGGCAGAGCAGTTTGCGGCCGAGGACGCCAAGCGGCGAGAGATGGCCGAAGCCCGCAACATGGCCGACAACCTCCTCTACCAGACCGAGAAGACGGCCTCCGAGCACGGCGACAAGCTGTCTGCCGGCGACAAGGAAGCTCTCGATAACGCTATGAGCGAGCTGAAGGAAGCTCTGAAGGGCGAGGACGTCGACCGCATTCGGACGGCATCGGAGGCCCTGACCAAGGCGTCCCACAAGCTGGCCGAGCAGATCTACGCCACCAACGCCCAGTCCTCCGGTGGGGCCGCAAGCACCGACGGTGCGGCGGCGTCCTCCGACGACGACGTGGTCGACGCGGAGATCGTGGAAGAGGGAGCCCAGTAAATGGCTGCCGGCAACCGAGAGGAGGAAGTGGCCGAGGGTCGCACCAGGATCCCCATCCGGGACAAGCGGAAGCTGCGTGACGATGGCGCCGCCGATTCAGGCGGTGCCGTCGTCGGTGAGCCGGTCCTGCCGGAGGCTGAGGCCTCCGGGGGGGAACCGGACGGCGGGGCGGCCCTGGCGGAGGCCAACGCAAAGGCGGCCGCCTACCTGGACGACCTGCAGCGGCTGAAGGCGGAGTTCGACAACTACCGCAAACGGACGCTTAAGGAGCAGACCCGCCTCATCGAGATGGCCTCGGCCGACATTGTCGCCCAGCTGCTCGGGGTCATGGATGATTTCACCATGGCGGTCACCGCGGCCGAGGGGCTCGATACGGCCGAGGGCTCAGACTGCGCCGCGATGTTCAAGGGCGTGCAGATGGTTTACGGGAAGCTCCGCCAGGTACTGCAGAACGCCGGGCTGGAGATGGTTGAGCCGAAGGGCCAGCCGTTCGACCCCAACGTGCATGAAGCTGTTCTTCAGGACGAGGGGGACGGGTCCGGTCAGTTGGTGGTTGACGACGTGCTTCGCCACGGCTACCTGTTCAAGGGAGCGGTGCTGAGGCCGGCGATGGTCAAGGTAACGCAGAGCGCGTCGGGCACGGATCAGGTGGACGCATAGTTCGCATAGTTAAGGAGAAGCAGGCAGATGAGCCAGAAGGAGTGGATCGAAAAGGACTACTACGCCGTTCTCGGCGTCGACAAGTCCGCGTCCGCGGCCGACATCAAGAAGGCGTACCGCAAGCTGGCTCAGAAACACCACCCGGATGCAAACCAAGGTGACACCAAGGCAGAGGAGAGGTTCAAGGAGGTTTCGGCCGCCTACGACGTGCTGAGCGACCCCAAGACCAAGGAGGAGTACGACCGGATCCGCGAGATGGTCGCCGCCGGTGCCTTTCGTGCCGGGGGGGCCGGAGGCCCCGGAGGTTTTGGCGGCTTCGGAGGTTTTGGCGGCGGTTCAGGGGGCGGCCGGATCCGGGTTGAGAACATCAACGACATTTTCGGTGGCGGCGGAGGGGGGTTTAGCGACCTCTTCGGCGACCTCTTCGGCGGCGGCGGCGCAGCGGCCGGCGGATTCGGGGGCCGGGCGATGCGCGGCTCAGATCTGGAGACCGAGACGACCCTGTCGTTCGAGGAAGCCCTGGAGGGCGCGCAGGTGGAGCTGTACCTGTCGGCACGGGGCGGTACTGCGCGTACCATCAAGGCTCGCATTCCCGCCGTCGTGCGCGACGGCGCCCGGATCAAGCTGGCAGGCAAGGGGTCGCCCGGTTCCAACGGGGGTCTTCCTGGCGACCTCTACGTGAAGGTCAAAGTCCGGCCGCATCCGGTCTTCGGCCGCAAGAACAAAGACCTGACGCTGTCTTTGCCGGTCACCTTTGCGGAGGCGGCGCTGGGTGCGCAGGTCGACGTTCCGACCCTGAACGGCGGACCGGTGAAGCTGAAGATTCCGGCCGGGACCTCCTCCGGCAGGACCTTCCGGGTCAAGGGCAAGGGTGTTCCGACCGGTAAGGACAAGGGAGATTTGCTGGTCACGGTCCAGGTGGCCGTGCCGGAGAAGCTGAACCGTGAGGCGAGGAACCTGATCGAGCGGCTGGCTGAGTTGGACAACCAGTCCCCGCGGGCGGCTCTGAATGACCTGATCGAAGGAGGGAAGAAGAGCGATGGATAGCGGCAGCGGTCGCAGAAGTTCCAAGCCCAGCGAACGCGGTGTGTACGTGATAAGCGTGGTGGCGGACCTTTCCGGGATGCACCCGCAGACCCTGCGGATGTACGAGCGCCGCGGACTGATCGAGCCAAAGCGTACGCAGGGGAACAGCCGGCGTTACTCCGAGGAGGACGTCGCTCGGCTTCGCCGGATCACCGAGCTCACCCAGGAGCACGGGCTGAACCTGGCCGGGGTCCGCATTGTGATGGACCTCGAGCGGCAGGTGCAGGACTTGCGCCGCAAGCTCGACCGGACAACCCGGCAGCTGGTGGCCACAGAGCAGAAGCTGCACGAGGCTCAATCTGAGGCTCGCAGCCGGGGCGTCCTGGTTCGGCTGAGCGACGTGGCCAGCATTTTTGATCAACAAGAAACTAACAAGTTCGCTAAGGGTCCTCGATAAGGGTGCCCGAGTTTAGAAGGTAGGTGGTGGTAACTCGATGGATGTGAACAAGCTGACTCACAAGTCACAGGAGGCTCTGGCCCGGGCTGGAGAGCTCGCCTCCGCGAGCAACCACCCGGCCATCGCTCCCGAACATCTGATGAAGGCGCTGCTCTCCGACCCGGCAGGCGTTGTTTTCGGGCTGATCCAGAAGCTCGGGGTCACTCCCCGAGTGCTTGCGGACCGGGTGGACCATGCCCTGTCCCGGATCCCCAAGGCGTACAGCGCTGATGCGCAGCCCCGCATGTCTGCGGACGTCAGCCGGGTGCTCGATCGCGCCTTCAAGGAGGCCGAGCAGCTCAAGGACGACTACGTCTCGGCCGAGCATCTGCTGCTCGCGCTGGTCGACTCTGCACCGAGCCTGAAGGCCCTGTTCAAAGAGTTCGACATCACCCGGGATGCGGTTCTTGCCGCCCTGGTAGAGGTGCGCTGCTCGCAGAGGGTCACCTCTCAGAACCCCGAGGAGACGTACAACGCGCTGGAGAAGTTCGGGCGCGACCTCACCGAGGCAGCCCGCAAAGGCAAGCTGGACCCGGTCATCGGGCGGGACGACGAGATCCGTCGGGTGATCCAGGTCCTGTCCCGACGGACGAAGAACAACCCGGTTCTGATCGGTGAGCCGGGCGTCGGCAAGACGGCCATCGTCGAGGGCATTGCCAACCGGATCGTCGACGGGGACGTCCCCGAGGGGCTGAAGTCCAAGCGGATCATCGCTCTGGATCTGGGCGGCATGGTCGCCGGAGCCAAATACCGCGGCGAGTTCGAGGAACGGCTGAAGGCGGTTCTCAAGGAGATCGCCGACAGCGAAGGCGAGATCATCACCTTCCTGGACGAGCTTCACACCGTGGTCGGCGCCGGGGCCGCCGAGGGCGCGGTTGACGCCGGAAACCTGCTGAAGCCGATGCTCGCCCGGGGCGAGCTCCGGATGATCGGCGCCACGACCCTGGACGAGTACTCCAAACACATCGAGAAGGACCCGGCCCTGGAGCGGCGGTTCCAACCCGTGATGGTCGGCCAGCCCTCGGTGGAGGACACCATCGCCATCCTCCGGGGCCTGAAGGAGCGGTACGAGGTTCACCACGGTGTGCGGATCCAGGACGCCGCGCTCGTAGCGGCGGCAGTCCTGTCAGACCGCTACGTGACCGCGCGGTTCCTGCCCGACAAGGCCATCGACCTGGTGGACGAGGCGGCCAGCCGGCTGCGGATCGAGATCGACTCCATGCCGGTGGAGATCGACGTCGTCGAGCGGCGGATCAAGCAGCTGGAGATCGAGCGGACCGCCCTGAAAAAGGAGACGGACGCGGCCTCCAAAGCCCGGCTCGACAAGCTGGAGGAGGAGCTGGCCCGCCTCCAGGAGGAGTCCACGGCGCTCAAGGCTCACTGGAGCATGGAGAAGGAGGCGATCGACAAGATCCGACAGATCAAGGCCGACATCGACCAGACCCGGACGATGGCGGAGCGCGCGGAGCGCGAGGGCGACCTCAACACCGCTGCTGAGCTGCGCTACGGCAAGCTGGTGGAGCTCAACCGGTCTCTGGAGGAGGCCAACGCGGCACTCGATGAGCTGCAAGCGACCAACAAGATGCTGAAGGAGGAGGTGGACGAGCAGGACATCGCCGAGGTCGTCAGCAAGTGGGTCGGCATCCCGGTCTCCAAGCTGATGGAGGGTGAGATCGAAAAGCTCATCCACATGGAGGAGGGTCTGCACCAGCGGGTCGTGGGCCAAGACGAGGCGGTTGCGGCGGTGGCCAACGCCATTAGGCGGTCTCGGTCGGGGCTGTCCGATCCGTTGCGGCCTATCGGCAGCTTCATCTTCCTGGGACCCACCGGTGTCGGTAAGACCGAGCTGGCGCGGGCACTCGCCGAGTTCCTTTTCGACGACGAACGGGCGATGGTCCGCCTGGACATGAGCGAGTACATGGAGAAGCACTCAGTCGCCCGGCTTTACGGGGCCCCTCCCGGCTATGTCGGCTACGAGGAGGGGGGCCAGCTCACGGAGGCGGTGCGGCGCCGTCCGTACTCCGTGGTGCTTCTTGATGAGATCGAGAAGGCCCACCCCGACGTGTTCAACTCGCTCCTGCAGGTGATGGACGACGGCCACATGACCGACGGGCGCGGGCGCAACGTCGACTTCCGCAACACCATCATCATCATGACCAGCAACGTCGGGAGCGACTGGATCCTCTCCGAGTCCGATCCCGAGCGGATGCGGGAGAAGGTGATGGAGGCGGTCGGCATGACCTTCAAGCCGGAGTTCATCAACCGGGTAGACGACATCGTGGTGTTCCACCGGCTGTCCCGGGAGCACATCGCCGAGATCGTCAAGCTTCAGGCTGCTGGGCTGGCTCGCCGGCTGCTGGACCGTAATGTGTCGATGGCTCCCACCGAGGCGGCGCTGGGGTATCTGGCGGAGAAGGGATACGACCCCTCGTTCGGGGCCCGGCCGATGAAGCGGCTGATCGCCCGGGAGCTCGCCGACCGGCTGGCTCTGGAGATGCTGCGGGGCGCCTACAAGGAGGGCGACACCATCGAGGTCGACGTGCAGGACGGCCATCTCGTGTTCAACACCAAGACCGATCGGGCAGCCAAACCTGCGGAAGCGTTACAGGCATAGCGCTTCCGGCGGCCGTCCCGGCAGGGTCCATTCGGGTGGGCCGGGAAGTGAAGGTCCACCCGAATGTTTCCTGCACCCCTTATACATCGAGTTGGGGGCGCGAATCGAGTGTAGGCCGCGAGAACATTTGGGAAACGTTGAGCGCCGTCTGCCCGGCCGGCGCCGCTCTTGCTTCAGTCCGGCTTGGCGGGCCGGTTCCCGCCGCTCCGCCTGGCGGGTATCGCTTGCTCCGCCTTGCGGTCCGCTCTGGTCCTCTGCATCCGCTCGGGATGCGCCTCCCAGTAATGACGCCGGACCGCCGGGCCGACGGACCATCCCTCCGGCACCTCGATGGTTGCCCCGCAGGTCTTGCACTCTGCCATCCTTGCCCTCCCCTGGAATCCCTGGCTGTGGGGGGAAGTCGATCCAACTTACTCAGCAGGTGTGACAGTTTTGTTGAGCGGGCCGTCACAATGCGGCCTTCCGCGGTGCTGAAACAGGTATGGAAGCTGAAGTGACCACCCTCGGTCCCGCGGCCCATCCACAAGCCGGGAAGTCGAGAGCGATGTCGGACGGATTCGAGCGGCTGTTCATGGCCGAGTACCCGCGGGTCGTCTCCATCGCCAACCGAATCCTGCGGGACCGGGCCGAGGCGGAGGACGTCGCCCAGGAGGTCTTCCTGGCGTTTCATCGCAAGCACTCGCCCATGGCCGACTATGCACCGGCGTGGCTGCACCGGGCGGCGACGCACGCCGCGCTGAACCAGATCCGCAGCCGGAAGCGCCGGGAGCGGAGGGAGTCGGAGAGCGGACCCAGTGCCGAGGGCGCTCAGCCGGGAGTGGAGGAGCTGGTGCAGCGCTCGGAGGAGCGGCGAATGGTTCGTGAGGCGCTGGCCCGCCTCCCCAAGCGCAGCGCAGCCGTTCTGGCGCTCCGGTCGAGCGGGCTGACCTACGCCGAGACTGCGGCGGCCCTGGGAGTGGGAATCGGACAGATCGGAACAATGTTGCGCCGGGCGGAGGCCCGGCTGCTGAAGGAGGTCCAAGAATGAGACATCTATCCGCCGGTGCGCTTCGGCGCATGCTGGACCAGCCGCAGTCCTTTCCCGAGGAGCAACGGGCTCACCTGGAGGCGTGCGACAGATGCCGGGCGGCGGCGACAACCGTGGTCGGCGATGCCGGCCGGGCGGCTCTGCTGATGGAGGGGGACGGCAGGCCTGGGGTCGATCCGGCCCCTGCGCTGGACGCCCTGCGGGCGCGGGGGCTGAGCCGTCTGTCGCCCTCCAGTGCCCCGGCATGGAGGGTGGCCGGGTTCCGCTCCCGGCGTGTTACCCGGCCCGCCTTGGGGCTTGTCCTGGTCGGTTTGATGGGATTGATGCTCGTCGGGACGGGGGTTGCCGGAAATCTGATCAAGATCTTCGAGCCCGAGAGGGTGGTGGCGGTACCGGTGGACCTTCAGACTTTGAACTCTCTTCCCGATCTTTCCCGCTACGGCACCATCGCTGTTGTTCAGGATCCGGTGCCCGCTCAGGCGGCGACCCTCGACGAGGCCGCGCAGCGCACGGGGTTGAAGCTGCTGGCGCCTTCGACCGCACCCGCAGTCGGGGCACCGGAGCGCATCGACACCATGTCCTCGGGCACCGTCTCCTTCACTTTCGACGCCGCCAAGGCATCGGCCGCCTCGGCGGAAGACCTTCCCCCTCTGCCGGAGAATCTGGACGGCTCGAGCCTGTTCGTTCAGGCAGGTCCGGCGGTGATCCAGACCTTCGGCGGCTCAGCCGATCTGATGCACAACCGGGCGGCTCTGGAACAGGCGGCGCAGGCTGCGGCTGCGCCGGAGCAGGCGGACCTCGCAGGGTTGCTTTCCAGCCTTCCGGAACTGATGATCGTTCAGATGAAATCGCCGGTTGTATCGTCGGACGGACCGTCGGTCGAAGATTACCGTGACGCCCTGCTTGGTATGCCGAACCTGTCGCCTGCTTTGAAGGCTCAAATCGAGGCGATCGGTGACCCCTCCTCCACGCTGCCTGTTCCGGTTCCGGTCGACATGGCGACCTCCCGGGAGGTCGACATCAACGGCGTGACCGGGGTGCTGGTCGGCGACAACACGGGCGTCGGCAGCGGCGTCGTGTGGCAGAGCGGCGGCGTGGTTCGGGCAGTGGCCGGAACGATGGCGGAGGATGAGGTGCTGGCGATAGCAAGGTCCATGCGCTGAGTTGGAGGCGACAGGGCCGGAGATCTCTGCCGCAATTCACACCGTAGGGCTGACCAAGAGCTACGGTTCCATCCGGGCGGTCAACGACCTGTCGATGACGGTGCCCCAGGGGGAGATCTTCGGCTTCCTGGGTCCCAACGGCGCCGGCAAGACCACCTCGGTCAAGATGCTGGTTGGCCTGTCGATGCCCAGCACCGGGAGGGCCTGGGTGCTCGGCAAGCCGGTGGGCGACGTCCCCACCCGCAAGCGGATCGGCTACCTGCCCGAGCTGTTCCGTTATCAGGGTTGGATGAGCGCGTTTGAGGTTCTTCACCTGCACTGTGAGCTCGCCGATGTCCCGCTTTCAGACCGAGCGGCCGAGATCGAGCAGGCTCTGGTGACCGTCGGGTTGGCGGACCGCGCGCACGACCGCGTGGGTACCTTCTCGAAGGGCATGCAGCAGCGACTCGGGCTGGGCGTCGCGCTGCTCGGCATGCCGGACCTGGTCTTCCTGGACGAGCCAACCTCGGCTCTGGACCCGGTGGGTCGTAAAGAGGTGCGCGACATCATCGTGGAGCTCAAACGCCGGGGGATCACCGTGTTTTTGAACTCGCACTTGCTTAGCGAGGTTCAGCAGGTCTGCGACCGGGTTGCGGTGGTCGACCGCGGCCGGGTA
>JAUJPC010000002.1:614141-667629 GCA_030447305.1 Actinomycetota bacterium | reverse complement strand
GGCGAGCCCGCCTGCACCACCATGCGGCCGTCGTCGGTCATCAGGCGTCCGACCCCCAATGTGGCGGGCCCGGGTCGCCACGACTCTGACGGCGCCAACCTCGACCGCGTCGCCGGCCTGCATCTCGCGGGCGTTGCGGAAGTCCCGCCGGGCGAGGAATGCACCGGCGCGTCGCGGTACGAGCAACGGAACTCTCGGCCCGAGCCGCCGAAGCGAGGGCAGGTCCAGGTGATCGTGATGCATGTGCGAGATCAAGACCGCATCGACCGGATCCGCGGAAACCTCGCGTGTCAGTGAGCGGTGGCGCGCCAAGGCCGAGATCCGGCCGCGCAGCACCGGATCGGTCAGGATCTTCGTCCCGTCGAGGTCGATCAGCACCGTCGCGTGGCCGAGGAACTGGATCCTCAGCGGGCGACGCCCGCCCGGCTCGTCCCGCTCCGTCGACTCCGTCATGCGAGGCGCGATCTTCCGTTCATGCGTCATGGGCGCCGTTGCTCGCGACCAGGCTGGTCGTCAACGTCGGGACAACCGGGAGCGACGCGCTGTCTTCCCCGATCGGCATGACGGCTCTCTGCATGTCTCGCGCCACGAAGCGTGTCAGCACGCGCATTGACGCACCGCACGGTCACCGTCTTGCCGGCCAGCCACGCCGGCGCTATAGCAGACGCATGCGAAGCCGACCGTTCCCGAGGAGTCCACTTTCTGGTGACCTCGAATGCCCGAGATGAGACCGGAGCAGCGGTTGTCAGGATCGGCTCAGCCCGACCAGGGGGTGGTGCGGCCGGTTCGGCTAGGCCTCCCTCGATAACTTCGAGCTCGGTGGATGAACCCTCGGCTTCGACCGGCTGCTCGCGGTAGAAGCGCTCCGAGGGAGTGGCCATATCCAGCGCCTGGTGAGGCCTGCTGGAGTTGTAGGTCTCCACGAACCCGTCGAGGACTGTTTGCAGGTGACCGATCGAATCGAACTCAGCTTTGGACAGGCATTCCAGCCGCAGGGTTCGGTGAAAACACTCGCCCTTGCCGGTGGTGGTCGGCGAGTAGGGCTTGGTCAGGATGTGCTCTATTCCGTTTTGCCGGCAGACGCGGTCGAACAGTGTCTCTCCGAGGTGCGGCCCCAGGCGGGAGGTGAACACTTTGCCGTTGTCCGTGAGGATCTGCTCGGGTACCCCGTAGTTGCGAAGACCATGCGCCAGCGCGTCACACACCAGATGGGTAGGACCTCGCTCCAGCGCCCGGGCAACCACACAGAACCGGGAGCGATCGTCCACTCCGGTTAAGATCGATGCCTTGGCCCCGTCGGCCAGTTTCACGCCGACCAAATCCATCTGCCAAAGCTCCATCGGCTTGGACCGCTCCCACCGCCGGTAGTCCTGCCGGCGTCTTTGCCGGGACACTCCACCTACGAGCTGGTTGCGCAGCAGCGCCCGGTAACGCTGCTCGCCCCGGGTAACGGCTCGAAACCTTCCTTGCCGAGCTGGTGGGCGATCCGTGCTGGTCCCCACTCAGGGTTGTGGGCACGCAAGTTGATGATCCAAGCTTCCACCTCGGCGCTCATCTGGTGAGGGCACGACGTTGGGCGGTGGCTGCGGTCCACCAGCCCGGCAACTCCCTGCTTGGAGTAGCGCCTGATCCACTCGTGCACGGTCTGCCGGCCGATCTCGTAGCGGGCGGCTACCTCGGTTACCGACCAGTTGTGACAAAGGACTTCGTTCACGGCCTCATCTCTGATCCACGATGGTGAGCTCCACGAGCACTCTCTCCCGAGCCCTCCTCCCGTACTCGATGTACGAAAGAAGGCTGGGCGGCCGTGTCGCCGATCAACCGGATTTGTCGCCGATCAGCCGGAGATCACCTGTCAAGCATCTACCGGCGTCTCACAGAGTCTCACAGCGGAATCAGTCGGAAAAGTGTCGGAAAAGTGTCCGGGCATGGCGCCGAAGTGGGGCCGGTTCCGAGAAATCAAAGTGTCCGCGAAACGCCCCCAGCCCCGGTTTCTAGGAGTAAGAGGCGCTACTTCTAGGAACCGGGGCCGAACCCATGACGACGACTACGGGCAACAACAGATCACCAGTTCAGCCGACTTCGGCTTGTGACGCGCGCGACCGCCTTGACAAGGCCGGCGCACCCGAGGCCTCCTGTGACGCCTGCGATCGGAGGTGGCGTGTACGTTCGCTTCACAGTCCTGAGGCTTGCGGCGGCGGGCCGATATTCCGCCCTCCACCGGATGACCATCTGATGTCGATCGACGAGCTCGCAGCCTACCTACGGATTCCGGTCTCCACCATCTACGGTTGGCGCCGGACTGGACAGGGTCCCGCGGCAGTGAAGGTCGGGCGCCATTTGCGCTACGACCGCAGGGATGTCTCCCGGTGGCTCGTGACGTTAAAGACCAGGCGGGCGGACTGATGGGCCACATCCGAAAGTGGTCGAAGGATCGTTGGCAGGCCCGCTACTTCGATCCCAGCGGCCGGGAGCGCGCCCGGAGCTTTAGCCGGGAGGCCGACGCCAGGCGGTTCCTGCAAACCGTCGAGCACGAGAAGCGAACCGGGGACTGGGTCGATCCGGACCTGAGCAAGACCCGTTTCGAGGAATATGCTCGCCGGTGGCTCGACACCAAGGTCAACGTCCGCCCTCGCACAATGATCAATATCGAGGGCCGCCTTCAGAATCACATCCTCCCGGAATTCGGTGAAAGGAGGACTGACAGCCTTCAGCCGGTGGACGTCCGCCAATGGGTCAAGGGCCTGACCGAAAAGGGCCTCTCAGGATCAACCGTCAGAGCGACGTATCAGATTCTTGACCAGGTTCTTCGAACCGCAGTTATCGACCGGTACATCTCCAGATCGCCCTGCATCGGGATCTCCCTGCCGTCACTTGGGTCGAGGGAAGAGATGCACTTCCTGGATCCGCATCAGGTCCGCCGGCTAGCCGATGCGATCGACCCTCGCTTCGGCGGGCTTATCTATACAGCTGCCTACATGGGGATGCGGGCCGGCGAGCTGTGGGCGCTAAGGCTGGAGCGGGTCAACCTGCTCCACGGTTTCCTCGACATCGTGGAATCGCTGTCCGAGGTTCGGGGCCGGCTTGAGGTGGGGCCTACCAAGAGCGGCAAAGCGCGGAGTCTGCTCATCCCACAATTCCTGGTCCGCATGATCGAGGAGCAGATTCGGCGCTTTCCGAGCAGGGACGGCTACCTATTCGCTTCGCCCGAAGGGGGCGCCGTTCGGCACCGCAACTTCTACAGGCGGTTCTTCGTTCCGGCAGTTAGAGCAGCAGGCCTTGCGCCCGACCTCAGGTTCCACGATCTGCGGCACACGTGCGCGGCAATCCTTATCGCGAACGGCAAGCACATCGAGGAGGTGAAGGACTACCTCGGACACTCCAGCATCCGGGTAACATCGGACCGCTACGGCCACCTCTTCCCGAAGGCCCGAGCTGCCCTCCGCGACAGCCTGGATGCCACGTTCCAGTTGTCGATGACCAAGGACTCGCCTCTGGTCGAGAGGCCGGCGGAGCTGCGCCGCCGGCCTCCCGGTGATGATCAGCTGGCTAGCAGCCATGCCGGCAAAGATGCCGGCAGGGAGCCCGGCAGTCCTGAACGATCGGGGTCACAAGGCCGTGAAGTCGCCGAATTCACGTACAAATCCGCCGAGCAACCCTCGGCAGTCGCAACCTCCGACTTCTACAGGACTCCTTCTTGAATTCCGCAAGGTTGCGGGTTCGAGACCACGACGTCCTGCGGGTTGCCAACCGTTTGACCGACCGGGACCGACAGATCCTCAAACTGCTCTCACAGCATCGTGTCTTCACCACCGAGCAACTGACAGAGGTCTTCTTCTCCAACGCGACGACAGCTCGTCATCGCCTCACACAGCTTCACCGACTGCGACTGGTGGATCGCTTCAAACCCCGGCGATGGCTCCACGACTGCGCTCCATACCACTACATCCTCGGGCAGGTGGGTGCGATGGTGGTGGCCGCGGATCTCGACGAGGATCCCGGCAGGAACAACTGGAGGGCGGACAAGGCCATCGCGCTAGGCAGCAGCCAGCGGCTGGAACACCAAATTGGCGTGAACCAGTTCTTCATCGACCTGATGAAGGAGGAGCGCCGGAGCCCGGGAGAGGTGACGCTGGCCGAGTGGTGGTCGGAAGCCCGCTGCGCCAAGGCGATGGCAGGCATCGTCTATCCGGACGCCTACGGGGTTTGGGAAGAGGCCGGCAGGCGGCTCGAGTTCCTGCTGGAGTACGACCGGGGCACCGAGAGCCTCGACCGCCTGGCGGCCAAGCTCGAAGGCTATCGGGACCTCGAAGTCGCGTCGGGCGTGCGGCGTTGGGTGCTGTTCAGTTTGCGCTCACGGCGCCGGGAAGCGTCGGTACGGCGTGCACTGGCGGGACCACCGATTCCGGTGGCGACGATGGCACGTGACGCCGGTGTCGGCGTCGTGGGAGCGGCCTGGCAACCCGTCGACTGCGACGGTGCGCCCATCACGTTGATCGACCTCGTTAAGGGTTAGCCCCCAGGTAAGCAGAAAGACCAGCCCGACGACCGTCATCTTTAGTGATCCAGGCGCGCGCAGGGCTCCAAAAACCCTACCGGCAGCGATCTCACTGGTGCCCCTTACCTTCTGGGGTGTCGTTAGCCCACCCGACGGCGTCGTTGCGGAACCAGTCCTTCAACCGTGCGGTCCTCCACACAGATCGAGGCGAGATCTCCGTCGAGGGCCTAGGACAGGCCACCCCACCGGATCCGAGTAAGGTCTCAAAGCCCGATTTTGACGCCGTAGAGCCTAAGGGTCGGGGCACGTCCGGCGTGATTGCTGGGTAGAGGCGGTGAGTTTGAAGTGCCAACTATCGCAGAGTTCTTCCATCGCGACAGCTTGCTCATCAAGCCGGAAGCGGATTCCGATTCTCGTCAGACGTTTGAGGATGCGCGCTTCGCTCAGTTTAAAATAGCGCTGGCGACCACCCACTCGCATTGTGAGTACCCTTGAAGGAGGTGCAAAAGGTGTGCCGGAGCCTAGTAATAGCAACAGGATGAAGTGCACCGTCACGGTCATAACACCGGCTCTCAATACCGAGTCCTTCATTGGACAAGCCATTGATTCTGTCTTGGCTCAGACGCATTGCCCGTCGGAGTATCTCGTCGTAGACACTGGATCTATCGACCGGACTGTCGAAGTGATCTACCAGCACCTTGGCGGCGCGGATTTTGCCAAATTGATTCAGACGCAAGTTACTGGATCCGGAGCGGCCCGCAACCGTGGCCTGGAGCGCGCGACGGGTGACTACATAGCTTTCCTCGATGCTGACGACCTCTGGGAACCAAATATGCTCGAAAGATGCCTGGCCCTGATCGAGCAAGCTGGCACTGAAGTGAAGGGAGTCTTTTGCCACTCGCTTCTCATCCTTTCGAACGGAGCCGTGGTCGGAAGATTGACGCCGCGGGAAGGTCCCTACGGCTTGGAAGACTTGCTGGTGGGCGGCTGCCCTCCTGGAAACGGAAGCTGTCTGCTGCTTCGCCGAGAATGCTTCGACGAGCTCGGCGGCTTCGACGAAACTATGGACAGCGCGGTGGATTTTGAGATGTGGTCGCGAATAGCGGCGCAAGGCGGGAGTTCGTCCTTTATCTGTCTTCCCGAACCACTTGTTCAATACCGTCTTCACTCGGGCTCCGTCAGCGGCTCTTTGTCCACGCGGCTCGCGTCCCCCGCCCGCCTTGCCGGCCTCGAGGAGATCCTTCGGCGGTATGGCAGTTTGCTGAATTCGCAAGAAGGTCGTGCTCGCTCCTTCATAGCGCCGGCAGTCTTCGCCTTCAGAGGTGGAGACGAAGAGAGATCGAAGCGTTGGAGCCGGGAAGCTCTGGGGCTCGGCCTCGCTCCTTTGCTGCATGACGCGATGGGTAGAAGGATGTTGGGATGGCTATGCGCAGGAGCACCGGGACGAAGGGCGGTAAGGTTTGCTCGCCGCTGGTTGATCAACATAGCTGTCGAGCTCGTGAGGCTGCCGCTGCTGGCGAAGATCGTCGCACGTGTGCGGGGCTGAACCATAACATTGACAAATAGACCGACGGCTCTATTCTTGGCTGAAGATATCTATCTCTCTGAATGCCTCGCACGTGACCGCCGGGGGAGACCTCTGGCCATGGGAGAAGGCCATGGTCGCGTTTCCGTTCGGCGACGGGCTCGCAGCACTCGCTCTGCTGCTGGTCGGCTTGCTTGCGTCGTGGTTGGTCGCAGGCGGCGCGTCAACTCGGTCTCAAGCGGCGGAAGCTCTGCCCTTAACGAAGGCTGATAGACGAGCTGGATCCTCTTACCGTCTTGGCCCGCCCCCGTTTGTCGGTCCACTCCCTATGTGAGTTGGTCCAGTAGTTCGGTTTGCTTCCTCCAGCCCTCAGCGTAGAACGCCGGGGCCAGCCATCCAAGGCTGGAGTGAGGCCGGCGGTATTGTACTCCTGTTTCCAGTCCCGAATGATCACCTGAGCTTTGAGCAGGTTGGCGAACAACTCAGTCGCTAAAGCTCGTCCCGCAGGCGGCTGCCAAATGACTCGACGAAGGGGTTCTCCCAAGGACACCCGGGCTCGATGTAGCTCGTTCCTGCTCCTGAGAACCGGCACCAGTCCCGGATGGCGTTAGCGGTGAGCTCTGGTCCATTGTCACAGCGATGAACTGGGGGCACCGGGCGGTGGTAGCAGCGATGCGGTCCAAGGCTGCGATGGTTTGGTCGGTATCGATCCTGCGCGACCACGAATCTCAAGTGCCTCTCGGGTGTGCTCGTCAACGATGTTGAGCAGCTTGAGCACGCGGCCGTCGGCGGTCTGGTCGAATTGAAATCGAGGGCCCACACGTGGTCGGGGTGGGTGGCGCTGAGCAGCTCGGAGGGGCAGGTGGAGGAGCCCAGGCGCTGGCGCTTGTGCTTTCGCTGCGGCACCTGAAGGCGGTTCCTCCCGCCACAGACGCTGAACCTTCTTGCGGTTGACCCTCCAACCCTCGGCCTTCAGATCCGCCCAGGCTCGCTGGTAACCCCAGCGTTTGTGCTCCCGGCTGAAGCTGCGCAGCCACTTGCGCAGGGCATCGTCGCCCACTCCTCGGAGAACGGTGACGCTGGGTCGAGCGGTGCTGCCCTACGATCTGACACGCCCGTCGTTCCGACAGCTCGAGGCGATCCTGCAGCATGTTAAGACCATTGGCGTCAGTCGGGCCTCGATCTACCGCCATCTGAAGCAGTGAGACGTCTACGAGCTGAAGAAGAGTGGGCCCGACTGGTGATCCAGGCCCACTTGGAAGTGCCAGTAAGAGCCCACGACGATGGGTCATCGGCCAGCATGTATGACCTTGAGATCCTGTGGATGCCAAAACTCGATTTTGCCGGGCCATTAGGCTCGACTAGCATCGCGGCTTATGTTCCTCTCGATTGTGTACGCGCTCCTGCGCACCCTCCTTCGCCAGTTTCCCTCTTCAACCAGAACTCCAAGGATCTGGAGATCGTCGTTCTTCGTCATCAACTGAGAATCCTACGCCGACAAGTCGCTCGTCCCGAGCTGAGGAAGACTGATCGGCTCTTCCCGCGGCTCTCAGCTGTATCCTGCCTCGGCAACAGTGGGATAGCTTCTTGGTCACTCCGCAGACTCTGCTTGGCACCCCACAGGTTCTGGTCGGTATTCGTCATCCCGAAATGGAAGTCGATGGTGCAGCGGCCGACTTAGATTCGCACCTCGCCTAAGGTGAACAATGATCCGAAGAGCGATAGCGGGATTGCTTATTCTCGCGGCATTTACGGCATCGGCCTGTGAAGACGGTAAGCGTGGACAACCTTTTAGGAGCTCCCAGGGCACTTCAACGGCCGTCCAGGAGAACGATTGCGCCGGTCCCTCATCACAAGCCGAGATCACCGCTTCCAAGTCAGTGTTTGACAAGCAATGCGTCATTGCAGTTGCAGACCAGCCTTTGCGTCTGACTTTCCATAACGACGACAACTTTCAACACAACTTCGCCATCCTCCAAGGCAAGGGAGGAGAAAGCGTTTATGCCAGCCACTTCCTCGACGGTTCCATCACGAGCACCTTAGACATACCAGCCCTCGGGGCGGGAACGTATCGATTCGAGTGCAACATTCATCCCTTTACCATGAACGGCAGGTTCTTCGCCCCGAGGATTGGCAAGTGAGCAAAGAAAAGGGCGAAGACCCAAGCCAGGCGTCCGATCCCTTGATGTCGTTCCATTGAGAATTCACCTAATGTTCAGGCCCGCCACGGTCGACCTGCAGAATTCGCCGCTTACCTGACGTGCTTCATGATGTAGGTCATCATCGCCTGAGTCGCTGTTGCACTTGTGCACCTCATGCTCAGTGTTACCGACACATACGTACCGCCTGGTCCGCTTTTAAACATCCACAGAAGTTCTCTAGCGCGTTCGCATACATCTGACCCAGGCACATAGCCGTCGGCGTGGTCAACGTATCGTGTTCGTACTCGGTACGAACCTGCAGTAGGGGCGATGCGCGTCGGTGTAGAGCTTTGCGGCGGGGTTCGACCTTTGAGCGCACTTCCGCATTAAGGGTGTCCGAGTCACGGAAGCCGCCACATCGCCTCCGCGTAGCATTGCTGCTACACGACCGCCTTGCCCTTGGTGCCGCCCTTAGAGAAGATCCAGCCTGTTTGCAGAGCTACCCTCCGTCGATGCATGTTGCGAACATCGCGCACTTTTCCGCAGAGGAAATCAGAGTCATCCGAACTCCGTCCGAGCGCCCAACGCCAACGCCTACGCCTACGCAGAGCAGTGGATCAGAAACCATTAGGGATTAGTGCTTGGACTGGATACTGATCTGGGGGCCGCAGCCTGTTGGGGGCCAAAACCCTGAGTTGCTACCATCAGGCCACCAACACCATCGCAGCCTATGGCGGTTACCTACTAGTTCCTTGACGCCTCTCTGACCTGCTCCCCCAACTCCAGGGACAACAAGGATCTGGAGATCTTCTCCACGCCATCAGCTGAGAATCCTTCGCCGTCAGGTCGCTCCTCCGTCTCGCAGGCATCCGGTTCTAGCCGAGCATCTCGCAGCCGTAGGATTCTGCGATCTGGGCCACCTTCTCCCAATCGGGCTCGCTCTCCATCGGGGGAGGAAGGGTGCGGGTTACCGCCGGTTCGCTCATGTCCCGGACGAGGCCGTCGAGTCCGCCGGGCACGCAGATGAACAGCATCCGGCATCCCGCTTCACCCACGGAGTAGCGGTGGGGGATATCCCGGGGTCCCATGACGTAGTCTCCCGGACCCGCCTCGAACGTCTCGTCCCCGATCTGAATGGTGGCACTGCCCTCCAGAATCCAGAAGCCCTCGTCCTCCCGATGGTGGACGTGAAGGGGTGCTTCCGAGTTCGGCGGCTCGGTCACCTCGATGATCGTCATCTGGCCGCCTGTGTCTTCCGATCTGGCCTTGATAACCGCAAGCGATCCCAGCCACCACCGAGCTTCTCCTTCGGCATTTCTTACTGCCTGTACCGTTGAAACCTCGGTTCCTACCGTCATGTACGTCTCCTCTCTACGTCCACAGATGCAAAACCTCGTATCGCCAGGCGCCGTCATCCCCGCGGTGCACCACGTTGGCTCCCTGATGGGTCACCACCAGGGCCCGACTGCGGATCTGGACCACCCGCCGAGGACCGGCCAGGTACGGCCGGGCTTCGTCGTGGATACCGGCGAGTGCCTTGGCCGCTTCCCGGCTGCCTCGGACCTCAGGCAAGCTGCACCCGGCAGCCAGGACCGCCCACTCCTCGAACAGTTCCGCCAGTGCGCTGAGGTCCTCGATTACCAGGGCGTCCTCCAGTAGCGTCTCCAGCTCTTCGGGGGTTCGCGCCTTTGTTCATGGCAACAAGGTAGAGGGATGGAGCGAAGCGGCCTATTCCACAAATGTGGTATTTCGGGCCGGCGCCGGGCGCCGTACCATTGGGGTGTGAGTTATTCGAGCGAACTGACCGAATCCCGGATTGCCAGGCTGGCCGAGCAGGGCCTGGACCTGGTGTCCTTCTGGCAGGAGTGCACCCCCCTTATTGCAAAGGTCGTGCCGCACTTGCCGACGCCGTGCTGGTTCACCGTCGACCCGGCTTCACTGCTTGCCACCAGCCACTATCAGACCGAGCTCCCGGAGCTGCCCGACGAGTGGCTTGCTTACGAGTACCTGCACGAGGAGGAGTACCAGTCGCTCTCGATCGTTGCCCGTTCGGAGCGGGGCGCTTCCACCATCCATGAGGCGACCGGCGGAGATCCCTCCAAGAGCTACTCATGGCGCGAGTTCGTCGCTCCCTACGGCGGAGACCAAGAGCTTCTGGTGGCCCTTCGGGATCGCGGCGGGGCGGTATGGGGCGTGGTCGGGCTCTACAGGGAGCCAAACCGCCCACTCTTCAACAAGGACGAAATCGACTTCATGCGACGTATCGCATCTCACCTGGCGGCGGGCGCGCATCGCGGCCTTCTTATCGGCGAAGCGTCCGAACCCGATGGTCCCGAGGCCCCGGGCCTGGTCATCCTGCGGGACGACTGGACGGTGGCATCGCTCACGCCGGGAGTCGAGCGCTGGCTCGAGGAGCTACCGCACGGAAGGTGGCAACGCGACAACTCCCTGCCGCCGTCGGTACTGGCGGCGGGCCGGGCTCTGAGGTCCGCCGAGGATGAGAACTCTCCGGGTGCTTACCAAAGGTGGCCGCTGGGTCGTCCTGCATGGGGCTTCGATGGTCGGGTCGGGTGCCCGGCAGGTAGCGGTTATCATCGAGCCGGCCCATCCGGCAAGGATCTCCCCACTCCTGATGTCGGCGTACCAGCTGACGGAACGGGAGCAGGAGGTCACCCGGCTGGTGCTTCGCGGGGATTCAACGGCCGAGATCGCCGAGGCACTCTTTGTCTCCCCGCACACCGTTCAACAGCATCTCAAGACCATCTTCGAGAAGACCGGGGTCCGGAGCCGCAGGGACCTCGTCGGCAAGGTCTTCTTTACGCACTATGAGCCCCGATTTCGAGACAACGAGCGGCGAGTAATGAACGGCCGGCCGGTGCGAGGCAGTCCAGTCGCCGCCGGTTCACCGGCTGACAGCTAGGAAGCTAGCCTCCCGGCAGAGAGCTGATGCGGATAGGTTCGGGGGACCCGGGGGCTCGTTCGGCTCGACCACGTCGACAGGTTCGTCGATGAAGGAGTCCGGTTCTGCGGTCTCGACAGGCGCGACGTTCAGTGCGTCGAGCTTGGCCGCCCTGGCCTTGTAGCGGGGGGTCATCCCCGCTGTAGAGCTTCTCGGTGTTTGGCGTCGTGGGTGCGGCGTGGCGACCCGTCGACTCCGACGGTGCGCCCATAATTTTGATCGACCTCGTTGAGCACTAGCCCCCAGTAAGCAGAAAGACCAGTCCGACAACCGTCATCTTTGCTGAGTGATCCCGGGGCGACGAACGCCCGTGCGACTCCTGCGACGGACATTTGACGGACGGGCTGCGGGTCAAAGCCGAATCGGGCCGACCTAGTGCACCTAAGAGTTCCCAGCGCCACGCACAAATTCGGTCGGAAATCTGGAGCGGACGACCGGATTCGAACCGGCGACCCTCACCTTGGCAAGGTGATGCTCTACCAACTGAGCCACGTCCGCGGGAGGACCCATCGTATCAGTCCTCGCAGATGGAGCCAAGACCGATCGGCCGCGGGAATGCTTGCCCGGCTCCGGCCCCCCGTCGACTGCTAGCCGGTACCCGTTGACCCGAAGCCGGCGGTGCCTCGTTCCGAGTCCGGGAGTTCGGTAACCTCTTCATAAGCCACAGGAGGGACGGGCACTATCACCAGCTGAGCGATCCGGTCGCCGCGCCCTATCTCGAGCGTCTTTGAATCCAGATTGATAGCGATCACTTTGATCTCGCCCCGATAGCCCGAGTCGATCAAACCCGGTGAATTGAGCAGGCCCAGCCCTTTTTGAATGGCCATCCCGGAGCGGGGCTGTACGAATCCTGCGGAACCCTCGGGGATGGCGACTGCAATGCCGGTGGCAATCAGTGTTCGCTCTCCCGGCTCAAGAGACACCGCCTCAGCAGCCCTCAGATCCACTCCTGCATCCCCAGGTCTGGCGGGGGTCAGCATGGGCATGTCAGGATCCAGGCGCATGATCTGAACTCGCCGAACTTCGCTCGGATTCTTGGTGCTTCGTCCCACTGACCCTCCGTCTTGGAAGTGAGATTCCAAGATCATCAGTCCGCTAGTGGGGAAGTTGCCGACGCACCTTATCAGGCGGGATTCCGCCGAAGGCTGGGTACGGGAAAAAATCTCGACTACGGTCGGTTTGCCCCGAACTCGGTGGCCATGCCGCCGAGCCGGAACCTCCCTAGATCGACGGGGTGGCCGGGCGCTCCTTCGGCGGAATCTTTTTTTGGAGGAAGCCGAGCTCTTTCTCGAAATCGTTCAGCTCCTGGAAGTCCTTGTAGACGCTGGCGAACCGCAGATAGGCAACATCGTCCAGCACCCGGAGCCGCTCTAGGATCTGCAGGCCCAGATCGGCGCTCATAACTACGCTGCTGCCCTCTTCTTTCACCGAGTCGACCACGTCCTCGGCAAGCTTGTCGAGGTCCTCAGCGGAGACCGGCCGGTTCTTGCACGCCTTGCGCACCCCGGCGATGAGCTTCTCCTTGTCGAAAGCTTCACGCCGTCCGGAACGCTTTTGGACAAGCAGGGGGATCTCTTCTATACGCTCATAGGTGGTGTAGCGTTGCCCGCAGCTTCCGCATTGGCGGCGTCGCCGGATGGCCCGGCCTTCCTCGGCCATCCGCGAATCGACGACATGATCTTCGGGATGGGAGCAGAATGGGCATCGCATGGATTCGGCACCAATAGTACGTTACGTGTAAAGAACGGCCCCATGGGTTAATAGATAAGGACGTTCTGTAGGGAAAGGCTCACATAGTGACATCGTCGGACGCCCGGTCGCTGCATTGTTCCGATGAGTTGAAAGCCCCCGACAACGGGGGGCGCAAGGCATGAGGGGGCGCACGATACCTCCCTCCTATTCCCCGCGTCACCCCAGCCGGCAACTCCTGGAGATAGCATCCTGGCGGGTGGCCGCCGAGATGGCACGCCGGTATCCCAAGATCCGTATCATCCAGACTCACCCCGGCGGCGGTCAGAACGATTGCCTGACGTTGCTGCTCGATCCGGGCCACCAGCCCTATCAGCGCCTGGAGCTCAACCGCTTGGGCGGAGTCCAGTACCACTTCCGCAGGCCGAATGGCTCCCTCACCTTCAAGAACTGGCCCGACTTCTGGGCGGAGTTTCTGAATGCCGCCGACGCCCGTGAACCCATGCGAAAGCTGGCGACCTTCGCAGGTCTGCCGCCGGTGGCCAAGCTGAAGCCGGCTACCAACGAGGTTACCGTCTACCGCTTCATCGCAGGATTCTTGACCCACATCGCTTTCAACGCCTCATTTGGGAAGTTCTTCTGGAATTGCGAGAACGGCTACCTGGACACGTCGGACGGTTTTGGAGGCGTCTGGGAGAGCCGCTTCGAGCTGTTCCCGGAAGCTCACGACCGGCTGAAGCACGTAAAGGAGTCGGATCCCTTCGGTGTCTCGGCCTATCGGTTCTGGTTCCTTCTGCTTAACGACGATCCCAAGATCTGCGTGGAGACCAGCGGAACCGCGTGGGACCGCCATGGAATCGAGTACGATTTTGGCAAGCTGGTCCGTGACGACGAGCGCATCTGGCCGGTCATCTCCGAGGTCGCCGGCCACCTTCTCCCCTGAGGATTAAGCCGCCGGAATGACCAGAGGATTCGGCATTCCGGCCACCGCGAACACCGGCAAGGCCCAGCAGATCGCAACGGGCGTCGAAGGATTCGGCTACTCCACCATCTGGACCAACGACACCCCTGCGGCCGATGGCATTTGGACCGCTGCCAATATGGCCGACGCTACCGAGCGGATCCGGGTTGGAATCGGCGTCGTCGCCGTGGACCGCCGGAGTCCCCATGAGGTCGCCCGCGCCATCCGGGACCTGGAGATTCCGCTCGACCGCCTGGTTCTGGGAGTGGGAGCCGGTTCTTCGGCCACTCCGCTAATCATTGTTCGGAAGGCGGTTGAGGAGCTGCGGGACACGCTGGGCGCGGAACCTAGAATCGCCGTGGCAGCCATGGGACCCCTGATGTGCCGACTTGCAGGCGAGCTCGCCGATACAGTACTCCTCAACTGGATGGTGCCCGAGCGTATCGCGTGGGCAAGAGCCCATATATTTAAAGGCTCCCGTCGGTCGAGTAGGACCGAACTGCCCGAGGTTGCGGCCTACGTCCGTGCGGCCATCGGGGAAGGGGCAGCCGACCGGATAGCCGCCGAAGCAGCAAAGTACAACACCTTGCCGGCCTACACCCGCCACTTCACCGCCATGGGGGCGCCGCTTGGCTCGGTGGGCGTATCGGACGGCAACGGCACATACGCCCAGGGGCTGTCTGATTACGATAGGGTTCTGGATGAGGTGGTGGTGCGTGCCCTGCCCGCATCAGATTCGGTTGGGCCCACCTTGGCGGTGGCGGAAGCTTCAGCACCGGTGAAACGGGCCTAGCCGCTTCACCGCTCGCTTCACTCCCCTTATTGGTCGACGGATGGCAGGAAAGCACGTGCGAAAAAACAAAGGAGCGGTCGCGGCATCGGCCCTTGCGGGGGCGGTCATGCTCGCCGTCTCAGCTTGCGCCGACAACTCGCCAGAGGCGGCACCTTCTCCCGCCAGCGAGGTTCAGGACATCTTCTTCATGAATCCCGATGGCTCTGAGCAGACCCGGATAACGGACGAACCGGGAGTCAACTCGTCTCCAGCATGGTCGCCCGACGGCGAGAGGATCACTTTTAACAGCAACCGCGACGGCAACTTCGAGATATACGTGATGGACGCCGACGGATCCGACCAGCGCCGTCTGACCAACAACAACGCCGAGGACTTCTCTCCCGACTGGTCGCGCGACGGAAAACAGATCGCCTTCAACAGCGACCGCGACGGCAACCGGGAGATATATGTGATGGACGCCGACGGATCCGACCAGCGCCGTTTGACCAACAACGACTTCAACGACGGCCTGGCGGCCTACTCCCCGGACGGAAACCTGATCGCATTCGAGAGCAATCGGACCGGAAACTTTGAGATCTTCGTCATGAACTCCGACGGATCCAATCCGCGCAGCCTGACCAACAGCGACGCCGTGGACGGGTCGCCCGCCTGGTCGCCGAACGGGTCGCAGATCTCGTTCATCAGCGAGCGCGACGGCAGGGGCAACTTTGAGGTCTACCTGATGGAAGCTGACGGCTCGGGCCAGATCCGCCTCACCAACAGTCCCGGCTTCGACACGTTCCCATCCTGGTCACCGGACGGCACCAGGATCGCCTTCGACTCGGTGCGAGACCAGGATCGGGAGATCTATTTGATGAATGCCGACGGATCAGATCAGCGGCGCTTAACCGACAGCCCCGGCATCGACCGCTTCGCCGCATGGTCTCCAGACGGCACCAAAATCGCGTTCTACAGCGAGCGGCTCAACCCTTAGCCATGCTTCTGGCGGGCAGGCGGCTTCTCGTAACCGGGGTCCTAACCCAAAAAAGCATTGCATTCGCCGCAGCCCGCCTCGCCCAGGAGCAGGGCGCAAAGGTAGTTCTCTCCGGATTCGGCAAGGGCATGGCCCTAACCGAGATGAGTGCCCGACGGCTGCCCGATCCACCCCAGATTCTCGAGCTTGACGTCACCAAGGAAGAGGACATCGCCCGCGTTAAGGATCAGATCGCCACGATGTGGGACGGACTGGACGGATTCCTCCACGCCGTTGCCTTTGCTCCCCAGAATGCGCTGGGCGGCGAGTTTCTCAATACGCCATGGGAGAGCGTGGAGCTTGCCTTCAAGACGAGCGCCTTCTCGCTCAAGTCTCTGGCCGCCGGCCTGATGCCACTGATGAAGAGCGGCGCCTCCATCGTCAGCCTGGACTTCGACGGCCGGGTGGCCTGGCCAATCTACGACTGGATGGGCGTGTGCAAGGCGGGCCTGGAGTCCATCACCCGGTATCTGGCGAGGGATCTAGGTCCCCACGGCATTCGGGTTAACACGGTTTCTGCCGGTCCCTTGGCCACGACCGCCGCCAAGGGCATCCCCGGCTTCGACCGGCTTGTCTCGGCTTGGGGTTCCCGTGCACCCCTCGGCTGGACGCCCGACGATCCGGTGCCGGTCGCAAAGACCATCGGCTTTCTCCTCTCTGACTGGTCGGCCGGAATCACCGGCGAGCTGATTCACGTAGATGGGGGCTACCACGCAATGGGAGCGGAGCTGAGCACCGGAGAATCGGGTAAAACATAGGGTATGAGCGACGAACCCGAGCCTCAAAGCATCGAGGAATCTCAGGACGATCTCGCACGCCTCTATCGTGAAATGCGGCGCAAAGGGGCCGGCAGCCGACAGCTTGCCGCCTTACGAAGCAGTTGGGCTGCGGCATGCACGGATCCCATGAGGCGCGGGGTCCTTCGAGACCCGCCCGCCCCCGACAAGATCAGCCTCGACGGTCCGTACCCGGAGATCAAGCCGCACCGGGACCTCGGCAACATGCTCGAGCCCAAACCGCCCACCATGAAGGACCTCCTTGACCGGACTTCCCCGTTCAACCCCACAGGCGAGGCACCTCCTCCAACCTAACCCCCACTCAGTTCCTACAAGCGGCAACCCCTTTGCCGCGTCTCAGATCTGATTAGGTAGAGTACGACCGGCAGATATTGGGCCATTGGGCCCAACGAAGGAGCGGGAGACTAGATGAGTGGACCGCCGCAGCTGTTGTGGCGCATCGTTGTTTTGACGGCGCTGGCCCTTCTTGTGGCCGCATGTGGGGACGGAGGACAGGAAGAGGCCGCTGAGAAGCGAGCGCCTGCGGCCGACCGGACGGCTGAGGGGAACACTAAAGGTCACCGGTCAGGACTATCGCTTTGAGGGACTTCTTCGCCCAAGTCAAGGCAGGAACCAAGCTGACTCTCACCAATGCGTCCACCAAGGAAATACACGAGTTGGTTGCAAACCCACTACCCGCGTCGGAAACCCGACCCGTGGCGGATCTCCTGAAACTGCCACAAGAGGAGTGCGGGCTCTCTTTACCGGCCCGCCGACCACTGTTCTGATCGCGCCTCCGGGTGGCGAACCTCAGATTCAAGCCCTGGGCGACGGAACTCTGCAGGCACCGGGGACGCAGACCAGACTCTTCAGCTGCAGCCGGGCAAGCACGAGCTCGAGGTCGAGTACGTCGCCAACGACCACGCACCCTTCTGCAAGCGGGTGGCCGACCGGGTACGCTTTGCCGTGGGGGACGCCACCGCCTAAAGAATTCGTGCTGGAGTTCAAGCCCGCGAGGACGCAGATTCCAGAGTAAGGGACGAAGGCATCTCCAAAAAACGGCCGATGTCCGCGGCTTCCGCCTCGAACTCCGCACAAAGCGATGCCGGCAACCCCCCAAATGCCTGGACCTTTATGTTTCAGGACGCTCGGCCGGCGGACCAGCCGCCAGGTCCCCTTCACCCGACCATCAACAAGAACGACGGGCCTGACGATTCCCCCTCCGGCATTCACGCGGCGGACATGGTGGGGACTCAGATGAAGGTCCCGGTTCCGGTATCCCAACAGAAACGTGTCAAAAGCGGGCAGGAGCCGGACGCCGACCGCCGCAGTCTCCCGGAACTCGACCCCACGTTCCGGAGTTGTCCAAACCGGTCGGCCGTTGATGGACACCTCAATCAGGCCGCCGCTCAGTTGAAAAGCTTCCCGGCACTCCGAGACAGGCAGACCGGACCAGGCCGCCAGGTCCTCGGGGCCGGCTGGGCCGTAGGCATCCAGGTAACGATAGACGATCCGAACCAGATCCGATTCGCGGTCCGACGGCGCATCGGCCAATCCGGCAAGCCACTTCCTCACGAGCACGTAGGCAGGCTTGCCTTTGGAGATCGGTCCCTCACAGATTAAGCCCTCCGCCGAGGCTCGTAGCAGGAGGTGAGCCGCACGCTGGCCTGACGCATCAACGCCGTGCCGGTCCAGGATCTCCCGGAGTTGCGCCCGGGTCAGGGCTTCGCCCTCCGACAAGGCGTCCTCGATCAGGACCATCGCCCGCCGGTACGTCCCCTCATCCAGCCCGAGCTGGGCGCTGCGACGCGCATTCCTTCGGATGATCCCCGGCGACAGCAGGCGCCGGATCCACGCGAGGTCCTTCGCCGGCACCAGGTGGAGAGTCCCCCGCATCGCCCAGGTGCGTACAAAGGATCTTTCGGTTATCCGGGCAGCTTCTACACCGGCGTCGGTAAGGCCGGTGCTGCGAGGGCGCACGGCCAGCCGGGCCGCAGGCAGCTCCTGAGCCTGTATACCGCACAGAGCGGCCACGACCCCTGCCGCACTGGACAACTTCGATCCAGGCATCAGGTGGTTCCGAGCGAGCCGGCTGCCAACCGCCGCCCCGGCCGCCAGATCCATATGCCGACCCTACCAACACTACGAAGGCTCGTACGCTAACCTGAACCGATGCCCATCCCCCGCCCGCCTAGGGCCGTCACCTTCGACTGCTGGTCGACGTTGATCTCGGACAAAAGCTGGGAGCAGACCATGCTCCAGCGCCAGCAGTCTCTAATCGAGATCGCAGGCAAGCGCGGCGTTGAGATCTCGCTCGAAAGATCGAAGGAGCTCATCGAAGCGGCCTGGGAGCAGCATGTGATCTCCTGGCGTGCCGGCGGAACCTTCGGCGCCAAGGGAGCAGCCGACTGGATCCTGGGGCAGCTTGGCATCTCGATCGTCTCGCCGGACGGGTCGTCCACAGAAGACGAACTGGCCGCAGAGCTGGCTCTGGCCATTGAAAGCGCCACGAGCGGCGTCGGAACCTATGTGCTCGAAGGGGCCGCCGAGGCGGTGCAGGCAGTGACGGCGGCAGGAATTGGCACCGCGCTGGTCTGCGACACCGGCTTCACTCCCGCCCGCTTCGTGAGACGCTTCTTGGCCGACCACGGCATTAAGCTGGACCACTACTTCTTCAGTGACGAGGTGGGCTCCCCCAAGCCGTACCCGCCGATCTTCCTGGCGGCCCTCGAAGCCACCGGTGCCGCCCCCGAGGAGGCAGTGCATATCGGTGATCTGAAGCGCACGGATATCGCCGGCGCCCGCAGCGCCGGCATGGGAAGCATCCGGTACACAGGGCTGCACGACGACATGTGGAGCCCCGAAGATACCTCAGGTGAGGAAGCCGACGCGGTCATGGACCATTGGTCCAAGCTCCAGGGGATTCTGGGTCTATAGGAAGCGGCCGTGAATGTACTGGTCGAAAAGGAATCCCGCCACCGTCACCAACCCGAGCGGAACTAATATTCTGCGATCAAGCGTTTTCCCCGGAGCTCCGTCGCCCAGCATCGGACGGACCAACTTCAGCACCAGCATTCCGCCCCAGAACAAAGTAAGAAGAAGCAGCGCGACATGCAAACCCTGATCGACTGCCGACGGAATACTCGTGGAGGGCCCCGGAGATCAGCCGGCGTCTGCAGCAAGCCTGAGCTGTGTCCGGCACACGTCGACATCCGCCATCTCGAATTCAGTCTTCGGCGGTAAGCAGGCGACCGGCTATGTCGGTGGCTCGGGTCACGGCCGCCTCGGGAGACTCGCCTTTCCCGGCCAGAGCACAGGCGAGGTATCCAACCATGTATGTGCTCAGCGGTGCGTTCGTCTTCTGCCCTGTCCCTTCCGCGACTATGCGGGCCAGCGAAAGCAAATCGTCCGCCAACTCGGTTGAGGGAGCCAGGCCGGCGGGCAAGGCGGGAAACTCACGGACAAGGGCGGCTGAGAACGTGGTCACCCAATCCTGCATTCTTGAGGCTCCTAGCGTTTCGCCGAATCCATTCTACAAACTTGCGGAATGACCCGGCCAGTCTAGTTCAATCCCTCAGGCGTCTCGAAATGCCAGCCCGTGGACTCCGGGCAACGCTAGACTTCTTGGAAAGTCGGGAAATGTTGTGGATCCCCATGGCCGACGCTAGGATCAGGATGCGCCGCCACTTGGAACGTGCATTGGCGAGACGAACAGGAGTAAGGCCATTTACGAGCCCGATCAGCCCTCCTTCGGAAATGAGAGGCCAATGAACGTGCTATGGGGCCGAGTCGTCGTGCTCGGTGTTGTGCTCTTGTTGGTATTTCTGTTGGGCAGGTCTACCGGCGGCAGCAGGTCTGAGCTGCAGGCGCTCCAGGACCGGGTCGAGGCGCAAAACGCAGAGATCGACCAGTTGGAGGCCGAGAACCGCTCACTGGCCAGTCCTTCACCGGACGCCGCCGCGGACCCAAACGCCGAAGGCTCCCCTAACGCAACGCCGACGTCCACCGCCTCTCCGACGGCGACCCCGACAGCCAGAGCGACCGCAACTCCCACTGCAGGAAACACGGAGACCCGTAACTACACCGTCCGCCCGGGCGACTCCTTGCGCGGGATTGCCAACCGGTTCTACGGCAACGCGATCTACGCCAAGTGCATCCAGAAGGCAAACGACATAGCCGACGCCAGCAAGCTGCAGGTGGGTAGGTCGCTGACGATTCCGCCCAAGCCGGCCCAGCCTTGCACATAGAGCCCCCGAAGCTGAGGGCCGTACTTCTCAACTGCACACTGAAGAAGTCGCCGCAGGAGTCCAACACTGGGGCGCTGGCGCGCAAGGTCGTCGAGTGGTTCGACCGAATGGACGTGGAGAGCGAGATCGTCCGGATCGTTGACTACAACGTTTACTTCGGAGTGTCCTCCTACGAGGGAGACGGTGACGAGTGGCCTGTGGTCCTAGACAAGGTCAAAGCCGCCGACATCATCGTCGTCTGCACGCCCATCTGGTTCGGCGTGCGCAGCAGCGTGTGTCAGCTGGTGATCGAACGCCTCGACGGCACCTACAACGAGCGGAACGAGAAGGGCCAGTACCCGCTCTACAATAAGGTCGCCGGAGTGGTCGTCACCGGCAATGAGGACGGAGCCCATGCCGCCGCCGAGACGACGCTGTTCAACCTGACTCACCTGGGATGCGCCGTGCCGCCGAACGCCGACACCTACTGGGTGGGAGACGCCGGTCCGGGACCCTCGTACATCGAAGCCGGCGGCGAGAACCATGCCTACACGCAACGGACCACTCGGTGGATGGCTCACAACCTGGTTCACTTGCGCGGATCCTCAAAGCAAACCCCATCCCGGCCGAGGGCAACACCTTCGAGGAGGAAACCGGACACCCGCTGCACATCGGGTAGCAGGGCCCGCACTACACCGCCTACTTGACGTACATCGCCTCGATCTGGGGTGCGTACTTCTGGCTGATCGTCTTGCGTTTCACCTTGAAAGTGGGAGTGATCTCCTCCGCCTCCTGAGTGAAGTCATTTTCGAGAAGCGTCCATCTCTTGATCTTCTCCACCTGGGCCAGGGTCTCGTTCACCTTCTCAACCAGCGCACCGATCTCTTCCAGAACCTTGGGATCACGCGCAAGCTCGCTCGCGTCCGCAGCATCAACCCCATTGGCATGGGCCCATTTGAGTGCGGCATCCGCGTCCAGTGTCAGCAGCGCCGTGAGGTACGGCCTCCGGTCCCCTATCACCACGGCCTGCGAGACGAGCGGGGACAGTGTGAGCTTGCTCTCGATCTCCTGGGGAGCAATGTTCTTGCCGCCGGCGGTGATAATGATGTCCTTCTTGCGGTCGGTGATCTTGAGGTAGCCGGCCTCGTCGAGGGTTCCGACATCACCGGTGCGAAGGAATCCGTCCTCGGTCAGGGCCTCGGCTGTCGACACCGGGTCGTTCAGATAGCCCTTGAAGAGGTTCGGCCCCTTCACCAGGATCTCGCCGTCGGAGTCGAACTTCAGCTCGAGGCCCGGGATCGGAGGACCGACGGTGCCGATCCGAGCTTTTCCTGCAGGCGTCACTGTGGTGGGGGCATTGGTCTCCGTCTGACCGTATGCCTCCACCAGATCGATACCGATGGCGTGGATGAACTTTATGACCTCGGGCGCCACCGGGGCGGAACCCGTGACGGCGAGCCGGCATTGGTTCATGCCCAGCTCTTCGCGAGTCTTCGAGAAGATCAACTTGTCGAATAGCGCGTTCTTGACCTTGAGCTGGAGCGGCACTGGTTTGCTCGCCTGGTCCAACTCGACTCTCTCCATCGCAGCAGCAAGAGCCTTGGCGATCGTGTCGGCCTTCTGGTGCTCGGCGTACCGGGCCTGAATTGCGGAGGCGAACTTCTCGAACACCCGGGGCACGCCGATGAAGAAGGTTGGCCTGCAGTCCTTCAGGTCCGCCCGCAGCTTGTCGGTGGACTCGCAGAACCACACCTCGAAGCAGAAGTAGATGCCGCCCCACTCCGATGCCAGGCGCTCGAACACATGGGACAGCGGAAGGTATGAGATCACCCGCTCCTCACAATCTCCGAAGTGCAAAACCCGGCCAAGGCATTCGAGAGTCCAGGCAAACCCGCCGTGGCTCAGCACCGAGCCCTTCGGCAAGCCGGTGGTACCCGACGTGTAGATGATGGTTGCGGTGTCCTCGGGATTTATGGCGGCGGTGCGCTCTTTGAGGGCGGCCGGGTCGGTCTTCAGGAAGTCCCGGCCCCGCTGGAGGAGTTGATCGAAGGACATCAGGAGCTCATTGGACCGCCCTCGCCGCTGATCACCACGACTCTCCGGAGATTCGGGAGATCCTTCAGTGCCGCTTTCACCTTGTCCAGCTGAATCTGGTTCTCTACGAAAATGACCTGGGCGCCGGAGTGTCCCACGACATGGGCCACCTGGCTGGATGAGTTGGTGACGTAAACCGGAACCGTAACCGCGCCGATCAGCAGGATCCCGAGATCGGCGATGTGCCACTCCGGCCGGTTGGTGGACAGCAGAGCCACGGTGTCGCCCTTCTGGACCCCGAGGCTGATCAGGCCGTTGGCAATCGCCCGCGCCTGATCGTCGTACTCACGGAAGGTGATGGCCCTCCAACCGTTGTCCGTCTTCACCCGCATCGCCACCCGATCGGCGCTGCGCGCAACACGATTCTCAAAGATCTCGGTGAGCGTACGGCCTGAAACAGCCATGGATCTCCTTCCTGTCGGAGCTCGGCAACCCGCGCCTCGATGGCGAATATCTTGCTGATTATCGCGCTCGATCGAGTCTTGCCACAGCCAGCGTTCGGTTCTGTCGCGCTGTAACGCCGGCCGAATCGTGACCGTTACCCCACAAGCATGCGCTGAACGTACGATATGGGGATGGCAGCTGGAGCAACGCCCGCCGTGACACCCGACAGGGCCCGTTCGACGGTCCGGCCCCCGTTCAATGGCAGGCTCCGGTGAACGTGGCACGGGCGCGCGAGTTTGCCATCGTGCTGGCGGGCGGGGAAGGCAAGCGCCTGGCTCCCCTTACCGCCGATCGAGCCAAACCCGCGGTTCCCTTCGCCGGCAACTACCGGCTGATCGACTTCGCCCTCTCCAACCTGGTCAACGGCGGCAACCGCCGCATCGCGGTGTTGACGCAGTACAAGAGTCACAGCTTGGACCGCCATATTGCGCTGGCCTGGCGCCTGTCGTCGCTTCTTGGCGGTTACGTCGCCTGCGTCCCTGCGCAGATGCGGCGCGGGCCGTACTGGTTCTCAGGCTCGGCCGACGCCATCTTCCAGAACTTCAACCTCATTGGTGACGAGAGCCCCGACTACATCTACGTTTTCGGAGCCGACCACATCTACCGGATGGACCCCAATCAGATGCTCGCCGAGCACATCGCCTCCGGCGCCGATGTGACGGTTGCCGGAATCCCGATGCCTGCCTCCGAATCGCCGGGCTTGGGGATCATCGATGCCGGTCCCGACCAGCGGATTCGCCGCTTTGTCGAGAAGCCCACGGACACTACCGGCCTCGAGCACTCCCCCGGCAAGGTGCTGGCCTCTATGGGCAACTACGTCTTCTCGGCCGGAGCCCTGGTCGACGCGGTGACCAGGGACGCATCGAACCCTGACAGCCGGCACGACATCGGTGGCGACGTCATTCCGATGTTGGCTTCGGAGGGTGTCGCAGCAGTCTACGACTTTGATAAGAACGAGGTGCCGGGAACCACGGAGCGGGAGGGGGGCTACTGGAGGGACGTGGGAACGCTCGATTCCTACTACGACGGCCACATGGACCTGGTGTCGGTGCATCCGGTCTTCAACCTGTACAACGAGCACTGGCCGATTTACTCCTGGCATCAGCCGCTGCCTCCGGCCAAGTTCGTCTTCGACGAGGACTTACGTCGAGGCACGGCCCTGGACTCTTTGGTTAGTGAGGGAGCAATCGTCTCGGGTGGCGCCGTTCGGCGCTCCATCCTGTCGGCCCGGGTCCACATTCACTCCGGTGCGGAGGTGGAGGGGTCGGTGCTCATGGAGCGCGTGGACATCGGCCGGGGCGCCACCGTGCGAAATGCCATCATCGACAAGAACGTATACGTCCCCCCGGGATATGAGATCGGCTGTAACCCGGCCGTCGACGCTGAACGCTTCACCGTCTCCCAAAACGGCGTGGTCGTCATCGGCAAGGGACAGAAGCTTCCCTAGGCTCATCGGTTGAGAGTCGCCTTTCTCACACGAGAGTTCCCGCCCGAGGTCTACGGAGGCGCCGGCGTGTACGCCGAGCACCTGACTGCGAAGCTGGCTGAGCTTGTCGACCTGACCGTGCACTGTTTCGGCTCCCGCCGCTCGGGCGACGTCCCAATCCGCGACTACGAGCCGTGGGGAGCCCTGGCCGGGCCGGCTCAGCACCTGGGCACCCTTCAATCCATGTCCGTTGACCTGGCGATGGCGGCCGCCGTCGAAGGAACGAACCTCGTCCACAGCAACACCTGGTACACGAATTTCGGCGGGCATCTGGCCAAGCTGCTATATGGGGTGCCGCACGTGGCCACAGCCCACAGCCTGGAGCCCCTTCGGGCCTGGAAAGCCGAACAGCTGGGCGGCGGCTACGCGGTGTCGAGCTTTTGCGAGAAGACCTCGCTGGAGGCCGCGGACGCAGTTATCGCGGTATCGGAACAGATGCGCAGGGACGTGCTTCGCTGCTATCCCGCTATTGATCCGGACCGGGTGACGGTAGCCCACAACGGGATCGACACCGCAACCTACCATCCGGTATCGGGGACGAGGGTTCTACAGGAGCGAGGGATTGACCCGGAACTGCCGATCGTCGTCTTCGTCGGCCGGATTACCCGCCAAAAAGGGATCGTTCACCTGCTCCATGCCGCGCAGCACATTACCGCAACAGCACAGCTCGTTCTCTGTGCCGCCGCTCCCGATACGCGGGAGATTGCCCTGGAGTTCGAGCAGCTGACCGCCGAGCTACAAAAGACCCGGGGGAACGTGTTCTGGATCGACGAGATGTTGCCCCGACCGGAGCTCATCGAGCTGGTGAGCTCGGCGACTGCGTTTGTCTGTCCCTCCATCTATGAGCCGTTCGGCTTGGTGAACGTCGAGGCGATGGCTTGCGAGACTGCGGTCGTTGCAAGCCTGACCGGGGGAATCCCGGAGATCATCGTCGAGGGGGAGACCGGTTTCCTGGTCCCTTTGGGCGACACGACTCCGGTAACCGGCGAGCCCACGAATTCGGGCGCCTTCGCTCGTGCACTGGCCGAGGCGGTAAACCGGTTGCTGGAGGACCCGGACCTGGCTCGACGAATGGGCCGAGCGGGACGGCGCCGGGCGGTCGAGCAATTCAGCTGGACGGCCGCAGCGGCAAAAACCGTTGAGGTCTACGGGCAGATTTCGCGTGGCTAACCCCCGCTGTAAAGCGACCCGTCCGCCCGGCTCGACAGCAGTGGGGTTGAGCTGCTACCTACGCTCCCGCGGGGACCTTGGCTTTGGAGGCGCTTCCCTTCGCAGGCTTCCCCCCATTTGCTGCCTTGGTCTCTTCGCCCTTGGTCTGCGCGCCCTGGTCGTTGTGATGGGCGATCAGCTTGCAGACATCGACCACACGAGCCGAGTAGCCGGCCTCGTTGTCGTACCACGCCAACACCTTGGCCTGGGTTCCTGGACCGCGGCGGGTGGAGGCCAGGTCCATCACTGTCGAGTGCGTGTCACCATGGAAGTCGCTGGACACCAGCGGCTCGTCGGTCACGTCCAGCACCCGGGCCATCGGGCCGATGGCGTACTCACGGAAAGCGTCGTTGATCTCCTGGGTGGTGGTGCCGCGGCTGAGGGTAACGCTCAGGTCGACGAGCGAGACGTCGGGAACCGGTACGCGGACTGCGATTCCCACGACACGGCCGGCCAGCTCGGGCATGACCTTGTCAATCGCCTTGGCCGCGCCAGTCTTGGTAGGAGTCATGTTCAGCGTCGCCGCACGGGCGCGGCGAGGGTCGCTGTGGGTACCGTCGAGCAGCTGCTGGTCACGGGTGAAGGCGTGAATTGTGGTCATGAGGGCTCCCTCGATGCCGAACTCGTTGTGGAGCACCTTCAGCATGGGGGCCAGGCAGTTGGTGGTGCACGATGCGGCAGAAATGATCCAGTGCCGGTCGTGGTCGTAAATCTCATCATTCACGCCCATGACGAGAGTGCAATCCTCGTACTGTCCCGGGGCGGTCAAAACCACCTTGCCGGCTCCCGCCTTAAGATGCTTAGCCGCCGCCTCCCGGTGATTGAAGTGACCGGTCGCCTCAACGACAATGTCCACCTCGAAGGCGTGCCAGGGGCACAGAAGGGGATCGCGCTGGTCGGTAACCCGTATCGGCCTGCCGTCGACGATCAGGCTCTGCTTGTCGCTCTCAACCTTGCCCTTGTATCGGCCGAAAACCGAGTCGTACTTGAACATGTGCTCGGCAGCCTGGGGGGTCGTGCGCGAGGAGTTGATCGCGACCACTTCCAGATCCGGCTCGCCCATCGCGATCTGCCTCAGCACCTGCCGGCCGATACGTCCAAAACCGTTGATGGCGATACGCGTGGTCATTGGCTACTCCTCCTCGAGCCTGTGTGATGAAGCGGCCGGCTTAGCCAGGGCGCTCTTGTAGGGGAACATTGCGCCTTATGCGACAGTCCCAAAGTTAATTAGTCCTTAACATACCAAACTATTCCCCCGGCCTGGGCGTGTCTTATCCCCTACGGGACGGCCGCCAGACCGTTGGCAGGGAGCCGTACTCGGTCCGCTCGGAATTGCGCGGTCGCTGGATGATGAACTCGTCGCTTGTGGAGTCCGGGTCCGGCTCCGAACCGGTATCGGGCGGCACGCTCTGAGTTTCCTCGCCAGCCGGCTGACCGAGACGCCTCCGGGGCGACGGCTGCTCCTCAGGTCCAGCTTCCTCATTCGCCCGTGCCGCGACTGCGCGCCTACTGGAAGGCGTTGGCTTGGGGACGGGACGTGTTCCGGCTGATATGGGACGTTCGGCTCCGCCTCCCCCTCTGCCGCCGGCTACCCGTGTTGTGCCGGCCGCCTTGACCTGACCGGGCTTGGCCGCCGCAGCGCCTCGTCCGGGACTCGGCCTCACTCCCGACACCATCTTCGAAGTGCCGGCCGTAGGACGCGGGGTTGGGGTCTTGCCTCGGGAATCTGCTCGCCAGCCGAGCTCGAGTGCTATGTCGTTGAGAGGTTCAACATGTCTGGTGTTGGGATCGAACGAGTAACGTGCAAGCCGTTTTTGTCCCCGCGACTCATATTCGAAACTGACCTGCCACCGGCCGTTTTTCCGCATGGCCTTCCACGCTTCCTCAATTGCTTCAGGCCCCATCCTCAGGCGCTTGGCTCCAAGATTCTCCTCCACCGCATCACCGATGTTCATGCCGGACGGGCCCAGCCTCGGCTTGGAGAGAGTTGCAGCCCTGACGGCATCGATCACGTCACGACGCTCGGCTAGAATCGCAAAGGAGAAACGGCGGATCCAGTCCACCCCTGTGCCTGCCAGACGGGCAACCTGTTCCTCGGTCTTGCCCGCTCGCAACAGGCTCTGGATTTCCTTGGGGGTCAGCTTGGAGACAACCCTGGGGGTCGGCGGGGCCTCAGGTTGCTGGCTTTCCTCGACTTCATCCGGCTCGTACCCTTCGACCTCCTCGAGCCTCGCGACCTCTTCGAGCGTATGCCTCAGCCGGGCGTCGACACTCACAACGTATCCGCCGCTCGTTGCTCCGCGCTCGTCGGCAAAGATGAGGTTTTTCAGGTCGGTCGTAAACCCAACCAGATGCAGTCTGACCATATTCTCCAAGCCCTATGAACTCGAAGAATAAAGGATATCCACTTGGCGACCCCGAATTAACTTCATCGGCCGGTGATCGAAGCTCCACTTCTGCTCCAAACAGGCCTAACCGGCCTTCTTCCTAAACCTCAGAACCGGCGCCAGGCCCGCCTCCTGAAGCCTCACGATGGCCGGCTCCTGTTCGGCATCAATGACGAGAGGCTCATCCTTGCCCTTGGTTAGCACCGCCATGACGAAACAGTCCTGGCAGTGGCTGCTCTGGTACATCTCACATTCCTTACAGTCGATGATCATTAGCGCCTGCTCCTTTCGATGTTGTTGCGTTGCGCTTCGGGGCAGTCACTCCGAGCTCTTCCAGCAGCTTGCCCCTGGTGGTTTCGGTGAGCCCGTCCTCGTATCCATTCAGGTACGCCATGCGCAGAAACCATCCGAGCTGCTCGAGCGTTGGCTCCGCCTCGATGCTGAACACGCAGGACCAGACATCGGCCAGGCGCGGGTCCAGCTCGGAAGCCAGCCGGCTGCCCCACTTCAGGATTTCGCCGGTGGCGGGCGGATTCGGCTCCTGACCCTGATTGAAGGATCCGAAGTTCTCCATCTTCCTCTCCTATCTTGCGGCCCCCACTGGGGCGACAGCGTTGTCGACAGGAATGACGATAGGGAGAGGGTGTGACAAAAGGACCGGCCCACAAGGCCGGTCAGAAAAAAGGTGCGGAAAATGCTGTAGCGGAAAACCTCAGTTCATTGAGATGAGGACACCCAGCCGCTTGAACTCCTTGACGAAGTTCTCACGCGACTCGCCCGTAAGGGCTGCGAGTGCGTCGATATCGCTTGCACGCACGAAGACCAGGCTCTCGGTCTCGCCCCGTTTGACCTGTATGTAGGTCAGGTACTCGGTGAGGGGCTGGTAGGCCCCCGAGGGGAGGGCCTTGAGGCGTTCGAGGTCCAGGCCGGGCCGTGACGTCGACCCGGACGCGGCCGCCGCCAAAGCAACCGGATCCGGCTCCGCACGGCGCTCCTTGAGAGTGGGCTCCGTTGATGACTCAGGCTTGCGCGAGCCCTCGATGCCCAGCAACCTCAGCAACCACCTCATGAGATCAACATACTCCAATGCCGCTGGCACCCGCCGAAGCAGGCGTCCCTACACCCCTACCGGATCTGAGAGGTTGAAACCTCCACCAGGCATTTCAAGGCTCCCCTGGCCTTGCCCGAGTCTATGGACTCCTGTGCCATGTGGATACCCTCGGCGAAGCCGTCCGCAAGTCCGGCGGCGATGATGCCGGCGGCCGAGTTGAAGACTGCGATGTCTCTGTTCGGACCCTCTTTGCCGTCCAGCACCTCCCTCACCACGCGGGCGTTGTTCTCCGCCGAACCACCGGCCAGGGCGGATGGAGCCGCCCTGGGAATGCCGTACTCCAGCGGGTCGATTACCGACTCGGTAACCCGGCCCGACCGAAGCTCCCACAGGTTCGAGGGGCCGGTTGTGGAGAGTTCGTCCAGCCCGTCGAATCCTCGGAAGACCAGCACCCGCTCGCTGCCGAGAGCGGTCAGGACTTCCAGCATCTTCGGCGCCATCGCTTTGTCCGAGACGCCCAGGGCCTGGGATCTCGCGCGGGCGGGATTCGTGAGAGGCCCCAGGAAGTTGAAGACCGTGAGAACGCCCAGCTCCCGCCGGATTGGGCCCGCGTGGCGCATGGAGGGGTGAAAGACCGGAGCGAAGCAGAACCCGATGCCGGCCTCGTCCAGGCACCGGCGCACCCCCTCAGGCCCGAGGTCCACCTTGACCCCAAGGGCTTCCAGGACGTCGGCGGAGCCGCATCGGCTCGAAGCCGCCCGGTTGCCGTGCTTGGCCACCTTGGCTCCGGCGCCTGCCACGACCATCGCCGCCATCGTAGAAACGTTGATGGAGCCGGAGCGGTCGCCGCCGGTGCCGCAGGTGTCCACCACCGGGTAGTCCACCTCCACTTTCTGGGAGAAGGAACGCATCGTCTCCACCAGCCCGACCATCTCCTCGACGGACTCACCCTTCACACGCAGGCCGGCAAGGAATGCTCCCAGCTGGGACGGGGCTGTCTGCCCCTCCATGATCTGGCCCATGGCCCAGGCAGCCTGGCCGCGGTCCAGGGAGGTGCCGGAAAGGATGGTCCCCAGGATCTCGGGCCAGGTGTGGGTCTTAGCTTTTTCAGTCACCTTTCGGTTTCCTCCCCTGTGTGGGCGGACCTCAGCCGCTCAACCTCTCCAATGCAGGATGCAGATCCTGCCGGATCTTCATTGCATCGGCAAACAGGTCGCCCACCTGCTCGATACGCTCGAACAACGAGCACATGCTGAACATCTCGGGAAAGATCTCTTCGTCGAGCTCGTCCCACGCCAGAGGCGCCGAGACCGGCGCTCCCGGGTAGGGCCGAACGGAGTAGGGGGCGACGAGAGTCTGGCCCTTGGCATTCTGTCCGGCGTCCACGTAGACCTTGCCCGCCCTCTTGGCCTTTGCGAACTCCAGCGTAACCTTCTCCGGATAGGCCGTTCGCAGCATCCCTCCCACCGCGACGCAGAACTCGCGGACCTCGGCGTAGGAATGGCCAGGAGTTATGGGGATGAAGATCTGCAGCCCTGATCCGCCGGAGGTCTTCGGGAACGCTCGCAGGCCCAGGCCGTCCAGCACCACCTTGACCAGCCGCGCCACCGCCCGGACATCCTCAAACTCAATTGGCTCATGCGGGTCCAGGTCGAGCACGGCAAAGTCGGGCTCATCCAGCTTGGGCCACTTGCTGGTCCAGGCGTGCACCTCCACGCTGGCGATCTGGGCCAGCCACACCAGAGTGGCGACATCCTCGACCACCACGAAGTCGATGGTCCTGCTGCCTCCTTCTGCGGAGATCGGCACGGAATGAACCCACTCCGGGGCCCCTTTGGGAAGCTGCTTCTCGTAGAAGGCCTCGCCGTAGATCCCCTCGGGAACCCGTTGCATGGCGATGGGACGGTCCCGCAGGAACGGGAGCATCATCGGGGCAACGTTGTAGTAGTAGTTGATGAGGTCACCCTTGGTCATCTCGCCCTCAGGGAAGTAGACCTTGTCCTTGTTGGTTATTCGCACCTCCCGGGCCCCGTGCCTGAAGACATGCGCCTGGTTCTTCCGTTCGAGAGGGATGGGATGCGGGAACCACAGACCCTCCCGCTCCCGCCGGACCACCTCACGTTTGGCCGGGAATACCAGCGGAGCGCCGGTGGACTTGAGCTCGTCAAGAATCGCCACGTGGGAGCCGGCGTCCTTTTCCTCGGAGACCACGGTGAGGGCCATATCGAACTTACTGGCGCCCTGCACGACATGGCCGATGCGCAGGGACCCCTGCCCGTAAGGAACGTGGCGGATCTCCCCCCCAGGCCCGTACTCGTTGTCGCTGAAATGCGTGTGCAGAGGCCAGAAGTGCTCGAACGAGAACTGCTCGGTGACGTAGGCGAACAAAGCTTCCATCGCCTGCGGACTGTCGAGCGATCCATTCGACAACGCATGGATATGGGCGTAATCGATGACCACGGTGGTGAAGGAATGCTCCTTGACCATCAGGGCGATGTCTCCGAGGGCGCCGAACTGCGACCTTCTCCCGCAGGTCTCCAGGCCGAGCTTCACTCCCAGATCCCCGATCCGGGGCCCCAGATCGGCAAGGTTCGCGTTGACGCGCTCGTGCAGCTCCTCCGGCGTCGCTCCGTGGTGGCTGCCGGGATGGCACACCACCACCGTGGCCCCCATGGCGCTCGCCAGCTTGCAGGCGTGATGAAGGCCGCCCAGGTGGAGCTTCAGCCGCTCGGGCTCCTTGGTGGTCAGCTGAGCGAAGTACGGTGCGTGGACGGACAGCCCGATGCCGTTGTCCCTCGCCACCTCGCCGAGGCGTTTTGCGTCCGCTTCCTTGAGCGTGAACTCCTTCACGAACTGCACCTCGCACTGCGCAAAGCCGTGAGCAACCAGATGGTCGATCGAGGCTTGAAGATCCGTTGGATCCTTTAAACCGGCCACTCCGTATCTCAACCGTCGCATCTCGAAAGTCTGCCAGAAGTGGCCCGCCTTCAAACTGGTCTCTCAGCGCATGCTGGTTTTCCCTCCTTTTCAAGGGCAGGAGATCCCGGAATCCTCGAAGGCGGGGGAAGGCCAACATAGACTTTTTGGAAAGGGGCCCGAGATCGTTGGACAAACTTGGACAGAAGGAGCGGACCGATGTGGCGACGACTGGGACGAAAAGGCCGTGACGACAGCTCGTGGAGCTTCGACCGAACGGCGGACCGGTCTGACCGAACGGCGGATTGGTCCCAAGGAACGGCGGAGTGGTCCGGCGGAAGGGCGGAGTGGTCCGGCGGAAGGGCGCGTGGATCGAGGCGGAGACGCGTCTCGCTGGGCGCCAGCCTCACCGGCCTCATGGTGGCCCTCTCCGCCACCTTCGTCTTCACCGTTTTGGCGGGAGCAGCGCTCCAGTCGCAGGGACACGATCTGCACAAAGTGGTCCAGGGCAGAACTCCCTGGGCCAGCCCGGGTGCCGGAACGGCCTTCGTTCTGGCGGTTTTCCTATCATTTCTGTGGGGCGGCTATACCGCAGGCAGGATGGGAGCAGGGGCCGGCGGCCTGAACGGCGGCCTGGTGCCGGGCATCGCACTGATTGTAATTGCCGCTCTGACCGGCTTCAGATTGGGCGTCCAGGGCCGGGACATCATCGAACTTCCCTTCGGCGTCGGCAACCTGCCGCTCGACGCCAACTTCACTCCACTTGGCATCGCAGTGGTGGCCGGAGTGGCAGTGTCCCTTCTGGCCGGAGGCATTTGGGGAGGGATCATAGGCGCCCGCTGGCATATGCGGCTTGACGAGGAGTATGAGGCTGCCTATGAAGCTACCGGCGGAGAACCCTTCACCGACCTGTTGGGCAGGCCCTCAAGGTACTGAAATTTGCCCGGCAAAATCCCATTCTGCCGGCCACAAACACTTTCTCACCGAATACAATTGCAACGTGACTTCTCCCTGGCCCCAATCGACATCTCCCTGGCCCCAATCGACCGACAGCGGGTTGCCCGACTACGTAGACGACCTGTTCAAATACCTGGTCCGGAGTTCCGTGCCGACCCGGATTGGTCAGCTGGTCTTCTTCGTCTCCGGGCTCATTCTGCCTGTGCTCATGCTGATGGTGCTCCCCAATGCCGACGGTGAGAAAGCTTTGAACAGCCCAATTCCTCTGGTCGTCACCGGCACCATCTTCGGCGCCTGCCTGGTCTGGTACCTGCCCTGGCTGGAGATGCGTCGCCACCGGTTCCGCAAGGAGAAGCCTGCGAGCTATGCCCGGTGGTTCAGCTGGCGGCAGCGCCGGCTTGGAAGCCGGGACCCGCTGGCCCAGCTAGGCTTGATCAAGATGCAGGTTCGATACGTCTTCCTGGGCAAGGAGCCGTCACCGACGGAGACACTGGCCCTTACCATGAGGTTCGTCCGAAACGGCACGCAGTGATCCGAGCATCTCAGAAAAAAGGCGCCCGCAGGCGCCTTTGTTTCTTCCAGGTCGGCTACGAAGGCAGGTCTGCCTCCAGCTCTATATCGACCTGATCCCGAACCTTCAGCGCACCCATCATCGCCTGGAAGGGCTTGATCCCCCACTTGGACTGGACGATGGACAGGCTACCCTTGACCTTGTTTCCTTCCTGCGCCAGCTTCACAGTCGTAGGATTGGAGCGGCCCATGATCGTCATGTCACCGGTTACGGTGGCGGCGTCACCATTGGACTCGACGGCAGTGGAGGTGAAGGAGATCTCCGGCTGGGTGACAATTTTTTGGGTGATGTTTTTCTTGATGTCTGCCTTGTCCCCTTCGGACAGCGGCTTGACGCCTCCGACTCCTTCGCGAACCGTCATTGAGCCCACATCGGCCGTAGCCGAGAAGGTGGACTCAGCAGGGTTTTCCGCGATGTTCGCAGTGGCCTTCCAGCTGCCGACATCGATGACGAGGTCGTGACCCGCCTTTTTGGCCATTCCCTCTCGAAAAACGCGTACAACCATCTTCCCGTTTTGCGGGCCAAACTCGTATGTACCAGGATTAATGCTCATGGGAGCACACTACCCGAACCAAAGGCACCGAGTAAAACACTCAGGGGCTTGGTGGGGAGGCCGTCGCTGCGGTGGTAGAGCCGATCAGGGGCAGGGCTTCGGCCCTGAGGAGCTCTCTCAAGGACACCAGTCCCACCAAACTGTCCCCGACGCAGATGGGCAGGTGGCGGAAGCCCCCCTTGAGCATGATCTGGATGGCCTCACTGGTGTCAGTCTCAGGGGGAACCGAAACCGGATCGCAGGTCATCACGTCTGCGATCTTGGTACTCCATGGAACCATTCCGTTGGCGACGGCACGAAGAACGTCCCGTTCCGTGACTATCCCGACCAGCGTCCCACCGTCGGTCACAACCGCTGAGCCGGTCCTTCGCTCAATCATGGCCTGAGCGCCCTGTTCCAAAGTGTCCTCGGGTCGAACCTTCAAGACCGCACGACTCATCGTCTCCTCAACCGGGGACATGTCTCACCTCCAAATCTCCTGCCCTGCCAAGACTCAACAAAAAGGTGGTGCGCTAAAGACTCTGACGGCCGGAACCGAACCAGGTTTCCCGCCAGAGACGTACGGTGAGCGGAGTTGGCAATATACGCTACGAATGGGTCCTAATTGCTAAAGAAATTCCGCGAACCTGTTAACGCTGCCTCAAGCTCAGTTTTGAAAGTGTACCAGCGGCACCACCTGTTCGAGCAAGCGCGGCGCCGTCGCAATTATTCCGGAGGGCTCTCCTACCGGCACCGGTTTGCCGGACAGGTCGCAGTAGCCGGCTCCGGAGGCCTCCAGCATCGCCAAACCGGCGGCAATATCCCACGGTTCCGCCGGCAGCAGGACCAAGCCATCTACCCGGCCGGCGGCCACATAGCTGACGTCAAGACTGATGCATCCCAGGTAGCGGAAAGCACGTATGTTGCCCAGCAAATCCCGAGTCGCCTCCCACAGGACCGCTGAGGGCAGGTAGCACTTGTTCAACAAGAAGACCGCCTTGCGCAGGGCCGAGGTGTCCTTTGCTTCTAGCGGACCGTCCGGACCGATGGCACCCTCGCCCCTGATCACCTTGAAGGTTTCAGTCATAGCCGGTGAGCGCACTACGCCCAGGGCCACCTCGGACCCCTCTAGGCAGGCCAGTGACACACCAAAATGGGGGATGCCGCTCACGTAGTTCGTGGTGCCGTCCAACGGATCGGCGATCCAACGAAAGCCGCTCGAGGACTCGGTGTCGGTCCCCTCTTCGGCCAGGAGGCCGTCGTTCGGGAACGATGCCTTCAGCTCCGCAGCTATCAGGTCCTCGGCCTGTCGGTCGAGCTCGGTGACTATGCCGGCAGCCTTTTCGCTGGATTCCAAGCCGACTCGAAACGACCCTAAGAGCAGCTTGCCCACCCGGTGGGAGACATCCTCAGCCCACGCCAAGCGCTCCGATATCTCACGAGAGGCCATCGACCTAGTCGGAGTCCTCCATCCAACCGTCGCGCACCCGGGAGTAGTTGTGGTCGAAGGAGGGCTTGTTGTAGATGACCAGCTCGTCACCCACCCACTCGGCGCCCAGCGAAACCGCCTGCGCCGGGTCGTTCAAACCCTCGGGCTCCTCGCCGGTCCACTGGAATCCCACCCAGCTGTGCGGGTCCTTCCGGCCAAGGACAACCTTCTCGTTGGTGCCGCCTCCCCACTCGTCAACCATGGGTCACCACGCCCTACTTCTTGGCCTTGGAGGCGCCGGCTTTTGCTCGTGGCTTGGATTTCCCCTTCGCTTCACCGTTGCCGCTGGGCAACTCCAGCGCGTGCAAGTCGTCGAACACCCGGCTCGCAAGGATATCTTCTGCCTCGATGGTGACCAGGTCCTTCTTGGTAAGCTTGCGGCCCTTTTCCACGGCGTCGTAGAGCCGGATGGCCTGCCGCATGCGGGTTCGGTCCAGGGCGTTGCGGACCGACCGCCCGTTGGCGAAGTGCGGGCGGGTAAGTCGGATCTGCAAATACTCCTGGAATGCCTTCTCGGCATCCGACGAGAACTGGTACCGCTGCTGCTCCATTATCATCCGGCCGATGTCCAGAAGCTCTTCGGCGGTGTAGTCCGGGAAGTCGACATGGTGGGCAATACGGGATGAGATGCCGGGGACGTCCGAGAAGAAGCGGTCCATCTTGTCGCGGTAGCCGGCCATGATGACCACTAGATCCTGGCGGTCGTTCTCCATGACCTCCAGAAGCATCTCGACCGTCTCCTGGCCGTAGTCCCGCTCGTTGTCCAGGCGGTAGATGTTGTACGCCTCGTCGATGAACAGCACTCCCCCCATCGCGCGCTTGATCACCTCGCGGGTCTTCGGTGCGGTGTGGCCGACATACTGGCCCACCAGGTCGTCCCGGCTGGCGGTGACCACATGGCCTTTGCGGATGTAGCCGAGCTTCCACAGGATCTGTCCCATCTTGCGGGCGACCGTAGTCTTGCCCGTTCCCGGGTTCCCGGTGAAGCTCATGTGTAGCGTCGGCGCTTCCGCTTCCAGACCGATACTCCGGCGCAACCGGTCGATGAGCAGAAGATGCGCAATCTCGGAGATCCGCTCCTTGACAATCTCGAGTGCCACCAGCTCGGTGTTGAGCTGATGGAGAACTTCCTTGACCTTGGTGTCTGTGATCAGCTTCTCGGCGTCGACTTCGAGGTCGTCGGGAATCTCGCGCAACGGATCGGAGTATTGCGCGAACTCCTCCGAAGGCTTGTCGGCGCCGAATCGGTCATCGATGTTGCTGTCGCCTTTGTACATTCCCGTGCCCTGGGATGGCGGTTTGATCAGCTTTTCCGGTGTGATGCCTTGCGCCACGGCGTCTTCCTTCCTGTTGGACCCTGCTGCTTGAGTAATTGCCTATTTATTTGACAAATCGGAGGAAGCAGAAACCCGCTTCCTCCGATTTGCAAGGTTGCCATCTGCGTGTCCTCTTACTTCCTAGTCCTCGTACCGATCGCCGTGAGGCTTCTCGGCGGCGTACGGTTCCATCGTGTAGAAGATCCGCCGGTGGGGACCTTCGCTCCGGACCAGGCGGAAGCCCGGCTCGTGCTTCGGCCGCTGCACCATGAACTGCAGTCCGATGGTCTGCTTGGTCAGCTTGGGGTTGTACAGGCTGACCTTGACGTAGCTGTTCGGGAAAGCTTCCCGGCACTTGTTGACCTCGTAGAGTCCGCCGGCGGCGTCCTTCAGGTCGAACATCGGCATGCCCCACATGTCCCAGTAGGTGTTGCGGGGGTGCGGGTCGTCGCTGTACTCGATCGACACGGCCCAGCCGTTGTCGATTCCGTACTGAATCTGGGCACGAATCTCATCGTCCGTAAGCTCCGGAAGAGTCGAGAACGTTCCCTGCCTGATTATTAGTCCAGTTGAAGTTGCCATTGTCTTGTTCTCCTGAATGTCTTTTCCGGGCTAGGAAACCTTCGTCGGCGTCTCGATGACGTCGGGCACGTCGGTGGACTCGAAGTCGAAGGTGATGTCTCCCCAGACCTCCAGCGCCGACGCCAGCGGAGCGTTCTTCTTGGCGGCGGCCTTGAGGATGTCGGGACCCTCCTTGAAGTAGTCGCGTCCCTCGTTGCGGGCCTTGATCATGGCCTCGACTGCCACCCGGTTGGCTTCGGCACCCTGGGCAACCCCCATCGGGTGACCGATGGTGCCTCCACCGAACTGCAGGACGACATCCTCGCCCAGGTAGTGGAGCAGCTGGTGCATCTGGCCGGCGTGGATCCCGCCGGATGCCACCGGCATGACACCGGGCATGTGCGCCCAGTCCTGGTCGAAGTAAATGCCCTGAACCGGGTTGGCCTCGACCTTGTCCTGAGTAAGAGTCCTGTAGTAACCCTTGATTGCGTTGGGGTCACCCTCGAGCTTGCCGACGACGGTTCCGGCGTGGATGTGGTCCACACCCAGCAGACGGCACCACTTCGAGAGAACTCGGAAGTTGACCCCGTGGTTCTTCTGGCGGGCGTAGGTGGCGTATCCGGCTCTGTGGAGGTGCAGGATCAGGCCGTTCGCACGGGCCCAGTGCGACATCGAGGTCATCGCCGTAAAGCCGATGGTGAGGTCGATCATGATGATGACCGAGCCCAGCTCCTTCGCAAACTCCGCCCGCTCGTACATGTCCTCCATGGTGGCGGCGGTCACGTTCAGATAGTGGCCCTTGACCTCACCGGTGACCTCCATGGCGCGGTGTACCGCTTCCATGCAGTACAGGTAGCGGTCGCGCCAGCGGTTGAAGTTCTGCGAGTTGATGTTCTCGTCGTCCTTGACGAAGTCCAGACCGCCGCGCAGGGCCTCGTACACCACTCGTCCGTAGTTGCGCGGCGAGAGGCCCAGCTTCGGCTTGGTGGTGGCGCCCAGGAGCGGGCGGCCGTACTTGTTGATCATCTCCCGCTCGGTGATGATGCCGTGCGGAGGGCCCTGGTAGGTCTTGATGTACTCCCGCGGGATGTGCATGTCCTCCAGGCGCAGGGCCTTCAGGGCCTTGAAGCCGAAGACGTTTCCGATGATCGAGGAGGTCAGGTTCGGTATGGACCCTTCCTCGAACAGGTCGTGCTTGTAGGCGATGTAGGCGATCCACTGAGGCGGGCTCGAGTTGGGGACCGGAATCACCTTGTAGGCCTTGGCCTGGTAGTTGTCGTGCGCGGTCAGCCGGTCGGTCCAGACCACCGTCCAAGTGGCGGTCGAAGACTCGCCGGCGACGGCTGCCGCAGCCTCTTCGGGCTCAACTTGGTCCTGGGGAGTGATACGGAAGGCCGCGATTATGTCGCTGTCCTCCGGCACGTAGTCGGGCTTCCAGTAGCCCATCTCCTTGTACGGCATAACCCCTGCAAGCCAGCGTGGCCGCCCGGGTTCGCTTGTTCCGGCCATAGGTCTCCTCCATCCGTTCGCAACACCAGTCCGGTCACTGCCGCCGGATCTTCGTACTCAGAATAGACCTTAGTTACTAAGAATGCAATTGAACTTTTGTTGACCTTTGATAGGTAATTCTCTAATATAGGCCTATGACATTCGGCCAGTTGAAGACTTTTTTGGAAGTGGTGCGTCATGGATCCATCCGGGCGGCTGCCGCCAGCCTGATGGTGACCGAGCCTTCAGTTTCTGCGGGAGTCGCCTCCTTGCAAAGAGAACTGGGTGTGGCGCTCGTGGAACGCCAGGGACGAGGTATCAGGGTAACTCCTGCCGGCCAGGAATTCTCAAGCTATGCCTCCCAAATCCTCGGTTTGTACGATAAAGCTGCCCGCCGGGCACGCGAAAAGGCCGGTCAGACTGCTCAGTTGCGGCTTTCGGCAGTCACCACCGCCGGCGAGTCCCTGATGGCCCCCATCCTGAAGCTCTTCAGACAGGAGCAACCGAGCGTGGAGCTGTGGATGGAGGTGGGCAACCTCCAGGGGGTCTTCGACAGCCTGCTGTCCTACCAGGTGGATCTAGGTATCGGCGGACGTCCCCCAGACATTGGTGAGATCTCAGGAGAGCCCTTCCTGAACAACCGGCTGGTCGTTGTGGGATCGCCCGAACACCAATTGGCGGCGAAGGCGGGACCAATCGACGCTGCCCAGCTGGCCAAGGAGACATGGCTGCTCCGGGAGGGTGGTTCCGGAACCCGCAACAACACCGAGGAGTTCTTCTCCGAGTCCGGTATCGAAGCCCCGCCGGTTATGACGCTGGGAAGCAACGGGGCCGTCAAGCAGGCCGCGTCCGCCGGTCTGGGAGTCACCCTCATCTCGACGCATGCGGTGGCGGCAGAGCTGGCGTCCGGAACACTGGCCCGCCTGGACGTCATAGGAACACCGCTCTTGCGCTCCTGGCACGTGCTGTACCGCAGCCAGACCGATCACTCGCCCAGCGCGGAGGCGTTTCTACAGCTGCTAAGGACGCAAAGAACCAAGCAGGCCGTGGATGATTGGTTCGGGGCGTCCCGGAAGTTTCTTTCCTAGCAGATCGATGTCTCGGCCGGTCTAGGGTTGCAGGACATCTCCGGCTTCAGCCGAAGGTGAAGCCCGCCCTCGCCGACTGAAGCTGGAAGACGATCAGCAACTGCGTCAGGCCCAGCGGGCCGGAAACACGCTCCTCATCACCTTCTGCGAACAGGCCGATTGCGTTGGCGTCGAGAGCTTCGTCCTTGTGCATCTTCTCCCAGATGATCTGCTCGGCCTCCGTGGCCACCTCCATCGGGACGGTGCCGTCGATCTCCAGCACGTCGACGGGCTGGCCGCGGTCCCTGGCCAGTGCGAACCGAATCGGCTCGTACTTGGAGGTCCGGGTAGCCGACGCGATCTCCGCCAGATAAGGGTGGGGCAGAGTGGGACGAAGAACCAGTTTCACGTTGTAGTGGCTGGCATCGACGCTGAGGTCCGGTCCCGGAGGATAAAAGCGAACGACGATGTCGGCGTGGGCCCGTTGCGGGCGGATGTAGGCCTCCGACTCCGGTTCGCGCTTGGCAAGGTCCGCGTCAACCTGCTCCTCGGTGTAGTTGCGCTTGCCAACGTCACGCTTGATCTTCCAGGCGCGCCGGACATCTTCGGGCGGGTCCAGAAAGACCTTCACGTCGAAGCAGTCGCACATCGACTTGGTGTAGAAGCCGAAGAGGCCCTCCACCACCATGTACTCCTCGGGCGTGACCAGCACCGGACGGTCGAGGGTCCCGTGACTGTGGTTGTAGATGGGCTTGAGAACAGGCTCGCCCTCCGCCAAAAGCTTGAGGTGCTGCTCGATGATCTCCATGTAGTTGCAGTCCGGATGCAACGGGGTGAAGGGTAGGCTCTTGCGCTCCGCGCGGTCGTAGCGGTGGTAGTCGTCGGTGCAGATGGCCGTCACCCGATCCTTGCCGAGAATCTTTGCGATCCCGGCGGTCAACGTCGTCTTGCCCGTCGCCGAGTCTCCGACGACTCCGAGCATGATCGGGCGCTGCCCGTTGGGAGCGCGATTAGGTAGAGAGGACGTCGAAGTGGCCATGCCGTAGTTTACTCATAACGCAACCGATTTTGCTTGGGTGAACTATGCGCGTTTGCCCCCAAAATTTTGGGCGGATAGGAAAGCTGGAGCGTGATACCGTCCATAATCCAAATCTGGTCGTGCCAGCCACAGTCATCAACTAAAACGAGGCAGAAACCGGCTCCCAGAAAAGCGAAAAGGAAGGTACCGGGTGACCCAGGGCAGAATCGTTCCCTCAGTTCTAAACGCCAACCTGGCGCGTCTCGGCGAAGATGTGATCCGGCTTTCGGAGGGCGGCGCCGACGCTATCCAGTGGGACGTGATGGATGGGCACTTCGTACCCAACCTTACGTTTGGCGCTGAGGTGATCAAGCAGTGCCGGGACCTGACGGACATCCCTTACGAGGCCCACCTCATGATCACCGACGGGGAGAGATGGGTGGAGGACTACGTCACGGCAGGTTGTGAAACCGTTATCGTGCATCCGGAGGCGATCGTGCACCTGCACCGCTGTCTGCAGGAGATCAGGCGCATGGGGGCCAAGTCGGGTGTTGCGCTGAACCCGGCTACCCCGCTGGAGGTCATTCGCCACGTCATCGGATCCATCGACCATCTGCTGATCATGACGGTGAACCCCGGCTTCGGCGGCCAGGCGTACATCAAGGAGATGGACACCAAGATCGGAGAGGCCCGGGCGATGATCGATGCAACCGGGCGGGACATCGCCCTTGAGGTAGACGGAGGCGTTACGAAGGACACCATCGCCGGCGCCGCCAAAGCCGGCGCCGATCACTTCGTGGTCGGCTCTGCTCTGTTTCGCCACCCCGAAGGTGTCGCTGCAGCCATGGATGAATGCCGCGCAGCGCTTTAGCTCTCCAAAAAAGGAATGGCGCCCTCTAGGACTAGGGCAGCCATTCGTTCCTAAAGCGGGTTTAGCCCAGTGCCTCGCTGTAGCGCCGGCTGACCTCTTCCCAATTCACCACGTTCCAGAAGGCGCCGACGTACTCGGGTCGGCGGTTCTGATACTTGAGGTAGTAGGCGTGCTCCCAGACGTCAACGCCGAGAATCGGGATTTCGCCGGCGGCCAGCGGTGAGTCCTGGTTGGGCAGGCTATAAGGGACCAAAGCGCCCTCGGCCACCACAAGCCATGCCCAGCCGCTGCCGAAGTGGTTGATGGCTGCGTTGGTGAAAAGGGTCTTGAACTGGTCGAACGAGCCGAAGGAGTCGTTGATGGCATCCGCCAAGGGGCCGGCCGGCTCACCGCCGCCCTCGGGCGAGAGGATCTGCCAGAACAAGGTGTGGTTGACATGGCCGCCGCCGTGGTTGCGGACGGGGGTGCTCAGCTCTGCGGGGACAGAGGCGAAGTCTTTCATCAGCTCGTCGATGGGCTTCGCGGAGAGCTCCGGCTTGTCGGCCAGGGCCGCGTTCAACTTGTCGATGTAGGTCTGGTGATGCTTCGTGTGATGGATCTCCATCGTCCTTGCATCGATGTGCGGTTCAAGCGCGTCGTATGCATAAGGCATTGGCGGCAGTTCGTAGGCCATTTTTCCCCCTAGCATCTTGAGAGTTGCGGGCAAGTATAGAAGACCGCCATCTTGTCCTACCCCTGCTGATTAGGGCTGACTCATTTGCCGAAAGCTCCAACCTGCTCTAGCGGGCGGTACATCTGGACCTTGACTTGCTCGCCGGCTTTGATTAAGGCATCGCCCGGAGGGATGACCGCCAAACCATTGCCCTTCACCACGGTGCCCAGCAGGTTGGATGCTGCCGGGCCGGTGGAGCGGGCACGCCATTCGCCGTTTTGCCGGTAGACGAAAACTCTGGAGTAGCGGGTTTTATCCACCAGCCCCTCCATCTCTTCGTCAATCGAGGCCTCGATAACCGGCCGGTCGAGGTCCGTCCTTCCCATCATCTTCATCAGCGCCGGGCGGATGAACAGCTCGAAGGAGACGAACACCGACACGGGGTTCCCGGGTAAGCCGAAGTAGGTCCTGCCCTCGACCACTCCAAAAGCCTGGGGCATGCCCGGCTGCATGGCGACCTTGTAGGAGTCGATCTTGCCCAACTCCTCCACGACCTTTCGAACAACGTCCAGGTCGCCGACGGACATGCCTCCTGAGGAGATGAACACGTCCGCATCGGGCGCTTTGGACACGAAAAGCTCACGCAACAGGTCCTCGTCGTCGGGAACGATAGGAGGCTTGACCGGCGAGATCCCCAGCTCCTTTAGACACCCTGAAATCGTGTATCCGTTCCCGTCGGGAATCTGGCCGTACGAAGGCTTCGATCCCGGCTCGACCAGCTCGTCGCCGGTCGACACGACGCAGACCCGAATCTTCGGATACACCCTCACCTCGGCGAAGCCGGCAGTCGACAGGTTTCCCAGCTCGGGGCCGGCAAGCACCTTTCCGGCAGGAACGACGATGTCTCCCTTCTGGAGGTCCTGTCCGGGCGGCCGGATGAACTGGGCCGGCGAGAACGTTTTGTGAACGGTGATTGAGTCGGGCTCGGCAGTCACATCCTCTTTCGGAGCGATGCAGTCGGCTCCGGGAGGCACCGGCGCTCCGGTTGCAATCCACATGGTTTGCCCGGGTCCCACCTCCCCGTCTGGTGCCTTACCGATGAAGGCACTACCGACCCGCTTCAGCACCACGCCGGAGTCGCCGGCTCCAGCTACATCCTCGGAACGGACGGCATAACCATCCATTGCGGACGATGCAAAGGTCGGGATGTCATAAGGTGCCCGCACGTTCTCTACCACCACGCAGCCCCAAGCCTCCAACAACGGCAACTTCACGGGGTCGAGCGGCTTGACCGCATCAAGGATCTCCTCCCTGACGTCCTCGACGGTTCTCATCACATAACCCAAGGCTGCTAACCCTCCGCCTTGGTGGCCGAGCCTTCAGCGTCGGCCGGCGGGGCAGATTCCTCGAGGCCCACCCATCGGTGGTCGTCGCCCCGGCCCTCTTTCTTCCACACCGGGCAGCGCACCTTCACCTCGTCGATCCCGTAGCGGGCAGCCTCGAAGGCTTCACCCCGATGGGCCGACGAGCACGCGACGACCACCGTGTGATCGCCGATTGCCAGCTCCCCGAGACCGTGGAGGATGGCCACTCCGGCCAGTGGCCACTTCTGAGCAGCCTCCTCTGCAACCTGCTGCAGCACAGCTTCCGCCATCTCCCGATAGGCGGAGTACTCAAGGCGGTCCACCTCGCCCCATTCCTCGGCGTGGTCCCGAACCGTGCCCACGAACAGGACGATTCCGCCGGCGTCTGGAGCTGTAACGGCGTCCATAGCTTCGTCGATTGAGATCCCCCCCTCGCGAAGGCCTGTCAGGATATTGGCTCCTCCGGCCACCGGGGGAAGCAAGGCCACCTCGTCGTCCTCTTCAAGGACGTGGTTGCCCGAGGCAATCTCAGAGTTGACGGCCGTGCGGATCTGTCCGGACAGCCGCCCTACCGCGGGATAGCGCTCGTAGAGGAGGGCCATGACGTCGGCGGTCGAGGAATTCTCCGGGACGTCCAGAACCTCCTCTGCGCGGCCGCGTTCCGCGAGACCGCCAAACATGCGAACCCTAACTTTCATGTCTCTCCTCCAGCCCTACCGACCCTACCCTGCACGAGCGCCGGCTTCCTCGAATCTGCGGTCCAGCCACTCTCCCTTCCGGCCGGTCCGGTACCTCATCAAACCTGCCAGGATCGAAAGCGCTATTTCCGGTGGAGTCTTGGCCCCGAGGTCCAAGCCCACCGGCGACTGGATCCGGTCGATCTGCCCAGGGTTCAATCCGTGATCCCTCAGCTGCCGGATGTGATGGCCCGTGTGCCGGGCGCTTCCGATGATGCCGACGAATCGGGGCTCCAGGGGCATCAGGGCCGCAATCTGATCCGAGACCGCGGGTGATTCGTGGTCGGTATGAACGACATCTATCGGGCTGCCGTCCGCCACGCTGTCGGCCGACATCTCCACCCGGGCCGCTGCCTCCCGATGCTCCGGGGTGACCCAGTCCTTGCGGTCTTCCACCAGGATCGGCTCGTACCCAAGATCCCGGCCCCATCGCAGGAGCCAGAGAGCCACAGGCGTAGCCCCTATGACCACCAGGCGCGGGCGCTGGGTGTAGGGCTCGAGGTAGACCTCTATCGTCCCCAGGTCGTGCTTGAGGGTGCGTACGGTCGATACTCCGCCGGCAAGGATCTGTGCCGCGTCGTTGGCAACGGCGGTGTCGAAGTCCGAACATCCCAGAGTTCCGGTCAAAGGTCCTCCGGGTCCCAGTAGCATCTTCTGCCCCACGGAGCACGGAGGGGAACCATCGCGCTTGATGGCGGTTGCCAGCAGGCTGTCCTCGCCCTGCTCGATCCGGCGGGCCAGCGTGCTGGTCACGTCCCAAGCCGGATCTGCCTGCGGCGGCGGCGTTGCGGCCGGGGCGCCGGACCCGGGCTGCGCGCTTTCGCCCGAAACTGCCGGCACATCGGAACCCCCGCGTCGATGTCCGCCGTTGGAGGCTTGGTCTCCTGACTGAGCCGTCTTACCCGCAAGGTCCGTCTGGCCGGGGCGTTCCTTCGGCGCCGGAGGTCCATCCTTGTGTTGGGTGTGTCCGGTCATCAGGTCGAGGGCGTGGCCGAACAGCGGCAGAACCACCTGAAGGCCTTCGGCACAGGCCTTAGGACTGCCGGGAAAGTTGACCACGAGCGCGTCGTTGAGAACACCGCTGATGCCGCGGGAGAGGATCGCCATGGGCGTCTTGGCCCGGCCGTCGGCCCGCATCGCCTCGGCAAAGCCCGGAGCCTGGCGCTCGATAACCGCCAGGGTGGCTTCCGGGGTCACGTCGCGGGGGCCCAGTCCGGTCCCTCCGGTGGTGAGAACGAGGTCGTGGTCTTCGGTGAGTGCAACGATCGCCGGCTCGATGTCCCGGCGGTCGTCCTGGACCACCTTGCGCGTTGCCACGTCGAAACCTGCGTCGGCGAGCGCTTCTGCCAGCACCCGCCCGGAGTCGTCGGTTCGGGTTCCGTGGAAGACGCCGTCGCTGATGGTCAGCACAGCGGCTCGCCTTCCTGTGGGCACTCTTTACCTTCTTCCTGCCGTCGGCCGACGCCTGCGAGATCGGCTTCTGCCCGGGCCGAGCTTGGCCTCGCTTCGCCCAACAGGTATCACGCCGCGGGGCCTAGAATTGGAGAACCTTTCGTGGGATGAACTAGCCCCTTGATGAGTCTAAGATTAACTTGGAGTTATTTGCTTCGCATGGTCGCCACAGGGTCTAGATACACATGTTGTCCTTGGAGGTGCCGTGTCTCAGACCTGAAACTCGTGGCGTTAGGAGGGATGCATGATCAGATTGGGTAGTCTCGCTGGGTACTCGTTCGAAGGACCACTTCTTCTGGGCGGGTGGAACGCACCCAAAAAGCCCGGCGTCTACGCCATCATGTACAAGGCCGACCCGGTTAGGAAGCCGGAGGCCTATTCGGTCATCTATGTGGGATATGCGATGGACCTGTCCAAGGCAGGCCTGCCCAAGAGGCACCCGGCGGCGGGCTGCTGGGCTTCCAGAGCAGGGTCCCCGTGGAAGCTTCACATAGCCTCCTACCACGTTCCGGATTCGCAATCCCTGGAAGGTACCCTCAAGCAGATTCAGGTTGAGCTGATCGCCAAGTACAATCCCGTCTGCAACGACGAGAAGTACGACAACGCGTGGGACGAAACCTGGAAGGGCGACTACACCTCCAGCCTGACCGGACCGCTCGCGCCAAGAGGAGCACACGAGCAACCAAAATAGGGTGGTGCTAGGCTGATCTCCGGTCTTTTGTTGTCAGCAGTATCCAGGCCCATAAAGCTTTGAAAGGAGTTGGAATGGCCGAAGATGATTTTGAAGCAAGTCCTGGTAGCCCTCGGATCTACGAGCTGATCCAGGACGCACCCGGCAAGAACAACCAGAACCGTCCCGGTGGAGACAACTCGGTGTGGGCCTGGCCCGAAGTCACCGATTTCCTCAAGATCGCCGGCCAGCCGGTTCCAGGGCCGTGGCCTCCCCACCAGGAGCGCCGTGCCGATCCCGAGGTGGGAAGCGCAGAGCCGCAAGCAGTTGCGGAGCCGGCCCAGCAGGAGCGCGACATCGCCCGCAAGCGTGGAGGCGACGCCCCTATGGGTTACGGCACCGACGCTCCAGCGGAGCAGCGACCCGACGAGACGGCACAGGAAATGGCGACCAGGCTCGGCTACCGGGATCTGGACGCCTTCGAGAAGGCCCGCACCACCGGCGTGGTGTGGAAGGGCGGCGCGTTGAAGGACCTCAAGCCCGGCGAGTAAGCCTTCAACAGAATCGACAAGATCCCGGCGCCCAAGGCGCCGGGATCTTTCTTTTGGGAGGGATGGCAATGGTGGAAAACGCCGCAGAGCGATGGAAGTCAGATCTTCTCGCCTGGGCCATCCCCGATGAGATAGTCGCGGCGGCGCCGGAGTCCCCGTGGGGATTCCCGACCAAGCTGTTTGCAAACCGGGCGACCTCAGCAGTCAACCGGGGTCTATCCCCCGCCAATCTTCGAGCGCTCGAGGCGCTACCGGAGAAAGGAACGGTGCTGGACGTCGGCGTGGGCGGCGGGGCAGGCAGTCTCCCCCTGGCTGGAAAGGCCCGCCTGATCACGGGAGTTGACGCCTCCAAGAGCATGTTGAGCTCGTTCAGCGAGGCAGCGGCGAAGGCGGGTGTCCGCACTGCGACGGTTGCCGGCACGTGGCCTGAGGTGGCGCCCGAGGTGGCCCCGGCAGACGTACTCGTATGCCACCATGTCTTTTACAACGTTGCCGACCTCGTCCCCTTCGTCACCGCGCTGTCTGCGAAAGCCGTCAGTCGAGTGGTGGTCGAGATGACCCCGGAGCACCCGCTGGCGTGGATGGCGGACCTGTGGACGCGATTCCACGGCTTGGAGCGGCCGAAGGGCCCCACCTACGCCGACGCGGTGCAGGTCGTAGCCGAGCTCGGATTCGACGTCAGACATGAGCTGACATCTGGGCCCCCCGTTCTGAGCGGCTTCCCGAGCCGGGCCGACGCCATAGCTTTCGTCCGCAAGCGTCTATGCCTGTGGCCCGAGCAGGACGACGAGCTGGCCGGCGCACTGGGTGAGCGCCTGGCGGAGCACGACGGCATGTGGTCGGCATCGCCGCCCCAGCACGAGATTGCGACTCTTTGGTGGGGACCCGAAGAATGATTCGCAAGAAGCAAGAAGAAGGCCTCCCAGGGTGGCCTTTGCATCATTGTGGGCTCTAGCCCGGAACTTTCTCCGGCTCCGGCTTGGCGTGAATCCGTCCGTCGGAGTGCTTCAGCGAGCCGCCCGGACGTCCGTTGCGATTCGCGATGATCTGCGCCGCAACGGCCACGGCCACCTCCTCGGGCTGCGAGGCGCCGATGTCGAGGCCCAAGGGAGCCATGATGCGGTCCAACTCCTCGTCGCTCACCCCCGCCTCAACCAGGTTGTCCACCCGCTTTTGATGGGTACGCCGGCTTCCCATCGCCCCGATGTAGCCGGCCTTGGTCTTGAGCGCCACCTGCAGCAGGGGGATGTCAAATTTGGGGTCGTGGGTCAGGATGCAGATGGCGGTCCGGCGGTCGACCTTGGCGGTCTCCAGGAACTCGTTGGGCCACTGCACCACGATCTCGTCGGCCTCCGGAAACCTCTCCTTGGTGGCGAACACCTTGCGCGCGTCACAGACGGTGACCCGGTAGCCCAGGAACTTACCGATGCGCACTACCGCAGAGGCGAGGTTCACCGCGCCGAAGACGTACATCAGGGGCGGCGGAGCAAATGACTGAATGAAAAGCTCGACCTCGGTCCCCTCCTCCTCCCCTCTCGGGCCATAGTGGACGGTAGATATGGCTCCGTGCTGCAGCATGTCCAGCGCTTTGGCGGTTGCAACTCGGTCCAGGTTGGAGTCCCCAAGGCTGCCCACAACCTGTTCATCGGACGCCAGCACCTTAGCCCCCGGGTTCGGCCCCTGAACCTCGGTGATCAGGGCAACGGCATCCTTCTCGCGGATGGCGTGCTTTAGCGCCTCGTAGATTTGGCCCATCAGTAGTCGAGGCGCTCTACGAACAGGTGGACCGTTCCGCCGCAGGTGAGGCCCACTGCGCAGGCCTCCTCGTCTGTGATGCCGTGGGTGATGCGCTCGGGGACTCCGGATTCGATGACCTCCATGGCCCTTTCGATCACCGCCGGCTCGACGCAGCCGCCGGAAACGGACCCGGCCACCTCCATCTTGTCGGACACGGCAAGAACGGCACCGGGATCGCGGGGGGCGGACCGCTCGGTTTCGATCAGCGTCGCCACTGCTACTTTCTTGCCGTCGGACAACCACTGGTCCACCGTGTCCAAGACTTCGTACATTTCTGCCTCCCGGCCCCATGCCGGCTCCGAAACCTTATGCTTCGGAAGCCGGACCCCACAAAAGCTTGTCTTTGAAATGCTCAACGCTGAAGGAGCAGCAAACATTTCCCCGTGACGCCCCGGGCGCCAACCCCCCAATGTTATTAGGGTCGAGAAAATAGGCTCCGGTGCCGCGTGAGGGGCGCCCCGACGTTTGACATTGGTACGTGCCAGTAGGTAAATTTATCGGCGGTCCAACTTCTCTTGGACGCATCACAGCACGAGGGAGAACCGGCGCCCGAAGCGTGAGCTACAAGCGATCGCCGCCAGTTCTGACAATCGTCCCTCACGGATACCCAAACTATTTGGTTGATGGCCTTTGTTGGTTTTGTGGTTCCAGTGGTTTCGTGTAGTTAGACCTAGGAGGAATGCATGTATCCCCCACCGTTCGAGTACGTGGCACCCGACACCATCGAGGAAGCTCTGCAGATCGTTGCCCAGTACGGGGATGAGTGCAAAGTCCTCTCCGGCGGCATGAGCCTCATTCCTCTTATGAAGCTCCGTTTCGCCAGCCCGGCCGTCATCGTAGACATCAACCGCATCCAGGGTCTCGACTACATGAACGAGGAAGGGGGGGGGCTTCGCGTCGGGGCGCTCGTCCGCTACCGCACCCTCGTCCGATCCGACCTTCTGAAAGCCCGCTACCAATGCGCAGCCGACGCAGCGCCGCAGGTTGCCGACCCGATCGTCCGTAACCGGGGAACCCTTGTGGGATCGCTGTGCCACGCCGACCCGCAGGGCGACTGGGGTGCCGTCATGCTGGCCATGAACGGTTCGGTCATTGCCAGGAGCACCGAAGGCCAGCGCGAGATCCCGGTTGACCAGTTCATCGTCGGTCCCTTCCAGAACAGTCTCAACCCGGGCGAGATCGGCATCGAGGCACGCATCCCGAACCAGGGTGAGCGCAGCTTCGGCAAGTACCTCAAGCTCGAGCGCAAGGTCGGGGACTTCGCCACCGCAGGCGTCGCAGTATCCATCGGCTGGACCGGCGGCTCCATCAGCCAGGCGGGGATCGCCCTCACCGGCGTAGGGGCAGCCAACATCAAGGCCACCTCTGCCGAGTCCGTCCTCATGGGCAGCAGCCTGAACCAGGGAACCATCGAAGAGGCCGCACGCCAGGCAGCCGGCGCCTGCGACCCCAAAAGCGACCACCGCGGAAGCGCCGAATACAAGCGTGAGATCGTCCGTGTCTTTACCGTGCGGGCGCTGAGCGCGGCAGCGGGACTTCGAGCCGCCTAAAGAGCGGGCGCTGAGATAATAAAACTCACAGGAACTCAAGGAGGTCAATGTGCAAGTAAAGCAAGTGTCGGTCACCGTCAACAGCGAGACCTACACCACGGAGATTGAGCCCCGGCTCCTCCTGACCCACTTCCTTCGTGAAGTGCTGGGTCTAACCGGAACCCACTTGGGTTGCGACACCACCAGCTGCGGCTGCTGCACCGTTCTGCTCGACGGACAGCCGATCAAGTCCTGCACCTACTTTGCAGTGATGGCGGACGGTCACGAGGTGATGACGGTTGAGGGAATGTCCCTGGCATCCGAGCTTCACCCCGTCCAGCAGGGCTTCCATGAGGAGCACGGCCTGCAGTGCGGTTTCTGCACTCCGGGCATGATGCTCGTCTCCAAGGCGCTGCTGGACGAGATCCCCAATCCGACCGAGGACGAGATCCGCTGGGCCATCTCCGGCAACCTCTGTCGTTGCACCGGTTACCAGAACATCGTCAAGTCCGTGAAGTGGGCAGCTCACAAGATCAACTCGGAGCCTGCCGCTTACCGCAGGTAGTACCGCTTCACCAACTAACCCCCACCTTCGCCTAAGAGGGTGGGGGTTAGTGTTTACCTGGACACCATCACCGCCCACTCCGAGGAACCTCGAAACATGGCCAAAACCCAAACCGACTCTGCTACCAAGCAATGGGTCGTCGACTACTACGACGGATCGTGGTTCGACTACCGGTTGATCTGGCTGAACGGAGACAACCTGGGAAAGCACTTTGGCTACTGGGAGCCGGATACCAAATCACAGGCCGAATCCCTAATCAACATGAACCGCCAGACCGCCCTGCGGGTGGACCCCAAGCCCGGCCAGAGGGTTCTGGACGCCGGGTGCGGCGTGGGCGGATCATCGATGTGGCTGGCCCGCAACTACGGTGTGGACACCGTCGGCATCACCGTCTCGGACAAGGAGCTTGACCGCGCGCGCAGATACACCCGCAAGCGCGGCCTGGAAGGCCAGTGCACTTATGACAAGCAGGATTACATCAACACCAATTTTCCGGACAACAGCTTCGACATCGTGTGGGCCCAGGAGAGCTTCTGCCACAGCACGCACAAGGACCAGTTCGTGAAAGAGGCTTGTCGGGTGCTCAAGCCCGGCGGCCGGCTGGTCATCGAGGACTGGTACCGAACCGGCCGGCCCTACCATCCCGCCGATGAGAAGCTCATCCACCACTTCCTCGGCTGCTGGGCCATCCCCGACATCCCAACCCGGGAGGAGATCTCCAACTACTGCAGCGATGCCGGGCTCATGAATTTTCAATTCGACGACATTACGCCCTACATGCTGCGATCCGCCCGGCACCTCTACCTGGTGACCGCCATGCTTTATCCGGGAGCCTTCCTCCTGAGATGGCTGCGCCTGAGGACCAAGGTACTGCACAACAACCTTCGGGCTGCTCGCGGCCAATGGCGGGCCCACGTGCGCGGTTTGTGGATCGCCGGCATCGTGGTGGCGCAGAAACCGGTCATGTCAGAACCCGTGCCAGGAGCGGCGGCCCAGCCCGAGTCGACGCCCGAGCCGGTACCGGCAAGTTGATGGCGGGGGCGCAGACCGACGCAGCCACACGCAAGCAGATCGTTGAGTATTACGACGGCTCATGGTTCGACTACCGTGCCGTCTGGCTGAACCAGGCAACGCTGGCCAAGCACTTCGGCTACTGGGAGCCCCACATCCGCAACCACGCCGAATCGCTTTTGAACATGAACAAGCAGGTAGCGGCTCGGGTGAACCCCAAGCCGGGGGAGAGAGTTCTTGACGCCGGTTGCGGCGTGGGGGGAAGCTGCATCTGGCTGGCCCGCACCTTTGGGCTCAACACGGTGGGAATCAGCCTCTCCGAGAAGGAGCTCGAGCGAGCCCGCCGCTACGCCAAGGAGCGGGGCCTGGAAGCGCAGTGCACCTTCGAGGTCCAGGACTTCGTCGCCACAACCTTCCCCGACCGGTCCTTCGACATCGTGTGGGCGCAGGAGAGCTTCTGCCACGCCATGGACAAGGGCGCCTGGATGAAGGAGATGTTCCGACTCCTGAAGCCGGGGGGCCGCCTTGTCATAGAAGATTGGTTCCGGACCCGCCGCCCCTACCACCCCGCAGACGAGGCGCTGTACCGGGAGTGGCTTGCAGGCTGGGCGATCGATGACCTGGCCACGAAGAACGAGGTGCTTGCCGATGCAGAGGCGGCAGGCTTCGCAAATGTCCGGCTGGACGACATCACTCCTCACATCATCCGTTCGGTGCGCCGGCTCTACGGCATGACTGTTGCGCTTTACCCCGGAGCGTACCTGGGCAAGCTCGTCAAGCTACGGAGTGATGTCCTGCACCGTAACATCGTGAGTGCCCGCCTGCAGTGGAGGGCCCGAAACCGCAACCTGTGGATCTCCGGCATCCTCTCGGCGCAGAAGCCACAGGAACCGGCCAACGGAACTTCGGTGAAGAGGTCGGAGTCGAAGTCCGAATCAGTACCGGCGACAACCCCAGAAAATCCCGAAACCGAAGAGGCGCTCCAGCTATGACAAAGGACCCCCAGAAGCCCGACACCGAAGGCGGGTCTCTACCGACGCCCAAGGGCCCTGAGAACCCTAAGGGCGGAGGCGGGTCTCTACCGACGCCCAAGGGCCCTGAGAACCCTAAGGGCGGAGGCGGG
>JAUJPC010000002.1:128814-614041 GCA_030447305.1 Actinomycetota bacterium | reverse complement strand
TCTCTACCGACGCCCAAGCGCCCCGAGAATCCTGAGACCGAAGCCGGCTCTGCCACGCCGGAGGGTTAGAAGACGCCGGACAACTGGTCCGAAAGCGCAGCTCTACCAGGCCCGAAGTGTCTCCAGGCCCGACTCCGGAGTAGCCTTTCGCCCGCTTACCGACGCGGACCTGCCTATGCTGCACCGCTGGCTCAATGAACCGGGAGTGGTGCGGTGGTGGGAAGGTGACGATGTGTCCTGGGAGGGCGTCGTCAGGGACTACGGTCCGGCCTGACCTCGATGAAAGCTCGGAGACCTAGCTAGCAACTTGCATGACGCGAACTGGCTCTGCTCACTATCGACCACCCCCCTGCTCATTCTGAGCACCCAAGACTTAGAAGCAGTTGACTTAGATTAGAAGTAGAAAAGCTTTCCACCACCACAGGATCCTTACGGTTCAGCGCTCCTCGTGGAGGTATGTAGGAGGCTCTTGACCGGGCGGATACTCCTCGTAGCCCTCGGGTGGTGGCTCGCCGTCGCGCACGCAGGTCCGTCCGGTCTCAGGAGCCTCGATTGCTCTCACTGCGTGCTCCCCCTTACTGCAAATCCTCTCCATAAGTGGGCAACTTATGAACGCTATTGCTAAGACAATTGCGCTTGCGATGAGCACGAGCCGCGCCGGGGTTCTGGTCATTACAAATGCCTCCCTTGGGACAGCTCACACAATGCCCCAGTATCGCGCCCAAAGTCAGCTCACCGGACGCAGGCTACACGCTCCTAAGAGCTGCCCGGCTTACCCTACTGCCAGGCGTGAGGAGCCACCCTGCAGGTGATACCCGGCGGGGTAATTCAGACCCTTACAAGAGGACTTACTAGAGAGCGACGCTCAATCCGTGGCCGGTGATGGTGGTGAGCAGGCGATGCCTTCGGCTGAAAAACCAAGGCCCCGCCGACTTTGCCGACCGGCTACTCGCCCGGGGTTTGCCGCTGGCCGGTCAGGCGCTCGTAGTCCTCCCAGTTGTCCAGGTCCGACGGAGGCTCTCCACCGAACTCCACCCGCACCACCCACTCCGGGTGCTTGCGGAGAACCTCCCGCGCCCCCTGATCGCCTTCGATAGCCTGGAGCTCCGGCCACAGCTCCCGGTCAAACAGAGTTGGATGGTTCGGCTTACCGCTGAAGGCGGCTTGCACCACCTTGGCTCCCGTACCCAGGTAGGTCTCCACCACCGTCCTCACCATCAAGCCGTTGATTGCCGGCTGGTCGCCCAGGATCACCACCGCCGCGTCGGAGTTCTCCCCTGCGGCCCCCAGGCCAGCCCTCAGAGAGGTCGCTTGACCTTGGGCATAGTCCTCATTGACGACAGTTCGGGTGCCTGGGCCGATCTGAACGGCCTCAGCGATGTCCGCGGCGCGGTGGCCGAGAACCACCACGATGTCGAAGAGCCCGGACTTCTCCATGGCATCTATCGCGTGCTGCAGCAGTGGACGCCCCTGAAACTCGAGGAGCTGCTTCGGCTGTCCCAGCCGGGAAGAGGACCCGGCCGCCAGTACGATTCCGGTCACGCGGCCGATCACAGAGCTCGCCTTTGGAGGTTGGTGAAGGGCCCGGAGGATCCCGACGCACCACGACCAGGAAGATAAATCGATTCCACGTAACCCTCCATTACAAAGGGACGGCCCCGAAGGGCCGTCCCTTTATGGTGTCACGTCTGGCGTGGACGAGCCCGGCTGCCCGTGACTCAGTCGAGTCTGATTACTTGCCGCCGCCGAAGAGACGCTTCATGCCGACCTTGGTGGCACCGGCTGCGATGCCCAGACCGCTGGCTGCCTTCGGTGCGGACGTGCCCTTGCCCTGGATGGCAGAGGACAGGCACTTGGCGAACTGGTTCATCAGTACGGTGGTGACGTCACCCATCATGCCTCGGCCGTACTGAGCAACCGCTCCGGACATGGTGATGTCCTGAGTGATCTTGACGGTGGTGGAGTTGCCGGATCCCTGGAGAACCGCGGTGACGTTAGCCTCCGCTTGACCCTTGCCCTTCTCCTCGCCGCCGACGCCCTTCATGACCACGGTGTGGCTGGCCTCGTTGCGAGAGATGACCTTCAGCGTGCCCTTGAAAGACAGCGAAACGGGACCCATCTTTACCTTGACGCGGCCCTCGAAGTTATTGGGGTCTATCACACGGGTCAACTCGGCACCGGGCAGGCAGGGAGCAACTCTCTCCGGGTCGTTGAAGTAGTCCCACACTTCGTTGACGGGTGCGGGAACCGTGAAGTCGTTCTGGAGCGCAATACCCACTGGCCACCTAACCTTTCGTTCGTCTTCCCCTTGCCAGAGCTTTCTGGCAAGTAGTCTAATCCTTGAGATACCGCGAAATCCAAGCGAGAGGTCGCTACTGCGCCCGCGGTGACGGTCATCTTGGTCGGGGCCCCCTGTTATGCCCTTGCTGCCGCCGTTTCACGGGGATGCGTCGGGCCCTCCCTATGTTTCAAGAAACCCGCATTACGCCCGGATCTCACCGCCATAATCTCCGCAATCACCGCCCAGGCTATCTCTTCTGGGCCCTCAGCGCCAACGTCGAGGCCAGCGGGGCCGTGAATCTTGCGCAGGTCGTCCTCGGACGGGTACACGCCTTCCTTGGCCAGATCGGGAAGCAGCCGCCTCAAACGCACCTTTGGGCCGAGCATCCCTATGTAGAAGACATCCGTTCCCAGCAGCGCATGGAGGTAGTCCTGGTCTCGCATGTAGTTGTGGCTCATGACGATGGCGACGGTCAACCGGTCGACGCCGGACTCCTTGACCAGATCCATCGCATTGGGCAACACAACGAAGCGAGTCGCCTGGGGGAAGCGCTCGGTGTTGAGCAGGTTCTGGCGGTCGTCGGCAATCACCGTCTCCCAGCCGATGGCCGCGGCCAGACGAACCAGAGGCACCACGTCCTCCCCGGCCCCGCAGATCAAAAGACGTATCGGCGGCTCAAGCGGTTCGATGAAGGCCGAGGCCTCGCCTTTGCCCTCGATCGTTAGCGTTTGCCGGCCGGCCTTGCGATTGCGCAAAGCATCCATCGCCGCCTCGGCGGCGGAGGCGTCCATGTCTGCGTCTCCGAGCCCTGCCTGGGTCTTACCGTCTGGATGCACCAGGAGTCGAGATCCCGGCTCTACGCCGGGCACGGTCGACGTGAGGACCGTCACGAGGCCTATGGTCCGGCGCTCCTCCAGTGCAAGCTTCAACGCTCCGATCACCTCGGCGGCGTGGTCGGGGGGTTCCACGAAAACCTCGAGCGCCCCATTGCAGCCGAGACCCCAGCCCCATAACGCCTCGTCATCGGCGGTCAGGTCGAAATCAATGAGCCGTGCCCCCTTGCCGGCCATGACTTCCTTGGCTTCTCGTTTGATGTCGTTGTCCAGACACCCGCCGCTGATGTTGCCGATCAGGTCGCCGCTTTCCGCCACGAGCAGGCGCGCGCCGGGCCGGCGGTAGGTAGAGCCCCTTGACGCAACGACCGTCGCAAGCGCCATTTTCTCACCCCGCGCCCGGAGGGTTTCAATGGCGCTCAGCACATCGACGATCTCGCTCAGGGTTGACCGCTCCTATTTACCGTCGGGACACCGGAAAGGCAAAGCGAAAGATTGGGACTGGTTCTAATCATCTGGCTATCGCCCTTCGAGGGCTCCAGGCCGGTCAGGCCTGGAGCTTGACCTTCAGGTAATCCTGAGGGTTTTCCTGAAACAACTTGCGGCACGCAGGACAGCAGAAGTAGTAGGTCTGACCTTCGTACTCGGTATGGTACCGAGCTCCCTTGACGGTTACGGTCATGTCGCAGACCGGGTCAATAGCCTCCTCGGGACCGTCGGAAAGTGAGGTGGCAGCGCCGGGGGCCGGCTGAGCTTCGTTGGTGGGCTCCGAAGCCTTGGCGGGAAGGCCTACAGGTGCTGACACGGACGCAGACTTCTCCCCGGGAGCAGACGCCTTCTTTACGGATGGAGCGGCCTCGGCCTTGCCATGCACCGGACCGGTGGACCCTGAGACGTTACCCCCCAACGCCTTTCGCTGGACGATCTCTGCGATCACCGCCACCGCCATCTCCTCATGCTTGATGCGTCCGAGGTCCAGGCCGGCGGGAGCCTTGATACGGGCCAGTTGCTCCTCCGGGATTCCGTTGCCCTGCAGGAACTCCATGACAGTCGCTGCCCGTTTCTTCGACGCGACCAGGCCGATGTAGGCAGCGTCGGTGGCAAGAGCGGCTTCCAGGGCGTCTTCGTCGTAGTGGCCAAGGGTGGCCACTACAACATACGAACGCCCATTGACGCCGGATCCCTTCAAATCAAGTGAGCTCCAAATCTCATCCGCGGCCGAGTGGTCGCTCAAAGAACCTCCCTCGTCATCGACGATGACCGTTCGCCAGCCCAGCCCGTTGGCAAGGGCGGCCATCGTGTCGACCACCGGGGAGCGCCCGACGATGACCAGCTGCGGGGTGGGAAGCTGCGGTTCGATGTAGATCTCCAGGGCTCCTTCGCTCGCACAGGATGTCGGGAAGGTTAGCAGCCCGTCCCGGGCCCGGGTCTCAAGATCCTCAGGAGCTCCAATCAGCATAAGGCGCGGCTCACCCTCGGCCATTGCCTTGAGGGATTGCCTGACCACAAGAGGCTCGGTGCAGGCGCCGGCGACCCAGCCGCTCACGTCACCCGAGGAGGTTACCAGGGCCTTGTAGCCCACCTTGCCCGAGGAAGGGGGACGCCTCCAGACCACGGTGGCGAGGGCAAATGCCTCGCCGCCGTGGCGGAACTCGTGTGCAAGCTCCAGGAGGTCTTTAGCCATTACGGCTAGTTTCCTACTTTTCCGGGATTAGTCCTGGCCCGGAAGGGGCGGGTAACCCGAAACGTCCTTGCGGTAGTGGATGGCTTCCCACACACGACCGGACAGACACGGCATGTCGATGTTGCGGACACCCAGGTGCTCGACAGCGTCGATGACTGCGTTGACGAAGGCCGCGGGGCCTCCGACTGCGCAGGACTCACCGATGCCCTTGCAACCCAGCGGGTGGTGCGGTGACGGCGTGACTACCTCGAACAGCTCCATGTGGGGAGCTTCCCAGGCGGTCGGCAGCAGGTAGTCCATGTAGTTGGCACCAATGCAGTTGCCGTCTTTGTCGTAGGTGATGAACTGCATGTTCGACATGGCGAACGCCTCGATCATGCCACCGTGGATCTGACCCTCGACGATCATCGGGTTGATCCGAACGCCGCAGTCATCGACTGCAACCATACGGAGCACGTCCCAGACACCGGTCTCGGGGTCGACTTCAACCGCCACCATGTACGTGGCCGACGGCCAGGTCATGTTGGGCGGGTCGTAGTAGGCGTTGTTCTCCAAGCCGGGCTCCATGCCGTCGGGCATGTTGGTGTAGGCAGCCATCGAACACTGCTGGATGGTTACGCCGCGCTCCGGAGAGGAGCCGACGTAGAACCGACCCAACTCCCACTCAATGTCTTCCTCAGACACCTCGAGGAGGTGAGCAGCCAGCTTCTTGGCCTTTGCACGGACCTTCCGGGAGACCATTGCGGTCGCCGCACCGGCGGTCGGAGTGGAGCGTGAAGCATAGGTGCCCATTCCGAACGGGGTGTTGTCGGTGTCGCCGTGCTGAACCAGGATGTCGCGAGCCGGAATGCCGGTCTCGTGAGCCACGATCTGAGCGAACGTGGTCTCGTGACCCTGGCCCTGGGTCTTGGAGCCGATCTTGAGCACTGCCTTGCCGGTCGGGTGAACCCGGAGCTCGGCGGAGTCGAACATCTTGATTCCGATGATGTCGTACTCGCGGGAGTTACCGGCGCCTACCGGCTCGGTGAAGGTGGAGGTGCCAAGGCCCAACAGACGGCCTTGGTTACGGCCGGCTTCCTTTTCACGCAAGAAGGCCTGGTAGCCGATCTGCTCCATTGCGATGTCCAGTGCCGCTTCGTAGTCGCCCGAGTCCATCAGGAAACCGAAGCACGTGCGGTACGGGAACATGTCCGGCTTGACGAAGTTCAAACGACGGAACTCGGTCGGGTCCATGCCCATGTCGTACGCCGCGTTCTGGATCAGGCGCTCCTGGAAGAAGAGTGCCTCGGTGATCCGGAACGAGCACCGGTACGCCACACCTCCAGGTGCCTTGTTGGTGTAGTGGCCCTGTGCGGTGAGGTAGCCGACGGGAATGTCGTACGCACCGGTCACGGAGTGGTACAGGCCGATCTTGAACTTGGTCGGCTGTGCATCCGAGAAGAAGCCACCGTTGTCGGTGTCGGCGTGGTAACGAGCGCCGAGGATCTTGCCTTCCTTGGTGAGAGCAAGCTCACCGTGGCAGTACATATCCCGCGCGTACCCGGTGGAGATCAGGTCACCGGTGTTGTCATCCATCCACTTGACCGGGCGACCGATGACGACGGATGCCAGCGTTGCGCAGACATATCCGGGATACACAGGCACCTTGTTGCCGAATCCACCACCGAGGTCGGGAGCAATAACCCGGATCTTGTGTTCCGGAAGTTCTGCCACGATGGCAACCGCGGTACGGATGATGTGCGGTGCCTGAGTGGTCAGGTAAATGGTCAGCTTCTCGGTCTCGGGCTTGTAGTCCGCAATACAACCGCAGTTCTCAATCGGGCAAGGGTTGGAGCGGGGATAGAACAGGTCGAGCTTGGAGATCTTGTCGGCCTCTGCAAAAGCCCGCTCAGTTCCCTCCTTGTCGCCCACGTTCCAGGTGTAACAGATGTTGTCCTTCTGGCCTTCCTTGTCGTCACGGATGAGCGGGGCGCCGGGAGCGACCGCCTGCATCGGGTTGACGATTACGGGAAGCGGATCGTAGTCGACGTCGATCAGCTCGCAGGCGTCCTTAGCGATGTAAGGGTCGTCTGCAACGACGAAGGCCACTTCCTGACCCTGGAAGCGGACCTTGTCCGTTGCCAGGACTGCCTGCGTGTCGTAAGACAGCGTCGGCATCCATGCCAGGTTGTGCTGGGCCGCGAACTCACCGGTGATAACCAGGTGAACGCCGGGGACCATCCATGCCCGTGAGTAATCAATCGAGTTGATTCGGGCGTGTGCCAGCGGGCTGCGGAGCAGCTCGCCGTGAAGCATGCCGGTCAGCTTGAAGTCGTCGACGAAGTTTCCCTTACCTACGAGGAGACGTCCGTCTTCGACTCGACGTCGACTGGCGCCTAAGCCACCAATCTCAATCTCATCTACTGCCATAGGGTTGTCCTTCCTTTCCGGCCGGTTAGGCCGTAACGAACTGAACGTTCCTTCGGATCCCATAGGGCTTGTCCACGGAGAAGACCGCGCCACTGACCAGAGGGGCCCGAAGGCCATTTGAGAGATATGGCTCCCCATGCTGCAGAGCTGCCGGAGGTGCTTGCGGATTGGCTCTACGTTGCCCGCACAGCGACGGTTCTACTCCGGACACGCCACCCGCCAAGAAAGCTCTGTCCCGGCAAAGCCTGCTTGTAAGGTTCGGCGTTTCTGTGGTGCTAAATGCTCAAATCAAATGTTTTTCACTCGCCCTCGGGAACCGGCAAGCGACGCCCCGGTCTACCTGTCCTTTGGTCCTCCGCCTGGACCGGTATTCCGATGCTTGTCCGGTCTGCCAACGCATCCCGAACCATCCAGAAGCCTAACAGATTGGTGGCACTAAATGAGCAAGAATCTGAAGCTTTCGACTTGGCCGGACCTACGAGCCCTGAAGCTCGTCCTTCGGCTCGTCGGCATCGTCCTGCTCCCCCCAGCGGCCAACTTCCTCGGCGACTGAGATGCGGTGGCAAAGCAGATCCATGGTAAAGGTCACGTCGTCGTCCAGGTTCTCCAGGAACTCCACGGCGTGACTGGGCCTGCCGGCGAGACGAAGGTCCTCGGCCCAGTCCTTGGCGCTTACGGGACCGGTCATCTTGTCCAGCATTGCAGCCATGTCGCGATCGGTTCGCGTAGCCCTCACCGCTTCCCGCGTGGCGGTGTACCGCTTTGGCATACCGATCTTGTCGACGATCTTGACGGTGGAGGGATCGGCGTCGAGCCATACTCCCAGCGCCTGGCGGATCAGGTCCCTGGCCTTGGGCAGTGAATCCGCACTCGTCTGGATCTGGGGCTGCTCCGCGATCTCGGCGGTCCAAAGCTGGCCTTCTCGTTCGAATACGGCGGTGTAGGAATCGCTCACTTGGACACTCCCCTCGTCGACCATGCTGCGCGTCACTTTAAAGGTTGGGTATAGCTCGTACCCGACTAGTTTAGGGCCTTGGCGATTGTATGGCCGGCTCGGTGTATGGCTGTGCGACCTAGTGGCCGGTTCCGGCATAGACTTCTAGTCGGCGACCCCGCCACATTCAAGAAGCCCTGGAGGTGTTCTTATGTCCGAGCCGGAAGATCCCCAAGAAGTACCATCAGTAGAAGAAGCCCTAGGTTCGGTTTCGGAGCAGTTGGGATTCACCGGACCCGAGGAAGAACTTGAGGCGATCAACGCCCGCATGTTGCAGATCAAAGAAGAGGTGACCGCCGACCTGCTCGCCACCTGGCCCTCCCCATGGAAGAACGAGTCGATGGTTAGCGCAAAGGTCACCGGACGGCTTGGTTCCCATAAGTCGTTTCAGGTCCTCCTGGCCCGCCGCCGGGAGCTGGACGAGCAGTTGGGCACTGACTCCGGCCCTCGCGCCAACGACGATGCTCAAGACCCGATGGGCTCCTACGCCATCAAGATTGCCCGGGACCGCGAGGCGGCAAAGAAGCCTGGCTCCTAGCTCACTCCATTACCCAGGCTGGAACTCAACCACTCAACCATGGTGAGCTGATGGTTACCTGTCTGCCGTGAGATCCTCTTCCTCACTCAAAGTTTCAACCTCAGCGATGGGCCATGCCGGCAAACCGGCCTGCTGCGCGGCCACCCGGAAATGCTCCTTGGCCACCACCTCGGCCTGAGCCCGGCTGTCCGCGTCCACGATGATCTTCGCGCCATAGGCCTCTTGCCCGATGCCCGTGGCAACTCCGCTGTGAATCGCAACTGCGTCGGCCAGCTCAACAATCTCGTCGGGCGACATCACCTTGTCGCCCTCGCACCGCATTCCTACGCTGTACCTCATTCGCCTCTCTTCTAGTTCAGTGTGGGGAGGACTTCGGCCAGTTCCTTCAGGCTGTCCAGGTCATGCCCACTCAACAGCACATCGACAAACGGCATGGCACACGACATTCCCACCGACCGGGGTTCGTAGTTCGGGTCGTCCCCCTTCAACGGGTTCATCCAGATTATCGCGTGGCACAAGCGGTCAAGCCTGGTCATGGCCTGATCGAGCACCATGGGATCTCCCCGCTCCAGACCGTCGGACGCGATGATCAGAATGGAGCCCCGGCACATACCCCGGCGTCCCCAGTTCTTGTAGAAGTGCGCCAAAGACTCGCCGATCTTGGTTCCGCCCTCCCAGTCGAACACCGCCTTGGTGGCCTCGGTCAGCGCTTCATCCGGATTGCGCTTCTGCAGCGTGTCCGTGATCCGGGTAAGCCGGGTTCCAAAGCAGAACACCTCGATCTTGCCGGGCACCCGGGTCGCCGAGTATGCGAACTGCAGCAACGCCCTTGAGTAGGTGCTCATTGAGCCCGAGATGTCGAGGATGAGGATCAGCCGACGCTGGCGGTACTTGCGCCTTCTCCAAGAGAGTTCACTGATCTCGCCCCCGTGCCGCATGGCCTTGCGGACGGTGTCCCGAAGATACGGCCGCTTACCCTTGTGGAACTTCTCCGATCGCCGGGTCAGACGCCTCGGCGGAATCAAGCGGAATCTGGCCATCAATGACCTGAGAGCGGCCAGCTCCTCCGGCGTGCACTCTCCAAACGCCTTCTTGCGAAGTACCTCCAGCGTGGAAGCCATGATGCCCGAGGGCGGCTCGCCTTCCCTCTCCTCCCCTTCCTTTTCCTCCTCCATCAGCATCTCCATGAGAGCTTCGGTCTCGGCGGAGGCCTGCTTCTTCATCTCCACGACTTTCTTGCCCTCGCCGCCCGGGTCGACGAAATAGGCCTTGAAGACCCGGTTGTACATCGGGATGTCGTTGGATCGGTGAATCAGGCTCGAGCGGCCGCCGTAGTAAAGGTCGGCCAACTCGGTTGGATCCAGCTTCTCGACGGACTCGCAGAAAACGAGGATGTGTCCTGAGCCCACGACCAGACCTTCCTTGCGGAGGGCCCGGCCGAATCCAACCAGCGCGTATTCGAGTCCACTACCGGCAGCAGGCATCTACTACTCCTCGCTCATATGGTCTGACGGGACCCGGTCACCTGGATCGCTACTTGATCACCTCGGACATGCTTTCCCGGACCAAGTCCAGGTCGTCGCGATCCTTGACCACAGAACCCAGCGTTTCATCGGCCGATCCACGAAACCGAGTGTTCATGTCTGGCGCTGTTGGCGCAGGAAGTCGAGGGCACGAGCCCAGTCGATGGTCTGCAACGCCCGGCTTCTTCGCCATGTCGAGCCGGCGCATGCGCTGCACAGCGGACGCCACCTTGCGGACAAGGCCTTCGGCGACCTCCGGGGAAGCGCCGACGCCACGATCTGAACCTCGCGGTCCAGCACCGGGTACTCGATCCAGTGGTACAGGCAACGCCGCCAGAGTGCGTCGTGGCAGGTCACGGGTCCGGTTGGAGGTGACGATAACCAGCGGCTTGCTCTCCGCCGCAATCGTCCCCAGCTCGAGGATGGTGACCTGGAAGTCCCGAGAGCACCTCGAGAAGGAATGCCTCGAACTCATCGTCGGAGCGGTCCACCTCGTCGATGAGAAGAATGCAGCGGCTTCCCGCCTTTACCGCCTTGACAGCGGACGCTCGATGAGGAAGCGCTCGCCGAACAGGTCATCCAGCGCCTCGGTACCCTTGGCCTGCTCCGCGCTCAACGTACGGACGTACAGCAGCTGGGCGGTGTAGTCCCATTCGTACAGGGACCTGGTTGGCGTCGATGCCCTCGTAACACTGAAGGCGGATCAGCTGACGTTGAACGCCGCGGCCAGCGACTTCGAAATCTCAGTCTTTCCCAACTCCCGGCTCCTTCTAGAAGAAGTGGCGTCCCAGGGATAGGGCCAGATAAACGGCGGTCGAAAGACCCCCGGTCTGTGTAGGCCTGACTCGCAAGGGTCTGCGTGACATCCTCAACTGAATTCCAGTGCACCCACCAGTACCCTCCTTGTTAGTTCGCAGGCATCCTCAGCCGGCAAGATCTTTCGTGGCCATATTCCCTGTCAAGGACCACATTTTCCAGACGAGCCACCTCGATAAGGTGGCGCACGCGGCTTCGCCCCACACAGACAATCTAAAGCAATTCCGATTCTATGCTTCTGTGCATAGGACTTTCCACACAGCGCCATTTCTATGCCTCCTTTGTTACAGCGACCGCGCTTTATTGCGCGAATTTATCGCCCGAATGCAGTTAAAGGCATGAATCGTGCGATTCCTGCCGTCTACGTAGAACGCGCGACCACAGCGGTAGAACACCATCGGCGCTTAAGACTGCAACCAGCGTGCCCATACCTAACGCATGGGCAACTGGTAAGGAGACAGGTAGATGGTTCTTTGGATAATCGCACTTCAGGTCCTCATCGCCATTCGGTGGAGATCTTCCTTCTTAACCGGATCCTCACGCCGATCACCGAGATCAAAGGCCACATCGATCAGATCCTTGTCGACGGCGTCATCCTGACGGGTCACCTGGACGGCGTCGCCGATATGCTTGCAGAGACCAAGGATGTCGTCAGCCAGGTCGCCACGGGCGCACTTCGGTACGGCGGCGGATTGGACCGGGTCCTCAAGACGGTCCGGCAAGCAAACAGAAAACCGAGCTTCGATTCAGACTTCAAAGCAGGCAACTAAGGGAGGGAAATATGTCGCTGGCAGAATCATCGCCCTTCTGCTGATACTGTTTTCGTAGGAATTTTGATCATGTGTTGCTGAGGGTCATCACCATCCTGGTGCACGTCAGCTTCACGCTGGGCACGATCATCGCCGGGGTACGAGCCATCGCCAGCCAGATCGAGACGGTTCCCGAAACCGTTGCCCTCGGTCAACAACGACCTGGTTCCGGTTCAAAACGCAACCGACCAGCTGTCCAGCCGGACCGGGGGGCGGCGGGCCATCGGCAGCTGAGCTCAGCTCAAGCTTTACTCTGAGAACCGGCACTGGAGTCCAGTGCCCGGTTCTCGCGTTTGGCCCTCTATTTGTCGTCTTGTCCGACATTTGGCAAACGCTGGGTGACCCGAATTTCGGGCCCAAAATTTGTCCCAAACACAACTGGCAACTGGGGCCATCAGGTACTAAACTTCGCTGTCAAGACGGCAGGAACTTATGTATACTGCCGTCCGGTAGGTTAGCCCACAGGGCAATTCGGCCGTCCAGGGGACAACCCAAAATTGCAATGAGATCGGGAGCCCAAAGGTTTCTGAAAGGAAGAGGGGGACGATTTTGAAGCAGCGGAGGCTCAGCAAACAAGAAACTGGTCGAGCAAGCCTCACCATCATCGTGGTGCTTGCATCCGTGGTAATCATCTCCATCCTTCTCGTGCAGACCATGAACACAGCGGTCCGCATCCAGGGAAGGCCGACACAGTGGAAGCGAACGCAGGCGTCATCAACGAGTCCGGAAACTCGATTCCACTCCTCGTCGAGACCAACAGGATCGCCGACTCCATCCTCGTCACCGCTCTCCTCTGGAGAACCAGGTAAGAACCATTGAGAACCTGGCTCTCAACATCGACAAGAACGCCGTCGGTATTGACGCAACCGCGAGAACCATCGTCGGAACCGCCGGTGGCATCAACGCCGAGGCGGTCGACATTCTGTCAACGGCTCGTGACATCGACTCCGGTGCCAAGACGATCACCGATCAGTTGGTCACCACCGTGAACGTCGCCCGTGACATCAGGACAGACACCGCCGAGATCGTCATCCAAGCGCAGCAGATCCACCGTGACGCTTGCGCGCTGCCCGGGGTGATCGGTGCGGTCAACGACGGGAGCACTGCCCCTAACCGACGGTCAAACTCACAAATCTCTAAAGGAGGATTGAATGGCTCAGAATGTGACCTTCGGCGGGGCGAGCAACCCGTTCAGCACCGCCGCCCGCTGGATCAAGGTCTGGGTCGGCATGGTGGTCATAGCCTTCGTAATCGTCTGCTTCTTCCTGGTGGCGATCATCTCGGCGCTGAAGTCCATCGACAAGTCGCTTGGGAGCCACCACTCCGGCAGTGACCACCATCAGAGGCGCAACCGACCCTCTTCCCGCACACATCGACAAGATCAAATCGGCTTCCTGAGGGACATTGACACCAACTTGAAGCCCATTCCGGGTCAGGCAGACACCATCATCGGCTCGCTAACCACCATCGACAGGCAGGTGGCCAACGTCAACAGCTCGCTGGCCAACACTTCGAGCACTCTGACCACCGCTCTCGGCGGACTGAAGACTGAAGACGACATTCTCGAGGAAGCCAACCAACTCGGTCGCGACCGCAAGGGCGTCGAGCGCATCATTGCCCAGGCCGTCATCGTCAACCCGATCCTCGTCGACGACATTGCCACAGACCTCGACGCCGTTGCGGTCAGGCACCTGAGCCGGGCGAACGGGGCAGCCAAGCACGTTCAGAACATCTGCACCTCGGCAAGAGTGCTCGCGCAGGCGGCAGGTGCTCAGCGTAATGGGAAACTCGCAGAAGCTTCGAGAGGTGGGGCAAGCCGGTATTGCCCTGATCATCGTCATTGCCTGGGCCCTGACCGCGGTGGTCATGCTCACCCGGACTTTGATCTCTGCTCAGGCAATCGACAGGCGAGTCAACTCGATCACCGGCAGCCTCGGCGCGGTGGGACAAGAGACCAGGCTGGTGGCCGAGCTGCAAAGGACCGAGAAGACGGCAGCCGCCATCCTGACCGCAGCCAAGCCCCTCAGCCCGATGCTGGCGAACGTCGACGACGCAGCCAAGAGGATCGATGTGACCGCCAAGAGCATCAACCCGAACGCCAAGGCGATCGACGCCACGGTTGTGTCGATCAACGGTCACGTTAGAGACATCCTCGGCACCGCTCGCTCCATCGAAAGCACACTTGTGACTATCACCGGCCAGGCGACGGCGATCAAGAACAGCGTCAACAGCATCAAGGAGACTCTCAGGAGATTCAAGCCCAGACCAATGCGCAGAACGGCATCAGATTCCACACCTGCGGGCTGGTCTTCTCTGAGTGCACCCGGTAGGTATCAGTCAGTACCGGCTACGCCCGGCATGGGCCGTCGCTCCCAGGTGACACAGACACCTCTATCGAACGCCTCTTACAGGGACTGTCGTACCCATTCTGAGGCGGCCTCCCCAAGACGGGCGTGGAGCGGCCGGTCGCGCCAACCCTGAAGGTTCATCTCCTTGGCCGCCTGCACGTCATCGAGGAAATGGTCGGCAAGCGTGGATGTAATGGTGCGGTCGTGAACGCTCACGTTGATCTCATCCTCCAGGGCGAACGAGCGATTGTCGAAGTTGGCGGACCCCACATTCGACCAGCTGTCGTCGGCGACCATCACCTTGGCGTGGAGCCGGGCCTTCTCGTACTCGAAGATGCGCACGCCGGCCTCGAGAAGGCGCCCGTATGAGCGTTGACCGGCTTTGCGAACGACCTCCTTATCGATCGGGCGCCCATTCACTAGGACTCGGACGTCCACACCACGTGTGCTCGCATCGCACAAAGCGTCAACGAAGCCGGCAGCAGGAGCGAAGTAGGCGGTGGTAATCCACAACCTCTGGGTAGCGCCTAAGATTGTCGCGATAAACAGCCCCTCAACAGCAGTGCTCGCGCGTGTTGCCGAGCTACGGGTTACCACCACTGGTACACCTCCTTCAAGCGGTGAAATCTCAGGAAGATGCCGACCACTCAGAACGGTGCCCGTCGCCTCGGCCCAGTTCTCGACGAAGCCACCCAGGATATCGCGTACCGCCGGTCCCTCGATGCCCACATGCGTTTCCCGCCACAGGCGCGGCCTCTCGCAGTTGCCCTCCCAAGCGGCCGCTACGCCCACCCCTCCCGTGAACGCCACGCGCCCGTCGATGACGAGGATGCGCCGGTGCATACGGTTGTTGCTCTTCCCCAGCTCATACCAGCGGAGAGGGCGGGACCAGGCCACCTCCACTCCTGCTTCCCGCAACCTGGAGAGGATGTTTCGGTCAATCTTGGCCGAGCCCCAGGCGTCGAGCAGGATGCGAATCTCCAGGCCTTCCTGGGCACGACTTACGAGTGCGTCGGTCATCTCTTCAGCCGCCTTGCCGCCCCACCAGATATAGGTCGAGAAGCTGATCGTTTCCTTCGCAGCGCCTATAGCGTCGACGAGCGCGGGAAAGATCTCACACCCGTTGCGCATGACTGAGACGCGGTTACCGTCCCGCAATGTCGCCTGCGTCATGGCTTCTACGAGGCTGGCAAACTCCATGGTGCCGGGAAGGGGTGGCTCGGCGATCTTCAGCGTCCGGCGTGCCGTCTTGTGGAACTGGGCACCCTTATACGCATAGGCGGCGAGCACTGCCCCGGCTCCCAGGCCAACGGTGCGTATCGTTCGTCCCGTTTGGAGCGGTGCGGAAGTTTCGTCCTTCATTGAACTTCTCTTCGTATCCTTTCTAAGCGGAATAGCGGCCTGCGAAAGTTGGTCAAGGCCCGACCTCCTTGTTTGAAAACTTGGCGAATTGCCTGCTGCTCGTTTTAGTGCGGCCCTCTGGCGGAGGTCAGGCGGCCGCTAGCTGACCGGCTCTCCCGCCACGAAAGCGTCCTTCATCTTTTCCTTGATCTGGTCAGCCATCGAGCCGGTGATCATCGCCTCGTCCGGGTCGGCGGTTTCGGTCGCCGCTGGAGCGAATAGGAGTCCCTCGGCGTAGGGGGCGTCACGTCCCAACACGTAAGCGGACGCTGTCTCGGCGTAGAAACGCCGTGCGTCGTCGACGCTGCGGCGGCCCTCGACGATCTCCACCGCCAGGTTGAGGGTGAGGGTGTTGTAGGCCTCGTGGTCACATCGAGCCCCGATCTGGCCTGCGGTGCGATCCACCAACACGCTGCCATCGAACTCGACTAGCTCGGTCACCTTGCCGGCAGGGACCAGGTAGTCGACGTACTGGCTCAAGTAGTCGGTGTGGGTGGTCGGGAAGTTGTGCAGCAGCTCATCGGCCGTGAGCTCCATCCGGGCCCACGGGCCAACACGGTACCAGAACATCTTCGTGGCGGTCGCCTCGTTAGGAGGGCCGTAATGTCCCAGGATTTTCTCGGCTGCCTTTTGCGGCGCCGTCGGCCACTGCTCGATGATTCGCTTGGCCTCATCCATCGACACCTTGTGCTGCTGGCCAAGCTCGGAACCACCGGAGCCCTTCGCCTGCAGCTCCCTGGCGCTGGCCTGTGAAGTCGCAAGCGAGGCGATCCGCTCGTGTACCGGCAGGTCGAGATGGTCGTCCTTGGATCCCATGGCTTGTCCTCCCTTCCGTCTATCCGGGTTGTCCAAAGGTCTGGCGGCGAATTCGTAATGAAAACGCCGTTCGGATTGGTCTTCGTCAAAAGATCAAAAGTTTTTCTTACCGCGCCCCCACGACGGCGCGAGACACCGCGTCGCGGGTCCTCCCCGGGCGTCGTGCCTGCCGTCCCTACACCACGATGGTGCCCTTCATCCCGTCGCTCTCGTGGGCATGTAGATGTTCATACGTGCCGAATTCTTGGAGTGTCACCTTGCACGAGCCATCGTTGGAGACGAAGCCGTCCGTCGCGTTGTCGCCAGCCTCGTCTTCGCTCTCGTAACGCCGCTAGGGTAATAGGGCGCTCCTTCCTGCGAGGGAGTCCTCGTAAGCGGTCACCGTGTGCGCATCGTCGGCGTCATCGACCATCGCATCGTCGTCGCCTGTGGCACCGTCAGGGTCGGGGCTCGAACCTACGTCGGGGACCACGCCAGCTGGTTTCGTTACCGAAGAAGCCCCGATGCATCCGGACATCAGAACCAGAGCGAGCCAGACGAGCGTAAGAACGCGCCGCATCAGGCGGCTAAGGGCGTTTGTCGAGAGAGTTTGCCCAGAACCGTGAGCGCAAGCACCACTCCCAGGACGCCTGCCCCGAATAGCGCAACCGTCTAGGGATGCCGCGGTCTCACCGGCCAGCCATCCTGAACCGGTTCATCCGGGGATGTTCGTACCTCGCCTGGCACACTCGTCGGTGTTCGAGCAGGGGGAGGAGTGGCTGAGATGACGGCTACGGCAGGTGAGCTAGAAGCAGTGGAAAACGCCCCCAGGAACCGCGCTCACAACCTGCCGGGTCTTGGCATTCAGCAGAAGGCTTACCAGTGAGCCTACAGTCGAAAGAGCCGCGGGCGCATTGTTGGCTCTCGGCGCTGCTGTGCCTGGCCATGGCCAAAGCTACTGGAGCAAGCCTGATTGGATTTAAGGCATCCTACGCCGTGTCCGAGACGTTTACCCGTTTAGATGCCATGATTCCATTCGCTTGCTGGGCTCGCTCCCAAAGCGAGCGATAGTGACTAAGGAAGCGGCAGAAGGTTGGGCGGGGCGTCAGTTTGGCTCGTTAGATCAATCCAATCGAAGCAGATCGTCCTCCCACGTCTTTACGAGCTCTTCAAACGCCAGAAGTCGGAGAACTCAACAACCCATCGAAGCCCCCGGCCGAGGGCAGAGGCTGATGGGCGGGCTGCGTCGGCCCCCGCGGACTACGGGGCCGGCGAAGGTGACGTCTCCGGCCTGAGCAGCTCGAACGACGAGATGATCTCGTCGAACGTGCCGGCGAGCTCCCCGTAACTGGCTGTCGGGAGCGCCTGGAACACAAGCACGTACATCCTTGACCCGCCCAGAAGGAATATGTGGGAGTGGATGCCTTCCTGGCCGGAAGGTTGGTCAGTGAAGGTGTAGAGGTACTGCCATCCGTGCACTCCATTGACCTTGATCCTCTGCCGGCGCAGTACCTCCTTTACTCCTTCTCCTCGATCAATGAACGCGTCGAACTGCGCCTGAAGCTCGGCGATGACGCTCTCCGGCGTGCTGTCGTCAATGACCGCCGGTTGCGGAAGGGGGCTTACTCGGATCCGGACGTTGTTCTGCGTTCCGGAAACACCTGCGACCATGACGATCTGCGGATCGTCTTGACTCTCGTCAAACACCTCCCAGTTTCCGGGGAGTCTGAGGGAGAAACCGTGATCCGGGAACTCGATCCTGTGGTACTCAACAGAGGCCTCCTCGGTGCGGGAGTCCGTTGGCCGGTTGGCGTAGGCCAGCACAGCTCCGGCTACAATCACCACCGCAACAACTATTGCAAGCCGCCTGCGGTCTGGTTTCCGTGCTTCTGGTTTCACCCGGGCGTCACTGTCTTGCGCTACCACTGAGGCTCCTCTATTTGTCTTTGGACTCGGTTGCGCCCTCGAGGGGGCCACACTTACTCAGCTTGGGCAGTCTAACCCGATCGCGAGGGAAATCCGCTCCTTCAGACGGCGTGAGCCGACGCCGAAGAGGATGCCCGGGGCCCTGATCAGGCGGGCCAGTCCCGCCGCTCACTGCCGCCGTAACCGCTGTACTCCGTCTCCCGAGGAGACGGCGGCGCCTGCGGCCGGCGAGATGAAGGTGGTCCGGAGAACCCGTCGTCGTCTCCGCCCTCCAGGCCGGCAAGACCGGCCAGCCGGGCAACCTCGTCGATGTTCAGGCTCTCGCTCTCAATCAAGGCCTGCGCAACGGCACGCAGACGCCGCTCGTTGTCCTGGATGATCGTCAACGCGGCTTGCTCGGCGCGCTTGAGGAGCTTTCGGACCTCTTGGTTGGACGAGGCGTCCATCCTCGAGTAGGGATCCCGGCCGTTGTCGGCCGAGAACTCGTACTTGCCGGTCATTGCCCATCGCTCGACCATTTGGCGGGCAAGATTGGCGGCCTCTCGCAGGTCGTCCTCTGCCCGAGTGCTCGGCTCGCCGAACGTGTGCATCTCCGCCGCCATTCCGGCAAGCAACACCATGAGCTTGGCCATCAGCTCCCTGCGGGTCATCACCTCGTGGTCCTCACCGGATGACCAGATGGACTTGCCGCCGTCACCGATGCGGCCGACGATTGAGATGCGAGAGACCGGCCGGACGCCCGCCCATCGGGCACCCCGAGCACCCCCCTCGCCGCGTCCCGTGGCGCCCCCGGCAGAAACCATCCCAGACCCGCGCCGAGGCCCCGAGCGCGAGCGGCGAGCATCACCCGCTCGCTCAGGCGGCCCTCGTCGAACGTCTCCGTCTCGGCGCTCTTTCCCGCCAGCACCGGGACGAACGCCAGCGGCGCGCCCGAGATCCAGGCCAGGGTCGGCCCGATGCCGCCGTCACCGATGCGGCCGACGATTGAGATGCGAGAGACCGGCCGGACGCCCCGGAGGAGCAAAGACAGCAATGCGTGACCGGCCTCGTGATAGGCGATGAGACGTTTTTCGTCCTCGTCCATGACACGCCCGCTGCGCGGTCCGGAGATTGCCCGGTCCAATGCCTCCTCGATGTCCTCAACTCCAATCTCGGCCCGGTGCTTGCGAGCTGCCAGAAAAGAGGCTTCGTTGATGATGTTGGCGAGCTCGGCCCCCGTCAGACCCCCGGTGCGGCTGGCGATCGACCTCCAGTTGATCGCCCGTGAGTGGGGACGCTTGGCAGCGTGAAGACGCAGGATCCTCTCACGGCCGACCACATCGGGTCCTGCAACGTGAATACGGCGGTCGAATCGGCCGGGGCGCAGCAGCGCCGGGTCGATCATCTCCGGCCGGTTGGTGGCTCCAATGAGCACCACTCCAGAGGCGCTGGCGAACCCGTCGAGCTCGATGAGCAGCTGGTTGAGAGTGTGGTCGTACTCCCTCTCCCCCGGCGCCTCGGAATTGCGGCGGCGGCCGACGGCATCCAGCTCGTCGATGAAGACGATGGATGGTGCATTCTTCTTGGCCTCTTCGAACAACTGCCGCACCCGCTGGGCACCCACACCGACGTAGACCTCAACGAAGCTGGCTGCCGAGACGAAATAGAAGGGGACTCCGCCCTCCCCCGCCAGCGCTTTGGCGAGCAGCGTCTTGCCGCTGCCGGATGGCCCATACAGGAGGATGCCTCTGGGAAGTGTTGCACCCAGTGCGTCAAAGCGCGCAGGATCCGTCAGGTATTCCTGGATCTCGCGCAGCTCGGCGACGACCTCGTCCAGGCCGGCGACGTCGGCGAAGGTCACACCCGGCTCGTTGGGGGTGGTCTCGGCCTTCTCAGCCTTGAAATTGTGGATCTCCTTGAAGCCGGCCATGGCCTTCTTGTTGGACAGACGCACGGCAAAGTACGCTCCTACGATGATCACCAGAGAAGGTGCCCAGAATGCGGGACTCATGAATGTCTCGATCATGGCTTGAGTTTCCTAACAGACTGATCGGTGACTTGGGATCTGGGTGTGACGCCTTATTCTAGGCGAGACCGTACCAAGATCAATCACTCACCGCCTAACAGTCCATGAAACAAGCCGACCGGCGATCCCCGGGCTCCCTTGTAATCGGTATCCCTAACGTCGCAGTTTGGGGGGCACGGCGCCGACCCCTAACAGCCACGGAGCGGGAGGATTATGGGGTTCAAAGGGGCGCCTGGAGATCAGTTTCGAGCCCAATCTCAACTGGATTGCCGGAGCCATTCCGGCTACAATCAACGCCAAATTCCGATGAGGATACGCCGGTACGGCGTTCCGAGGTTGGGACCGAGTTCAGATACCCGGTGAGAGCTTGAAGTTAGGCTCGAGTCGAGGGGATTTCGCCGACTCGATTCGTGTATTATGCACTCTGCAACAACTGGGCTTGGGGCTGGTTTCGGTCGAACTCCGAGGTCGTCGTCAGGTCCGCGAAGAATTTTAGGTTCTTATCAGGCCAGGAAGTGGAGGGGGACATGTCGGAGCGGTTGCTCAAGGGCTACAAGAGCGAGACCGGACAAGGTGTCATCGCGATTGTGGTGTCCATTGCCATCTTTGTCGGAGCTAGCTACATGCTCTACCGCACCGTGAAGGTAGCACGGGCGATCAATGCCCAGGCTGAGAGCATTGAGGACAACGCAGTGAGCATCAACACCTCGACCAACTCCATCGCTCGTCTGGTCCAGACCGAAGCCATCCTGGACTCCATCCTGAACACCGCCAAGCCCCTCGTTCCCTCGCTGAACCAGATCATCGATGTTGCAAGGTCGATTGAGGGCACCGCCGTTTCGATTGGCGGCACCATCAATGGCATCAACGGCAACTCTCGTGCCATCGGCGCAGAGGTGAACGACATCCTGCGTATCTCCCGCCAGATCGGCGGTGACATCGTCACCATTAACAACCAGCTCGACTCCGTTATTGCCACCGCCCGCGAGATCTCGTCGGATACCGAACCAATCGAGAAGTCTCTTGACAGCGCTCACATCAGCACCTGCGGAATCAACGCCCTCGGCGCCGTTGCCAGCGGTGGCCCGGACGAGCATTGCACCTAGCGGGGAACCATTTCTAACTGCGGCACTAAGGATCTAAGGAGGGTTTGAATGGCTCAGCAAGGAGTGGCCTATAACGCGGGAGTGGCCGCGCCGTTCGCAACGGCCGCCCGCTGGCTGAAGGTGTGGGTAACGATCGGGACGCTCGTGGTTCTCGTCGTCATCGGCTACCTGCTTGCCATCGTCAACGCACTTGAGAACATCAACCAGAACCTTGCGGTCACCGATCCTGACGTGGCGGACATCCGAGGCGACGTGGATCCGCTGCCCCAGCACATCACCACCATCAACGACACACTTACGGCTATTGACACGACCCTCAAGCCCATCCCGGGCCAGGCAACCTCGATCATCAACTCCCTCACCACTATCGACGGGACCCTGAAGGACATCGACCCGACCCTGAAGACCATCAACGGCGGTCTGACGACCGCTTTGGGCGGCCTTCGCGCCATTGACGCGACGCTGGTCGACTTGGACGTCGCGGGTCGCGACGGCGCAGGCCTTCGTCCCATCATCGACCAGGTGGCAACCATCGACAGCCAGCTCAAGGCCATTCGGGTGGACACCGGCAGGATCGACGTGGACCTGAACCGGTCCACCGGAGTTTCGGCTCACGTCGCGAATATCTGCAGGAATTTGAACCCCGTTTCCGGTAATACGCGGTGCGGGAGCTCAGAATGAGCTCATTCAAGCTTCGTGAACTGGGGCAAGCCGGTATTGCCCTGATCATCGTCATTGCCTGGGCGTTGACCGCAGTGGTCATGCTCACCCGGACTTTGATCTCTGCTCAGGCAATCGACAGGCGAGTCAACTCGATCACCGGCAGCCTCGGCGCGGTGGGCGAAGAGACCAGGCTGGTGGCCGAGCTGCAAAGGACCGAGAAGACGGCAGCCGCCATCCTGACCGCAGCCAAGCCCCTCAGCCCGATGCTGGCGAACGTCGACGACGCAGCCAAGAGGATCGATGTGACCGCCAAGAGCATCAACCCGAACGCCAAGGCGATCGACGCCACGGTTGTGTCGATCAACGGTCACGTTAGAGACATCCTCGGCACCGCTCGCTCCATCGAAAGCACGCTTGTGACTATCACCGGCCAGGCGACGGCGATCAAGAACAGCGTCAACAGCATCAAGGGAGACTCTCAGGAGATTCAAGCCCAGACCAATGCGCAGAACGGCATCAGATTCCACACCTGCGGGCTGGTCTTCTCTGAGTGCACCCGGTAGGTATCAGTCAGTACCGGTTCTGTCTGATCGCACGACATGAAAGAGAGCGCCCCGAGGGCGCTCTCTTTCGTTGTACGCCCGGCATGGGCCGTCGTTCGCTTCGGCCCCTCCCCTCCCCTGCCTGTTGCAGAGGCCAACGTGCTCCTGGTCGCCGGAGGCCTCGACCTTTAATTCAATTTAGCCTAGCCAGCCACTCCACTTCCAAGTCCCCCGCCAGCTCCAAAGGGAAGTGCGCCAGGTGACCTTATCGGGAGGCAAGACCACCACTACACCGTCCGTCACCGATACGGAATCCAAGGAGCCCACCTAAGAAAAAGGAAGTCAACTCTCGAACCTGCAGCCTCGCCTCGCTGAAGATTAAGGGGCCGGCACCTCCGGAGCAGCCGGGTGGTTTGGCGCTCGATCTGGAGCAGCGCGGCGCTCGCTGGTGAAGCCATCCAGTATCTTGTCGAAGGTAGGAGCAAGACCCTCGAACTCGGATCTTGGGAGAGCCTCGAAGACCAGCACGTTCATCTTTGCCCCATCGAAGATGAAGTAGTGCGAGTGGACCCCCTCCCGGCCGGTGGACTCCTGTTTGAAGGCGTACAGATAATGGAACCCGAGCAGACCCTTATGGTTGACCGGCTTGCGGGACAGAATCTCCACGTTCGGTCCAAAGATCAGCTTGTCCAGCGTCCCCTGGATAACCGCCAGGTCATTGGCGGACATGTCCGGGTCGTACACGATCTCCGCCGGCAGAGGAACCACACGGACCTTGAGCGCGGCATCATCCTCAGACGGTCCGGCGATGAGCCTAATGTGAGAGTCCTCATCGTCGGTGAGGGCGATCCGGGAGTTGTTTGTGATCTGCTTCCAGGTCTCCGGGTACGAAAGCTTGATGCCGGCCCTGTCGTCGGTGAACGTAACGGTTTCGTCGGGTGACGTCCCCGGCTCACCCACCGCCACGCGGTCCTTCACCAGATTGGTTCCGAGCGCATACGCCCCAAGTCCCAGCAGGAGCGTCAGGGCCACCAAGCCGGCGCGGATAAGAAGAGACTTATTGGGAACAGCCATATGAACTCATTGTAAGTGGTCTGCAACAACAACATCGCGAGATCGGGACGGGTCGCCTTAAGGTCACTATCTGTGGCAACCGTACACCTTCGCCCCCACTGCTGAGCGTGAAGGAACCCGGGCCGGAAACAGCTTGATCCCTTAAACACTCACTTTGAGTAACTTTGTCTGGACGCAGGAGAGCTGATTGGCTTATGCTTCGTCACCTGTCACGAACGTTAACTCCCGGTCAAAAGGCAGGACCCGGCGTGTCTGAGACTTCTCAAGTCTTTGAGGCAAGAAAGGAAGATACAGATGGTTCTTTGGATAATTGCACTTCAGGTCCTCATCGCCATTCCGGTGGAGATCTTCCTTCTTAACCGGATCCTCACGCCGATCACCGAGATCAAAGGCCATATCGACCAGATCCTTGTCGACGGCGTCATCCTGACGGGTCACCTGGACGGCGTCGCCGATATGCTTGCAGAGACCAAGGATGTCGTCAGCCAGGTCGCCACGGGCGCACTTCGGTACGGCGGCGGATTGGACCGGGTCCTCAAGACGGTCGGCAAGTAAACAGGTAGGTAGAGCTTCGGTTGGACTTCAAAGCAGGCAACTAAGGGAGGAAGTATGTCGCTGGCAGGAATCATCGCCCTTCTGCTGATACTCGTTTTCGTAGGAATTTTGATCATGTATTTGCTGAGGGTCATCACCATCCTGGTGCACGTCAGCTTCACGCTGGGCACGATCATCGCCGGGGTACGAGCCATCGCCAGCCAGATCGAGACGGTTCCCGAAACCGTTGCCTCGGTCAACAACGACCTGGTTCCGGTTCAAAACGCAACCGACCAGCTGTCCAGCCGGACCGGGGGGCGGCGGGCCATCGGCAGCTGAGTAGGCTTCGAAGCTCACCTCAAGAGTTTCGAACGGGGTGGTTCTTGGTCGTGGAAGTCCAGGAGCCGGCTGCCCCGGTCGGGGGAAGGCCTGGGGAAACAACCCCGGAGGGTTTCCAACATGCCGGTAGAGTTCAGATGTTCCGATATCGGAGCAGATACCTGCAAAAAGCACTTTGTTGCCGCTACATTGGACGAGCTGATGGGTCAAGTAGCCGAGCATCTGCGCACGGTGCACAGGGTGAAGACGCCCACCCAGACGCTCATGACCTACATCGCCAAGAAGGTCAACGTTACCAGCAGTTAGCTGATGCAGCTTCGGGCGGGTCCTTGGGAACCCGATGGCCAAGGTCTGCCGAACCGCAACCCGAGACCTGCCATCAAGAGGTCGCGGTTCCGGCTAGGTCCCGGCTGAGGTCCAGCGCTCGGCGCAGACGCAACAGGCACTCCTCTCGCCCGATCAGCGTCATGAGGTCGAAGACCGGAGCCGACACGGTGGAACCGCTGACGGCCACGTAGAAGGGAGCGAAGGCGTTACGGGGCTTCAGGGCCATCTCCTCCGCTACGCCGCGAAGTGCGGCCTCGACAGTTTCCTTGGTCCAGGGGTCGACGTGAGCCAGCTGAACCATCGTCCTCTCGAACAGGTCCGGCACATGCTCTGCCAAGAGTGCGTTCCTTGCGGTGTCGCGATCGAGGTGGACCCGCGTGAAAAGCCCCCTTACCAAAGCCGGCGCCTCATCCAGCCGGCGAATCCGCGTCTTGATCAGCGGGGTGGCAGCCGCGATCTTGTTCATCTCATCATCCGTTGGTTGGGCCCCGACCAGGCCGGCTCGAATGTAGAACGGGATGACCCGGCGGGTCAGATCTTCGTCCGCCAGAAGCCGGATGTACTCGCCGTTCATCCAGTCCAGCTTCTTCGTATCGAACATTGCGGGTGACGGGTGGACATCCGAGATATCGAAGCGCAGGACGAGCTCCTCGCGAGACAGGATCGTGTCGTCGGCAGTTCCCCATCCCAACAGTGCGAGGAAGTTCACCAGAGCCTCCTGGAGGTAGCCGGTCTCCCGAAAGTCCGCGATGGACGTAGACCCGTGCCGCTTGCTCAACGGCTTGCGGTCCGGACCCAGCACCTGGGGCAGATGGCCGAAGGAGGGAACCGGGTTCCCCAATGTAGCGTGCAGCAGGATCTGCTTCGGAGTATTGGACAGAAGATCGTCGCCGCGGATGACTTCACTGATCTCCATCAGGCCGTCGTCCACCACCACCGCCAGGTGGTACAGGGGGGCGCCGTCGGAGCGAAGAATTGCAAAGTCGTCGATCTGGTCGAGTTGGGTCGCAATCCGCCCGATCACCAGGTCCTCGAATACGACCTCGCCCTCGTCCGGAATGTGAACCCTGACGGTATACGCCCGCCCTTCGGCTTCGTACCCGGCGATTTGGTCCGGCGTCAGCCGGTAGCAGCGGCCGTCGTAGCCGGGACGGCGGCGTTCGGCCATGGCCTCGGCCCTGCGCTGGTTCAGCTCCTCCTTCGTGCAGTAGCACCGGTAGGCAGCTCCCGACGCCAGCAGGCGCTCGGCCGCACGGACGTGCAGCTGCGTCCTCTGCGACTGCCGGTACGGCGCATGTGGCCCCTCGACCTCAGGACCCTCATCCCAGTCCAGGCCGAGCCACCTGAGATCCTCCAGAACGGCCTCGTAGGCCTCCTCGGTGAACCGGGAGGTATCTGTGTCCTCTATGCGGAGAACGAAGATGCCGCCGGTGTGGCGGGCATGGAGCCAGTTGTAGAGGAAGGTGCGGACGTTGCCGACGTGCAACGAGCCGCTGGGAGCGGGCGCAGCTCGCACCCGGACCCCTCGTCGGTTCCCGGTGGAACTGTTCATCGGGGACCCGGGCTGTCGGCCACCGAAACCTCCAACGAGCCGATGCCCTCGATCTCAACACTGAGCTGGTCGCCGGGTTCCATCGGGCCGATGCCCGCCGGCGTGCCGGTGAGAATGACGTCGCCCGGAAGGAGGGTGACGTACGCCGAGACGAAGGTGATGAGGGCCGAGACGTTGAAGATCATCATCGAGGTGGTGCTGCTCTGCCGGACCTCGCCGTTGAGCTTGGTGGTGAGAACGAGGTTAGAGGGGTCGGCTTCCGTCTCGATCCACGGCCCCAGCGGCGCCGAGGAGTCGAAGCCCTTCGCCCTCCCCCACTGCGAGTCGATGCGCTGCAGGTCCCGGGCGGTTGCGTCGATCCCGCAGGTGTAACCGAGGACCACCTCGTCGTACCTGCCGAGCGAAACCGAACGTGCCACACTGGCGACAACTACCGCAAGCTCGCCCTCGTAATCCAGCTGCTTGCTTCCGGGCGGCCTGACTACCCGGTCCCCCGGGCCCACCACCGAGGTGGAGGGCTTGTAGAAGAACGTCGGATAGTCAGGGATGGGCTTACCCATTTCCTCCACGTGGTCGCGGTAGTTCATGGCGATGCCGATTACCTTCGAGGGAACGCACGGAGAGAGCAGACGGACATCCTGCAGGTCGTAGGTCACCCCGGTGACGTCGAAGGGAAGGAAAGGGGTGCTGGAGATCTCCTCTACTACGCCGTCCTGCAGAATTCCGTAAGCGATGCGGTTGCCGTGTTTAAACCGGGCCAACCTCAAACGTACTCGTTCCAGTCTGAGTAATTCTCCAGCTCGCCCCTTACCGCTGCAAAGAAGACCTCCTGGATCTTCTTGGTGATGGGGCCCGCCTCTCCCAGGTCGCGGTCGTCGACCGAGCGGATGGGAACCACCTCGGCCGCGGTGCCGGTCATGAATGCCTCGTCGGCGGTGTAGAGGTCGGTCCGGGAAAGGTCGGTCTCTTCCACCTGGATCCCCAGGTCCCCGGCGATGATCATGATGGCGTCCCTGGTGATGCCCTGCAACGGGCCCGAGGCCAGCGGAGGTGTCATCAAAACGCCGTCGCGCACCATGAAAACGTTCTCGCCGGTGGCGTCGGCGACGAAGCCGCGTTCGTTGAGCATGATGGCCTCGTCGTAGCCGCTCTTGACTGCCTCCACCTTGGCGAGTCCGGAGTTCAGGTACTGGCCGGTGGCCTTGGCTGCCGGAGGGATGGCGTTGTGGTCGTTGCGCCGCCAGGATGAGATCTTGGTGCGCACACCCTGAGTGAGAGACTCCTCGCCCAGGTAGGCGCCCCAGGTCCAGGCGATGATGGAAACCTTGACCGGACACGGGAGCGGGTTCAGGCCCATCTCGCCGTAGCCGTGGTAGACGATGGGACGGATGTAGCAAGCGTCCAGCTTGTTGGCGCGCACGATCTGCTTCGTCGCCTCGACCAGCTGCGCCACGCCGAAGGGCATGTCGATCAGGTAGATCCTTGCCGACCGGTGGAGTCGCTCGATGTGAGGTGTCAGCCGGAAGACCGCAGGGCCCTTCTTGGTGTGGTAGGCGCGGATGCCCTCGAAAAGGCCGGATCCGTAGTGAAGCGAGTGGTTGAGCACGTGTACGGTTGCCTTTTCCCACTCCACAAGATCGCCGTCCATCCAGATGAACTTGGTGGGGGTGATAGGCATTTCGTGGTGCTCCCTTCCTCAAAGGCGCGCTCTGGGCGCGGAACAGGTGGCCTGATTGTATCTAAAGACGGTGCTGCAGAGAGACGCTACTCGCCGAGATCGATCGCTCGTACGTCCGTGGCGCTGATCGACTCCTTGATCTTGCCGAGGACATCGGACGGGATCTCGTCGTCTACGGTGAGGCCCATCAGGGCCTCACCCCCAATGGTCTGGCGGCTGACCTGCATGCTGGCGATGTTGACACCGGCCTCACCGAGCACCGAACCGACCTTTCCCACGACCCCCGGGCGATCGGTGTACCTGATCAAGCACATGTGGCGCTCAGGTCGCATGTCCATGCCGTAGCCCCAGACCTCGACGATTCGCTCCTCGTCCTTTTTGCCGACCAGGGTGCCGGCCACCACGACCGAGTCCCGATCCGACCCGGCCCCGATGGATACCAGGCTCACGAAGTCGGATGCCACCGCCGACTTGGTCTCGTTGATCTGGATGCCCCGTTCGGAGGCAAGCAGTGGAGCGTTCACGTAGGTAACCGGCTCGTGGACGATGGCGCTGAAAAGGCCCTTCAGGCCGGCCAGCGTGAGGATGCGCGTGTCGTGCTCGGCGACCGCACCCCGGAACTGCATGTGGACCTCGGTGATGCGGTCCCCGGACACTCCGTGAGCGATCCGTCCCAGCTTCTCCGTGAGGGAGATGAATGGGCGGATGGCCTCGACGTACTCGGCGCCACCCTTGATGTTGACCGCGTAGGGGGCGAACTCTCCGCGAAGCGCCAGGAGCACCTGCTCGGCGATTGCCGTCCCGGCCTTCTCCTGCGCCTCCTGGGTCGAGGCTCCGAGGTGCGGCGTGACGACGAAATCAGGTTCTTTGAAGAACGGGTGTTCCGGGCTGGCCGGCTCCTTCTCGTAAACGTCGATGGCGGCGGCTGCAACGATCCCGTTCTCATGGGCCGTCAGGAGAGCGGCTTCGTCGACAATGCCTCCCCGGGCAGCGTTCACGATCCGGACCCCGGGCTTCATCTGGACGAACTGCTTCTCTGCGAGCATCCCCTTGGTCTCCGAGGTCTTCGGAAGATGGATGGTGATGAAGTCGGCCTGCTGCAGCAGCTCCTCAAGACTCGAGGCCAGCGTTGCCTTGAGCTCGGCCGCCCTTGCCTCGGTTACATAGGGGTCGAAGACCATCAGGCGCATGCCGAAGGCCGAGGCCCGCTGGGCGACCAGCGTGCCGATGCGACCGAGTCCCACCACGCCCAGCGTCTTGCCGTGCAGCTCGACTCCGGTGAACTTGCTGCGAGCCCACTTGCCCGCCCGAAGGGACGCATCGGCCGCCGGGATCCGGCGGGCCATGGAGAGCAGAAGAGCCATCGTGTGCTCCGCCGCCGACAGGATGTTGCTCTGAGGGGCGTTCACCACCAGGATGCCCCTCCTGGTGGCGGCCTCCACGTCGATGTTGTCCAGGCCGATGCCGGCCCGGCCCACGACTTTTAGGCGCCATCCCTTCTCGATGGCCTCCTTGTCGATCTGCGTCGCCGACCGGACGATCACCGCGTCGTACTCGCCGATCACATCCAGAAACTTCTGCCGCGGCAGATCCGGGAGGACGTCCACCTCGAGCTCGGCGCGCATCTTCTCGATCCCCTCCTCGGCCAGGGGCTCGGCGACCAAAACTCTCAGCGACATGGCAGGCTCCCTACTGGCCGGCTTCCCGGAAGACCTCTTCGGCCGCAGCGACCGAGGAGCCCGGCTTGAAGTCGTAGCCCAGCTTGTCCAGCACCAGCTCCAGGGCGCCGAAGAACTGCAGCACGTCGACCGGCATGAACCATCCCAGGTGGCCGATGCGGAAGACCTTGCCCTTCATCGGTCCCTGTCCGGGGGCCACGACGATGCCGTAGTCCTTGCGGAGGGCGCCGACGATCTGGGTGTCGGTGAGCCCCGGAGGGTTCTTGACCGCGGTGACGACGACGGCCCGCTCGGGGTCCTCGCCCATCAGAGGCAGGCCGAGGGCCTGGGCGCCGGCCTTCACGGCCCGGGCCAGTAGGACATGCCGGGCGAGGATGGCCTCCCGGCCCTCTTTACGGGCAACCCGAAGGGCAGCCGCCATTCCGGCAAGGACCGAGATGGCGGGGGTCCAGGGGCTCTCGGAGTCCGGGCGCTCCAGGGCCTCCTTGTAAGCGGTCCAGTCGAAGTAGAAGCGGGGTGCGGTGGAGACAGCGTGCGCCTCCCAGGCCCGGGGGCCAACCGCGCAGAAGGCGATGCCCGGCGTGGCGCCGAGGGCCTTCTGGGAGCCGCCGATGCAGACGTCGATGCCCCACTCGTCCATGTTGATGTCGACCGCACCAATTGAGGAGATGGCGTCCAGGATGAACAGCTTGTCCCGCTCCCGGACGGCCCGGGCGATCGGCTCGACATCGTTCACCACGCCGGTGGAGGTCTCCGAGTGCTGGCAGAACACGAACTTGATCTCGGGGTCCTTGTCGAGAGCGGCGATCACGTCCTCGGCCTTGGCGGTGTTGCCCCACTCGTAGTCGATGGAGGTCACGTCGCAGCCGAAGTTGGTGAGCATGGTCTTGAAGCGCTCCCCGAAGAACCCAACCGAGACCACCAGCGCCTTGTCGCCCGACGAGGTCACGTTGGCGACGGCACCCTCCATGCCTCCGGAGCCGGAGGAGGTGTAGACGATGATGTCGGCGGTGGTCTGCAGGAGCCACTGGGCTCCCTCGACAACCTCGTCCAGAAGTGCGCCGTACCCGGGGCCGCGGTGGTAGACCAGCGGCTCAGCCTGGGCGGCGAGCACGAAATGGGGCACCGGAGTAGGACCCGGCGTCATGAGAATCTCAGGCCGTTTGAACACAGAATCTCCTTTAAAGAACGTCAGGCGAAAGTCGTCGGTCCGCTGAGCTACAGCTGAAGTTGTGGGTGCTGCGACACCCAAGAGTTACCGGGCGTCCCTCCCCAGCATAACCGCGCGGTTCGCGCCGGTTTTAGAGCGGGAAATAGCCGTCTACGGCAACCGGCAAGAGACTGCGGCCGTGCTGCACGCGGTAACAGGAGCGGAACACGTCCGAACTAATCCACTGAATGCACACAACGGCAGGATTCAGATTTTGATTCTGCGGAATATTGTGGCCATCTTGAAGAGTTCGGCCTTGCGTAGTAAATCCGTAGGAGAGGCAGGCAAGCTCAAGAAGTGGCCGAGTTCCGTCAAAGAAGTAAACTCACGGCTTCTGCTTAAGGCGAAGAGCAAGTTTCGCACAACGTAACGGTGAAGAATGACAACGGTTTCTCTTCTGATTGAGTTCATTCCGAGATGGACTGAGCGGTTCCGGTACCTGCGTAAGACCTTCATTAGTCCCTGATTAAACGCAGAATCCTCGTAGAGGAAGCACGTCCGCTTAATGGTTTCATCGTACGGCCCACCAACTGTTGTATCGGTCAGCACTTCAAGAACCCCCCAAAGCTTTAGAAAGGCCATTTCTGGATCCCGGAGATCAAGTGCGCGCCAGTATCCGGTGACGATTTGCTTCAGGTCGTCCCCAAAAGGTGAACGGGCGCAGCTCTTCCGTACTCCGACAAGGCTCTTCTGACGGGATCCCCTGAAAGTGGTCCAACGCGTGTGAGAGTCCAATCGCCCAGAATGGTGGGCAGAGAGGACGGACCACGTGAAACGACACCGCCACACCCCCGAGCAGGTGATCAGAAAGCTGCGAGAGGGCGAGAAGATCCTCAACGAAAGCAAGGACCTCACCCAGGTGCTGCGCCATCTCGAGATCTCCGAGGCGACCTGGAACCGCTGGCGCAATCAGTACGGCGGGATGAAGGCCGAGGAGGTCAAGCGGCTCAAGGAGCTGGAGAAGGAGAACTCCCGGCTGAAGAAGATCGTGGCCGACCAAGCTCTGGACATCGACATGCTCAAGGAGCTGGCGGAGGATGCTCCTATTGATTGTCAAGCCATGGCCAGGGCTTTCATGTCCTCCTCGAGCGTCTTGAAGACCTCCCTTGCGATGTAGCGCTTAAGGCAACGAATGATGTCTTTCTTGGAGAGCCCATCACCGGTCCGCTTGGCCACGTAGGCCTGGGTGCGGGCGCAGTAGCGCATGCGAACCAGCGCCACGACGTACAAGGCTTGGTTGGCAGATCTGTCGCCTCCGCGATGAAGCCGATGCCGGCGGATATTCCCACTTGAGGCCGGGATGGGCGCTACCCCGCACAGGTGAGCAAACGATGGCTCCGATCCCAGGCGCTCCGGATTCGATCCGGCGGTGACCAGCAGCTGGCCGGCTGTCTCGGTGCCGACGCCGAAGATGGCTAGGGTTCGAGGAGCCGCCTTGGCGACCAAAAGGGCAAGGCTCCGATCAGCTTCGGCGATCTCTTCGCGCAGCGCCAGAATTCGTTTGGCCAGGCAGCGCAAAGCAAGCTTCGTTCCCTGAAGCGGGTCGCCGAGCTGATCCGCGTGCGGCCGGAACTGAGCGCAGGTTCTGATCAGCTTGGTCTTCGGCAGAGGCTGTAAGACGACCCTCAGCTCCTCCGGCGCGGTGACTATCATGCTCCGTACGGTGTTGATCGCAGCCGTCTCGGCTTTTAGCGCACCGGAACGGGCGGCGCGTAAAGCCCTGATCGACTCCACCAGACCGCTGCGGTCCTTGGGCACGGCACTGGCGGTGCCTGCGAGGACCGAACGAGCGGCCGCCTCAGCATCGATGGGGTCCGATTTGCCGGATTGACGGCGGGTCCGGCGGTCGGGGCGATCGACTTCGACCACATCCACTCCGGTGCTCATCAGGTAGCTGCACAGTCCGGCCCCGTAGCTGCCGGTTCCCTCAACTCCAACCTTGTCGAGGCGTCCAAACCGGCTCATCCATGCAAACAGCTGCCGGTAGCCCTTGAGGCTGGCCTCGAACTCGGCGCTCCCGACTACCCGACCGACCTCATCGACCACCGCCGCATGGTGGGCATGGCCGTGTGTGTCCACTCCACCGATCACAACCCTCGTGCTTTCTGCCATGATGCTGACCACCTTCCCTGAGAGGGCACGCACCGGCCGGGAGGGCGGACACACCAGTAACGGGACTTGATAGCGCAAGCTCCTATGAAGTCACAGCCGCCCGTCCGGTCGCGCAACGTTGGATTTCCTGCTCCGGCCGCACCGGTCGACAGATCCTGAGCATGACACCGCAGAGGTCAGGAAATTGGCGAGTCAGGCCAGCTGGGCGGAGTGGCGGGCACTTCGAAACTGAAGGCTGCCGCAACACCTTCCTAGTTGGGCCGACACATCCTCAGACCGACACATCGGGTCAGGAAACTTCCGAGTCAGACCGCTTCGACAGGAGCTGCGCACCATCCTCTGCTCGAAGGAACGTCCACATCCGGATCATCACTGGAAACTTCTAACCCCGCAGCGCCGCCGACGGGCCGTGGTGGCTTTGAGGACGCGCTTCGGGGTCTCCGAAAGAAGGGCTTGCAGAGTTGCCGGCCAGCACCGCTCCACCCAGCGCCTGGCCTGTCGGCCGCCGGCCGAGGACGACACCAAGCTTAGAGGCAAGCTGCGCCAGATCGCCAAGGCGCATCCCCGCTACGGCTGGAAGATGGCGCATCGACTGCTGCTACGCGGGCTGGGTGATCAACCGCAAGCGGGTGCAGCGGGTGTGGCGTGAGGAGGGCCTGAAGCGCCCGGTGAACACCCGTAAGCGCCGGCGGCAGAGCCCGGACAACCCGGAGCGACCGATCGCCACCGAGCCCAACCAAGTCTGGGCCCTGGACTTTCAGTTCGATGAGACCACCGACGGGCGAAGGATCAAGTTGCTGAACATCGTCGACGAGTGCAGCCGGGAGGCGCTGGCGATGCGGGTGGCCCGCCGCTGCGACGCCGACGACGTGGTCGCTCAGATTGAGCGGCTGGTCGAGCAGCAGGGTGCTCCTCAGTTTCTCAGGATGGATAACGGTCCCGAGCCGATTGCTTGGGCCCTGCGGGAATGGTGCCGCCTGTCGGGCACCGGCACCTGCTACATCGACCCGGGATCGCCCTGGCAGAACCCGTACGTTGAATCGTTCAACGGACGGAGCCGGGACGAATTGCTCAACACCGAGGAGTTCGGAACGCTTATCGAGGCGCAGGTCGTTGTGGAGGCCTGGAGAATGGAGTACAACATCTTCCGACCCCATTCGGCCCTGGGCGGACTTACTCCCTCAGAGTTCTACGCCAGGTGGACCAGCGAACACCAACCGGCACTCTCACATTGAGTGGACCACAAACCGGGGCCCCGTCACTTCTGCATTTGCTCGAGCTGCTTCTCGCCAATGCCCACCAAGGTTGGCATTTGAAAGAAAGGTTCGTACCAATACGATTGGTCAGCTGCACTACCATTTGGGAGGTGCAGGGTGTGATAGGGACCGGGCAGAATCCTATTGACAGCTTTGGTGGGGTCAAAAGCCCATTGGCTGTGTAGGTGTCGGTTAAGACTTAAGTTCCAGGCTCCCCGTATGAAATCCAATGAATCAATTGCTTTCTCCGCTGCGCCCGCGACGGACCTAGCGCTAACGTGAACCTTCGCTTTCAAGAGACGGGAGTCGTCAGGCAAGTCTTCGCCGCCATTCAAGGACCTCGTAAATTCTCGATCGAACTTAGCGAACTCCTTTCCAAAAGAGAGAGTATTGCCGCTGATGCGCACGGTTGATATCGAGGTATTTCGCTTTAACGTCAAAGAGGTAAGCAGGACGTACTTTTCGGCAGGCTTCTTTAAAAAGCTACTCCGCAGACTGGCTAAAGTCCCCCTCAACCGAGCGCTAGTGATAGTGCCGCCTCTCTGGGCAACGGCGAACAAGGAATCAATCGCGACTTGGTACTTCTCTTCTTCACTGAGGTCTACCGAGGCAAGGTGCTGACTCGCAGCGAGCATCATGGCGAGCTCTTCAATCTCTAGGTCCGTATAAACCGCCTTGCCGTTGGCATCCGTTCCGCGAGCGGACTCCAACTCATTGGCCATCCAGCCTAGGTTGACTTGTATGTCGTCTTTCTTGGCCAAGCGAAACGCCTCAGTCCGGGTGGATCAGCTTCCTTCGGATCAACCCGCTCACTACCTTCGGGTTGCCTTGGCCCTTGGTCGCCTTCATGACCTCGCCCATCAGGAACCCGAACGGCTTGTTGTCTCCCGATCGCAGGCGCTCTGCCACGTCCGGGTTTGCCGCTAGGGCGGCGTCGATGGCCTCTTCCAGGGCCCCCTCGTCGGAGACCTGCTTGATCCCCGACTCCTCGGCGATCTCCCGGGCTCCCAGGCCGGTCTCGACCATCTTCGTCAGCACCTGCTGGCCTTGGCTCTTCGACAGCGCACCCTCAGCCACCATGTCCACCAGCTCGGCCAGGTTCGAGCCGGTCAGCGGCGGGTTCTTCGTCCCCTCCGGCACGGCGGCCAGCACGCTCATCAGGTCGTTCGTCACCCAGTTCGACACCTGCTTCGCATCCGCCTTCTTCGCCGACGCCAGGGCCTCCTCGAACAGGTCGCCCAGCGCCTTGGTCGACCGCAGTACTCCGGCGTCGTACGGCGTCAGGCCCAGCTTCCGTTCGTAACGCTTGGCTCGCTCGATCGGCAGTTCGGGCTGCTCCTCCCTCAGCTGGCGCAGCCACTCGACCGCCGGCTCCAGGGGGACCAGGTCGGGCTCGGGGAAGTAGCGGTAGTCGAATGCCTCTTCCTTGGTCCGGAGCTCCTTGGTCTTGGCGGCCTTCTCGTCCCAGTGCCTGGTGGACTGCGTAACCGTCCCGCCGGCCCGCAGGACCTCCCGCTGCCGGCGCTCCTCGTACTCCAGCGCCCTGTAGACCGACCGCAGGGAGTTCATGTTCTTGATCTCCACCTTCTTGCCGCGTTCTCCCGGCGGGGCGACCGAGATGTTCGCGTCCACCCGCATGGAGCCCTCCTCCATCCGCACGTCGGAGACGCCCAGGTACTCCAGGATCGCCCGCAGCTCGGTAGCGTAGGCCCTTGCGATGGCCGGCGAGGTGATGTCCGGCTCGCTCACGATCTCCACCAGCGGCGTCCCCGCCCGGTTGAAGTCCTCCAGGCTGTAGTCGGCATCGTGGATCCGGCCCCCGCCCCCGACATGAATCGACTTGCCGGTGTCCTCCTCCAGGTGCGCTCGGGTGATACCGACGGTGTAGAACTCGCCGTCGACCTCCACCTCCAGCGACCCCCGCTCCCCCACCGGCAGGTCGTACTGGGAGATCTGGTAGTTCTTCGGCATGTCGGGATAGAAGTAGTTCTTGCGATGGAAGATCGAACGGGGGGCGATGTCGCAGCCGAGCGCCATGGCGATCTTGGTGGTGTACTCCACCGCCTTCTCGTTCATGGTCGGCAGCGTCCCCGGGTGGCCCAGGCACACCGGGCAGACCCGGGTGTTCGGCTCCCCGCCGAAGCCCACCGGGCAGCCGCAGAACATCTTGGTGCTCGTCTTCAGCTCGACGTGCACCTCCAGCCCGATGGTGGTGACCAGGTCGGGCGCTTCGGTCGTGCTCACGATGTGCTCCAGAGGGGCGGCTTGGGCAGCGGGCCGAGCTCCTGCTCGAAGGCGTAGGCGGCTGAAAGCATGGTGGTCTCGTCCATCGGCCTGGCCATGAATTGGATGCCCACCGGCAGCCCGTCGTCCGACGAGAGACCGGCCGGAACCGATATGGCCGCCGCACCCGCCAGGGAGGACGGCACGGTGCAGATGTCCGATAGGTACATGGTCAGCGGGTCCTGGGTTTTCTCACCCAGTTTGAAGGCGGTGGTCGGTGCAGTCGGTGATACCAGCAGGTCGAACTCCTCGTAGGCACGGGCGAAGTCCCGTGCGATGAGGGTCCGGGCCTTCTGAGCCTTCAGATAGTAGGCGTCGTAGTAGCCGCTGGAAAGCGAGTAGGTGCCGAGCATGATGCGGCGCTTCACCTCGGGGCCGAAGCCGGCGGCCCGGGTGAGCGAGTTCATGGTCGCAACGTCGGGACCGTCGACCCTCAGGCCGTAGCGCACGCCGTCGAAGCGGGCGAGGTTGGAGGAGGCCTCCGCCGGGGCGATCAAGTAGTAGATGTCGATGCCGAATCCGAAGGTGGAAAGCGAGACCTCCCCGATTTTGGCTCCCAGCTTCTCCAGCAGCTGCACCGCCTCCCGGAAACGGGCCTGGACCGCAGGGTCGACACCTTCGCCGGAGATCTCCTTCACCACGCCGATCCTCAGGCCGTCGATGCCTTTCGCCAGAGCGCCGACGTAGTCGGGTACCGGGCTGGGCAGGGAAGTCGAATCGCGCGGGTCCTGACCGGCGATCACCTGCAGGACGATGGCCGCGTCCCGGACGTCCCGGGTTATCGGACCCGCCTGGTCCAGCGAGGAGGCAAAGGCAATCAGCCCGTACCGGGGAACCAATCCATACGTGGGCTTCAGGCCGACGACGCCGCACAGGGCCGCCGGCTGGCGGATGCTGCCCCCGGTGTCGGTGCCGATGGAGAAAGGCGCCTGCCCCGCCGCCACAGCAGAGGCGCTCCCGCCGGAGGAGCCTCCGGGGACTCTTTCGAGATCCCACGGGTTCTTGGTTATCTGATAAGCCGAGTTCTCGGTGGACGACCCCATGGCGAATTCATCGAGATTCGTCTTGCCCAGCATCGTGCCGCCGGCGGCGTAGAGGCGTTCGGCTACCGTCGCCGAGTAGGGCGGGATGTAGTTGTCCAGGATCTTGGACGCAGCGGTGGTGCGGGTGCCCTGCGTGCAGATGATGTCCTTAAGCGCCATCGGCACCCCGGCCAGCGGTCCCAGCGGGTCCCCGGCGGCAACGGCGGAGTCAACCTCGGCGGCCTTGGCCCGGGCGGCCTCCGGGGTGAGGGTCAGGTAGGACAAAACGTCGCCTTCGACCTCGTTGGTCCGGGAGATGCAGGACTCGGTGACCTCGGCGGCCGAGACTTCCTTGGAGGCGATCAGAGAGGCGACGTCGGCGGCGGTCCGTTCCCAGAGCTGCATCTAGCCCTCTTCCTCAAGGATCCGGGGCACCCGGAAGTGGCCGTCCCCGGCGGCAGGGGCGTTCGCCAGGGCGGCCTCCGCGCCGATCGACGGGATGATCACGTCGGGCCGCATCACGTTCATCAGCGGCATTGAGTGGGAAGTGGGCTCCACCCCCTCAGTATCCAGGTTGGTCACGGTGTTGGCGTGTTCCAGGATCGCCGAGAGCTGCCCTTCGAACAGGGTGAGCTCCTCCTCTGTGAGGGCAAGGCGCGCCAGCTTGGCGACGTGCTCAACCTGCTCCCGACCTATGCCCAAGAAAGACTCCTAAGGTGATGGAGGTCAATTCATTCTTACAAGAATTCGCCCCAGGGGTCATCGGGGGCAAAAGGTCTAGGATTACTCAGGCTCGGCGGCGGCTTCTCCGGTCAACTCGAGAGCCTGGGCCGCGGCGCTCGGTGCGACGTCGAAGATAATCGGTGGTGGTGGTGCCTCCTTCAAGCTCTTGAGCTCCGTGCAGGCGCGGTAGAGAACCCGATCCAGCTGATAGACAGGCTGGATCCCGACCTTGGGGCGGTAGTCGGTGTACGAGCCGGGAACGAACTCATAGCAGTAAACCCCGACGGCATCCACCACCTGGGCCGCGGTATCGGCCCACCTCACCACAGCGGCGAAGTCCGTATCGCTGACGACGCGTGCCGCCATGAAGAAGTAGATGCGAGGCCGGCTTGCGTGAAGCCAGGTCGAAAGATCTCCGCCACCCGCTCCGCCGGTTGGCGAAATGCCCTTATGCGAAAGTCGTCGGGAGGCCTCGCCTTTCAGGTCGATCGACTTGAACGCCAGTTCCTTGACGCGTTTGTTCGTATCCGCCGAACCGGCGCGGCCGAACGCCTTCTGACCGGGGCTATTGGCATGTTTGGGTGTGCCCATCATCTTGGCTTCAAGTAGGAACTCGATAGCCCGGCTCTCGTCGCCCGGGTACACGCCGTCCAGATTGTGCTCGGCGATTATCAATCCGGGGACCTGGCGCCCGACGTAAAGCGTCTCGATTCCCGCACACCGTTCGAGGAGCAGTGCGAGGAGGTTGTTGAACCAGTCGCCCTTGCCGTTTTGCAAGGCGCCGCTTAGCTGTTTGCTTTGGAGATCCTTTTCAACCGCGTCGCCGGAGAAGACCTGCGGAAGTCCTTTGTCGAAAGCTGAGATTGCCGCAAGAAACTCATCCTCGATCTGGTCCCAGCTGGTTGCCGAAGCAGCCGTCATCCGGTGGTACATCTCACGCAAGGGCGCGCAGTAGGGATTGGACAGCAGCACCGATCTCGGGTTGAGCGGCGCTACCTTGGGCTTGCCTACCACCGGCCGTTTTTAGAAGGAAGGCCGTCAAGTCCGTAGAGTTGCAGAGCAATGTGCGTCGCCGCCTCGCCGTCACGTTCTGCGAAAGCAGCCGAAAGGCCACGACGATGGGAGCTGGAAATTGACTCGGGGTCCGGAACTCTGATTCGGCGCAGGTACTGCGCCTGAAAACGGTAGCAGCCACCCCTCATCTTCACGCAGTAGGTACCGACAAACAGATTGGCGACGTCCGAGAGCAGAAGGCCGCCAAGCACTTCAAGGTCCCAGGCATCGCTGACTACGAAATACAGGTTGTGGTGAGGATAGGCGTTTCCATAATCCAAAACGGGGTGGGCAGCAGCCTTGAGGTCCGGCAAAAGCAGCTTCGGGCGACCCGTAAGCTGAGGATCGACCCGGTCGATAGTGCGGTACCACTGCGCGGGTCGCTTACGAGCGACGTGCCGAGCACGGAGCCGGCCATTATTTGATTCAAGGTACCTGGCCAGCCGCGGGAAGTCTCCCAGATGAACCAAGCCCCCCTCGTACCATGGGTTGACGAGAAACGTCCCCGACCAAGCCACCCGGCCCGTTGCGATGTCCGACGCCCTAACCATTGGAACCAAGCGATCCGATTCCACAAGAGTGGCGTCCGGGGTCAGGTAGACCTCGTCGCAACCGGTCGCCAGGCCGATTCCGACTCTGGTACCGGTGCGTTGGTCTTCCAAAGGCGGAAACCGGCGTTCCAGGTCGGCGACGACTCGCAGCATCTCAGGGCTTCCAGCCGGCCACAAGTCCCGCCCGCCGGGCCAGTCGGCAAGCCTTGCTGCGGAGACCCCGCCTGTCTCGATGGCTGGACTGCCAACGTCACCTATCCATTTACTGAGTCCGGCGGCTTGCTGAGGGCCAAATTCGCGTCCGGTCTCTGCCACCACTGCCGAGCCCGGCGGTCCGTTTCTAAGCACGACCACGGCCGGATAAGCCGACACGTCCTCCTCAAAGGCATCCACGTCGTGCATGGTGATAACGGCATCCACGGCAAACGACTCGCTGACCAGTTCCCGAAGGGCCGCACCATACTGATTCCTCATCCATCGGTCGGCACAAATGAAGCCCAGCCTGCCGCCTTCATGGAGTAGGGACAGTCCCCGCTCGATGAATCCCACATAGACGTCGCTGCGACCGCGCATCGTCGGACAGAGCCCCCGGTATCTCGACATGACGGCAGCCGGGACGTCCTCGAGCCGAATATAGGGCGGATTCCCCACGACAAAATCCGCGTGGCCCGGCTCGTCGGTAAGCAGGAAGTCGTCCGTCGAAATCCAATCGGTCGCCAGTGCCATCGCCTTTGCCCCGTCCAGCCCGGCGTTCATAAGCTGCTCGGCTACGGTTTTTCGAGCAATCTGAACGTTGGCATCAAGAAGATCGCAGGCACGAATCGCTTCACCCAAAGAGTCCATGTTGTGCCCGTGCGCCCGGGCCGAAGTGATCAATCGATCGACAATCGGGACGAGAAAGGCACCGGTGCCGCAGGAGGGTTCGATGACGACTTTCTGCGCCAGATCGTCGTCGGAAACGTACCCAACAAGATCGAGGATCAACTCGACGACCCAGCGGCGGGTGAAAACCTCGCCATACTGCGTGCCCGGATCGCGAAGACTCGCCTCAGGATGCGGCTTTTGGTCCAGGAGCTCAAGCTGGCGTGGCCGGAGCACTCTGTCTCCCTTCATCGAACGTGTGTTCGATATTAGCAACATCGCCAGAGTGGTTCAATGACCGATTCACATTGCTCGGATCATAAGGGCAGAAGAGAGGCGGCTCAGGGATCTGCTCCGTAGATCGCCAACTGTGCCCGGTGCGTTATCTTCTTCTTAAACTATGGCTCCCGATCCCCGTTCCAACCGTTTCCTTCGCGCCTGCCGCCGGGAAGCGGTAGACGTCACGCCAATCTGGATGATGCGACAGGCCGGCCGCAGCCTTCCCGCCTACCGGGAGTTCCGCCGCAAGCACTCATTCAACGAAGTGGCCGGCACCCCGGAGCTGTGCGCCGAGGTCACGCTGATGCCGCTCGCCGAGATGCCTGTGGACGCCGCCATCATCTTCGCCGACATCATGACGCCGGTCGCATGCCTGGGGGTCAACTACGAGATCGTCGAGGGGATGGGTCCGATGGTCGCCGATCCGATCCGCACCACCGCCCAGGTAGAACGCCTGGCGTCCATCCCCGCCGAGGAGGCGCTTCCGGAGCTGTTCGAAGCCATGCGGCTGGTGGCCGACCGCCTGGACGGCGAGGTGCCGATGATCGGCTTTGCCGGAGCGCCGTTCACGCTGGCCAGCTACCTGGTGGAGGGACGTCCCAACCCGATGCTGCCCAACACCCATGCCCTCATGAAGGAGGAGCCGGCCGTCTGGCACAGGCTGCTCGAGCACCTGTCCACCGTCCTCATCGATTACATGGGCCAGCAGGTCAAGGCTGGGGCGCAGGCCCTGCAGCTGTTCGACAGCTGGGCCGGCCGCCTGAGTCCCACCGAGTATCGAGAGTTTGCCCTCCCTTACTCGGCGCGTATCTTCGCCGAGACCGCCCGGCTCGGTGTGCCCCGGATCCACTTCGGCACCGGCACTACAGAGCTGCTGGAGCTGATGGTGTCGCCCGATCCGGAAGTGGTCGGGGTGGATGCCAAGGTCGACCTGGACGCCGCGTGGGAACGCATCGGCCACGACAAGGCCATCCAGGGCAACCTCGACCCGTACACGCTGTTGGGCGACCCGGAGCGACTGGTAAAGGAGGCCGAGGAGGTCCTGGGACGAGCCGGTGGACGTCCCGGCCACATCTTCAACCTGGGACACGGTGTGCTGCCGGACACCCCTCTGGACAACCTCAAGCTGCTGGTCGATACGGTTCACGAGTACCCAAGCCGATGAGAACCGCCGTTCTGCTCATGGCCTACGGGAGCCCTCGCACCCCCGACGAGGTGGAACCGTACTTCACCGACATCCGCGGAGGCCGGCCGCCGTCGCCGCAGGTTCTCAAGGTCCTGGCCGACCGTTACGAAAGGATCGGAGGCCGCTCGCCGCTCAACGAGATCACCCAGGAGCAGGCCGAGTCGCTGGAGAGGCTGCTCGGGCAAGAGCACCCGGGCGACTTCGCGGTCTTCACCGGAATGAAGCACTGGCACCCGTTCGTTGCCGACACCGTCGCAAAGATCGCGGAGGCCGGGATACCGAAGGTCATCGGGCTGGTCCTGGCGCCGCATTACTCTAAGAAAAGCATCGGGGAGTACGAGGCCCGCATCCTGAAGGCCCGGGACGCCCTGGGCGCCAACTTTGACCTCACCATGGTGAAGTCCTGGTACGACGAGCCGGCCTTCGTCGACCTGGTCGCCCAGAACCTGAAGGAGTCCCTGGACGGCTGGGACGCCGCCGACCCCGGAACCTGCGTTTTCTTCACCGCCCACAGCATCCCCGCCCGCATTGTTGCCGAGGGCGACCCTTACGCCGACCAGCTCTCCGACTCGGCCAAGGTGTACGCCGATGCCGCCGGTATCTCGAACTACACCACCGGCTGGCAGAGCGAGAGCAGCACCGGGGAGCCGTGGCTGGGACCGGACATCCTGGTCCGGCTCGGGACATTCGCCGAAGAGGGCGGCCGCCGGGCGCTCATAGCGCCGGTCGGTTTTGTGGCCGACCACCTGGAGGTTTTGTTCGACGTCGACGTCGAATGCGTCGAGCGAGCGGAGGAGCTGGATATCGAGCTGCGCCGCATCTGCTCACCCAACGTCGACCCGCGTTTCATCCGGGCGCTTGCCGACATCGTGATGCGGTACTCTGACCCGTCATGATTGTTGGCTTAAGCGCCGGAAGGCAGGCCCCCGCCGAGCTTCGCGACCGTCTGGCTCTCACCGAGGCAGGGCAGCGGGAGCTTCTTCACGGCCCACGGCCGGGTCTCGCCGAGCTGGTCGTCCTGTCCACCTGCCACCGGACGGAGATCTACGCCACCGGCGATGGCCTGGACTCCGACGTCGTCCACGCGGTGGCCGCCATAATGCCGGGCCTGCTGCCCACCGACCACAACGATGTCCGTTTAATGCAGGGGGCCGATGCCATCGAGCACCTGTTCCGGGTCTCCTGCGGCCTGGACTCCCTGGTGATCGGCGAGCCGCAGGTGCTGGGCCAGGTCCGCCGGGCCCTCACATTGGCCGAGCAGGCCGGGTCGACCGGACCGGTTCTGAAGAACATCTTCAGCCGGGCGATCCGCCTGGGACGCCAGGTGCGCAACGAAACCCCCCTCGGACGGCTGGCCCGCTCGGTGGGCGACTTCGCCGCGGACTACCTCAGCGCCCGGTTCGAGCATCTGACCGATCACCAGGTGCTTATCGTGGGGGCCGGTGAGATCGGCCGGGACGCCGCATTTGGGTGCCGCAAAAGCGGCGCCACGCTCAACATCGTCAGCCGCACGCAGGACTCGGCCGAGGAGCTGGCCGACGAGGTTGGCGCCGAGGCCCACACGCTCGATTCCCTGCCCCGTCTTCTGGCGGAAACCGACGTGGCGATCATCGCCTTGTCGGGTGACTTCCGCCTCGCCATGGACGACCTCCCGGCGCATCGCAAGTCGCCGCTGCTGGTCCTTGACGTCTCCGTGCCGAGGGTCGTCGATGCGGTCAGCCATGAGCTGATCCAGGTGCTGGACCTGGACGAGCTGCCCGGCCCACGGGGGCCGGAGATCACCGACGCCATGATCGACGCCGAGTCGATGGTCAAAAAGGAGGTCGCGGACCTGCTGCACTGGGCCGACACCCGAGCTTCCGGACCGGCGATCAAGGAGCTTCATGCCTTCGCCGAGCAGGTGGTGCGTGAGGAGGTCCGCCGAGCCATGGGCAGTCTGGCGCTGCCGCCGGACCAGGAGGACAGGGTTCGGACGCTCGGCCAGCGCATCGCAAACAAGCTCCTGCACGGGCCCACCGTCGAGCTCCGGCGGTGCAGCGACGCCGACCGGGCGACCATCCGAAGGATCTTCCATCTGACGGGCGACTGATGCCTGTCCTACGCATAGGCACCCGAGGCAGCAAGCTGGCGCTGGTGCAGTCCCAATGGGTCGCGGGCCAGCTCGAGGCTCTGATTCCAGACCTGGAGGTTCGCCTCGAGATCGTCGACTCGAAGCCCGTACTGAAGTCCGACAACCCAAGGCTGGGCGACGGGATCTTCGTCAAGGAGATCCAGATTGCACTTTTGGACGGCAAGATCGATGCCGGAGTCCACTCCCTGAAGGACCTTCCCACCGCCCCCGTGGAGGGCCTTGTGGTCGCCGCCATACCACCGAGGGCCGATGCCCGGGAGGCGTTGGTGGGCAGCACGCTGGACTCCTTGCAGCTGGGGGCTAAGGTGGGCACGTCCAGCCCCCGGCGCACGGCTCAGCTGCGGCATCTGCGGCCGGACCTGGAGATCGTCCCCCTGAACGGCAACCTGCCCACCCGCATCGCCAGAGTCGCCGCCGGCGAGTACTCCGCTGCCATGCTGGCTGCGGCAGGGCTACAGCGGCTGGGCATCGAAGCGGACGACCTCATTCCGATCTCGCTGGCACTGCCGGCTCCCGGGCAGGGCGCCCTGGCGGTGGAGGTGCGGTCCGATGCCCCTTTGGTCGCCGAGCTGGTCTCCCAACTGCATGACCTAACCACTGCAGCCGCCGTCGAAGCCGAGCGTGCGGTACTTAGCAAGCTGGGAGGTGGCTGCCTGCTGCCGGTATCGGCCTACGGGCGGGTGGAAGACGGGATCCTCACCCTGGAGGCAAGGGTGATCTCTTCCGACGGAGGGGTGGCGATCAAGCACACGGTCCATGCGGCCCCTGCCGACCGCGTGGCGATGGCGGCCGAGGTGGCTCAAAAGCTGCAGGAGCAGGGAGCCCGGGAGATGCTGGGCCTGGACGCTTGAGCGCGGGTCTCGAAGGTAAGCGGGTTCTGGTACTCAGGCCAGAGCACCAGGCCGGAGAGCTGGCGGGAAAGCTGGAGGCCGAAGGCGCCACGGCCGTGGTGGTTCCCGCCATTCGCATCGTGCCTCCGCAGAGCTGGACGAAGGCCGACGAGGCAATCACGCGAGCCCCTAACTTCGACTGGGTCGTGTTCACGAGCGTCAACGGAGTCGAGAGTGTGATGAGCCGGATGGAGGAGACGGGCTCGGACCTGGCGACACTGCCCGAACGAGTGGGAGCCATCGGGCCGGGAACGCGCCGGGCACTGGAGGACCACGGCGTGGACGTGGAGTGGATGCCCAGCTCCTACACCTCGGTAAAGGTGGCCGAGGAGCTTCCCGATCCGCCGGCCAAAGTGCTTCTGATCCGAGCCGATATCGCCACCAGGGAGCTTGACGAAGCCCTGGAGGCCCGGGGGTTCGACGTGACCCGCGTGGATGCCTACGGAACCGAGGTCTGCAACGCGGGCCTGGTGCAAAAGGCGCTGGATGAGGTCGATGCCGTGACCCTCACAAGCGCATCGATCGCCCGCAGCTTCGTGGAGGCGTGCGGCGGGCGTCTTTCGGATCCGGAAACGGTGGTGTGCAGCATCGGTCCTGCGACAAGCACGGAATGCCGGCGCCTGGGCCTGGAACCAACGATCGAGGCCGAGAATCACACGATTGCCGGCTTGGTGGAGGCGCTGAAGGGCTGGTTTGACCTAAGCTACTGAAGTCGCTCAACCGGTGGCGTGCAACTACTCCCCTTCTGGAAGCAGCTCCAGCTCTTCCCGGGTAAAGTCGGCGAACCAGACGGTCCCCATGTCGTTCGACTTCTCGACCGTGACCCGGGTATCGGGAGCCGGGTACTCGTAGGTCACCTTGGCGACATCCCCGATCTTCGGGTCCTCCACCATGCCCATCGTGCCGGCGACCTCTCGGTCGGGATCCAGCAGCTGTACGATCTTCACGTTCCGGTTAAGCCATTGATCACTCATGGGGCCAGCCTATCCTTTTGGTGACCGATTGGCTTCGGGCGTTGCCTGAAGCGCCGGGCGAGTTGGAATTACACTGGATCAGTTCAAAGTCACGCATCCGGTCTTTCAAGGAGCCTCACCGAACCATGGGTCAGACACTGTCGCAAAAGGTCTGGGAGCGCCATGTCGTCCACCGCGCCCCCGGAGAGCCCGACCTGCTCTACATCGACCTCCACCTGGTTCACGAGGTCACCTCGCCTCAGGCTTTCGACGGGCTGCGGCTGGCTGGACGCAAGGTCCGCCGTCCCGATCTGACCATCGCCACCATGGACCACAACGTCCCGACCATCGGGCTGAACAAGCCGGTGGCGGATCCGGTCTCCGCCAAGCAGATCGAGGCCCTTCGCCGCAACTGCGAGGAGTTCGGTATCAAGCTGCTGCCGATGGGCCATCCGGGCCAGGGCATTGTCCACGTGATCGGGCCGGAGCTCGGGCTGACCCAGCCGGGGATCACAATCGTCTGCGGCGATAGCCACACCTCCACCCACGGCGCCTTTGGAGCGCTGGCTTTCGGCATCGGAACCAGCGAGGTAGAGCACGTTCTGGCCACCCAGACCCTCAGCCAGGTGAAGCCGGCGACCATGGCCGTTACCGTGCAGGGTGCCCTGCCCGAGGGGCTCACCTCCAAGGATGTGATCCTGGGGATCATCGCCTCCATCGGAACGGGAGGCGGGGCCGGAGCCATCATCGAGTACCGCGGAGAGGCCATCCAATCCTTGTCGATGGAAGGCCGGATGACCGTCTGCAACATGTCCATCGAAGGCGGCGCCCGGGCCGGCATGATCGCGCCGGACGACACCACCTACGCCTACCTGGAGGGCCGGCGCTACGCCCCCAAGGGCAAGGACTGGGAGAGGGCTCTCGAGGATTGGCGGAGGTTGGAGACCGACGCCGACGCCCAGTTCGACCGGGAGATCTTCATCGACGCCGCCCACCTACGGCGCTACGTCTCGTGGGGCACCAACCCGGCGCAGACCGTAGGTATCGAGGACCGGGTTCCGGACCCCGAGGACTACACCGATCCCTCGCTCAAGGAGGCGGCCCGGCGGGCGCTCGACTACATGGCGCTGAGCCCGGGCACCCCCATCCGGGAGATACCCGTGGATGCCGTGTTCATCGGCTCGTGCACGAACGCCCGGTTGGAGGATCTTCGGGCGGCGGCCGAGGTGGTCGCCGGCCACAGGGTACGGGAAGGAATGCGGGCGATGGTGGTCCCCGGATCGATGAAGGTCAAGGCCGATGCCGAAGCCGAGGGACTGGACCGGATCTTTACCCAGGCCGGATTCGAGTGGCGTGAAGGAGCCGGGTGCTCCATGTGCCTGGGGATGAACCCCGACCAGCTGGGGCCCGGCCAGCGCTGCGCCTCAACCTCCAACCGCAACTTCGAGGGCCGGCAGGGCAAGGGCGGGCGCACCCATTTGGTTTCCCCCGCCGTGGCGGCGGCCACCGCCATAGCCGGACATTTCGCTTCCCCGACTGACCTGAACGGCCGGTAACCCGTGGAACCGGTTCAGAAGGTGGTCGGGCGGGGGGTTCCGCTGAAGCGGAGCGACGTCGACACCGACCAGATCATCCCCGCCGTCTGGCTGAAGCGGGTAGAGCGCACCGGCTTCGGCAACGGCCTGTTCTCGGCCTGGAGGGAGGACCCCGATTTCGTCCTCAACCGTCCGGAGTACCAGCAGGGGTCGATCCTGCTGGCAGGGCCGAACTTCGGCTGCGGCTCCTCCCGGGAGCACGCGGTCTGGGCTCTGGAGGAGTCGGGCTTCTACGCCGTGGTCTCCTCGAAGTTTGCGGACATCTTCCGCGCTAACTCGCTGAAGAACGGCCTGTTGCCGGTGGAGGTTCCGGAGGAGACGGTCCAGGCGATCACCGATCTGGTTGAGCGGGATCCCTCCACCGAGATCACGATCGACGTCGCCAAGCGGACCATCCGCGTCGAGTCGGCCGGGATCGAGACCGGCTTTCCACTGGACGACTTCGCCCGCTACCGGCTGATGAACGGGCTGGACGACATCGGGCTGACGATGCAGCGCCAAGATGAGATAAGCAACTACGAGTCCACCCGCCCCACATACCAGCCGGCGATCAACGACCGCTGAGAATCCCCGACTATGACGGTTAAGCGCCTGAGGAGGCTGAGGCAGTCGGAGAACATCCGGCGGCTGGTGGCGGAGACCCGGATAGACCCTTCGCGGCTGGTCCTGCCGATCTTCGTGTCGGACGAGGCCGAGGAGGAAACGCCGCTGGAGTCGATGCCCGGCCACTTCCACTGGCCCTCCTCGCGGGTAGGCCTTCTGACCAAGCAGGCCGAGTCGCTGGGCATCCCCGGCGTTCTGGTTTTCGGGGTCACCGAGGACAAGGATCCCGGCGCCTCCCGCGCGTTCGCGCACGACGGCCCGGCGCAGCAGGCAATCGCTGAGATCAAGTCATCGACCCCGGGCATGGTCGTCTTCGCCGACACCTGCCTGTGCGGCTACACCGACACCGGGCACTGCGGCATCGTTGAGAACGAGAAGGTGCTAAACGACGCATCGGTGGAGGTGATCGCCCGTACCGCCGTCTCGCAGGCCGAGGCGGGTGCCGACTTCGTGGCGCCCTCCGACATGATGGACGGCCGGGTGGTCGCCATCCGCAGGGCCCTGGACCAGACGCGCCATTTAGACACCGGAATAATGTCGTACGCTGCCAAGTTCGCCTCCTCGATGTACGGGCCGTTCCGCAAGGTGGCGTCCTCCACCCCTGCGTTCGGGGACCGGCGGGGATACCAGATCGACCCGCACAGCCACCGCCAGGCTCTCGCCAGCATCGAGCGCGACGTGGACGAGGGAGCCGACATCGTCATGGTCAAGCCGGCGCTGGTGAACCTCGACCTGATCAAGACCGCCCGGGAGCGGTTCGACGTGCCGCTCAGCGCCTACAACGTCAGCGGCGAGTACGCCATGGTGAAGGCGGCGGCTGCGAAGGACTGGATGGACGAGCGCCGGGCGGCGATGGAGATCCTCGGGGCAATGGTGCGAGCGGGAGCCGACTTCGTCATGACCTACCACGCGCTCGACGCCGCCCGCTGGATGAACGAAGGCTAGTGGAAAGGACCATCCGAAAGTCGGAGCAGGCGTTTAAAGCCGCCCAGACCGTCATGCCGGGTGGCGTCTCCTCACCGGTCCGAGCCTTCGGATCCGTCGGAGGAAATCCCATCTTCATGAAGGCCGGCTACGGATCCGAGGTCACCGACGTCGACGGCAACCGCTACATCGACATGCTGAGCTCCTGGGGTCCGTTGATCCTGGGCCACGCCAACCAGAAGGTGATGCGGGCGATGTTCACCGCCGGAATGAAGGGCACCTCCTTCGGGTCCCCGACCCCCGACGAGACCCGGCTGGCGAAGATGCTGGTGGCCGCGCTCCCCACCGTGGAGATGCTCCGCTTTGTGTCCTCCGGCACCGAAGCCACGATGAGCGCCCTCCGGCTGGCCCGGGCAGTCACCGAACGAGACAAGATCCTCAAGTTCGCCGGGTGTTACCACGGCCACGTCGACGCCCTTCTGGTGCAGGCCGGGTCCGGAGTGGCGACCCTGGGACTGCCCGACTCCCCCGGTGTCACTGCAGGCACGTCCGCCGACACGATCGTGGTCCCGTACAACTCCACAACGGGAGTCGAAGAGGCCTTCGCCGAGCACGGCAGTGAGCTGGCGGCCGTCATCGTGGAGCCGGTGTCCGCGAACATGGGCGTCGTACCCCCGGCGCCGGGCTTCCTGGAGTCGCTGCGGAGCCTGACCGAGGCCAACCGGTCCCTGCTGATCTTCGATGAGGTGGTCACCGGCTTTCGAGTCGGCTACTCGGGCGCCCAGGGCATGTTCGGCATCAATCCCGACCTCACGATCCTCGGCAAGGTGATCGGCGGAGGCCTTCCGATCGGCGCCTACGGCGGCCCCAGGGATCTGATGGCCCAGATCGCCCCGTCAGGTCCGGTGTACCAGGCGGGTACCCTGGCCGGCAACCCGATGAGCGTCGCTGCGGGCATCGGCACTCTCCGCGGTATCCAGCGGTTTGCCCCGGAGGCCAACGGCGAGGACAACCCCGGCGGGCTCTACGCCCACCTCGACCGCCTGACCGGTGGTTTTACCGATGCTTTGGAGGGGATCGCCAAGAAGCTTGGCATTGCGATGACGTTACAGCGGGTCGGCTCCATGTTCACCCTCTTTTTCAAAGAGGGGCCCGTGGCCAACCTCGAGGACGCCAAATCGTCGGACACTGAACGTTTCGCCCGCTTCTTCCATGCGATGCTTGACGAAGGCGTCTACTGGCCGCCCTCTCAATTCGAGGCGTCATTTCTGAGCGCAGCCCACAGCGCTGACGATGTGGAACGGGTTTTGGCGGCGGCCGGGCGGGCGCTGGAAAGGATCGGATGACGATGGAAAATCGAAAGGTTATGCGCTACTGCTTCTACCAGGTCGACCCCGCATGGCGGCGGCTGCCTGATGAGGAGCGGGCGATCCACAAAAAGGAGCTTTCAGAGGTGGTCGGCGCGGCCTCCATCGAGGTCTACCCCTACTCCACCGTCGGGCTGAGGGAGGATTGCGACCTCGCCCTCTGGCAGATCGCCGACAATCCCGAAGGCATCCAGGCCTTCCAGGCGTCGTTGAACGGCACGGCACTGGGCCGCTGGCTGAACCCCAGCTACTCATACCTGGCGATGACCCGGAAGTCGGCCTACCTCAAGGGTCACAAGCACGAGGGCCAGGAATTCAACATGCCGGCCGGCCCCAAGGGCTCCTCCTACCTTTTCGTCTACCCGCTGGACAAGCTGCGGCCCTGGTACAAGCTGCCCTTCGAGGAGCGCCGCAAGATCATGGGTGAGCACTTCAAGATAGGTCACCGCTACCCGAACGTGGCCATCCACACCGGGTACTCCTTCGGAATCGACGACCAGGAGTTCGTGGTGGCGTTCGAAGGCGAGTCTCTCGGAGAGTTCCTGGACCTGGTGGAGGAGCTGCGCGGCTCAGAGTCTTCGGCGTACACCGCCCGCGACGTTCCGATCTTCACCTGCGTGAAGATGCCGCTCAACAAGATCCTGGACCAGCTGGACGGCCAGGCGTAAATATTGGCCCCGGCCGTTGAGGTAGCAAAACTCGTAAAGCACTACCGGGGCTCCCATCGAGGACTGAACGGCATAGACCTGACGGTAGGTGAGGGGGAGGTTTTCGCGCTCCTCGGCCCGAACGGCGCAGGCAAGACCACCTTTGTGAAGTGCCTGCTCGCACTGCTGCGACCGACGTCGGGATCGATCAGTCTGTTCGGCGAGCCGGCAGGCAATCCCGGCGCCCGCCGGGGGGTGGGATTCGTCCCGGAGACTCCCCGCTTTCCCGACTTCCTGTCCGCTCAGGAGGTGCTCCGCCTGCACGGCAGGCTGATCGGCCTCCCGCATGATGACCTGAAGCTCAGGATCTCCGAACGCCTGGAGGCGGTGGACCTTACCGATGCCCCTAAACGGGTTAAGGCGTTTTCGAAGGGCATGATCCGCAGGCTGGCGCTTGCCCAAGCGTTGCTGGGAAGTCCCCGGCTCGTGATCATGGATGAGCCCACCGCCGACCTCGACCCCATCGGCCGCCGGAACGTGAGAAACGAGATCGCCGGCCTGAAGGATCAGGGCGCGACCGTCGTCTTAAACTCCCACCTGCTCTCCGAGGTCGAACGGGTCTCCGACCACGTTGCGATTGTCCACCAGGGCCGCCTGCTGGCGGAGGGGGGCATCGACCAGCTGGTTCCTGACGGCCAGGACCTCGAGTCGGTCTTCGTGGACCTGATCGAGAAAGCGGGAAATTGAACGCGGTTCTTACCATCGCACACGCCTCCGTAACCGAGCACGTCCGCCGCAAGCTGGTCGCGTTCTTCGGCATCCTGGTGGCGATGGCAGCGGTCGGGCTCGTCTACGTCAGCCTCAACAACGACCTCAGCTCAACCCTCGTGGGGGCTGCAGTAGGTATCGCAACTTACTTCTCGCTGACCTTGCTCCAGGGCCTGTCCACCCTGGCGGCGGTGGCGGTGTCGATGAACAACATCGGTCGTCCCTTTGCCGACGGCGAGGCGACGCTTATTCTCGCCCGCCCGGTGGCCCGCTGGCAGTATGCCCTGGGCCGGCTGCTGGGCAGCATCGCCCTGGTGGTGGCGTTGTGTCTTCTGCTCTTGGTTCTTCTGCAGGGTATCAACGTGCTGGAGGATCGCAACCTCGGGGTCGAGCTGTGGGGCCACTGGGCGACCCAGGCATTCAACCTGATTCTGCTCGTCTCCCTAACGACGCTGATGTCGGCCTTGTTTAACAATCCGGTCCTGGCCGCGTTCGCCTCCTTCTTCGTCTACGCGTCGTCGGGTTTCGTCTCAGCGCTCTATCTGCTGGTCGACACCGGACGGGTGCGCGGCGTGGGCGGCGCGGTCATCAGCGTGCTCTGGTACCTGACGCCCAAGACACTCATCTCGCCGCTGGCTCTCGAGCGGATGACCCGGGACGGCAATCCGATGAGCGCCGGCAGCATGATGCTGATCTCCAGCACCGGGGCCCGGATCGCCTGGGGCGTTGCGTACCTGGCGGCCACGATAGCGCTCACCTTTGTGCTCATTCGGCGCAAGGAGCTCTAGAAGACACGCTCAACCGCTGTCGGATTTTCGATTCGCCGCGGGATGTCGATATATCCGGTAGGCATGCATCTCGCGCCGAATTGGTGTCATGCGGGCAGAGTAAACTTTACGTCTGGGAAAAGTAAGGGGCGAGCAAGGGGGCTCTCATGCCATCGAGATCCATCTGGAAGGGCGCAATAACCTTCGGCCTCATCACCATTCCCGTGGGCCTTTACACGGCCGTCGAGGAGAAGGACTTCCGGTTCAACCAGCTTCATGCGAAGGACAACGGCCGGATCAAGTACAAGCGGGTGTGCAGCGTATGTGGCGAGGAGGTCCCCTACGACGAGATCGTGAAGGGATACGAGTTTGAGAAGGGCAACTACGTCGTGTTCACCGAGGAGGAGATGGATGCCATCCCGGCCGACAGCATCAAGGCCATCGACGTGGTGTCATTTGTGCCCCTCGAGGAGATCGACCCCGTCTATTTCCAAAAGCCGTACTACGTGGCCCCCGAACCTTCCGGCGTGAAGGCCTACAAGCTGCTGGAGAAGGCCATGAACGACTCGGGCCGGATCGGAATCGCCAAGGTCACCCTCCGGGAGAAGGAGCGGCTGGCCACACTACGGGTGCGGGACGGCATCTTCATCCTGGAGACGATGAACTGGCCCGACGAGATCCGGGAGCCCGACTTCGCCGAGCTACAGAAGGACGTCGAGATCCGCCCGCAGGAGCTGGCAATGGCAAAAAGCCTCATCGAGAACCTTTCGGACACCTTCCAGCCCGATCAGTTCCACGACACCTACCGCGAGCGCCTGGAGGCGGCGGTGGAAGCCAAGATCGAGGGTCAGCAGGTGGCGGTGGAGCCGACCAAGGAGCCCACGCAGATCCTCGACCTCATGGAGGCCCTGAGGGCCAGCGTGGAGGCGACCAAAGCCAAGACAGGCGGGAAGGACACCCAGAAGACCACCGGCAAGGACAAGGAGAAGGAGAAGGTCGCCAAGTCGGCCTGAACCGCTTACTCCGGCAGCAGGCATTCCTGAGGGAGCTTGTCATCCCGCAAGCCCTTGTAGGAAGGGGCTCGCAGGCGCAGGCCTTTGGTAAGCTCCCGGTACTCCACCTTCGCCACCAGCTCCGGCTTCACCCAACGAACGGAGCGGAGCGGGACCTTGTCCGAAAACGAGCTGACCGGGGACTCGATTTCCTGCAGCCTGGCCTTCATCGTCACCAGGTCCCGATCCTTGAAACCGGTCCCCACCGAGCCGAGGTATCGCAGCCTGCCCGCGCCGTCGTAGGCCCCAACCTGCAAAGCTCCGAGGGAGCTCGACCGGCTGTTGGTGCCGGCGCTAAATCCTCCGATAACAACATCCATGTCGTAAACCGACTTGATCTTCAGCCACTCTCGGCTCCGGCGGCCCGGCAGATAGTGGCTCAGCATTGCCTTCGCCACGATCCCCTCCAGACCCTTCGAGCGGGCTGCCTGGAACAGTGCGCAACCGAAGTTCGGAATGGGCTCCGAGCGCAATACTCGCTCCCCGAAAGTAACACTGCGGCCCAAACGGTCGAGACGCTCGATGAGCGGAAGCCCGCCGAGCAACTGTCCGCTGCTGAAGACCAGATCGAACAGGACCAGGTCGAGTGACACCCGGCTCACCCCCCGAGCAATGTCGCTGGGCCGGGCCAGGTTGATCCGGCTCTGAAGAAGCTCGAATGAGGGCCGGGAGTTCTCGTCGAGAGCGACGATCTCTCCGTCAAGGACGGCGTTCGGGACGGCCAGCCGCTCGTGAAGAGCGGCGAACTCGGGATACTGTGGCGTACATTCACGTCCCGATCGGGAGTACAGCCGCGTGGACGATTCATCGCAAAAAGCCAGGACTCGGACCCCGTCCCACTTGACCTCAAACAGGTGATCCGCGGAGTCAAATGGCGCTTCAATGAGCGTGGGCAGCATCGGTGCGAAGACCGGCGGCAATTCAGAGACAGTCCCAAAACGTCCGTTCTGGGTCATTTCAGTTCAGTTCTAACGGCTCAAGGATGAGAAAAGGTTCACTGGGTATTGCGTTGTTCACATACCCGTCATATTCTCCCGTTGTTGCCTGCCATGACATACGACGACTTTCAACTCTCCCCATGAAAGAAATCACCTTCTATCTTGAGCCCGGCGCGTCTCCGGAGACGGACTGGCGGCAACGTGCCAACTGCAAGGAGATTCCGGACCCTGACGTATTCTTTCCCATCGGGACAACGGGTCCGGCACTTGACCAGATCGAGCAAGCCAAAGCCATCTGCCGCCCGTGTCCCGTAAAGAGGGACTGCCTGGAGTGGGCCATCGAGACTCACCAGGAATCCGGCGTGTGGGGCGGCCTTTCCGAGGATGAGCGTAAAGGCGTGGTCACCGGACGCCAACACCCCTTTTCTCGCTTAGGTTCCACCGGCCGGAAGCATGCCGGCTGGACGCTCAGTGGGGACATTGACAGCGAAACACGCCCCACCATCTGACTCGTAGGTTAAGGTCCCTCCCAGCTCGCTCTCCACCAGGGCCGACACAATCTGAAGGCCCAGGCCCTTGCTCATTGAGGTCTGGTCGGCCGGCAATCCGACCCCGTCATCTCTTACGGTCATCGTCAGGTGGCCGGCTTCCCGGCTCATCGTCACCAGAACGGTGCCACCGCGCTCCCCGAACGCATGCTCCACCGCGTTCTGCAGCAGCTCCACCAGCACCACAGCCAGCGGCGTCGCCAGGTTTGAGTGGAGCTTGCCCGGATCCCCTTCCAGGCGAAGCGACACGCGGCCGTCCGGATGGAGAAGGCCCTCCGACACCATTCGGATCAGCCGGCCGGCAACGCCGGCAAAGTCCACCTTCTGACTCGACTCCTTCGAGAGCGTTTCGTGAACCAGAGCGATGGCGGCGATCCGCCGGATCGCCTCCTCCAGCTCCCGGCGGGCCTCCACCGGCACGCGGCGGCCCTGTAACCTCAGCAGGCTGGCGATGGTCTGCAGGTTGTTCTTCACCCGGTGGTGAACCTCCCGGATGACCGCCTGCTGGCGTTGCAGCTGCCGCTCCCGGTACCTGAGCTGCGTCACGTCCCGCACCAGCACCAGCGCCCCGGTAACCCGGCGATCGCGTCCCTCGAGGAACGGGAGTGCTCGTTGAAGCACGACCGAGACTCCGACCTCGACATCGATTTGCGCCGGGATCCCGGTGGCCAGAGCCTGCGCCGCGGCCGAAGCGTCGACTCCCACATCCGACAGCTTCTCTCCCTGGATGTTCGACACGACTCCAAGCCGGCGAAATGCGGAAACCGCATTTGGACTGGCGTACATCACCTTTCCCAGCAGGTTCAACCGGATGATGCCGTCCCCAACTCTGGGGGCCAGCTCGGGATCCAAAGCTTCCCCCGCAAAGGGAAAGAGGCCCTGCCCCACCATCCGGGCCAGCACGGCTGCGCACTCCAGATAGTTCTGCTCCAGCTCGCCGCGGCGGCGGTTCTTGAGCGGTGCGCTGTGGATTGTCATCACGGCCGACACGCGTTCGCGCACCGGAACGGGGATGGCCTCGATGCGGATGGGAAGTCCATCGATGATCATCGGGCTCTCGCTTCGCCAGCTGCGGTTCTCGGAATAAACCCGGTCGACAACGGCGAGCTCTTCGGGCCTCAAGGTCTGCCCGACCAGGTCGTGCGGGTAGAGGGTCTGACTGGTGTGGGGCCGCATCTGTGCCAGGCAGATAAACCCGCTTGCGTCCTTGAGCGGACACCACAGGAGCAGGTCGGCAAACGACAGGTCGGCGAGAAGCTGCCATGACGCGAGAAGCCGATCGAGGTGCTCTACCTCATGCGGGTAGAGGTTGGTCTCATCCCTTACTAACTCTGTGAGTGTTTGCATAGTTCGTTCCTGGCGACATTAAGATTGATAGGTGCTCGGACCAACCCGATACACCAAGCTTACGGCGAACGAAATACTCCCTGAGGTAAGAGTGCACCTTGAGACTCTGAGGTCGGCATATCGGGAGGTGGAGCGCCACCGGGCCGCCGTCGCTCTTCGGGCCCACAGCAACGGAGGCGATCCGCAAGGCGGGGCGTGGACGCAGTCCTCAACCCAGTTGAACGAGGAGCTGGCGTGGTTCGAGGGCAGAGACATCTCCATAAAGGACGTCGAGAAGGGGCTGGTCGACTTTCCCGCGGTGATCGATGGACGCGACGTTCTTCTGTGCTGGAAGGATGGCGAGCCAAAGGTCGCGTTCTGGCACACGCCGGGCGCAGGATTCCCGGGAAGACAGCCACTCTAACGGCGCCCGGCTGGCATTCGCGCGTGGGGGCTTCCAGGACCCGCCGCCGGAGGGCGGTGTTCGCGATACTGGCCCTCATTCTGCTGGCAGGAGCGGGCGGCGTGGTGGCCCGTGTGATGAACTCCGGCTCAGGCTCGGGCGACAGCGCAGCGGTGGCGTTCTCGGGTCCGCCGGCCGAGGTGAGGGAGCCTGCACTCCGCGTCCAGGTGCCGGAACGGGTGGACACGGTCAGGCCCACCTTCAAGGCAACCTTTCCCGACGGAGTTTCCGAAGACGTGATTCAAAAAGCCTCCGCCGTTCCGGGCGTCGCCGCCACCGCCCGGGTGCTGCTGGCCAATCTCGTTGTGGAGGTTCCGGGCGGGGATGCCCAGGTCAGCGTTGCTGCGGTGAAGCCGGACGAGTTCCGGCCTCTGGCGCCGGAGTCCACCGCCCAGGCCAGGTTCGTCTGGGAGGGACTGCACCGTTCACATACCCTCATCGCCCACGAGCAGTATCAGATATTCGGCGGCAAGCCGCTCCAGACCCTTGCCGCCAAGGGCCCCAAGGGCCGCGGCGTCCTGCGCATCGGCGGGCTTGCGTCCAGCGGGGTCCCCAATCTTGCCGGCGCAATGATGTCCATGGATCAGGCGAGCACACTGGGACTCGGCCGGCCGACCCTGCTTCTGATCGGGCTCGACAAGGATGCAAGATCTTCCGAGGTCCTCAAGGCTCTCAACAGGGCCCTGCCGGGAGTGAGATTCGAGCGAACCCAGGCCACGGGCAGCCGCACCTTCTTCTCCGGTGCGTCTGCTCAGAAAGCGATCGGAAATTTCCGGTTCACCTCGAATCCCGACGGCACCATCAGCCAGGAGCGGGAATGGGTGGTCAGGCACATCACCAGCCGCAACGTGCCCCTTCTGGGAAAGGTGACCTGCCACCAGGCCATGCTGCCGCAGCTGGAGGGAGCGCTGACCGAAATCCGAGATTCCGGGCTCTCCGGCTCGATCAAACCGGGGCAGTTCGGCGGCTGTTACGTCCCGCGCTTCATCGAGCGGGACGGAACCAAACCCCTCTCCATGCATGCGTGGGGTCTCGCCGTGGACATCAATGTGGCCGACAATCCGGCGGGCGCCCGGCCGAATATGGATCCGAGGGTGGTCGCGATCTTTGAGAAGTGGGGATTTCGGTGGGGAGGACGGTGGTCGAGACCCGACGGCCACCACTTCGAGCTGGCGGCTCTGATCTCCGGTTAGATCAGGGTCAAATCTCGGCCTGAAGCGCCGTCTTGATGCTGTGCATCACCTCATCCGGGCAGGTCGTGTTCTGGCAGCGGCTGCGGACAAGCAGGGTGAAATGCATCTCGACCCCCAACCGTTCGAGGCAAGGGCCACACTCCGCTAGGTGGTCGGAGAGGAACTGGACCTGATCCTCGGTCACCTCTCCGTCAAGAAGCTGGTACAGCGAGCCGACAAGCTTCTGGCAGTGAGCGTCGTTCATCTAAGTTTGCCTCCTTGACCGACCAAACCTCTCTGCTCGGCCAATCCCCACAACGCTTTCTGCAGTGCTTTTCTTCCGCGATGAAGCCGGGACATCACTGTGCCTATCGGAATGCCCAGCATATCGGCTATCTCCCGATACGAGAATCCGTCAACGTCGGCCAGGGAGACTGCCATCCGGAAGTCCTCGGGCAGGTCTGCCAGCGCCTTTTTGATGTCGTCGTCGCCCAGGGAGTCGATGACGATCGACTCGGCGGATTCCGAGACATGGTTCTGGTCGACCAGGGACTGGTACAAGTCGAAGTCTCCGGCATCGTTCGCAGAAACCAGCTGAGGCCCCCTCTTCTTGACCCGATACGAGCTGATGTAGAGGTTGGTCAGGATCCGGTAGAGCCACGCCTTTAGGTTGGTGCCCTCCTTGAACTGGCCCCAGGAGCGGAAGGCACGAAGAAACGTCTCCTGAACCAGGTCGGCGGCATCCGCGGGGTTGCGGGTCATCCTCAGCGCGCCTCCGTAGAGAGCGTTGGCCAAAGGCAGAGCCTCGTCCTCGAACCTGCGAAGATCCTCGGCGGAAAGCTTTCGCGCTTCCGGTTTCTGGACGATGGGGGGCACCGGTCGGGAACTGGTCACCAACCAATACTCAACACAATGGTGGCCGATGGCAAACCGGGAGCCGTCGCATACGTTGGCTCACACCTCTCCAGCGCTGTTTCACCCTCGTGTTCCCGACCCCTCCCCCGTGTCCATCTGTTACCCACTCTTAACATTCCCGAAATGCCCGGGAAATCTGCCGGAAGCACGATGGGCCGGGTCATCGATCCATGTGAACTCAGGAAAACAAGTGGGAGGGAATATGAAGGAGGCGTCGAAGCTCAAAAAGCTGTGGCTGGCGACCCTGATGGTGCTGGCGATGTTAGGAGCCGCCTGCGGGCAGAAAGCGGGCGACACATCCGCCACCGGAGGCACGTCAACGGACGACGGCGACACCATCAAGGTGGGGCTCCTGCATTCCCTGAGCGGCACCATGGCGATCAGTGAGGTCACCGTTAGAGACGCCGAAAAGCTGGCGATCGAGCAGATCAACGCCAAGGGCGGCGTGCTCGGAAAACAGATCGAAGCAATCGAAGAGGACGGCGCATCCGACTGGCCTACCTTCGCAGAAAAGGCACAGAAGCTCATCTCGGTGGACAAGGTGGCCACCGTCTTCGGCGGATGGACCTCCGCCAGCCGCAAAGCCATGCTCCCGGTCTTCGAGAGGAATAAGGCTCTGCTGTGGTACCCGGTCCAGTACGAGGGCCTGGAGCAGTCGCCCTACATCTTCTACACCGGCGCCACCACCAACCAACAAATCGTTCCGGGGCTCGACTACCTGAAGGGCCAGGGCAAGAAGCGAATCTTCCTGGTCGGAAGCGACTACGTCTTCCCCCGGACCGCCAACAAGGAGATCAAGGCATACGCCCAGGCCAACGACATGGAGATCGTCGGCGAGGAGTACATCCCGCTGGGCAACCAGGAGGTCGCCACGCTGGTGAACAAGGTGGCGGCAGCCAGGCCGGATGCGATCTTCAACACCCTGAACGGCGACACCAACACGGCCTTCTTCAAGGAGTGGAAGACCAAGGGGATAGCTCCGGACGCCATGCCCATCGTCTCGGTGAGCGTCGCAGAGGAGGAGGTGCGAGCGATCGGCCCGGAGTTCCTGGCCGGACACCTGGTCGCATGGAACTACTACCAGACCACCGACACGCCCGAGAACGCCGAGTTCGTCAAGGCCTTCAAGGCCAAGTACGGCGAGGACAAGGTGACGTCCGACCCGATGGAGGCGGGCTACGTGGCGGTCCACCTGTGGGCGGCCGCTGTGGAGAAGGCGGGCACGACCGAGGTGGAGGCGGTCAAGAGGGCCGCTGCCGGCATCGAGTTCGCCGCCCCCGAGGGCAGGGTCACCGTGGACGGTCCTACCCAGCACATCTACAAGACCGCCCGCATCGGCCTGATCGGACCGGACGGCTTGATCAGGCAGGTATCCGGCTCAGACGGACCGATCAAGCCGGACCCCTTCCTGAGGGGCTACGACTGGGCCAAGGGACTGACCTAGAGCCGTCGGTCGCAAGGGGGATCTAGGAGGACCTCAAGTGGATGCTTTTCTGGGTCAGGTCTTTACCGGGCTGAGCGTCGGCTCCGTCCTGATACTCATCGCCTTGGGGCTCACGTTCACCTTTGGCCAGATGAACGTGATCAACATGGCGCATGGTGAGTTCATCATGGCGGGGGCATACACCGCCTTCGTGCTCCAGGACCTGATCGGAACCGACACCTCGCTTGTGGTGGCTCTACCCGTTGCGTTCGTCATTGCCGGCACGCTTGGGCTCCTCCTGGAGCTGGTGCTCGTCAGGCGCCTCTACGGGCGTCCACTGGACACACTGCTGGTCACCTGGGGCGTGAGCCTCATGCTGCAACAACTCGCTCGGGACATCTTCGGGGCCCCCAACGTTCAGGTGAGGGCCCCGGGATGGCTCGGCGGCAGTCTCCACCTCGCCGGAGCAACCCTCTCCTACTCTCGAATCTTCATCATCGGCCTGGTGGTGGTCAGCGTCGTGGGCATCTGGGTCTTTTTAACCCGGCTACCGCAGGGAGCCCGCATGCGGGCGGTTATGCAGAACCGCCAGCTGGCCTCCTGCAGCGGGCTCAAGACGCACTCCATCGATCGCCTTACATTCTTCATCGGCTCCGGATTGGCCGGTATTGCCGGCGTCGCCCTGACGCTGCTGGGCTCGACGGGACCCACTCTGGGCACCAACTACATCGTTGATGCTTTCCTTGTGGTGGTGGTCGGCGGTCTGGGGCAGCTTCGGGGCGCTGTGATTGCCGCCGTCGCTCTGGGACTGCTAAATGCGTTCGTCGAGTTCAGCACGGAGGCCAGCATCGCCAGGGTTGCCGTGTTCGTAGCGATCGTGGCATTCCTTCAGTTCCGCCCACAGGGACTCTTTGTGATGAAAAGCCGGGCGCTCACATGACCGCTCTGGCGGTCCCCAAGCTTGGGACGCTGACCCCCTGGAAACGCAGGGGGATCTTCCTGGCAATCGGGCTTGTCCTTGTGGTGGTGGCGCCCGCCATGCTGAGCGGGTTCCGTCTGGCGCTGTTGGGCAAGTACCTGTGCTTCGCGATCATCGCGATCGGTATCGACCTCGCCTGGGGCTACGGCGGCATGCTGACCATCGGCCACGGCCTATTTTTCGGTATGGGCGGTTACTGCATGGGCATGCTGCTCAAGCTGCAGGAAGCGGGTCCGGGCAAGCTGCCCGACTTCATGGTTTGGAGCGGCGTGGAAAAGCTGCCGGCCTTGTGGAAGCCTTTCGGCAGTCCGGTTTTTGCATTGTCGGCCGCTATCCTCGTGCCCATGGCGGTGGCTGCAGCCCTGGGAGCCCTCATCTTCCGCAGGCGAGTACGCGGGGCCTACCTCGCGATCCTGAGCCAGGCACTGGCGGCCGCCTTCGCCATCCTCCTGATCGGCCAGCAGGGGGTCACCGGAGGGACCAACGGCCTGACCAACGTGACGACCTTCATGGGCTACGACCTGAACGACCCCGTGAACCAGCGTTCGGTTTACCTGCTCATCGCCGTCTGTCTGGGCATCATGTACCTATTGGCCCGCCAAATTGTCGAGAGCCGTTACGGCCGGGTGCTCATGGCGGTCCGGGACCGTGAGGACCGGGTCCGCTTTCTCGGATACAACCCAACCACCGTCAAGGTCATCGCCTTCGCCATCTCTGCCGGCATGGCCGGACTGGCCGGTGCCCTTTTCGTTCCGGTGGTTGGCATCATCTCGCCCGCCCTGGTCGGAATCGTCCCCTCTATCGAGATGGTCATCTGGGTGGCGCTCGGAGGCAGGGGAACTCTGGTGGGAGCGGTTCTGGGCGCACTTGTTGTTAACTACGCCAAGACGACGCTCAGCGAGGCGTACCCCGCCGGCTGGCTGTACCTGCAGGGGCTGCTGTTCGTGGTGGTCATGGCGTTCGCCCCGAAGGGTGTGGCCGGGATAGCGAAGGTGCTCAAGGAGCGATTCGGCGGCCGAAAGGTTCCGCCGCAGCCCGTCTCGCACCAGCCGGCCGAGGCTGCGGAGCCGGCTACATGAGCCGCGGACAGCTCCTTTTGGAGATTCGCGGACTCGACGTCACCTTCGACGGATTTCGTGCGATCCAGGCTCTGGACCTTGACGTGCTGGAGGGCGAGCTTCGCTTTCTCATCGGCCCTAACGGCGCAGGCAAGACCACACTCATCGACGCCATCACCGGCCTCGTGAAGCCGGTCGCCGGCACCGTCAACTTCGCCACTCGCAACCTGCTTCAGCGGAGGGACTTCGAGATCGTGCGGCTGGGAGTCGGTCGCACTTTTCAAAAAGCCAACGTCTTCGAGGAGCTGACGGTCATCGAGAACCTGGACCTGGCTGCCTGTTTCCGCCGGTCTCTGCCCACCTTGTTCCGGCGCCGGAAGGACGTGCTGCCGGAGGTACTGGAGGCCCTGGACACGGTCGGACTGGCGTCCTACGGCAACCGGCCTGCCGGAGTGCTGTCGCACGGCCAGAAGCAGTGGCTGGAGATCGGCATGCTTTTGGTGCAGGACCCTATGCTGCTGCTGCTCGACGAGCCGGTGGCCGGCATGAGCAAGGCCGAACGGACCAAGACGGGCGAGCTCCTTCAGCTCATCGCCGAGACCAGGACCCTGATGGTCATCGAACACGACATGGACTTCGTCCGCCGCTTCGCCTCCAGGGTGACGGTCCTGCACGAGGGACGAATCCTGTGCGAGGGAGGGGTGGCCGACGTGCAGTCCAACCCCATGGTGCAGGAGGTCTACCTGGGAAGGGCACACGACCGGCGAGCCCATGAGGACGCTGCGGTGGGGGGCGCCTGATGCTGTCGGTTCAGAACCTCGACGTCGCCTACGGGCCCACCCAGATCCTCTTCGACGTCTCGATGGAGGTCCCTGCGAACGAGCTCTTCTGCGTCATGGGCCGCAACGGCGTCGGCAAGACAACGCTGCTGAACGCCATCATGGGAGTTCTGAGACCCACCGGAGGAAGGGTCTTCTTCGAAGGCAGGGACCTGGGAAAGATGCACCCCTACCAGCGGGTGAAGGCCGGTCTGGCCTACGTGCCGCAAACGAGGGGCAGCTTCCCGCAGCTCACGGTCCTGGAGAGCCTGAAGGTGGTGGTGGATGCGTCCGACCGTGGGGATAGGGACGCCATGGAGGATGCGATCGAGCTTTTCCCCCGGCTCCGCAAGCTCCTGGGGCGCAAGGCCGGGCTTCTGTCCGGAGGCGAGGCGGCGCAGTTGGCCATCGCCCGGGCACTGGTGACCAAACCGCGACTGCTCATCCTGGACGAGCCGACCGAGGGGATCCAACCGTCGATCATCCTTGAGATCGAAGATGCCATCGCGAACCTGAACTCATCGACCGGCATGTCCATCCTGCTGGTGGAGCAGTACATGGAGTTCGCCCTGCGGCTGGCCGGAAAACACATCGTCCTCGACGCCGGAGAGGTCGTCTCCTCAGGGGCCACCGCAGACCTGGACGACGCCCGCATGCGTGAGCTGCTGCTTCTCTGACGTTTCGGCCGGGCTTATATGATCGATACTCATGCGCCTTAGCCTCCACGAACAGGAACGGCTGCTCATCCATGTAGCTGCGAACCTGGCGCGCGAACGGCAGGGACGGGGCCTCCAGCTGAACCACCCGGAGGCGGTTGCCATCCTCACCTCGTTCGTCCTGGAGGGAGCGCGGGACGGACGCAGCGTTGCCGATCTCATGGAGGCCGGGAGGGGCGTCCTCAGCCGCTCGAATGTGATGGAGGGAGTTGCCGAGATGATTCCGGAGGTGCAGGTCGAGGCGACTTTTCCCGACGGCACCAAGCTGGTCACCCTGCACCAGCCGATACCGTGAGCGAGGTCACATGGATAGGGCCGGCTCCTGTACCGGGAGAGGTCGTTCTGGGATCGGGGGCGATCTCGATCAATGCCGGGCGGCCCGTGACCATGGTCAAGGTCTCCAACTCCGGTGACCGACCGATCCAGGTCGGGTCCCATTATCACTTTGCCGAGGCCAACCCGGCTCTGGAGTTCGACCGCCACGCGGCGTGGGGCCAGCACCTCAACATCCCGGCCGGAACGGCGGTCCGCTTCGAGCCCGGGATCGACCGCCTGGTGGAGCTCGTACCCTTCACCGGCCGGCGGGTGGTGCCTGGCCTGCGCGGTGACGCCCGTGGCCCTCTGGACAAGCCCGCAGCACCGCTGGACCGAGAGTAGCAATGGAGCTCCAACGCAGCCGGTACAACCTGCTCTACGGACCTACGGCGGGCGACCGAATCCGGCTGGCCGACACCAATTTGTTGATAGAGGTTGAGCAGGACCTGGTCGCGGGCGGGGACGAGGCCGTGTTCGGCGGCGGCAAGGTGATCCGGGAATCCATGGGGCAGTCCAACGCAACCCGGGCGGAAGGGGCGCCTGACACGGTCATAACCGGAGCGCTGATCCTGGACCACTGGGGGATCGTGAAGGCCGACATCGGCATCCGGGACGGTCGGATCGTTGCGATCGGCAAAGCCGGCAATCCCAACATCATGCACGGTGTGGACCCCGGGCTGGTGATAGGGCCGTCGACGGAGATCCTCTCCGGTAACGGCAAGATCCTCACCGCCGGAGCCATCGATTGCCACGTCCACCTGATCTGTCCCCAGATTCTCGAGGAGGCGCTCGGCTCCGGTATAACTACCGTCATAGGTGGAGGCACGGGTCCGGCGGAGGGGACGAAGGCGACGACCGTCACGCCGGGCGCCTGGCATCTCGCGCGGATGCTCGAAGCTCTCGACCCGTGGCCGGTGAACGTCGCCCTGCTGGGCAAGGGGAACACCACGTCGGCGGAAGCGATGTGGGAGCAGCTGCGGGCCGGCGCCAGCGGGTTCAAGCTGCACGAGGACTGGGGCTCAACGCCGGCAGCCATCGACGCCTGCCTGAGGGTCTGCGGGGAGGCCGGCGTTCAGGCGGCGCTTCACAGCGACACCCTGAATGAAGCCGGTTTTGTGGAGGACACCATCTCGGCCGTCCGGGGCAGGTGCATCCACGCCTACCATACGGAGGGTGCCGGCGGCGGCCATGCCCCCGACATCATCACGGTCGCCGGGCAACCGAACTTCCTGCCGTCGTCAACCAACCCCACCCGCCCGCACACGGTCAACACCATCGACGAACACCTCGACATGCTGATGGTCTGCCACCACCTGAATTCGGGAGTGCCGGAGGACCTCGCCTTCGCCGAGAGCCGCATCCGCCCGTCCACCATTGCCGCCGAGGACGTCCTTCACGACCTGGGGGCCATATCCATGATCGGATCTGACTCCCAGGCCATGGGCCGGGTTGCCGAGGTCATCCTGCGGACATGGCAGACCGCCCACGCGATGAAGTCCCGGCGGGGCTCACTGCCCGGGGACGGCGCTGCCGACAACGCCCGGGCGCGCCGGTACGTCGCCAAGTACACCATCTGCCCTGCGATCGCTCACGGCCTGGAGCAGGAGATCGGCTCGGTGGAGGCCGGCAAACTGGCCGACCTGGTCCTGTGGGACCCGGCCTTCTTCGGGATCCGCCCCCATGTGGTGGTAAAGGGAGGAATGATCGCCTGGGCCGCCATGGGGGACGCCAACGCGTCCATCCCCACTCCGCAGCCGGTTCTTCCCCGTCCCATGTTCGGCGCCTACGGCGCGGTGCCCGGCCGCACGAGCGTTGCCTTCGTGGCTCCGGTGGCTCTCGAGGACGGTCTGGAGGAAAAACTCGGGCTGGAACGCCGGCTGGTCCCCGTCGCCGATGTGCGCCGGCGCACCAAGGCCGACTTGCCCTTGAACACTGCGCTTCCCCGGATTGAGGTGGAGGCCGACACGTTCACGGTCCGGATCGACGGCGAGGTGGTGGAGGCGGCTCCGGCCGGCGAGCTGCCAATGGCGCAGCGGTACTTCCTGTTCTGAGGGGTCGGACATGGGATCGATGAACCTTCTGCTTCTGGCCGACGGCCGGTTCCCCGCCGGGGGCCACGCGCACTCGGGCGGGATGGAGACGGCGGTCGCTACCGGAGGAGTGAGCGACCTCGCCAGCCTCCACGCCTTCCTAATTGGGCGTCTGGCGACCGCCGGGCTTGCCGCCGCCGGACTTGCGGCCGCTGCCTGCACGACAAAGCACCCCTGGGACGCTCTCGATGCCGAATCAGACGCCCGCATCCCCTCCCCTGCGCTTCGGGAGGTGAGCCGCCGGCAGGGCCGGCTGCTGCTGCGGGCAGCCCGGGCGTTGTGGCCCGGATCGGTGCTTGACGACCTGGGGGCGGCTTGTGGTGGGACGCCGGCCGGGGCCCGCCCGTCCGTGCACCTCGTCGGGCCCCATCACCCCGTGGCGATGGGGGCTGCTGCTGCCGCCGCCGGACTTGAGCCGCTGGATGCCGCTCGTGCCGCCGTGTTCAACGCCGTAACCGGACCGGCGAGCGCTGCCGTACGGCTGCTCGGCCTGGACCCGCTTGCGGTCCACCGGCTTCTTGCCGAGATGGCTCCCGATATGGACGACTCCGCACACTGCGCCGCGGCGGGTTCCGGAGGCCCCCTGGACGCACTTCCCTGCCCCGGTTCCATCCTTTTGGACCTGTATGCCCAGCGACACGCATTGGCGGAGGGCCGGCTCTTTGCCTCCTGAGACGCCTCCGGACCGGCTGCGCCCGCTGCGGGTGGGTGTCGGAGGACCGGTCGGGAGCGGAAAAACGGCCCTCGTAGCGGCTCTATGCCGCATGTTGGCAGAGCGCCTGCACATTGGTGTCGTCACCAACGACATCTACACCACCGAGGACGCCGACTTCCTCCGAAGCCAGGGGGTGCTGGACGACAACAGAATCCGGGCGGTTCAGACGGGATGCTGCCCGCACACGGCCATCCGGGATGACATCTCAGAGAACCTGGAGGCGGTGGAGGAGCTGGAGACCCGCCTGGCCCCTCTCGACCTGGTACTCCTCGAAAGCGGCGGGGACAATCTGACGGCGACCTTCAGCCAGGGCCTGGTGGACAGGCAGATCTTCGTGCTGGACGTCTCGGGCGGCGACAAGGTTCCACGAAAAGGGGGCCCGAGCGTCACCTCAGCAGACCTGTTGGTCATCAACAAGATCGATCTTGCTCCGATGGTGGGCGCCGATCTGGAGGTAATGCGCCGGGACTCGGTCGCCAGGCGCGGGGACAGAGCGATGATCTTCAGCTCGTTACGGAAGACGGACGGAGCCGGGGAGATCGCCGAGTGGATCCTCTCCGAGGTGGCACAATGGGCCAAGCCAAGCTCGGTGCGGGGTTGACCGTCCCAGCCCGCAGATGAGGTCGCGGAGCAGGATCGCGGCAAGCTGGAGCAACGGCCGCACCCGTCTGGACTGCATACGGTCCTGTGCCCCCATCCACTTGAGGGATACACCCGACGGCGTGTACCTGGTCGGCGGAGCGGCAGGGCCTCTGGGTGGGGACGATCTATTACTGGAGATCGAGGTTGAATCCGGCGCCACACTGGTGGTCCGAAGCGCCGCCGCCTCCCTGGCGCTTCCCGGCACAGGCGGCGCTTCCACTGTGGTGATCAATACCCGTGTCGCTGCGGGAGCGTGCCTGTACTGGCTTCCTGAGCCGCTGATTGCGTGCCTGGGCTGCAACCACCGGATCCTGATCCGGGCGGTCGTCGAAGCCGGTGCGACGGTCGTCTGGCGTGACGAGCTTATCCTCGGCCGCCGTGGAGAGATGCCGGGCGGCGTGTCCAACCGAATCGACGTGACGCTCGCCGGGCGGCCCCTGATCCGAAACGAGCTGAGAGTGGGGCCCGGAGCGCCCGGTTGGGACGGTCCTGCGGTAGCCGGTAAAGCGGCCGCAATCGGCTCTTTGATCGTCATCTCCCCCGAGCTGGCTCATGAGCCCGCCCCGCCGGTGCGGCTGGGACCCACAGCGGGCATCCTTCCGTTGCAAGGACCGGCTGCTCTGGCGACCGCGGCGGCGGCGGACGGCCGGGAGCTGCGGGCGGTTTTGGAGACAGCGCAACATCTTCTGGCCGGCTGAGGACATACAGCCGCCCTCGCGGAAGGTGTCTTCTCGGATAGGTTCCGGCCGGAAGTCCCTTACGGTGCGGGCGCCGTGGTTGCCGGATCCCCCGGCTCCTCGGCCAGAGCCAGAGTGTCGGCTGTGAGGGTGCAAGCGGCCCCCGGGTCAGCGGCATCGACGGTCTGCCCGGCCAGCTCCCGAGCCGTGCCGCTGACCGTGACGCTCTCGTCCTTCAGGGTGTCCAGCTCCGTAAGGGGCCGGTCAAATGCCAGGTCGGTGTCTTCGTTGACCACCAGGACGGCATCCCCTCCAGCCTGCACCTCGCACAACTCGGCGGCTTCGTCGTTGATCGACTCGAGCTTTATCGTTACCTGAACGGTAACGCTGCCGCTGGGGTTCACGTCGATGCCATCCGGACCGATGGAGGCATCGACGTCGACGTCGACATCCTCGACGTCCACCGCACTCACGTCACCGGTGACCTGAAAAGAGTTCTCCTTCCCGGTGGTGGGAGCGGTCGTATTGTCGTCAGCGGTGGCGCAAGCCGGGAACAGTAGAACAAACACGAGCAACCAGGTTGCCTTCGGAACACCGATCCGAGCAAACATTTGGCCTAGCGTTCTCCAAAGCTGGCCTTGAACGCTTCGAGCTCGTCCTGCGACGATGCCCAATCGGAGGCTCGGGTCTGGAAGTTCAGGGCAAACCCGTAGTCGTCGTCGGCAAAGCCAAGGTTTATGGCATGAAGCTGAGCGCCGTTCTGCGTGTAGGTCCATTCCCAGATGGCAGCAGTCGGAAAGTCTTGGAACCTTGACCGCTCCAGCCGGATCTCCCGGTAGTTCTGGTGCCGCTGCGCAAAGCTTGCGGCTTGCTGCTCCCAGGCGGCCAGGGCGTCGCTGCCGGGCCTGTTAGTCCAGTCGACCAGCAGGTACTTGCCCTGCGGGCCGTTGATACGGACAGAGCTCCCATCTCCGAGAGCATTATTCCTAACCGACCATGAAGGCGGGTGGGCGATGCGATGCCCTGTGTCACCCAGCGCGGCGGTGCGCCATCCGGAGGGGACGGCATCGGAGTCGACCGTTTCGGTCCGGGCTTGGGCCGGCGGCCTCTCCGTGGCCTCCTGCTGAGTCTCAGGGACCTGTTCCTGCCTATCGGCTGCCTGGTCCTGTGTCCCCCCGCCCGCTTGTGCTTCTGGTGTCCCGCCCGGTTGCGCCGGTGCCGGCGCCGCATCTTCGGCCGTTGTCCCCTGAGCGCTGTTCGTGCTCTCAGCGGAAGGTTGGTCCTCCGAAGGTGATGACAACAACCGCGGGATAACCAGGATTGCGAAAAGCAGCAGAGCGATCAAACCGCCGGCCACCGCCCAGTTTGTGTAGTTTCGTTCCTCCGGTACAGCCGAAGGAACAGGCCGGGCAGGCGCTGTTCGGGTGGCTGCGCTTTGTCTTGGCTCCGCCTTGGTAACCGGGACGGTAGCCGACGGCGCCTCTGGGAGCTCGTCCTGCCATGTGGTTTCGATGTCGGGGACTGCGGCCAGCGGCTCCGGCCCCTGAACCTCAGCCGGCGGGTCCGGCTTCTGAACCTCAGCCGAAGGCGCCGGCGTACCCTCCGGTTCGACCTGACCGTCCGAATCCTCCTCTGCGTCGTGACGGGCGATGAACTCCGCCAGGACAGCCGGTGCTTCCGGTGGAAGGAACGCGGGGATCCCGTTAGGAGATTTCTCGACAGCATCTTCTTCAGCCGGGATCTCGAGCGCCGGGGCCGCGACCAACTGACCGGAATCTGCGATGGGTTGCAGGATCGAGCGAAGTCGTTCCGGGGTCGCCCTCCGTGCCGGCTCTTTCTCCAGCAGCCCCTTTATGGCAGGCGCGACCGGTCCGGCGTGCAACGGCTCAGGCGCCGCCTCGTTGGAGATGGCCATCAGGGTCGGCAACGGCCCTTCCCTGTCGAACGGCCCGCGGCCTTCAACGGCAAAGTACAGGGTTGCACCGAGCGCCCACAGGTCGCTGGCCGGTCCTGCAGGCTCACCGGAGACCTGCTCGGGTGACATGTAGGAGGGAGAACCAAGAAGCAGTCCGGTTGCGGTCAACTGAGGGTCGCCCTTTACGGAAGCAATCCCGAAGTCGGCCAGTTTCACGAACCGGTCGGAAACCATGACATTCGCCGGCTTCACGTCTCGATGGACGATACCTTTTGCGTGGGCGGCCTCGAGGGTGTCGAGCAGCTTCATGCCGATGAAGGCGGCGCGTTCGGGGGACAGAGGTCCCTGCTCCTGCACGACCTGCGCCAGGGTCGGGGAGTCCACCATCTCCATGGCGATGAAGGTGTAGTCGCCGTCCTCCAGCACATCGAAAACCGTAACCGCCGACGAGTGGTTGAGGCGTGCGGCAGCCCGGGCCTCTCGCAGAACCCTCTCGCGCATCGACTTTCGCTCGGAGTCGGGCAGCGAAGGCGGAAGGCTGACCTCCTTGAGGGCGACCGTTCGGCCGAGGACCTGGTCCTGGGCGCGCCAGACAGTCCCCATCCCACCCCGCCCGAGAGGCTCGATAAGGCGAAAGCGCTCGGCGACTACTCGATCGGCCATCGCCCTCTCTTACCCATTGAGCAGACATTTCAAAGGTTGTTCTATCCCCGGCGTTCCGCCGTGCCGTCGCGGGCCTTTCCGGCCGCGGGCCGATGCACATCTGCCTGGACCCGCCTGAACCCAAGCTTGGATATGTGCTGTGGGTGGTCTCTGCCGCGATGCGCCGGATCTGCAAATGGAGAATGTTGATGCCATTCTGTTTCCGTGGAATTTGCAGTGAGTTGAGACCGGTTAGGCTCTCCCTCCCTTGAAAAGATCGAATCTTTCACCGGTGCCCGGAGGCAGACAAAGGTTTAGTGAGATGAACTGGATGATTCCTATTCATGTCCTGGGTGGGTCAGCGGCGATGGCGGTGGTCTGCTAGTGCTGACGCTTGCGAAAGGCACAGTCCGGCACCGGTTCCTCGGACGTATTTACGTTGCGGCGATGGCCGTAATGCTCGCCAGCTCTCTAGCGATCCAGGAGCTGAGGAACGGACCGAGCGTTTTTCACGTCGTGACCATCGCAACCACCATCGTCCTCGTGGCCGCAGTTGTGGCCGCACGGCTGCGGCGGCCACAAGGCGGTTGGCGAAGCCGGCACCTCCGCCTCGCCCGACTCTCTTACCTAATGCTGGTCTTGACCTTCGTGGCGCAGTTCTTCGACCGGCTGCCTCTACCCAGCGCCGCTCTCAATGCGATCGTGTTTCTCCAGGTCCCCATGATCCTGGGCTTCGCCCTAATCGTTCGATCGGAGCGCCGATATATGGAGTGGAGGCGACCGGAAGTTCACCAAGGTTAAATTCTTAAGGATAGGGCCTGTCCCACAGGGTGGATGGCAACCTGCCGGCCAAGTACGACAGACTCATAGAATCCAATTTCGCCTGAGCCGCCAGATCTATTTACCTACCTGAGCCCGTTACCCGCCAGACATACAGGGTGCCTTGGTGGTCCTCACCGCCGGTGTAGTCCAGGTATCCCGTCAATCTGGCTTGTCCTCCGGCCACTCGCGGCAACGCTCGGGCGGCCTGCCGAGTCAGCGGCACGATACGGTAGGTATAAATGGCTTGAATACATACTTCCGCCTGTACCGGGCACGGCGAGCCTATGTAGTCAAAATGACCGCCGTCCTCTACTACTATGCCCTTCCAGGTCCCCGTCTGAGTCTCAGCTTCTTGAGCCGAGGCGGCGGGGACGACGCCGAGCAGAGCGACCGTAATCACCGCCAGCAAAATCGCAACCTTACGCTTAGTCATCACCTGCTCCTTCATATGCCCCGAAGAAACCTTGCTCAGTTCTTACCACGGAACGCCAGCGTCGATGCACCCGGAGTGTAAAACTGATCAACCCGGTCGTCGGGCGATGAACGCGAGAAACGCTCCGATGTTCGTTTCCTCTGGCTCGAAACCAGCGTCCGAGAGGACCGCTCTTAGTCGACGCGCTATCTCGTTTCCCTTCTCGGGAGCCGGTGCCTCGAAGAAGAGATAGAGCGCTCCCCCCGGCTTGAGGACAGTTGTGATCCTTCGCAGTTCATCCTTTGCGTCGCGAACCCATAAGAGGTTGACGTTGATGGCGTAGATCTTGTCGAAAGGGCCTCCGCTTCCATCGAACCGTTCGAGTGGGCAATGGCGAACGATCACCTTGCCGGCTGCCACATGCCTCTCGTTCCGCTCGGTAGTTCGGCGTACCGCAACCTCCGACCGGTCGATCGCGACGAGGCATCCATCCACGAGTTCATCCGCCACGAGGCGCGCGGCGACGCCAGGCCCAGGACCGATCTCGAGCAAGCGATCGCTTGGCAATGGGGCGAGCATCTCCACCGCCCAACGCACCCGCTCAGGAACCGTAGTCGTCAAGCTCTTGCTCCAGACGGTCGAACGTGGGTGTTGCCTCAAGCTCGGCGGCCTGTGCAAGTTGGCCGCCGCGGACGCCGTCCAAGGTGAGTCGCTCCTTACACCGAAGGATCATTGCCATTTCGAGCATTCGAATGCCGGACTCAGTGTCGACGGAAACTGAGACGTTTGTCTCACTGAAACCGAGTCCTCTATAGAGGGCCCGCGCCTCCGCATTTCGATGGTTGACCTTGAGCGATACTGTCGTGATGTTGTTCCTGAGGCACCACTGCGTCAGCGCCTTAAGCAGTCGTTGAGCGACGCCCCGGCCCCGACATTCCGGCTCGACCCACAACGACCATACCCTGGCTGCCGTGGGATCGGCATCATGGCGACTCCCAATGACGCAACCGACCCAATTCCCGTCCTTCACGGCCGCAAACAGAGCATGATCCGAGCCTGTGGAGCGCTCTGTTCCCCAAACCCGCCAGTCCTCTTCGTCGAATACATCCTCGCCGGGCCGGGTTAAGCCGAAGGCCTGGGGCGCCATCCGCAGCATCCGAATTCGCATCTGTCGCATTTGAGGCCACTCATCTGAGCGCATCCGGCGAACCTCAATGCTGCCGTCTGACACACTTCCATTCTCCGGCCCTGCTATCTTGCGCGGCCTAGACATCAACGTTGCTCTCCCGGGCACCCCCCTCAAAGTGCAGCCGTGTGCCCAGAGACGTCTGCACGTACGCGTCGGGAAGCGCACGGGCAAGCGCGTGGGTCGCTCTCCAGCCGGTGCAGTGTCCCGGGACGACTATTGCGGGAGCAATCGGCTGCGAGCTCGCTAATCGTCTGCGGAATGATCGGCTCAAAGGTTGCCCCGCTGAGGTGCAGCCCCCCGATGAAGGCATGGACGGTGTGGACTCCGGTGACGCGCTGAGCATTGCGCAGGACATTCACCGCTCCGGAATGGCTGCAGCTCGACAGAACTAGGCCCCTGTTCTTGACGTCGACGATGATCGACTGGTCGTCCCATACCCACGGATCCGGTTCCCATCCTCCGGCGGTCAGGACCTGTTGCCCCGGTAGTCCCTTTTCGAAACCGGTCACCCGCTCCGTTTGGCCGCTCACCAGGATGGTGCCGTCCAGCTGCAGAGAGGGGCCGCGCTCTTCCACCACCTCGACTCCTTCCGCCTCCAGGTTTGAACGGCTGGGCGGAGGCATTCGGATCGTCGTCCCGGTGGGAAAGACCAGGCGCCGTTCCCGCCAGGCATCGGGATGAAGAATCAGAGGCATTCCCCATCGGCCCAGGCGCCGGAAGATGCCCTCCAAACCGCTGTGATGATCGGCATGTCCGTGAGACAAAACCACCGCCCGAAGATCTGTGGGACGGATCTCCAACGCATCCATGTTGTAAAGGATCGTGTCCCGTCCTAGGCCGGCGTCGTAGAGCACCGACCGGCGGGTGTCACCCCGGCTCACCGTGAGAAGCAAGGCATAGCCGTGCTCAGCACGAAGTGGAGGCCGCTCGGCCCAGTCGTAAGGTCGGGCAGCACGATTTGCGACCTCGGTGCTGGGAAGGTTCACGTCAACGAAGTTGTCGACCAGGATTGTCACGTCGGCAGCATCAACCGGGACCAGCGATGCGCGTTCCATCACTTGGCCTTCATCGGTCCGCTTGACGGTTCCGCAACTGAGCCGCACACTCCTTCAACTCGGTACACCGGCAGCGGGTAACCTCCTCCAGCATCTTCCGGGTCGCCCGCAGATTCCTAATCAGTTCATCTATCTCGGGCAACTTACGCTCAGCCAGCGCTCGCCAAGCTGCACCCGCGCCGTTATTGCTCATTCCGTCGAGCAGATGGTGGACCTCGGCGAGAGTGAATTTGGCGCGGCGAGCGGCGTTTATGATCACCAACCGGTCGAGCACCGACATGTCGTATCGCCGGCGGCCGGCGACTCTAACGGGCGCCGGAAGCAACCCGATCCTCTCGTAATACCGAAGGGCCGTTGCCGGCACGCCGGACCTACGGGCCACCTCTGCTATGCCAAGGTGCGTTGCCTCGGATGTCACAGCTGGAAATAGGGCTGCCAATGCGACAACCTTTTCGGGCGGACCGGTGACCTCAACCACCCAGTGGTCGCCTTCCTCAATCAACTTCCATTGAAGCCCAGCTGCAGCAATGGCGCTCGGCGGCCACAAGATCGTGAAGAGAATCACCTATCTCCGGACCGCAAAACCTCCACTGGAAGCCATGATTGATATCGATCCGATCAACCAGGGCACCTTCCACCAAAGACCAGTCATACACCCTCTGAATCAGCCCGTCGGTGGACAGGCTGCAAGAAATCTCGGCGAGAAGTTTCTCCATGAGGACATCCTGCATCTTCGAGCGCACTCCAAGTCAAGCAGCCCCGAGCTGCCCTGCCAAAATGGAACTGTAGGCTGTGGTCTTCCCGGCGCTCACAGATGCAGCCTTGCAGCCGATTGCCGGTCGTATCCGGTGCGACACTGATCGTTTGGCAACAATCGCGTGAGAGGAGGGGGACCATGGGAGCAAAACGGTCAGTTCTAGCTGACAGTGTTGGGGACGCTAGATCGAAGCTGGCAGCGTGAGAACCCAGCAGCCGAGCTCTCCGATTAATCGTGCCGCTGTCGTTGCCGGTCCTGCCCTCGTCCTCGCCGTGCTGGGCCTTTCCCATCCACAGGAGCTAACTCCGGAAACCGCATCACGATGGACGACGTTGCATCTTGTTCTCTTGCCGATCTTTCCACTTCTCGGTGTGTCTATTTGGATTCTCCTTCGGAACATGGGGGGTTTTGTAGCGTGGACCGGTCGGATCGCGGTCTTCGGCTACATTACCTTTTACACCGCTCTCGACGTACTGGCCGGCATCGGAACCGGCGAACTCCTGATGCGTTTCCCCGGAAGTCCTCCCACCGAACAGATCGATGCGCTGTACGCGGTGGGAAGGAACCTTAAGTTCATCGGCGTCGGATGGTTCCTGCTGGCCGTCCTGGCGACCTCGTCGTTACTGATACGCCGAGTGGGACGCGGGGCGATTCCGGGAGCGGTTGTACTGGTAACGTCGACTATTGTCTTCTTCGATAGTCACATTTACTGGCCGGAGGGTGTGTTCACCATGATCGGGCTGGCCTTGGGGTTCGGCTTATTGGCGGCCGCCAGTCGCCCAGACCCCGTACCCGCTTGAGGGTCAACCTCGCCGGCGAGAGCCGGTGATCCTCGGGAGGTCGTTGGATGGGAGCGGGGTTGAGCGCCAAGCACTTCGTCGACGAGCTGATGCTGCACCGGTCCGATGATGAGCTCCAGAAGATCGACCGGTACTTCAAGTCCGAGTCGGGCGATTACGGCGAGGGAGATGAATTCGTCGGCGTTCGGATGGGGGACGTGTTCAGCCTCGCCAGGAAGTTCATTGACATGCCGCCACGCGAGATCGAGCAGCTACTCGAGAGCCCAATCCACGAGGTGAGAGCGGGCGGCTGCAGCGTCATGGCCAAGCAGGCCGCTCGTAAGCAGACGTCCGAGGAACGAAGGAAGGCGCTGTTCGACCTCTACCTGCGCCGCACCGATCGGATCAACAACTGGGATCTGGTGGACCTGGCCGCACGGGACGTGGTGGGTGGGTACCTTTGGGACAAACCGCGCGATGTCTTGTACGACCTGGCGCGATCGGACAACGTGTGGCATCGCCGCTCTGCGATCTACAGCACTGCTTACTTCATCCGTCGAGGAGACCTCGATGACACCTATCGGATCGCAGAGATCCTGTTCAACGATGATCACGACCTGATCAACAAGGCGGTTGGTGGCTGGCTACGGGAGGCCGGCAAGCACGACCGACCACGGCTGCTGCAATTCCTGAACGAGCACGCCGCGGAGATGCCGAGAACGACATTGCGCTACGCGATCGAGCACCTGGATGAGGAGCTCCGCTCGCACTACCGCTCCCTGGGGAAGTCTGGATAACCAGAGGTTCAGCCATCCAGCCGCACCTGTTCCTGCGTCAGGCCTTAATCCAAACGTGGCGATATCCATAGATACCGACACGTTTCTCATCTTTCCTCATGAGGACGTTTCGGCTTGGCGTTCACCGCAGGACGGTTCAGCGGTGAGAAGCTCGACTAGCCCGGCCAGCATCAAATCGTCGTCGTCCGCTGTCAGCACGCGCGTCAAGAGCGATGGCCCCGTAGGGAATTCGCGCACGCATCCGAAACCCCCCCCGTCGGCGCGCCCGGCGTCAAGACTGCCGCCCAGCAGAGTCGCACGCTCACGCATCCCGGTCAGCCCGTGACCCCCGCCGGACCTCGGTTCCCCATTGGGCGGCATGGGGTTCGTTACTGTGAGCTCAAGGGCCCCGTCGCCGAACGCAAGCTCGATCCGAGCGGTTCCCCGCCCCATGGCGGGCCGCATTCGTGAGCGCCTCCTGGAGAATCCGGTAGGCCGCCTGGTCGGCGGCGGCGCCAAGCGGTAGGGGCGTGCCCGAGGCGAGCCCTGCCGACGCGTGCTGCCTGATCAACGTGTCGAGCGACGCAAGCCGGGCCGGAGCCTCGATGCCGTTCGCCGGGCCGCCCTCCCGCAGCGTGCCGACGATCTGGTCGATCTCCTCGACTGTCTGTCGTGCCACTTCCTCGATCGCCTCAAGGGCGAGTAGGGAGCGATCGGGGTCCCGGTGGTGCCGGAGCCTGGCCGAGCCCGCGCGAACCGCGATGAGGCTGATCGTGTGGCCGGCTGAGTCGTGGAGATCGGGGCGATGCGGGCGCGCTCCTCAGCAGCGGCGAGCAAACGCTCGCGCTCGACCTCCCGCTCGGCGCGCAGGGCCCGTTCTGTGAGCGCGCCGATCTGCTCCCGCCGCAGCCGGGTTCGCTCGCCGGCAAACCAGGCAACGGCCCACGGAAGACCGTTATGGAGGGGTTCGATTCCCGGAAAGGTGCCCTGCGCGGCGGCGGTCGCGCCGAGGTATGCCAGGAGCAGCCCGACCACGGTGGCTGTGGTGCGCCGCCTCCAGGGCGTCTCCCGGTCGCGGCTGGCTCCAAGCAGGTAACGCGGCGATGGGGCCGAGCATGAGGTCAAGCGGATAACCGGCCAGGAGAACGCCTGCCGCCGCAGTAAACGCAAAAACCCCCAACGGGTGGTGTCGCCAGGCGATGAGTGGCACTGTCGAGCAGGCAGCAAGTACGACGCCGGCCAGATCGAGCTCCCGCGATCCGTGGAGAGAAGAGTCGATACCGCCACGTGAAAGCAGCCCGAGCGAGCCGGCAAGAGCAACGACCGTGATTGCTAAGTCGAAGATCGCTCCCGAACTCGGTCGGGCCGTGGTAGCCGGTGTGCACTGGCGGTCAACGACATGAACCCTGCAAGGGTACCCCCGCCGGCGCCGCCGGAAATTGCCCTGGAGGATGATCCGTCTCCACTCAATGGGGATGAGGAAGTTCCCCTCCAGACGGTGCGTGCCGCCTGGATCGCGATGGAGCTGACCGGCTGGTACGTCATCGTCCCGATGGGATGGCCCTGGCCTCGTTCTCACCGGGCTTGTCATGGCACTGGGTACCAAATGGGGCAGGTTCTCGCCGTCGACATGAAGCAGGTCGAACAGGAACGTGGTTACGCCCTCCGGGGGCGCCCCGGCGTCGATCATCGACACCGTCTCCTGAAAGGCGGCCGGACCGCCGTCGCCCATCCACAGCGCCTCCCCGTCGAGGACCGCTCGACTGGCCGGCAACCGGCGGACCACCTCGGCGATCCCCCCGAGCGCGGGCGTGATGTCGTTGAGGTTGCGGGTGTAGATGCGGACTTCGTCGTCGCGGCGGTGGATCTGGATGCGAATCCCGTCGAGCTTCCACTCGACCGAGGCTCGGCCGAAACCCGCCATCGCATCCTCGACGTCGGTGGCGGTGGAGGCGAGCATCGGCATCACCGGCCGGAAGATCTCGAACCCCACCTCCCGCAAGCCTGCCTCCCCAACGGTCATCGCGGTCCGGGCCGTACCGGGCAGGTCGCCGGATAGCATCCGTGCCCGCCGGACGAGCTCGCCGGGCACCGTCGCCGCCTTGGCTATTGCGTCCACCATGAGTCCGGCGAGCGCGCCCTGCCGCAGCTCGCCGGTGAAAAGGCGCCTCAGGAAGTCGGATTCCGCCGCGGTCGCTCGCCCGAACAGCTCCCCCAGGATCTCCCGGCGGGCCGAGGCGGAGCCGTCGCCCACGAGCTCCTGGATGGCCGAGATCGCACGGTCGACCTCAGCGATGGTGAGAGATGGCGCAGCAGCCGGGGTGCGCTCGACGCCGTAGGCGATCGAGTAGCCAACCCCGAACCGGCCCTGGCGCGGCACGCCCGACAGAAACCCCACGGCAATCCCGATCTCTTCGGGACCAAGCGCGCGCAGCAGCTCCGCGAGGATGGCGATTTTGCGGGATCGAGAACCGGTCCCCGCAACCTCACCGGAAGCTTCGACAACATCGGCAAACAGGGTCATGCCGATGGACTATCACACCCCCGCCTCGTGACGCCGGTTCAACCGGACTTTCGAGCCGGGGTCAAGTTTCGATGTAAAGGTTGTAGCTGAACACCCACGCCGATTGGAGGCGAAGTAATGCACAGGATCACCCCACACCTCTGGTTCGACCGTGAGGCCAAAGAGGCGGCCGATTTCTACGTCGCCACCTTCCCCGACTCCAAGGTCACTAGCGTGAGAACGATTCGCGACACCCCGTCGGGGGACTGCGACATCGTCTCGTTCGAGCTGTTCGGGCAGCCGTTCATGTCCATCAGCGCCGGGCCGCTGTTCAAGTTCAGCCCGGCCATCTCCTTCTTCGTCAGCTGCAAGACCAAGGAGGAGGTCCAGGCATTCTGGAATGCTCTCGCCGCCGGCGGCACCACCCTCATGCCGCTCGACTCCTACCCTTTCAGCGAGCTATACGGCTGGACGCAGGATCGGTACGGCCTCTCCTGGCAGCTGGGATACGCCGGCGACCAGGAGGTCGGGCAGCGGATCACCCCGACCCTCATGTTCACCGGCGAGGTGTGCGGCCGGGCGGAGGAGGCGATGCAGTTCTACACCACGGTGTTCGCCGACTCCGGAGTCGGCGAGATCTTCCACTACGGCCCGGGCGAGGAGCCGGACCGGGAAGGCACCGTCAAATATGCCCCCTTCACGCTCGAGAGCCAGCAGTTCGCCGCTATGGACAGCGCCCGAGCGCACGAGCTCGGCTTCAACGAAGCGATCTCGCTGATGGTGGAGTGCCGGAGCCAGCAGGAGATCGACCATTTCTGGAACAGCCTCACCGCGGTTCCGGAGGCAGAGCAGTGCGGGTGGCTCAAGGACAAGTTCGGGGTCTCGTGGCAGGTGGTTCCCGCCCAGCTCGACGAGATGATGGGCAGCGGTTCCGAGGAGCAGCTGGCACGAGTTACTCAGGCGTTCCTGCAGATGAAGAAGTTCGACCTGGCAGAGCTGGCCAGGGCGTACGAAGGTTCGTAGACACCAGGAGGAAAAGTCATGACCAAGCTGAACCCCTACCTCAACTTCAGCGGCAACACCGAGGAGGTATTCAACTTCTTCTACAAGTCCGTCTTCGGCGGTGAGTTCACCTCACTCGTCCGGTTCAGGGATATGCCGATGGAGGGAGTCGAGATCCCCGAGGCGGACCAGGACAAGATTCATGCACGTCGGGTTGCCGATCGGCGAGGACAGCATCCTGATGGCGAGTGACGCCCTGGAGTCGCTCGGGCATACCATTGTTCCCGGCAACAACGTCTACATCTCGGTCCACCCCGACTCGAAGGAGGAGGCCGACCGGATCTTCAACGCTCTCTCCGAAGGCGGGGAGATAGAGATGGTGATGGCCGACCAGGCCTGGGGCGACTACTTCGGGAGCCTGCAGGACAAAGTTCGGAACCCGGTGGATGGTCAACTACGCGCCACCGCCGGAAGGGGGGGCCAAGCGGAGTGCGCCTGGACAACCTCTACAGACAGGCGACTCCGGCCTCGTATCGTGCCAGACGCATTCCTAACGGCTATCTATGGTCGCATGGGTAACGACTGAGTTGGAAGTCACTGAACGATCCGGGTTGAGTTGACGAACTTCCGTAACATACGATTCGGGAATCGTAGCTCTCCAGCCAGGGAACTCATGAGATCCGCTGCTGAAGCTCCACGCATTCAAGACCGCTCGCTCGCGTGGCATGCCATGGCGCTCTGGCTAGCAGTCGCATAATGGGACTCTTCGACCGAACTCTACGGACTCGGCGAGAGGAGCTGGGACTCGGACAAGCCGAGCTCGCCGAGCGGGTTGGTGTAACGCAGCAGACGTTTCCCGATGGGAGAACGGTGAGGTCATACCGCCCCCAAAGCGACTGGCCAAGGTGGCTCGGGCTCTGGACCTGGATCTGGACCGGGTTCTTGCCTACGGAGGTTACCTACCCGACGCTGCCGACTGGCCGAGCTGGCATGTGCTCAACCTGTGTTACGACCAGATGGGCAATCTGTCCGAGGATGAGCTCTTGATGCTGGTCGAGCGAGCGTTGCAGGAGATTCGTAAGCGGATCATTTGTGCCGTAAGAGAAAAAAACGTCAAGCGTTAGCTAACAGGAATCTAGCGGAAGCCCCCTCAGCACCCATAGTCAGGGAGTGTCCAACTCTTCGGCCTAATACTTCGCTTCTCCGGTTTTCTGCACTGTGAGCCAGGTTCCATTCCGGGCCACGATGCGCTCGAGCCCTCGCGATTCGTGTCCGACGAGGACCAGAAAGTGAGAATCCCCTTTGCGAATCTGTCGGTACTGGTCCACGGTTATTTGGATCAGTTCCTCGCAGTCGCCGTCCGTACACTCGCAAACGACCCACATCTTGTTGGCCGGCTGCGGACCCGTGTGTCTCTTGTTTCGATCGTTGACCTTGCGCCCCAGGTCCTGATTCTCTGTGTCGACGTATTGCCTTGGCTGGGCATCCATCATCAGCTTTCCAAGGGAAGACTCAAGCTTCATTATGCTCCGATACCGCCATGGGCGTGTGCAAACCTTTTGCAGGTGTGATCGATCTCGGCATGATTTACTCCGTCCAAGCGGCAGTTTCCACAGAACCTTACAACCGAACGCTGAATAAGGCTGAAACGACAAGTCCCGAGTTACCTTTGCGAGCCTGAAACCTTGGCAGCCAATTAAGGATTCGGTCCCTGCGCACGGAAAGCACACGTCTAGGGTGGGCCGAGCGATAGACATCGCTTCCTCCAGCAGGGCCGTGATGGAGCATCTCGCTGAGTGGGGATGTCAGTGCCGCAGCATGCGGTATGAAATTGGCGCCACCCTGCCGGTTCCTTGGTCAGTCGGCACTTGCTGGCTGTGCCGGTCTAGCACTTCGTCCGGAGCCCTCCTGCAGATCGACTGAGGCGAAGTATCCTGCCCGCAGCCCGCTGTTTATGAGTGAAAGTCGGGAGGTGCAACCGACGCAAGGCGAACTGCCACCCGAGCACAGAAGAGGCAGTCCTTTATATGGCGCCTTTGTTTGACATCGAGGGGTTCCCCTGCCATCAACGCAGCAGCGGAACAGGTCGAAGAGGGTCCCAAGGTAGGTGCTGTGACGCTGTCAGTGGTCGGCACGTCCTGCAATGTGCGATAGATCAGCTGGCTGAAGTCGTCGCCCGACAACCGATCGGTCATCACTTTTCCATCGTTTAAGGTGTCACGATGTCCGTCAGCCCGAGCATTCGAGCACCACATAGTCATTCCACTTGAATACGACCTGACTCCACTCGTCAAGAGTTTGGCAGGAAGTGGTAATCCGGTAGCGGTCCAACGGATATGACCAAACCTGCACAAAGAAGCCGTCGCACACTCGTACTGCACCGGGTGGGTTCGCCATTTCAGTAGGTAGAACAAGCAGGCCCATCAATGGAGAGAAGCTGTAGAACTTCCCCGTAGACGTCGTAGACAAGGGGTTAAGGCCCCATGGGTGGACCGACCCAATAGCGGCTTGGGGAAGAAAGACCACTCCTTGGGACGCAAGCCACTCGGCCATGAACTTCTTGCCCCTCGAGAGGCGACTCCCTACCGTCCCTACCTTTTCCAGCCCCAGCATCATGCTTATCTGTTTGTCCGGGTACCCTTCGGCTTTGAGCAGCAGCGCAGCCGCAAAATCGGGTTTTGCTTTCCTCAGTGCATCGAAGGCCTCCCAGACGTAGGAAAGAGCCATGAGGTCGGGGTCCTCTTGCGTCACGCAAACCGAACCGTCAAGGTCGTCCGTTTGACCAATGGTCGCCAGATGATGCCGGGACTCCTCTTTCAGCAGATCGAGCGTCTCATTCCTGACAATGGTCCCAAGCCACGTCCCGTAACTCCCCTTATGCGGATCGTACCGATGTCGGTAACGCCACGCCCGAAGCCAGGCTTTGGTTGCCGCATCCTCTGCCTGGTACTGACTTACAACTCCCACCGAGCGGGCCCACTCAACAGTCGCCCGCCACAGCCTTCGAAAGAGTTCGTCGAATGCATCTCGTTGCGTTGACTCGTCGTCGGCGCTGCCTGCCAGTTGCCCAAGTCCTTCGTTTGACCGTTCGGCGATGAGCAGCCGGAATGGATCGGTTTGGGTGCCGCTACGGGGAAAGAGGCGGTCGACGCTTGGGTTTGCGGGTCCGACCTCTTGATTTGCAGTTAGAGACAACACTCCTCCTGTTCGTCGAACCGTGTGTTCGGCCTGCTTACCCGGGCTGCCCCGCATTTCCTTCCGGGTGAGACTGCCTTCGTCCTTCGGGAAGGAATCGCATCCGAGCACAGGTAGAAGGGTTTGAGGGTTGAGAAATGAGCTCGACACGGAGGACCGCATGGCGAATCACGGTTTTGGTTTCCACACTTGCTCGGTGACCTGGGGGACCTGGTGACCCCCACAACGCCGGTGTCCGATGTGGGAATTGTTGGACTTGGTGCGGTAGGGACATCGATAGGTTTGGCTCTTCGAGCTGCGGGAGAGGGCACCGTCGGCTTCGATACCTCCCTCCAGCATCTTCAAGAGGCAGTTGACCTGGGGGCGATCACCACAGCATCGCCAGACTTCAATGGCTTCTTCGGCTGCCAGGTGGTTTTCGTCGCGGTGCCGCCCGGCGAGGTCGTCAGCGTGGCTAGATCGGTGCTCGAAAGGACGCACGCCACAGTCATAGACGTGGCTTCGGTCAAGGGCGAAATTGCGAGAGCGATAAACGATCCTCGCTTCGTCCCCTCTCATCCGCTTCGAGGCACGCACGTGAGCGGTCCGCAAGGTGCGGCGAAGGACCTTTTTGTCGGGGGGGTTTGGGTCGTCTGCCCGACGGCCTCGACGTCGCCGTATCGGCTCTGGATGGCGGAGGGGCTGATTCGAAGGATGGGGGCCGAACCCGTGAGGTTAGGAGCGGCTGAGCATGACAGCGTAACGGCCAGGACAAGTCACCTGCCTCACGTTGCCGCCAGCAGCCTCGTACATGTTGTCGGCACACGGGATCGGGCATTCGCGCGTCGGCTCATCGGAGGGGGATTCTTAGACAGCACCCGGATCGCTAGGGCAAATCCCGATCTTTGGACCGATATCGCCCTTCACAACCGGGCAGAGGTAAGCGATTCGATCAGCGAAATGATGAGCCGATTGAGTGCCGTTAAAAAAGCGATCGACGAAGCAGATAGGGAAGCCGTTCTCGCCTTTTTCGCCGAAGCCTGCCGCCTCATCGAAGAGTCGGTGCCCCTGCGCACTCCCCGGAACATTCGTCGTGTACCGGGCGCCACTTCTGCTTGGAACCGTCGCCGTGGATCTTTTGTAAGTGAACTGGGAGGTGCTCATTGATCCAGTCCGAGCCAATTGCGGTCTTTGCCCTGGAGCGCAATCTTGCCGACCTTGTTGCGCAGACGTTCGCTGAAGCTGGCATACGCCATGCCTTTGGCGTCTCGGGGGGAGGCATTGGACGCGTCTGGCGTGCCCTGATCGACTGTCCCGACATCGAAACCCTTCACTTTCGACACGAAGCTGGAGCAGCTTTTGCGGCCATAGAGGCTTCACTGGATCGCGATGGTCCCGTGGCAGTCTTTTGCACGACCGGTCCCGGCATAACGAACGCAGTGACCGGACTTGCGGCAGCAAGGAGCGAGGGGGCTAAAGTTGTTCTCGTTTCGCCCCGAACCTCACCGGCACAGCGTGGCCGCGGCGCCGTCCAAGAGACTCCCATGCCATCGGCCGACTTATTCACCCCTGGCTGGCTATTTGACGAAGTCTTTGTCATGGAGTCGACCGAAGAGATCACAGGAATTGCTTGCCGGCTTCGACATGGATTCGAACGCCTCGGCTCCTACGTCGCGCACCTCAGCATTCCCGTCAGTCTCCAGAACGCCTCCGTCCGCCAGACGTCCGTTGACCAAAGTGACTACCGAATCTGCCGGCCCTTCCCGGATCCGGCAGCGGTGCGACATGTTACTCAACTCATGGCCAGGAATCGTTTCGCCATCTGGGTGGGTCACGGCGCGCGACAGGCAACCAGGCAGATCCGGGCGTTGGTCGACTTGACGGGGGCTCCCGTACTGGCGACTCCACGAGGAAAAGGAGTGGTCGCCGAAGACCACCCGCAGTTCGTCATGGTCACAGGGCTGGGGGGACATCCAAGCGGGATTGAATCGCTTGAACGGTATCGGCCCGACTTTATTCTCGTACTTGGAACACGGCTTGGAGAACCATCCTCCGGATGGGAAACGCGCCTCATTCCACCCGGCGGCTTTGTCCATGTGGACATCGATTCCAGTGTCCCCGGCATGGCACTCTCGAGCCCCGTGCTCGCCATTCAAGCCGACGTTGGAGCCTTTCTCGACGAGCTTTTGGTCCGGGCCGAGGAAATCCCCCACCGACCGTTTCACTGTCCCAGCCCCTTCGTCGGCGTTCCATCGATTTACCGTGACGCGAATTCCATTCGGCCACAGGCGCTCATGGCCGCCATGCAACAAGTTGTCGTGGACGCCGGTGTCCCTCTGCTCGTCGAGCCCGGAAGTGCCATGGCGTGGGCAGCAAACCTTCTCATGATGCGTCGGCCGAGCCAGTTGCGAATCGTGGGTGGCTTCGGGTCCATGGGGCACATGACATGTGGAGTGATCGGTTCGGCACTGTCCCGACGCGGCCCGGCGGTGTGCCTCACCGGCGATGGATCGATGCTGATGAACAACGAGATCAATACGGCCGCTGAGTACGGGATCCCTGCGAAGTGGGTCGTCCTGAACAACGGTCGATACCAAATGTGCGAGAAAGGAATGGGCTTTGAGCCCACGGAAAAGCATGCTCGATTTCCCCAGTGCGATTTCGTCAGGATCGCCCGCGGAATGGGTGCCCAAGCGATAGCCGTCAAAAGGGAATCGGAGCTTGAGCCGGCGCTCCGCCGCGCCCTTTCGGATTCCCGGCCGTTCCTGTTGGACGTCGTGGTCGACTCGGAGCAACCTCCCCCGTTCGACTCCCGACTTAAGACGCTGGCCTAACCATGGCACAGGGCATCGAACAGTTCCCCACCCCTCCGGGCATGAGATTGGCAGAGGCCGAGCGGTTGATGTCGCTGCTGAAAAAGGCGGAGGCGATTGGAGCCCCCTGGTCAAGCTTCGCCCGGTCGCTTTTGACCAAGGGTCGCCTTCGTCCTGCCTGGCGTGAGCTAGTGATTCTAAGAGTGGCGTGGCGTCGCACTTGCCCCTACGCATTCGAGGGCCATCGTGTTATAGCTAGCTCCTGCGGCCTAACCGAGGGGCACATGACTATGGCAACGCGGCCGGATGCGGCAAAGGCTCTGACCGGAGTGGAGCGACTCCTCATACTGGCCGCCGATGAACTGATTGACGTGGGAAGGATCACGGCTACCACGAAAACCGACTTGAAGCGGTATCTTGATGACAGCTCGATCATTGAACTGGCCATGTTGGTCGGCCAGTACGTTCTTGTAGGAATGATCTGCGAGACTTTCGAGCTCATTCCGGAACAGCAGCCCGGCATGGCACAGACATGAAGGACCACTCGCCGGGCACTCTAGCGGTCCGTTGCCGAGGGGTCTCTGTTCCCCTGCGCCGGGACTTGCGGGCGTGACCATTGCCTGCGACCCTAAGGTTTGCCGCTGAAATTGCGCTGAAACGAAACCTTGAGAAAGGTGCCGGTCTACTCCAAGACGTTCAGAGCAAGAATCGTTGCTTCGGGTAGGTCCATCGCAGATCCCTCGTCCCTCGACTTTGCTGCCTCTGCAGGGCCGAGCAGTTGAGTAGCCCTCTCGAGCTCCGCGCGCAGTCTCTGTTCGTCGCGCGGGGGAAAACGAATTCCCGTACGAGTCGTAAGGCGTTCAATTACCGAATTCAGCCTGATACCATCCGACGCTCGGCCCTGAATGCAGGCCTCCTCACTTGCGAAGCCGATGGAGAGCACGTAGGGCCAAATCTGACCGAGATCCCGGTTGATGATGATTGACCGGCGGAACGCCTCGACGGCGCTTACCCGGTCGTCTCCCCAAGCCTCCACCAGTCCAAAGAAGCAGAGTCCGAGGGGTAATCCTCCAATGTCGCCCAACTCCTCAGAGAGGTCCAGACCTTCAATGATCAAAGGTCGACCGGATTCGACTCCGCCCAGCGCTGCCTTTGCCAGACCCACCACTCGCTTGGAGTGAGCAATCATCGTCTGGTGACCGACAGACTCGAATGCAGCGAGGGCCTGGCAGGCCTTGGAGTAGTGCAGGTGGTCGTCACCGTGATGCCAAGCTATGCCGCTGTGCGTTGATAGATTCAACGCTGCGCCGCCAACGTCACCTATTGACGTGAAGAGCCGCAGGGCTTCATTCAGGTGCGTCTGCAGCTGGTCATACTCTCCCCCACCCCACATTCTTGCGGCGGCAAGGCCTGTTCGCGCCCATGCTTCAAGTGCGGCATCCTGGTGATTTACCCGGTCGAGTTCGCCAATAAGTTGCATTGCCTCTATAAGCGACGTCTCGGTTCTCTGCGGGTTCCCCGCCCACCACGCCAGGTGCGATGCCGCGACCAGCGCCTTCGCACGTAACCTCTTCGATGGGGATCCTTGGACTGTCAGAGCTCGCTCAACAGCTTGCGAGCCCTCGACGAACATCCCTCGCGCCGCCCAGTACCACCACAGCGAGCTGGTGAGTTCAAGGGCCGCCGGGCAATCGCCGGACTCAACAGCCCATGAAAGGGCCTTAACGAGATTCGGATAAGCATCGGTCAACCTGGCAAAACAAGCCGCCTCTTCGGGTCCGCGAAGGCTAGCCTCAGATTGTTTGGCCAAGCCAACGAAGTGGCGCGCGTGCCGAGCCGCCTGAGCCGAATGTTCTCCTCTTCTAAGCAGCCGGGTCGCCGCGAATTGACGCACCGGCTCAAGCATCCTCCAACTGTCGGAGCCAAGGCGCTTCACCAGGCTGGCCTCGCAGAGGAGGTCGAGGCCTGAACTGGTCCTGACGAAGTTGCCGTTGGAAGCGACCCCGACCGCATCTCCCGTGCTGAAGGTGCCACGCAGCGAAGACAAGCGCTCAAAAAGGCGCAGTTCGTTTTCGTCAAGAAGTCGGCAGCTGACATTAAGAGCCAGCTCTAAAGACGGGTGGCGCCCCCTACCCCCGTGTGCGGCATCCAAGAGGGGAAGCATCGCCCCGTCGGGCAAGGAGCTGAGCGCCGCCAGTGTCCTCTCCAGGCCCATGGCCCTAACCATCGCGGAAGCGCATTCGATCGCCAGCGGAAGGTTGTCCAGGAGCGAGGATAGATCTCGCATCCGCGACTCGGTGTGGTCCGAGACAGCAGGTCCTGGAGACGGATATGCCAAAGTCAGGAGAAGGTGTGCTGAGTCGGCGACATCCAGCTCGCTCACCTCGTAAATCGTCTCATGCGCGACTCCGACGCATGACCTGCTTGTTGCAAGGATCTGCAGGTGTGGGCACCCGTTCATCAGTGCCTCCGACAGATCTCGGACGTCCTCGACGAACTCCTCGCAGTTGTCAAGGATCAGTAAGCGGCGGCTTGAAGCAAGGCGGTCAACCAAGGTTTCTACCGGTCGTCGGTAAGATTCGGGCACAAGGGCCAGGGTCCGTACCACCAAGGAAACCGGATCTCCATGCCGGTCCGCCTGCGATAAGTCGACGAATGAAACACCGTCCAAGAACCGCCCGCCGAGAATATCGACCATTTCATGGGCTAGACGAGTTTTGCCAACCCCGCCGGGTCCCCTGAGAGTCACGAACCTATGACGGTGTACGAGTTCATCGATCTCGACAATCGTCTGTTCTCGACCGATCATCGGCACATCGGTTTGAGTAACCGAACAGCTTGGTCCCGCCCCGAGGCCACGGCGGACGGATGGGTCCTCATCGTCGATCAGTTGAAGGGAACCCGTGAGTCGTCCAAGAGATGCCGATTCGTGGAGCCTGGCGGGTACCAGGATCTGACCGGGCGCAGCACGGCCCGCAAGTTGAAGAAGGGCCTCCGTCGACCGCATGGTCCCCCCCGGCAGGATATGACCGACGGCCCCACCAAGCAGCGCTTCAGGATAGTTGGCAAGCTGATCGGCTATGTGCGCAGCTGCCCGCAAAGCCGCCCCTACCCATGGGAATGAAGCTATAAGAACACCTTGTGACAGCCGGTGGATCAATCCTTGGAAACTCCTAACCTGCGTAACTACGTCGACCAGAACCAGCTCCTCAAGGTCGGAAAGGTTGAGCGCCAAACCGACTCTCTGGGGCGGCACCGTCTCCATGCCCTCGCGCATGATTGAATCTTCCGCCGGTCCCGAGTCAAAAGCCTGTAAGGCGTTCACAGCGGCCAGCCGAAGCCTGTAAAGATCTTCGATTTCGTCGCTTGCCCGGGTACCAGGCTTGAAATCAGGCAGATCACCGGCCGCCTGTTCTAATGCGTGGGCAAGCAGCAGCCGGGAAGTTTCCGGTTCCGCTTCCTGAAGCGCAAGCCCTGCCGTCGCGAGCCGCCGAAACAACGATAAGTCCAGGCAATCGGGATTCGCAATCAACCCGTACTCCCGGTTACGGGTCACAACAACACTATGGCTCTCATCGCCGAGGGCAATTCTCAGCCGCTTCACCAGGTCTTGAAGACTGTTAGCGGGGTTTGCCGGCAGCTGGTGCTCCCAAAGGTTGTCAACGAGGACGTCACCGGGAATGGTCCTGTTCGCGGCAAGCATTAGGAACGCCAGAAGCTGTTGCTGTTTCTTGCCGAGATGAACCTGGATGCCATCAGCACCAACAACGCTAACGCCTCCGAATAGGCAGAAGCGCATCACATTCCTTCCTTACTATGATTTCAAAGATTATGATTTCAAGCGTCCTCGTGTAGCGTGCCCTTGAACCCGTCGCAAACTCGAGACGTCAATCAACCCAGAGCATAAGACGCCGAGTTCGGTTTTTAAACCGGCGCCAGATCCATTCCTTTCAGGCTTACGTCAAGTTCAAGCAGCGTTCCGCAGATGGCCCATCACTCAGCGGAAACGAGGCTAATTGGTGATGCGAGCGGTCAAACACCATGAGGGATACACGCCAATGCGACTACGTCCGGCCATGTTGGCGGCTTCCGAAGACTTGCACCAACGACGCCCCACTCGAACACAAACAGAATTGTAATGAGCAGAGCTAGGAACAACACGATGTGCACGACACAACACCCAAGCCAATGGTGATGGCCGTCGCAGCGTTGTCGGGGTGTACAGCGTAGCCCGCTCCCGCGCATTGTCATCAGCAGGGTGCTCCCACAACTCATGATCGATGATCAACCAAGCCGCCAGTGCAACGACGGAAGCAAGGGTTAGAAGCACTCGTCGAGAAGGGCTGAGGGCCACGCCAAGTTGCCAAGCGTTGGCATTGAGAACAACGGACGCCGCCGTGCCGAACGCGCCGACCATCGCCTTTGAAAGCCCGGTAAACAAACTCCACGGTCGGTTGGCGCGCCATCCCGGCCAGAGTCGCACGGTGCCACGGAACCCCCGGTTGACGTAACGGACGGTGGATTGGATTGCTCGGTCGTTTTCAGTGTGACCGAGCAGCCGATTCCTTGTCTGGGCATCCGGGGATCGGTGGGTCCTGAAGTCGAACCTTAGGTAACAGCTCCACGACGATCGCCCACACCCCCTCTCGTGCCCATCGATGAAGCCGGGTCAACCCGAGAGCAGCCACCGATACCAGCAACGCGCTGTTCTGGGTCTAGTTCCGCCACCAGAGAACGAAGCTGGGAACGTCGCGGGAGGTCCGTCAAGCAGATCGCAATGTCCCAATCGTCGTCCGGGATGAGGGCAGTCACAACCTCTACAAGGCTAGTGTGGTTAACCTGCTCATCCCCGACGACCAGCGGGCACAGTTTACCTACGGACCACTCGACTGCGTCGGAAAGCTGATTGTGAAGTACGGAAGGTAGCTCCGAGGCGAGTCGTTTACTGATCTCGGCCGGGAGGCCAGGATCGGGGAGGAGTAGCACCCGGACACGACGTGCCTCCGGCGGCTCATTGGCGATCACGGGCCTGACCAGTGTCAGGGGTCATACCTCGCTCCTACCGAAGCGATCGGGTCACCCTTCGGGCGGTTTGTAACGCGGGCAACCCCTTCGGCGAAGATCTGAACCTCGATACCGCTCGCGGTCGGTTACCCGAGCTGCTCGAGGTTAAACAGTACAGGGACTACCCCCCGGGTACGTCGCCCCATCGTCTCCTCCTCACTTACGGCACCCAGTTGGCCGCCGCGGCATCGATCTGCTGGTCCTGAAGGATCTAATCGGCCCCCCGAAACCGCAGCTTGTACGTTCATCTGTCCCGAGATCCTGGGAGTACGCAGAGCCGGGGAAGCGTCCTGATGAACGTGTCAGCTTCACTTCCGGCAGGTCAGTCTTCAAATCTGCTGGCCGATTACATCGATCCTGTCGACACCTTGCCATCGCTGTCGACTTTAAAGCCGCCCGACGACGCAGTGCTCAAGAGCTGCTCATGCAACGCTTTAGCCAGGTAGGCATTTGTCGATGTCAATGGACATTGAGTTCTCCGGGTACGTTTCGGCCTACAAAATGGCCTACGGAATTCGCACTCCATTGCAACCCTGCCCGTCCAATGCTCGACGTTACACTCGATCGGGAACGACTGAAGGCTACCAGCCGCGTCGTTGACGCCCTGGCGAACACGTCTACCCAGCGGCTGGCTCATCCTGGCACACATCCTCTACATTCGGGGACTGCTGGGTCGGTTTCTGGATCGATGGGTTGGAAGGCCCGACATGGAGCGGCTCGCAAGGCGAAGAGGTTGAGCGCGCCCTCCACGACTGCTGACACTGCCGGTACATTTTTGGTCGACACCCAGTGAGCTAGTTGAAGACAATGCATTGCCTCGTAAGACGGGGGGACGAATGATTGCTCGCGGTTAGGACGGGGTAGGAGACGCACACAGTGCACCCGGAGGTAGACAAATGGCAAACGATGAAGAGCGCGAATCAAGTCAGGAGCCTGCCGACGAAACGCAGGCGAATCTGCGGGAAGCGGCGGAGAACAGTCAAGGCAAGGGGGTAGGGATTACGCCCGGCCACGCCGGTCAGGCGAGCGCAGGCGACCGACCCGCCGACGCAGGGCAAACTCCGCCCGTCTAGGGCGTGCCGTCGCGAGGGCTTTTTGTGTGGATCGTTAAGGCGGTTGTCGGCGACCATAGGCGGAGCCGACATCACAGATCGTCCCACGCGGGCCACCCATATCGTCATGGTGGCCGGCATAGTCCCGTCTTTACGGGCGGACGCAAGCCGTAGCTCTTCCGCCTCCGATCTTGGTCAGTTCGTCGCTCGTGCAGGTCGTCATACCCACCTCGTCTCGCCCGTATCCCAGCTAGGAGCGGGTCGCGATCGCGACCTGCGGGAGCAGGTCTCCGCCCCGACGCTTCGGTCGGCGCGCTCCCTAGGACGATCGTAGAAACTTCGAGCGTGCTGTTGCCAAGTATTCGCTGTGCATTTCACCTGTCCTTCGATCGTTGGTGGGTCCCCTCACCGCGGGTCGATCAGGACCTTTATCGCCTCGCGTGCGGCCATCGCGCGGTAGCCATCCGGAACCTCGTCGAGGCCGACCTGCTTGTCGAAAACCCGTCCCGGCTCGATGCGACCTTCCAGCACGTCGGGGAGTAGCTCATCGAGGTACGCGCGTACCGGCGCAGGACCGCCGGCGATGGTGACGTTGTTGTAGAAGGGCGCCTCTGCTGGGATCGTCTCGTTCTGCGGGACTCCTACACGACCCACGGCGCCACCCGGCCGGGCAATGCTGATCGCGGTGATCGTCGCTTGCTCCGTGCCGACGCACTCGAGAACTGAGTGGGCGCCCGAACCGTTCGTCAGCTCGAGGACCCGCTCGACCGCCTCGTCGCCGCGCTCGCTGACGACATCGGTCGCGCCGAACTCTTTCGCCAATATGGTCCGCTCATGATGGCGGCCCAGGATGATGATCTGCTCCGCGCCGAGGCGTTTCGCTGCGATGACACCGCACAGCCCGACGGCGCCGTCGCCGACGACTGCAACCGTCTTACCCGGTCCAACATCTGCGACAAGAGCCGCGTGGTGGCCCGTGCCCATTACATCGAGATCAGAGACTTCCTCGTCTCGAGACGGGCGCGGATCTCCCCCGACCAAGCAGGTTTGCCCGCGTATGGAGGGCAGCGGCGCGTTCAGGGCCTGCGGCGCGAAGAGGTCGCTCTGCTGGCAGGGATCAGCGTCGAGTATTACACGCGACTTGAGCGCGGTAACGCCAGAGGTGCGTCGGAGCGTGCTGGAAGGCATCGCCCGCGCCCTGCAACTCGACGAGGCCGAACGAGCGCATCTGTTCGACCTAGCGCGGACCGCCAACACGACGCGTCACGCCCGCCGGCGGCCGCTGCAGCAGCGCGTGCGCCCAAGCGTGCAACGCATTCTCGATTCCATGACCGTGCCGGCCTTCGTCCAGAACGGACGTTTGGACGTCCTCTACGCGAATGTTTTTGGGCGCGCGCTATTCCCACCTCATGTCCGATGTGAGTGGTCCGCCGAACGCAGCGCGGTTACATCTTCCTCAACCCGCGTGCGATGGACTTCTTCAAGGAGTGGGAGAGCATTGCGAACGACGTCGTCGTTCTGCTGAGGGCCGAAGCCGGTCGAGTCCCCTATGACCGTGCGCTATCCGACCTGATCGGTGAGCTCTCGACACGAAGTAAGGACTTCCGCGTTCGGTGGGCTGCGCACAACGTTCGTTTCCACCGCACCGGCACGAAGCATTTCCACCACCCGATGGTTGGAGCTCTCACCTTGAACTACGAGGCCCTGGAGCTTCCGGCGGACTCGGGGCAGATCATCTTCGTCTACACGGCAGAACCCGACTCGGCGTCGCAACAGGCACTCGACCTCCTGGCCAGCTGGAGCGCCACGCCTGCGGAAGTTCCCGAGGGCTCCCCCACGAAACCGAGCTGACTGCCGGCCCGGCTACAGCCCTAGTAGCGATAAACGTCGCATTTCCGCTTGGCGACGTCCTGTGGAAAGGAAGCCCCCGTTCGTCCGACACCGTGTGGTCCGACAAATGTCCGACAAGAAATCGGGCGGTGGAGCGAAGTCACTCTTCCAGCAGAAAAAAGGCGGCCCAGGTGGTGATCCAGGGCCGCTTTTCGTCGCAAATCTTGTTGCGAGGGTTAGGATTTGAACCTACGACCTTCGGGTAATGACGTCGGCTGGAGAACGCAAAATTTCTCAGCACGTGCAACTGGAAGAACCCGGCGTCCACATCGAGTGTCTCGACCGAGCCGAAGCCGGCGGCCTGCCCGAGCTCGTCGCCCGGTGCCGTGAACTCATCGGCGACCTTCTCGTCGGCCACCAGGACCAAGCCGTGCTCCGACAGGACACTCCGAGCCGAGCGGAGCACTTCCACCGGGTTGGCCATGTCGTGGAGAGCCTCCAGGATCGTCACGAGGTCGAACGGACCCTCCCGGTCCATGGCTGCCGCGTTCGCCAGCTCGAACCGAACGTCGACACCGGCCGCCGCGGCGTTGCGCCGGGCGGTCTCGATGCTCCCGGCGTCGGTGTCCCACCCGATCACCGAGGCGCCGGGAATCTGCTGCGCCATAGCGATCGACGCCCATCCCACGCCGCAGGCGAGGTCGGCGATCCTGCTGCCGTGGCTAAGCCGGTCGATTAAGCCATCAACCGCGCCGATCCACGAGGGCACCAGATCATGAAGAAAGGCTGGCCGGTTCACCGCCCCCTGCCCTTCCATCAGATGCGTGCCGTAGTCGGCAAACGGCACCCCTTCCCCGCTGCAGTACGCGGCGACCACCTTGTCCAAGGTCATGCCGATACCAGCCACCAGGTCCGCCAGAGGCGAGACATGGCGAGGATCCTCCTCGGCCGTGAAGACCGCCTGGGCCCCAGGTTCGAGCCGGTAGACTCGCCGATCCGGCGCGGCGCCGGCGTCCTGGACGAGTAGGAAGCCTGCGACCGCCTGCTGCTCGAGCCACTCCCGGGCGTAACGGGGATCGATGCCTGCCGCGGCCGCCAGCTCTCCTGGCGTCTTGGCGCCGCCGGCAAGCGCCCGGTAAAGGCCCAGCCGGCGGCCGAGATGGATCGAGAAGATCTCGAGCGCCGCGGTTGCCGACGCGACCAGCCGGTCCTCGAGGCTAGAGGTGGTGCTCACTTCAACGGCAGCCATCGCATCCTCCTTCAAGATGGTCATCACCATTACGCTTCCACTGCTCTGATCTTTCGACCTCGGCCAGAATTCGTCAAAGCGCGCATGAACCATCGGGGGACCTCCTGGAAGGGCTCCTGCGTTTCATCCGGCATCGCGTCCAACCCAGGCGCCGGGGTTCGCTTTGGCAACTGCCGGCCGGAGATGGTGCGGTGCGGCAATATCGCCGCACCTGGCAAGCACGAAAGTCGGGACCGCAGGTGTAGCCGGAGAACCTCCCGGATGCCGGTCCGGCCCGGTGGCGAGTCATTTCTCCGGGCGAGGCGTTCTCGCCTCCCACCTCGGACACGTAAGCAGCGAGAGTTCGGAGAACGACCCCCGGCAAATGTCCGACGCGAGATCAGCCAGTGGGGCAAGAATCCTGATTTGGCAGCAAAACGGCGGCCCCAGTGGTGCATTGGGAGCGCCGTTCCTGCAAAAACTAGTTGCGAGGGGAGGATTTGAACGTCCGACCTTCGGGTTATGAGTCCTGTTTGCTTCATCCGGCTTGGGCCTCTTCGTCCGGCTCTGTCCCGCTATCTAGGAACATTCTGTAGGCCATTCTGTAGGCCAAAACGTACCCGGACGAAGCGGACGCTGGCCGGACAAGCCGGCGCCAACCGGACAAAAGCTTCGGTTCCACGCACGAAACACCCGACGAAGTTGGTCTGCCGATGGCCTAAGGCGGATAGGCCGGTTGACCTGTCCAACGTCAACTAAGAGCGATGTAAGCCACGGCTCCCAGCGGGTGCCCTTTGGCGGAACCGAGAATAGGCCCGTTTTTGTCCTACGACGAGCTGCGCCGGCCTACCATCCTTGCAAGCGCCGTCAATGCGTTGGTCGGATTGAGTGGGGGGCGGCTCTGGAGGCGCATCAGCATATCCGGTCCCCGCTCACGGTCAGTATAGGGGCCGTGAGCCCCGGGATCACCCGGTAGCGTCTCGAACAGGATGTCTCCGCTCTGGTCGTTCGGCTTGTCGACGAACTGCGAATCCCATCCGTGGCGGGCGACGTAGCGGTCGAGCAGTCGGGGAATCAGCCGTTGCGCCCATACGGCCCGCAACGTAGGAAAGCCGAGCAGAACCTCCCGGGGAGTACGCTCCGCTGCCGAGACGATTGCTTCCGCTATCGAAGGGGGAGAGAACAGTGGCGGAACCGGTTGCTGCTGCCGGTGCATCTTGTTCCGCTGCCGCAACGACTGGGGGGTATTGACGGCCGGAAGATGGACCTGCGACACCCGCACCCTGCTGCGGTCGTGGAGCAACTCGGTGCGCAGCGCGTCGCTGAACGCGCGGATTGCAGCTTTGGCGGCGCAGTAGGCCGATTGTAGGGGAATCGAGCGGTACGCCAAGGCGGAGCCGACCTGAACGATGGCCCCTCGGTCGGCCGGTAACATCCGCCGCAGGGCGGCTAAGGTGCCGTGGACGTACCCCAGGTAGGTGGCCTCGGTCACCCGGCGGAATTCGTCGGCGGTCGTGCCGGTGACCGGTGCAAACACGGTAGCCATGGCGTTGTTCACCCAGACATCGATCCTGCCCCACTTCTCCTCCACCTGGGCGGCGGCCAATTCCACTGCTTCGGCGTCGGCCATGTCGACGTCGCAGAGCAGTGCTTCACCGCCCGCCTTCTCGATCTCCGCCGCAGCTTGCTCCAGCGCCTCGGTGTTTCGGGCGAGCAGCGCCACCCGGTCGCCTCTGCGTCCAAACGCTCGGGCGCAGGCGCGACCCACGCCGCTGGAGGCACCGGTGACGACCACCACTCTTTGTCTGGACGACGGGGACGGCATCGCAGCTCCTGCGGATTTGACCTGTAATCGCAGCACGACGCCCGTCGAGGAACACCGCTAGCCGGTCGGAAGACAATCGGAAGACCGACGGGACCGTTATGTGCTGCCCGTTTCGAGATACCCGGCAGAGGCTCGATGCAATCACCGCTTCGGGTGAGGCCCGATCGCACAGGCAAAGGCCTCCCACTCAACATTGCGATTACGGGGTAGGAATCACGCGATGGCATCGTCGTTGATGAACAAGACCGTCGCGGTTTGGCGAGACGATCGCGCAATTCGGTCGCTTTCTCCTGGTCGGCGTTGTTGAGGCTCGAAGACTACGGGGTCATCGGTGATACGCACTCTGCCGCTCTGGTTTCACGGGAAGGATCGATTGACTGGCTGTGTCTCCCCCGGTTCGACTCGGAGTCATGCTTCGCCGCCATCCTCGATCGCTACCGGGGCGGCAACTGGAGGATAGGTCCCGCGGATCGCAGTTTGTGCTCGGCGCGGCGATACCTCCCGGAGACGATGATTCTCGAGAGCACGTTCGAAACCGATTCGGGGATCGCCCGGCTTGTCGACTTCCTACCGGTCGAGGATCCAACGCACGGAAGAAAGCCGCGCGCCGCCCAACCGAGGGAGGTAGTGGCCCGGTTGGTGATCGGCGTATCGGGTTCGGTCCCGATGACCATGCACTTTGAGCCGCGGTTCGGCTACGGTCAAATAACTCCGTGGTTCCGGGCAGGTGCCAGCCGCGGCATCCAGGCGATCGGTGGCCCGCACGCCCTCGATCTGGTCTCGACGACCGAGCTTGGTCTGAACAGGGAGTTCGTCGAGGCATCGTTTACGGCCACGCCGGGTGAGACGACGGTCTTCCTTGCCTCTTATCACCTTTCCCACCTTCCCTCCTCGACCGAGGTCGGCGAGGCGCTCGAGCTTCTGAAGCGAACGAAGTCTTTCTGGAGCGAGTGGATCGACCGCTGCTCCTACAAAGGACCGCACCGGGACGAGGTCGTTCGCAGCCTTCTCACCCTCAAGACGCTTACCTTCTCGCCGACCGGCGGCGTGGTGGCGGCGCCAACCACGTCCTTGCCCGAGGAGCTGGGAGGCCCGAGGAACTGGGACTACCGTTACTGCTGGCTTCGGGACGCCACCTTCACCTTGGACGTGCTGCTCGAACAGGGATTCCTCGAAGAGGCGCGGGAGTGGAGGGACTGGCTGTCGCGCGCAGTTGCCGGTGACTCCGAGGACATCCAGATCATGTACGGGGTCATGGGCGAGCGAAGGCTCACCGAGTGGGAGGTCCCGTGGCTGAGCGGCTACGAAGGCTCGCTGCCGGTTCGGATCGGAAATGCCGCTCACTCTCAGTTTCAGCTCGATGTCTACGGCGAGGTCATGGACTCATTCCATTCGGCGCGGAGTGCCGGGATTGAGACGGCTCCCGACGAGTGGGAGCTCGACCGCAAGATCGTCGACTTCGTCTGCGACAACTGGCGGCGACCTGACGAGGGAATCTGGGAGGTGCGGTCCAAGCCTCGGCATTTCGTCCACTCAAAGGTGATGGCCTGGGTGGCGATCGATAGGGGCATCAAGGCCGTCGAGTCCTTCGGCATGCCGGGACGGATCGACGGCTGGAGGAGGGTCAGGGACGAGATCAAGCAAGAAGTGTTGACCGAGGGCGTGCGAAGGGACGGCAGCTGCTTCAAGCGTGCCTATGACGACGAGGAGATGGACGCGAGCCTGCTCATGTTGCCTCAGGTTGGGTTCGTGGAGCCCAACGACCCGCTGGCGGTGGGTACCGTAGAGGCGATCGAAGAGGAGCTGATGGAGGATGGACTCGTCTTGCGCTACAGGAGCGGAAGGGTGGACGACGGGCTTCCTTCGGGAGAGGGAGCCTTCCTCATGTGCAGCTTTTGGTTGGTCAACTGCCTGGTCCTCATCGGACGTCACGAGGACGCCAACCGCCTGTTCGAGCGCCTGTTGCGAATGACGAACGATCTCGGTCTGCTGGCCGAGGAGTACGCCCCCTCGGCGTCCAGGCTCCTCGGAAATTATCCGCAAGCCTTCTCGCACGTCGCTCTCGTCAGCTCCGTGATGGCGCTGGAGACTGCTGGAATGACTCGTTCCGTGAGGCGGGGTCGGTAGACGGGCAGCGGGAACCTTGCCCGCGGTGGCTCAAGCACCGTCGGGCGGGTATCAGCTTCTGGCGCTGCCCTCGTCCTCGCCGAGACTAAACAGCGCCGCCCACCCTCCTCCCATCTGGTGGGACATCTTGCCCCTGACGATCGAAAGCGCGGCGATGGCGAATCCGCAAAGCGCGCTGTTGAGCGCGGCTTCGCCGGGATAGTTAAGCATCAACGGAGCGGCCATGAGCCCCATCCCTAACGGCAGATTCAGCCACCTTACGGAACGGGTGGCCTCGGTAAGAGCGATAACGGCCACGGCCGCGACGGTGGGACCGACTATGCGATCCATTTCGGCCGGAAGGCCGCGGTAACCGAGCACCGCAGGTGCGGCGATTAACCAGACGCCGAGCACCATGTTGGCAATCCTGGCCGGCATTCAGTCGGCCCTTCCGGGATTTGGCGCCGCGCCGCTGGCACCCCAGAATGCCCGCCATACCGAGGAACCGCCCTCCTTGGCCTTCTTGAGGTGCTGAAGAGTCGCCAGCACTTCGTCCAGGGCCGGGCCGATCATCGCTACCGATATCACCGCCGATGCAAGGCACAAAGTGCAGAAGCTATCGAACAAGACCGGCTGGAAGATCACGAGCATCACGCTGACGGCACCCAGAGGGCCCACCGCCACCCCGAAGAAGATCACGATCCACGGCATGGTCCTCCAGCGGTCCCGCCCCCCGATCAGCGCCGTGATCACATCGGCGAGGTAGCTCAGCGCCCCGAGAGCCGCATCGGAAATTGGCAGCAGATGCGAGATGCGGGAGTCGAGAACGCGCTCGCTTCCCCGGCCAAAGAATGGCTCCCATACGGTATCGACGACCCGGTATTGGTAGAGGGAAAGGTAGACGGCAATGCCGAATCCGACCAGCGCTACGGCGCCGATCGGGAGCCTTTGGTTAAGATCCGACGGGTTGTAGCTCCAGCCCGGCGGCTGCGAGAGGCGGGCACTGTGAGCTTTGTTCATGCGGTCAACTCCTCGCCTTCCAACTTCCATGTGGTGCGGAATTGGGAGCGATACGCCTAATCGTTCTCGAGTATTCGTCAGAGCGACCGACAACTGGATGGAACTATCGGCCCGTTTCGTAATACCGGTGCGAACGGCTCGAACCGTGAAGAACGAGTTAACCCGTAAAGTCATTCAACGGCTACGTGATGCGGGCATTGAAGTCGCCTCGTCAGACACAACATCTAACAGTGGAGATCGCTACTCCGGCGCCCGAAAGGCATGCGGGGCATTCGCCTGCCCAGTTCGGGCATCCGCCAAGCTTGGCAGTTGAGAGAAGGATCCCTTGAAGAGCTAGAACGCGATTATCTATGTCCGGGAGTTGACCTGTTTATGACTGAGGTGACCTCGTCGGTGAGGGCGAGGCAGTTGCCGTCGGGGACTGCTGACCGGCTGTTCCCGTAGGGGTGGGACTCGCCTGGCCCTGGATTTGGGTCGCCACAGAATCTGCCGCCAATATGCAGTTCTCCTCGTTGACGACCTTCCCCTGAACATTCACGTTCACCTCACGCAAGTTCCTTGGGAATCGCTCGTTTTCACGAAGATCAGAAGGTGTGAAGTTGGTCGCCCGGGTTAGCGCGACGACGACTGTGTCGCCATTCTGAAAGGTGCACGACGTGCCTTCCGCAGAATAGGAACTCAGACGAATCGACATCGATCCCGGCGCCCCCCGCTCGATCACTGCCCGTTCAGGCTGAGCGCCTGTTGGCGTCGCGGTGGGAGACGCTGTCGGAGTGGCCGTTGATGTCGCGGTGGGAGACGCGGTCGGAGTAGCCGTTGATGTCGCGGTGGGAGACGCTGTCGGGCTTCCCTCGGTGCTTCCCAGCGTCTCCAATATCCTGCCCTGAAGCTGGAAGGTGCCCAGGGTAGGAGACTCCTCCTGTTCGTCTTCCGGCTCCGTGACGGCCGGTTCGTCTTGACCGCAGGAGGACGCGGCGAGCATTAATACAACGGTAAGCGCGAGCACAGGTTTCCTCATGACCCCTCCCTCGTATGACGGTTGCTACTTGTCCAGCTTCAAGGCTTACCTCTACGTTCGAATTTGACGATTACCGATCGCGCTCACCACGTTCCTACTATCGCCGCGGCGACATTCCGAGAAAGGGGTTGGGAGTCTTCAGGCTCTTGGATCAAATGTTGAGGTTGAAGAGCGCCACGAGCCCCACGAATATGAGGTATACCGCCACGTAGTAGTTGAGAAACTTTGGATAGACGAGAATCGCGATTCCAAACAACAGTGCGATAAATCCCGAAACTGACGGCGTGAACCTGATCTGAACCGTCTCCTGAGCCAACAAAGCTTCCATTCTCCGTCCCTCCGTACGACGAATAGTTCAAGGGGCACCTCCCATTGACGGCTTATGCCTCTTTCGCTTCCCCGCGCCGGCAGCCCCCTCAGCAATGCCGAGCAAAAGGACGGCGGTGATCACTGAGACGATGAACCGGCGGCGCCGATCACTTTTCAGCTCCCTTCGTTCGATGCGCGACGTAGACGCTGTAACCGTCGGCATTGCGGTTAGTGCCAAACTGTCGTCTAGGCGACAGAGCTGCTGGTCAAAGCTGCCCGTCCGCTCCGTCGATCCCGCGCAGACAGCAAACTGCTCTGGTACGGCGCCGTAGTGAAGCTCTGCCTTCCGTGAACAAGAGGAGTGTCCCTCCCCTCTGTGCTACGACTGCTTCCGTATCGCTCTGCGGCGGAGTACGTCAACCTAATGCCCATAGAGGATCATGGACCCGAGGGGACGTAGCACCTACCCGGGGAAGGAGTGGTTGAGACAGCCGGCTCGGTCCGGCGGTTTAGCGAAGTCGAACTAAGGTAAAGGAACATCGGATGCCCGCAGGAAGACTACGTCGTCGGTGATTGTGACTATGGCGCAACAGATCTGGCGGGACCCGCCCAGCAGGCGAAACAGCGACATCAGCCTCTGGCCAAGCGGTGGCGGGTTTGCGGTGCTGGTTCTGGCAGTTGTCGCATCGTGGCAAATCCGCTCGGCTTTCACGGTCGGACTTGTGGCCTTCCTGGCGGTCATTCTTTTCGCCCTGGTGGAATTCGACCTTTCATCACTCAGAAACCGAAGCCGCCACCATCCCGGCCTGGAGAGCGAACGACTGGTTCGGGACTTGGAAACTGCTGCACGCTCTCTTGCCGGCGCAAAATCTCCCCAGAGCGAGTCAGCCGTTCAGCAAACCAGTGATGCCGCAGAGGTCAGGGATGATGGGACATCAACTGAGGGGGACGGACGGCAAGAGGGTGTCCAGCTTGAAAACCTTCTGAATGTGGCAGCTGAGTGGGGTTGGAGAACTGCCCATCTCGGATCGGGCCGACCTCCCGAGTTTGACGTGCATTGGGATGGTGATGGCATCCCAACAATCAGCCACCGTCAATAGCGGAGGGAAGAGGGCGGAACAGAAGCGGAACGCTTGGTTTCGCCCGCCCGTCCATTGACAGACCTAATCCAACCGTGGAGGTAGGCCATGGCCGAACAGCGAGACGATAACAATGAACGAGTGCCAAAGCGCCCAGCCTCGAGAAAGGGAGTACCCCTCTTGATGCTCCTCCTGGGTTTCATCGCGGGCGCAGCAGGAGGCTTTTTCCTTCACCGCAGCGGCCTCTTCGACCCAATCCTCGGAGTAGAACCAAGCCGGACGCCTACCCCAGCCCCTACCCCGATCATCGAAAGGGTGCCAGTAGAAACCGTAAGGACTCCCAGGCAATGCTTGGTCGCGATCGATGGCTTGCGCGATGCGTTAGACGACTTGGAGCCTGTGCGGAGGAGGCTCATGGAGGCCGACATTGCCCGCTCGGGGGCCAATCAGGAGATAGCAAATAGGGCCTATTCGGATGTCGATCAGGCCCTTCGCGAAGCGTTGATAGCCCTTCAGGCGAAGACGCTGCAAACGGCGATCGACGAATGCCGCGCCAACGCGGAGGAGGGAACATCGAGCTCGCCATCCCCGGCCCCACCGACTCCGGCTCTTGAAGTTCCCGAGACCGTGGCCCCGACACCGGAGGAACGTCTAACTCCGCAGGAGTAACCCAAGCGCTTAGGTAATATGCGGCACCCTCCGGTGGAAAGGGACGGTGGGTGCTCAGACTTGAGGGCATCAACGGGGGGTCGGGAAGAGAATCAATCAGTCTCCGCTTGCTTTGGGCCCACCTGGCTGAGCAGGAGAACAACATCATCGTTGATGTTCTTGCCGGTGTGCCTTTGCAGGTCAAGAAGGATTGCATCCGCTATATCTTCGAGTTCGCCCGCTCCGACGTTTCCCGAGAAGCTCTCCTCCAAGTTGAACTCGTGACCCTTTTCATCTCTGCTCTCTAGGGCCCCGTCGGTATAGAAAAGCAGCCGAGCTTGTGAAGACAGTGTCACTTCCTCAGCTATATGCTCCCCTCCCAGACCTAGCGGAAGTGAAGGAGCCGTCTCTATGAGCCTTACTCCTGACCCTTCTGCCAACACGGGAAAGTGGTGACCGCATCTAACAAGTTTCAGCCTGGGTGGGGCCAGCTCCGCGATGATGGCAGTGGCAAAGTCCTCACCGCTGTCACTGCTGTGGCGGCAACCGGCCGCATCAAGCAGTCTTACTAAGACAGTCAGCTCCGGCTCCGTTTGGGCCCGACTGCGAAATTCGCCTAGGAACACGGAGGCCAGCCGGACGGCTCCAGCCCTTTCCCCTCACATCCCCCACTACCACCCGCGCGCCAAACGGCGTAGCAACTGCTTCGTAGAAGTCCCCTCCTATCTTGGCGTCGGTTGCGGCTGATACGTAACGGACTGCAAACCGATGCCGCAGATGACCGAAGGCAAAGGCCTGAGGATCGTCTGCTGGGCTACCTCAGCAACGCGGGTCACCGTCCTGAGCTTGGCTTCTCTTGCAATGCGCTGGATGGAAAGCCATGTGGCCAAGGCACTTCCGGCTAAGACACCAGCCAGTCGCGCAAGGTGGGCGGGCGTGCCCAACGTGCCATCGTGCAGGGCGAGGACAATTGCGAGCGAGGTAGCCAAAAGAGCAAGGGTGACAGTATCCCGAACGGAGGCCAACGCGGAGGCGACAAAAGGGCCGAAGACAAGAGTGACAACCAGGGATGCGTCAGGTCCGACCCACAGGTCCGCCAGGACGGCGCTTGCAATGGTCGCCGCCGCCGTCCAGCGCCCCAGACGAGATATGAATTCGCAGCATCATCCATAACCGGTCCTCTTACCGTATGAGCGTGGAGTACCACAAGTTCAGCTGGAACCGACCTGGCTAAAAGACCAGCAAGCAGAACTCCACGTGCAACTCAAGCCCATCCATTGAGCACTCCCTCAACGTCGGATCCAGCCCCCCTGACGGGATCCCCTGAAAGTAGTCCAACGCGTGTGTGAGTCCAATCGCCCACAATGTTGGGCAGAGAGGACGGATCACGTGAAACGACACCGCCACACCCCCGAGCAGGTGATCAGAAAGCTGCGCGAGGGCGAGAAGATCCTGAACGAGAGCAAGGATCTCACCCAGGTGCTGCGCCTGCTCGAGATCTCCGAGGCCACCTGGAACCGCTGGCGCAATCAGTACGGCAGGATGAAGGCCGAGGAGGTCAAGCGGCTCAAGGAGCTGGAGAAGAAGAACACCCGGCTCAAGAAGATCGTGGCCGACCAGGCGTTGGACATCGACATGCTCAAGGAGCTGGCGGAGGATGCTCCTATTGATGTCAAGCCGCCGCTAAGCCCTCATGTCCTGCTCCAGCCTTGAAGATCTCCCGCGCGATGTAGCGCTTCAAGCAGCGGATGATTTCCTTTTTGGATAGCCCCTCAGAGGTGCGCTTCGCAATCTGATCGGTCACCGGTAACTCCGGGAACGCACCCAAGCGTATGTTGGCTTTCCATTCTCATCTCCAAGCTTCGGATAGGCGAAATCACGCGATAACCGCGGCGAGGCCATACCCGAGCACAACCTTGAAGAGCCTCGCCCTCAGTTCTGCGAGGTGCTCCAGCAACGTCATATCGGGAGGGGCCCAAGCTACGGCCGCGCTCCCGCCGGCGGGCAAGAAGATCTTCAATTTACGAAGGCGCTTCGTGTCGGGCGGCTGGAGCCAGTTGAACCGGTTCCTGCCGCCGAACACTCCTTCGTTTGAGCTCTGGAGGCATCAAGCTCGGGGCGCAACTCGCTGCTGAAGCTGCCGGTTACCTGCCTGAACTCCCTGATGAACCCGCCGATGCTGCGGGCGATCTCAGGCAGGCGTTGAGCCGAATACCAGCAATCCGAAGACTGCGATGATTGCCATCTCACCGATGCCAAAGCTGCCCATCGTCAGTCTGGCGCTAGCTCTTGATGAACGGCTTTGCCGCCGCCAACACTTCCGCCCTTGGCTTGGGCGTTTCCGTGGGGCCCATGTACACCCCACCCTCCGCCGGCAATCCGAGGATGCTTCCCACCACGGCGGCGTGGCGTGCCTCGACGCCGAAGATGCCAGCAGCCGCCTGCAGCACGTCTTTGCTCTTGATGGATCCGGCGGCTCCGAGATAGGCGGAGACGCCGAGGTTCTCGAAGGTGTGGCTGGTGGTCAGGAACTTCTGCCGGCTGCTGAACGCGTCGCCGAACTCGACGGTTGGCTTGGCGACCGGCGTGCCGCCCAGCTGCATGATCGTTTGGGACAGCGCCTGAACATGAGCGTCCTCGTCGGCACCGATCTGCCTCAAGTACTCCGCCTCCTGGCCCCGAAGGATGTTGGCGGAGTTGCCTTGCCGGTAGAACTCCGATTCCAGAAACTCAAGCGTCAGGGCATAGTTAAGAACATCGATGTCGTCCTTGAAGTCGGCTGTCTGCGCCAGGACCCAGTGGCCGCCACCGAGCATCTGCAACGCCACGGTGCTTGGGATCACCGCTGCCGAGGTCTTGAGAAAGTTGCGTCGATTCATAGTCGTTTTCCCCCTTAGCTCTTGATGAACGGCTTGGCGGCGTCCAGCACTTCCTGCATATCCTTGGACGCCTCCACCGGAGCAGGGAACGGCTTGCCGCCCGTCAAGGCGGCGAGGATGGCGGCGTGACGGGACTCCACTCCGGCGATCGAGGCGGCGGCGCCGAGAATCTCCGGCGACTCAATCTTGGTCACCTGGCCGTGATAGGCGGTGACACCGAGCTCCTCCAAGGTAGAGGCAGTTTTGAGGAACATCGCCTTGTCGGTGAAGGTACCGGGCGGAAATTGAAACTCCGGCTTCTCGGCGGGGGTTCCGCCCACGTCTCCGATAGTCTTGGTCAACGCGTCGACATGGGCTTGTTCATGCTGTCCGATCGGCTGGATAAGCTCACGCTCCCGGCCGCTGAGAATGTTGCCGGCCAATCCCTGGCGGTAGAACTCCGCCTCGAGCAACTCCAGCGTCAGAGCGTAGTTGAGAATGCCGACATCCGCGTCCTTTGCTGCGGCACCGGTGGGCGATGCGGTTGCGCCGGGAGAGGCCGCTGTCCCGCCATTGTCATCGGTGCCGCATGCCACTCCGGTCAAAGCCAGAGTGCTACCGACGCCGACCATGCCGGCGTACTTAAGAAATCTTCGACGATCGACTTCGCTGTGAAACTTGATGACACCTTGGCCATCGAACAGCGTGCGACTCGGATCCTTGTCGTTCAATAACTGCCTCCAATCGGCTCACCAAACCCGTCTGGAACCTGTGCGTCTGCCAGATCCCGAAGCTTTTCAAAAGGGGCCTTTTGCCGCCGCGGCCGCCTACCCGCCCCTCAATTCGGCGACAAACCAAACAGAATTGCAGGCGACCAAGTGCCGCAGCTGTCAAAAGTGGTCTTGATCACTCTGATTTTATTGGAATATACGTAGCAGAAAGCCATTCGGATTGGTCCTGTGAACAAATAGTAAACTTTTTAAGGCGACGCCCGATCTCTCGTCGGCCCTCTGTCCGCAACTGCGACGCCTGCCTGTGGTTTCTGCCGGCCGCTCAGTCACGAAACCCCCTCTTGAACCACTACGACGACCAGCTTCCGCTCGGGCAGCGCGGAGACGGAGTGCCCCTCCCGTGGTCCGCTGCAGCGGTGAGGGAGGCGACGGTCGAGCACTTTTGGAGGGACGAACGTGAAGTTAACTGGACTTTTCTACCCGTTTCTTAAGACCCTTCAGAGCCGTTGAAACGATTATCTTTACTGCTTGGCGGCGGATAGGTCCGGGAAGAGGAAACCCAGGGTCGATGGCGTAGTCGTAGATAACGTGCGTCTTGGCCCCATCCCGTGTGAGCGTGTAAGAGCCCTTGATCTCCTTAACCTCGCCCCCAGGGACGATCTCCCACGAAACACCGTTCGGCTGGTAGGAGTAAGTCAAATCGTATCTCACGGTTTTGACCTTGACATCGACAATGAAACTGGCCCTGGCAGGTCGCCCTTGCGCATCACGCTCGGTGACTCGAGACTCTTTAACTCCATCTACCCATTTCGGGTAGGCATCGACATCCAACACAACGGCGAGAACTTTTTCGGGCGCTGCCTCGATGTCAATGGAGGAGGTTCCAACCGCAGTTGCCAATGGGCTTCCTTTCTCTGTCTCCAAAGCCTATGTCATGTGGGGGTTTAATTCCCAGGCTCCGAGTTGACTCACCAGATATGTCCTCGAAACCTTGGTTGAGCCTCATCTAGAAATCCCGATTCGCACCTTCACCGAGTGGAGCGATGAGTGACCGGGCTTTTGTGAAAGCCGATCTGGTCGCCCACGACGGCGGTCTGGGGGCCGGCGAGTACTGCCAGACCCTCGACCTGGTGTGCGTCGCCACCGGCTGGACCGAGCGAGATGCGAGCGCTAAAGAACAAGGCTCAACGCTGGGACTTGCAGGCGCTCAAGGACATCCGGGCAACCTTGCCGTTCGAGCTGTTGGGCCTGGACTGCGACAACGGTGGTGAATTCATCAACGTCGAGCTGTTTCGTTACTGCGAGTCGGAGTCGATCACTTTCACCCGCTCAAGGCCGTACCACAAGAACGACAACTGCTTCGTCGAGCAAAAGAACTGGCCGGTGATTCGCCAACAGGTGGGTTACGCCCGCTACGACACCCCCCAACAGCTCGCCGCTCTGCGCCAGCTCTACGTTCACCTTCGCCTGTACGTGAACTTCTTTCAGCCTCAGATGAAGCTGGTTGAAAAGATCCGTCAAGGGTCGAAGGTGACCAAACGATTCGACGTGGCCCACACCCCCTACCAACGGGTCATGGCCTCTAGTGCGTCCCCGAGGAGACCAAAACCATGTTGCGGCGGACCTTCCTGCAACTCAATCCGGCGCAGCTGAAGCGGGACATCGTCGGCTGCCAGGACCGGCTCCTTGAGTTTTCAGCAAACAAACCGGACAACCCTAAGGAGGTGAGTGTTCCGTCCGATCATCCACTGCGTCGTCAGATCGTTTCGCCGATGCACCACTCGAGGACATCTTTGGTGAGGCAACCGATCTAGCTACGAGGACATCTTGACGTGAGGCAACAGGGCTCTAAGAGACCGTCTTACCGTCCAGGGGCGATTCCCCGGCGGACTTAAGCTGCTCCGCAGCAATTTCCGACACCTCCGAATCACCCGAGGCCTCAGCTTGGTGAAACGCCTGCTGGGCTCCCTCCAAATTCCCCATATCCTTCAGCAAACCCCCGAGACTGAGCCCGGCCCAAGGCGAAATCTCAGGATCGTTCAACTCGACTACCGTTCGATAGGCGTCCACAGCACCGGCACGTTCGCCCGTCTCCTCCAGCAGGTTGGCAAGGCCAATGGACGCGGTTGGTAATGCGTCTGAGTTGCCGCTTTTGATTGCCCACTGGTAGGCATCTTTGGCGGCGGCGGCCTCGTTCATCTTGACGAGAAGGTTTCCAAGCTTGACTGCGGCGGCAGGCGCCGCCTCCTTGTGACCGGAATTCATTGCAGTTTGATAAGCCTGCCTGGCCTGTTGATGAAGCTCCTGCTCTTGCAGCAGGTCGGCGAGATTCGAAAAGGCCCACGGAGTAACCTCTGGATGGTCGGATGTTGTCGCCAACTTCAAGGAGTCCTTGGCAGCCTCATGATCACCCAGTTTTTCTTGCAGGCCGGCTAGCTTCAAAGCTGCCCAGGGAACAGCATCCGGATGACTCGTCGCGATCGTCTCCCGGTAAACGGCCAGAGCGGACTCCGTAGATCCCTGGTCGTCCAAGAAGACGGCGAGATCGAGCCCTGCCCAGGGCGCGAACTCGGGATGGCGCGACTCGATCGCGATGCGGTACGCCTTTTCGGCCTCTTCATTCTGCCCCATCTGAGACAACAGGCCTCCTAGCTTGACCGCCGCCCACGGAGCAATCTCCGGATGCTCAGTGGCGATGGCCTTACGGTACGCCTTCTCCGCGGCGCTTCGATCCTTCAACTTATCTTCGAGGAGCTGGCCCAAACTCGACCAGGCCCAGGGGGCGAACTCCGGGTGGTCTGAAACAGTAGCTTTCCGAAAGGCCTGGGCAGCCCCTTCCCAGTCCTCCTGCTTTTCCAGAAGGGAGCCCAGGCTGAATCCCGCAGGCGCTACTACGTCCGAAACCCCCGATGCGAGCGCCTGGCGATATTGCTCCGCGGCTTGGCCGAGCTTGTCCATCTCGTCTAAGACCGCTCCGAGTGTGATACGGGCTGCGGCCAACTCTGCTTCCCCGCCTTGTGACTCCAGAGCGGATTGAAGGTTAGCCTCCGCAGCTCGAAGTCGTCGCTCCAGATTTTCCGCACCTCCGTTTTCGACAGAGGCGGGGCGCCCCAAACGAAGCAGCATTGGAATCACCTCCCGCCAGATGTGCGTGGCGACACGACCTCGTCCGTACTGGCACAGTCCGCCTAACTTGGATCCGCTGGCGGGTGAATCCTTGTCTATGTGAACAAAGATTCGGCTGTCGTCGGTCAGCGAAAGGTGCAGACCTGGGCCCTCAGCGATCTCTCGTACCGAAATCTTTCCAAAATGCAGCATGTTCCCGAGGGTGGTGTCTCGGCAAAACCCTTTACTGTTCACGAGGTCGTCTAAGAACTCCCGATTGTCTTCGGTCTTGAAAAAGGCGCCCCCAGCTCCGCGGGCCCAACTGCCCCCAACTGAGCGGACGTGGCGCCACAGTCCCAGCAAGACCAACCGCCGATACAGCACGGTCATTACCGATCGGGCGTTTAAGTCCAACTTCGACCCAAATCGTTCTGGCATCCTTCATTTCCTCGCGATCAGTGGGCGCCCGAACCAGGTTCGGGTCAGCAAATATATTCGTCGCCATTGATGTTTTGGTCTGGTCGACCCCCCGGACCGGGGAGTCAGGGTTTGCCTATTTTGCCAGCTTGTCTACCAGGCTTGCGGCCGCCGGATTCGGGTCCTTCACTTTGTGCTTTTCTCTGAAGTGCTCTGCGACCTGTCGCTTGAGCTCGTCCTTTGTCGCGGCCTTGAAGTGGCCATTGCAGCTCGCCCCTGCGTCCACTCACCGAAATTCGGGCATCAACAGGCTCCTTTCTCGATCTTCAAATTATCGCCCGGATCAGGATCGCCCGCTCGTCGTTCGGGAAATCGGACGGTCCACTCGGCGGAGGAGATTAGCGCCAGTTTCCTGCTCAGGCACCTACTCCGCCCAGCGAATGCTTCGGTCGACGGCCTGGCGCCATCTGGCCTGAAGCTTGTCGCCCTTCGATCGCTCCCACGAGGGATCGAAGCGCCGCTCGACGCGCCAGAGTTCTGCCAGCTCCTCGGTGGAGCTCCATACGCCTGCCCCCAAGCCGGCGAGAAAGCCTGCCCCGCGAGCTGTCGTTTCGACGACGGTCGGCCTTAAGACCGGGATTTTCATTAAGTCGGCCTGAAACTGACAGAGAAAGTCCATTACGGCCGCTCCCCCATCGACCCGCAGCTCTTTGACCTCAAGACCGCAGTCGCCCTTCATCGCTTCCAGAACATCGCGCGTCTGATAGGCCATGGCCTCTACCACCGCACGGGCAAGGTGGGCCCGCGTGGTGCCTGCGGTAATGCCAACAACGGTCCCTCGGGCACGAGGGTCCCAGTAGGGTGCCCCCAAGCCGGTGAATGCCGGGACCATGTAGACATCGCCGGTATCGGGTACCGACTCTGCAAGAGGCCCAACCTCGGGGGCTTGGCCGATCACCCGCAGTCCATCACGAAGCCATTGAATGGCCGACCCGGTCGAGAAAATTGATCCCTCCAGTGCGTACTCCAGGCCTTGACCAAGGTCCCAGGCCACCGTGGTCACCAGCTGTCTGCTGGTCGGCAGCGAATGACCGGCGTTGACGAGGACGAAGCTTCCGGTGCCGTAGGTGTTTTTTGATACTCCGGGCAACCACCCTGCCTGGCCAAAAAGCGCCGCTTGTTGATCGCCGCAGACGCCGGTTATCGGGACGCTAACCCCGAAGAACCGGTCTGGATCGGTCACCCCGAAGCTTCCGGCGTTGCGGCGGACCGAGGGAAGGACGCCCATTGGAACACCAAGGAGATCGCAAAGCTCTTCGCTCCACCGCCCGGACCGAATATCGAAGAGCATGGTGCGTGAGGCATTGGATGGATCGGTTACATGGGCCGCGCCTCCGGTGAGCCAGGCGACCAACCAGCTGTCGATCGTGCCAAAAGCCAGGCTCCCTGCCAGTGCCGCCTCCCTTGCGCCCGGGCACTTGTCGAGGATCCAGGCAAGCTTGGTTCCCGAGAAGTACGGATCGACCACCAATCCGGTCAGCTCCCGAATACGCTCGGAGTGTCCTGCCTCACGCAATACCTCACAGGCCTCTGCGGTTCGGCGGTCCTGCCACACGATCGCTCGCTGAACGGGCCGAAGGCTTGAGCGATCCCAGGCAATCGCAGTTTCACGCTGATTGGTCACACCGATAGTTGTCAGGTCGTCAGCCTCTATCCCGGCAGAGGAGAGTGCCTGCCTGCAGGCTCCCAATACCGCTCGGACGATCTGAAGACCGTCATGTTCGACCCAGCCCGGCCTTGGGAAGTGTTGAGCAAACTCTAGATAGCCACGGCTAACGACTTCACCAGCCTCATTCAAGACAAGTGCCTTGACGCCGGTCGTTCCTGCGTCGATTGCCAGAACTCTCACTGAGTCATGCTCGCAGGGCTCTGTAGCGAACTGCCACATGCCCGCATTTCCCGGACCCGGCTAGACGCGCGGTCATCATTTGAAGCTCGTGCAACGACTTTCTTGATCAAATTAGGGAGATGGACTCGGGGTTGAGGCCTGAACATCCACACCTGAACATCCACAATGGTTGGTCGAGGCGGTGGCCAGCGCCTCCTGAGCGGCTCCGAAGACGTAAGCGACCCCCGCAGCATTGTGTCTCTCCTTGCTCGTTCTTTTCAGTTGTTGAAGGTGTAGCTACGATACTTCGTAATGAAAACGCGTTGGGATTGGATTCACAAGCGGCGACCATACTGGGACACTGCACTCGAGTCGAATCGAGAAATCTGCCATCCAACGGGCCCTTTGGGAGCTGCCGGAGGAGCAGCGAATCCCTGTGGTTTTAGTTGATATCTGTGGATTCACCTCAACCGAAACCGCTCGGATCACGCGATGCCCCAGGGGGACGGTGCTGTCACGAGTTCACCGGGGACGCAAGGCTTTGGCGCAGATCACTACATTGAGGCAGGTTTACAAGCATGAGACATGACCCGTCCCTGGACGTGGCCGCTTATCTGGGCGGCGCTATGTCCGACCGCCAAAGCGAACAATTCGAGGCTCATCTCCTCGCTTGTTCCGAGTGCTGGCGGGAGGTCACCCAAGCCCGCGCCGGAAGGGCCACTGGCGAGTCGTTGCGGGAGCTCGCTCCTCAGTCATTGCGCGAGGACATCCGGGCCGCCACCCAGGTCGAAGGTGGTTCTTCCCGGCGGTTCCAAATCCGATGGCTAACCGCGCCGCTGGCATGGCGGTTGCCTTGGTAGTCATCGCCGGAACTACCCTCATACTTCGGCCCGGGTGATCGTTTCAGGGCCCAACAACCGGAGTCGATTGCAGGCGATCATCGATTTCCAGAATGGGCGCATCCCTGCGTAGCGGCCGGTAGGACGGGATGCACCCGACCTGGCTCGGCTTCGCGGTATCGGGTGCCGGGTCCGGTGAGGTGGGCAACGTTGAGGTTGACGGGTTCTCCTACCAGGACGAGGCGGACCTAAGGCTTCAACTCTATGTGAGCACTGAGCCATTTCCCGAAGCGGCGGGCGCAAGGATGATTCTTGATCGGCCCAACAGTCCCTGGATGGCGTCGAGCCAGGGAATTGACCTTCTTTGCGCTCAAAGCCGTTTCCTCTGCTGGCTCTCTCCGGGGATCCGAGCGGTCTTCAAAAACTGTCGACCTACCGGAAGGTCTCGTGAGGGTTCGGCCGGCACCAGCCGTGGTACACCGGGGCCGCAGCGCCTCCGGCAACAGTTAGAGGGGATTACCCGCGTCGAAATAGATCCGTTCGAACTTATCGAAACCACCTGGTGGCTCGGTATTCCGATCGCCTTTGTTGCCGGCCTGTTCCTTGGGCTGACTCCCCTCTCGCTGCTTTTAACCGGTACGGCCGCCGGGCTGGGGATCTCTGGAGCGGTAGGCGGGCCGGGGAGGTGGGGTAAAGCTGGTTGCCGCATTCGGTGCCGGCGTGATCCTGGTCTACGCGACGGTCGGTTTGGCGGCGCGCGGATCGACACTGTGATCGACGTCTACCTACGCCCCTATGCAGGCATCAGCTACGTGCTGATTGCGGCGCTACTGCTGGGGCTATCGGGGATGGCTTCTTCTCAGGCCCGCCGCATTTTGTAGCGCCTGCGCCAAGCCGCTCCGAACCAGCCGGAGTGCGCTCGGCGCTTTCCTCGCCGGGATTCCGGGCGGACTGGTCAACTGCCCTGCCTGCGCGGCGATCGTTACCGGGTTTGCAGCGCCGGTGGCGCAGCTGGGACGACCTCTGTACAGCGGGGCTGTGATGTTCGCTCTGGGAGCTGGCCATATCACCGTACTGATCGCGGGGACGTGGTTCTTCACCCGTCGATGGGCACCCTCGGCCCGGCGGCAGCTGCTCGCTCAAAGATCGGCGGCAGCGCTGCTGGGCTTGATTGCGGCGTATTTCCTGTACTTGAGCTGTCTGACCGGCCTGGACATCGGGCCCCGGCTTCCTTAGCTCTAAGATTCGCCGGACCTCCGCCAGCGAGCCGCCGCACGTCGCTCGGCGCCTTTTTTGATTTCTTCCATCGAATGAGCGACCGCGCTCTCCCATGAAGGGCATACGATCGAGCCGCCGTACAGCCGCCCGAGAACCCAGAGGTCAGCTCCGAGCTCGCCCCGATAGCTCAGTGCCGTCCCCGACCCGGTTTCTTCAAGCAGGAATTCCTCTGAAACGTGCGGCACCGGACCCCTTAACAGCCGGAAGCTAATGCGACCGGGGGGATGGAACTGCACCGCCTCCACCGTTACCGCGTCCATCAAAGGCAGCTTTGTGCGGTGCTCGGCCACGACCAGGTTGGATCCCTTCTCCAAAACTTTTAGCTTGCTTCGCAAGGCTGCCGGCATTCGGCCAAGGTAGGGGCTGGAAATTTGCTCGAACACCAGATCCCGGGGTGCGTTGATCTGAACTGCGAACGGTCCCAAAGGGTGAAGCGATCTACCCCACCCAAGGTCCAGGTGAATGCGGCCTCGAGAGATCAGAAACATGCCGGCCAACCCGGTAGCAGCGCTCCTCAGGATGCCGGCCGATCCGATGCCCAAAGACCTCAACTCATCTCCCGACCCTTTCCGTGGCGGGCGCCTCGGCCATCCGTCGATTCGACAAACCGGTCCCTGAAGGCGCTGCGCGTTGCCAGATAAGCCAGAACACAAGGTACACATCCTGCAGCAGAACCAATCAGCTCAAGCGCTGAGCAAAATAACGCCCGAAACATCCGCAGTTCGCCACTTCGAGTCCCCGAACGAAGCCTGCACCGCCAAAGCCGCCCAGGTGACTGCCACCCCGAACCCAACAGCTTTAGCGAATAGCCGAAAACGTGGCCACCCGGTCAGCAACCCGCTCCCTGCGAATATCTCGCCTGCGACCAGAACTACCGCAACAACTCTGCTGAGGGTTTCGCCGGCTATCTGGTGCTGGCTATGGCCTCCACAAATGCGGAGAAGCTCGCAGCTGGCCGATGGCCATGCCAATGAGAAGCAGTGCAAAGAGCGCTCTTGGCGATACGCATCAGGTCGGTCTCCCCCCACGGTTATCAACGACTCAAAAGGTGAGGATTTGGTTTCCCTCAGACATGAGCTTGCGGACACTCGGGTGGCCGCGAATTCGTCTAGGGGTTCCACCTCCGTCTCCTCAATTGCCTCCTTCACTTCATAGGCTGCAGCACAGTAGCTGCAGGCTCCGCCAATTAGCCCCCTGGTTTCTCAAACAGCCGTGGTACTTGTGCTTAACGTCAGAGAGAGGGCCGGGATCCACTGTGGCCCTGCCCCGTCGAATATCAGGGTCACCTTGTCGCCCGCTTGCTCGAGCTCCCCGCGATCTGCAGGGCGTTTACCACCCGTCCCAAATCTGCTCTGGTTTCGGTGCCGGCCAGAATTAATAGAGCTGCCGCAATCATGATTGACCAAACCCGGTAGGCCGGTGCTTAAATTCAACGATAAGACAGGCGTCCCGGATCACCACCTTCACTCTTGATGACTTTATTTTCAACGCTCGCTTCCACGAGGTTGAGCAGGACATACGACTCCAGAGCGAGCAACAGGTACTGTGCGTTCGCTTTCCACAGCGCCAACCCGGCGAAGGCGAGGATGTAAGAGTCGTACATCGGATTCTCCAGGTAGCGGAAAGGACCCGTGTCCACCGGCTCGTTAGAGCCGCGGCCGAAGATATTTCCGTTGGCGGTCCGCTCGGCACCGAGTTTCGCAAAGGTCCACAGCCACAAAGCAGAGCTCACTACAACGATCGACAAGCCTGCCGGACGCAGTTGTTCCGGCAGAGGCCATCCACGGTGACGGCCCAATGTCGACACCGGATACAGAAAGAGGAGCCAACCGGGAGTGACGATGGCCAGATGCACGTACCAGGCCTTGCTTGCATAGCGCCGAGTCAACAAGCCGGTTCGGAGCTGGAGGGCGACGCTTGCCGTATTGATCCCCGCCGCCAGGGCGAATACCGCCATGCTTTGGAGCAGAGAAGTCATCCGTTCAGTGTGCTTCCATATGCTGACCAGTGTCTCGAAAGACGGGGAATTTGTTTGATTGTCGCCGGGTTAAAGGTAATGGGCTTCACTAAGAAGCCAGAAATCAAGAAAGTGCGGAGTGCGCCCATGTCCTCTCCAGAAGTTAACGATGCTGGATCGGGCTCCAGCGCGGAAGAAACACAGATACCAGAAAGGATTTTCGGAAGCTGCCGAGTCTCCGGGCATCACTCCACCGCGCAAAAGTCAGGCCTAAGGGCCTTTTGGGGCGGATTGTGACTATCAACCAAGCTCTACATCGCGGTCGCGGTGGTCTGGTTGTTGATAACGCTGGTCGGCCTGGTGATTTGACCCGCTCCTAACGGCGCCGGGTTACGCAGTCGCCCTAGGAATAAATCGTGGACCTTCCACGACCGGCCGACGGGAAATAGGGTGGAAAAAGCACATCGTCCGATACCGTCGCCGGCACCGGTTCTAGGAGGCACCAGTTGACCCAACCACAGCCGGACAGCACGACGAAGCTAGATCGTGACGAAGTGTTCGTCGAGTTCACCAAGAGCATCTGCCCGGTCTGCAAAGTAGTGGTTGACGCAGAGGTCAACGTCCGCAATAACCGCGTCTACCTGCGCAAGCGATGCAAAGAGCACGGTCCCTTCGAAGCGCTGGTCTACTCGGACGCCCAGATGTGGTTCGACTCTCAGCGCTTCAACAAGCCGGGGACCATCCCGCTCAAGACGCACACCGAGGTCGATCGGGGATGCCCGCTCGACTGCGGCTTCTGCCCCGACCACAAACAGCACGCCTGCCTGGGGATCATTGAGGTCAACACCGGGTGCAACCTCGACTGCCCTCTGTGCTTCGCCGATTCCGGACACCAGCCGGATGGGTTCTCGTTGTCCCGGGAGCAGGTTGCCGCCGGGCTCGACGCCTTCGTTGAGGCGGAAGGCAATCCCGAGGTGGTCATGTTCTCCGGCGGAGAGCCGACGATCCATCCCCTCATACTCGACTTCATCGCCATGGCGATAGACCGAAACATCGAGCTGGTCACCCTCAACACCAACGGGATTCGGCTGGCTAGGGACCAGCGGTTCGTGGACGCGCTGGCGGCGTTCAATCCCCGGCCGAGGATCTATCTGCAGTTCGATGGCCTCGAGGCGCGGACCAGTATCGCCCTGCGGGGTAAGGACCTTAGGGCGCTCAAGCTGCAGGCCCTGGACCGTTGCGCCCGGGCCGGCATCGTCGTAGTAGTCGCGGCCGCCGTCGAGCGTGGGATCAATGAACACGAGGTGGGAGACATCGTCCGCTTCGGCATCGAGCACCCGGCAGTTAAGGGCATCGCATTCCAGCCGGTCACCCACTCTGGCCGCCACCCCGAATTCGATCCCTGTGGCCGGGTGACCAATGCCGACGTCATCCACGCTCTGGCCGACCAGCTTCCGCAATGGTTCCGCGCCTCGGACTTCGTGCCGGTTCCCTGCTGTTTTCCTGCCTGCCGGTCAATCACCTACGCCATCACCGACGGCGAAACGGTGATCCCGGTGACTCGATTGCTCGATGTCGAGGACCACATGGACTATGTGGCCAACCGGGTGATGCCCGACCCCTCGATCAGGGCGGCACTGGAGAAGCTGTGGAGCGCGTCGGCATTCACCGGCAGTCCCACCACCGACGCCAACCTGGATGCACTCGGGTGCTCCGCCTGCGGCATCGAACCGGCCAGGTTGTTCGAGTCCCTTTCCGACAAGGCGTTCATGATCGTGATCCAGGACTTCCAGGACCCCTACACCCTTAATGTCCGGCAGCTAATGAAGTGCTGTGTCGCCGAAATCGTCCCGGACGGACGGCTGATCCCGTTCTGCGCCTACAACTCGGTCGGGTACCGGGAACAGGTCAGAGAGCAGCTTTCCGGCGTGAACGTCTCGACGGTTGTTCCGAACTCACACCCACTTCAACCCACCCTCATCCCGACTCGCTTTGGCTCGAAAACTGTGGCGGAACAGAGCAGTGACACAGGATCGGACTCAACCAACGTGGGCCAGAGACTTCGTTGAGTGCCCTGCCGGAAGGCCCTGCTGTTCCCTTGCCGGACTTCGCACAGATCAAATCGTGCTGCGCAGCGGCGTACGAGCAGCAATGGGTCCGAATGTTGCTCGGCGAAAGCTATCATCCCGGAGGTCCGGCTCTGACGCGACGCTTGGCGGAGAGAGTCGATCTCAGGCCCGGCATGAGGGTACTCGACTTGGCAAGTGGGACCGGCGACACCGCACTGCTGTTGGCCGCAGAATACGGCGCCGATGTCACTGGCATCGACCGATCGGCCGCGTTGGCGAAACATGCCACCGACCGGGCCGTCGACGCCTGTGTTGCAAATCGGGTCCGGTTTGCGGTGGGTGACGCAGAGTTTTTGCCGTTTGCCTCGAATTCTTTCGACATTGTCATCTGTGAGTGTGCGTTTTGTACCTTTCCCGACAAGGCGGCAGCTACATCGGAGATGGTGCGAGTCCTGCGCTCCGGTGGACGGGTGGGGATCAGCGACATGACTGTGGATACGGCGGTTCCCCCTCTCGAACTCTCCGGCTTGGTCGGGTGGGTCTCCTGCATCGCGGGAGCGCGTACGATGACCGGCTACTGCGATCTGTTGGCGGCGGCAGCCCTGCAACTTGAGGGTAGGGAGGAACATCCAGAGGCCCTGCTTGAACTACTTGACCGGGTTGAGCCCCGCCTGGTGGCTGCAGCGATCCTTACGCCACCCGAATTCCCGGCCCTCGATACGGCACAGGTCAAGAAGTGGATGGCCGTGGCGCGCCGAGCACTCGCGTCGGGCTCGGTTGGCTACTGCCTGTTGAGTGCCCACAAGCCCGGGCATCCGGACAAGCAGCCCGCAGATTTCGGTCTTGAGGTAGCGATGATCAGGCCCGCAGTGTCGAAGTACAGGTCGCCGCCAGCGAAAAGTTCGAAGGTTGAGTAGCCGAAGGCAGCCAAGGAGAGAATCGGTGTTCGCTGTGAACTTAAGTGTCCGCTCCAAGGCGGTCTTGAGAAACGGCCACCCCGCGTAGAACTGTACCGACGTGGTAAGCGAGGGCGAAGCCCAGCCCCCCGTCGCCGTAATCCTGAACATCCCGAGATAGCACCACGATGCCCACGCCCAGCTTAGATAAACCCGCTTAGCAATAATCTCGGGTCTCGCTCATGGCTGTTCTCGGAATCGATCTGCTCCTCATCTAACGGCGAGATTCGGTAGCCATCCGGTCTACCGCCCCCTGTTGGTCGTGTAAGCCGAATGACTTGCGCCTTGGTCTACGCGCCTTGGCCGATGTTGCGCATGAGGCCTCCATCCATGACGTAGGTCGAACCGGTCACGTAGTCCGAGTCGCTTGAGGCCAGGAACAGGGCCAGCTTGGCGATCTCCTCCGGCTTCGCCGCCCGCTTCATCGGGATACTCTGCACCTGTTTCTTGCGGAACTCGGGGTCGTCGATCGCCTTTTGATTGAACGGCGTGAGCACCATACCCGGCGCGAGGTTGTTGACGTTGATGCCGTCCTCGGCGACCTCGAGCGCGAGCGTGCGAGTGAGCATTCGTAGCGCGCTCTTGGACGTGTCGTAGTCGGCGCCGCCGGGGTTGGGGATGTCCTGGTGGATCGAGGTGACGTTGATGATCTTGCCGCCACCGCCGTTCTGCTTGCGATGGCGCACGAAGTGCTTACAGCACAGCACCTGGCCAATCAGGTTGCTGCGCAGCGTCCGCTCGTACTTGTCGATCTCGAGGTCAGCCACGTAGACGCCTGAGGCATCCACGCTGGCGTTGTTCATAAGGATGTCTACCTTGCCGAACGCGTCGAACGCGGCGCCGAACAGCCTCTCGACCTGGTCCTCGTAGCCGTGGTCGGCCTGCACGACAATCGCGCGGCGTCCATGGGCCTCGACCTCCTTCTTGGTCTTGTTTGCTCCCTTTTCGTCGTCCAAGTAGTTGACGACAACGTCGGCGCCCTGCTCGGCGAATTGCACAGCGGTCGCGTGCCCGATCCCCGAGTCCGACCCGGTGATGAGCGCGACTCGATCATCTAGCCTACCCATTGCCTCCTCCTTGCCTTGCCCGTGTACGGTCAATCGCCTGCTGAATCTCCCACGCGGCTTCGATCAGGCCGATGTGCGAAAGCGCTTGCGGGAAGTTGCTGATCATCTCACCGTCCCCGGGGTCGATCTCCTCCGACAGCAGCCCGAGGTCGTTGGCATACCCGCTCACCGCCTCGAAGATCGCCTTCGCGTGCTCCACGTCGCCGGCGCGCGCTCGGCAGTGCGCCAGCCAGTACGAGCAGATTACGAACGCTCCCTCCGCCTCGGCTCCCGTCCACCGCCGGACCAGCCCGTCCTGGCCCAGCTCCCGCTCGATGACGTCGATCGTGCGGCGCATCCGGTCGTCGGTGGCGGGCACGAATCCGACTATGGGCATCAGCAGGACGCCCGCGTCGAGATGGTCGGAGCCGAACGCGCCGGTGTAGGCACCTTTCGCGTCGTGCCAGCCCCGTTCGAGGATCGCGCTGCGGACCTCGTCGCGCGCGGCTGCCCAGTGCTGTGTGGCGTCTTCCCCGGCGGCGATCACGTCGGCGAGCTTCACGGCCCGGTCCAGCGCTACCCAGCACATCAGTTTGGACGTGAGGTACTGACGCTCGCCCTCGCGACCCTCCCAGATGCCTGCGTCCGGCTGATCCCAGGTCTCCGCTGCCCGGTCGGCAAGCCCGCGCAGGAACCACGCGGTGAGCTCGTCGAATTGCCCGATCTGTTCGCGCATAACGTACGCACTCTCGAGCACCTCTCCCATCACGTCGAGCTGCTTCTGCGTCCACGCGTCGTTGCCGATGCGCACCGGCACGCTGTCGCGGTAGCCGGCGAGGTGCGGGAGCCGATGTTCGGTGAGGTCGCGCTCGCCCTCGACGCCGAACATGATCTGCACGTGGTCACCGCGGTTCGGAGCGCCCGCGGCGCGTCCCATGAAGGCGAAGTACCGCGCCGCCTCATCCGGACACGCTCCCACCCACAGCGCTTTCAGCGTGAAGCTCGCGTCGCGCAACCAGGCGAACCGGTAATCCCAGTTGCTGGCGCCTCCGACCTCCTCGGGAAGCGACGTCGTCGGCGCCGCGACGACCGCGCCCGTGGGCTGGTAAGTCAACGACTGAAGTACCAGCGCGCTGCGATGCACCTGGTCGACATACACACCCTCGTAACGTTGGTGCAACTCCGACCACGAGCGCCACCCTGCGACCGTGTCCGCCAACGCCACCCGCGTGTCCAGCACCTCCGGCCGCTCGGGGTTGATACCAAAAACATACTGGGCCGTAAACGCGGCGCTCTCACCGCTGGTGAGCACGAACTCGGCGACCGCACGGCTACCTTGGACCTCGAAGTCACGTTCGCTGGCGAGAAACAGCGTGTCGGCGCCACCGACGGTCTGGATCACGCCGGCACGCGAGATGAGCGTCGGCTCGACCAAACCGTACTCGGGGCGTGGCGTGAACTCGACGGCGACCGGTACGTCCCCCGCAACGGCTTCGACGACGCGAACTAGCGCGTGCGGGGAGCGGAAGCCGATGTCGTGCCCGCGTTCGCCACTGCCGAGCGCAAGCGCGTCACACAGCCGCAGCACGCCTCGCTCAGTCCGGAACGTCGTCTGCACCACCATCGTGCCCGCCACGTACTCGCGGTCCACCTCGAATGGGATCCCCGGGCGGATCGACCAGTGGCCGGCTTGCGGGTCAAGCAGGCGGGCGAAAATGCTGCGAGCGTCGAAGCGCGGCGGGCACCACCAGTCGATCGAGCCGTCGCGGCTAACCAGGGCGGCGCCGTGGCAGTCTCCGAGCAGCGCGTAGTCCCCGATGCTCGCCTTCAGTTTCTGCCCGCTCATGGTGCTCACCGCGCCTCCCGCACCGGACGCGGCTGCGCTGCCGCAACCCACGGTCCGCTCGCGAGAGACTCGAACGTGACAGGCTCGGGGAGGCGCTCGACGGGGTTCGCCACTGCTTGTTCTAACCTGCCCAAACCTTCTCCTCCTAGAGTTCTGGCGCTCCTCGCTGAGAATCGTCACGGCTGCAGCCCGAGTGGGGCGGCGTTACCCTGATGCGTTCAGTCTTAACCTCCCAGAACCGGACAGTGCGTTGAGGTGTCAGGCAAATGACAGAATCAGTTCGTTAGCAGCCCGAACGGCCAGACTAGTGCAGGGATCCCGGCCGACGAGTCGTGGCCACGTTTTTAGGAGGAAGTAGAAAGCGGTGAGTCACGACGAGATGGACCCGTCCGTCATTGAGCTCGCCAAAGGGAAGCGGCAATAACTCATTAGCTCACTCTGATTCCATTGCCTTAGGTTTGGCCAGAACGCGGATTTTCCGGCTAGGTGTCGCCCGTGAGCAGTGCTCTCTCGGAACCGCGCGCTTCTCGGTCGTCTGCGACGCGAGCACGCCAAGGACGTTGAGATCGCGGTGCTGCGACACCAGCTTGCGATCCTCAGCCGACAGGTCAAACGACCGGAGTTCTCTCATCCCGACAGAGCGGTGCTCTCCGCCCTGAGTTCACTACTCCCCCGCCGGCATTGGCACGTCTACCTGGTCAATCCCGAGACGATCATGCGTTGGCACCGTCGGATCGTTGCTCGGAAATGGACGTATCCTCAGCGCCGCCCGGGCGTCCAGCGTTGTCGCCGAAAGTCGTCGAACTCATACTCCTGCTGGGTCGGGAGAATCCGAAGTGGGGGTACCGCCGGATCCAAGGAGAGCTGATCAAGCTTGGGTTCCGCGTCTCAGCTACCAGCATCCGCAGCATTCTTATCGGCAATGGTCTCGGCCCGGCTCCTCGACTAATGCGAGTTGGTTCGGCCCGCTCCGGGTACGTTTGCCCGAAATTTGCCCGAAGATCTTTTGTGAAGAAGAGGCATCCACCGACCTGGATCGTTAATCGGGAGGATGGCTGAGCCTGTCGCGACCCTCTCATTGGCAAGCCGTCCCGCTGATTCACATTCAGGCGAAGAATGATCCAAAACACTTCTATACTTTCGACCCTCATCGGCACTCCAGTTTCTTAACGTTCGGAACCGCTGCGCGTCACTTGTGGCATGCTCGAAGATTCCGAAACCGTGGGATGCCCGATAACTGACCCTGACGACCGCCCCCGGGGCTACTGCACCGGGGAGGTGGGATCGCTCGACTCCGGAAAGATTGCACGGGTTCGGAGCCAGTCGGCAAACCAGGTCTCGTCGACCGTGTGGGCGGCGACAGCCATCATGGCCGCTTCAGCGTCGTCGGCATCTGGCGGGTCAGGACGCGTGAAGCGCCGAATCCGCGAGCTCAATGCGACCTGTCTTGGCGAGGATTTCGGCCTCTACTCCGGTTACCTGCTCAGCCAGCCATAAGTACTCGGCCAGACTTAGATATCGGATCACCTTGCGAGGCGGTCAAGCAACTCCTTGTCACGTTCGAGCAATTTGCGGGCGCGGGCAGTGAAGTCCTTGTCTGAGCGCACCCGCTCGATCTCCGCACCGAGCAGCCCGACGATGAGGGCGTTCACGCTTGTCCCGCGGACCCTTGCCACAGCTTCCGCTTGATCGGCGAGTTCCTCCGGTAGCCGTACAGTTGTCTGCCTAGTCATGAATTCATGATATCACGACATCACGACCCGGCCGGTGAAGTCTACGGTTGCCCATCGCTGTCGACGTTAAAGCCGCCTGACGACGCAGTGCCCAAATAGATACTCATGCAACCCTTTAGCCACCTAGGAATTTGTCGAAAGATCTTCGGAATGGCGGGCTACTCGATTATTCCGCCTCACGCCTAGAATGGATTGGGTCAACAACCCAACAACTCAACCCAGTCCGCCCGTCTCAGATGGGGCGAAGCTCAGTTCTGAGTGGGGGAAGCATCGCGGTCATCCCCCGGCTTGAAGGCCGATTCAAATGCCGCTCCCAGCGCAACTAAGTTGGCTTCCTCCCAGGGTGGTGCAATTAGCTGTAGTCCTATCGGCAGACCTCCTGATGTCATCCCACAAGGAATCGACACTGCTGGAAACCCGATAAGACTCCAGAGGATGGCGTTGCGGGAGAGTATCAGCAGATAGTCGTCGGCCTGCTCCACCTTGGGAGCCGGAACAAGACTTGTCGGCATCGCCAAGACGTCGACATCATTGAAAACACGTACCATGTCCTGCGCAAGTACCGCTCTCAAGCGCTGTGCGCGCACATAGTCGGTGGCAAGGACCTGGTCGGCGGCGTCCAGCTGGTCCCGCGTCTCTTGCCAGTAGCGCGCGCGATTGAGACCTAGTCCGCTGTGAAAGTCGGCAGCTTCACACCGGCTTATTAGCAGGCCGGCTGCTTTGGCCGTCTCGAAGTCGACGTCGTGTGGCCGACCAACCTCTCGGACTTTTCCGGCAAGTTTGCGAATCAATGAGAGCGCCGATGAGAACGCTGAGACTACCTCGTCGTCCGCTCCCACGGTGCCGTCCACCGGAACGCCGACCCTCAGTGCCGATGCATCTGAGCCGCAGAACATGGAAAGACTGGTTCCAGCAAGCACATCAACCAGTATTGCTGCATCGGCGACCGAGCTAGCCATCGGAGCGACGTGATCCATGGACCAGCTAAGCTGAACGAGCCCGTCGGCGGGGACGAGACCGAATGTCGGCTTGAATCCAACGACGCCCGACAGAGCGGCGGGTATCCGAATCGATGCCCGCGTGTCCGTTCCCAGTGACCCCAGGCACATCCCTGTGGCGACACTTATGGCGGACCCACCGCTTGATCCCCCCGGGATTCGCGTCGGGTCGTGTGGGTTCCGGCTCTGAGGAGTGGTCACCCCCAGGGCAAATTCGTGCGTGGTCGTCTTGCCGACTATCACCGCACCGGCGGCCCTTAGAAGCGCCACAGCCGTTGCATCTTTTTCCGGAACCACCCGGTAAGCGCTGGAGCCCGCCCGAGTTGGAACTGAAGCGACATGGATAATGTCCTTTATGCTTATCGGAATCCCGTGAATGGGGCCCCTAACAGTGCCACCCGCAAGTTCCTCGTCCATTACCTTCGCCTGTACGCGGGCGGACCCTTCTAATAGCTCGGCAAACGCGTTCAGTTGAGCGTCGTATACCTCGACGGCGGCCAGTGCCTCCTCCAATAACTGCGTGCAGGAAACTTCATTCGCTCGTAGCCGCTTTGCCGACCGACCGAGATTTCCCAGCCGTAGCCGGTTCACCGGGGGGAGTTGCTTGGGATGTGCGCGGGCCTTTGGGACAAAATCGAGTCCGAGAGATTGATATGAATCGAGATGGCGGGAGCCGACAAACTTCGCCGCCGCCCCTGCCGCCCTTCGGGCAAGACTCATAGCCAGCTTCCCATTAACCAACGAGCTTGGCTCGTTGCTGCAAGAACTTCGTCGTCCCTCCCGACCATTCAGCGGGTAGCCGATTGACTGCTACTTATGCTCGCCATCGCCGCCGTCTGCCGCCCATCTCTTGGTTCCACCTCCGACCGGGCGTCCGGCATGATCGTTCCCGGCTCGTCCCAGTGCAGCATCAGCTTGGACAGGGCTTGTTCTGCTGCTTGTCGGACCAAAGATTGACTCTCTTGGATATGTTTCCGAAGGTGGTGGGCCGCGCCCTCCACGTCCTTTTGCTTAATGGAGTGCAGCAATGCCAGATGCTGCTTGTATGTGTCGGCGATTCGCTCCGGGCTACTGAAATCGTTGACCCGGATAATCCGAATATGTTCATTGATCGATCGCAAGTACTGCAGAAGGCTTTGGTTCCCCGCCAGACCCGCCAGAGTCTCATGAAAGCGCTCATCAGCGTAAACAAGGTCGGGATTTGGTTTCGGATTGGCGGGGATCTCATTCCATTCCCGAACCAGCGCATGGAGGTCGCCCTGATCGGTACGGACGGCAAGTTGGCGGACAGCGGTCTCCTCCAAGGCAAGCCTTACTTCGTAAAGCTCTTCCATTCGACGCATGTTGGGAACGATCGCCCTGTAGCCCGACCAGGGCTGACGCACAAGAAACCGCTCCTGCTCCAACCGGCGTAAGGCATCACGGACCGGCGTTCTGCTCACTTTGAACTCTGCCGCGATCGCCTCTTCAGGAATTCTCGTCCCGGGCAAATACTCCCAAAGCGTCAGGCGCCTTTTGAGTTCTGAATAGACTTCATCGCTCAGAAGTCTCACGCGCCGGCACCCGGAAAGTTGGTAGAGACCAGCTCCCCATCAGTTAACGGGCCGTAGGTTTCAACCAGACGGTTTCGCAACATATCCACTCCCGGGATCATCGATTTCTGCCTCGCCAGCGCCAGGTTCACGAAGCCGGGCATCACGGCGCCGTGCCGGGTCACAGGTGGGGCCGCCACATCGAGATCCGACATCGGAAAACCGGTGGGGCCTATCACTAGGGATCCGCCGGGATACGGGCAGTCGGTCCTGTTCGCGCAAACGACAAAGCAGCGATTGTCCTCGGCTTTGGGAACAGCCAGTAGCTTTCGATCCTGAGGCGTTCGCCAAGCACACGTCCACGCGATGATGTCTGCTCCCTTTAGGGCCAGGACTCGGCTGCTTTCGGGAAACATCCCGTCGTAGCCGATGAGCACTCCCAGCCGCCCAAATGAGGTCTCAAACACATCAAAATCCTGTCCCGCCACGAGCCGGCCGGGCAGACCCGGGTCTGGATGGACTTGCCGCTGCACCCCAACGAGGCCAGAGTCGTCGATAAGAGAAGCGGATTGGACCAGTTCGCCATCCTGCTCCTCAAGTGTCGGCAGGACTGCCAGACACCGGTAGCGGCGACAAATTCCGGCTACACGGCCCCGTGCGTCCTCCTGGGCTTGTGATTGGTCGCTGACCTCGGAGTGCCCCGGCAGCCATGATGGCATCGCGAAGTACTGTGGCAATACCAGGATCTTTACTCCCAGTTTGGCGGTATGGTCCACCATGTCTAAAGCGTCCTTAAGGCTGCTGGGGTTGGCCAGTGCATGTGCCTGGACCGAGGCGGCCTTGACGGTCGACTGCTCCGGTACCAGTGCCTCACCCAACATCGCAGCGACCGGCGTTTGGTCAAAGGGTTTTCCCATGATTGAGTAGGCGGCTGGTCGCCGGTCTGCTACCCGGTCTCCGAAGTAGAACCACCGTTTGTCACGAGCTCTGTCGACAGTTATGTCGGCAACCGCCACGCCGTGACGATCGTAGGGGACTTGAGCCCTTACGTCGCCGTCAGGCGATACGATCATGCTGCCCCCGGGATAGTAGATGCTGCGCTCGACCCCTGCTTTGGTGGCAGCGACGACCCAAACTCCGTTTTCGTACGCCCGCGCCGGAACCCACATCTCCGCCTGGTCCATGGCAAAGAAGTTGGCCATATCGACGATCACGTCGGCACCCTGGATCATGAGGCTACGTGCGATTTCCGGGATCCGACCGTCGAAACAAATGAGCAGGCCCAGGCGTCCGAGCTCGGTGTCGACCACCGGGCACCCGCACTCACCGACGCTGAACCAGTTCTGGTCATGGGTCGCCAGGAACTGTTTCTGATAGTGGGCTATGACCCGACCTTCAGAATCGATCAATAACCCGCTGTTGAACACCCTGCCCGAGTGTTCGCCCAGTTCGGTAAAGCCGCTGGCGATCAAGATGTTGTGCTCGCGGCACAGATCCGCCAGTGCCGCGACGTATCGTCCGGAGATAGGTTCAGCGACCTTTCGGCAGTGGGCCGCGTCGTCGAACAAATACCCGCTGTTCATGCACTCCGGAAACACGACCAGGCGAGCACCCATGCGAACCGCTTCTTCCGTGTAATGGCGTACCAGAGCTATATTGGCATCCAGGTCATCAAGGGTCGCCAGGGTCTGAACTACCGCGGCACGAAACTCGATCCCCTTAGGCCCCCTGGCTTTTTGATCGGCACGCCAGTTTTGACCTGGAAGCATTCCTGCCCCATCCCCTGTCCCCATCAGCTTTCGAGGTCGGACGTCTTGAGAATCTTCGTGCGGACATCGATGCGCTCCTTCAATACGCCTTCTTCCAAGAAGACGTCCACAAAAGCCTGGTAGGAGTTCAGGTCGGTTTCGTTCAGATCTGAGAAACCCCGCAGGTAGGGCTGAGCCAGCAGATCGAGCTGGTCTTCAGTGATCGCGGTGTACTCGGGGATAACCTTCTTGTACTTGTCGAAGTCCTCATTGACCAGTCGGGTGGCCTCGTCCAGCACCTCCACCACCTTGCGGGCGACCTCCGGCCGTTCGTCAATGAACTTCTGAGTGAGAACAGCTGCCCCCGAATAGAACGGGTCGGCAATGAACATTGCAACTGGATTGGTCATTGCTCTTTCTGCCTCGTCCGAGGCCACCGCGATCGAACCGACCGGCTCGAGCGAAAGCGTCGCGTCCACGGTTCCGGCGACCACGGAGGGCACCTGCAGAGGAACCCCAACCTCGGTCACATTGACGTCCTTGTCCGGATCGAGGCCGTTGAGTCGAACCAGGTGTCGTGTGATGGTCTTCCATTGAATCCCCGGCACCGTGCCGATGGTACGCCCTTTTAGGTCCTTGAACGATTTGATCTCCGAGCCCTTTTTGACGATGAGTCCGTCATTGATCCGGTCGACTTCAATGCCGCCGCCCTGCAAGCCAAAAACCTTGAAGGTTCCCGGGAACTCCGATTCCGCAAGCATGGCTATGCCGGCCGCGGCGCCTGGAGGTCCGAAATCGGCCTGCCCCGAGACCAGTGAGTCGATAATTTGATTCGGGTTGCCGAACTTGACCGACTCAATTTCGATGCCTGCCTTCTCGAACAGGCCCTCTTCCAGCGCCACGTAGTAGGCGGTGGTCTGCATGATCGGCAACCACGATGCAGTCACCTTTTCCAGCTCCTTGCCCGACTGACTGTTGCTGCAAGCGGTCGTCAGGAGCATCAAGCATGCCAACGCGGCCATTAGCCGCTTTCGGCGGAATCGTGAAGGCTTCACGGACATCTCCTTCTCAAAGTTGAGGTACAAGGCATCAATGGCCGGACCAGTGAATCAGCCGTTTGTCCAGAACGAGAAAGAGCCGGTTAAAGCCGTAGCCGATCGCGCCGGTTACGAGAATTGAGGAGTACATGTCGGTCAGGTTGTAGACCTGCTGGGCGTCGATGATCCGGTGGCCCATGCCGGTGTCAGACCCGATGAACATCTCGGCCACAATGATCACGACCAGCGCTATGGATACGCCCGTGCGTAGGCCGACGAAGGTCTGGGTTAAGGACTCAAAGAACATTACGTCCTTCAAGATCCTGGTCCGTGAGGCACCCATCACCTTGCTGGCCATGATACGAGTCTGGCGGGCGCTCATGACCCCGTAGGCAACATTGAAGAGCACGATCAACCCTGCGGCGAAGGCGGCTACCGATATCTTCGCAGCGTCCCCAATACCGAAGATGAGCAGGAACAGCGGAAACACGGCTGTGACCGGCGTCGAACGAAAGAAGTCGATCACGAACTCCATCGTCCGGTAGAGCTTGGAGCTGGAGCCCAGGATGATGCCGATCGGAATCCCGATCCCGGCTGCGATCACAAAGGCGTAGAGCGTCCGCATGAGCGTGGGGCCGACGTCAAGCAACATGTCGCCGTTCAAAAGGCTGCCCCAAAGTGAAGCCATAGTCTCGATCGGGCCCGGCAGAAGCTTTTCACTTACCAGGTCGGCAGAGGCGGCAAGCCACCACGCCATGAACAAGGCAACGGGGCCGATTAACACGTAAGGGGCCCTGGTTGGCCGGCGTTGCAACGACGGGTCTTTGTCAATCGGGCGGAGATCTGCGGCGCTGGCCTCCAAGACGGTGCTCTCGCTGGGTGGCGGGTTCATCGTCGCACCTCACGCTGAAAGACCTCCAGGCTCTTGGCCTTGGTGCGAACGAAATCCTCGCTTGCCAAAGTTGCTGCATTACGCGGCCGGGGTGCCTCAAAGGCAAGCGTCTCCGCGATCCCGGTTGGCGGCTTGGTGAGCAGAAGAATTTCGTCCGCCAGATAGACCGCCTCCTCCAGGTCATGAGACACCACCACCGTGGTCAGCCGGGTGGCTTGAAAGATGTCCTGCAGTTTGTCCCGCAACACCAGAGTCATTTCGTAGTCGAGCGCGGAGAAGGGTTCGTCGAGGAATAGGACCTCAGGATGCAACGCCAGCGCTCTCATGACCGAAACAAGTTGCTGTTGACCACCCGACAGTTCGTACGGGTAGCCCTGTAGGTCAAAACTGATGTCGAAGAGTTCGGCGAGTTCTTGAACCCGGGCTCGCCGGTCGGCCTCTCCGTAGCCGGCAATCTTAAGCGGATAAGCTATGTTGGCTTCCGTCCTCATCCAAGGAAACAGAGCCTCCCGATAGTTCTGAAACACGTATCCGGTGCGGGTTTCTTCGTAGGTCTTTCCGTCAAACAGAATGCTCCCTCGGTCGATCGGGACCAGGCCCGCAATCATGTTGAGCAGAGTCGACTTACCGCAGCCGTTGGGACCGAAGATGCATGTGATCTTGCCCTTCAAAAGGTCCAGGTCCAAGTTCTGAAAAAGGATCTTCTCGCCGAAGGTCTTGCAGAGCCCTCGTATATGGATATGGGTGTGTGGCCGCATGACCTCCAGGCGCGGGCGCGCCACGTCACGGACCTCAGCTACGGTAGTTGTGCCAAACCTCACGATATCGATCCCATAGCTGTTTTCAGCATGAGGAGGAACGGAGGGGCAAGGCTGAAGGATTGGATACAAAGTCGAATACCATTCCCGGAGAATATGGCGTGAACGGTTTCCTTCTTGCTACGCGAGAGTGAAATTTGGGTTAACGCTGTGGCGCCACCATGGGCGTGCGACACCGAGCTTCGACGCCGGCAGGATCACTTTGTGGGTTTTTCGAATACCCCATAAAGCCCCTACAGGTCGGGGATCGATTTGCCGAGCAGCCATCCAATTGTTTATGTGACGCGCGTAGGTAAGACGCCTTTTGCACGCCCGCCAACATGGATCGCTCGAAACGGCTCAAGGAGTAGTACGGAAGGGACCCTGGCTAGTCGACACGCCGGGCATCATGGTCGCGAAGGCTTGGCTCCGGCTTAAAGCCTTCACTACGGCTATACCCACGTCAGAATCAGTCTGTCCGAGTACATCGGGTCCGACAAATGTCCGACAAGTCGGACTTGGGGCCCATCACGATTCAACTAAAAAGACCGCATACCAGAGGGTTTATGCGTAGAAATATGTGATTTGCCTAGTTGCGAGGGTAGGATTTGAACCTACGACCTTCGGGTTATGAGCCCTGTACAAGCCCTCGAAAGGGCACGAATTTAAGTATGATTCGCCGGTCAGTCCGGTCCGACAGGGCCTTGGTCCGAAGCCCGCTGGCTCTTGAGGCCTATCCCCTCCTCACTCAGAAGCATCTTTACCAGGTGCCTCCTGCCAGACCGCTGCCAACGCCGGGATCAGCGTCCCTCCTCCAATATTTCCGGGAAAAATGCACAGCACATCGTCCACACCGGTTGCAGACGGCGCCCGGATCGCTTGGAAGCCGACGGCATAAGCCGCTTGGCCAATGCCCTGGCATAGATCCCAGCGGTCTGTGATCAGCTTCGCTGCTGAAGTGATCGACAGGGCGTCTAAGACCGGTGCAGAGGTCAGATCCAACACCTTCTCAAACTCGAACTCGTACTTGTAGAGCTCCCTGGGAAGCAGCGCTGCCTTACCAGCGGGGTTTTTGGCGCCCAGCCGCTCAAACTCGGCGACTATACAGTCCATTGAGAGACAGAGGTACAGCGCCAGAAAGCTCTCAGGTGGGTTGTACCGGCCCCCGCGGATCCTAGCGCCCTCGCCACTCAGGGGGTCAAAGCCCGGCGACTGGTGCCTAAACGCGATGCCCTCCACCGGAACTGCGCTACCGATCCAAGTAGGGATGGCTCAAAGTGAGCGCTCAGGCCGTGACACCCTCGGCCAGCGCCAGGATCGCTCCAATTACCCGTCGATACTTGCCCTCAGCTATGAGTTGGAGCGGCTTCTCATAGCCGAGATCGGGGTTAGGGCTGTGCAACCAAATTCTTGCCGAGTCCTCACGCATCACCCGCCGGAGGAGGTCGGTCACTGCCTGCACCTCGAGCAGCCGGATTTCTGTCTCCCTGCGAGGCGTCGAGCCGGTCTTTTGCCATCTCGCTACGCTGCGGGGCGATGTTCCAAGCATCTCGGCGAGATCCCGGCTGTCGATCAGCGAATCACTCAACACGCCTTCCAGAACCGATCTCACGGCGCTCAACCTCAATCCCTCCTACTTACATGTCTGTATTTCGACAGCTATTATCCCAACTATGATCATCTAATGTCCACACTTTGTCCAATTCGTATCGGTCAAGGAGATGCAATGGAGGCAAATGAATTCGACTGGGGGCACGGATTCGTTCCGCGCGTTGGGTGGTGAGCCAGTTGACAAACCCGTCGCCGTTCGGCGGTTTGGCCCGGCTGTAGTCGAGGTCGAGGCCAACTACCGTCCGGTCCTATCTGATCGGAGCGTTTGGATATCCCGCTGCCATGAGAACCCGAGCGCGAATTATGGTCCACGACGGGCGGGAGATCTGCCGGCTGGATGTCGCACGATCCGCCGAGCCGGTGTGGGCGAAGACCAGCAAGGACGATCGGGTCTTCTTCGTCCGGATGAACAACTCAAGCCGTGCCCTGCCGGAAAGCGAGGTGGAGGCCTATCTGCGGGGACGAGGTATCACGCCCGAACATCCCGCAAGAGCTCAGCCCTTCCAGTTAGTCGAACCGTCCGAGGGCGGGCGGTATGTGACGTGTGTGCCGCTCCTCAGCTTGAAGGCCGCGGCGGGCGCCCTTGGTAAGGTGCAGGAGGTGAAACCCCTCAGCTGTCTGCGATTCGATTCAAGGGTCAGGTTCCGTCCGGCATGTTCGTTGCTCAGGTCGTCGGCCGCTCTATGGAGCCACGCATACCCAATGGGTCCTTCTGCTTGTTCGCGGACAACGTAGCAGGGAGCCGGCAGGCCAAGATCCTGCTGGTCCAGCATCGAGACATTTCGGATCCGGAGAACGGCGGGAGTTACACGGTCAAGCGCTACGTCAGCATCAAAGAGCCCGCTGACGATTCCTGGCGCCATACCGAGATTCCGCTGGAACCTTTGAACCCCAGCTTTGAGTCCATCGTTCTGAAGGATGTGATGGAGGACGACGTCCGGGTAATCGCTGAGGTGGTGGACGTCCTAGGCTGACAGGCTCTGATGCCATGTTGGATCGCAACCCGGCTTGGCAGTCCGGCGATGGATTGGTCCGACAAATGTCCGACAAGTAATCGGGCGGTGGGGCGAAGTCACTCTTCCAGCAGCAAAAAAGCGGCCCAGGTTGTGCGCCAGAGCCGCTTTTCGTCGCAAACTAGTTGCGAGGGTAGTGTCTGAATTCCGGTTCGAGTACGCAGGATGAATTGCTCTGGCGATTGGCCGGGTGGAATGGATCTGGAGCCTCAACTAGATGGCAATACATCGTGTCGCTCAACTCGGCCATCCCGCCATTCGGTCTAAGGCGACACCCGTCTTGAACTCTGAGATCGGCACCCAAGAATTCAAAAGACTGGTCTCGGACCTCATAGACACAATGCGGGACTACGGCGGAGTAGGTATTGCCGCTCCACAAATTCGCGTCACCAAACGACTCTTTGTTATAGAGGTGCGGGACGCATCGAGATATCGAAATGCAGAGCCGTTCCCCCTCACCGTGGTGCTCAACCCATCGCTGACGCTTGAGGGCACGGAGCAAGAAACAGAATGGGAAGGATGTTTGTCAATCGAAGGGCTTCGTGGCCAGGTGCCCCGCTCCACCCACGTCCTCCTAAAAGGGCTGGACGCCGAAGGAGCTCCCCTAACGCTGGAGCTGGAGGGGTTCCCTGCCATCGTCGCTCAGCATGAGTTCGATCATCTCGATGGGCTTGTCTATCTGGACAGAATGACAGGCATGTCTTCTTTGACCTTTCTCAACGAATTCCAGAGGTACCATCGCGCCCAAGCCCCGGAACGACCTTCCGACTGATCGGACTCAGAACGCCGAGTGCGTAGCGCAGATGGATTGAGATCCGCCAGCGGGTTCGTCAACGAGGAACTCTGCGACTTCCTCTAACCGGTTGGAATCAAGCCATCAGGGCCTTAAGAGGTGCCCCCACTTAAGAGGTGCTCCCAACGGGGTCCGGACTACATGGGTAATCCCTGAAGCAGCTATGCAGCGAGGAAAGGTGACCGTTGGCGTAAGTGTGACGACCGCTTTGTGGCGGCGGCGTTACGCGCCATGACATGACATTGTCGATTCCGCATGGCTGCCTTGAGCAACTACTACGAGACCGTCAACGGACGAAGAGTAGTATCTTCCGTTTGGGCGCATGCAAATCGCTTGAGATGGGAGGCCCACGCATCGAATCAGAAGCTCCGGCCGATCTCGAGCGACTACTGCGCCGGATCAGTCCGGCTGTGGTTAGAGCCGTCGCCACGCTGGGGATCGTCGGATCGATTCTGGTGTGTTCTTACACGGCTCCTTTATTGCGCTCGGCTACAGCCTGGGTGGGGGGCCTACGGCGCCGTACGGGGTGCGGCTTGGAGAGCGATTGGTATTGTTGGCGGGGGCGGCGTTCATCATGGCTGTCGTCGGCCTGATCGGCACGGCTGGAACACGTAAAACCGATCCGCATACATGGCGTCGATGGGCGCCTCTGGCTGCCTTGCTCTCCGTCGGCCTTCTTCTAGTGGCCGAACTGATGGCCTTTTGGGCCTTCATCGGACGATACGGTCCCGAGCAGCGGGCAGTTGACTCGTTCAGGTCTCCGCCGGGAGGAAGGAATCTCGAAGAGCACCGTATCGGCGGTGAGCAGCCGGAGATGCTTCGTCTTTGGCTCTATCCCGAGAGGCCGGAGGCCGACCTTGACGACGAGGCTCGTAAGTCTCTCAAGAGGTGGTCATGCACGAGTCGCCTTGGCTATGAAGGAGATCACGACACAGCCCGATGCGGAAACCACAAAGCAGAGATAGACGTAAGGACGACGACGAGCTAGGAGGGGGGATGATCTTATACCTACGAGTGACGCGGATTCATTGATCTGTATTGGTGACCGCTTGCTGGCTTGACCTGCCCGCGCGGAGTCTGGAGTACGAGAAAGCACTGATTTGCCAGATTTGCCCGATCTTTACCAGTTTTGGAAGAGGACTGACGGGACGGGGGGCAGTAAGAAGCCCTCCCAGATAGATCATTCGGAAGGGCCATTTCAGGCCTACAAACTGGAGCGAACGACCGGATTCGAACCGGCGACCCTCACCTTGGCAAATCTTCCCGAGGACAGCAAGTCGGACGGAGAATGCACGAAAAGGGCTATTTGCGCACAATTCCTTAGCATTCTTGAGGATTCTCAACCGTCGTGTTCCTTGGCGGCTCAAGGAGTAGTACTGGAAGGGACCCTGGCTAGTCGACACGCCGGGCAACATGGTCGCGAAGGCTTGGCTCCGGCTTAAAGCCTTCACTACGGCTATACCCACGTCAGAATCAGTCTGTCCGAGTACATCGGGTCCGACAAATGTCCGACAAGTCGGACTTGGGGCCCATCACGATTCAACTAAAAAGACCGCATACCAGAGGGTTTATGCGTAGAAATATGTGATTTGCCTAGTTGCGAGGGTAGGATTTGAACCTACGACCTTCGGGTTATGAGTCCTATTTGCTTCGTCCGGCTTGAGCGTCCTCTTCGTCCGGGTACGTTTGGCCTACAAAATGGCCTACAAACGGTCGCCGCTATCAGGCTTCGGTCCCACAGCCTTCCACGAACGGCGTAAGGGTGAGCAGCGGCCGGATTTCTTTACCCTACGTTCCTAAGGGCTTGTGGGGACGGTCCTCGAGAAAAGCACGTGCGCCGCGTCTGGCCGTCCGAAGAAACCAACCATGTCCAATAACGCCACTCCCTCGAAGGCACTCTCCGTTCCAAACCTGGCCCATGCCACCGGAGCCGCTGACCCTTTCTCTAAGCCTCTTTGCGGACTCCCTTGAACGGCGTTTTGTCGCTTGTCTTTACGTCCATGAATCGACCGTTTGCGACATTCCTTTTGATGTAGTGTCCCGACGGCGTCTTCGTCTGACTCCGAGCCTTAACCGTTCCTATCCGTCCTCCTCCCTTAGGGCTATTCCTTGCCATCACAACTCCTTTCTGTTCGTTGACATGATGATACCAAGGTAGCATGATGATTGACGTCGAAAGGAGGATGCGATGGAGCAGATGAAAGCGATGACCGTGCGTGTTTCAGCAGACCAGGCAGCTGAGTTAGAGGCTGTGGCTCAAGTCGAGGGGGCGCCGGTTTCAGAAGAGATCCGGAAAGCCATAGCAGCACACATTGAGGCCAAAATGCGAGATAAGGAATTTCAAGAAAGGCTTAGGGCCAGCCTTCAGCGGAACGAAGCGATTCTAAAGAAACTGGCTCAGTAGGGGGTGGAGTATCTCGATCTCGCTGACTATCTCGTTATCTCAGGAGCCGTCTTGAATATTGAACCGAAGACTCTCCTACGTTACGTGAATCTCCATCTGGCCGAATCTGCCCTGGCAGCGCCGGCGGCGGCCTTTGGCGGGAATGATTTCTATCCTGAGTTCCACGTCAAGGCCGCCGTCCTGGGTTGGCACCTGGTAAAGAACCACCCCCTGCCAGATGGCAATAAGCGCGCAGGTTTCATAGCAATGGTCGAATTCGTTGAACGTAACGGCCACACTTGGATTGCTCCAGCCTCTGACTTGCACTCAGGGGGCGACGAGACAGTCCGCACTATCGAGGGCGTTGCGGCAGGAACGATTACGGTAGAAGAACTTGCTGACTGGGTTAGGGAACGGATCAATTAGAACGGCTTTTATGTGAATGAGCAGCTGCCCTTTCCAGGAGAGGAACCGTTACCATCGCCAACACCGGCCGCTTCTGAAGATTCCCCCTTATATACGTGGTCTCTTCACTGACTGGGCTAGGTAAAGACGGACAGTTGATCCTCGACGGTTGGTGCAAACTCCTACTCACCGCCTATGGGGGAAGAGTCGCCATCTGGACTCGAGCACGCCTGGCCTGAATTTCGAGCTCGGTGAGGCGTAAAGTGTCCGTCCTAGGCATTTTCAGTGGTCTCAACGTCACATAAACCGAACCGGAATGCCTCCCTTACCACGGCGCCCATGCGGATCGAGCGAGCGCGAGAGCAGCACTCAGGCTGATCAGATCTGAAAATGATTCAGCAGTCAGTGCTGTACATAGATCGGCGCTGATCGCAAGTCGGCGATCTTGCTGTCAGCCGGCCGCCGCCGCGCTTCGTGCGGCTTCGAACGGCGCCCGATCGAACACGATCCGGATATGGGTGATCTTGCCGTCTTGGACGGTGTGGCATTCGGCGCCCGGTGTCGGCGATCACTGAATCTCGCGAAACATGATCATCGAATCTCGCGGTGATCTGACAAATTGACGCTCCTCCCGCAGGGTTAATCCACCCTGCGTGGTCATTGCCCTCCGAGGCTGTTGGCGACCAAGCCGAACAGCCAGGAGGGCTACACGATGATGACTCAGGAGGAGTATTTGGACATTCCAGGACTGAAAAGGCAAGGCTGGACCCTGCAGCAGATCGCCGAGGAGGTCGGGTACCACCCGGCGACGGTACGGGAGTGGATCCGCCGGGGTGGACCGCCACAGAAGCGGCAGATCGATCCGGCCAACCTTGTGATCAACGAGCACTGGGCCCAAGAGATAGCCATGCTGCTCAAGGCCAACCCCAACCTGCTCGCCACCTCGGTCGAGCGGCTGCTCCGAGCTAAAGGCTTCACCGGCAGCTACCCGACGCTCGCTCGGTACCTGTGCGGGGTGCGAGGCTCACGTCGGGGCCGGCAGGTCGAGGTTTCGGTTCCGATCGAGACCGCCCCCGGGGAGGAGTTCCAGTTCGACTGGTCCGACTGTTGCGACTTCGCCCGGCTGTGGGGGTGGGAGCAGCTGCACTGTTTCGGGGCGATCCTGTGCTACTGCCGGCGCCGCCACTGGTGGTTCACCGACTCAATCGACCGCCACCACACCTTCGAGGGGCTGGTGCGCTTTTCGAGGACACCGGCGGAGTCCCCGGAGTCGGACGCACCGACCGGATGGGGTGCCTGGGTCGCTCCCACGGCCGGGTGTTTCGCTGGTTCGCTGAGTCGTTGGAGTTCGCCGCCTACCACGGCTTTTCCTTCAAGGCGTGCCAGGCCGGCGACGCCAAGCGCAAGGGCAAGGTGGAGCGTCCCTTTTGGGAGATGAAGGAGGCGTTCTTGCAGGAGGTGACCGTGACCGGACCACCCGCCAGCATCAACGAGCTGAACCGAAGGGCTGACGAATGGCTCGAGCACAACGTCCACCACCGGCCCCATCGGGTGACCGGGATGGCTCCGGCGGAGCGGATCAAAGACGAGCTGCAGATGTTGGGGCCGCTTCCCCGCCTCAGATTCGACACCTCAAAGCGGGAGTCCCGCCAGGTCGGGCAAGCGGTTCCGATGATCGAGGTCGACGGGGTCTTCTACTCGGTGCCACCGGCCCTGGCCAGCCAGATCGTGGAGGTCAGGCTGCCGGTTGACCGGCGAATCATCGAGGTACGCCACCGGGGCCAGCTGCAGGTTACCCACCAGATTGCCCCCTCAGGTTCCGAGCCGGTCTGGGACCCGCGCCACCGCCGGGAAGCGGAGCAGATTGCACTCAGCCGCCACCGGCGAACCCCGAGGTTCTCCCCGCATGAGCAGGTCTTGGTTGATCTGCTCGATCTTGGTGAGGGCGACTACGACGTCGAGCCGGTTCGGCTTGAGAGCTATGACCCGGACTCAGCCTGCTGCGGTTGCGGCTGGGCAGGGGGTGTGCGGTGAGCGAATCGGTGTACGAGCAGATCAAAGACGGCTTAGGTTACCTAAAGCTCAACAAGGCCGAGGAGTGCTTTGCCACCCTGGTGGAGCAGGCACGAGACGACAAGTGGGACCACCTGCAGTTTCTGGCCCGGCTGGTGGACGAGGAGGTGACCGCCACTCGCAACCGCCGGCTGGCTTCCCGCATGCGCTTCGCTCACCTTCCCGGGCGGCGCACCCTCGAGGATTTCGACTTCGACTTTCAGCCCTCGATCGATCGCAAGCTGGTCGAGGATCTGGCCTCCTTGAGGTTCGTCAAAGAGGGAAGGCCAGTTTTGTTTTTAGGCCAGCCCGGCTGCGGCAAGACCCACCTTGCGGTGGCCCTTTGCACCCTGGCGGTGGAGGCAGGGTACCGGGGCTACTTCGCCTCGGGAGCCGACATGTGCGCCTCGATCGCCGCCGCCTACGCCGAGGGCACCTTCAAGCTCAAGATGCGCACCTACACCGGTCCTTCGGTCCTGGTGATCGATGACGTCGGGCTGGTGCCGCTCGACCGGGCGGCGGGAAACGCCTTCTACCAGGTGGTCAACCGCCGCTACGAGATGGGCTCATCTACCATCGTCACCACCAACCGGGGGCTGCCCTCCTGGGGCGAGGTCTTCGGTGACTCGGTTGTCGCCGCCGCAATTTTGGACCGGCTGATGCACCGGGCGGTGGTTTTCAACATCAAGGGGCCGTCCTGGAGGATGCGCGAACACCAGGCCCTCGCCGAGGCGGTAAAGCAATGAGGGACTGCTCTGTGCCGTACTCAAGCCCCTCCCCAACTCCCAAACGCGGCTCTCAGCCCAACTCAGGAACTGAAAAATCTGCCAGAACCGTTATGAAGGTGTCTGGTGGCCCAAAAGAGCGCAAAGGAGGTCGCTGCTAAGGTTAATCGAGCGAGGAGCGTCACTCTGAGTAAATCGCATCGCGAATTTCGGTGATCATAAATCGCGGTTTTCAGTGATCGCCAAGACCGGGGGCGTTCTTGACCGGAACAGTCTCGCTGTCGTACATCATCAGCGCGGTGTCGTCATCACCGAAGGCGGCGATCAGCTTGGAGTCGGTGAGGATCTGCGTGAAGGGTCCCATGAACTCGCGGAATGCCTCGCTGCCTTCGATGCGTCCCGACGGTGCATCGCAGACGATGTCCTCGGCGATGTAGGTCATGGCCTGCTCGAAGTCGTGGCTGGTCCAGGCCCGGTAGTACTTCTGCGCGATGTCCAAGGCCGGGCTGGGGTTCTCGGTCATGGTGGTGCCTCCTTTGCAGTCAGTGGCTCTGTGTCCGGTCAGCGGTTGGCGAGGTTGGCGACGAAGTCGCGCGCTTCCATCAGGTACGTAGCGCAGGTTTGTTCGTCGGTCAGCCGCAGGAGGACCCATTACTTCATCGGCCGTCTCTTGCGCGGCTCGCAGGGCCGACCTGCGCCAGTTGCGATGACTTCGGCGACCCGCACGGCGGGGAGCTTTACGACCAGATCGTCGCCGCTGGGGAAGGCGTAGAACTTGCCGGCGGTCTTCTGGCCTGGCGCGTGCAGCATGCGGCCCCGCTCGTCGCCGGGGTGCTGATCGAGCATACTGCGGCTCGTCCGCTCGAAAACGTCGGTGTCGCTGGCCATGGGCTACTCCTGCTGGCTTCGTTCGCAATCGTTTCCTGTTGAGACACCGCCGCAGCGTCAAAGGGAACGCTCCAGGCCGGGAGATTCTCTGGAATCTCTGGGCCCGGTGGGAGAATGTGGCGGTGAGCCACACCACGCTGGACCGCGCCCGGGGAGGTGACGCCCAGGCCTTTGACGAGCTCACCGCCCCGTACGTTCGCGAGCTTCAGCTGCACTGCTACCGGATGCTCGGATCGCTGACGACGCCGAGGACATCCTGCAGGAAACACTGGTCGCGGCGTGGCGTGGCCTGGACAGCTTCGCGGAACGAGCCTCGCTGCGGGCGTGGCTGTACCGCATCGCGACCAACCGCTGCCTGAACTTCCAGCGTGACGCCGGGCGGCGCCGACCACCCGAGCCTGTGCCTCCGTTCGAGCCGCCCGAGCCCACCCGGCGCGGTGACGTGACCTGGCTACAGCCCTACCCGGACACACTGCTCGAGCAGGTCGCAGAGCGAGCACCGGGCCCCGAGGCCCGCTACCAACAGCGCGAGGCAATCGAGCTCGCTTTCGTCACCGCACTGCAGCACCTTCCGCCACGCCAGACCGCGACCCTCCTGCTGTGCGACGTGCTCGGCTACAGCCGCGCCGAGGTCGCGGCGATGCTGGACACCAGTCAGACCGCGATCAAAGGCGCCACGACCGTCGACATCGTGACGAGCAGCGCGGCTCGAACCCCGGGAGTCGGGCAGCGCGCAGACGGGTCAAGCAATCGAGGCCTTTGCTTTGCGCCCACCGGCTTGCGGCGTTCGCTTGCTCAGGTAGACGAGAACACCCGAGACGACAAGTGAAAAGACGTTCAGGAAGAAGGTGTAGTCAATGCTGAAATTCGCCAGCTCTCGAACATCCCGCCCTTGCTCGGGGAGCAAACCGAAGATTGTGAAAAGGCCGTGGACCGCAACTCCAGCGACGAAGGCAGCGAAGGCAAACACCACACCCAGGTATGTAGCGAACCTCCACCCGTAATAGTTGGCGTTGATCTTGAGAGAGGGCGGAACGACGAAGTCGGAGTACAGAAACGCCATTATCCCCCCGAATGCCACCCCGTTTTGAAATAGGATCGCCGCCAGCGGACCATTACCCATCGAACCGATGACGGTGAAGATCGCCAGTACCGGAGCCAGCAGAGCGTGAATCGGTACAAGCAGCCAGCCCGGCAACCCTTGAGGGAAGATCGCTTCAAAGAACGACCGGGGAACCAGGGCGGCGACGGCTCCGGCAACGAGGAAGCCGACGAGCAACTCCTTCCACACCATCTTCCACTCCATGACGAACGAGCGCCCTACCCGGTGCCATGACTCCCGGGACTTAAGCCGCTTGCCAACCGAGCCGGGCAGACCGTCGGATGCATCCATCGCTTGTCCCCCGACACCTTCGGCGTGCCGGCGAGCACTTTCGACCCACCTCTTCGGATACGTCAGTCGCACCACGAGCGCCATCACCGCTACGAGGATCGGAGCCCCGACAAAGAGGGCGACTACGAATTGCCAGCCGAGGAAGATCCACGCCAGTGCGGCGACCTCTATCGCTAGGTTGGTCGAGGCGAACATAAATGCAAGTGCCGAGATAAGGTGCGCACCTTTTGTGAACAGGCTCCTTGTGGCCGACAATGCTGCGAAGGAACAGGACGAGGAAGCAAAGCCAAGGCCCATAGAAAGAGCCAGCTGCCGTGGTGTCCCCTCGCCGAGGTATTTGGCTGCCTCACGTCTTGAGAGGAATACTTGGATGAAAGCCGAGATCGCGTAACCGAGTGCGAGTGCCCAAAGAGCTTTCCAGAACAGACCCGCCCCTGTGTAGACGGCGTCCCATCCATGCTCAATCATGGCTCTATCTCCCTATGCGTCAGTGAAGCTTTAGACATGGACCTCCTCCCGTGACCTTTCCAGTTTGGGGGTGGCGGCTCGGGTTCTGCGGCTTCGCCCGAACCTTTTGAGGCGAAGGGAGTTGGTCACCACACTGACCGAGGAAAAAGCCATCGCCGCTCCCGCGATCACCGGGTTCAGCAAACCGAGCGAGGCTAGGGGAATTGCGGCGGTGTTGTAGCCGAACGCCCATCCCAGGTTCTGCAGGATCACCCGGAAGGTCTGGCGGGATAGCCTGAGCGCTGTCAGGACCCCGCGCAGGTCCCCAGACATAAGTGTTATGTCGGATGACTCAATCGCTACATCGGTCCCCGTACCTATGGCGATGCCGAGATCGGCCCGGACCAGCGCGGGGGCGTCGTTGATTCCGTCCCCGACCATGGCCACCACTTCGCCTGCCTCCTGCAGCCGGCTGACCTCCGACACCTTGTCCTCGGGCAGCACCTCGGCCAGCACCCGGTCGATGCCCACCTCCTTCGCTATGGCGCGGGCGGTGCGCTGGTTGTCGCCCGTGATCATCACCGTCTGTAGTCCCATCTGCTTAAGCGCGGAGATCACCTCCTTGGATTCGGGCTCGAGGGTATCGGCGACGCCCAGGACGCCCCGGACCTTTGCCTGCCATCCCACGAAGACCGCAGTTCGCCCTCGGGACTCCAGATCCACCGCGGCGCGCTCCAGGTCCTCGTCCAGCACCAAAGCCCGGTCGCGCATGAGCTTGCGCCTGCCGACGACCACTTCGCGTCCAAAAACCAAAGCCGAGACGCCGTGCCCGGCGAACGAGGTGAACCTTTCGGCCTCGGCCAGTGCAAGCCCCTCCTGCTTTTTGGCTCCAGCTACTATGGCCGCGGCAACCGGATGCTCCGACGAGGCCTCCACCGAGGCAGCCTGACCAAGGATCTCCTCTGGATCTTCGCCATCTGCGGCGAGCACGTCGGTCAGCGACATCCGGCCTTGGGTGAGGGTCCCGGTCTTGTCGAAGACTATCGTCTGAACCTTCTTCGACCCCTCCAGCACCTCACCGCCTTTGATGAGCACTCCCATCTCGGCGCCGCGTCCCGTGCCCACCATGATCGCGGTAGGGGTGGCCAGGCCGAGCGCACAGGGGCAGGCGATGATCAGCACCGCCACCGCTGAGATCAGGCCTTGACGAAGGTCGCCTCCGGCGAGCCACCAGCTTGAGTATGTCAGCGCCGCCACCACGATGACCACGGGCACGAACACCGCCGAGATCCGGTCGGCGAGCCGCTGCACCGGCGCCTTGCTCCCCTGGGCCTCCGCCACCAGTCGGACTATTTGAGCCAGCGCGGTTTGCGATCCGACGGCGGTCGCCCGGATGGTCAGGGCACCGTTGGTGTTGATGGTGGCTCCCGCCACCTTGTCCCCCGCCGATTTCTCCACCGGGACCGATTCTCCGGTCAGCATCGACTCGTCCACCGCCGAGTGGCCGTCGACCACCTCTCCGTCGACCGGAATTTTCTCGCCAGGGCGAACCCTGACCAGGTCTGCTACCTTGACCTCTTCCACCGGCACCATGAGCTCCACGCCGTCTTGGACCAGCCGGGCCTGCTTGGCCCCCAGCTCCAGCAGCTTCTTCAATGCGTTGGAGGCGCGCCCTTTGGCCTTTGCTTCGAAGTAGCGGCCGAGGACCAGGAAGGCGATGATCAGGGCAGCGGTATCGAAGTAGAGGTCGCCGCCGGCGAACAGCTCATAGGTGGAGTAGGAAAACGCCGCCAGGGTGCCGAGTGCGATCAGAGAGTCCATGTTGGCCGTGAACTTGAGGGTGCGCTCCCACGCTGTTTTGAGGAAGGGCCAGCCGGCGTAGAACTGAACCGGCACCGTGAGAACGAGCGCTCCCCACCGGCCCCACGGCGAGTGCATCTCGAAAAGCCCGAGATAAAGCACCCCCAGCCCCAGAGGCCAGCTGATCCAGACGCGCCTCAGCCATAGTCTGCGATCCAGCTCATGGGTGTCCTTAGACTCGATTTGGTCTTCGTCGAGCGGCCTTAGTTGGTATCCAATCTTGGAGACCGCCGACTGCAGCTCTTCCAGGGACATCGACATCGGCCGGTACGACACGGTCGCCCGGTTGGTCCCCAGATTGACGTATGCCTGCTCGACCCCGGGCTGGCGGCCGAGCACCTTCTGCACCCTAACCGCACAGGATGAGCAGGTCATCCCCTCAACCGCCAGCTCGATCTGCTCGGTGGCCTCGACATCGTGGCGAGCAACGTCTACCGCTTCTCGTTTGCTGTCCATTTCAATCCGCCCCTCGGGTTGATCGATCTACCGTTTCACTCTTGCTCCACTACGATCTCGCCCCGCATACCGGCATCCTCGTGGCCCGGGACGGTACAAACCAACTCGTAACGCCCCGGTTCCGGTGCGTTAAAGGCGGCGGCAATCCGATCGCCCGGACGAGCTCTTAGGTCAATCCCGACCTCGGGCACCGTCAGGGTGTGAAACATGTGCCCTTCGTTAACGAAGGAGAGGTTGACGGTTTCCCCGGCCCCCATTCGAACCTCCTCGGGACTGAAGTAAAACTCCCGGCCCTCCACTTGTACGTCACGGGCGCCCGGAGAGGGGCCGGGGGCGATCCTTCTGGTCTCGCCACCCATCATCGAGTTGCCCATCATCCCGCCCAACATGGTTCGATCCATCATCGAGTTGTCCATCATCCGGCCCATCATGCCCGGTCCATCCATCGATCCCCCGAGCAGAAGGAGTCCCAATAGCCCTACAACGACCAAGGCACCAGCGACCCATGAAAGCTTCGAAGATCCCCTGCGGGCGGTGTTGAGCAATTCCAGTCGCTCTCGGTACTCCTCGGCCGTCACCTCGCCGCGAGCCAGCCTGTCCCCGAGGGCCTCGATGGCGGAGGAACGGCCTGTAAGCAAGGTGGCCACGCCGAGGGTTAGGCCGGCAAGAACCAAGAGCATCAGAAACCAAAACAGGAGCATCGTCATCATCTCCCACCCTCCCTTCGCCTAACCGATATCGGGAGAGAAAAACCTCCTTGGCATATAGCTACCGTTTGCGAATCCGCAAAGTCCCTCACGACGTCCCTCCGCCATGTCCCTCGGCGTGTGATCCGCCGCAACCATCGACAAGGTGGATCAGCTCTGCCACCTCGAAGCTTTGCCAACCTTGTTCTTGGATCAGGTACTTGCTCATACCTTCAAAGGCGAACCAACGCCAGCACTCGCAGCAGCACGGGCCTTTTTCCGGAGACATCTGCATCGCCTCGTCGTAGGTCGCTTGCTCATGTGGCGTGAGCTGTATCGAGCTCTGATAGCCGAGAAGAAGCTTTGCCTGGGATACCGGGATGTCGTAAGGGTCGGCTGGGATTTGGGAGATGTTTTCGTATTCCTTTAGTCCTTCGACTTGACGCCGGTACTCCTGCCGATCCATGGGAGAGCAGCAAGATCCTTGTAGATGCCGGGAATCGGGATAGTCGAGCACCGTCTTGGGCTGCAACCCGCAGTTGTTGCTCTTCTGATTCGACAGGTACTCGAAGCGCTCAGGGCTACCAGCGGCGTTCGCTACGTCCCTGGTTTCGGTGTTGCTTTCCGCTGTTCCCATCCCGAAGTCCAAGGCGCTGAACTGCAGGGTGGAAACAGTCAGCACGAGCAAGGCAACAGCCAGAATGGCGATAGGTATTTTCAATCGATTCCTCCTTTTGTTCGCTAGGCAGCACCCCAGGAAAGGGGCGCGAATTGCTACAGGCCTACAGCGAACCGCGGAGGGCGAAGAAGCGAATCGGCCAGGAGAGCCGTTTTGAAATTGGGCGGCGCAGTCCTGTTGCCGCCCGACAAAGAAAGACCCAGAATCGAAAAGAGCAAGAAGAGAATTCCGACACAAAGTCCCAGCCCGTGACTGGCGTGTCCGGAGAGGCATCCTGGGCACCATGCCATCCCACTTGCCATGGGCAGAGGCAGCACGACCAACACCATGGCGATGATCAGCACGCCAATCAAAAGAATCTTCATAAGGCGAGGTTATCCGAAGCGGGGAATTAGGTATCGAACCCGGTTACCTTGTCAGTCTCCACTGATCCTCTGACCGACGCCTGCAGCCTTAAGCTCATCGACATTGGCGCCCTGATTGTTGCAACAGGAGACAACCGAGCCGTCCACCACGACCGCGGGCAGGGTCTTGAGGGCGTACTGCCTGGCCCTGTCCGCGGCCTCAACGCTAAGGTTGTAAACGGTCACCTCACAGTCGGGGCATGCCGTTTGCTTTACCAGCTCTACTGCGGGCTCACATACCGGACATGCAGCGGTAAAGACCTTCACCAAACGTTTTGTCATCACAACTCCTCCTTTAATTCCGGACAACACCACCGGTATCTTCCGTCGCCGGAGCTTTCCTTCATTGCAATGAGGTTGTCCTTGAGCTGAATCAAGCCGTCAACTTCCCGTTCGATCTCGCTGATCCGGCGGTCGAGGACCTCGGTGGTGTGGCCACACGGGCAGCGCCCGTGTTCCCGGATCTCGATCAGCTCCTTGATGTCCGACAGCCTGAGGCCAAGGGCCTTGCCGGTCTTGATGAATCGAATGCGCTCCAACGCCGACTCGTCGTACTGTCGATAACCCGATGGGGAACGGGCCGGCGGACCAAGCAGTCCCTCATTCTCATAAAAGCGCAGGGTGTGCGCCGACACTTCGGCCTCAGCCGCCACCTCTGATACCTTCAACGTCCTCACCCCAGCAGTGTAAACCCTAGAGTCGACTCTAAGGTCAACCTGCCCGCTGCCGGTTCATGCTGCGAGCTCTGTTTTAGGGCTTCATGGCCTACCAATCGTGTCCATCAGGTTTGCTCTGTCTACCGGTCAACTGAATGCCCAGCCAATTTGTCACTGGTATTTCGTCACACGGATATGTCGATAAGTCCTCCTGAGTTAAGCTGGGCGGTATGAAATCCGTCGTCGTGGTGATTTTGATCCTGCTGATATTGGCAACCGGCCTGCCGATCATGTTGACCATGGACGGGATGGGATGGTGTCCTGCATGTCTGACCGGCTCAGCACATCTCATGGGCCTATGTCTGGGATTACTTGCCGCGTTTTTCGTATTGGCGTCGTTGGCTCGTTCTGTATATAGCCATTCCCCCGGCCGGCCAAATTCCGGTCGCCTTCACAGCCAGAACCTGCTTCGCCCTCCGCGCGCGGCCTGATCTAGCTTCACCTGCCCCAATCGGGGGCCGACTCAGTGTCGGACGGAGTGACTATGCGAACTCCTACTCTCTGTTCTCTTCGGGCTGCTCTGGCATAGCTTGGAATTGATTCACACACGGGCATGGTGAGGTGGGGCCGCAAGAAGCCCTCGGCTTGCAGCCCGTCTCAGCCCTAACCAGCCAAGAAGTGGCCGGGCTAGAAGAGGAATTGGCTTCTTGAGGCCAGGGCGGCCTTCATGGAGTCTCGCAAAGTCGAAGCCAAATCGGTACAGCGGATCGGCAAAGTGATCGAGTTGGAAGTCAGGTCCGAATGCCGGCCGGGAAGGTCAGAGATGTTCTGGCTCTCCGGGCCGGGATTGGAGGCAAGACCATACATGACAGGAGGACTGGGATGAGCAGCGCAAACAACTCAATGGATTCCTCATCGGAGCGGGGACCACTCGCTTCGAAAAAGCAGAGCGGAAACGGCGGCGAGGGCCAAGCCTGCGCAACGAGCAAGCGAGGCATGATGTGTTTCAACCCGAAGGTGATCCTCGGACTAGTCGCGGTAGCACTCGGGACGTGGGCTGTTGCGCCCGAGTTGGCCGCCGCGGCGCTTCCTGTTCTTATTCTCGCGGCCTGTCCGCTCTCAATGGTGTTGATGATGCGAGGAATGAGACAAGCTGAGAGACAGACCAACGCCAGAGGGGATGGCATAGAACCCCCGGCATCTCCGAGTACGGATGGAGAGATGAACCTCGCCGACCTCAAGGGCAGGCTGGCGGAACTGGGGACCGAGCAGGACAGACTGGCCCGTGAAATCAGCAAAAGAGAAGCGTCGGAGACCGCTGGTGGCCAGGCCCGGCCTTAGCCGCAAGTCAAGGTATCGAGATGAGCGGCACTTCGAAAGAGCGAGGTAAACGATGAATAAGACCCACGCCCGGTCGATGCCGGCGGCACGGGCGCGGAACCAGAAGACGAGAAAGAGGCACGGAAGGAGCTTTCGTGGCCGCAACCTCAAGCAAATTCTGCTTGGAGGGCTGGCTCTGTTGGTGCTGACCCTATTCGTGGTCACGCGTGGTGGATCGGACGAAGCGTCAAAGGGCGCGAGCGCCTTTACCGGCGGTGACTTCCATTCTCTAGTTGCCGATCCATCCAAGCCGGGACGACTCTACGCCGGAGGCCATCAGGCGGTGGCCGTGTCGGATGATCGGGGCAAGAGCTGGCGTGATGTTGAGTCTCTTCAAGGGGCCGACGCCATGGGCTGGGGCTTCACGGAAGAAGCGGTCTTTCTTGCAGGCCACCCGGGGCTGAGCGTCTCGGCCGATGGAGGCAACGCGTTCAGTCGGAGCAACGATGGTCTGCCGGCCACCGACCTGCATTCGTTTGGCGCGGGCGGGAGAGTACTTTACGCAGGTTCGCCGGCCGGGCTACTCGCCTCGACCGACGGGGGCGAATCCTGGGAGGTTCGCAACCAGAAGGCGGGGCAGTCGTTCATGGGGCGTATTTTGGTCGATCCGCGGCAGCCGGAGCATCTCATTGCGCCAGACATGACCTTCGGGGTAGTTGAGAGCAAGGATGGGGGCCGAAGCTGGAGGAGCCTCGGCGGTCTCCAGGGAGTGCAGTGGGTGAGCTGGGCTCCGTCGGATGTCACCAGGATCGTTGCGAGCGGGGGCGGTCGGGCGGTCGAGTCCCGAGACGGCGGCCAGACCTGGAATGCGCTTGACCTGCCTGCCGGGGCATCGATAGTCGAAGTGGACCCCAATGATCCTCAGGTGCTTTATGCGGGAATCCACGACAGAGAACGGGTGTCGGTGAAGGTGAGCCGTGACGGTGGTGGTACATGGCAGACCCCGTAAGTTCGTCGTCCGTCGCTGAACTTGAGAAGCCCGGCCAGGCTCGGAACAAGCTAAGGGTCGTACGCCTTCTTGCATTCATCGTGGTGCCCGGCCTGTTCGTAGGCTTCCTTGCGTTTGGGCTGTTCCGAACGACCGAAAAGAAACTCGAGGGCAAGTCAGCTCCTGAGTTTGAGATGCCGTTGTTGGGCGGCGGCACCATGGCGAGCGGAGAATTGAACGGCAAGCCGGTGGTTTTCAACTTCTGGGCGTCCTGGTGTATTCCCTGCCGGGAAGAGGCTCCAACCCTCGAGGCGACCTGGCGCAAGTACAAAGATGACGGCGTGATGTTCGTGGGTGTCAACGTTCAGGACTCAATTGAGGACGCGCAGGGCTTTGTAGACGAGTTCGGACTGACCTACCCGAGCATCCGGGACACCGACCTGAAGCTGTGGACGCAGTTCGGAGTGAGGGGGCTTCCCGAACCTTCTTCGTAAATCGAAGCTATCGATTCGTGGCAGCGGGTGGAACTCCTGAGGAGGGGACGCAAGGTGGTACCAAGATCCTGGGCGCCATTTCCCCCGCGGTCCTGGAGTTCGAGGTTAAGTCGTTGCTTCGGGACGAAGGCTAAAGGCCCCGATTCTCCAATGAGTTGCGAGCAAACTACACCGCGAACCGTGTCCTCGGGGGCGGTCCTTGGTGGGGTTGCTGCCTGTCTGTTGCTCGGGGCCGCGGTGCTTCACATGCTGGAGGTTCCCGAGCACTTTGAGGTCGACCCTCTTTACGGCTGGTTTTTCGTAGCGGTGGCCGCCGGTCAGACCTTAGCTGCTGGAGCCATGATCTTTTGGAGATCAACGTCTGTCCTCTACCTGATCGCCATGGGAAACCTTGGTGTCATAGCCCTCTGGCTGTTGACCCGAATGGCTGGAGTACCGCTCGGCATTGAAGCAGGCGTCCGGCAGCCTGTGGAGCCAGCGGACCTGGCTGCAACATTCCTCGAGGTTGCCTCCGTCCTCAGCGCCACATATCTGTTGTCGGCTCCGGTTGATGGAGCGAGGATCGCTTACCCGGCGGGCGTGGCCCTGGGTCTTGTAGGGCTTGTCGTATCGGTAGCCGCAGTGAGCTGGCCTGTAATGGCAAGGCGAGAGGCTTGCACCCACTTCAATCCGGTATACGGTCCTCTGGGGACCGTTGAAGGCCACTCAATACTGCCGAGCGATAATCCACAGACGCGGTTAAGCAAGGGGGAGACCAGGCCTATTTTGAGTGGCCTCATCGTCAACTGTGGAGGCGAACACCTAACAGTCACCGCGGTGGAAGTGATCTCCGACGGCGGCGACGCCGCCCAGGCCCTGGAGAGTTTTGTCATGCCTGTACAGCGAGGCGATCGGTCTGACGTCTGGGAAGGAAGCCTCGGTAACGTGGCTGTTCCGCCGACCAACGACCACCCGGACTTGGCTCTTTACTCAAGGGTGAAAGGGGTCGCCGAGGGCTTCTACTCCATCAACGGGCTGAGAATCAGATACCGGTATCGAGGAAAGTCCCAAGCGCAGGTCTTTGCAACCAACGTAGCGATCGACATTGTCGGAGGACCGTGATGGAGCTTGCCGCACTTGCCTTCCTGGCCGGGATTCTGTCGATTTCGTCGCCATGCTGTCTTCCCCTCATCCCCGGCTACCTTTCATATATGGGCGGAGTGGCCACCGGAGATGGCTCCAATCGCCGCCGGGTCGTAGGTGCCGCAGCCCTGTTCGTAGGCGGCTTTGCGGTTATCTTCACTGCCCTCGGCGCCGCCGCCTCTTTGCTCGGTTCCTTTCTTCTAGGTGCTCTTCCGTTGTTCCTGAAGATCGCCGGAGTGTTTGTGATCCTTATGGGCCTGTCGATGCTCGGAGTCCTGAAGTTGCCCTTCCTATACAAGGAAAAGCGGTTTGACGTGAGACGGATCCGGTCCGGACCTGCCGGGGCATTTCCTCTTGGAATGGCATTTGCCTTCGGTTGGACGCCCTGCATAGGGCCGGTTCTAGCTTCCATCCTCACGGCTGCAACAGCTACGCAGAGCGCAGCCCGCGGTGCAGGTCTCCTTATGATCTACTCCTTGGGGATGGGACTGCCCTTCATGTTGATGGCGCTCGCATACACCAGAGAAGGCCGAACCCCGGGGTTCTTCAAGCGCCACGCTTTAGTTATCGAGAGGGCGGGCGGCGGGCTGTTGATAGCGATGGGGGTACTGCTGATCACGGGCCAATGGACGAGATTGTTCGTTCCCCTTCTTCGCCTGTTCAGCAGAACCGGCTGGCCGCCCATATAAATGGATACCCTCATCGAGATGCTGGGCAATGGCTCAATGGCAGGTCCGCTCCTGGGTTTTGCAATCGGCGTTGTGCTGGGGCTTTCCCCCATCGCCCTTCCCACCATACCGGCCGTGGTCGGAGTGCTCGCCCCCGGCCGATTGGACGAGGATGGGGTCCGCAGGCCACTGAGCTGGGTCCGCGTGTTTCCATCTGTCTTGGCGTTCGTTTTTGGAATGAACGGCGTCTTGGGAATGCTCGGTTACGTGTTCGTGTCCTTCACCGTCGCCCTGGCTCGCTCCTCCATGGTGCTGTACGGGCTGTCGGCGGCCGTTCTGGGGGTGATTGGGGTCAGATTGCTCACCCGTAAGACCAGCCTCTGCAGGCGGGCGGAGACTATTCCCCCCAAGCCGCTTCCAGCTTTGTTGTACGGCGTCGCCTTTTCGGTCGGCGGCTGTCCCGGCTGCGGTCCTATCGCACTAGGAGTCGGATCAGCCGCCGCTCTTGTTGGGGGCCCGCTGTACGGCTTGTTAATCCTTTTCATGTTTGTCGCCGGCCACGCCGCCGTGTTGATGGCAGCGGCTATTGCCGGCTCGCGGTTGCTTCCCGACGGAACAAGCCGGATACCGTGGCCCCGGCTGGATTTCGTGGTCGGGCTGCTGTTCATGTTCGCCTCGGCTTACTACGTATTCCAGCTGGCGAGCGGCAACGTTACCACCAAGCTCCCGGGCGAACCCGGAAGCGGCCTGCTGCCATAGGTCGTGTGGATTCTTAAAAACGCATTTTCGGATTCCAGAGCTGCAGAATGGAACGCCGCCCTTGACTAATGCAGTGAGCCGAAAAGAAGGATCCGCCTCGAAGCATTGGGAAAGGCCGCCGCAGCCTCGCACCGCCCCAACCGCTCCCGCCACCCGCTCAAAAGAACCTCATAGGATTTTGGGGGACTGCCGTTGACTGTGATCTCGAAGTGAATATGCGAGCCGTACACCGTCCCGGAACGTTTGCCCGAAACTTGCCCGAAAGTCAGCCAGTAGCCGCTGATGCAACAGTCTGTCGTCGTACGCGCAGGTTTGGTCCGAAATCCATCCATAATGCCTCTGACCAATTGAATGATGTCCATTCCTTGGTTTTGGACGCCACAGTATTCGTCTAAGTTGGCCGCCCTAACGCGCCAGAATTCTGGGTAAGGAGAGGCGAGCCCGAAAAGTCATCTCCTTCCTTATTGGTAATCTCAACGGAAGCCCTGGTCTTTATGGGCCTTGAGGTTATCGCAGCATCAAGAGATGGCTCTCGGGGCCGGGCCAGATGTTCACCGTCCGGCACGACTCTTTAGAAAGCAGGTAGGCCATGCTCGGTGTGAAGTTATCGTGCGGTCCGGAAACTGTTGACGGGGCCCCACTTTGTGGTCCACTCAGTGTGAGAGTGCCAGTTGGTGCCTCGCTGATCCACTTGGCGTAGAACTCTGCGGGGGTCAGCCCGCCCAGAGCCGAGTGGGGTCGGAAGGTGTTGTACTCCTTTCTCCAGGCCTCCACAACGACCTGCGCCTCGATGAGGGTGCCGAACTCCTCGCTGTTGAGCAATTCGTCGCGAGCTCGGCCGTTGAACGACTCAACGTAAGGGGTCTGCCAGGGTGATCCCGGCTCGATGTAGCAGGTCCCGATGCCCGACAGGCGGCACCATTCCCGCAGGGCCCAAGCAATCGGCTCGGGACCGTTATCCATCCTGAGAAACTGAGGAGCACCCCGCTGCTCGACCAGCCGCTCAATCTGAGCGACCACGTCGTCGGCGTCGCAGCGGCGGGCCACCCGCATCGCCAGCGCCTCCCGGCTGCACTCGTCGACGATGTTCAGCAACTTGAGTCGCCGCCCGTCGGTGGTCTCATCGAACTGAAAAGTCCAACGCCCAGACTTGGTTGGGCTCGGTGGCGATCAGCCGTTCGGGGTTGTCCGGGCTCTGCCGCCGGCGCTTGCGGCTGTTGGCGGGTCGTCTTAGACCTTCCTCACGCCACATCCGCTGCACTCGCTTGCGGTTGATCAGCCAGTTCTCACGAACAAGCACCCGGTGAGCCATCTTCCAGCCGTAGCGGGGATGCGCCTTGGCGATCTGGCGCAGCTTGCCTCTAAGCTTGGTGTCGTCCTCGGCCGGCGGCCGACGGGCTGCAGGCGCTGGGTGGAGCGGTGCTGGCCGGCAACCCTGCAAGCCCTTCTCTCGGAGACCCCGAAGCGCGTCCTCAAAGCCACCACGGCCCGTCGGCGGCGCTGCGGGGTTGAAGTTTCCAGTGATGATCCGGATGTGGACGTTCTTCGAGCAGAGGATGGTGCGCAGCTCCTGTCGAAGCGGTCTGACTCGGAAGTTTCCTGACCCGATGTGTCGGTCTGAGGATGTGTCGGCCCAACTAGGAAGGTGTTGCGGCAGCCTTCAGTTTCGAAGTGCCCGCCACTCCGCCCAGCTGGCCTGACTCGCCAATTTCCTGACCTCTGCGGTGTCATGCTCAGGATCTGTCGACCGGTGCGGCCGAGCAGGAAATCCAACGTTGCACGCGACCGGACGGGCGGCTGTGACTTCATAGGAGCTTGCGCTATCAAGTCCCGTTACTGGTGTGTCCGCCCTCCGGCCGGTGCGTGCCCTCTCAGGGAAGGTGGTCAGCATCATGGCAGAAAGCACGAGGGTTGTGATCGGTGGAGTGGACACACACGGCCATGCCCACCATGCGGCGGTGGTCGATGAGGTCGGTCGGGTAGTCGGGAGCGCCGAGTTCGAGGCCAGCCTCAAGGGCTACCGGCAGCTGTTTGCATGGATGAGCCGGTTTGGACGCCTCGACAAGGTTGGAGTGAGGGAACCGGCAGCTACGGGGGCCGGACTGTGCAGCTACCTGATGAGCACCGGAGTGGATGTGGTCGAAGTCGATCGCCCCGACCGCCGGACCCGCCGTCAATCCGGCAAATCGGACCCCATCGATGCTGAGGCGGCCGCTCGTTCGGTCCTCGCAGGCACCGCCAGTGCCGTGCCCAAGGACCGCAGCGGTCTGGTGGAGTCGATCAGGGCTTTGCGCGCCGCCCGTTCCGGTGCGCTAAAAGCCGAGACGGCTGCGATCAACACCGTACGGAGCATGATAGTCACCGCGCCGGAGGAGCTGAGGGTCGTCTTACAGCCTCTGCCGAAGACCAAGCTGATCAGAACCTGCGCTCAGTTCCGGCCGCACGCGGATCAGCTCGGCGACCCGCTTCAGGGAACGAAGCTTGCTTTGCGCTGCCTGGCCAAACGAATTCTGGCGCTGCGCGAAGAGATCGCCGAAGCTGATCGGAGCCTTGCCCTTTTGGTCGCCAAGGCGGCTCCTCGAACCCTAGCCATCTTCGGCGTCGGCACCGAGACAGCCGGCCAGCTGCTGGTCACCGCCGGATCGAATCCGGAGCGCCTGGATCGGAGCCATCGTTTGCTCACCTGTGCGGGGTAGCGCCCATCCCGGCCTCAAGTGGGAATATCCGCCGGCATCGGCTTCATCGCGGAGGCGACAGATCTGCCAACCAAGCCTTGTACGTCGTGGCGCTGGTTCGCATGCGCTACTGCGCCCGCACCCAGGCCTACGTGGCCAAGCGGACCGGTGATGGGCTCTCCAAGAAAGACATCATTCGTTGCCTTAAGCGCTACATCGCAAGGGAGGTCTTCAAGACGCTCGAGGAGGACATGAAAGCCCTGGCCATGGCTTGACAATCAATAGGAGCATCCTCCGCCAGCTCCTTGAGCATGTCGATGTCCAGAGCTTGGTCGGCCACGATCTTTTTCAGCCAGGGAGTTCTCCTTCTCCAGCTCCTTGAGCCGCTTGACCTCCTCGGCCTTCATCCCGCCGTACTGATTGCGCCAGCGGTTCCAGGTCGCCTCGGAGATCTCGAGATGGCGCAGCACCTGGGTGAGGTCCTTGCTTTCGTTGAGGATCTTCTCGCCCTCTCGCAGCTTTCTGATCACCTGCTCGGGGGTGTGGCGGTGTCGTTTCACGTGGTCCGTCCTCTCTGCCCAACATTGTGGGCGATTGGACTCTCACATGCGGTGGACCACTTTTAGGGATCCCGTCACTGTGAGGCAGCCGGACCACACCATACGCGTGTGGAGATGACCTGGAGTTCTAGAGGCGTGCGTTACACGCTCGTATAAGTGAAAGTGGGGACGTTCGAAAAAGAACCCAACGTCTCCGCCCTTGGTTGCAGTACTTAGGCCGCCGCCGGGCAGGAGACATGTGGCGGGTCAGCGGCCACCCTTCTCGACCGTAAGGCGTGGCTTGGTGTTCAATGCGCAAGCAACCACTAGTCGTGGTTCGATTACCGAGTCTGTTAGTCCTCTTCCGAGTCATCGTTAGAGTCAGCAACCTCTGCATGCTCGTCGTCGTCGGAGTCGCGGACATCTTCGTCGTCAACCGAGTCGTCGTGATCTGCGTCGTCCTGCGAGTCTTCGACATCCGCGGGGTCATCCGAGTCGTCGTCAGAGTCCTCGACATCTGCCGGGTCATCCGAGTCGTCGTCAGAGTCCGGGTCATCCGAGTCGTCGTCAGAGTCCGGGTCATCCGAGTCGTCGTCAGAGTCCTCGACATCTGCCGGGTCGTCCGAGTCGTCGTCAGAGTCCTCGTCATCTGCCGGGTCATCCGAGTCGTCGTCAGAGTCCTCGTCATCTGCCGGGTCGTCCGAGTCGTCGTCAGAGTCCTCGACATCTGCCGGGTCGTCCGAGTCGTCGTCAGAGTCCTCGACATCTGCCGGGTCATCCGAGTCGTCGGTATCCTCGGCACCTTCCGAGGTGTCGCCGCCAGGAATGTCGAAACCAATCTCGTTTAGCGCACGGGAGATGGCAGTCTGCATTTCGTCGGGCAGATGACCACCGGCAGCAAGCCCTGAGGTGACAGCCATTACGGCGGCCATAGTGCCGGCAGCAATCTTCGCCGCCAGGGTGGCGAATAATGACTCAAACATGAACCTTCTCCTTCGCTTCGGTCGTCCGGACACTGTTTGCCAGGTCCGGAGAGATTGCTCGCTCGCCTCACGGCCAGGTCGTCTTATCGGTGAGGTTAGCCATCTCATCGGTCCAGCCAGATGAAAACGCTCGAAGTAGAGATCGGCAAGAGTGTCGCTTTTTAAAGTAGAAATGTGTGGGCACACACGGGCCGTGGGTCTAACCTGGGGGAATCCCCCGGTAAGGGGACAGTCGTTTTCAGATGATGCGGGCTCCTTGAGCAAGGCGTTCGTAGCTTAATTCACTCTTCTGTCACGGCCTTGGGAGACGGCCAAACCGCTACGTTAGCTGACCCTGTAGATTCGAGCCGCCCGTATCTAATCTCGGAGGTCTTCCGGGTCCGATTGGACTTTGGAAACGCGGGTAGCATCGATAGCACGGCTGGCCGGATGTACATGGGGGAGCTCAAGATATGAACGTTTCCAAGTTGAAGACCGGCTGTCTTAACTAGGTCGCAATGCGTATCGTCGTCGTGGGCGCAACCGGCAACGTCGGCACCAGCCTAATAGACGCCCTTGCAGAGGACGATAAGGTCACCTCAGTGTTGGGATTGGCTCGACGGAGGCCGAACTGGAGCCCTCCGAAGACCAGCTGGGTGCAGGCGGACATCACGAGTGATGACTTGGTCCCCCACTTCAAGGGCGCTGACACGGTAGTTCATCTGGCGTGGCTCTTCCAGCCCACGCACAGCCCCCTTATCACTTGGCGAAACAACGTCGAAGGATCGATCAGGGTGTTCCAAGCGACAGCGGAGGCGGGCGTTCCGGTACTCGTCTACGCTTCGTCGGTCGGTGCCTACTCACCGGGTCCCAAGGATCGAGCCGTTGATGAAAGCTGGCCCACTCACAGCCTTCCAACAGCCGCATATGGAAGGGAAAAGGCCTACGTAGAGCGGGTGCTCGACACTTTCGAAAGGGACCAAACCGGCATCCGAGTGGTCCGCCTGCGCCCGGGCTTCATCTTCAAACGTGAGTCGGCGTCGCAGCAGCGACGTCTGTTCGCAGGTCCCCTCATTCCCAACCCGCTTGTTCGCGATCAGCTCATTCCGATCCTGCCCAATCTTCCCTATTTTCATTTTCAGGCGCTTCACTCCTCGGACGCCGGCCAGGCTTACCGCCTGGCGCTTCTGCGACCGGTACGGGGAGCCTTCAACGTCGCCGCCGATCCGGTAATCGATCCACAGCAGTTGGCTGAGATCCTTAAAGCTCGATTGGTCAAGCTGCCGGGTCTGGCCCTGCGGGCAGGAACGGCAGCTGCGTGGCGCCTGCGGCTCGTCCCCGCCTCCCCATACCTCCTTGACCTGGTGGGCGCCCTTCCCACCATGGACACCACCCGGGCTCGCACGGATCTGGGTTGGTCTCCTCGGCACAGCGCGACTCATGCCATCGAAGAGTTCCTTGAGGGGCTTAGGGAAGCTGCCGGAATGGATACTCCCCCGCTGGCGTCTAAGGCGGGAGGCTTACTGCGGAGCCGGGAGATTGCCACAGGAGTTGGCAGCAAGCCTTAAATTACAATGCACAGGCGACCGCTGGGTAGCGGAGCGGCTAAGTCGGCGGCGCACAGGATAAAGAAATGGCGTAGCCCGAGGGCCAATCGGGGGACCGGACCGGGTAAACGCGTCCCGATATCCTTGGAGCTTTATGGTGCGGTGGATGTGGCCCGCGTCGAACGGATGAGCGCTTTACGTGATGACTTTCACCTCACTTCGTTCAGCCGCCCCGTCTTTACGTCGTAGACGAAGCCCCGGACATTGTCCTTCTTGGGGACGAAGGGACTAGCCTTAATGCGAGCGATCGACTGACGTACGTCCTCATCTAGGTCGGCAAAAGCTTCCAGCGCAAAGGGAGGTCGGATCCCTACGTCATCCTGGATTTGCCTCTTCACCTGATCGTCGGTGAAGGTTAGCATGCCGCAATCCCTGTGATGGATGAGGATGATTTCCTCGGTGCCCAGTAATCGCTGAGAGATTACGAGGGAGCGGATCGCATCATCACTTGCCACCCCTCCGGCGTTACGAATGACGTGAGCCTCGCCTTCCTCCAGCCCCAATATCTTATGTATATCTAGCCGAGCGTCCATGCAAGCCAGGACAGCCACATGCTTTGCTGGAGGAAGGGGCAGATCACCCTTCGTGAACGATGCGCCATAGGCCTCATTGTTCTTAAGCAGCTCATCTGTGACGCTCATTGCAGCTCCCTTCAACGCTAACCCTTAGCTTCGATCATGGGATAAAGAGTATGGTTCCCTTTAGAACCCTGCTTACTGGCGATGAGGGATCGCTCTAACGCAGGTAAAGCTGTGCTTTTCCTGAACAAAAGGTTGTCATCAGTTCAGGCACCAGTCGGTCCTCTTCGTCTATGACAAAGAGTAAACAACCAGAGCATCTCCTCGGGGTACACCGAGGGTCCCCGGTGCGAATCCCTTGACCCAGCCACCCCAGCCCACCGGCACTGCTATGTACTGCTTCCCGTTGATGCTGTAGCTCACCGGGTTGCTGTGGTGGCCGCTCCCGGTTTGGTGCTGCCACAGCAGGGCACCGGTATGGGCGTCATAGGCGTTGAACTCCCCCGTCGGCTCGCCGGCGAACACCAGGTCGCCGCCGGTCGCCAGTACCGATGCCACCATCGGCTTGTCGTTTCTCCACTCCCAGGCCTCTTTGCCGGTGGAGGGATCGAAGGCTCTGACCGCTCCCCAGTGATCCATGTGCGTGGTGGCTTCGCCGCCGTAGTAGGGAAGCCCCTCCTTAAATTCAACTGGAAGAACCTTGAAGTTGGCACAGGTTTCGATGATTGGGGCATACAAAAGCCCAGTCTTTGGGCTGTAGGCGGCGTGGGTCCACTCCTTCCCGCCGGCTGGTCACGGACAAATGTCGGCACCTTCCCTCGTCGGGGTGTTCTTGACGGTTACTTTCCCGGTAGTGGGGTCAATCTCTCCCCAGTCCAGGCGATCGACGAACGGCGCCGCGCGGACGAGTTGTCCGTTGGTTCGATCCAAGATGAAAAGGAGGCCGTTCTTGTCGAAGTGGACCAGTAGCTTCCGCCCATCCCGGTCAAACAGAATGTTCTCGTTGTTGCCGTCGAAGTCCCAAAGGTCATGCGGGGTCCACTGGTAATGCCATCGCAATGACGTGAGCCGGGCAGCCGACCTGCTCCGCGACGAGTACGACAGGACAGCAGCGCGCGACGGGTTCGTGTCGTTTGAGTGCACTCCCGACCTGGCGGACGACGCCACGGCCACCGTCACACAGGCCCTCGACCTGTGGCGCCGTCTGGACCGCCTCAACGTGATGATCAAGGTGCCGGCCACCGACGCCGAGATTAGCGCCATCGGGGAGCTGACCGCTCTGGGAGTTAACGTCAACGTCGCGGTACTTTTCTCGATCGAGCGCCACGAGCAAGTGATGGAGGCGTACTCAGCGGACTCGAGCGGCGCCGGAACGCTGGTGAGGCAATTGGGCCCATCACCTCAGTGGCCTCATTCTTCGTCTCCCGGGTCGACGCCAAGGTTGACCCACTGCTGCCGGCTGATTCCCCCCTGCGCGGCCGGGTGGCCGTCTCCAACGCGCAGGTTGCCTACCAACGATACCTCTCCCGGTTCTCGGAGCCCCGCTGGGAGATGCTGGCGGCCGCCGGGGCGAGGTCGCAGCGGGCCGCTGTGGGCCAGCACGGGCACAAAGAATCCGGCTCACTCCGAGCTGCTCTACGTCGAGCAGCTGATAGGCTCCGACGTCATCAACACCATGCCCGAAAAGACGCTGGTAGCTTTTTCCGATCATGGCCAGGTCCGCCCCACCCTAGACGCCAAACCTGGGGGTGCGCAGCGGGTTCTGAACGATCTACCGAGCGCCGATATCGACCTCCCCAGGGTCACTTCAGAGTTGGAGCGGGAGGGCGTGGAGTCATTTTGCCAGTCCTACCGTGAACTGCTCGACTGCATCGAGGCGCGGTCGGTCGAGCTCCAGACCTCCGCCCTCCCGATAGGCGCTTCGCCCACTTAACGAACTTTTTTCAGCGAGTTTGACAGCTCTTCCCACGGGCGCGATCCGGATGCGAGCCCGATGGCAACCATCTGACCCCGGCTCAGCCGCGCTTGAAGCTCGTTCGCTTGACTAGAGGCTTGCCTTCCTCGAGGGCTACCACATCGTGGACGGAATCTTCGGCGAGAGGCTTCTCGCTGTTATCCGTCAGATCGACGGCCACGACGGGGCTGCCGGCTGGAAAACTACCAAGCTCCCTGATCTCCGGAACTGAGATCTTGCTCTTGCTCCAGGGATGGATCCTCCCCTCGAGGTTGACCTCGTACTTTTCCGACGCGTGATTCATGCGCTTTCCTCCTCCTAGCTCCCGTCGCCTTTTTCAGCCCAACCGGTGGGGCATTATTCAATCGCACTTCCAGTTCGTGTCGGAATTGGGAAGACTCTTTTGTCGGAAGATGCTCGGATGTCTCTACATCTACCACCAACATCCGTTAGCTATAGGAATCGTAGCCAAGTTTCCACGTCCGTCGCAACTCGTCGTGGATGGGCGGTGGCAGGTTTTGGCATCGACCGCCAGCCGGGGCGTTGACTGGAGTGAGTGTGATCGAAGGATGTCGGGGAACCGTACGAGTAAGCCATGTACGAACGCTTGACGCAAGCTGCGCCTAGCCTCGCAGCGTTGGAGGACGAGAATCGGCGACGGATGTACGCTTTCATTCGCCGTCAAGGCCGCCCGGTTTCCCGTGAGGACGTCGCCAGGGAGCTCGGGCTTTCCCGAAAGCTCGCAGCGTTCCATCTAGACAAGCTCAGCGAGAAAGGACTCCTCAAGTTCCACTACGCGCGGCCACCGGGTCGTTCCGGACCCGGTGCAGGACGGCCAGCGAAGGTGTATGAGCCAGCCGACGTGAAGATCGAGGTTTCGATTCCGGAGCGTCGCTACGACCTTGCCGGTGCTCTTCTGGTTGACACGGTAAGGGGCCAAGCAGCTTCATCGGGCCACGAGCACGCTCAGCGGGTTGCGAGGAAGGCGGGATTTAGCCTTGGACGGGAACTCCGGGAAGCAAAAAGGCTCGGTCGGCCGGGAACGGAACGCACACTCACACTCGCCAAGGAGGTCTTAGAACGGTACGGCTATGAGCCCCATCAAGGTCCTCTCGAACAGATCGCTCTTCGAAACTGTCCCTTTCACGCCCTTTCTTCCTACGCGCCCGATCTCATATGTCCGATGAATCAGGCGTTTATCGAGGGGATGGTTCGCGGCCTCGGTAACGAAACCGTAACGGTCGACCTGAAGCGCCTTCCCGGGCAGTGCTGTGTGAGTTTACGGGCGCCGCAAAGACGCAGTGTCGGACCGAAGCGACAGTCGGCGAAGGGGTCCGACTAAGATACTCCGTCAAACCGGCAGGCAATCGGCCTGCTTAACAAACCCGAGAGCGTTACTCATGACGAGTTGCCCGGATACTTTCATAATGCTCTTGGCGAGCTAGAGGCAGGGTTAGTCGTAACGTCAACCTCGTTTGACTATAGAAGCTACTTCTTCTTTGAACTTCTTGTAACACCTTATTCGATTATCGATTCTCAGTTGATGCCAAAGCAATTGTTACTTAGAATCTAAGCCAAGCGTTCTGGGGTTTAGGAGGAGACGCCCACCGCGTCGCGGCCAGCACCACTGCTATACGCGTGGCTCTTGCCGACCTGGAATGCTGGACTTGGTCGTTGCGTGGCACCCTGGGCGGTTCACTAAAGTCCGACTGCGGCTTCAACGTGGAAACCGCGACTGACCACCCAGTTTATCGACCAAGTCAGACGACATTATCCCTCCCACTGATCTCTGCTCCTCGGAGTAGAGCCAAACAAGGAGTACTCATGGCGGACGGCTTCGTCTCTTCCGGCCACACCACTAGCAAAAGTGAGCCCGTCACCTCGGCCCTCTTTGAGGATCCCGAAGAAACGTCGCATTGGGAGCAAACCTGGCCCCGGCGTATTCCGGCTGGGCAGTGGGAACGGTACAAGTCGTACGTCGCCGAAATCTTCGAGGACTTGGGGATGAATCTCAACACGCCCGGCACGTTTAAGACCCCGGAGCGATTTCTGAAAGCTCTATTTGATTCCACAGTTGGATATGAAGGTGACTCCAAGCTCCTTACCGCGTTCCCCACCGAGTGCCGGGGCGGTCCGGACTGTTCGATAAGCCAGATCGTCGAGGGTCCGATCTCCTTCTACGCCCTTTGCGAGCACCATTCTCTACCGTTCTTCGGGCATGCGTATGTGGGATACGTCGCTCACGAGAACATCATCGGCATTTCGAAGCTGACGAGGCTTGTCCGCCTTTTCGCCCGCAGATTTACTGTCCAGGAGCGAATGGGGCAGCAGATTGCCGACACGCTGGTGGAGTTGCTTCAGCCGCACGGGGTTGCGGTTCACCTCGAGGCGACGCATCTTTGCACGCAGATGAGAGGGGTACGGGAAGAGCGGTCCCGAACCTGGACATCCTTCTGGCGAGGCACCTATGAAAACCAGCCTGCGATGAGGGAGGAATTTCTCACGTTCTGCCGCGGCCATGACTCTGGCTAGTGGGGTTGCACGTGCGAGTGAGGCACCCATCGGTGGCATTTGTGGCGAGCCGACTATGCCGGACCACCAAACCAATCTCATTCCAGGCCCACGGGTGGGAGTAGTAGGCAGAGCAGGCATAACGCATCCACAGGTTCCACAAATGCATCGCCAGCATACCGGCAAAGACCTCGGACGTCCGAACCGACTCGAGCATCCCCTTTTGAATGTGCCGGCTGGACGTCTCAAAGGAGTGGGCGTGCGCTCCGCCAGCGAACGCCGCCAGGCCTGCTCGTCGGAATTACGAGGTCCTAAACGTGTGCGCCGTCCTTGGCGTCGCAACCTCGCAATGCTGCCCTCAGATGGCGAGCAACGAAGCCAGAGGGAAAGGAGATTTTCAATCACCTGCCTCGCCTACGTTGCCACTGGGAATGACCCCAAGAAGGCTCTAGAGGAGGGAGCGCACCACGTTCTCCCTACTAAGGGCAGGGTATGGACTGAGCCCTAGAACCTCATCCACCCGGGTCCGTTCAGAGACCATAGCAGAGGCGGCAAAGAGGCTGCGAGCAGGCGGCCTCGGTCTTCGGTCACCCTTGGATTCCGAGGGAGTCATGGATCGGCGGGGTACGAAATTCCGTCGGTTCGTCGCGGGATCGCCTTGGCGGAGTCCTCCACGAGTACTACCTGGAGGACGTTGCAGCGTGACGATCGTGTTTTGCACCTATGGCCCTTCCTGATCTCGAGACGGCTGGTTTGGGTCTGTTCTCTTTGTTCCCCACTGTGAACGCAACAGCCGCCGAACCTCAATCCTTCCATCTCTACGCCTAACCTCGTACACCGGAGCCGGGACGGTGGCTGGTCCTCTGATTACTGCACCATCTGAAAGACGAAAGATGCTTCCGTGACAGGAGCATTCCACGCTCAAGTCTTTGACCTGACCAAGGTGAAGGCGGCATCCCCGATGAGTACACCTATCGGAGAGCGCATAAATCTCCTCTCCTTCCTTGTAGAGCAGGACGCGCACCTCATTCACCTTGGACTCGATAAGGGTGCCCTCGGGGAGGTCGTCGTCGGCGATCACCGGCATCCACTCCTGAGGCCATGCTTCGAAGGCCGTCCGGTTCACCCCAACCCCATTTACGAAGGAGAGGTGTCCGCCCAGGTAGGCGGATCCTCCGCCAATGCCGACGGCGGCAAGTGTCAACAGCTTCGCTGCCTTGCGGCTGCCATTCTTACGAGCTCTTGAGGACAAGATTTGAAGGCAAAGAGCCGCCGTATTGCCTAATGCATGAGCCGATCCCACACGTTGCTGAGCCCCCCAAAGGTCCGACCAGTCGGATAAGCCGGCCGCAATCGTGGGAAGCGCTGACACATTGCCGATGGACAGGAGCCGATCCGCCGCTCTTTCCGTGCGCTCGTCAGAAAGCAAGTCGAGCAAGAAAGCGCTGATCCAGGTACCGATCACGACATCTGTGAGTATCGGATGAAGTGGACGGCCTATCCAAGTGCCGCTGAGCAGGTCCTTTTGGAGCGACTGCTGTGGGACTGCCCGGGAGACGAGTTTTTGGACGAGGCGTGCGAAGGGGTCGACAGATTCCATCTGCTCGATTCTTGTGGTCAATCGCACGACGATTACTGCCCCTTCTTAGGTGCTTCGGCTCCATTTGCATAACCAGTACAGCAGTCAACCTCAATTCGTCCGTAAATCCTGATTCGCCATGCGTTCAAGTTGTTCGGCTTCTTCGGCCGCGATTCTCGCTGTATCGGCCGGGCCGAGCCCGATGGCTTGCTCATATGCCGCCCTGGCCCGGTCGTGTTTGCCCAGATCAGCAAGAAGTTTAGCTGCGCTAATCGCACCTAACGACGCGTACTCCGGATGACGCAAATAAATCACCAGCTCGAAACTGTAAAGCGCATCCTCATGTTCTCCTAATGCCGCCAGAAGGTCGCCGAGCTTTAAGGCTGCCCATGAAGTGATGTCGGGATGGCCAAAAAGGATGGCTTGCCCTAAGGCTTCCTTTGCACGATCAAATTGCTCAAGCCTTTCGAAGAGAATCCCCAGGTTGTATGCGGCCAAGGGCCCGAACTCGGGATGTCCCGACGCCTGGGCTCGCTCGTAGGCTTCTTGTGCCTGGGCCGTCTCGTTCCTTTCCTCCAGAAGGGTGCCGAGACCAAAGGCGGCGGCCGGTGCAAAATCCTCATGGCCGGAATCAATGGCTAGCTGATACAGCTTCTGAGCCATTCTCCGAGCGCTCTCTTTTTCAACAGCAAGAAGACCAGCAAGCCTGACTCCAGCCTCTATTGACTCTTCCTTACGATCGGCCTCGACCGCTTCGCACCACGCCCGCTGTGCGTCGTAGAGTTCTAGCCGCGCTCGCCGATCTTTTTTTGTTTCGTCAAAGTCGGAACGGTAAGACCGCATGACGAGAGGAAAGACCTCTCGTCGCATATGTTGCAACGATCGGAGGCGATCGTACCGGCACGTGCCGTCGGGGGTGATCCCAACTGCAGGGGAGATGCGGTCGATGTGGACATAGATTCGGTTGTCGTCATCAAGAGAAAGGTGTAGACCGGGGCCATCGGTGATCTCTCGTAACGAGATCTGGCCATGATGCAACAGTCCGCCACCGGGAGTGTCGCGACAGAACCTACCGGTAATGAGCAGGTCATCCAGGAATGCTCTGTTGTCTTCCGATGTAAAATGCGCACCTCCAGCCCCAATTGTGACGGCGCCACCGACGGAGCGAATGTGGCGCCATAAACCGAGCTCAAGCAGTCGCCGGTAAAGCAAGCCCATTGCTCTACGTGCGGGAGTATCCAAATTGGATGTTTGTGCGGCCCGCAGCATGTTTTCGCTAAGACGTCCAGGCATCATCCTCCTTGATCTCTTATTACAGAGCCACGCTCGGGCCTCTGCCTCGATGTCCGGGGCGCTCCACGTTAGCACTGCTCAAATATCTATCGATAATGGACTTTAGTAGTAGAACTGCAACCGAGGAGATTGCTTCTGTTGCTCGAGGCCGGTGAGGCATGAATCAACCATCGATAAGTGATTACGCATTGATCGGTGACACGCGATCAGCTGCTCTGTGCTCGCTCGCCGGTTCGATCGATTGGTTGTGCCTGCCCAGGTTCGATTCCGAGCCGGTTTTTGGGCGACTAGTCGGGGGCGAACGTGCAGGATGTTTCGAAATCACTCCTACGGACCCTTATTCGGCATCTCGCGCTTATCGCCCTGGTTCCGCCGTCCTTGACACCAAGTGGGAGACGAGTACGGGTCGAGCCGTGCTCACCGATGCGATGATTTTAGAGTTGAGCGGAACGTTGCTGCCTCAGGCGCTTCTTGTGAGGACGGTCCGCTGCATGAGTGGCTCGGTCTCGCTTCGTATCCTGTTCGATCCCCGGCGCAGCTTGAAGGGTCTTCCTCCACGATCTGAAAAACGCCACGGTGCCCTTATCTGCTCATGGGGGTCACTGGCGATCGGCTTGTCTACTACCCCTGAGATGGTGTTCGAACCTGGGCGGGAACTCGAGGTTCAGCTTGACTCCGACGAAGAGATTACGTTTCACCTCGCCTTGGCGGATCGATCGCCAGTGGTCTTGCTGAGCAGTGAGACGGCGGGCAGGCACCTTGCGCGCACAACGTCGTGGTGGCGTCAGTGGTCGTCAGAGTTGCTCTACCATGGCCCTTTCAGGGATGCGGTCCAGCGCAGCCTAATCACTCTTCGGTTGCTGACCTACTCCCCTTCTGGCGCTCCGGTGGCCGCGCCGACCACCTCTCTCCCCGAAGTGTTGGGCGGCGGGCGCAACTGGGACTATCGCTTCTCGTGGCCTCGGGATGCGAGCATCGGAGTAGCCGCCTTCTTGGCGGCGGGCAAGCAGGAGGAGGCGCACTCCTTCATGCATTGGCTTACCCATGCCAGCCGGCTCACCCATCCCCGGATGGACGTTCTCTACACAGTTCACGGCAAGCCAGGACCGGCTGAACGAGAGGTTAGTGAAGCAAGCGGTTATAGAGGCAGCCGCCCCGTTAGGGTCGGCAACGCTGCAAGCGAACAGCATCAGCTGGACGTATACGGGTGGGTCGTTGATGCGGCTTGGTTGATGACCCAATCGGGCCAAAAACTCGGGAGAGAGGCATGGCGAGCGCTTCGAGCGTTCGCCGACTACGTCGCTCGTAGCTGGCGACTTCCCGATGCCGGCATATGGGAGGTTCGTGGGGAGCCCGCACACCACGTTCACTCGAAACTGATGGGATGGCTGGCGCTCGATCGAGCAGTGAAAATGGCGACGTCGCAAGGCGCCCGTCCGTCTCAGTTACGGGTCTGGCGGGAGCAGGCGGAGCTGCTAGCGGCCGACATCAAGAGCAAGGGTTTCAACACCGAGATGAACTCATACGTTTGGAGCTACGGCTCCAGGCATCTCGACGCCGCTCTGCTGCTGTTGCCAATGCTCGAATTTGAGGAACAAGGATCGCGCCGGATCGAGGGTACAGTGTCGGCAATCCAAGACCAACTCAGTGCCGGAAGGGGACTTATTTACCGTTACCCACCGGGGGCTGACCTGATGGAGGGTGACGAGGGGGCGTTTCTTCCTTGCTCGTTCTGGCTAGTTCAAGCGCTCGCGCGCCAGGGGGAGCTGGACCAGGCGACGGCGCTGTTCGATCAGCTGTTGACCTTCGCCAACGATCTGGGTCTATTTAGCGAGGAGATCAATCCGCTGACGGGTGAGCTGCTAGGGAACTTCCCCCAGGCACTTACCCACGCGGCACTGGTTCAGGCCGCCATCGCAATTGACAAGGCGTCAGACGAATCGCGATCCACCACCGACCTTTTGGAGCGAAACTGATGGACTGGTCGGGATGGGCAACATTCGGATTCGGCGCCACTATTGCCCTGACCGGAATCATGGTCGCTGCTCAGCTGGCTGGTCTCACTCGGATGGATCTGCCCATGATGCTGGGCACTCTGGTTGTCGGCGACGCCGACCGAGCACGGGTGGCCGGATTTTTTGTACATTTGCTGGTGGGTCAGTTCTTCGCAGTGTTCTATTTGGCAGCCTTCGACAATCTTGGAAACGCATCTTGGTGGCTCGGTGCAATGTTCGGAGCCTTCCACGGTCTTGCTGCGCTGACACTGCTCATCCCGTTGCTCCCCGGGATCCATCCCCGAATGGCTTCAGAGCGCGCAGGACCTAGGCTCGGTGGGGTTCTGGAGCCTCCGGGCCTGTTCGCCCTCAACTACGGCAAGGAAACGGCCCTGGTTACATTCATCGCGCACGTGGTCTACGGCGTTATCCTCGGCCTCTTCCTAGGCCCCTGAGCCCTTTGACGATTCAGGCAAACGAAGTCGTACACAGCACTCCACCTCGGACGGCTCCAGCAAAACCTGCACGGACTCACTACCCAGGCCCTTGGTCAGACCCTTCAAGAATGCATGGTTCATCCCACACACCAAGTCTGACGCCTGACGCGCGAGCTCGTTAAATGGGCAGTTATGGAGCGCCACCTCCCGCCGATTCGGGTGATAAGGCTCGTAATCATGTCCTGGAGCACCCTCTCCCCCGCAGTTAACGCGCGCTCCGGTCCCAGTCTGTGTGCCGCAGAAAGGGTGCGCGAACGGTATTAGCCAAGTTTCTTCCGGCTTCGGCTGCGACGCGCTTGGCCGCACGCTCCGGCGTTTCCTCCGGCCCGTAAGGTTCAAAAACTCGGCTGACAGCGATAATCGCCCGATGACCCTTACCTTTCTATATGTCATCGTCTCTATATGTCATCGTCGGCCGAACGTTCTGGCTTCTGTTCGGGCGCCCCGGATCCGACGCTCACAAGGACGTTGAGATCGCCGTCTTGCGGCACCAGCTCGCGATCCTGCGCCGGGCAGGTCAAACGGCCGAAGTACTCTGCGGCTGATCGACAGTATTGGTGACCTGCGCTCAGCTGCTCCCCCGCCGACTCTGGCAGGCTTTCTGGCAGCAACCAGGGCTACGTCCGCGGCAGTGGTGTCTGAAGACCAACCGTTCATCCGAGATTCATTCACCGCCCCTAGTTCTTTCACCACGCTGGGGCTACATGCGAATCCAGGGTGAACTTCACAAGCTGGGTATCCGGGTGGGGACCTCCACGGTCCGGCGGGTTTTGAAGGATCACGGACTGCAGCCGGCTCCCCGTCGGGATGGGCCGAGCTGGTCGGAGTTCTTGCGCGCTCAGGCGCACGGGATTATCGCCACCGACTTCTTCACCGTTGAGACGGTCTGGCTCAAGACCTTGTACGTCTTGTTCTTCATCGAGCTTTCCACCCGGCAAGGTCCATATGGCCGGGATAACTGCCCACCCCCGACATGGGTGACCCAGCAGGCAAGGAATCTGTTCATCGCTCGGGACGACGATTCGTTTCCCCACGATCTCTGATCCACGACCGGGATTGCAAGTTCACCGGTCCCTTTGACGAGCTATGCGTGTCCGAGGGTATCCAGATCATCCGCACGCCGTACCGGGCACCTCGAGCGAACGCTTTCGCGGAGCGTTGGGTCCTAACCGTTCGAAGCGAATGCTTGGACGAGATTCTGATCCGCAGCCGGCGCCACCTTGAACGGGTGTTGCGGGGCTACGTTGATCACTACGGTCGGGAACGGCCTCTCGGGGACTCGATCTCAAGATACCCAAGTCACGAGGCGACCCGCCGGAGCGCCGCGGTGCGCTTCGACTGGAACGCCGCGACATCCTCGGTGGGCTGATTCACGAGTACGACTGTGCCGCCTAGCGTGGGAAATCGGGGTTTTGGCACCCCACAAGCGCTGGCCGCGAACAGGAAGAGTGTGAGCATGGCGGCGAGCACCCAGAAGGAGATGACTCGAGGAGCTGTCTGGTCAGACTTCACGTGAACGTTCCCTCGCCTCGCTCCCTGTTGAATCGGCGGGGGTGGGCGCGCACCCGTTCGTAGTCACTAAGATCGACCTCGACCTTCTCGCGGCACCCCGCATAGCCACATTCACAGAAGACCATGAACGTCGTCTGCCTGAGGCCTTCGGCGGCTTCACCGATCAGTGTAATTTGGAATTCCGCATGACCGCCTCGTTGCGGCCTACGGATCTTCCTTTGATCCACCCTCGCCGCCCCCCGCTAGACCTACCCACAACTACGAGATCAAGCTGTCGGAGTAACCCTGCGGCCTAAGGCTTCCGAGTGGATCGACCCGCCTGCCTTGCTGCCTAACCCTGCTCCTCGGGAGAGCGGCGCTGCTAAGTGAAACAGGCCGGCGGCTGGGGAGGTGGCTGGACGAGGCGAAGCCGAACGACCACGGGGGCAATAGAGCTGCGATGGTGCTCCCTCAACGTTCCGCGAGTCGATCGACTGCGTCGACCGAGTCCCTTCGACCGCATCTGCCTCCAACGTGGCATTGACATACGCTGCGGCAATGATTTAGGGTACTCTAAACATAATATTTAGCATACTAAATAAAAGGATTTTTGATGACTAATAACGGCCCCCTGGCGTCTTGGCGTAACCACCTGGTTCTAGCGGTTTTCGCCGTTGTCACAGTAGGCGGGCTGTTCCTGGACGGCTGGGCGCACTTGAACCTGGAAACCAAGCTGGCTCCCTTCCTTGAGCCGTGGCACACGATGATGTACGCCGGGTTCCTCGGAGGCGGCATCTCGATTCTCACGTGTAACCAGCGACCTTTTCGATTTCGGTTCTCTCGGCTGCCACAGGGATATGGGGTAGCGGTGGCAGGTATGGCGATCGCGGGTCTTGGCGTTGCGGGCGATGCCCTATGGCATGTGGTGTTCGGCGTCGAGACCGGGCTTGCTCGAGTACTCAGCACTTTTCATGTACTGCCGTTCGCTGGGACGGTTCTGGTGCTGACGACTCCGCTTCGGGCGATGTGGCTGGATAGCAGCATCGGGCGCGAGGTTTCGTTCAGCAGGCTGCTGCCGGGGCTGCTTGCCCTATCGTTCACGACGGCGTTCGTTGCCTACTACCTGCAGTATCTATCTCCGTTCGTGAGCTGGTCGGAAGCAAACCTCGTGCAGGAATCCCCTGCGACCCTGTCAGGCGCGAATGAGGTGGTGCTTATGACTCGCGTTGGCGGAATCCTCCTAACCACTCTCTTGCTGCTCGCCCCCCTCTTGGTCCTTATGCGTCGATGGATCCCGCCGCAGGGGAGCGCGACCATGCTGTTTACGGTCGTCGCCATTCTGATGAGCGCTCTGAACGGTTTCGCTCTGGGCGGTTTGGTCGCCGCTGCCAGCCTCGGCGGCCTGCTCGCCGATCTGCTCTTGTGGCGCTTCGACGGGCGTCCGGGGGAGCGGGTTCACTTCCTTGCTGCAGTTGTTCCGCTGGGGACGTGGAGCGCCTACTTCTGGGTGTTGGCTACATTATACGGGGCGGTCTGGCCCTTGGAGTTGTGGATGGGCACAGTCGTCGCAGCGAGTCTGATGGGGCTCACTCTGAGTTGGCTGATGTTCTCGACCTCTCCGGCCGTCAGCACTAACCCGTCTCCCTCGCCGACCCGCCGGCTGATCCATCGCCCCGAGTCCCGGTGGGCCTTTGATCACGAGCCGCCGGTGGAACACGCAGACTCACGCAGCGTGATCAGCGCACCTCCCTGAGGCGTGAAGGGCCGCCCTGTGGTCGAAATGATTCAAAGCATGCACATAGATCCCTAATCGCAATAGGAGGTAAGAAGAGAATGTTGAAGACCTTTAGCAAGGCTTTGTTAGCGTCAGCGACAGTTGCATCCGTTCTCGCCGGTAGTGGCATCGCTCAAGGACACTCTGGCTCGACGGTGCCAGCATTTCAGCTGAAATCAGTGCGGGTGCAGGATTCGAAGGTGGTCGATGTCACGTTCAACAACCCCCTTTCTTCAACGATGACGGATCCCGTGCTTCGGGTCTTCCACGCTCCGCATTGGGACCATGACACTCCCCACTCCCACGAGGCTTCGAGCGTGGTGTTGATCAACGAAGGGACGACAGCGCGAGTGACCCTCGACCGAGCACTGCACTCTGAGGATCCACCTTGTGACAACGACGTCGAACCGCGCTGTTCCGACGACGAACTTGACTTCGTTATCACCGACGCCACTGACATCTATGGCCAGCGCATCTCAAATGACGACTGGGAGGTTTGGGCCGTGGGATCAGAACGCTGACCGGCCCGATGTAGGGGGTCGCGCGATCGCCCCAGAGTTGAAGCAAGCGACCGCGTTTTAACGTTCTCGGACGGGTGTATGCCGTGGGAAGTGCATCGTGTGGGGGTGGGCGCAGGCGTTCGTCAGCGTGACGCGAACGCGGTCTCGTTCGGCGGCGCGGAGGCTGGCGCCGGGGACGCGGCCGTTAAAGGTCCAAGCCGGAAAGAAGGCGCCGGGCGCGACCTCAATCTCTTTGTCGACGGCGGGGATCTCGAACTCGCGGACGTTCGTCCGGTCTGTCTCTCGAGATCGCTCCGGTGTCGAACTCCGTGAGGAGCTCCTGCGGCGTGAAGCCGTTGCGGGCGTAGTCAACGCGGCCGACGGCGCCGTAGCCGTGGCCGTGAGTGGGTGCACCGAAGACGAGTCCTGCGCATCATGCTGCGACGTCTCCTGCGCGACGAGCGGGTCCCTGCCCCAGCACCGCGGCTCCACCTAGAGCGCCGGAAGCGCCGGCGCGTCTCAAGAAACTCCTTCTGTCTATGCGACCCATACGACCTCCGAGATCTCCTTAGATAGCGCGCTCACTTCGTGCGTCCCGTCCTCGACGGTCACGAACAGCGGCCCGCCGACGGGGCCTCTGCCGATGACTTGTAACCGCGAGCCGGGCTTGATGCCGAGCTCCGCCAGATAACGAAGCGCCTCGGCGTCTGCGTCTGACACGCGGTCGACCGCGACCGATTCACCCGCCCCCGCTTCCCACAGCCGCCGCTGCGATAGCAGCGGCATCGACCCATCCTTGGCCGGGATGGGATGGCCGTGGGGGTCGACCGTCGGATTCCCCAGGCGTGCGGCGATGCGGTCCTCTAGGTCCTCTGACAAGACATGCTCTAGCACCTCGGCCTCCGCGTGCACCTGATCCCAGGGCACCCCCAGCGCCTCGGCCAGATAGGTCTCGAGCAAGCGGTGGTGGCGGATGACCTCTAGCGCGACCTTCCGTCCCGGCTCCGTCAGCTCCGCGCCGCGGTAGTTCACGTGATCCACGAGGCCCAGAGACGCCAGCTTCTTGAGCATGTTCGTGGCCGACGCGGCGCTGATACCCAGACGGCCGGACAGCGACTGCGTCGAGACCGGGTGCCCTTCGCCGCCCTCGATCGAGAGCATGTAGATGGCCTTTAGGCAATCCTGAACCGCGGGAGAATGAGCAGGCATATCGAGAGATTAGCCGAGGTTAATCGACATTCCACCAGAGGTTCACTGGAGCTCGGGGTATCTATTCACCAGCGCGGTGCTCCTCCACATTGGTCTAGACCCAGCACTCGCCCCGCCCGGGCCTGCGCGAGGGTTACGTCGTCGCGTCGCGACATGAATGCGATCACTGCTTGGTGGGTCTCCCTTCACGTACTCATGAAGAGCCTCGCGGAACCGCTCCACAGCGCTGTCGAAATTGTCCTGGTCAGCCACACCGAACCTCCACTCGCCGGAAGCATTGGTTGCGTCGGGTTACTTCGGAGACCTATGACCTGATGAGCTAGTCCCCCAAGAGAAAGGCAATTTCCCGCCAGCGGTGGACGTAGCCAAGTTCCTCCGGCAGAGCAAACCCCTCTTGGTGGTTCCTCGCTACAGGCTCGAAGCCCGGCAGGCAGGGAAGCCGATGCACCTCCCCCGGCCGAGCGCCCCTCAAGCAAGAGGAAGTCATCGATTGAGAAGGCGCGAGCCACCTCTGGGGAATGCGTCACGACAAATACTTGTCCGCCACGCCCCACAATTTGGGCCAACGTCTTGGCCATCTGGGTTTGCCTGAGAGGCTCTAGAGCTTCCTCCGGCTCTTCAAAGCGCCCAATCAAGGGGTTCTCGCCGGATTGAGCAAGCCGAAGCAGGATCGACACCAGGAGGAGACGCTGTACGCCACTGCCTTGACGTATGACTGGAATCTGGACTTCGGCTCCAGGTATAGCGAGCCTCAGGGCTTGCACCAGTTCCCGTGCCGAGACTGCGCCCACCCCGAACTGCGGAATGTCGGAAGCTGAGGCCAGTCCCGAATTACGTAGATCCCCGCCAAGCAGTTTGAGAACCCCGCCTACGTTCTCGTCGGAGTTGACCGCTCCTGCTCCGTTCCCGAGTGCGGTTTTGAGCTGCCTCACCGCGGGATCGAGTTAACCTCGCCGAACAGCGATCCAGGATCCCCCCTCGATAAAAGGCCAACTGTCTAGCGGGGTCTCTTGCCCGCCCATCGAAGATCCAGGCAATACGCGCTCGAAGTCCTGGCGAGAAGCGCGCTCCCCCCTGCCGGTTGAGCCTGCCGTCCACTATCCTGTGAATTCAGACACCGCGGCTCCACTTCATGACAGTCCATACGAACCGGTGTCCTCAGGCCCGGTGAGGTCGACGCCCGAGCCGCTCGCGGTTCGGGCGTTGTGGCGACGGACCCGTGCCGCGGCCGGAGCGTGCCGTGAATGTCGAGGCCTTGGGCTACCGAGTGAGACGGATGTCGATCTCCCGCTCCACGAACTCCCACTCAGGCGTCAATCGAAGACGCGCGACGAGCTCCTCGAACGCAGCACGGCTCTCCTCCGGGTACTCGAACCAGGTAAGGAAGTCGAATGCTTCGCCAAGGTCGCGGCCGTGATGAAGACGGCGAGCGACTGCGGGCAGGTACTCCAAACCGATGGCTATATGGTGCGAGCGCTCCTCGAAGATTTCCCGCCGCTCGTCCTGGGTGAGCCCCCACCAAGCCTCCGACTTAGTGATGGGGATGAGGGCGGCGCAGGTCGCTTCCGACCGCCCGAGTTGCGCCTGCTTGGCGGCGAGAGCTTCGTGCTCTGCCCGCCCCGTGTAGCGCTGGTCGCTCGTCACTCCGCGCGAGTACCCAGGTTGATGTCGCGGCGATGGCCCTTTGCCCCTCCACCATGCCAAGTCGCGAGACGATGGGCAGCGGTGCGCCTACGACAGCGTCGATGCGCTCAACCCGCCAGGCCCCGATCTCGCCGCCGGTGAAGGCAACAGGGAGAATCACGAGGTCAAGCCTATCCGGCGGACGGGCAACGGCTTCGACGTCGTGGGTGCCGGGAACGTGTGTGAGCAGACATCGGCTCGGCGTCGGCTTGAGATCCGGCGGACACTCCGGTGCGGCCCTCGCCCGCCGGGTGCGGAGTGTTAGCGATGTGTTGTCTGGCGCGAACGCCATGCCGGAAGTAGGTCCTGATCCTGATCAGTCATCGCTTCGCGTTCGCGATGACCCGCAGCCGTCCGTTGCTCGAAGTCGGGCGGTCCTCCGTCGGCCTCCTGCGCTGTCATCCGCCTCATCGTCTTGTAGACGGGCTGGCGCTGGTAGCCGACGTCACTTGAGAAGACCTCGCTCAGCAGTTCTCGTCTCTGAACGTGTCTCGCCCGCTCCGCTGGCGGAGCCTGTCAGCCGTGTCGAGCAGTTCGTTTAGGCACGTCCGACGGCTGTGGCGCCGCGCTTGGAGCCGCAACACCGGCCCTGGCGGTCATCGCCCGGTTCGTATCCGCTTCCCTAACCTCCACTGGGCAGGGTCAAGGGATCACCGCAACAGCGCGACTAATCAGCCAGGCTACCTGGCTAGCGGACGAAGGGAGTTGCGGTGATCCCTTGAGCCTGCCCCCCAACCCGGCTCTATCGGCCGTCATTAAGTTGTCAGGGGATCCAGTCGCCTTCACTCCCCTGCCACAAGACCTCCGGCGGGCGCCGGCGCACAGAAAGCAAGCCTGTATGGGAGCGGCATGGCTACGCGATCCCAGAAGTACGGCTGACATCGCCACGCTTCATCTGTTGAGGGAGCCGACTTAGGCTGTCCTATCTCCGAGACGTAGCGACACTGTCGCAAATCCACGACTCAACTTGGAGGCGACGCATCCTTCTGTTTGACCACCACGTCGAGCAGAAAGGAGACGTCGCCTTGACTCAAGATGATGCCCTGTTCCGGTTCAGAGTACGAGTCTTTGGACTAGCTCACGAGATGGGCAATGTAAGAGCCGCCTGCCGGGCAATGGGGATCCATCCCTCGACCTACTACCGCTGGAAGGGCCAGGTCGAGCGTTTCGGCATCGAGATCTTGGCCCCCGGGAGCGCCGGCGGCCCCGGATGCCCAACGCCACCTCACCGATGATTGAGCAGCGGGTGATCGCGTTCGCCCTGGCGTTTCCCACCGTGGGTCCGCAACGCATCAGCGACGAGCTGGCCCGGCGCAAATGGGGATCGATCAAGATCTCGCCCAACGGGGTCCACAAGGTCTCAGGCTTACACGTCAGGAATTACGGAGCCGGAGTACGAGGCCGATTCTGCCTCTGCGGTAGAGGTTCCCGAGGAACTTCGACAAAGGGTGGTCAAGGCTGCGGCCACGGCAAGCTCAAGCCTTCTCGCAGACATGATTCTCAAAGCCGGTAAATCAGCTGGGTGGAACGAGGACGAGCTTGTTTATGAGGTTATAGGGCACGAATCGGAGGCTCGAAAGCTTCTCGCCGGGAAGGCTGATCCGCGCAGCCTATCTGCGGCTGGCCTTGCAAGACTCCTTAGAACCGTTGGTCTTCGACCTAGCTCTTGGCAACATTGCTTGTCCAAACAGTAACAGGCTTTGTCACGTTCCCCGGCACAGGCAGTCAGGTCCTGGGAAGGACGAGCGGTCTGTCGGCGGAGGACCGGGCATCCGCCCTTGGTGGATCAGAGCGAGATCCGGCTCGCGCACGCCCCATTGCCGAGGATTTCGTCGAGGAGGTGGTTGAAGCATGGAGGAGTTTGAAGACGATGGAGCCGTAGAGTTTTTCGAGCCCAAAGAGGACGTTAGAGCGGCTCATTGTCGAAGGGTTGCTGCAAATGTCCTCAAGAAGGCGGGTGTGACCCAACCACCAGTGCCGGTCGAGGAGCTTGCGCAGAGTGCCGGGTTAATCGTTGTGAGGGCTGATTTGCCTAGGGGAGTGGACGCCCTGCTTCGACCCAACGAAAGGCAAATAGAGCTCGCCTCCAACCAAGCCCAGGTCCGGCAGCGTTTCAGTCTCGCTCACGAGCTCGGCCATTACCACCTTGGTCACGCCCATAACGAGAGTCAGTTGGCGGAGGCTCAAGCAAACATCTTCGCCGGCGCCTTGCTGATTCCCAGTCTTTGGCTCAGGCGGGACCTTCCTAAGTACCGAACCCCTGGGGCTTTGGCCACCCGGTATCAAGTGAGTCGCGAAGCCATCTTCATCGCCCTGAAGGACGCCAGATTGCTTAATCGGCTCTAGGTAACCCTTCAGCGTAAACAAGTGGTTGTGCAATCAACGATGTACTCGGGAGGTGGTTGAAACGAAGACCGACGAAAAGGCAAAGCTGGCGCACGTAAAGCTCGGGGACGAGCAAAAAACCGTAAGTGCGGGGGAGACCACCGTAGACCGGCTAAAGGCCGAGTTGGGCGTGGACTCAACCGATGTCTTGTATTTGGTTCACGGAAATGGGCGAATGGTCCTAGCGGATCACGAAGCGATTGACGTCAAGTCTGGAATGCATTTCGAGGCCATCGGCGGCGGGGGCGTAAGCTGATGGAAGATGTCGAGCGCAGGGCCATAGTCGAAGACCTCTCTAATTCCTTTTCGGAGGCTCTAGACGTGACTCCTGGTCCTGACCAGCCGCTTCATGTTCTTCTCCCAAAGGTCCACCTCCTTCCCCCCTGGGGTTCTCCGGTTAGAGCGATGGTCCGTTTCGTGAACTGGCCTCATGCCCGTCCAGATTTCTGGATCGATGTGGCAGCCCTCACGCCGAGTGGGCAACCGCCCCGCAGCTCCAGCGACCAGCTGATTCTGGGGGAATCGTGGCGGCAGTTTAGCTTTGCCTTTGCCTGGCCTCAGGAGCCTTTGACCCCGACCAGGGCGGTCCAGTTGTGGCTCAATCGGTTTAGGGAGGACATTTGATCGAGTTCTCAACCTCACTCCGTGCTCACGACCCAGCCATTGCAAAAATCGAGCTCAGGATAAATGCTGCCCTTTTTAAGGTCGTTCGGAGCCACGTTGAGGACTTTTCGATCGGCGAACAGAGCGGTTTTCTTCTTTGCCGAGTTGCTAGATCAGCGGAGGACTTCATCCTCATTGCCGGCAGATGGATGCCCGTGCCGCCCGACCAAGCCGATCGAAGCCGGAAAGATCATCAGTTAGCTTGGCCTGCGACATTCAATTCTCGGGCGATCGAAGCTGCCATGCAAGGTGGTTTCGGTCTGGTCCTTGTCCATTCTCACGGAGATACCCAGCGACCGCGTCTGTCCGCCCCCGACTTCGCTAATGCGGGCAAACTCTTTCCCCCGATTAGCCGGATTCTTTCCGGCCGCCTGAATGGATCGGTCGTGCTCGGCCAAGGCACCGCGGCCGGGAGGTTTTGGAAAGACGGGCAATCGATAGGAGATCTTGCTGGTCTGAAAGTGGTCGGCACGCCAAGGTGGCAGCCCAGGCCGTCTTCAAAACGACCATCCCGCTTTCAGCTGGATCGTCAGACCAGAGCCCTAGGATCTCCGAGCGACGCCCAACTCGCCGACGCCACCATCGGGGTGGTCGGGCTTTCGGGAGGGGGTTCCCATGTATTCCAGCAGCTTGCCCATCAAGGCGTCGGGACGCTGATCGGTGTTGACGACCAGCGAGTGGAGGACGTCCAGTTGGGAAGAATGGTTGGGGCGACCAGAGCCAACGTGGGCAGCTTCAAAACTGAGGTGATGGCTGGTCTAGCAACATCAATCAACCCGGACATTTCGATCATAGAAATACGAGAGCGGTTTCCATCCTCGAGCGTCCGTGAAGCTCTGAAGAGGATGGATGTAGTCATTGCCTGAGTAGACACTTTCGGTGCACGGCAGCAGATCAATGTTTTCTGCCGCCGATATCATCTGCCGCTGATCGACGTCGGAATGAACATTAGGACTGGGAGAGATGGAAGGCTCCTCACGGCGTCCGGCCAAGTGGTTATGGTTCTCCCCGAATCATCTTGTCTTCAATGTGGCCCGCTTCTCTCCGACGCCGTGCTCGCTAGGGAAGCGGTAGAGTGTCCGCCGGGATACGACCTGAATCCGGACGCCGTAGGAGAGCCCCAGGTCGCATCTATGAATGGGGTGCTGGCTTCAGAAGCAGTGAACTGTGCCCTCGATCTCATTACTGGTTTCGCTAGAGGTGGTCGTGGGCCGGCATGGTGGCAATACGATGGACGCCGGGGGGTCCTGGAACGATGTGATCTGCCGCCTCGGCGACCGGACTGTCCCGCTTGCGCTGAATGGGGCCAGGGGGATTTCTTCTTTTGACATAAATAGCTGTGTCAAAGGCCAATCCCATAAATATCAATCTTCGTCGACGATGCTGGTGGCACCCTCGACGAACGGCCCCAGCTTGCCAAGGTTCCGGACCACTTACAGCCCGCAACCCCCTGGTGGTGTGGAAGCTCGCTGATGCCTGCGCCACAAAGCTACCTCGTAGGTGACCTTGAGCCAGGGTAGGCTTCCGCTCGCTCCACGAGAACATCACCGGATCTTGTCGATGAAGACACCCCAGTCAAGCTTGGAGGGGCTCGCTATCGGGCCCGAGATGCCAACGCAGACAAGCGGACTCAACACTCGACCGCCATTAAGGGCAGCATGATTTTAGTCGCTCGAACACGCGATCGAATGGGATGGCCTACATGCGGCAGTTTCGCCGAATACAAAAGGCGACCTTCCGACCCGGAAAGCCGCCTTTTACGCCTAGATCAGGCCATTTCAGTGGTTGCGAGGGTAGGATTTGAACCTACGACCTTCGGGTTATGAGCCCGACGAGCTACCAGACTGCTCCACCTCGCCCAATTAGGTTAGCACAAGCTCACCGGGGCACCCAACGCCTCCGCTCAGGATCCCCGGGCCCTCGAAAGTGCGTCCCTCGCCGCCTGCAGCTCCCGTCCGTAGGCCGCCCAATCGCCGTTGCGGGCCGCTTGTTCCGCGGCATTCAGGCGGTCGGATGCCTCCCTCAGCAGCTCGTCCTGAGTTTGTGCTCCCGGCTCCGGCGCGTCCGCCGGCGGAGGCGGAGCCGGTGCCGGCGGCCCGGGAGGAGGTGCCGGCGTCCCCGGCGACGTGATGACGGTTGGAGCGTTGCTGAGGAGCGCGTCCAACGCCTGGTCCAACGTGGGCGCCATCTTAACCTGATCGGAGTTGGCCAGGATCACGTACTTGAGCTCCGGAATGGCATTGTTGTTGGCCTGGAGGAAAAGGGGCTGCGAGTAGAGGATCGACTTGCCGACCGGGATCACGAGCAGGTTGCCCAGGATGACATCGGATCCGCTTTGCTCGAGCAGGGTGATGGTACGCGAGATCTCCTCATTGGCGTTGATGCGGGAATGGATTTGCCCCACCCCGCCGGTCTGGACGCCCTTTGGGAAGCGGAAGTCCACGAGCTTTCCGAATTCCTCCTGATCCGACTTGGCCGCCAGGAGTGACACCATATTCGGCCGGTTCCTGGGGTTCATCGGAAGGATCATCACGTACTCGTCCCGTTCGGTGTCCGGCAGGCGCATGAGGACGTAGTACGGCTCGAGCTCCTGCGTCGTCGCGACGGCGGAGCTTACCCCCCTCATCGGGTTGGCGGGAATAACCCACTCATCCTCCCGCTGATAGAAGTCCGTTGGATCGGTCATGTGGTAGCGCTGGTAAACGTGGCTCTGGATCCGAAACATGTCCTCCGGATACCGCACATGGCTTCGTACCTCTGCCGGCATCTGCGACTGGTCGACCAACAGAGAGGGGAAGGCCCTTTGCCAGGCTCGAATCAGCGGGTCGTTCTCGTCCCATACGTAAAACCTCATGGTGCCGTCGTAGGCATCCACCGTTACCTTCACCGAGTTGCGGACGTAGTTCCCAGTTGCCACGATGCTGGGATCCCCATCGTTGGCGCCGCCTCGAATGCGGGTTCGGGTCGACAGGTCGACGCTCTGCGAGTACGGGTACATGTTGGACATCGTGTAGGCATCCAGAATCCAAACGATCCGGCCTCCGGCGAGGACTGCGTAGGGATCTCCGTCCAGCTCCAGGAAGGGCGCCGCCTTGCTGACGCGTTCCCGGATCCCCCGGTTGAAGATGACCTTTGACTCACCGTCGATCAGACCACTGATGGCCAGGTTCACGTCGCGGAACCTCCAGGCAAAGGTCAGCCGCCGAAACAGGTTTTGAAGCGGGACACCGGCTCTGCCGTCATAGACGGTTGTCTCGTTGCCTTCCGGTGCGGTGTAGTCCAGCTCCCGCTGTTCGGTGTTGACTATGGAATAGGTGCTCGGGCCCTCGCCGAAGTAGATTCCGGGTCGGTCGATCTTGAGCTCGTCCATGTCCGACACCGGCGGGATGTCCCGTATCAGCAGCTGAGGCGCTCCTTCGCCGGTGATCTCATTGGTGGGGCTGGCGACCGCTCCGTAGCCATGCGTGTACACCAGGTGATCGTTCAGCCATGAGCGGCTCTGCAGGCTGGTGACGTCGAGCTCCCGCAGGGCCAGCATCAACTGTCGCCTCTGGGGACCCAGCTGGTAACGGTCGACGTCCACGTCCTGGAACTTGTAGTAGGTTCGAATCTCCTGGAGCTGCCGGAAGGCGCTCATCAGCGTGTGCGGGTCCCACAGCCGGACGTTGTTCAGTGTTGTTTGGTTCTCCTGCACGCTTTGGGCACTCAAGCCGGGTTCGATGGGGAACTCTTGAACCTGCATCGCATCCAGTCCGAAGGCTTTCCTCGTGTTGACGATGTTTCTCTCTATGAACTCCCGCTCCTTCTGAAGCTCGGCGGGCTCGACCTGGAATCGCTGGATGATGAAGGGGAACAGGCCGGCGGCCAGGACGGAGGTCAACAGCCACAGCCCGACCCCGATGAGAGGCAGCGTCCAGCCGCGGAACCGAATGTTCACCAGAAACAGAACTGCGCTGATGATCGAGATGGCCACGAGGAGCTTGAGGGCGGGCAGCTCGGCGTTGATGTCGGTGTATGAGGCCCCTATGACTGTGCCGCGCTCGGAGTAGAGCAGCTCGTACTGGTTGAGCCGGTATCCCCACGCCCTCAGCAGCGCTGCAATTCCGATCAACACCGAAAGATGCACCTTCACCTGGGGCGCCACCTTGTCGATTGCCGCCTGGGGACGAATTGCCCCGACGAGGTAGTAGGCCGACGTCACCAGCAGGGTCACCACAACCACGGCCGAGAAGAGCCAGCCGTAAATCAACTGGTACACGGGGAGCCGGAACATGAAGAAGCTGAGGTCCTTTCCGAAAATCGGATCCACCGCATCGAAGGGCACTGCGTTCATGGCCAGGACGAAGCGATCCCACGCAGGAGCGAGCCGCAACGAGAACAGCAAGGCGAGGAAAGCGCTGACACCAATTGGAATCCAGCGCGAAAACGGGATGAATGCCTCCCGGAACCTCTCGAACGGGTCCTCCTGGTCAGCGGAGGGAATCCGGTAGGCCGGCGCAGTTCGGCCTACGACCAGCAGGTTCACCAGGCACAAGATGAAAAAGAGGAGGCCGAATGCCCCGACGAGGATCACCCTCGAAGAGAGCACTTTCCAGAAGACCGTCTGGAAGCCGACCTCGCGAAACCACAGAAGGTCGGTGTACAGGCCGACAGCCGCCGAGATCGAGATGATCGCAAAGAAGAAAAGGACCAGGAAGCTTGTGCGGACCCTCCGGGAGTTAGGAGAGGCGGGCATCTTGGTTACCATTGCTGATCCAGCTTAAGGCACCTGCGAGAAAGAACCTTCCGACTCCGCTGACCGGGTTGGATCAGGAGCCCTTCAGAGTGCAGGTGCAGCCCCCGTGAGCGGGTGGAGCCAGATGCCCACTTGGGAACGACGACTTGAGCTCAACCTCGCCTGCGGAGGCGTTGCGCTTGCAGATGTCGTTGGGACATTCGTGCTCATCGGTGGCAAGAACCCATACCTTCCTGGCCCCCGGACGAGAGCCCAGTGCCTCCAACAGGCCCTGGTTGTAAGCGGCGTAGGAGATCCCTTCGCCCAACAGCTGGGTTCGCACGCCCTTCCAGACCCGAAATACGTCGTTTGCCCGCTCCGACAGAGCAGACGGCGAATCCTCCGCCTCCAGCCCTGTCTCTACGGCTTTAGAGACCTCGGCCCGCAGGGGGTTCAGAACCTGGCGGCTGACCAGTCTTGTCACGGCTCGTGATGCGTCTACCGAACCTACGGCTCCGCCGGCCTTGTGCCCCTCTGCAAACGCTCTGCCCAGTGCTTCGTTCAGTCCCGCCACGAACCGTCCGAGCTGTTCGCTAACAGGAGCGAGGTTGTCCCCCAGGGGACCCTTCCCTCGCTGGGTCCTTAGACGATCGAGCAGATCATTGTGATCCTCCTGCAGCAGCCGCTTCAGCCGCCGGGCGGTTTGGGCAGGAAGGTCCCCGAGGACCTCGTTGCGGCGGAAGATTTCCTGAGCGACATCATCCGTGGCCGTCTGCTGGTCCACAGCAGGGCGCTTGCGTTCCTCTTCCCGTTTGCGGCGGATCTCTTCCAACAGCTCATCAAGCGACGACCCGTGATCAACGGACGCCGCCTTTCTACTGGATGCATCGTCCCCGGTTGATTTCGGCCGTTCCTCCACTGCCTTGGGGGGCGGGGGCGTCTTCTCGGCCTCCGCCTTGGCTGCCCTCTCGGCTTCTGCCTTCGCCGCCTGCTCGGCCTCTGCCTTGGCGACCCTCTCCGCCTTGGCTGCCTGCTCGGCTTCTGCCTTGGCGGCCCTCTCCGCCTCTGCCTTCGCCGCCTGCTCGGCCTCCGCCTTGGCGGCCCTCTCCGCCTCTGCCTTCGCCGCCTGCTCGGCCTCTGCCTTGGCGACCCTCTCCGCCTTGGCTGCCTGCTCGGCTTCTGCCATGGCGGCCCTCTCAGCCGCCAGCCGGGCGGCCCGTTCGGCCTCCTGCGCTTCTCTGAGACCTTCCGCTTCCCGTGCCGACTTGAGGCGCTCGGCATCTGCCGCAGCCGCAGCCGCGCGCGCTTCCTGCGCTTTGCGCGCGAGCGCGGCTTCGCGGGCCTCCCGTTCACGAGCCTCTCGCTCGGCGTGCGCCTGGGCTCTCTGCTCCGCTTCCGCCTGAACGACCTTCAGCTCGCTTTCACGCCTCTCGGCTTGGGCCAGATGGGCGGTCTGCCGGGCCGCCAGCACTTTGGCCGCTTCAACCTCCCTCTGCTGCCGCTGTTGAGCGTGGATCTCGGCTTCCTTGACGAGGTTCAGCGGAGCCTGCGACATCGAGCGCTCGGACCCACCCTGCGGCCCGCGAGAACGCATCGGCTTGGATCCCGGCAGCTCCACCGGCACCCTTAACCGGCCAATGGTCTCCTCCAGGCGCCGGCGGATGTCCTCTAGCTGGGATGCGACCATGCTGCGGGTGTCGCTGATCGCCCGGAAATCCTCCTCGGCAGCGCGGCGGGCCGCCTCCAGCTCTTCCATCGAGCGCTGAACCTGCAGGCGGGCATCGGTGATCATCTCGGCGGATTCCTTCACTGCGCGATCGTGAATCTGCTCGGCGGCCTGCTCGGCAGCCAGCAGGATGCGCTCGGTCTCCTGCCCCACCATCTTGAACACCGCAGCCCGGTCCTCAGGCGGCGGAATTTCTTGCTTCCCTTCGTGCTCGGGCGCCTTGCCGGATCGCTCCTCGGTCAGTTGAGCATTGGTATCGGCCAGCTGTGCCCGCGTGCGCTTCAGCTCCGAGTTGGCATGTGACAGATCCGAAGTAGCCTTGGTGAGCTGCTTGCGAAGGATCTTTATCTCCTGAGCAACCTCCTCGCGGAAGGCCTCTACCTCGTGGCGCGCATAACCCCGCATCGATACGTCGAATTCACGGTTCTCAATCTCTTCAGGATCCATGCTGTCTTTCCGGGCCCCTTCTTATTTGCCTACAGGGCGGAGAGGTCCACGAAAGACTATCTGTTGGTCTGAGCGGTTGAAAGCACCCTCGCCGGGGCTAGAGCAGGGGCACCAGGCCGTGCGTGAGGCCGTAAAGCTCGTCGATGATCGCGGCCAGCTCGTTGGGAAGGAGCGGCTTCAACGGGTCCACAACCGGCCCGACCAGTCCGGGTTCAGGACCGGGTGAAGCGCGGCCGGGAGGTGCAGCCGGCGCAGATGCCGGTGCTGGGGGTGGCTGGGTGCCTGCGGGAGCCGCTCGGGACCGCTGAGTGCCCGAAGGTGCCGGCCGTGACGCTTGGGGTCGAGTCGGCACGAGCTGACCGCCCTCCCCCGAGCCGCCGGAGAACAGGACCGCGTTTATCTCATTCTGAAGGCTGGACACCAGCGCATCGGCGCTCACGTTGAAGCTCTGGGCAATAAGGCCCCAGGACGCCCCCAGCACCTTGAGAGCCATTGCCTGCTCGAAGCTTTTTACCAGCTCCGCGCTCCTCCATTCGCGGGCGAAGGCCAGACCCATCAGCGTGTCTGAGCGGGCCACACTTGCAAAGGGGGCCAGAGCATCGGGGCCGATGCCGCCCGACGCCAGACGGTTCCTCAGCGCAGAACCGTTGGTTGCGGCCAGTTGAGGCTCCACGCCGCGAAGGAGGTTTCCGAGCTTCCCGTCGGCGTCCAGGGCATGCGCGAGGTGAATCGCGTCAACCGGGTCATCCCTCGAGAACTGCAAAGGCCGGGCCTGGTCGAGCCGGCCGTCAGGTGTGATCGACACCTGCCACAGCCGGGGAAGAGGCACCTGTTGAGATCCGGCCGCCACGTTGAGGTCTTCGACCTCGTATGCCGCAATCCGGCCTGGTGTGCCGAGCTCGACCCGCACGGTGCCTTTACTGAAGGCTACTCCCACCGCCCCAAAGTCCGCTTCGACCGGTTTATCGGAGCTGACCAGCAGGACTCCGTCCCCCGTCCGTATCACGTCGGCGCGCTGCACCCGGGCCCGGCCTTGCAGCAGCTCATACTTCCCGTCGCCACCCAACCGGAAGCTCGCGCTCCCCGAGCCGTTAACCCTTATCGCGTCGCCGGCGAACAGCTCGGCGTCCTGGATGGCCTGGGTAGCCGTCCCGTCGTGAATCAGGTCCACGGTGCCCCTGACGTCGGTGATAGCGCCGATGGGATCGGCGACTCCGCCCTTCTTCCCCGAACATGCCACCCCCGCCAGCGCCAGCACCAAGACCAGACCCATTGCCAGCCATCTCATACTAGGTGCGCGCAAGGACTTCCCTGACCTTCGGCGGTACCCCGCCGGCCGGAAAAACCAGAGTGAACCGGGATCCCCTGGCCGGCTGACTTTCAACCTCCAGGCGTCCCCCGTGGCCTTCCGCTATCCGGCGAACGTAAGCCAGCCCCAACCCCAGCCCGCCGTACGCCCGGGTCTCAGACCCGTCCGCCTGGACAAAGTTCTGTCCGATCTTGGAAAGCTGGTTCCGGTCCATGCCGATGCCCTCGTCGATCACCGAGATCCGCACGTCTGTACTTTCCTTCCCGTTCTTGTTGTGCTCCGCCAAAAGGGTGATCTTTCCGCCGTTGGGGCTGAACTTCACCGCGTTGTCCATCAGCTCACCGATGGCCAGCGGGACCAGGCGTCGGTCAACCGCAACCGTCGGAAGCGAGTTGAAGCCGGTCCTTTCGAACTGGTGTTTCGGTGCGTTCTGCGACCATTTCTCCACCAGCTCGGCGGTAACCTGATCGAAGTCCACCTGCACCTTGTCGGGCGACAGACGGCCCGCCTCCATGGCCGAGAAGTCCACCAGCATCTCCACGATGCGTTCCAGCCGCTCCGCCGAGGAGAGAATGCCCTCCAGGAATGTGACCTGCTGCTCGCGGGACACCTCTCTGCGTATCAGGAGGTCGGAGTAGCCTTTGATCGGGGTTATCGGCGTCCTCAGCTCATGGGAGATGTTGGCGAGGAACTCGGTCTTCATCTTCTCGATCTCCACCTCCCGAGTAAGATCACGCAGAACTGCCACCGCGCCCAGCACCTCTCCGGCCTCGTCCTCGATCGGTGCGGATGTGACCACCACCGGCCGGGAGACGTTGCTTCTGAGATTCGCGACCGTGCCGCTGACCGACCCTTTCTGCAGGTCGTAGATGGCGGGAGAGACGGGCTGGCCGGCCGGGTCCCTGAGCTGGAGGACCTTTCTCACGTTCCGACCGATCACCTGGGACTGGGCAACCTCAAGGATGCGCTCGGCCTCGCGGTTGAAGGCGACAATCTGGCCATGGTTGTTGACCGCCACGACGCCGTCCGTCATGGACTGCAGGATGGTCTCCAGGCGGCGTCTCAACTCAACCTGTTCCTCGGCGGTGTCCCGCAGATCTCGGGTCAGCTGCGCCAGGGATACGGTCATCTGATCGAAGGTCTCGCCGAGCACGCCAACCTCGTCGAAGGTCTTTGGCGAAACCCTGGCGGTGAGGTCACCCTCTCTGACCCTGTCGGCCGCCTCGGTAAGGTCGCGGATGGGCTGGGTGATGCGTGAGCCGAACAGCAGGGAAAGCCCCACCCCCATGGCTGAGGCCCAAAGAGCGATGAAAAATAGCGGGGCGGCGAGCCTCTGCTGCTCAAGGCCGATCACGCCGGAGGGCGTGCTGAAAACCAAGGCTCCGATCACCTCGTCGCCGCGCACCAGCGGCACGTACGAGTTGAACCGCTCTTCGTTGCCCACCTCGGAAAGTATCGAGATGCGGCGGCCGCTACCGAACAAGGTGCTGACGCTCCCGCGTGAGGTGGGGATTACTCCATCCGAGACCCGGGAAGTGCCCGCAAGAACCTCGTCCCGCGTGATCAGAAAGACCTCACCCTGCGAGCGCTGCTCCTGAAGGTACTCGACGTCGATCAGCCTGCCGGTAACCAGCACGCCGATCTTCGCTGAGTTCTCTGGGTTGAAGACCGGCGCCACGCCGATGGCGGCGATCTTGCCCGGCCCCAACGTGTCCACCGACTCCCCTGCGTCCCCGCGCGCCAAAGCACTCTGCACGATCTCTGTGCCCACCAGGTTGAGAGCATCCGCCACCGCAAGGGTGTCCCGGCCGCCCGGCCCCACGGCCGATACCGCCAGAAGTGCGCCCTGGGGATCCAGTGCCGCCATGAAATCTGCGTCGTCGAAGACCTGCCCGGGCCCTTGCAGCCTCTCGAGAACCTGTTTGAGCGCAGCCGGCCTGGTTGCAAAGACCTGCCGCACGCTCTCGCTTCGGGCCACCTGCTGTGCCTGACTCTTCGCCTCCTCCGTCACACCCTCGAGGATCCTTTGTTGAACCTCGCCTTCCCGCTGTGCCCGGTTGAGAAGCTCCTGGCTGAAGTTGTTGGTGAAGACCTGGGTCATCGACGCGGAGATGGCGACGACCACTACGAGCATCAGTCCGGTAAAGACCGCCACGACCCGAGCCTGGATTGAAGTACGAACCACCTGTCCGAGCCATGCGAGAACGCCGAGGCCGCCGGCCAGTCTGAGCGCATGAACTGCGAACCACAGCCCTCCCGGTGACTCGCTGCTCAGTCTGTCCACGGTGACGAAAGACACGTCCGACGCGACGAAGAGGGACAGCGCCAGGAGCAGGCGGCGGACGGCCGGAACGACGGGGGGGCGGTCCGTCAGGGCATCGGACCCTGAGTCGGGCAAACCCCGGGGCGGACCGGGCGGGGCGCTCTCCGAGGGGTCGGTCCGCCCAGGAGTTCCCACAGCAAGAGGCTGCAAGCCGGCGACCAGAAGGGCATACGCAGCCATCCTGAAAGTAATTGCGACAGGACTTTGCTCCGACGCCGCTATCAGGGACCCATGAAGGAGCTCGCCGAGAGCTAGGAGCGCCCACCCCAGACCGAAGGAAAAGCGACGCGCGGTCCCGTCCGGCACGTACTGCGGCCGGTAGATGGTGACCCAAGTCCCTCCAAACGCAGCGACCGTTACAAGGAAGGTGGCGGCGAAATGGAATGGAGCCGGCAATAGATCCATCGCCTCAATTTACGCTTTGTCTAGACAACCGCACATATATCTCGGCACCAATCGGAATTTCTTAAGCCTTTTCTTGGGCGACTTTGGACGGCGGCAGCTTTTTCAGCTCGGCGATGGCCTCCCTGAGGGTGGAGACGGCGATCACCTGCATCTGAGAACCGGCAGATTCCCGTGCTTCTTCGGCCTCCTTTTTGGGGACCAGAAAGACGCGGGCACCTATGCGACCGGCGGACTTGACCTTGAGCTTCACCGACCCTACCGCCCCGACCACCCCGCTGCGCTTGCCGTTTTCGATAGTGCCGGTGCCGGCGATGGTTCTTCCTCCGGTGAGGTCGTCCGGAACCAGTCGGTCATAGATCGACAAGGCATACATCAGACCCGCCGACGGGCCCCCGATGTCCCGGCTCGATATCGACACGTCGATGGGCGGCCTGTTGTACTGAACCAGCTCCGCTCCGAGTGCGGAGCTCTTCTCGGACGGCGGTTCCACCGTCTTCACGGTGAGGGATAACTTCTTCCTGCCGCGCGAAACTTCCAGGCGGGTCGGTTCACCGGTGCGTCTGCGGTCCAGCTCCTTGGTGAGATCCTGCAGCACCTTCACCGGCTCGGAGTCAATCGCGGTGATGATGTCCCCCGCGACAAGCTTTTCAGCGGCCGGCGAACTTGGCGAGACCTCTGTTACGAAGACTCCCTCAGGCCGGTAGGCCATGCCGAGCTCGTTCAACGCAGCGACCGCCGCCTCCAGCTCACTCTGGGTCATTTGGGCCGCCTGAATGGACGCGGTTTCCTCGTCCGACCGCTCCGAAGGGTAGATGGCCTCCCGGGGAAACACCGTTTGATTGGCATTGAAGATGGCAGCAAGCACCTCCTTGCCGGTTGCACCCTTGGGATCGTTGACCTGTGCCGTCGTTAGGTGGATCGACCCCTCAGAAGGAAAGGTCGGAGCCTCGATCCTCGTCCGCCTGGCAACATCGGGAGCCGGCCCGGGCTCCAGGACCAGAATCGGAAGCCTTACGAACGTCGCCAGCACGCTCACCAAACCCAGAAGTGAGAAGAGGACGGTCCACCAGGTGGCGCGGCGCCAGATCAACTCGTGGCGGGCACTGCCGGCCACGTTCGAACCTAGCGGGTGCACGGACCGGTGTCGACACCGGCGGTGACCGCCCGTGCCTGGTCGACCCTAGCGGCGACATCCACGGAGCTGAGCGCGTAGGCGATTTGTGGTCTGACCAGGGAGGAGGCGAATATCACGCCGACCACCTGGCCGCCCGGCGCCACGAATGGCCCTCCCGAGTTGCCGGGGCGAACTTCCGAATCGATCTGGTAGACGTTCCGGGCCACCAGCTCGCGGCTGTAGATGTCACGTCCGACGGCATCTCGATAAAGGGAACGCACCACTCCGGGCTGTGCGGTAAAAGGTCCGCCGGCCGGATAGCCGAGAACACCTCCCTGCTGGCCCCGGGAAGCCTCCTGCCGCCGCAGGGGGAGTGGCCTGCCCGCGAGTCCGCTGGTGCGAAGCACCGCAAGGTCCATCTCGGGATCAAAAAAGACCACAGAGGTCCGGTGGCTGCCCGCGGAGTCGATCACGGACGGACGGTCAACGCCGGCAACCACGTGGGCGTTCGTCACCACCAATCCCGGGGCTGCCACGAACCCCGACCCGGAGGTACGCCGGCCGCATCCATCGGCTGTGACCTTGAGGACGCTCGGACGCACGGCGCGGACGATGGCCGCCAGATCGGGGTTACCGGTGACGGGAACCTCGGGCGCGAGAGACGGTTCGAGCTCGGCAAACACCGGGGGGAAGCCCGACGGCAGCAGGCTGCGCTGAATGCTCGAGAAGATGGCGGGCGCCGGCGGCAACCTCTCGGTAAGGCCTCGCATAACCTTAGAGGTCTGAAAAGCGGCACCAATTTCGCCGAAGCGTATGTGCGCCAGCATGCCGCCGATCAGCCAGGTGCTGAGCAGCGTCATCAGGACGGCCACTCCCAGTCCTCCTACAGAGTTCATCGTGCCGAGAGGCGACCTCCTGGGGACGGTCCAGGTTGCCTTGGCCCCGATGAACTTGCCGATGGTCCCCATCAGGGAGGCCGTGGCAAACAGGGTCACGACCACCACGAGAATCCGCATGGCTGGATTCTCGACCATCTGACCGGCAATCGGTCCCAGCTTCGCGCCGAGGATCAGGCCGAGAATGAAGCCGGCGTAAGAGAACACCTGAACGGCCGCTCCCTGCACGAGCCCGTGAGCCGCGGAGCTCACCACCAGGATCAGTATCACCAGGTCGACCCAGTTGAACTCCATCATTGGGATAAGCCGCTTCGGGTGAAGGATGCGCGCTTCAAGACGGTGTGGTCAGGCTTTTTCATCGCGGGTTAGGGGCTCGACGATGCGAAGAGGTCCTTCAGCAGATGCATAGTGTCGAGACACTTTCCGGCTCCGAAGACCACACACTCCAGGGGCCGGTCGGTCAGGTGAACGGGCACGTCGCACTCCTCCGCAATCCTCATATCCATTCCTCTCAGCATGCCACTTCCGCCGGTGAGAGCGATTCCCCTCGCCAGAATGTCCTGGCCCAGCTCCGGGGGGGTCTCGGCCAGAGCCGAGACGATGGCCTCGAGAATCTGTGAGACCGGTTCCGCGATGGCCCCTCGAATCTCCTCAGAGGTGATCTGCAGGGTCTTCGGCATACCGGTCGCGAGGTCCCTTCCTCGGATCTCAGCCTTCTCCTCGACGGCAAGCGGGAAGGCGGAGCCGATGGCGATCTTGATCTGCTCGGCGGTGCGCTCGCCTACAACGATGGCGTACTCCTTGCGGATGTGCTTGGTGATCGCGTCGTCAATGTCGAAGCCGCCTACTCTGATCGACTTGTTAACGACCACGCCGCCCATCGCAAGTACCCCGACCTCACTCGTTCCGCCGCCGATGTCGACGATGAAGTTGCCCGTGGGCTCCTGGATCGGCAGACCTGCGCCGATGGCTGCCGCCACCGGTTCCTCGATCAGATAGGCCGAACGTGCCCCGGCAGCAATCGCTGCGTCCTGAACGGCCCGGCGCTCCACGCCGGTGATCGCCGAGGGAATGGCAATCAGCACCCGGGCGCGAGCCATCTTCCTGACGCCGGCCTTCTCCATTAGCAGCCGGATGTAGCGCTCAGTGATGTCGAAATCACTGATTGCACCACGGCGCAGAGGACGCTCGGCAACGATGTAACCAGGTGTGCGCCCGATCATGTGCCAGGCTTCCTGGCCCACTGCCAGGACCCGGCCGTTCTCCCGGTTGAGCGCAATCACGGTGGGCTCGTTGAGAACGATGCCCCGGCCGCTCGCGTAGATCAGGGTGTTTGCTGTGCCCAGATCGATCGCCAGATCGCGGCCCATCACTACTCCGTTCAGCTCTCGGGGCTCTTACCCTCCCCCTCGGGTGCAAGAGCCTTGATGGCGCGCTGAAATGAGTCGACCGACTTGGCCGGGTCGTTCGGTGTCTTCCACCTCATCGAGAGGAAGCCGATGATGGCGGTAGCCATCACAACGGCGAAGATTAGATAGGCCAATGAGTGTCCTCCGGGAGTGTGCGTTTTTTAGACCAGCGCTGGAACAGCTAGGTTAACTGAAGGTTCACCCAAGGGTGAGAGAACCTGGCGTCGCCCGCAAAAAGGAGCACCGGACAAAGCCGGCGCTCCGGTGAAGCTTGAACGATCTCTACTTCCTTAGTGCCAGTGCCAAGACGTAGGCAAGGCCCAGAACGCACAGAACCACCCAAAATACCGGGTTAACAAGGTCCACCGGAAATCCCCCTCTCTGGTGTCCAAACTGCTTTGGCTTGCCGAGGCAAGTGTAACCACTCAATTGTCGTTCAAACATGATTGTAGCCTTGCGGAGCAATGCTGTGCATTTTCTCGAACTCAAGGGATGACAAACTAGTTGAATGGACGGAATCGACAACTCCGAACTCTTCCGCAGGCTTCTGGAGATTCCCCTCTTCCGCGAGATCAACAACGCTCTCAGGGGTCAGTCCGGACCTGTCGACTGGAAGATAGCCGCTCAAATCTCCGAAGCAGTCGCCGGCTCCGGCCGCCGCAGCGGAAAGCCTTCCGCTGCAGATGTGGCGGAGCTAAGTCAGGCGTGCCGGATCGCGGAGCTCGCGGTAATCGGGCACAGCGGGTGGGGACCGGTCCAGGGAGTAGCCGACGTGCGGCTGGTTGGGCGTACTCAGTGGGCTCACGTCAACCTTGACGCCCTGAAGCAGCTGGTCGAAAGCCTCGCCGCCAAGCTGTCAACAGATGCGGCCGCCGGCATGAGGCTGGGGCCCGCCGCTCCCCTGCTGGGGGCGATAAGCCCCTTTCTGATGGGTTCCCAGATAGGGATCGTAGTCGGCTATCTGTCGCACAAGGCGCTTGGCATGTGGGATCTCTGTCTGCCTCGGACCCGCAAAGGACGACTGTGCTTCAACTTCCCAAACATGCTGGATGTCGAACGTGATCTTCAGGTGAAGCCGCAGCATTTCCGGATGTGGTTGGCCCTGCACGAGGTGTCTCATGAGCTGCATTTCCAGGCGGTCTCATGGATGCGGCCGTATTTAATAGGTCTGATCGAGCAGTACATCCAGGCAACCGAGATCGACTCCTCCCAGCTGGTCTCCCGCCTCGGCAACCTCAACAACCCCGATGAGCTCAGCACAATAGTGCAGCGGCCGGAGGATCTGTTCCCTCTGCTGCGCTCGCCGGCGCAGGATGCCCTTGTCGAGAGGATCCAGTGCTTTACGAGTGCGGCGGAGGGCTACAGCGACTGGATCGTAAGAAAGGCCGGCCTCGGACTCACCGAACAGTTCGACAGGATCTCCGAGGGCATGACCCGCCGCCGGGCCGAACGGTCCTCACCCGAGCGGATGATGGAGAAGATGTTCGGCCTGGACCTCGGCAACGAGCAGCAGCGCCGGGGCAACCGGTTCGTCGTCACCATCGCCGCCGCCGGAGAGCTGGAGCACCTATGGGAGAAGCCGGAGAATCTGCCGGACCTGGCCGAGCTGGCTCAGCCCCACAGATGGCTCAGCCGGGTGGGCACCTCCTAAGCCAGATCTTCAGGCCGGTACGCGGACATGATGACCGGACCCGCGGGGCTGGACCTTCCCGGATCGGGTTCCCGGGTTACCGCCAGTGTCATGTCGGGCCGGACCGGTGCCTCCACGGGCAACAGCGCCAGGCCGTCCTCAGGTACGAAGTCGGTCACCGGCTTGGGATCGTATTCGGCAATGAGCCACAGGGTGTAGACATCGTCGCCAGGAGGGTCGAGCCCCGAGACGACCACCGCGGCGGATCCCTCCGTGTCCGATATGAAGGCCTTCCCTTCCGCCCCCCTAGACGCGGGGGTGGGCACCATGGATAGCATAATGGAGTCGGGCGAGCTAATGAGGTCCAACACCTCCCGTTGCCTGGCGATGACGATTTGCTGCTGCGTCAGGGGCTCGGTCTGACTATCGATCCGCAGGAAGGCCAGCCCGCCGGCCACCAGGGCAAGGATGCAGGCAGCCGCCAGCCCAGCCCAGTGCCACCGCCAGGGTGGCGGACTCGATCTTTGTTGCTGCACGGGCGCGCTTGTGGCCCTCATCTGGGCGGTCCTGGAGGCCTGGCTCATAATCCGGTCCCTCAGGTCTGCGGGAGCCCGCTGGCTGCTTGCCGCGAAGCCCAGCATTCCCGCCGTCTCACGATGGTCGTCCAGAAGCCGGGAGCACTCCCGGCAGACCTTCAGATGGGCGACGAGCTCTTCCTCATCGGCGGGCGTCAGCGCGTCGAGGGCGAATACCGGTACGAGACCCTTCAACTCGTCATGAGTCATAGGAACCGGTCCCCTCACTCTGCGACAGCAAGGCGCGCATGCGGATCATGCCGTCGCGCATTCTGGTCTTAGCGGTGCCCAGCGGGATGTTCAGCCGGGCCGCGACATCGCTATAGGTAAGACCCTGCAGATAGGCCAGCTCCAGGGCCTCTCGCTGAACATCGGAGAGCTGCCGCAGCGCCGCCAGAACCTTCTGTCTCCGCATCGAGATCCAGGCAGCGTCCACCACCTCATCCTCGGAGAACTCGGGGGCACCACCGGCGAAGTTATCCTCACGCCGGTGCACGGATTCTTCCCGGCGAACGGCATCGACGGCCTTGTGGTGAACGATTCCCATGAGGAAAGCACCGGCGGACCCGCGTTTTGCATCGAACCTGTCGGGCCTCTGCCAAAGAGCTAGAAACGCCTCCTGCACAATGTCCTCCGCGATCGTCCGGTTTCCGCAGATCTTGAAGGCCAGCCCCAGGGCTGCGCTGCCATACCGGTCGTACAGCGCCGCAAGGCATCGCTCATCGCCTGCGGCCAGGCCGCCGACCAGCTCCGCCTCGTCGAACTGCTCGTCGACCTTGGAGGGCTTTCCAGTCCTGCTTCTCATCAGGTATTCGGAACTCCCCGGGGGAAAGATTGCATCACAAAACAACAGGTTCCGTTTAGCCGACGGTACTGCAGTAAGCACTGCCCAGCATTCCACCCAGCCTCAATTTCTGGTCGGAGAGCCAATCCGAAGAGACCCCTTTCTCAGAATATGCGGTAAAGGCATCTCTTCGAAAGGGAGGAAACGGCATGACATTGGCTCAGAAGTTCGCCACCGCGTTCGGTGGCGTTTACGTGCTCATAGGAATACTGGGATTCGTTTCGTTTTTTGGGGGCACGATCGACCAGACCCCGAACCAGCTGCTCGGCATCTTCGGAATAACGGCAGTCCACAACGTGGTTCACCTGCTCATCGGCCTCGCCTTCCTCGGTGCAGCGCGTACCGACGCCAATGCTCGCATGGCCTCGCTGTTAATCGGAGGTACCTATGTTTTGGTCGGAATCATCGGACTGCTGAACGTCCAGTTCATCAACGACCTGCTGGCGATCAACGGAGCCGACAACGGTCTGCACTTCGCGTCCGGAATCGCCGCTCTGGCAGTCGGCCTGGCCGGCCGGCGCAATGTTGCCACCGCCTGAACTCCTGTAGTCAGCGAAAAAGGACGGCCCGAAGGCCGTCCTTTTTGGTTTTCCGATTCTTAGACCGTGGTGTTAAAGTAAGGCTTGAGGGCACAGCCCAGGTCCATGCTCAAGTGCAGTACCAGCAGTCCCTCCATGTCGGGTAACTGACAAAGTTTTCAATGGAAGGAGGGAAGTGCATATGGCCAGTGGCACGGTTAAGTGGTTCAGCGCCGAGAAGGGCTACGGATTTATCTCGCGCTCCGATGGTGACGACGTTTTCGTGCATTTCAGCGCGATCGAAGGTGACGGGTACCGCAATCTCGAGGAGGGTCAGACCGTCGAGTTTGAGGTGACGCAGGGCCCCAAGGGCCTCCAGGCGTCCTCCGTCCGGCCGGTAGACGGCGCTTGAACCTAGCCTCCTCGGTCGCGTGGGAGGGTAAAGTCGGGGAAGCCGATCTTAAGATCGAGATCCCGCCATCCGGGCGTATCCACGCTGAGTGGAGAACTTCAGCCGGGATGCGCAACAAGGTGGTCGACTCCATTGAGCAGCTGGAACGCAGCGTTCTGTTTCAATTGATAGTTGGGACCGAAGGCGGTTCGAAGATCTGCGAGGAGGTAGCCGACGCAGTTGCTCTCTCGTTGGCCAACCGAGGGCCCGTAACGGGTCTTGATCCCTCCGCCGCTCCCCCGCCGCGCCGCAGACCCAGGCCGGGTGGTCCCCCGAAGCGCCGCGGCGGAGCCGGTGGAAGCAGAGGACGTCGCAGGCGCTGAGAAAACCCTTTAACTACCGATAAAGGCTTGCGCTTGGCGCAGGCCTCTATCTTTTCCGGGGTCTAGCTAGCAACCGCAACCGGCTGGAGCGCCGGAGGCGGCACCGAGCAGGTAGAGCAGCTTGGGTCCTTCCGCAGCTTCAGCTCGCCGAACTCCGTCGTCTGGGCATCGAATGTCAGGATGCGCCCAACCAGCGGCTCGCCGTAACCCACAAGGATCTTCAACGCCTCGTTGGCCTGTAGGACTCCAATCACTCCCGGGAGCACGCCCAGGACGCCGGCTTCCCCTCAGGTGGGGGCCAGCTCGGGCGGCGGCGGCTCCGGGTGCATGCACCGGTAGCACGGTCCCCCCTTCGCCGGCCAGAAGGTGCTGGCGTAGCCCTCGAATCGATAGATGGACCCGTAAATGCTCGGGATACCGTACTTGTGAGCGGTTTCGTTGATCAGGTACCGAGTGCCGAAGTTGTCGGTGGCGTCCAGCACCACGTCGAAGCCGGCAAAGATCTCGTCCACGTTGTCGGGCGTCAACCTCTCCTTGTGCACCTCGATCTTCACGTCCGGATTGAGCTCGGTGATGGTCTTGCCTGCACTCTCGGCCTTATTCATGCCGACTTTGGCGGTGGAATGAATGATCTGGCGCTGGAGATTGTTTTCCTCGACGTCGTCCATGTCGACGATTCCAAGGGTTCCCACACCGGCAGCTGCCAGGTAGTACAGAGCCGGCGAGCCGAGCCCCCCGGCGCCTATGACGAGCACCTTCCCGTGCAAGATTTTCTGCTGTCCGGCCTCCCCCACCTCGGGCAGCACGAAATGCCGGGAGTAGCGGTCCATCTGCCTGTCGGTCCACTCGACGGGCTTTACCACCGCGAGGCCGGAGTCTCGCCAGGCGGTGAACCCGCCGCTCATGTGCCTCACGTCGGTGTAACCCATCTGTTTGAGGGTCTCGGTCGCCAGAGCGGACCGGTTGCCTCCGGCGCAGTAAACGATGATGGGAGCGTCCTTTTCGGGCACCTTGGACTCCGCCTGCATCTCCAGGTAACCCCGGGGGACGTGGACGGCGTGGGGCAGGTGGCCCCTGCGCCACTCGTCGCCCTCACGAACGTCGACGAGAGTCACCTTGTCGTCCTCGGTGATGCGGGCAACCTCGTCCGGAGGCAGGGCCGTCGCCGCAGCCTTGGCTTGTTTGAGTAAATCCTGCCCTGAGCTTGGTGTCATTCCTGTGGCCTATTTATCCTATTTTGAAGTGACTAAGCTTAGTATAACGAAGCAGCCGTAATAGTTGGTCACCGACTTTTCTCAGGCTACCAGCGGAGCGACCTCCTCCATGAACTCATCGACCGCTTCGGGATCACAGACCTGGAATGGAATAGAGCCAAACGTGAGGACGATCTCGCTCACACCGAGGTCCTCGAACTTACGAATTCTATCCGTCAGCTGCATGTGGGTTCCGGCTAGCTTGTCCCGGGCCCAGATCGGAAAAGAAAGTAGACCGCGCCCGCTTGGGCTGCATCGAACATACCGGCTCCAGCGCTCGGACACGTCGCGGTCTGTGCGGCCGGGAAGCGTGTACAGGCCCACCGTTTTATTAACGTCCGAAGGATCTCGCCCGGCGGCTTCAGCCGTCCGGTTCACAAGCTGGATCCGGTCTGCCAAGTCCTGCGGTTCCCACGCCCACGCGCTGTTGAAGCCGTCGGCGTGGCGTCCGGCAAGCCTGGCGACCCGGTCGCCATGGCCGCCGACGAACACGGGGAGCCGCGCCTGTACCGGACGGGGAAGGCACCGGGCACCCTCAAGCCGGTAGTGACTGCCCTCGAAGTCGAGCTCTCCCCGGGCGAGCAGCTCCCGAATAATCCGCACCGCCTCGCCGAGCCTGCGTATCCTTACGCCCGGTCGCTCGAACGGGATGCCGGCAGCCCTATACTCGGGCTCGAACCAGCCGGCGCCCAGGCCCAGGTCGACCCGCCCCCCGGAGAGCACGTCGAGCGTCGCCGCCATCTTGGCGACCAGAGCCGGACTCCTCAGGTCGTTGCAAGCGACGAGCGTGCCGAGTCGGAGCCGGCCGGTGACGGCGCTGAGGCCCGCCAGCCCCGTAAAGCACTCCACACCTTGCTGCGGGCCGGCAGGACCGCCGTAGCGCGCAAGGTCGTAGAAAAGGTGATCGGAGAGCCAGACGGAGTGAAATCCCAGCGACTCCGCGCGTACCGCCCAATCGACGACAGAGGTCCACCGGATTGGCGCGTTGTCGGGAAGGCTGTAGTCGTACTGTGGAAGCGCGAGACCGAAGCGCAACTTAGTGCACATTCACTAGACGACGGGGAGGCTCAACCCCGGGCTCCCGGGAGACTTGAGCAGCTGTGCGAGCGCCCGCTGCAGCGCATCCCGGGCCGCTTCCGCCTCCCTGGCGCCCTCCACCCACCCCTCCATGCCCTCCGTGGGGTCGAGCGCCGCCACGAGCGTGTCCTCTGCCTCCTGGAAGACCACCACGTTGCAGGACAGGTGGTCTCCGACGTCAAGCCCCCGACCCCCGAGGTTCCCGGAGGTGATGAGCTTCTCCCAAACCGCCATGAACAGGTGCCGGCGCCCGCTCTCATCCCCGATACCCGCTGGGGCGGGCATCTCGGAGAGGATGCTGAAGCCGTGCGCTCTCAGCGATATCCGTGCCCTCAGAACGACCTGGTCGAAAGGCAGGCTGGTTCTTACGCCCAGGCCAAATTCGGGATCCACCCTCCTATGCTACCGGCATGACCCAACAGCCGATCCTCGGATGTGCCCTGAACCTATCGGAAGGCCGCCGTCTGGAAGTGATCGAACTGGCCGCGGTCCAGGCCGCTTCGGCGGCTCAGGTGCTGGATATCTCCTCTGACACCGACCACAACCGGACGGTCCTCACGCTCGCCGGCTACCCCCAAAGGCTGGTGGAGGCAGTCGTCAGAGTCGCGCGTATCGCCGTGGAACATATGGACCTGGGGAACCATTCCGGAGTGCACCCGCGGCTCGGCGTTGTGGACGTGGTTCCCTTCTACCCGCTTCGCAACGCGCCGATGGCCGCTGCGGTCGGGGCGGCTCGCAGCGGTGCCCGGCGGATGTGGGAAGAGCTGCTGTTGCCCGTGTTCTTGTACGAGGAGGCAGCCGCCACCGACCAAGCCAGGGCCTTGCCGTGGATCCGCAGGTACGCGTTTGCCGGCCATCAGCCGGACTTCGGCGGACCGGGTCCCCATCCGACCGCCGGCGCCGCGGTGGTGGGAGCCCGCGGGCTGTTGGTCGCCTACAACGTGGATCTCGCGACCCATGACCCCCGGGTTGCACAGAGCATTGCGGCGACGCTGCGACGGGACCACGCCGGCCACCTTCGGACCCTCGGCCTGTATCTGCCGTCCCGAGACACGGCACAGGTCTCGATGAACATCACCAGGCCGGATACCTTCACCTTGCGCGACGCTTACCAGGCGGTCTCCGGTGCAGCCGGGAAGGCAGGAATCAAGGTTCAGGGATCCGAAATTGTGGGATTGGTTCCCAGGGCATGCCTGAGTACCGCCACAAGTGACGAGTTAGGGTTGCGGGCACCACCCAAGGTCCTCGAGGAAGCAGTGGACCGGCTGTATGCCGATTGAGTTTTTGACGGTCGTTTCTTTAGCCGACTAGCGTGACACCTCTTGACGGAGACTGAGTGCGCCGCAGACGCCTTCTTTCGCGCTCACTGGTTCCGCCCCAGATGCCGAATTGTTCGCGGTTGGCCAGCGCATAGCGCAGACATTCCTGACGAACAGGACACTCGCTGCAGACTGCTCGTGCAGCCTTCGACGAGCCGCCTCGCTCGGGGAAAAAGATCTCTGGGTCCGCTTCGACGCAGCGCGCCAAACCCTGCCAGGTGAGACCCTGTTGAAATATCGCCATTAGGTATACTCCGTGCGTAATTACACCGCCGTAATTCTAGCACCGACATTTATGCCCCGGTCAACTCCAATTAAATAAATGGTTATCGGTGGCCGAACTAGTTTGGAAGTACTAGATGCTCAGGGGGCGCCGGGCGCCGGTTCTTCGGTGACGGTCCACCGGAACATGGGCTTGAAGTCATTGAAGCAGTCGGTGCAGATCCAGTGCAGGCCGTTCAGGGTGGCGTAGCCATCGTGGAGCACATCGGGAAAATTGTCCCTCATGAACTCCGTTCCGCAGAACTCGCAGTGGTCGTCCTCCCAACGGGAGTCGACTACTTGATCCCGCGTGTAATCGCGATGAACCAGCGTCGCTCCGAAGAGGTACTTCTCCTGGCCGAACAGGCGCCAGTCCTGCGATCCCACCATGGGTCACCCTCCGACAACATGCTGAGCAAGAGTTACCCATTCAAGCACGCGAAACTCCGGAAGCCTTGCAGGCTTCCCCCTTCTCAAAGGCAGAGTGTTTTAGTGGAACGAGTCTCCGCAAGCGCAGCTTCCTGCGGCGTTCGGGTTATTGATGGTGAAGCCCGACTGTTCCAGACCCTCCAGCCAGTCAACCGTGGCGCCCTTCAGGTACGGGACCGACATGCGGTCAACCCTTACCGTAACCGAACCTTCAGCCATCACGTTGTCGCCCTCAAGAGGCTGGTCGTCGAAGAAGAGCTGGTAACGCAATCCGGAGCAGCCCCCGGGCTGCACCGCGACGCGCAGGAAGTAATCGGGGTTACCCTCCCTTTCAAGAAGCTCGGCGATCTTCGCCGTGGCCGCCGCTCCCAGGACGATGGGGCCCGGAGCAGTCTTGGGGGTGACGGAAGCCTCTTCAACTCTGGTGTCCAAAATGTCCTCCTTGGTTCCAAGAAACCTTGGTTATCGAAACAGATCTCCGCAGAGGCACACAATGCGCGCCGTATGGTTCCACTTACCCATCCATAGTAGTCGAAGTGTTCTGGGTAACTAGCCGAGGTCCGGCTCGTTGGCCGTACCTTGAGCGAACCAGGCCTCCAGCTCCTCAGCGGACGGAGCCTCGGGTGCCGGCTTGCCCTTGTAGCCCTTCATCCGGTCGGGATAGCCGACAACCGCAGCGTCGTAGTAGGGAATCCCGAGCTTCTTGCAGAAGGCTCCGGCCTGTCCCCGGTCGGCTACGGTGGCACGCGCCCACTCCCCGTCGCGGGCCACCAGCAGCAGTGACTGCGGGCGCGTGGGCGTCTGCGGCTCCATGTACGCCTCCACGCCCTGATGAGTTGCGGCGAACTGCTGAAGCACCTTCATGTCAGAGCGCTTGAACTTGTCGAACAGGGCCATCTATAGCTCCGTGCCGTGGACTCCACCTACAGTTTCGCAGACCCCGCGCCTAAAACAAGAGGTTGCTCGCTGTGGCGGTAGAAAAAGTTCTGCATCTTCATCAGGAGCCGCCGGTTTTCCAGGATTCGGGAGTGCGGAGCGGTCCGGTTCCTGCAGGCAGCAGCTTCAGCTTGACGATCGCATCGTGTCTTACTTCTACGACCTCGCCGCTGCGACGAACGATGGAATATCGGGCATCGGGACCATCTGCATCGGTAACTCTTTGAAGAACCCCCGTTACCTCACTGAAGGGATGCTCAGGGTCGCCCGAGATCGAAAAGAGGATCGAGACCCTCTCCCCCAAGTTGGTCGCGCCAAGCTTATTCGCTGCGCTCCTCGGAAGGTGCGTACGGGCTCTCGGAGGCACCACCGGTGGCATCGGGATGCTCGCTGAAGAAGGAGGCGTTCTTGGCGATGTATTCCTTCCACTCCGCAGGGACGTTGTCCCCGGGGTAGATGGCGTCAACCGGGCAGGCGGGCAGGCAGGCGTCGCAGTCGACGCACTCCTCCGGGTGAATGTAAAGCTGGTCCTCGCCCTCGTAGATGCAGTCAACCGGGCACTCGTCCACACAGGACCGGTCCTTCACGCCGATGCATGGCTCGCAGATTATGTACGTCATTTGATCCGACTCCTTCAGGTGATCTCAAAGTTTTGGGGGGATCCCCGCCGGAGAATCATTCTATCCACGAAGTATGGCGGGCGCTCGGAAGTGTCAGAGCTCCTCGCGCAGCCCGGTATGCTTCGCCTGGAGCGGTTTACTGGAGGAGGCACGCACCATGCTGGGATGGGAAGTGATTCCCCGAATTCCCCTGGAGAATCTGAGCGTCTCCCCCCACGGGGTCGGCATAGCCGTGGGCTACTTCCTCGGCGCCACCCTCATGGCGCGCCGTGCCCGGAGAACCGGCTTCGACGAAGACCACGCCTGGAACGCGGCCGTCGTAGGTGTCCTGGGGGCCATCGTCGGCGCTCGCCTGGCCTACATAATCGGACATAGCGCTCAATTCCAGAGCCCCATCGAGTACCTGCAGATCTACAAAGGCGGCATCTCGCTAATGGGAGGGCTCCTGGGGGGATTCCTAGCGGCTTACATTTACTGCCGAGTCAAAAACCTCGACTTTGCGAGACTCGCCGACCTGGGAGCTCCCGGCCTCGCGATAGGCACCGCAGTGGGGCGCATCGGGGACCTGGTCATCGGAGACCATCTCGGCCGGACCACCAGCGGCTTCTGGGGATGGGAGTACAAGGGCGGCGAGCTCATCTCCCCCCCGCCGTGCGATCCGTCGATATATCCCAGCCCGGACGGGTGTATCAGACCCGGCATGGTGGTACACCAGACTGCGCTATACGACGCCATCTGGGCACTGATCATCTTTCTGGTGCTGATGGTCCTGAGCCGGAAGCCCCGACCGAATGGGTTTCTGGTACTCACGTGGGCCGCGCTGTACTCGGCGGGAAGGATCATCACCGACTTCACCCGGGTGGACAAGACCTGGTTCGGTACCGGACTTACGGGAAGCCAGCTCACTGCGATTGCCGTGCTTGGATTTTCGCTTGTTGGCCTCACCAAGCTGCGGGGAAGTGCGAAGGCGGCACCTGCGGGGGCCATTGCAGGGGACGAGGTTACTATCGATTCCGGCTCCATGGAGCCGACTGCCGTGGAGGTGCCGGCGACCGAGCCGGTACTGGAGCCGACTCCGAAATCAAAACGCGAGCCGGGACCGGTTCCTGTGCTTGCGTCAGATCCGGCGCCCGAGCCGCTCACCGCCTCCGGGCGCGATGCCGAGCAACCTCTCCCAGAGGATAGCGAGCGAGAACTACCCGGGCCCCCCGGCGCGGCAGGGGTGCTGACCGATTTCGAGGAAGCCGAAGCCCCGGCCCCTGAGGTAGACACTTCGGTCGAGGTTATTGAGTCCTTGGAGGTACCTGCCGAACCAGACCTGGTGGAGCCAAGTCAGCCGGAGATCAAGCAGGCCCAGGCCGAGGAACGTCAGGAACCGTAGAGCGCGTTCAGGCGTGACGTCGCCGCCTGGTACTGCTTGCCTGCGTGATATGACGATCGGACAAGGGGACCGGACTCGACCCAGGCAAACCCCATCTCCTCCCCGGCGGCCGCGTACTCGGCAAACATCTCCGGCGTGACCCACCTGTCCACGGGCAGATGGTGGTTGACCGACGGCGCCAGATACTGGCCGATGGTCACCAGGTCCACGCGGGCTTCATGAAGATCGTAGAGGCACTCGATAACCTCCTCGTCAGTCTCCCCCATTCCGACGATAATGTTGGACTTCGTAGGAAGGGCCGGGTCCATCTCCTTGGCCATTCGCAGCACCTCCAAGGAACGTTCGTACCGGAACCCCGGCCGAATCTTGCGGTGCAGCCGGCGAGAGGTCTCCAGGTTGTGGGCAAACACATCAGGTCCCGACTCGATCACGGTTTGAACCGCCTCGGGCTTGCCCTTCAGGTCTCCGGTCAGAACCTCCACCCGGCACGCAGGAATGCGCCGGTGGATTGCTCGGATAGTGGCCGCCCAGATGCCGGCGACCTCGACCGGTGAGGCATCGTCACGCTCCACCCCGGTCACCACGGCGAAGCTCAGGCCGAGGTGCTCGACAGCCGAAGCGACGCGCTCCGGTTCGGCGAAGTCCAGAGGGCCCGGCTTGCCGGTCTGGATATCGCAGAAGCCGCACCGGCGGGTGCACCGGCCACCGAGAATCAGAAAGGTTGCCTCCTTCGCCTCCCAGCACTCGTAGATGTTGGGGCAGGACGCCTGCTCGCAGACGGTGTGTAGCGCCAGGCCCTTCACGAGGTGCTTTAGCTCGCCGTAATTCAGGCCGGTGCGCACCTTCGTCTTCAGCCAGGGTGGACGGGCCACCCGCGCGGGGACCGCACCGAGGTTCGACCGGGTGGGTATCGAGTCTCCCAGAAAGACGCCGCTCAACGCAGTGGAGGAAGCCCGCCGGCTCTGGTCTCCGAGACGATCTCGTGGCACGTCCGGACGACGTTGTGGACGTTGGGCTTGGAGAAGTAGCCGCCGTCGATGCCGTACGGTGAGCGGTTGGCCTTGGCGGTCAGCGTGCGCGGCGAGGCGTCAAGATACTGCCAACCCTGCTGGTCCTCCAGCACCTGCTGCATCATGTAGGCCGAAGCACCTCCGGGAACGTCCTCATCCAGGAACAGCACTGCGCTCGTCTTCCTCAGGGAGTCCACTATCGAGTGGGAGATGTCGAAAGGATTCAGGGTCTGCACGTCGATGATCTCCGCGTCGACATCGAATGCCTCCAGCACTTGAGCTGCTTCGAGGGCCACGTTGCAGCACTCCGCGTAGGTAACAATGGTCAGATCGGACCCAGTTCTCAGTATCTCCGGTATCCCAAGGGGCACCGTGAACGTGCCGAGGTTATCGGGAACCCGCTCTTTGCTGCGGTATCCCCGCATAACCTCGATCACGATACCCGGATTGTCTGATTGCATCAGGGTGTTGTAGAAGCCGGCAGCCCGGGTCATGTCTCGAGGAACCGCAAGATAGATGCCGCGGCAGGAGTGCAGGATCATCGCCATCGGCGACCCCGTGTGCCACATCCCATCGAAGCGGTGCCCTTTGGTCCGTACGATGACGGGCGCCTTCTGGCCCCCGGCGGAGCGGTAATGAAGCGTCGCCAGGTCGTCCATCATCGTCTGCAGGGCGTAGGGAAGGTAATCAAGGTACTGGATGTCCACCAGCGGACGGAGGCCCCGGATGGCAGCGCCTATCCCCTGCCCCAAGATCGTCGCCTCCCGGATGCCGGTGTCGGTCACCCTGAGGTCGCCGTACCTATGGTTCAGGTCCTGGAACACCAAGTTCACGTCCCCCAGCTTGCCAACGTCCTCCCCGACGATGAAGAGCCGGGCGTCCTTCTTCAGGTGGTAGTCGAAGCACCGCTGCAGCACCTGACGCCCATCGACCACCTCGGAGGTTTTCGAGTAATTGGGCTTGCGTTCGGGCACCTTGAGCGGAGACTCATCCGACTCGCTGTACAGGTGGGAGTTGAAGAGACGATCGTTGTCACGCTCAATCCGGTCCACATGCTCGGCGAGCGTGCTCTTGGCCGGACCGCTGTGGTCTTTTGATGCCACCAGAGCCTCAAACAGAGTCGTGTGGATCAACCGGCGGTTCAGCCGCTCCGGGCTCCGCAGAGCGGCGATCAGGTCGGGTAGGCCCCGGGCTCCATGCATCTCTTCCGACATGCCCTCCAGCAGGGCCAGCGCGGACTTCTGTTCCCGGCGAATGGGCGCCATGTGAGCCGTCCAGGCCGCTCGCCGGTCGCTTTCGACCAACGCCTCGTCTTCAGACTCCAGCTCGTCGAGCAGCTCCGGTGGAAAGAGGCCCTGGCCTTCCATCCAGCCACGCATACGGACGAGGGGGTCGTGGTCCCGCTCGAAAGCCAGCCTCTCCTTCGATTTGTAGCGCTCATGGCTGCCGCTTGCCGAGTGGCCCTGGGGCTGCGTCATCTCGACCACATGGAACAGCGCGGGAATGTGGCTGACCCTGATTCGCTCGATTCCCCGCAGGTAGGCCAGACATAGGCCGGGGTAATCCCATCCTTTCACTACGTGGATGTCCAGTCCGGTTCCGGTCTTCTGGTCCCACTCAAACCCGCGCAGCGCGTCGCTGATCGACCATCTGGTCGTTTGCAGCTCGTTGGGGACGGAGATGCCGTACCAGTCGTCCCACACCGAGATGGCCATCGGCACCTGCAGGACGCCGGCGGCGTTCACCGTCTCGAAGAACACACCCTCGCTGGTCCCGGCATTACCGATGGTCCCGAACGCCACCTCGTTGCCGTGGTTCGAGAATCCGTCGAGCCCCTCCGCCAGGGCCGGCTCGTTCCGATACAGCTTGGAAGCGTACGCAAGTCCCAAAAGCCGTGCCATCTGGCCCGCCGTGGGGGATACGTCGGTGCTCGACTGCTTGGCGGCCATGAGATCGGTAAACCGGCCGTGGGAGTCAAGCAGGCGGGTCCCGAAATGGTTGTTCATCTGCCGGCCGGCGGCCACCGGCTCCGCGGCGATGTCGTTGGTTCCGTAAAGCTGGGCGAAGAACTTTCGTAGGTCGGACATCCCCGTGGCAAACATGAAGGTCTGGTCGCGATAGTAGCCGGCCCGAAAGTCGCCGTTGCGAAAGGCTCTGGCCATCGCCAACTCGGCAACCTCCTTGCCGTCGCCGAAGATACCGAAGGTTGCCCGGCCTGCCCGCACCTCCCGGGTTACGGCCAGAGACGCCAGTCGGCTTTGATGGGCAATTCTGTAGTCGGCCAGTACCTCTTCGGGGCTGAGCGACATGCCGTCGCGCTCCAGCTCAAGCCGGAGGCCTTCGAGCTGACGCAGCCTAGCCATGAGTTCCGGCCCCCTGCGGAAGCCGATCCGAGAGCTCGTCCGGGCCGAGCTTCAGCCCCAGATCCTCGAGCGTGCCGGCTTCAAGACGGCGACCCAGCAATGCGGCCAGATGACCGGCAAGGGTTGAAGCCACGAAACGGAGGGGGACGCAATGGCCCAGCTCCCGCTCCATCGATGTGACACCGGCATCCGGAATGCCGCAAGCAATCATCCAGGAAAAATACTCCAGGTCGGTGGAAACGTTGATCGCAGCACCGTGTTTAGTAACCCCCCGGCTGACATTGACGCCGATGGCCGCCAGCTTGTCCTTCCCCACCCATATTCCGGTCAGCCCGGGCCGTAAGCAGGCACCGATGCCAAAATCGGAAACGGTAGCCAGGGTTGCGCCCTCCAGCAGGCGCAGGTACTTGATGACGTCCGGATGACCCGCCTCATCGGTACGCAGGTCCACGACCGGATAGGCGACCAGCTGGCCCGGCCCGTGGTAGGTGATGCTCCCACCGCGGTCCGCTTCGTGGATCTCGATTCCCCTCCTCCGAAGGTCTGCCGGATCTGAAAGGAGGTGGCCGGGACGAAAGCCCCGGCCCAGGCTGAAGACGTGAGGATGCTCCAGCAGCAGCAGCACATCGGGGATTTGCTTTGCCGTCCGCCGGTCGTGAAGGTCGCGCTGCCAGGCATAGGCGGCTGAGTAGGAAACCGATCCTGCATCGATCTGCAGAATCGGCCGCATCAGCTCGAAAGCAGACCGCTTAGATCCGGAGTGAAGTCGGCCTCCTCCAAGAGGCTGCGCAGGTGCGCGAGGAACTGGGCCGCTTCTGCCCCGTCGATGATGCGGTGGTCCCAGGACATGGACAGGTACGTCATCTGCCGGATGGCGATGGCGTCCTCCCCGTCCTCGTCGGCCACCACAACTGCCCGCTTGACCACTGCGTCGAAAGCCAGGATGGCGGCCTGTCCCCGGTTGATGATGGGCACCGACATGATGGAACCGAAACCGCCGGGGTTGGTGATCGTAAAGGTTCCACCCTGCACCTCATCCGGAGTGAGCTTCTTTTTGCGTGCCCGGTCTGCGACGTCCCTGATGGCCCGGGCAAGTCCGACGACGCTCATGGTTTCGGCTCCCTTGACCACCGGCACGATAAGGCCGTTTTCGAGGGCGACGGCGATGCCTAGGTTCACGTAACGTTTCCGCGTGACGGTTCCGTCGCCATTCCAGGTTGAGTTAAGCAACGGGAAGCGCAGCAGCGCCTGGGTCAGAGCCTTGGAAACGAACGGCATCCACGTGAGGGAGAAGCCCTCGCGTGCCTTGAAAGCAGGCCCCGCCTGCGCTCTCAGCCGGGAGACACGCGTCAGGTCGACCTCGATGGTGTTCCATGCCCGTGCGGTTTCGTTGGAGGACGAAACCATGTGCTCCGCGATTGCTTTCCGCATTGCCCCGACCTGCACCGTCTCTTCCAGCCCCTGCGAGCGCTGAGCCGCCGGGGCGATGCCGGAAGGTGAGGCCGGCCGGGGGGGCGCCGGCTCGGCAGGGCGGGCTGCGATATCCGCTGCGGGGCCTTCCTTAGGCCGGCCGGCCGCCGCGTCCAGTACATCCTGCTTGGTGATTCGGCCGCCGGTGCCGGTGCCCGGGATGTCGGCCAGGTCGAGCCCGTGTTCGGCCGCCAATTTCCGCACCAGGGGTGAGAGGACACCCCGAAAAGGCTGGGAGTCGCCATCCAACCCGTCTGAAGAGGAGGAGTCCGATGCGTGGCGGTCGGAGGACTCGCCTGAAGCGGGCTTACCAGGGGCTGCCGGAGCGGGGCCAGGCCTCGAGGGAGGAGGCGCCGGAGGCGGTTGTGATGCCAAAGGCGCCGAAGGGGTAGGCGCAGGGTCTTTGGGAGGAGCCGGCACGTCCTGAGCCGGAGAGCCGTTCTGCGGGGCGGCCTGACCTTCACCGTCGATCTCGGCCATCACCGAGCCCACTAGGACGGTTTCCCCTTCCTGGACCAGAATCCTGGTCAGGGCGCCGGCGGCCGGAGAGGGTATCTCGCTGTCAACCTTGTCGGTGGACACCTCAACCAGAGGCTCATCGACTTCGACTGTGTCCCCGGGCCGCTTGAGCCAGCGCGTGACCGTTGCTTCCAGAACCGTCTCGCCGAGCTGCGGCAACTTGAACTGCTGCATATTCCCGACACCTTATTTGAGGACTTCCCCGCATCTTACCCAACCAGTCAGGACTCAATGTTTCGGCTAAGGGATGTGCCCGATTTCAAATTAGGTGGTATCGGTAACATCCTGGGCGTCGTTGACCAAAACGATGGACCGCGCCTGCGCCGGTGCGTCGGCGCAGGCGCGGTCCATGCAGGGCCGAGCTTAGGCTCGGCCGGAGTAGACCGCCTCCGGATCCACGCCATAGCGCTCCACGGCTGCCTGTACCGCCTCCGGCTTGACCTCACCCGCCTGGGCAAGAGCCGACAGAGCGGCCACCACAATGTGCTCTGCATCAACCTCGAAGTGGCGCCTCAAGCTCTCCCGCGTGTCGCTACGGCCGAACCCGTCGGTGCCCAGGGACAGATAGGGACTCGGTACCCAGCGTGAGATCTGGTCAGGCACGGACCTCATCCAGTCGGTTGCGGCGATGACCGGACCCTCGGACCCGTTCATGGCCTGCTCCAGGTAGGAGGGTCTCGGCGCCTCCTCGGGATGCAGCCGGTTCCAGCGCTCGGTCTCCAGGCAGTCCTCACGCAGCAGCTTGTAACTCGTCGCGCTCCAGACATCGGCAGCGACCTCGTGGTCGGCGTCCAGCATCTGCTGCGCCTTGAGGACCTGAGTCGCCAGTATGGGTCCGCTGCCTAGCAGCTGCACCCGGTGCTTGCGTTCCCGCAACGCCGTCCGGAATTTGTAGATTCCCTTCCTGATCCCTTCGTTCACGCCCTCCGGCTTGGCCGGCATGAGGTAGTTCTCGTTGTAGAGAGCCAGGTAATAGAAGATGTCCTGGTTCCCCTCGATCATTCGCCGTAGGCCGTACTGGACGATCTCCGCCGTCTCGTAGGCGAACGCTGGATCGTAGGCCATGCAGTTTGGAACGGTGGTCGCCACGAGCATCGAGTGGCCGTCGGCGTGCTGCAGGCCCTCACCGTTCAGTGTGGTTCTGCCGGCGGTGCATCCCAGCAAAAACCCCCGACCCCTGGCATCCCCGAACGCCCAGATCAGGTCGCCGATTCGCTGAAAGCCGAACATCGAGTAAAACAGGAAGAATGGAACCATGTGCTCGCCGTGGGTGGCGTACGAAGTCCCCGCGGCGGTCATGGACCCCATACTGCCCGCCTCGGTGATTCCCTCCTCCAGGATCTGGCCGTGCTTGCTCTCCGAGTAGCTCAGTAGCATGTTGTGGTCCACCGGTTCGTAGAGCTGGCCCACGGACGAGTGAATCTTGAACTCCTTGAACAGGGACTCCAGTCCGAAGGTCCTCCCCTCGTCCGGGATGATGGGAACCACCCGCGGACCGAAGTCGCGGTCTTTCATCAGGTCCCGAAGCAGGCCGACGAACGCCATTGTGGTGGATACCTCCCGTTTCGAGCTCTCGGTGCCGGCGTCGAAGACGTCGTAGACCTTGTCTCCCGGCAGGACCAGCTTGCGGGCCTTGGTCCGGCGTTGCGGAATGAAGCCGCCCAGCACCTGGCGGCGGTGCTTGAGATACTGGACCTCGTCGGAGTCCTCGCCCGGGTGGAAGAAGGGCGGCTCCTCGCCCGAGAGCTTGCGGTCCGAGACCTCGATGTTCAGCCGCTCCGCCAGGCGCTTCAGCTCCTGTTCGTTCATCTTCTTGATCTGGTGGGCGGCATTGCGGGCCTCGAACTCAGGACCCAGTGCCCAGCCCTTGACCGTCTTGGCCAGGATCACCGTGGGCTTATCGTGCAGCTCGGCGGCGGTCTGGTAAGCGGCGTGCACCTTGCGGTAGTCGTGACCGCCACGCTTCAGTCGCCACAGGTCGTCATCGGACAGGTGCTCCACCATCCTGCGGAGCCGGGGGTCGGGGCCGAAGAAGTGCTCTCGGATGTAGGCGCCCGACTCGATGGAGTACCGCTGGAACTCGCCGTCGGGAGTGGTGTTCATCTGGTGAACGAGCGCACCCTCGGCGTCGCGGGCCAGCAGGTCGTCCCACTCCCGACCCCAGATGACCTTGATCACGTTCCAGCCGGCTCCCTGGAACAGGGACTCCAGCTCCTGAATGATCTTGGCGTTGCCCCTGACGGGGCCGTCAAGGCGCTGCAGGTTGCAGTTGACGACGAAAATGAGGTTGCTCAAGGGCTCGTTGGCAGCCAGGTGCAGTGCGCCGGCGCTCTCCGGCTCATCCATCTCGCCGTCGCCGAGGAAGGCCCACACCCGCTGCTGAGACGTGTCCTTGATCCCTCGTTGGTGCAGGTAGCGGTTGAAGCGCGCCTGATAAATGGCGCTGATCGACACCAGGCCCATCGACACCGAGGGGAACTCCCAGAAGTCTGGCATGAGCCGGGGGTGCGGATACGACGAAAGGCCGCCCTTCCAGGCCGCCTCGCGGCGGAAGTGCTCCAGCTGCTGCTCGGTGATGCGGCCCTCCAGGTAGCCGCGGGCGTACATGCCGGGAGCCGCGTGACCCTGAAGCCAGACCTGGTCCCCGCCGCCCGGGTGGTCCTTGCCCCGGAAGAAGTGGTTGAAGCCGACCTCGTAGAGCCCGGCGGCCGAAGCGTAGGTCGCCAGGTGCCCGCCGATGCCCACGTGAAGCTTGTTAGCCCGGATCACCATGACGGCAGCGTTCCAGCGGATGAGCTGGCGGATGCGGAACTCCAGGGCTTCGTTGCCCGGGTAGTAGGGCTCGCTCTCCGGCGGGATGGTGTTGATGTAGTCCGTCTGCACCATCGACGGCAGGCCGATCTGGCGCTGCCGGGCGTGCAGAAAGATGCGGTGAAGCAGGTACCGGGCCCGGGCGCGGCCCTGGGTGTCGGCCACGTCGTCGATGGCCGCCAGCCACTCGGCGGTCTCGTCGGGGTAGGGGTCGGGCAGGTGCCCGCTAAAAAGGTCGTAAGGCATGTTCGACTCCTCTCTACCCCGGTATCTGGTCTCTAGTTTTACCTATGTGGGACCGATAACGCCGTTACGACGATCAGACAGCCGTTCTCTAGCGGTGCAGGGGGGTCCCGGCCAGGGAAAGGATTGCCTCGCCGATGCCCTCCGAGAGCGTGGGATGGGGATGGATCAACGCCCCGACCTCCGTTGGATAGGCCTCCCAGTTGGTGATGAGCTGGGCCTCTGCGATCAGCTCGGTTACTCGAGGGCCTACCATGTGGACGCCCAGAATCGGACCGTTCTTTTCGGCAACGACCTTGACGAAGCCCGCCGATTCACCAAGGATGGTCGCCTTGCCGACCGCCGCCCAGGGCAGCTTGGAGGTCCTAACCGAGTATCCGGCCTCTTTGGCCTGCGCCTCGGTGAAACCCACCGAGGCGATCTCGGGAAAGCTGTAGGTCGCTCTAGGTACGCCGGCATAGTCCACAGGCCCGTAGCCGGGCACGCGGGCGACCTGCTCCGCGACCCGAATGCCCTCGGCGAACGCCACATGGGCCAGTTGAAAATGAGGGAACGGCAGATTGAGGGCCGGCTGCGTGATGACATCGCCCACCGCCCATACGCCGTCGACGCCGGTGCGACATAGCTCGTCGGCGACGACGAAACCTCGCTCTAGCTTGACACCGGACTCCTCGTATCCCAAGCCGTCCGACACGGGTCCCCGTCCAATGGCGATGAGGCACCGGTCAGCCTGTAGGGTCTGCTCCTTGCCGGCGGAGGTCTCGAGGGTCACGGTGGCGCCGGCCTCAGTCCGCTCGGCCGAGGTCACCTTGGCACCGGTGTAGACCTTGATGTTGCGCTTCTCGAACTGGCGCTGGACCTCCTTGGAGACCTCCTCGTCCTCTCCGGGAGCCAGCCTCGGCAGCGCCTCGACCAACGTAACCGCCGCTCCGAAGGATGCGAAGACGCTGGCAAACTCCAGTCCGACCGCACCCGCACCGACGACGATGATCGACTGCGGCATCGAGTCGAGCGACAGCGCGTGGTCGGAGGTGATGAAGGCTTCGCCGTCGACCTCGATAAACGGAAGCGACCTGGCGTAGGACCCCGAGGCCAGGATCACGGAACGGGCCTCGATCGTTTCTGACCCATCGACCTCGATGGTATTCGGCGAGGACAGGCGCCCTTTACCCTCCACCACTTTGATCCCCTTGGCTTTTAGCAGCGCGCTCAGTCCCTTGAAGTGCTTGGAGACCACGAAGTCCTTGCGGGACAGCACCTTGGGCCAGTCGACGGTTGCCGGCTGCGCCACAACCCCGAAGTCGCCGGCTTTGCGGAAGCTCTCCACAAGGTCCGCCGAGTGAAGGAGCGCCTTGGTGGGGATGCACCCGACGTGCAGGCAGGTTCCGCCAACTTTCCCCTTCTCGACCAGGGTGACGTCGAGACCCAGCTGCACGGCCCGCAAAGCAGCAGCGTAACCGCCGTTCCCCCCGCCGAGGATCGCAAGCTCGGTCTTCATCCCGGCAGTCTAACCTTGAGGAGGGGGACGGCTCCCGTCCGGTCGTAAGGGTCTATCTCACTCCACCGTCAGGTCCAGCAGGTGGTAACCGGTGGCTCCGGAGGGATGTGGCCGGGAACCCTGGGCGACCTGGACGTCGCCCGTTCCGTCGACCGCCCGGACCAGAACCCGAACCTTTCCCGGGGCGGTGTCCAGCTCGGAGGCCCACAGACGCCAGGTCCTCTTCGACAGCTCCCTTTTCAGCACCGCCGGCTTCCAGGTTTCGCCCCGGTCGGTGGAAATCTCCACCCGCCGGATCCCACGGTCCCCCGCCCACGCGACACCCGAGAGGCGAGCTCCCCGCCTGACCCTGGCGGTGTCGGATGGGATGTCGAACCTCGATTGCGTCTTGACAACGGCTTCGTCGCTCCAGCCCCGGACCATCCAGTAACCCTGGTAGTCCACGTTGACTGCCTCGATCTCCGTCAGCCATTTCACGTTCTTCATCCCGTAGATATTCGGCACGATGATCCGTGCCGGGAAGCCGTGCTTGGTGTTGAGCGCCTCTCCGTTCATGCCGAACACCACCAGAGTGTCGTCCTGGAGCGCCTCGTCGAGGGGGATGGAGTCCGAGTACCCCTCCTCTCCCCGAAACACGATGTCGACGATCCCTTCCCTGAGCTTCGCTCTTTCCAGCACGTCCCTTAGCCGCACCCCGCGCCATATGGCGGTGGAGATGAGGTCCCCTCCGACGTCGTTGGAGATGCAGGTCAGCGTGTGGGCCATCTCCACCACCTCGAAATCGTCCTGCAGCTGCTGGTAGCTCAGCTCGTACGGGGTCTCGACAAGACCGTGGATCTTGAGCTTCCAGCCGGCGTGGTCCACCACCGGCTTAACGATGTTGATGTCCACGTTGTAGAAGTCCTCGGTCGCCGTGATCTCGGGTGTGTGGCCCGGGATCACGGGGAAGTTGTCGTCCGCGGGCGCGACATATGGCCGGGCAGCCTCCACGATCTTCACCTTCGGGGCACCCCGCCGGACAAAGATCGCCCGCAGCACGCTGCCGCCGGCAAGGAGGCCTCCCACAGCCCAGCCGGCCTTGACGACGAAGCTGCGACGTGAGCGAGACATCGCATCCAGGGGTGTCTCGTCACCCTCCACCCGACGGGGCTCAACTGCGGCCAGTAGGGATGAGTCGAGGCTGATCACCGCAAAGACGAGCGCGGCAAGGAAGTAAGCGACCACCGCAAGGAACGACAGCCCCCCAACGTCGCCCAGAGCCAGCAGCACGGAAACTACGAACATCACCGAACCGGCTGCGATCGCTCGCCGGGCCTTCCGGGAATCGGAGCCTTTCAGGATCCAGATGCCGAGGAACCCGCCGGCAATGACCGCGGCGATGTTCACACCGACTCCGAAGCCCCTCAGCGCAAGCGGACCCAGGCGCTCGATCATGAAGGTGGCAAAGTCTCCGGGAACCAGGGCGACTAAAAGTGAGGCGACTCGGGCCGGGGGGTACGAGATACGTGGCGACAGGCTGCGGCCTCCAAAAACCACGAGCAGGGCGGCAACCATCGCGACTGCGGCCCTGCCGAACGCGGAGCGCCTGCTCACCGGGTCACTCAGGGTTCCGGAGGCGCTCTCGGAGCTCCCGGGCGCTCGGGACGCTCGGCCCGTATACCGTGCCGGGCAGCTCCTTCACCGTGGCGGGCGCTCTCGTATCCCCGACTGTGACCTGGGAGTCCGGCGGCACGGCCGTTTTGATCATTCCAATGCCGTAGCCTCTGCGGGAGACACTGGTCACCGTGCCGGCGGCCTCACCGTCGAAGGAAACCTCGCCCAGTGCCGTCTCAGAGGTGAAATTCAGGTGGCGCAGGCGCTTGCGAACCCGGCCCCGCTGAGCCATCGCCACCGCCTCCTGCCCCAGGTAGCATCCCTTGCTGTAGTGGACGGCCCGCTCCAGCGCAGCCTCCTGGGGCAGGTAGCTCCCGCTCAGGTCCGGATCGAATGCCGGGACGCCCGCCTCGACTCTCATCACCTCGTATTCGGAACGGTCGATCGTTCGGATCCGGCATCTTTCGAGCACGGCGAGTATGTCCGGCATGCGCTCCGGCCGGACCCACAGGTCCACGCCTTCGAAAGGTGGAGCCAGGGCCACCACGATTGCCGACCCGACGCTCAAATTGCAGTGGGCGCCCTCCGGCATGGCTTCGCTGAGCTCCAGACCCGCCGCCACGGTTGACAGAGCGTTCGGCCCCAGGAGCCTGAGGATAAGAAAATCGTCCGTGACGTCGCTCACCTGGACCCGGGTGGCGAACACCCGATTGGCGAAGAAATCGTAAAGACCCTGGAGGTCTCCGCCGTCGGCGTCGACAAGAGCCCCTTGCGCAGTAGCCAGAATTCGAAGAACGGAGGTGATCCGGCCCTTGGGCGTCAGGAGAAGGGCTTCAAGGCCCTGCCCGGGGGTTAAATTCTCCACCTGGTTGCTGACCAGCTGGTCGAGAAACCACAGCGCCTGCGGGCCAGAGAACCCTAGCTTGGGACGGTGGAGTTGCTCGTACATCACTGTGGGATGCTCTTGCGCCATCTGTCTCCTTGGGTCAATCCACGATAGCGCCCATCGGGATGAAGTCGTTGTAGGTTTTCTGTTCGGTGAGAGAGCTTGATGTCGTTGAGGGCACCCTGCTGGTCATCTTTTTTCTAGTGCCTCTTGCGGGGATGCTCGACGCGGCCCTGCTTCCGCCGGACGCCTGGGAAAAAGCCGGGCGCAGCAAGCGGTTCTGGATCCTGGTTCAGGTCCTTGGGCTCTACATCGGGACAGTCCTCTACTTCGCCGGGATCCGCCGGGATGTTCGGTTCTTCACGGCGCCCCCGGCGCCCGACTGGGACGAGATCGACTAGCGGCGAACCCCTGCCGCTTGCTCCACCGCCAGGGCGTACGCCGGGCCCACGCCGCCCCCTTCGTGCTTGAAGTAGCAGTACACATCATGGCCGTCCTCCAGGGCCTGGGCCACCTTCTCGCTCCAGACCTTCAGGTCCTCCTCCCCATACTGTTCTTTCCGCAGCCGGAGATACACGTGCGGAGCGGTGACCGGCACCTCGTCGAGCGCAAGCTCATCGGTGTCCGCCCCGCAGTAAGCGATGCTGTGCGCTTTCAGCACCTCCTTGGGCTCATCGGCCCGCCAGGACTCGTGCCGGAACTCCATTGCGTAGCGAGCCACCGGGGGCAGGGCGCCGGCGAAGGCCTCCAGCTTCTCCTTGTCGTACTTGAAGTTGGGAGGAAGCTGAAAAAGTATCGTTCCCAGCCGGTCGCCCAGCAGGCGGGCCCGCCGGACAAACTCCGCGACGTCCTCCTCGGCGTCCACCAGGCGTTTCCAGTGGGTTATCCGCTGCGGCGCCTTCAGCGTGAACCGGAAGCCGTCGGACGACTGCTCCTTCCAGGTCTGAAGGGTGCTCTCGGACGGCATCCGGCGGAACGTGTAGTTGATCTCAACCGACCCTAGCTTTGAGGAGTAGTACTCCAGCATCTTGCGGTCGGTGATCCCCTCCGGGTAGAAGGGGCCCTTCCATTCCTTGAACGCGAAGCCCGATGTGCCCACGTACAGGTTGCCGCGCTCGGCCATCTCAGACCCGCGAGGAGGGACAAAGCTCGCTCAGCATGCAGTCCGCACACCTGGGCACGGGGGCCTTGCACACCGCGCGGCCATGCTCGATGAACAGATAGCTGAGCTGGAACCACTTCGATTTGGGCACCAGCTTCATCAGGTCCTGCTCGATCTTGATGGGGTCCTCGTTCGTGGTCAGGCCCAATCTCTGCGACACCCGCCGCACGTGGGTGTCCACTGCGATCCCCTCCACCTTGCCGAAGGCGTTCCCCAATACGATGTTGGCGGTCTTGCGGGCGGCTCCGGGAAGCGTGGTCAGCTGCTCGATGGTCGACGGTACCTCACCTCCGAAGTCGTCCAGCAACTTGCGGGCCGCCGCCTGCAGGTTCTTCGACTTCTGGCGGAAGAAGCCGGTCGGCTTCACATCCTCCTGAAGGACGAGCGGATCGGCGGCGGCATAGTCTTCGAGGGTTGGGTACTTGCGAAACAGCTTCTCCGTGACCTTGTTGACCATGGCATCGGTGCACTGGGCAGACAGGATGGTCGCAAACAGCATCTCGTGGGGATTGGAGAAGTTAAGTGCGCACTTGGCACCGGGATAGGCCCGGTTGAGCCGGCGGTAGATGATCGGAAACCGGCGTTCCGCGGGGTCGGAGCGCTGGGGCCGCGAAGGCCTCGAAGGTTTCGGTGCGTGCGCTTCCGGCGAGAGGGACATTTCCCCTCAATTGTATGGTGACGCCCTACACCGGTTCGCCGGCCTCCGCGCTCGCGGGTCCCGCGTCGGTCAAGGCCCCGGCAAAACCGGCGAGTTCCTTGGAGAGTCGTTGGATGACCTCGGTATGGCGAGCTCTCTGAGAATTAAGCTGTTCCCTCTGCGCGTTGATGAGGTCCTCGAGGTAAGCGGCGGACGCGGCGGCCCTCTCATCCGAGGCGTCGATCCTCGACTGGAAATCCTCTCGGATCGCCTCCAGCTCCTCAGGTCCCACTGGAGCGGCCGTCAGCTCCTTGGAAAGGTTGACTATCTCGAACCGCAGATCGCTGCGGGCCTCCATCAGCTTTTCATCGAACTCTTTGCGCAGGACGTCCAGATCCTCGGGGGCCAGTTCGGGCGCCGGTGGGGGCAGGGCCAAAGACGCAATGGCTTCCAGGGCGCTCTCGACGGTGGTCCGCAGTACGCTGAGCTGGGATTCGATGGCCTGGTCCACCTCGTCCCGGCGGGCGCTGAGGCGCTCGATCTGCTCCTCCAGCATGACGATCCGCGTCTGAAGGTCGGCACGGCTCTCAACGTCGTCGATCTCATCCAGGACCTGGGCGATGCTGACCACGGAATCCGTCTGCTCGATCTCCATCTCGCGGCCCGCCTTCACCGCCGTCCTGCGAAGATGCTCGCTCGGAAGCAGGGTGGTGAACCGGGGCCTGGGCCGCTGCACATCGTGCTTTTCCCTTTTTGCCATGGCATCAAGATAGGGCAGGCATGTGTGGGGAAGGCGGATTTCACGAACGATCGACAGACGCGCACGTGCTGCACACCCTCGGAGCGGCGCCCGAAGCGCCGGACGGTGCTCCTAGATCTTCTGGCGCTGAGCCAGGGCAGCCTGTACTGCGGAGACCATCTTCTTCGGCGTTGTGACGGTCAGGTGGCCAACCTTGCCCTCCAGACCGTCGGGACTGCCGCCCTCCCGGGTAACCAGCACCACCGGAACGCCGTCGAGGCTGCCCTCGCCGGCCAGGACGCCGACCATGTCGACGCCCTGCTCGGGATGCCGGGTAAGGTCGACCACGAGCACGTCCGGCTCGATGCCGGCCACCTGGCGATGAACATCACCCTTTGGCTCCTCGACCCACGGCACACTGAACCCACTCTGGCGCAGGGAGCTGACCCAGGGACGGCTCTCCTCCCAACAAAGTACGGCAACTCGCATAGTCACTGAAGCTTCCTCGCTGGTCAGAAAAGGGCCATGGAAAGGGCCCAAAAACAAATGATCGCTACTCCAATGATATCTCCGAAGGCCCCTAGTTCGCCCCTGGACGCTAAACTTCACTGAGGCTTGGAGGCCACGAGGCCCCGGGACCGGAAGGAGGACCCCCATGCGCGTAACCGTTCGCGACCTGTCACGTTTCAAGACTGAAAACCGGCGATTCCCCGTGCTGACCGCGTACGACTTTTTGACTGCATCGATCCTCGATCAGGCCGGGATCCCGATTCTTTTGGTGGGGGATACGCTGGGCCAGGTGGTCCTCGGATACGAGACCACTCTGCCGGTGACGATGGAGCAGATGCTCCACCACACCGCAGCCGTTGCCCGGGGTGCCCGTAGCGCAATGGTCGTCGCCGACATGCCGTTTGGCAGCTACCAGGGATCCGTGGAGGAAGGATTCCGCAACGGCGTCCGTTTCCTGAAGGAAGCCGGCGCGCACGCCGTGAAGCTGGAAGGGCCGCGCCTGCAGCTGACTCAGGCGCTGGTGGAGCACGGCATACCCGTGATGGCTCACCTCGGCCTCACTCCTCAGTCGGTTCATGCTCTAGGTGGATATCGCGTCCAGGCCCGTACCCCTGAAGCTGCCGACCGCCTGCACTCCGATGCCCTGAGCATGGAGAAGGCCGGGGCATCGGCGCTGTTCCTGGAGGCCATCCCGGCCGATCTGGCGACGGCCATCAGCCGGTCGCTCGCCATCCCGACGATCGGTATCGGGGCCGGCTCCGGGTGCGACGGTCAGGTAATGGTGATCACCGACCTCCTCGGCATGGGGTCGGAGACGCCTCCGAAGTTCGTGAAGGCCTACGCCGACCTTCGACAAACGATTACCGAGGCCGTCCAATCGTTCCGGGACGACGTTGAGGGCGGCCGCTTCCCCGACGATGCGCACTCGTACCACTAGCCGCTAGCCGATCAGCGGATACAGCGCTCTTATGTAAGCGGCGAACCGCTCGGCCACCTCGCCGGCGAAGTCTTCGTCCATAGCGGGAAGGTCGACCACCTCGGAGACTCTTCTCCATCCGGCCGACATCGGCCCGAAGGCCTTCCCCGGCTCCGCCGCCTCGAGATGGGCACCCCATCGGTTCCGGGCGGCCAGCAGTCGGCCGAGGATCTGTTCGTTTTGCTTGCCGTTCTTCGCCTCCAGGTGAAGTCCTATCTCCAGGCACGGCTTATTGCCCGGTGCCCAGGTGCCGGAAAGCCGCTGAACCTCGAAGTGAACCGCAGGATCCGAGTACCAGATCTTGATCAGCCTGCCCGAGCGTTCGGAGTTGAAGTTTCGCAGGGCCGGACCTACCATTCCCCTGACCTCGTCGTCTATCTGGTCGAAAAAGGCTCGGGTCATGGACCTAAAGATACTTGGGCTCTTTCTTGCCGGATAGACGCGCGATGCCTGGCAGCCCTTCCTATACTGATCGCCCGAACGAAGCGTCTCATTTTCCGGTCGGAGGGCGCTGTGGGAGTATCTGACGAAGAAATCCGAGCCTTTGCATATCTTTGTCGCGGGCTGCCTCCCGCGCGCGGCGTCTACGTGCAGAAGGACTACATAACCAACCTTTTCCTGACCGTTCTAGACTACAAGTCCAAGGCCGAGAACGTCCGCGCCGCTCTGCTGACCTACCGCGACCGTTGGTGGGATGAGATCCGTAACCTTGACGACCTGAAGGCGTTTCTGGCCCGTTACCCGGACACACCCGAGGGGAACCTCAAGTGCGGGTCGGACCTGTGGGGTTTCAAGGCCGCCCGCAGGGTGAGTGAGCTTCGCAACCTGATCCGGTACTTCGAAGCCCGCGGAGTGGTCAATCAGGAATTCTTGAGCCACTGGGCCAAGACGAGCGCCTACCGTGACTTCATGGGCCGCGTGAAAGGACTAAACCTGGCAGTTTACGAAGCGATACTCACCCGGCAGGGCTACGGACCGATCAGGCCGGCGCCTCATCTCAGGAGCTTCGTCTGCGACGCCATGGAGCGTCTCGTACCGGACTCGGAGATAGTCGACGTGGTGGAGAGGGCCTCCCAGCAGCTGGGTATCTCTGCCCGCGAGCTGGACCGCCGGATCTACGAGTACGAAACCGGTTAACCTGCGGGTTCCGGCTAGCTCGGGACGCTTTCAGTCGGTGGCGGCGCCTGAACCCCACGGGATCCCGGTTCGCCGGTTCCGGAGTTCACTCTCTTGAACAACCTGTAGGCAATGCCGCATCCGGCGGCGAGAATGGCCAGCGCAGCCATTCCGGGCATGCCGCTGGCCAGCCGGAAGTTCCCCCAGGCGTGCAGTCCGGTGTTGGCTACTATCTCCAGCACTGCTCCGAAGAACAGCGCAGCGCCCTCCCACTTCCTCAGCGAGCCGTACAGCACTCCAAGCAGGGCCAGCAGAGCCAGCCCAACCATCAACGTCCTGCCGCCCACCGTCAAACCCGGAAGCACCCTCCAGCCCTGATCGGCCAGGGCGTCGACCATGACCGCGTTGTCGGGACCCAGACAGGCGGGCGAGGCGGCACATGCGGTGGAGAGCGCCGGTATCACCGTCACCTCCATCAAGACGGTGCCGGTAAAGATTACGCCTCCCACCACTCCGACGGCCGCGGCTGCGTTCGTCCATAGCTGCGGAGCCCTCTCGGCCACCTCTCCTCGCAGGATCAACACCACAGCAAGGCCCAGGAAGCCCCCAACGCTGAATGCGAAGTGGACCTGTGCCCACGTGCCGGCCGCGTCCGCCAGCTGGCCGATCTGCTGGGCCGCGCCGCTCCCGTCCAGGGAGGGGTGTTTGTTGCTGAGGTAGACAAACATCGGAATGGCCGGAAAGCCGATCAGGCACAAGGCCTTGGCAGCAGCCATTACCGTGGCGTCGAGAGAGCGGCCGGGCGGCGTCTTGATAGATGGTTCCACCAGTAGCCATCCTCGGCCAATTCCGGCTCCACCGCAAGTGTTCGGCCCAACAAAATTATGCTGACGAAGGCATCATTAAACTTGACAGGTCTAGTATCAGGTTTTACCCTGGAGTCAGGACACGAGTCTCGAAAGGAGGAGCCGCAAATGGAAGCGTCGTTGGCAAGAAGGTGGGATCCCCTACAGGACCTGTTCGAGGCCGGCGGCGAGGTTAGCAGGCTGCTTGGAACCGCCGAGTCCGCGATGAAGGGCGTATGGTCACCGGCCGTCGACATCCTGGAAACCCCTGAAAAGTTTCAGATCATCGTAGAGTTACCGGGCGTTCAAACGGCCGACGTGGACATCACCGTAGAGAACGACGTGCTCACCCTCAAGGGCGACCGTAGGTTCGCCGAGCCCATCAACCAGGAGGCCTACCGCAGGGTGGAAAGGCGTTACGGACCCTTCGGGAGGCGAATAGCTCTGCCGCCGAAGTGTGACTCGACCAAGATCAACGCCACCATGAGCAACGGACTGCTCACCATCGAAGTTCCGAAGATGGAGCAGGCCAAGCCGCAGCGGATCGAGGTCCGAAGCACCGACTGACGCGGACTCTCAGCCGGCGATGGACCCGGGCAACCGGGTCCATTATCGCGGCCGGAGTCAGACCCGGCCGGTCAGAACGCCCATGGCATCCTCCAGATCTTCAACGCCGAGGGTCCTTACCCCGCTCTGCCGGTTGGGCAGGGACACGTCGTCCAGCTCACTCTGGGGCACAAGGAAGATGTCGGCACCGGTTTCATCAGCGGCCCTCAGCTTGTCCTGCAAGCCGCCGACCGGACCCACCCGGCCGTCCAGCTGAATGGTTCCGCTGGCTGCGATATCCCGGTTCTCCGCCACATCGGCGGGATCAAGCATGTCGGCGATCGCTAGCGCATAAACCAGCCCGGCGGAAGGGCCCCCGATGCTACGGTTCTTGAACTCCGCCTCAAAAGGAAGTTTCACGTCCAGATCCTTGGTGGTGGCGACTATGCCCACTCCGGTGTTGGTGGAGTTGAACCCTCGAAGCCGCGCGTTGCGCACATTAACGGTACGGGTTCCAGAACCCCGCTGAACGGTCATCTCGAACTCCGTGCCGGCCGGACGAACAGTGGTGAAGCCGAGGAGATCCGAGACCAGGCGGATGGGTTGTCCGTCGACCGATACTATTACGTCCCCCACCCTCAACTTTCCCTCGGCGGGAGATCCCTCCGCGATGTCCATGACCTGAGCCCCCGCGCCGTTCAGCGTTACTTCCAGACCGGCAGCCCGGGCGGCCGCGGCGGCCGCCGCCTTCTGGCTCTCCTCGAAAACTCTCTCCTGACCACGCAGGTATTCCGCTTCGGAGACTCCCTCCGGCAGAACCTCTCTCTGAGGAACCACCTGGACCTCCGGATTGAGGTACGAAATCGCTGCACGAATTGCGTTGGGGCGCCCTACCTGAACCGCCACCAGCAGGTAACGGCCGCTTAGATCTGTTACCGGGACGCCGTCGATCCTTACGTCGTTGGTGACGTCGATGGCGGGGGCCGGCGAGACGACTACGACGGGAGGATGGTAGATCACAGCGACGATGGGAAGCAGAACCGCCGCCGCGACCCAGATGACTCCCCGGTTGCGGCGCCGGTCGCCGCTTTCAACATCGGTGGTGGCCTGGCGAATCTCGAGTGCCTTGATCACGTCCGCGATGGATAGGATCCCGGCTACCCGGCCGTCGTCGACGACGAGGGCACGGCCGGGAGGCATGCGTAGCGGCTCGATGACCTCCACCACGGGAGTGGAGGCGTCCAAAACCATAGGTTCCATCATGAGATCCGCCACCTTGGCGTGAGACCTCCGTTCCGGAAGAACATCGGCTGCCATTCTCAAGGACACCATGCCCTTCAGTGCACCCTCGTCGACCACCGGATAGGTGGAGTGGCCCCTGCTCTGGACCAAGCTCAGGAACTCGTCAAGTGTCGTATCGGAGGGGACGACAACCGGGTTGGGGGTCATGAGGTTAGCAACCGTCATGTCCTGGAACGCCCGGCGGACCACCGCGTAGTTCTGCTCGGCCTGGGCCGCCTGCAACAAGAACCAACCCATAACGATGAGCCAGATGCCGCCGGTTACGTAGGTGCCGAAGAACTCATACGCTCCGACTGCCATCAAAACGTACGCAAATCCCTTGCCTACCCGGGCGGCGGATATCGTGGCCCCCGTGAAGTTGCCCTTACGGCTCCACAACCAGGCCCTCAGGATTCGGCCCCCGTCGAGCGGAAGGGCCGGTACCAGATTGAAGATGACGACGACCAGGTTGATGCGGGCAAGGTAGTCACACACCCCACGTATCTCCGGTGGCACTCCGGTCATGCCCCCCACCCAGGTGAGACCGGCAAAGACGCCCACCAACCCCACCGAAACCAACGGTCCGGCGGCCACAATTCGGAACTCGGCTCCCGCCGAGGGGAACATCCCTTCGAATCGGGCCACGCCGCCGAATAACCAGAGGGTGATGTCATTGATCTTCATGCCCTCCTTGAGTGCCCGGAAGGCGTGACCGAGCTCGTGCAGAAGAATGCAGATGAAAAAGACCACTGCCGACACCAGCGCCATCCCCAGATAGGACCGGCCGCCCAGTCCGGGATAGGCCAGCGGGAAGACCCTTCGCGCTAAGGACCACGCGACAAGGCCGAATACCACCAGCCAGGACCAGTGGGCCCCGATGCGGATTCCCCGCAGCCTCAGCAGCGTGAAGCTGGGGGCCAGCATCCCACGGTCGTTCTGGTTGCCCGAGGGACGGGTGTGCGTTGGGGTTTGCGGCGGTGTGGAGGTCAAGGTGAGCGACGTCCTTCAGTCACGAGGCTTTTAGAGCCTTCAGTGCGGGCTCGATCTCTCTCCTCGTGGCCACGTTGTCCCATCGACCGGATATCTTGCCGTCGGCTCCGATTAGAAACACCCAGGGCTCCGTCACAGAGTCATCGCGAAAGGCCCATTCGGCAGCTGCTCGGTTGACCTCCTTGCGCTCGAAGTCCCGCCACACCTCGATATGCACGAAGTTGGCCTCGTTCGAGTACTCCTTCGACAGGCCCTGGACCATGTCGGTGATGGGGCCGCAGAAGCGGCTGACGCAGTAGGTGGGCGTGGACACCACCAGCAGAGTGGGCTTGCCGGAGGCAATGCTGGCGGCGACGGTCATTCCGTGGAGCTCTGGGTCGGGAACATCCTGGCCTCCCCGGGCTCGAGAATCGATTGCGCTGCGGGGAGCGTCGGTAGAGTCGACGGTCAGATTCTCGCTGCGGGGTGCCTCCTCGCCGATCCAGGGAAAGCGGTGTTTGTCGAACACCTCGAAGGTGGACCGTCCGGTCCACCGCCCCTTGCCTTCAACATCGGCTTCAATGACCACACCCCAAAATCCCGCCCGGTCGAAGGTGGCATCGGTGGAGTACACGCCGCTTCCTCGGGTGCCCGACAGAATGGACGGTTTGTCCGGCACCTCCGGCTCCGGGCCACCGGCCTCGGCGGGGATGGGAAGGTAGGCGGCCTTGGACTCGGCGACCACCTCGCCGGCCGTTTGCTCGGACCGAGTGCCCAAGTAGGCGAATTTGAAGTTCACCGTTCCTCCGCCCACCAGCTCGGTGTCCTGCGACAAAAGGCCCACCAGGAACCTCTGCTTGCCGACCGCGAGGTCATAGCTGGCAACCTGCGGTGCGAGCTGGTCGCCATCGGTTGCGCTGGACGTTGCCGGATCGGACGAACCCGAGTTGCACCCTGAGGCCAGGAGCAAGAACGCGAACAAACCCGCCAGGGCCTGGAGCTTGCGGTTCACGTTCTTCAGGGGATCTCGCAGCCGGAAGTGGTCACTCCTACCGATCTTAAGGCCTCCGTGGTCGAAGTCACCAAACGGTCCAACGCCGCAGCAGTGTCGGTAGCGGGTACGTGCTCATTGAGCGCCCGCTCGACGTCGTTCTTAGCCTCCAGCATGCTGGCGGCGGCTGGCCGGTCGACCTCCTCAGCCGCCTGGGCGATCGCATGAAGCGGCGAGTGGACCCGTCCGAAAAACAGATCGCGGGCAGCGGGGAGGTCGGTCGCCGCAAGAGCCCGTGTGCGGCAGAGCTCGGCGTACGTGTCCTGAAGTTGCTCATCGGAAACCCGCGTGCCGCCCCCGGATATCCCGGATGGCTGCACGCTGCGGAGGTAGAAAAATGCCGCGAGGGCTGCCGGCGCCATCACCCCGAGGAGGATGACCGGCCACCACCGGCGTGCCGGCCCGGAGTCAGGACGCAAGCGCTTGCGCCATCTCATCGAGCTGGCCATTCACGCCGGCGGCAATGGATGGCGACACCTCGTCGCGCTCGACGTACTTGGCCACCTCCTCGCGGGCCTCCTCTACGGCGTCCAGCGCATCGTCGACGTCGCCTTTCTCGTTCTCGGATACCACCTTCCCCACCTCGGCGAGTATCTGGTCCTCTGCCCGGTCGGACACCTCCCCGGACTGAACCCCGCCACGCAGGATGCTCTCGATCCTAGCCTCAGAGGTCTGCAGCGCCTGGTCCCGGGCCGTGTTCGCCCCGCCCTCGGAAGGGGGGGTTGGAGACGGCGCCGGCGCCGGCAACCGGGGGGGAGCAGGCGAGAAGGCGGGAGACGGTGACTCCAGGGGGAGGGGACTGGGTGTCTGAGTCGGCGAGTCGGATCCCAAGCGGTCGGATACCAGCGCGATGGCGCCTCCTGCAAGGAGCAGGACGCCCAGCACCAAAAGCCCGAGCCGCCGAGGCGGCTCTCCGGCCGGGCCTCCCGGCATCACCTGGGTCCGCTCCGGCCGCGTCTGCACAACGGTGGAGCTCGACCCGGAAACCGCTGTGGCGTCCGCCCCCGCGGCCGCGGCCCCCGCCGGTGCGAGGCCGCCCAGGTCAAGCCGCATCGAGTCGGTGTCGGAGTACCGGTTATCGGGATTCTTGGCGAGCGCTTTCATCACCACCCGCTCCAGACCGGCCGGAACCTCCGGGACGAGCGCCGATGGGGGCGGCGGCTGCTCGGTCATCAGCTTGTTGGCGATCTCGATGAGGCTGTCGCCGCTAATGGGGGGCCGTCCGGTGAGCATCTCGTACATGACGCAGCCGAGCGCATAGATGTCCGCACGGCGATCGACCGGTGCCGCGTAGGCCTGCTCCGGCGCCAGGTACCTCACGGTTCCGAGCACCGCCCCTACCTGGGTCAGCCCCTCGATCTTCGTCTTGGCAATGCCGAAGTCCATCACCTTCACCCGGCCGTTGGGCTCGATCATGATGTTCGCCGGCTTTATGTCGCGGTGGACTATGCCCCTGCTGTGGGCTACCCCAAGGCCTTCGCACACGCTCAGAGTGATTCCGGTGACTCGATCGGCCGCCATAGGGGCTTCCCGCCGGATCGCCACGTCGAGCGTGGACCCCTCGACGTACTCCATGACGATGTAATGAAATTCCCCGTCGGCCCCGATGTCGAAGACGCCCACCAGGTTGGGGTGGCTGAGCGACGCAACCGACTGGGCTTCCCGCTCGAACCGTGCGACGAACGCCGGATCCATTGCCAGATTGGCGGAAAGGACCTTCAGCGCAACCTTGCGTCCGAGCAGCGTGTCAATTCCCTGGTAAACGCGCGCCATGCCGCCTTCGGCAATCAGCCGGTCGATCCGGTACCGGTTTCCGAGCTCCTCCGGGATCTCATTGGCCATGGTTTGATCCTGGCCGTAACCTACCTCTGGTCCAGCGGTGGAACCGGTTGAGGCGGTGGTGTCCCGATGTAGCGTCCGCTGGGCCGGATGATCCGGTTGTCGGCCGCCTGCTCCAATATGTGCGATGTCCAGCCGATCGTCCGGCTGCAGGCAAAGGTGGGAGTGAACAGGTCGGGCGTCAGTCCCAGCCTTTCCATCACTATCGATGCGTAGAACTCAACGTTGGCGTACAGCTGACGGCCGGGCTTGAGCTCCTGCAGGATGGCCACGACCCGGGACTCGATGTACTTGGCAAAGGCCACCCGGGGACCGCCGAGCTGCTCGGCAATTCCACGAAGCAACCTGGACCGGGGATCGTCGGTTTTGTAGACGGGGTGCCCGAACCCCATGATCCGGCGGCCCTCGTTCACAGCGGAGCGAATCCACTGATCCGCATCCTCCGGCCGCTTGATGGCATCCAGCATCTCCAGCGCCCGGCTCGGGGCACCCCCGTGCAGCGGCCCCGAAAGGGAGCCGAGGGCCGCGACGACCGCAGCACCTAGATCGGCCCCGGTTGACGTGACTACTCGAGCGGTGAACGTCGATGCATTGAATCCGTGGTCGATGGTGCTGGTGAGGTACTGCTCGATCGCCCGGGTGTGCTCAGAGGAAGGTTCCTCGCCCTTCCACATGTACAGATAGTTGGCCGCGTATCCGAGGTCGGGATGGGGATCCAACGGTTCCTCCCCCTGACTGAGGCGGTGAAGGGCCATGATCAGGGTGGGAACCACCGAGCACAACCGCAGAGCCTGCTCCTTGAGGAGACCTTGGCCGAGATCGATCCAGGGCCGAAAGCCCCAGGAGGAACAGACCAGCGAGAGAGCCGAGCGGAGCGCGTCCAGCGGCACGAAATCGGTTCCCATGCCGGCAACCGCGGGGAGAACAGCCTTCAGGTCATCCGGTAGCACCCGGTGCTTGTGAATGGTGGCGGTGAAGTCGCTGAGCTCCTGCCTGTTCGGAAGGCGGCCCTCGTAGAGCAGATGCCAAACCTCCTCCAGGGAGCATTGCTGGGCGAGGTCGACCGCACTGTACTCTCGGTAATGGTAGAAGCCCTCGACGCCCCGAACGTCGCCGACCTCCGTCTCCGCCACGACGACGCCTTTCAGCCCTTTCGGAACCTCGATTGCCGGCGTGCCGATGGCCTGAATCTCCGCAATCTTCATTAGATCCCGCATCGAGACGACGCCTACCACGCGGTCGTCGGATACCACCGGCATGTGACGAAAACCTCGTTCCGCCAGCAGGTTCAGCGCGGTCTCGACCCGAACGTCGGGAGTCACGGTCTGTGGGTCGCGAGCCATCCAGTCGCTTACCAGGCCGAAGGAACTACCCGGACTCGAGGAGGCGTAACGCACCAGATCGCGCTCGGTCAGGATCCCAATGGGCCGTTCGTCGTCAACCACAACCACGGAGCCGACCTTGGCCCGGTGCATGAGGCGAGCCGCCTGCTGGACCGTCTGCGAGGGGACGGCCGTGACCACCGGTTGGCTCATGATCTCCCCAACGGTTCGGCTGCGTGCTTTTTCGGACATACGGCTCCTTACTTACTATTGAACGAAATTCCGGCGACGGATCCAACCAGTCAAACGAGACAAGATAACAATGATGACATCCCGGCGACTCGAGACCGCAAGGGTGGAATTCAAGGACGGCGAGCTCTCAAATCGGAGGCCAGGGGTAGGGCCGGCCCGGGCCGGGGGGCGGAAACACCTTTTCTCGAAGGATGGTTTCTGCTCTGTGCCGCAAACAGTCGATTTCCTCGGGAAACAGCAGCTTTGTCAGCTGATCGCCGGCATCTCCCCACAGCGCCCCGCAAAGCCTGTCCACCGCCGTCAGGCCATCGTCCGGAATCGGGTTCCCGACGTAGTCCCAAAGCACCGTTCTCAGCTTGGGCTCGGTGTGGAAGCACAGGCCGTGGTCGACACCCCAAAGCCGCCCGCCGGCATCTCTCAGCACGTGGCCGGCCTTGCGGTCCGCATTGTTGACCACCAGGTCGAACAAGGCAATCTGCTTTAGCTCGGTCTCGTGGTCGGGGGCCAGGTTGAAGGCGTTGAACGCCGGATCATGCTCGACGAAACGCTGAACCGCTCCTGGTCCAAGGGGGCCGTCCCGCAGAACCGTAGGGGGAACGTGCCTCCACCCGGCCGCGCTGTCAACCAGATAGGCAGCTACCTCCCGCTGGCACAGGGTGCCCGATGGGAAGTCCCATAGCGGTGTTTCTCCTCGACGGGGCTTGTAGACCGCCAGCGTCGAGTCATCGCCGTCCAGCCTGGCGAGGAAGGTGTAGTTGGACGAGGCGGGCAGCAAGCCCAGGATCTCAAGCTCTCCCTCGGCCAGCTCGGAGGGGATCAAAGCCTTAATTGGCGCCTACCGCACCCTGGGATTGTGCCCGTTGGTCGCCGGGCACACGTGGCCTTCCGGGTCCATCGGGTGGCCGCAAAGCGGGCACGTCGGTCTGCCCTGCGCAACCACCTTCATGCCCTGGATACCAAAGGCGGCCAGCTGACGGGGGTTTACGACGATTCTCACGGAGGCCGGCATCTCAATCTCGATATCCGTCAGCTCGGAGAACGCAATCTCGATCAGGTGCCGGTCGTCCTCGTACCTCATCGTGATGGTATTGGCATCGATCCGGAATGCCGGCTGGTCCGGCTTCAGTGCCATCGCGGCATCGAATTCGGGGGTGGAAGCTCCGAGGGGGCCCTTGCCCAGGAGCTCTTTGGTCATCTCATGTTCGCCGATCTGCGACAAAAGCTCGTAGCTGGCACGCGCCATGGCCACCACCTGCTCCTTTTCCAGCACCCAGCTGTAAATCTGCCCGCCCCGTGCAGCCTGGAGCATGAAGACCCGCCTCCCGGGTTGGCCGACCGCGCCGGCAGTCAGGCTGTCCGCTGGGTCCAGCTCGACGTCCTGGCTCACTTTGCCTTCCCCTGCTTTGGAGCCGGCCTTCTGGCCTGCTCTGCAGCCTTCTTCAGATTTTCTAACAGTTCGCCGTAGCCGCCGGTGTCGCTGGCGTTGATCAGCCGGGGCGGGCCCTCGCTAAGCTGCAAGGTGGTGATCGAGGCCGGAGCGATGTGTATACGATCATAAAGGTCGATCCCGAGTCCGAGGCATCCGGCCACAATGAGCTTGATCATGTCGCAGTGTGAACACGCGACGATGACCTTGTCCTTGTGCTTAAGGCGAAGCGTCTCGATAGCCTGCATGCCCCTGGATTGCGCCTCGCGGATCGTTTCGCCGCCCGGAAACCGAAAGTCGGCCGGCCGGGCCCTGAGCAGCTTCCAACCCTTGCTGCCGTACAGGCTCTTGAGCGTTCTGCCCTGCCAGGCCCCGTAGTCGATCTCGGCCAGGTCGTCGAAGGTTTTAACCGGCAGCCTGTGGTGGGCGGCGATGGCCTGCGCCGTCTCGCAGCAGCGCTCCATCGGGCTTGAGTAGATCGCTTTCAGCGGGGCGTCCGCCAGCCGGAGGCCGGTAGCCTCGGCCTGCTGTCTGCCCTTCTCCGACAGCGCAAATCCGGGCAGCCGGCCGATGAGCTTCTGTCCGGTCACGGGGGTGAGCGCGTGGCGCACCAGGAACAGGATCACGGAAGATGTATATCGCATCCTCCAAAGCTAGCTCGCAGCATTAGACTCAGCCCGTGCAGGACAAACGGATCGAATCCGACAGCATGGGACCGGTGGAGGTTCCCTCGGACGCCCTCTACGGGGCCCAAACGCAGCGGGCCGTGAACAACTTCACCATCTCGGAGTGGAGGTTCAGCCGCCGTTTCCTGAAGGCGCTGGGACTGGTGAAGTGGGCAGCGGCCAAGGCCAACTGCGAGCTTGGATTGCTAGACGATGTATCGGCCGGAGCAATTCAGTCCGGTGCCGAGGAGGTGATTCGGGGCGATCACGACCGCCACTTCCCGCTGGACATCTTCCAGACCGGGTCGGGGACCTCGACCAACATGAACGCCAACGAGGTCATCGCCAATCTGGCTAACCGAAGCCTCGGCTTCGACCTGGGGTCCAAAAAGCCCGTGCACCCCAATGACCACGTGAACCTGTGCCAGTCCTCCAACGACGTCATCCCAACGGCGACCCACATCGCGGCTCTCCTCGCGGTCGACGAGGCTCTTCTCCCGGCGCTTGAACTCCTGCGAACGGCCCTCGCCCGCAAGGCAAGAGAGTTCGACCACATCGTCAAGACGGGACGAACCCATCTCATGGATGCCACCCCAGTGCGTCTCGGGCAGGAGTTCGGCGGCTACGCCTCGCAGGTGGAGCACTCCGTCGCCCGCATCGAGGCTTCGCGCGAGCACCTGCTGGAGCTCGCTCTGGGCGGCACGGCAGTTGGGACCGGCGTCAACGCCCATCCCCACTTTGCGCCGAAGGCCATCGCGTACCTGGCGAAAAGGTTGAGGCTCGATCTGCGGGAAGCGCCGAATCACTTCGAGGCACAGAGCGCCCGGGATGCGGTGGTGGCGGCATCCGGGGCCCTCAAGACGGTGGCCGTGTCGATGGCTCGGATCGCCAACGACCTGCGCTGGCTGGCGTCCGGCCCGGCCTCCGGTCTGGGGGAAATACGGTTGCCCAGCCTTCAGCCCGGCTCGAGCATCATGCCGGGGAAGGTAAATCCCGTGATCCCGGAAGCGGTCATCCAGGTGGCGGCCCAGGTCATCGGCAACGACGCGGCGATCACGTTGGGCGGTCTGGGGAGCATCTTCGAGCTGAACACCATGATGCCCCTGATGGCCCACGACCTGTTGTTTTCGATCGAGACCCTGGCCGCGGCGGCCGACCTGCTGGCTGCCCGGTGCGTTGAGGGCATCGAGGCGGACGAGAAGCGCTGCTCCGACCTCCTGTCCGGCAGCCTCGTGCTGGTGACGGCGCTGGTGCCGGTCATCGGTTACGACGCAGCCGCGCAGATTTCGAAGCGAGCCCACGAAACGGGCAGGACACTCAGAGACACCGTGCTCGAGATGGGCTTGATGACCGAGGATGAGGTGGACCAGGCGCTGGACGTGTGGAGCATGACCGAGGGGGGCGTGGAATCAGAGCAGGGCGGAGCGAGGGGGACGTTGCAGTGATCAAGGTCGGCTCGGCGATCTCTACTAACGTCAGCCCAGTCGAAGCGGCGAACGAGGTCCTGGACCGGGCGACGGCACCCCTGGAGGGCTCCCCGGTTGACCTTGCATTCGTCTTTGTTTCGTCGACGCACGGACCCCGGGTACAGGAGGTGGCCTCGAGCTTGGCTCCCCGGCTCGCCGGCGCCACCGTGCTCGGCTGCACCACGCAGGCATCCATCGGCGAGGAGCGGGAGATCGAGGAGGGGCCCGCGGTCGCTCTGTGGGTGGCTCACCTGCCGGGGACCGTCCTGGTGCCGTTTAGGCTCTCGTTCGAGCGGACACCCGACGGCCAGGCGCTGATCGGGTTCCCGATCCTCGAGGACCACATCAAATCGGTCTTCCTGCTGGCGGATCCCTACACCTTTCCCACGCAGCACCTGCTGCAGAGCCTGAATGACGACTACCCCGACCTCCCTGTATTCGGCGGCCAGGCCAGCGGAGCCGGTGCCGGGCAGATCGCCCTCGTCCTGGGGGACAAGGTTCTAAACGAGGGGGCGGTTGGAGTACAGATCGGCGGAGCCATCGACGTAACCCCGCTGGTATCGCAGGGGTGCAAGCCCATCGGCGACCCGTACATCGTCACCCAGGCACGGGGCAACATCATCTTTAAGGTCGGCGGCAAGCCGCCGTTGTTCCGGCTTCGGGAGATCATGTCGAAGATGACCCCCGAAGATCATGCTAATGCCGCCCACAACCTCCACGTCGGGGTGGTGATCGACGAACGCAAGGCCGATCCCGCTCCGGGGGACTTTCTGATCCGCCCCGTACTGCAGGCCGATCCTGAAACCGGCGCCATCTCGGTGGGTGACGTCCTCACCGTGGGTCAGACAGTGCAGTTCCAGGTCCGGGACGCCGCCACGGCCGACGCCGATTTCCGAGGGCTGTTGGAGGAGCGGCTCGGCCAAACCGGCGGGCGCGACCCGGTGGGTGCGCTGCTATTCACATGCAACGGGCGGGGTTCGAATCTGTTCGGTTCTCCGAACCACGATGTCAACGTCCTTCGGGACAACGTACCGGGACTGCCGGTAGCCGGAATGTTCTGCGGCGGAGAGATCGGGCCCATCGGCGGAAAGAACTTCCTCCACGGCTTCACAGCCAGCGTGGCACTTTTCCTTGAGCCGTTTCCTCCCCGGGACGACTAGAGCGGCGTGGTGTCGTCCGGATAACCGATCAGCTCGCCGATGCGGTCCAGCATCCGGAATGGCTCGAACGGCTTGGGAAAGATGTTCTCCTCCCCTATCTGGCTCCGCAAGGCGTCGAGAGACTCGTACTTGCCGCTAACCACAAGAACGGGAACCTTGGAGAGCTTGGAGTGCCGCCGCATGGTCTTCAGCACGTTCTCCCCATCCAGGCCGGGCATCACCAGGTCGAGGATCATCAGATCCGGCTTCAGCTGTTCCGCCTTGCTGAGGCCGTCCTGCCCGTCACTGGCCTCAATGATCAGGTAGCCCTCGGTCTCGAGGAGAACCTTTATCAGCTCACGTACCGAATCGTTGTCCTCAAGCAGGAGAACCGTCCTTGGCGCCATCGTGTGATTAGAGTAATCGGGACCAATCCCGAGCGCTTGCTTCCCGGACTTACACTTCAGCGGGAAAGTTGGCGGCGCCTAACGGCCCGACTGGAGTCAGGAGTCCCACGATGGTTCGGCCCGTGACAAACAAGAAGGTCAACCTGGCTCCACTGGCCCTCAACCAGGCCTTCAGGCAGCTCAAGGACCATGCCGTAACCAGCCTGGGTACGGCGGCGATTCTGTGCATACCTCTTGCTTTCATCGGCGCGTACACGTCACTTCGACCCGGTTGGGGCGCCATGTTGGCCGGATATGCCGTAGGCGCCCTGTTGACCGTAGTCGTGGCGTACGCCGTCACGGTTGCCAGCGGCATGTACGCCGAAGGAAACGATCCCGGCGTGGGAGGCCTGATGCGCCGGACCGCCTCCACGGGGCTCCTCCGTTACATCGCCACTTCAATGTTGTTCAATCTCGTCCTGTGGGTGGCGGCCGGGCTGGCCCTGATCCCCTTCTTCGTTTCGCTGGGATCGGTAGGTTCCCGGGCCCTGTCCTTCCGGTTGTCCGAGACCGATTTTCTTCGAATCTTTCTTGGGCTGCTCTTCAGCCTTCCCCTTTTGGGCATTGCCATGTCGTTTGTCTACCTGAAGCTTGGACTCTCCCAGCCCGCCAGCGCCCTTGACCGAACCGGCCCTGCGGCGAGTCTAAGAAGAAGCTGGCAACTGACGAAGGGCCGCGTCTGGGACTTCTTCCTTCTCCTGCTCATGACGTTCGCATTAGGCCTGGCCATATCGATCTTTGTCTCCGGACCGGCCGGCGTGGTGAGCATAAGCCGCACTCCCGAGCCCACTGCCGATCCCCTCTCGCCCGCCTTTTATGCCGAGCTCTTCGCGCCTCCCGAACCTTTGGGGCCGGCGGCCGCAATGGTCACCGGGATATCCGGATACCTGACGTCACTGCTTCTGACGTCGGTGACCTCCGCCATCCTTGCGAACTTCTTTCTGCTGGTCCGCAGCCCGCCTGAATCGGTCGAGCAACGCAGGGACGGCCGAATGGTACCCCTGCGCCGGCCGGAGCAGACCCCGGAAGAGACACCGCCCGGCTCAGAGCGCCCGGCTTAGCCCTCAGCAAAGCGTTGAGCGACATCATTCTCGGGGTCTCCGGGATCACATTGGATGCCGGCAGGATTCTCCTGGCAAAACGGGGCCGTGGCCCCTACGCCGGCCATTGGTCCCTGCCCGGCGGACGGGTGAACCCAATGGAGAGGCACAGGGACGCTCTGGTCCGCGAATTCGGAGAGGAGACGGGCCTGCAGGTACAAGTGCTCAAACCGGCCGGGATTGCCGAGCTGATTGATCCGGCGCAATCCCGGCATTACGTGATCCTGTCTTACTTCGTTGGCGTAACCGGAGGAAGCCTCCGGCCGGGCGACGACTCCGCCGACGTCCGATGGGCAGGTCGGGAAGAACTCTCGCGTCTTCCGCTGACGCCGAACCTGGAACGTTATCTGCAGGATTTCAAAGCCTGGGATTGAGGGCCCCAATCCTTGCATTGGCACGGGCGGTCAAATAGGTTGGCCTCTCCCGATGTTTAGCAACCGCCGATCCGTGGTGGCCGCCACGATCCTTCTTTTATTGGTGTGCCTGGCCCCCATGGCCAAGGCCTCGGAAGCGCACCCTCCACCTCCGCCGCCCCCGGATACCTCGATGCAGGCGGGCCTGCTACTCGAGATGGAATCCGGCAACGTGCTGTGGGCCCGGGACGAGAACGCCATCCGGGCGCCGGCCAGTCTCACGAAGGTGTTGACGGGTCTGGTGGCTCTTGAGAACGGCAGCCCCGAGGATACGGCGGTCATATCCGATGCAGCCAGGAATGCTCCGGGACAGCGCATGTTCGCAGAGGAAGGCTGGACGATGACGGTAGGCGACATGCTGTGGGGTTTGATGCTGCAATCCGGTAACGACGCCGCCATTGCCCTGGCCGAGAAGATCAGCCCCGACGGGACCCAGGCGGGATTCATGAAGCTGGCCAACTTGCGGGCAAAGGAGCTCGGGGCGACCGAAACGCACTTTATGAACCCTCACGGTATGGACCAACCCGGCCACCAGACCACCGCCAGGGATCTGGCGCTTATCACATCGGCAGCCCTGCAGAATCCAACCTTCGCCCAAATCGTGTCGTCCAAGACCCACGTCGTTCCCTGGGGTGACGGACGTGATCACCTGTTCATGAATCACAACAAGATGTTGTGGAGGTACCCCGGCGCTATGGGCGTCAAGACCGGCTTCACCCGGGGAGCCGGAAGCTGCCTCATCTCAGCTGTGCACCGGGACGGCCGCACCCTGATCGCGGTCGTGATGGGGTCTGCCAACCACTACGGCGACTCGACGGCCCTCTACGACTGGGGCTTCGCCAACCTGGCGTCGCTGCAGGCTCACTCCCGCTACTCCATCCGGCCCGACCTCAATCCCAACGTTGCGGATCCCGAGATCCATGAAGACACCGAGTCGGGTATGGCTGCGGACGGCCCAAGGGTGGAGATACTGATCCCGGCCATCGGGCTTGTCTGCCTGGTGGCGCTGGGTATGGTACGGCGTATAGGCATTTATTTTTCCCGGACATAGGGTTCAACCCCGAAGCCGTACTAGTCCAGGATGGTAAACACCTCTTCTGCCGGGCGGGCGATCACAGCCTTGTCGCCCAGAATGACTATCGGCCGCTGGATCAGTATTGGATGCGCCACCATCGCGTCCAGGAGTTCGTCCCGTCCGGCCGAGGCGAGCCCGAGATCATCGAAGACGGGTTCCTTGCTGCGGATCATCTCCCGCGGATCATCGATGCTCAGAAGGCCCATGACCCGCTCCAGCTCGGCTCTCGTCGGAGCCTGCTCGAGGTATCGGACATACTCGGCGTCGATTCCCCGCTCGCTCAAGATGCCCTTAACGGTCTGACAGTTGGTGCAGTCGGGATTGAAGAAGACAGAGGCTTCCATGCTCGATTATTTGACTCCCCAGCCCTGCTTCAAACCTTAAGATCTCCGCGCTGACGGGAGGTCAACCTACGTACAGAGTGGCTTCCGCCCCCGGCTTGCGCTGGCTCTGGGGAAGCGGATCCTGCTCCAGAACCTTGTTGCCGCCGCAGCTTGCAGGTCCGCCGCCGGAGGTCTGTGCTACCACCTTCATCCCCAGGCCTTCCAGCTGCCCCTTCGCTTCGGTGCAGGACTTGCCCTTGACCTCGGGAACCTGGAACGGCTGGAGGCCCCTGCTGACCGAGATCTTGACCTGGGTTCCCTGCGGATGCGGTTGCCCGGCGGCGGGTGACTGGCCGACTACCGTGCCGGCCGCAGCTTCGTTGAACACTGAGCTCCTTGCAGGAGTGAAGCCCTGGTCACGCAACAGCTTCTCCGCGGCGTCCACGGATCTGCCGTTCAGCTCCGGGATGGGCAGAATCGCCGGGCCGTCAGAAACCACGAGCGTCACGAGTTCCCCGCTCTTAACCTGCTTCGGTGTCGGGTCCTGGCTGAGGACCTTGTCCACCGGCTCGATGCTGTGCCGCCTGTCGACCTTTCCGATGGCCAGGTCGTTCTCCAGGATTGCAGCCCGCGCCTGCTCGAGCGGCATTCCGACCACGTCGGGAACATCGCTGAGCTTCGGCCCTGCACTAACCGACACCGCGACGGAGCCGCCGCGCCTGGTCCAGGAGCCGGCACCCGGCCTGGAGGTGATCACCTCGCCCGCCGGAACGTCATCGGAAAAGACATCGGAATACTTAGCCTTCAGTCCAACTCGATTTAGGCGCTCCTCCGCAACGGCTCTAGACTCCCCCGCCATCGACGGAACCCGGGTCGGACCGACGTAGAAGACACCTCCGGCCAGGGCCAGGACGAGGACGGCTGCGATCGCCCACTTTCGCCACCCTCTCTTGCGGCGCACGGGCGCCTGGGGAATAACGGTTTCGATGTTGTCGGACGAGGCCTCGGAGGTGAACTCATCGGTTAAGGCCGATAGAGGAGGGGCCTCGGGAAGCGAAGCTATGGCGGACCCCAGATCCTTGCGCATCTCGGCGGCGGAGCGGTAGCGGTCGGCCGGCAGGGGTGCGGTGGCCTTCATAACCACCCGATCCAGGGCCTCGCCCACTTCGGGAGCCAGAATTGACGGCGCAGGGACCCGGGCGTTCAGGTGGTCTTGGAGCACCTTCGCGGCGTTTCCCTCAAAAGGAAGGGAACCCGTCAGGAGCTCGTACAGCATGCACCCGGTGGAGTACAGGTCGGTACGGGGATCGACCTGCTCGCCGCGAGCCTGCTCCGGCGCGACGTAGGCCACGGTGCCGAGCATTCCGCCGGTGAGCGCCGCATTCTCCGCCGCCCGGGCGATCCCGAAATCGGTGACCTTCACGCGGCCGTCGATAGCCACGACGACGTTCTCCGGCTTCACGTCCCGGTGAATGACGCCTTTCTCATGGGCTGCTCCCAGCGCCCCGAGCACCTGTCCGGTGACCTGGGCGGCCTGGCGGGGATGAAGGCGTTTGGTGGACGCCAGGATCTGCCTCAGGTTCTTGCCGCGGATGTACTCCATGACCATGTAGTAGGTGTCGTTCTCCCGTCCCCAGTCGTGCACCTGCACGACGTTCGGGTGGGATATCCTCGCGACCGCCTGGGCCTCGGCTTTGAAGCGCTCAATAAAGCCGGTTTGGATGGCCAGCTCGAACGGCAGCATCTTGAGAGCCACGGTCCGGCCCAGAACCGAATCCCGGGCTCGGAATACCTCGCCCATGCCGCCCGAACCGATCCTCCCGGCGATCACATAGCGGCCGGCAACCTCCGAAGGAGCTTCTTCAAGCCGCCTCATCCGCCGCTGTGATACTTGCGGAGGTGGTCGTTGTAGCGGGTCTCGAGTAGAGAGATCTTCTGCTCCACGGAGCTGACCTTGGAGCTGACCGAGCCCACCTGTCCGGAGACCGCGTCGATCTTCTTGCGCAGCTCGGCGTGGGAGCCGCTGGACGCGGCAACCTTCTTCGAAAGCTCGTTGATGCTGCCCTCCAGCTCGGCGACGGACTGGTTTAGCGACTGGTCAAGCGTGGCGACCCGGCCCTCAATTCCCTGGTCCTTGCCCTCCAGAGTCTGGACCTGAGTGGCCAGTCCGTTGACCCGGGCGATCGAGGATTCCATCTTCGACAGCCGCTCCTCTGCTCCGTCGTCCGTCCTCTGGCATGACGAAGCAACCAGCAGTCCCACCGCACAGGCGAGTGCCAGGAGCATGACGCGCCGAAGCGTCGCACCGGTCCTTTGCAACCTCATGAGGAGACGTTAGCAACGAGTTGGGGAAAAACGGTGGCAATCGGGCGCTCAAAGTGCCCGGAAATGTGCCTGTACGGCACAAAGCGGCCGGGAACTGCACAATTTGACGATGCACGCATGGAAGGTCCGGCGCCCGGGGCCCGTCCGGTCCGGACCGCTGGAATGGGTCGAGGTGGACCCGCCTGAGCCCGGGCCCGGCGAGATACGGGTGAAGGTGTCGGCGTGCGGAATTTGCCGCACGGACCTGCACGTGGCAGAGGGAGACCTTCCGGTCCACAAGCCCGGAGTGGTCCCGGGACATGAGGTGGTGGGAGTGATCGACGCCCTGGGGCCGGGCACCGGGCGATTCAGCATTGGGGAGCGGGTCGGCATTGCCTGGTTGCGCCACACCTGCGGCAAATGCCGTTTCTGCCTTCGCGGCGACGAGAACCTGTGTCTGAGTCCCCGATTCACCGGCTGGGACGCCGACGGAGGATATGCCGAGTATGCGCTGGTACCCGACGACTACGCCTACCGGCTTCCGGAGAGTTTCGACGACGAGCATGCCGCTCCCCTGCTCTGCGCCGGGATCATCGGATACCGGGGACTGCGGCGTTCCCAGCTGCCGCGCGGAGGGCATCTGGGTATTTACGGATTCGGCGCGTCGGGCCACATCGCAGCGCAGGTGGCGCTGGCGGAGGGAGCAACGGTCCACGTGGGGACTCGTTCGAAGGCCGCTCAGCGCCTGGCGCTGGAGCTGGGGGTCGCATCCGCGAGCGATGCCGATAAACCGCCTCCCCGGCCACTGGACTCAGCCATCCTGTTTGCGCCGGCCGGAAACTTGATACCGGTCATTCTGTCTGCGCTGGATCGTTCGGGAACACTGGCGGTCGCCGGAATCCACGTGACAGCCCCCGGACAGCTCGACTATCAGCGGGACCTGTTCAACGAGAAGACTCTCACAACCATCACGGCCAACACCCGAAGAGACGGAGACGAGTTTCTGGACCTGGCCGGCCGGATTCAACTTGCTATCTCGACTCAGTCGTTTCCCCTGGAGAAGGCAGACAAAGCGCTGGCGGCTCTGGCGACGGGCAACGTGGGGGGGGCTGCGGTGCTGCGAACTTAGTAAGGTCCGCGCTAGAAACTGAGGCCCGTATCTTCCGCCAAACGGCGCTTGTCCTCCGAGGACACTTCCATCTCGGCAGGGGTGATCAGGTAGATGCGGCGGGAGAGTTTCTGTAGATTGCCGTCCAGTCCGTAGACCAGCCCGCTGGCAAAGGCGACGATGCGGCGGGCCAGCTCGCTCTCTGCTTCCTCGAGGTTGACGATCACCGGCAGGCCTCTGCGCATGCGGTCACCGATCTGTTGAGCGTCGCCGTAGGATTCCGGACGAACGATGTGCATCTGGCCCATGGACCTGGGCGGGAACTGGTGCACCGACGCGAGCGGTTCCGGGCCCTGCGGCGAACGGATCTGCCTGGGCTCGCGAGGCTCCTCGTACTCGTAGGCCCGGGTAGTCTCGTACGCCCGGGGTTCCTCATAGGAACGTGAGGAAGAGCCCTCCCAGCGCTCGTCGTAGGCCCGAACCTGCGGTTCGTAGCGTTCCTGCTCCTGCTGACGAGCCGTCCGCCGGGCCTGAGGGTCCCCGTAGGACGCTATCTCGCCCTGGAGGTCGTCCTCGACAAAGCCGAGGTAGATGAGCGCATTTCTGAGAAAACTCACGCTAAGAAGCCCGTTTCTGTCGTGGACGAACTCACTATAACGTCAGGGTTGACCAAATCCAGGGACAAAGCTGTTATCCAGAGTCAACAATCTCAACCCGGCCGGACTTCAACACCGCCGAACCTCGGGAGTTGACCGTCTCGAACCCGTATGCCGCTGCGCCCTCGCCGGTGCCACCGCTATCGAGCCGCCACGCCCTTGTGATAAGCGTCTGGCCGGGAAACACCGGCCGGGAGAACTCGACCCCCAGCAGCCTGACCCGGGAGGGATCGCCGCCGGCAAGGCGGTCGACCAGAGCCTTGGAAGCAAAGGCCATAGTGCACATGCCGTGCAGGATCACGCCCGGAAATCCGGCGCCTCTGGCCACTTGTGGATCCAGGTGGATTGGGTTGTGGTCGCCGGAGGCCTCCGCATAACGGGTGGCCTGGTCCTCGGTCACCTCCTCGGTGGCTTCGAAAACCGGTTCGCCCCGCTCAGTCTTCTCCGGTGAAGCCTTGACCTTTCCGGTGCGCCTGATGAACATCGTGCTCCTCGCCTCACCGGCCAAATCGCCATTCTGGTTGATGAGAGAGGTGGCAACGGTGAAGGTATGACCGACGTCGGCAAGGTCCACCTCCTCCAATAGAGTTGAAACCTCCATCCGGTCGCCCGCCTTGATCGGTGCGAAGAGCCGGTGCTCTTGGCGCGCGTGGACCAGCATTGCCATGTCCACTCCCAGCCCGGGGTCGTACATCACTTGGTTCAGCTGGGCGATGCCCATAACGCAGGGGAAGGAGGGCGGCGCGATCGGATTGTCGGAGTTCACCACGGGGTTGAGGTCGTTGGTGGCCTGGGCATACCTGCGAATGGCGTCGGCCGTCACCTCGTAGGTCGACGCGGGGTACCGCTTCCCCGCGAGCCCCGCGTTCAACATCATGCCCCTCCGCGTTTCGACCGGCTGCCTAATATAAACATCGCAACTCTCGCTGAAGCCCGGGAGGTCCGGTGACTCCGCAAACCTACATCAGTATCATCGGCCCTTCCGACGCGTCGCCGGAGGTACTGAGGGTCGCCGAGGAAGCGGGAGCGTGCGTCGCGCGGGCCGGCGCGATCCTGGTCACCGGCGGCGGAGCGGGCGCAATGGAAGCGGCGTGCCGGGGAGCCAAGCAGGCCGGCGGGCTGACGTTGGGAATCCTGCCCGGCGCCTCGCGCTATGAGGGCAACCGGTACCTCGACATGTCCATTCCGACCGGAATGGGTGAGATGCGCAACGCGCTGGTGGTGCGCAGCAGTGATGCGGTGCTCGCCGTCGGCGGGGGATTCGGCACCCTGTCGGAGATTGCCCTGGCGCTGAAGCTGGACAAGCCGATCGCCGGCGTGGGGACCTGGAGTGCCTCTGTCGGAGACGCAACGGCCCCCATCCCCGCCGCCGCCTCTCCTGCACAAGCGGTACGGATCCTTTTGCACACCTTGGGCGACGCCTGAGATTGCCCAAGCACCGGTTTGGGGTAGATTTACCGTGGATCACACGATTTCTTGGGCGGCGACGTGGCCGAGCCCGCCACAAAAAAGGGGAGAATCAGATGGGAAAGTACACTCTGCCCGACCTGCCGTACGCGTATGACGCACTCGAGCCTCACATCGACGCTGAGACGATGGAGGTGCACCACCGCAAGCACCACCAGACCTACATCGACAAGCTCAACGCCGCCATGGAAGGCGAGAGCCTGTCCGAGAAGACGGTGGAGGAGTTGCTCGAGGACTATGCGAACCTGCCGGAGCGGATCCAAAAGCCCGTTCGCAACCACGGGGGCGGTCACGCCAACCACAGTATGTTCTGGAAGATCCTGACCCCCAACCCGGAAGACACCGAGCCCCGAGGTCCACTTGGATCGGCTGTCGAAATGCAGTACGGCTCATTCAGCCAGCTCAAGGAGGTCTTCAAGCAGACCGCCGTCAACCACTTCGGAAGCGGCTGGGCGTGGATCGTGATCGCCGCCGGGGAGCGGAAGACGAAGGACCAGAAGAAGCTACTGGTGCTCAGCCTGCCGAACCAGGATTCTCCGGTGATGGGCGGGCACACTCCCATTCTGGGTCTGGACCTGTGGGAGCACGCCTACTACCTCAAGTACCAGAACCGCCGCCCGGACTACATCGACGCCTTTTGGAACGTCGTCAACTGGAAGCAGGTCGAGGACAACTACGGCAACGTCGAAGACGTCGCCATCAAGACCGGCATGTTCAAGGGCCGGGTGCTGGAGCGGTAAAGCAGAACTTTCTCAAGAAACCCCCGTCGCGGTTAGGGCGGGGGTTTCTTCATTAGCTGAGTGCCGGGAGGAGGACAAGTGAGGAAACTCGTGGTCTTCAATCTCGTTTCGCTGGACGGTTACTTCGCGGGTAGCGACGGAAACATCGACTGGCATGTGGTGGACCTCGAGTTGGACAGCTGGGCCGCCCAGACCATCGACCAGTACGACACGGTACTGCTGGGGCGCATCACGTACGAAATGTTCGCCGGCTACTGGCCGGCGGCGCTGGCGGACCCCGGCACATCCGAGGATGATCGGGTGGTGGCCAAGGCTCTGAACGACTGGAAGAAGATCGTCGTCTCCCGGACGCTGGACAAGGCCGGGTGGCATAACACCGAGGTCCTCAGGGACATCCAGCCGGAGCGCATCCAGCAGCTCAAAAGCGGCACCGGGCGAGACATCGTCGTCTACGGCAGCGGCACGGTCGTCAAACAGCTGACCAACCTGGGTCTGGTAGACGAGTACCGGCTCATGGTCAACCCCATCGTGCTCGGCGAAGGAACGTCTATGTTTGCCGGAGTGCCTAAGACCAACCTCCAGCTCCGGACCAGCAAGGCCTTCACTTCCGGCAACATTCTTCTCACCTACGCGCCCCGGATGGGCCCGGGATAGGAACGCCGGCGCCGGCAGCCTGAGCGTCTTCCAGCAAAGCCTGCAGCCCGTCCTCGTCCAGCAGCGGCACGCCCAAGGCTTCGGCCCTTGCCAGCTTGGAACCGGGCTTGTCACCGACCACCACGAAGTCCGTCTTCTTCGACACAGCGGCAACGACCTTGCCGCCCGCCTCTTCGATGAGCCGGGCCGCTTCGTCCCGGCTCCAGCGGCTCAGGCTTCCCGTGAGGACAAAGCTGCGGCCCGACAAATGGCCCTGCGGCGTCTCGAGCTTTTCCTGCTCGAGCTTCACCCCGGCTTGGGCCATCTTGCGGACGATGCCCAGGTTGCGGGGCGACTGGAAGAAGTCTCGGATGCGCTGTGCAACGATGGGGCCGATCCCTTCCACCGCGGTAAGCTCCTCAACCGTCGCCGACGCTATGCGCTCCATCGAACCGAACTCGTCGGCCAGCAGGCGGGCGGTGGGCGGGCCCACGTCCCGGATCCCAATAGCCACCAGCGCCCGGGTCAGGCCCGCCTCCTTTGACCTCTCGATTGAGGCCATCAGCTGGTCGGCCTTCTTGTCGCCGAATAGGGGCAGCTGCAGCAGCTTGTCCCGGGTCAGGGCGTACACATCTCCGGGATCCCTCACGAAGCCCATGTCCCTCAGCTGGTAGGCCGCCTTGTAGCCGAGGCCCTCGATGTCCATCGCGCCCCGGCTGGAGAAGTGAAACAACTCCTCCACGCCGCGGGACGGGCATTCGTCGTTGGGACAGCGCCAGACCGCCTCCCCGCCCTCCCGCACCAGCCCCGTGCCGCACACAGGACAGCTCGTCGGCATCGTGAAGACCTTCTCCTCGCCGGTCCTTTTGGAGACTATCGGCGCGATGACCTGGGGGATTACCTCCCCCGCCCGGCGCACCAGGACGGTGTCGCCGATACGGATGTCTTTGCGCTCAACCTCATCTGCGTTGTGGAGGGTGGCCTGCGAAACCGTGGCCCCCGAAAGCCGCACCGGCTCAAGGAGGGCGAACGGAGTGACGGCTCCCGTCCGGCCGACGTTGACGATGATGTTGCGCAGCTTGGTGGTCTTCTCCTCCGGCGGAAACTTGTAGGCGATGGCCCAGCGAGGGCTCTTGGACGTGTAGCCCAGCTCCTCGCGGGCCGCCAGATCGTCCACCTTGACCACTACTCCGTCTATCTCGAACTCCAGATCATGGCGGTGGTTCTCCCAATGGAGGCAGAACTCATAGGCGGCGGGCAGCTCGGTGAAGGCGCGGTTGTGGTCCATAACCGGTAAACCCATGTCGATCAGGTACTGCATCTGCTCGGAGTGCTTGCGGAAGCGGCGGCCGGAAACCGATCCCACGGTGTGGCTGAAAAGGCCAAGCTGCCGGCCGGCGGTGACGGAGGGATCCTTTTGCCGTAAAGAGCCAGCCGCTGAGTTGCGGGCGTTGGCAAATGGACGGATACCGGCGGCCACCAGGCTTTCGTTGAGCTCCTCAAATGCCTTGCCCGGCATGAATATCTCGCCGCGAGCCTCCAGGAAGTCGGGCAAATCGGCGCCCGCGAGCGTTTTTGGTACCGAGACGATGGTACGGACGTTCGGGGTGATGTCCTCACCGGTTCTGCCGTCTCCCCGGGTGGCCGCAGTTGAAAGCTGTCCTTTCTCGTAGACCAGGTTGACCGCAAGACCGTCGACCTTCAGCTCGCAGTAAAAGTCGGCGGCGGAACCAAGGATCCGCTCCACCCGCTTGCCCCAGGCGACCAACTCCTCCAGGCTGAAGGCATTGTCCAGCGACCACATGGGAGTCGGGTGCTTGAGCGATGCGAACAGGCTCGACGGAGCGGCACCCACCGTCTGGGTGGGCGAGTCATCGGTTACGAGCTCGGGGTGAGCGGCCTCCAGCTGGGACAGTTCCCGGACCAGGTCGTCGTACTCGGCATCCGAGATCTCCGGGTCATCCAGGACGTGATAGCGCTCCGAGTGGTAGTCGATGAGCTCCCGCAGACGGAGAATCCGCTCGAGCGGAGAAGGGTCTGGATCGGTCAAGCCGCGGGTTCTTGCCGGCCTTCAACGGGAGCAGCCGGCTCCTCGCTCCACCCCGAATTGAGGATGGTTCCGCCGCCCACCACCTCATCGCCCCGGTAGAAGACTGCCGTCTGTCCCGGTGCGGGGCGGGGCTGGGACCTCTCAAAGGTCACGGTTGCGTCCGTCTCGCTAACCCGTACCGTCGCCGGAACCTCTGCCCCCCGATAACGGGTCATCACGTTGGTCCGGAACTCGGGCTCCGACCGGCCGCCGACGAACGAGACCTTCCCCACCGATATCTGATCGACCTGCATCTGGTCCGCGCCGGCAACCACTACGGTGTTGTCGCCAGAGCGGATCTCGGCGACGTACAGCGGAAGACCTACCCCGATCCCCAGGCCCTTGCGCTGGCCGACGGTGTAGTGCGCAAAACCCCTGTGCCGCCCCAACTCTCGCCCGTCCGGCGTGACTATCGGACCCGGCGCGGAACCCTCGGGTACCTGCTCGGCGATGAAGGCGTGCGTGTTGCCGTCGGGAACGAAGCATAGGTCCTGGCTCTCGGGCTTGCCGGCGGTACGCAGCCCCAGCGATGCGGCGATCTGCCGGATCTCCGGTTTGGAGTAGCGTCCGACCGGAAACCGTGCCAGCTCCAGCTCCTCCTGTCCCAGCATGTACAGGACGTAGCTTTGGTCCTTCGCATGCTGGAGAGCCCGCAGCAGGCGGTAGCGCCCGTCCACGACGTCTGCGCGGGCGTAGTGACCGGTGGCCAGAACGTCCGCGTCATACATCCGGGCTCGGTCCAGCAGTGCAGCGAACTTTATGCTGCGGTTGCACTCAACGCATGGGTTGGGGGTCAGCCCGGCGGCGTACTGGCGGGTGAAGTTGTCAATCACCGTATTCGAAAACTCGTCGGCGAAGTTCAGGACGTAGAAAGGGATGTCGAGTACCTGGGCAACCCGGCGGGCGTCCTCGGCGGCGTCGAGGGAACAGCAGCCGCTCTCGTTGTTGGCGGCCGCGCCCTTCCACAGCTTCAGCATGATGCCGGTGACGTCGTAGCCGTCGTCCTTCATAAGTGCGGCAGCGACGGAGGAATCGACTCCGCCGGACATTGCTACAACCGCCTTGCTCTTCACCTTGCCCATTAACTGGCGGTCTTTGCGAAGCGGGGGGCGATGGACCGAAGCCGCGTCACGACCTGGCGCAGGGTCTCCACGACCGCCTTTACGTCCAGGTCCACGCTTCCCCGGCCCAGCGAGAGCCGCAGCGACCCATGGGCGGTCTCGGGCGACACCCCCATCGCCATCAGCACGTGGGAGGGCTCGAGTGAGCCGGATGCACAGGCTGAGCCGCTGGAAGCTGCGACGCCCTTTGAGTCGAGCATCAGCAGAAGGGATTCGCCCTCCACTCCCCGGATGCACACGCTGAGCGTCCCCGGCACCCGAGGTCCCTCCGCCCCATTGACCGTGACGTCGGGGATGGCCCGAAGGATGGACTCCTGAAGGCGGTCCCGTATGTCCGACAGCTGCTGACTCACCTCGGCCACCTCGGAAGCCGATATCTCAGCCGCCGTCCCGAAACCCACGATGGCGGCGACGTTCGGGGTGCCGCTGCGCAGCCCCCGCTCCTGGCCTCCGCCGTGGAGCTGGGGGGCAATGGAGGTCTTGCTGCGCAGGTAGAGAACGCCGACGCCCTTAGGTCCACCGAGCTTATGAGCGGCGAATGCCGCCATGTCGACTCCGAGATCCTCGACGTCGACCGGAACCTTGCCCAGTCCCTGCACCGCGTCGGTGTGCACCAGCGCCCGGCTGTGTGCCTTGACGATATCGACCACCTCGCGCACCGGCTGGACGGTGCCGACCTCGTTGTTGGCGAGCATGACCGAGACCAGAGCGGTCTCCGGCGACAGCGATGCCTTCAGGGCGTCCAGGCTCACAATCCCGTTGTTGTCCACAGGCAGAAAGGTCACGCGATATCCCTGGCGCTCCAGCCACTCGGCAGAGTGCAGAACGGCATGGTGCTCAATGGAGGTGGTGATGACGTGCCTGCGGCGGGGATCCGCCTTCGCGACGGCACCCTTGAGGGCCAGGTTGTCGGCCTCCGTGCCGCCGGCGGTGAAGATGATCTCAGCCGGTTGGGCACCGATGGCATCCGCCACCTTCTCCCTGGCCTCCTCCAGGCCCTTCTTCGCCTGGCGGCCCGCCGCGTAGACGCTCGACGGGTTGCCGAAAAACTGCTGCTGGTAGGGCAGCATGGCGGTGATGACCTCGTCTATCATCGGGGTTGTCGCGGCGTAATCGAGGTAAATCATGCGTTCTTATTCTAGGGCCTCACCAGCACCCCGTTACGCCCGTGCCACTGTTTCACGCACTGTACCTACGGGTAGGTAAGGGGAAGGTTTACAACGGCCAATTCCATAATGCGGAAGAAAGGAAGGCGCATGGATATGGATCAGGAGATCCGAGAGAGCAGTGGCGGCAGTCCCTCCGGCGAGTCGCAGGGCGAGCCGCAGCAGGAGTTCCCGCGAGTTCCACTAGAAGAGGGCGTAGAGGCTGCCGAGCGGGCGAAGGCCGAGTTCGGCGGAACCTACGGTGGAGGAGGCGGCGTAGAGAGTGAGGCCGACGAATCCGTGGCCCAAGGCGGGCCTCCCTCCGGAGAGGGAGATGAGTCAGAGTCGGCCCCGAGTGGCCCCGGCGCGGTGGCCGCCGGAACCAGTGCTCCATCGGGAGAGCAGCAGGCCGCGGCTCAGGATACAGCCGACGAGGTGCTCAGGGAGAAGCAGAGCCACTCAGGCGACGACGCGAGTGCGGGCGAGAAGCTCGCCAGCGTCTTCAAGGCCACCGACTCCTCCGAAGAAGGGGACGAGTTGACCACCGGGCAGAAGGCGGCCGGTATCATGTCGGACGACGAAGGCATGAAGTGGGAGTCCAAGCTCGTCGACAAGCTCAGCGGCGGGGACGACAAAAATACCTCAGGCGCCTAACGGCGTCACTCACAAAGTATTCCGTTCCGTCGTCTTTGATCTCGTCTGACCCCATGAGCGTACTCTCGGAGAGCTCATGCAGGGGCGCCGCGGCTTATGAGACGGCGGAACCTGCAGTGACCATCTGCTGGATAACGAGGCGGAATACACATCGAACCCGGATACCGCTCCGGCCGTCAGGGATCTGTCGAATTGATCCAGCCGGCGGGCGTGGTGTCCGTGCTTGCGATTGACCTCCCGACCCTGGCGCCGGCACAGGGCGGGCGAGCATTGGACGGCTTTGCTTGTTCTGATGCCATTGCTAACCGCAACCCCGGCAACTGGCGGTACGCCTGAGGCAGTGCCGACGGCGGCCGCCTCGTCGCACACCGTCTTGCCGCCTTACGAATCACCCGGCGAAGACATCCCTCGACCGGTCCGGACCCGCGGGGACCGGATCATCAGCGCTATTGCACCGATCGCGATGGTTGTGGTGTTGATCGCGGGCCTCTACGTGTACTGGCTCATCCGAAAAGGCCTGTAATAGAAACTGTGCTCTAAACCGGCAGCGACGTGGTTTCCTCGACCAACTCGACCGACGCTCCCAAGCCCCGAAGCTTTCCGGCAAAGTCCTCGTAGCCCCGTTCCACGTGGTGGAAGTCATGCACCTCGGTCTGGCCCTCGGCCGCCAGGGCTGCCACTACAAGTGCCGCACCCGCCCGCAGATCCGAGCCCTTGACCGGAGCCCCCTGCAGGCGCCGCACACCCCGGATCACCGCGTGGTGGCCTTCGGTTCGGATGTCCGCGCCCATGCGCACCAGCTCCTGCGCATGCGCAAAACGGTTCTCGAACACGTTCTCGGTGACGATGCTGGTGCCCTCGGCGGTAATCAGGTAGCCCATCATCTGCGGCTGCAGGTCCGTGGGGAACCCCGGATAGGGCAGCGTGGCGAAGTCCACAGCGTGCGCTCGATGATCCCCGGACACCCGGATTCCATCCTCGATGGGTGCCCACTGGGCGCCGGCCAGCTCGAGCTTCTCCAGAAAGATCTCCATCGTCTCCGGCTGAGCTCCGACCAACTCCGCTTCTCCGCCGGTGGTCAGCACGGCAAGGGCGAAGGTTCCCGCCTCGATGGGGTCGGCAGAAACTCTGTACGACGTGGAGTGCATGCGCGGGACACCCGTTATCTCGATGGTCGACGTCCCGGCTCCCCACACCTCAGCGCCCATGGCGTTCAGGAAGCTGGCCAGGTCGATGATGTCGGGTTCCCGGGCCGCGTTTTCGATAACGGTCACGCCTTCCGCCAGAACCGCGGCGGTCATGAGGTTCTCCGTGGCGCCCCGGCTGGGGAACTCGAGCAGCACCCGCTTGCCGAGAAGCCTCTCGGCGATGCCCTCGAGGTAGCCATGGTCGAACGTGAACTTCACCCCGAGCTGCGTCAGGCCGGCCTCGTGCATGTCGATCGTGCGACTGCCGATGTTGCAGCCGCCCGGCATGGCCACCCGGGCGTGGCCCGACCTCGCCAGCAGCGGCCCCAGCACGTTGATAGATGCCCGCATCCGGCGGACCAGGTCGTAGGGCGCCACGGTGCTGATCTCACCCGAGGTGTCGATCCGCAGGACGTCGCCGTCGAAGGCGACGGTCGCACCCAGGCGCTGAAGGACCTCGACCATCGTGAAGACGTCACTGATGCGAGGGACGTTGGTGAGAACGGTTTCACCGTGTCCCAACAGAGACGCAGCCATCAGCTTCAGCGCCGAGTTCTTGGCACCCGAGATCTGCACCCGGCCCTGGAGCCGTTGGCCGCCAACAATCGACAGGTAGTTCACAATCCAACCCCGTTCACGAAGTCAGACCGATTCCCTAGGATTCCGGCTCGGCCAGGATGATGACCTTGTTCTCTTTTAGGGTCAAGAAACCGCCCTCGATCTGGAACTTGTGGTCCGTTCCGCCCGAGACAATCTTCACCTGACCGGCCGGCAGCTGCGCCAGAATGGGCGTGTGCCCCGGCATGATGCCGATGGATCCTTCCACGGTCTGCGTGGAGATAAACTCCGCCGGTCCTACGTAGAGGTCGTCCTCGGCCGAGACCAGTTGAACCTCCAGCGTCGCCACGCCTAGCCTTCCATCTTCTTGGCTTTTTCGATGGCCTGATCGATGCCACCCACCATGTAGAAAGCCTGCTCCGGCAGGTGGTCGACCTCGCCGTCGGTGATCATCTTGAAGCCGCGGATCGACTCCTCGACGGGAACCGTCTCGCCCGGGATGCCGGTGAAGACCTCGCCCACGTAGAACGGCTGAGACAGGAACTTCTGGATCTTGCGGGCTCGGTACACGTCCAGCTTGTCCTCTTCGGAAAGCTCGTCGATGCCCAGGATGGCGATGATGTCCTGGAGGTCCCTGTAACGCTGGAGGATTCTCTTGACCTCGTTGGCCACGTTGTAGTGGTCCTGACCCACATATCGGGGATCCAGCACGCGGGAGAACGACGCCAGCGGATCCACCGCCGGGTAGATGCCCAGAGCGAACACCTCACGGGACAAAGCGGTGAAAGCATCCAGGTGGGCGAACGTGGAGTGAGGGGCAGGGTCGGTGTAGTCGTCGGCAGGCACGTAAATGGCCTGTATCGACGTGATCGACCTGCCCTTAGTGGAGGTGATTCGCTCCTGCATCTCGCCCATCTCGTCGTTCAGAGTCGGCTGATAACCCACTGCGGAAGGCATACGGCCCAGCAGCGTGGAGACCTCGGAACCGGCCTGCACGAAGCGGAAGATGTTGTCGATGAACACCAGAACGTCACGGCGCTCGACGTCACGGAAGTACTCGGCCATAGTCAGCGCCGACAGGGCGACCCGAAGGCGCACGCCGGGCGGCTCGTCCATTTGGCCGAACACCATGGCGACCTTGGAGATGACTTCTTCGCCGGCCTCGTTCATCTCGAGCCAGAGGTCGTTACCTTCGCGGGTGCGCTCCCCTACGCCGGCGAACACAGAGTATCCACCGTGGGCCTGGGCGATGCGGTAGATCATCTCTTTGATCAGAACGGTCTTGCCGGTTCCGGCACCGCCCAACAGTCCGATCTTGCCACCGTTGACGTAAGGCTCCAGGAGGTCCACCACCTTGATGCCGGTAACCAGCATCTCGGTCTTGGGCTCCAGCTCATCGAAGGGGGGAGGCGTCCGGTGGATGCCCCAACGATCCTTGAGGTCCAGCTGCTCATTGGGGGTGTCGAGGCAGTTGCCAAGTACGTTGAAGACGTGTCCCAAGGTACCTGGACCCACCGGCACGGTGATCGGGCCGCCGGTGTTGACCACCCGGGCTCCCCGCTTGATCCCGTCTGCCGGAGCCATGCAGATGGCCCGAACCAAACCTTTGCCGATGTGAGCAGCGACCTCGGCGATGACTTCCTCAGAACCGCCGCCGACACTGCGCTCGAGCTTCAGGGCGTAGTGAATTTCCGGCAGACCCTCCGGCGGAAAGTCGACGTCGATCACGGGGCCGATGACTGCGACCACGCGTCCTTCGGGCAGTGCGCCATCGCCTTGATCGACTGTTACTTCGTCAGCAGCCATTACCATGTTCGTCGCTCCTTCAAATTGCTCTGCCTCAATTCCGTCCGTCGGATGCGAGCTCTACTTGCTCCACCTTGTCAGGGCCACTCTTGCCGCTAAGGGCCTACTTTTTCCCGCTAAGGGCTTCGGTAGCACCCACTATGTCCGCAATTTCGTTGGTGATCTCCGACTGCCGGGCTTTGTTCGCCCGCAGCTGGTAGCTCTTGATCAGCTCTTCCGCCTTGTCGGTGGCGCTCTTCATTGCGCGCATTCTCGAGGCGTGCTCCGAGGTCGACGATTCCAAAAGTGCTCCATAAATCTTGGTCTCGACGTAGCGAGGCAGCAGGGCGTCCAGCAACTGGTCCGGCTCCGGCTCGAACTCAAACACCGCGGACGGATCCCCAGAGGTCTTCTTGTCGTCGCTCTCGGTCTTCGGCACGGGAAGGATCTGGGCCACCCTTGCCCGCTGCACGGCGGCCGACAGGAACTCGGTGTAGGCGATCATCACCAGGTCGAGCTCGCCGGACACGTAGTTGTCGATGATGTCTTTGGCAATCGTCTTGGCATCCGCGTAGGTCGGCTTGTCGCTCATCCCCGAGAACCCGGCTGCGAGGGGTACCTGCCGGAACTTGAAGAAGTTCGCCCCCTTGCGACCCACCGAGGTGACCATGGCGGTCCTGCCCGCCTGGCGCTGCCGCTCTGCCACCCGCTGCGCTTCCTTCAGGACGTTGGAGTTGTACGCGCCCGCCAGCCCCCGGTCACCGGTGAGGACGATGAGGCCCACGTTTGTAACCGGGTCCCGTTCCGCCAGAAGCGGTGAGGACTTCGCCTCGCCGGCCAGCATCTCGATCATTTCCCCGATGGCCCGAGCAAACGGGCGGGCCCGTTCCGCCCTGGCCTGGGCCTTGGCGATGCGGCTGGCAGCGATGAGCTGCATGGCATTGGTGATCTTCTTGGTCGACTCGACCGTTTGGATCCGCCGCCGGATATCGCGTGCCTTTTCTGCCATTTGGTCTTGCGCCTCTCTTCTTAGGCTTGGTCGGAGTCCGCACCGACCGTCGCGGCAGCGGTGTCGCCTGTGAGCTCGGCTTCCTCAACCGGAGCTGCAACCGCCGGAGCCTGAGCGGTGGTGCCTTTAGCGGGAGCCTCTGGCAGGGAGACCTCACCGGAGGTGTATCCGGCCGTGAAGTCCTCGATCGCCTTCCGCAGCGCCTGCTCGATCTCTTCCGGGAAGTCACCCTTCGTGCGAAGGTGCTCATAGACCTCCGGTGCACGCACCCCGACATACTCCCGGAGCTGACGGTCGAATTCGACCACTTCCGACATCGGAACATCGTCCAGATACTTGTTGGAGCCGGCGTAGATGGACACGCACTGGTGCTCGACCGGAATTGGGGAGAACTGGGGCTGCTTCAGCAGCTCGGTGAGTCGTTCTCCCCGGTTCAGCTGCGCCTGCGACGCCTTGTCCAGGTCCGATCCGAAACCCGCGAATGCCGCGAGCTCACGGTATTGGGCCAGCTCGATCTTCAGCGGTCCGGCGATCTTCTTGATGGCTTTGATCTGCGCTGCTCCTCCCACTCGGGACACCGAGGTGCCGACGTTGATGGCCGGCCGGAAGCCCTGGTAGAAGAGGTTCGTTTCAAAGAAGATCTGGCCGTCGGTGATGGAGATGACGTTAGTGGGGATGTAGGCGGAGAGGTCTCCCTCCTTGGTTTCGATGATAGGCAGTGCGGTCAGCGACCCGCCCCCCAGTTCGTCGGAAAGCTTGGCGGAACGCTCCAGCAGTCGGGAGTGCAGATAGAAAACGTCGCCGGGGTACGCCTCACGGCCCGGAGGCCGCCTCAGCAGCAGGGAGATCTGACGGTAGGCGTCGGCCTGCTTGGAAAGGTCGTCGTACACGATCAAAACGTGCTCGCCCTTGTACATCCAGTGCTGGCCGATGGCGCAACCGGAGTATGGTGCGAGGAACTTGAAGGCTCCCGGAGCCGATGCCGGAGCGTTGATCACTGTGGTGTACTCCATGGCTCCGGACTCGTTCAGTCCGTTGAGGACCTCGGCGACGGTCGAGTTCTTCTGTCCGATGGCCACGTAGATGCACTTGACCGCCTTATCGGTGCCCCAGTACTGCTTCTGGTTGACGATGGTGTCGATGGCCACGGCCGTCTTCCCGGTCTGCCGGTCCCCGATGAGGAGCTCTCGCTGCCCTCTGCCCACGGGGATCATGGCGTCGACGGCCTTGATACCGGTCTGGAGCGGTTCGGTAACCGGCTGCCGGTTGATGACCGACGCGGCCTGCAGCTCCAGCTCACGGCTGCCGTCCAGCTTGGACTTGTCCAGCGGGCCGTTGCCGTCGATGGGGTTGCCCAGGGCGTCCACTGCCCGTCCTAGGTAGGCGTCGCCGACCGGAATCGACAGCACCTTGTGGGTCTGCGACACCGGCATGCCCTCTTCAACCGCGTTGGCGTCGCCCAGGATGACGACACCCAGCTGCTCGGGCTCGAGGTTCAGTGCGATGCCGATCAGGTCCCCGGGGAACTCCAGCATCTCGTTGGCCACGACATTCGGAAGGCCAACAACGCGAGCGATGCCGTCGCCGGCGTTGATGACCCGGCCGACTTCCTGCTGAGTGGTGGAGGGCTTGAAGTTTTGGAAGAGGTTGTCGAGTGCTGCCTTTACCTCTTGCGGTCCTATGGTCAGATCGGGCATCAGTTCTCCTCTACGTTACCGGCTCAATAAACTTGGGTTATGCCCCCAGGTGTTGCTTTAGCTGTTCCAGTTTGCCTCGAACCGTGCCATCGATCACGACGTCGCCGACCTTGGCAATCACTCCCCCGATGACGCTCGGGTCGACGATTGCCTTGATCTCAACGTTGTAGCCGGTGGCCTGGTTGAGGGCCTCGGCAAGAGCAGCCTTCTGCTCGTTGCTCAGGGGGACGGCGGCACGCACCTCGGCCACCTGCTTGTTCGTTTCCGCTGCTGCAATCTGCGCCAGCGTGTCCGCGATCTCCACCAGCTCACGGGACTTGCCCTGGCTGATGACGAAGCGGATGGCGTTGAGGGTGTGGGGCGATGCCTTGTTGCCCAAGAGCTCCTGAAGCAGCTGCTCCTTGCCGGCGAACGGGATCGCAATGTCGGTCAGAGCACGGCGAAGCTCATGGTTGGACTCCACTGCACGTGCGATGCGGAACAGCTCGTCCGACACCCGGTCGACATCCCCCTCGACCTGTGCGATTTCGTAGAGGGCCCGGGCGTATCCCTTGACTCCCTGTCCCATCGGATCGCTCAAGACTTCGCCGCCTCACTCTTACGGACATCGGCGATGAAGCCCTCCACCAGGTCCCGGTGGGAGTCGGGCGTGAGCTCCTTCTGGACGATCTGCGCTGCGATGTTCGTGGACCACTCCGCCAGTGAGCCTTCCAGCTCGCTCAGGATCCGCTCACGCTCGCCGGAAAGCTGCTTGCGAGCTTTGTCTACGATCAAACGGGCATCGCCTTCGGCGCGAGCGATTAGCTCCTGGCGAACCTTCTCCGCCGCGGCCCTGGCCTCCTCGATCATCCCGGTCGTCTCTTCGCGGGCCGCAGCCACCCTCGACTTGTAGTCGGCCAGTATCTTCTCGGCCTCCGCCCGAGTCTTCTCGGCGGCCTTGATCTCATCGGCGATCTTGCGCTCCCGGTCCGCCAGGCCTTCCTGAAGCTTCGGGAAGACCTTCTTGGCGAGCAGGTAAAGCACCGTCAGGAAGGCGACACCGGTCCAAACGACCAATCCGAACTCGGGATCGAAGGGGTTGAATCCCCCCTCGCCCTCGGCGGCCTCTGTAGCTAGTAGTACGAACGACGACATGAATGCCTCCTAGAAGATGCCCAGAAGAAGGAGCAGAGCGACGATCAGGCCGTACAGAACCTGCGCCTCGGCAAGTGCGAATCCAACGAACATAAGACCCTGCAGGGTGCCCCGCGCCTCAGGCTGTCTGCCGATGCCCTCCAGTCCCTTGGACCACAGGATGCCGATACCCGTGGCGCCTCCACCTGCCGCCAGGCCGATGGCCAGACCGGCCCCAAGCTGCTGGAGCCCCTTGTCGGTCATGCCGGTCGCAGCTTCCTGCGCCAGTGTTGTAAAGCTCAAATCCTTCTCCTTTCGATCCTTACCGAGCCGCCAGCGAGGTCAGTGGCCCGGGTGAAGTGCGTCATTGATGTAGATGGTGGTGAGGAAAGCGAAGATCACGGCCTGGATGAACGCCACGAAAAGGGCAAAGGCTGTGAAGATGACCATGAAGGCCACTGAGATCGGAAGGATGCCAAAGATCGCCGCACTACCGGCGGCGAGAAAGATGAAGCCGGCAAATACCAGCAGCATCAGGTGGTCCGCCAGCATGTTGGCAAAGAGCCGGACCGCCAGCGAAAGAGGCCGGGCGAGCTGGGAGATGATCTCGATAGGAATCATCAGCGGGAGCATGACCTTGGGTACGTCCGGGGGAACCAGGGTCTTCACCCAGAACTTGAGGGGCCCGTTGCGGGCCATGCCGATCGCGACTGCCAGGAGGTAAACCATCAGGGCCATGGTGGCCGTCACGAAGATGTTGGCGGTGGGGGTGAACCCGATGTAGGGGACGAGTCCAACTGCATTCATGAAGAAGATGAAGAAGAAAACCGTCCCGATGAACGGGAACCAGTTGCGGCCATCTTTGGTATTCATCACCGAGTAGACGATGTTGACCTTCACGAAGTCGACCAGGACCTCGACGACGTTCTGGATCCCCTGCGGTACCAGTGCTCGCTTCCTGGCCGCTATCCAGAAGATTGCCACACACAGAAGGGCCGCAAGCCATATGTTGACGACTGCGTTGGTCGGTGACAGGTCGATACCGCCTATCTCCCAGTGGGGCGCCCAGCCGTAGTGGTGGGGCGTAAGGTGCCCCGTGAGCTCGGTAAACGGTGATTCCTCCGGTGCCTCAGTTGCCAAGACCGCCAAAGCTGGTTCCTCCTAACCGATGATGCCTCGGGCCCTCAGCTGCCTAAGCGCACGAGGTGCCTCCGTAGCTACAAGAATCAGCCAGCAAGCCCCCAGTGCCAGCAGGTAGGCCCTGGTCGCGCCTTCACCGAGGATCACGTACAGCCCGACGCCGACGGCGATGATCGTCCCCATGCGCATTGCGGCGAACCTCGTTACCCGTGGGTCGAACGTGCTGTCTGCGAACTTTCGAAACACATGCGAACGGATGTAGCCGGTCACGTAAACTGCGGCTGCCAGGCAGCCGGCGAACGCACCTATCGCCACAGCGCTACCCCCGGCTCCAAGGCCGATGATGACGGCAACCGCTCCCACGGTGAATGCCTTGATCAGCACTCGCCGGGCGGTGACCGATGCCGGCTCGGAAACCTCGACGGCAGCCTCGGCCTGCGGTTCGGCATGCGTAAGGCTTTCTTCTACCGGTCCCTGGTCAGTCGCCTTTGTCTGTTCCATATGTCCTGTAGAGCCTCAGAACTCCCGCCGCGCCACCCAACAAGGCCCCGATAAACAAGAAGACCACTCGAGTGTCCAACCACCCGTCCAACAACCAGCCCAAGAAGGCGCCCACGCCGGTCGTGACCACAAGTTCGGCTGCCAGACCCATCGCGAACCCGTAGCCCGACGTCGCAGAAGGCTTTTTGGGGTCGTAGGGCATGTTGACAGTCAGCGCTTACCGGGGCGCGAAACGCAGCCCGCGGCACCTAGAACAACCGTTCGGTGTCGTGAGCCGTCCACATAGTAGTCGGAGTTGGAAGTCACGGGCAAATGAGATCTCGCTACGCCGGATGAAAGCCTCATCAAAAAGATCGACCGCTCAGCTTGGGGAGAGCTGTGTACAGAACCATCCCCAGCGCCGCCGCCGCAAACGGCACCATGTAGACGGGGGCAAACGTCCACGCCAGAGTCATTCCCGCGATCACTGCGGTCCATGCATACATGATCAGAACGGCCTGCCGGTGACCGTGGCCGATCTCCAAAAGCCGGTGATGCAGGTGCTCCTTGTCCGGGTGGAAGACGGGAAGGCCTTTCTTGGCTCGCCTCAGGACTGCAAGAGCCGTATCCAGGAGAGGTATCGCCAGGACTATCAAAGGGATGGCCAGAGGAAGGTAGAAGAGGAAGGCGGCGGAGATATCGGACTGGTTCTGGGTGGCGGAGCGCCCCACTCCCGCGACGGTGGAGGTCGCGACCAAAAAGCCCAGGACCATGCTCCCCGAGTCACCCATGAATATCTTGGCCGGATTGAAGTTGTAGCGCAGGAAACCGATGGTTACCCCGACGATGACGGCCGAGAGCAGGGCGGCGGTCGGCTCGGGGCCGGCAAGACCCTGCACGTCTAGCTGGTAGGTGTAGACGAAGAATGTTGCGGCGGCGATTGCCGTCACGCCGGCCGCCAGGCCATCGAGCCCGTCCATCAGGTTGACGGCGTTCACGATGAGCACTATCCAAACGATGGTGGCCAGGGCCGAGACGTCAGGGGACATCGAAAGCGCCCCCACATCCCGGAAGGGCACCCGGAAGTACTCCAGGCGCACGCCGCTCAGGAACACAAATCCCGCGGCCAGGAACTGGCCGGCGAGCTTTACCGGAACGCTAATTCCCTTGAGATCGTCCACCACCCCCAGGAGGAAAACCACGGCCGTGCCGATGACGATTGCAAACAGCTCCGGTGCCGGCCACACGAAAAGAGGGCGGAAGTAGCGGATGAACGGGCTTTGAAGCGATGCGAAAGCCAGAGCCACGATGAACCCGAGAAACATGGCTACTCCGCCAAGCGTGGGCGTCGGCACGGCGTGCACCTTGCGGTCGTTGGGCACGTCGACTGCTCCGACCCGGCGGCTCAACGTCAGGACCGCAGGGGTAGCGATGTAGGTAACGAGCGCTCCAACCAAAAGAACCAACAGGTATAGGGTCACGGCGCACATTCTATTCCCGCTTTCCATGGGGTCCGTGACCGCGTTTGACCGTTAAGATCCGCAGCCTTACGGTGCTGGGTACATGGACAGCTACTGGAAGGCGCTGGAAGCCTCCGATCCCGACATCACAGATCTGATCGTTTCGGAGGCAAAGCGCGAGGCCTCCACCATCCGGTTGATCCCTTCCGAGAACTACGTCTCCGAGGCGGTCCTAGCAGCCACCGGCTCCCTGCTCACGAACAAGTACTCCGAGGGGTACTCCGGCAGGCGCTATTACGAGGGGCAGCAGTTCATCGACCCGGTTGAGGACCTTGCGGTGCGGAGGGCGAAAGACCTGTTCGGCGCCGAGCACGCAAATGTGCAGCCCTACTCCGGCTCACCCTGCAACCTTGCGGTGTACCTGGCGTTTTTGGATCCCGGGGACACGGTCATGGGCATGGCCCTGCCATCCGGGGGACATCTGACTCATGGCTGGAGCGTGTCGGCCACCGGCAGGTGGTTCCGGGCGGTCCAGTACGGCGTGCGCAAAGACAACCACCTGATCGATTACGACGAGATGCGCGATCTTGCGCTGAAGGAGAAGCCGAAGCTCATCTGGGCAGGCGGCACCGCAATCCCCCGGCAGATCGACTTTGCCATCTTCGCCGAGGTGGCCAAGGAGGTCGGAGCCATCTTCGCCGCCGACATTGCGCACATTGCGGGCCTGGTGGCGGGCGGTGCCCATCCCTCCCCCGTACCGGTGGCCGACGTGGTGACCACCACCACCCACAAGACCCTGCGGGGTCCCCGGGGCGCGATGGTCATGTGCCGCACCGAGCACGCCAAGGCAATCAACTTTGCGGTGTTCCCGGGCCTTCAGGGCGGACCCCACAACCACACCACCGCGGCCATCGCGGTGGCATTGAAGGAAGCGGCGCAGCCGGACTTCGCGGATTACGCCCACCAGATCGTCGCCAATGCCAAGGCGCTGGCGGCCGCTCTGCTGGAGCGTGGCTTCGATCTGGTTTCGGGCGGCACCGACAACCACCTGATCCTCATCGACCTGACCAACAAAGGCGTCTTCGGCAAGCCGGCCGCCAAGGCGCTGGACCGTGCGGGAATCGAGCTGAACTACAACACGGTTCCGTTCGACCCCCGGAAGCCTTTCGACCCGTCCGGGATCCGCCTGGGGACCCCATCGGTCACCACCCGGGGCATGAAAGAGCCGGAGATGGTCAAGATCGCGGAGTGGATGGATAAGATCATCAGCGCCCCTGAGGACGACGACATGTCGAAGAAGGTCTCCGGCGAGATCTCCGAGCTGTGCCGCAGCTTCCCCGCACCCGGGACGATCAACGCCTAAACCGAACTCCAGAACCACCCTCCCGAATCCAAGCAGAAGATTATCTCGGCGTGGTCGTTATGATTGGTGCCTGGAAAGCCGGGTTGTATACGTGGTTCAGTCAATTGGGGACGCAAGTGTCAGATACGGACCACGACAGCAAGCTCGACGACGCCAAGACTCTCCTGGAAAGCGTTGTGTTGTTGGAGAAGGTGGCCGCCGAAAGAGAGGCCAAGGCCGGCAAGTTGATAGAAGCCGTGGCCGGGGAAGGCATGGAACCTCAAAAGCTGGCCGCCCGCCTCGACATCTCTGGGTCCTCGATGGAAGCGCTGCTCAATCCGGAGGGGCCCAAGCCCCCCCACGAGCGGATCGGGATCTCTGAAGAGACGGTGAACAAACTCGACCCTTTTGAGCTCCGGAGTCCTCCAGCGCCAACATCGGCTGAGAGTCAGTCCGCCGCTTCGCACTCCTCGAGCTCGATCTTGCGGACCTGATCGAGTCTCGGCTGGTGACGGCCTCCCTCGAACTCGGTGTTGATAAACAGGTCGACGATCTCGTAGGCCATGTAGGGCGTCACGATCCGAGCTCCCATCGCCAGCACGTTGGCGTCGTTGTGAAGCCGGCACATCCTGGCGGTCCACAGCTCATTGCACAAAGCCGCGCGGGCGCCGTGAACCTTGTTGGCTGATATTTGCTCGCCCTGCCCGCTGCCGCCCAGGACAATGCCTCGCTCCGCCTCTCCCTTGACCACCGCACGGGCAGCCGCGGCGCAAAACGGGGGATAGTCGACGGACTGCTCGGAGTCAGTGCCGAAGTCGTGCACCTCGTGCCCCTTGTCCGTCAGGTACTCGACCAGGGCTGTCTTAAGCGGAAACCCTGCGTGGTCGGAGGCGATGGCAACTTTCACGTTGGCCACTCTACCGGAGTCCATTCCGGGAATGTCTATCGCAGAATCCTCGGCTCCCCCAGCATCGAGATGACCCTCGAAGGCGGCGAGTCGAGGGTTCCGCCGTCCACGTATATACCCGGGCCGTTGCCGAGGTCGAGCAGGACCTCCTGGAGCACGGCGCCGGTGGGGTTGCCGCTGGGGTTGGCGCTGGTCGCCACCAGGGGGCCGCAGTCGCGCAGAAGCTCCAGGGTGAACGGGTGGTTTGGGATCCTTAAACCCACGGTCGTGCCGTCACCCCCGATGTCCGGTACATCCTCAGTGGTGCGGACCACTATCGTCACCGCTCCCGGCCAGCTCCTCATCGCCAGCTCGAGGGCCTCCTTGTCGAGCTCCCCCAGCGTGCGTGCCGTCTTGATGTCGGGAACCAGGATGGGCAGCGGCTTGGAGCGCGGCCGGCCCTTGAGCTTGAAGATCTTGTCGATGGCCCGCGGCCGGTCGAGCCGGGCCGCGACGCCGTACACCGTGTCGGTGGGAATGACCACCACATCCCCCTCGTTCAGAACCTTTGCGGTCTTGTAGAGGGCAGAACGGGAGGTGCTGGACAGGATGGTAGCTATGGCCGGCGGCCCTCCACAAAACGGGGCTTGCCCGTGAGGTCGTTGGTGATCTGCACGCCCTCGTACCGGCGTGCGAGGAAGATCCGCAGATCCTCGTACTGCGACGTGCCGGCCGTCTCGATCACCAGATGGCCGCCGGGCTTCAGCCAGATGAACGCCTCTCGGATGATGCGGATACACGTAGCCAGGCCTTTGTCTCCGGACAGCAGCGCCATCTCCGGCTCGTGGTCACGCACCTCGACGGGAGCCCTGGACAGCTCCTCCTGGGAAAGATAAGGCGGGTTGGACACGATCAAGTCGAAGTTTCCCTTCTCGGAGCTGGGCAGCGGGGAAAACAGATCTCCGTAACCCAGCTCGACGTTGCTCAATCCGGAGTTCTTCAGGTTGGCCTCAGCCCACCAAAGGGCATCTTCGCTGATCTCGGTGGCCCAGACGCGGCAATCCGGCCGCTCCGTCGCCAGTGACAGCGCTATCGCCCCCGAGCCGGTTCCCAGGTCCAGCACTGCCGGATCTTGCACTCCCTCCAGCAGCTCCAGGCACCTCTCCACGAGCATCTCGGTCTCCGGACGGGGCACCAGGACCCCGGGGCCCACCTTGAGAGAGAGCCGCCGAAACCGCTGGACCCCGGTTATGTACTGGAGCGGCCGGCCCGTGCAGCGGGAGGCGACCATCTTGTCCAGCTGCGCCGCCTGCGAGACGGAGACGGCCTTTTCGGTGCCGGAATAGAGGTCGGTACGGCGAAGGCCGAGCAGATGGCTGAGCAGGACCTCCGCCTCGTTGCGAGCCCCGGAGATCCCCGACCTCTCCAGATCTGTGGTGACCCGATCCAGCACCGCACCAACCGTCATCTTCATACCAAGGTTATTCCCCGGTTAGCTGCTCGGTCCTCAATTTGGTGATCAAGGCGTCGATGAACGGGTCCAACCCTCCGCTCATCACCTCAGGAACGTTGTGAACCGACACCTTCACCCGGTGATCGGTCACCCGGTTCTGCGGGAAGTTGTAGGTGCGAATCTTCTCGGAGCGGTCGACGCTGCGGACCTGGCCCTTGCGGGCGGCGGAGTCCTCGGCCGCCCGGCGGTCCAGCTCGGCCTGGTGCAGGCGAGCCCGCATGATTCGAAGGGCCTTGTCCCGATTCTGCAGCTGCGACTTCTCGTCCTGGCAGGTCACAACCAGGCTCGTCGGCAGGTGGGTCAGGCGGACGGCGGAGTCCGTGGTGTTGACCGACTGCCCCCCCGGTCCGGAGGAGCGGAAGACGTCCCACTTTAGGTCCTTAGGATCGATCTGTACCTCCACCTCCTCCGCCTCGGGCATGACCACCACTCCGATGGCTGAGGTGTGCAGCCGGCCCTGCGACTCGGTTTCCGGCACCCGCTGGACGCGGTGGACGCCCGCTTCGTGCTTCATCCGGGAGTAGGCCCCCTTGCCTTTGATGGCGAAGGTAACGTCCTTGAACCCGCCTAGGTTGGACGGGTTGGACGACAGCACCTCCGTCTTCCAACCTCGCCGTTCGGCATAACCCTCGTACATCTTGAAGACCTCCCCGGCGAACAGTGCCGACTCGTCGCCGCCCTCACCGGCTTTGATCTCAACGATGACGTCCTTGTTATCGGTGGGGTCGGTGGGGACCAGAAGGACCTTGAGCTCCTCCTCCAGCTTGTCGGCCAGAGCCTGCTGGTCGTCGATCTCGGCCTCCGCCATCTCCTTCATCTCCGGGTCAGAGGTCTCGTTCAACACCTTGCGCGCGGACTCAACCTCATCGAGGGCCGCCTTCCACCTGCGATAGGTGAAAACGGTTGGCTCCAGCTCGGCATTCTCCTTGCCCAGCTCCCGCAGCAGGTCGGGTTTCGACGTGACGCTGGGATCCATCAGCTTGGACTGGACCTGTCGATAGCGAGAATCGATCTCGCTAAGTCGCCCGAACAAGGCTTCGCTCAATTGTTGCTTTTCTCCGATTTCTTCTTCCGGACGCGCATGTAGTGCTGGTCGATGGAAATCCGCTAAGCGGGTTCGACTCCCGGCATTCCCTTTTCAGGGTGAAGCAGGTCGGCGGTCTCTGCCGGCGACTGCACCTCGTAGACCTGCACGGTGGAGGGCTCTGCGGCGCCTACCCGGTTTATGACCCCTTCCATCGCTTTGATCGCGACCTCGATCTGGTCGAGTGTCGGCGGCCGGGTGGTGATCTTCTGTAGGGCCAGCCCCGGAAGACTGACGGTACGGAAGATGAGTGAACGATCGTTTTTTCCGGCTGCCCTGATGACCTCGTACGACAGTCCGGCGACAACCGGGATCATCAGGATCCGGGCCGCCAGCTTGACCGCCAGCGGCGCCTGTGCCAGCAACAGGTCCGCCACCAGGTGGCCGACGATCGCCACGAACATCACGATGAACAGGAAGTTCGTGCCGCAGCGCACGTGCAGGGTGGAGTACCGGTCTATGACCTCCGGATCCATGGGGTCGTCGTTTTCGTAGGCATAGATCGTTTTGTGCTCGGCGCCGTGGTACTGGAACACCCGCTTGATATCGGGAACCAGCGAGATCAACAGAATGTATCCCAGGAAGAAGCTGATGCGGATGCCGCCCTCAAACAGGTTTTGCAGAAGGTCGCCCTCCACACCGATCCGAGTTCCGCCCCACTTGGAGATGAAGGCGGGGATGGTGACGAAGAGCCCCAGGATGAGGACCATCCCGATTCCGAGGCTGGCGTTCATCGCCTTCTCCACCTTGGCGGCCTCCTCGGGGGTGTCGTTCTCTTCCTCGACAGCGTAGGAGCCGGAGATCTTGAGCGCCTTGAAACCGAGGTTCAGCGACTCAACCAGCGTCCAGACTCCCCGCAGCAGGGGCTTGCGGGTCCACGGGTGCTCGGACGCGTACCTGGGAAGCGGGAAGGCGTGGACCGCGATCTCCTTGTCGGGCTTGCGCACGGCGACAGCCCAGGTTTCCGGCCCCCGCATCATGACGCCCTCCATCACGGCCTGCCCGCCGATGGACGGCTTACTGGCCACGCGTTGCCCTCAAGCCAGGGCGGACCGGCTCCACCAGATCTGGATGTCCTTCGCTCAACCGCGTCCTAGGAGGATGATGGTGTGGCGCTGGCACGCTTGCCGTACTTGCGCTCGAAGCGCTCGATCCGGCCGCCGGTGTCGACCATCTTCTGCTTGCCGGTATAGAAGGGGTGGCACTCGGAGCACAGCTCCGTGCGCATCTCCGAGCGGGTCGACCGGGTCTGGAACGTGTTCCCGCAGGAACAGTGGACGGTGGCAATCTTGTAATCGGGGTGAATTCCCGTCTTCACATCAATCTCCTTAGATTCCTCTCAAGTCGAGAGTAACACCGCCTTCAAGTCAGGGACCAGTTGATGACAATTCGAAGGCGGGCGCCGGCTGCTGTGGGCTTTTTACGCGTGCCAGAAGCTGAACCTGGGCTGCGGCAGCGAAACCGACCATCCCCTGAACCTCTCCGGGAAACGCTCGAGGGGCAGGAATGCCAGCAGGCACACCATATGAGCCTCGAAGCTGATGGTGAGGGCGGCGAGTGTAACTGCGTGGAAGATGACGGCAGCGATCAGGTAGAGACGGCTGATAATTCCCCTGAGCAGCAGAAGCGGAGATGCGAGCTCAAAGGCCACCAGCCCTGCCTGCACTCCCTTGAGAAGGGCCGGGAAGTCGAGCAGAGGCTGCGCCAAGTCGGTCCCGCGCCGAACTATGGCCCAGGCGAGGATGGAGCTGGTTATCCAGCTCGGACCGGTAAGTCGCAACTTGGCAACCGCGGAAAGGAAGTAGACCAGCACCACCGAGACCTGCACGGCTCGCAACGCCCAACCGGCAGCCGCACTTCTAGCGTTGTCGCCGAACGTGGACCACGGCACCGAAGGAAGCACCGCGAGTGACACCAGCAGGCCCAACCGGTCGTGGTCAACCTTGCCGTACGAGAACCCCATGTAACACCAGTACAGGTACAGCAAAGCAAGGGCCGGCCCAACCAAACGGCGTCCCCGGCCCGCGATTGCAAAGGGCGACAGCCCGACAATCCCGGCAACGACCAGGAAGGCCACAGCCTGCGTCGGGTGGGGAATGTTGAGGATCCGGCCGACCTGAAGCGGGGCATACCAGGATGAGGGGAGCAGGCTGTGGTCGGTCACCCAGGTCGTACGAATCACATGCAGGGGCAGGTAAAGGTAGACGACGGCCCGGAAGACCGCGATTCGGCCCAAGGGCGCCGGCGTGTGCCAGAACCGATCCCAGCGGGCTCTCATTGCGCCGGCGGCCACCGCGCGATCACCTCCACCTGCCAGCTGGGCCGGTCACCCTGGTCCACCGGGAGGCCTGGAGATACACCTGCACGGATCGGACGGCCGTCTTTGACGGCAAGGTTCTTACCCACTGCTCGGATTGCGACTATGCGGTCGTCCTGGGGCGCTTTGCGATTGTAAGAGGCCATCAAGTCGCCCAGCAGACGTGGGTACTGCCGTATCCGTGGCAGCTGGCCCTCCGCCTCAGCCCGGCGAAGGTGAAACGCTCCGAAGGGCATGCTCACCGTTCTCCCGCCGGCCAGGTCGGCTTCCAGCGTCAGCACGAAAATGGTTTTAGGGGCTTTAGAGAACATGCGGAAAGGAGCAAACGGCCACGCGTCGTCGGACCAGAACAGCGATCCCGCAAACAGAGCCGCCACCGTTAGAACTGCAACCAGATCGCGAAACCGCCGTGAGCGGCGGCTCCCGGACTCCAAAGTCGCAGTTACCAACCAAGCCCCCACAAGCCTCGAATCAGCCAAACCACCCGGCCGAGGATCGCCGCCCTCTGAAGCGAAACCCGATGGCCGCTGCTAGGGAACCGGATTCTCCCGTGCCCCAGGAGAATATCCATCCCGTCCCGGGGACGCTATAGTTCCCGGGTCGGAGGTAGGATCTACCCATGGACGCTGAAGCGATTCGCAAGGATTTTCCTGTCCTTCATCAGCAGGTCAATGGCTTCCCTCTGGTGTACCTGGACAACGGTGCCACGTCGCAGCGCCCTCTCGCCGTGATCGATGAGGTCAAGCGTTTCTACGAGGAGGACAACGCCAACGTCCACCGCTCCGTCCACACGCTGGGTCAGCGGGCCACCGTCCTGTTTGAAGGCGCCAGGAGCAAGGTTGCCCAGCTCATCAAGGCTCCGAGCCCCAAGGGCGTCGTCTTTACCAAGTCGGCCACCGAGGCGCTGAACCTGGTGGCTTACGCCTGGGGCCGCCACCATCTGGTGCCCGGAGACGAGGTCCTGGTCACCGAGATGGAGCACCACTCCAACATCGTTTCCTGGCAGCTGGCGTGCAAGGACACGGGAGCGGTTATCCGGCCTGTTCCCGTGACCGAAGAGGGAACGCTGGACCTGGAGGAGTACGAGCGGCTTCTGTCCAACAAGACCAAGGTTGTAGCCGTGACGCAGGTATCCAACGTGCTTGGGACGATCAACCCCATCGCCGAGATGGCTGCAAAGGCCCACGACGTCGGAGCGATCGTGGTGTGCGACGGCGCTCAGGCCCTGCCGCACATGGAGGTCGACGTCGGCGCTCTGGACTGCGATTTCTACGTAGGCACCGGCCACAAGATGTGTGCTCCGACCGGCATCGGATTTCTCTGGGGTCGGGAGCGGATCCTGGAGAACATGGAGCCCTTCCATGGCGGCGGCGACATGATCCTCGACGTGTGGATCGATCACTCCACCTATAACGACATTCCCTACAAGTTCGAAGCCGGAACTCCGCCTATTGCGCAGGCGGTGGGGCTGGGCGCGGCCATCGACTACCTGAATGCGATCGGGTGGGATGCCATCCGGCGCCACGAGGTTGAGATCACCCGATATGCCCTGGAGCGGCTGGCGGCCATCCCGGACATCACCGTCTACGGTCCCAAGAATGCTGAGAACAAGGCCGGGCTGGTGTCGTTCAACATCGGCGATATTCATCCGCACGACGTTGGGACCATCATGGATGGAAAAGGAGTGGCCATCCGCGCCGGTCACCACTGTGCAAAGCCGCTGATGCGTAAACTTGGCGTGAGCGCGACCAATCGCGCTTCTTTCTACATCTACAACACCTCTAGCGATGTTGACGCCCTCGTCGACGCCCTGGAGAGTTGCAGAGAGATGTTCGGTTAAGGAGGGCATCCGTTTGAGCGACCTGGAAGACCTGTATAAGGAAGTAATCCTCGACCACTACCGGACGCCACGTAACCGGACCAAGATCGAGGGAGCCGACGTTCACCTGCACCGGGACAACCCGCTGTGTGGCGACGAGATCGACCTGTACGTCGACATCGAGGACGGCAAGGTCACCAACGTCGGGTTCGAGGGCCGCGGCTGCTCCATCTCCCAGGCATCGGTGTCGATGATGACGGAGAAGCTGATGGGTCTGCCTGTTGCGGAGGCCGAGGAGCTGGCCAACACCTTCAAGGCGATGATGCAGGGCGAGAGCGTCGAGGACGAAGACTCGCTGGGCGACCTGGTGGCGCTTCAGGGGGTGCAGAAGTACCCCGTGCGCATCAAGTGCGCCCTTTTGGGCTGGAACACCTTTCTGGAAGGCGTCAAGGTTCACAACGAGAAGCACGGGAGCTGACCCCGCCATCGGGGATATTACCGGTTCCCTGACCTCTACCTCCGACCCATAATGGTTGCGATATAGGGTTCCCGGCTTCCAGTCCCCAGGCTCGCCCCATTCCTCGGTGTCGGAGGTAGAAGTGCTCGAAGGTGTCGCCCGGTTCAGCTACCGGCACAAGTGGCTGATGCTCCTCATCTGGATTCTGCTGCTTGCCGGCACGGTGATCCTCGCGGAGACCCAGGGAGGCAAGCTCAACAACAACTTCAGCCTTCCGGGAACCGAAACCCAGGAGACCCTCGATCTCCTGGAGGAGAAGATGCCCGCCCGGGCCGGCACCACCGGCGAGATCGTCTTCCGGGCCGAGGATGGCGTCGAGGCGGTTCGGGCGCGGATGGAGGCCGGCTTCGATGCCGCCCGGCGGGCCTCCGGCGAGTATCTGGTCTCTCTAACCAGCCCCTACACTCCCGAGGGAGCACGTCAGGTGGCGCCGGCCGGCCCATCCGCCGGCAGGATCGCGTACGCCGAGCTGCAGTTCGACCGGGGATTCGCCGAGCTCCCGATCGAGCTATCCGACGAGATCCAGGAAGCCGTCAATGAGGCGGTCAGGCCCGACGACAAGCTGACCGTCGAGTACGGGGGCCCGCCCTTCCAGGAGCTTGCCCCTCCGCTCGGCCGCAACGAGCTCATCGGGTTGGGCGCCGCGGTGCTCATACTGCTCGTCTCCTTCGGCTCGGTGCTGGCGATGGGCCTGCCGATTTTCACTGCGCTGTTCGGCGTGGGGATCGGCGTCACCGGGCTGACTCTGCTCGCGGCTTACATGGACGTGGTGACCTTTGCGCCGCTGGTCTCCGCGATGATCGGTCTGGGGGTGGGCATCGACTACGCCCTGTTCATCGTCACCCGTTACCGGCAGAACCTGATAGACGGGATGGAGACCGAGGAGGCCGTCGTCAAAGCGATGACCACCGCCGGCCGGGCGGTGCTGTTTGCCGGAGTCACGGTGATCATCAGCCTGATGGGCATGTTCCTGATGGAGCTGTCGTTCATGAACGGCCTGGCCGTGGGCGCGGGTATCGCCGTCCTCGTGACCATGCTCGCCTCTGTAACCCTTCTGCCTGCGTTGATGAGCCTGGTGGGAAGACACATCGACAGCCTGTCCATCCATTTCCGGCGTAAGGGCAAGCTTGCCAAACCGAAGGATTCCGGATTCTGGTACCGGTGGAGCCGCGCCATCCAGCGGCATCCGCTGATCTCGGCCTTTGCTTGTCTGGTCATCCTGGGAGCACTGGCCGCTCCCGCGTTCAGCATCCGGCTCGGCAACCAGGACGCAGGCAACGGACCTACGGAACTGACCAGCCGCCGGGCCTACGATCTGCTGTCCGAGGCATTCGGTCCCGGCTCGAACGGTCCCCTTTTGGTGGCCGCCAGCTTCGAGTCCCCCGCCGCGTTGCCCAGGTTGCAGGCACTGGCCGCCCGGCTGGCCGCCGACCCGGGCGTCGCAGGCGTCTCACCGGTAATCCCGAATGATCCGGTGAGACCCACGGCTTCGGTGATCCAGGTATTCGGCAAGTACGCTCCTCAGGACGAGAGGACCGACGAGCTGGTGCACCACCTCAGGGACGACATCGTCGCTCCCGCCGCCGGCGACGGTCTGGATCTGCATGCCGGAGGAGCGGCCGCAATCGGCGTGGACCTGACCGACAAGCTCACCGAGCGGCTGCCCTGGTTCTTCGGGGGCATCATCCTGCTCAGCTTCCTGCTGCTGATGGCAGCTTTCCGCTCCATCCTGGTCCCGCTGAAGGCGGCGATCATGAACGTGATAGCGATCGCAGCGGCGTTCGGTGTCCTGGTTGCGGTGTTCCAGTGGGGCTGGGGTGCCGAGTACATCGGTGTCGACCGGACCGGGCCAATCGCCGCCTTCAGCCCGATGCTGCTGTTCGCCATCCTGTTCGGCCTGTCGATGGACTACGAGGTCTTCCTGCTGTCCCGAATCAAGGAGGAGCACGACCGTTCCCGCAACAACGCCCAAGCCGTCGCCGACGGGCTGGCTTCTACCGCCCGGGTCATCACCGCCGCGGCGGCCATCATGGTTACGGTGTTCTTCTCGTTCGTTCTCGGCACCAACCCGAACGCCAAGCTGATCGGCTTGGGGTTGGCGGCAGCGGTCCTGATCGACGCCACGCTCGTCCGAATGGTGCTGGTGCCCGCCACCATGGAGCTCCTGGGGGAGGCCAACTGGTACCTCCCCCGGTGGCTGGACCGGGTTCTTCCCAGGATCCACATCGAGTCCGAAGACGCCGAGCAACCGGAGGCGCCAGCCGTCAGCCCCGTCCCCGAGGCCGACCATCTGGAGCCGGCGCTTGCGCCGCCGGCCGCGGTCCCGGCCACTTCGCACCCTCCCTCCCCCGATGGAAACCGGGCGCCTTCCGAGCTGGGCACCCTCCTCAGGGATCTGCCTTTCAGGGCGGGACACGGCGACGTTCGGTCCAACCTCGAGGAGGTGGCAAGGGCCACCTATGATCACTACCGGTACGGCTATACCAGCGGGGAGCCGGCCCTGGACATCTCCCGCGTCAGCGGCTATCTGACACTGGAGCAGCGCTTCGGCCGGATCGGGAAGCTCAGCAACACCGAGCACGCGGCGCAGCTGTTGATCGGCGCGCTGGCGGCGCAGGCACTTGGCGCCAACGGTGACCTGGAGGGCGTGATCAATGAGGAGTTGTACGCCCGGGAAGCGGTGAAGATACTGCTCGAGGGCATCGGAAGGCGGGACTGACCTCGGCGAGCCGCTTACACGCGGGTCCTCAGAATCATCTCTTTGGGCTCCGGCTCGAGGTAGGTTTGCTGGTTGAAGCGCGGGTGCTCCTGGGTTCGCACGTAGTGCCTTAACAGCGTCAACGGCACACTGAGTGGAACGTTGCCCTGGCGGTAATCCTGCAGCGCCCGGGCCAGTTCCTTCTGGACAGCAGGTTCCACGGTCTTTTTAACCCCGTCGAACACCGTCTTTAGCACGGCGAAGTGGCTGGTGGGCGAGGCGGGAATCTCCAGTGCCTCCATGAACCGCGTCAAATACCGGGCTCTCAGCTCCTGGTCGGAGAGTTCCCCGGCCTTCTTGAACAGATCGGCGATCTCGGCATGGACGCCCGGACTGTGGGCGTCCAGTTGGAGCTTAGCCTGCGCGTGCGCCATCACCAGCTGCCCGACGCTGCGCTCCTCGCCGAAAAACCGCATCTGGCGGGCGTAAGCAAATACCCGCTCAACGAAGTTCTGGCGCGTCTCGGCATCGTTAAGGCCCGTTTCTTCGATCTTCGGCAGCTGAGGCAGCCTCTCGTTGAGCGCTCGGGCGAACAGGCCGGCCTCGGGCCCGGCGGATCCCTCGACGGCGACTTCGATCCCACAACTTGGGGACCCGCTCTTGAGGATGAAACCGCTGAGGTCCGCCTCCGCCAGGACCGCCATCTTCCCTGCAATGAAACGGCTCATCGACTCGGTGTGGTCGGTTCCCGACTCCGTTCCCACCATCCCAGTTTGGCCCCCCAGGGCCTGGAGTCGGACCGGTTCCCGGGGAACCCCCATCCCTGCTTCCACCTCAGGGCAGACCGGCACGAAGGCAAACACCTCGCCCAGCAGATCCACTACGAAGCTGTTCCGCTTGTGGCCGCCGTCGTAGCGCACCTCCGCGCCCAGCAGGCATTCGGAGATGCCGATTTTGAGAGAGCCGTCATCCTTTGGCACGAGACACAGCGTAACGGAATCCGGGCCGCTTGCGGTTAGACCTGAAGGCCCTCCGAGTCGTATCGTTAAGGATGTACAGTCGAGTTCGAGGAGGCAGCATGGCTCAGCAATGCGGTCACGAAGGTTGCATGTGCGAAGCTCGGGAAGACGGATACTGCAGCGACTACTGCCAGCAGCACGGCTCACACGAAGGCCACGAAGCCCACGACTGTGGATGTGGTCACGAAGGCTGCCACTGAGCAAGTTCTGAACTCAAGTTCGCCAGGTTTCGCTTGACCGATCCTCCTTCCGATCGTGCGGTCCTCGGCATCTCTGAGATCGTGCTGTGGACCCGCGACATGGACAGCGCCCTTCGCTTCTACCGCGACCTGTTCGGGCTACAGATGATCTCGGAGCCGGATTTCCGAGCAAAGTTCTTGAGTGCCGGAATTGGACCCGGCGGAGTGCCGGAGATGATCGTTTTGTTCCCGCACCCCGACGAAGCGCCGCCGTTTCCCGCAGACAGGCCGGCCCGGGTTCTTCATCACCTGGCCTTTGCGGTCAATCCCGCCCGATACGATGAGCTCGAGGAAGCTTGTCGCCGGGCGGGCCTGGAAACCCGGCAAGGCGTACACCCGGTTCTCAAGGACGTGCGAACTTTCTACGTCGATGATCCCGAGGGCAACGAGGTCGAGGTCATCGCCCGCGGCCGAAACGACGTGCATTGAGGAGGTCGGGTGAGTGAGCGAACAGCCGGTCCCGAGTTCGAACCATGGGAGCTGGAGCGGACCGACCGCACCATTGGGGTTCTGACCACCAACGGCAGAGACGGATACCCCCATTGCGTCCCCGTAGGGGTACGGTGGGAAGAGGGCGCCCTGCGGTTCGAGTCCGACTCCAACGCGAAAAAGCTCCGCAACCTGCAGCGGGATCCGAGGGTGTCGGTTCTAATCCACGGCAAACCGAAGTGGGGTGTTCTCAACTCAGGCAGGGCCGAGATTCTCTCAAAGGGCACCGGCAGTGAGCAGTCCCAGGTCCGCATCATCCCGGAGAAGAAGTCCTCCTGGAGGCGCAAGGAGGATTAGGTACTGTCGACCAAAAAGTTGAGCGCTTTTGCTCACCGTATGGGCGTGCCGTCCTCGAAGGAGGCACGGTTGAACTCGGTCCTAAAGGGGAATCCCTAGACGCCCGGAGTACCCCGGGTGTCGGCTACCTCTCAAGGAGTGACGGATGCAGATAATCGGATTGTTGATAGTAGGCCTCATCATCGGTGCGCTGGCACGGGCTTTAAAGCCGGGCAGGCAGGCTCTCGGCATCGGCATGACCATGCTGCTGGGAGTGGTGGGCGCTCTCATCGGTGGTCTTGTGGCTAGCTTCCTCGGAAGCGGAGACATCTTTGAGCTAAACGTAATCGGCTTCATCGTCGCGGTGGTTGCCGCAGTTCTGCTGATCGGCGCAGCCGAAGGCGGAATGGGCCGGCGGCGGCGCATCTAGGTTACGCAACAGGCTGTACACCTACGGGGGTGGGTGTACTGCCGACCGGCCGTCACAAAGCTCGGCAACCCTGGGTTCGGTCGGACGAAAAGAGGGCGGATGGGCAAAGAGTTCGTTGTCTCGGTGCCGCACCAACTCTCGGAAGAGGAGGCGCTCTCACGCATCAAGTCCTTGGTGGCCGACCTCAAGAGCCAGTACGGAAGCCAGGTTGGCAACGTCACCGAGCGGTGGAACGGCAACAAGTGCGACTTCAGCTTGAAGCTGAAGATGTTCAAGCTCTCCGGCACCATTCTGGTTAACACCTCAAGCGCCCAGATCCGGGGCTCGATGCCACCGGGCACCGGCCGCTTCGAAGGCAAGGCGAAAAGCCTCATCGAGGACCGGGCCAAGAAACTTCTCTCCTAACCCTCCTCTTCCAACCCCTTCGCTATCAGGTAGCCCCTTGCTCTCTCGGTCAGCGGATAACGGTTCACCAGAGTCCAAAAGGCCGGGGAGTGGTTGGCTTCCACCAGGTGGGCCAGCTCGTGCACCAGCACGTAATCCCGAACCCATCGAGGCATCTCCGCCAGCGCCGACGAGATCCGTATGGTGCCTTCCCGGGGAGAACATGAGCCGTACCGCATGTTCTGGTTGGTCACGTACTGCAGCGAAGACCACCTCAGGCGGCCGTTGAAGTAAAGCCGGTTCAGCTCGGCCGTCCGCCGCTGGAGCTCGCCGTCCGAGTTCAGGGTGCGCCGGAGACTGCGGGCCTTAAACCGCTTCGTCATCGTCTCCACCCAGCGGGCCTCTTCGGCTTGGGACATGGACGCAGGGAGGTACAACACCAGCTTGCCGTCTTTGAGACGCGCCGAAACCGTACGGTGACGACGCTCCGACCGACGTACTTCGATCTCGGGCAAGAACTCTGCCCTGGCATCGGGCAAGGCGGTTTGTTCAGGCGGCGTCATAGCAGGTGCGTCCAACTCATGCCGCAATTTTAGGGGTCGCCACCGACATACAACGGCTGGATTCGTCAGCATGTGTTGTCAAAGATGCGTTTGTCAGCCTATGCTGACGCCATGGACGAATTGAGGAAGATGGCTGTAGCGGCGACTGACGATCATCCCGGTGACGGTCTTCGGGCAATTGCGGCCCTGCGCCGGACGCTGGACCGGTTGGAGGACCTTCACGTTGAGCGCGCCCGCGACCGGGGATGGTCCTGGGAGGAGATCGCCGGAGCCCTCGGAGTCACCAAGCAGACGGTGCATCGCAAGCACGGCCGCAAGTTAGGAGGTAGGGATGTTCGAGAGATTCACCAAGCAGGCGCTAAGCGTCGTCAGCACGGCCGTTGAGATTGCCGGCCGGCATGGGGACGATAGGATCCGGCCCGATCACCTCTTGCTCGCTGTTGCCACGGCGCCCGAGACTAGTCTGCAGCTGCGGTCCTATCCGAGCTGGGAGCCACCCGGGAGGCGCTGACGGCCGCCATCGATACCCAGGATGGCGCACTGCTGGCCAAGCTCGGCATCGACCTGGACGAGGTAAAAAGCCGGGTGGAACGCAGTTTCGGAAAGGGGGCGTGGGCCCGGAGTGGTGCACACAAGGGGCACATCCCCTTTACGAGCGATACTAAGAAAGCCCTTGAGCTATCGCTGGGACACGCCCTGGCTCTCAAGTCCAAGACGATCGAGGACGGCCACATCCTGCTGGGCGTTCTGGACGCGGGCCCGACCGTCAAGGACGCTCTATCGGCGGTGGGCCTGGAGCCTCAACGGGTGAAGCGCAGAGTGCTCGACGTTATGAAGGCGGCAAGCTGAAGATCAGCTGGACTGCGGTACCCACGCCGTCGTAACGGCCCCCCGGGCCGAGCTGCCGACCGTGCGGGCGTACTTCTCCAGGGCTCCCGTGGCGTACCTGGGAGGCGGAGCGTTCCAGGCGGCGAGCCGCCGGCTGAGCTCCTCGTCGTCCACCAGCAGGTCGATTTTTCGGTTGGGCACGTCGAGAACGATCTCGTCGCCTTCCATGACCAGAGCGATCGGCCCCCCGTCGGCGGCCTCAGGGGCCACGTGGCCCACCGAGAACCCATGAGTGGCACCTGAGAACCGTCCGTCGGTGATCAGGGCAACGTCTCTGCCCAGACCGGCGCCGAATATCGCACCGGTGACGGCCAGCATCTCCCGCATGCCGGGCCCGCCCTTGGGACCCTCGTAGCGGATCACGACCACATCGCCCGCACGAATCTGTCCGGTGACCACGGCCTCGAAAGCATCGTCCTCCGAGTTGAACACCCGGGCGGGTCCGCGGATTGCGTCGGCACCTTCCAAGCCGGCAGCCTTGCAAACTGAACCGTCGGGCGCCAGCGTCCCCTTGAGGATTACCGTGCCTCCGGTGGGGTGAAGCGGCTTCGACATCGGCCGGACGACCTCGCCGTCGGGCTCGCCTGCCCCCACTGCGTTCTCGGCCAGAGTCTTCCCGTTGGCGGTCAGGGCGTTACCGTGAAGCAAGTCCGCCTCCAGCAGCTGGCGGATGACCACCTGGACGCCGCCCACCCGGTCCCAGTCGGCCATGATGAACCGACCGGCGGGCCGGAGGTCGGCGATGTGGGGGACCCGGCGGGATATCCTGTCGAAGTCGTCGATTTGTAGCTCCAGGCCGGCTTCGTGAGCGATGGCCAGCAGGTGCAGAACGGCGTTGGTCGATCCCCCGGTGGCCATGACGATGGTGATGGCATTCTCGATGGCTTCGCGGGTCACGATGTCCCGTGCCGTGATGCCGAGCTTCAACTGCTCGACGACGGCCATGCCGCTTTGAAAGGCGAACTCCGCCCGCCGTTCGGTGATGGCCGGAGGCGAGGCACTTCCGGGCAGCGACAGGCCCATGGCCTCCACCGCAGCCGCCATGGTGTTGGCCGTGTAATGGCCGGCGCAGGAGCCGGCTCCGGGACAGGCATTGGACTCAAGCTCGTGCAGCTCGGCATCGGTCATCTTGCCGGCGGCGTGTGCCCCAACTCCCTCAAAGACATCCTGGATCGTCACGTCCTTGCCGCGGAAGCGCCCCGGCATGATGGTGCCGCCGTAGAGGAAGACCGACGGCAGGTTCAGCCGCACGGCCGCCATGACCATGCCGGGAAGGCTCTTGTCGCAGCCGGCGATGGTGACCACGCCGTCCAGCCGCTCGGCATGAACCATAAGCTCTACCGAGTCGGCGATTGCCTCCCGGGAAACCAACGATGCTCGCATGCCCTCGGTCCCCATCGAGATGCCGTCGGAGACTGCGATGGTGGTGAACTCCAGCGGGTAGCCGCCCGCCTCATGAACCCCCGCCTTGGAGCGGTCGGCGAGCTTGTCCAGGTGCAGGTTGCACGGCGTGACCTCGTTCCAGGAGGACGCGACGGCAATGATTGGCTTGGGGAAGTCGTTGTCCCGCATTCCTACCGCCCGCAGCATGGCTCGTGCCGGGGCCCGCTTGGCGCCCTCGGTAACATCGGCACTGCGCGGCTTGAGATCCGGTTTGTCGCTCATCTGGGTCTCCTCTTGAAAGTTCATTGAGCATAACAAGGCGGCGCTCCGGCTAAGGCGCACCCCCGTTAGGCGCTACCGCGCTAGGCACCCAGTTGATCGACCATCGCCAGGAAATTGCCCGAGTTCAGGCTGGCACGGGTCGCTCCAACACCGTCGAGGATCTTCAGATCCGCAAACTGCCGGACGTTTTCAGCCGTGACCGTCCCGCCGTAAATCACCTCTGGGTGTGGGACGCCCATATCACCCATCCGGGCCTTGAGGTACTCGACCACCTCGCCGACATAGGTGACATCCGCCGGCCGGTCGGCTCCAACCGCCCAGGTCGGCTCGTAGACAACTAGGATCGGATGTTTTTCGACGTTGGCACGGGAAAGCCCTGCGATCAGCCGCTTCTCGCTCTGCGAGGCTGCAGAGGTGGCCCGCTCCTCCTCACCGACAAATAGGATCGGAATCAGGCCCGCTTCGGCAACGGCTGCCACCTTGTTAGCGATCTGCTCGTCGGTCTCCCCAGCGGCCCGGCGCTCGCTGTGGCCGACCAGCACGTAGTCCACGAGCTCCTTCAGCATTGGGGCCGAGATCTCGCCCGTGTACGGGCCGTCCGGCTCCCAATGGCAGTTCTGGGCACCCAAACGGGTCAGCGCATGGTCAAGGAAGGCTCGAATGAGAGCCAGGGACAGAAACGGGGGACAGATGATAGGCAGCGGCATCACCTTGCCTGCGTCGGCTCGCTGGCGGAGGCCCTGTTGGATATCCGCAAACAGCATCACGGCCTCGGTGGTGGTGGTGTACATCTTCCAGTTGGCGATCAGGTACTTCATGGTGCCGGACAGGTGGCGTCTAAGCGACGGGCTCGGGCGTAACCCAGCGCCGCTCGCTGTCGGCGATCTTGATCGCATCGAACAGCGCCTGCACCCTCAACCCCTCCTCCAACGAAGGGTTCGGGGGCCTCCCTTCACGTACAGACAGCCAGAAGTTAGAAGCCACCTCCTTGAAGGCCTCCTGCGAGTCGTTGCTGAGCGGCCCCTCGACTTGCAGGTCCTCACCCGCCCTGCCCGACCACAAACGGAAGTCGGAGTCCATTCTGACGGTACCTTCGTCGCCGTAGATCTCGATCAGGTCCTTGCGGCCGTGCCGGGCAGTGGCTACCAGGGTGACGACACCCAAGCCGCCCCCTTTGAAACGCAGGAGGACTCCATAGGCGTCCTCGGCCGTTACCCGCCGCATCTGCCCGCCGTCCGATATCCGCATCGGAACGCCGACCTCCAATGCCGCAACCACCGCCTCGACCGCCGGGAAGATCGCCAGAAGAAGGTCCAGGTCGTGCACTCCGTAACCCTGCAGGCGTCCACCCCCCAGGCTGGCGTCGTGGACCCAGGTGTAGGGCCGTGACTCGGAATGGGCATGGTCTGAGTGCACCAGAGAAATGGAGACCATCCGTGGGTTCCCCACGACCTCCCGGGCCGTCTCGATGACCCGCCGCCGGGTCTGCTTCATTCGCAGGGAGTACCCGACCGTGCCGACCACGCCCGCCGAGCGAACCGCCTCGGCTATCTGACGGGCACTTGCCAGGTTCTCGGCCAGCGGCTTCTCGCATAGAAGGTGCATGCCCCGGTCGGTAACCGCTCGAGCAAAAGGAAGGTGGGTGACAACCGGAGTGGCCACATGAACCGCCTCCAGGCCGGGAACGGAGAGCAGCTCGTCGAAATCGGAGGTCCCCAGCTCCACCCCGAACTCGTCCGCCAGCTTGCGGGCGCGCGCGGGGGTGTGGGACCAGCACGCGACCGGTTCAAACTCCTCCATCTCCCGGTAAACGGGCAGTGCCACCTTCCTGCCGTAACCTGCTCCGGCAACCGCTATCTTTATGGGGCGTCTGTTCACGGAGGGAATTATTCCAGAGCGGCGCCGGTCGGCGCCCGGATTGCTTGACACCCCTCTACCCCTGGGGGAAGATGGTCGCAAGGCAACGAACAGGAGTCTGACAGTGACGCGCTACGAAACGGAAAGGAGCCCTCAGGGGCAGTTGGGCCTTCTTCTCGTATCGCGGTAGCGCGCGCCTGCAGTTCCGGCGAGCGCTACAAAACCTCTCGACTGAGAGGTTTTTTGTTTCCCGGGACACTGCAGAGTCCACTATCTCGAGCCAACGAGTCCAGCTCGCACTTTGAACCACGCCGTTTCGACTGCTACCCACTGCTGAAAAAAGAGCGACAAGAGGAGAGGACAGAACTATGAGCGAGGTCACCGGGGCCAAGGCCCTTTTCCTTGCGCTCGAAGCGGTTGGGGTCGAGCACATCTTTGGTATACCGGGCGGGGCGATCCTGCCTGCCTACGATCCGCTGATCGACTCTACGGTCAAGCACATCTTGTGCCGCCACGAGCAGGGTGCCGCCCACGCGGCCGACGGCTACGCTCAAGCCTCCGGCAAGGTGGGTGTCTGCATGGCCACCTCGGGCCCCGGCGCCACCAACCTGATCACCGGCCTGGCGTCGTCCTTCATGGATTCGATCCCGGTGGTTGCCATCACCGGCCAGGTCCCCCGCCCGGCCATGGGCTACGACGCCTTCCAGGAGTCGGACATCACCGGCATCGCTGCGCCCGTCACCAAGCACACCTTCCTTGTGATGGAGCCCGACGACATCGCCCAGACCATCGCGGAAGCGTTCCACATCGCCGGCACCGGCCGGCCCGGCCCCGTGCTGGTGGACATCCCCAAGGACGTGCTGCAGGCCAAGGTCGAGTACGTGCCTGCCGGTCCCATCGACCTTCCCGGCTACCAGCCGACCTCCAAGCCAAACCACCGACAGATCGTGGAGGCGGCGAAGTTGATCGCCCAGTCCGAGCGTCCTGTGATCTACGCCGGCGGCGGCATCATCAAGGCGGGGGCTTCCGAACAGTTGGTGCAACTGGCCGAGATGACGGGCATCCCGGTCGTCACCACGCTGATGGCCCGCGGCGTTATGCCCGACAACCACCCTCTGTGCCTGGGCATGCCGGGCATGCACGGCAACTACACTGCTGTGACCGCGCTGCAGCGCTCCGACCTGCTGATCGGCATCGGCCCCCGCTTCGACGACCGGGTCACCGGAAAGCTGTCGTCATTCGCCCCCGAGGCGAAGGTGATCCACGCCGACATCGACCCGGCTGAGATCGGTAAGAATCGCAAGGCCGACGTGCCGATCGTGGGCGACGCAAAGGCGACCCTGATTGAGCTGATCAAGGTCATCGAGTCCCGGCGGAGCAAGGACCCGGGGCCCTCAGCCAACGGATCAGGACCCGACTACTCGGCATGGCGCGACACGGTCAACGACTGGAAGGCCAGGTACCCCTACAGATACACGCAGACGCAGGACGGGCCACTGAAGCCGCAGTACGTGGTGGAGCGGCTAGCCGCCCTGACCGATGGCAATGCCATCTACTGCTCGGGCGTGGGCCAGCACCAGATGTGGGCTTCGCAGTTCATCCCGTTCCGCCGGCCCCGTACCTGGATCAACTCCGGCGGCTCGGGAGCCATGGGATTCGGTGTGCCCGCAGCAATGGGGGCCAAGGTCGCCAGGTCCGGCGACGAAGTTTGGTGCATCGACGGCGACGGCTGCTTCCAGATGACCTGCCAGGAGCTGGCAACCATGGCGGTGGAACGGATCCCGGTCAAGATCGCCATCATCAACAACGCTTACCTGGGCATGGTTCGCCAGTGGCAGGAGCTGTTCTACGACGAGCGCTACTCAGAGGTGGAGTTCGGCTGGGACATCCCGGACTACGTGAAGCTGGCCGAGGCATACGGTTGTATCGGTCTGCGGGTGGAATCGATGCAGGAGGTCGACGCCGCGATCGAAAAGGCCCGGGGCGTCAACGACCGCCCGGTCGTGATCGACTTCCGGTGCGACCCTCAGGAGATGTGCTACCCGATGGTGGCGGCCGGCAGTTCCAACGACGACATCATCCTTGGTCCCGAGTTCGAGAAGGACCCGGTGGAGCATGAGCTGGGCGACCACCTTTACTCGCAAACCGAAGAGATGGTGATCGATTAAATGACTGAGGGAGCGCAGGGTCCAAGCATTGCCTTTCACCGTCCACCGGAGCGACCGCAGGGAGCGGAGTGCGGTGGATCCTCCGATCCGAACGGGACCGAAGGGAGCGGAGGCTCGTGAAACATACGATCGCCGTCCTGGTCGAAAACAAACCGGGTGTCCTCTCCCGGGTTTCGGGACTGTTCGCCCGCCGGGGATTCAACATTCACTCACTGGCGGTCGGGACCACCGAAAGCCCCAATGTCAGCCGCATGACCATCGTCGTCGACCTGCCGGAGAGGCCGCTCGAGCACGTGACCAAGCAGCTGTACAAGCTGATCAACGTCCTGAAGGTCATCGAGCTCGAACGGGAGTCCTCCGTCGAGCGTGAGTTGATGCTGATCAAGGTAAGGGCCGTTGCCGAGGTGCGCGCTCGCATCATCGAGCTGACCGAGATCTTTCGGGGGAAGGTCATCGATGTGGGCACCGACGCCATGACCGTCGAGGTCACCGGCTCCCCGGACAAGATCAACGCCTTCGAGGACCTGGTGGCAACCTACGGGATAATCGAGCTGGTCAAGTCCGGCCGGGTGGGGCTCAGCCGCGGTTCCAAATCAATCAAGGACCGTCAGCTGCGGGTGGCCGGTTAACAACTAAAGAATTTAGGAGGCATCTGCATGGCCACGAAGTACTACGAAAAGGACGCTGATCCCGAGGCTCTGTTGGGGCGACCCATCGCGATCATCGGGTTCGGCTCCCAGGGCCATGCGCACGCCCTTAACCTGAAGGACTCGGGCTTCGATGTCCGGGTCGGCCTGAGGGACGGGTCGAGCTCCTGGGCAGAGGCGGAAGCTGCCGGTCTGCGGGTCCTCGAGACCTCCAAAGCGGCAGGCGAAGCTGAGGTCATCATGATGCTGGTGCCGGACCAGCACGCCAAGGCCGTCTACGACGAGTCCATCGCACCCAACCTCAACGACGGTGACGCCCTGGCATTCGCCCACGGCTTCAACATCCACTTCCGCAGGATCACACCGCCGGGTGGTGTCGACGTGTTCATGGTCGCTCCCAAGGGCCCGGGTCACCTGGTGCGGCGCACCTTCAGGGAGGGCATCGGCACCCCGGCTCTGGTGGCGGTTGAGCAGGACGCCAGCGGAAAGGCACACGACTACGCTTTGGCCTACGCCTACGGCATCGGGTCCGCGCGGGCCGGCCTCATCGAGACGACCTTTCGGGAGGAGACGGAGACCGACCTGTTCGGCGAGCAGGCCGTTCTCTGCGGCGGCCTTACCCGCCTGATCCAGACCGGCTTCGAGACCCTGGTCGACGCCGGTTACCAGCCGGAGGTAGCTTACTTCGAGTGTCTGCACGAGGTGAAACTTATCGTCGACCTGATCTACGAGGGTGGCCTGGCCAAGATGCGCCACTCCATCTCCGACACCGCCGAGTACGGCGACCTGACTCGCGGCCAGCGAGTAGTCACCGATCAGACCCGTGAGGCCATGGACAGGATCCTGGTCGACATCCAGAGCGGCAACTTCGCCAACGAGTGGGTGGCGGAGGCTGAAGCGGGCGCGCCCAACTTCCAGAAGATGCGGGACCAGGCGGCTGCCCACAAGATCGAGAGCGTCGGCAGGGAGCTGCGGTCCATGATGCCCTGGTTGCGCAAGGACTGATCGTGCGATTTCGGCGTCACCCTCTGACAAAAGAACAACTTCTCTTACTCGCGCTTTGAGGGCTCGGGTCGCTGCTGTGAAGGTGCGGTCCAGAGCTTGAAAACAGCCAAAGCGACCTCGAACAAGAGATAGGAGTTCTCAAAGATGCCAGACCACGTACGTATCTTCGACACCACGCTGCGCGACGGCGAGCAATCCCCCGGCATCAACTTGTCCGCCAAGGAAAAGGTGGAGATCGCCCATCAGCTGGCCGCGCTGGGAGTCGATGTGATCGAGGCGGGCTTTCCCATCAACTCGCAGTCGGAGTTCGATGCGGTCAGGGCGGTGGCTCAAAGCGTAAAGGGGCCGGTCATCTGCGGGCTGGCCCGCATGCAGCTCTCCGACATCGACCGCGCCTGGGAGTCCATCAAAGACGCTCAGCGAGCTCGGATCCACGTATTCATCGCCACCTCGTCCATCCACATGGAAAAGAAGCTGCACAAGACGCCCGAGCAGGTGATGGCGGCAGCGATCGCCGGGGTCGAGCGGTCCCGCAGCTACACGCCGGATGTGGAGTTCTCGGCCGAGGACGCTACCCGAAGCGACCCGGACTTCCTGGTGAAGATGTTCGGCGCCGCCATCAAGGCGGGGGCGACGACCTGCAACGTTCCCGACACGGTCGGGTACGCCCTGCCCAACGAGTACGCAGACCTGTTCCGGTATCTGATCGACAACGTCGAGGGTTCGGGCGACGTGATCTGGTCGACGCACACCCATCAGGACCTGGGCCTGGCCGTGGCGAACGCGCTGGCCGGCGTGCAGGCCGGTGCCCGCCAGGTCGAAGGGGCGATGAACGCGATCGGCGAGCGGGCGGGCAACTGCTCGGTCGAGGAGGTCATCATGGCCATCCAGACCCGCGGAGCTTCGATGGGCGTAACAACCGGAGCGGAAACCCGCCAGATCGTCCGCACCTCCCGGCTGGTTTCGGCCCTGACCGGTTATCAGGTTCCGCCCAACAAGGCGATCGTCGGATCCAACGCCTTTGCCCATGAGGCCGGAATTCACCAGCACGGCGTGCTGATGGACCGGACCACCTACGAGATCATGGACGCCACTTCAGTGGGCTGGGACTCCAACCGTATCGTGCTGGGCAAGCACTCCGGCCGGCACGCCTTTGCCAAGACCCTGGGCGATATGGGCTACGAGCTGAGCGGCGAGGACCTGAACCGGGCGTGGAGCCGGTTCCGGGAGCTGGTCGACCGCAAGATCGAGATGACAGAGGCCGATCTGCTGGCCATCGTCACCGACGAGATCAGTACCGCCCAGGACACCTACGTCCTGGAGGACCTCCAGGTCCGGGGTGGCACTCACGTCCATCCCACGGCCAAGGTTCGCATTCGCTCCGGTGACGAGACGTTTGAGGAGTCGGCCGAAGGCGACGGGATGATCGATGCCACCTGCGGCGCCATCCAAAGGGCACTGGGAATCAATGCCAAGCTGGTGTCCTTCAAAGTGGGAGCGGTCACTGGAGGAACCGACGCCGTCGGCGAGATCTCGGTCCAGGTCAACGTGGACGGGGTCATCTATTCGGGCAAAGGTGTCTCCACAGATGTGGTGGAGGGCTCAGCACGTGCGTTCCTGAACGCGGTGAACCGGGCCACGAACGTGAACACCCGGCGGGCCGCCCTGGAAGCCCCCTCCTTCTAACGACCGCAAACGATGAAGACCCACAGCCTTGCAGTCGTGCCGGGGGACGGTATTGGTCCGGAGGTCACAGAGGGGGCATTGATGGCTCTCGATGCCGTGGCGGATGCCGAGGGCTTCGCTTTGGAGGTCACCAATTACGATCTCGGGGCCAACCGGTACCTGAGGACGGGTCAGGTGCTGACCGACGACGACCTGCAACGGCTGAGCGAACACCAGGCGGTGCTACTGGGGGCCGTTGGGGATCCCCGGGTGCCGCCCGGCATCCTGGAGAAGGGCCTGTTGCTGCGGCTGCGCCGGGAGCTGGATCTGTACGTGAACCTGAGGCCGTCCCGCCTGCTCAGCGGCGTCAACAGCGTACTCAGCAACGCCGACCAGCTAGACGTTGTAATAGTAAGAGAGAACACCGAAGGCCTTTACTGCGGCCGCGGTGAGGTCACCGATCCTGGAAGCAGCAAGGAGCAGGCCACCGAGGTTTCACTCAATACCTGGCCCGCGGTCAGCCGAATCGTACGGTACGGGTACGAGCTGGCGGCTAAACGCAAGCAGTCCCTTACGTTGGTGCACAAAACCAACGTTCTCGAGCGAGCCGGAAGCCTCTACCTGCGAGCGATCTCCGAAATCGGTGGCGAATTTCCCGGCGTCCAGACCGCCTACCAGCACATCGATGCGGCCGCACTTTTGATGGTCACCCAGCCCAAGCGGTTCCGGGTCGTGGTCACAGACAACCTGTTCGGCGACATCCTCAGCGATCTTGCGGCGGGCCTGGTTGGCGGTATCGGCTTCGTCGGCAGCGCCAACGTGCACCCAGGCCGGGTTTCGATGTTTGAGCCGGTCCACGGCTCGGCCCCCGACATTGCCGGCACGGGACTGGCGAACCCGGTTGGAGCGATACTTTCCGCCGCCATGATGCTGCGCCATGTCGGAGAGGAGAAAGGAGCGACCAGGCTGGAGCGCGCCGTTGAGGCGGTGGCCGGAAAGATAGCCCCGGACCAGTTATCGACCCGAGAAGCGTCGGAGCTTATAGCGGAAGCGGCGTCCTAGGTCTGCTCCGACGGGGCTGATCCTATTGCCAGCACGGCGATGTCGTCCTGGACGTCACGGCCCTGCGCCAGCCGGCGCACCACGAAATCGCAGAAGTTCTCGATGTCCTCGGGGGCGTCCATCGCCGCTCTCCTCAGCCGTTCCAGGCCCTCCGTCAGGGGCATTCTGCGGTCCTCCACCAAGCCGTCGGTGTAGAGGAGCAGCCGGCTCCCCGGCGGCATGTTGGTGAGCTCCTCTTTGTAGACCATGTCGGGCAGCGCTCCCACCGGTGGTCCACTCTCCAGCTCTATGAAGGCGGCCGACCCGTCGGCATTCAGCTGCAACGGGGGCGGATGTCCGGCATTGGCGATGCATATAGTGCGCTCAGCCGGATTGACCACGGCGAAAACGACGGTTGCGATCTGCTCGTCGACCCCGACATGGAGGAGGAAGCGGTTGAGCCGTGCCAGGACCTCTGCCGGCGCCGAGTCCTCCAGGGCGTAAGCCCGAACCGCATGGCACAGCTGCCCCATAGTGCCTGCAGCAACGATCCCACGGCCGACGACATCTCCCACGACCACGGCCACCGTCCCATGGGGAAGCTCTATCACGTCGTACCAGTCGCCCCCGACCTCAACTCCCGGCACAGCCGGAAGGTACCGGGCGGCCGCTTGCAAGCCGGGGAGCTCCGGCAGCCCTGCAGGCAAGAGACTTCGCTGCAGTGTCTCGGCGGCACTGCGCTGGGCGGCGTAAAGGCGCGCATTTTCGATAGCGATGGCGGCCTGGGCCGCTATTCCTTCCGACAGATGCTCGTGACCCTGGTTGAATACCCCAACCTCCTCATGGCCGAAGAACAGGCCCCCGAGGACCTCTCCCCGCTTCGAGATCACCGGCACTGCGAGGTAGCTTCGGACCGGCAGATCACCTTCCAGAGTTCCCGAGTAGGGCCTATTTCGCCCGTATGCCGCGTGCTTGGTTATGTCGTCGGAGCGGACCGTGCCCTCGCCGTAAAAGGTCGGACCGGAGATGTCGGGGTCCTGTGGCATCAGAAATTCGGAGAAGTCCTCGGGAGCAACTCCCGCCAGCGTGTAGCGCGCGTGGGACTCTCCTCCGGCATCGATCTCCTTGTAGAAGAAGGCGCCGAACCCGGCACCGGTCAAATCGGTCGCAATGTTGGTGACCGCCTGGACCACCTCTTTGAGGTCGAGCTGGGCGGTCAAGACGCTTCCGACGTTGTAAAGGGTTTCCGCAAGAAGGCTCTGCTGACGCAACGCCTCCTCCGCCGCCCTTCGTTCTTCAAGCTCCGCCATGCGCAGCTCGAGTGCCCCGGCCATCCGATTGAGCTCTTCGCTAAGACTTCCCACCTCGCCGTAACCCCTGACCGGTACCCGGGCGCCATGCTCACCGCGGCCGATTCTTCTTGCCGCAACGGCCATGGAGCGAAGCGGTGCCAGCAAGTGCCGCCCGACGATGCCTACGGTTCCCACTGTCACAGCCATCACCGCGAGAAGGATCATTGCCAGACTCCGGCTGGAGGTGGCTACGGAGGTGAACGCTTCGCTCTGCTGTTGTTGCAGGACGACGACGGTCGGGATCGTCGACGTGCGCGCTCCGGAGAACAGATACCTGCCTTCGTCCGGTCCCCGGCCGCTGAAAGAGCCTGCCGGCACCGCCGCCTCGCCCGGGACGGTGAAGCGTTCACCGCGCAACACCCGGTCCCTGTCCCTGTGAACCATGATGCGCCCGTCCCGTCGAACCAGAAAAGCGGTACGTGAGGTGCCGGTCTCAACCTCCTCTAGGTGGGCGGCCAGCTCCTCGAGCGGTGTCTCTGCCACGAGGCATCCCGCAACCGTCCCGCGAGGGTTCTCGATCGGGACCACCATCTCCACCACCGCCGGCGTCAATCCCACCAACGTGGTCTTGAACGAACCCGGAGACATGTCGTTCACTAGACCCGGCCGGGTCCCCAGCTCGTCGGGGCTCAACAGCCTGGTGCCGGACGCTGCGGCAATCGGGTCCCCGGCTGCATCGAAGACCGCCAACCTGCCGATGTCCGGCATTACTTTGAGGACCACGTCGACCTCGGTTTGAGCGCCCGAGCTCATCTGCTGCAGATCTCGCCGGGTTGCCATTACCCGCAGCGTGTCAACCCTCGCCAAGATCCGATCGTCCAGCCTCTTTGCCAGACTGCTCGACAGGCTCTCGTTCTGGTGGTCGATCTCCGATCGCAGGGCCCTGCCCGCCGACCGGGCAATCAGCCAGCTTCCCACCACTCCGGTAACCAGCCCGGCTACCACCATCGCCAGCACCAGCCGCGCCAGCACGGAGGGCCCGGGGCTTCGGAAGTCAGCCGGCTCCGGAAAGTTAGCGCCTGACAACATCGGCCTCACGCACCACATCCGGCAGGTCGATTCGGAGCTGTATCACCGCGGCAAACAGCTTCGCTTGACCTTGCCAACGAACGCCTGTTCGCGCATACTGCTGGCCGCAAAGTTCAACAAAAGCTGAACGACCGGTTCCGGTGTGCCGATACACAGGCATCGAGAAAGATAGCCTACTCCCAATAGTCGTTTTCCCATGAAAAAACCGATCGTCTTAATCGCGCCCGGGATGAGTCTGTTCCTTATCGGAACACTCATGTTGCTGGCCTTGACCGGGTTTCGGCTGCCCCCGCTCGAATCCGAGGTGCGAGGTCCAGCCGCCGGAAAGCCCGGGCCGGCGTTGGTGGCATTTCCTCGACCTCAATTTGTCGCCCACGTCGTCACGGCGACGAAGCACCTTCCCGAGGTCGCCGGCGTTGCCGAGATCAGAAGCGGCACCAGATGGCTAAACGCATGGTCGGCCGATGGCAGCCAAACCCCCACAGCACCGCCTCCCGGGTACCAGGTACCGGTCGATGTCGCCTCCGTCGACCCTGAACAGTTCCGCGATCTCGTGCCCGAACCCCTCCGGCTCAAATTCCTGGACCTCGGGAATGGAGGGGCCATCCTCTCCCGGACGGGAGCCGCGCTGCGCGGAATCAGGGAAACCGGGAACCTGCACTTCCCGGGAACGTCCATTCCGGTAATCGGCGTGGTGGACGACCACCTCATCCGCAATCACGAGGTCATCGTTTCGCACAACACCGGGCTTTCAGTAGGCCTGGACGAAACTCGCTACCTCGTTATCGGACTCAACAAGGTGGAGTCCGGCAAGCTGGTTGAGCAAACAATAAGGGGTGCAATCCCTTCGGGTGCCACAATGCGAGTTCGCGGTCCTTCCGGCAGCGGTGCTTCCGCGGGGCTGTCACCGCTCCTGTCCATGGCGCAGATCAAGTCGAGGTTCGGAGAGTTCGCAGCGGTGACCGGAGCCGGATCAACCATTCAAATCGATCAAGCATGGATCGATGCCAACACCGAGATGACCAACATTCCGTTACTGGGCGTATTCCGGTGCCACAAGAAGATGGGTGCTCAAATTGCCGGCGCGTTCGAGGAGGTGCAGCAAAAGGACCTCGGACACCTGATCCGGCCGAACGACTTCGGCGGATGCTTCTCTCCCCGCTTCATCCGTTCGGGCAACGACGCGGGGCTGTCACGCCACGCCTGGGGAGCAGCCTTCGACTTCAACGTTTCCACGAACCTGTACGGGGAGTCTCCCACCATGGATCCGCGCATAGTGAAGATCATGGAGCGGCACGGTTTCAGCTGGGGAGGGCGCTGGCACTACCCCGACGGCATGCACTTCGAGTTTGTTAGGGAGTATTCCAAGTAGGCGAGGTGTGGCGGCCCGCCTCAATCTCTACAAAATCTCGACACCGTTCACAGGCTATTCGCACAGGGGCTTCCTAGACTGGTGTCCATGGAGTTCCCCACGATCGCAGTCATAGAGGACGAGTCGATCATCGCTGCTGCGGTGGCCGCCCGCCTACGGAGGGAAGGCTTCAGGGTCGAGGTGGCTCCCGACGGCCCGACCGGCGTGGAGCTGTGCGAGCGGACCCGTCCCGACCTGGTGGTGCTGGACGTCATGCTCCCCGGCTTCGACGGCCTGGAGGTATGCCGGCGAATCCAGCGGGAACGCCCGGTCCCGGTTCTCATGCTGACGGCGAGGGACTCCGAGACGGACATGCTGGTCGGCCTTGGAATCGGAGCCGATGACTACATGACCAAACCCTTCAGCCCCAGGGAGCTTGTGGCGCGGGTACGGGCCCTTCTTCGGCGGGTACGGAAGTTTCCCTCACCACCCGACACCACCTTTCGGGTGGGCAACCTGGAGGTGGATCCGGCGCGGCGGCAGGTTCGCCGCGAGGAGGAGGTAATCCACCTCACGCCGATCGAGTTCGAGCTGTTGTACACGCTGGCCGCCCGACCCGGGGTGGTCTTCACCCGGGAACAACTTCTTTCCGAGGTCTGGGGATACCGTGAGGGTTTCGGCGGCAGGACCGTTGACTCTCACGTGGGGGCCCTGCGGCGTAAGCTTGGCCCGGACCTTTTGCGCACCGTTCACGGCGTCGGCTACGCAGTGGAAGCGGGAGGATATTGAGACCGCTTGATCCGCTGTCTTCAATCAAGACCAAGCTTGGCGTAGTAATCGTTGCCTCGGTAGCAGTCACCGTGGCAGTGCACACCCTCGGCCTCCGAGCAGGCGTGCCGCTGGTGCTCGTGGGAATAGCGTCGGGAGCCCTCTCCCTTGTCATGATCCAGTTTCTCGCCCATGGCATGACGTCGCCTCTTCGTGAGATGGCGTCGGCGGCCAAGACCATGGCACGGGGTGACTACTCCCGGCGGGTCACTGCGACCTCACGCGACGAGGTGGGCGACCTCGCCCGCGCGTTCAACTCCATGGCGTCGGAGCTGGAAGAGGTGGATCGGATGCGGCGGGACCTCATCGCCAACGTGTCGCATGAGCTCAGAACGCCGATCAGCGCCCTGCAGGCGGTACTGGAAAACCTGATCGACGGAGTAGAGGAACCGGATCCGGTCACCTTCACCACGATGCACGAACAGGTACAGCGCCTCGGCCGGCTCGTGTCCCAGCTCCTCGATCTCTCCCGCCTGGAATCGGGATCCGTCCCCCTGCAGCGAACAACCTTCCGGGTGGAGGACCTCCTGGAGCAGGCGGTACGGGAGTCAAAGCTCCACTCACACAACGTGCACCTGTCGGTCCGGGTCAGCCCTTTGGATCTAAGCGCCCACGGCGACCCCGAGCGGATCCACCAGGTGGTGGCCAACCTGATCGAGAACGCGGTCCGCCACTCCCCCGACGACGCCGAGGTGGTCGTCTCCGCGCGGGGCAACCAGCGCCGGGTCACCATCGAGGTCGAGGACGAAGGCCCGGGGATACCCCAAATTGAGGCCAGCAGGGTGTTCGAACGGTTTTACCGAGCCGACGCCGCCCGGTCGTCCACTCAGGGGGGAACCGGCCTGGGACTCTCGATCGCTCGCTGGATCGTGGACCTTCACGCAGGAGAGATTCGTGTTGAATCCCGGGATCCCACCGGTTGCCGCATGGTTGTCGAGCTTCCGGGAATCGAATCCTTAGATGCCCGATCCACGCCTAGGGATTAGGTACACTCCAAAGGTCACTTTCTCGGACTAAATTGTTCGTTTAACCCCTTCCCGCCTTCAGAGGCCGGCCCGAAGGACTAGTCTTTAGGGATGGTCCGCATCGCACTGGCTCAGCTGAATCCCACCATCGGGGATCTATCGGGTAACACCGCGCTGGTTCAGCGGTACATCGAGCAGGCAAGATCCCGGGCTGCAGACGTCGTCACCTTTCCGGAGCTTGTCATCACCGGCTATCCTCCGGACGACCTGCTTCTCAAGAAGTCCTTTCTGGCCGACAGCCGCAGGTCGCTCGAGGCGATTGCAGCTTCAACCTCGGGGATCGCAGTGATAGTGGGATGCGTGGACGAGCAGGACGGGCGTCTTTACAACGCAGCGGCCCTGCTGGAGGGTGGGCAGATCAAGGGCATGTACCACAAGCACCACCTGCCCAACTACGGCGTCTTTGACGAGCGGCGTTACTTCTCCTCGGGCACCGACATCGTCCTGGTCGAGGTCGGGGAAGTGACGCTCGGCGTGACGGTGTGCGAGGACCTGTGGCTCGAGAACGGCCCGCTTGTGGACTGCGCCGCGGCGGGGGCCTCGATCGTCATCAATCTCAACGCCTCCCCTTACCACGCCGGAAAGGGCAAGGAACGCCTGAAGCTCCTCAGCCGGCGGTCCGGGGAAAACCAAATCGCCATCGCCTATGTGAACTGCGTGGGCGGGGGGGACGAGGTCATCTTTGACGGGCAATCGGCGGTCGTGTCCGCCGACGGAAGGTTGATGGCACGAGCAGGCCAGTTCACCGAGGAGCTGCTGGTATTCGATTTCGACCCCGACTCGCAGAGCTCGGCCGATGACTGGGAGCCATCCGACGACGGCCTGTCGGTTGGCAGTGGAGTGTCCGGCGAGGAGAAGAGCGGAACCGTAATAGTTGTCGACCTCAACACAGATCCCAAACCGCCGCCCGAACCCGTCGAACCTACGATCGCACCCGAGCTGGACCCGGCCGCCGAGGTTTACGGCGCTCTGGTGCTGGGCGTGCGCGACTACATGGGCAAGAACGGATTCGAGAAAGGTCTGGTGGGAATCTCGGGCGGAATCGACTCGGCCCTCACCGCCGCCATAGCCGCCGACGCAATAGGCGCCGAGCACGTGCTTGGAATCTGCAACCCGAGTGAGTTCACCTCATCGCAGAGCACGCAGGACGCCAAGCAGCTTGCCGAGAACCTGGGCTTCGAGCTGATAACCATGCCCATAGGCCTTGCCCTGGCCGCCATGCGGCGAACGCTGGAGGACGAATTCCCAGACTCCGAGTACTCGGTGGCGGACCAGAACCTGCAGGCCCGCATCCGGGGCAACCTGTGGATGTTCGTATCCAATCGAACCGGTCGGCTGGTCCTGTCCACCGGAAACAAGTCTGAGTTGGCCGTCGGCTACGCCACTCTGTACGGCGACATGGCGGGAGGGTTCGCGGTATTGAAGGACGTCCCCAAGACGTTGGTCTACGAGCTGGCGAGCTGGCGCAATACTCAGGGAGAGGTCATTCCCTCCTCCATCCTCGAGAGACCGCCCACGGCGGAGCTTGCTCCCGGGCAGCTCGATACCGACTCCTTGCCGCCGTACGAAATCCTGGACCCGATCCTTAAGGCATACGTCGAGGACTTTCTAGGTATCGACGAGGTCGCAGCGCTCGGGTACGACCGGGAGATGGTGAAGCGGGTGGCACGGATGGTGGACCAAGCCGAGTACAAGCGTCGTCAGGCAGCTCCCGGAATCAAGGTGACATCGCGAGCCTTCGGCAGAGATCGCCGGCTGCCCATCACCAACAGGTACCGCCCGGAGTAGGCAGGGGTTACGTGCTCGCGCGGTCGAGCCACTTGCCAAGCCGCGGAGCCCGGTAGGACGCGAATTCTTCGAGCAGCCCTCTCGGGTCATCCCCTACCAACAGCGTGTCCCGGTGGCTTGGCTTTAGGAATCTTTCGTGAACGGCGTGGTCCAGGAACTGGATCAGGTAGGTGAAATAGCCCTCAACATTAAAAATGCCACATGGCTTTCGGTGCAAACCCAGCTGTCCCCAGGTGTAGATCTCGGTGAGCTCCTCAAGGGTCCCGACCCCGCCGGGCAGAGCAAGAAACCCGTCCGACAGATCGGCCATCACCTGCTTGCGCTCATGCATGGACTTGACGATATGCAGCTCGGTCAGCCCCATGTGAGGAATCTCCTTGGCGAACAGCCGCTCGGGGATCACTCCGATCACCTCCCCGCCGGCCTCCAGGGCCGCATCGGCCAGCACGCCCATGAGTCCCACCCTGCAGCCGCCGTAAATGAGGGTGAGATTACGCTCTACGAGGGCCTCCGCGAGATCTTGAGCAGCCCGGGCATACTGAGGGAGAGCGCCGGGACTTGCTCCGGCGAAGACGCAGAGTCTCTTCATTCCGCAAGCTTATTACCGGAACTCCATGGGGCGCAGTTGCGTCTTATCGTCGCAGCCGGCCGGTGAAACCAAAACCAAGGCGGAGGCATCTTGCATCAACCCTATCCATCAGTCATTCGCCAACGTACTCTTAGTCAAAACTGGAGGGAGAGCGATGACCGCAGAGTCAGGTTCGGCGCCGTACACCGCAGGGACCGTCAGGTACGCAGGCTTCTGGGTGCGGTTTGTCGCCGCAATAATCGACAGCATCTTGTTGAGTGTAGTTGGGTTCGTAATCGGATTCGTCGTCGGGCTGGTTGGTGGTCTCGCAGGAGCAGACCCTGAGGTGGGTGAGATCTTTGCCGGACTGCTTGGGTTTGTGATCGGAATCGCCTACTACGTCGTCATGCAGAGCTCATCCCGCCAGGCGACTTTCGGCAAGCTGGCGCTGGGACTAAAGGTGACCGACATCGAGGGCGGTCGCATCTCCGCTGGGACGGCGACAGCTCGAGAGTTTTCCAAGTTCCTGTCCGCCCTCATCCTCTTGATCGGATACATCATGGCGGCCTTCACGCCGAGGAAGCAGGCGCTGCACGACATCATTGCCAAGACGCTGGTAGTGAAGCAGTAAGCCTCCTCCGAGGGCGGCGGTACCTAGACGCTAGAGAAGGGCGCAGGTCCCGATGGCGGGCGACTCCAGCTCATTTCGGAATACAGCCTGCGGAACTCTAGACGCAAAAAAGGGCGCAGGTCCCGATGGCGGGCGACTCCAGCTCATTTCGGAATGCAGCCTGCGGAACTCTAGACGCAAAAAAGGGCGCAGGTCCCGATGGCGGGCGACTCCAGCTCTCGGAGCCCCCCACGGGACCTGCGCCCTTCGTCACAGAGGACTAGATGTCGTAGTACATGTAGAACTCGAAGGGGTGCGGCCTGAGGCTCAACTCCTTTGCCTCGTTGTTCCGCTTGTAGTCGATCCAGGTGTCGATCAGGTCCTGGGTGAACACGTTGCCCTCGAGCAGGAACTGGTGGTCGCCCTCCAGTGCGTCCAGCGCCTCCTCGAGCGTCGAGGGCACGGTCGGCACCGGGCCGGCGTCACCGTCGTGCTCGAACATGTCCCGGTTGACCGGCTCCGCCGGCATCAGGCCTCTCTTCACCCCATCCAGACCGGCCATGAGCATCGCCGAGAACGCGAAGTACGGGTTGCAGGAGGGGTCCGGGCAACGGAACTCAATCCGCTTGCTCTTCGGGCTCTTGGAGTACAGCGGGATTCGGACTGCCGCCGAGCGGTTGCGCTGGGAGTACACCAGGTTGACCGGTGCCTCGTAGCCCGGAACCAGCCGCTTGTAGGAGTTGGTGGTCGGAGCGACGATTGCCAGGAGCGCCGGAGCGTGCTGCAGAATGCCGCCTATGTAGTGGATGGCCATCTCAGAAAGGTTGGCGTATCCGTCGCCGTAGAACAGCGGCTCGCCGTCCTTCCAGAGACTCTGGTGAACGTGCATGCCGGATCCGTTGTCCTGGAAGATCGGCTTGGGCATAAAGGTGATGGTCTTGCCGGCCGCCATACCCGTGCCCTTGACGATGTACTTGTAGAGCATCAGCGCATCCGCCATCTTGAGCAGCGGAGCGAACCCCAGGTCGATCTCCGCCTGCCCGGCCGTACCGACCTCGTGGTGGTGAACCTCGATGTCAAGTCCGACCTTACGGAGGTTCAGGACCATGTCGGAGCGGAGGTCCTGGTACTGGTCCATCGGGGGCACCGGGAAGTAACCCTCCTTGTAACGGGGCTTGTACCCCTTGTTGCCGCCCTCGGTGATGGCACCCGAGTTCCAGATGCCCTCGACGGAGTCCAAGAAGTAGTAACCGGAATTCTGCGTCTGGTCGAACCGGACATCGTCGAAGATGTAAAACTCAGCCTCGGGCCCCCAAAACGACTGGTCGGCGACACCGCTCGCGGTGAGGTAGTCCTCCGCCTTCTTGGCGACGTAGCGGGGATCCCGGGAGTAGGACTCGCGGGTAACCGGGTCACCGATGAAGCAGTTCATCACCAGCGTCCTTTCCTTCATAAATGGGTCGATGAAGGCGGTCGTAGGGTCGGGGAACAGGATCATGTCGGACTCGTGAATCTTCTGAAAACCCCGGATGGACGATCCGTCGAAGCCGAACCCCTCCTTGAAGGTGTCCTCGTCGAGGCCCTCGGAGGTCATGGTGAAGTGCTGCATGAGCCCAGGAAGGTCGCAGAAACGGATGTCGACCAGCTCGATGCCTTCCCTTCCGATGAGCTCAAGAACCTGCTTGGCGTCTTGCATGTCCACATGCGGCATCTATGCGTCCTCCTCTTTTGAGAAATTGGAAAAGTGTTTCTAAAGTGTTATCGCACTGTCGCGTCGTGGGCCAACGCTAACAAAGTCTCCAGCCGAATCTGACCTTAAAAGCACAATGTTTCGACCCCTTTGCCTAATTGTTAAGACCGAGTTACAGAACGGCGCAGCTCAGTAAACGAATAAGCTTCCCCGGCCACATGGACCCCTACGTGGAGGGCCTTGGTAGCCGCTCCGGAATGCCAGCGTCGCGGGTGCCGGAACCTCCGGCTAAGATCGCCCGACATGATATCCGTGAACCGCTTGGTCCCGTGATCTTCCAGCCCGGCGACAAGGCCCTGCTGACGGACCGCCGCGGCCGGCGGTACCTGGTGACCTTGCGCTCGGGCGCATCGTTCCACTTCCACCGCGGGATCGTTCGCCACGACGCCATAATCGGCCTGCCCGACGGCAGCCGGGTGGTCTCCACCGGCGCCGAGACGATGACTGTGTTCCGCCCAACCTACGCCGACTACGTCCTAAAGATGCCCCGGGGCGCTCAGGTCATCTACCCCAAGGACGTGGCCATACTTCTGATGCAGGCCGACCTCTACCCCGGGGCTCGAGTCCTGGAGGCGGGAATCGGTTCAGGGGCCATGACCATGGCACTGCTTAGAGCCGTAGGACCCGAAGGTGAGGTGATCGCCTACGAGCAGCGTGAGGACTTCGCCGAGCGGGCGCTGACCAACATCGCGGAGTTCCTGGGAAAGGTCGAGAACCTGCAGGTCCGGATGGCAAGCATCTACGAAACTATCGACGAGACGGAGGTGGACCGGGCGGTGTTGGATCTTCCGGAACCGTGGCGGGCCCTGCCACAGATAAAGGGGTCCCTCAGGCCGGGGGGCATCCTGGCGTGCTTCCTCCCCACTATCCTGCAGGTCCAAAAGCTCACCCTGGAGTTGGAGCTGGACGAGCGCTGGACTTCCGTGTGGAGCCAGGAAACCCTCACCCGGACCTGGCACATCGACGGGCAGTCGGTGCGCCCCGACCATCGGATGATCGCCCACACCGGTTTTCTCACCTTCGCGAGGCTGACCGGACCTTCGGGGGGTTTGCCCCCTTGTGGAGGAGGGCAAAGCTGAGGAACATTTGGCCAGACCCCTATACTTGGGAAGGTGCGGTTGCTTCGGTGTTCAATGCCTTTGATCAAGGAACAGTCCTAACCTATGCGCGGATCATCTGAGTTCGATCGCAGGATCGCCGCATTCGAGCAAGAAGTCGGCGAGCTGCAGATGCACATCAAAGAACTGGAAGAGGAGTCTGCAGTTCTGCGGAGCAAGCTCTTGGACGCTCCGCTGAAGATCCGCAAACTTGAAAGCCAGCTTCAAGAGGTCCGTCACGAGGCGAGCCGCTCCCGTACCCAGAGCGAGCGCATGGCCACCCTTCTCACTCAAGCCCGCGAACAGCTCGTCACTCTCCAGCAGGAGATAGACAAGCTGTCCTCTCCGCCTTCCGGTTACGGCGTATTCCTTTGTTCGTACGACGACGGGACGGCCGACATCTTCACCGGCGGCCGGAAGCTGCGAGTCAACGTCTCGCCGAGTGTGGAGCTGGCCACTCTGGTCAAGGGCCAGGAAGTGCGGCTGAACGAGGCCCTCAACGTCGTGCAAGCCCTCGGATATGAGATCCAGGGCGAGGTCGCCCTCCTCAAGGAGCTGATAAGCCGGGACCGCGCCATCGTCATCACACACGCCGACGATGAGAGAGTGGTTTCCCTGTCGGCCCAGCTGGCCGGCGAGCCGCTGCATGCTGGTGACTCGCTCCTGCTGGATACAAGGTCCGGCTACCTGATGGAGAAGCTGCCGAAGCCGGAGGTCGAAGAACTGGTGCTCGAAGAGGTTCCAGATATCGATTACGACGCCATCGGCGGCCTCGACCAGCAAATCGAAGATCTTCGGGATGCGGTGGAGCTTCCCTTCCTCTACGCCGGACTTTTCGCCGACTACAAGCTGCCTCCGCCTAAGGGGGTGCTGCTCTACGGTCCTCCGGGATGTGGGAAGACCCTCATCGCCAAGGCGGTCGCAAACTCCTTGGCCAGGCGAACCCAGGAGGTCACCGGCCGGGACGACGTGCGGGCCTACTTCCTGAACGTCAAGGGCCCGGAGCTGCTGAACAAGTACGTCGGCGAGACCGAGCGGCAGATTCGCATGATCTTCCAGCGAGCCAAGGAGAAGTCGGTGGAGGGGGTGCCCGTGATTGTCTTCTTCGACGAGATGGAGTCGCTATTCCGTACCCGAGGATCCGGCATCTCCAGCGACATTGAGACGACGATCGTCCCTCAGCTCCTCTCAGAGCTCGACGGTGTGGAACAGCTCAAGAACGTCATCGTCATCGGCGCCTCCAACCGGGAGGACCTGATCGACCCAGCCATCCTCCGGCCCGGCCGGCTGGACGTGAAGATCAAGGTGGAACGGCCGGACGTCGACTCCGCCAAGGCCATCTTCTCCAAGTACCTCGTCTCGGAGGTCCCCATCAGCCAGGGCGAGCTCGAGCGTTACGGCGATGTCCACAAAGCGATCGACGCGATGATCGACGCAACCGTGGAGGAGATGTACTCGGTGGCCGACGCCAACCGGTTCCTCGAGGTGACCTACGCCAACGGCGACAAGGAGATCCTGTACTTCAAGGACTTCTCGTCCGGAGCCATGATCGAGAACATCGTGCGGCGGGCAAAGAAGATTGCCATCAAGCGACTTATTGCCAGCGGCGAGGGCGGAGTCCGCACTGCGGACCTCATTGAATCGATTCATCAGGAGTACCACGAGAACGAGGACCTTCCGAACACGACGAACCCTGATGACTGGGCCCGCATCTCCGGCAAGAAGGGTGAACGGATCGTATTTGTCCGGACACTGGTCAGTGAGCAGAAGAAGGCTGAATCCCGCTCGATCGAGCAAATCCAGACCGGGCAGTACCTCTAGTGCGGGGGCTCCGCCCCCCACTGTGAGGATTCGAATGCCCGGGACACACATCTTGATTCCTTCCGTTGCGGGTCTGGGTAAGGTCTACCGACCAGATCGCACATCGGGCGTGGAGTAGCCGTGGCAATACCGAAAGTCATGGGCATCGAAACCGAATATGGGGTCATCAGCAAAGGCGATGAGGACCACAATCCGATCTTCGCTTCATCGCTTCTGATCAACTCGTTCGTCTCCCCCCGGCTGAAGCGTGTTCGCTGGGACTACGAGGAGGAGACCCCGCTGCGGGATGCACGGGGCGCGTTCGAGCGGACAGGTCTGGAGCTCTTCGAGGACGAGGGGGGGCTGGTGTCGGTGATCCTCGAAAACGGCGCCCGGTACTACGTGGACCATGCGCACCCCGAGTACTCTACCCCTGAGTGCAGCAACGCCCGGAATCTGGTGATTCATGACAAAGCCGGTGAAAGGGTTCTCGCCGGAAGCCTGGAGGCGGCCAGCCGCTCGCTGCCCGGCCGCAGCCGGATCCTAGTTTACAAGAACAACTCCGATGGCAAGGGCAATTCCTACGGCTGCCACGAGAACTACCTGATGTCGCGGTCGACCCCGTTTCCCAGCATCGTCACGATGCTGACGCCCTTCTTCGTCACCCGTCAGATCTTCACCGGCGCCGGAAAGGTCGGCTCGGAGGGAGCGGCCGCCTCAAAGGACACCCCCTATCAGATCTCTCAGCGAGCGGACTTCTTCGAGGTGGAGGTGGGACTGGAAACCACCTTCCGGCGGCCGCTGATCAACACGCGAGATGAGCCGCACGCCGACCCGGACAAGTACCGGCGCCTGCACGTGATCATCGGGGACGCCAACATGAGTGAGATCTCCACGTTCTTGAAGGTAGGAACCACCGCGCTCGTGCTTTCAATGATCGAGGACAACTTCATCACATCGGACCTCCGCATCGCCGAGCCGGTCGCAGCCCTCCGTACGATCTCCAGGGACCCCACCTGCCGTGCCAAGGTCACCCTCGCAGACGGGCGAAGCGTAACGGCCGTCGACCTTCAGTGGGAGTACCTCGACTGGGCTCGCAAGTACCTGGCCGACCAGGACGTCGACCCGGTGACAGCCGAGGTGGTCAGCCGCTGGGAGCAAACCCTGGCGGCGCTCGAGACCGATCCGATGTCGCTCGATCGCCAGTTGGACTGGGTGGCCAAGCTGAGAACCATCGAAGCGTATCGGGAGCGTCATGGGTTGAGCTGGGACCATCCAAAGCTTTCTCTGGTCGACCTGCAGTACCACGACATAAGAATGGATCGCAGTGTGTACTACAGGATGGTCGATACCGGCCAGATTGAGACCCTGGTTACCGAGGAGGAGGTGCAGAAAGCCGTCTCCAATCCTCCCGAGGACACGCGGGCGTACTTTCGGGGTAGGGCGCTCGGGCGGTTCTCCTCCCAGGTAACCGCCGCCTCGTGGGATGCGGTGATTTTCGACACGGGTGCCGATTCACTGCAAAAAGTGCCTATGATGGAGCCGTTGAAAGGTACAAAAGCCTCCGTTGGTTCGCTATTTGATGCTGCGGAGGATGCCGCCGATCTGCTTCGTCGCCTTCAGTCCTGAAGCGACCGGCGCGAGGGCTACAATCGAGACAAGGTGAAAAGCTGATGGCAGACGAACAGAAACGCGTAAGGCGCAGGCCTGAGCGGAGCGAGGAAGCCGAAGTGGAGGCCCCGCCCAAAGCCGAGAGTCGCAGCGCCGAGGAGGTCGACAAGCTGATCTCCGAGATCGACGAGGTCCTCGAGGAGAACGCCGAGGAGTTCGTGCGCAGCTACGTGCAAAAGGGCGGCGAGTAGAAGCTCAATTTCCCATCGCATGGAGTCGCCCGCCCCACTTAGGAAGCGGGTGGACCATTGGGGGGCTCCGAGTGCTGGAGTCGCCCGCCAACGGTCCGCCCCTTCTCGAGCTAACTCGGCCTTTATCTAGCTCCCTCCCTTTATTCGGCTGGTGACCTGGGTCCACCATCTGGCGCAAGGCCGCATAGAATGCCAATGGATGGACACACCGCACCTCCCCTTTGAACTCGCTCCGGGCGCCAGCTTGGACTCGTCATCCTTCAGCAGCCTGCTCAGAAAATTGAACGGCGACGCGATGCCGGAACTGAGTGGTTCGACACCGCTTGAGGGTCCTCACGCCACCACCATTCTGGCCATCAAGCACGCCACCGGTGTGATGATTGCTGGCGACCGAAGGGCCACCGAGGGATACTCGATTGCCCACCGCTCCATCGAGAAAGTCTTTCGAACCGACCGCTGGTCGGCTGTGGCCATCGCCGGGTCCGCCGGCCCGGCCATCGAGATGACGAAACTGTTCCAGACTGAGCTCGAGCACTACGAGAAGATAGAGGGCGAGCGACTGAGCCTGGAGGGCCAGGCCAATAAGCTCGGCCAGATGATTCGAGGCAACCTGGGACTGGCGATTCAGGCCGGCCTGATAGTTGTGCCCCTCTTCGCCGGCTACGACGATCGAGCAGAGCTCGGCCGCATCTTCAAGTACGACGTCACCGGGGGCCGGTACGAGGAGAGTGACTACTGGGCAACCGGCTCCGGTGGACGCGATGCCCGTGCCACCATCAAGAAACGCTACCGGCCCGGGATCACCGCTGATGATGCTCTCAAGGTTGCCCTGGAGGCACTTTTCGACGCCTCCGAGGAAGATGTGGGCACAGGCGGGCCTGATGTCCTGCGGCGCATCTACCCCAACATTGCTTCGATCACCGAGGACGGATTCCTGAAGTATGGGGACGACCGCATAGCCGAGCTGTTCCAGGAGCTGATTCATGAGCGCTCAAAGGTTGCCTCGACGGAGGAGCACGTGCCCGGCGCCGAGCGGCCGGTGATCGAATGAGCCTGCCGTTCTACGTCTCACCCGAGCAGTTCATGAAGGACAAATCCGACTACGCCCGCAAAGGCATCAAGCGCGGCAAGTCGGTGATGGCCATGGACTATGCCGACGGTGTCCTGTTCGTGGCGGAGAACCCATCCAGCACCCTCCACAAGATCTCTGAGATCTACGACCGCATGGCGTTCGCCGGAGTCGGAAAGTTCAATGAGTTCGAGAGCCTGCGCATGCACGGCATCCGGCAGGCGGATGTCAGGGGGTACTCGTACTCCCGGGATGACGTCTCTGCCCGAGGTCTGGCCAATTCCTACTCGCAGATTCTCGGGCAGATCTTCACCGAGGCGATGAAGCCGTTTGAGGTCGAGATCCTGGTGGCGGCCGTCGGCGAGGAGGGACAGCCTAACGAGCTGTACCACATCTTGTACGACGGGTCGGTGGCAGACGAGACGAACTATGTCGCCATGGGAGGCCAGTCCGAGGATCTGTCCGCCTATCTGGAGAAGAACTTCCGGCCCGCCCAGCCTTTGAACGAAGCCGTGAAGCAGGGAGTTGCGGCGTTGAAAGAGGTGGAAAACCGCTCCCTTCCGAATGGAAATCTCGAGGTGGCGGTTCTGGACCGCACCAGGGAACGGCGCAAGTTTGCCCGCCTGACGGCCTCCGAAGTCGAGGCAATGACCGCTGGGGCCGAAACTCCCTGAGGTAGCGTTTCCATCCGCAGACCGGCTTGCATGAAGCTTGCGGAGGTATGGTCGCCACCACAGACGGCAGGCGCTCGATACCCTTACACTGGCTTCGTGAGCCTGAATGGCAGCGGCAGCGCAGAGTGCGGAGATGGTCGCCATTTTCCGGGCTTGGCCGGCCTTGCTTCGCCGGGAACCTCCTGATGGAACGCCGGATCTTCGGGCTGGAGAACGAGTACGGGGTCACCTGCACGTTCCGAGGGCAACGCCGACTGTCACCCGATGAGGTAGCCCGCTATCTGTTCCGGCGGGTAGTTTCCTGGGGCCGATCCTCCAACGTCTTCCTCGAGAACGGCGCCCGGCTGTACCTCGACGTCGGATCCCACCCCGAGTACGCGACTCCCGAGTGCGATGACATCCGCCAGCTGATCGCCCACGACAAGGCGGGTGAGCGCATTCTGGAAGCCCTGGTCAACGCCGCGGAGATGCGTCTCAGGGAAGAGGGCATTGCCGGCCAGGTTTACCTGTTCAAGAACAACACCGACTCGGCCGGAAACTCGTACGGATGCCACGAAAACTACCTGGTCAGCCGTTACGGAGAGTTCGGTAAGCTCGCCGAGCACCTGATCCCGTTCTTTGTCTCCCGCCAGATTTTCACCGGCGCCGGCAAGGTTCTGCAAACCGCCAGAGGGGCCCGTTACTGCATCTCGCAGCGGGCGGAGCACATCTGGGAGGGGGTCTCCTCTGCCACCACCCGGTCCCGCCCCATCATCAATACCCGCGACGAACCCCACGCCGATGCCGAGAAGTTTCGCCGGCTGCACGTCATCGTCGGAGACTCCTCCATGAGCGAGTACTCCGCGTGGATCAAGATCGCCACCACTGCGGTGCTGCTGCGCATGCTGGAGGAAGGAATCGTCATGCGAGATCTCTCCCTGGAGAACCCCATCCGGGCAATCCGTGAGATTTCGCACGACATCACGTGCCGGCGCCAGGTCAGATTGGCGAACGGGCGGGAGGCCTCGGCCATCGAGCTGCAGTGGGAGTACCTCAGCCGGGCCGCCGATTACGTCGACCGGCGGGACGACCCGGAGATGAAGGAAACCGTGCGAGCCTGGGAGGAGTGCCTGCTCCTGCTGGAGGATGACTTCACCAAGCTGGACACCAAGATCGACTGGGTCATGAAGTACACGATGCTTCAGAGCTACCGGGCCAAGCACGGGCTTGGACTGGGGCACCCCAAGCTGGCTCTGATGGACCTTGCGTACCACGATGTCAGCCGGCGCAGGGGCCTCTATTATCTTCTGGAGCGCAACGGGCTAGCGGAGCGGTACGTCACCGACGCCGAGATAGACACCGCCAAGCTCGAGCCGCCCCAGACCACCAGAGCCAAGCTCCGGGGCGAGTTCATCAAAACTGCGAAGCGCCGCAGGCGCGACTTCACAGTCGACTGGGTGCACCTCAAGCTCAACGACCAGGCTCAGCGAACGTTGCTGTGCAAAGACCCGTTCAAGCACACCGATGATCGGGTGGCCCGGCTCATTGCCTCCCTCTAGGGAACGCCAAGTCGATACGGCCACGGGCAGGAGATCGGCCTAAAGCCAGCGTCGTTTGTCGCCAACGGAAACTAGTTTGCGCCCGCACGTAATCCTCGGCCGCCCGAAGTCGTTTCAATAACCATGGACGATCTGAATGACATCCAACATCGTATCGCAGAGCTCGAGTCCGGCCTGGCCGAAGTCAAGGAGATAGTCCAGCGGGCTCAGAATAGCCAGGCTGCAGGTCCCCCACCCCTTCGCCAGGCGTCCCCGCCCGATCCGGCTCCCATCCCGCCACCACGCCGATCCCTTCTGGGAGCCCTCCTCTGGTCACACGGTGACATCCCAGCCCGCCCTCCGGCATCGCCGACTCCGGCTCAACAGATCTGGCAGAGCCCTCCATCACCTGGAGGCCGGCTCCCCCTCCGTCCCCCTACCTCTCCATCAGGTCCGTCCCCGCCCACGACGACCGCTCCCCCAGGTGCCGGACGACCTGCCGGCCCTCCCGCAGTCTAAAAGACCCTCCGCAGCGGGGAGCTCGAGGCCAACCTTCTCGGAAGCTGGTTTGCTCGCATCGGGATCTTTGCGATCTTTCTGGGCGCCGCGTTTGCGTTCAAGTACGCAGTCGACCGTAACCTGATCACTCCCGCCGGGCGGATTGCCATCGGCATCCTCGTGGGCCTTGCCTTTCATCGGCTGGGGCGAGTGGGCACGCCGCAGGACCTGGCCTCGGTTTGCTCAAGCGGTTGCCGGCGGCGGTGTGGCGATCATGTACTTGGCGGTGTGGGCCGGCTATCAGCTGTACGACCTGATGTCTCCCACACTGGCACTGGCGTTTCTGGCGCTGGTGGTGGTGCTGGGCGGAGCTTTGGCGGTGCGACACAACTCGATGGCGCTGGCCGTCATGGCGGCGCTCGGCGGATTTATGAATCCGGCGATCGTGAGCACCGGCCGGGGCTCCCTGGCTGCCCTGAACCTGTACCTGTTGTTCCTGAACTTCGGAATCCTGGGGCTGGCGATCTACAAGAGCTGGCGCGGGCTTGCGGTCCTGTCAATGGGGTCAACCTGGCTGCTGGAATTCGCCGGACTTTGGACCTTCGAGCCCTCCCAGACGGTGATGGCATTGGGCTTTGCAGCGGTCTTCTTCCTGCTGTTCCACGCCGCTCTCCTGCAGCGGTACCTGAGCCTCGAAGAGTCGGCCCACGCCGACGACCTGTTGCTAACTTGCCTCAACTCGCTGGCCGTCTTCGCCTTCGGAATGTCGGCACTGGGCGACTCAGGCCAACCGGTGTTCGCCCTGGTGGTGGGCCTCGTTCATATCGGCATGGGGCTGGTGTGGCGGACCATCCGGCGGCACGACACCAACGGGGTTCTCACATTCCTCGGCCTGGGGATAGGAGCCGCCACGGCTGCAGTGGCGATGCAGTTCGAGGGCTCGCTGCTCGCCACTGTTTGGGCGGTGGAGGCTGTGGTCATCATGTTGGCCGCCGTTCAGACCAAGCTTTCGAAGCTGCGAATTGCCGGTTTGATGGTGTTTGCACTATCGGTGGACTGTCGCTGTTTGGCAGCGGCCTTGGGGCGTTCTACGATCCCCCTCGGCTGGTTGTCTCGATGGAGGCCCTGCCCTTCATGACGCAGATTGCCGCTCTTTCGGGCACCGCGATCCTTCTTCGCCGGCAAGGCGATTCGGCCCCGGAACGACGTGGGGCGGAGTCGGCTGAGGTTCTGGCCATCGTCCTGACCGGCATCTGGCTGACCTTCGAGCTGGCGGCTCAGTATCACAGAGCCCAATGGCCGGTAAGAACCCTACCCTTCGCCGTTGCCGCCTTCTGGGCAGCTTACGCAGCGGGCGCCGGCGCTTTCGGCATAACCCGGGGAGCTGCCTGGACCAAGCCGCTGGCCGCGTCGATCCTAGGCCTTTCGGTGGCGACCAGTGTTCTCAGCAGCGGTTTAGGAGTCGCGTATGAGCCTGCTCGACCGCTGCTCTCCGTTGAATCCCTGGCGTTTATCCTGCAGGTCGGGATCCTTGGTACGGCGGGCGTGAAGATCCGTCGTACCGCCGGCACCTCGGCCGAATTTAAGGCAGCCGACTCGGCCGCCGTGCTGGGCAACCTGCTGGCTCTTCTGTGGCTGACGATCGAACTGTGGGCTCACTACGACCGCCCGGCGGTTACCTGGAACCTGGCCACGTTTACCTTCACCCTGTCGGCTGCGTGGACCCTCTACGCCGCCGGCCTTCTGGCGTTCGGCATCGGCCTCCGGGCGAAGTGGGCCCGGCTTATGTCGGTGTGCCTCTTCATTCTGGTGATCCTCAAGCTGGTAATGGCCGACGTGTGGCTTTTGCAGACGCCCCTGCGGATTGCTTCACTTATGGGTCTCGGAATGGTTATGTTGCTCTGCTCGCTGGGCTACCATCGCTTCCGGGCGTTGATTCTCGGTCCGGACGACTCCGGCGGCTGTGCAACCTCCTGAGCCAGACCGGCCTTAAGCCGCTCGTTTTGCGGGGCTCGCACGCCTCGCAGGCTGGCCACTACAATCGGGGAATGCCGACCTTTCGTACTGGAGTGATCTCCGACATAGCTGAATCGCTCGACGGCCTCATGAGAGTCTCCGTCCGGATCGGCGACGAGATACGCAACGCAATCAATCTGAACGGCCTAACCGGTGAAGTTTCGGTTGGAGATCGCGTGGTGCTCAACACCACGGCGGTCGACATGAACCTTGGAACGGGCGGGCAGGACTTCGTCCTATGGAACCTCGAGCGGGAAGATCACAGCGTCAGCTCCGGCGGTCATATCATGAAGCTTCGCTACAGCCCATGCCAGCTGGACGTGCTAACTGCCGAAGCCCCCGAAAGTGAGCACCACAAGGCCCTGGAGCTAGCGGAGTCATTGGACGGAATGCCGATTGTAGCATGCGGGCTGCACTCCCAGATCGCCCCAGCAGCGGCCATGCTCAAGCTGCTCGATCCCGACCTGCGCATCGCATACGTCATGACCGACGGCGGGTCTCTGCCCCTGATCCAGAGCAACATGGTACGGCTGCTAAAGGAGAAGGGACTGGTCGACGCGACCGTCACCTGCGGCCACGCCTTCGGCGGGGACTACGAAAGCGTGAACATATTCAGCGGCCTTGTCACCGCAAACGAGGTAGCGTCTGCAGACATCGCGATTGTTGCAATGGGGCCCGGCGTGACCGGTACCCAGACGTCGCTGGGCCACAGCGCCATGGAGCAGGGTCAGGTCATCTCGGCTGCCGGGTCGCTCGGCGGAAGACCGGTAGCGGCCCTGCGGGTCTCCTTCGCCGATCCCCGGGCCCGCCATCGGGCGGTCAGCCGGCAAACGCTGTCGGCGCTGCGGTTCGGGGCTCTCGCCCGGTGCACGATGGCGGTGCCGGATTTGCCGGTGGAGCAGCTGACCGTCGTTATGGACAGCCTGATCGACACCGGCCTCACCGAGATGCACGACGTACGTATCGTCGATGCCTGGGAAACGGTGCCCGCTCTGGAGAAGTACGGTCTGGAGTCGATCAGATCGATGGGCCGCACTTTAAAGGACGACCCCGCCTTCTTCGAGGCGGCCGGGGCCGCCGGCCTGTTCGCCGGCCAGCTTCTCTACCAAACCGACTAGAGGCTGCGAAGACGGCCTTCCGGGAGTTCGGCACCACCTGCGGCCGGTCGTCTGAGGAGGGGGTAGTAATTGGCCGTTCGTAAATCGGAGAGACTCCTCAACCTCATAGTCATGCTGCTGGAGACCTCTCAGCCGGTCACCGCCGAGCAGATTCATCGGACCATCCCGGGCTACGGACAGGACAGCTGGGACACCTTCAAGCGAATGTTCGAGCGTGACAAAGAGGAGCTCCGTGAGATGGGGATCCCGGTGGAGTTGAGCTCGGTCGACGCCTGGGACACCGAGCACGGCTACCGGATTCCGAAGGATCGCTACTATCTTCCAGAGTTGAACCTGGCACCCGACGAGGTGGCTGCGCTCTGGCTTGCTGCAGGGCTGCTGCGTATGAGCGACCCGGGACCCGCTCGCAGCGCACTGATGAAGCTGACGGAGGGTGCCCCCCCGAAGACCGCGGGGAACCTTTCCTGGCTGACGGCCGATCTTGGCCTGGCGGCTCCTAACCTTTCAGTTGCCCTTGAGAGTGTTGCGGCAAAGAAGAAGGTCACCTTCCCCTACCGCAGCAAGGAAGCGACCCGGACGAGGTCGGTGGACCCTTACGGCCTCATGCAACGCCGGGGCAAGTGGTACCTGATCGGGCAAGACCTGAGCAACGACCAGATCCGATCCTTCCGGCTGGACCGTGTGGAAGGAGCGATCCGCCTGACACATCCGAGCCGGCCGGGTCCCGAGTTCGAGATCCCTGACGGGTTCACCCTTCACGGGTACATGGAGAGGCCTCCATTCGTTCAGGGAGCCGTGCCGGACCGGGCGACGGTGCGGTTTGATCAGTCGACTGCCTGGTGGGTGGAGCGCAGCTCACCCTGGCTGCGTCTGGAGCGCAACGAGGATATGAGCGCTACCGCCGCGGTGGAGGTGACCGACGACTCGGGATTCATCTCATGGCTGCTAGGTTTTGGTGAGGGCGCCGAAGTGTTGGAGCCCCAAAGGCTGAGAGACCTCGCCCGGCTTCGTCTCGAGGAGATCTTTGGCTGAGCTCGAGGACCGCTTCCGCCGGCTGCTGCTTTTGGTTCCGTACGTGCTGCGGAACAACGGCGCCACGGTTGAAGAGGTCTGCGAACGCTTCGCCATAACCCGCACCGAACTGGTGGCCGACCTGAATCTTCTTTTCATGTGCGGCCTTCCCGGATACGGTCCCGGTGACCTGATCGAGGCGTATATCGATGGGGATCAGGTTTGGATCCGGATGGCCGACTACTTCTCCCGACCCATGCGACTCACTCCGGCCGAGGGTCTGATGCTGTACGCCGGAGGACAGGCGCTGGCAGCGGTATCCGGTCCCGACCCGGCTCTGGAGCGGGCGATGGAACATCTCTCGAACGCCCTGACGCCTGGAGCGCTGGAGAGGGTAAGCGTCGGCCTGGAGGCACCGGAAGAGCTGACCGTCGTAAAGCAGGCGTTGGAGGACCGCCGCCGGCTACACCTGGTCTACCAGTCGCAATCCAAGGACGAGGTCACAGAGAGGGACGTCGACCCGTGGGCGCTCCTGCTCTCGGACGGTCGCTGGTATCTGTTGGGATACTGCCACCGCGTGACCGACGAACGGATCTTTCGAGTCGACCGCATACGGTCGGTCGTCCAACTGGACGAAACCGCGCATATCCCGGATGACTTCGATCTGTCCCAGTACGAGTCCGTGTACTTCGAGAGCGACGAAGCCATGACCGTGACTCTGGACATAGCTCCCCGGGCCAACTGGGTGTGCGATTATTACCCGCTTTTGTCCCAGGAACCTCTAGAGGATGGGTGGATAAGGATCCGCCTGAAAGCGGGGGGAATGGCCTGGCTGGAGAGGTTGCTCCTGCGACTGGGACCCGAGGCTCGAGTCATCGAGCCGGAGTCGCTGAGGCAACGGCTCAAAGCCACCGCCAGATCGCTGGCGCGCCGGTACGTCTAGGGCTTAAGCAGACTTCCCCAGCATGCGGGTGACCTTGGTCCCACATTCCGGACATGTTCCCTGGGCTGCCTTGCGGCCGTTGGGAAGGTCCTTCTTCTCGCCCTCGAACTTCCGCTTGGTCCTGCACTTCACACAGTAACCTTCGTACTCTTCAGCCATCCAAGGCTCCTCTCATCATCCAAGGCTTAACGCCCTTGATTACGCACAAATGAGCCTTCACGCTAGCACAGGCTCACGCGCAGCCCGGGGATATGTGAACTCCTGCAGACGGCTTTACCAGACCCGCCGGCCTGGATTCAGCCCATGTGCTGTGGTGTACTCGCCGTTCACGAGCGCACCTACCAGCAAGGAGTATTCCGCTATGAAACAAGTTGTATCCACCAAGGAGGCCCCGGCCACAATCGGACCTTACTCGCAGGCCATCGCTGCTGCCGGTTTGCTTTTCTGCTCGGGTCAGATCGGGCTTGATCCGGTGACGGCACAGCTCGCCGAAGGCCTCGAGGCTCAGGTTACCCAAGCCCTTAGGAACCTTGACGGGGTGCTCAAGGCGGCAGGGGCCGGTCGGTCCCAGGTCGTCAAGACGACCGTCTTCCTGGCGGCGATGGAGGACTTTGCACCGATGAACGAAATCTACGCCGGCTACTTCGACGAGCAGCCGCCGGCTAGAAGCACCGTAGCCGTCAGGACTTTGCCGAAGAACGCCCTGTTCGAGATAGAGGCAATCGCTCAGCTGCGGGGCTGAACAGGTTTGTCTTCCTTGCGCTTTCGGCGGTGCGCCAGGGTCGAGATAAGCCCAATCAGAATAAGAATCACTCCGGCAACCGCCCAGGCAGGCTGACGGTCCATAAAGGATCCCGTGTCGGCAAAGCCCAGGCCCTGAATCAGCCAGATTGCGCCGACGATGATTGAAACCGTGCCGAACGTTCTGGGAAAGATAGCTGCCTCCTCGGTCGTGAGCTTCAAGGCCAGGGTACGACAGCTCTAATGCAAGCTACTCTCCAGGGCATTCCGATAAAGCCTGTAGAGCGAGTCCCAGTTGAAATCCTGGAGGACCATCTGCCTTGCACCTGATGCGAGCCTGCGAGCTTCCTCGGGATCGTCAAGCAGGCGGAGGATTGCCTGTGTGGTCTCCGTCACACTCCCCCCATCGACCAGAATCCCGGTCTCGCCGTCCCGCACCGCATCCCGCACTCCGCCGACGTCGCCTCCGATGAGCGGCAGTCCCGCCGCCGCCGCCTCCACGTACACCAGCGGCAGGCCTTCGGTTTCGGTTCCGAAAAATCTCGTTCTTGTGGGAAGGGCAAATATGTCCCCCGCTGCCAGAAATGAAGGGATCCGGTCCCACGGCTGCGGCCCCGCCATGGTGACCGAATCGGTCACCTCCGCGTCGCAGGCCATCTTCCGGAGGTGATCGAAATCCGGTCCTCCTCCGACGATCAGAAGGTGGGCGTCCGGATGCTTACGCAGCACCACGGGCAACGCTTCGATGAGAGTTCGTGCTCCCTTTCGGGCAACGAGGCGGCTCACCGAAACCACCACCGGGCCGTCGACGCCCAGGCTTACCGGCTGGGACGTCCCGGGCCCGTAGAGATCTACGTCTACTCCACATGTGACCCTGGTCATGGGGACCCGAGGACCGATAAGGCGCCCGACCATTGACTCCGCGAACGAAGACTCCGGCATGATCACCGCCGCCTCCCTGCAAACGGCCTTCAGCACGGACCTGGCGATCGGAATGCTCGACGCCAGAAGGAACTCTCCCCCATGCACGCTGAGGGCGTAGGGGCGTCCGAGGCCGCTCCCCATGAGCCCGAGCGGAAGCGCTGAGGGAAAGTGAACGATGTCTGTGCCACGATCGGCGATCAGCGAGCTGAGCCGCCGGACCAGCCCCGGCTTCGGCAGCAAGGTCCCCGCCGGCTCCCTGAGAATCTCGAAGTCCTGGAGGGCATCGAACTCCTCGCTGCCGGGCATGGTTCGGGTGATGACCGTGACATCCCCTGCAGGCCACCGCCTGACCAGCGAGTAGACGTAGTTTTCGATCCCTCCCGGATTGGGGGGGAAATCATTGGTGACGACTAGAAGGCGCATATGATCTGGAAGCCACCCGGCTCTTGTGTCGCAAGGAAGGAGAGTTACTTGAAGAGGTACGTCGCCGAATTCATCGCCGCTTTCTTTTTTGTGTTCGCCGGGACGGCTGCGATCGTAGCTGATCAGCAGTTGGCGGTGGTCAACCTGCAGGGCACCTTTGGCATCCTCGGCATCGCACTGGCCCAAGGCCTTGCGCTGGCGGTCGCGATTGCCGCAGTGGGACGGATATCCGGTGGCCATGCCAACCCTGCGGTCAGCGTTGCTTTTTACATCGCCAGGCGCCTGTCGCTCAAGGACCTGGGAGGTTACGTCGCGGGCCAACTGCTGGGCGGCCTGGTCGCGGCGGTAGTCGTGAGGCAGGTATTTGCCGAGGAGATCGTCAGATCGGTAGGAGCGGGAGCCCCCGCACTGGCCGAAGGCACCTCATTGCTGCAGGGCGGTTTGATCGAGGTGGTGCTCACGTTCTTTCTGGTGTTCGTCATCTGGGGTGTGGCGGTCGACCCCAGGGGACCAAAGATCATTGCTCCGCTGGCAATCGGACTGACCATAACCTTCGACGTCATTGTGGGGGGCCCCTTCACCGGCGCGGCGATGAACCCTGCCCGGTGGTTCGGGCCGGCCGTCATGGGCGGTGCCCTGGACGCCAACTGGCCGGTGTGGGTACTTGGTCCCATTGTTGGGGCGCTGATAGCATCGACGGCATACGAGCTGTTCTTCCTGGACACCGAAGACAAGCCGGTCGATGCTGTGGACCTTGCTCCAAGGGCACCAGAGATCCTTCCTCCGGCCCCCGAGGAGTCTGCGGCGGAGGATGCTGCTGAGGCCCAAGATGCTGCTGGGGCCCAAGTTGCTGCCGAGCCCGAAGATGCTGCTGGGGCCGAGGACGCTGCGGCGGCCGAGGATGCTGCGGCGGCCGAGGACACGTCAGAGAAGCCGGGTTAGCAGTCGGCACAAGAGGGTACAGGGCCCCCTCGCGACGACCGAAGCCGTTTTCCCGACCTGATGCCCCTGCCCGACCCGCGGGTTCTCGACCTGGCAGACGGCCAGCAGGTCAGGGTGCGGCCTGCCCGTGGGGGCGACGCCGGTGGATGGATCAGCCTGTTGGTCGAGGTATCCACAGAAGACCGCTTCATATTGCTGGAATCGGTGAATACAACGCGGAGGGAGCTTGCCCGCGTCTTCAGGTTCGGCGCATGGTGCGACCAGACGGCCGCCATCGTGGCCGTCGACGGCTCCGAGGTGATCGGTCAGCTCACCACTACCCGCAACCGCAACATCTATGCGCACACGGCGGAGATCGGAATGTCGGTTCAGAAACGCTATCGGGGGAAGGGGGTCGGAGCGGCCCTGATAGATGGTGCCAGGGACTGGTCCCGGGCTTTCGGCGTCGAGAAGCTGGTCCTGAACGTCGTTCCACAGAACTCGAGAGCCATAGGGTTCTATCAAAGGATGGGATTCATTGTCGAAGGACAGCGTCACCGACACGCAAAGATGTCGTACGGTTATGAGGATCTCGTCGAAATGAGCCTGTGGCTGGGCCCCGCAACTTGACTGCCGCGCCTGAAGCGTTGGTATGAGGATGAGCCGGACCCATACGCCAGCCTCACAGTGCAAAAAGAAACTGCGTGAGCTAATGTATGACCACGTTCTTAAGGGCACTGGCCCAGCAGTGGAAAGCGTTTGTTGTTCTGAAAGAAGGAGGGTTGAGTGGGGTACCAAGGAGAAAAATCTGGGATTGGCGAAGTAGCCGATCACATGCCGTTTGACGAGCAGATGAAGGGCGGCAAGTGGCGTCCCGGGGAGATTCACTACTGGGTTACCGGTCGTCCCGGTAATGTCAGGCAGCGCCCCAACAACATGTAGCTGTTGATTTACAGGTTTCGAGTTCGGCATGCCGAAGATTCGAAGCCAAAAGAGGGAACCGGCTTCGGTTCCCTCTTTTGTTTTTGTCCAACTGGTAGGAGCTCATCACGGGGCTCCGCGGCAGTGTAAAGTGTGGGTTAACTATGGCTATGAGAACTGAATCACCCTCCAAGCTGGACCTTTACAAAGATCTCGCACGTCAATTACGGGCAGACATCATCCGCACGTCCACCGCTGCCGGGTCTGGTCATCCCACTTCCTCACTGTCGGCAGCCGACCTTATGGCGGTACTTCTCGCGGGGCACCTGCGCTACAGCTTCGATGAGCCCGATAACCCCGCAGGCGACCACCTGATTTTCTCCAAGGGCCACGCCTCACCGCTGATCTACGCACTCTTCCGAGCCGCCGGCGCGATCGACGACGCCGAGCTCCTCACCAACCGCAAGTTCGGCAGCCGCCTCCAGGGACACCCCACACCCATCATTCCTTGGATCGACGTCGCAACAGGGTCTCTGGGCCAGGGCCTGCCCATTGGAGTGGGAGTCGCCATGGCCGCCAAGCGGCCACTGGGTGCCCCTTACCACGTCTGGACCGTCGTAGGGGACAGCGAGAGCGCCGAGGGCTCCATCTGGGAGGGCTTTGCCCGCGCAGGATTCGAAAAGCTCGACAACATCACGGCCATCATCGACGTCAACCGCCTGGGCCAGCGCGGCCCCACCGAGCTCGAGTGGGACATGGAGACCTACGCCCGGCGCATAGAAGCGTTCGGCTGGCGGGCCATCGTGGTGGACGGTCACAACCTGGAGGAGATCGACGCGGCGATGACCGAGGCGGTCAACGACGGACTGCCCACCGCGATCGTCGCCAAGACGCTCAAGGGTCAGGGCGTGTCCTTTCTCGCCGACCAGCCCGGATGGCACGGCAAGCCTCTGAAGGACGAAGACGCCAAGAAGGCCCTGGAGGAGATCGGCGATGAGCCGTCGCGCACCTTTGAGGTGCAGGGCCCTAGGGAGTGGACCCGGCCCCCCTTCCGAAAGGACCCGGTGAAGCTGAAGACGTACTCCGAGGGCGTGGCTACGCGCAAAGCCTACGGCGAGGCCCTGGTGGCTCTGGGTGACGCCCGGGAAGATGTCGTGGTTCTGGATGCCGAGGTGTCCAACTCCACCTACTCCGAGGACTTCAAAAAGGCTCATCCCGAGCGCTTTTTCGAGATGTACATCGCCGAGCAACAGATGGTTGCTGCCGCAGTCGGCATGCAGGTGGTGGACCTGGTTCCCTTCTCCTCCACCTTCGCGGCTTTTCTGACCAGGGCATACGACTTCATCCGAATGGGGGCAATCTCGCAGGCAAACATCCGCCTCGCGGGATCGCACGCCGGGGTTTCAATCGGTGCCGATGGCCCGTCGCAGATGGCCCTGGAGGACCTAGCGATGATGCGGGCGGTGTTCGGAAGCACGGTCCTCTACCCCTCGGACGCCAACCAGACCGCGCAGCTGGTGGCGGCCATGGCTGATTTGGACGGCATCAGCTACATGCGGACCACCCGGGAGAAGACCATGCTCGTGTACGAAGCGAGCGAGACCTTCCCCATCGGCGGCTCTAAGGTGGTTCGATCCTCCGACAGCGACGGTGTCACCGTCGTGGGAGCCGGAATCACGATCCACGAGGGCGTCAAGGCGGCCGATGAGTTGGCGGGCGAAGGCATCAACATCCGCCTGGTGGATGCCTACTCGGTTAAGCCCGTCGACGGCCAGGGGATCGCAGATGCGGTTCGGGCAACCGGTGGAAACCTGGTTATCGCCGAGGACCACTGGCCGGAGGGCGGAATCGCCGACGCGGTGCTGGCCGCCTTTGCCGAGCTCGGCTTCAAGGACTTTACGCTGCGCCACCTGGCGGTGCGAGAGATGCCCGGATCCGGTGAGCCGATGGAGTTGCTGAAGGCGGCGAAGATCGATGCCGAGCACATCGCCAAGGCGGTCCGGGAACTGCTGGCGTAAGCGTCAGGATCAAAGGGGCGGCCGCACGATGCGGTCCTTCTTGCGGTAGACGAACCTCAGGGCCTGCCAGTCCTGGTCGATCGCGCAAGACTTGTTGTCGACCAGTCCGGCAGCCAGGCCCACTTCCTGCACCAGTTCGAATGTCAGGTCACTTTCGATCTTCGAAGCCTTCTTCGGCCAGGCGACCCACATGCCGCCGTCCGTGGCAAGCATCTGCGAAAGCTCGCGAAACTTGCCGGCCAGGTCGTCGAGCTCGGTGACGAACAGCACAATGACATCCAGAGGATCCTCTGGTCCCTCCACGATCTCGGCACCCTCCGGCAACGGGCCCAGAAACGTACGGAAGCCGAGAGGCGCGGAGACCAGCAGCACCAGCGCCTGCTCCTTGATTCCGAGCTTTCGGTAGAGCGGGGTACCGGAGTAGTCGGTCTTACGCTGAGTGACCATCCGCTGAACTAGACGGGAGCGACCGCCGTCTGCTGCGGCGCCGGCTGGATACGGTCGAAATCCTCCTCCGGGATCTCGTGCAGGTTGCGCTGGAACGCCAGCCGCCAGTGCTCCGCCCCCAATTGGAGACGTACGTCATCTGGCGGGCGATGGCCTCCAAGGTCAAGCCAGGCATGACTCCCCTTCCTCACACAGTCCCCAGCGACCTTACAACGAAGTCAGGCCGATGCAATCCGAGGTACTAGGAGTAACCTCGTCAGGTGGAGCTCAAGCCCCTAAACCCCAACGTCATCAAGCTTTGGCGGGTGCTGGCTCTGGTCATCGCGCTTCCGATGGTCATTGCCGTCCTGGTCGCCGGATCGCTGCTGCAGCTCCCGGTATTGGTTCCGGCGTTTCTTGCACTGGCTTTGCTCATTGGGGCTACGGTCGTTCCCAGGCTGGCATACCGGCGCTGGCGATACGCCATTCGCGAATTGGACCTGTACACATCCAGGGGAGCTGTCTGGCACGTGGAGACCCTGGTCCCCTTCGACAGGATTCAATTTGTGGAATCCCGCCAGGGTCCCCTTGACAGGGCCTTCCAACTGACGCAGGTGATCGTCTACACCGCAGCAGGCAGGGCTTCCAACATCCCAGGATTGGATGAGCGCACTGCTGAGTCGATTCGAGAAGATCTCTCTAAAGTTGCCGGCACCACCAGCGTCTGAGCCGTCTGAACCCAAGGCCCTGCCCACCGGGGCCCGGCGGCTGCGGCCCTCCGCAGTGCCGATCTGGTTCCTCTACGACACTGGACGACTGATCCTAGGACTGATCCCCCTGCTCGTGGTGGGCGGCGGACTTTCACCGGTCCTCTTGCTCGTGGGACTGTTCATGTTGATCTCCCCGGCCATCAAGTATTCGCGGTTTCGGTACGACATCCTCGGCAACACGCTGGTTGTCGAGGGCGGCTTCATCAGCAGGTGGCGACGGGTGATTCCCCGGGAGCGGGTGCAGAGCATCGACGTTGTCGAGAAGCTGCGACACCGCGCATTCGGAGTGGTGGAGCTGCGGATCGAGGCGGTGGGCGGAAAGCAGACTGAAGCGGCCCTCGTGGCGCTGCTGCCCGACGAGGCGGATCGGATTCGTCACTGGGCGTCTGGTGGCATCCAGGACCTGTCCCGGGACGCCGCAGCCCAGGACACATCGCCCACTCTGGCGCGCCTGACCGGCAGTGACCTGCTGCTGGCCGGCATCACGGGAGGACGGGTGGCCGTACTTGCGGCGCTCATCGGATACGGCCAGGAGGTAATCGGCGAAAACTCGTTCGACGCCGTCACCACCTTCGCCGGGCGCTTGTTGCCCGGAGCTTCCCTCGTCGTGGTGATATCCCTACTGGTGGCGCTGACTCTGGCCCTGTCGCTCCTTTTCAGCATCGCTCTGACAATCTTGATCTACTGGGACTTTACCCTGCGACTCGAGGACAACCGGCTCGTGATCACCAGGGGCCTGCTGGAGCGCCGCCGGGCTCAAATCCCGCTCCGGCGAGTTCAAGCGATCCAGGTGGACGAGAACATCGTCCGCAGATGGCTGGGGCTGGCCAGCTTGACTGTCGTGGTGGCTGGTTACAGCTCGGAGGGACAGGAGAACGAGGAGAGCAGCGTACTCCTGCCTCTCGGGCGCCGGGAAAAGGCGTGGCGGGTGGCCGGCGAGATTCTTGGAGCGCCGAACCTGGCCTCGGACACCTTGGAGAGATCTCCCTCGAGAGCAGTGTTCCGCGCGGGCGTGCTTCCCGGCCTGCTGGGGCTCACGGCCGGCACAGTGGCCCGGCTTTTTCTTGGCGGACCCGGCGCTGCCGTATACCTCGTGGTGCCGTTGTCCTGGACGTTTGGCTGGTTGTTGTGGCGTTGCCGGGAACACGGCCTTGTTCCGGGCTACGTGCTGATCCGATCGGGATTCTTGGTCCGGAGGACGTCCGTCGTTCCGGAGGCCAATATTCAGCACCTCCAACTCACCTGGTCCATCCTTCAAAGGGCCTTGCGGCTGGCAACCGTGAAGGTCCACATACCGGGGACGCACCGGCGAGCCTCCGACCTGAAAAGCCAGGACGCCCGCCATTGGTTCCGGCATCTCGGCGAGCAAGGCTCTGAGAGCTAGCCTCCCAGGCCGGGACCACCTCCTGCGGCCTGGTCCTGCACCCACTGGTGCATCTTGTCCAGCGCATCCTGCTGCGGAATGTCGAGCGCCCGCAGAGCCAGCTTAAATCCGTTGTTGAAGCCGCTTTTCCAGGCACGTTCAACCTCGTAGACGGGGTTGTCGATTTCTTCCTTGGCCGCATCAAACGCGGTCTGTGCTGCCTCTTGCACATCGATCCAGGTTCCGTCACCCACGTCGTTGAACCTCCTTAATTCGAAAAGGCCCCTGCTGCGGCCTCTTAGCCTACCCACTCGGGTGATCCGGTTCACCCGAGCTCACCGAAAGCCGGGCGGCGTGGAGGGGGCGCTGGTCAGGTAACAATGATGGTCACGGCCATGTCGTCCTCACCGGGCTGCCGCGGGTTCGAGGTGAGGGACCGGCAGTACAGGACATAGGTTCCCGGCAGTGATGTTCTGAACCCCCGGATCTGTGCGACGGGGTAAGGGTGCGGAACCCCCTCAGGGTCTAAGCCTGAGGCACTATGCCATCGAGCAGCCCGTCAGGCGGAGGCAAAGCCGGTTGCGGCACCGCCGGATTCGGAACGGGTTCTGGCACCGGTTCGGGAACCGGAACAGGGGCGGGCGCCGGAGCGGGCGCAGCCATGGGCGGCTGGTCCAGGACCGGCTGGGGGTTCTCGCCGTTCGGCCCGCCGTAGACGTAAACCACCATTCCGACCGGCGCGTTGTCCAGTATGTAGTTGGCGAAAGCCATCGGCAGCCTGACACAGCCGTGGGAGGCCGGCGACATGGGCACCGACGTGGCTCCGTGAAGCGCGATGCCTCCATTGAAGTAAGCGGGACGGTACAGGCGTCCGAGGGGTGCGATGCGCCAGCCGTTGCGTTTGTAGTTGATCTGGAACTGGCCGTTTGGAGTCACTGCCCGCCGGCTGTAGCCCTCCGACCGAAACATCTTGTTGTTGCCGGTCGAGGTGGGCGAGATGGCGGCGACCTGGCCCCCGCGCACCATGAACACGACCTGTCGCGGGATATCCACCTCGAAGTGGTCGGGTGGGGTGGCGAACTTCGGAGTCGGCTTCCGGGCCGTCGACAGTCGGTTCAATGTCGGCCCGTCGGCCGTTCCGTTGAGGGGCAGCCCCTCAACCTTTTGGAACGCAGTGATTCCATGCTTCGTCGCGCCGTCCAGAACTCCGTCCACCTTGCCCACCAGATAGCCCATATCAGCCAGTCTCTGTTCCATGGTCATCACCTCGGGCCCCGAGGGGTTGGCCGGCAGAGGGGCGACGGGGGCAGGCGGGGGAGGTGGCGGAGGTGGTGGCGGGGGCGGAGGTACGGACTTCGCAAGCGTGGATGCGGTACCCGCGGTCAGAGCCTGGAGTGAGGTCACACCCTTTGCAGGTACGGGCGCGGCTGGGGGCTCCGTCTCGTTCACCGCCGTCAGAACGAGCGCCAGCGGCGCGCTGACGGCGATCAGAATGCCGAGAATCCAAAGAGTGACGGCCTTCCCGCCCGGGTCCATCATTGACTTAGACTAAACCCTTCCTGAGGATTTTCGCGAGAAGATCAGACCGAAGAACCCTCCAGAGCTGCGAACTCCTTGCGGAGCTGCGCCGCAGCTTGGACCATGTTCTTGAGACTCGGCTCCGTCTCGGCCCATCCCCTGGTCTTGAGGCCACAGTCGGGGTTTACCCAGATCCAGCGTCGGTCAAGCTTGCTGGCAGCGACTCGCAGCTTCTCGGCCATCTCATCAGCCGACGGCACCCGGGGCGAGTGGATGTCGTACACACCAGGCCCTACGGCCCGAACGTAGCCTGCGCTCGCGAAGTCGTCCAGCAGCTCCATGTTTGAGCGTGCAGCCTCGATGAGGGCCACGTCGGCATCCAGCTTATCGATCGCCTCCATGATGTCGCCGAACTCCGAGTAGCACATGTGCATCTGGATGTTAGTCTTGTCGGCAACTCCCGAGGTGGTCAGCCTGAAGCACCTCACCGCCCAGTCAAGATACTCCCGAGCGCGCTCGGAGCGCAGCGGCATGCCCTCACGCAGGGCCGCCTCGTCTACCTGAATGACGCGAAATCCGGCCGCCTCGAGGTCGTTGACCTCATCCCGGATGGCGAGTGCCAGTTGGATGCAGGTATCCTCCCAAGGCTGGTCGTCACGCACAAAGGACCACACCAGCATGGTGACCGGCCCGGTGAGCATGCCTTTCACCGGACGGTCGGTGAGGGACTGCGCGTACTTGGCCCACTCCACGGTCATGGGGTGCGGCCGAGAGATGTCGCCGTAGATGACCGGCGGGCGGACGTACCGGCTGCCGTATGACTGAACCCACCCGTTCGTCGTGAAAAGGTAGCCGTCCATCTGCTCGGCGAAGTACTGAACCATGTCGTTGCGCTCCGGTTCACCGTGCACCAGCACATCGATGTCCAGCTTCTCCTGGAAGCGGATCACCCGCTCGACTTCTCGCTTCATCTCCTCCGTGTACTCCTCCGGCGTGATGGAGCCGGATCGCAGCAGCGCTCGTGCACGGCGAATGTCGTCGGTCTGCGGGTAGGAGCCGATCGTGGTGGTTGGGAACAGCGGCAGTTTCAGCTCGGCCTGCTGCACGGTCGAACGGTCGGAATAGCCAGAGGAGCGCGCGAAGTCCCGGTCACTCAATCCCCTGAGCCGGTTACGAACTTCGGGATTGACCGAACGAGAAGAGGTACGCCTTCCTTGTAGGGTGGCCTGGTTGGCGGCCACCTCGGAGGCGATGGATTCGGGCCCCTCTGAAAATCCCTTCGTGAGAGTTACCAGCTCCCTCACCTTTTGAACCGCAAACGCCAGCCAGCCGGCGATCTCCGGGTCGAGATCGGTCTCCAGGCTGAGGTCCACGGGGACGTGCTGCAGGGACGACGACGTTGCGACCACTATCTCTGCAGCCGCGTTCTTCAGTCGATCCAGAAGGGCCAGGGACTCCGCAAAGTCGTTGATCCAGATGTTGCGGCCGTTGACCACGCCTGCAAACAGCGTCTTGTCGCCCAGGCCGTCGTGCTCGGCAATGAGCCGCTCATTATCCCCCCCGGCCACGAAGTCCAAGCCGATTCCCTCAACCGGCAAGTCGCGCAGGACGGGATAGGCCTCGCCGGCGTGGTCGAAGTAGGTTTTCACCAGAATCTTCGGCCTTCCCCGCACCTTCGAGAGCTGCTCGTAAGCCGCCCTGAGGGCATCAAGCTCGGTAGCGCTTCGATCCTGGACGAATGCCGGCTCATCGAGCTGAACCCAATCGGCCCCTTCGGCCCCGAGTCTGCCGAGGACTTCCTCGTAAACCGGCAGTATGGCGGGCAACAGGGTGAGCGGATCGAAATCCTCATCGATATCCGGCGCCGGCTTGCCCAAAAGAAGGAAGGTGACCGGACCCACCAGTACCGGGACGGTCTCGATGCCCTGGCCCTTCGCCTCGAGGTACTCCGCAACCGGCTTGTCACTGCAGAGCATGAACTGCGTGTCGGGGCCGAGCTCTGGGACGATGTAGTGGTAATTGGTGTTGAACCACTTGGTCATTTCCATCGCCACCACGTCCTGGCCGGCCGTCTGGCGTCCTCGGGCCATCGCGAAGTAGGTGTCCAGGTCGACCGGGCCTCCGGCGTGCCCATAGCGCACCGGAACGGCACCGACCAGGGCTATTGCATCCAGAACTTGATCGTAAAGTGAAAAATCGCCGGACGGAATGAGGTCGACGCCGGCCTCCCGCATGAGCGTCCAGTTGCGGCGGCGCAGGTCGGCCGCCACCTGGTTAAGCTCTTCCGCCGAGGTCTTTTCCTTCCAGTAGCTCTCGGTGGCGAACTTCAGCTCACGGCGAGGACCAATTCTTGGAAATCCTGAAACGCTTGAACGTGCCATTCGGATCTGCTCCTCCAGCTCAGTTCCCGTCGTGGCCGGCCTATTGGGGCTGCGGCTTGGCCGGACACACCGGCCGGGCAACCTACCGCGTCCGCTGAATCGGACTCAGCGGGCAAGTTGCGAGACACGTTAGATTACCCGACGGAAGGGATCTGCGGGGATGCCAGGCCCGCAGCCTCCCAGAGGCTCTGCCGACCCGGGCGTGCGACGGCTTGTCTACCGAAGGTACTTCTCTGCTGCCGCCACCAGGTCTTGCTTGCAGGGGTCTCCCACGAGAGGCCGGACGAAGAACGGAAGCTCTTTGACCATGAGTCCCATAAAGTTCTTTACGGCGCGGTCGGCGCACATGTTCCCGATATAGATTTGAGCTTCTTCGGCGCACATGTTCTTGCCGAGCGCATCGTGGAGCTGCCGCTCCACCCCGGCGGCCACGCCGGCCTGATCAGGATTGGAGCTCCTGGCCTTGCCGACGAGGTTCAGAAGCCACTGGATCTTGGCGTCGTCCAGCCTGGCGCAGTTGGCCGACCCCGCGGTGTCCAGGGAACCGGAAAGCGCCATCGAGGTGCCGGCGCCGGCGCCTCCTGCAGCGCCGGCGGCGCTCTCGGCGCCTCCCGATTGGGTAACCATCCGCCGGACCGTCTTGCGCACTGCAGCTCGCGCAGGGGGCGCTTCCTCGACCCTCAGGCCGCCTGCATCGAACTGATCCGTCTGAGTGAAAGCGGCAATGTGATTGGTCGCATCCGGCACCGATGTGGCGGGTGCGCTGGAGCCGTTGAGCAACCCGAAGGCGGCCCCTCCTCCAACTCCGGCACCCAGCAAAGCGAGTGAAAGCGCTACGTTCAACACCGCGGAGCTCGCGACTGATCCAGGCTGCATGGTTTCTCCTTGATTTCAAGCCCCTGAAGGGCGAACGGAAACTACTTGTTAAGTGGGCTGGTGAGCATATTGAGTCCGGTGCCCAGAAGACCGAGGCCTTCACCGGCAAGATTCACAGCGCCTCCGACAACTGCTCCCACGCCTCCAACCACTCCCCCGACCACGTTCGGCTGAGTTCCCGGGTGGGTGGGTGCTGCAGCGACAACAGGTATGGCCGATATCTGAGCGATGGCGGCGCCGGCCTGGTTGACCAGTTGGGTCACTCCTTCGATCCCCGGGAAGCCGGCCTTCTTGGCCTCGGCAAGGCAGTTGTTGGCCACCACTCCGACGGCGTTCGCCTGGGCAAGCAGCGCCTGACCCTGTTCACCCGTGGTGATGGACGGGATCGCGCCGGCGATGGCGTTCAAAGCTTCTGTGACATCTGCAACGCATTGGGGCGCCGGTACGGTTGCTGGGGATCCCGCTATCGAAGTCCGAGCTGCCGGGACAACAACGACCTCCTCGACAAGCTCCACTGCCGGTGCGGATTCCACCTGACGGTGTTTTAGCACGGAGGTGGGGAAATCGAGCGTTACGCCGGTGCGGTGCGGCCCCCCCGCAGCGGCTGATGCAGACACGTTGTAACTGGAAACTGTACCCAGTCCCGAAATGTCTCCTGTGACCGCCAAGCCTCCGGTGGCACCAACCACCAAGAGCGCTACGGCATTGAACTTGCCGAAAAGAGAGCCGAAAACCGCCTTGAACATTGAGAAACCTTCCCGCTTGGGGGCTAGGGGAGCCCATCTCTTGCCGGTTAAGTAATCGGCAAGAATCGGAAAAAGTTTCATCGAAAGTTAGAGTGCCGGTTAGTTGCACTCAAAGAAAGCTAAGTGTTGTGCCGCTACGACGGTGCGGCGCATCCCGGCGTTACCAGCCGGGCGTTAGATCCTTACAGAGAGGCTGAGCGCAAAATACTGGTCTTTGTCGGTCCACCACCGCCGGGGCTCCAATGACGCGTCGCGGAGCTCGGCTTCGATCCCCTGCTTGCGGAACTTCGCGCTTATCTCGGTGTGGATTTGCTCCCCACGCGCAAACTCGACATCCAGATCTATTGCCTCCAGCCGGGCTCTCTGCGGCCGAGCCGATCGCAGAAACATCTCCATCTGCTCGGTCTGGGGGTTGAACCGGGCGATGTGGGTGAAGGCGTCTACGTCGATGTTGCCCCCGAGCCGGGTGTTTAGAACATTCAGCATGTTCAGGTTGAAGGCGGCCGAGATGCCGGCGGAGTCGTTGTAGGCCGCCTTGATGAGCTCCACCTCCTTGATGAGGTCTACTCCAAGGAGCAAGCAGTCGCCGGGTTTCAAGCTTCCGGATAGCTCTGTCAGCAGCGCATTTCTTTGAAGCGGGTTCAGGTTGCCGATGGTGCTTCCGAGAAAGATGACCAGAGATCGCTCGGGCACGTCGATCGCTGAAAGGTGCCTCTCGAAGTCACCGACTATGCCCTGTACCTCGAGGTCCGGATAGCGGTCAAGCAACTCTGTCGCAGCCATCTTCAGGACCTCGGAGTCAACGTCGAACGGGAGGAACCGCTTCAAATTCCCCCGCCGCCGGAAGGCGTCTAAAAGAACTCTCGTTTTCTCCGACAGGCCGCAGCCCAGCTCCACCATTGCTTCAGCCCGGGTAAGTTGAACGATGGTGGCCGCCCGCCGGCTGAGGATCTGGCGCTCAGACCGGGTGAGGTAGTACTCGGGAAGGCGGGTGATCTCATCGAACAGCATCGACCCGGTGTAGTCGTAGAACCACTTCGACGGAATGCTCTTGTGGACCGCAGACAGACCCTCGAGCGCGTCGCGGCGGAACTGAGCCTCCAGGTCTGCGGGACCCAGATATGAGATGAGGCCGGGGGCTTGCCGCTGTCGTTCGGAGACGGACACACCGTGATGCAAGCTCATTCACCCTCCCTGAGGGGCCTGAGCGCCACCTCACCACCAACTGCCTCTACCGCCGATGAGTCCGGCACCCGCTTCCAGCCCGGGTCGTCGTCAAACGGCTCCGATGCAACAACCACCCCTCCGGGGATTCGCCTTCCGTCCTCCAGAACAAAGAGGGAGTCCCCACAGGCAGTGCCGTAGACCGACTCGCCGTTCATCAACAAGAAGTTGAAAGCTCCGCGGGACAGCTCCAGGCACTTGTCGACGCACCAGGCGAGAGCTTGAGCGGGACCCATTCCGTCCTGAAGTCGGTCGAGCAGCAGGGCAAACAGCACCTGTGAGTCACTGGTTCCACGAACCGACGCCATGCGGACCTCCGAGACCATCCGGCGAAGATCCACGCCCGCGGGACCATCGAAACCCTTAAACATCCCATTGTGAGAAAACAGCCAGCTGGAGTGAGCGAACGGGGCTGTGCTGCTTTCCTCCACTGCGCTGCCGGTGGTGGCATCCCGCACCGCAGCCAGGATGGCGCCGGAGGAGATAACGCCGGCGATGCTGGCAAACGTTCGATCGCTCCAGATCGGCTTGTCTTTGCGGTAAACCGCCGGCTCTCCACGCACGCTCGGCGCGAACCAGCCGCACCCGAAGCCGTCGGCGTTGACGGTGCCGTGGCGCTGGAACTTCGGCTGGTAGGACTGGTGCAGCAAAGAGTGGTCCGGGGTGAGCACCAGGCTCTCCAGACAGAGGGGCGGCCCGATATAGGCCATGTGCCGGCACACGGTCAGTGCACTCTAACCGTCTCGAGCACAGCGAAAACCGCTGAAGATCTGGCGCCGGATGGGGTGGTCCCAGTTGCGGAAGCTATTGCGGACTGCAGTCGGATGGGTGGCCCAGGAACCACCTCTGAGGACTTTGTAGTCCTTGCCGTAGAAGACCTCGGAGTATTCCCGGTACGGGAAGCTGACCGACCCGGGATAGGATACAAAGTCTGAGGAGGTCCACTCCCAAACGTCGCCGATCATCTGCCGGCATCCGCAGGGACTGGCTGCCTCCGCATACGATCCCGCCGGGGCGGGATGAAAGAGGCGCTGCCCGAGGTTGGCCAGCTCCGCCGTGGGATCTGAGTCACCCCACGGATACCTTCGCTTGACGGACGATTGGGGATCCCAGGAGGCTGCCTTCTCCCACTCTGCCTCGGTGGGGAGGCGCTTGCCGGCCCATCGTGCGTAGGCCTCCGCCTCGAACCAGCAAACGTGCTGGACCGGCTCGTCCAACGGCAGCACCTCACGGCGGCCGAATCGGGTCCGGGACCAACCGGATCCCTCCCGAACCCAGAACTGAGGGTGTTCCAGGCCTTGTTCCCGACGGTGCGCCCACCCCCGCTTGCTCCACCAACGCCCCTCCTCGTAGCCGCCGGCCTCGATGAAGTGAAGATAATCGCGGTTGGACACAGGCACGGTGTCTATCCAAAAGGAGTCGACGGTCACCTCGTGCGCCGGGCGTTCGTTGTCGTATGACCACGGCTCCGTGTTCGTCCCCATCAGAAAGGATCCGCCGTGAACGAGGACCTCTTTGGCGGCGATTGGCTCTACAGATCCGGGTTCCGGCTCAACGAATGGGTACTCCCCCGGCCGCAGCTGCAGCGTGGCAAGCATCGTCTCGTCGTGCTGGTGCTCGTGCTGGATCACCATGCCGTACACGTAACCGTCCGCCAGCAGTGGGTTGGCGGGATTAAGCTCGATACGGTCGAGCGTGTCCAGCACGCGGCCCCGCACGTCGGAGATGTAAACGCGGGACTGAGCCGGATCCAACAGTTTCAGCCTGGTTCGCTCCTTGCGGGCGTGGCGAAAGGCGTCGTAGATGTCGTCCAGCTGAGGGTCCTTCGCCGGCAATCCGGCGATCGTCCGGAGCAGCCAGATCTCCTCGAAATTCCCCACATGGGCGAGATCCCAGACCAGCGGAGACATCAACGGGGAGTGCTGCGCCATCAGGTCCTGCTCGGGGACCGGGTCGAGAAGGCCGAGGGACCTTTGCCGCGCCGCCTCCAGATGCCGGGCTGCAAGCTCCTTTACGTCCAAGTGTCCTCCATTGAGTCCTCCTCCAACGGGCTCCTCCCCCTCCCCCAGGCCTCCAGCTGCTCATCGGCAGGACACCGGCCCTTCTGCACGAACCTGCGGTTGAAGGCCTCGACCACCGATGCGGTTTCGTGGTCGACATTCAGCCGTTCCATGGCGTCGAGTGCCGCGCTGAAGACCGCCTGAGCGGTCTGGGATAGCAGCGCGTTCTCCATCCCCTGCCTGGCCGCCACCTCCCACAGATCAGCGGTGGGCTCGACCAGCTGGTCGATCTGCCGCACCGCCTTGGGGTCGTACACCATCGACGCCACAACAATCGGGACTCGCCACCAGGGGTCCGGCAGGGAGTCGATCATCCTTAATTCGAGCCAGCCCCTTGGCCGGATTGGTGGAAACAGCGTGGTCAGGTGAACAGCCAGATCATCCAGTTCGGGAAATCCCAATGCGTGTCCCTCTTCCAACCACCGCCCGAAAGTTAGCTGCTCAGAAACTGCCTCCGCGTGGCCGCGGTTTCGGATAAACATCACCCGTGCCTGGAGCGCATAACGGGTCCAGACCTCAACCGGATGGCCTACAGGAGGTGTGGGAAGAGTGCGGGAGGGGTCAATTGCCTGCCAGAGGGCCAACCGAGAAGACTTCCAGCCGGTCGGGTTGCCGCTGGCTATGGCGGAGTTGGCGAAGGCTGCGCAGAAGGTCGGACCCATGGCGTGCACCAAACGCCAGCGCTCGGCTCCGTCGTCTATGCCGTTCACGTCCAGGTTTACGTGAATCGAGGCTGTGGCTCTCATCATGGAGCGGCCTTCAGGCCATCCGGCATCGAAGTAGGCCTCCATCGCCTCATACCGGGCCAGGTCCAGTACCCGGCGGCCTGGGCGCACGGGGTCGAGACCGACTCCAATCAGCTTGATGCCGTGGCCGCCTAGCTTATTGCGAACGAACTTCAGATCCGATGCCATGGCCGTGCAGGTCGCGGCCACGGACTGGCCGGGAACGGAGGAGATCTCGACCTGGCCGCCGGGTTCAAAGGTCAGCGTCCCCCCGCATGGCAGGGGGCGGGAGATGTCGAGAAGCTGCTTTAGCCGATCGAGGGGGACGTAGGCGCCGGGGTCATCCTCATAAACCGGAAACCATTCGATCTCCGCACCCACCCTACCCTCAATCGACGAGGTGAAAATCGTAGAACGGATGTAATCGGATACATCCGAGGGAGTAAGCGACGGCTTTGGGGCAACCAAAAATTAGGGCCCCAGAGGGAGGTGGAGGACCTGAAACCGGTTCCGGTGGAGCATGCGGGTACTCAGCAGGTGCGTTCTCGTTTGGGGACCTCCTTGGACTATCAGCGCGGTTCGTAATACTAGCCCAACATCATTTCATCAATCTTTAGTTACTCCTCCGTGGTCCCTTCGCCCTCCGGAAGGCCGAGCTCCACCCGGAACTGGTCGTACCCCTTGGCCTCGAGGTCCACTGCAAGGTCCTTACCCCCGGAGCGGACGATCCTGCCGCTGATCAGAACATGGATGAATCCGGGCTGAATGTAGTTCAGCAGGCGCTGGTAGTGGGTGATGACCAGCATGCCTCGGCTCTCGTTGTGAACCTTCAAGACGCCTGCGGAGACCTCTTTGAGCGCGTCGATGTCCAGGCCGGTGTCCGTTTCGTCCAGCACCGCGAGATCCGGGTCCAGAACCGCCATCTGCAGCACCTCGGCCCGCTTTCGCTCACCGCCGGAGAAACCGGCATTCACGTAGCGGTTGATGATCGAGTTGGGAACCTCCAGCAGATCCATCTTGGTCTGAAGGTACTTGCGAAACTCCAGGGGCCCCAACTGCCTGTCCGAATGCACCGCGTTGTACGCAGTGCGAAGGAAGTTGACCACCGAGACACCGGGGATCTCAGTGGGGTACTGGAATGCCAGGAAGATCCGGCGGCGGGCCCGCTCGTCGGGTGACAGGTCGGCCAGATCCTCACCTTTGTAAAGAATTCGGCCGCCGGTCACCTCGTAGCCCGGCTTGCCCATCAGAACGCTTGCCAGGGTGGACTTGCCGGAACCGTTCGGTCCCATGATGGCGTGAATCTCGCCCGGAAAGATCTTCAGGTCGACTCCTCGGAGGATCTCCTTGGCGTCGTCACCTTCCCCTACGGAGACATGAAGGTTCTCGATTACAAGCAGTGGCTCAGTCATTTGGCTTTTCTCCGGTTCCTCTAACGTACACGTCATGCCCCTCGACCCTGGTTTCGTACGGGGCTATGGGCTGGGTGGCAGGGGGGTTCAGCACCTTGCCGGTGCGCATGTTGAAGCGCGAGCCATGCTGGGGACACTCGATCTCATCGTCCTCCAGCCAGCCGTCGTGGAGCAGAACGTAGTCGTGCGAGCAGATGTCGGTGGTGGCCAGGAATTCCTCCCCCGTGTTTGCAAGGGCGACCGGCTCACCGTCGACCTCCACCTGGATCACGCTTCCGGGCTTGACGTCCTCAACGCGGGCTACCTTTACCCAGTCGTGCATTTAGGAGAGCTTCTCCTCGAGCAGGTGCTCGACCATTCCCCGGATGTCCTTGCGGCCCACCTTGCCGAGAACCTCCTCCAGGAATCCCTTGACGATCAACCTTTCGGCCGAGATCCGGTCGATGCCGCGACTCTGCAGGTAAAAGACCTCGTTCTCGTCCATCTGGCCTACCGATGCCGCGTGACTGCACCGCACGTCGTTGTTCTCAATCTCGAGCTCCGGCTTGGAGTTGGCCATGGCGTTGTCGGACAGGATCAGGTTGCGGTTGGTCTGGTAAGCATCGGTTTCCCTGCCTTCGGGCCTGACTCGAATCTGCCCCGAGTAAACCGTTCTGGCGTTGTCCTTGAGCGCACCTTTGTAGAGGAGGTCGGACGTTGAGTGGGGAGCCGCGTGGTCCTGAAGGGTGCGGAAGTCGAAGTGCTGACCCTCGCCGGCCAGGTAAATGCCCATCATGTCGACACTGTTGCCTTCGCCCAGGATCTCAGTGGTCACCTCGGTCCTGGAGAACTTGCCCCCCAGGGTGACCACCAGGGACTTGAAGCTAGCATCCCGACCGGTGCGGTAGCGGTGGTTGTGGAAATGCCAGACACCCTTCTCGTAATCCTGGATGGTGGCGACGAATACGCGAGACGCCTGTCCGGCAACGACCTCGATCGCCGCGTCGGAGAGTCCGGACCCTCCCAAACCGGAGGAACTGAATCGCTCCAGATAGCAGACCTCGGCATTCTCCTCGACCACGACGAGGGTGTGCGGAAATATCGACGTTCCGGCCTTTGTAATGTGGCATCCGTACTCAACCGGCAGCGAAAGCGTCTTCCCCCGGGGCACATAGATGAACGCGCCGCCGAAGAAGAGAGCGCCGTGAAGGGCGCTGAAGATATGGGTGGCAGAGTCGAACTGTGAGAACAGGTGAGGCTTGACCAGCTCCGGGTGTTGCTCGATGGCAGTATGGATGTCGGCGACGATCACACCGCCCGAATCGAGCTCCATGTCGGGGCGGGTCATGCTCACAGTGCTTCCGTACTGGTGACCTTCACCACTGCGATCAGGCGAAAGCTCGACCCAGCTGGAGCCAGCCGAACTCGGCACGACGGACTCCTTGCCGACCGCGGGAACCACCGAGAAGTCATCCAGCTTGAACTTCAGGCGGGCAAGATTCGTATACCTCCACGGCTCTTCCTTCTCACCGGGAAGCTCCATCTTTTCGAACCAGGTCCAGGCCTCCAGCCGGCGTTCCAGAACCCAGTCGGGCTCATTCAGCGAAGCACTGAGTGCCTCTACGTCACTTCGGGCAAATCCCATTGGAACCTCGCGTCAATTCTTCCGACCTGCTCCTCCAACTGCCGACGCCGCAGGGTAAGGGCCTCATGGTGGAGGGTCGCATTCATCGAGAGATGTGATCTGGGCGGGCGTTTCGGGCGCCGCCTTGAACGGCCGGACGTCTCCTGCAGAGCTGCCTAGCCTATGGACCCCTCCATCTGAAGTTGGATCAGCCGGTTGAGCTCAACGGAGTACTCAAGTGGCAGTTCCTTGGTGATCGGCTCGATGAAGCCCCGAACGATAAGGCTCATGGCCTCGGTCTCGTCGATGCCGCGACTCTGCAGGTAGAACAACTGCTCGTCGCCGACCTTCGATACGGTGGCCTCGTGGCCAACCGACCCGGTCTCTTCCTCGATCTCGTTGTAGGGGTAGGTGTCGGAGCGGGAGTCCTCGTCCAGGATCAGTGCATCACACCTGACGGTGGAACGGGCGTTGGTAGCTCCATCGTCTATCCTGACCAGTCCCCGGTAACCAGCGCGCCCGCCATCCTTGGAGATGGACTTGGACACAATGGTGGACTGGGTATTGGGGGCAACGTGGGTCACCTTGGCGCCTGCGTCCAGGTGCATACCGGTGCCCGCGTAGGCCACGGACAGGATCTCGGCCTTGGCGCCTTCTCCGGCCAGGATGACCGCCGGGTACTTCATGGTCACCTTAGAGCCGAGATTGCCGTCGATCCACTCCATGGTGGCGTCCTTGTGGGCAACCGCCCGCTTGGTCACCAGGTTGTATACGTTGTTCGACCAGTTCTGGATGGTGGTGTAGCGGCAGCGCGCCTTGTCCTTGACGACGATCTCGACCACCGCGGAGTGGAGGGAGTCACTGGAGTAGACGGGAGCGGAGCAGCCCTCCACGTAGTGAACCCACGACTCGTCCTCGCAGATGATCAGAGTCCGCTCGAACTGGCCCATGTTTTCCTGGTTGATCCGGAAGTACGCCTGCAGGGGCACCTCAACGGACACACCTTTGGGAACCCAGATGAACGATCCACCGGACCACACTGCGGTGTTCAGAGCAGCAAACTTGTTGTCGTTGGCGGGAATGATGGTCCCGAAGTACTCCTTCACCAGGTCCGGGTGATCCCGAAGCGCCGAGTCCATGTCGGTGAAGATCACACCCATCTCCTCGAGGTGCTTCTGCGTGGAGTGGTAGACGACCTCAGACTCGTACTGAGCGGTCACGCCGCCGAGGAAGTTCTTCTCTGCCTCCGGAATGCCGAGCTTGTCCCACGTGTCCTTGATGGACTCCGGCATGTCCTCCCACTTGCTCACCTTGTTGGTGGGCTTGATGTAGTAAAAGATGTTGTCAAAGTCGATGGCGGACAGGTCGGCGCCCCAGGTGGGCATCGGGCGGCGGTAGAAGTAGTCGAGCGCCTTGTGTCGGTTCTTGCGCATCCAATCCGGCTCGTTCTTGCGGTCGGAAATCATGTCGATAACCTCGTGCGAAAGACCGCGTGAAGGTGCCTCGTCGTACGACGTGGCGTCGTGCCAGCCGTACTTGTAGGCTTCCTGAATCTTACGGACCGCTTCGTTTTCCGCGAGAACCGGATCGAATTGTTCTATCGCCATGATTGGATACCCTTTCCCGGGGATAGGTTGCGCCTGAGGAGCATCTGGAAACTCGCGCCTTTGAGTACCCGCTGCCCAGCCAGCTTAACAGTTTAGCGAGGCCCGTTCGATATCGCCTCAGAGGGCGCTACGGTGCTTCGCTACGTTGTCATCAACGCTTCTCGGCGTAGGTATCTTCCCTAAATTGCCGAATTTCCTATGCCAAAGAGATACACAAATACGCTGGTAATCAAACCGCGCCAGAAACGTCGCGGAGCACTTACCGACGCCAAAGACGCGACACGCCGAAGCATCAGGGCACGATCACCACCGGCGGAGGAACCGGCGCGGGGTCAGGCGGAGGCTCCACCGGGGCAGGCGGGGGCTCCGGAGGCGGGGGTGGGGGCTCCGGAGGCGGGGGCGGGGGTTCTGGAGGCGGGGGTGGGGGTTCCGGAGGTGGGGGTGGGGGCCTTCTGATCGGAGCCCGAGGCGGTGGGGGCGGCGGGGGCGGCGGGGGCGGGGGCTCTATGGTGATCTCTAGCGAAGGAGTGGGATCAACCTCCGGCGTCGGTGTATTGCCCAAACTGTTGAACATGACGAAAGCGATGGCGAGCAGGGCGATTATCACCGCGATGCCCACCAGAGTCTTGCCCGTGTTATCCGGAGGGCGTCTCGGGGCTGTGGCGGCGGGGATGACCCGGGTGGCCTCGTCGCGGCCCAACCGGGGCGCCGGCGCAATCATCGTCTTCTCACTATGGGCAGGCGCAACCATCGTCTTCTCGCTCTCGGCGGGAAACGGAGCGTATGCGGCCGTACGCTGCGCCAGGTCCGGCCGGGTACTGGCCATGAGATGGGCTGCCATCTCCGTACCGGTCTGGTAGCGGTCCTGCGGGTCCTTCGCCAGCGCCCGCATGACCACTGCATCGAGATGTCTCGGTACGTCCGGATTGAGCTCGGAGGGCCTGGGGGGGTCCTGGGTGTTGAGCTTGTGCACCATCTCGACATAGGTGTCGCCCTTGAGAGGCAGCTGGCCGGTGAGCATCTGGTACAGCAGACATCCAAGCGAATAGATGTCGGAGCGGCCGTCCACCGGCTCGCCGCGAGCCTGCTCGGGCGACAGATATGCCACGGTGCCCAGAATCGAACCAACTTGGGTGAGCGCGCCTGCGGTGGCGGCCTTTGCGATGCCGAAGTCCATCACCTTCGCACCGCCGGCCGGACCGATCATGATGTTGCCCGGCTTCACATCCCGGTGCACGATGCCCTTCTGATGCGCCTCGGCGAGTGCGTGCGCGACCTCAGCCCCGATGGAAGCCGCCTCATTGGGAGGCAGCGGGCCATCCTCATTCAGGATCTGGTGAAGGGTGCGGCCGTCAAGGTACTCCATGACGATGTAATGAATGTCACCGTCGGAGCCCGTGTCGTAGACAGCAACGATGTTGGGGTGCGTCAGGGATGCGGCGGCCTGCGCCTCCAACCGAAATCGCTTAACAAAGCTTGGGTCTGAGGCGAGCTCCTTGGACAGGATCTTGATGGCCACGGTGCGGCCGAGGGTCAGGTCTGTGCCTTTGTAGACCGTCGCCATGCCGCCGCGAGCGATGAGGGATTCGATCTCAAACCGCTCATTTATTCTGCTGAACTCAGCCGGCATGAGCCTCCGTAGCCTTTCGTTCCCGCGGTGCATAGCTCGCGGCTGCGGCTACGATGACCGGGTGCGCTCGAAGACCGGCCGCAGCTTTACTGTACCCACTATTTTCTGCGGGCCGGCAGTCTCCGTCCGTGCGCAGCCCGGCGGGTCCATGGCTGGCTGACAAAGGACATCGTGGGATCGATGAGGGTGGACCCGTCACGTGGGTCGGTAGCTACAACCGAACCCTGAAGTCGGTCCGGCCATCTGGCGGCTCCCAAAGGACCTGCACCTCTGCGACGCCCGCCATTGGGGGTCCGGTCTTGACCCAGGCGACCATAGCCTCGACTGCCTCCGCGTTGCCCTCGAAGGCAGCTTCCACCCGACCATCCGGCAGGTTTCGCACCCAGCCGGCCACGTCCCGCGCCCGCGCTGCACGGGCGGTTTCCTGCCGGAAGAACACTCCCTGAACCCGCCCCGAGATCCAAACGTGGGCTCGAACCAATCGCTCTTGCGACATATTCGAACCCTATTGCCGAACCGCGCTCTATAGCCCCGCGGTAACCGGTACCCTCGCAACACGATGCAGCTTCCTATCTGGGTGTCGGCGTTTGAGCTGGAATGCTGCCAGCCGGACGCGACCGTCGGCGATCCGTGGGTGGCTTCGGTCGTCGGATTGAAACCCGCGGATCCGTGGTGGGCCCAGCACTCCCCCGACCCCGTCCCGGATTCCGTTCGTTCTCTGGGGGTGGTGGAACTGGAGGGCGCCGCGGCCTCGACGACCCTGCACGCCAGGTCCGCCATCGTGGACCTGGGCGGAGTGCGGGTCATCGTCCCGGGGGTCACCGGTAATGGCACCGTCTCGGTGCGGGGACGTCTTTGGCTGGATGCCCATGAGCATCCCGAGTATCAGAACGTCCCGGGGCTGGAGTGGCGAGGAATCGTGCGCCGGATTCGAGGAATACGGCTGCTCTACCAGCCGGTCACCGTCTACCTGGCGATTCCCGTGAGGCAGGAACCGCCGGTGGAGCTTAGGTCGACCAGCAACCGAAAGGACCCGGCGATGCTGGACCGCGGGTTCTCCGAGTTTCTGATCGATCTGGAGGTCTGAAAAGTGCGCTACTGCATTGTGGACACTTTTGTTGCGGACAGCCCTGAGAGGTAACGGGTTGTGCGTGGTGGTGAACGACGGCCCGGAACCTCTGATGGCCCCGGATCCACCATTCAGCTCAGGGGTAGCGGCTTAAATCTGTCCCGGCGGAAACCCGCACCATAAAAGAAGAGGCCGGCTAGCCGGCCTCTTCAAAACTCGAGTGGCGCAGGTTATGCGGGACGAACGTTGCTGGCCTGCAGTCCCTTCTGACCCTGGGTGACGTCGAACTCGACGATTTGACCCTCGTTCAGCGACTTGAAACCGGTTCCAAGGATGCCGCTGTGGTGCACGAAGACATCCTCACCGCTCTCCTGTGAGATAAAGCCAAAGCCCTTCTCGTCGCTGAACCACTTTACGGTTCCACGCTCACTCATCTGTACCCTCCCTTTCAGCCGCACTTTGCGGCTTCTTCAAGTGCCACCCATGCGGCACTGTGGTGCAGTTCGGGCCCAGAAAAACAACTAGCCACGGCCTGTTTGAGCTCCGCGGCATTTGAGAGAACCGAAAACCGAAACCTACAACCGCTTCTTAGTGTAACAGCCCAAGATTTTGAGCCGGCGTCATGTGGCTTTCGTAATTCGGGAATGAACAGCGGCCGCTTGTCGTTTGACAATGTGAAGTATTTGTAAAGAACCCCTTGCTCATCTTGTCAAATTGTCAAACGACACCTTAAACTCTAAGGCCCACTCAGGAGTCCTCAAATAGTAGCTTTGCACTGCGTGCTGTCGGGGGTAAGGCCACTGTAAGCGGTTTTTTAGGAAGGAACGCTGTGAGACGAGAGCAGTACCGGGATTACGAGCCCACCCGAGTCGAGGTTCGGGAGGAGGCTCCTCACGAAGACCTGGTCCGGCAATACCTGCGCGAGATCGGTCAGTATCCCCTACTTACAGATGTCAACGAGGTAGAGCTCGCCAAGGCCTACGAGGCCGGACAGGAAGCTGCCGCCACGCTGGAGGCCAAGCCACGGCTGGGCCCCAAGCGCAAGGAGGAGCTCGGCAGGGTCGTACAGGCCGGGCTGGCCGCCAAGCGGCGGTTCATTCAGTCGAACCTACGGCTGGTCGTTTCCATTGCAAAGCGGTACTCGGCGGCCGGACTCCCTCTGCTGGACCTTATTCAGGAGGGCAACCTGGGTCTGATGCGTGCAGTCGAGAAGTTCGACTACCGCAGAGGCTTCAAGTTCTCCACCTACGCGACCTGGTGGATCCGCCAGGCCATCACGCGAGCCATCGCGGACAAGGCCCGGACCATTCGTATCCCTGTGCACATGGTCGAGACCCTCTACCGGGTGCGCAAGGTGCAGTCCGAGCTGTTGGAGCAGATGGGCCGTGAGGCTACCATCGAAGAGATCGCGACTGCTGCGGAGATGACGCCTGAGAAGGTCCGGGAGGCATTCCGGGTTCTTCCCGAGCCGGTTTCCATTCACGAGCCGGTCGGGGAAGAGGATGCGGAGCTGGGCGACTTCATCCAGGACGAGGACGCCGAGGGGCCGTTTGAGGCAGCAGCGCTGGCGCTGCGTCAGGAGGACCTGTGGAGCATGCTCGGCACACTGTCCGACCGTGAGAAGAAGGTTCTTGCCTTGCGGTTCGGCCTGGTGACCGGCGAGCCGAGAACCCTCGAGGAGGTTGGACGTGAGTTCACTCTCACTCGAGAGCGGATTCGTCAGATCGAGGCCAAGGCGCTTTCTAAGCTGCGCCACCCGTCCAGCCCGGGCAAGCTTCGGGACATGGTCACTCTGTAATGTAGATGGGGTGAACGCAGCAGAAACCAAGCAAACAAGGCCGGGGGGATCTCCCGGCCTCGTTATTGCGCACTATCAGGAACTGGGGCTGAAGGGCCGCAACCGCTCGTTCTTCGAGCGCACGCTCGCCTCCAATATCGCCCTTCAGCTGGACGGGGTGCCGGGGGCCCGGGCAAAGCCAATTCCCGGCCGCTTGATCGTGCGGATGGATGATCGGTCCTGCGAGCCGCAGGTAATCGACAGCCTGAGCAGGACCTTCGGCCTGTCCAGCTTCTCGCCGGCCCTCGAGCTGGTAGGTCCCGATATGGAGTCGCTCACCCGCACCGCGCTGGAAATGGCCGATGAAGCCGAGTTTTCCAGCTTCAAGGTCAGGGCCCGACGGGGCAACTCTTCGTTCGAGACTAGCTCCATGCAGATCAACGTCACGGTAGGACAGGCCATCAAGGACCACACCGGGGCCAGGGTGGAGCTCGGCAAGCCGGACTGGACCTGCTACATCGAGCTGACGTCGAACCGAGCGTACTTCTACACTCGGAAGATCCCCGGCCCCGGCGGATTGCCGGTTGGCACCTCCGGAAAGGTGCTGACGCTGCTTTCGGGCGGCATCGACTCGCCGGTGGCCGCGTGGCGGATGGCTCGCCGAGGAGCCGCGGTCGACTTTGTGCACTTCTCCGGTCAGCCTTTCGCCGATCCGTCCAGCATCCGGCAGGCTACCCGGTTGGCCCGGCACCTGGCGCCATGGACCCTGAGATCCAAGTTGTGGATAATCCAGTTCGGCGACGTCCAGTCGGAGATAGTCACCTCGGCTCCCCAGGAGCTTCGCATCGTGCTGTACCGCCGGATGATGATGCGGATCTCCGAGGCACTGGCGCAGCGGGAGGGGGCTCATGGTCTGGTCACCGGCGAGTGTCTGGGCCAGGTTGCTTCACAGACGTTGCCCAACCTGACGGCCATCGGCGAGGTGGTAGAAACGGTTCCCGTGCTCCGCCCACTTGTAGGATTCGACAAGCTCGAGATCGAGGCAACCGGAAAACGGATCGGGACCTATGACATCTCCATCCAGCCGCATCAGGACTGCTGCGTTCTGTTCATTCCGCGCCGGGTCACCACCGCGGCACGATCGGTTGACATCGCCGAGGCCGAGTCGGCTCTGGACATCCACGCCCTCGTCCACAAGGCGGTCGCCAACGCCGAGGTCCTGGACGTCGGCTTGAAGCCGGCCAAGGCAGCTTCCGGCATTGCAGAGGGCTAGCACCCACCGGGAGACCCTCGTAACCCCAGCCTTCCTTGTCGTCACTTTCGCATGCCTCGCCTACTTCATTTCGATCGGGATGATCCTCCCGGTGCTGCCGCGGTTCGTCACCGGGCCGATGGGAGGCAGCGAGTTCCACGTCGGACTTGTCTCCGGAGTCTTCAGCGTCTCGGCGATCATCCTGCGGCCGCTGGCCGGAAGGCTGGGCGACCGGCGCGGCCGGAAGGTGCTGGTTCTGGGGGGAGGAGCCATCGCCGCTGTCTCCATCGTAGGGTACGTCCTGGCCTCGAGCCTGTTCACCATCGCCGCCTTGAGGATGCTCAACGGAGTGGGCGAGGCATTCTTTTTCACCGGGGCCGCAACAGCCATTGCCGACATCGCTCCAGAGGCCCGCCGGGGTGAGGCTGTCAGCTTCTTCTCGCTCGCCCTGTTCACCGGCATCGGCCTCGGCCCACTGATCGGGGAGTCCATGCTTTATGCAACGGACTTCTCCACCGTTTGGACGGCCTCCGGCCTGATGGCCGGGATAGCGGTGCTGGTCGCCTTGAAAATGCCCAACACCCAGCCGGAGAAGGATGCAGGCGCCGGCAGTTTTCGGGGGCTGCACCCACGAGCCGTGCTCCCCGGCAGCGTGCTGGCACTGACGGTGTGGGGCTTCGCCGGGTTCTCCTCGTTCGTCCCCCTTTTCGCCTTGGAGATCGGGATGGGTGGGTCGCGGTTTGTCTTCCTCTGTTATGCACTGGTGATCATCCTCATCCGGAGCCTGGGCGCCCGAATCCCCGACCGACTGGGCTCTCGCCGAACGGCCACTGCGTCCACAGTTCTGTCGGCCGCCGGACTCGTCCTCATCGGGTTCTCCGGCGCCGAGCTGTGGCTGTTTGTTAGCGCTTCCGTCTTCGCGGTTGGCCAGGCCCTGTGCTTCCCGGCTCTGCTGAGCCTCGCTCTGGCGGGGGCTCCATCCTCGGAACGCAGCTCGGTAATCGGCAGCTTCACGGCATTCATCGACGTGGCCTTCGGTCTCGGGCCGTTGAGCCTGGGGATGGTGGCCGAGCTGGCCGGACTTCGCAGCGTTTTCTGGGTCTCGGCGGCGCTCGCCCTGTTGGGCCTGACGGTGCTTAGCACGGCCCTGAGGCAAAAGTCGCAGGTTGGAACGGCCTAGCCGGCAATGACTACTTCAGCAGTCGGGACAGCCGGCGGTCCTTCAGCGGCTTTCCTCCCGTTTGGCACTGAGGGCAGTAGCACATGTCGTGATCCTCGAAGTGGACTGCCTGGATCGGCGTCCCGCAGCGGGGGCACGGCTGACCGATATGGTGGTGTACTTTCAGCGGCAGGGGCAGCTTGTCCGGTATCGGCACTTTCAGGACCCGTTCGTAGAGGCCGATGGTTTCACCCAGGACCGCTACCGTGACGTCCCGCAGGCGCTCGGCCTCGTCCTCGGTCAGATCGTCTCCCCTCTTGAAGGGTGAGAGCATGGCTTGATGGAGGATCTCGTCGGCCCAGGACCGGCCGATGCCGGCGATCACCCGCTGGTCGCGCAGCAGGCTGTGCAAAGGGCGGGGATGCTCCAGCAGCGGGCGAAACGGCGGAGGATCAGGCCACGCTTCCGGGCCGAGAGTAGCCACCGCGGCTTCGGACTCCAGGCCGTCGGAGGCCAGCAGCTTCGCCCAGCAAGACTGGCGGGTGCCGAACTCACGAAGCCGTAGCTCCCGTCCGTCCGAGAGGCGAACAAGCAGCCGGGACGTCTTGTCCCTTATCGAGCCTCGCTTTTCGAAAAGCTGGAAGCGCCCCGCCGACATCAGGTGGATCAACAGGAATAGCTCTCCCTCGAACTCGACTATCAGGTGCTTGCCCCGGCGTCTCATCCCCGATATCTGCCGGCCGGTGAGAGCCGTTAGCGGAGGATCGAAGCTCTTCAAGGTACTGATGCCGGTGACCAGAGCGGAGTCCACCTGCGACCCGGCAACCGCCCTGCCTAGCAGACGCGACATGATCTCGACTTCCGGTAGTTCCGGCATTCCTAAACGATAAGGGACTGCCGGCCGGATTTGTCCCGATTTGTGCCGGGCATGTGCCCGGTGCCAAAGCTGTGCGTTCGTGAGCGCTGCAAGGACGACTCCCGCTTGTGGTCGCAGGGCACCGAAACCGCGCGAGCTAACTTGAACCATGAGTCCCGACCGGTTGTGGATCACTCTGTAGGACGTTCCGGAGCGCGAAAGCAGCGTCTAGGAGACCGAGAAGATCCGGTAGAAAGTGAGGTTCAGCGTTTCCCGGATCAAGCCGTCACGCTTGGTTTCCTGGCTCTCAGGGATCTCGGACGGTGAGACGGCGGCCTCGAAACCAAGGTCCTCGGCCATTACCCGGGCACGGCCGAGGTGCAAGGGATCGCTCACGATGACGATCTTGTTGATCTGGCGCTCCCTGGCGAGCCCGGTGAACTTTTGAAGGCTGTCCAGCGTGTCCTGTCCGGCCTTCACGCCGGTCACCTGATTGGCCGGAATGGTCCTCTCGAGATATGCCGCTCCAGCCTGGGCTTCGGTGAACCGATCGCCTTCCTGCTTGCCGCCCAACACAACGATCAGCGGGGCGACCCGGGCTTCGTGGAGCTTGCGAGCGTGGTCGAGGCGGGCTTTGAACACCGGTGACGGCTGCCCGTCGTACTGCGCCGCTCCCAGCACCACAATGGCATCCGAGCTCGGGCGCTGATCTTCCCTCGAGGTTATCCATATTTCCGCCGCCGTCCAACCCAAGTAGACGAACGGGGCAAGGATCACCAAAGCGACAAGTTTTAGCAGGATCCTCATCTGATCGAGCTTAACGCCCGTCGTCAGTAATTCCCGACTAATCTCCAGTGAAAGCTAAGGAGCTGGATGGGTCCACAGATCGTCGTGCTGGGCAAGGGTCAAGCCGCCGCCGGCGCCGCCGCACTGGCGGCCAGCCATGCCGACTATCCGGCGTTCGCCCACATCTATCCCGACGCTCAGCGGCGAGCCAGAGTGCTGTCTGCCTTTTTCGAGGCGACAGTTCGCGATGCCATTCCCTTCTGCGCCGTCTACGCCGCGGTCGAGGCAGGTACGGTCCTGGGAATCGCAGTTTGGTTGCCGCCCGGTGCGTTTCCGTGGTCGGGACCTCGCAAGCTTCGTGCGACCGGGGCGTTCATGAAGGTGTGGGCGGCCGACCCCAAGGGGTTCCGCACCTTCACCCAACTGGGAATCAACTCCGAGCTCAATCACCCATCCGACTCCCATTGGTCGCTGGAGGCCCTGGGTATTCGGCCGGACGCTCAGCGACAAGGACTCGGGAGCCGGCTGGTCCGGCCGATTCTAGAACGCGCCGACTCCGAGGGAGTCGAGTGCTACCTGGAGACTTCGAACCCCGCCAACATCGCCTTTTACACCAGATTTGGCTTCCGGGTCCTGGCCGATGTGCCGTTGATCCCGAACGGCCCCCCGCATATCGCTATGCGACGCCGCGTGGCCGCCGGGCCAGAAGGCGAGTGAGCGGTGCGACGCCCCGTGGCCGGCGGGCCAGAAGGCGAGTGAGCGGTGCGACGCCGCGTGGCCGCCGGGCAATCCGGGAGTCGCTTGAATCCCTCGGGAGAGGTCGGGCGTAGCCGGAACGGCTTGGAGCTTTACGGATCACGCCTCAGTCCTGCCGGCTTGACCGAGATATCGGCCCAACCCCAAACAAAGGCGCCCCGAGATCTTTAGCTCCCGGGACGCCATTGAGAGGTAGCGACTCTAAGCTTGCCGGATTGAGATGGTGCGACGGCCGTATTGCCTGGCCGCCCGGCAGTTGCCGGGATAGGCAATGTCGAACCCGCTGCCGTGTCCGATCCGGTCTTCGACCACGAAGGTGGAACCGGCCCGAGGCCCACTGAGCACTCGGTACCTGGACCCGAGTGGAACCCCGTTCATTGCCGCAGCTCCCGAGTAGGTGCTCTTTCCCGAAGCCATCCGGCCCGTCAGGCAGTAGGCGGTGCTGGACACCTGCCGCACGGGACCGGATGAAGCCACAGCCCGAGCCGGCTGTGGTGCCGGCGCAAATGGAGCCCGCCTAGCCTGCCTAGTCTGAACGACAGAGGCCGGCGCAGGTGGAGCAAACCTAGCTTGCACGACCGGAGGCGCCGCAACCGGTACCCGAGTTTGTGGTGCAGGGCGAGATGGAGCCTCCCGTGGAGCTGAAAACGAGCCCTCCGAAATGGATCCAGCGGGGGCCCTGATCTCCGATTGTGCCGGTGGAGCCGCAGACTGAGGCTCAGCTCGGTTGCCGGGGAGACTTTCGGCAAAGATGCGTTCTACTTCATCGCTGGCGGTGGACCCCTCAGCCGCGTGAGCCGCTGAAACCAAGCCTACGGGGGCGGCCATGCCGAAAAAACAAACGGTTAATACACGTCTCAAAATGAACCTCCAGGTAGAAGAAACTGCAAACAAGCTCCTTTCTCTCGCGTTTTGATGCAGCAACAGTGCCCTCCGAAGTTCCACTTCGGAGCAGCAAAAAAACCGGGATCTTCCCTGAACCGCCTATGCGCCGGCGGAGTTACCGGATGGCTTTCCGGTTGGTTTCGGGAGAACGAAACCGTGACCATTACCCGTGTTCGGAATTTGGTGATTTTCCGTCGGCCGTAATGACGGAGGCTGGTCTTTTCAACGTGGTCAGCCGGGTAGGTCGGCTTCAGACTACCCCGTATTCAGAGAAAAGGAGCGTACTTGGGGAATATTTCCTGCATGGCAAGGGCCGGGACGGCCTGAGCGTTATGCGGGGATCCCGTTGTCTGGGCTCGACGGGCCCGTCAATCCGCCCTGACCCAGCTTCTCATCGAGCATAAAAAGCCCATTCGGGGAGTCACCGATGCGCTTCAGCCAGTCGATGATGTCATTCATCGTCTTCTCTTCCTCGACCTGCTCGGTGACGAACCAGTTGAGGAAAGCCTGCGTGGCGAAGTCCTTCTCCTCCACGGCCAGGGCGTAGATGTTGGAGATGGACCGACTGACCTGCTGCTCATTGTCGAGCGCCTGCCGGAAGGCCTCGAGCGAGGAGCCGTACTCAGCCACCGGCTCCGATATCTGACCTAACCGCACTCGTCCACCGCGGTCCTGAATGAAGGTTCGGAACTTCATGGCGTGGGTCCACTCCTCCTGCGACTGGTTGAACATCCACTGCGAAAAACCAGGAAGGCTGACGGAGTCGAAGTAGTCGGACATGGCGAGATACGTGTAGAACGCCTGGATCTCGAGATTCAACTGCTGATTCATCGCTTCCTGCGTGCGTTCCGAAAATGGCAAGCTCTGCCCTCCTTAAGGCTAATGGGTCAACTCTAAAGGTTCGAGGAGACGAGCGAAGGGGAGCTAACGACGGACGGCAGCCTTGGTCGGCGCTCCCGTCGGGGGAACAGAAGGATGGTGGATGGTCTTGGAACTGAAGAGCGAGCTCAGCATGGAGGTGATCCTTGTGTTGCGCTCCATACGGGCACGAAGCAGGCATGCCGACGAGTTGTAGCAGGCACAAAGAACCAGTGCGCCAACGGTCAGGTAAATCGCGAGCCAGAGGACTGGAGCCGCCATGCTATCTCCCGTTCGACCAAACCAAGTATTAGGTAATCCTAACAAAATGTCATTGACACCGTACACCTTCCCCTTAGGGAGGCCAATGTCCGGCTTGCTCTACGAGGGCCATCGGCATTCATGACCGAGTCGGGCTTTACCGAGCTCGCTCCGAGTACGCTCCCGTGGCGAGGAAGACCACCAGCACCAGAAGGGCAACCAGTCCCAGGGTGAGACCCGCGAAGGCCACCTTGCGGTTTGGTCCGCCGTCCTTGGTTCGGGATACCGCGACTGCGCCGAGGGCGACCGCGACCGGGCCAAGCACCGCCGACGTGTACACGCCCACGAACGGGGCGATGAGGATGACCAAAGCCAGAACTGCCGAGACCAGCGAACCAACGGCGAAGAAACGAGGAGACATGTTGGCCAAACCCTACAAGGAAACCGGCGGGCGAATGAGCTGCGGACCCGCAGCATGAAGCACGCTCCAAACGGTGTACTTTTGGACTTCGGCGAACCAACCACTGAACTGCCGGACTACCAAGACTGCCATGCAACGAAGCCGCGGACGCCACCACAAGAAGCGCACAGCCCTGCGCTTTTTTCTGCTCCTACCGATCCTGATATTCGTGGCGGTGGTCGTTGCCTGGTCTCTGGACGGCGGGCAGAACGGCAGAGTCGCGCGCAATGTGAGCCTGGCCGGCAAGCCGGTCGGCGGCATGTCCGCAGACGAGTTGAGGGCGGTCGCCGGACAAGTGGCGCAGGAGTACACCCAGGCATCAGTTGAGGTGGATGCCCCGCAAGGGGGATTCCGCACCGACGCTCAGGCACTCGGCCTGACGGTTCAGGTGGAGCCTACCGTCGCCGACACCCTCGCTCTCGAGCAGTCCGGCACCGTGGTTAAGCGGATCTGGGGATGGTTTCAGTCCTTCTTCACTGCGAGAAAAGCTCCGGTCCGTATCAGCGTCGACCGCAAATCCGTATACCGGGTAGTGGACGCCCAGGATCCCGGACCTCGCACGCCTCCGACCGAACCGGGGATACGCGCACAGGAGGGACGCCTGCAGACCGTGGGAGGCTCTGCTGGGAAAGGAATCGACGCCGCCCAGCTCATAGAGCGGCTTCCGGATGCTGCCGGCAACGGCCTCCCGATCAAGGTCCGGGTCGATCGGGGTGAGGTGGCGCCGCGCTTCACCGTTGACGACGCGCGCAAGCTCATCAGGGAAGCCGAGTTGCTCACCGCCGGGGGGGTGCCCGTTAAGGCAGGCGACCAGGCAGCCACCGTTCCACCGGAAACAGTGCGTTCCTGGCTGCGCTCACAACCAACCGAGGACGGCCTCATCCTCAAGGTGGATCACAAGGCCGCCACGGCGGGACTCCGCCGGCTGCTGGACAAGCCGAATCCTCCGCCCAAGGACGCCGCCTACGACGTGGTGAATGGAGCGGTCACCATTGTGCCGGGTCGGCCGGGGATAGGATGCTGTGCCGAGACGGCGGGCGGCATCGTCGAAGGCGCAGTGTTGGTGCCGACCGGCCGGCCGGTGGACCTACCGGTAGTCGAGATCCCGCCGAAGGTGACTGCAGACGAGCTTTCGCTGGCGGGAATCAAGGAACAGGTGGGCACCTTCACCACGAACCACGCCGCAGGGCAGCCGCGGGTCCGGAACATCCACTTGATGGCCGACATGCTTCGGGGCCAGATCATCAAGCCGGGCAAGACCTTCTCAATCAACAAGTTCATCGGCGAGCGAACCAGGGAAAAGGGTTTCGTCGTCGACGCGGTGATCCAGGACGGCAAGTTCGAGGAATCGGTCGGGGGAGGCATATCTCAGTTCGCTACAACGATGTTCAACGCCGCCTTCTTCGCAGGATTGGAGTTCCCCGAGTACCAGTCCCACAGCCTGTACATCTCCCGGTATCCTTATGGCCGGGAAGCCACCCTGTCCTATCCGCGGCCCGACCTTCAGATCAAGAACCCAAGCCCGCACCCGATCCTGATCTGGCCCACCTACACGCGCTCGAGCATTACGGTCAGCCTCTACTCGACCAAGTGGGTGGATGCCCAACAGACGGGCCAGAGCGTGGAGTCAAGGGGTCCGTGCAAGCTGGTGCGAACCGAGCGAACCATCACCTACCTGGCCGACCGCACCACGAAGGTTGACCGGGTGAACGCGCTTTATCGCCCCGCCGAGGGAGTTAACTGCTCTTAGCAACAACGACATCCAATACGGGACTCTGTCTCCGGTTCCTTTGCCGGAAGGGCATACTTTCTTGACCTCGAGCTCACTTGAGCTCTTAAGCTTGGGCGCGGCAACGAAAGGTGACTGATGGACGTCGACATGACCGGCTGGATGGCCCTGGACAGCGCCATGAAGGCCGAACGGGCGCAAAAGAACGTCAGCCGCGCCACTCTTCGGCGAGTGGGCGAGTTTGCCCGGCCGCATCGTCGCAAGCTCACCATCTTCGTGATCCTCAGCACCATAGCAGCCGTGCTCACGGTGGCGACGCCGGTGCTGGCCGGGCGGGTGGTCGACGCCATAGTGGAGGGCGGGAGCGTCGGCACCGTGGTCACCCTCACAGTGGTGATCGCCGTGCTGGCGGTCCTGGATGCCGTCATAGGGATCGCCAGCCGCAAGCAGTCGGCCCAGATAGGCGAGGGACTGATCCTGGACCTGCGCCAGGCGGTCTTCAAACACGTACAGCAGATGCCTCTGGCATTCTTCACCCGAACCAGAACCGGGGCGCTGGTGAGCCGGCTGAACAACGATGTCATCGGTGCCCAGCAGGCGTTCACCTGGACCCTGTCGGCCGTGGTGAGCAACGCCATCTCTCTGGTTCTGACCCTGGTGGTCATGCTGCGGCTCTCCTGGCAGATCACCGCGCTGGCGCTCATCCTTCTCCCCGTTTTCGTGATTCCGGCTCGCCGCTTCGGAAAGCGGATTGCCGGCCTGGAGCGTGAGGCGGCCGATCATAACTCGGCGATGACCACCCAGATGACCGAGCGGTTCTCGGCTCCCGGCGCCACCCTCGTCAAGCTCTTCGGACGGCCGGCGACCGAGGCAAAGGAGTTCGGCGACCGGGCAACGAGGGTGCGCGACATCGGCATCAAGACCGCCATGGCCCAGTGGGTATTCCTGAGTGCCCTGAGCCTCGTATCGGCGCTGGCGCTCGCGCTGGTTTACGGGTTGGGCGGCCTGCTTGCCCTACGCGGCGGCCTGGATGCCGGCAGGGTGGTGACGCTGGCCCTGTTGCTGACCCGGCTCTACGGTCCCCTGACCGGCCTGGCCAGCGCCCGGGTTGACATCATGGCCGCGATGGTCAGCTTCGAGCGGGTGTTCGAGGTTCTCGACGTGAAGCCCTTCATCACCGAGAAGCCCGACGCGGTCACGGTTCCCGACGGTCCGGTTTCTCTGGAGTTCGACAACGTCCGGTTCGCCTATCCGTCCGCCGATAAGGTATCGCTCGCCTCGCTGGAGGAAGTGGCGGTTCTAGATAACCGAGGAGGCGAGGAGGTGCTCAAGGGCGTCTCCTTCCGGGTCGAGCCGGGACAGGTGGTTGCGCTGGTCGGCTCATCCGGTGCCGGCAAGTCCACAATTGCGGTGCTGGCGCCGAGGCTCTACGACGTGGACGAAGGCGCGGTGCGCCTCGGCGGCGTCGACGTCCGGGACCTGACCTTTGCCTCCCTACGGGAGACTCTGGGGATGGTGACGCAGGACGGCCATCTGTTCCACGACACCATCCGGGGAAATCTTCTGTTCGCCCGGCCGGACGCCTCGGAGGAGGAGCTGTGGGACGCGCTCCGGCAGGCTCATCTGTCCGATCTGATCGATGCTCTGCCGGACAAGCTGGACACCGTCATCGGGGAGCGTGGGTACCGGCTCTCCGGAGGGGAGCGGCAGCGGCTGACCATCGCTCGCCTGCTTCTTGCCCGCCCGAGGGTGGTGATTCTCGATGAAGCCACCGCCCACCTCGACTCGACGTCCGAAGCAGCGGTCCAAGAGGTCTTGGCCTCTGCGCTCTCCGGCCGGACCGCTCTGGTGATTGCCCACCGCCTCTCCACCATACGCAACGCCGACCTGATCCTGGTGATGGAGGATGGCCGGATAGAGGAGCGGGGTACCCACGAGGCTTTGCTGGCCCGGCACGGTCGCTACGCCGAGCTTTACGAGACGCAGTTCACACCCAAACAGCAGGCCGACACGCCCGAGGTGGCTTGAGTTGGTGGACACCCTGGGTCGGTGGGTGCGCGCCGGGATCTGGACTCTCCCTGTGTACGGACTCCTCACCCTCCTTGCCACGCTCACGCACCAGCCCGACCCCACCACGCAGTTCGAAAGCTGGAGCCGTTACGTCACAACCCGGGTATTTCTGCTCAGCCACATCTTTGGAAGCATCACCGGCGCAGCATTCGGCATCCTGGGCATGGCTGCCTTGGCCGCCTTCCTTGCCGGTACCCACCGATCGGGTCTGGCGGCTGCCGGACTGGTGGCCGGTGTCCTCGGCCACGTGCTGATCACCGCCGTCTTCGGCATCGCCGCAGGTGCACAACCCGCGTTGGGAAGGCCTTCCTGGCGGGAGAGTCGGTTGCTCAGGCGCTGTACAGCGAGATATACAGAGCTCCCGTCCTGGGGCTCGCGGGCACGGGAGTTCTGCTTTTCTCCGCGGCATTTATTCTTCTGGGATGGTCGGCAGCGGCGTCCGGGCGCATACCAACTTGGGCGGGAATCGGCCTTGCCTTAGGGGGCCCGCTGATCGGCATTGCCGGCTTTATCTTTGGTCCCTTCCAGACGGCTGGATCCTTGCTCGTGCTGGCAGGCAGCCTGGTCATTGCCCGACAGGTCGCAAGCGACTGAAGCTCGGGTACCGCCGCGCAAAGTGGCTCCTCGGAGCACCTTTTTCGATTCCGACCAGTATTTCGATAACGATCAAAGGGTGAATCAAGTGCACGGAGCACCCGATCTCCCCGTCGGAGTAGACCAGACCGAGTACGAAAGGCTGCGGCGCCTTATGTGGGCTTCGGTTCAGCGTGTCTGGAGAGGGGATTACGAGGTCGTAGCGGGAATGGACCCTTGGAGCGTTGTCGATGAAGCCTGGGCCTCCATGGCGGCCCAGCAGTTCCGGTGCAGCGGTCCGTTTCCGGTGTTTGCATGCCGGGTGGCCCGCAACAAAGCTATCGATGCGCTCAAACGAGCGGAGGTCCGGCGCTTGGGACCATCCCTCGACGCCACCCGGACCGACCCCGAGGGCAACGAGGTTCCGGTCGTGCCGATGCAGCCAAGCACGGCCAGCGCCGAGGACGAGTTCTTCGAGGCCCAGAGGCTGGCCGGCATCACCCAGGCCATCGACTACTCGCTCACCAAGCTGGAGAAGCTGGTTTTCTTAGCTGTGCGCGTCGACCGCAAGAGCGGAGCGGCTGTTGGACGAGAGCTCAACCCGCCCCTGTCGGGTCAGCGGGTCGGCCAGATTCTGGCTGGAGCAGTGGTCAAGATTCACGGTTCGCTGAGCGAGCTCGAAGGGGAGGCGCTTGCGCGGCTGAATACCGAAGCCGCAAGCAGGACCACCCCATGAGCGAAGCCAACTATGAGGTCCAACACGCCGTCGCCCAGTACCTGGAATACGCCGAGCTCGGCGGGACCGCTCCCGACTTCAGCTCCCTGCCGCCGGAGCTCCGCGCGCAGGTGGAGGAGATCATCGGGATTCTTGAGCTGACCGAGGGCATCGCTCTCAGAACCGCCGACCCCAAGGGCTTCCGGATTGGGAGCCGGGACACCGTCCGGACCGCTCAACAGCTTGCCGAGGCCAGCACCTCCGAGCCGGACAGGGCGCTGCTCAACGAGCTGGCCGCCTCATTGCCGCCCGGCGCTCCGGTGGATTTGGACAGCGCTCCGGTGGGTTTCGCTCTGCCGGGCCTGCCGGTGGCCGGAAGCTGGACCGTTGGAACGCCGGGCGGAAGGGTTCGCGTCTGGAGGGTGGACGTGGCGACCGCCCTCGAGCTCGAGAAGGTCAGCTCCCACCTGGAGAGTCTGGACCGGGTGTTTCGGGCCTTCCCGGAGACGGCGGCAATCTGCCTGGTCTGCAGTGATCGAACCTCGCTCCTGTTGGAGCCAGAAGACTGCGCGCCGGGCATTGAGGTACCGGCGGGAGGAGTCATGCCCCGCCGGTACCGGCGGCCCGTCCAGCCGGACGGCGAGGCACTCGCCGCATTCCTCCGCGAGCTGGTCCCCCCGTGGGAGGCGCTCCCGCGCTTCGAGGCAGGAACCGCTTCCTCCATCGACGTGACGGCGCTGGCCCGGAAGGTGGCGGCGGACTCGGTGGGGACCCAGAAGGAGCTTGGGACACGGGCTCGGTATCCGAAGAAGGAAGTACTGAGCAGTCTCGGGGAAGCGGAAACAGTCGCATTGGCTCAGATGGCCATCGGGCTTTACGAAGGGCGCCGTTCTCCCGCGGACGTCGAGGCACAACTCCGACAGCTGGCCGGCCCCCAGTGATCCTTCAGCTGCGCCTGCGCAACTGGCGCGCGTACGAGAGCCTCGACCTGGAGCTGGGGCCCGGGACCACCTTCATCGTGGCGTCGAACGGAGTCGGAAAGACGTCGCTGGTCCTGGCCGCGGCCTGGGGCGTGTTCGGGGAGGCCTCAGGGGTGGAGGCCACCGAGGAGATCAGAGGCGACTCCCAGTCGGCCGGCGTAGAGGTGGTCTTAAGACTCCCGAAGTCCGGCAACATCACCATCGGCAGGACGGTCAACCGGAAGGGACAGACCAAGCTCGATGCGCGGCTGGGCGACCGGGTGATCGCCGACCAGACCGAGCTCCGTTCGCTCATCGCCGGCGAGCTGGGGGGTGACCTGCAGGTGCTGGCCCGGCTGACCTTTCTGGCCCACGGCGGCCTGGAGAGCTCCCACGGAGAGTTCAAGCTGCGAGAGCATCTGGCGAGCGTCTTCGGCGTGACTCCACTTCTCGAGGCCGCGAAGGTTGCCGACAAGCTGGGGAGTGAGACGGCCTCGGCCGCTCGCAAGCTGAAAGCCGGTCAGAAGGTAGACAAAGCAGAGGGGGACAAGCTCGCCGCGGCGGTCGCGTGGGTGGACGAACAGCTGGCCGGCACGGCCGAGAGCCGCAGGGTAGCATTGGAGGAGATGAACTCCGCCGACGAACGGAGGCGCTTGGCCGAGGAGTGGGCTCGCTACCGGTCCACTCTGGCAGAGCGGGAGGCCGCCTTGGAGCAGCTGGCCGAAAAAGCGAGGGCCTTCTTGCCCGGCACGACGCCCGCCGCGGCCCTTCCGGAGGCGCTGAGCTCGGCCGAGGAGACTCTTCAGGAGGAGCTGTCATCTGCGATGAGCCAGCTGGCCGCAGCCGACGCGCAGCTCACCCTCACCCGGGAGGCGCAGGATCAGCTGAAGGGAGCCGGCGCCGTCTGTCCGACCTGTCTTCGGCCTCTCTCCGAACACGACTCGGATGCCGCGATGAGCCAGCACTCCGAGCGCCTGGCGCAGCTGCGGACTCAGTTGGAATCCGCCGGTGCTCTTGCCGGGAGCAGGCGATCTGAGCTGACCGCGGTTCGGGAGATCCTCTCTGAGATACGAGCCCTGCCGGCGGCCGTACTCCCGCCGGGGGAGGTGATGTCACCCGATGCAGTCGAAGCGGCAAGGCTCGACTACGAAGAGGCGCGCAGCCGGGTACAGGAGCTGGACCGGCTCACGGCGGAGCTGGCGGCCGGCAAGAAAATCTCAGAGGCGCGGATGGCGGAGCTTGAGGAGTCACAGAGGCAGACGACCGAGATCCTTGCGCTGCTTCGCCAGGAGGCGGTGTCCCGGGTGGCCGGAGATGCATTCCGGGCAACGGCGGACGCCATCACGAAGGAACAGATCGAGCCGCTGGTCGACGAGGTCGCCAGGCGATGGAAGCTTATCTTCGGCGCCGAAGGTCTGCGGCTCAGCCCTCAGGGCGACGTAACCCGGCAGATGGGCACCAGAGTGCTGCCCTTCCGGTCCCTTAGCGGCGGGGAAAAGGTGTGGGCGCTGCTGCTGACCAGACTTCTGGTCACCAGCGCCTCGACCAATGCACCGTTCGTCTGGCTGGACGAGCCCCTGGAGCACCTGGACCCCCGGCTGAGGAGGGTGGTGGCCGGGACGCTGGCACGGGCCTCTTCGACCGGCGGTCTTCGTCAGGTTGTGGTAACGACCTATGAAAGTGAGCTGGCCCGCCAGCTCATGGAGGACGTCCCGTCGGCGTCCCTGATATACGTCCGGGGCTCCGGGTAGCGGTCCTTCTAAGCCTTGACCGTCACGCCTTTCCAGAAGGCGATACGGTCCTTGACCTGGCCGGCCCCGTCCATGGGCTCGGGGTAGTACCAGGCGGCGTCCTTGTTTACGTCCGAACCAACCACCACGTCGTAGTAGCTGGCCTTCCCCTTCCACCCGCAAAACGTGTGAGTTTCAGAGGGGCGAAGGACCTCCATGTTGACGGCCTCTTTGGGAAAGTACTGGTTTCCCTCGACGACGACGCAGTCGTTGCTTTCAGCCAGCACCTCACCATTCCAGATTGCCTTGGGCATCGAACCTCCCAACTTCAAGCACGGATTACATTCCGATGGTAGGACCAACCCGAATTTACTCGGCGATACCGGGCGTTGACTGCGGCATGGAACCCCGCCAAGTCAGTCGGGAAGGAGCATGCCTGAAGAGATATTCTCCCGCTGTGCCTATTCGGGTGGTTCTTGCGGAAGACAGCTTCATCGTTCGCGAAGGTGTCGCACGCCTCATGGAATCAGTGGACGACCTCGAGCTCGTGGCCACCTGTGTGGATTACGACTCGCTGATGGCCGCGGTCTCCGAGCACCTGCCCGACGTCGTCCTAACCGACATCCGCATGCCCCCCACCGGAACGAACGAGGGAATCCGGGCCGCAGCCGAGATCCGCAAGAGGTGGCCGGAGGCAGGCGTGGTAGTCCTCAGCCAGCACGCAGATCCCGCTTACGCACTCAGCCTGTTCGAAGGTGGGTCCGAGCGCCGGGCATACCTGCTGAAGGAGCGGGTTGCGGACCTGGACCATCTGCTGGGAGCCATCAAGGAAGTCGCCGGCGGCGGCTCGGTGATCGACCCGAAGGTGGTAGAGGGGCTCGTAACGATGCGGTCGGGCAAGAAGGAGTCCCTTCTGCGCCATCTAACCCCCCGCGAGACCGAGGTATTGGCTCAGATGGCGCAGGGTAAGAACAACCACGCCATCGCGGAAGCACTCGTGCTATCCGACCGGGCAATTGAGAAGTACATCAATGTGATTTTCTCCAAGCTGGAGCTCTCACCCGAGATGGACCTGCACCGGCGAGTGAAGGCCGTGCTGCTGTTCCTATCGGAACAGGGGGGCTGACACACCCCTCAATACACGTGGGGGTACGATAGCGGTCGGGCTGCGGGGGGTTCACAATTCAGGTATGAGCCAGAAATGTGTCAGGGTCCTCATAGTTGACGACCAGGCCCCGTTCCGCGAGGTCGCCCGTCTCGTGGTCGAGTTGACCGACGGCTTCCAGGTGGCGGGAGAAGCCCAGACCGGGGAAGAGGCGGTCGAGCTCACACGATCCCTGAGGCCGGATTTGATTCTGATGGACGTCAATATGCCGGGGATCGACGGCACCGAGGCCACCAAGATCATCCTGACCGAGACCGATGCCGTCGTGATCCTGCTGCTCTCCACGTACGAGCCGGCGGAGTACGAGCCCCGGGCCGCCGAAGCGGGCGCCGCGGCCTACATCCCCAAATCCGCTTTCGATCCAGACCGCCTGGAGGCCGCCTGGCACAACGCCATGAAAAGGAGATCCGAGGCGCTTTAGCTCAGGAGGCCGGCTCCAGCGCCCGAGCCGGGATCCGGCCCCGCACCGTGGTTCCTCCGCCTGGCTGTGAGGTTACCGACAGCTCGCCGCCCAGAGCATCCAGGCGGTCCGACATGTTCTGGAGGCCGTGACCCACCCTTGAGGTCGACCGCTCGAATCCGCTTCCGTTGTCGGCGACCTCGAAGGTAAGGGTCTTTTGATCTGCAGCGAGCGTTAACACAACCTGACACGGACCCGCGTACTTCGCCACGTTCTGCAGAGCCTCCAGGCAGCAGAAGTACACGGCAGCCTCCACGTCCTGCGAGTAACGGCCCACCCCCTCGGCTCGCACTTCCACATCCAGAGCCGACTTGTTCGCCTGGGCGACGAGCGCAACCGGCAGCCCCTTGTCTGCCAGAAGCGGCGGGTAGATTCCTCTTGCCAGGTCTCTCAGCGTTTGAAGGGTGTCGTCCGCTTCGGCCTGCAGCTGCGTAAGGAAGGTCTTGACCTTCTCCTGGGTCGTCAGCCTCTGGGCCAGAGAGAGCTTCACCTTCAGCGCCACCAGCTGCTGCTGAGCACCGTCGTGCAGGTCTCTCTCCAGCCGGCGTCTCGCCTTGTCCTGCGCGGCCACCAGACGTTGGCGCGAGGCCTTGAGCTCCTCCAGCCGCTGCAGCAGCTCCTCGGTGAGACGCACGTTGCGAAGGACCACGCCGGCCTGTGCCGCCAGGTCGCTCATCAACTTGTCCTCCACCGGCGTGATTTGCTCACCCGGGCGCTTGGTAACCGCCAGCGCACCGAGAAGCTCACCCTTGTGGACCACGGGCGCGACGCGATCCGACCCGGGTATCGAAAACTCACCTCCGGCAATGGGAATCGGAAGGTGGTGCTCCTCGTCGGACTCCCCGGAAGCAGGCGTGGGCCCAAAGGATGCCGCGAGCCGGAGCTGGTCCCTCACCTTGAGCCACACGTGCGCCGACGCGGCGCCCGTGCCATCGGCAAGGGCTGCGGCCATCTGGGAGAGAAGCTCGTCCTGGGCATACGACCCGGCCATCTTGGTGGAGAACTCGGCGAGGACCTCATAGGGGGTTGAACGTTTCCCGTAGACGAGCCGGTTGGCCAGCCGCTGGACCCTGCTCTTGAACGGCTGGAATGCCACTGCGATGAGCGCCGTGGCGACAATCGACAAACCCAAATTGGGCTCCTCGCCGACTCCGATCAAGCTCCCGACTCCGACCACGATGCCCACGTAGATCGCAGTTATGAAGGCTCCCAGGGTGCCGTAGACCAGCGCCTTGTTAATGACGATATCGATATCGTAGAGGCGATAGTGGAGGATCGACAGGCCAATGGCGACGGGCAGCAACAGTAGGACGACGGAGACGGCCACCTGCACCAAAACCGAGTCGTAATAGAACGGAACTGCGACACATCCCGTCGGAACCAGGATTGCTCCGGCGAAGAGCAGCAGCTTCAGCTGTTGACGCTCGACTCCGACGGCCCGGCAGAATCGCAACAAAACGCTTACGACCGCAACAAGGAGACTTGCGAGCAGGATTGCGATCCCAATTGCGAAGGCCGCCTCCAGAAGCGGGTTGTCGATAACGAACGGATTGTCCGAATTGTTGCCGCTGAACGCTTGCCCGGGTACGGCCAGCACCAGCCCAAAGACCAGGGTTCCGGCGGCGATTCGCCAGGTTCGGGACAGCAACCGACCGTTGGGAAAGAGCAGGAGGATGACCGAGTAGACGGCCAGGTCCACCACCCAGCTCCACCCGATCAACCAGGCCCCGAAATCGGCTACCGCAACGTCGTGGTAGCTGGCTCCCTCGAAGGTCTCAGCTAAGGCCCCCCAGACCCCATCGCCGGCCAAAATCCACCCGATTGGATTGCCGGGATGGCGCGAGGCAACCAAAGACCCGGGGATCCCGAGCATTAAAGGGAGAACCGCAAATATGACCGTATCAAACAGCGGCTCCCGGCCCAGGGAAAGCACGACCGAAGCAACGGCCAGCACGCAGGTGACGGCCAGAAGCACCCACGGAAGCCGCGGCAACTTTTCCCGTCGGATGAGTGGTATTGCCGCGCTCACCCCACCGGCTCCTTGGCTCGCACCGGGGCCGTGCCCCGAACCGTTGTCCCCTCGCCTACCTTCGAGGTGATGGTTACCTCCCCGCCGAGGGCATCCATCCGGTCGGACATGTTCTCCAGGCCGTGCCCCCGGACCGCACCCGTCGTTTCGAACCCCGCACCGTTGTCCCTGACCTCGAAGGACAGGGTGCGGTCGGTGGCCGCCAGGGTGATGACCACCTCACACTTCCCTGCGTACTTCGCGATGTTCTGCAGGGCCTCAAGGCAACAGAAGTAGACCGCCGCCTCCACCTCCTGGGAATAGCGGCCGACGTCGCCCTCAACCGATACGTCCAATGGGGACTTGTTCGCCTGGGCCGTCAGTGCTACCGAAAGACCCTTGTCGGCAAGCAGCGGCGGGTAGATCCCGCGAGCCAGGTCCCGAAGTGTTTGCAGGGTGTCGTCCGCCTCATGCTGCAGCTGCGAGAGGAAGGCCTTCACCTTCTCCTCGTCTGCCACCCGCTCGGCAAGCGAGAGCTTCACCTTCAGGGCCACCAGCTGTTGCTGGGCTCCGTCGTGGAGGTCCCTCTCCAGCCGCCTGCGCTCCTCATCCTGCGCCGCAACCAGGCGCTGGCGGGAGGCCTTCAACTCCTCCAGACGTCGGAGCAACTCCTCGTTCAGACGAACGTTTCGGAAAACGACGCCTGCCTGGGAGGCGAGATCCGACAACAGCTTCGCCTCCGCGGGACTGACGGGCTCACCCACCCGCTTGGTTATGGCCAGGGCTCCGAGCTGCTCGTTGCGATGAACGACCTCGGCCACCCGGTCGACGCCGGGGATGCTGAGGCGCCCGTCGACTTCCACCGGCGCGGGGTTTCCGGACGCCGCTTCCTCCTCAGGATGCGCGGCGACCAGCTTCATCACATCTGAGACCTTCAGCCACACCTGGGCCGATGCGGCGCCGGTACCGTCCGCCAGGGTGCGGGCGATGTCCTTAAGCAGGTCCTCGGGGGCCGCCGCACCCGCCATCTTGCTACTGAACTCCGAAAGCACCTCGTAGGGAGTGGCCCTTTTGCCGTACACCAGCCGGTTCGCCAGTCGCTCAACCCCCTCCCGCGCGGGCTGGAAAGCAACCGCCACGATGCCGGTGGCGGCGATGGACAGCAGCAGGTTGTCGCTTGCCGCGCCCACCAGGCGGCCGACTCCCACGACCACGCCGACGTAAACCAGACCGACGAATGCCGCCAGCACTCCGTAGGCGAGGGTGCGGCTGATGATCCGGTCGATGTTCCACAGCCTGTACTTGAGCAGTCCGACGAACAGGGCTATAGGGATCAGCGTGAACACCGGTTGGAAGATGCGAAAGATCACCAGCGGCAGCTCCTGTGGTCGCCCCGCGAACTCGTCCAGGGAGATGAACCGAATCCCCTGGATCAGGACGAAGAGCCCGATGATCAGGGCCGGCGTCAGCGACCAGAACAGCAGCTTGGACTGCTGACGTTCCTCGGGGGTCTGGGAGCGTCGGGCCCGGTAAGCCTGGGCTATGACGGCCGCCATCGGAGTTAGCAGTCCGAAGAACGCGATCAGAGAGACGGTTGTGGTTACCTCCTCCAGGCTCTCGGGGCGGAAGGAGACGTAGGCCAAGCCGATTCCGACCGGCGCGTAGAGCAGGAACTGTGCCCACCGAGGCCACCTGGGGATGAGCCTTCCGTCGGGAAACAGCAGAAGGGCGCAAAAGTACGCGCCGCCGGCGATCAGCCTGTGAGCGGAGAACAGCGAGCTTTCCAGGACGGTCTTGGGCATGGCGTGATAGACGCCGGCCGCCTGGAGGTTGAACACCGCGGCGGTACCGACCATGCCGATGGCCAGCAGCCGGGCGGTCCAGTCGCGAGGCCTCAGCCGCAGGAGGACCGCCGCCAGCGTCAGGTTGAAGGCGCTGAACAGGTAGTCGATCGCAAGGCCGGCCGGCGGATGGGGGTCGTGGGCGGCGTCGGCCATGCCCTGCGCCACCCGCGCCACCATGCCCTCTCCGAACCCGATGTCATGCAACCGTTCGTGAAGAGGCTCGGAATACCCGGCGACGACCGCGGTTACTCCGAAGCTCATCACGAGGAGGGAGGCAAGAACCAGTCCGGCGAAGAATCCGGTGAACAGCAGGTCGGAGGGGGAAAACCGGTGACGCGGCCCCGAAGGCGCCCCGGCAGGGGCCTCCTTCGAGGTCCGCTGGGTCTCGGTCACTTCGATCGTCATCTTCCCGGCCTGGTTCGCTACTTCACGACCACGGTGCCGGTCATAGGCGGATGGATCAGGCAGGCATACTTGTAGGTTCCGGGCCTGGAGAAGGTGATGCTGTACTCCAGGTAGGGGGCTGCCCCTATCAGGCCCGAGGAGTAGAACCCCTCCCCGCTCCAGGTCCCCGCATCGATCTTCACCGGTTCCGGGGGGCCTTGAGGCTCCTCTTCACCTCCGAACGGTGGTGGCGGCTGAGGTGGGCCTCCCGCGGCCGGAGTGATACGCGGGTTGTAAACCACCGTCCCATCGTCCTCCACCGAGATGATCGGGAAGTAGCGGGGAACGTTGAAGCTGATGGTGTGCAATCCAAGGTTGATCCAGGTGACTTTCTGCCCGGCCCTGGCCGAGATCTCCTTGGGAATAAACTCGTCTATTCCGCCGACGAACGACTCTTCCGCGTAGAGGCCTGAGAGGTTGCCCCGGAAGAAGTTGGTCCCCGGCTTGATGTGGCCGGACTGCTTCAGGAATGTCGCCTCTTCCTCGGGTACGTCCAGCTCACCTTTTTGAGCTTTATCTAGCTCCCTGCGCAGAGGCTTGGCGGCGAACTCGATCTCCTCCCGGGCCTGCTTGTTGATGTCGTCCTGAGAAGGAATGGAGGCGCCCTTGCCCACCACGTTGATGGCACCGCTCATGAGTGACCCGTGGTAGTTGCAGTAATAGTAGTAGGTACCCGGCTTGATGTCATCGGACAGCGGCACGCGGAACTCGTTACCTCCGGGGCCCTCGTACGGGATGAAGCCGCTGTTGTAGTAGGTCTCGGTGCCCTTGAAATCGGGCTGGGTCTGCTGCTCGCAGGGCTGCTTGATATCGGCGGGCAGGTCGCCCGTCTCGATGTAGCATGGTTGAGCGGCAAGCTGGTTCACATCCTCGAAGTCGTCGCCGAACATGAAGGGAAGCGGCCTGGTGGCCTCCTCGACCTCGGGTGGCTCCTCCTCGGGAAGAGGCTTGCCCTCCTTCATCTGCTCGATGTAGGGATCGACCAGCTTCACCAGGTTGTCCACCAGGGAGCCCATCGTTACGCTGTGCGGCTCACCGGTCCAGGTCTGCTTGAACACTGCAGTGTCGCCCGGCCGCAGGGTTACCTTCCTCGGGTAGTACTCGAGGAAGTAGCTTCCGAACTCGTCGTGGCTGAAGTCCACCCTGATCGTCCGCTCCTGGGGACCGGAGTCATCTCCGCCTCCGCAGGCGACCGCCAGGAAGCCGAGAAGCACCGCCACCGTCGTCGTTGTGAAGATTCTTCTGTCCCGCCCGATCACAGCTCACTCCTCTCGGTCATCGCCGACAACTTGTATGCCAGAACCGGCGCACTCCTCCCCTTGACCGGAGCCGGCGCCAGCTCCTGCGCCGGAACCGGCGTCTCCAGGCACCTGTACGTAGCGTCCGACAGCACTATCTGGCCGGGTGCGGCCCACTGCTGTAGGCGTTGGGCAAGGTTCACCGTGTCTCCCACCAGCGAGTACTCCAGATGCTCGTCGGATCCCAGGAGGGCAGCCGCCACCTCCCCTGTGCTGAGTCCGATGCCCAGCTCGAACGGTGCCAGACCCTCCGACTTCCACCTTCGGTTGATCTCCTGTTGGGCACGATGCATCGCCAGCGCCGTAGCCAGTGACCGGTCGGCGTGGTCCTCCTGGGGTATGGGTGCTCCGAAAACGGCCATCACGGCGTCGCCAACAAACTGCCAGACGTTCCCGCCGCTCGCGGTAACCGCCTTGTTCATCTCAATCCGGTGGATGTTGAGCTGGCCGGCGAGCAAACTCGGGTCCGTATCCTCGGCGATTGTTGAATAGCCGCGGATGTCCGACATCAGAACGGTAACGGTCAGCTTCTCGGTCTCCCCCACCTTTCGCCCCTCACGGCGCAGCTTCTCGGCGACGCCGCCCGGGAGCAGCCGGCTCATGGACTCACCCTGCTCATCCAGCTGGACGATGGCCTGGTGCAGCATCTTCAGCCGCTGCAAAGCGCCGCTCGCCCCGGAGCTGGCGCCCTGGGCAATCTTGAGGAATAACCGCTCGATGGAATCGGACACATCGGCGGGGGTGGTCCGGAAGGCAGCGGCTATCCGCTTGATGGGCCTGCCTTCGGCAACGAGGCGGAGCATCTCCTCCTCCTTGCGGCTTAAGTCACCATCTCCAGTAACGGGAGTGATCAGTGCCTCCACGATCTTGGGGTCGAGCTTGGAACCGCCGGAAGCCACCTCGCGAATCGCCTGAGCGAGCTGGTCACCCTCCGCCACCCGGTCCTTCAGAAGGTAGGCGTACCCCTCCGCCCCCTCGCTGAGCAGCGAGATGGCGTAGTTCGGATCGTCGTACTGCGACAGGATCACGACTCCTGTGCCCCGGTGGCGCTTACGCACCTCCTTCGCCGCGTCGATACCCTCGGTTTGGAAGGTCGGAGGCATGCGGATGTCGGTGACCAACACCTGCGGATCGGTGGCCTGGACGCCTGCAATGAGCTCGTCGTAGTCGGCGGCCGTACCGACAACCTCCAGGTCGCTCTCGAAGGAGAGCAGCGCCCGCACCCCTTCCCTCACGAAAAGGTTGTCCTCCGCCAGAAACACGGTGATCTTTTTCTTCTCCGGCGATAGCTCGGTCATTGGTTAATTGGGCCTCACGGCGTCCGCCGGGTCAAGGAAGGCCGCCACCCCAAAACTTAGGGATGCTGGCCCACCTAGGCTTTGACCGGCCTGCCTGCTGTTGCAGGCGCTCCCACCGGCATAGCTTTCACAACGTGGACTTGCGAAGCGGCCGGAGAGCAGTTCTACGGCGGCACCGAAAGGAGGGGTCATGCAGACCCAGGAAGCAGCGAAGTTGGAAGGGACGGCGACACCGCATACCGGCGGGTTCGACTGGATAAAGCTAATGGCTCTTGGCGGGGCGATCCTTCTGCTCTCGCCGGTGCTGCCGATCTTGATCGACGGGTTCAACCCGTTCTTCACCATACTGATCGTGCCGCCGCTGGTCGGCCTGGTGCTTCTTCGCTTTGCCCGCAAGGTAGGTATCGTCTGGCTGGGAGTCGTCAGTCTTGCCCTCCTGGTCATGAACGCCGGATTCATTCCCGACGCCCTGATGCATCCCGAGTCCCCCGCAGACTTTGTTCCTGTATCGATGTTAACGGTGGGAGGGCTGCTTGCAGTGACGGCAACGATTCCTGCTTTCAGGGCTGCCCGCGGCCGGACCAGGATCTCTGCACTTCCCAAGGTTCTGGGCGGCGTGGCAGTGGCTCTGGTCGTCACCTCGGTGGGAGCCTCCATGGTGGCCAGGGGGATGATCACAAGCGATGCCCCGGCCGCCGGAAGCACGGTCGTTGAGATGGAGGATTTCGCGTTCGGTCCGCAAACCATCAGCGCGGAGAACGGCGAGGTCAGCCTGTACCTCACCAACAACGACTCCGTCCGGCACACCTTCACGGTGGACGAGCTGGGGGTAGACGTGAGCATCGCGCCGGGCCAGTCAAGGCAGATCCGCTTCGACGCAGATGCCGGCGAGTACCGCTTCTACTGCAAGCCGCACGACCCGGGCATGGAAGGCGATCTGGTCGTCGGGTAGGCGTTTGTTGGGTAACCTCACAAGTCGAGTAATCAAAGGAGGCAGGCGTGCGTGTAGAGTCGTCGGTCACATCGCTCAGCTGGATCCCTTCGGAAGCCATCCAGGGCGTCAAGTTCATGAGGGCCCCGTTCGACCTCGGCGTGACCCACTATGACGCTCCCCCACCGGAGACCATCGACGACATCGTCGGACTTCGGGACCAGGACCGGTTCCGGTTCGCCAACCACCTGAAGGCCTGGATAGAGGCGGAGGACGGCAAGATCACCTCGTACGGATACTCGGGCAAGGGGTACATCGGCGCAACGAACGTTCGCCTGGGCCCCGCAGGCGTCAGCGTGCCGGCGGTGGCCCTGCCCGATCTACAGCGCACTCCGGAGGTCAGGGGGGACTCGGTGCGATTCGTCCAGACTGCAGGCGGCCGCACGGGAGTCCCGGCTCCTCGCAGAGTTCGGAGGAAGCCTTACGTTCAGTTCTCGGCGCCTTTGGCATGGACGACCCTGTCGCTTACGATTTCGGCCGACGGCGTGTCCAGGCATGAGGTGCTCGGGGCCAGCAAGTTCCCCCGGCACTGGATCTACGACGAGAAGGGGCAGCTGGCCGCCAAGTCCGGACTGATCCACTTCGAGGACTGGCTTCGGGAGGCTTTCGGGAAGCACACCCCATGGGGCGACGAGGAGTCGCCGGCTCTGGTGACCGCAGTGGAAAGTGCCCTCGAAAGAGAGCTGTCGACCAGGATCATGAAGGGCGGTGCGAAGCCGGAGTTCAGGAAGCTGTCCAAGGGCGAGGCCCTGGTCAAGCAGGGTGACCCGGGGCAGGAGCTGTTTCTGCTGCTCGACGGGGTGCTTCGCATCGACGTCGACGGTGATCGCCTGGCAGAGGTCGGTCCGGGGGCGATCCTCGGTGAGCGAGCAGTGGTCGAGAAGGGATATCGGACCTCCACCCTGTTTGCAGTGACCGACTGCCGGGTTGCCGCGGTGCCGGGAGACCGGATCGAGCCGGCAGTCCTGAAGCAGCTGGCCGAGTCGCACAAGCGTGAGGAGAAAATAGGTTGACCGCTTGCAGGTAATCGTCTGCGGGGTTCGGGGCAGTACGCCGGCCCCGGGACCGGAGTACGTGCGCTACGGGGGAAACACCTCCTGCATCGCGCTTGCAAAGCGCAGCAAGCGCCCCAAGCTGGTGCTGGATGGGGGAACGGGCCTCCGCAACCTCACCCAGGTGCTGGACGGAAGTCCGTTCCGAGGAACGATCCTGCTTAGCCACCTCCACTGGGACCACACCCACGGTCTACCGTTTTTCTCAGCCGGGGATCGCCCGGACGCCCGGGTGCGGTTGTTGATGCCGGCCCAGGGAGGGAAGCCGGAAGAGCTGATGGCAAGATTCATGTCACCACCGCACTTCCCCGTCCGGATGAATGAGCTTCGAGGCGACTGGCGTGTCGGTGAGCTGGAGGAAGGCGTACACGGCATCGAAGAGTTCCAGGTGACCGCTGTGGAGATCCCCCATAAGGGAGGGCGGACCTTCGGGTTTCGGGTGTCCGATGGCGTTTCCACTCTGGCCTATCTGTCGGATCACCACCCGATCCAGCTCGGTCCCGGCCCCGACGGGCACGGCGAGTACCACGAGGCTGCCTACGCCCTCTGCGAAGGGGTTGACCTCATGGTGCACGACGCTCAGTACACGGTGGCCGAGTTCGCCAGCCGGTCGGAATTTGGCCACTCGACCATCGACTACGCGGTCGGCCTGGCGGAGGTATGCGCGGCGAAACGTCTGTTGCTGTTCCATCACGACCCGGGCCGAACCGACGAGGAGCTGAACCGGATAGTCGACGGCCTGGGGTCAGGCATTGAAGTGGAAGCGGCGACCGAGGGCCGGGTCCTCGACCTTGGAGGCGCGCCGGCCTAGCCGGGATGGCTGCTAACCGCCGCCTCCGAATGCCGTCCGTAGCCGGTCACGGCGGCAGACAAACCGCCTCTTGCCGACGTCACCGCTCTTGTTACGGCACCGGGCTCCCTGGGTAACAAAACCCGAACCTAGACTCAAAGGAGTTGGAGATGCCCGGCATCCTCGAGAAGATTGAAGACGCGGAGTTCCTGGACCGGGCGGCCGAGGCGGGCACCAAGGTTGGTTCCAAGCTCGTTCCGCACGGGCCCGTCAAGGACCTTCTCACCGGCAAATGGCTTGGCCACCCGGTTCACCCGATGCTTACTGACGCCGCAATCGCATTCTGGACCTCGGCAGTGACCCTCGATCTATTCGGCCGCCGGTATGAGAGATCCGCCCAGACACTGACCGGGCTTGGCATTTTGTCGGCGGTGCCCACTGCTGCCGCCGGCCTTGCCGACTGGGTGGACTCCATCGGCGCCGAGCGCCGAGTAGGACTGGTGCATGCGGTGGGCAACGTGGCAGCCCTGACCGCCTTCAGCGGCTCCTACACTGCCCGGCGGCGAGGGGACAGCCGCAAAGGCAAGGTCCTTACCCTCATTGGAACCACCTTCCTGGCGAGCTCCGGATACCTGGGAGGGCATCTGGCGTACCGAATCGGCGCCGGGGTGGACCGCATGGCCTTCGACCGGCTGCCCGACGAGTGGACGCCGGTGCTTGAGGAGACCGACCTGAGGCCCGGCACTCCTGTCATCGGCCGGGCCGGCGACGTCGACGTGCTGCTTTACCGGGGCACAGGTGGAGTCTGCGCCATCTCCAACAAGTGCTCCCATCGGGGCGGACCGCTCAACGAGGGCACCATCAACGGCGAGCGCAACACGGTGGTCTGCCCATGGCATCTGAGCGAGTTCAACCTGTGCACCGGCGAGGTGGTTCACGGCCCCGCCAGTGCCCCGCAGCCGCAGTTTGAAGCGCGGGTGAACGGTGGCAAAATCGAAGTACGAACGGTGAGAGGAAACTGACCGTATAGCTGCAGAGGGGGCTTCTGTCTAACTGGGGACTTGGGCGCTACGAGTTCACTGCGGCCGAGCTCGAGCCGGTCGCCATGCGCACCGTCTCCATGGCGAACCCGCTGCGCGGTGAGCGGGTGCTGGATATTGCCTGCGGCACGGGAAACGCCGCGATCCTTGCAGCCCGATTCGGCGCTTCGGCAACCGGCGTCGATCAGGCGCCGAGGCTGATCGAGGTGGCCCGTCAAAGGGCCCGCCACGAGGGGCTGCAGGTGTCGTTCACCGTCGGAGATGCCCAGCAGCTCGACTTTGCGGACACATCCTTCGATCTCGTACTGTCCATCTTCGGTCTGGTGTTCGCAGCCGACCGGGAGAAGGCGTTCGCCGAGATGGTACGGGTCCTGAAGCCCGGGGGCAGGGCATTCTTCACGCTGTGGTTGCCCGGCGGTCCCATCGACGAGATGGTGAGTATGCTTGTCCGGGCGGTTTCGGCTGCAACCGGCTCCTCCCGTCAGGCTCCCGAGTTTGAGTGGCACGACGCTTCGGCCGTACAGGCTCTGGCCGACCGGCACGGGGTATCCGCCGGCTTCCACGAGGCCGAGATTCAGTTCGTGGCGCCCTCGCCCGAGGAGTACTTCGCCAACCAGGCGGACCATCCGATGAGCGTCGCAATGAGGCCGGCCCTCGAAGCCACCGGAACGCTGGACGACGTGAGCGCGAAGGCTCTCGAGATTCTGCGATCGGGGAATGAGGACCCCGGTGGCTTCCGCGTGACCAGCCGTTACCGGATAGTCGAGCTCCGGGGTAGATTGGCCTTGCGGTGGGCGATGGGGGGGTGGACGTGATACCCATAGCGGGAGCGGCTAAGAATCTGACACGGCGGCGGGGATAGGCTTGTACCAGTGGTGGGTATTCCTTCACCTTCTGGGAGTCTTCGGGTTCCTCATATCCCACGGCGTTTCGGTTGCCGTAGCGTTCCGTCTTAGAAAGGAGCGCGACCCCAAGCGGGTGCAGGCCCTGCTCCAGGTGTCCAGCGCATCAATATCAGCCTTCTATCCGGCTATGGGTCTGCTACTCATCGGAGGAGTGGCCGGAGCGTTCGTAGGCAACCTGTGGGGGTACGGCTGGATCTGGGCCTCGATTGTCCTCCTGCTGGTCGTGAGCGGAGCGATGTACTCGGTGGCCCGGCCCTACTACCGGCGGCTCCGTTTCATCACCGACGCCATGGTGGACGGCAGCGAGGCGGTCAGCTCCGAGCAGTACGCCGAGGTCCTTCGCTCCCGCCAGCTTACGATCGCAGGCTTGGGGTTTGGCGGTCTGGTGCTGATTCTTTACCTGATGCTCTTCAAGCCCACCCTGGGCATGGCGCCCCAGCTACCGGCGTCCCCGACGGCGGCAACCGCGACACCGTCGCTTGCCGCCTCGGAGCTGTCCTTCAACTCGGACCGGCTGACCGTCCCGGCATCCCGTCCGTTTCAGCTGTCATTCGACAACCAGGCTTCGGGGGTGCCCCACAACGTTTCGATCTCCGATCAGGCAGGCAAGACGATCTTCACCGGGGAGACCTTCTCCGGACCGGAGTCGGTTACCTATGCGGTTCCGGCCCTGCAACCGGGTGCCTACAGGTTCGTCTGCGATGTGCATCCCCAACAGATGACCGGGACGATGGTGGCGCGCTAACTCGTGGGTTATCGGACGATTGTCGTGGGCACCGACGGCTCGGCCACCGCGGCCAGAGCCGTCGACAAGGCTGCCCGTCTCGCCGGTGTCGTCGGCAGCAAGCTGATAGTGGTCTGCGCAAAGGTGCCTGACCAGATTTTCGATGAGTCGGCCGAGGAGATCCTCGATGAGGTCGGATCGGCTGTGAGGGCCCACGGAGTGGAGATCGAGCTTGCGTCGCCGCGAGGAGAGCCTGGGCCGGTTCTTTGCGAGGTCGCGGCCGCCAACGCCGCCGATCTCATAGTTGTCGGCAGCGTCGGGATGGGAAAGGAGCGCCGGCTACGCCTTGGAGGGGTCGCAGAGAGGGCGGCCCACAACGCCCCCTGCGATGTGCTGATTGTCCGGACGACCGGCGAGGAGGAGCCGGCGGCTAAGGAGCGGGTCTACGAAGGAATAGTTGCCGGTACCGACGGGTCCTCAACGGCCTCCGAGGCCGTCCGAAAGGCCTTCGACCTGGGCATGATGCTCGAGACCAAGGTGACGGTGTTGTACGTGGCCGGTGACCCCCTTGTCGGCGCCATCGTCCTGGAGCGGGCGAAAGCCGCTAAGCCGGACTGGGTTCCGGTGGAGACCCGGCTCGTGGAGGAGGGGCCTCCGGCAAACAAGATAGCCGAGCTGGCCGAAGGCGGCGCCGGGGACCTAATCGTCGTGGGCAACAAGGGTATGGTGGGGACCCGGCGCTACGTACTGTCGTCGGTTCCGGTGCAGCTTGCCCATGAAGCCGGCAGAGACCTGCTCATCGCCAAGACCACCGACCGGTCGCTGGCCGACCTCACCCCCGGCCACGGCGGCCTGGTGATGGTCGAAGGCAAGAAGCTGGCGGTGTACATAGAGGAGGACGGCTCCGTACACAAGCTGTCCCCCCGCTGCCAGCACATGGGCTGCACTGTGGACTGGAACGACTCGGACAAGTCCTGGGACTGCCCCTGCCACGGCTCCCGCTACCGGTTCGACGGCGAAGTGTTTCACGGACCGGCCCGCAAGTCGCTGGATCCCGCGGAATAGAAGCGGAGTTGCGGGTTAGATTGAGTGCTCATGGTTGAGCATTTCGACTTCGTAGTCATCGGATCGGGGCCCGCCGGTGAGAAGGCGGCTGCCCTGGCCGCCTACTTCGACAAGCGGGTTCCGATCGTGGAGCGTCAGCCGATTCCGGGCGGCTCACCCATCACGAACGCCGGCATCCCGACCAAGACACTTCGGGAAACTGCTCTCTACCTCACCGGATTTCGCCGCCGGGATGTGTACGGGGTTCACCTGGAGCTCAAACCTGACCTAACCGTGGAGATGCTTAGATGCCGCACTGCGGAGGTCATCAAGGCCATGAGCGATACGGTGAAAGCAAACCTCGATCGGCACGGGATCGACCTGATCTGCGGACAGGGCCGCCTGGCTCCGGGCCGGCGGGTGATAGTGAAAACCGCCGACGGGTCCGAGCGGATGCTGCAGGCAGAGCGCATCCTCATCGCCACCGGTTCCCGCCCCTACCACCCTCCGGGGATCCCCTTCGACGACCCCGACGTCTACGACTCGGAGGAGATCGTGAAGGTGGACCGGCCGGTGCGCTCCACGGTTGTGATCGGAGCCGGGGCGGTCGGTTGCGAGTACGCATCGATCTTCACCACCCTGGGCGCCGAGGTGTACCTCGTGGATGGAGCCGAACGCCTGCTGCCCTTCCTCGACTCCGAGATGTCCAACCTGTTGGCTGAGCTATTCCGGCAGATGGGCATGCACGTCCTGCTGAACGCGGGAAGGGCCCACGTGGAAAGGGACTCGGAAGGCTTGAGGGTCGACCTGCCGAGCGGCCGGACCCTTCGTCCCGAGCAAGTCCTAGTGGCAGCCGGACGGGCCGGCAACAGCGAAGGCCTGGGCCTGGAGGAGACCGGCATCCAGGTGGACCCCCGGAACCGGATCCTGGTCGACGACCAGTACCGCACTACCGCCGAAGGTATCTACGCGGCCGGGGACTAATCGGGCCGCCGGCCTTGGCATCGGTTTCGATGGAACAAGGGCGGGTTGCAGCAGTCCATGCTTTCGACACCCCCTACGAGAACGTGGTCAACCACCTCGCTCCCTTCGGCGTGTACTCGATCCCCGAAGTCGCAATGGTTGGATTGACCGAAGAGGCGGCTTCCGCGCAGAACATCGACTACGAGGTGGGTCGGGGATGGTTTAAGAGGAACGCCAGGCAAACATCTCCGGAGCCACCGAGGGCCTGGTGAAGCTGGTGTTTCGAAGCGATGACCGGACCCTGCTGGGGGTTCACATTCTGGGCGACATCGCCGCCGAGCTTATCTCTCACGGACAGGTTGCCGTCCAGGCCAAACTCCCCATCGATCACTTCATCCAGTCGACCTACAACGTCCCGACGCTGAGCGAGGCCTACAAGTACGCCGCATACGACGGCCTGCAGCGGCTTCGCGGCAAGGTGCTGCGGTGAGAGCAGAGAGGGCCGGAGGATAGGCCTTCTCGCAACTGGTGCCTCAGTCGATCAGATCGCCGGCGAAGTACCTGTCGTAGGCCGAGAGGTCGAGCAGTCCGTGACCCGACAGCCCGAACAGGATCGCCGACTCCCTTCCGGTCTCCCTGCACGCCAGCGCCTCATCCATGGCGGTCCGGATCGCATGGGATGACTCGGGCGCCGGAATGATCCCCTCCGCTCGGGCAAACTGCACGGCCGACTCGAATACCTTGGTCTGCGGGTAGGCGACGGCCTCGATCACGCCGTCCTTCACCAGGCGGCTGAGGCTGGGGGCGTCACCGTGGTAGCGCAGCCCTCCCGAGTGAATGGGCGGAGGGATGAAGCCGTGGCCCAGGGTGAACATCTCCAGCAACGGCGTGGTCTGGGCGGTATCCCCGAAGTCATACTCGAAGGTCCCCTCGGTAAGCGTTGGGCAGGCCGACGGCTCGGCGGCGATGAACCTGATCTGCTTACCGTCACGCACCTTGTCCGGGATGAACGGATATGCCAACCCGGCGTAGTTTGACCCGCCGCCCACGCAGCCGATGATGACGTCCGGGAAGTCGTCCGCCTTCTCCATCTGGGCCCTGGCCTCCAGGCCGATCACCGTTTGGTGCAGTAGCACGTGGTTGAGCACGCTGCCGAGGCAGTACTTCGTGTCCTCCCTCTTGGGGGCATCCTCAACCGCCTCGGAGATCGCGATCCCTAAAGAACCCGGTGAGTTGGGGTCTTCCGCGAGGATTTTCTGGCCAACTGCGGTGTCCGGCGATGGAGATGGCCAAACCGCTGCTCCCCAGGTCTGCATCATCGCCCGGCGGCCGGGCCTCTGGTCGTAGGAGGCCCGGACCATGTAGACCCGGCACTCGAGGCCGAAGAAGGAGCAAGCCATAGCGATTGCGCTGCCCCACTGACCGGCACCGGTCTCCGAGGCGAGTCTGGAAACGCCCTCGGCCTGGTTGTAGTAGGCCTGAGCGATCGCAGTGTTGGCCTTGTGGGAGCCTGCGGGCGAGACCCCTTCGTACTTGTAGTAGATGCGCGCCGGGGTCCCCAGCGCCTTTTCCAGGCCGCGGGCCCTGATCAGCGGCGTTGGCCGGTAGCGACGGTAGAGGTCGAGCACCGGACCCGGGATCTCGATCCACTCGTCGGTGGTCACCTCCTGCAGAATGAGCCCCATCGGGAAGAGCGGTGCAAGATCGTGCGGCCCGATCGGCTGCTTGGTGCCGGGGTGTATCGGGGGTGACGGAGGCGTGGGCATCGACGGGATGACGTTGAACCAGGCGGTCGGAATCTGGCTCTCGTCGAGAGTGAAATGGGTGGACTCAGAGGGCATGAGCTTCGCTCCTTACTCGGTCGCAGCAGAAGCTATCAGCTGATGCCACCTTTTAACTTCCCAACCTGCCAACATTGGGAAATGCGGGAGATCATCCTCGAGGCGGCGCCCACATCAACGACAGTAGCCGGGCAAGAGATTGAGCTGCTCGCTTACAACGGCCAGTTTCCAGGCCCGACTCTGCGGATGTTCGAGGGGGAGCATGTCCGGGTCCGGCTGGTTAATCGAATGGGCGAACCCACAAATCTTCATTTACACGGGCTTTCAATTCCGCCGCAGGTCGACGACCCCCGAGTCCTGGTGAACGGGGGCGAAAGCCGCGACTACGAATTCCAGGTGCAAAAAGGATCGGCAGGCACCTACTGGTATCACCCGCATGGTCATGGCTCAGTTGGTCCCCAGCTTTTTGCCGGATTGGCGGGTCCTTTGATTGTCGAACCTGCAGGCCCGCGGGCGTCGGGAGCCCCCGTCGAACAGCACACGCTTGTCGTCAAGGATCTTGCCATTGCGGATGGACGCCCCGCTCCTCATACCGCAGGAGACTGGGTCAATGGCAAGGAGGGCGATCTCATCCTGGTCAATGGCGAGAGAACTCCACGCATCGACACTTCGGGAAGAAGCGTCCGGTTACGGCTCATCAACGCATGCAATGCCCGATATCTACGACTCCAGGTACAGGGACAGGTCATGAACTATCTGGGTGCCGGTGTCGGTTTTGCCGAGAAGCCCGAGCCGGTTGACTCTGTCTTGCTGGCCCCCGGCGAGCGGGCCGACGTAGCAGTTCACTTTGAAGGGGCGGGCGACCATGGCCTTGTTGCCCTTCCCTACGATCGCGGAGCCGACATGAGTGGGATGGCCAATGGTGCTACGGCGAGCCATCACGTAGGGGAAGCTCGTCTCGGAAACGCAGAAGCTCTGGCTCTTGCTACGTCGTGGCGCGGACCGCTTCACCTCCGGTTGCGTCCTCCCCAACAATCCAGGCAGTCACTTTTCCCAGCCCGGCGGAGGCAACCGCCCGCCGGAGACTTGTCCTTTCAGAGGACATGCATCACGGGGGCATGCGGTTTCTCATCAACAGCCGGCAGTTTGATCCCAACCGTATCGACTTTGAATGCAGGGCCGGTTCTATCGAGATTGGGAGCTGGTAAATGAGGCGGACATGGATCATCCCTTCCACCTCCACATTTTTCCCTTCGTGGTGCTCAGCCGAAATGAGAATCCGGAACCCGGGCGAATGTGGCGAGACACGGTCAACCTCGGCCAAGGAGACCGGGTTGAGATCCTTGTCCCCTTCACCGGCTTTACGGGCACCGTTATGTACCACTGTCACATCGTCGAACACGAAGACCTGGGGATGATGGGCCTGTTCGCCGTTCTTGATGGATCGGCCCACAAGTAAGCCGCCCAGACGATGGCTAGTTCATTCAGCTGAATCCTCTTCTAGTTCCAACCGCAGGAGGTCGGGATCCTCTCGCTCCCTGATCTGTCCATCTGCGCCGTGAACCACGACCGCCTGGTTCTCTTCGACGGCAAGCTCTCGAGCCTCTGCAAGAGCGTCCTCTTTCGTCTCGTGAAGTGATCCGATTCCGGCCTCGCCTGCCTCGACCACCCAGGTGTCTTCAGTCTCCGGGACGACGTGAATCTCTTTTTCCATCCCACCCTCTCCATGGCTGTTCGTCTACTCCGGGGGAGGGATTCCCTCCTTCGATTGCAGCGAACCATGGCATCGGCAAAGTTGCCGGCCCGAGGGCCTAGACGACGGCAGACTTCCTCGGCTTGTGCGTCAGATAAAGCGCAAGTCCGGTGAGGACCGAGCCGGCGAAAATATTGCCCAGCGTGACGGGAATCTGGTTCCAAACCCACCAGTCCGCAATTGTCACGGGGGCTCCGAGGATAATGCCTGCCGGCAAAACGAACATATTGACCACCGAGTGCTCATATCCAAGCGCGAAAAAGATCATGATCGGCAGCCACATCGTCACAACTTTGCCGGTAGTCGAGCGGGAAACGAAGAGCATCATGGCGCCGACGGTCACCATCCAGTTCGCCAGCACGCCTTTCACAAAGGCCAGCATCCAGCCGGATGCCCCGAGATCGCTATAGGTAGCCGTCTTGGCAATGGACGCCTTCTTGATGATTTCTGCCACCGGCCCCCCATCCATGGAGCCGAAGTTGGTGAGAGCGACGGACGCCAGTCCGAAGAAGACCTCGAACAGAAACATGCTTGGCGGCCACGCCGACCGGCAGGATCGCGAAGTTGCCGGTGACGAGCTCAAACCCAAGCAGGACCAGCAGCACGAATCCGGCCGGAAAGATGAGAGCATCAACAATCGTCGGCAGACCTTGGCTGCGAACCGTGAAGGCAAGGATCGTCGCGAACCCCAGGAATGCTCCTGCTAGAAAGCCCCGTATCACCAGATCCTTCACCGATAGTCCTGCCTTTAGCGACGCGGCCGTGATGACGTCCTCGAGCAGTTCCGGTGGACGTACGTAGTCGATCGGAACAGTCCTAATCGGCTCGACCGGCCCGACGAGCGGGGTGCCGTTCTCCGTTGATGTCACCGCGGGCAGTCCCGCCTGTGTCAGACCGAGCTTCGTTGACCCGTCCATCCGCCACCTCCTGGCTGTCGTTCAGCGTGTGCTGCCTTGAATGGGCTTACGCCGCTCCGAGGCTTAACCTATTGGCGCAAAGTAACGATGGGGTTTCCTGCCAGTTACCGGCAGGTCAAAGAGCGACCAAAGTCGCAGTCTGCGGAGTTTGGCGAACACTTCTGGAGGGAATTGAGATGCTATGCGGATCAGAAAAGTAGTCAACAAGACCATTACGCCTGACCCGAAGGAGCATTCCGGGGTAAACGTCGCGGGAAAAATCTCCGCAGCTGTCGCCGCTAATGTGGGGGAGCCGAAAGGCGCCGTAAACCACGTCTCTTCAAGCCAGCGCGTTTCCATCGTCCAGCGGAGCGGGAAGACATCTTCGGGGGATACCCCAAGCGGCACCGACGATCCAAAACGGGCACCGAGTGGAGTCGATATACCGAACAAGAGTTAGCAAAAGGAGTATCTGAAGGGGGCGGCCCACTAGGGGCCGCCTCTTTTGACTTTGAAAGCGGAGGCCCGGCATTTCAGAAGACCAGCCCCCCGGTAAGACGGCATCCGGCGAGCAGCCCACCATGAAGATGTTTCCCCCGGAGGAGCCCACAGTCCAGATCGACGTGTCGACCGGTCCATCAAACGACGGTGAGCCACCCTTCAGCTCTGGACGGGGATCTGGCGCTCAACCCCCACCTAGCCTCGCGATGGCGTGGAGCTTATGGGCGAGGACGAGGGGTCCGGTTTCAAGGAGGGTCGCTACCTGATCCGGCGGGGTGACGGGCAGATTATCCAGCTGACCAAGCTCATGTACCTGCTGGTCGAGCAAATCGATGGGCGCCGGAGCCTGGAGGAGATCGCCGAGCGTGTGAGCGAGCAGTACGGCCGCAAAGTGAGTGCCGACAACGTCAAGACTCTGATAGACAAGAACCTGCACCCGGACGGAATCGTTCCCGGCCCGGACGGCAAGCTGCCCCGGCTGAAGAAGCCCGACCCGCTACTCGCTCTTAAGCTGCGGTGCACTATCGTCCCGGATCGGGCAGTCAATGTGATCGCCGGCCTCCTTCGGCCGTTGTTCTGGCCTCCGGTGATTCTTGCCGTGCTGGCCGGGCTCGTGGCCCTCGACATCTGGTACTTCGGAATCCACGGAGTCGGCCAGGGCCTGCGGGACACGCTTTATCAGCCTCTCACCATGCTGCTGCTCTACGCCTTGTTAATACTGTCGGTGGGCTGGCACGAGCTGGGCCACGCCACCGCCTGTAAGTACAGCGGGGCCACACCCGGCAAGATTGGGTTCGGGATCTACATCATCTGGCCGGCGTTCTTCACCGACGTCACGGAGGTCTACGGCCTTGGAAGAGCGGGCAAAGTGCGCACCGACCTGGGGGGCGTCTACTTCAACGCCATCTTCTCGCTGGCCGTAGGCGGGGTCTACTTCCTGACCGGCTTCGAGCCCATCCTGACCTTGATTATGATTCAGCACCTGCTGATCATCTACAACTTCATTCCTTTCCTCCGGCTGGACGGTTACTTCGTCATGGCGGATTCCACCGGAGTACCGGACCTTTTCGGACGGATCAAGCCGGCTTTGTCGTCCCTCATACCGAATCGGGAGACGCCAAGGAAGGTCAGGGAACTCAAGCCCTGGGTCCGCAAGGTGGTGACGGTGTGGGTGCTGCTCGTCATCCCGGTGCTGCTAGGGCTGTTCACCATGATGATCATCAGCGCCCCCCGCGTGCTGGCTACCACCTGGGACTCTTTGTTCGTACAGCGTAGGGAGATTTCCAAGGCAATGTCCGGTGGCGACATCGCCAAGGCTGCGGTGGGCGGCATCCAGTCCCTGATGCTTGTGCTGCCTGTAGGAGGAATGTCGGTCACTGCCTTCAACGTCCTCAAGCGTTTCGGCAAGGGAATCGCGAACCTGTACTCGAAGAGGCCGGCTTTGGGTCTGGCATTGGGCATGGTGGCGGTCGCAGCACTCGGCTTCGCTGCGTACGTCCTGTGGCCGAACGGCGAGTACCGGCCTATCCAGCCCAATGAGCGTTGGAACGCCGAAGAGGCGGTTGAGGCGGTGAAGGAGATCGATACCGGCCGGCCGAGCCTGACTGAGGACCGCCAGGAAGAGTTGCGGGGGGCACCGCCCGTGGCGCCTGAGGCAGAAGCTGCGGATCCTGACCCCATCTCCGAGGAGGAAGAAGAAGATGGAGTTTCTGAGTCGCCGTCGCCTTCGCCGAGGTCGACCTCCAACATGGGCGACCGCGACGGCACCGAAGCGTCTCCCAGCCTTCGGCTACGCCTTAGAGCTTTTTTGGCCGCGCCTTGCCGCCGGCATGGTGGGGATGGATTAGAAAGTTAATTGAGTCCCGAGAACTGAACCAGCGTACAAGACGCTCGAGGAAAGGTGCCCGAGCGTCAGCAGAGTTGACGGGGTTCCTGGAGCCTAAGGATGAGACGCCTATTTTTAGGGGAACAGGTCGCCGGCTGCGGTCCGTCCACTTATCCTCGGATCGCTATCGCGGGCGACCCTGGACGGCGGTCCCGGCAGCATCTGCACTATTGCGAAGTCCTCGCCTTGCCATATGACGTAGTCAAGCTCTGGATTCTCATGGTTAGTGCAGATGACGAACTGCCGTCCATCTATCCGGGCCAGCTCGTAAGCCGCCAGGGGCAAAGTCACGATTGACGGGCAGTGGGGAGCACTACATTCGCAGATGTATCTGGCGGGCGCTTCGCCAAACCCAAAGCTCTGAGCGGTAGCCCGAATCCACTCGTTCGTTTCGCGGGCAACTACCTCGTTCTTTACATTGTCCGTTCTGCCGCCGGGCTTCAATAGATCGACGTTGTGTCGTGGGAGTGATTTTCGGGCTGCTTGTCTTTGTTGCCTACTTTTGCGACCAGCACCACCGCATCATTCGCCGGCTGCGCATCCCCGCAAAAGCCGCCGGGCAGTGCAAGCAGGTGCCGGATCAGCTCCCCTGCGCTGTCCCCTGGGTGATCCTGCAGGACCCGCCGAACCGGGCCGACTCCCAGAGTCCCCCTGCCTCGCCGGGCCTCGGGCAGGCCATCGGTGTAGGCAACAAAGACATCGCCGGGCGACAGGGCCAGCTGAACCGGAGGATATTGGCGGTGCCACTGCTGGCCGATCTGGGACTGCCGCTCCTCCAAGAAGCTCACCGCACCGTTGTGCAGAAGCGCCGGCGGCCAGCGGGAGCAGTTGCAAAAGGTCAGGGAGCGCTCGTGTGGCTCGTAGTACGCGTAAAGCAGGGAGAGATCGGCTTGGCGTCGAAGGCTCTGGGACAAAAGGGCGCCGGCGCTCCGCATGGTGAGATCGACCGAGGGAGCCCGAAGACCGTCCGGGTTGGGCGAACCTGAGTCCCGGAAGGCCTCCGCCTGCAGCGTGAACTTGGCCACCTTGGCCAGCGCTGCGGTCGTTAGTCCCCTTCCGGCGACCGCTCCGACCGAAATACCGAAGCCACCGTTGAGCTTGAAAACGTCCAGGAAGTCGCCTCCCGGGCCCGCACCGTTAGAGGCCGTGCCCAGCAGTGCGCCGGCGGCGATATCAAGCCCGGGTATGCAGGGAACCGCGGAGGGTATACGGCTTTCATCGGGAGATGAAACTGCCTGCGAATCGACGGTCCTCACGGGCGACGGGTTGAGTACTAAGTCGACTGAGCCAAGCGAGGTTTTCCAGTCAGCCGGTCGAGCGTCCAGGAAAGGCCCAGCCTGTACAGAAAGCTGGCGACGAGCTCGCCGGGAGCCATGTGGATGGGAAGTTGCGATCTGAAATTCGAATGGCAGGCGCTTGGATTTCAAGTGTCACCCTCTCGGCCTGGATGGCCGGACGCTGCTTGGACTTGATGGTCGCCGGGAGCCGGGGGCTGGGGTGAACAACCCGCATTGGCCGTTTGCTCGGACCATACGGTTTGCCTATTCTACATGTCGCAGCCCTAAAGAGAAGCGAGTTGCCCCAATGCCCCGAAGTCATGCTTGAAGACACAGAGCGGCTCCGGATATTGATCGCCGACGGGCACCTGCGCAGGGTTCACGAGGTAGCGGAAGTTGTAACCAAACTCGGCCACGAGGCGATTCCTCGTGAAACGGATCTTGAAGCCTTGGGACAGCTGACCTCGACGGAGCGCCCTCATGTCACGATCGTGACCACGCCGGGATCGCGGGTTTGGACCGATGACTTCTCCGACGTGTTCTCGGTTTTCCGCTGGCGATCTCAGTAAGTCGTTCGGCGCTGCAGCTCGCTCCGCACCTTAGGGCGCTGAGCCCGAAGGACTTTTGATCGACGCCCTCCCTGAATTCATGGCCCGTTCAACTTGCGTAAAGCCTTCGTTTACGAGCCTTGCCAATACTCGGTCGGCAAGCGGCAGTGCTAGACGACTGGGGGTACAGCTATGGCCACATTCACCCGAAGGCAGTTCTTGGGACGCGGCGCTCTGACTATCGGGGGAGTGGCCCTGCTCGGCCCCGCATGTTCCAGGGGAAGCGGCGAATCAGCCCGGCCGGCAGCATCGGCATCCCCCTTCGGGGAGCTGGTTAAGGACCCCGGCGGCATCCTCGACCTTCCGAAGGGCTTTCAGTATCGGGTGCTCTCCATGGAGGGGGCCAAGCTGGCCGATGGGACAGCAGTCCCCGGCGCCCACGACGGCATGGCAGCCTTCGCCGGCCCGGGTAGCGCCGTGGTGCTGGTGCGCAACCACGAGCTGGCTCCGGACGACGAAGGCCCGCCGGTGCCGGGCCGCAACCGCTACTCGTCGGCGCCGGGCGGCACCACCGGCATCGTGGTCGATCCGAACCGGACGGAGGTCCGCAGCTTCGTCACCAGCTCGGGCAGCAGCACCAACTGTGCCGGTGGCGAGACGCCGTGGGGCACCTGGGTGACCTGCGAGGAGACCCGGGACGCCCCCGCCCCCGGCTCTCCGGGGCACGGCTACGCCTTCGAGGTAATGCACGACGACGCCGAAAACGACCTGTCAAAGACGCCGATCCTTGACATGGGCTTCTTCTCGCACGAGGCGATTGCCGTCGATCCCCGGACCGGCATCGTTTACCTCACCGAGGACGACTTCCGCGGCTTCATCCCCGACGATCCGAAGGACGAGGTTCCGTTCGTTCCAGAGAACGTGGACTCGGAGGAGCCCGAGGACGGAGGTACCCCCTCACCGGGAGAAACCAGGGTGAGCTACCTGTATCGCTACCTTCCAAACGACCGGGCGAAGCGCCCGGGAGCGCTCCAGGCGGGCGGCAAGCTGCAGGTGATGAAGGTCGACGAAAAGCCTCACTCAGACCTGGACGTGGTGCGTCCCGGCCGCGAGGACTTTCGGATAGTTTGGGTCGACGTCAACCCTCAGGAGCCGCACGAGGACGCCGAGCGGCTGGAGGCTGCCCGCTTCAACCGTCTGGAGGGGTGCCGCTTCGAAGGAGGTGCCTTCTGGTTCGACGACACCGCCGGGGGAAAGAACCGGCTGGGCCAGATCTTCCGGCTGACGCCAGGCCCGGAGACTGAGACGGCACCCGGCTCGGACACACTCGAGCTGTTCTACGAAGGCACGGACGCCAACAAGATGGAGAGCCCTGACAACATCACCATCACCCCGTGGGGCGACCTGTGGTTCGCTGAAGACGGCGACGGCGGCAATAGGGTGATGGGAATCACTCCCGAGGGTGAGGTCTACCAGTTCGCCAACAACCGCCTGCCGGTTCCCGGCGGCGAACCAGGAGAGCACTCGGAGTTTGCAGGCCCCTGCTTCTCGCCGGACGGCAGAACCTTCTTCGTCAACATTCAGACCCCCGGTCACACCTTCGCCATCTGGGGACCGTTTCCCCAGCGCACCGCTGCAGGGGCACGGCGGATGGCAGCGGCTCTGCCGCCGGCCCACCTGGGTCCCCGCATCTCCGGGGAGCTGTCGCAGGCTGCCGACCAACTGGGAATCAGCCCGCTGGAGGCAGCGGCCCTCGACCGGCTCGGGATGCCCTTGGTTTAGCCGTGGCCGATCTGCCGCCCATGCAGCACCCTGTTGGGGAGGACTGCGTCAATACGGCTTGCTCAAGCTGGCGAACTCGGTTGCTGAACGGGCCGTGAACTCTTCTCCAACGAGGGGTTAACTTCGCTCAAAAGGGCACCCAGACCGCCCCGCTGGGGGTTAATTTTCAACATGTGAAAAGCCAGTTGACCGGCTGCGTGCGAGACTCGTCGGGCACACCCATTGCCGGTGCAGTGATCTCAGACTGCCTTTCCGCACAAGCCACCGGGGCGGATGGGCGCTTTGATCTCCCTGGTTGGGGCCCTTTCGTGTGGGTCTGCCCCCCTCCGGGATGGACGTGTGGCCGCTGGGGGCGAAGGCGGGACTCCGAACCGCACAATTTCGTTCTTTCACCCGTCGGGAAGACAAACAACACACGCATAGCCCACATTACCGACCTGCACTTGACCCACAGCGAGACGCCAGGCCCCGGCTCCCTTATGGGAAAGGGGGTTCTGCATCCGCTGTCCGGCGGGATTCGAAACAGCCGGGCCGGCCTCATTGTGGTCACCGGGGACGTCACCGACCGCGGAACCGTCGCCGAACTCAAGGCGGCTGTCAAGGAGCTGACCGGAATTGGTGTGCCGTTCCGGCTGCTCCCCGGGAATCACGATCACTACGGTCACCAGGGTGATCCACAGCCGACCGACGTTCCCGTCCACGACAGGGAGCTGGGGACCGGAACCTTCAGCCGCTGGGAGGAGATCGTCGGACCACGTTGGTGGTCGATGCACTTTGGGGGAATGCATCTGGTTGCATTGGACTGGTTCAGCGCTAGGACCGGTCTTGACCACGCGGCGCAGTTGAGGTGGCTGGCCGCCGATCTTGCTCTGCTTCCTCCGGGATATCCGGTCGTTCTGCTCTCCCACGAGCAGCCGAATGGCACATTCCTTCAGTCATTGAAGCGGCAGATCCCCTCCATGCGACTGGCAGCAGTACTATCCGGCCACCGGCATGCTTCCAGGGGAATCAGAGCCAGCGGAACTCTTCACCTGTCCACCGGACCGGCCATCGTCGACGGACGGGACTGGTCGCCTCCTCAGATGCGCGTCGTCGAATGGGACACAGACGAGTTGGTCAACCACACAATTCTGTCCGCCGGGACGGCGCCGCCACGGTTCAGAGCGTCACCTCCCAAGTGGAGTTTCCAGACCAGAGTGGCTTCCGCTGCCTCCAGCCTGCAGCTGGCGACCCACCCGGACGGCATCATTGCGACCACTGCGGACCATGATCAGGCTGGGGGGACTCTCGCACTCCTGGATGACCAAACCGGCAAGCTGCGTTGGTCCTGGGACTCACCGCAGCCCGTTGCAGCCGCCGCCGCTGTGCACCCTGAAGGTTCGGTGTTTCTGCAAACCGTCGGCGGACTCGTGGTCCGGGTTGACGATGGCCGGCTCACCTGGATGATCGAGGCTGCCGATCCCGCGTGCACCTGGGTAACCAGCACGCCGGTGCTGACCGCAGACGGCGGGCTCATTACGGAGGGTCCCGGCTTGGTTCGTTGCCTCAAGTGCACCGACGGCCGGGTGCGGTGGACGCAACATGTCGATAACGCCGATATCCATCACCTGCACCCGAGCGGCCGCATGTGCGGCGGCTTCGCGGTGCTGCCGCTGGCCGGGCAGTACCAGGGTTTGACGGTCTTGAACCCGCTGGACGGGGCGATCCAGGGGAGCGACGGCGCTGGCATGGCGACCCCCAGATCCAGCCCTGCGCCGCTCGACGACGGCACGGCACTGATCGTTCGGGACGGCGCCGTGGTCGAGCGATTCGAGGTGACCACCGGCAGGGTTGCGTGGAGTACCACCTTGGACGGTCCGGCATCCGGCGCAACACCGGTAATCATCGACGAACTAGCCTTGGTCGTCACTGGCGATGCCGTGATTCACATCCTCGACTCCCGAACCGGGTGGTTGCTAAGGGATCATCGCCTGCCCCGGACGACTGAGCCGTTCACCAACAGAGCCGGCACTCCTTCTTTCGCCTCTGCGGCACTGGCGGTGGGAGGTTTCCTGCACTTGATCACGGTTACGGGAGAGTGGTGGAGGCTTGATCCGTTCCACTGGGAGCCGGTGCTGGTTGCATCCCTTCCTGTGGCCGTAACCGGACAGCCGGTCGAGGCAGGTCTTAACCTTTTGGTGCCGGGACGGGAAGGAATCGTGCTTGCCGCAAGCCTCCAAACGGAGGCCACCCATACGAACTCGCTTCAAAAGGGACCGGAGGCAACCGGCGGGCGACGTGCAGGCCCGAAGACCAAATCTGATCGCTGGCTGAAGTCCCTCAAGCTACTCAGGGCATAGGGAATTTATTCCGATACTGGACGTATCCCCTTAAGACCGCGTTAATCCTCGCCTGCTAGGTTGCGATTATGGCTTTCGAGTCCGAGATACGCTCCGATTACGGAATGAGTCTTCCTGCGGCCTCCACTCGGAATGGTCTCGACAACTCGGAAGCCGCCAGATTGATCCCGGACTCGCTGGGGGCCCAAAGCCAAGAAGCGGGGAACGAGTGCCGCCGGCAGCCAGACATCCTTTTCCGTTATGAGGGGGGCCATGACCGGCCGGAGATCGTGACTCTCCTGGTAGACGCCGAGCAGGTTGTAAAGGCCACCGAGCGGGCGACGGTTGAGCTCCTCCAAACGATCTACCTAAACCCAGGGCTGCTCTCAGAGCGGTAGTCCTCGACACTCGGAGGGGCTCTGACTCGTTCCCCGTTCAAGCTCGAGCTGCCTCACCGAGCAACGCCCGCCGTCCCCGCGCGGGCTAACTTGCCGGGATTGGATTCTCCTAACGTTCTTCTGGTGTTCATGACGACGACACCTAAGACGCCGCTGACTTGGCTAGATTCGATCTTCTACCTGCATCTCATTACCCGATCGGAATCCTTCCAGTAAGAGCCTGTGGCGAGCCCTCACCAATAGCCGTTGATCCATCCGCCTTTGCACGATGGGAAAGCACCTCATCAAAGAGATGAAAGGAACAGAATGAGAATCGGAAAGCTCGCAGCCGTATTAGTAGTTGCCCTGACTGCGGCCATACTCGTCGTGGCGAACGCCTCGGCCGACATAAATTGCGCAGCAGACAACGCATCAGTCCACTGTGTCCAAGAATTCAACCTAACCTCGGGCGAAGCTTCCGCCGGCGCCGCCAGCGGTGACGGCGGAACGGGCGGTGAGAGTGGGGACGGCGGCGCTGGAGGTCCCGGTGGCGATACGGGCGACGCCACCGGCGGCAGCGGTGACGGCGGTGACGGCGGTGCAGCATCGTCCGGCTAGGTGGCACCGGTGGTGGCACCGGTGGTGACGGTGGGGGTGGCGGTGCCGCCGGAGGTAGCGGTGATTATGCCGGCGCCGCCCTCGGTGGCAGCAACGGCGGCGGGGGCCCCGGCGGAAACGGTGGCCCCGGTACCTGCAACGCCTATGCCCAAACAGGCGACGTCAAGGGCGATGAGAACGCCGCCGAGGGCAAGGGTTGTTATGGGGGCGCCTCAGGTCCGGCGACCGCAGGCAATGGAGGCCCCGGAAACGGTGGGCCGGCTACAAGCGGTGGATACACCGAGGAGGTGGACGCCGAGGACGAGGCGCGGGTTGCTTGCGGGGGCGGTTTCGGTGGAGACGGGGGTAACAGCGGGGCTGCCGGCAGCGGTGGTTCCAGTGGTTCTGCCGGAAGCACCGCCTCAAGTGGAGGCGTGGGCGCCGGATAATGAGTTCGGCAATAACGGAGTAAACGATTACAGGGGGCGGCCCTTTTTGGCCGCCTCCTGCGCTACGTATAGCCATTGTGATTAGAGTCGTACTCCGGACTCTTCTGCCGGGGACACCACCGACTCATAGTCAAAGGCGAGCCTCACATACTCGCCGCCCATCAAAGGGGACGTGACCATGAAGTCTGCTGAAGACCGGTTGCAGGCGATGGGAATGTTGTAGACCGCCGCGATTCGCAGCAGCGCCTTCACGTCAACATCATGCGAGTGCGATTCGAGAGGGTCCCAGAAGAACACCACGAAGTCGATGTGACCCTCAGTGATCCCCGCTCCTATCTGCTGATCACCTCCAAGCGGACCGCTCCTGAACCTAGTAACAGACAGACCCACTTCGGATTCGAGCAAAGATCCGGTGGTGCCGGTAGCACATAGCAGGTGCTGACCGAGGATGGGCTTGTTCCAACTAGCCCAGTCGATCATCTCCCTTTTTCGATTGTCGTGAGCCACTAAAGCGATTGTCTTTATCGCCGGCATGACGACAGGCTGTATTTTCATAGGGTTTCTCCGTTCAAAGTTAGGCGTCACCCTTACCCCCGAGCCTGCGGCTGTTGGAAACAGTATGCCTGGGACAGGTTTCCGTCCTGTTGCATGACGGTGGCGACTGTGTGAATTAACGGCAGCCCGGAACACGATGCCTTGAGTTCGCTGGCATGGAGCCGTCGGACAAGCCTACCGCAGCGGATGAGAAATCCAAGTGTTCGCGGTGTCGACATAGCGCTTACTGGCAATCTACAGACTTGGAACGGCAGCCACGGTGGAAAGAATCTGACCGGGCCAACGCGTTGACCAGCCCTGTGGAGTCGTCTACTATGGTAGACGACATGACCGTCGATGAAGCCACGCTGAGGGAGGCACAACAGACCCGTGATCGTCTGATCGAGCTCGAATTCGAGGCAGACCGGGCGAGAGCGAGCTATCAGCACGCCATTCGGCGTCTTCACGCATCCGGCGCAAGCCTCAGGGAGATCGCCGATGCCCTTGGACTGAGCCACCAGCGCGTGCATCAGATCGTCGAGGCAGTGGCGGGAAAGGTCGTTTTCAAGGAAGAGGCCGGCGGGCTTCATGTCTGCACCTTCTGTGGTCAACCACAAAACCAGGTTCAGAAGCTAATTGCCGGACCGGGAGTTTTCATCTGCGACCGCTGCATCGCTCTGGCACACGAGGCGATGGCGAACCGCGAGTCCAGAAGAAATGAATGGGCCGAACTATCAGAAAACGTTATAGACGAGAAGGCCAAGTGTGACTTCTGCGGTCAGCGAACCAGGAAGGTCGACCATATGATCATCGGTCTTGCGTTTCTCTCGTCCACCACCAAGAGGCGCAAGTTTCAGAGAGGACCCTACGCCCGCATTTGCAACGACTGCCTTGACCTCTGCGATCGCATCCTGGCGGAACCAGCCACGCAGAAATAGCTGGAGAGCCGGACTGACTGAAAGATCGAGGGTGCTCGCGTTTAACCCACCGGCCTTTGTTTGCTAGCATGCTCGCCATGCGACGCAAATGGCGGGTACGGGTCGCAGCAACGGTCCCGGCTGGCCTGTTAGCGGTCGTCTGCGGAGGGGACACCTCGGCCCGGGACGACAACCCTGAAACCACGGCCACCGTGGCCGAACCATCGGAAACGGAATCGTCACCGACCACGAGGCCGGCAGCCTCTGAGGACCTGCCCAAGGCGACGGAGCTCGACACCGAGCTGCGCCATCCGAACGGGACCGTTTTCCGGCTAAAGCAGATAGGGTACGGGCCGACCTCGATCAATATCGACGTGGAGGTGATCAACGGGTTCACCGAAAGCATCGAGCTGGCGGGTCGAAGCAACGAGGGTGCCCACCTTGCCGACGATCTCAACAACCAGTACAACTTTGTGAAACCGGCCACCAACACCACTTTGAGGGTCGATCCAGGGGCAACGCTTACCGGTACTCTGGCTTTCTTGGGACCCATCGATCCAAGGCCAAGACGCTGCGGCTATACATAAACACCTACGGCACCGACGAGAGCGTCGACTTGAAAGGTGAGTACGACAAGACCACCAGGCCATCGTTTGAGTTTCCGAACATCCCTGTCCAGCGCTGATGGCCGGACCCGGCCGGGTCAAGCGGTTAGTGTCATAGCGACATTTCTGCTGGCAGCTCTGGTCGGATGTGCCGGCAATGAGGAATCCAGCCAAAACGCTGCGTTCACCGGCCCGCCGGAGACGGTCGTGGAGATCAGCCCCGGGCTTCCCACCACCGAGGTAGAGATCGGGGGTCAGCCCCAGCAGACATCGGTCGAGATCCGAGTTGGGGAGATCCTTTCGGACCTGAAGCAACTCAAACGTCCGAAGGAACCGTGATCAGTCTCCCCGAAAGGGTGCTGTTCGAGTTCGACAAAGCGGATCTCAAGCCGGAGGCAGCGGCGCAGCTGGACCAGATCGCCGAGGTTTTGAAGTTCTACTCCTCCGCCCCCGTCTCGATTCGGGGTTACACCGACTCCAGGGGAACCGATGCCTACAACTTGGACCTTTCTCAGCGCAGAGCGGATGCGGTCAAAAACTACCTAACCGGCAAGCCGGAAATGGACGCGGCCCGGCTGAAGACAACCGGTCTGGGAGAAAAGGACCCCATAGCGCCCAACGAAAACCCCGACGGATCCGACAATCCCACCGGACGAGAACAGAACCGGCGGGTTGAGATAGTCGTGGAAGGCGTCCGGCGCTAAGACGGCGCCAAGAACTGGGATGAACTGGATGATTCTCATAAATGTTCTGAGGGGGTCGGCGGCGATGTTGGCGGGTCTGGTAGTAATGTCGCTCGCCAAGGGCACAGCCCGGCATCGGGTCCTCGGACGAGTTTACGTTGCGGCAATGGCCGTAATGCCCTCGAGCTCTCTCGCGATCCAGGAGTTTTGGGACGGACCGAGCGTGTTTCACGTCGTGACCGTCGCAACCACCATCGTCCTCTTGGCTGCAGTTGTGGCCGCACGGCTGCGGCGGCCGCAAGACGGTTGGCGAATCAGGCACCTCCGCCTCGCCCAGCTCTCTTACCTGATGTTGGTCTTGACTTTCGTGGCCCAGTTCTTTGACCGGCTCCCTCTTCCCAGCGCCGCTCTCAATGCGATTGTGTTCCTACAGGTGCCCATGATCCTGGGGTTCGCCCTAATCGTTCGATCGGAACGCCGATACATGAAGCGGAGGTGGCCCGAACGCCGGCTTGATTCTGGCCCCCTTCGGGGGAATCCGGCCGAAGCTGCAGATCGGCCAGCCTGAGCCGAACCGATACCTTCTCTGTTGCTGCGGGATTTGCTGTCTTATTTGCGTCGCTGTCGCACAAAGCGCTCGACCGGTCCCACATTTCGAACATTGGTTGAAGGAATGAGTGCTGCTCGGCGTCTAAACCTATGTCGAGCTTGCCTTTTTGGCGCAGTTGGGCCGTAACGCAGGAAAAGGCTAGTGCACTTAGGGCGCATGGGTGATCCGGGGTCAGGCGTTTGGACCTTCCGTCAGATCAGGCGCATCGCAGTATCTACGGGTCCGTTTTCAGTGAGAAAAGGATGATGGCCTCGTTCGAGCCACGTCAGGAATGGGACCAAAAATCCGGGACAGAGCAGGTTGAGGAGTTCTGCCGGATGATCGACCAGTTCGACCGGGGGCTGCGCGGGCTCGCCTACCGTCTCCTCGGGGACCGGGACCAGATGGACGATGCGCTCCAGGAGACCTACCTCAAGGCCTTTCGGTCGCTGGGTTCGTTCTCCGGCAAAATCCCCGTTCGGGGCCTGGCTTTACCGGATCCCTTACAACGTCTGCATGGACCAGCTCCGCCGACGCAGCCGCACCAGGCTTCTTCCTCTGAACGAGGAGGCTGGTCAAGCCGGCATCGACTCCGACCCCTCAGATGTCGCCGCCGAGAGGCATGACCTGGCGCAGGCACTGGCGTCCTTGCCGGTGGAGCAGCGAGCCATCGTCCTGCTGGTCGACGCCGAAGGCATGGATTATCGGGAGGCCAGCCTGATCCTAGGCATTCCCCAGGGGACCGTGGGTTCCCGCCTGTCGCGAGCCCGGTCTGCCCTTCGGGTTTCCCTGGGAAATCGAACGGAAGAAAGGGATGGACGGTGAGACGACGGTTCCCTAAGGGCGGCAACGAGGCCCTGAGGGCGGCGCTTCGGGAGCTGGACATCCCCGAGCACCGTCCGGGCTTCCGCGATGCCCTTGTTGCCGAGCTTAATAGGGAGGCCTCGCACGGGTGCAGACCGGCTCCCACGGGACCCTCCCAGGCTCCCCATCGACGAAGGGCGACGCGCCGCCGAAGCAGAGGGCGCCGGCTCGCATTCGGTTGCGCTGCCGCGCTGATAGCTGCGGTGATGGTGCTCGTCAACATCGAGCCCACCGGGGTTAAACCCCGAGTGGCAACCGCTTCTGAGGTGCGGGCGGCGGTCGCGCAGGCGTTTGCATCCACGGAGGATGTGAGCGGCCGGCTCATCGTGAACTCGGCGGAGCAAGGTGCTTTTGGACCAGGTGAACGAAGCTGGTCCTTCGCGCTGACCGCGGCTGGCGACTTTAGACTGACCGGAATCAGCCGCCCGGACGACCTGGCTTACGACGTTACCCGAAACGTCGAGCGTTCCCTGAACGTCTCCGAGAGCCTCGGAGACAGTGACCAGCTGTTCGCATCCGAGCGCACCGGCTTGGCGCCCGGCCCGCCCGACCGTGGGCCGTCGCTGCAGATTCTCGATCTCAGCCTCGGCTCGGTGGTCAGGGCTCTAGCCGCGGGCGAAGGGGGGCGCGTAGAAGAGATCCGGTACCGGGGACGGCCGGCCTGGCTCCTGGACACCGACATCAGGGTCAATTTGATAGCTCCCGAACATTCGCCCGATCATCTCGAGGTCACTGTCGACCGGCAGACTGGCTTTCCAGTGCGCATCGTCGCCACTCGCCAAGGAGAGTTGTGCGCGAGACCCGCGTGGAGGACCTAAAGCTGAACACCGGGGTCCCGGCCGACGCCTTCACGCTGACGTTCCCCCCGGGTATGGAGGTTTTTGAGCAGGACTTTGGGTTCCGGCGAGTCCCACTGGAGGAGGTCGGAGGAATTGTGGGCTACCAGCCACTGGTTCCCACTGAGCTTCCCGCCGGTTTCGAGTTGGCGGAGGTGGCGGTCTCCAGGCAGGGCAGTCCTACTGGACCCGAAGCGGGGAACCCTCCGGTGGGCATGGTGGTTTCCCAGTCGTACCGCAGGGGGCTGGATCAGTTCATCGTGACCTCGCGGCCGGTGGGAGATGACCCTTCCATATGGGACGACCCGTTGGCCAGCGGCGAGGGTTTCATCGACCGTCCGGAGCGGATAACGATTTCGTCCGGCGCGCTGGCAGGGCATCAGGGTGAGCTGCTCATAGAGCCGCTTGCCGTGCCCCATGTCTGGGTAATCGCCGACGATCTGGTGGTGACCGTCTCGGGAGACCTGGACAGGGCCGACCTGCTTGAGGTTGTCGGCTCACTCCGTTGAGGGTGGGGCATAGAAAACCCGGGATCAGCTCTTGGCGAAGTTTTCAGAGCGGAAGAAATAGTGAACCATGGCCGGATGAGGTACGTCGTCCTATGTGCAGCGCTATCCGTTCTTATGGCTTGCGCTGGTGATTCGGAAAGTCGTCAGCCAGAGCCGTCGGCGGGTACCCCGCCTGCCGTGGCAGCTCGCTCCTGCCTGGAACCCGAACGGGAGCTTCAAGATGCTGCGGCCGCCGTTGCAGGTGACATAACCGTCGCACGTCCCGGGGTTGAGGGGGACGCCGACCGCGTGGAGGTCATCATCTGCAAGACGTCCGACCAGAAAGCAACTGCGACCGTCACCATCCTCGGACAACGAGACGACTCGGTCAGGGATACCCGCCACGAGCTGGTGCTCGACAAGAGAGTGGACGGTGGCTGGTTGGTAACCAATGACGTGCGCACGTACCGCTGCCAGCCCGGACGAGGGCACCGAGATTTTTCTCCCGAACTTTGCGTCTAACGATAGGCCGGCTCGGCGAGGGGCCCTTTGAACCCAGGGAAGCTGACTCCTTTCGAGTCATTGCGAAAAAGAGGTTGCTCGGCGTTTGACCCTCCACAGCAGCCCACCGGTGGCGAGCATCGCGCCACCCATAACGACGCTCGTCCAGGGCAGAGTAAGGGCCAGAATCAAACACCCAGCGACGCCGAACAGGCTCATCCAGTGAGGCCATCGCCTCTTATCGGCCGGAAGCATCCAAGCAGATGCGTTTGCGATCGCATAGTAGACCAGGACGGCGAAGGAGCTGAATCCGATTGCTCCCCGCAAGTCTGCTAACAAGACCACGGCCGTAATGAGCAAGCCTGCCGACAGTGCTGCCCGGTGAGGAACCCGATGGTGGGGATGGACGGCACCAAGCCACCTCGGCAGCTGGCCGTCATGCGCCATAGCGAACGCGGTGCGGCTTATGCCGGCCAACAGCGAGAGCAGAACCCCCAGCGAGGCCAGCGCACCACCGATCCGAACCGCCGGAGTCAGCCCTTCTAGTCTGCCGGGCCGTACCACTGCGTCCAGCGGCGCTGCCGCTTCTGCGAGCGTCTGCGGGCCGACTGCGGCCAAGGCCGTTCCAGCCACCACTGCATACACGCCGAACGTTATGCCGAGGGCCAGCGAAATAGCCCGGGGAATGTTTCGAGCAGGCTCACGGACCTCCTCCCCCAGGGTAGCTATGCGGGCGTAGCCGGCAAATGCAAAGAACATCAGCCCAGCGGATTGCATGATGCCGGACGGTCCGCCAGCAAAGATGTGACCAAACCGGTCCGGCGATGCGGTGCCCCCGGCCAGCGCTGCTGTGACGACCATCGCCAACGCGGCTAGCACAACTGCAACGATGGCCCGGGTCAGCCAAGCAGTCTGGCGGATCCCTAAGTAGTTAACCAACGTCACGCCAATGACGGAAGTAACTGCCAGCGGGCGCGCCAGAGCCGGGTCGGCATAGGTGCCGAAGGTTAGAGCCATCGCGGCACAGCTGGCTGTCTTACCAAACACGAATCCCCAGCCGGCCAGGAACCCCCAGAATTCACCGAGCTGCTCCCGGCCGTATACATAGGTGCCTCCCGATTGCGGAAACACGGCCGCCAGTTGCGCCGACGAGGCAGCATTACAGTAGGCAATGACTGCCGCAATCAGCAGACCAATCAGCAACCCGCTACCTGCCACCTCGGCGGCAGGCCCCACAGCGGCAAAAACCCCAGCGCCGATCATCGATCCGAGTCCGATGACGACTGCGTCGAAAATGCCGAGCCGCCGAGCCAGCCGGCTATCGGGCTCCGTCATGTCATTAAGAACCTCATGCCACCGTGGTCGGCGAAGGTCCTACATGTGGTTAAGCCTTCGCCGGCTTGCGGGCACGAATGATTGCGGAGCCCGCGCTATGGTGCACTCTATGGGTCTCCACGATCTCCGGCTTTTCCAGCCCTGCCTTCTCCAGCAGGCCAACGAACTCGGCCCTGGTCAGCGCGCCGGCGACACAGCCCGTCCACTGCTGCATATCCTTGCGGGTCGGCTCATCCATGTCGTCGTCGGCGATCACGTCGGTGACCGCAAATCGTCCCCCCGGACGCAGAACCCTGGCTGCTTCCGATAAAACCCGGGCCTTGTCAGACGAGAGGTTGATCACGCAGTTGGACAGGATCACGTCAACCGACTCGTCGGGAAGCGGAATCGCCTCTATTTGGCCTTTCAAAAACTCGACGTTTTCCACGCCGGCATCTTCCGCATTCTTGCGCGCAAGCTGCAGCATCTCGTCGGTCATGTCCAACCCATAAGCCTTGCCCCCGATACCAACCCGCGTGGCGGACAGCAAAACGTCGATACCGCCCCCCGAACCCAGGTCCAGCACGGTCTCGCCCTCATGCAGGTCCGCTACCGCAATCGGGTTCCCGCAGCCCAGCGAGGCTCTGGTTGCAGCGGCCGGAAGGCCGGCCAGCTCCTCCTCGGCGTAAGCGACAGGGCCGAAACATGCCTCCTTGTCCTCACCGCAGCAGCTCACTCCCCCGCTATCAGCCACCACGGCGAGCTCCGCGTACCGGCTGCGTACTGCTTCTGTCACCCGCTGTGAGTCTTCCATCTCACCATCACTCCTTCTCACTGGTCGCTGCGCTGGGAACTACAACCGCCGATGCAACTTCGCCGATGCTGGGGTAGAGGATTAGGACGACCAGTACCGCCAGACCGGCCCCTATTAGCTGCGCAACCACGAAGCCCGGGACCGACGACGGTGAGATTCCCGCAAAGGTGTCGGAGAGGGTACGGGAAAGCGTGACCGCAGGGTTGGCAAAGCTGGTGGAGGCGGTGAAGAAGTACGCCGCCCCGATGTATGAGCCAACCGCGAACGGCGCCACCGAAGACCTGCCCGAACGCACCACCCCGAAGACCACCAGCAGCAGGCCGAAGGTGGCAACGCTCTCGGCCAGCCAGAGAGCACCGGAGCTACGGGACCTGACGGAAAGCTCGATGGCAGGCAGGTCAAACATGAGGTTGGCAACCACCGCTCCGAAGGCCCCTCCCAGCAGCTGAGCAACAACGTAAGCGCCGGCGTCCCGCCGGCTCAGCCCGCCGAAGACCATGTCTGCCAGGGTGACGACCGGGTTCAGATGTGCGCCTGAGACGGGTCCAACCGCGAGGATGATTGCCACCAAGGCAGCCGCGGTCGCGGCGGCGTTCTCCAAGAGCTGCAGGCCGACGTCATCGGGCGAAAGCCGCGACGCCATAATTCCTGAACCGATGATCGCAATCAGCAGCATTGCCGCGCCCAAAAACTCGGCGAGCATGCGCTTGCCTATCGACGGACCTATCGCTTGAGCAGGAATGCAGGACCTCCCACATTGACGAATGTCGATATAGCATCTTGCCCTTAAGATCGACGGGCGTCAATATGGTTATATGAACATCCCAACAAATGGGCAGCCGGGCGAGGTGGTCGACGCGTGCCGCGCGGCCGAGCTTACCTCCGCACTCCAGGAATCGGAGGCGGTCCAGCTCGCCCAGGGCTTTGCGGCCCTGGCAGATCCCGCACGATTACGGCTTTTTGCTCTCATCGCCTCTCAGCCGGGTCAGGTTTGTGCCTGCTCGTTGGTTGAGCCACTCGGACGCTCCCAACCCACGGTCAGCCACCACCTGAAGGTGCTGTACGAAGCCGGGTTGGTGGACCGGCAGCGTCGAGGTTCGTGGGTCTGGTACTGGGCAGTGCCGGGCCGGCTTAAAGCACTCACGGCGGCCCTGGGGCCACCCTCAAAAGGTTAATGTGTCAACCAATTCCTGATGACGACGGGTCGACTCTGTCCTGGTCCCCGGTCTGGCTGACCGGAATCTCCAGTTCCTCAAGAAGCTTGCGTACGCGCCTGCGGATCTCGTCACGAATCGGCCGGACCTCTTCCAACGACTTGCCTGCCGGATCCTCGAGCGCCCAATCCTCGTAGCGTTTTCCGGGGAACACGGGACAGGCATCCCCACAACCCATGGTCACAACCACGTCGGCGGCTTTGAGAATCTCCTCGGTCCACGGCTTGGGGAACTCCTTTGCGATGTCGATGCCGGCCTCCCGCATCGCGTCGACTGCGGCGGGGTTGAGGTCATCTCCAGGCTCGGAGCCTCCAGACCATGCTGTGGCGTGTTCGCCGGCCAGCGCATTGAACCACCCGAGCGCCATCTGCGAGCGGCCGGCGTTATGGGTGCAAAGAAAAAGCACTATCGGCAAGCCGTCATCCGAGCGGCCTTCGACCTTTGCCAGTGCCTTTAAGCGTTGCCGGGCGAAGCGCTCCGCCAGCAGCGGAATGAAGTTTCTAACTGTGGCCTTGCCGGCGAACTGATCGAAGCTGGTTTGAAGGAAGAGCTCGATGGTCTCCTTGCCGAAGACTCCTTCAAAGTCACGCTGAAGTGTTACCGCCGCTGTTCTAAGCGCCAGCGTCTGTTCAACCGAAAGCTCGTCAAGATCCGTCACAGAACCTCCTCCTGTCCGTTGGTCCTCGTATAATCTATCTCAATGATGATTGAGTCAATTCTCGGTGACAGGACTCTCAGACGTGCGGGGATCCATGCGGCACTCGCGGAACCTCATCGACTCGCCATAATTGATGAGCTGGTGCTGTCCGACCGCTCCCCCTCCGAATTGCGAGCCACGCTGGGAATGGATTCGAACCTGCTCGCTCATCACCTGCACGTCCTCGCCAGGCTTAAGTTGATCGAGCGTTCGGAGTCGCAGGGGGATCGTCGTCGCCGCTACGTGCGACTGGTCCCGGCAACGCTCGAAGATCTTGGCATGGGAGGCGTTCTGCGGGCAGGGCGGGTGATTTTCGTCTGCACGGAGAATGCGGCCCGCTCTCAGATCGCTGCTGCCCTTTGGAACGACACCGGCGTGGAGGTACCAGCCTGCAGCGGCGGCACCCAGCCTAGGGAGCGGGTTTACGCCGGGGCGGTGACGGCGGCCGAGCGGCGGGGGCTGAGCCTCGTCGACGTCCGACCGGCTCCGATCCCCGATCGGCTTTCCACGGACCTACTTATCACCGTCTGTGACCGTGCCCACGAAGAACTGCGAGGCGGAGGGGACCGGGCGCATCTTCACTGGTCTATCCCGGACCCGGTGGCGGCAGCCGAACCCAACGCATTCGAGGCGGCTGCCGACCTCCTGGACAAAAGGATTCAAAGGCTGGCTCCCCTCGTCGGGAGTGCCTGAGCCTTGGACGGGTACCGGCATTCGGCCGGGCGGCTCTAAAGACCTCCCCTAAACACCTAGTTTTTCGACAGGGTCGCCTGCTCGAACCGTGCCGGGGACGACGATTACCGCGTTCGCCCCTCGAAGCCGCAGTCTTTTCCCCTCGGCGGTGTTAACGAACCGGAACGCCTCGGCACCGAACCGGTTGATGAACTTCATGCACCCGGTGTGGGGAGACGGCGTTATCTCAATGACCGCATCATTCAGCTTGAGTCTGCTACCGGATGGCAGATTGTCAACACTGAGGTCAAAATCGACGAAAAGCTGGTCGCCGGAGAGCTGCCAGCGATCCTTTTCCGCTGCAATCAGAGCGATGGCGCGAGAGCCCATAACCGTCAGCTGCTTTAGAGGGTGCGATCCTCCATCGGCGGTTTGGGAGCTTCCACGTGTCTTCCAGTTGTCTCCCACGATTCCCTCGTCCACGGTTAGCATGGCCTCCGGCAGGACCTCCCTTTCGCCGTCCTGGGGCCGGCGCACGACCAGCTCCACAGTTCCTCGGTCGAGCGGCGACTTTCGTACCTCGTCCAGACCGGCCATCAGCTCGCTGAAAGTCAGGTGCAGGGGGTTCTCTGGCACGACCAGAGTCGAGCGGATCATCACCCTCAGGTCTTCCTCGTACTCCTCCAACCCGGGAACTTGCCGGGTTGGATCCTTTGCGGCGTCGTCCCACCTTCTCAGCTCGGCGGCCTCCCGCCACCAGGGGTGCCTGAGGAACTCAGCCACCTCGGCCTCGGTCATCGGTCCTCCCTGCTCGGCCAGCGTCCGCTCGGAGGTCGGCGACACCGGATAAGCGGGATCGGCCGCCCTCAAATACCGCTTGGCAGCCACGTGCTGCCCGGCCAGCCAGGCGGCTCGAGCCCCCACCCGGTTCGCCATCCACGCCTCGGCCACCTCGTCGTGGTGCGCATCATCGCCTGAAACCAAGGGGGAGCGGCCGATGTCGTGGAGAAGCGCGGCCACCACCGTGGCGGAGTCGGCGCCGGCCGCGCGAGCCAGGGCGGCGCTCTGCAGGGCGTGCTGTAGCTGATCCACCGCTTCGGTGTTATAGGGGAGATGCTCTACAGCCTTCAACGCGGCCACGATCTCCCGAAGGACATCCTCAATCGAGACCTCCCCGGAGACTCCGGCGGGATTGCTCAAGCCGGCACCGCAGCCAGGAGCGGCAGAATATGTTCCGCGGGGCCCTGCTCCACGATGCGACCGCTCCTCAGCAGCACGACCCGGTCCGCCAGGCGGGCGATGGCTCCGGTGTCGTGGAAGACCGAGAGCACGGTCACCCCCCGCTCGCGCAGCGAGGCGATGAGGTCAAGGACCGACTCCCGATTGGCTGGGTCCAGTGAGGCCACCGGCTCGTCGAGAAGCAGCAACTTGGGAGCACGCACGATGGCGGCCGCCAGGCCGACCCTTTGTTTCTCCCCGCCCGACAGCAACGACGGGTAGGTGTCCCACAGCGGCTCGGTGATGCCGACCCGGCGCAGCGCATCACCTGCCGCTTCGGATGCGGCCTCGGGGTCGAGGCCTCCCCGCATGCCGGAGCGGGCGACTACATCGACCACGCCGCGGCGGGGCTCCGCTCTCAAGAACTGCGAAACGTACCCGATGTGCACCTCCCGCAGGTCGGCCATCTGCGAGTCGGAGAGGCTTGTCAACTCAATACCGCCGAACCGGATGGAACCCGACGTCGGCACGCACGTACGGTAAACGCAACGGAGCAGGGTGGACTTTCCGGCCCCACTGTCGCCGGCCAGAGCAACGTGCTCACCCTCCGGAACATCGATGTCCACTCCATCCAGCGCGACCACCCGGCGCTCTGCGATGTTGTGCAGGACGAACACTTTGCTCAGTCCCCGAATCTGGAGCAGCCCAACGGGCATGGCTAGCTCCTTGCCGCGGCGACCAGCCGCTGGCTGTAGGCGTCCTGGGGATCGGCGAGAAGCTGGTCGGTCAGACCGGTTTCCACCACGCGGCCGTTGTGCATCACCATGACCCGCCGGGTCAGGAGCTCGATGACCGAAAAGTCGTGCGACACGACAACGGCAGCCAGTCTGAACTCTGCCAGAAGGTCGCGGATGAGATCCAGGACGCCGGCCGCCACCGAGGCATCCAGCCCGGTGGTGGGCTCGTCCAGCAGCAGCACGGGAGGGTTGGTAGCCAGCGCCTTGGCCAGCTGGACCCTTTGCCGCATGCCCCCGGAAAAGGTGGAGACCAGGTCATCCATACGCTCCCGGGGAACCTCCGTGCGCTCCAGCAGATGGGCAGCCCGCTGCCGGATCGCCCCGAACGACCTCCAGCCCGCCGCGGTCAGCCGCTCTGCCACGTTGCCCCCTGCGCTGATTCCTAGATCCAAACCAAGCGCGGGATCCTGATAGACCATTGCGAGCCGGCTCACCCTGAGAGCCCGCCGCTCGGCGGGGGTGAGTGAGAAGATATTGGTCTGCCCTCCGTCGAGGCCGCTCATATAGGCCCGGCCGGAATCCTCGTCGAGATCTCCCGCCAAGCACCGAAGCACCGAGGTCTTGCCGGAACCGGACTCTCCTACTATCCCCAACGCCTCTCCGGGCGCCACATTGAACGAAACATCGTCCACCGCCAAACGGCCGCCATAGCTCTTGGTCAGACCCTGGACCGAAAGTGCCCAGGTTTCCGTTTCCCTCACGCCTTCACCCGGCGGTCCTTCAAGCGCCTCCGGGCGCAGTAATCGGTGTCCGAACAAACCCAGGTGCGGGAGTTGGGAACCTCGATCAGGAAGGACTCTGTCCAACCGACGGCACCGCATCTGTCACATCGCCCGGGTGAACGCTCCACCTCGAACGGCACGTCGTCGAAGGTGACCGGCTCGACATCGGTGTAGGGCGGCACGGCATAGATGCGCTTCTCCCGGCCGGCGCCGAACAGGGACAGGTGATGGGCCTGGTGCAGCTTCGGGCAGTCCCAGCGTGGAATCGGCGTGGTCGCCATGACGTAGCGACCGCCGATCATGCACGGATACCCGGTGGTCCGGGTTATCACGCCGTTGCGCACCTTGTCCTCGTACAGGCTCACCCACAGGCGGGCGTAGTCGTCCTCGGCGTGCATGCGGCGAAGCTCCCGCATATCGCGCTCGACGCCCCGAAGGGGCTCAGGCACCGGCACCTGAAGGACCAGAATCTGATCGGACTTCAGGGGCTCCTCCGGAATCCGGTGGCGGGTCTGGATGATCGACGCCTCAGCGGTGACCGTGGTCTCGGCGGCGCCGGTGGACCCAACAATCAGCCGGCGCAGGTTGGTTGCATTGACCCCTGCATCGTCGCCCTGGTCGATAACCTTCACCACATCGGCGTCCCCGACGATAGCGAGGGTTATCTGCAGTCCTCCCGATCCCCAACCCCTTGCCACCGGCATCTCCCGCGACCCGAAGGGCACCTGATACCCGGGGACGGCGACCGCGCTCAGAAGAGCCCGGCGGATGTCCCGCTTGGTGTGCTCGTCCATGATGCCGGATCCATAGCCGTTGTCCGCCGATCCCGTGTCTTCCAGGAGTGCGTTCAGGCTCATGCCGGCTCGCCCGCCAGAACCGCGTCGGGCGCCCGATCCATCGGAGCGGCTTCATGGTCGTCGCCGACCTTTTGGGCAGCAGCCTCCCGAACGGCCAGCTTGCGTTCGACCATCGATCGAAACGTCACGTAGTGCGGCAGCTTGAGGTGTTCCAGAAAGCCGGAGGAATCCAGAGCGTCGGTGGTCATGAGAACGGTCTGCTCCAACGAACCCTTACCGGCGTCAAGCTCCACCGCAATGTCGAGGTTCGCCATGGCGATCGCCTTGCGCTCGTTGTGCCCCACGCAGACTCCGTAACCGACGTCGAACCGGCTGCGGTCGCGTCCCTCCCCACTCAGGTCCTCGATAGCCTCTGCCTCGGTGGCTCGAATACGGCCCACAACCACAGGCCGGCCGGTGTGCGGATGGATCACCGGGAGCGGCAGAAGACCGTGGCGAACCTCTCCAAGCGTTACCTCGTGCAGGTGCATGTCGGTTCCCAGGATGTTGCGGTACCACAGGTTCACCAGGGCGCCGGTCTCCGCCCGGGCCATTACCGCCAGGCGGGCCGAACGAGGAACGCCTGGACGTACCGGGAGACGGGTGATGTCGTAGGGCTCAGGATCGTCGCCTGCTGCGATGTCACGCCTACGGTCGACGACCAGGTCCAGATCCCGCAACAGCTCGTAGAGGCGGCGGTGCGTTGTCAGTCCTCCTTCGCCGCCACCAGGATTCCCGGAGGCTGTCGATCCCGTGCCGTTGGTCGCGGCCGCTCCAGTAGCGTTGGAGGAGCGGCCTTCATCTTCGAGCTCGCTGCTCGGAGCCTCGGGTGACAGGTCCAGCAGGCGGCCGGTGTAGTCGGACGTCCGGCCCAGCAGCTGGGGGCCCGGCGGAGTCCGGTAGGCGGGCACTATCCGCCTGAGAGGAACCATCTCGTCGGCGGCGACTACGGATGTCATCGCGAACCTCGGTAGGTTCGTGCGAAACGCCCGAAGGAGGTGGGCGGCCTCTACGACGTCGCCCTCGGCCTGCCTGAATGCCCGGGCCGCCAGCTCAGGTGCCCACAGACCCGCTTCCCCCATGACCCGGTCCACCGCCAGACGGGCCCTCTCCTGAAGCTGGTCGATACCAAGAAGGGGGCTCGACCCCGACAGCCTCGACCGGCGAACCAGATCTTCGGCGGCCAGGATGGCCTCCAGGCCTCCCTTGGCGGCGACGTATCCCATCTAGATGTCTTCCACGATTATTTGGGTGCTTCGCGAGAGTGCGGCGATGCGTCCGTCCGGCGCAAACAGCCAGGTGTCGATGCCCATTGGAAACGCCGCATTGACTCGTCTCAGCGCACTGAAGGCAGCCGCCGACGGCCCGGCCAAAGCCAGGTCCATATGGTTGCGGACGCCCGGCCCGCTCAATCTCAGTCGAAGCGGCCCCGACTCCAACTCCGAGACCGCCAGAGCCAGGCGCGCTCCCTCTTCGGGCGCCAGGGACGTGCCCCTTCTCAGATCCTCGATCAGAAGGGGCGAAGCTGCGGTCGGGTCCAGAACCACCACCTGATCGGCCATGGCGGGCGGAGCCATGATGGCCCCGGTTGCAGCAGCCAGCCAGACCTCGGCCTCGGCCGCGCCTTCTCCAACGAGCGCCACAGTGCAGGTGAAGTCGGACAGCACAAGTGGCAGAAGAGCGGCAGGAGGAAACTCCGGCGGAGTATCCAGCTCCAAAACGCGGCCCGGGTTCGCCAGTGCCTTCAGAATTGTCCGGAAGATACTGTGGGTGGCGGAAGGTCCAAGCCGGGTCGATATCTTGATAGTGGACATTGCCCTCACATCTCCTCGAAACTGACGACGGTTGGTGCCAGCTCGGCCCACTGCGCTTCCATGGACGATGCCTCGCCGGAAGCGGCTGCCCGGCACAGGTCTTCGACTTCACGGCAGAGGGGCCGGCCGGCCTGTGCCTCGGCGTCGCAAACTGCCGCGGCCAGAGTGGCGACGCGATCGTTCCCCAGCCGCATAGCCCATCCGCTGGTCCCTTCCCACGACACCTCGGCACGGGTCACGAGGATGTCGGCGAGGATCAGCTGATCGTGGACTATGGGTTCCCTGACAACCATCGCAATCGTGCCCACCTCGGGAGGCAGAGTGACCTCGGGGGAAGAGGATGAGATGCACCGTTCGGCCAAAGCGATGAGCGGATCGCGATCGGCCACCGAAAGCAGCTCGGCCCGTCGTTCCGCGGAGAGAGTTTGCGTCATGGTGCCGAGCCGAGCTCGAGCCGGACCTGAAACACGTCCGGCCGCATCCACGCTTCGGTCATCTCCAGCAGCCTGCCGTTTGGACCGTCGCCGTTCAGCCCGGTCGTGTGCCAGACCAGTGGACGTCCCTCTATCTCCAGCTCCTCCGCGATATGGACGGGAACAACATCCATCTCCGCCCGGTACCAGCGGCGCCGCGGATCGAACCCCAGATCGGTGAGCTCCTGCATCAAAGAGGCTGCTCCTCCCAGGCGATCGGCCAGGGTGGGTGCGAGGCCGAGCGGCAACCAGGTGGTGGTGTGACTGGCCAGCAGACCGTCGACGGATCCTAGCCGGGTCAGGCGCAATGTCTTGGCGGCGGGGCTGAGCTTCAACCCGGTGCGGATGGCCGGCGGTGGCGCCACCGCACGGCTATCGACCAGCCGCATACTGGGCATCCCGCCGGAGCGGCGGACCGTGGCCTGGAAGCTGGGAGGCATGTCGGCGGCGATTCGGTACTCCACCCGCCGCGCAACAAAGGTTCCGGAGCCGCGGACCCGACGCACCAGGTGGCGTCGTTCCAACTCCTGGAGGGCCGCTCTCGCGGTGAGCCGGCTGACCGCGTGAAGGCGGCTCAGCTCATTCTCCGATACGACCCGTGAACCGGGATCCTGCCGAATCAGGGACGTTGCCAGCTCGTCGGCCAGGGCCTGGTAGGTAACTGTCATGGCCTCACCTTACGACAGTGAAGTTGTCTTGACAACTTGACCGGACGGGGGACTATGCTGCTGTTCGACCAGGGGCTGGGGGTTGGAAAGAAATACCCGCCGGAAGATGTCACCGGCGGCCTGGAACTCGGACTGCGAGTACATCGACCGGGAGGCGGGGGTCGGCCAAAGTATTACTCCGCCGCGCCGGAACGCCGGCACCAGTCCACGGCGGCAGCGGTAAGGGCCCGGCCTAATCCCCGGCCGCGGTGTCCCGGCTTCACATACACGCTGCTCACGTAGCCAAGCAGCTCCATCTCGTCAACCGGATTAGGAATCTTCTCAATCATCTGGGCCCAGGCCGTCCCCACCGGATTTCCACCTGCCCACCCGCACCAGGCCCGCCAGGAACCGGGCTCGGCCAGCCTGGCGGTCATCCAGTCACTGCACCGGATCAGGAACCTGGCTGCCTCTTCGACCACACCCTCGTTCCCGGCGACTTCACACCGGAACTCCCACCGCAGGCGCGCAAGGTGCGGGGCATCAATGGGCCCAGCCGGTTGGACGGTCCACTGATCCGGGCCGCCGCCCGAAGCGCCCGACCATCCCTTCAGCTGGGTGACCCTTGAATGTTCCATCCGGGCAACCAAACCACGGCGTGGAGGCAGGCGCAACCGGTCCTTACTCCGGGCCCGGGTTGTTCATACAACCTTCTTAAGCAGTTCACATTCCGTACGCGGTCCGGTCACGGGGAGACCACATTGCTTCGCTATCGTCCGAGGAACAAAGCCCATAAGGAGGATTCAATGTCCATAAGACGTCCGTTAAGCGCGTCACGCCGGCTGCTTGTCCTGATGGTCATTGCTCTGGCCGGAGCCGCCTGCGGAGGCGACACCCAGGCCACTTCAGCCGACGGCGAGGCAAAAGAGGCCGGCACGGGCCGGCCGGAAAAGCTGGTTTTCGCGGCAGTGCCTGCCGAGCAGTCCACCTCGCTACAGGAGGCTTATGAACCGGTAATCAAGATGCTGGAGAAAGAGCTGGGCATTGAGATTGAGATGATCCAGGCCGCCGACTACGCCGGAGTAATCGAGGGCATGATCAGCGGAAAGGTCGACCTGGCCCAGTTCGGGCCGTTCTCCTACGTGATCGCGCGCAACAACGGTGCCAAGATCGAGCCGGCGGGCGCAATCGTCAAAGAGAAGGGGGTCAAGCCCGGCTACCAGAGCTACGCCATCACCAAGCCGGGTTCGGGGATTACCAGCCTTAAGGACTACGCCGGCAAAAAGGTTTGCTTTGTGGACCCCGGCTCCACCTCCGGGTTTCTATACCCCTCCGCAGGTCTCATCGAGGCGGGAGTCATCGAGAGCGGCACCGAGGCGGATCTGGCGAAAGGATTGACCCCTGTTTTTGCCGGCGGCCACGACTCCTCAGCTCTCTCGGTCAAGAACGGCGACTGTGATGCCGGGTTTGCCTTCGACACCATGGTCGATGTCGAGCTCATCCAGGATGGGGCACTCAAGGAAGGTGAGCTGGAGGTGCTCTGGAAGTCAGAGGTAATCCCCGGATCACCTCTGGCAGTCAATCAGGACCTCCCTGAGGATCTTAGAGACGAGATAAAGAACCTGATCCTCGAAAAAGCCAACAGCGACTACCTGTCGGCGAACGGCTTCTGTCAAGGCGAGTGCAAGCTCACCGACGAAGGTGCGTGGGGCTGGGCCGAGGCGGACGATAAACTCTACGACGGGATCCGGACCGTATGTGAGTCCACCAAATCCGAGAAGTGCAAGGAAGCATGAGCGTCGCTCACGCGGTCAGGGTCCAGGGACTGACCAAACACTTCGGCGACCACGCCGCCCTCCAGGACTTCAGCCTGGAGGTGCCGGTGGGCCAGTTGGTGGCCCTGGTAGGTGAGTCCGGATCCGGCAAGTCCACGCTGCTGCGTCACTTGAACGGGCTGCACCGGCCCACCGCGGGAGCAGTGGAGGTACTGGGGACCGACGTAGGCTCGGCCAAGGGGGCCGCCCTGCGTTCATTGCGACGCCGGATCGGGTTCGTGTTCCAGCAGTTCCATCTGGTCGGCAGGTCGACCTGCCTGGAAAACGTGCTTTCCGGATCCCTGGGCCGCCTGAAGGGTCCCCGGCCCGGAGTCATCGGCTACCCCATTGCCGAGCGCCGGGATGCTCTGGCTCAACTGGAGCGGGTGGGCCTGGCCGACCGAGCCTTTCAGCGGGCTGACACCCTGTCGGGTGGCCAGCAGCAGCGGGTAGCCATCGCCCGCGCTCTCATGCAGCGCCCCAACCTGATGCTGGCGGACGAGCCGGTAGCCTCCTTGGACCCGGAGACCTCCAAGCAGGTCATGGATGTGCTCCTGAGGTGCTGCCTCGAGCTCAATCTGACCGTTCTGTGCAGCCTGCATCAGGTGGAAATGGCCCTCGGGTGGTGCCAGAGGGTGGTGGGCCTCAGGGACGGGCGGCTGGTGCTGGACGCGGCGGCCTCGGATCTGCGTGAGTCGGATCTGCGAGACTTCTACTCGGACACCGAGACCCGCAAACGCAAGGCCGACCCCACCCGCACTCCGGTCCCAGCCGCCGCTATCACTGCACGTTAAGTGCGTCTGGATAACCGCTTGGGTGCATCGGGAATGCTTGCTCTGACGCCCCCCTGGACCAAGCGGCGCGTCCTTCTGGCAGTTACAGGTGCCTGCCTGGCCGTGGCAACCGCAGCGTCGTGGCGCGACCTGGGGATGGTCCCCACCTCACTCCTCGCGGGGGTGTCCGATGTGCGCAACCTCATGGAACGCATGCTGCCCCCTCGGCTGATCGACGGCGGGCGGGTCCTGGAGCTGGCGCTCGAGACCTTCCTCATGGCGTTTGTCGGGACCGCCCTAGCTGCGGCGGTATCCATTCCCCTCGGAGGTCTGGCCGCCCGCAACATCTCCCCCAACCGCTGGACCGCCGGCGCAGCCCGCGGCTTCATAAGCGCCTGCCGGGCGATACCGGACCTGGTCTTTGCCGCCATCTTTGTCCGGGTTCTGGGCATCGGAGTGCTGCCCGGCGTGATCGCCATCGCGCTTCACTCAATCGGCATGATCGGAAAGCTGATAGCCGACGCCATCGAGAACATCGACGAAGGCCCCCGGCATGCCACCGAGGCGGTTGGGGCCAACCGCCTGCAGGCCTTCACCGCCGGGGTATGGCCGCAGATACTCCCCTCGTTCGTCGGCATTTGTCTGTACCGGCTGGATATCAACCTGAGAACTTCGGTGGTGCTCGGATTTGTCGGAGCAGGAGGGATCGGCTTCGCCCTGAGAGACGCCTTTGGAGGTCTTCTCTACCCTCAAGCACTGGGGATTGTGATTGTGATTGTGATCATGATCGGCCTCTTCGAGCTGGTCTCCGGGCGTATCCGCAGAGCCCTTCTGGGCGATGCCGCGGTAGTCCTCCCCTCCCACGGCTGGATGGGGCTGGGTAGCAGGAGGCCTCGAAGGAAGGCGCTCGGTCAAGGTCCGCAGCCCACCCCAGCGAAGGGCCGGCCGGCATCCGGATCTCTCCGCCCACCCTGGACCCGCGAGCGCCTGACCGCCGCCGCCTACCTTGCGATGTTCCTGGGCTTGATCGTTTACGCATTCGGCGAACTGCAGCTCTCACCCTTGGAGGTGCTGTGGGCGCTCCCCGACCTGGGGCGGGTGGCCGCAAAGGTGATCCCTTCGCAGATCGATGCCGCCCTGGCAGGCCAGATCTTCTCGGCCATGGTCGAGACCATTGCCATCGGCTTCGTGGCCACAATCATCGGAGCCGCACTGTCGATCCCCATCGCCCTGATGGCGGCACGCAATGTGGCCCCCGCCAAGTGGGTGTACGCCGCGGCTCGCTACGGGCTGGTGGTGTGGCGCGGAATCCCGGAGCTGATACTGGCGGTCATCTTTGTGGCCGCCATCGGCCTGGGACCCATGGCGGGGGCCTTCGCCCTGTCGATCTACAGTGTGGGATTTCTGGCCAAGCTGGTCTCCGACTCCCTGGAGGAGGTCCGGCCGGGCCCCCGGGAGGCGGTGATGGCCACCGGGGCAACGCGCCCCCAGGAGATGATCACTTCGCTGCTCCCGCAGGCGCTGCCGGCCGTCGCGGGACACGTGCTGTACGTGCTGGACATCAACATCCGCACCTCGACCATCCTTGGGTTGGTTGGAGGGGGCGGGATCGGATTTCTGCTCTTCAACTCCCTCCGAGTTCTGCGTTGGGAGGTTACCGGAGCCATCCTGATGCTGATATTCGTTAGCGTTTACTCCATCGAACGGCTGTCCGGATGGTTGAGGACCCAGCTCCGATGACCGTTCTTCAGGTGAACGTCCGGCCCGCCGAACCCCGGGATGCCGGCGATGTGCTGCGCCTGACCGAACAGATGGGCGGCCACGAAGCGGACGCCCGAAACCCCGGGGCTCAGGCCATGTACCTGGCCACCCTCCAAAGCCCTGAGGTCCGGGCATTGGTGGCCCAGGTGGCGGGCGAAGTGGTGGGCTACATCGAACTACGCTCTCACCTTTCGCTGTTCCGCGGCGGGCGGGAGGCCTGGGTGAGCGCTTTGATGATCGACCCCGAGACCCGGCGGAGAGGAGTCGGCAGGGCACTGCTGCAGGCCGCCGACGAGGCGACATCTCTGCTGGGATGTTCGGCGCTGGCCCTGGTAAGTTCCCACTGGCGCAGCGACGCTCACGCGTTCTACCGGGCCATGGGATTTGTTGAGGAAGCTCCGGCCGCCCGGTTTCACCGGCCGGTACCGGGTGCCGGGTACGGCACCACAGGGGAATCGGTGGGTCACCAGTTCCTCAAAATGGCTGCTCAGGCGCTGAGTGCGGTGGCACTGGCCCTATCCGAATCCAATCACCCGGCAGCCGGGATCGGTGCCGACGGAGAGCACACCACCGGCCCGGACTGGTCTGCCGAGAACGCCGCCGTGGCCTGCCTGGCCGGCCTCGGAGTTCCCATCATCAGCGAGGAGTCGGGAGTGATCGGGGGGCGCCTGCCGGAGCCGGGAGAGGCCTGGATAACGCTCGATCCCCTTGACGGCAGCCGCAACCAGCGTGCCGGCCTGCCGCCCTGGTCCACTGCCATCGGGTTGGTCAAGGACGGCGAGCCGCTGGCGGGGATGGTGACCGATCACACCAGCGGCCGGCGCTGGTGGGCGCTGCGGGGGGAGGGCGCCTGGGTCGACGGGCACCGGGCGGAGCCGGGGCCCTCAGATTTGGTCATAGTCCCCAGTCCGGAGCCCGGAAACCTGGCCCGGGTGTTACCCGGTTACAGCCGCATCCGCATCTCGGGCAGCACGGCGGCAGACCTGTGCCGGGTCGCCGACGGATCGGCCGCGGCGTTTGTCGGGCGGGACCGCGCCGTGGTTCACTCGCACGACCTCGCCGGACCCGCTGCGGTGTTGCGCGAAGCCGGAGCTTCCGCCATAGGCATCGCCGGACGGCTGCCGCTCATCTCCACCGATCCCCGGCGCATCTACCGGATCGTTGCAGCCCACTCCCGCGAGGAAGCCGTGAGGCTTATGGGCCTGCAGCCGGCCGGGGTTCACGATCCCATCCTGGCTGGGGGATGAGATGAACGGATTGCTGGTCGAGTTTCAGGAGGTCGAGACACTGCCCGATCGTTCGATCGATGCCGCCGCCGGGCCGGCCTCCCGGGCTTTTCACCACCGAGGATCGACGAGTGTGCACGCCGCGGCTGCCTGGCTGCGGGACCTGCCCTACGCTCCCAGCCGCCGAACCGGGCACCTGCGGGTGTTCGAAGACGGGTTTGGCGACTGCACCTCAAAGCACGCAGCCTTCATTGCCCTCTCGAAAGAGCTGGACCTTGTGGTGGGGCTGGTCTGGGGCGTCTACGCCCTGGACGCTTCGCTGGTGCCCGAGGTAGAACCCGTACTTGCCGAAGCAGGCCTGCCCTTCGTGCCCAACATCCACTGCTTCCTTCAGGCAGACGGCCCCTTTATCGATCTGACCCAGGGAAACTGCACGGGAAAGAGCCGGCAGGTTGAACGTTATCTGGCGTTGTTTCCAGCCTCCCACCGCGGCGGCGAGCGGCCGGTGCGGCTGGCCATGGCCCAGCTGCTTACCGCAACCGATTCCCGGTTCGCAGGGTGCTCTGCCTCCCGGCTGTCCCAGGTGGCCGAGCGTTGCGTCGAGGCCAAGGCCGCGGCGTGCGCTGCCCTGTCCCTCACCACGGGCACAACGGCGGGCGGTTTGGATCGCTTGGAGGTGGCCGGGTGAGCCGGAACGGACAGTTGCGAGACCCGTTTGCCCTTAATGCGTCAAGAGTCCTGTCTGCCGACGGGGAGCTGAGCGACGGCTGGGTCACCATCGAGGGTTCCACGATAGTGGAAGTAAGTACAAGCGCCCCAGTCGGGATAGAGCGGTTCCACCTGGGCAACGTCGACCTGCTCCCGGGCATAGTGGAGCTCCACTCCGACTGCCTGGAGGAGCGCATGCGGCCGCGGCCGGGGAGCCACGAGCCGCTGGGTGGAGCTCTCCTACAGGTGGACGCCGAGGCGATCTCACACGGGGTCACCACCCATTTCGTCTGCGGCAGGGTCGGCAACAACCCTGCCCGAACGGACGACGCCGAGGATGCGGTACGCCTGGTAAGAATGGTGGAGCGCTGGAGGAACCGGCTGCGGGCCGACACCTTCATCCATCTTCGAGTGGAGCTGACCGCACGTCAGTTCGAGGTAGGGACGGCACTCTCCTCCAGCCCGGCCGTCGCCCTCATGTCCTACATGGACCACAGCCCAGGGCAGGGCCAGTTCACATCGGAAGCGGATTGGCGCCGCTACTATGCAGGTCAGATGGGGGCTCCGGAGGAAGACCTCGCCGACATCCTGGCCCGGCAAAAGGCCCTTCTGCCGGAGATCGAGGATCGCCGCGCCGGGGTGGCCGACCGGGCTTCTGCAACCGGTACCACCCTGGCGTCGCACGACGATGATTCCGCCGCCGCGGTGGCCCGGGCCGCGGAACTGGGCGTGGCGATATCTGAGTTTCCCATCAACTCCGAGGGCGTCACGGCGGCCCGGGAGGCCGGGCTCGGGGTGGTCATGGGGGCCCCGAACGCACGCCGGGGAGGTTCTCACATGAGGGGTCTGTCGGCCAGGGAGGCCCTGGCCGACGGGCTGCTCGACGGGCTGGTCTCCGATTACCACCTGCCATCGCTGCTGGCTGCCCCGTACAGCCTGGCACAGGAGGGTGTGTGCTCGCTGGATCGTGCGGTTCGCCTGGTCACCGAAGGCCCGGCTCGCCTGGTGGGCTTGAACGACCGGGGTCGCATCGAAGCGGGGACACGTGCGGACCTGGTCATTGTCGGCAGCGTGGACGGACACCCGGCGGTTGAGCTGGTCATTCGAGAAGGCCGGCCGGTGATGGGTACGGGCCGCGACTGGGACGCGCCCGCGAGCACTCAATGGCTGGCAGCTCTGGCCGGAGATCTGCGCTCGATCTGAGGGCCGGCGCCTACAGACCCGAGGACGCGGGGAGGGGGCCATGCCGGGTAAGAGCCGCCTCACCCCTGGCCATGATCTGCCGCCCGCCCCGCCATACTCCGGTCACAATTGGCAGGCTGCCCATCGGTTCCACCAGCACCGCATTCAGCAAGGCTCCTACCCGGATGGGCGTGAGCGGCGATCCAATAACTGCCGCCGGTGTGGCGGACAACATGTCGACGATCCGGCTGAGGGGAGCGGCTCGTTGGGCGGCAAGGGCAAGGGCCGCTCTCAGCATGGAATGAGGCAGGTAGTCGCTGCAGAGCGCGCCACATACGCCCGCTCGGACCGCATCGAGGGCCAGGAGATTCCCCGGCGAGGTGGACCGGCCTCGAACCGCGTTCGGTGCTCCCAGCACCGTTACCATTCCCGAATCCGTAGCGTGACGGGCGGCTTGCATGGTCAGCGGAAACTCGCAGATGGTCGACCCTAGCTCGAGGGAGCGATTGACCTCAGCGACCGACGCATCGTCGTGGCTGGCCAATGGGATACCCCTGGAGGCCGCCAGTTCCGCCACCTGCTCGCGCCGCAGCTCCTTGGAGGACCCCATCCGGCACTTTCGGGCCATCATGCCGTCAACCTCGTCCTCAGCCACCCCCCAGTCCTGGGCACAGAACCTCCGGTGCTCGGCCGCGCTGGCGAAGCGGCTTTTCTCGAAGGAGTGTTCCATTACCGAGATCAGCGCAATGCGGTCGGTGGCCGCCAGTGCCTGGGACAGAGCCTCCAACACCCCGTCATCGGTGACTTCGACCCGGGCATGAATGCGCCAGTCGGCCGACATGACCGGCGCCAGCTCGTCCACGGCCCGGCACACCTCCACCGCGTCCTCGAGACGGATGCCGGTCGCCGGTTCGTCCTCGAAACGGGCGGCAACGCAGACCGTGCCGATCCCCGACCCGGCGCACTCCGCGTCCAGATCGACCAGGACTTCGCGGATTCCGAGTTCAACGGTAGCGCGAGGGCGTCGCCGCTCTCTCAGGACATCCAAGTGCAGGTCCACCAATGGAGGAACCAGATATCTTCCCTCGTCCAGCCGGGACGGCTCCAACCGCTCGACCCTACCCTGTCCGTCCAGGAGGACATTTACGACCTCCTCCTGGTTACGGTTGCCGGCTACGAGGGTTACGCCCGAGATCTTGGTCAATTTTTCCGGCTGACAAGGCACTAGATCAGCTTCCGGCGGATCACCGACGACAACCTCTCCACGGCTATGACGACCAGGAACACCGCGAAGATGATTGTTAGAGCTTCGTCGTAGCGAAGAAGCTGCATGGAAACGGTCAACTCGATTCCGATACCGCCCGCGCCGACCAGCCCGAGTACCACCGAGGAGCGCGTCGAGGACTCCAGAGCGAACATCGAGGTTGCGACGAACGACGGAAGCGAGGATGGAAGGACCGCTCCGGCCACCACTGCGCTGCGGCCGGCCCCGGTCGCCCGTAAACCGTCGAGGACACCGGCGTCGATCTCTTCGATGCTCTCGGCGAAGAAGCGGCCGCAGAATCCCATGACATCGGCTGCAATGGCCAGAACCCCAGCTTCGGGGCCCAGGCCCACGGCAACCACGAAGATGATGCCCCAGATAAGGTCCGGAATTGTGCGAAACACACTGATAGCACCCCGGGCGGCCGTGTACAGCGCCGGATGCGGTGACGTATTGCGGGCCGCGGCAACGGCGAGCGGCACACTGAGGATGACTCCGATGATCGTGCCCAGAAGGGCCATCTCGAAGGTGACCAGGAGCGCATTGAGGATTGGACCCAACCGGGTAAGATCCGGCGGCACGGCCAGGACCAGAAACTCGCGAAGCCTGGAAGCTCCCTCGGGCAGCCCGGCGACATCCAGCTTAGCTCCCGAGCTCCACCCGTGAACCAGCAGGGCCGCCGCCGCGACGAGGATTACATAGACGAAGGCTCCAGGTCTGCGAAGCCGTCGAGGCATCAGGTCTGCGGGTGACCGGGTCGCGGGCACCGGCGGTGAGCTAGGCGCCGACAACCGAGAAGAGGTTCTCGAGTCGATCCTGCGCACAGCAGGAGGTCTGGTCGTCGAGGGCCACCCTTCCATCCCTCAAGCCGACAATCCGATCCGAGAATCGCCGGGCGAAATCCAGCTGATGCAGGGCAACGACAACCGTGAGCCCTCGCTCGGTCACCACCTCACGCAGCAGCTGCATCACCGCCAGCCCTGCCGCCGGATCCAGGCTGGCAACCGGTTCGTCGGCCAGTACCACATCGGGCCGCTGCATCAGCATCCTTGCGATGGCCACCCGCTGCTGCTGCCCGCCGGACAGCGTATCCGCCCGCTGGCCGGAAAACGGCCCCATGCCCACTCTTTCCAAGCAGGCCATTGCTTCCAAGCGGTCGGCGTCGGAGGCGGAGGCCGCCCACCAGCCCCGAGGACCCGACCGGCCAAGGGCTCCATGGAGAACGTTTGAGAGAGCGTCGAGACGCGGTACCAGATGGAACTTCTGAAAGACGAAGCCAACCCGCCGGCGAATCTCCCTCAGCTCCGCCCTGCGAGCAGCCGTTACGTCGGCATGCCCGATGTGGACCGTGCCGGTAGTGGGCTCCACCAGCCGAACGACCGACCGCAGCAGCGTAGACTTGCCGGCTCCGTTCGGGCCGACCAGCGCGACAACTTCTCCTGTCGGCACGTCGAGGTCAACCCCGGCCAAAACCGCCTTCCCACTTTGATAGCTCTTGGTCAGATTTCGAACTCGCAGAGGCGCCGACACCGGCTAGTCGCCCACGAACTTGGTGAAGTCGTCTACCCCGATAGCCCGGTACATGGAACGGACCGTGTCGTAGTCCTCGTCGTTCGGTATGACAAGCGTGGCGCCCTCGTACTTCTGGTAGTCCTTCCCCTCCAGAAGGGCGTCGAGCAGGACATCGAAGTCCTCTTCGAAGGCGGTTCGGATCCTCTCGATCACCTCGGGCGAGTACCCCTCCCGTGCCACGACAATGTCCGGGGGAAGCTGTTCCCCCTCCCTCAACATTTGTAGTTGGAAGGGTTGTCGGTCTCCATGAACTCCTCGTAGTCGTGGCATCCGATCCCGACGGCGTCTATGTCACCGCGCTTGAGCGCCTCGTGGACCGCGTCACCGACCGTCAGAACCTTGAGGTCCGATCGAGGGTTGAGGCCTGCGTCGACGAGCAGCTGGGACGGACCGAGGTGCCCACTGGTGGACCCGATGTCGCTCATTCCCACGGTCTTGCCCTTGAGGTCGCCCACCGACGTGATCCCGGAATCCGCTCGGGAGTAAATGCAGGAGTGGTAGTCGGCCCGCTTGATGGCAACCACCGGTTCCACGCCGACCCGCTCTCGCAGAACAACGTACTCGGCGGGTCCGGTGAAGACGAGATCCACCTGGTCGCTTTGAAGAGCTGCGGCGGCTGCCACGCGGTCGTTCACGGGATAGAACTCCACCTGGAGGCCGGTGGACTCCTCGAAGGCTTCCACGAATGCGCCGAACTCACGCTGCAGCTCTTCGAGACCCTGCAGGTCGGTGACCGCCATCCTAACGACGGACCCTTCATCTGCGCTCGACTCAACGGAGTTGCCGGAGGAGCAGGCACTCGCGGACAACAGAGCCAACAACAGAAACCACCAACCACGGTGACGACGACGTTTCGTCGTTCGCATCCGCCCTCCTTTTAACTCATCGACTGGAACCGATCAAAACATCCATGCCGGATCGGTAGGTGTACAGCAGGCGACGGCCAAATGAACGGACGATGAATCTCCTTAGGCCTCCTCAAGAGGTGCAGACCGATCAGCACCCGACCCTTTTGGCTATAGCCGACGAGGTGGGCCTCTTCTTCCGGAAGGAGCCGGCGACCGGGCTCGAGTGTCCGTGGTGGGGATATGGGGAACTGGGGGGCGGCTTGTTTATGATTGGACGGAACGGACCGCCAAGCGGCGACTTTGCGTCCCACGGGGAGACCATGAAAAAAGTTGAAGCCGGCGACGACGGCCGCCGTCTGCATGGAGAGGTGGCCATGCGTTTAGCGGCCCTGGAGCAACGCTACACCTCGAGCCGAAGGGCACTTGTTGAGACGCTGGCCAAAGCGAACCGACCGCTGACGACGCCTGAGATATTACAGACGGTTGACCGGGCCTCGATCAGCTCGACCTATCGCAACCTGACGGTTTTGTGCGAGGCAGAAGTAGCCCGCAGGATCTCGGGCGCCGACGATCTCGGCAGATTTGAACTGGCGGAGGAGTTGGGCGGCCACCATCACCACCTTGTCTGCTCCTCGTGCGGCACCATGGAAGACGTCGAGGCTTCTCCCAAGCTGGAGAGGGCCATCGCCGAAGCCGCACGCCAGGCTTCCGATGACAGGGGCTTCCAGATTAGGGCCCATCGAATTGACTTTGAAGGTCTGTGCACCGACTGCCTGACAAGAACTTAAGAAGCGTCGAAGCGAAGGGTGGTCTTTTAGGAGACGGCCACCGTCGACTTCATTCCCGCCTCGTAGTGACCCGGCTGGTGACAGCCGATGAGGATTTCCCCGGCCTCTTCAAAGGCGTATGACAGGTCACCCTTTTCTCCGGGATCGAGCACAAGGGCATCCCCGCCGGCCATATCGTGGCCTTCCATGTGCTCGCCCGACTCCATCGATTCGCCGTGCTCAGCCTGCTCCTCGGCATCGCCAATAAAGGCTTCGTGAGCCACGGCTCCTTTGTTGGTGAACCTGAACCTCACAGTTTCCCCGGATGACACTGTGATCGAGCTGGGGTTGAAGGCATTGTCGGTCATTGCCACTTCAACGACACGGTCTGCCTCATCTCCCCCGGCCGCGTCTCCGGCTGCATGACCGCCGTGATCTCCTCCTCCACAAGCCGTTCCCAACACGGTCATCATTAGACCGATAATTTGTGCAGATTTGTAGTTAAGAACCTTCATTGGCTTTGTCTCCTTCGATCCGGTTGTCGTTGAAAGCCTGCCCGGGGTTCATGACTTGACAAGCCGCTCTATTGCCGCCGTTGCCTCTCGGACCATGTCCTTGTTGGATCCTTCAGGAGGTTCAGCGACGCAATGGCGAATGTGATCATCCAGCAGTGCGATGGCAACCTTCTTGAGTCCGTTGCTCGCCGCCGTGATCTGCGTGAGGATATCGATGCAGTAGACGTCGTTGTCCACCATCCTCGAAAGCCCCCGCACCTGACCCTCAATCTTTTTGAGTCGGGCGAGCACATCCTCTTTGTTGTCACTGTAACCGTAGGTTGGCATCTCGTCTCCTTCACCATCGACCTGGATAGGCCGTCAATCTGGACTTAGTCTCTGCGGCCAAAGCGGAGCAGGCGGAGCGAATTGGCGACCACGCTAACGCTTGAAAAGGCCATGGCAGCCCCGGCCAGGATCGGGTTGAGCAAGCCGAGGGCAGCAACCGGGATCGCGATGACGTTGTAGCCGAAGGCCCAGAACAGGTTCTGCACGATGGTGCGATAGGTGCGCCTGGACAGCGTGATTGCCAGAGGCACTGTGCGGGGATCTCCATTCATGAGCGCCAAGTCGCTTGCCTGGATTGCGACGTCCGTCCCGGTACCCATTGCAATACCCAAGTCGGCCTGCACCAGGGCTGGAGCATCGTTGACGCCGTCGCCGACCATGGCGACTATTTCGCCGCCGGATTGTAGGCGGGCGACCTCATTGATCTTGTCCTGAGGCAAGACTTCAGCAATCACTGTGTCTATCCCAAGCTCTTTCGCTATAGCTTGAGCGGTAGTCCAGTTGTCGCCGGTGATCATTGCGACGCTCAGTCCCATACTCTTCAGAGACTGAACAGCCTCTTCGGCTCCGGTCTTGATCGTGTCCGCAACTGCCACTACCCCACGTACCTCGCCGCTCCATCCGGCGAACACGGAGGTTTTCCCTTCCGCCTCGAAGCGCTCCGCTGCTTGTTCCATCTCCTCGGGCAGGACAAGCCCGGATTCCGCCATGAACTTCCGTCGTCCAACCGTCACGAATATCGGCCCATCTTCCGTCTCAACCGTCGATCTAACGCCGTAGCCGGCGACAGCTTCAAATTGAGACACCGGCAGTAAGGGTGCCCTGTCCCTTTGAGCTGCCGCGATGGCAGCGCCGATTGGGTGCTCACTGTTGGCCTCGACCGCTCCGGCAAGCCGCAGCACCTCCTCTCCGGCCGCACCTGCGGGGTGGACGTCGGTCAACGACATTTGGCCTCGCGTAAGCGTGCCGGTCTTGTCAAAAAGAACGGTGCTGATGGTCCGGGTGCGCTCCAGGACCTCGCTGCTCTTAATGAGAACCCCCAGGTCGGCCCCCCGCCCGGTACCGACCAGAATCGCGGTAGGGGTGGCCAGCCCGAGTGCGCATGGGCACGCAATTATCAAGACGGCGACGGCCGCCAACAGACCTTCGGTAGGGTCGTTTGCAACAACGGTCCACGCACCAAGCGTCAGCAAAGCCAGCCCCAGGACGACCGGCACGAAGACCGCAGAAACCCGGTCGGCCAGGCGCTGAACCTCGGTCTTGCCGGTTTGAGCATCCTCCACAAGCTTGATGATGTGGGCAAGTGCGGTATCGGACCCCACTGCGGTAGCTCTAATAGTCAAGACGCCCGAGGCGTTCACCGTCGCCCCTGAAACCCTATCTCCGGGCCCCTTCTCCACCGGAACGCTCTCACCGGTGAACATGGACTCATCCACTGCACTTGCACCGTCCACCACCTCGCCGTCGACGGGAACCTTCTCACCAGGCCGGACGCGGATTAGATGCCCAACCCGCACCTCTTCGACCGGAACCATAAACTCGCCTTCGCCGGTGACCAGCCTGGCCTCTTTTGCGCCCAGCTCAAGCAGCGCACGAACTGCCTTACCTGCCCGCGCCTTGGCACGGGCCTCGAGGTGTCGGCCCAGAGACAGAAAGGCGATGATCAGCACGGCCGTCTCGAAGTAAAGCTCCATGCGGTTCTCGACAAGCTGGTAGACGCTGAAGAGGTAGGCCGCCGAAGTTCCGATCGCAATCAGAGTGTCCATGTTCGCCGTTAGCCGGCGGGCTCGACGGGCTGCTTCCCGCAGGAAGGGCCATCCCACCCAGAACTGGACGACTGTTGCAACTGCGAACATGGTCCAGCGCAGTGCCGGATTTCCCATCGCCTCGTGACCCATGAACATGGTCACCACCATGAAGATTGCCGCCGGGAAGACCACCGCGACCCTTCGGCGCCAGTAGGTCCCCCTGTCCTCGGACATGCCTGGAGGTGACTTGGCTGTCGGGTGCCTGTTGACCTTCGGCTCCTCCGTAGCGGCAAGCCGGTACCCCGAGCGCTCCACCGCTGCCTTGAGCGCTGAACCGTCAACGGTGGGTGTCGCAGTTTTTACTCTTACCTGATGGGTGGCAAAGTTCACGTCCGCCTGCTCTACGCCCTCTACCTTCTCAAGCGCTCGCTGAACCCGGGCGGCACAGGAACCGCACGTCATCCCTTCAACCTTGAAGTCGAAAACCTCTTGTTCAGTGGATGCCATAGCAAGCTCCATCTCTGTCTCGCATCTACCATACCTCCCTAGGGTATAGCAGTCAAGCAATCGCGCCAGGCTCAGTTCGGCGCGCGCACCATCTCCTTGACCGATCCGATCGAGGTTTGCCCCTCATTACCGGCCTCTGGTCGGGTAAGGTCCACGCGTCTCAGCAGTTGTGCATTGAGGGCAACGATGACCGTCGAAGCACTCATCAGGACGGCCCCAACCGCCGGTGACAGCGTGAATCCGGCCCAAGACAACACCCCGGCGGCCAGCGGGATGGCAAACAGGTTGTAGCCGGCTCCCCAAACAAGGTTCTGCAGCATCTTGCTGTAAGCCGCCCGGGAGAGCCGGATGAGGCCCGTCACAGCACGGGGGTCCGAGGACACCAGAACAACACCGGCAGATTCGATAGCCACATCCGTACCGGCACCTATCGCAATGCCGACATCGGCTCGGGCCAAAGCTGGAGCGTCGTTTACGCCGTCCCCCACCATCGCCACTTGCAGCCCTCGACTCTGGAGCTGGGCCACTGCCTTCTCCTTGTCCTCCGGCAGGACTTCGGCAAAGACCTCGTCGATAGCCAGGATAGAAGCTACCGATTCTGCAACCTGTCTGGCGTCGCCTGTGATCATGGCGACCCTCAAACCAAGTCGGTGGAGAGCGTCGACAGCCTGGGATGATTCCGGTCGAACTGCGTCCTCGACCGAAATAGCTCCGACCACGCGCCCGCCTCGTATCAGGTACAGAACAGCGGCTCCGCGGTTCTTCCACTCCTCGACTTGAGAAGCGAGCTCAGCCGGTTCTTCAACACTGAGCTCCCGAAGCAGAGACGGACCTCCCACGGCCACCTCCACTCCATCAACCAGCCCCATAACTCCGCGCCCGGTAAGGGAACGGAACCGCTCCGCCGGTGAGAACTCAGCCTTCTGTCGGGCGGCCGTCACAATGGCCCGACCAACGGGGTGCTCGGATTCGACCTCGACGGCACCGGCAAGTCCAAGGACCTGCTCGTCCGTTATCCCAAGTCCGGTCACGCCGGTAACGACATGCGCTCCCCTGGTCAGCGTGCCCGTCTTGTCGAAAATGACCACCTGGACCGTCCTCATTCGCTCCAATGCCAGCCGGTCCTTGATCAGGATTCCTGCTTTCGCCGAGACTGAAGTCGACAGGCTGACCACCAGTGGAATTGCGAGTCCCAGGGCGTGGGGGCAGGCGATCACCAGTACAGTTGTCGTCCTGACGAACGCTGCCTCAGTCTGTCCCAGCGCAGACCAGACGAGGAAAGTGACGGCTCCTGAGACAGTTGCAAGATAGAAGAGGAGGGCAGCGGCGCGATCAGCCAGAAGTTGAGCCTTTGACCGCGAGGCTTGCGCCTCGGCCACCAGGCGCTGAATACCTGCAAGAGCGGTGTCCTCACCGACGGCCTCGACTCGTACCTTGACCGATGAGTCGGTGGCGACTGTGCCGGCAACCACCCGGTCCCCTACCTTCCGAAGCACCGGACGGGATTCTCCCGTCACCATTGACTCGTCAAGCTCGGCTCGCCCCTCGACAATCACTCCGTCGGCAGGCACCCGGGCTCCTGAGCGCACGAGGACAATGTCCGCGGGCCGCAGATCGCTAACTCCAACAGTTTCGACGCCGTCCTCCGTTACGCGCTCCGCTTCGTCGGGCAGAAGTGCGGCAAGCGCAGCGAGCGCTCCTTGAGCCTGTCCCAGAGCCCTCATCTCGATCCAGTGACCAAGCAGCATGATGGTTACGAGCGTCGCAAGCTCGGGCCACAAGTCGACGTCGAGGAAACCGAGCGTCGTGGCCGTCGAGGCCCCGAAAGCCACGAGCAAACCCATCGAGATGAGCAGCATCATTCCCGGCTTTTTAGACCGAGCTTCAGCCCAGCCTGCACTTAAGAAGACCGGTCCTCCGTAGAGAAACACCGCCGTACCGAGGACTGGGGGAATCCAGTGGGATCCGGGGAAACCTGGAGGGCTCCATCCGGTCAGCATCATGAGCATGTGGCTGTATAGAACTACCGGAATCGTGAGGACGAAGCTCAACCAGAACTTTCGGCGGAACATGCCGGCGTTATCGCCGTGCTGCTCATGACCACCACCGTGCTGCTCATGACCGCCACCGTGCTGCTCATGACCGCCACCGTGCTGCTCATGCCCACCGCGCTGATCGTGACCGCCGCTTCTCGAATGGCGGGCGGGATCTGGCGCCGTAGACTCGACGGAAGGGTGAGGATTTTCCATTCGCAACTCCCAACGTTGTTCCTGTTGTCATATACCCTACCCCCCTAGGGTATGTATGTCAAGACAGGTGGTTTCGTCCCGCGGGACACAGTCAAGGCTGACAAGTCGTCGAGCAGCGCTAAGACGCAGGAAACTCGCCTACCCGAATCGTTCCGTCGGCAAGGTCGCGACGGATTTTGTCGGCGAGAGTCCTTGCCTCCTCCGCCAGCCAGTCTGCCCTGGGCGAATTTCCTTTTTCCATCTCTATCTCACTGAGCAGCGCCATGATCGGCTGAAGGCTCCAAAGAGAGCCGATCTCCCGGGCCACCAAACGAGCCTCCTCTAGCAGCCCCTGAGCTTCGTCAAGCCGGCCCAGGGCCTGCGTACTCCGGGCCTGCAAGAGCAGCGCCTGCGGCAGCCAAAACTTGAAATGCAAACGCTGAAGCTCGCCGACCAGCGACTCGCTCAAGGAGAGGGAAAATGCTGCATCGCCGCGGGCAAGGGCAACTTCTGCTCTCGCCAGGCCGAGCGGAAACCGGTTCGGGATCGGCAGGACCAGATTGGCGGACTCCGAATCCGGATCGACGAGGTCCACAACGGCCGAGGCTTCGCTTACCTCTCCTCGTAAGACATGGACCCTCGCGAGACATCCAACCGCCCACGCTTTGAGGGCTCCCGAACGCCTTTCCGACTCCTCCACGGCCTTCCGAGCCATGGTCAAGCCTGCATCAGTTGTCCCGAGTTGCGCAAGGATGAGTCCCAGCTCTGCCCGCATGCCCAGGGCCGGGATGGAGAGGCTTTGGTCTGCCAGTCGTATGCACTCCTGCATGGTTGTGATGGCTGTGCCCGGATGTCCCATCTCGAGGTAGGCATAGCCGGGGAAAAGCCGGCTAAACGATTGTCCCCACAGGCTCCCGGCTTGCTCGCTGAGCGAGCGCGCTTTGGTTGCCTCGACTATGACGCCTTCAAAATCGCCCAGCAGGAGCTTGAGGCCGGAAGCGCACGAGAGGCTGTCCGCCAGCATGGCCTTGTCTCCGGTCTGCTCCCAGATCCTCGACGCCTCGCTGAGCGCCTGGAGCGACTGATCGATCTGACCGTTCGCCAGGTAAGCCCAGTGGAGGTCGAGCGACGTCGAAGCCACCTGCTCCAGGTCGCCCAACTCGCGCGCTATGGCGAGGGACTCTTCTCCAAACCCGATCGCCGCAGCCGGGTCCCGTCCGGAGAAGTTGTAAGCCAGCATCAGGTTCCACAGACTCCTGCTTTCAGCGGCGCGGTTACCGGTCGTTCGCGCTAGCTCGAGGGCTCGAGCGGCCAAGCGTTCCGCCCCGGCGATGTCCTGGCGGCCCGCCGGAGTCACCAGTGCTGTGGCTCCCGCAACCAGGCCGGCCAGCTCAAGCTCTTGGTTGCTCCGTGCCCGGCCCAACTCCTCCAGCCGTTGATAGGTTTCGACCGCTTGGTCGTAGAGATCAATCAGCTCGCGGGCCCGCCCGAGTCGCACGAATAGGTGAACGAGGCGGTCCTCGTCCTGAGGGCGATCGACCGCAATCTCGACTGCACGGGCGTAGTGGGCGGCGGCCTCGGAGACTGCGTAGCGGCTGAAGGCTGCGTCGGCCGCAAGGACGGAATAGGCAAGAGTCCGCTCGTCGTCACCGCTCTCTGCGAAGTGGCGAGCCAGCAACCCGGCCAGCTCGTTGGTTCTCTCCCGGTAGGCATTTTCCAGCGCGGTGCCAATTGCTCCATGCAAGGTTTTCCGTTCCGACTTGAGAAGCGACTCGTAAGCCGCCTCGTGGAGGAGCGCATGCCGAAACGCATACTGGAGCTCCGGGTACGCGCTGACAACCGCCACGACGCCGTTTGCCTCCAGCGACGACAATTGTTGGGAAACATCAAATGGCTCATCCAGCTGCCGTACAACTCTCGTGAGGACATCGAGCGAAAACTCCCGCCCAATCACGGATGCCAGCTTGAGCAGTCGGCGGGCCTCGGCGGGCAGACGGTCAATGCTCGACAGAAGCAGGCTGTGCAGCGAGTGAGCGCCTTCCAACAAGGATCCCGGCCCCTTGTTTTGCCAGTTGCTCTCCGTTACATCTGCGGGCAAGACATAGCTGCGGACGATTTCCTCGATGAACAGAGGGTTGCCCTCGGTGACCGCAACGAGAAAATCGCTGAGCGAGTCGGGGGGTGTGCTGCCGGTCAGCTCCTTGACGAGAGCGGCAGAGTGCTCGGGCGAGAGGGGACGGAGACTCATCTCGGTCAGAGCCTCCCCAAAGGATTCTCGTGCTCCCCAGAGGAGCTTCCACCCGGCGGCACGCGGTTCCCTGCGAGAAGAAAATATGAACAAAACACGGGAGTGTCCGGCAATGTTGATGAGCTTTGAAAGCAGGGCAGCCGATGAGGGGTCGGCCCAGTGCAGATCCTCGCAAACGATCACCACGGGTCGGGTCTTCGCCGCCGAGCTCAGTATGAGACTCAGGGATTCCACGTAGCGTTTTTGCAGAGCCTCCGGCTCGAGGTCGTCCGGCTCGCCGTCCTCCGACGCCACCCCGATCGAAAGCATGTGGGCGATGTACGGGAAGACCTCAGCGGACGAGTCACCCAGCAGGTCCTGCAGTCCCTTTGCGACTGCTTCACGGGCTTGACGCGGGTCCATTGCGAGGCCGGTTCCGAACATAGAGCGTAGGACCTGGATCATGAGCCCATAGGGAAGACCGCCTCCATAAGACGGGGCCCGCCCCTCAAGCCACAGCAGCTCGGGCGCATTCTGCCGGCTCGACGACCTGAGCTCTCCAATCAGCCGGCTCTTCCCAATTCCGGGCTCACCGATCAGGAAGGCTACGCCTCCCCGGCCCTTTTGGACGGCCGAGACCAGCTGCAGAAGCTCGGCCAGTTGTTCTTGCCGTCCGACGAGCGGACTGTGCAGCGCGGCGGCCGACTCGGCCAACGGACCCGGCGGACGGACCCCGCTTATTCGATAGCAGTGGACCGGCGCGGCTTTGCCTTTGACCTCGATCTGTCCCAGATCGGCAGCATCGAAGACCTTGGAGACCAGCCGATAGGTGCTCTCTGTCACCGCCACCGACGACGGCTCGGCCGCGGACTGAACCCGAGCCGCAGTGTTCAGGGTGTCGCCGATGGCCGAGTAGGTTCCGGACTCCATGCTTCCGACCTGTCCGACGATCACCGGGCCGGTGTTGATGCCGACTCTGACCCTGAGGTCGACCTTCTCCCTTGTCTTGACGTCGGAGGCAAGCGTGGCGACCGAGTCCTGGATCGCCAGAGCCGCCCAGACCGCTCTCTGGGCGTCGTCCTCATGTGCCACCGGAGCGCCGAAGAAGGCAAGTATTCCGTCGCCGAGAAACTGAGCGACCGTACCTTCGTATTTTTGGACCGCCTCGGCCATTAGGTCGAAGGTGCGGTTCATCGTGGCGGACCAGTCCTCGGGGTCCATCTCCTCGGCTATCGCGGTGGAATCCACGACATCGGCGAATAGGACCGTGATGAGCTTTCGTTCACGGCTCATGTGTGGCGACATCAGGCCTTGATCCTAGGCTTCCAGCCTTAAGAGTTCGAGTAGTTGCGTGGCTTTCGGAGCGGCCGGGCCGCCAAGTTCGGTTAAGCAGCAGAAGAGCTGTGGAGCCCTAGTCACAAGGCGTAGCGAGGACTGTGGCCGCTAAGCGTCCGCCTGCGCTTCGACCACCTTCGACGCGAGCTCTCGCAACTTGTATTCACGTTCTGTGAACTTCGTCGAAGGATTTCATACGCCTCGTCCGCCGTTACGTTCTCTCGTTCCATGAGGATTCCCTTCGCTTGTCCGATCACATCCCGCGACTTAAGCGCTTCAGTGAGCTGGTGTCTCTCAATAGCGGTGGACAAAGCGACACCCGCATGGGCGGCGAATACAGCTCCGACCGCGCGATCGCTGTCGGCAAATGCCGCCTGCTGCTTGGAGTACATGTGCAAAGCTCCCATGGTGTCCCCCTCCACGAAGAGCCGAAACGACAGCATGCTGACTACGCCCGTCTCCTCATTGGCGCGGGCCGCGAAGTTGGGCCAACGGTGCTCCTTCGTCAAATCGGAGGTCTCGAATATCTCTCGCTCTCGGATGGCTTCCAGGCACGGCCCCTCCCCAGTTTCGTACTGGATGAAATCCACCTTGGGAGGCACCTCATCGCTCGATGCCGGAGTCTTGAACTTGCCTGCCTCAATCAGCGTCACTCCGGCATGATGGCAGGCGTCGATGGTCTCCACCGCAAAATGGACGATCTTTTCTAGCGTCTGCTGGACCGATCCCTCTGCCTGAAGGGATCGGGCGATCTCCGCGAAGGTCTCAGCCAGATTTGATCGGATTCGCTGGTCAAGGGCATCTCATGCCGAACAAGTAGTTCCATGCAGCAACTTATAGCGATTGCTCTAAGCCTCGGTGTCGCCGCTTAGCGAGACGGCTACCGTCCCCGGAACAGTGCGCTTGCACCGAGATTCTAGCGCTGTCACGCGAATTCTGGAGTGCTCGACCCAGTCGTCTGTAAGATCCATGCCGCCCGCGTGGCCAGGATCTCCGCTTGCGATTCATCGAGCCGGGGGAAACCGTCGCCGGAGCGTGAGTACAGATTAAGTCCTCCTAGCGGCTGGCGGTCCGCCCCCATGATTGGAGTGGACAGCACGCCAACGAAGCCCCGCGCTCGAGCCGTCAATACAAAGGGGTGCAATAGGCGCTGGTCCTGCGCAAAGGACAGATTTACGGTCCGGCCGTTCTTGGCGGCTTGAACGCATGGGCCCTCTCCGATCCTGTACTGCACCTGGTCGCATTCCTCAACATCAAGGCTGGTGGCCACAGGAGTAACAAGCTCGCCTGCCTGCGTGAAAGTGAAGCTTGCGTCGTCGGCAGAAGGCATCATCGACTGAATCAGCGCGAGCAGACCCCACAGTTTCGCTTCGGCGGCATCGGCTCCCTCCATCGAGCTTGTGCTCTCGGTTAGCCTTTCCTCAATGTGAGAGGTCCGCTCGATTATCAGGTTCTCAACCGAGTCGATGTCGGTCAGATCAAGCAGCCTCTCAACGACGGCCGTCGGATTTCGAACGATGAGCCGGCCTCTTGGCCCGAGGGCTGAAGCAAGCTTGGCGAGCACACGTCTGCCAGTGCAGTCAATGAAGTTCAGCTGACCGAGGTCCAGCATCAGGTCACCCCGTTTCCTGACCTCGGCGTCGAAAACCGCTTTGACCCAGGAGGAGTTTGAAAGATCCATCTCACCGACCAGCCGGAACGCCCGTTCTCCCTGCAGTTTTTCGATTCGAAGCGGCGGTTGGGCTGTCTGCCCTTCATGGATGGTCACTGAGTTAAGTCGGGAACCAAGAAGAATTTCTGTGTGTTGATCGCTCTACCCCTGGTGAAGAACTTCGGCTCCATTTGGGGGGATCGATCTTACGAGTCAGCCCCAAAGGAAATAGGAAGCCGACTGCTTGACCCCACAATCATGTCACGAACTAAGCGTTATGGGTACAAGAAGTTGCTGCCCAATCCTCTTCGGCAGTAAGTCCAAAGCCACTCACGAGTCCATCGGAGTCCGAGTGGGTAGGACCGTTCAATCGACTTTGTTAGCGAGGTGGAGGTGGCGCGATCAGCGACGACAACAGCGGCAGTGGAAGTACTGGTTGAAGGGCTTGTCGGCAAGCTGCCTATCGCACTTGCGCACAGTGCTCCTGCTGTTCGCTCCCGTGGCCTACACGGCTGACAAGCACCTCCGAGGGCCGGCGCAGCATAGATCGGATGAAATATTCGAGGAAATTATGTGCCTCGCGGCGCCCTTCGGCTCAGGCTGTTGAGAACCATGGACGGTGGAAAAGTTACGATGACCGACGAAAACGGGGAGGCGAACCCGACCGTCCGCGTGAGCGTCGTGATGCCGACGTACGACCAGGACAGCTTCCTGCCGGCGGCAGTTGCATCCCTGATCGCGCAGAGCGAGCCAAGCTGGGAACTGATCGTGGTCGACGACTGTTCGCCCGGCGACACCCGGAGGGCATTGGGGAGTTTCCTCGATGACCCGCGAGTCTGCCTGGAGATCTTGGACCGCAACCTGGGCCTTGGTGCCGCACTGAATCGCGGGCTGGACCGCGCGAGAGGCCACTACATCGCGTACCTGCCGTCCGATGACGTTTACTACCGTGACCACCTGGCATCGCTCTGCGGAGCCCTCGACAGCTCGCCTGAGGCGGTCCTCGCCGTCGCAGGCGTTCGCCACCACCACCTCCGAACATCCCCAGGTCAGATCGAGGGTGAACCGTTGCAGCTTGTGCAGGTCGCCCACCGTCGCACCGAGGAGCGCTGGACCGAACGGCCCGAGCTCACCACCGACGACCTCGGCCGCATGCTGTGGGCGCGGCTCCTCCAGCACCGACCCGCGGTTGAGACCCGCCGGGTCACGTGCGAGTGGGGTTGGCATCCCCTCCAGCGCCATAAGGCGCTACGCGAACCGTGGGGCGGACTCAACACCTACCGCTCCCGGTACCGAGTGCAAGAACCACTCCGCCTACAGAGCACGGTCGGTCACCTCCACGACGAGGCGAACCACTACCGCCGGTTTCGCGACCGGCCATCAACCCCCCTAGCGAGTGACGGCCTGCGCGTGCTGTTGGTGGGCGAGCTCGCGCACAATCCTGAACGAATACTGGCGCTTGAGGAGCGGGGGCACGAGCTACACGGCCTGTGGACCGACACCCCGGAGTGGTTCAACACCGTGGGGCCACTGCCCTTCGGCCACGTCGCCGAGGTCCAACGTGAAGGCTGGCGCGAGGCCGTAATCCGTCTGCGACCGGATGTCATTTATGCGTTGCTGAACTGGCAGACGATCCGGTTCGCGCATGAGGTACTGATGGCCGACCTTGGGATTCCGTTCATATGGCACTTCAAGGAGGGCCCCTTCTTCGCCCAGGAGCGCGGCCTGTGGCCAGCGCTGGTCGATCTCCATACCCGGTCCGATGGGGTGATCTACTCCACCCCGGAGTTGAGGGAGTGGTTCGCGGCTACGGTGCCGGACACCGTGCATTGTCCCACGCTGGTGGTCGACGGCGACCTACCGAAGGCCGAGTGGCTCGTCGGGGAGCGGTCACCCCAGCTCTCCCTGACGGACGGCGCGCTGCACACGGTTATTCCCGGACGTCCCATGGGTCCGGAACCTCAGGTCGTAGGCGCGCTTGCCAAGGCCAACGTCCACGTCCACCTCTACAGCGAGAAGGCCGCCGGGCAGATGCGTACGTGGGTGACCGAGGTGAAGAGCTTGGCACCCGCCCACTTCCACCTGCACCCACAGGTCGACCAGGCGGACTGGGTCGCGGAGTTCTCGCAGTACGACGCGGGCTGGCTTCACAGCTTTGGTTCGAGCAACCGGGGTGACCCTTACGCGGCGACGTGGGACGACCTCAACTACCCGGCCCGGATGGGGACGCTGGCCGCCGCCGGCGTACCGATGATTCAGCGTGACAACCGCGACTCGAGGGTGGCAACCGAAACGCTCGCCCGGGAACGAGATCTTGGGCTGTTCTGGCGCGACGCCGACCACTTGGTGGAACAGCTACGCGATTCTGACCGGATGGCGGTACTGCGCAACAGCGTATGGCGGCAGCGGGGCGAGTTCACTTTCGACGCTCATGTCGACCGGCTCGTCAGTTTTTTTCGAGACGTGGTGGCCAAGCGGTCCTAACGGGCCGGCTGCTCCAACCCCACCTGAACAGCCGGGCTGCCGTTTCACAAAAATCTTGATCGAAATGTCGATTCGGTAGCCCCCTACTCGACGCCATGGTAGAGACGAGCTTCTCAGCTCGGGCGAACCGTCCGGGGGCCCCGCTCCCAACGAGAAGGAGGCAACAGATGAGGTTCATGCTGATCGTCAAAGCAAGCCCGCAGAGCGAGGCGGGTGTTCCTCCCAGTGAGAAGCTGCTTACTGAGATGGGAAAGTACAACGAGGAACTTGCGAAGGCCGGCGTGCTGCTTGCGGGCGAAGGGCTTCATCCCAGCTCGAAAGGCGCTAGGGTCAGATTCTCGGGGAGCAGGCGGTCCGTGGTCGACGGGCCCTTCACCGAGACCAAGGAGCTGATCGCCGGCTTCTGGCTGATCGACGTGAAGTCCAAGGAAGAGGCGATTGAGTGGGTCAAGCGCTGCCCCAACCCGATGGAAGAAGACTCCGAGATTGAGATCAGGCAGGTGTTCGAAGCCGAGGACTTCGGCGCCGAGTTCACTCCGGAGCTTCGGGAGCAGGAGGAGCGCATCCGTGAGCATGTCGCCGGGAAGGAGTAGGGCCAGAAGCAGGCCCCGGACGGCCCGTGCGCAGTTGCACTGATGAGGTGACGATGGTGTGATCGTGGCGGCTACCGACACCCATCGCACGATAGAGGCAGTCTGGAGGATTGAGTCCGCCAGACTGATCGCCGGGGTGGCCAGGGTGGTGCGTGATGTCGGCCTGGCCGAGGAGCTCGCCCAGGACGCGCTCGTGGCTGCGTTGCAGCAGTGGCCGGAGTCGGGAATACCGGACAATCCGGGCGCATGGCTCATGGCGACCGCAAAACGGCGCGCAGTGGACATGATTCGCCGCAGCAAGGTACTCGAGCGCAAGCAGGAGGAGATCGGCCGGCAGCTCGAGGCCGAGGAGTCGGGAACCGACCCTGCTGTGGACGCGGCTGTTGAGTACGGCATCGGCGACGACCTCCTGCGTCTGGTCTTCACCGCCTGCCACCCGGTCCTTTCGACTGAGGCGCAGGTTGCTCTGACGCTGCGGCTCCTGGGAGGCCTGACGACCGAGGAGATCGCGCGAGCATTTCTGGTTCCGGAGTCGACGGTCGCCCAGCGGATCGTTCGAGCCAAGCGCACCCTCGCCGAGGCGCAGGTCCCCTTCGAGGTACCCGGCCGAGCTGAGCTTGGCAACCGTCTGGCGTCGGTGCTGGGGGTCATCTACCTCATCTTCAACGAAGGTTACTCGGCGACCGCGGGCGACGACTGGATGCGCCCCGCGCTCTGCGAGGATGCTCTCCGTCTCGGCCGTATCCTGGCCGAGTTCGTACCGGATGAGCCGGAGGTCCACGGCCTCGTGGCGTTGATGGAAATCCAGGCCTCCCGCTCCAAGGCACGCATCGACCCCTCGGGAGAGCCGATTCTTCTGCTGGATCAAAACCGGGGACGCTGGGACCAGCTCCTCATCCGCCGGGGGGTTGCGGCTCTCGAACGTGCGGAGAGGCTCGGCGGCACCCTTGGTCCGTACGCCCTGCAGGCGGCAATTGCTGCCTGCCATGCGCGAGCCCGTTCTGGGGAGGAGACGGATTGGGAGCGCATTGCGGCGCTCTACGATGCGCTTGCCCGGCTGATGCCTTCACCGGTCGTCGAGCTGAATCGCGCAGTAGCAGTAGGGATGGCTTTCGGTCCGGCCGCCGGCCTGGAGCTGGTCGATGTCCTGACTGAGGAGCCCTCGCTCAAGGGCTATCACCTTCTGCCGAGCGTACGGGGCGATCTTCTCGCCAAGCTAAGCCGGTTCGATGAGGCCCGCGCGGAGTTTGAACGAGCCGCTTCTATCACCAAAAACCTGCGCGAGCGTGATCTGCTCCTGCATCGAGCCGCCACCTGCCGGGTCAAACCGGAGCCTCTTAACGAGTAAAGAAGCTTAACCGAGCGATCTGGCTCCGATTCACCGGTCTATCCGCCAACCCCCGGACCGCCTGCTTCTTCCGGCCATTGCCATCGAACCACTTGGTATGTCTCTCGCCAGTTGCCCCTCCATCTTCCCGAAAGCGGCGAACCGGAAGTAGGCCATGCTTCCATCCCTGATGAGCGAGTGCGGGTAAACGGGCTCAGTCAGTTAGATCGCTCTATACCAATATTTAAAGCTATGGTTAGCGCCTAAGCGGCTGGACTATGCGTATTCGACAGCGTGAAATCGATGGTTTTCGATTCCTCTGAACACGTCCTCATAACCCTTGAGATCAAACCGCTCAACCAAATTCAAGAGACGAACGCCGTGGGAGGCCCCTAGAACCTCGATGCCCACAGGCTCGCCCCGGATGTCCAGGTCTACCGTTGTAGCATCATCGACAAAAACCGATCGGTGTACGGCCGTCCCACGTTTTTGAAGGGGGACATAAAGAGCATCAGCTTCGCGATCGTACAAAACCTTCATTACCTTCAGTCTACTGCAGCAACAGTCACGATCACATCGGCATTCTCAAAAAGGGTTATCCGTAGGCGACGACCGGCCGCCGTAGTTCCAAAACGATTGATTCTCCCTGGCGGACGTCCAGGGGTGGACATGTACGTGTCATTCAACGCTTCTTCAACCTCCTGTGGAGTGATTCCCCGCTCCGCCATGCGCTCCTTGGCATGGGGTAGGTAGAGAAGGGTTCTGGTGGGATCCTCGTCCATCCGTACCGATTTATTGAGCTCTAACCTAAAATTGTGAATCACTCCCGAAACGAGCGCGGCGTAACCTTCCGCAAGAACAAATTCGAGACTACCCGACGTTGACGCGCCGGTGAGGAAGGAAACGCCAATGTTGAGCGTAATGACTGATGGCGCCGGCCAGCACGAAGGGGCGGGCAGCGCGGGATGGGATCTGCCGGGAAGGTGCCCAAAGGATGCTGGCCGCTGCTTGGAGGCGGAAGCTGCCGACTGCATTGCAGCATTCACGAGTCCAGGGTCGAGTGCTTGAGGACGAATCCTTCCTCGCTGGCATGGCGCTGGGTAACGCACAGCACAACTACCAGTCAGCCGCTGAGGGCGGTTGTGACGTGACCGGCTGGGTGAACCCCGAGGCGGTCCAGGAAGAGGTCCGGGTCAAGACTGACGAGTCGGCAAAGACCGGCGACGACGCTGCGCTGAGGGCCTGGGCCATGGTCCGCAATGCCGAGATCCAGAGCCAGATCTGATGTGCATCGAGCAGAACAAGAGCGGCACCTGGAGGGTCCGGCTGAACATCGAGGGCCAGAAGATGGGCGAGCTTGGCCCCCCAAGAAGGAGGCCGAGACGCTGACGCTCAGGCTCGGAAGCAGATGCAGCGAGAGTCTTGGTGATCCTACTCTCCGGTGAGCGCTTCGAGCGTTCATCGAGGACACCTACTGTTACTGGCAGGACCGGGATGCCAAGGGCGTTAAGAACTCCTCCCTGGAGGGCGAGCGATGGGTCATCGACCGGCTGGTAAGGCTGGGGCAAGCGGCCTTTATCCTCGATTACCAGGGCAAATGTCTAGAAGCTGATGGTCTCCTCCACCAACTCCCCGGCGACGAAGACCAGAAGGAAGGGCATCATCAACCTAAGATGGCCATCGAGCAGGACGTGCTGGCCAGGAACCCCGTCAGAGGCAACGGGATGCGCTACGCCGAGGCGGAGCCCGAGGAATGTGAAGGAGTCCCCACCTCGGAGCAGATCATCGCCTTGGCTGACGCGATCTCCTAGCGCTACCGGACGATGGTGCTGGTCATGGCTTCGCTGATCTGCGGATCGGTGAGACAGCCGAAGTCAAGCGCAAGGACTCCTGGAGGATGCCGTCTAGGTGAGGCGGACGGTGTTCGAACGCACCTTAGCGCTGCCCTACCTGACGGCCACCAAGACCCAGAGGAGCACGGCCAAGGCGGACATTTCTCAGAGCCTGCGCAAGGAACTTCTCGCCCATTGCCTCAAGTCCAGATGGACCAGGAAATTAGGAAATCCGCCGAAAGAAAAGGGAGCGAGGATGAAAGGCATTTCACTGGCAGGACTGGCGCTCGTGGTGGCGCTGGCTGGATGTGGCGGTGGGGAGAGCAGCCCGGAGACGGCTGAGCCCAAGGCTCAGGAGACTCAGACGACTGAGGAGAGGCCAGGAAATCCCGAGGTCTACCGGCGGATCGAAGGAATGACCGATTGCGCGGTGCTCCAAAAGGAATTCGACACCGCAGCGGGCAATCGGCGATTTGCAGAGTCCCAGGGCAACCAGAGGGCTGCTGAGACCTCCACGTCCTTTATGGAGTTCACATCGGAGCGGATGGAAGAGTTGGGGTGCTGATAGCCCCCGCCGTAGCAGTAGGGATGGCTTTCGGTCCGGCGGCCGGGCTGAAGCTGGTCGATGTCCTCACTGAGGACCCGTTGCTCAGGAGCTATCCCCTTCTGCGGAACGTGCGGGGTGACCTTCTGGCCAAGCTAAGCCGGTTCGATGTGGCCCACGCGGAGTTTGAGCGTGCCGCGTCTATCGCCGAGAACCTGCGCGAGCGCGACCTGCTCCTACATAGAGTCGCCACCGCCCCGTCAAATCGGAGCGTCTTAACGAGTAAAGAAGCTTAACCGAGCGATCTGGCTCTGATCTTGGGGGGACGGGAGGTAGAGTGAACTATCGAGCTATAGCAGATCCTGAAGGACGCTATATCTTGCTACAACCCGCAACAGCCAGGACGAGCCTGCCGAGCGGGGTATTGCCTTTATCTGCCACGGGTTGAACTCCCTTTCTGGGCAAGCAAGTAGAAACACGGTGGGCGGAATCGCAAATTCCGTAGATTTCCGATCAGCAAATCGCTTGCCGCCGATTGACCAAAAAACGTGTGCGTAATTGGGCTTATTGGACTTCTTGTCAAAAGCATGACCCTACCTCAAGGGAAGTGGGCTTGAACGTTCCTCGTAACAGGCTTTCTCTGACCCTACCTCAAGGGAAGTGGGCTTGAACGTTCCTCGTAACAGGCTTTCTCAGGCATATTTCCGCAGTGGGCGCTACTGGGATCGAACCAGTGACCCCTGTCTTGTAAGGACGGAGGTCATGCCACAAACGCTCTAAGGATCGTTATCGTACTTGCACGGGAATCACCGAAATAGGCACACCCATGATGGTCGGGCTTGTCAAATAGAGTGCTCCAGATCTTTCTTTTGCGCCCTCTCCCTGAAGTTCTCCCGCGACTGACCGGAGCCGGAGTCAAGGTGGAGCGCCCGCAGAGAAGCGAGGACGAACGACCTTGCACGCCGGCGAGGATCGGCGCAGCCTGTTTTCAAGGAGAAGGCGCAGGATCAGCGGAGACGGTCTCGCAAACACCCATTCGGGCCTCCGAGTAAACGCCGGAGGGCACGCATGACGATGAATCCGGGCTGGGCTGCTCATTCATTTTGACGGCCGTGGAGTCTCAGAGGGCCATGTGCCTAATCGAGCGCACCCAGTCGGAGGCCTTCTCACACAACTGGTTGTGATCTTCATGTGTTGCCAGCCAACTGCAGAGCTTTGAGGATGTGAAACGCTTGGGCCAAAAGCTTGCGAGAGATGGCCACTCCGGCAATGTGGCGGCCTCGGCGTTTGCTGATCGCCTCGAAGCTGGCCGCGAACGGGGGGATGTTGCGGGCGCGGTAACTGGCCTCGGTCAGGACCCACCGCACGGCGGCTGGGCCGGCCTTGGTGATGTAGCCATGGCGAACCTTGCTGTCGGAGTTGCGGACGGTGGGGGTAAGGCCTGCCCAGGCGCACAACTTGCGGGCAGTGGGAAAGCGGGAGACGTCCCCAATCTCAGCCACCAGGGTCAGCGCGGTTAGGACCCCGATCCCGGGAAGCACGCACAGGGCGTCGACCCTTGGGTCTTGCTTGGCGAGGCGCCGGATCTGTAGCTCCAAGCGGTCAAGGGGGATGGCCAGAGCCTGAAGCATCTCGCAGCAGTCATCCACCACCTCCCGGTGCATCGCACGAAGCTGTACGTCGGCAAGCCATCTCCGGCCGGCTTGGCTCCACAGCGCTTCCCCCTCAGCCTTGCACCCCTCGTCCGCCAGGACCGCATGAATCCGGTTCTTCAAAGCGGTGCGCATCCGGACCAACGACGCCCGATGACGCAGCAGAGCCCTGAGATCGCGAACCTCCTTAGGAGCGATCCAGGCCTCCGGCAGCAGGTTGGTGCGCAGCAGGTGGGCCAGCATCCGGGCATCGACCTTGTCGTTTTTAAGGCGGGCTGAGGCGATCGCCTTGCAAGCTGCGGGGTTAACCAGATGGCCCTCCAGCCCGTGCTCCTCGAGCAGGTCCACCAGCCAACCCCACCCGTAGGTTGCTTCAAAGGCTACCGGGGTACCCTGCTCCAGGTCTTCGAGGATGTCGATGAGCGCCTCAGAACCGTTCTCGACGTTGCGATTGAGGACCTCAACGCCCGATTTGTCCATGACCGCGACCTGACTCCGCTTGCGGTGAACATCAATTCCGGCGTAAACCATTCTGGGCCTCCTTCCTTGAGCTCGTACTGCTTGGCAGTCGTGGAGCCTACGGCTCCCTGAGCAGAGGATCGAGGCCCGACCCTCATATCTTCATTTTTAAATCTACAGTGGGGAAAGTGGGCTCCATCTGACAAACATCCTTAGAGCGATTTGTCCAAAGATTTGCCGTAGATTTGCCGTGGATCACGGCAGGATCACCGCTTGGACTCGAATCCTGGAGTTCGGGTCGTCTAGGTATAGGCGCGTACCAGTAGACGATGCGACTAGATGGGTCCAGATTGCCCGCAACTCGAAGCGCAACTGTTCCGTTGTCTCAGGGCTTCCCCACTCGGTCATGGCGGTGGCATAGCAGGGATAGCCAGCGCCGATGGAGACCAGGGTGGGACCGTCCTGTATGGCGTAGACCGCGGCGGCGTACACATAGAGAGCAGAGCGAACGCTATCCAGTAGGACGAGGTGGTCGTCGGGTTTTGGTAGGCGGTGAAGTATCCCCGGGTGGTGAACCTCGACTCCGGCGGGGTCCAGCTCGGGGTGAACTGGGTGACGTAGACGTTGCTGCCGACGCGGAACGCCTGCACCGGGCAGGCCGCCGAAGACGCCACGATCTGAAGGCTGACCGGCAAGGGTGCGTCAGCGCAGGGCCCTGAGCACCGGGATGGCCTCAATCGTGGCTTCGTCGAGATGATCCCAGAAGACCCCCCCGGCGGCTCGATCGAGGGCACCGGATCACCTCCTCCGGCGTTACCACCATATCCACCCGGAAATCGTGTTCGGTCTCTGGCAGCGCTTCCTCCAGCACCTGGAGAGGTGCACCGTGGTGGCAATTACCGTGGCGTCGTCGACGATGCCCGTCTGCGGGTGAGGGCGAATTCCAAATCCGAGTACCCGCCCCCCTTGCCGATACGGGCGCCATCACGGTTGACCGCCACCGTGCCGCAGACGATCAAATCGATGTGCGGCATCTGGTCGAGCCCAACGGGGCGGCCGGCCGAGGCGGACCCCTTGATCGAAGCCGCCTTGCGGGGATGCTCGGTTGAGAAGGCCCGGATCGAGCAACAGGAAAGGCCGCTGCTCTCGCAGCCGGGGCACGGCCATGTAGATGCGCTTTCCTTGCTGCAGCGCCAGGGTCCTTCCGGGAGCTGGGGTGAGTCGGGATTGCACTTGAGCGTCTCGGCGCGGTCCCACTCCGGCAGGGCGGCGAGCCGCCGGGCCGCCGCCTCGGCTCCGGGGAAGTTGGGAATCCGTCCCTGGGCCCCGGAGAAACGGGCTGCGCCCTGCTCCTGCATCTGTTTCCATACCCGCCGGCGAATCTGCTGTTTCTGGTCCCCAATTTCCGAAAGCTCGGATCCAGAGCCGGTCACGAGACGAATAAGCGGTCAGACGATTCAGGATTCACCAGAAACTCCCAGCGGCGACGTTTAGAAGCAGACAGACGAACACTTCGATGATCAACGGTACCGTGCGCCACGAATGTAACTGCATGCCGAGATGTGGGCCCAGCTAGATACTGGGGATCGTCTACAAGGTGCCCGTGCCGTTCGAGGTGCAGCTGCTGGACCGGGAGCTCTTGGCCGCTGTCATCCGGGAGGCATTGAGGGCGGCTAATGCCCCTGCTCTCGCGGTTTTGCAAGCTCTGGCGGCGGTCGCCCACCCGGTTCATGCGGCCCAGTTTTCCGATGCTGCCGATAGGCTGGCCGCCCCGCGGGGTCCCGAGCCGTCGTGGGGCAGGCTGGTCGGCTGGGTCGAGCGCTCCTCGCGTCACGCATGCGCCGGATCTGTCCCGAACCGGCACCGAGCCGCAGCCGGTCAGCCGGCAGAAGCGCCAGCGCTGATCAGACAGTTCCTCTCCTAACCGCCTTCGGCAGGCCACCCCGATGCAGAGGTGATCGCCAAGTACTGAATGTACAGCGCCCCGCTGCACTAACCTGAAGAGATGGACCCAGTTGGCATCTTCGACCTGGTCGATTGGAAGCGCCGGGTGTCGGAGCTTTACCGGCGGGTCCGGGAGGCAGACGATCCCCCGAAAGCCTGGGACATGTGGCGAAGAGTCAGGGCAGACCTGTTTCGGACCCATCCGCAGAGCCCAGTTCCAGCAGGCGAGCGGGTCACGTACGTGGGGCCGCATTACTTTGACTACGACCCGGCTGGGCGCGTCCTGGCGACCGTCGCGCCGAGCGAGAGGGAGACCGTCACCATCGAGGCAAGTGAAGGAGTGATGGAGCTGATCCGCTTGGCGACCGCGCACTTCGAGCTCTACGGGCGGCCGAGCCAGCTGGACCTGTTCTGGTTCAACACCTATGGCGGAGGGCTCTTCCTATCGTTCCAGGACGCGACCAGCGGCAAGAGCACATACGGCGGGTGCCGCTACCTCCTCGACACCGTCAAGGGCGCCGACTTGGGGATGGAGGACGGCAAACTGGTTCTCGACTTCAACTTCTCCTACCAGCCCTCCTGCTCCTACGACCCTCGCTGGGTGTGTCCGCTCGCACCCGCCAGCAATCGGATAGGCGTCGAGGTGCAGGCTGGCGAACGACTGAGCAGAGCGGGAACTGAGTAGGACCAGCGCTCCTAACGGGAGACTATTTAATACCGCCCCTTCCTCATCGAGCGCGCTGTGTCAGTGGTGGCTCGACCGCTGTCTCCGTTCGATCCTCACCCAACGGGGCGACCTGCCGGATCACGGAAAGCCCAAGCAGCGAATAAGCGAGTGCCAGGTATGCGCTGCGAACGAAGTTTTGGCCTTCCGGACTGAGGCCGGCCACACTGAGCACGATGTCGACTGGAATCAGCAGACTGGAGACCAATGGGAGGTATCGAGACGGTGAGGGCCACCGCCGAGCCCGGACCACGAACACGCCGACGACGATCAGACCCACCATGCTCAGCGGCCAGAAGGCATCAAGTACTATCAGGACCGCCGTGTGGGGTCGGTTGGCGTCGAATAGAAACGGTATGGTCCAGCCGATAGCGAGCGCCAGCGCCACAATCTCGGCGTTGAGCACAATCCGGGACACCCGAGCTGTGCCCGTGGCATCCGTAGCCCGCATCACGGCCAGCAGCGCCACCAGGCCGAGCTGGAACACTCCGCTCATCCAGACTCGATCTGGTCGTTCACGCCTTCTGGCATGATCCCCGCATGAAGCCACCCATAACTCCAAGCGATAGCAAAGCGGATCGTCCTTGATCTCATGGTCATCCCTCCTGGTTACCGGGTCCGGAGCTTCCAGACCGCGTGGACATCATGGGTGCCGCCTAACCAGGGCGCATCGGTGTAGCGACCGGTTTCCGCATCGTCCCAAAGGGCGATCTCACAGCCTAAAGATCCTTCTGAAGGCCGAGGTGGTTCCTTCGAGTCCTTGCTAGAGTCCCCCCCATGCGCAGGGCTCTCGACAGATTGTCGGGCCGATCGGAGCTGGCGGTCGCGGCAAGCTTGTTCGCCATGGGAGTGGTCGAAGCTCTCTTCCTGGCTCCCGACGCGCCGAACCTGCGCAACTGGGGCTCACTGCAGTTTGGACTCTCCCCCTGGTCTGGCGCAGGCGTTGGCCGGCGCCGGTTCTCGCTCTCGTGGTCCTGATGGGTCCCACCCCCCCCTCGAGGACAACCGTCTGCCCACCCTGCAGGGAAGGTACAAGGTGCCGCACTGGGACGCCAAAGCTGAATCCAACCGTTTCTTCACCGATTCTGGTGTCCCCACCACGTTTGTCCACCTTCCGACGTTCTGGGACAACTTCCTTAGGCCCGGGGCGCCCCAGCGGCCGCAGCGAGGGCCGGACGGCGTACTGGCGATCATGGCGCCGCTGGGCTAACATGAGGCTGCCCGGCATTGCAGCCGAGGACATCGGCGGATGCGCCTATCGAATCTTCAAGGAAGGCCAGAGATTCGCCGGCGAGACGGTGGGGCTGGCCGCAGAGCAGCTGTCGGGAGCCAAGCTTGCAGCCGGGTTATCGAACGCAGTTGGGAGAAGGTCTGTTTCAACCACGTCCCTGTGGCAGCCCTGCGGGCCTCCATGGTCCCGGGAGCCGACCTGGCGGCGAACATGTTCCAAGTGATAACGGAAAACCTGGAGAAATACTGCGCGCGTTACGACGTAGCGTTGTCCCGGTCCCTTAATCCACGGCTGCAATATTTGCCAATTGGCTTGCCGCCAACTTACACCAGCTCAGTACGCCGTCGGGGTCCAGGTGATCGGTTTCGTCGCCGTGATTGCATCGAGGGGTGTTGTCGTGGGCGCTACTGGGATCGAACCAGTGACCCCTGCCTTGTAAGTGCTGCTTGGCCCGTTTTGGTGACGCGCGGCGGTACGCGGAACTCATGATTTGTGCCTGGAAACAGCCGATTTGGGGGATAAGAGTAAGCGCCGTTAGTCGGTGATAGGCACCGCTTACTGCTTTCTTGCTCCCTATTTGCTCCCTTTCGGACCGCGTGTTCGTCAACGGAATGGACGCTGAGACTAAGGATTATGAGTCCGAGAAGACCGCTGGCGCGTCTGTGATCTCCAGCACACTCTTGAAACCGAGCCCCTTGTGTCCGATCGAGGCCCGCTTGGATCCGGCGGCATCGACCTTCGAGCTGGCGCCAAGTCCACACAGGCCCTGCACGTCAGCATCGTTCAGCGCACGCCCGGAGTTCGCCATCCACAGCGCGTCATCGGTGATGAGAAAGGCGACGGAGTCGCGCTGCGTGGCATGCCCCTCCATGGCGTCGTCGGCGTTCTGGAGCAACTCGTACACCAGGCGCCCCGGTAGTCGCTCGCGACCTGCGCCTCCTGGCTCACGTCCTCCTGCAAGCGAGAAGGGGCCGCCCGGTAGACGCCGACGTTCTGCTCGACGATCCGGTCGACGATGCCACTCGCCATACCGCTACCTACCTGGTCGCAGGCGATACACGCCTCGGTCTACCCGCTCGAGATCGTCGTAGGTAGTGCCGTGATGATCCGGCGAGTCCCCGCACATCCGCGAGGTGACGTGAGTCCGGACCGTGCTCTCCGCCAGATCGGTGCCCTGCGCCCTCAGCGTATCCAAAACATCAGACACCGTGAACGTGTCGTTTGGTCCCGAACAAATGCGTTCGATCGCCGCCAGGATCTGCTCTCGTGCTGTCCCGCCCATTGCGGCACCTCCCGTCGTCAACAGTACAGCGTCGGTGACGGCTGGTCGGGAGCAGCAGTGCTGGGCAACCGCGCTCCTGCGCCTACGCAGTGCCCTTGTCGGAGCTGCCGGTCTTATGAAGAACGCTGCATGGACTTGCTGTGCATGATCTAAGTGGTCGGGAAACGACACTCACCTCTCCCCGATGGAGAACAACAAGCCCTCGTGCTCGCTGCAGTTAGCCAATCAATGGCGACCGGCGACGAAAAGGGAGCCTCACAGGCAATTGGCATCGCCCTACGTTCCCGGTGGGGAACCCCGTAGGCATTAGAGCTCGAGGATGCGCTTCGATTCAGAACCGCTCGATTCTGAGTAGACCTCCGCAGAATGGGAGGAAGGTGATGTCCGCTGGCGCTCTGGGAACATAACGGTCGAGGTAGACGAGGCAGGAAAATGAGATCTCCTCCCCCAAGCCGTAAGGTGGTGCTTCGAGGGCAATCTCGAGACCCTGGGGCGACGCTGAAGAATCATCTACGACAGTCTGGGGTTCCCCGGAGGTAAAATATGATGAGCGATTCGCACCGAATTCAGTTTCAGCCGAGCGGAAGTCACGAGAATCAAACAGGTTCTCCAGGAGATACCCGGCTCCGATCCGGACCGACAAAAGTCACTGCGAGGCCAGCTTCGTCGAATGGTTTTTTACATCACTGAGTACGCTACAGACCAGGCTGGATTCACAGCATCCGTTGTCGACCGATTTATCGCCACCGGAACCGTCAAGATCACGGACGCGCCTGACCCTGCCCGCACGGCACCGGCCGAAAAGCTATCGGATAGGCAAGCCTCGGTTCCGAGAACTGCTGCGCCGACTACTCGGACCTCAGAGCAAACATCAGATGGTCACCGCCGATCCATCGACTGGATGGGGATTGAGACGGAGACGCTGGAAGATCTCATCCGACCCGGCCTGAGGGCGCTCTGCATTGGCATAAACCCGGCCCCGGCGAGTGTTGCGATCGGTCACTATTACCAAGGGCCGCTGGGTAAGCAATTCTTCGACAGGTTGCAAATGGCTGGAGCTGTCTCCTTCACAGCGCCGACCTGGCAGGACGACACAGCGTACGAGCAAGGGATCGGCTTCACCGACATCGTCAAGAGGCCGACAGCCCGCGCCGACGAGATCACAGAGAAGGAATTCGATCACGGCAAGCGCCTGCTGCTCAACAAGATCTCCAGCAACGTGCCGAGAATTCTGATCTTCTCGTTCAAGAAGGCCGCACAAGCGCTGTTTGGTTCCATAGAAGGGAACGGGATCATCAAGGGAGTAGGAAGTGAGGGGACGATCACTTTTGTGATGCCCGGTCCTTACGCGAAGCGAGAAGAGGTCGCTAACAAGCTCGTTGAGTTGAGCCAACTGTTTAGGAACTGAGCTCCCAGCGTGCTGAGGGTCCACCGAGCAGAGCGAGCAGACGGCCTCGTTGTGGCGCTTGGCGAGCTGGTCAGCGAACCGCTCGACGACCCCGTGACCCCCGAAGTAGTTGCCGTGCCTACCCGCGGGGTTGAGCGGTGGTTGGCGCAGAGGTTGTCTGCGCAGCTGGGAGCGAGAGCGGGGCGCTCGGACGGCGTTTGCGCCAACATCGAGTTTCCGTTCCCCGGACGGTTGGTCGGAGGAGCAGTCGCCACGGCTACAGGTATCGATCGCGATACCGATCCTTGGCTGCCGCAGCGCCTGGTGTGGCCGCTGCTCGACGTAGTCGATCAGTGCATCCACGAAAAATGGCTCACCTCCCTGGCGACCCACCTAGGGGCGAAGGGTTCCGGACCCGATTTCGAACGGCGCGGCCGCCGATTCAGCACGGTTCGCCACATCGCCGATCTGTTCGACCGCTACGGCGTCCACCGACCCGAGATGCTCGGTGCCTGGGCGGTCGGCGACGACACCGACGGTGCAGCCTGCCCCCTCCCCCAAGACAGCGTTTGGCAGGCGGAGCTGTGGCGGCGCCTGCGGGCGCAGATGAACCAACCCAGCCCGGCCGAGCGACTTGCCGGCGCCTGCGAACGACTGCGCAGCGATGCGGCACTCGTTGACTTGCCTCCACGGCTGTCGTTGTTTGGCCTGACCCGTTTGCCGGCCAGCTATCTGCAGGTACTTGCAGCGTTGGGCACCCAGCGGGAGGTACACCTGTTCCTACTGCATCCCTCGCCGGTCCTGTGGGAACGGATCGCGATTGCCACCAGGGAACAGCCAATGATGGCTCGGCGAGCACAAGACATCACTAGCGCCCTCCCTCGTAACCCCCTGCTGGCGTCCTGGGGCCAGGATGCCCGCGAGATGCAACTCGTCCTCGCCGGCGATCGCGCAACCTCCGACGATGACCACCGACCTGTCAATGAGCCGGCGACGACGCTGCTTGCCCGCATCCAGGCCGACGTGCGAGCCGACCGCTCCCCTCCCGGGGTGCCGTTACCCGGCCAAAAGGACACCCTCCCGGATCTCAAATCAGATGATAAGAGCCTCCAGATACACGCCTGCCACGGCCCGGGCAGGCAGGTTGAGGTTGTCCGCGACGCAATCCTGCACCTGCTTGCGGAGGACCCCACTCTGGAGGCCCGCGATGTCATCGTGATGTGCCCAGATATCGAGACCTTTGCGCCGCTCATCCATGCCACCTTCGGTGCCCGCGACATCAACGACGACGAGGACGAGGACGAAAATGAGCTTGGTCGAGGCGAACGGCCGCCCGACCTGCGGGTCAGGCTTGCAGACCGCTCCCTGCGCCAGACAAACCCCATTCTCGGCGTTGTCGCGGAACTTCTGGATCTGGCCTCGGCGCGCCTTACTGCCACTCAATTGCTCGACCTGGCCAGCCGCGAACCAGTCCGGAGGCGCTTCCGGCTTGACGATGACGACCTGTCCCGCCTGGAGGAATGGGTGGGGGAAACCGGCGTCCGCTGGGGATTCGATGCAGCTCATCGGGAACCGTTCCAGCTCGGCTGGCTCGATGCCAACACCTGGCATGCCGGCCTGGACCGGATGCTGCTTGGAGTGGCGGCGGCCGAGGAAGGACAACGTCTGTTCGGCGGGGTGCTGCCGCTCGATGACGTGGCCGGCGGCGACGTCGGCCTCGTCGGACGCTTCGCCGAGCTAGTCGACCGCATGCAGGCAACGTTGGCCAAGCTGGCCGAACCCAAAGCTGTGGGAGCTTGGGCTGAGTCAATAGCGGAAGCCGCGGACTCATTGACGGCCACCTTCGGACACGACGCCTGGCAGCGGGCGCAGCTGCAGCGCCTCCTCGACGACATCATCATCGAGGCCACCGTTGATGGCTCGGTCAACGCTTCCCCGCTCGCCCTGCCTGAGATCCGCTTCCTGCTCGCTGATCGCCTGCGGGGCCGCCCTACCCGGGCCAACTTCCGCACCGGCCACCTTACGGTCTGCACCCTCGTACCGATGCGGTCGGTCCCGCACCGCGTCGTCTGCCTGATGGGTCTGGACGACGGGGTCTTCCCCCGCACGACCGCCCGCGACGGCGACGACATCATCCTCGGCGACCCCCATGTCGGCGACCGGGACGCCCGCACCGAAGACCGGCAACTCCTGCTTGACGCCCTGTTGGCGGCCATCGACGCCCTGATCATTACCTACACCGGCCGTGACGAACGCACCAACGCAAAACGCCCACCTGCGGTGGTGGTCGGTGAGCTGCTTGACGTGGTGGATCGCACCGTGCGGACTGGGGAAACGGCCGATGAGGCGGAACCCGTGCCGGCTAGGCGGCACGTCATGGTCCACCATCCCCTACAGCCGTTCGACGTGCGCAACTTCACAATCGGCGCCCTCGTTCCCCGGCAGGCGTGGAGCTTCGACTCGGTGTCTCTCGACGGTGCCCGGGCCCTTTCCGGCGACCGCCTTGCGTCGCCGCCATTCCTTACGGGCCCCTTGCCGGAAGCCGGCAAAGAGGTGGTTGAACTGGACCGGCTTGTAGCCTTCGTCCACCACCCGGTCAAAGCCTTCCTTCGGCAGCGCCTCGATCTCAGCCTCAGCGACTACTCCAAGGATCTCCGCAACGACCTGCCGGTGGAGCTCGACGCTCTGGAGAATTGGGGCGTCGGCCAGCGCCTCCTCGAGGCCCGCCTCGCCGGAGGTAAGGCAGAAGCGTGCGTCGAAGCTGAGATTGCCCGGGGAATCCTTCCGCCCGGTGCCTTTGCCTCCGCAGTTCTATCCAGCATCATGCCAGTTGTGGAGCGCATCTTCCTTGAAGTCTCCGCCCTGACCGTAAAGACTGATGAGCCCAGCTCTATGGAGGTTAATCTCCTCCTCCCGCAGGGTCGCACCTTGGTGGGCACGGTCCCCAACATCCGTGGCGACCTGATGCTGTCGGCGACGTATTCGCGGGTGGCGCCCAAGCATCGGCTGGCGGCCTGGGTCAGGTTCCTGGCCGTCACTGCTGCCCATCCCGATCATCCGCTCGAAGCGGCGACTGTCGGCCGCAACCGCAATGCCGCACCGAAGAGACAGGTGACCATTGCGCGGCTCGCCCTTCCTGGGGCTTCCGCCAAGCGCAGCGAGCTCGCCCTCGCTCACCTGGCTATACTCGTGGACCTCTACGACCGGGGTATGCGGGAACCTCTGCCGCTCTACTGCGAGACCTCCGCCGCGTATAGGGGCGCCTCCTCCCCAAAGAGAGGCCTGATTGCCGGCCGCAAGGCCTGGGAGTCTGAGTGGAACTACAACCATGAGGACAAAGACATCGAGCATCTCCTCGTCTTGAGCGGCATCCGCTCATTTGACGAGGTGCTTATGGCCCCTCCGTGCGAGAACGAAACGGGCCACGGTTGGGCGACGGATGAGCAGAGCCGCTTCGGCCGCTACGCTCGGCGGCTGTGGGACGGCCTGCTGTCGTCGGAAAAGCTGATCGACCTGTGAACGGAGGTCAAGACCCCGCTCCGTTCGACGTCTGTGGTCCCCTCCCCACTGGGGTCACGGTACTCGAGGCCAGTGCTGGCACCGGTAAGACGTTCGCGATTGCCGCCCTTGCTGCCCGCTATGTGGCGGACGGCACGCCGCTCGAGCACCTGCTGGTGGTTACGTTCACTCGGATGGCGACCGGCGAGCTGCGTGAACGGGTCCGGGAGCGGCTCGTCAGCGCAGAGGAGGGCCTGCGTCAGGCAATGGGCGGCGTAGCGCCCGCCGATGACGATGACGATGAGATTCTCCAACTCCTTGCCCGCGGACGTCCCGACGAGCTTGCTTTGAGACATCGGCGCCTGGGTCGGGCACTTACGGATTTCGACGCCGCAACCATCGCCACGACTCATGGATTCTGCGAACAGGTCCTGAGCGGGCTCGGCGTGGCGGGCGATGTCGAACGCGGCATCATCTTTGTCGAGGACCTCAGCGATCTTTTGGAAGAGGTCGTCGACGACCTTTACATCGCCAGGTTCCACCCGCTTTCCAGCCCACCTTTCAGCCGAGCCGAGGCCCTGCGTATTGCCAAGAAGGCCGTCGAGAATCCCTTCGCCCCACTCGAGCCGCGCACGGCTGGCGATGAGGCTGAACCGGGAATCCGCCGCATGTTTGCCGGAGCCGTTCGAGCGGAGTTGGAGCTTCGCAAGCGACGCGGCGGAATCATGACCTTCGACGACCACCTCGCCCAGCTGCGCAACACCCTGGCCGACGAGGTAGGGGGCGCCGCAGCTTGCGCTCGTCTGCGGGCCCGGTACCGCGTCGCCCTGGTCGATGAGTTCCAGGACACCGATCCCATCCAGTGGGAGATCATGCGGCGGGCCTTTGGCGAAGGTGGCGCCACGCTCGTGCTGATCGGCGATCCCAAGCAGGCCATATATGCCTTCCGGGGCGCCGACGTCTATGCCTATCTGGATGCCGGACGCCACGCCACTACCAAGGCAACGCTCGACACCAACTGGCGCAGCGACAAAGGCCTCCTTGATGCCTTCGACGCCATATTCCGCGGGGCGAACCTGGGACATGAGGACATTCCCTACCGCCATGTACAGGCGGCCAAAGCGCACTACGGGGCAAGGCTGGTGGGAGCGCCGGTATCGACAGCCTTGCGACTACGCGTCGTTTACCGAGACAGCGGGCTCGTAGGCCTTACACCCCAAGGTTATGTGCAGGCCGAGCCCGGCCGACTCCATGTGGCTGCCGATCTCTCCGCCGACGTGGTGAGGTTGCTCTCCTCGAGCGCTAAGATCATCACCCGCCGGCCCGACGGGTCTCCAGCTTCCGCCGAGCGCGTACGCCCCGGCCACATAGCGGTGTTGGTGCGTACGAACAAAAATGCTGTCCTTGTCCGTGACGCGCTGAACGCCGCCGGGGTCCCCGCCGTCATAAACGGGGCGGGCAGTGTCTTCGCTACGCCAACGGCGCGAGAATGGCTCCGCCTTCTGGAGGCTCTGGAGCGGCCCACCTCGCCCACGCATGCGACGTCCGCCTCGCTGACGTGTTTCCTGGGCTGGAACGCCGAACAGGTGGCGTCCGCCGACGAGGTCGCGTTGGAAAACCTCCATACCCGCCTTCACCGATGGGCCGGTCTGCTGCGCCAGCGGGGCGTCGCCTCGCTGCTCGAAGCAATCACCAGAAGCGAGGGCCTGTTCGCACGCATGCTTGCCCGGCTGGAGGGGGAACGACAACTCACCGACCTCCGTCACATCGGCCAGCTCTTGCATGTCGTCAACACGTCGCAGCAGTTGGGCACCACGGCGCTGACAGCCTGGCTCCGTCAGCGCATCGCCGATTCAGCTCGGGACACAGAAACCGAGGAACGCAACAGACGACTGGAGTCCGACGCTGAAGCAGTGCAGGTCCTGACTATTCACCGGAGCAAAGGCCTCGAGTTCCCGATTGTGTACTACCCCTACCTGTGGGAGGCAGGGTGGATTGACCTCAAGGATCCACCAATTTTTCACGACCCTGAAGCCGAGAATCGGCGCACGATCGATGTGGGCGGAGCGAAGGGGCCGGACTACGACCGCCACTGGAAGCACTTTGTCGGCGAGCAGCGCGGTGAGGAGCTACGCCTCGCCTATGTCGCCCTTACCCGGGCGAAGCATCAGGCCGTCGTGTGGTGGGCGGGTTCATATGATAGTCAAAACTCGGCACTCAGCCGGCTACTGTTCTCGAGGGACGACGTAGGCAACGTTGGGACGCAGGGCCGGGGAGTGCCGGGGGACGCCCAGGTGAGCTCTCACTTCAGAGCTCTTGCCGTGGAAGCACCCGGCTGCATCAGCGTGGAGCGCTCGACGGGCGGCTCCGGTGAAGTCCGGCCGGCAACTCCCCGCCCACTTGTCGCGCTGGAAGCCGGCCGGTTCGACAGAAGACTCGACTCCACCTGGCGGCGCAACTCCTATAGCGGCATCACCTGGGCCGCACACGAAGCCTGGGTCACCAGCGAGCCGGAGCAGGTGGTGGTCTCCGACGAGACGGAAACGGGGGCTCCTCCCGGTCCTGCTCTCGATCCGCTCGAGGCGGATGAGGTTCGGCTACGTTCGATTTCCGCCTCGCTGGCAAATATGCCGGCCGGAATGGACGTGGGCACCTTCGTCCACAGCGTCCTGGAGACAACTGACTTCGCTATCGCAGACCTTAAGGCCGAGCTCACCAGACGCGTCGGTGCGGAGCAGGCCCGACACCGCCTCGATATCGGGGACCAAGCTGCCGTCGTTGCGGGTCTTCAAGCTGCCATCGAGACTCCCCTCGGCCCCCTGATGGGCGAGGCGAGGCTTCGCGACATCGGCCTTACAGACCGGGTGGACGAGATGACCTTCGAGCTGCCATTGGTGGGCGGCGACACCCCTAATGCGCATCTAACAGTGCCTGCGATCGCCTCGCTTTTGCGCGAGCACCTGCCTGCGGACCATGTTCTCGCCGGCTACTCGGAGCGGCTTGAAGACCCGGCGCTCCGGGGAGACCTGCGTGGCTACCTAACCGGGAGCCTCGACCTCGTGTTACGCACCCGGAACCATAAAGGCACCCAGCGCTTTGCAGTCGTGGACTACAAGACGAATTGGCTCGGCGCGGCCGGCCGGCCCCTGAGTGCATGGCACTATCGCCCGGCGGTTCTTGTCCAGGAGATGCAGGGGGCTCACTACCCTCTGCAGGCGCTGCTGTACACCACCGCACTGCACCGCTACCTGCGTTGGCGCCTGCGTGACTATGACCCGGAGTGCAACCTGGCAGGTGTCCTCTATCTTTTCGTGCGGGGGATGACCGGGGCCGGGGCACCCCGCGTCGGGGGCCAGCCCTGCGGAGTGTTTGCCTGGAAACCGCCTACCGCGCTGGTTGAAGGGCTCAGCGATCTGCTGTACCGCGGAACGGCCAGGACATGAGTACCCACCCCGTAGTTCTTGAATCGGATCGATTCGACGTGCATCGCGTGCGGCACGCACCGGGCCTATTGCGGCCATTCAATGACGCCGGGGTGCTCGGGGCGGCCGAGGTTCATGTGGCGTTGCGCCTCGGAAAACTCGGCGTTGAGAGGCACGAGGCCGTGCTACTTGCCGCTGCGTTCGCGGTTCGCGCACCTCGCCTGGGCCACGTGTGCACCGACCTGGCCACAATCCGCGATAGCGTCCTTATCGACGTAGATCAGCCTATCGACCTGCAGGCGTTGCCTTGGCCCGAAATCAGCGACTGGGTTAAGCGGCTATCTTCCAGCCCGATCGTGGCCCACGGTCTGGAGGGGCCGGCCGATCGCCCACTGCGACTGGTGGGCACAAAGCTCTATCTGGACCGGTATTGGCGAGACGAACGTCGGGTGGCCGCGGACCTGAACGCGCGCAGCGAGCCGGCAGCAGCGGGAGTGGACGCGGAGGTGCTCACCGAGGGGCTGACCCGGTTGTTCGGGGGTCCGGAACCCGACCAACGGCTCGCAGCAGCATCTGCCGTGCTGCGGAGGTTCTCGGTGGTTGCGGGGGGTCCGGGGACCGGCAAGACCACAACCGTGGCTGCCATCCTGGCCCTGCTCGACGAGCAAGCTCGCACCGCTGGTTCTCCACCCTTGATGGTCGCCCTAGCAGCGCCCACAGGCAAAGCCGCCGCCCGTCTCGAACAGGCCGTGCACACCGCCGCAGCTTCGCTGGATGTGGGCGACGGCACCCGGAAGCGGCTGCTGGATACCCACGCCTCGACGCTTCACCGGCTGCTCGGCTGGCGTCCCGACAGCAGCGTCCGTTTTCGCCATAACCAAAGCAACCGACTCCCTCACGATGTAGTCGTGGTAGACGAGACCTCGATGGTGTCGCTGTCGCTAATGGCCAGACTGGTAGAAGCCGTGCGGCCAGGCGCCCGGCTGGTTCTGGTTGGAGATCCCGAGCAACTCGCCTCCGTAGAGGCGGGTGCGGTCCTGGGAGACATCGTTGGACCGGCTGCTACCGGGATTTTGATGCGGACGCCGGCAGCCAAACAACTGTCGGAGGTGACTCACCAGGAGGTTTCTGCAACGGCACCCCCGGCCGGCACGAGCGTCGGGGACGGAATCGTCATCCTGCGCCGTGTTCACCGCTTCGGCGGCGGCATCGCAGCATTGGCGGAGGCAGTCCAGAAAGGCGATGCCGATGCGGCTATTGCGGTGCTGGCCCTGGGGCGAGACGACGTGCGATGGATCCCGGTAGATGTAGCCGATCCGGGCTCAGCAACGACGCTGGCGCCGATGCGGGCGGCAGTTATCGACGCCGGACGGCGCGTCACCGAGGCGGCCCGGGCCGGGCAGGCCAAATCAGCACTCGACGCTCTCGGGTCCTTCCGCCTACTCTGCGCCCACAGGCGAGGCCCTTACGGGGTGGCCACGTGGATGACGAACGTAGAGAACTGGCTGGCCGCCGGGATCGACGGTTTCGCGGCCGGGGGGACCTGGTACGTAGGCCGGCCCCTGCTAGTGACCGAGAACGACTACGGCCTTGGCCTGTTCAACGGCGACACCGGCGTGGCGATTGCCGCTCCGGGAGGTGGAGTGGTCGCAACGTTTGAAAGGCGCGGAGAGTTCCTGAAGTTCAGCCCAACCAAGCTCGCGAACGTCGATACGGTTTATGCAATGACGGTCCACAAGAGCCAGGGATCCCAGTTCGGCACGGTTGCCGTGGTCCTTCCCGATCCCGCCTCGCCGATCCTCACAAGAGAACTGCTCTACACCGCGGTAACGCGAGCACGAGAACGTCTGATCCTCACCGGTACCGAGACCGCCATCCGGGCCGCCATCAACCGCCCAATCACCCGCCCTTCCGGGCTCCGCTCCTGGCTATGGGGCCAATAAATCTGGGTTCTGGTTAAGGGAACCTACGTAGAATCCCCTGTTTGAAATGCAATGCCTTACGAGAGTTAATTCAATACCAGCTAGAGGTGAGAGCCTACAATCGCCCGTTCTGATCCGGCGCGCCATTTACTCTTCCTGATACACCGTACTGGAAGAGCCTACCTATACTGCTGTTACAGTTGTCGGCAGACGCCGGATAGCGGTAGTCGAGGGGAGGGCACCTTTGGACGTCTTCCGCGTTCATGAGCGCCTGATCGACGATTACGCCCGGTTCACTCGCAGCTTCGTCGAAATCGCGGACAAGCGGATCGCTGCCACCGTCGAGGAGGCGGTGGACGCTGGCCTGCTCTGGCCCGATCCCTGGGTACAGCTCAACCCGAACTTCGAGCCCGCCGCCACCCCCGACGACCTCGTGGCCGAGGGGCTGCTTCACGACGAGTGCAGCAAGATCTTTCGCGCCAAGGCCGATGCCACCGACTTTGGCCGACAGATCACTCTCCACCAGCACCAGGTCGAGGCTATCCAAGCGGCCCGAGCCGGTGCGAACTACGTCCTGACCACCGGCACCGGTTCGGGTAAGTCGCTCACCTACATCGTCCCGATCGTTGATCGGGTCCTACGGGAGGGTGCCGGTCGCGGAATCCGGGCCATCGTCGTGTATCCAATGAACGCTCTGGCGAACAGCCAGTACGGCGAGCTGGAGAAGTTCCTGCGGTTCGGCTATCCCCCCGGCAAGGAGCCGGTCACCTTCGCCCGCTACACCGGTCAGGAGTCCGACGAGGAACGGGAGCGCATCACCACCGACCCGCCCGACATCCTCCTCACGAACTACGTGATGCTCGAGCTCGTCCTCACCCGCCCCAGAGAGCGCCAGCAGCTCATCCGCGCGGCCCGCGGGCATCTGCGATTCCTTGTTCTCGATGAGCTCCACACCTACCGCGGCCGCCAGGGCGCCGACGTCGCCATGCTCGTCCGGCGAGTCCGCGACGCGTGCCAGGCGCCCGACCTTCAGGTCGTCGGGACGTCGGCGACGATGGCCAGCGGCGGAACCGAGGTCGAGCAGCGGCAGGCCGTGGCCCACGTCGCCACCCAGATGTTCGGCGCCGAGGTCCGCCCCGAGCACGTCATCGGCGAGACCCTCCGCCGGCTCACCCCGCCCATCGAACTCACCGATGCGGACGCCAAGCAGTCCCTCGCCGCCAGAGTCTCCGGAGCACCGCCCCCGACGCAGTACGAGGACTTCATCGCCGACTCCCTCGTCCGCTGGATCGAAGGGGAGTTCGGCCTCGCCCTCGACCCCGCCACCGGCAAACTGCGTCGCGGGCAGCCGCGCACAATCAGCGGCGGCGAGAGCGCCGCCGCGCATCTGGCGACAGCCACGGGCGCCGATGCCGCTATCTGCGCGGCCGCCATCCGTGACACCCTCCTCGCCGGCTTCCGCACGATCCACCCTGAGGACAAACGACCGGTTTTCGCCTTCCGGCTCCACCAGTTCCTCACGAAGGGCGACACCGTCTACGCCACGGCGGAGCCCGAGGGCACGCGATACGCCACCGTCGAGGCGCAGACCTACAAGCCCGGCGAGCGGGACAAGGTGCTCCTCCCGCTGGCCTTCTGCCGGGAGTGCGGCGAGGAGTACTACACCGTCATCCGCCTGCCCGACGGCACGCTGCTGCCCCGCGACATTGGCGAGCGTTCCAGCGACGACAACGCGCAGGCGGGGTTCGTACATATCGACTCCGATCGGCCATGGCCCGACGACCTCGACCGGATCCGCGAGCGGGTGCCCGAGTCGTGGCTGCTCGAGGAGGCCGGCGTCGTCCGCATCGACCCCAACCGTCGCTCGGACATCCCCCAGAACGTGCAGGTCGATCCCGCCGGGCGCGTCAGCCCCGGCGGCGGTGTGCCGATGACCTGGCTGCCCGCACCATTCCGCTTCTGCCTCGCCTGCGGGATCTCCTATGACCCCACCATGCGCTCGGACCTCACGAAGCTGTCGCTGCTCTCCGCTGAAGGCCGCAGCTCGGCGACCAGCCTCATCAGCCTGTCCCTGATCCGCACCCTACGTGAGGACAAGACCCTCGAGCCGCAGGGCCGCAAGCTCCTGTCGTTCACCGACAACAGGCAGGACGCCTCCCTGCAAGCAGGACACTTCAACGACTTCGTCGAGGTGGGGCTCCTGCGGGGTGCGCTCCACCGCGCCGCCCGTGCCACGGGCGAGGATGGCCTGCGCAGCGACCGGCTCGTCCAGGCCGTATTCGACACACTGGACCTGCCCTTCGAGGAATATGCTGCCGACCCCGAAGTGAAGTTCGCCGCCCGCAAGGCCACCGAGCGGGCGTTCCAGGCTGTCCTCGGTTACCGGCTGTACCAGGATCTCAAGCGGGGCTGGCGGGTCACCATGCCGAACCTCGAGCAGACCGGTCTGCTCCAGATCGACTACGAATCCGTCGACGAGCTCGCCCTGGCCGACACCGAGTGGAGCGGCTGCCATGCGGTGCTCGTGGATACCACACCTGTGACCCGCGAGCGGATCTGCCGGGTCCTGCTCGACGACCTCCGCCGCAACCTGGCTACCCACGTGACCTGGCTGGACCCCGACGAGCAGACCTCGATTCGGGACCAATCCTACCAGCGGCTCAACGCACGATGGGCCATCGACCCGGGTGAGCGGCTGGAGCAGGCTGCCGTTGCCTATCCACGTTCGCGCCGGGCGAACGACCAGCGCACGAACCACTTCCTGTCGGGCCGTGGCGGGTTCGCGCGCTGGCTGCGCAAGCGCACGACCTTCCCGGATTGGGACGGTGCCCGTCTTACTACCGACGAGGCACAGGAGGTGATCCTCGAACTGCTCGAGCGCCTACGCATCGCGGGGCTGGTCCAGGTCACCGACGAGCCTCGCGAGGCCGACGACACAGCCGGCTACCAGGTGGTGGCCGGCGCCATGATCTGGCGTGCAGGCGACGGCTCGACGGCGCACCCCGACCCCATCCGCAGCCCCGATCGCCCTGACGATGGCGGCCGCACCAACCCGTTCTTCATGCGCTTCTACCGCGACGAGTCAACAGCGCTCGGCGGTCTCGAGGCGCGGGAACACACCGCGCAGGTCTTCTCCGAGGTGCGCCAGCAGCGGGAGGATGACTTTCGCGACGCCCGGCTGCCGATCCTGTACTGCTCGCCTACGATGGAGCTCGGCGTCGACATCGCTCAGCTCAACGCGGTGCACCTGCGCAACGTGCCACCCACGCCAGCCAACTACGCGCAACGCTCCGGCCGGGCCGGCCGCTCCGGCCAGCCCGCCATCGTCACCACATACTGCGCCGGCGGTAGCCCACACGACCAGTACTTCTTCCGCCGCGCGGACCGGATGGTCGCTGGGGCCGTCGCCCCTCCGCGGCTTGACCTCGCCAACGAGGACCTCGTCCGGGCGCACGTGCAGGCCATCTGGCTGGCCGAGACTGGCGTCAAGCTCGGCAGCTCGATGCGCGATGTCCTGAACCTCGACGCCGACGGCTACCCTCTGCAAGAGGACCTGCAGCGCGCCATGGACGACGAACGAGCGATGCAGCGAGCCCACGCGAGCGCGAGGGCGCTGCTCGTCTCCATCAGCGAGGACCTCATCGACGCCCATTGGTACTCCAACGGCTGGCTCGACGAGACGCTCGCCGGTGTCGGCAACCGCCTCGACGACGCCTGCGGGCGTTGGCGCGAGCTGTTTCACGCCGCAGCGGGCCAGGCACACGAGCAGACCCGCATCGCCCAGGACCCCTCCGCCGGGCCGAAGCAGAAGAATCGCGCACGAGCACTGCGCCGCGAAGCCGAGGCGCAGATGGATCTGCTTACCTCCGACGCGACCGATCGCTACCAGAGCGACTTCTACCCCTACCGCTACCTCGCCAGCGAGGGGTTCCTTCCGGGCTACAGCTTCCCCAGGCTCCCTTTGAGCGCGTTCGTCCCCGGCCGCAAGGGGCGCGATGAGTATCTGTCCCGCCCGCGATTCCTCGCTATCAGCGAGTTCGGGCCCGGCGCGCTCATTTACCACGAGGGCTCCCGCTACCAGGTGGAGCGGGTGGTCATCCCTGCGGGCGACTACGACGACGAGGGGACCCTGCCGCTCGGCGCTGTGAAGCAGTGCTCTGGCTGCGGGTACCTGCACCCCTGCGACGACACGCTCGGCGCGGACGTCTGCGAACGCTGCGGTGCCGAACTCGGCGCGCCGATCACCGGCCTGTTCCGCATGCACAACGCCGTGACCCGGCGCAGAGAGCGGATCAACTCTGACGAGGAAGAGCGCCAGCGCACGGGCTTCCAGATGCGCACGGGCGTGCGGTTCGCGACTGCAGGGGCCCGTCCCGGGTACCAGACAGCCCAGGTGACGGCGCCCGGCGGAGAGGATCTTGCCGCGTTCACCTACGGGGACGCAGCGACGGTGTGGCGGATAAACCTGGGCTGGCGTCGGCGCAAGGACCCCGCCCGCTACGGCTACGTCCTTGACCTGGAGTCGGGCCGCTGGCTGTCGGAGAGCGCCCTGGACCAGGGCGACGACCCCCTGCCGGACGCCGACCGCGCGCAACGGGCGCAGCGGGTCATCCCCTACGTCGAGGACCGGCGGAACTGTCTCATCATCGAGCCGGCCGCCCCGCTCGGCGACGCATTGAACGCAAGCCTCACCGCGGCGTTGAAGGCCGGCGTCCAGGCGGCGTTCCAGCTCGAGGACGATGAGCTCGCCGCCGATCCTCTGCCGGCCGAGGACGACCGGCGCTCGATCCTGCTGTACGAGGCCGCCGAGGGAGGCGCAGGGGTACTGCGGCGCCTCGCCCTCGAGCGGAACGCGCTCGCCAAGGTGGCCCGCGAAGCGCTCGAGGTGTGCCACTTCGATCCGGACACCGGCGAGGACCTCCGACGGGCCCCCGGCGCCAGGCAGGACTGCGAGGCAGCCTGCTACGACTGCCTCATGAGCTACCGCAACCAGCGGGATCACCGGTTGCTCGACCGCCAGGCGATTCTGTCGACCCTCCTCGCCTTGCGGGACGCCGCGGTCGCCACGAGCCCAGGGGGGCGTCCCCGCTCCGCCGAGCTGGAGCGGCTGAAGGCCGCTTGCGACTCCGACCTCGAACGCGAGTGGCTCGACTTTGTGGCTGAGCGCGAAGCCGCTCTGCCCACCCACGCACAGAAGCTCATCGAGTCGTGCGCGGCGCGCGCCGACTTCCTCTACGGCCCCTCCTACACCGTCATCTGGGTCGACGGCCCCGACCACGATACCGACCAGCAGCGGGGTCGCGACGCCGAGATCGACGCCTGCCTGGCCGACCTCGGCTACACGTCGCTGCGGTTCCGCCACCACGAGCAGGACGCGTGGATCGGCATTCTCCGCGCCCACCCGAGCAGCTTCGGCCAGGTGCGGTAGCGATGTACCAGTTCTACTACACCAAGCCGTTCATCGACACCGTCGAGTCCTTCAGAACCCGCGACGAGCGCGCTCTGCTCGACCTGCATGAGGCGCTCGGCGAACTCGCCACCGAGCCGTTCAGCAACCCACGCCTGCAGAGCCACCGGATGAGGCGGGTGGAGGGCAAGACGTTCATCTCCTACGTCGGCAACCGAGGCCACCGGCTCATCTGGCGCATGGCGAACCGCGTGATCGTTCTGCTTCTGTTTGGCGAACACGACGCCGTCGAGCACCGGGCCGAGCGACTGCGCCTGGAGATCGACCTCCAACAGGACCTCGTGCGCATCCTCGATGCCGACCCTGTGACCTCCCAGCCGGTCCAGTACGACCAGCGGCGTCAGCGCGAAGGCGTGCTGTTCATGGCCTGGAACGACGAGGAGCTGGGCAACTTCGGCTTCCGCGACCAGGAGGTCGAGGTGCTGCGCCGGCTCGACGACGAAGCCAAGCTCCTCGACCTAGAGCCGCGCATGCGCGCCGAGGCGTTCACGCTGGCATACAACTTGCTCGCCCATGGCCACCCGGACGGCGAGGCCGCTGCCTCGGCAACCGTCGATGAGCCCGCGGAGGAAGCGACCGAGTTCGTCCTCCAAACCGAGGAGGAGGCTGCTGCCGACGAGGCGCTCGAGCGGACGATCACCAAGCCCGCGTCACGTTCGGAGTTCGCCCCCGTCGCCGCTGAGGCGTTGGGCACGGTGCTGTCCAAGCCGATCGAAGACTGGATGATCTTCCTGCACCCCGACCAGGTGCGCCTGACCGAGCGCCCCCTTGCCGGCCCTGCCCGCGTACGGGGCGCGGCGGGCACCGGCAAGACTGTAGTCGCGCTGCACCGCGCCCGCCACCTCGCCGACACCTACCAGGCCAAGGTGCTGTTCACGACGTACGTGACCAACCTACCGCCTGTCTACGAGGAGCTATACCGCCGCCTCAGCCCGGACAAACCCGACGGCGTCGAGTTCATCAACCTCCACAAGTGGGCCTGGCGCTTCTGCGCCCAGCAAGGACATCGGCCGAACATCGACACCGGCGCCATCGACCGCGCTCACCGGGACGCATGGCGCCAGGTCGTCACCCCCGGAACTGTCATCGATGAGCGGGGCTACGGCCCGTTCTACTACCGGGAGGAGATCGACTGGGTCATCAAGGGGCGTGGCCTCGACGATGTGCAGGAATACCTCGCGTTGTCGCGCACCGGCCGAGGCACCGGGCTGCCCGAGGCGCACCGCCGCCAGGTCTGGCAGCTGTTGCAGGCGTACGAGGACAACCTGAAGCGCGTCGGAGCCCAGGACTTCAACGACGTTCTGCTCGCCGCCCTGCGGCTCGCGCGAAATGCCGACGGCGACGGCTTCTACGCCGCCGTCGTCATCGATGAGGCGCAAGACCTCACTGAGGTCGGCTTGCGCCTCGCCCACTTGCTTGCGGGCGGGGACAAGCGCGACGGGCTCTTCCTCGTCGGCGACGGCCAGCAGTCGGTGTACCCCGGTGGCTACAGCCTCGCGCAGGTCGGCATCGACGTGAAGGGCCGCTCCACTGTTCTGCGGGTGAACTACCGCAACACCCGCCAGATCCTCGAGGCCGCTTGGCGGGTGAGCGGCGACCGGCCGTTCGACGATCTCGACGACCAGCTTACCCACGCCCGCCGCGACGTTACCGTCACCCGCGAGGGCCCTCCCCCTCGGCTCGAGGGCTTCGCCGATGTCTCCGGCCACGACACCTCGCTGGTCTCCGCGATCGACGACGCCGCCACGGCCCCTGGAGTCGGCCCGGGCGACCTCGCCGTCCTCGTCCCAACGAACCGTCTCGTCGGTTACTACGAGAAGGTGATCCGCGATCTCGGCTACGACACCGTGAAGCTCCAGCAGTACGACGGCAAGCCAACCGACCAGGTGAAGGTCGGCACCTTCCAACGCGCGAAGGGCCTGGAGTTCAAGTGGGTGTTCCTGCCGCGTCTCGAACCCGAGACCCTCGGAGAGCAGCAACGCTTCAACGAGGACGACGACGCCTACACCGAACGAGTCGACCTGCTTCGCCGGCAGCTCTTCGTCGCCATGACGCGTGCCCGGGACCAGCTCTGGGGCGGCTGGGTGGGCGCCCCATCATCATTGCTTGGTCTGCCCGTGGGGGCTCGAACTGAGGGACACGCATGATGAGCCCTGCTTCACGTCGGCCGGGTGGTCGCGGTGGCTAGGGATGGACACTGGCGCCGTCCGCAATTGGTGATCCATGTCGACTGGGGCCGTGAACGGAGAAAGCAGATAGCAGTCGAGGCCGAGTGGACGGGCAAGTATTACGAGATCGTCCGCATGGATGAATTCCTCGGCATGGTCACATATTGGATGCTCGGCGATCCCTGGGAGCCACTAACTTCAGAGGGCGTGTCATGACGCACGCTGTAGGTTCCCTCGTCCGCGCCCGCGGGCGAGAGTGGGTCGTCCTGCCCGATAGTGCCGACGACCTGCTCCTGGTCCGTCCCCTCGGCGGCACCGACGACGAGTCCACCGGCATCCTCACCAACCTCGAGGTCGTCGAGCCCGCCGTCTTCCAGCCACCCGACCCGAACCAGGTCGGCGACTATCGTTCCGGTCGGCTCCTCCGCGAAGCCCTGCGGCTCGGCTTCCGCGCCTCCGCCGGCCCCTTCCGCAGCATCGGACGGATCGCGGTAACGCCTCGGCCCTACCAGCTCGTGCCGCTGCTCATGGCCCTCAAGCTCGACCCTGTGCGCCTGCTCATCGCCGACGACGTCGGCGTCGGCAAGACCATCGAAGCGCTGCTCATCGCCCGCGAGCTGCACGACCACGGTGACATCAGCCGGATTGCCGTGCTGTGCAGCCCCCAGCTCGCCGAGCAGTGGCAGCGCGAGATGGCCGAGAAGTTCCACCTCGACGCCCAGCTCGTCCTGCCGTCCACCGTCACCCGGCTCGAGCGCCGGCTGGACATCGGCGAGTCACTTTTCGAGCGGCACCCCATCACCGTCGTGTCCACCGACTACATCAAGTCCGAGCGCCGCCGTCACGAGTTCCTCCGCGCTGCACCCGACCTGGTCATCGTCGACGAGGCGCACACCTGCGTCGACGCCGGCGGACCGGGGACCCGCGGACGCCATCAGCGGCACGAGCTGCTCAAAGGCCTCTCTGGCGACGCGACCCGCAACCTGCTGCTGCTCACCGCCACCCCGCACTCCGGCAAGGACGAAGCCTTCCGCGCCCTGCTCGCACTGCTCGACGAGCGCTTCGCCGCACTGCCCGACGACCTGTCGGGGCAGGGCCACGAAGCCGATCGCCGGGACCTCGCGCAGCACTTCGTGCAGCGGCGCCGCGCCGACATCCGCGCCTACCTCGACGAGGAGACCCCGTTCCCAGCCCGGGAGACTGCCGAAGCCACCTACACGCTGTCCGACGGCTACCGCCGGCTGCTCGACAGGGTGATTGCCTTCGCGCGCGAGACCATCATCGATCCCGAGGGTGGAGCGCAGCGCCAGCGGGTCCGCTGGTGGTCCGCACTGGCGCTCCTGCGCTCCCTCGCCTCCAGCCCCGCAGCAGCCGCCGCCACGTTGCGCAACCGCGCTGACGCCCTCGGCACCGAAACCCCCGAGGACGCCGACGAGGCAGGACGACGTGCCGTACTCGACCAGCCAGGCGAGGAAACCGCAGAGGCGGTGGACGTCCCCCCGGGCTCCGACTACGCCGACCAAGAGGACGACACCGAGCGCGTCCGCCGCCGCCTGCGGGATCTAGCCCGCGAAGCCGAGGCCCTGGCAGGCCCACGGGGCGACAGCAAGCTCGCCGGCGCCACAAAGCTCATCAAGGAGCTCATCAAGGACGGGCACAACCCGATCGTGTTCTGCCGGTTCATCCCCACGGCCGAGTACGTCGCCGAGCACCTGCGCGCCGCGCTCGGCAACAACGTCACCGTCGAGGCCATCACCGGGACGCTCCCCCCGGACGAGCGCGAAACCCGCATCGCCGAGCTGGGGGGCGCCCCGTCCCCCCGGGTGCTGGTCGCGACCGACTGCCTGTCGGAGGGCATCAACCTGCAGCGTCCGTTCGACGCGGTCGTCCATTACGACCTGTCGTGGAACCCCACCCGCCACGAGCAGCGCGAGGGCCGCGTCGACCGCTTCGGCCAGCCCCGCGACGTCGTGCGAGCCATCACGTACTACGGCAAGGACAACCGCATCGACGGCATCGTGCTGGACGTGCTTCTGCGCAAGCACGACGCGATCCGAAAATCGCTCGGTGTCTCCGTCCCGGTTCCGACCAACTCCAACAGCGTCGTCGAGGCCATCCTTGAGGGGCTGCTGCTGCGCGGCGCCGACCCCAGCCAGATGGAGCTCGACCTCGGCGCCGCCGCGGAGCGCGACGTGCTCCACAGCGAGTGGGAGGATGCCGCCGACCGCGAACGGCGCTCCCGCACCATGTTCGCCCAGCAAACCATCCGTCCTGAGGAGGTCTGGCCCGAGGTGCTGGCCATGCGCGCGGCGGTGGGCAGCGAGACCGACGTCGAGGAGTTCGTCAACCACGCGGTCACCGCGCTCGGCGGGCTGGTCGTGGCCGGTGAAAACGGCCGGGTCCGGCTAGACCTCGCCGAGGTGCCGGCGGCCGCAAGGGACGCCGTCGGAGCGCACGATACCCCGGTCCTTCACGGCCGGTTCACCCTCCCGGTCGAGGATGACGAGGCGCACCTGGCCCGTACGCACCCCCTTGTTGAAGGGCTCGCCAGCTACGTCCTCGACACCGCGCTGGACGAGCACGCCACTGGGGTGGCCGCTCGCTGCGGCGCTATGCGCACGACGGCGGTCGCGCGCCGCACCACCCTGCTGGTGTGCCGCTTCCGCTTCCATCTGCTCGTCACCGAACAGGGCCAGGACCGCCAGCTCCTCGCCGAGGACGCCAAGGTGCTCGGGTTCACGAGCAGCCCCCAAGCCGCCGAGTGGCTGGACGACGCGGACGTCGAGCGCCTGCTGGCCGCCCGCCCCGACGCAAACGTCGCCCCCGAGCAGGCCCGCGGCTTCGCCCGCACGGTGACCGACGGGCAGGATCACCTCGGCGGCCACCTGGACTCCGAAGCGCACGCGCTGGCCGAGCGGCTGCTCGACGCTCACCGGCGCGTCCGTGACGCGGCCCGCCGCAAGGGCGTTCGCTTCCAGGTCCGGCCGCATCTACCGGCCGACCTCCTCGGCGTGTACGTGCTACTGCCCGCAGGGGAAGCCTAGATGGCAGCCGACGGGTTCACGACGGTCCGCTCGCTGGGTGGGCTTTTGCCCACGAGCCTACTGCGACGAGTGGCACATGCGGACCGGACGCTGGAGGGCCTCAAGCCCGAGGAGTACCATCTCCTGGCCGGCGAGACGCTGCGGCAGGCGACGAGCAACGCTTGGCCGCGCGCGCAGCGGGCGTGGGAAGGGTTCCAAGCAGCGGCCGAGCGGCTCGGTGCGGACGCGGCCGGCACAACCGAGACGCGGGAGCGCTGGCTGCTGGCGCTGTTCGCCGAACTGGGCTACGGTCGGCTGCAGACTACCAAGGCAATCGGAGCGGGCGGGCAGTCCTACCCGGTGTCGCATGCATGGGGGAACGTCCCGATCCACCTAGTGTCGTTCCGGGTGGACTTGGACCGGAGGACTCCGGGCGCAGCGGGGGCGGCGCGCTGGGCGCCACATGCAATGACGCAGGAACTGTTGAACCGCTCCGAGGAGCACCTTTGGGCGTGCGTTTCCAACGGGCTGGTGTTGCGGGTGCTGCGCGACAACCGGGCCATGACTCGCCAAGCCTACGTCGAGTTCGACCTGCAGGCGATGATGGATGGCGAGGTCTATGCCGACTTCGTGCTGCTGTATCTGCTGTGCCACCAGTCCCGCGTCGAGGCCGAGCGGCCTGAAGCCTGCTGGCTGGAACGTTGGGTGGAGGCGGCGCAGCGGGAGGGCACCCGAGCGCTGGACCAGCTGCGCGCCGGAGTGGAGAAGGCGCTGATCACGCTCGGCAGCGGGTTCCTCGCCCACCCCGCGAACGAGGCGCTGCGGGCCCGCCTCCGTGCCGGCGAGCTCGACGCGCAGGGCTACTACCGCCAGCTGCTGCGCCTGGTGTACCGGCTGTTGTTCCTGTTCGTCTCCGAGGACCGCGACGTGCTGCTGCTGGCGCCCGGGGAAACTAAGCCGGATGCCCGGGACCGCTACGAGCGCTACTACTCAACCGCCCGGCTGCGCGCAGTCTCCCGCCGCCTGCCCGGAGGTAAGCACCCCGACCTGTGGCGGATGCTGGGCCTGATCACCGGCGCGCTCGGCTCGGACCATGGTGCCCCCGAGCTCGCTCTACCCCCGCTCGGGGGTAGCCTGTGGAACAGCACCTCAACCCCGGATCTCGACGCCGCCCAGCTTGCCAACGGCCCGCTGCTGGAAGCTGTGCGGGCGCTGGCGTTCACCGTCGAGAACAAGATCGTCCGGGCGGTGGACTACCGCAACCTCGGCTCGGAGGAGCTCGGCAGCGTCTATGAGGCGCTGCTTGAGCTGCACCCGGACACCGACGTCGGCGCGCGTCTGTTCACCCTCGGAGCCGGGGCGGGCAGCGAGCGCAAGACCACCGGCAGCTACTACACGCCGACGTCGCTCATCACCCAGCTGCTCGACACCGCCCTGGACCCAGTGCTCGACGAGGCCGCTACGAAGCCCGACGCCGCGCAAGCCATCCTGGCTCTGAAGGTCGTCGACCCCGCCTGCGGGTCAGGGCACTTCCTCGTCGCAGCGGCCCACCGCATCGCCCGCCGGCTCGCACAAGCTCGCACCGGCGAGAGCGAGCCGACCCTCACTGCGACCCGCGACGCCCTGCGTGACGTGGTGTCACGCTGCCTCTACGGGGTGGACGTCAACCCGATGGCCGTCGAGCTGGCCAAGGTGAGCCTCTGGCTGGAAGCCCACGTGCCCGGCAAGCCGCTCACGTTCCTCGACCACCACCTCAAGGCGGGCAACAGCCTGCTGGGCGCCACCGCGGCGCTGGTCGCCCGCGGCATCCCCGACGAGGCGTTCAAGCCTATCAAGGGCGACGACAAGACCGTCGTTACGCAACTGCTCAAGCGCAACAAGCATCTGCGTGGAGGTCAGGGAACGCTGCTGTTCGCCGCCGACGAGCGCGCCCTCCACGACGCCGTCGCCGATGCCGCCGCCTCGCTCGCCACCGCACCCGACGACACGATCGCGGCGCTCCATGCCAAAGAGGACGCCCACCGCCGCCTGTCCGAGCATGCCGAACTGCGGCGCGAGTTGATGGTCGCCGACGCTTGGTGCGCTGCGTTCATCGCCCCGAAGACAATGGAGACCATCGACCGCCAGCCGTTGGAGGCCTTCTACCGGCTGCGCGACGGCCAACCCGCCACGTCCGAGTCGGTCGCCGAGACCCGCCGGCTCGCCGACGACCACGACTTCTTCCACTGGCACCTCGCCTACCCTGACGTGTTCGGCGGCGATGAATACCCCGGCCGTGACGACCCCACCGGCTGGACTGGCGGCTTCGACGTCGTCCTCGGCAACCCGCCATGGGAGCACACCGAGCTGAAGGAGAGGGAGTTCTTCGCCGCCCGCGCGCCGCACATCGCCGCAGCGGCCGGTGAAAGGCGCAAAAAGCTGATCGCCGCCCTTACCGAGGAAGATCCTGCCCTCTATGAAATGTTCATGAGCGCGGTACGCAAGGCGGATGGGCTCAGCCATCTTGTACGGCACTCGGGCCGCTACCCGCTGTGCGGGCAGGGCCGGATCAATACCTACGCGATCTTCGCCGAGACGAACCGCCAGCTCGTGGCCACGACCGGCCGCGCCGGGTTCATCGTCCCATCCGGCATTGCGACCGACGACACGACGAAGGACTACTTCGGTGCCCTCGTCGACACGGCGACGCTCGTCAGTCTGTACGACTTCGAGAACCGGAAGGGCATCTTCCCTGGCGTCCACCGCAGCTACAAGTTCTGCCTGCTTACCCTCGCCGGGGCCGACCGGTCCTTGCCCGCCGCCGAGTTCGCCTTTTTCGCCCTGGACACCGCCGACCTGTCCGACCCCGAACGCCGCTTCGCCCTCTCACCCGACGACATCGCTCTGCTCAACCCGAACACGAAGACCTCTCCGATCTTCCGCACCCGGCGCGACGCCGAGATCACCAAGGCCATCTACCGCCGTGTCCCCGTCCTCATCGACGAGAACAAGCCGGAGGGCAATCCCTGGGGCATCACGTTCAAGCAGGGGTTGTTCAACATGACGAGCGACTCGCACCTGTTCCGCACCCGCGACGAGCTCGAAGCCGACGGCTGGACCCTCGACGGCAACGTCTTCACCCGCGGCGGCGACCGCTATCTAGTGCTGTACGAAGCGAAGATGATCCACCACTTCGACCACCGCTGGGCCACCTACACCGGCGCTGACGACACGCGAGACCTGGCCCTGGAGGAGAAGCAGGATCCTTGCCGTGTCGTCCAGCCGCGCTACTGGGTCCCCGCCGCCGAAGTCGACGCCCGCCTCCGCAACCGCTGGTCCCACAACTGGCTCCTTGGGTGGCGTGACATCTGCCGCAGCACCGACGAACGCACAACCATCACCGCGATAGAGGGGCACGGCGCTTCACCGGAAGGCGGGACTCTTCTCGCGTTCCCGACAGGAGGGGCAGCAGCAGCCGCAGCCATTCTCTGCAACTGGGCCTCTTACGCCTTCGATTTCGCTGCGCGCCAGAAGGTCGGTGGAACCCATCTGAAGTTCTTCACCATGCGGCAGCTACCCGTCCTGGCCCCCACCACTGTGGCTAGCCCAGTGTCTTGGGCTTCCGGGGGTGTAGCTGATTGGCTGGTCATTCGGGCATTGGAACTGAGTTGCACGGCCTGGGACCTCGCGGATTTCGCCGCCGATCTGGGCTACCCCGGTCCACCCTTCCGCTGGGATCCCGAGCGGCGGTGCCTGCTGCGCTGCGAGCTGGACGCCGCATTCTTCCACCTCTACGGCATCGACCGTGACGACGTCGGCTACATCATGGACACCTTCCCGATCGTGCGCCGCAAGGACGAAGCCGCACACGGCGAGTACCGCACCAAGCGCGTCATCCTCGAAATCTACGACGCCATGGCCAAGGCCATTGAGTCCGGCGAGCCCTACCAAACCCTCCTCGACCCACCCCCGGCCGATGACTCGATGCGCCATCCAGACAACGGGAAGGGATCCGCATGAAAGCCGACACGCTCGACTTTAGCAAGCTGTTCGGAGCCGATGTTCGCTACGTCGTGCCGATGTTCCAGCGTCCATACGTCTGGGAGCGCGAGAAGCAGTGGGAGCCCTTGTGGCAGGACGTCGTCGACGTCGTCGACGTCCTGCTTGACAGCTACGAGCGACATGATGACCCGAGGGACGCGGAGCAGTCGGTGCCGCCGCACTTCCTCGGGGCGGTCGTCCTCGACCCGCTCGCCGTCGGTACCGGTAAGGTCGACGCGCGGCACGTCATCGACGGTCAGCAGCGGCTCACCACTCTGCAGCTCCTCATCGCGGCGATCCGCACGGTCGCCGAGAGCGACGAACGCCTCGAAAAACACGCTCGGGTCTTCGGCAAGCTGCTGACTAACGACCCGGATCTCATCGACGCCAACGAGGGCGACCAGACCTTCAAGGTGTGGCCGACCAAATGGGACCGGGACACCTTCGTCAGCGCGATGGCCAACAATCCGACCGAGGGTCGTCCCTCGGACGCGTATCGCTACTTCCTGAGCGCTGCGGAGGAATGGGCCAAGGAAGCCGACTCGGCCGGCGAGGAGAATCTCGTAAGCCACTTCGACGCGCTGCAGCTCGTGATCCGCAGCCTGTTGAAGATCGTGGTCATCGACCTCGAGCCGAACGACAACGCCCAAGCGATCTTCGAGGTCCTCAACGCCCGCGGGACCGAGCTGCTGGCTGTGGACCTCATCAAGAACCTCACGTTCCGGGTGGCCGAAGGCCGTAAGGAGAACGTCGTCAGACTGTATGAGACGTACTGGCAGAAGTTCGATAGTGAGGCCTGGCGCCAGCACATCACCGTTGGCCGGCTGCGGCGGGGGCGCGCAGACCAGTTCCTCCAGCACTGGCTCGTCATGCAGACCGCCCGCGACGTTCACTCCCAGCAGCTGTTCCCGACGTTCCGTGGCCTGTTGCACGGGCATGGCGACGGCCCGATCGAACCGCTCATTGCCGACTTGTCGCGCCACGCCCAGGTGTACGACTCGTTCGACCGTTTCCCCAAGGACTCGGCCGACGGAGCTTTCTTCGCCCGGATCGCCACCCTCGACGTCACGACGTTCATGCCGGTCTTCTTGTTGCTCTACGGCCTCGATGACTCGGTGCTGCCTGCCGAGGAGCGCCGGCGGGCACTACGAGCGATGGAGTCCTGGCTCGTGCGTCGAGCGATCATCCGCGGAACGACGAAGGACTACAACAAGGTCGCCCCCACGCTCATCGCCCGTATGCAAAGCGCCCCTGCGAACGCAGGCGATGCGGTCGTCACCTGGCTGCAGGAGGCGCGAGGGGACACCCGGGAGTGGCCTGACGACGACCGCGTTCGCGAGGAGCTGGTCACTGCTCCGCTGTACAACACCATCAAACGGGCCCGTCTGGTCATGCTGCTCGCCGCGGTGGAGGAGCACCTGCGGCGAGAGTTGTCCGAGCAGCTCACCAGAACCAGTGGGCTGCATGTCGAGCATGTCCTCCCGCAGACCTGGCACCAGCACTGGCGGCTCCCCGACGATGCGGATCCCTTGGCCGCCGAGATAGAGCGTGACGCGGCGAAACACCGCCTTGGCAACCTCACCCTTGTCACCGCCAAGCTCAACCAGACCGAGTCAAACCGACCGTGGGACGAGAAGCGCGAGCTGCTCCGCGAGCATTCCCTCCTGAAGCTGAGCCAGTCGATCGTCCCGCACGTCTCGTGGGACGAGCGAAGGATTGCCGAGCGCAGTAGCGAACTTGCCGATGTAGTCCTCGAGATCTGGCCAGGCGCAACTGACCCCGGGTGGAACCGGAGCCCATCGTCCTAAAATGCACCGGAGCGTACTCCCGATTTCCGTGGTTCGTTCTCCTGAATAGTTAACGGGCGGACAGGTCGGTCCACTGGAGGGGATTAAGCACGCGATTCCTGCAAGCTCAGGCGCACGGGATGATCGCTTGCGATTTCTTCACCGTCGAACCTATTGGTTGGAGTCCCGGTACGTCTTTTTCTCATCGAGCTTTCCACCCGCGAGGTGCATGTGGCCGGAGTCGCCGCCCACCCCGTTTCAGTGTGGGTGACCCAGCAGGCGAGGAATTCGTGCATCCGTCGGCATGACGAGTCCTCTTCCCCGCGGTTTCTCGTCCACGATTCGAGACTCGAAGCTCAGCGGTCCAAGTAATGAGGCGATCGAGTCCGAGGGCACGAAGATCATCCGCACGCCTTATCGGGCCCCAAGAGCGAGAACGCCGTCGCGAAACATTGGTTTCTGACTGTTCGAAGCGAAAAACGGGTGCTGCGCTACTACCTTGAGATTGTCGTGCTCGGCCTCGTCGCGCGCCCGATCTGAAGGTGCCCGAGTTCACTGTGGCGACTGACCCGCCCGAGTGCCGTGATGTCGTTCGTACGGAACGTCACAACGTCCTCGGAGGGCTGATCCATGAGTACGATCCTGCTGCCTGACGTTAGAAATCAGGGGTTTTGGCACCTCATGGAATCCACCCTTGAGGTGGCCGATCGACTTGGGGGGCAGTCAATATCGGCCTGAGGAAGTGGGTTAACGCTACAAGTTCCTACCATCTTCGGCAATAGCGATTCCCCGATTGTGTTGAGTAAGGATGCGGTTCTGAACCTCAGTCAGCCGAGACCAGGTCGTTTTTTTGGAGGTGGGATTGCCCTGCTAATTTGGCATCACCTTCGCGCGACTCCTCGTGCGCTCCCTGGGCGACAGCGGCGCGCGGGACCCGCGTCGCTACGACGTCGCACTAGTACCGCGGCCGATTTCTTGTGTCGCAGCGTTTCAGATTTGGCCTTTTAGCCGCTTTTGTATACGGAAGGTTGTCCCTACTGCTGACGACGGTAATTGATCGGTCCTGGCCGAAACGGCCGGTGTTTCAGCGAGGGGTTGGCTTCCATTTGGAACTTGGTTGAGCTGAGTCGAATGGGGCAAGCGGACCACTTCAGCCCAATCGCCGGCTTTAACGGTGCAGCACCCGGCTTCAACACACGGGCACCTCATTGACGTAGGCGAGTTCGTATCTGTTGAGAGCGTTGGTCGTTAGCACCGCCATTCGCCGAGCGTCGGGCTGTGATGTCCAACATCCGAATACGACCCGAGTTCAAAACACGAATCCAACTGGACCTGCCTTTCCCAAGTAGCTCCAACACTGGACTCCTCGGAACTGAATCCGCTCCTTTGCACACCTCTCCTGGCGGGATTGCCTCCCGGTCGGAGGGCCATTGGTGATGCCCAAAAAGGAGGTGATAACCCCGAAGCGTTCCCTGAATAAGTCAGCGACGGGCTGAGCCAGCGCGCCTACCGACCAATCGCGTCCGCAATTTACCTAAGGAGGTGATCGAACAGGTGGACGCCTGCAACCGTCTTCCGGCTGATCCGTTGAAGGACAGGCTGCTCAAGTGCAAAGGATCACGGGGAGCCACCTGGGACGAGTTGGCACAACGGGTTGGAGTGAGCTCTAGGACCCTAATGAGAGTCATGTCGGCAACGACGGTCAGTGAATGCGTCGCAGATCGCATGGCAATCCGATTGGGTCTGCATCCGGTCCTCATCTGGCCGCTCGAGTGGAACCGAGGAACGAAAGAGGAGGTGTCGGCAAATGAAGCAGTTTCAGCACACTGAGGCGATCGAATCTTTGATCCAAGAAGGCAGGCGAGACGAGGCGGTCGAGCGCCACAACCTGCATGTTAGACAAACCCTCGCCGCGGCTCGGGCCGGTGAGCGCATAAATCTCACCGACCTCATAGCCGCCAAGCAGATCCTCATCGAAAGCGCTGAGGAGCTGCCGCCCTCGTAACTTCTCACGCCACATCAATCCGAACGCGTTGCCTTGTGCACGCGTTTTTTGCGTTCTAAAGACGAAAGGAACTCATGATGAAATTCACAGTTACAACCGAAGACCTCGCCAAGGCGATCAAGAATGTCCAGCCGGCGGTCGCTAGGAAACCCATCTTTCCAGTCCTCGGCGGAATCAGAGTTGAGGCGTCCGGGTCGAGGCTGCACCTTCAGGCTACGGACCTCGATCTCACGATCAATGCCCAGGTCGATGCCCGGGTCGAAGAGATCGGCGTCGCCGTAATCTCAGCCAAACAGCTCACCACCGCGGCCAAAGCTATAAAGAACCCGGACCTAACGATCGCAAGCGGGGATGAGGGCAGGGTTCATATCACCGACGGACGGGTGAATCTGACCCTGGCGACGCTTCCGTCGCAAGACTGGCCAAGGCATCGCTCGTCCGGACATTTGGCCAGCGTCGCTACGGTCGCCGGAGACCAGCTCGTCCGGGCGATCACTCGGGTCGTGCGATGTGCCTCGGGCGATCAAGGGCGACCGGTCCTCACCGGGGTTCAGGTCAACCTCGACGCCGGCTCACGCACTGCCGAACTGGTCGCCACCGACTCCTACCGGCTGGGGATCGCAGTCGTCCCTCTGCAGTCGGTCAACCCCGACTACAGCGAACGCCCCATCCTTGCGGCCAGCTCCCTCAAGGCAATGGCCGGAAAGATCCCGGGAGCTTCGGAGGTCTCGATCTACGCCGGTCGTCCCGAAGGGCAGCTCTGCCCGGTAGTCGAGTTCCGCTTCGCGGCGACGACCTGGATGTTGCGGCCAATCGAGGGTGAATTCCCTCACTGGCGGCGAATCGTTCCGGACGAAAACCAGGGTGGCAGCTTGGAATTCGACGCCAAAGAGCTGGACGCCGCGGTTTCCGATGCAGCAGGGATCAGAACCGACCGCAGCACCCCGGTGCGGCTGAATCTCGGGCCAAGCTGCAGCATTCGAATGATCGACGGACACGTGGGCGAGCTGAGCCAGCCGTTGAGCCAGGCCGCCTATTCGCCGAACGGCACCGGACCGATGGAGATCGCCTTTAATCCGGCATTCCTGAAGGACGCCATCGCCTTCCTGGATAAGGATCGGGCAATTCTCAAGGTTACCGACCCATGCAAGCCGGCGCTGTTTGTGGGCGTTGACGAGCGATGTGTCCTGATGCCTGTGCGCATGAACTAGTCGACCTGCCGAGGGGACTCCCCTCTTCAAACATCCCAATCAACGAGGCCTCTCCAAGGTTCCCGCCCGCCGGCGGTCCTTCGAGGGGCCTCCGTCATTTCGGAGGTGAACAAACTCATGGACCAAGTCGTGGCCTGTCCGCGAGGGCACCGCTATCGATCCACCGTACTGAGTCTTGAGAGTCGAACCACCTGTCCCCGGTGCGACCTGGCGGACCTGATCTGCCTGGCCTACGGAGACTGTCAGGTGCCGCCGCGAGGGTGCCGGCTGCTGACCTTCAAGTCTGAACCGATCACCGACTTCGGTGTGCTTTCCGAAGTCCTGCACCTGGTTGGCCGCTACAACCGCTTCAACCCGACCACCGTACTTTCTGAGCTCGAATCTTTGTTCCCCAGGCTGTCGGGCGTGGAGATTGGGCGTGAAGGGAGCCCGGTGATCTACGCGCGAGTCCCCTATTGGACGCACCAGGCGGTTCGCTGGTGCGAAACCGGTATGGGCACGCCGCTAACCAACCAGCACCGGCACGAGATCGCTGAGTCCTTCCTCGGGGCGATGAAACGGGCGCTGGCCGACGAGCTCTCCGACGACGGGACCACATGCCGAGCTTGGTGGGACTGAGCCAATCCAAATCCTTTACTCAAATAGGAGGCAGCGATGAGCACGACGTTTGAGGCATTGAACGCAAGGCAGTTCGGTCACTTCTCAATCCATAACGCGGTCAAAGCAGAGCTGGCATGCCACGAGGGCACCTGTAGGGCGTACGAGGACATCTTCACTTTCCCCCGCTGGAAGGCTCAAGGGTTCGTGGTCCGCAAAGGCGAGAAGGGAACCAAGATCATCACCTTTGTACCGATCAAGTCCAAAGACGACGACGGAAAAGAGTCAGTGGTCGGTAGGCGCCGCAAGACTGCGGTGGTCTTCTGCCGGCACCAGGTAGAAGCCATGAAGTAGGCAACGCCGCTCCCAGGTTTGGGGGGTCGGGTTCGGCAATTAAGCCGAGCTCGGCCCCCCTCTTCTTTTGCAATCGACGAAAGGTATTCAACCAATGCCCACACTGATGGAGGCCCGGGTCGCCCGGGCCCGCAAAATTCCCTACAAGGAGACACGTCTCGCCTCAGCCGCCTCAGACTTTTATCTCCTCGAGGCCCTCGCCAACATCGAAGGTGTGGCCAAAGCAAAACCCAAGCTGGCGGCCCTCGAATCCAAACTGGCCAAGGAATTCTCCGACTACCTCGACATCGCCATCGGCGGCGAGCTTCGCTACGCCCAATCCATGCTTGGCGACGCAGTTCCCAACGAGCTCGCCCCCTACTTCAAGGAGGTACAGACCTACTGTGGGGACCGCGGTACCGCTTGGCTTATCTGGGGCGTCATCCGTCGCAAGCTGGGCAGCCGGGCATTGGAACTCGCTGAGTTGACTTTCGAGCAGCCCGGATGGCGCTCCTCGTTTGGCGGTTATCCCTGGGCCGGGATAACCCGGGTACTGCGAAGCTACCTTGAGGGTCGGATCAACGACCGAATCTTCGTAGATCGCTGCTGGTCTTTGCAGCACAACAGTGGCTGCGCCCTCAACAAGCTGTACACGGTACATGACCTGGCCGAGGTGCTCGAAGCCCATGGCAACGACAACTACCCGATCTTGGTCCGCAACGCCTCGGCCGAGGTTCGCAGCATCTGGGAGACTCACCGCAGACAGAAAAGACGAGCGATATGGCTTGACCACGATCCCGCCTGGCTCGGAATTTGCGCTTGGGAACCGGAGCTTGCACCGACCGGTACGTGGCTGTGAGCTACCTTGATGATCTGTATTGGGAGGACCACCCGGCGGATCGCGCCTCGCACTCTGCCCTGTTCTGGACAATCGGCAAGGATTCCGGAAGCAAGTCGGGACCCCCGATCTGGCGCACCTGCGATCACTGGAGACAGCGGTTCAACCTAGAGAACAAACTGTCCCTGTACGCATCGGCTTGGACCGATCGGCCGGGCAAGAAAACCGGGGCACCTCGGACTGGCCTACCCAGTCCACCCGACATCGGCCTATACCTGGACTCAATCTGGGCGTCGGATGCGCTGATCGTGTCGAGAGGCCTCGACTGTCCGGCGGGCAACGCTGCCGAGCCGGACCTGATCATCTTTCCCTGGAGGGATTGGGGCGTTCCCGAGGACCCCGATCTGCTCCGGGAAGTGCTCGTGTGGCTGTTAGACCAGATTCAACAAGGGAAGATGGTCGAGATCGGCTGCGTCGGCGGCCACGGCAGGACCGGCACCGCACTGGCCTGCCTGCTGGTACTTCAGGGCGTACCGGGCAAAAAGGCCATTCGACGAGTCCGCCGTGACTACTGCGAACTGGCGATCGAGTCGAAGAGCCAGCTGGAACTGATCAAGTCGTTCGCCTGAATCTAGAAGAGAGCCCGGCCCTTAGAAGGCCGGGCTCTCTTCTTTTTTGCCTCGAGGGCCGATTCCGTGGTTCCGGCGTCGATAGGGCGACACGACAGCGACGTTTGCGCGACATGGGAAGTTGACCCTAGTAATCCGTGAATGAGGGAACTAATATTGACATCAACCACCTGCAGTGACGTTAGACCACGCGTTGCGAGTTTGCTTCGGAATCTCGCATGCCCAAGGCGCGAGGGAACAAACATGGTCCGAGGTGAAGCCGGTAGAGCCTGCCTTTCAACCGCGCCGTTAGTCGTCGCCACCTTGACCGTCTTTCTAATCGAGCCCAGGCGCATTCGTCCTCTTGCCTGGAAACCGGACGACTATGCTTCGGATCGCCGGTCGGCCGCAACCCGCGGGGCGACCTGATGCAGACAGCTCAAGGAGCAATTCCCCGCGGGGCAGCCCGCCTACGTCGAATCGATCTGCGGGTCGCAGTCGGAATACTGCTGATGCTTCTAGCGGTGGTGGGTGCCATGGCAATCGTCAGCCGGGCCCGTGACCGGGTGCCGGTTCTCGTCGCCGCCCGGGCCGTCGAGCAGGGCGATGTGATCAAGTCGGCCGATCTAAGAATTGAATCCATTTCCCTATCGGGCGGCGTGGCCCACCTGACCGAGGATCGGCGAGACGCCGTTGTGGGCAAGGTGGCATCGGAGCGCTTGTGGCCGGGCAAGCTCCTCAGCTCGGCATCGGTTGCCGACTCGCCAGACCTGCCTGCCGGCTACGCCGCCATAAGCCTTGCCCTAAAAACCGAGCGAGCCGCCGGTGGCGCGCTGCGCTCTGGGGATCGGGTGGCGGTGATCGCATCGCCCACCCCCGACCGCACGGATTCGACGACTACCATCTTGTTCACCTCAGTTCCGGTGCTCGCCGTACGTGAGGCAGAGACCGCCGAGGGGGGTGGGTTGATCGTCACCCTGCGACTGCGGCTGGAAGAGGCGCGCAGCCTGGCGCAAGCCCGAGCCCAGGGGACGCTGGACCTGGTCCTGCTGTCGGGAGCAGGCGAGTGAGCCTGGTTGCGGTAGGTGCCGGCAAGGGCTCCCCCGGGTGCAGTTTTGTCTCAATCAATCTCGCGACGGCATTGGCCGAAACCGGACCGCAGGTCCTGCTGCTTGATCTGGATCCGCACGGCGGAGACCTGGCCGCCTACTTGAACTTGGATCCGCGCAAAGGCATAAATCTGCTGGCCCGGAGTACAGCCCCCTTCCTCGAGGCGCTCAACCGGGAAGGCGAATTGAGACGAAACGTGTTGTGCGTCGGTGGCTTTCCCCGATCGGCGGATGGCAACCCCGACTTGATCGAAACAACGCTTGCCGCTGCCCGTGGGGCAGGGCAAAACGTAATCACAGATTTGGGCCGAGTTGGATCCGGTACCGCCCCGCTTTTCAGCTCGGCCGACCTCGTCCTGGTAGTTGTCCGACCGGGACTCGTTGCCGTCCATGGAGCCCGGCGGGCAATTCAGGACCTCCAAGATGCCGGAATTGCTTCGAGCAGGATCCATGCCGTGGTCAATGGCTGGGAGCGCCAAAGGCCGGCCGATCTGGCCGAGAGCGCGGCGGCTTTGCCGGTACGGACCCTCGGCGCCATCCCCTTGGACCGCAAAGCCGCTCGAAGGTCGGAGACCGCTCAGACACCGGTAGACAAGGGGGCAGCTCTCAAGGCCTTCCGGGCGCTCGCGTCGGAGGTCGCCAGGGTGCTGGCTTCTCAACCGACCGATCAAAGGAGGGCTTCACGGATACTCAGATAACCGCCTCCCTGATGGAGCAGGCCCGGAATGCTTTGAGTCAGAACCTGGCGCAGTCCTCGCTGCTGCGGCCAGACCAGTCCGAGGAGGCGGAGGCCCGCCTGGTCCTGAGAGACGTGATCGAGCAACACCAACGCCACAGGGTCAACTCCCGCCAACCGGCCTTGACGCCATCGCAGCAAGACGCTCTGCATAGCCGGTTGTTCGACACGTTCTTTCAGTTCGGCCCCCTTCAAGAGCACCTAGACAACCCGCTGGTCGAGGAGCTGATCGTGAATGGGCCGAGGTCGGGATTCCTGCTGCTCGGCGGCGGCACCAAGCGACCGTTTGATCCCGGCTTTTCATCCGACGAGGAGGTCAGGGGAATTCTTTCCAGAGTCGTCGCCCGGGCCGGTCGCAGAATCGACGAGTCCTCCCCTGCCGTGGACGTCAGACTGCCCGACGGTGCCCGTTTGCACGCGATCCTGCCTCCGCTAACTCAGCACGTCTGCCTGACGGTGCGGCGGCACCGGCTGGTCGCCGATTCGCTGGACGAGCTCATCGAGCTCGGAACCGTCTCCTCGGAGGCGGCGTCGTTTCTTGCCGACTCGGTCCGAGGCGGTCTGAACATCCTGGTCTCGGGGGGAACTGCCTCCGGAAAGACGACCACCCTAAACGCTCTCGGCCGGGCAATCCCGAGCCAAGAGCGCATCGTCACGGTCGAGGAAACCATTGAGTTGCGGCTGGCCAGCCTGCTCCCCGACTGCGTCTCGCTGGAAGCCCGCTCGGCCAACTCTGAAGGGGTTGGCCGGATCTCGATCCGCGAGCTGGTACGCCACGCTCTGCGGATGCGGCCGAGTCGGATTGTGGTCGGCGAGGTGCGGGGAGCCGAAGCCCTGGACATGCTCTCGGCGATGAATACCGGGCACGAAGGCTCCATGGGGACGCTGCACGCCAACTCCGCCCGCCAGGCACTCTCGAAATTGCGGACCTACCTGCTGATGGCAGAGGAAGGGATTTCTTCCGAGGTGGCTACAGAAATGATCGGCGAAACCGTGGATCTGGTGGTTCATCTTCAACTCCATCGATCCGGCGCCAAGCGCCAGGTCGTCCAGATCGCCGAAGTCGTGGGGATCGAATCGGGAAGGATCCTCACCAACGACCTCTTCCGAATCGACTCTGACCAACTTGTGCGGACCAACATCCGGCCTCGATTCCTCGATCGGCTTGGTCAATCCGATTTTCAGCACCACCGCCCCACTTCCGGCAACGGATCTTCCCCGATGGAAAGGACCTGGTAGGTGGACGGCCTGTTGGTTGGAGTAGCTTTCGGTCTGGGTGTGCTGCTGATCTTCGATGCGCTCACCCGGCCCGAAGCCAAGCCCGATCCTGCCAAGTGGGCGGCCAGGCTCGGCCCCAGCGGGTTGGCAGCTGCAGTATGCTCCGGAACGGTTTTGGCCATCACACGGTGGCCGGTCGCTGCTTTAGCCGGCGCAGTTCTGGGAGCGAGATTGCCTTCCATGCTGCGCAACACCCGCCTTGAGCGCAGGCGAGTGGAGCAAATTGAAGCCGTCGCTGATTTGTCGGCTCGGCTTCGGGACTCACTTCGGGCGGGCATTGGTATCCAAGACGCTCTATCCCGGGCGGCCATGAACTGTAGTCCCGCAATCTCCCCCGAGCTTCGCCACCTGGTCGCCGAAGCCAGGGTGAGCGGTCTGGGTCCGGCTGCCAGATCCTTCGCAGACCGGCTCGGACCGAACGCCGACTCGCTGGCAGCGGCCTTGGCTCTGGGGGATCGACTCGGCGCCCGCAACACATCTGAGGTGCTCGACTCCCTCGCCGAGTCCACCGGGGCAACAGCGGCAACCCTGCGTGAAGCAAGGGCTCGGCAAACGAGAGCCCGGACTTCAGCTCGGGTGGTGGCGGCTGCGCCTGTGGTGCTGCTGCTGGTGATCCGGCTTTCAAATCCCCAATACCTTGAGCCTTACAACAGTGCCGGCGGTCAGCTTCTTCTGGCGTTTGCCCTGGCCCTCATTGCCGCTGGCTACGCCGCCATGTTGCGGACCGCTCGCGTGGGGCAGGCTGCCCAATGATCGGGGCATTGACGGTCGGCCTGCTGTTCGGCTGCGGGGCTCTGTTGGTGTTGACGAGCCAACCTTTCGGAGCCGGGCGGCCTCCGCTGGCAGCGCGTCTGGACGCCCTCAGACCGGATCTGCCGGCGAAGGTAGATCCGCCGATCGTTCCGGTATTTCGCACCTACATTTTTGAAGAGCTACTGCGCCCGGCGCTCCAGCATTCGGGGAACTGGCTCCTGAGCGTGTCTCGCCGCGCCGGGCTCGACCTGAATGAAACGGCTAGAAGGTTGCGTTTGACCGGTGACGCGGGCGGCCTCGGGCTGTTTCTGGGGCTGAAGATTTCCAGCGGGCTGGTTGGGCTTGCGATCCTCCCCGTGGCCGCTGCGTTGGGCTTGTTCCCACCGACGCCGGCATGGGTCTGGCTGGGTTTCGGCGTCGCATGGTTCCTGCTTCCGGATGCCCTGCTTCGAGCCAAGGCCGATCAGATCCATCGCCAAATGCGCGAAGGGCTGGCACGCTTCGCCGACCTGATCTCACTTTCGGTCTCAGCGGGCCTAGGGCTCGAGGGCGCTGTCGAGGAAGCGGCCGGATCTTTGTCGGGACCGTTCGCCGAAGAGCTGCGTAAGTCCCTTCGGAACAGCCAGCTGAACGGTGAGCCGATATCGGTCGCCCTAGCTCATCTCGGCGAGGAGCTCAGCCTCCGGGAGGCCGAAGCCCTGGCATCCGCACTCGACGTGGCAATAACGCAGGGACTGGCCGTCTCGCAGGCATTGCACTCACAGGCCCGCTCGATCCGAGAGCGTCGCCGCCTCCAGTTGATTGAGGAAGCGGAGCGGGCCCAGGTCCGCATGGCACTGCCGGTGGGACTTCTCATCCTTCCTGCCTTCTTCCTTCTACTGCTATATCCGGCCGCCGTTCAGTTACTTCAAATCACCGCTACTGGGAGGTGAACAATCATGACAAGAAAGCTCTGGTATCTCTGGTTCTCCATCCGAAACGAGCGGGGCGAGGTATACGTCGAGTACGTGGTGCTCGCCGGCCTTGCGATGCTCGTGATTCTGGGAAGCATTCAGTACTTCTACGGTGGGATCTCGGATCTGTTCACCCGAATGGGTGGAACCGTGCGAGGCCTCGACGAGTGACGCTCGGCTCAGATCGAGGCGATGCGATCCTGGAGCTCGCCATTGTTGCGCCGGTTCTGATGGTGCTGATCGTCGGCCTCCTGCAGTTCGGCCTGTGGCATCACGCCAAGAATGTCGTTGAGACAGCAGCCATGGAGGGTGCCAGAGAGGCGGCAGCGAATGAAGCCACCGCGGCCGACGGCATCTCCAGGTCCACCGAGGTGCTCTCCGCCGGGCTCGGTTCGGCGATCCGAGATCCCGAGGTCCGGGTAGACAAAGGCAGCGAGCTCACGCTGGTTGAGATCGAGGCCGAGATGCCCGGACTCCTTCCTATACCAGGTCTGTCCTCGATAGTTCTACGCAGCGCCTCCAGCAGTTTGACCGAGCGATTTCGTCCGGCCGAGGTTGCGTCGTGAGTAGCCGGAAAGAAGCCGGAAACGCCGCGGTAGAGATGGTGATGGTGGCGCCCGTTTTGTTGTTGCTTATAGCGACGATTGTGGCCGCCGGCCGTATTGTCTCGACGAAATCTGCGCTTGAATCGGTTACTCGTGAAGCCGCACGGGTGGCGTCAATCTCGAGCAGCTCCGATCTGGCAGACACGACTGCACGGCTTCGCGCGGAGGAGGTCGCCGAGCAGCTTGGGCTCGACAGCCGACGGCTACGTCTGGAGGTACAGACCGGGCAATTTGAACGTGGATCTCCGGTGACAGCCGCGGCTACCTATGCCGTACGAATCAGCGATTTGCCGACCTTAGGACTGCTCCCCGGGAACTTCGAGATAACCGCGAAACAGGTGGAGATCACCGAAAGGTACGGGTCTCGATGAGTCCGGTAGATACCCGTGATTCCGGGCAAATTGTGGTCATAGTCGCGGTCTCAATGCTGGGGCTCCTGGCGGTTACGGCTCTTGTCATTGATGGAGGCCTTCTGTTTGCCACCAAGCGCAACCTTCAATCGTTGTCCGACGGCGCGGCCCGAGCCGGAGCAATGAGCTTGGATGAGCAGGCCCTGCGAGAGGGACAGGACCAATTAGTGATCGATCCGGCCGGGGCAGAGACAGCCGCTTCGTCGTACTTGGTCACCGTTGGATTCCGGGGCAGGTCCGCCGTGAGCGCCAACCCCTCGGTCATTGAAGTTCGGTTGGCCCAGGTTCACGACACCGTTTTGCTCGGAATCGTCGGCATTAAAGACTTTGAGATGCGCGCCTCTTCGGTAGCGCGGCCGGCCGTGGGCACGGCAACAGAGGGCGGCTGAACCCGATGGCTACTAAGAACCGCACCTTGATAGCTGGAGGCTCGATAGCCGCCTTCATTCTTGTGGTCGTTGCCCTTGGCTTGGTTCTCCTGAACTCCGGTCGGGAGAATTCGGACGCTACTCCATCTATTCAACCTTCATTGAGCCCTTCGCCAGAAAGTCTTGAAGCTGAGGTCGAACAGGCCTATCTGAAATTCTGGCAGGTCTGGACTCAGGCCAATCTGGAGCTAAAACCCGACCTACTAAATGATGTTGCGACCGGAGAAGCTCTCGCAGCCCTGCGCGATCAAGTCACTGCACAAAGAGACATGGAGCAGCCAGTGAGGATCGAGGTCGAGCATCACTATGAAACCTTGGTCACCAAACCGGATTTTGCCTCGGTGGAAGACACCTACATCAACCGGAGCGTTCGGCTGAGCCCCGAAACTATGGAACCCATTGAGTCGGTTCGAGATACACGCGTGCGGAAGAGCCACACCCTTAGGAAAGTCGACGGTATATGGAAAGTAGCCGAAATCATCGAATACCGATGATTGCATTACTGGTTGCAGGAATCTTGGGATCCTCGGGTCAAAGCGTCAGAGCCCAGGAGAGCTTGCCCACGTACGACACGAGATCTACTTCCGTCGTCTACACCACCAGCGAGGCTGCTGTAATCGATGCTTCCAGGGAGAGAAGGACCTCGCCGAGTTCAGCGCGCAACGCAGGTCGAGGGCGCAATTGCCGACTCGAGCGAGACACTGCCAACGTAGGTAGCGGTACCTCCCGGCTTTACGCCGAGCATGCAGCAGCCGGCGAGACATCGTTCAACCTATATTGCGACGGTGAGTTTGTCGGGCTCGTCTGGCGCAAGCTCGATCCGGGCCCCCGCGGGCCGGTTATCTCCCCCGTCGAAATAGCCGAACGTCTGCGGGAGGAGATTCCCATCCCGACTGGTTCAATTCGAATAAATCCAAGTCAGGGTTTGGTAGGTGCCGAGTCGTGGTTCTGGGTAGAGGGCTACGATGGGAAGCCGGTGACCCACTCGACCGACGCCCTGGGGATCCCCGTGACCGTCGAAGCTCGACCAATGGAATTTCTTTGGACCTTCGGGGACGGGACGACCTTGATCACCACCTCGCCCGGCGTCGCCTTCCCCAAAGAGTCGGAGATCCGCCACGTCTTCGAGCGATCCTCCGCCCCAGTACCGGGTGGATATCCGGTGGAGGTCCGCTTCAATTTTGCAGTCCGCTACCAAGCCAACGGAAGCGACTGGATCGAGCTGCCCGCTATCACGCGGGTGGCCACCGCCCGGTATCGGGTTCGGGAGTCCCAGGCGGTGCTGACTCGATGAAAAGGTTTGCCGCGACTCTTGCGCTAATCGGTTTGCTTCTTGGAACGCCGATGATGCTGGCACTTCTATTCGGACCACCCACCCTGCCGCACCTGAATCTAGGTGAGTTCCTTGATTCACTCTCGGGACAACTACTGTCGGCAGACTCCGTCTTCCGCATGCTGGGCCGGTTGGCTTGGCTCCTCTGGGCCTACATTTCTTGCCTGGCGCTTTTGAGAATCATTGCGTTGAAGTTCCTTACTCCGCGATCCAAAGCCGGTCCCGCACTCTCAAACGTGACCGGTCGACTGACCCCGTCATTTGTCCTTCGCATCATCGACGTCGCCCTGGGCGGAACGCTGCTGTTGACTCCGTTGGTAATCCCGGTCTCGGCAACCGCTGCGCTGGGGTCACAGGCCGCTTTGGTAGATACCTCCACCGAACAACAGACCGTCATCGGTCAGTCGAGGTCCTGCCTTGTTAGGCCCGGCGATTCGCTTTGGAAGATAGCGGAGCGCGAACTCGGCTCCGGAGAACAGTGGCGGGAGATCTTCGAGTTGAACAAAGGCCGGCAGTTCCCCGACGGTCGGACCCTAACCAAACCTCGGCTCATTCATCCGAATTGGCTGCTTTGGCTTCCGGATCCCGAGGAGCCTGTCTCCGAGGAGGCTGGAAGTGCTTTGACCCAGCCCAGCGATTTGCCAGTCGACCGTGCCGATGCTCAACAATCCGCAGAGCCCACGCCGCCCGCAGCCGTCAGCCAGCAGTCGGGGCGGACCACGGATGACGGCGGTTTGGATGCCGACGAATCCGTCCCGGCGGTGATGCAACTGCCGACGGGTGGCGCGCTTGCCGCCTCCTTCGTTGCAGGAATCATCGCCTCGCAAACGATTGCGACACTCCGCCGGCGTCGTGGTTTCCGGCCCGACTCCCCAATCGAGCAACTCCGGCCAGAACCAGGAGTTGTTATTGAAGGGCGAAGAGCAGGATTGGCCGACGGGCCAAAGTTGGATAACGCTCTTGACGCTCTGAGATCAGCCTGGCCGACCGATTCGGACGGTTGGCCCCCGGTCATCGCATGCATCGAAGGTCCAGACGGCGCCACCTTCCTGCTGAACAACATCGATGCATCGCCGAGACCCAGATCGACACCTGCCGTGAGCTTTGAAGACGACGAGACGTTCCAGGCAAAGGTGCAATGGACCCACTCGCTTTCTGACGAACCACTGTCCGCGTTGGAGCAGGGGTTGTTTGTTCCGATTGGCAGATGCTCCGCCAACGAGTCGGTCAGCTACCGGCTGATGGGCAACCCGCCCCTGTCGGTCCGGGGCCGGTTGACCGACGAGTTCATGTCGAACCTCTTGCTTGCCTGCGCCGCGGGGCGCAGCTTTCACGAGGTCGAACTGATTGTCCTAGGCACCGAACTTCAGCTGGGTCCGGTTGCCTCGCTTCCGCACCTGCGCCAGATTCCTTGGGAGCATGCCCCTGAGGCCGTGGCCGAGCTTCAGGCCGAGGCGCTCGGAAGGGCCCGGGTTTTTGCCCAGCACGGTGCGTCAGATCTCAGCGACTTTCTGTCCGCCGGCTCTCCCGAGCACCTTCCCGCCCTGGTTGTGGCAACGACTCCTCCCCCTCGCCGACTGCAGGACTCGATCGAGGCGTTGGCGTCCAATCCGGCGGTCTCAGGCATCGGTTTCGTTGCAGCCGGGTGGCGTCCGAATACGGCCCGGGTGGCGCTGGAGGTTGACTCTCAGATCACGATTGACACTGATCTAGCACTCCCCAACCGGCTCGACTCGTTGCTGCTGAGCGAATCCGAGACACAACAGGTCGTGGACATATTGAAAGCCGCCAGCTCTGACCCGCGCGAACCGACCATCCCGATCGAGGAACCGCCGGCCGAGGTCGGTCCCTTCACTGACGGGGAACCGGAGCACCTAAATGCAGGGGTTCCGCCGGTGGACCCAGACGGTCACAATGGCAGCGGGGAGCTTGGTTCATCGGAAACGTCATCTCCTTCGGCCGCCCTTCTCCAGATAGCTGAGGAATGCCGCACAGCCGTCCTCCAGAATCTAAATGGTCATTCCCCCGACCAGCCCGACCCAGAACCTTCGCCGATTCCGGCCGATGATTCAACCTCAGCGTCTATTGGTTCGAACGATGAGGTCGTTGGTCAAAATCGCCTAGAGGTTCGCTGCCTGGGCGCAATGTCGATTTCGCGCGGCGACACCACCCTTCACCAGGGCTGGATCAAAGGATCGAAGGAGTTGCTCGCCTATCTGATAGTCAACCGAGACGGCGTTCCCAAAGACCGCATTTTGGAGGTCATGTGGCCGGACGCGAAGCTCAAGGAGGGCGAAAGGCTCCTCAGGGACGCTCTGTATCACCTAAGGAAGCAGACCCTGGGCCGGGAGGATGCGAAGTGGTCGGACGACTATGTCCGCCGGGTGGGTGAGACCCTCGTGCTGGGAGAAGATGATCGCTGGTGGGCCGATGTCTGGGAGTTCGAATCGCTCGCCTCTACGGCCGGACGGCTCGAACACGAGGAGAGCAAAGACGCTCTTCGGCGCGCACTATCTCTTTACGGCGGGGAGTTCTGCGATGACTGCTACTTCTCTTGGGCTGAGCCGCTCCGGGAGCGCTACCGCAGAATCTACCTGCGGTCCTGCGCCAAGCTGGCCGAGATACTGGAGGCCGAGGGCGAGACCGACGAAGCAATCGAAGTTCTCGAACGAGGCATCCAGGTCGACCGATTTTGTGAGGATCTCTACCGCCGGTTAATCCGGCTTGAGGCATCTCAAGGCCGGACCAACGCGGCAACCAGGCTGTTCCAGCAACTCAGCAAACTACTCGACCAGGAACTGGATCTGGAACCCGAGCCGACAACGCTGGACCTGATGAACCAAATTAGGAGCGCCGCCCGCGCCGCCGGCGTCGCCGGTTTCGCGACTTGAGCGATCATCGACTCACTAAGAGCTGGGACCGCCAAGCCGTCACCCGGGTGCAAATGGCATCCCAGCTGGGAAGGGCATCGGATCCAAGTAGAGATCTGGCCTTGTTGACTCGTACGCCTCCCGAAGCCTGCCCGATGCAGTTGTGGCTGAATCAAACGCCAACGAGTCGGCGACCCCACCCGGCGGTCGCACTCGGCATCAACAATGCCGAGTGCTGAGCGAGATAGCCTGCACCTCGGAAACGATCCAGGCCGCCCTGTCCATCGCTTAACAGCTGCTGGACGTCAGCATCGCCCAGCAGCTCATGAATGTCGTACGTCCTGCTCATGATGCACGGCCTTCGTCGTCCGGATGAGCCGCTGGCATCAGTGGAGGGAACTAGGGTGGCGAAGCCATTACCCAGTAACGTGAGTACCGGAGTGCGGCGAGGAACGGAGCGCACCTTGACGCCGGAACGGTCGGCGCTAGCGTGTTAGCTAAACGCGACCGGGAGGCGTGCAAACTATGCCGGAGGGGAACCGAGCCACTGCGCGCGCCACTCATCTCCTCGCTGGGTCCCGGCGGCAGGAACAAAGTTGGGATGGGTCAGGTTTAGTACCTTCGCCCCGTCGACCGTACGCACCTGACCGGACGATTCACGAACATAGTTGCGGCGAGCCACGCTGTAGTCCATCTGTTGAGGCCGTGAAATGACAAGAATATCGCGAGCTCGCGTCACCGCCACATAAACGAGGCGTCCGTCCTCGGGGTCGTACTTCCCATCCTCGTCCCGCTCAAACATCTCGTCGGCCATACCGACCAAGAAGATAATGTCGGCCTCAAGACCCTTGGCACCGTAAAGGGTCATAATTTCCACCGTGGGCTCGTCCTCTAGATCTATTAACGGGATTCGATTCGCGATGCGGTAGCGGACCTCTTCCATGGTTTCCCTGAGGTTTCCCTCGTTCGACTCGAGAATTGACAGCGTTCCCTCACGGAGCTCCGAGAGATCGCGCGCAGCCTCCACTCTCGTACCTTCGTCACACAGAGCGAGGGCGTTTCCGCCAAGAACGTCTTGAACAACAGCCTCACTATCAACGCCATCGAGCGCAGCGAGCCGCTCCAAGAGCAACTCGGCTTGGTGCTTCAACAGCGTGCTCCCTGTTCCTCCGACAGCGACATCACCGCTGACGAGCCTCTGGAGTAGATCAATTCCGATGTCCTCCTCGGCAATCAAAGTTGTGTATGGCTCGTAGTTTCGATCCGATGGGATGCGGTCCTGTGTGGGATGAAACGCCAGCCAGGCGCGGAGCGCGAATCGACTCGTAGGGTTTGCTGCCACGCTCAATAGCGTGAAGGCTCGCTTCACCGCTGCGGTGGCAAGAAGTTCTTCGTGGAACGAGGTTGTCGCACTGACCTCCCTGTTTTCGAGAAGTCGCCGGAGATCGTGACCCACGAAGCGGCGAGTCACCAGCACATGTATTGCCCGTCCGCTCGTGGAGATTGCCTGGATCGCATCAGCGATCCCGCTTACTTCTTCCACCAACGTGTTCCAATAGATCTTCGCGACATGAGCGTCGCCAGCCCGTACCGGAACCATCGGACCCTTCGTGGCTCCTAGTGTCTGCATCATGGAATTCGCTAGATCCACTATGTCCGGCAAGCTCCGGCGGTTCTCGGGGATGGCTATGTCATGGAATTCAGCCGTGCCAAAGTTCTCGTGCCACCCCCTGATCCCCTCGGGATGCGCGTGCCTGAAGGCGTAGATCGACTGGTCGTCGTCACCTAGAACCACGAGCGACCCCGCCTCGGGCCCCGACCAGATTCGGCGAATCAGGTCTTGCTCAGCCTTCGTCAGGTCTTGGAACTCATCCACAACAACTTCATCGAACAACCCTCCGGGAATGTCGCCTGTTTCGATACCGTGGCCCACGATTGGGACAACCTCACCAATGACCATTGCTCGATGGGAACGTAGCCAGCGATCTACAGCGCCTTCGAAGGCGGCCTCTCCTAAGGGGTCATTCCTGCTCCAGTCAGCTTCGAGCTGCTTCATCCAGTTCTTGCGATCGTTCATGTCGCCACCCACGTCAGGACCGATGTCTGCGAGCATGCATTCGGTTTCGTGGCGCAGGAGGAACATTGGGATTCTTCCCTTCAGAGCTGCAGGATGGTCTTTAAGGATTCCGAGCGCGAGTTTATGAAGAGTTCCGACGACCGGAGGCTCTTCGTTTTCTTCGGCCGAGAAGTCCTTGGTGAGGGCTCGCGCCACGGCGCGGGTGAATGTTCCGACGAAGATTCGTTTCGGGTCCATACCTTCCCGCACCCGACGCTTCACGCGGAGCTTCAGGGCATAGGTCTTCCCCGCCCCCGGGCCTGCCACAACCCGGATGAAGGGGGCGCTAGAGGCGACCAGTTCTCTGGTCGCTGCACCCTCGATCCCCTCGAGTAAGTGATCAACGCTCTCGACCGGCATGTACTTAGGATAGTGACTCACCGTGACGATCACGCGTCCCAGGGGACTTTGAGTCATTTCGGCCTCGGATGTTTGTCTCCGACGTGTCGCGAGATCCCTCTGTTGCTGCCTTCTAGAAAGCGCTTCAGGCGAGATCCGTGCATACCGGCTCAAGCTGGCAACGCTGGTGCGTCCTGAGTACGCCAGCAGCGAATGACGTGTTCGCTCCATCCTCAGCCGCGTGAGTCAGAGCGCCATGCCCGAACTGATGAAGCGCTGCCACCCCGGTGGCCTCGCTGAACAGTTCGGCAGCTCTCCTAGCAGGACCGCCCATCGTTGTCGCCAGCACCAGCGGCCTGCCCAATGAGCGCGGCCGGGCCGGACCCCTAACACCTAGGCGGAACGCCGACACGCATGGATCAGACCAGAGGATGTCCTAACGTCCCAATGTCGATCGGTTTGCGGCAATCGTCTGGATCGCCACATTGACACTGGAGTACTTTCCCTCGGAGATCGCTCGACTGCTATAGCTGAGCGTTGTGAAAGCGACGTCTGGGCGACGGTCACCGGCCATCGTCAACACATGTCACTTGTCGGCGAGCTCGAACCTCTCTTCCAGCAGGTCCGGCCGCGATTGGATGCTGTCTTTGTCCGGTGGCAACGGCTGGAACCTACCCTCGAAAAGTTCGCTTCCGCCGACGAGCTGATCGCCTACTGTCGGACGCAAGACCGCGCCTTGTACGCCGAAAAGAACGATGCATTGGCAGCCCTGTGTCGTTTGGCCACTCCCGCCGCATATCCCCGGACCGACGACGCCGAGGCCGGCGTCCTGCTCATCTACTTGTTCTCGGGAGCATTTCGCAACATTGCCAAGGAGATCGGTCCCTGCCTGCTCAGCCTGGACGAGCTCGACGCGGAGATGCTTTGCGGCTTCTGGGAAGCGGCGGCACGGGTTAGGACCAACAGCCGGGCGGCATCGACACGCCTCTATCACGGCGCGAGGCTTCGTGCCTGGGAGGCCGTGGCGCAGGCCCGGCAGCGGGCCTGTTCGACGGTAGATCTGGATTGCGCAGATGTCCTATCTCCTGCGGCCAGCGCTAACCCGCCGGGCATTCTCAGCCAAGCCCTGCAGGAAGGCGTGATCAACCAGATCCAGTGTGAGCTCATCGCCGCTACCCAGATAAATAAAGAGCCGACCGTCCCGGTCGCCCGAAGCCTCGGGCTCACCCGGGCAGCCGCCACCATGCAGCGCACCAGAGCCATGCGCCGCCTTGCCGCTTGGCTGACCGCCACTTCATAAATCCCTGCGTCAACTCCCACCTCCCAAAGGTCGCTCTCGCGTCGCAGGTTGCAAAGATCCCGCTGTCGCCGAAACGTCGCTGACGTACCGCGGACCGAATCTGTTTCAGATTCGGGGTTTTCGCCGCTTTTGATAGTGCCGAAGCGAGGCTGGGGCAGCCGATGCAGTTTGTCGAGTAAGGAGGTGAATCCGGCGCCTCTCCGCCTCGCCTCGGCGCCCAAAGCCAAAGGAGGGGAACGGACATGAAGTATCCAACGCAGATTGTTCTCGCAGTAGCAGAGATGGGCCAGATCGTGGCGATCCTTGACCGGATTCGCAATGCGCTCGTGCTGACACTGACCGCCCTGGCGATACTCGCCATGACCTACGCCGGGGTTCGCTACGTCATGGCGGCCGGGGACCCCTCCGGGGTCGAGCGAGCCAAGGGGGCGGCGCGATCGGCAGCCCTCGGTCTCGGTCTCGCCCTGCTCGCCCCGGTCCTGGTGGCAATCGTCAAGCAGATCATCGGAGCCTAAAGAATGATCCGACGAGCCCTGGTCGCGCTGATCCTGGGTTTGGCGGTGACTGCGGCATCTGCTCCCGCCCTTGCCCAGCCGGTTCCGCCAGCGCCTCCAGCGACCCCTGAATCGAGCCCAACACCGCAGCTGTCACCAGGCCCTGGCGAGCAGCCGGCGGCATGGGACCTGGAAGGCCGGATGCGCCGCTCGATCAGTGAGTGGTTTGCCGAACTGGTGGCGGCCGCCCTGGCACCGGTGTTCGACCTGCTCGGCCAAACCGTCCTCGCCACCCCCTCCATCCACTCCCACGACCGGATCGCCGATCTTTGGAAGCTCTCGCTCGGCATCGCCGACGCGGCTCTGGTCGTTTTCGTGCTCTTCGGGGCCGGGTTGGTGATCG
>JAUJPC010000002.1:0-128714 GCA_030447305.1 Actinomycetota bacterium | reverse complement strand
ATCGCCGACGCGGCTCTGGTCGTTTTCGTGCTCTTCGGGGCCGGGTTGGTGATCGTCGACAGCGGAACCGGCACCAAACTGCGGGCCAAGGAGGCCGTGCCCCGGCTGTTGGCCGGCGCCGGCGCCGCCAACCTCAGCCTGGTGATCTTGCGCCACATGACCGAGATCTCCAACGGACTGTCCCGGGGAATCATGGGCTCGCTGACCTCGCAGGCGGTGGCAGCCGGCATGGCGGACAAGCTGATGAACGGGGCGTTCGACAACCCGTTTCTCGCCCTTCTCGGGTTGTTCATCATCGTGCTGGCGATCCTGGTTGCGGTGGCGTATGTGATGCGCATCGCCATCCTGGTGGTGCTGACCGCAGCCGCTCCCCTGCTGCTGGTAACCCACGCGCTGCCCCAGACCGAGAACTGGGCCCGACTTTGGTGGCGGGCAACGCTGGCTCTGCTCGCGGTGCCGGTCGCCCAGTCCTTTTTGGTGGTGGCCGGGTTTCAGGTCTTTTTGTCGGGCGACGGCCTTCTGGGGCTTTCGTCGGGCGGGCTGGTGGACCTGCTGGTCATCGGCTGCATCCTCTACCTGCTGTTCAAGGTGCCCTTTTGGGGATTGGACGTCGCGATGAGCGGAGCGGGGTCGGCGACCTGGCGCAAGACCAAGCACTATGCGACGGTCGCCGCTAAGACCGCGGTGGCGGCATGAAGGCAAGAATCCCCGCCGACGTCGAGATGGCCGACCGCATCTTCGCCGGCCTGACCATCCGCCAATTGGCGGTTGCCGGCCTGAACCTGGCTGTGCTTTGGAGCTGCTATTACCTCACGGCTCCCCGCCTGCCGCTTGTCCTCACCTTGGCCCTGTGCGCCCCGATTGCCGCGGTTGGGCTGGCGGTGGTCTGGGTGCAACCGTCGGGGCTGCCGGCCGAAAGGTTCCTGCTGTTCGCCCTGCGGCATGCGCTTAGTCCCAAGAAGATGACCCCACAATCGGATCCCCTGCCCCCTAAGAGCCGGTCACGATCCAAAGAGGCGGCGCCGCTCACCCTGCCGCTGCGGCGGGTCTTCGATGACGGGACGCTGGACCTTGGACCAGATGGGGTGGCCATCGTTGCTCGATGTTCATCGCTCAACCTCGGGCTTCGCTCCGAAGCCGTACAGGCTGCTTTGGTCGCAGGCTTCGCCCGGCTCCTAAACTCCCTCGACGGTCCGATGCAATTTCTGATTCGGGCGGAGCGGGTCGACGCCGTCCAGTTGCTCGCCCGCCTGGAGCAGCGAGCGCGCTGTCTGCCGAATGCGCAGCTCCGCAGGGTAGCTGCCGACTACGCCAGGTTCATCGACTCGCTAACCAGCGGAAAAGACATGCTGCGCCACTCGGCGATGCTCAGCATTCGGCAACCCCACTCCGACCCGGGCGCCGTCCGGGGCCTACGCCAGCGGATGGACGAGACCGGCTCTTTGCTCCGGCAGTTCGGCGTACATCTGCACCCAATGGACGGAGCCGAGGCTTCCCACACCATCCGGCAGTCGACCGACCCATCCTCGCCGTTTAACCCCCGCTGCGGTCCCGGCGGCGTGGTGAGGGGATCGAAATGTTGACCCTGCGCCGGGGTTCGGCCCCGGCTCCAGAAGCGGAAGGGCTCCTCGGACCGGACTCGGTTGAGACCTTCCCCCGGCGAATCCGCTGCGGTGACAGCTGGTGCGAGACCTTGGCGGTTTTCGGGTACCCACGGGAAATAACCGCCGGGTGGCTGGCTCCCCTGCTTAGTTATCCCGGTCCGATCGACGTCGCCCTGCACGTCGAGCCGCTGCCCAACGACCTCGCCGCCGACCGCCTGAAGCGCCAAAGAGCCCGGTTCGAGTCGACTCTTCAGGCGGACGCCGCCCACAGTCGGATTTCGAACCCCGAGATACAGGCCGCCGCCTCGGATGCCAGGCAAATGATGTCCGACCTGGCCACCGGTGAAGGGCGGCTGTTCCGGGTCGGCCTCTACATCACGGTCCGCGGCTGCAGCGAGCGCGAGCTCGATATCGAGGTCGGACGGGTCCGCTCTCTCTGCTCGTCGCTTTTGATGGATTCCCGGCCCACGACTTTCCGGGCCGTCCAGGGATGGCTCACGACCCTGCCGCTCGGACTCGACGGGGTGCGGCAGCGACGCACCTTTGATACCGCAGCGCTCGCCAACTGCTTTCCCTTTACCAGTTGCGAGATCGACAGCTCGGGCGGCGTGCTCTACGGCAAGAACGCGACCACCGGGACCGCTTTGTTCGTGGACCGCTTCTGTCTGGAGAACTACAACCAGGTGGTGCTGGCCCACTCGGGCAAAGGAAAAAGCTACTTCGCCAAGCTGCAGATCCTGCGCTCGCTCTGCGAAGGGGTCGAGGTCCTGGTGGTCGACCCGGAGAACGAGTACGAGCGGCTGGCCCGGGCGGTCGGGGGTTCGATCATCAGCCTGGGCGCGAACGGCGACCGCCTGAACCCGCTGGAGCTGGCCAACCGGGGTCAACCAGATGCGCTGCTGCGCCAATCGCTGTTCGTCCACGGTCTGATCGATCTGCTGGCCGGCGGGTTGTCCTCGACCGAGCGAGCTCAGCTCGACCGGGCGATCCTGTCCACCTACGAGGCGGCCGGGGTAACCGCCGATCCCTCCACCCACGCCGGTGCGGCTCCGCTCCTGAAGGACGTCGCCGCCCGACTGCGAAGCGATGGAGTGCTCGACCTGGCCGTGCGCCTCGAGCCGTTTACATCGGGGTCGCACCGGGGGTTGTTCGACGGGCCGACCACCACCGACCCAACCGGCCACCTGGTCGTCTTTTCGCTTCGGGACATTCCCCAGGAGCTCAAGGGGGCCGCCACCATGATCGCTCTCGACACCATCTGGGGCCGGGTGTGCCGAGGAGAGCTCAAGAAGCGCATCGTGGTGGTGGACGAGGCGTGGTTGATGCTTCAGTCGGAGGCGGGAGCTCGGTTCTTAGAGCGGCTGGCTCGCTCTTCCCGCAAGTACTGGTGCGGCCTGACAACCATCACCCAGGACGTGCGGGACGCCCTGTCGAGCGACATTGGCCGCACCGTACTCACCAACGCCTCGATGCAGATCCTGCTGGGTCAACATCCTCAGTCGCTCAAAGCCTTGGCCGAGGCGTTCGACCTCTCTAAGGGTGAAACCTCCTACCTAGGGGCTTGCCCGGCCGGGCGGGGGCTGCTCTGCCTGGGATCCGAGCGGGCAACTCTTGAGGTGATCGCCTCTGCCCAAGAGCACGCTCTGGTGACCTCGAATCCGGCCGAGCTGGCAGCCGCCGAGGAGGCGGGGGGATGAAAAAGCTAGCCCTCTGCATAGCGAGTCTTCTGGTCGTCCCCGTCTTCGCCCTCGCCGGAGTGGGAGCTGCTGCGCCGCCCCAGTTTGCCCCTGGCTTTGCAGACGCCCAAGCGCAGTTCGATCTCGGCTCCGGCACCCTCGAGTCCCAGGTACTTGCCCACCCGAGAATTCACCTCACGACGGCAGCCCGGGGCGACGTCGAGGCGGCGAGAACAGACCCCCGGGTCCTGCAGGTTTTGTTGCTGCTGGCTCAGCACCACGAACTCAACCGGGTCGGCCCCCTTTCCTCCGGCCACTCCTACTTCGTTAAGGGCACCAACCGGGTCTCGAATCACATACCGGGCCGGGCGGTGGATATCAGCGTGATCGACCAAGTTCCGGTCAGCGTGAACAACCACCGGGCGTACGCCGCGGCCCGGTTGGTGGCGTCGCTGGCGCCACCGCTCAGACCCGACGAGCTGGGCGGCCCCTGGCGGATCGAGGCGGCCGGTATGTACTCGTTCACCAAGGATCACGGCAGGCATCTTCACATCGGCTTTAGCCGTTGAGGGGTTCGCTGCATCCGATCACACAGTCCGGCGAAAGCTTAACTGCGCTCCGGCACGTAGCGGTCTTAGCGATGGTTGAAGAGCAGCTCTCCCGGTGGATCACCAGCGTGATTGAGAATCCCGAAGGATTAAGGGCCGATGCCTTCATCTGGCTTCGCCAGACAGTGCCGTGGCTGCTTGCGACGGCGGCAGGTGTGACCATCACCATTGGACTCAGCACCATCGCTCGCTTGGGTCGCAATCGAATCGGCTCGTCGCACGGACGGTCCATCTCCATCCTGCCTCCTGTGGAATCCGACCCCAAGGGAGGGCTTGCTTTTTGGATGGGGCTTCATTCCCTTCTAAGACCGCGGATCGCCCGATCTCTGTTTGGCCAACCTCACGTCTGCTGGGAAGTGAGGGCAGCTGGCGAGCAGATCAGCTTTGTTTTGTGGGTGCCAAGCTCAGTGCCCCCTGGTCTGGTCGAACGTGCAGTAGAAGCCGCCTGGCCCGGCTCACACGCTACCGCCGGCTCGACCAACCCCGCGCCGGGCCGATGCCGTACCGAGGTCACCGCTCTCACCCTGGCCAATGATGACTGGTTCCCGATCGGCTCCGGTCCTACCAACGACTCCTTCCGTCTCGTGCTTGCGGCAATGACCGGCCTAGAGTCTGAGGAGAGTGCCACTGTTCAGGTGCTAGCTCGGCCCACAACCTCGAAATCGAGAGGCCGTCTGCTAGGAGCGGCGAAACGTCTGCGAGTCAACTCTAGGGGGCAGGCCCATAACGGCGCCTCCGGCCACCATCTTCGTGTTGTGCCGGACCCAGCCGCCGAATCGGACATCCGTGCGGTCTTGGAAAAGGCGTCTTCCCCCTTGTTCGAGTGTCTGGTCCGGGTAAGCGCCTCATCTCCAACTGGTCAGCAGGCCCGCGGGCGACTGCATGCGCTCGCCGGATCGTTCGCTGTTTTCGAGGGCCGGAACGGCTTTCGGCGGCGACGGATTCTCTGCGGCAGCCGGGCTCTGGCAGATCATCGCCTCGCAAAGGGCTACCTGCTCTCGGTCCCAGAACTTGCCGAGATAGCCACACTCCAGTCAGCAGGAACAGTTCCTGGTCTTGAGGTGGCCGGCGCAAGGACTGCACCTCCCTCATCCATGCTGCCTACTTCCGGGAAGGTGCTGGGCCGGGCGGACCATCCGTCCCTACGCGAAAGAGTCGTGGCGATCTCCGTGCCGGATGCACGGCATCACCTGCACCTCATCGGCGAAACGGGTACCGGCAAATCGACCCTGATGGCACAGATGGTCCTGCAGGACGCGGCCAACTCTCGGGCGGCGGTCGTGATCGATCCCAAAGGTGACCTAGTCGAATCGATAATTGAGCGACTGCCGCCCGGCGCGGAGGAGCGGACGTGCCTGATCGATCCCGACGACCCCGACTTCGCGGTAGGCCTCGACCTGCTAGGCGGTGGCGGAGACGATCTGGTTGTCGAGCAGGCGGTTGGGGTGTTCCGCCGAATCTTTGAGCCATGGTGGGGTCCGCGCACCGACGACATCATGCGGGCCTGCTGTCTGACCTTGAGGCACATACCCGGGGCCACGGTTACTGAGATCCCCTTGCTGCTGACAAATCCCGATTGGCGGCGAGAGGTGAACTTTAGGCTTCGCCATGTCGTTGGCCTGAGCGACTTTTGGACCTGGTACGACAAGCTGCCGGAGCGGCTTCGCAACGAGCAAATATCAGGCCTGCTCAACAAGCTAAGAGCGGTCCTGTTACGGGGACCCTCCCGGGTAATCATCGGTCAGCCTCGTCCCAGGCGCAGCTTCGAGACTCTGCTCGAGCGCGGTGGACTGATCCTTGTCCGTATTCCGAAAGGGACTCTCGGGGACGAGACCTCCCGGCTTCTCGGCGGCTTCGTCGTAGCTCGAGTTTGGCAGGCCTGCATGAAACGAATCGGTCTGCCCGATGACATGCGGCCGGACACCACCCTATATGTCGACGAGATGCACAACTACATGTCACTGCCCAGGTCTTTCGAGGATCTACTCGCCGAGGCCCGCGGCTACCACCTGTCGCTGGTCCTGGCGCATCAGCACATGGGCCAGCTTCCTCGAGACATGCGGGAGGCTTTGGGGGCCAACGCCCGGACCAAGGTCACATTTGCGGTTTCACCCGAGGATGCGCACCAATTGGAGCGGCATTACTCCCCCGACCTATCTGCCCACGACCTCAGTCACCTTGCGGCATTTCAGGCGGCTTGCCGACCAAGCATCAATGGAGGCCACGGCCGAGCCTTCACCTTCAAAACGGTTCCGCTAGCCGAAGGGTCGGAAGACCGAGCGACGCGAGTGCGACGACGGAGCGCCGAGCTGTTCGCCGTCTCTAGGCAGCAGGTAGAAGAGAACATCCGTAGCCGCCAGCGAAATGCAACGACGCAGTTGCTGCCGGCGAAGCCGACGGACGGTCAACGTGGGTCTGGCCCGAATCAGCATGGCGCGCACCATGACGCGCAGTATGGGGATCAGCATGGCGCGCAGCGGCGGCTGCGCGGGGAGGCATCGCACAAGCCTGTGCCTGAGGAAGCCTGATGGGGCGCGCAGTCAAACCCCAGACTCATTTCATATCGCCTCGGCGATATGAAATGGATTCGATCTCCATCCTCTCCAAGCTCACCCAGCGGGACTTCGACATCTGCGTCGACATCTACGAACACCGATTCCTTACGACCACCCAGATCTACCAACTCCATTTCCCCAGCTATTCACGGGCTCGCGTCCGCCTCCACCAACTTCATCAGATCGGAGTGCTCAACCGTTTCAGACCGCCCAAAAGACCAGGATCCTGGCCATGGCACTACGTTTTGGACAAAGCAGGCGCTGAGATCGTCTCCGACATCAGGGATGTCGAAGCCGACAAGCTCTACTTCCGAAGGAATCGGCCTCCCAATCTGGTCAAGAGTCCACGTCTGCAGCACATGCGGGACACCAACGAGTTCTTCTGCCGCCTGATTCACATCAGCCGTCAAAACGGCATCGAGCTGGTCGATTGGCTCGGTGAGAGGGCAAGCATGGAGGCCTGCCATGGGGTCGTGCGGCCCGACGGGCTCGGAATCTTCCGCTTCGGCGAAACCCAAACCAACTTCTTCTTGGAACTCGATCGAGGCACGGAAAGCGGCTCGTGCCTGAGGGACAAGATCGTCGACTACGAGGAGGTCGCGATATCCGTTCACCTGCCTAAACTACTGCTGGTCTGCTTCAGCAGCACCAGACGTGAACGCTCCGCCCGACCAGCGCTCAGGTCCACCCGGCTGACTGTCGCCACGTCATTCCTTCATTGGCACCTTGATCGACCGCTCGGTCCGATATGGCTGCCGGTGAACGAGAGCCATCGCAGATCACTATTCGAGTTGGACTCTGGCCTGAACAGAACAAATCTACGTACCTGAAAGGAGGTGAATCGCTTTGCAAATAAAGGAGTACTCAGCCGGCTGGAAGGTGCCCGAGCGCACCGAGAGGCTTCTCACCGTGGAAGAGGTCGCCGACCTTCTGAGCGTGGCGCCTTCTTTCGTCTACCGCCACTCTTGCGAGATGGGCGCTTTCAAGCTCGGCAGCCACCTCAGATTCCGACCGGGCCGCCTTGAAGAGTGGCTGGAATCAACCCGTCTGGGTGGAGACCCTGAGAATGAGTGCCTTAGGCCGCCGCCCATGCCCCCCATGCGCCGGAGAAAGAGGAGCTAGGACCGGCGGGAAGAGTCAGCCCGGTGTGGAGACTGGGACGGTGACCAAAGCGCAGGGAACCTATGGGCTGGATCGAGCAGACGAACAATAAAAAATGGAGGGCCGGCTACCGCGACCCGAGCGGCAAGGTTCGACACAAGACGTTTAGTCGACGCGCTGATGCAAAGCGATTTCTGGCCGAAACCTCCATCGAAACGGGGAGCGGTTCCTGGATCGATCCGCGGGCCGGCAAGACGGAGCTGGCTGAGTGGGTCGAGTTCTGGTGGGAAACCATGGTCAACCTGCGACCCTCGACTAGAGCACGTTACCGCTACGTACTCGATAACAACCTTCTCCCTCACTTGGGCAAGATGGCCTTGAACGAAATCAGCCCTCCTCAGATCCGGCACTGGGTCGCAAACCTCTCGGCAGAACTCGCTCCGGCCACGGTTCGGAAGGCGTATGTCGTTTTGACTTCGGTACTCAAGGTAGCCGTCGAGAATGGCCTGATCGCTCAGAGTCCGTGCCGGGGCATCTCGCTGCCGAAGATCGAACATTCCGAGATGCGATTCTTGACCCCTCGGGAGATCCACAAGCTGGCCGACGCGATCGATCCCCGTTACCGGGCGCTGGTATTGATCGGCGCGTACGGGGGACTTCGTTGGGGAGAGATGGCCGGCCTTCGCAGGGACCGATTCGACGCCCAGGCGGCCGAGTTGAAGGTGGCCGAGATCTTGGTGGAGGTCGACGGGCGAACCTTGTCCATGGGACCTCCGAAAACCAGGGCAGGTCGCAGGACCGTTCCAATACCCACGGAAGTCGCCAGCGAGCTGTTGAACCACATCGACCGCTTCTGTGCCCCAGACTCAGATCTGATCTTTGCCAGCCCAGAAGGAGGCTTTATGCGCCGCGGCCTTTTCCGACAACGAGTCTGGCTGCCAGCCGTTAAGGCCGCAGAGGTGGATCCGCTCCGGGTACACGACCTGAGGCACACCGCCATTGCCCTTTGGATTGCGACTGGAGCTCACGTCCAAGCGATCAAGACGTGGGCCGGACACTCCAGTGCGTCAGTAGTTCTCGACCGATATGGACATCTTTTCCCTAGTGCCAATGATGACCTGCGATCAGGGCTAGGGGATTTTTACCGCAAAAACGTAAGGTCTGAATGAGAAAGGAAGCCCGGGCTGGAATCTGCAAATAAGTGTTGTGCATCCAAATGGGTTACCGATCCGGATTGGTCTAGAGCCTGTCGCACCGTGGAGATGGGGGCGGCCGCCAAGGCCTTGGAGGAAACCAGATAACCCACGTTCCCTTGTGATCGCCATCTTGATCGGTCCACGTCGGAGGTTTAGACGTCGGCTTCGATTTCATTCTCCCCGCATTTCCGCCTCGTACTCGGCCCGCATCTCGCGTTCGATTTGGCGTCGCTCGTCCAACATGTCGCGCTTGCCATCCATGTACACGTCGATTCCTGTATCCGCACCTTGTAGCAGGCGGATCACGTCTCCGACATCGGCAACCAGGGCGCCGAGATCCAAATGGCGTAGGTCTATGTCCAGGGTCGGCGCTCGGACGCCCTTCTCCCTCGTGCCGACGGGATAGCGGAACGCCTGTCCTTCGGGATCGAGCTCGGACAACCGAGAAATTACTGATTCAACCGTGGCGAATGATGGATCGTTGGGCCAGATGCTCTTCAGTAACGGCTTGCAGGTTTTCCAGAGATCTTCAATCCGGTGACTGTCGGGGAAGTCGCCTGGCTTGTCGACCAGGAGACGAGCCGCCCGGATGACCTGCTTCAGGAGTAGCTCGACGGCGTGACGGAGGCTGTAAACGATGGGATAAACGAGCAGATCCTGGTTCTCGCCCGATTTCTTAACCACTTCGAGCAGGGCCTCTGCCCCTTCGAGGTAACCCTCGGCGTACAGGCCCAGATCTCCGCTGAAACTGACGCATGCGGTTTCAGCCATAGTCGTAGTTCGCATCGGCTGCCACGGGAAGGCTTTAGGCACGTCAGACTGTAACTTAATTTGTGCTTTGAATTGCCAAATCGCTGACCTTCAGGATGTTGACCGGCCGCCGACAAACGTCCGTTGGATGTAGCTATAGATCTTGTGCGGCCGCGGTAGTCGTCCGTAACGATAGGTACCGACTCCTCCTGACCGCGCAAGATGACGCCTGCCAGCAACGGCCATGTTGGGATTGATTTTTCTTTGCATCCTGCAAAAGGCGCACGCCTATAAGTAAACCGTGCTGTCGCGTTCCGCTTCACTGGTGACCGTAGTTACCCTGCTTCATCAAACTTTCGCGAACTGAAGATATTTCGCTGCTTCGAAAGAAGGCTCGAAGCGACGGTGCGTCCAGCCCCATGTCTTGAAAGCAGTCGTCTAGGACGTCTTTGGCGTTTTGGTACAAGAGATTGGTTTCCGGTGTCGCCGGAATGTCCTCGACGGCTTGCACCATGAGCCACAAGCTCGTCAGTTCCCCCAGTACTCCACACTCTTCAGATCGAAACTCGCTTTCGCGTGCGGCGGTGCATGCAACCATCAGTCCTCCTCACCGGTAGTTAGCGCGTTTAGTACTGCGCGTACGATCTCACCCTTCTTGCGGCCTAGTTGGACTCGAGCCGCTGCGGCCCTTTTCTCAGACCACCCCATCAATCGCGCAATATCAGCTTCCGTCGCCTTGAGCATCTTCAAGAAAGCATAAGTTCGGGCGTCGGGAGGCAGAATGCGTGTGACTAAGTCGTTGAGCTCGATTAGCTGGTAAGCGCACTCTTTATAAACCAGTTCTTCTGGAAGGGAACGAGCTCCAGAGTCTTCACCTGGTTCCGGAGTTGAATACTCACCCTGTCGCCGAGACCGCTGACGGTAGAACTCTATGCGAATATCCCGTAATGCTCTCTGAGCGCGAATTTCAATCGCGGGTGCTCCAGGTCGTGGCCTCTCCCTCCAGATCTTAAGAAGAGCCTGCTGAACCACGTCTTCCACGTCGTTCGGGTGCAAGCCCTGCTTCCTCGCGCTCGCGACGAGCAGGCTTCTCAACCTAGTGAGGCCCACCTCGTCAGCCTTCATCTCGACCACTACTTCATCTCCGAGGGTCCGCGGAAATTCCGAACAAAGTACGAAGGTTTTCTGCCGCCGTTCGGAAGTTCTTCCGTCCGGCGGAGATACGTACAGCAGACCATCGAGCTGAGCGAAAAGGAGGGATTTGAGGTGCCCGATAAAGAGAAAGAGCCCAAGGATCCAAAGGAGCCCAAGGATCCAAAGGAGCCCAAGGACCCCCCAGGACCGCCGGGTCCACATAAGCCCCCGAAACCTCCCAAGGATCGCCCGGTCGGCTAATGAATGGTTGGTGGGATCGGTTCCCGGAGGTCTACCGACGGGAACATAGTGAACTCGATCGCCTCGGCATTCGATACGAGCGAAGTGAAAGCGCTTGGGAGGCCGGGGTTCTACAGTTCCACCTCTGGCCAGTGGTGAACGGAGAAGAAGTCAACCTGGTAGCCACGTATCCTGATCTATATCCGTTCTTCCGCTTTGAAGTACAAGCTCCGAACGCGGCGCTAGTGCGTCACCAGAACCCCTTTACCACCAGCTTGTGCCTAATTGGCCGGTCCACTGACAACTGGGAAGTAGATGACAGCTTGGCCTGGTTCATCGAACACCAGGTTCCTAAGGTCCTACGACTGGGATCGCCTGAGGCGTCGGAAGATGACCTCACGATCGGAGAGGAGCATCAGGGAGAGCCGTTCTCGGATTACTACCCCTACCAGCGTGACGCGCTCCTCGTGGTCGATAGTGACTGGGCGATTCCCGACGACGCACTGGGGGGCTCTCTCCTTCTCCGAGTCGCGGAGCGGTCCGACGCTCTTCTACGAGGGGTCGTGACCGAGATCCGTGATAGCGATGGGCAGGTCTTGGGATCTTATCCGGTTCCTGAGGGCCTTTTTTCCCGCGAGTTGAGGGCGCGTTGGTTCCGGATGCCTTCGGAAGTCCGAGAACCGTCAGCAGAGGGTCTCGTCCATGCCGTGCATGAAGTTCATAAGGAAGCGAGGCGTGAAGCCCGACAGCGCCTTGGACAGTTCGTCTTCGACGTGTACGGCGTCTTATTTCCTGAAGAGGTGACATGGCGGAGCAGCGGAAACGGTTGGGTATTTGCCGTTCAGTGGCGACCCGCTAAGCAACCAAAGCAGAGAAGGGCGGATGACGCCTACTACTTTGCTCGAGCAGGCCGAGCCGGACCGGGTGATCTTGAAGCCCGAATTCCGGAAGCGGCGGTCCTGCCAGACAAGACCATCTCTATCTTAGGACTCGGCGGCCTTGGTGGTCCGAGTGCTCTCGAGTTTGGGCGGGCGCAAGTGGGACGTTTGCGTCTGGCGGATCACGACTTCGTGGACCCGGGAACATGCGTACGGTGGCCTCTTGGCTTGCCGGCTTGCGGAGTGCCTAAGATCGAGATAGGGCGGTTTATCGAACAACAGTGGCCCTTCGTGAATGTGACGAGGTTTGAGCAGCGCTTGGGAAGCGTCGGTGAAGGCGCCGTATCCAAGCGAGACCTTGATTTTGTGCAAGCGTTTCTAGGACAGACCGACCTGATCTATGACGCGTCGGCTGAGCTCGGGATCCAGTACTTCCTCAGCGAGGAAGCTCGGGAACGTCACCTCCCCTATGTCGCTGTAGACGCAACCTATGGCGCCTGGGGAGGTCGAGTTGTTCGGATCGTGCCGGATCAGACCGACGGTTGCTGGTTGTGCTCTAGAGCAGCTTTCGCCTCGGGAGACTTTGATCTACCGCCAGCGGATCCGGCAGGGGCTGTGCAACCAAGAGGCTGCGCCGATCCCACCTTCACCGGGCTTGCGTTCGATCTCCTGCCGCTGATTGCTGAGGGAGTTAGAGCGGCTGTCGCGACGCTCTGCCGAGGGTCAGATAAGGGATACCCAGACATTGATTGGGATGTTGCAGTTCTCCGCTTGAGGAATGAAGACGGCCCCGTTCCACCGACCTGGGTCACGTACAGACTTCACAAACATGAGCTCTGCCCTCGGTGCGGAGCAAAATAACCCATACCCTCTGGTTGAGCGGGGAGGCCTGGAGGGCGATGACCGCGGAGGCAGACGACAAGATTCCTAATGAGACCGGCGGACTCCTGTTTGGCTATTGGGTGGAGCAATTTCGAGAAGTCGTTGTGACGAGCGTGGTGGGCCCAGGTCCCGGTGCAGAACATCATCGAAGTAGGTTCGTGCCGGACGACAAGTACCAAGAGGAGGAACTTGCGAGGCTCTATCAACAGCACGGTCGCCTCCAGACGTATCTAGGAGACTGGCACACTCATCCCGTCGGACCTGCCTATCTGAGTAAGCTTGATCGACGTACGCTCAGCAAGATCGCGAGCTTTCAGTCCGCTCGGATACCATGTCCTGTCATGGTGGTCATGTCACGGGGGGAAGACGATTGGATTCTGGCGGCTTGGCGTTGGCCGGGACGAGGACATAAGTGGTCCCCCTATCCTCGGTTTAACGTCCGGTGGTTTTGTGACTGACTGAAGGGCCCCATGGCGTCCCGCCGCTTCCTGCCTTTCACCCAGCAAGTTAGTGGCTACGGCGCGACAGTGCTGGCGGCCTCTGCAGTGCCCGCTGCTCGTGCTGCTTACGCCACCCAATACCGGAGGGCTACCGTTACGTTATGCCGTCCCACGCCTCCGGAGTCTGTGACTGTTTTACAAAGGGACTGTAGATAACCGTGAGGACTCAGTTGGCGGAATCGACGACCCGTCGGACGCTGGGGCCGAGTCTCGTCCTAACCTCCGTCCGCCACAGCCGGCGAAGCTCCTGGTATGCCTGTCTCCACTCGCCACCGCGGTCCTCCCGAAAGGCAGCAAACCCGTAGTCGGCCAAATTTCCGCCCCTGAACGTGGTTGCTGGAATTTCGGTATAGAGATGCTCTAAATGGTCTCTAACCGATCCGAAACCGAGAGCCTGGAGGGCTTCCATCGGGTCGCCGTACAGTTGCAACAGAACGTCGTTTTCCAGGAGGCCCAACCGACGTACGTCGATCTCCCGCTCCCAACCCGGTCGGTGCTTGTCCAGCAGGCAGGCCCCTCGCTTTACGCGGGCCGCCATCTGTCGATCGGAAAGCCTGATAACTTGTGCCATCAAAGTTCTCCGAATCCATCCGCTGTCCTGCAGGATTGGCCATCACTGAGCGGTTCTGCGCGGAGTTCTGCTCCCTTTTTGCTCCCTTTTTGCTCCCTGCCAGAGGACGCGTCACCTAGGATCTGTATGAAGGCGGCCGGAAATGTGCCTAATTTCATAGTGGGCGCTACTGGGATCGAACCAGTGACCCCTGCCTTGTAAGGGCAGTGCTCTCCCGCTGAGCTAAGCGCCCGGGATCTAAAGACTAGCCGACCGCTCGCAACAGGGTTGGTGGAGTCAGGGCCTCGCCGCTCTCAAGCGCCGCCGGCGCCTGGTCCAGAAAGCTCCTGACCTCCGCCAGATCGATGGACTGGTACGTCTCCGGGTAGTCCGCAAGCCGCTTCGACGCCTTGTTGAACTGCAGCGTGGCGCCCCTGGCGTTGCCCTTGCCGTGGTGCAGGAAACCAACCGCCAGGTGGATCAGCCCCTGGTAGAAGTCTCGATCTTCCTCCGGCGCCTCGGCCCAGTGCTCCTCCAGGGTCTCGTGACACAGAAAATACTGTCCGTCCTGAAACAGGCGCACACCCTCCGCCAGGTAGGGCGACATGCTCATCCCCGCTCGTTAGCTGTAGGGGAAACGTCCGCGAATCGCTGGGCCGGACGGTGGAGGATGGTGACATTCCCTTCGGTGGCGGTACCCCGCTCGCGGAACGGCGCGCCCTCATAGAATTCGGGTGCCGACTGCACATCCTGGGCGGTGAGCGTCCTGTCGTAGCAGTTGAGGCCGGGCTCGTGGGTCACATCCCCAGGATACGGCCCGTAATCTTCAGCCCGCCGGTCGTCGGAGGACAGGTGGAAGCTGGCGCACACCTCGTACCTGCGGTCGGACGCCCTCCGATACTCGAAGAACTCTCCGGACTCGGGATCCTTCCGGGCATCGAAGCCGTATCCCGCCCGCTGGAGTACGTCTTCGTCGACATCCTCAAGGCTTCCCGGCAGACTGCCCTCGGTTCGGACGTGTGAGGCCAGAACATAATGCAGCTGGCTCAGACGGTTGCGGCGCTCCTGGTCGGCCTTGAACTTGCGGGCAGTCGCGGGCGACCCAACGGCGAACAGCCCGGCCACTACCAAACCAACCACCACCAGTGTGGCCAGCGTGCCCACGACGGCCCGATTCCTCAATTCAGACCTCCAGCTTCGGGGCTTCGCTCGATCCGGAAGCGGTTTCTAGCTCGCTCCGGTAGTACAGGTAGACCAGCCCGACGATTACCAGCACTCCCCCGGCCCGGACCATGAAGCGCGGCGTGAGGTCTCCGCCGAGGAAGGAGCTCACGGTGACCATGAGGGTGATCAGAACGGCAACGGCAATGAGGAACAGATTGAAGTAGAGAAATCCGGTACGCACCGTCGACCCCGGCTCGATCTCCCCGCTTTTGATCTTTCGGCGCACGAGCAGGCTGAGGTATACGAAGATCGGGAAGGCCACTATGGCCATCGACACTCCGCCCCGAACTGCGCCGCTTTCGTTGCCGTAGCTGAAGCCGGCATAGGGTTCGGGAAACCAGTGCTCGGCCAGTCCCCAGATCAGGACCAGGACCCCGATGGACGCGATGTAGAGGGTGGCCGTCGTCAGCAAATACAGGAACACGAACTTCGGCGACAGCGGGGAGCCGCTCACCTCGCCGTGCCGGCGGCCCCGGTTGACCGCCACCACCACCATGGCCACGATGCCGCCGATCACCAGTACCGGTATCACAAGGGTGACCAGACTAAACATGCGCACCTACCTAACCTTCAACGCCGGAGCTGGCTGAGCCTTCGGAACCCTCAGAAGCCGGCACCTCAGCCGGAACAGCCGGACCCGTCGAAGCCTGCGCCGGGGTCTCCTCCTTGGGCTCACGCAGATCCCCCAGGTAGTAGAGGAAGACGAAGCCGGCAATCAACAGAATTCCCAGACCTCGAACGGCAAACCGGGCCGTCAGATCTCCTCCGAGGAAGGTGTAGATAACCGAGATCAGGTCGACGATGGTCGTTATGGCGATGAGGAACAGGGTCAGGTACGTGAGCACCCTTTTGATCATCGAGCGCTCGGCCAACTCCCCCTGTTCGATACTTCGCCGGATGTGGCGGTTCAGGTAGAGAAACAGCGGAAAGGCGACCACCAGCATCGCAATGCCGGAACGAATCGGGCCGTTGTTGGCGTAGTTGTCCAGTGGATCCCGGAACCAGTGGCCGGCCAGTCCCCAGATGATGATGGCCGCGCCGAGCGCGCTCAGATAGAGGGTGAGGAAGTTAAGAAGGTAGACGAAAACATTGCGTGGGCCATTGTCTGGCACCGATTTCTCCTTGGTGGCTACCTTCAGTTTACTCCAGGTTTACCAAAGAACGCGGGCCCGAAGGCCCGCGCTTTGGAAATCGAGGGGCTAGCCCTTCTCTACGGGAACCCCTACCAGCGAGCCGTACTCGGTCCAGGAGCCGTCGTAGTTCTTGACGTTCTCGAAGCCTAGTAGCTCCCGCAGCACAAACCAGGAGTGCGAAGAACGCTCGCCGATCCGACAGTAGGCGATGACCTCCGGCAGGTCCTTGGTTATGCCCTCGTTTTGGTAGAGCTCGATCAACTCGTCGGCCGACTTGAAGGTGCCGTCGTCGCGCGCCGCCTTGGCCCAGGTGATGTTGGCGGACCCGGGGATGTGCCCCGGAACCTGAGCCTGCTCTTGCGGAAGGTGGGGAGGAGCCAGCAGCTCGCCGCGGAACTCCTCCGGCGAACGGACGTCCACGAATGCGCCCTTGTTGTTGACGGCGTTGATGACGTCGTCACGGAGTGCCCGCAGCTCGTCACGCGTGCCGGCCACCTTGGGCGGGTTGCTGGCGGGGGTTGGTGTGACCGGCTCGGACTCGAGAGGATGCCCTTCGAGCTCCCACTTCTTGCGACCTCCGTTGAGGATCTTCACGTTGTCGAAACCGCGGTATTTCAGAACCCAGTAAGCGTAGGCGGCGAACCAGTTGTTGTTGCCCGCATACAGGACAACGGTGTCGCCATCGTTGACCCCGGAGCGGGCCAGCAGTTTCTGGACGCCGTCAGAGTCGATGAACTCACGCCGGGGCAGGTCGTGAAGGTCCGACGACCAGTCCCACGAGATCGCTCCCGGGATGTGGCCCTTCTTGTACAGGCTGGTGTCCTCGTCCACCTCGACGAGCACGACGCCCTCTTTCTTGCCGCCCCAGCTGGCGACCTCGTCGGTTTCAACGAGTACGTCTTTTATGTAATCGGCCATCAATTCCTCCCATTCTCAACACTGATTTCATTAGTGGACCTTCTGCGGATGACTTCCCGGCAGACCGGGTCACCTCTTGCTACCGACGCTTCGGTTTCAACCTCGCTTGGATGCCCCAGCGCCGCCATCGCCCCCTCCTTGATAGCAGGGTCGATAAGGATCACCAGATCCGAGTGCTCCAGGGCGATGTCCCGGAATGGGCAATCCGGAGTTTCGATCTCTGCGTAGTCGTGTTCCAGGCGCACGACGTCGGTGAGAGGCGAGAACCTCCTCAGCTCCTGGACCAAGGCTCCCACTGCGGCAGCGAAGTCCAGACCGCCCGCCCGATAGCCGAGCATGAGCTTGCGGCCTTCGTCCCGGGCCACCTGCTCGGCCAGGGCGTAAACCTCCTGGCTGTCGATCTTTCCCGCCAGTCGAACGAAGATCTGCGCAATCAAACGGTAGGGATTGGGAGCGGGTCCGATCCGAGTCGCCGCCTCCTCAACCGCCGGAATGAGCTCGGGGACGATGGCCTCGCCGCCACCTTCCTCGGCCGGGGGCGATACCTCCCAGTCCTCGAGAGCCCCCATCTCTCCCTCCCAGGTGAAGTAAACCTTGGAGGGGCGCCCTTTTCCCTTACGGCGAATTCCTGTGGCCAGGAATCCGGCCTCCACCAGCAGGTCGAGGTGGGCTCGAGCGACGTTGGCGTGGAGCGAGAACTCGTCGGCCACCTCTTTGGCGGTGAGCGATCCGGCTCGAAGCAGGTGGCCTAAAATCGCGGAACGGGTGGGAAGCGCTAACGCCTTGGCTGCTTTGACCGATTGATCGTCACCGACCGGCACTAGGACCTCCTCTCGCTTACCCAATCACTCTAAGGCCATTTTATATTATTTGCACAGTGATAAAGAAATAATAGGCCAGGTGAGGAAACGAAGGAAAGAAAACCCGCCGGAGCGGCACGGGCTTGCTTCCGGCGGGTAGGATTGCTGGTAGGTTAAACGCGCTTGGCGTCAGCAGCGCATTCGCATAGGCCGAATTTCCGGTAGAAGTCGTGAAGGGTGGTTGCCAGGGGCGTTGCGGGATTGCATCCGCCGGCGCTCTCGTCCTTGTCGATCCTGGTCGAGATCTCCTTGCGAATTTGCGTATTGTGCCTGCTCACGGTACGTCTCCAGTACGATTTCAGGAACAAGAACCTCTTGTACCTTTACAACGCTCATTTAACGGGGGTCGTTACCCGATGCCAAGGGTGCCTACACCCATGTTTGTCGGTGGTAGCCCCACCAAGACATCCCGTCCTGGTGCGCGCGCGAGTCTGCCGAAACCTAAATCTCGGTGCACCAGGTTTGTGAAACGACTGTTAAGCGGCTGAGTCGGCCAGCTGAGGTTCCTTGGAGATGTCCCGAAGAACGCTCGCCACGGAACACCTGCACTCCGGATCTGCGGCCGAGGGGCGGGACCACATCAAGGAACCGCACACGAGGCACTGGGAGAGGCGTTCGGGCTGCATGCGAACATTGACGCTGCATTTCCTGCGCGGAATCTCCAGAATGCCCCTTCGGATGGGTAGCATGCCAACGTGGTACCCGTGAGCGCGGACGAGAAAACGCCTTCGTTACGGAAAGGGTTGATCTGCTGGATATCAGGAAATCGCTTCGGCGGCTTGAGGCCTACCAGCGGCGCCACGACGGACTGGCGTTCGCATTGGCCGTGGTACAGAAGTTTCGGGCCGATCGGGCGGGCTACCTGGCTACCCTGGTCGCCTACTACGCCTTTTTCTCGTTGTTTCCGCTGCTCCTGGTCCTGGTCAGCGTGCTCGGGTTCCTCCTCGGGGACAACTCGCGGTTCCGAGAGAGGATCCTCTCTTCGGTGCTGGCAACACAGATCCCGGTCATCGGCAACCAGATAAACCGCAGCGTTACCGAGATCCGTGGAAGCGGGCTGGCTCTGGCGCTGGGTATCGCAGGCACCCTTATAGCCGGGACGTCGGTGATTCATGCCCTTCAACACGGAATGAACGAGATCTGGGATGTGCCTCGGCGGCGCCGGCCCAACCTCATAGTCGCGCGTCTTCAGGGGCTGGCCTTCCTGGCCCTGCTGGGCACGGGGGTCGTTGCGTCGACCCTCATCGCCGGAATTGGAGGCACAAGCCGGGGCATTCTGCCGCTGGGACTGCGGGCTGCCGGCCTGGCCGCCTCCGTTGCGCTCAACTTCGGGATGTTTCTGGTGGCGTTCCGTTTCCTCACCACCGCGCAGATCACCATCCGGCAGGTCGTTCCCGGAGCCCTGTTTGCCGCGTTCGGCTGGGCGGTCATGCAAGTCGGCGGTGGATACGTGATCCGCACCCTGCTGCCCCGTGCCACCTACCTGTATGGATTCTTTGCGATCGTCCTGGGCCTGATGACCTGGCTCTTCGTCGGCTCGAATCTGACTCTGCTGGCCGCCGAGGTGAACGTGGTGAAGGCTCGGCGCCTCTGGCCCAGCCGGCTGCATGCCCAAAGTCCGTCGGGCCCCAGGTTGGAAACCGGCGCATCCGCCCCCAAGAAATAGGCATTTGAACCTGGGGACAATTGCACACTGGTAACAGCGGACGGAGAGATCTATTTTAGACGTACCACAGTCGGGGAGGGTTTCGCCATGTTCAGCGAATGGCCAAGGATCGAGCCCAAGCAGGACAACAAGCTCCTGCAGGATGCCGAAAGAACTCTGATCGAGTTTCTCCGTAGCCTCTACATCAAAGACGTCCACGACCCGCTTCGGAAGTCCGACACGGGCGGGACGTCACTGATCTGCAGCAACTAACCTGCAGCTAAGCAACCTTTCGTCGCACCTGCTCTCCCTCGATTAGGGAGAGCACTGCGGCGTCAACCGCCTCCCGGAACTCCCACTCCCCCATTTGGGAGGGATCGAGTCCCTCAAGCGCCGGAGCGATGGTGACCCCGGCCAGATAGTCGTCGATGACCCTCGGGTGGATGTACGACGACCGGCACACCGCCGGAGTGTTGCCCAGGTATGCGGCGACCTCCCGTACCGCTGCCGCTACCGCCATTTTCTTGGCCGACGCCGTCTGCACGTCCAGCTTGCCGGCAAGCGAGACGCCGGCCATCACGGTGGCAGCCCAGGTTCGAAAGTCCTTGGCGGTGAAGTCTCCTCCGGTAGCCTCTCCCAAAAAGGCGTTGATGTCGGTGGACCTCACGTCCACCCACCGGCCCCCCGCCTTAAAGGCAAGAAGCTCGGGACTGCCGCCGCGTCGCCGCTTCAGCTTCTCGACCACGCCGTAGATATCGGGGTCCACGATGGTGTGAATTTGTCGCTTGTTGTGCTTGGCGACAAAATCAAAGGTGATCTGGTTGTTAGGACCCAGACGAACATGGCTCTTGAGGATCGTGGCGATGCCGTAAGTGGCGTTTCTCGCGGCGTACTGCTCGCCTCCCATCCGAAACAGCCCCCGGTCGAGCATCCGGGTGGCAGTGGCCAGAACCCTCTCCCTGCCCATGTCGGACATCATCAGGCTTTGCTTGGTCCAGTGTCTGAGAGCGGGCAGACAGCGGGCGAACTCAATCATGTGCTGAAACTTGAGCTGGTCTCGAAGGGTCCTCCAGTGGGGATGGTAGAGATACTGTTTGCGGCCGGCGGCATCGTAGCCAATCGCCTGAATATGGCCGTTAGGGTACGGGCAGATCCATACGTCGATCCACGCCGGAGGGATCACCAAGCTCCGAATGCGGGCGATGATCTCGGCATCTTCCACCGTGTTGCCGAACGTGTCGATGTACTGGTACCCGGTTCCCCGTCTCACTCGGGTGATCCCCGGCCGGGATGGGTCCCATCGCTTCAGGCGCGGCAAATTAGGCTCCCGGGGCTCAAAAGGTGGGCCAGCATGGTGCGGACGTTTACCCGGGCGCCCTGCTAATAAACTTCCCACTCCGTCCGGGGTCGCTCGGGCCGGGTATGTTGAGTGTATGGCGAAGATCGGTGTCATCTCGGATACCCACCTGCCGCGAGGAAACCGAAAGATTCCGGCCGAGGTCTTTCGCCTGTTCGAGGGATCGGATCTGATCCTCCACGCCGGCGACTTCGTCCAGGGGGAGGTCCTGTACGAGCTTGAAGCCATCGCACCGGTCCAGGGAGTGCTCGGCAACTGCGACTCGCCGGAGCTGGCCCGCCGGCTCCCGCTTACCGAGTCGATGGAGGTCGGCGGCATGCTCGTCGGAATGATCCACGATTCCGGAGACCGCCAGCGGCGGCGTCCAAGGATGGCCGGCGCCTTTCCGGGACACCGCGTGGTCGTATTCGGCCACTCGCACATGCCGGTGATCGACGACGACGGCGAACTTCTGCTGCTGAATCCGGGAAGCGCCTGCGACCCCCGCCGCGCAAAGGTCCCCACCGTCGCCATTCTAGAGATCAACGACGGGCAGCCGTCGGCAAGGCTGGTGGAGCTGTGAACCGGCTGATGGAGGTCCGCCAGCGCCTGGGAGACGTTGTCCAGGCACCCTTTGAGGTGTCCCAGCTGCCCGGCGTGCAGTACACGGATCCACCCGGCGACCCCGGTCTTTTCGGCCCCGGAAGCATCTCCTGGAAGGTCGGCTCGGACTGGCCGTCCGCTCTGGTGGGCGGAATGAGCGGTCTGGTGCTGGGGACACTGCACCCTCTGGTGCTGGCTGGCACCCTCGACCACTCGGTCTTTCGAACTGATCCCATCGGGCGGCTGGCCCGCACCGCCTCCTTCGTTATGGCGACCGCCTTCGGGTCGACCAAGGTGGCGACAGGTGTGGTCGAGTACGTCAACCGGCTCCACCGACGCGTAGCGGGGATTGCTCCCACCGGTGACCCCTACTCCGCCAGCGACCCCGACCTGGCGGTGTGGACCCACGTCACGATCTACGGAGGGTTTCTTGAAGGACATCTTCGGTACGCGCCCAGGCCGATCCGTGGCGCTGAGATCGACGGGTACTGGAACGAGGTGGCGCTTGTGCCCGAGATGCTGGGGGCGAAGGGAGTGCCGCGCAGCCGCTATGAGGTGGAGGACTATCGTCGGCGTGTTCGTCCGGCTCTCCTGGCAAGTACCGACGCCCTAAGCTCCGCCCGCTGGGTTCTTGACGGCGGCAAGGGCGACACCCCAACGGTCCGGGACTCGGCGCAGGCGTTGGTAAAGGCGTGGGCCGACCTCATGCCGGATGCCCCGATGCTCGAAGAGCGGGTTTTGCGTCCGGCATCGGCGGCCGCAGTGCGTGTGGCGTACGCTATCTTCGCCCGCGCGGCGGTGGACCTGCTTCCCGACTGGGGCAGTGCGATGCTCCAGTTGAAGCGTCCACCTCTGGCGGTGCCTTTGACCAAGGCGTACTTCGCCGCGCTCCGGCTCGCAGTGCCAACCATGCCGAGGGCACTGAGACTTGCCCAGGCGCGGGCGGCGGCTCGCCCCTAGCCGCCATTGTCACAGGGCACTTCAGGTTATTCCCGCTTCTTCCCCTGCGGCTCGCCAGCGGCTGAGAGCGCCTGAGGGGTAGGGCTCACAGTCGACGTGGGGGTCGGGCTCAAGCTCGGCGTCGGACTCGGCGCCGGAGGCTGCAGCCGGGGCGGCGGGACCACCGGCCGGACCGGCCGGGGCGGCGGGGGCGGGGGTGGGGGCGGGGGCGGGGGCGGGGGCGGGATCGGCTGCAGCTCAGGGATGTAGGGCTCCGGTATAGACGCCGGGATGCATCCGCCATCGGGTCCGACAATCGTTTCCGGCGGACATACGGGTGCCGGGGCGGGTGGGGGCAGAGGTTCCTCCGGCTTGACGAAATCGGTGGGCTTCGTGCCCTTCAGGGCCTCCTGCATAAAGCCCTTCCAGATGGTGGCCGGGAACGAACCTCCGGTGACCCGCCGTCCACGGACGTTGGTCATCTCGGGGATCCTGCCCGATTCTTCCGGGGGGTAGCCCATCCAGACCACCGCGGTCAGGTCGGGGGTGTAACCGGCAAACCAGGCGTCGACGTGGTTCTGCGTGGTACCGGTCTTGCCCGCTGCCGGCCGGCCAATCCCGGCTCCCTTCGCCGTTCCGTCATTGATCACCTGCTGCAGCACCTGGTTGACGGTGTCGGCCACGTCCTCGCCCATCACCCGGTCGGTGGTAGGCCGCCTGTCGAGGAGGGTTTCTTCGTCCGGTCCGGTGACGCGAGTGATCAAGAGTGGCTCCGGCCGGTTGCCCCGGGCGCCAAACGTGGTGAAGGCCCCGGCCATCTCCAGGGGGGTGACCGACGTTGTCCCGAGCGTCAGGGCACAGCCCTCGTCGTGGGCGGGAATTGAGATACCGAGCTGGCCGGCGGTGGCGATGAACTCCTTCGGGGTCACAAACTTCGCCATGACCTGGGCGTAAACGGTGTTAACCGAGTCCGCCGTAGCCCGGGTGACGTCCACGGTGCCGTAGCTGGCGCCGTCGAAGTTCGAAACCGTCCACGGCTGTCCTCCGGCATCCCGGCACAAGGGCTCGTTGATGGTGATGCGTGCCGGGCCCTGGAACTTTGTCGACACCTCCTCGCCCTGCTCCAGGAAGGAGGTCAGCGCCACCGGCTTCATCGCCGATCCCGCCTGGCGGCCCCCGTCGTCGTCATCCCGGACGTTGGCAGCGAAGTTGAACCCCAGCGCACGAACTCGGTCACCCACGTCCCGGCCCCCGATCATGGCTCGCACGTTTCCCTCGGGGTCCATCGCCACGAGCGCCACCTCCGGGTCGTCCGGCTGGTTCATCACGGATGACACCGACTTCTCGGCCGCTTCCTGCATGGTCAGGTCCAGGCTGGTTTCGATCCTCAGACCCCCTCCCAGAAGCTCGGCGTCCGAAAAGCCGTACTCCTCGGTGCGGAGGAGCCGGTGGACGTGCTCGATGAAGAAACCTGCCCGTGCGGTGTCGAGCTGCGTCGGGCCCAGCTTGAACTGCCCGATGAGGTCGGCGGCCCTGGCCTCCCCGGCCTCAGCCTCGGTGAGCTTGCGGGTGGAAACCATGTCGCCCAGAACCTCGTTGCGAATGCGGACGGCGACCTCCGGATCCTCGTCCGGCTGAAACCGCTCGGGTGCCCGGATAACTCCTGCCATATAGGCCGCTTCGTTGAGCGTCAGATCCTTGGCCGGCTTCTTGAAATAGGTCAGCGCAGCGGCCTCCGCGCCGTAGGCACCGCGGCCGAAGTAGATGGTATTCAGGTAGAACTCGAGGATCTTCTGCTTCGAGTAGTTGTTCTCTATCCTGCGAGCCAGCGAGATCTCTTTCACCTTGCGCAGGATGGTGCGTTCGGTCCCCACCCGGCCGAAAGCGTTTCGGGCGTACTGCTGGGTGATGGTGGACCCGCCCTGCTGGACTCCGCCGGCCTGAACGTTGGTGAACAGCGCCCGGACCATTCCCCGGAAGCTGATGCCGGAGTGCTGGAAGAAGCGGCGGTCCTCGGTGGAGACCACCGCCTCCTGTAGGAGCGGTGAAATCTCGGAAAGGGGGACGATCTTGCGCTTTTGCTCTCCCCTCAAGGTACCTATGACCTTGCGCTTGGAGTCGAGCACCTCGGTGGCCTGGCCTCCGGGGGCCGCCTCCGGAAGAGGCACCCTGACGGTCAGCACGACCACCGCCAGCGCAACAATCGCAAGGACCCCGGCGACGGCCGTGCCGATCAGAACCCATGCCAGGGTGGATGGCCTGCCGTCTTTGGTTAAGGAGAACATACGAGGCTGATTTCTACCACGACCTTTAAGTTACCCACAGTGACGCACCGTCACACAGAGTATTTGGCCCGACACATCCAGCTGCGTCCACGACTCCCTGATTCGGTCCTTTCCCGCAACGGTAACTCGACGTTGGCGTTGGGCTTTTTGTGCAGAAACCATTTCTTGATCTTAACCATGCCCGCGGCCTTGAGTTTCGCCAGGTGACTGGACAGGTTCCCCTTGGTAAGCCCGGTCGTCGTCTGCAGAACGAGGATCCCCACGGCGATCGTCGCCGCCCCCATAGGTTTTGCCCCGCAAACCGAAGGAAGTATAGGTAAATGGTGGGGCCATCGGAGGGCAAGACTCGGAAAAAGATAGTGCCCCAAGAAACGTCCGGTTCCCTGACCTCCGCGGCCCTGGCCCTTGCGGGCCCGGCCAACGCTGGCCTGGGTTCCTTCTGCCTCTTGGGGCAAGACCGTACGATACGGATCCCACAGGCGGTCGTCAATGCCTCAATATGGATTTTCTTCCCGAGCTCCTACATTTTTCGGGACTCGCGGCCCTTACACTCGAAGAGATGTGGTTTGGCGGCTTCAGCGTTCTCAACCGGCTGGTGTGCATCATCCTGGTCGCACTGATCGCATGCTCGAGGGGAGAGGAGCTCGACGGCCGGGACTTGCGGCGTGAAGCGGTCGAAAGGCGGTACGGCATCACTGCGGGAGTGAAGGCCAACTTGCGGGACGGCTCACGAGTTGTGTTCTTCGGAGATTCAATCACTGCAGGGGGCGTCGAAGAGGACGGCTATGTCACTCTGATCGCAGATGCGCTCGAGGGCCTGTACCCGGGCCGGGAAATCAACGTCGTGGGATCGGGCGTGGTCGGCGACAAGGTTTCAGACCTTATCGTTCGGCTCCGGCGGGATGTGCTGGCCCGCAACCCCACCCACGTGGTGATATACGTCGGGGTGAACGATGTTGCCAGCCTCGGTAGCAGCAACGCTGCTCTGACTGAGGGGGAGAAAGCCTACCGTGAGGACCTTATCGGCCTCGTAACCCGAATCAGGGACGCCGGCGCCTGGGTAATGATCTGCACGCCGGGAGTCATCGGGGAAAACCTTGACGACGGATCCTTCACCAACCTGGCCCTCGAGCGGTACGCCTCTGCAGCTCGAGAGGTCGCTGCAGAGAACCAAACCGGCCTGTGTGACCTGCGGAGCGAGTTCTCGGAGCACCTTGCGGGCCGCAACCGCAACGGAAGGCACAGCGGCATCCTGACCGTCGACGGCATCCACCTGAACTCGGCGGGCAACCGGTTCGTGGCAGGCACCATCCTGAGGGCCCTGGTCAGGTCGGCAACTTCGGTGCCGGTTCGCGATGTGAGTGAGAAACGGGCATAGGGATTACGGCCGCAGGCCCGAGGCGAAGGGGGTGGATACTTCCAGCTCTATGCTTCATGAAAGCGCCGTTTGTCCCGGCTTGTCCCCGCCTTTGCCGGCTTCGTTACGGAATCCTCTGAGGGCTCGGACCGCTGCGCTGGACCCTCCAGACCCACCAGGAGCTTTCGTAGCAGCTCGGCAAGAACGGAGCGTTCGCTGTCGCTCAAAACCATGAGCGCCTCCTCCCCTGCCGCCAGATATGCCTTCACTGCATCCTCGGCCGCTCCTTCGCCCTCAGGCGTAAGGCTAACCAGAACCGCCCTGCGGTCTCCGGGATCGGGGTGCCGCACCACCAGTCCGGCGTTCGCCAAGCGGTCAGCCTGCCCCGTCATTCCGCCTGACGTGAGCATGGCCGCCTTTGCGAGCCGTCCGGCAGGGAGGCCGGATCCCGAACGGCGCAAGGCGCCCAGAACCTCAAGGTCCCGGCAGCTGAGGCCTGACTCGGTCAGAGCTTCGGTGGCCCTTCGGTCGAGATGGCGGGCAATCCGCTCGAGTCGACCGGTGATCTCCAGAGCAGAGGTTTGTAGGCGTGGAACTTCGCGGGCCCAGCCCTCTACGGCCTCGTCTACGAAGTCGGCGTCCATGGCCGCAATTATAGACGTAACTTACACGTAAGAGCCTTTAGGTGAACCCTCTTACCGGATAGATATCAGGAGACAGCCGGTGCAGGAACTGTGCCGGAAGTGTGAGGAAACCGGCACCGGGCATCTCTACATCAAGGGCAGGAACTGTCGACTACCTCAGTTTCGGCGATGAGAAACTCCCCTGTGACCGGACCGGAAGCGCTCGTGCCATACGGGGGGCGAACCACGCCGAACTTCTTGGCGCGGTACCAGGCCATCATTGCTGCACTCGGCTGCTTGCCGGTCGACGGCATCTTGGCTCCTTCCCTTCCGGGCGTTGGTCATGCTGGACGCGTTCAACCCGACCGGGTGGTTCAGGGGAAGTGTTCGGAAGCGCGCTCCGCAGTCCTACCCGGAGAGCGGAGCATGAAACCTGGAATCACGGCCTTATTGGTCGGTCCCGTCCTCGTCCAGCTCGCCGGACGCGCCCTTACCGCGGATTGTGGCGTTTTCTTGCGCGAGCGCTCCCAACGTGGTCCTGCGCCGGCTCGTTTGGGGCCTGGGCTTGTTCAGACCAAAGGGATCGTCATCGTCAAACTCTTCCGTCTCTTCCTCTTCGGTGGTCATGTAGTCCTCCCGGAACGTCTGTCAGGCATGCTTGTAGAGTCGATCCTATTCAGCCTTTCGATTTAGTGGCTTTCGGGATGGTCATTCGCTTGACGGTGCCGGGAGTAACGAGGTTTCCCGCGGCATCTTGCACCGTGCCGTTGACTTCCATGGAGAGTAAGTCCCGAGCTTTCATCCGCCCGGAGATCCTAAGAGTGAGCTCCTGTTGCAGCTCGCCCGAACAACCCACGGTGAGCACGGGCCGGCGAGCACCCTGAACTCTGACGGCAAAATCCACGGCCTCGACGGTGGAGCAGACGACCGGTTCGCTGAAAGCGGCGGTCAGAGTAGGAACCCCGGACTCCGCGGAAATCCGCTTGAGCACCGGTTCGGAGTCATCGTTACTCAGACTCGAGTTCGTTGGGCCGGACAATGCCGACGCCGAATCCCTTGCTCGAACCGATACGTTGCTCAGACCCGGGGTGGCAACCTGTTTCACGTCGATAGCGAAGGTGACCTTCTGCTCCTTGCCGCATCCCCGGCACTTGACTCCACGTTTGGAAAAGGGGCCGTTGTCGATGCTCACCTCAACGTCCCGGATAGTCCCGTCCGGATCTGAAGCCTCGCCCTCAATGGTGATTGAGTCACCGACATTCTGAAAGGAGCTGGAGGACAACTCGGAAGCAGGAGTCGAGAGGCGAAGCACCGGCGCCTGATTTGCCGCCGTCACCGATTTGCTTGCCGCCGAAGCCGGATTGCCCGCCGTGTCGGTCAAAACCTGACGGCTTCGCGAGGGCCCGCGCACCACGATGTCAACCCGCTCACCCCCGCCGGGCACGCGGCTCAGGGTAAGCATGGCCTTCGGCCCTTCGCAAACCATCGACAGCACTCCAGCCCTCCGGCCACCAACCTCCACCTGGAACTCAGCCGCCGGACTGGCCGTGCACGCCACCGGCTCACTGAATGCGATCTCCACAACGGCGCTGCCCCCCGCCGAAGTGATTTGCTGAACCGACGGTGCGACAGAGTCCACAGTCACGCTGCGGGAGAGGGAGGGCGATCGCACGCCGGCGTTGTCCACCGACCTGAAAGCCAGCGTGTGCTTGCCGTTGGCCAAAGGCGAGCCGGGCTCATAGCCCCATCGAACCTCGTTTCCCTCTCCGCATCCCGTGCAATCGACTCCGGTCGCCGAGTACGGACCACTGTCGACCGATACCTCCACTGCCTCGATGATCCCATCGGAGTCAATGGTCGTCCCGTCCACCTCCACGCCCGAGCCGGCGACGGGACCTCCTGCGGGACTCGGCGCCAGGTCGAGTATAGGAGCCAGGTTCGTCGCCTCGGCGGAGCGGCTATCTGAGCCGGCGAGGTTTCCTGCAACATCGGCCGGAGCTCCCGACCGGCGCAAGATGGTAATTGAGAGGCGGTCGCCCCCACGTACCGGTCTGCCAAGCGTCATCTGCAGTGCCTGAGTCGCCTCTCCGCTGCACGAGATCGACTCGACGGGAACTCTACGCCCGTCGCTTGAGGCTCCAAAGGCCTGAGGACTCAGACCCAGGCAGGATATGGGCTCACCGAATCCGACCTTTATGAGGGGACTGCCGCCGGTGGCGGTGATCGCTTCGAGAGATGGAGCTACCGCATCCACCGTCACCGTCCGGTTCCGAGTCTTGGACATGACCCCCGCGTTGTCCTCGGAGCGGAACGCCAGCCTGTGCTTTCCGTGCGAAAGGGGAACAACGGGCCGGTACTGCCAGGCACCGCTGGCTCCCCGGCCGCAACCCCTGCAGCTAAGGCCTGCAGACGAGAACCCCGCCCCGTCCACACTGACGGCCAGGCCTTTCAGCGTGCCGTCCGGATCGGTGGCGGCTCCGGTTATCTCGACTTCCTTTGCGGTGAACGGTAGTCGGTCACTTGACGGGTCCAGCTCCACCGACGGTGCCTTGTTCGTAGCTGAGATACGCAATGGAGCGCCGGCAGCCCGATTCCCGGCCGGGTCCGCCACAGAGCGGGAAGAACGACGGAGGTCCACGGTTAGCTGGCCACCTCCCGGGACCGGCCTGGCCAGCCCTAGGTCGACGGCTGTGCTGGAGCCCCCGCTGCATCCGGCGGACCGCACCGTGGCGCGGTCGCCGTCGACGGTTATGGCAAACGATCCCGCGGATACGGAGCCGCAGGCCACCGGCTCGTTGAAAACGACCTTGACCCCGTCGGCGCCACCGGTTGCCGTCAACTTGCTCGGAGCCGGCGGCCGGGTGTCTACAGTGACGGTCCGTGTCTGCGATTCCGAGCGGTGCCCGGGCTTGTCGAAGGACCGGATGGCAATAACATGCTCGCCGTCCTGGAGGGCGGCAGTGGACCTGTAGGTCCACCTCACCTCGGGTCCCGGGCACTTTGAGCACACGACCCCGGCCGAGGTAAAGGGGCTCCCGTCGATACTCAGCTCCACTCCCTGCACCATGCCGTCTGCGTCGGCGGCGCTTCCCTCAAAGGCCAGGGCCTTGTCGCGGGTCAAGGCACCGTCGTCGACCGCCTTTCCAAGCTCGACGGTGGGAGGAGTCCGATCACTTATCCCCTTCATGTACTCGCGCCACATCTCGGCGGGCATGGTGCCGCCGGCGACCTGTCGAACCCCGTGGACGTTCAGCAAAGGCCGGTTGCCGCTGCGGTGACCCATCCACACGGCCGTGGCCAGCTGGGGGGTGTAGCCGGAGAACCAGGCGTTGCTGAAGTCCTGGGCGGTCCCGGTTTTGCCGGCTGCCGGCCGGCCGAAGTCTGCCCGCGTGCCGGTTCCCTGGGCAATGACCTTGGACAGGATCCCGTTAACCGTTTCCGCGACCTGGGGTGGGATGGCCTGTCGAGGCTCCGACGGCCCCTCCTCCAGCACCCGTCCATCAGCGTCCTCTACCCGGGAGACGAGCTTCGGCTCGCGATAGACGCCCCCAGCCGCCAGCGTGGCGTACGCCGATGCCATCTCCAGAGGCGTCACCTCCTCGGTTCCCAGCGCCATCGCAGGAACTGGCTGCAGCCGAGTCCGACAAGCGTCGTCCGGCGACGGGCGGCACGCCGAGCGGGGAGGCATCCACTCGGGCCCGGGAATCCCCATGCGGCGGGCCACGTCGACGACCTTCTTGAGGCCGACGTCAAGGACCAGCTGGGCGTAAACGGTGTTGACCGAGTTGATCGTGGCCTGTTCCAGGTTCAGGTACCCGTAACCGGAACCGCCGTAGTTCGAGACGCATGAGGGCTTCCACCCCTTGAGGCAAATGCTCCTTGGTGCCCGGTATCCGGCAGACGCCGTTATCCCCTTCTCCAGCGCAGCCACCAGCACAAAGGGCTTAAACGCCGAGCCCGGCTGGCGCCGCCCCTGCAGGGCGATGTTGTACTTCTCGTCCGAGTAATCCCTGCCGCCGACGATGGCGAGTACGTAACCGGTGGCGGGGTCTATGGAGACCAGGGCCGCGTACGGGTCGGTTGCGGCCGGAAGGGTGTTGCCAATGGTTACCTCGGCCGCCTCCTGAGCCTGCGGGTCGAGCGTGGTCTGTACCTTAAGACCCCCCGAATAAACCTTCTCGCTGCCGTACCGGCGCAGCAGATAGGTTCGCAGCGCGTCCATGTACCACCCGTATCTCGGATGGGCCTCCGAAGCGGGAATGAGCGCCGGCTTATGTTCTTCGGCCTCTCGGACCTCCTGGCGCGTGGCGAAGCCCACCCCTTGCATGCGCTCCAGCACCCACTTCCTTCGAGCTTCGGATTTGACCGGGTGCCGGTAGGGGGAGTAGCCGTCGGGCGACCGGATCATCGAGATCAGCAATGCCGCCTCCGAGACGCTTACGTCGGAAGCGGCCTTTCCGAAATAAATCTTGGATGCCGCCTCCACGCCGTAGGCGCCGCGGCCGAAGTAGACGGTGTTGAGGTAGCCCTCGAGCACCTTGTCCTTGCCCAGGTCCCTCTCGAGCCGATACGCAACCCTGGCCTCCCGGACCTTGCGCGACAGGGAGGGGTCGTTACCGACGTAGACGTTCTTCGCATACTGCTGGCCGATGGTTGAGGCCCCCTGGACGAAGGAAGCGTTGACCAGGTTCGCCTTGGCTGCCCGCATAACTGCCCTGAGATCCACCGCGCCCCTCTTGTAGAAGCGGGCGTCCTCCGCTGCGATGGCCGCTTCTCGAAGGTGCTTCGACATGTCGTCCAACTCGACGAAGGTACGGTTGATAGGGCCATGCCACTGCTCGATCACACTTCCGTCGGTCGCCAGTATCTGGGTAGTGGCAGCCTTCGATCCCTCGATGGGCTCGGGCAGCTTGATCGGAGCAAACATCAGGTACAGGGCGAAGATCGCAGTCGCCAGACCGATCAGCACCAGGAGTAACAAAACCCCGACCGCCCACCGGACGGCAGGCATCTGCAACTGCGGAACTGAGTCGACCCCAACCCGGACTCTGTCTCTCAGATCCGACAGGGCACGCCGGCCAAGGCCCTTTCGAGAGAGAGGGGTTACTGGAAGGTTGGCCATTTCGCAGTGGTCCGATCGGATATCCGGAAGGATCGAGGAGGATCCTCCGGTGGTTCGGCACCCTGCGCACTTTACGCGAGCGGTTTGAAGAGTTCCCTTAAGCGGTTCCTACCCTGGGCCGGAACGACTAAACGGAGGAGGCGCGAAAGTAGCACTGTATTTCCAGATCTGCAGGCCTTCGACTCCGACTCATGCCTGCTCCGGCTGCGCTGGCCGCGAATCTTTGAGGTCGATAGGCTGATCTACTGACAGGAGGGCTCGGTAGATGATTGGTCTCGGGTGGCCACGGATGGCCGGCATAGCTCGGTACAGGGTGCTGGCCGTAGCAGCCGTTCTGGGCGTCGCTGGAGTTTTCCTATGGCTGGCCAACGTTCCTCTGCCGGCGATCGCTCCCTCCGCCCAGTCATCCAAGATCCTCGCCGCCGACGGCCAGGCCATCGGCACCCTTCACGGCGAGGAAAATCGCACCCTGGTGCCCCTGGAGCAGATGTCTCATCACCTGAAGCTGGCAGTGATCGCCGTCGAGGACCGGACCTTCTTCGATCACAACGGCTTCAGCTTCAGGGGGATCTTTCGTGCCGCCCGGGAGAACTGGCAGGGCAGCGGCGCACTTCAGGGAGGGTCGACCATCACCCAGCAGTACGTGCGCCATGCGTTTCCCCAGGTCGGAACCGAACGGAGCTTTGCCCGCAAGATCAGAGAGGCTTTTTGGGCAGTCAAGCTCGAGCGCAACTCCTCCAAGGAGGAGATCCTCGAGCACTACCTCAACACCGTGTACTTCGGCCGCGGGGCCTACGGCGCAGAAGCGGCAGCCCGGACCTACTTCAAGGTGCCGGCGGCCCAGCTCACCCCCGGACAGTCGGCGTACCTGGCGGGGCTGATCCGGGCACCTCAGCGATATCAGATCGACGAAGACGCCGCCAAGGCGCAGAGCCTGCGCAACGCGGTCATCGATCGACAGGTGGAGCTGAACCTGATGGCACCCGATGTTGCAGCGTCCGCCAAAGCAGAGGATCTGGTTGCTCAATTCAAGCCCGGCATATCGATTGAGGTGGACTCCGCCCGGGCCGGCTACTTCCTCGAGTACGTTCGGCGGCTGTTGAAGTCGGAGTTCAAGCTCACCGACGAGGAGATCCTGCGAGGCGGCCTTGCAATCCATACGACGCTGGACCTGCGTATGCAGGACGCCGCGGAGGCCGCTGTGCGCAGTGTCCTCAACCGCCCAACCGACCCCGAAGCCGCCCTGGTGGCTATGGATCCGCGGGGTCGAGTGAGGGCGATGGTGGGCGGCCGTGACGTCGACAGCATCGACCGGGCTCGGGGGTTCAACTTTGCGGCCGACGTCAACGGGTCAGGCGGCGGACGCCCGGCAGGCTCGGCCTTTAAGACATTCACGCTGGCCGCATTCCTGGAGGAGGGCAAGTCCATACGGTCAACCTTCTCGGGAACGTCGACCATCAGCATCAACTCGGACCGCTGCCGGAACGGCAACAAGCCCTGGAGGGTATCGAACTACAGCAACGCAGGCTACGGCTACCTGGACGTGACCGGAGCCACTACCAACTCGGTCAACACGATCTACGCCCAGATGATGGATGAGGTGGTGACCCCGCAGAAGTTCATCGAAGTGGCCGCCAAGACCGGCATCGCAATTCCGGCGTCGGACTCAGGCTGCGCCTTGACCCTCGGCACCTCCGACGTTACTCCTCTTGAGATGGCCGGCGCCTACACCACGTTCGCCCAGCGAGGCCGCCGTCCCACCCCCAACGTGGTCACCAAGATCGTCCGGCCCACCGGAGCGGCGGTGGCCGAGCGGCTGCCGTCGGTGACTCAGGTCATGGATGCGAACGTTGCAGACACGGTGAACCACATCCTGGAGCAGAACATCCAGTCGGGAACCGGGACCGGCGCCAAGATCGGACGACCTGCGGCCGGCAAGACCGGTACCACTGAGAACTTCCAGGACGCGTGGTTTGCCGGATACACCCCCGAGCTGACCGCGGTGGTCTGGATGGGCTATGCGCCCGACCCCCAGGGACACATCCCGGTGATGACCAGGCTACGCGGCAGGTCCGTGACCGGCGGCTCGTTCCCGGCCACCATATGGAAGAACTTCATGACCAAAGCGCTGCAGGGCATCCCCGCCGGGGACTTCCAGGACCCCAGGATTACCGGCGAGATCATCAGCCACCGGCCTCCGGCTCCTCGGGTGCAGGAGCCGGACCCTGAACCGAACGGGCCGGGCATCGAGTTCCCGCCATGCTTTCCGTTCTGCTCCGGCAGGGATCCCGGCGAGGCATTGCGTGAGCAGATCGATGACCAGACAGATGGGCTACGGGATCAGATGCGTGAAGAGCGCCGGCGTCTGCGTGAGGCGCAGCGTGAGGCCGACGACTAGCTTTTCAAGCGAGACGCGCTCGAAGGCCCGGTAACGGTTTGCCGAAAGTTGGAGGTAGGAAGGAACGAATTCCTTGTCGCCCTACCAGCAAATCTTTCACAGGATGCCGAGCCCTCGAGGAGGTCATTGTACTCCTCGAAGTCTCATACACCAAACCAAATTTCGCATGTCGAAATCAAAACGGGTCCCCGAAAGGGACCCGTTCCTCGAACCTTGGGAGGCCTACAGCATGGTGCGGCGGCGGTTCCAGAAGGACCGGCGGCCGTAGCCGTGGTCGTTGTCGATGGACCGGTTCCCCCAGAAACCCCGGCGAACCGAGTTTCGGGGAACCACGACCGGCTGGGCGACAAAGACTCGGAACGGAAGTATGAACAGAACAGCGCAGGCAACCGCAACCGCCAGCGTCAGCAACCGGTTCGAGCTTCCGAAGAGATAAGTGACTATCAGGCCTCCGATGAACGATCCCGCTAGGCCGGCCAGTATGGTGCCGAAGACACCGATGGACTCCCTGCCCGGCAGAGCCAGACGGGCGAGTCCTCCCACTATGAACCCAATCAGCGCAAGCGTAAGGATGTAGGTGAGCAAGTTCATTAGAGCCTCCTTGTGCCGTCTTGTTGACTGCAAGGTTGTTCCCAAAAAGGTGAACTCTTAAAGCTACATGTTGTCACGGAGCGTGAACCTACCCGGCGGCTCGGCTATCCAGAATCCCGATAGCGGCAGCGCTACAGCCTGGGCGGGGACCAAGGCGAGCGCTGCCGCTTCGGGTTTCGAAGGATCGCCAAAGGGGTGGCGGGGGCTACCCTTCAGCGATCCCAAACTTTCGGGAATCGGTTCCTTCCGAGAAACTGTGTTCGCCTAAGTATCGGCACGAAGCCGGAAACCTTTAGCTGTTTGTTAAAAAGGGCTACCGCAGTATCAGGGCCGCCAGTCCGCCGGCCACCACACAGTACGATGCGAATACCATCAGTCCTCGCTTCTGGAGGAAGGTGATGGTTCCCGCAATGGCCAGGTATCCCGTCACCAGCGAGGCCAGGAAGCCAACGGTCAGCGGACCTGCACCGGCGCCCTCGCCCGCCAGGTCCGGCACTTTGAACAGGCTCGTGCCGAGAAGGATCGGGATCGAGAGCAAGAAGGAGAACCGGGCAGCCTGGGCCCGGGACAAACCCCCAAGAAGTCCGGCGGCGATGGTCGCTCCCGAGCGGGAGATGCCCGGGATGATCGCCAAGGCTTGAGCAAAGCCGACTGCAGCTGCCTTTGACGGATTGAGCTCGTCTACCAGACCTTCCAGTCCGGTCAGGTTCTGTGGATCCTCCGCCGGGGGAGGCTTGCGCCGGGCGAGCGCCTCGATTCCAAAAAGGATCAGGCCGGTGAGCACCAGCTGTAGCGCCACCTGGAACGGCTCGCCGAAGTTCTGCTCGAACTGATCCTCGAACGCCACGCCGATCACAGCTGCCGGAAGCGTCCCCGCAATGAGCAGCGCCACGAACCGGCGGGCCGGGCCCGGCCGCATCATCCCGCGCAGAGTCGCCCTCAGCTCTCGGCGAAAGTACACGACCAGGGCGAGAAGTGTTCCGGCGTGCAGAAGAACGACATAAGCGAGGGTGGGCTGCTCCCATCCAGCAAGCTCCGGGACCAGGACCAGATGGGCCGACGAGGAGATGGGCAGGAACTCCGTGAGTCCCTGGACGATGCCAAGAACCAGCGCCTCGAGAATGCTCAAACTCTTTGACCTCCCGGCCCGAGGGACCGGGCACGATCCGAAGCCTACCCTTACCGCCCAGCCGGTTTCCCCGATCTCGCTACTGCGCGCTCTCCATGGGACGAAGGTCTGCGTCGGCTCCCCAAGCCAGGATGCGGTCACCCGGCTGGACCGTCACGTCGGGGCCGGGATGGGTGATGGTCTCACCTCCCGCCCGGTGAATCAGCAGGGGGACGGCCGCACCGCAGGCTGCTTCCACGGTCTGTCCGACCAACGGAGAGCCGTGCTCGATAGCCAGCTCCTCTAGGCGGCGGCCCAGGACCTCCAGTGAATCCACCACTCGGGGGCGGAGCACCAGCAGCGCCATCTGCCGCCCGCTGGAGCGGTACGGCGAGATCACGCGGTTGGCGCCGGCCCGCTGAAGCCGGGCAGGCGTCTCGGGCGCGCTTGCCCTCGCCACTATGTAGATATCGGGGTTCAGGGAACGTGCAGTAAGGGCGACATATACGTTGGTGGCATCATCGTCGACCGCACAGATAATTCCCCTTGCCCTCTCGATGCCCGCCTGTCTGAGGACCGGCTCGGAGGTGGGATCGCCGATGATGTACAGGATTCCGTCCCGCCGCATCCGCGCCTCCAGCTCCTCCTCCCGGTCGATGGCAACGAAGGGAACCCTCTCGGCCTCGAGCTCCCGGGCGGCGGCTCGTCCGACCCGCCCGTAGGCGCAGACTATGTAGTGATCGGCCAGCCTTTCGATGCGTTCGTCCATTCGGCGCCTCCTCGACGAAATTCCCAATCCGCCTTCCGATGCGATGGTCAGGGCGGTTATCAACACAAACAGCAGGGCGATCGAACCCAGGGCGGTGATCGTTAGAGCCAGATAACGGGGTCGGCGCTCGACCTCGATGAACGGGTCTGCCGGGCTGACGTCGGCCCAGGCCAGAGACAGCGCCTCTCCGAGTGAGAACCCGCTCAGACGGTAGCCGACTACTCCCAGGACCACCACCCCGGCGAAGAATGCCAGGGGCAGCACCAGCCTTCCGGCACCGCTCTGGCCGTCGCGCCAGCGGGACTTCAGCCGGAGTGAGATTCGCTCCATCCCGGAGAGCAACGCCGTTCCCAGTCCTTTCGATTCGTCCGACTGATCCCGCTGTGCGGCCAGCCGGGTGGCGAGAACGGAGTCGGCCCGGGTTCTGGTGACCCGCGGGGGTCCGCCTGCCCTGAAGAGCCCGCCGGGCAGCCAGGCCGCCAACAGGCCGGAGCGGGAGGCCAGAAGCGGACCGAGTATTGCCAGCGCCAGCACGTACAGTGCGACGAACGGGCCGATCCGAGGGTCCAACCCGGCCGAAGCAGCAAAGGTGGCAAGGATCAACGAGAACTCACCTCGTCCGAGCACCGTCAGGCCGACGTTGGCCGCAGCCCGCCGGTTGAACCGGTACAGACGAGCCGCAACCGTCCCGGCAAGGATGTTCAGCACGACCGACAACAGCACCGCCACGACGACGGCTCCTCCCACCGACCCGATGTCTCCGGGATCGATAGTCAAGCCGAAGGCAAAGAAGAACACCGCAGCAAAGGCGTCGCGCAGGGGGAGGACCAGCTTTTCGATCCGGTGCTTGAGATATGTCTCGGCCAGGATCATTCCCACCATGAAGGCGCCGATGGCCCCGGAGACGCCCAGCTCCTCGGCCACACCGGCACCGAGGACGGCAAGGCCGACGAACAGCACGGTGAGCAGCTCGTCGTCGTTGGAGGAAACCAGCCGGCCAACCCATTTCGCCCCGTAGCGGGCGACGGCCACGAGCACAAGGAGGAAGGCAAACGCCCGGGCGAACAGCATCAGCGCCTCACCCGTGCCCTCACTCCCTCCGAGGATCGGTTGCAGGAGAGCCAGGTACAGGGCCAGGAAGACGTCTTCAACCACGATGATGCCCAGGATGAGACCGGTCTCCGGGTTAGCCAGGCGCTTTAGCTCCACCAGCAACTTGGTTGCGATCGCCGAGGAGGAGATTCCGACCGCACCGGCAATCACCAATGCCTCACGCACCCCCCACCCGAGGGCGAGGCCGAAAATCAGCCCTCCTCCGACGTTTAGGGCAATGTAGACCGCGCCCGCCATCGCCAGCGACCGGCCGCCGGCCACCAGGTCCCCCAGCGAGAACTCAAGTCCGAGGTGAAATAGAAGGAGCACGAGCCCAACGGCCGCAAAAAGTTCCAGTGAGACAGGGTCGTGGATCAGCGTAAGTCCCGGCGTGTTCGGGCCGGTCAGGATGCCTGCGGCGATGAAGAAGGGAATCGTCGGCAGCCCCACCCGCCTTCCGATCCTCGCCAGAAGACCGGCGGCAAGAAATGCGCCTCCCAGGGCGATCAGCTCATCGCCGATTTACTTCACCCCACCCTAGGACTCGACCACGAGCCTGCGGAACGCCGGCATGCTGGATCGCCGCCCTGCAACGATCAACCGATCTCCTACCTCGAGTAGCTGAGAGTCTCGGGGGCCGTGGATAACGTTGTGGCCGCGAAGTATGGCCATCACATTGATACCCGTCGCGCTTCGGATGTGAAGGCTCTCGATGCTCTGGCCCGCTCCGGGCGAACCGGGGCCCAGAACGTACCACTCAATCGCGAGGTCCTTCATCACCTCATCGATCTCCTGGACCTGCTGCGGTGGTGAGTAATCTCCACTGAGCACTGCTGCCGCGAGGCGCGCCTGGTGATCGTCCATTGCCACCGTCACCGGCTGGTCCCCGTGGCGGGGGAACAGGTACAGCTCCCGCCTACCACTGTTGTGCAACACAATCGTGAGCACTCCGCCGTCATCACCCTGGACCACGTACCTGCGTCCGATGCCCGGCAGATCGTCCTCATGAACGTCAAGTTTCAAATCGGGTCTCCTTACTTCACATGATCTTGTCCGTGGGGCCTTTTACTCGCCGGCGGTCATCGCCTCGTCCGGCTGGAAGACGGCCGCCGCCCCGTGCTTGATGCCGGGCGGCGCTTTGCTGATGCCGACTTGCGGACCGGCGCCGGCGCCGGCTTCCAACGATCGAGCATCACGCACAGCGGGGCGGCCGTCAGCACGGAGCTGTAGGTCCCCACCGCGATACCGATGATCAGGGCCAGCGCGAAGTCGGTGAGGCTCTCGCCGCCCAGGACATAGAGCGCGATGAGAATGAAGAATGCTCCAAGGCCCGTGTTGACCGTCCGCGGGAAGGTTTGAAGGCAGGCATCGTTGGCCACCTTCTCCAGCGTCTCGGACGACCTCTCCCGCCGCCGCTCCCTGATGCGGTCGAAGACGACAACCGAGTCGTTGATCGAGTAACCGATGACGGTGAGCAGGGCGGCCAGAAAGACGCCATCGATCTCCTTGCCGAACCAGGCGAAGATGCCGATAAGGATGACCACGTCGTGGAACATCGCCAGAACGGCGGCAAGCCCGAAGTTCCAGCGGAAGCGAATGGCCAGGTACGCCAGCTGGGCGATCAACGCCAAACCCAATGCCATGAGCGCTCTCTGGCGCAGCTCGTTGCCGATGCTGGGACCGATGAACTCATCACGGGCCTTCTCCGTGTCGCCGCCGAGCTCCTCGAGGGCCGAGACGATCCCGGCTTCCTCCGCGGCAGTCAGCTGACCGGTCCGGATGCTCACGTTGTCGTCGCCGGAGGCCTGCACCTGCGCCCGAGGAAGGCCGATGTCCGCGAGCGACTCCCGAAGGCGATCGAGGCTGACCCGGCGCTCTGTCGAGTACTCCACCAGTCGGCCGCCGGTGAACTCGACGCCGTAGTTCAGGTTCCGGACGAGCAGCCCGGCAACCGCGAGGCCGACGGCGACCAAAGACAGGGTGAAGAAGAACTTGCTGTGGCCGATCAGATTGGGCTGCTTTGCCTCAAGCCAATTCAGCAGCCGCCGCTTGGACTCAACGCCCAGAAGACGGGGACGGTTGCGCAGGGCGGGTATCTTCACCAGCAGCTCCACCAGCACCCTGGTCACCACCAGAGTGGTGAAGATGGAGACCACCACACCGACGGACAGGGTGACCCCGAAACCTCGGACTGCTCCGGATGCCAGGAAGAACAGCAGCACCGCAGCGAGCAGCGTCGTGGCGTTGGAGTCTCCGATGGCGCTCAGGGCCTTGCGGAAGCCCAGGTTCACCGCGGCCAGCGGGCGCTTCTTGCCGACATACTCTTCGCGTATTCGCTCAAAGACGAGCACGTTCGAGTCGACTGCCATACCGATGGCAAGCACGAAACCGGCGATGCCGGGAAGCGTGAGCGTCGCGTCGAGCGCAAGGAGGACGGCGAACGAGATGAGCCCGTAAAGAATGAGAGCGACGGCTGCAGCTCCTCCGATCACCCGGTAGTAGAGGATCATGTAGAGGATCGTGAGGGAGGCACCGATGATGGCCGCCCGCGTGCTGGCGTCGATGGCCTGCTGGCCCAGGGTCGGTCCAACGGTCCGCTGCTCCACCACCTCAACCGGCACGGGAAGGGCGCCGGCCCGGATCAGCAGGGCCAGATCCTTGGCTTCCTTCTCCTCGAAGTTGCCCGTGATGACGGTGGTCCCGCCGGTAATGCCCTCGTTGCAAACGACGTCTGTGCCGACCTGAGGCGCAGAGATGATCTTGTTGTCCAGCACAATGGCAATCTGTCGCTTGGGGTCTCCGTCCGGGGAGCAAGCGGCGGTGCCGGTCAGCTGCTCCCAACGCCTGCTGCCGGCCCGCTCAAAGTCGACGTTCACCTGCCAGGCGCCGTTGGGGTCCAGGACCGCGCTGGCGCGCCGGACGGCGTCTCCGCCGACCTCGGATGGCCCGAGCGTGAGAGCCCGGCCGAACTCGTCGTTGAGGACGATAGTCCCGTCCGGATTCGGCGATGGCGAGGCGGCCGGAGTCGGTTGGGCCAAAGCGGCGGCGATAACCGGGTGGAACTCCAGCTGAGCCGTTCTTCCGATGACCTCGACTGCCTCTCTGGGGTCCTCGACGCCGGGCAGCTCGACGATGATACGGCGGTCACCGCTGCGCTGAAGGCTCGATTCGGAAACACCCAGCTGGTCGACACGCCGCCTCAGTACCTCCAAGGTCCGGGTGACTGCGTCGTCGGTGGCGCTCTGGCGGTCGGTGCTCGAGGTCGCCAAAACGATCTGACTCCCCCCCTTGAGGTCGAGCCCGAGCCGGGGCGGGCGGGTCAGCACGAGTGCAACCGAGCCGGCGACGACTAGCGTTGCAAGCAGGCCGCGCCACAAAAGCTGGCGGTTCATTGGTGGGTTCCTCCAAACGGTTGGGTATCAGCTGAACTGGCGAACAAACTCTAGACCCCGGTTCACCCATGGGGGACCCGGGCAACCAGGCTCGATCAGCGAAGCGGGGGTCCCCTTAAGTAGGGCTGAACTACCGGGCCGCCGGGCCTCACCCGGAAGGCGAGCAGTAGAACCGCCACTGTAGCCATGGCCGGGAAAATCAGGCCGTTGCTCAGGAGTGCCGCCGCCGAGGCCGGCACCCCCGTCCGGCGTCCGGAGAGCTGCAGTGCCGACCGGGCCAAGCTGAGGTCGGTTTCCTCCAGGTTCGGTGCCAGAGCGGTAGCGTCGAGCCGGCCGTCGGGGTACGTTCCTGCATCCGTCCGCCGAAGGTCGGTTCCCGGCGCTGCCAGAAAAATCGCCGTCAGTGCGACGACCAGGTATAAAGCGCCGAAAGCGCCGAAAGAAACGGATCGTTGCATCAAGGCCACGGCCTAGTCTAACCGTGACCGACCGTTCCCCCGCCTCCTGCATGCCATGGACAGGAGGGCCGATCGGATTCCTACGCTGCAGGATGGAGGGCGCAGCGGTTCCCTTACTTGAGCCCGCACAAAAGCGCCGTCTCCATCCACTTCCAGTAGCAGTCCACATCCCGATAGCCGATCGCCCGCAGCCATCGGAGCTGCGTCTCGACATCGACGCAGCGGTTGGACGGATCTTCCGGTTCCCCGTCGATTCCGAGCGACCGCCTCCAGCGGGCGTGCAGCTCGGGAGTGGGGGAGGAGACGTGCTCGAGGTTGCAGAAAACGCCGTCCGGCCGCAGCATGCCGAAGACCTCCCTGTACAGCTCCCGCTTCCGGTTGTCCTCCAGGTGGTGGATGGCAAAGGAGGACACCACCGCATCAAACGTGCCGAGATCCGGCAACGGTTCCATCATGTCGTGGAGGAGGGTGGCCACGCCGGGATGCCCCTCGAATCGGGCGGCGGCGAGCTCCAGCATGGGCTCGGATCCGTCCAGCGCCACTCCGGTTGCGCCGGGGCGTACCGACAGGATCAGGGCTAGCATCCGTCCGTCGCCAGTCCCGAGATCCAGGACCCGCTGAACATCGTGCGGAATCTGCTCCAGGACCACCGCCTCGCCCTCCCGGCGATGAGGAAAACGATCCGCCAGCCCCAGATACCACCGGGCGTGCTCGCGTTGGGACCACTCTTCAACCATGGCTCAAGACTGTCACGGCGCCGCCGGCGCCGTCGACTGCGATTAGAACCTGCTCCGTGCGCGGCAGCCCGCCGGTGCTTGCAGGCGTTTGCCCCCCTATGGGCGGGGTAGGCAAAGACCCATGCGCGTGGTGATAATCGGTGGCTCCGGCAATGTCGGAACCAGCCTTATCCGTAGCCTGGCCGATGAAGACGCGGTTGACGAGGTGGTCGGCGTGGCCCGGCGGCTCCCGACCGTTGAGATGCCCAAGGTGAGGTGGGAGACCGCAGACATCACCACGTCGGACCTCGAACCCGTTCTGAAGGGGGCGGACGCCGTAGTGCACCTGGCATGGGCAATTCAGCCCTCCCGGGACCTCGAAACCCTTCGCAAGATCAACGTCCGGGGGAGCGAGCGAGTTTTCGAGGCAGTCGAGCGGGCCGAGGTGCCGTCGCTTGTCTACGCGTCGTCCATCGGTGCCTACTCTCCCGGTCCCAAGGATCGCAAGGTCAACGAGGAGTGGCCCACCCACGGCATCAGGACCAGCTTCTACTCCCGGCACAAGGCGGAGGTCGAGAGGTTGCTCGACGCCTTCGAGGCCCGCTCGCCCGCCACCCGCGTGGTGCGGCTCCGCAAGGTGGTCATCCTGAAATCGGAAGCAGCATGCGAGATTCGCCGGCTTTTCATGGGACCGCTGGTGCCCACAACCCTGATCCGACCGGGACTGATACCCTTCCTACCGCATCTCAAAGGAGTCCGGACACAGTTCGTCCACTCCTATGATGTCGGCGAGGCGTACCGGCTGGCACTGGTGAGCGAGGCCCGGGGACCGTTCAACATTGCCGCTGATCCGGTTCTGGACTTCAAAGCGATGGCCGACATCCTAGAGTCCCGTGCGCTGACCCTTCCGAAGTGGCTGGTAAGGGGCGCGACCGACCTGACATGGCGTTTGCGGCTTCAGCCCAGTCCGGTGGGGTGGTTCGATATGGCGGTGCAGTCTCCCCTGCTGGATACGACCAGGGCGCACGAGCAGCTCGGCTGGAAACCCCGCCACTCTTCGGCAGAGGCTCTGTTGGACCTGATCCACGGCTTGAACCGGCGTGACTCGCTACCGACTCCGCCGATGGCCCGCAACGCCGGCGGTCCGTTTCGTATTCGGGAGTTCCTGACCGGCGTAGGAGCGCGTCAGCCGGAATCCGACACATAAAGCCCCCAGGCGATGCGGGTACTGGACGCCTCCGGCGTGCTGGCTGATCGGACGAGTCACAGCTTTGGAGGTCACGATGTTTGGCAGGAAACGCTCAGGGTAAAGGCAGGCACCCGAGGTAAGCAGATTTCCTCATCCCTCAGCGATACCATCCTGAGCCCGCCTCGAAGGACCGGAACCATGAACGGCGACTCCCAATCCCCCGGGCGCGGCATGTCCTTTGGCATCAGCAACTGCTGGGAGTGCTCCGTCCGCATTCCGAAGACCCATGCTTCGATTTGTCGCTGCTGCGTGGCCGACGCCGATCCCAACAGCGATTCCGTTGGCGCCAACACGTCCCAGTCGCACCGCCTGATGCCGCCCGCGCCCACGTGGGCCATGTCCAACACCCGCCGCTTTCCCCAACTGGAAAACGTCCTGCTGATCGCACCGGACGGCTCGGAATGTGATGTCGCTCTTTGGTGGATGCCTCAACGCAACAAATGGATTGCCCAGCACCCTCTCGAGTACCCTCGCAATCGCCTGAGGAGCGTGACCGGCTGGGACATCCACCCCGCTGCGTGACGCCGGCACCTGCAGCGGCGATTAACTCACCGGGTACGAGCAGAATTCGGGCACAGACAGGGAGGGCGTAGGGGTGGAAATGCTGAATCGTCTATTGGTCGCTGGAATCATCCAGGGCCCCTGGTTGTTCTTGTGAAATCGCTCAGGCGGAGCGTCAAGCGGAAACGCCGCACGGGTGAAAGCCTTTGGGGGGTTCGCGCTCTCGTTGAGCCTGCTGGTGTTGTTTCTGGTGGTCTGGTTCGGGTGGGGCGTTGCGGAGTGACAGCAGTACAAGGATGAGCAGGAGGAGCATGGCCAGCCGGTGGAGGTGAGCGGCTACATCGACAGCTCGCTCAATCAACCCTGGAGAACTGGCAACCCGAGTTCCTTCAGTCTTCGCCTTCGTTGTGCTTGCCGGTCTCTATATCCACCGGGGAAGCGCTGAATCGAAGGTCGGCGAAGAGGAGATCAAGAAGATGCTCAGCGTATAGAGCGCAAGCTGGACGAGAATTCCAAGGCGGCGAGCCCCACCTAACCCGAGTTTCCTGGCTCTGAACCGTTAAAACGCAAGAAGTCTCTTGAATTCTTGCTCGAGGGTGGTTTCTCCCATTTCCACCACCCCGGCCTCCCGCTCAGGCGATAACCGCGATGGGTCTTTTGGAAGTGATGGAAGGAACAAAGTCTGGCCAAGTTGTCGAGGGTGGTCGGACCACCCTCAGCCAGGGGCTGAATGTGATCAATCTCGAGATTGTGGCTCACGTAGCACCCCGGCACCACACATTCGGGGTCCCGTACTTCCAAGGCTCTTCTCAACTGAGCGTTGATGGTTCTGCCAAAATGAGCCACACACCGGACGTCCGCTCCATCCATGGAGAGGGCGGTCAAGAAGGCATCCGAGGACAAGGCCCGTGCGGTTGAAACCGGTACCGGGCCGACTCCTTTGATCTCGCAGGTCTCGCCCTCGGCCACCGAGCCCCGTACCAGAGCGGAGTGGTCCACCATCACCTGCACCGAGGCCCTTGGACTATGGCTCACCGGCTCAGAATCGCAGGCACCAGCATGCTTAGCCATGGCCACCAGAGCATCTGCCGCCATCGCCTCACGAGACTCCCGCCGCCCCTGCAGCTGCAGGTCTCTCGAAACTCTTTCGACGTAGGGTTCCAGGGTCGCCAGAACTAGCGCCCCGGCATCCGGCGTAAGAACTGCATCCAAGCGAAAAGCCCCATCGAAGTCACGGTAGTGGCGGAGCCTTCTTCGAGCTCTGATCTTGTCGTACCGGGCCAGCTCATCGAAAGTTGCAGCAGCCCTCACCCTTGCACAACGCTGCTTTAGCTCCGCTACACTCTCGGTCTTTGCTGCTTCGAGCAGCTCATCTTGAGATTTGGGACTTGCCGCCGCTGCGGACGAAATCTCATGCGCCTGCACCTCCGAAAGCTCCCCGGACCGCACAGCCTGCTCCACCATCGGAAGCTCCGCCAGGTTCTCAGCCGTTTCGATTGCCGAAAGGGCGTGTCCCACCGAAACCCCCGTGATGTGGGCCATCCAGCGGGCAGGCGACTTATCACCTGAGGAGCGCCAAGCGCCGGATGATGCGACCCTTCCGGCACATAGCGACTTGCCGGCGGAGGCCAGCCTTTCCACCTTGGCGAAGCGAGTCACCAGTTCAGCCGCTGTATGACCGTCCATTGCGTCTGGATTGAGCCCAGAAACGATGCGTTCAAAGGTGGACTATCTCGTCTAGATTTTCGAACATGTGTTCGATTCTAATGGCGCGGGGTGACAGAATTGCCAAGAACGTCCTGTCAACAACGACTTTGTATACCTTTTGGAAGAGAATCAGATTCTGTTGGAAACCTTCATGGTGGCACGCAACCCGGACCAGCAGAGCCGTCTGCCGTACCTCGTCCATATCCCCGTAGGCGGCGGTCTGGTCCTTAAAGTCAAAGACACCTGGCCACGATCCTCGAGGATCTACTGCCATCCGTACGAGTCCGACTGGGACCCTACTCTCGAGCTAGTCGACGAGGTTCGCGTCGTGCTCTGCCGCCGGCGCGGCGCCGCGATCGATCTGATCCTGGACCGCCCACGCCTTTCCCGCTCCCAGTTCATATTCACCGAAGCGCGAGGCCGGGAAGCGATCTTCTGGCAGACGCAGAAGGCGGCTCAAGCGGCAAACCCCGGAGCGCGAGTGCCCAAGGGACGCACGATCGAGAGCCTTCGAATCCTGGTTGACACCCGGGAGCGCTATGGTTTTCGCTTCTCGACACGAGCGGTTGAAACAGAGAAAACGACTCTTCAGGCTGGCGATTACGCCGTTGCTGTGGATGACCGGCTAATCGCAACAGTTGAGCGAAAGACACTCGAGGGCCTGATGAGCTCTTTGTCGGACGGCACCATGGCCTTCCAGATGCAACGGCTTGCGGAGGTGCCGCTTGCTGCAGTGGTTGTCGAAGCCGACTACCCCGAAATTTTGAAGACCCATTCCGGACGAGGAGCTTGGCTGGCCGACATGCTGGCTCGCCTGGCAGTCCGTTACCCGGAGGTGCCGATGGTATTCGCCGGGTCTCGTAAGTTTGCCGAAGATTGGACCCACCGATACCTTGCGTCGGCCATGGAGGACTTCTCCTCCAAGTAAATGATTACGGGTCCAGATAACCCAGAGCTCGAAGGCTTGCCCACCTGGTCCCTGCCACGATGACATGGTCGGCCAGCCGAAGGCCCACCTGATCCGAGGCTTTCCGTAATTCCCTCGTCAATGCGACATCCTCGGAGCTGGGCGCCGGATCCCCTGAGGGATGAGAGTGCGCCAAAGCGAGGGCGGTGGCCCCGTGTCGGAATGCCGCCGTAAGGACATCCCGAACCCGAATGCCACAGTCACTCGAACCTCCGCACGCCAGCCGTACCACTCTACGTATGCGATTTCCGCCTCCCAGAACCACAAGGAAGACCTCTTCCTGGCGCGGCTCGGCGACATGCGGACGGACCGCAATGGCTATGTCCGCCGGACCGCCGATCCGAGGTGGAGCTGCGGTGCGAGCCTCAGCGCGCCGGCCCAGCTCGAAGGCCGCCACGAGGCTTGCCGCCTTTGCGCAGCCGACAGCCGAGATTCGAGAAAGCTCCTCCGGCCGAGCCCTGGACAGCACAGTCAAGGAGCCAAGCTCTGCTAACAGCTCGCCGGCCACTTCCACTGCACTGGCGCCTCTTCTTCCACTTCCAATGACCAGGGCGACCAACTCCGCATCGCTCAAAGCACCCAATCCAACCTGGAACAGCCGCTCCCGAGGCCGAACCTCCACGGGCATGCGTTGAATGCTTACGGCCATCTCACACCTCCCAACCGGAGACTATCGGCCGGCACCGACAATTTGAGCGCCGATCTGTCGTCCTCGGACGCTACGATGACCTAGTCCCGCCACGTTTTGAGGCAATCAATAGACGACATTACGCTGTCGATGTATTCGGTCGATTTACCCTAGTTCGGTGGAAACGTCGTCCTGGGCAAACCGACTCGTGCGAGGACTTGCGCGGTTCGTCAAGAGTTCGTTCGGGTTTCTCGGTGTTTCAGGGCTTATTGGTTTTCTTCTCTTCGGCATCCCGACTATTCATTCTTCGTGGGAGTTTTATGCCGCTCCACGTCGCAAGATAGCCGCATTGATTCCGACTGTGTTCAATTTCTTGTACGAATGGCGTCAGGTCGGACTTACCTTAGCAACAGTCTGTGTGTTTCTGGCCTTCATAGGGTTGATGTTGGAAAAGAGGTCTCAAACTACGGAAACCGCGCCGAAAGAAGGGCTCGCGGTTAAGTGGGCAAAGTCAAACCCCGAAACTATTCCGGAGAGTTGGTTGGCCCCTGATGTCCTTGGAGACTATCTGGATCGAATCAATCAGACCATGGAAGCTCATGGCTTTGGACGAAATCCAAACTTAAACTCGGCGAACGCTGGGCGGATAACTTCCCGCCAACTGAATACCTTGAATGTGGAAGGCGAGTCCATTCGACCCCATCCGGTCCGAAGTGGGCGGGTCGGCAAGACCGTGTTGGAGTACTCACGGGAGGAGATCGAAGCGTGGGAAGCTAAAGTCCGAGATGCGCTTCGCAACGACCCAGAAGCGCTCAGTCGGTTCTCGGCTTCGCTTACCCGTGGCACGACAGCAGGTACTGAGGAATTATTGCGTTTCCGCCTGAGTCAGCTTCAAAGCCTCATTGAAGAGCGAAATCCGCATAATCAGGCTCCTGCTTCGAATACTCCCGGTTCCACTGGTCAAGATTCGGTCGTTCATGACGTGATCTCTAAGGAGGAAGCGGTCCTCAGGGGGGATGAAGTCATGGGCAAGGTCGCTAGCTTGATGTCGGACCCAGAAACACTAGACCCAGAAACACTAGATGGAGTCCTTCGGTCGTTGCTAGATGAAGGTTTGGCGCTACGGAACGCCACGGCGGAACTGATTGGTTCATCACGGAATTGGGACATCGTGACGGCCACGGGCAGAATGCCCACTGGGGAGGAGGATATCCGCGAATGGGAAAGGCACGTAATTGTGGCCTTGAGCAGTAGGCCGCTGGAGATTGCGAAGTTTAACCAGGATCCTCCCATTGGGTTGTTCAGAGCGTTTTCCATCCGTAACCCATTGCGAGCAAGGCTAGATCATCGTCTGAAAGTTCTCGAGAAGATCATCCTCGGTGTGCAACATGACAAGGGAACGGAATGAACCACAGCCAGATCGTCAGCTTCATCTGGGGAGTGGCGGACCTCATACGGGACACGTTCAAGCGAGGGAAGTATCAGGACGTCATCCTTCCGCTCACCGTCCTGCGCCGGCTGGACTGCGTCCTGGCCCCCACCAAAGCCAAGGTGCTGGAGGCCAATGCTGTCCTCAAAGAAAAAGGGCTGGATAACCCGGACGCACTGCTCCGCTCAAAGTCGGGCTTTTCCTTCTACAACACGTCGTTGTACGACTTCGACAAGCTCCTGGGCGACGCCCCCAACCTTCACGCCAACCTGCTCAATTACCAGAGCGGCTTCTCTCCCAACATGCGAGAGGTGCTGGAACGCTTTGACTTCAAGAACACCATCGACAAGCTCGATGAGTCAGACCTTCTGTTCAAGGTGGTGGAGCGGTTTCGGGCGGTGGATCTGCATCCCGACACGATCGACAACGCCACGATGGGAACCATCTTCGAGGAGCTGATCCGGAAGTTCAACGGGCGCTTAACGAGAACCCGGGCGAGCACTTTACGCCCAGGGACGTCGTCCATCTGATGGTGGAGCTACTGCTCGCCGGTGATAAGGAAAAGATCAGGGAACCGGGCATAGTGGTCACCATATGCGATCCGTGCTGCGGAACCGGCGGGATGCTAACCATAGCCAAGGACCGGATCAACGGCACTCCGGATGCCCAGGGCATAAATCCACAGGCCGATGTCTTTCTGTTCGGCCAAGAGGTCAACCCGGAGACCTTCGCCGTGTGCAAATCAGACCTGTTCATGAAGTCTGAGAGCGGCCGGGATGCCGAAAACATCGCCTTTGGGTCCACCCTTTCCAACGACCGCCACGCAGGCCGCAGCTTTGACTACCTGATTGCCAATCCTCCCTACGGAAAGGATTGGAAACGTGATGAGGACGCCGTGCGCGATGAGTTCTCAAGGGGCACGGCGGGGAGGTTCTCGGCCGGGCTGCCACGCATCTCCGACGGACAGATGCTGTTTCTTCAACACATGGCCTCCCGCATGAATGCCGTGGAGGATGGAGGGGGGCGCCTGGCCATCATCATGAACGGCTCTCCCCTGTTCACCGGCGACGCGGGAAGCGGTGAAAGCGAGATCCGCCGATGGATCATCGAGAACGACTGGCTCGAGGCCATCGTCGCTCTCCCCGAGCAGCTCTTCTACAACACCGGCATAGCCACCTACGTGTGGATAGTGAGCAATCGCAAGGCGCCCGAGCGCAAAGGCAAGGTTCAACTCATCAACGCCACCAAGTTGTGGACCCCGATGCGACGAAGCCTGGGCGACAAGCGCCGTGAAATCGCTCCTGAGCACCGGAGGCAGATAGTCGCACTCCACGAGAAGTTTGAGGAGGCCGAAGGCTCCAAGATCTTCGACACGAGCTACTTCGGCTACCGCAAGATCCAGGTCGAACGCCCTCTCCGGCTGAACTTCCAGGCGAGCTCTGAGCGAATCGCCCGACTGGAGGATCAGAAAGCGTTTGCTGGTTTGGCGATCAGCAAGAAAAAGGATCCGGCGGCTAAAGCGGCCGAAGAGGCGGCCGGGCTGGCGGTACAGAAGCAGATCAAGGAGATGCTTGCCACCATGCCGGGCACCCTCTTCCTCGGCCGGGATGAGTTTGTTGCGGCGCTCAACACGGCGGCAAAGAGCGCCGGCATCAAGCTGGGCGCCCCAATGAAGAAGGCAATCCTGGCGGCTCTCTCGGAGAGGGACGAGGAAGCAGCGATTTGTTTCAACCCGGACGGCGCTCCAGAGCTCGATCCAGACCTTAGGGACCACGAGATAGTGCCGCTGGACGAGAGCGTATACGACTTCTTCGAGCGAGAGGTGAAGCCCTACCTGCCGGACGCCTGGATCAACGAGTCCGTCAGAGATCAGAAAGACGGAGAGGTAGGGAAAATCGGTTACGAGATCAACTTCAACCGTTACTTCTACGTCTACCAGCCACCCCGTCCACTGGAGGAGATCAAGGCGGACATCAAGACGCTGGAGAAGGAGATTCTTCAGCTGCTGAGCGAGGTCACGTCGTGACAAGGGAAATGGTTCGCCTCAAGAACCTGACGAAAATCAAGGCGAGCAACGTAGATAAGAAGTCTGTCGAAGGCGACATCCCAGTGGGCCTGTGCAATTACACGGACGTCTACCACAACGACGTTATTCGCAGCGATTTCTCCTTCATGCAGGCGACTGCTACTCGAGACCAAGTAATCCAATTCAGCCTGAGAGGTGGCGATGTGCTGATCACAAAGGACTCAGAAACCGCTGAGGACATTGGCGTGCCAGCTTTGGTATCTGAGACTTTGGACCGTGTTCTCTGCGGCTATCACCTTTCGGTGGTTCGGCCAGTGTCCTCACAGGTTGAGCCCAAATACTTGTTCTGGGCGCTCAAGAGCGAACTCGTTCGGGCTCATTTCGCTTCACGTGCTAACGGGGTCACTCGATTCGCCCTTGGTCATCAGGAGCTCGGAGATACGCCAATCGTGTTGCCTTCGAGAAAACAGCAAAGGACGATCGTGCGGTTTCTGGACGAAAAGGCCACCCAGATAGACACACTGATTGAAAAACAGCAGGCGCTTCTGGAGCTCCTTCGGCAACAACAAGAGATCAGCATCCGTGGACTCTTGACCGGGCGGGGGAGGAGCGCCTAGCTACCGATGGGCGGGACGTCGTCTGGTTCGGCCCACTACCGCCCAATTGGGCCGTTCGCCGCGCGGGACTACTCTTCAGAGAACGGGACGAACGAGGAGAACCAGACCTTCCAATGTTAGAGGTTTCCTTGGTGAGCGGAGTGACACGGCGTGAGTTTCTAGACAGCAGAATCGAAAGAGTAGCCGCTGACTTAGGCACACTAAAAGTCGCTCGGCGCGGCGATCTAGTCTTCAACAAAATGCGAATGTGGCAAGGGGCGGTGGGCGTTGCCCCGACTGATGGATTAGTCAGCACTGATTACACGGTCGCCGAACCTTTCCCTGGCGTGGCGACTGCCTACTTCGCGGAACTGTTTCGAACGTCAGACGCCAAGAATGAGGTCAACCGTAGATCACATGGAATCGTTATGGACAGAAACCGACTGTACTGGCACGACTTTAAACAGATCCTCTGCCCGCTTCCATCACACGATGAGCAGAAGGAGATTCTGGCCCAGATCGGCAATCTTAACGAGTGGACGGGGCGCCTTACGCGGCACGTGATCAACGTAATTGTCCTGCTGCGCGAATACCGCTCCGCCCTCATCACTGCCGCGGTGACCGGACAAATCGACGTCTCCAAGGCGGCCTGAGGCGTGGACATCTCAGAGAAGAACTTCGAGACCTCCGTCGAGGCGGCCCTGTTGGCCGGCGGCCCGGATGAAGACAGGGAGTTTAAGGGCCTCGCGGAACCCGTTGCCGCATACGGCTCCTACATCCCCGGGGGCTTTCGCAGGCGCCGGCCCGGCGACTACGACATATCACTAGCCCTCGACTCGGGCATGACCATCGCCTTCATCCAGGCAACGCAGCCGAAGAAATGGACCCAGCTCAACAAGCATTACGGAGCCGACGTACGCGACAAGTTCCTCAAGCGGCTCTCTCAGGAGGTGGAGAAGCGTGGCGTCCTGGACGTCCTCCGCAAGGGCATCAAGGACATGGGGGTGGCCTTAAACCTTGCCTACTTTCGGCCGTCGAGCGGACTGAACCCTGATCTTCAGACGCTCTACGAGGCCAACATCTTCACCATCGTCCGCCAACTCCGCTACAGCACCAAGAACACCAACTCCATCGACGTCGCCATCTTTCTCAACGGCCTGCCCATCTTCACCGCGGAGCTCAAAAACCCTCTCAACGGGCAGAACTACCGGCACGCCATCGCCCAATACCAGAAGGACCGGGACCCCAAGGAGAAGCTTCTTACGTTTGGGCACTGTCTGGCCCACTTTGCCGTCGATCCGGAACTGGTCTATGTGACTACACACCTTCAGGGAGGCAAGACCCGGTTTCTGCCGTTCAACAAGGGCAAGTACGGCGGAGCCGGCAACCCGCCGGACATCCACGGGTTCGCGACCAGATATCTGTGGGAGCACGTGTGGTCCAAGGACTCCATCGTCGAGCTCATCCAGCGATTCATCCACGTGGTGGAAGAGGAGGACGACAAGGGCCGCAAGACCGGCAAGAAGACTCAGATCTTTCCCAGATACCACCAGTTGGATGCCGTCCGCGGCCTCGTCGACCACGCCCGCGCCAATGGAACGGGAAATAGATATCTCATCCAGCACTCGGCGGGAAGCGGCAAGTCCAACTCCATCTCATGGCTCGCGCACCAACTGTCGGTGCTCCACGACATCGAGGACCGCCGGGTGTTCGATTCCATCATCGTCATTACCGACCGCAGGGTGCTGGACCGGCAGCTTCAGCGAACCATTCGCCAGTTCGAGCAGACGGTCGGGGTCGTGGAGAACATCGACAAGACCTCACGCCAGCTGAAGGAAGCCCTCGAGTCCGGCAAGACCATCATCGTTACGACACTGCAGAAGTTTCCGCAGATCGTCGATGACGTCGCCAGGCTCCCGGGTAAGCGGTTTGCCGTGATCATCGACGAGGCCCATTCATCTCAATCGGGCGAAACCACCAGCCCGCTGAAACGGGTGCTGGCGGCCGGTTCTCTCGAGGAGGCCGAGCACGAGGACGCCGTTGAGGAGCCTGATGCGCAGGACCGCATGGAGCAGGTAATGCGCTCCCGTGGGCCGGTAGAGAACCTGTCGCTTTTCGCGTTCACCGCAACTCCCAAGCAAAAGACTATGGAGCTGTTTGGCACCAGGCAGCCGGACGGTAGCTTTACGCCCTTCTCGCTCTACTCCATGCGGCAGGCCATAGAAGAGGGGTTCATCCTCGACGTTCTCAACAACTACACCACCTACCGTGTCTACTGGAGCCTACTTAAAAGGATCCAGGACGACCCTCACTACGACCGGTCGAAGGCAGGCTATCTGGCCCGCCGCTTCGTCGATCTGCATGAGCACTCAATCGGCGAAAAGGTCGAGATCATTGCCGAGCACTTCCACCAGCACTCTGCTCATCGCATCGCAGGACGAGCCAAGGCGATGGTCGTGACCCGTTCCCGGCTGCACGCCGTCCGTACCTTCAAAGCCCTTCAGCAGAGCCTCAAACAGCAAGGCATGGGGTACAAGGCGCTGGTCGCTTTCTCCGGTTCCGTCGCAGATGGGGCCACCGAGTACACCGAGCCTCAGCTGAACGGTTTTGCCGAAACTCAGACAGCCACGGTTTTCAAACAGCAGGACTACCGCTTCCTGGTGGTGGCGGAAAAGTTCCAGACCGGCTTCGACGAGCCGCTGCTTCACACGATGTATGTGGACAAGAAGCTTCATGGGCTCCATGCGGTGCAGACGCTTTCCCGCCTGAACCGCGTCCATCCGGACAAGGAAGAGACACTCGTCCTGGACTTTGCCAATGAAGCGGAGGAGATACAAGCAGCGTTCGAGCCCTACTACGAGAAGACCATCCTCTCTGAGGGCACTGACCCGAACCTGCTGTACGACCACCAGCGCAAACTGCTCGACACGGGGGTGTTCGATCAAGCAGACCTCGATGCGTTCGCCCTGGCATACTTCGGCACAAAAGAAGGTCAGGACACCCTCTACCAGTTGTTTAGCGAGCCGGCCGAGCGCTTCAGGCAACTCAGTGTTGAGGAGCAGGCCGATTTCAAAAGCCAGACGTCCGGCTACGTCCGGCTCTACTCCTTCCTCACGCAGATTGCCACGTTTGTCGACGCCGATCTGGAGAAGCTTTACCAGTTCAGCCGGCACCTCTTGCGCAAGCTGGCGGATTCCGGATCACCGCTTCCGATGGAGGTCCAGGGAGCCATCGAGATGGATTCCTTCAGGATTCAGGAGTCATCGCACGGTTCGATAGCCCTCGGAGGTGAGGATGGGCGACTGAAGCCGATATCCGGAACCGGGGCGTTCGTTCAACCGTTGCCCGCGTTGGAGCCCCTGTCTCAGATCATCCAGGAACTAAATGAACGCTTTGGAACCGACTTCGAAGAAAAGGACCGTGTCTTTGTAGAGGAGCTGCTCAGGCGCCTGGCAGACGACCCGGCCCTCGAGGCAAGCGTCAGAGCGAACACTCCCGATAACGCCCGGCTGACCTTCGATCACGTCGTTACCGACCGCCTTCAAGAGATGGTGGAAACCAACTTCGACTTCTACAAGCGCGTGACCGACGACGAACGCTTCGGAAAGTTCTTTAACGACTGGCTCTTCCAGCAGTACACAAAGACCGTTGAAAAGGCTCCTCCGGGGCCCAAGCCCCCTGCCATGCTAGATGTAGTAGTGGACGCTATAGTTAAGGAACTGAAGCCGCGCAAGGTGATTCTGTTCGGTTCGGGAGCTCGAAACGAGATGACGGCTGACAGCGACCTGGACCTGCTGGTTGTGCTGGATCAAGTGGAGAATCTGCGCCGGCAGATGGCCCAGGGGTCCTCGGCCATCGGCGCCCTCGGTGTCTCGGCAGATTTGGTGCTGGTTTCTCAGCAGGACGTCAACGACTGGGGCCACGTGGTTGGACATGTGATCAACGAAGCCCTGGTCGACGGACGCACAGTCTATGACGCCGCATGACCTGGCACTTCTGTATCTCAGCAAGGGACGCGACGACGAGGTAATCGCGGCCAAGCTTGCGCCCATGGAAGACGTTGCCGACTCGGGCGTAGGATTCCACGCGCAGCAGGCGGTTGAGAAGTACCTGAAGGCAGTGCTCGCCCTCAACGAGGTGCGAGTTCGCAAGACGCACGAGATTGCAGCCCTCATCACCCAAGTTTGTGAACTGGGCATCGAATTTCCAAAGGAGTTGGAGTCAGTGGTGCAGTTAGGTCCGTACTCGGTCCTGGAGCGCTATCCGCTCGGCGGGGTAGTCGAACCATTGGATCGTAGGGCCGCTCTTCAGCTAATGGCAACGGTGCGCCGGTGGGCCGAACAGCTAACCGTGGATTGAGCAATGCCTAACGCTTAAGCCGGTCTGTCCGGCAGACAGTCCAGGTCCTTGAGCACATCCTCGACCTGGATCTGCAGAAGCCCCCGATCGGTAAGGTCGGCAAGCGGATCCCCGAGAGTCCCGGTCCAGAGCGGCCGGTGCCACGGACGGTCGGGCGGAGGCCCCCATGCACTGGGTGAAGTCGGGCCGAAAAGGACTACAGAAGGCGTTCCCGTGGCGGTGGCCAGGTGGGCCACGCCGGTGTCGGCGCACAACACCCTCGCCGCTCCGGCGACCACTGCCGTCATGGTGAGCACGTCGGTGCTTCCCGCCAGCACTGAACCGGGGGGGAGGCCGGCCAGGGCCGCCAGCCGGTTTGCCAGCTCACGTTCATGGGGCCCTCCGGTCACCACGACGTTCCGGCCCTGCGCCATCTCCGACCTTGCAACCTCGGCCCACCGCTCGACCGGCCAGCGCCTTGCCCTACTTGCTGCTCCCGGGTGAATGATCGTCGTCCCGGCAAGCGACGGGTCGACGTCGATCTCCGGGACCGGCAGATCCAGCCGCGTGGGATCACAGGGCACTCCCTCCTCCCGGAGCAGCCGGGTCCACCGGTGCACCTCGTGCTCCCCGGCCCGCCAGTGTGGCGCACCTGCAGTCTCGGGGATCTCGGCCGACTCAAAGGCGATCATCCGCCCCGGGCCGGCGGTCAGGAGTATCCGATGGCTCTGAGGGCCCTTGCCATGAAGGTTCACTGCGACGTCCGGCGGCGGAAAGCCGTCCGGAAGAGGCTCCAGGGGCCCGCAGGTCAGCAGCTCGTCGATGACTCCGGTGAGCGCGGCAAGCGGTCCAAGGACGGCCGGAGCCGCCAGCAGGATTCGGTGATCGGGAAACGCCTCGGCCAGCGCCCGGTAGGCCGGCACCCCGGTCAGAAAGTCGCCCAGGCCCAGCGCCCGAAGGATCAGAAGCACCGGGGATGCGCCGTCTCCTACGGCCAGCACGACTCCAGGGACGGAGCTATCACCATCTCCCTCACCTCGCAGCCGGGAGGCTGACGAAGGGCGAAGATGACCGCCGCAGCGACGTCCTGAGGGCGGTTGAGCTTCAGGTCGGCGGGCGGCTTGTACTTTTCGATCCGCTCGTCGAAGAAGGCGGTGTGCATTCCCCCCGGGATAAGCAGGGTGACTCCCACCCGCCCGGCCAGCTCGGCGGCCAGCGCGCGGGTAAACCCTACGACCCCGAACTTGCTGGCGCAGTAGGCCGTGGCATCGCTCAGGGCTCGCAGACCCAGAGTCGAGGCAACCGTGACCACCTTGCCGTTTCGATCGCTGAGGTGGGGCAGCGCCGCCCGCACCACCGCCGCGGTTCCGAACAGGTTCACCTTGATCACTCGTTCCCAGCTGTTGGCCGGAACGTCCGCCAGCATCCCGCAAGCATCTGTTCCGGCGGCGGTCACCACACCGAACAGATCCGCGTGCTCTGCGGCAACCTGGGCCACCGCATGCTCAACGGCCGGCGTGTCCGAGATGTCGACAATCTTGTGCTCGATGGGAAGCAGCGGCTCGCGTAGATCCAGGCAAACCGGCGTGCCGCCGGCCTCCAGAACCGCTTCGGCCACCGCCGCTCCCAGGCCGGAAGCTGCTCCGGTGACAATCACGGTTCCCAAATGACTGTTATCCAAGTCGAATACCCTCCCTCATCAAAGCCGTTGTGGACCTTCCCTTGAGGTAAGGGAGCGTGACCGCCTGACCGCCCCACTCAGCGAGCGCCGCCGCTTCCGGCAGGTCCGCTACCGAGTAATCCGCTCCCTTTGCAAAGATCGCCGGCCGCAGCCTCTGTAAGAGAGCCACGGGCGTGTCCTCGTCGAATATGGCGACCGCGTCGACCGCAGTCAGGGCCTCCAGGACCCGCCGGCGGTCCTGTTCATGCACCAGGGGCCTCGACGGTCCTTTAAGCCGGCGCACCGAGGCATCGGAGTTCAGGCAGACGATCAGACAGTCGCCGAGCGCTCTCGCTTGCTCCAACAAGCTGATATGGCCGGCGTGCAGCAGGTCGAAGCAGCCTCCTGTGGCCACCACCGTTCCTCCCTCCGAGACGACCTTCCGGGCGAGCTCGAACGCATCGAGCGGCCTGGAGTCACGCCGTCGGGAAGGGCTGCTCCGGCACACGGTTGCCGCCCCGCCGTCTCGAACAAACGCGGATGCCTCGCGCACCGCGGTGCTCACAGAATCGGCAAGGCTGTCCCCTCGCAGAAGCGCCAGCGCCGCGGTGGAGGCGAACTTGTCGCCGGCCCCGCAAGGATCTCCCGACTCCGCCGGGGTGGCCGGGATGGCCAGGGGGCTGCCCGAACCGTCCACCAGCACGGCTCCGCGTTCGCCGAGCGTCACCGACACGGCTTGCACCTGCCACCGGGCAACCAGGGTCTGAGCCCGCCTCACCACTGCGCCGAGAGACTTCCCCGGAATCTCAGGAGTCTGCCGGGCCGTCTCGTCGCTGTTCGGGGTGACCAGCGTGGCACCGACTACTGGATCGGGACCCAGGGGGTGAGGATCCCAGACCAGCGGCAACCGTCGGTCTCGGCTTTCCAGGCAGTCCCTGACCCAGGGCAAGCGAGGCACGCCGCGCCCGTAATCTGAGACCAGGACGCCGTCCACCTCCTCCAGCGTTCCGGCAAGGTCCAAGCGGCGGCCCGCGATCTCCGACCCGCCGCCGCAGCCCCGGTCGAGGCGCAGGAGTGGCCCATTGTCGCTGCCGATCCGGATCTTCTCCGGGGTTGGACCGGCCAGGCCGAGATCCAGCAGCTCGATCCCCTCATCGGTGAGCAAACTCCTGAGCTCCTGGCCGGGAGCATCGGGCGACAGAGCGGTCAGAAAGCTGACCCGGCCTCCGTCCCGGGCGGCCAGCAGCGCTGCCATGCCCGCCCCGCCCGGTCGGCTCGATTCGACTGGATCGCCCACCACCGGGACCGGAGCGTCCGGGGCCCGCCGGGTCACTGTGCCGATGATGTCGCGGTCCAGCAGGCAGTCGCCGATGACGAGCAGGCGGTCCCGGCTCAAAGCTCGGCTTCCACCGACTCCAGGGGCGACGAGACCCCGAGCCTGCAGTCCAGCGCAGCACACAGAAGGTGAATCAGAATCAGATGCGCCTCCTGCACCGTTGCGGTCGACGTGCTGTCCACGCAGATGCATTCGTCGCACGCTTCGCCCAGCGGGTTGGGCCGTCTGCCGGCCAGTGCCCACGTGGTTATCGACATCTTCCGAGCTTGCTCGACCGCCGCTAGCACGTTGGGACTACGCCCTGAGGTGCTGATCGCGATGAGCACGTCCTCCGGCCTCCCATGGGCCCTGACCTGCCGGGCAAATATCTCCTCCACCCCGTAGTCGTTGCACAGGGCCGTAAGGCATGAGGTGTCGGGCAGTAGAGCCAGTGCGTTGAGCGCAGGCCGGTCGTCGCGGAAACGCCCGACCAGCTCGGCGGTCAGGTGTTGAGCTTCGGCGGCGCTTCCGCCGTTGCCTACCGCAAGGAGCTTGCCGCCGGCATCCAGGACCGTCACCAGCTGGCCGGCCCAGGAGTCGACGGTGGCGGTCTCATTTCCGATCTGCCGGAGAACCTGGCGCAGGGCGGCAAGGTGCAGCCTGCCGGTGGGAAGGACATTGCCGGATTTCATGGCATCACTCTCCTCTCCGCAGAGCTCTGGAGCCCCAGAACGGCTTGGTAGACCTGCATGGTCGAGTGGGCGACCCTCGGCCACCCGTACTTCGACTCGGTCCTCGACCTGCCCTGGGTCCCGAGGGACTGTCGGAGCTGGTCGTCGGCCAAGAGCATGCGCAAGGCTTCGGCCAGCTGGCCGGGGCTGCGTGGCGGCACGTGAAGCCCGGTGACCCCGTGAACCACTGAGTCGATCATCCCTCCGACTGCGCTGACCACCACCGGCCGGCCGCACGCCATCGCTTCCAATGGAACAATCCCAAACGGCTCGTACCACGGTACGCAGACCACTACGTCGGCCGATCTCAGCAGCGCCGGAACGTCTGCCCTGGGTACCTGCCCCCGGAAGGTGACTCGGTCGTCGACCCCCTCCGACTCGGCGATTCGCCGAAGGCGCCGGATCTCGGTGTCCGAGTCCAGATCGGCAAGCGGAGGCCCTCCGGCGATCACCAGCTCGGCTCCCGGGACCTCTGCCATGGCAGCGACCGCGTCGCCGATGCCCTTCCGCTCGACGATCCGGCTGAGGACGACTACCCGGCCGGTTGCCGCACGGCGGGGCTCCCGAGGACCGGCCGCCGAGAAAAACTCCAGGTCGACACCGCAAGGCACGACCGTGATCCGGTCGGCGGAAGCACCCAGCCGTTTGAGCTCGAAGAGCTCGTCGGTGCACGTTGCCACGATGTGGCCGGCACCGCGCAGGATCGACCTCTCCTCTTCCAGCCGTTCGGGGGGGCTGGTGTCACGGTCGCCCTGGTTACGGCGCTTGACCACCCCCAGGGCGTGGAACGTGTGGACTACCGGCGTTTCCGGGGGAACGGCAGCCAGCGCGGCACGTCCGGACATCCAGAAGTGCGAGTGGACGATGTCCGGGTTTTGCCGCCGAAAGGCCCGCCCGAGGTTTTCGGCGAACTCATCCATAAAGGGCAAAAGCTCATCCTTTGGAACCTCCTCGGCGGGCCCTGCCGCGATGTGCTCCACCACGACGTTGCCCATGCGAACCCGGCGCGGCAGCGCCCTGTCCGATCTACGCGTGTAAACCACAACATCGGCCCCCGATTTGGCCACCTGCGAGGCCAGGGCCGCGACGTGCACGTTCTGGCCTCCCGAATCCACTCCTCCCAGCGCAGCCAGTGGACTGGCGTGCTCCGACACCATGGCAACTCTCATGCGATCACCCCCTTCAGCAGCTCGTCCCAATCGTCAAGAAACCGTTTGAGCCCGTACCTGGACAGCGCCGCCTCTCGAGCCGCCCTCCCCATTGCACGAGCGTGCTCGGGATCCTCCAGAAGCCGTCCAAGGGCCGCCTCCAGAACCTCAGGGCGGTTGGACACCGTGCCGGCGGAGGAAGGGATTGCTTCGGTGGCTTCCGTGGTGGCGAGCGCCACGACCGGCATGCCCAGGTGCATGGCCTCCAGCAGGGATAGTCCGAGCGACGTCCAACGGATGGGGTGCAGGTATACGCGGCGGCGAGCTATCTCGTCGTGCAGCGAGGCCTGCGGCAGATTTTCGATGCCCCCCAGCTGAGCCACCCCCATCCCGAAAAGGTCGAGGGGAGCCAAGCGGGCGAACCGTTCGAGGAGGTCGGTGCCGGTCACCCGGGCCCGCCGAACCGGCTCGTTGATCGCCAATGCGATCCGCTCCAGCTCGCCGGTATACCGGTAGCCCGGGTCGACTATGCCGTGCTCGATCACCGTAGTCTCGGTGGAGCCGGTGTCCCAGAACAGGCGGTTGAAGTGGGTGACGTGAACCACCGTCAGATCGGAGCGGTCCTTGGCCGGATGGACCATATCGTTGATCCGCCCCTGAGGGGCGTTGTGCTCCAGATAGATCCCGGCAAAGTCCCTGCCCGGCTTTCGCCCGCCCAGCCACTCTTCCGCCAGGGCAAGCTCGGTGGGCCGCTGAAAGATCACCACGTCGACGCCGGTCTTGCGCAGTTCGTCCGGCGGCATCTCGACCACCGAGGAAGGCCAGTCCCACGTTTGGGCCCTGCCGCGCCCGTCCGGTCCCCGTCCGGGGAGCACGGGCACCAGATAGTCGTGGGTGCCCTGGACCAACGACGTGGTCCAGGACCCGTGGACGTGCCACAACAAGATCCTCATGAGCTTGCCTCGGCCAGGACGGGAGCCCCGAACGGACTCCCGCGGAGGGCGTCCACCGCAGCGATAACCGCCGGGACCGGCACACCGGACAGGCACGGATGACCCTCGACCGGACAGGTCCGGGCCCGGCAGCCGGAGCAAGGGATCTCCTGGTTCCCCAGCAGGACGTGCGGGACCTTCCACGGATGCCACCTGACGGCCGGCACCGTCGGGGCGTACAGGCTCACAACCGGCGTCCCTACTGCGGCTGCCAGGTGCGCGGGACCGGTGTTTCCGACCACCACAACGCCCGCTCCGGCCAAAACGCCCGCCAGGCCGGCAAGGTCGGTCAGACCCCCCAGATTCAACACCCGCTCAGAATCCGGCCCGGCGACGAACGAGGCCAGGGCGAGCTCGGAAGCTCCTCCGGTGACGACCACGTTGTCGCCTCTGCCGGCCAGCGCTTGGACCAGCCGACGATTACTCTCGGGCGACCACGCCCGAGCCGGAACGGAGGCCCCCGGATGCACCACGACATACCCCTGCTGGAAGGGAATGGCCCGGTTGGAACCGGGGCCCCGGGATATTCGAAGTGCGGCGTCGTCTTCGCCGGCAAGCCGGTATCCGCCGGCTTCCACCAGGCTGAGGCTGCGTACCACCTCGTGCTGGTCGTCGGGCACCCGGTGCCTCAGATCCAAAAGCGAGCCCGGGTAGTCCACGCTGATGGCGGCAACGAACGGGATGCCTGCCATCTTAAGGAGCAGCGCCGCCGGCAGGGGGGACTGGTGGAACGACGTGAAGATGAACGCCTCATCGATATCCCGTCCGGCCAGGTCTTCCACCAGCTCCATCACGCTGCTGCGGTCCACCGGGTCGGGCTCCGGGTCGATCCACGGAGCACTACAGACCAGCAGGGAATCGACCCCGGGCAGGAGCGAGCCGGCAGCCGCACCGCGGGGCCCGCACCACAGCGTGAGCGAATCGGAACCGCGACCCAGCGCTCTGATTGCCGGACCGCACAGCAGGACGTCACCGTCGTTGTCCAACCTCACCGCAAGCACATGACCGCTCACAGCAATCTCCACCTTGGGCGCCCCCGTTTTACCTGCGGCGCCAGCAGAAGATCGACAGCCGCCTCCAGGTCCGGGGCCACCTCGTCGGCATTGCGGATCTCCTCAGACCGGGTAACCGGGGTGGGTACCAAAATCGGCCGGACTCCGGCCGCACGGGCGGCCTCGACATCCGATCCGATGTCCCCGATGAATGCGCACTGCGACGCCGGCACCTTCAGCGCACAAGCCGCCTCCAGCAGAAGTCCCGGCGCCGGCTTGCGACACCCACAGGACTCATCGGCGCCGTGGGGGCAGATGAACCACAGTCCGAGCGGCCCCAGCTCCCGCTCCACCCGCTCGTTCACCGCCGCCACCTGATCGAGGGAGATCAGTCCCCTTGCTACGCCGCTCTGGTTGGAGATAACCGCCAGAGGGATGGACGCCTCCCGGAGGCGCCGGATGGCGTTGCGGGCTCCCGGCATCGGTTTGACCAGATCCGGATCCCCGTTGTAGGGGACGTCGAGGATCAGGGTGCCGTCGCGGTCGACAAAAACGGCCTTGGGCGGCGTGGCTGCGGCGCGAAGCAGGCGTCTTGCCCGCCGGATCCCGAGGAGCCAGTGCAAGGTCGCCAGCGGTGGGAGTGCAATGCTCGTAGCGATCATCGTCGCGACCTCATCGGCGGTTCGGGGACCTGGAGCGATTCGTTTGCGGGCAAAGTCGGCAGTCAGGGCGGCCCACGCGGCGGCACCGGCCCCTGCGGCCGTGCGGGCCCCTATCCCGGCGGCCGTCAGACTAGCTAATCCCAGTCCGGTCACGACCACATGCCGCCGACGACTTCCTTTCTGGGCACCGGCACGGCTGCGCCAGTCCGTGCCGTGAAGAGCGTTCATCAACGCGTCGTCCGCATTGCCCCTTTGCACGCTCAGGCTCACGCGTCGGTTTGCGTTGCGCACAGGATGAAGCACCCATCGGGATCCGGTTGTGATCGCATAGCCGGCGTCCATGCACCGAAGCGCCAGGTCGGCATCCTCCCGATATGCGCGGGGGAAGCGCTCGTCGAAGCCGCCGATCTCCTCGAGAACCCGCCGCCGGTACGCCATGTCGGCGGTCGCGAAGCGTGCGTTCTCCAGCCCAATGGTGTTGCGCTCCCAATCGGTCGGCCTGCGTCCCACCGGCCGGGGGACTCGAACCTTTCCCTGCACCGCACCGACGCTAAGGCCCACGTTGAGGTCCCCCGCAAGCCGCTCCAACCAGTCTTGCGGCACCAGTACGTCGTCATCCAGAAACGCCACCCAGCTTGCCGTTGAGGCTCTCCATCCAACGTTGCGTGCGGCTGCGGGACCCAGACCGCGGCCTGAGAGCACCGTCGTTCGGCCGGCCAGCCGGCCGCCTTGCGGAAGCAGGGGCAGCACCGGCGAACCGGGGTCGTCGTTCACTATCCACATCCGTCCGGGGGGATCCCCGGTGGAGTGCTCCAGGCTGTTGAGCAGCGCTGAGAGCGAGAGCCGGCCCACGGTCGGGATAACGATGTCGAAATCGCAGCCGCTCACGGTCGTCTCCCGGCGCTCACTCCGGACCGCCGAACAAGGAATGGTCCTATGGCCAGGGCGTCCACCGGAGCGGAACCAAAGCACTCGAGGGCGTCCCTGGGGTCGTCGACCATCGGACGACCGGCGGTGTTGAGGCTGGTGTTAACCACCACCGGAATACCGGTTCTCGCCTCAAAGCACTGAAGCATCCGGGCCACCAGCGGCTCGTCCGCCGAGGCCACAGTTTGAATACGGGCGGATCCGTCGACGTGTACAACGGCCGGGATTCGATCACGCCACCCGGGCAGCACGTTGTGGGTGAACAGCATGTACGGGCTCGGCATCGGGCCCTGAAAGATGTCGGCGGCACGCTCGCTCAGAACCATGGGAGCGACCGGCCGGAACTGCTCGCGTCCCTTAATGTCGTTTACCCGCTCGAGGTTGCCCTCCACGGACGGGTTGGCCAGCAGGCTGCGGTGGCCGAGGGCTCTCGGACCGTACTCGCTTCGGCCCTGGAACCACGCCACCACGCCGTTGTCGGCGAGTACTGCGGCCACGGCATCGGCGATGTCCTCCGGCTGGTCGTAGCTTACATCGGCCATCAGCAGAAACTTCTCGAGCTCCTCGTCGGACCAGCTCCTTCCGAGGGCGGCGGAGCCCATCGGCTCAATGGGCTCGTCCAGCCCCTTGGCGACGGAGAGGGCCGCTCCCAGGGCGGTCCCCGAGTCACCCGAAGCCGGTTGCACCCAGATCTCCTCGAAGGGACCGCGCTGAAGCAGGTGCGAGTTCGCCACGCAGTTCAGGGCAACGCCCCCGGCAAGCACCAGACGGGAGTCCCCGGTTTGGGCATGCAGCCAGTCGGCAAGCTGCCCCATCACCTCCTGCACCAGGACCTGCACGGTAGAGGCCAGGTTGGCGTGCTCGGGCCCCCGTCCATCGTCCTGCCTGCGACGCGGCACGAGGTGTGCCCAATCGACCGGCAGGGTGAGGAACCCACCGTCCCCCGTCGCTCTCACCCGGTCGCGCAGGGCGGGCAGATACGCGGGCTGCCCGTAGGAAGCCAGTGCCATGACCTTGTACTCATCTCCACCCCGGTGAAAGCCGAGGTGCTCGGTGGCCTCCTCGTAGAGCAATCCAAGGGAGTGGGGCAGCTCCTGGATCGCCAGAACCTCCAGCCTGCCGTCCCTCACCTTCCCCGCCAGGTAGGAGGTGCGTTCCCCCCGTCCGTCCAAAACCATGACGCTGCAGTCCGAGTGGGGGCCGGCCAGGTAGGCCGAAGCGGCGTGTGCAACATGGTGGGGGACGAACCTGACGCAGTGCGGGTCCAGACCGGGAAGAGCTGTGGTCAAAAACTTTGGGGCTCGCTGGACGTACAGGGTCCTCAGGCCCTCCCACAGCTCGGCTGTGATGTCGTCCCCCGGGGGCAGCGCCAACGAAGGATCGTAGGAGTAGGCGACGGCGTCCAGGTCCTCGGGCCGCAGGCCGGCGTAGGAGAGGCACCACCGGGCGGAGCACTCGGGCAGCTCCCACGTCGAGAAGGGAACCGCGGGCTTGCCGTGCTTGCGGCGGGTGAACCGCTCTTCTTCCGACGCAGCGACTATTTTGCCGCCTACCACAAGAGCCGCAGCCGGATCGTGAAAGGCGGCATTGATCCCGAGAATGCGCAGTTAGAGCCTCCCAAGAGATCGATTTTGCCGGCTTTGCTCGCCGGCTCCTTCTTCACCTCCTTCCCCAAGACGCCGAGAAGTAACTTCCCCATAGAGAATTACCTTCCTGTTATTTCCATTCCGGGGTTGAACCTCGCCTGAAGCGGAAAAGAAGCCGCAATGGAGTCGAGGAGCCGTCCGGTTGGCGTTGTGATCGCCACCCGCAACCGCGTCCACGGCCTCTGCGGCACCCTTGAGCGCCTTAGGGCGCTTCCCGAACGCCCGCCGGTGGTGGTTGTCGACAACGCTTCGACCGACGGTTCCCCCGATCTGGTGAAGGAGCGGTTTCCCGAAGTACGAGTCATAAAGCTTAAGCAGAACCTAGGTGCCGCCGCTCGAAACGCCGGCGTCGAAGCCCTCGACACCCCGTTTGTCGCATTCTGCGACGACGACTCGTGGTGGGCGCCCGGGATCCTGGATGCCGCTGCTGAGACGTTCGAGACCAGTCCCAAACTGGGCCTTCTGGCAGGTAAGGTGCTGGTAGGCAACGACGAACGGGTCGACCCGACCTGCGACCTTATGGCCAAAAGCCCTCTGGGGCAGCCGCCGGGCGTTCCCGGGCCGCTGATCCTGGGATTCATCGCGTGCGGAGCGATCGTGCGCCGGGAGGCATTCCTGCAGGCCGGCGGATTCGATAGCCATTTCGGCATTGGGGGTGAGGAGGACCATCTGGCTCTGTCCATGGCGGCACTCGGATGGGACCTGGCTTACGTGGAGGAGCTGGTTGCGTACCACCACCCGTCGCCGATCCGCGACAAGGACGCCCGTCTGCAGATCATCACACGCAACCGCCTATGGACCACCTGGCTCCTGCGCTCCGGTCGGGAGGTGACCCGAGCGACTTTGGAAGCGTTTGCCCTGGCATTTACCAGCCCCAGAGCCCGGCGAGGTGTGGTTCAGGCCGTCCGGGGACTTCCCTGGGTGGTCCGGCAACGAAGGAAACTGCCGGTGGCGGTCGAGGCGATGGCCCGAACCCTCAGCGAGGCCGAGACCTAGGGGGCCGGTTCGATGTGGAGGACCCGCACCCGGGTCAGCTCGTCCAGCAGCTCGGGGCCATAACCAAAGCCCGACCCGGAGGCGCCGTGTGGCGACGCCGCTCCACCGGGAGCACCACCAAAGGCAGCATTGACCTTGACCGTTCCGACCTCGAGCTCCCTAACCGCCCTTTGGGCATTCTCCATGTCCCGGGTGAGGACCACGGCAGCCAGTCCGTACACCGTCTCATTCGCCGCTTTCATCGCTTCGTCGAAGCTGTCGACCACCTGAACCGCGGCCACGGGACCAAAGGTCTCCGCCTCCACCACGGCCATTCCTCGCGTTACTCCCGCGAGGACGGTCGGGGGATAGAAGAATCCCGGTCCCTCCAGCCGGTGCCCGCCGCATAGCAGCTGCGCTCCGGCGGACACCGCTTCCGACACGTGCCGGGCGACGATTTCGAGCTGTCGCTGGTCGATGAGGGGACCCATCTCGGTGCTGGGGTCGGTGCCCGGACCCACCCGTCTCGCCTTGGCGATCTCCACCAGCTCGTCCAGGAATGCGTCGGCCACGTCACGATGGACGTAGAGCCGCTCCACGGAGGTACAGATCTGGCCGGCGTTGGCGAAGCATCCGACGGCTGCCTGCGATGCCGCCCAGGCCGGGTCGACGCCTGCGTCGATGATCATCGGATCCTTGCCGCCCAGCTCCAGAACCGCCTTCGAGCCGTTCTCGGCACATACCGACGCCACCCGGCGACCGGTGTTCACCGAACCCACATGGACGACGACGTCCACATCGAGGTCCCCCACCAGCGCCGCGCCGAGGCTTCCATCCCCCACTCCCAACTGCAGGACGCCGGCGGGAAGGTCATGTTGAAGCAGCCGGATGACCTTCGCGGTCGACAGAGGCGTCTTCTCACTCGGCTTGCAAATTACGGTGTTGCCGACCACCAAATTCGCAGCTATTTGAGCGCAGGCGATTGCCACCGGGTCGTTCCAGGGTAGGCAGAGTACGGCCACTCCCCGGCTGACGAAGGTCATCAGGTCGGTGGCGTTCCACCCGCCTTGCAAACTGCGCCCCCGATGCAGCGGCCCGAGCTCTGCGTACTGCTCGATGGCGGAGACGCCGGCCTCAACGCCGCCGCGCGAGTCGCTTAGGGGCTTTCCCCCTTCCCGGGTCTGCAGGAGGGCAATGTCATCGACCGCCGCCCGCAGCGTTTGGGCCCCGGACTTGAGCATGGCCGCCCGGTCACCCGGCGGGGTTCGGGTCCACCCCCCATAGGCGGCTCGGGAGTTTCGGATCAGTTCGCCGGGGTCGCTGAGCGGAAGGGAGTCGACCAGCTCACCGGTTGCCGGGTCGAACACATCGAGTTTGGGCATCGATGATGGGTTCCCCCTAGCCCCAATATCAAACCGACGTCATGCAATTCACCCGGGTTTGGGCGCTAGGCGCCAGGGTATCCAAGCCACCGAGCAGCAGGCCGATAGTTAGGAGAAGCAGGTGGCAACCGACATCGATTCAGACGACTCCGGAGTCGACGAGGGACCGGAGGCGGCGGGAGCCATAGCTCCACCCCGGAGCCCGGAGGACGGCACCCCCATGGCGCCCAAGCCAAATCCCGGGCAGGAACCCCACATGACGGACGAGGCGGCGGACGCCTTGGAGAAGCCGGCGGAGGCCGGAGAGGACTTCCCCCAGCCCTAGACCGGGCAGAGGTTTACCTCAAGCCGAACCTTGGGTCACCGGCCTGCCGTCGCGGGAACCATCCTGGGCAGGATCTCACGCTCGTAGAACTCGAAGAAGCCCTCCTGATCGGGACCGACCTGGTGGACGTAAATGTGGGTGAAGCCTCCATCGGCGTACTCGCGCAGCCGGTCGATGTGCTTCTGAGGATCGGGACCGCAGATGATCCTGCCGGCGATCGCATCCTCATCCACCCACGAGGTCGCCTGCTTGAAGTGCCCCGGACTCGGAAGCTCCTGGTTCAGCTCTCCGTCCAGCGCGGCATTGGGCCACCACTCCAGGGCCGTTCTGCGGGCTTCGGCCTCGCCGGAGGCGTAGCACACGGTGATCTGTCCGTACTTCGGCTTCTCACGGCCGCCGGCCCGGTCGAAGGCCTCCATATGCGGGCCGGGCGATGTCCCGATCAGGCCGTCACCGATCTTTCCCGCCAGCTCTCCGGCTTTCTCTCCCCCGGCGGCCACGTATAGCGGGATCGGCTCGTCGGGAAGCGTGTAGATCCTGGCGTTCTCGACGGTGTAGTGGCGCCCGTGATGGCTCTTGTTCCCACCTTCCCAAAGGAGCCGGATGACCTCCACCGCCTCGGCCAGCATCTCCAAACGCACGTCGACCTCGGGCCACCGGCTCCCGGTGATGTGCTCGTTCAGTTTTTCGCCGCTGCCGACTCCCAGGAAGAACCGGCCCGGCATCATGCACGCCGAGGTCGCCGCAGCCTGAGCGATGATCGCCGGATGGATCCGTACGGTGGGACAGGTGACGCCCGTTCCAAGCCTCAGCTTTCGAGTCGCCCGGGCTATTCCACCGATGACTGACCAGACGAAGGGAGATTGGCCCTGGGCATCGATCCACGGATGGAAGTGATCGGAGATCAAGGCGAAGGAGAATCCTGAGTCCTCGGCCCGGACTGCAAAGTCCACCAAATCGTTGGGGCTGGTCTCTTCACTGGATAGCGCGTATCCGATCTCCATACGGTCCTCCGGCGGCTCGAGTTCCCGGTAGGTTTCCCGGGTCAGATCGCTGCAAAACCGGCGACTTGCAATCGTTGGGAGTTACCGGGCGTTTCACCGGGTAAGCAACTGCCATGCTCTACATCGGGACGTCGGGTTGGCAGTACGCCGACTGGAAGGGCCGCTTCTACCCCGAGGAGATGCCCACCTCCCAATGGCTGCGCTACTACTGCGAGCGCTTCGCCACCGTGGAGGTCAACAACACCTTCTACCGCCTGCCCGAGCGCAGAACTTTCGAGAAGTGGCGCAATCAGACGCCGGAGGACTTCATCGTCACGGTGAAAGCCAACCGCTACCTCACCCACTTGAAACGCCTGAAGGAGCCGGCCCCCATCGTCAAGACACTTATGGATGCCGCAGGGGGCCTGGGCCCCAAGCTGGGGCCGATCCTGTTGCAGCTTCCGCCGAACTTCCCGGTCGACGCCGGCCGCTTGGAGGAGACCCTGCGGGCCTTCCCGGGGGATGTCCGGCTGGCAGTTGAGTTTCGCCACATCACCTGGTTCACCGATGAGATTCGCCAGGTTCTGGAACGCCGGAATGCGGCATTCTGCCTGGCCGACCGCAAGTCGGTGGTCCTCGGAGCCGACTGGCGGACGTCTTCCTGGGGCTACCTGCGGATGCACGAGGGGGACGGCAATCCCCACCCTTGCTACCCAAACGAAAGTCTCTCCCGCTGGACCGACGCCCTGGCGGCGCAGTTCCACCCGGCCGAGGACGTATACGTCTACTTCAACAACGACGGCCGCTGCTGTGCCATCCGGGACGCCGTCAGCTTCGCCGGGATGGCGGCGGAGAGGGGGCTTCACCCCAGCCGCGCGCTGGCGGATCCGGTGCCCGTACCTTGACGGCAACCGAATTCATCCCCTCGGGCGCTTCCATGGAAGAGCTGCGTGAAGCGTCGAAGATCTGCCGCTGATGTGATCTATGGCAGAACGCCACTCAGACGGTTTTTGGACAGGGTCCGGTACCGGCGGCCGTGATGCTCGTCGGAGAGCAGCCCGGGGACCGGGAGGACCGGGAGGGATCCCCCTTCGTGGGGCCGGCAGGGCGGCTGCTGGATGAGGCGATGGAGGAAGCCGGGCTGCGCAGGGACGAGGTCTATGTGACCAACGTCGTGAAGCATTTGAAGTGGACCCCCCGGGGAAAGCGCAGGATCCACCAGCGTCCGAACGCCGAGGAGATCAAGGCCTGCCTTCCTTGGCTCCGCGAAGAGATTGCCACGGTGCAGCCCAGATTGCTCGTGTGCCTGGGCGCTACCGCGGCCCAGGCTCTGCTGGGCCCTACGTTCAAGGTGACTCAGCACAGAGGGGAGCCGGTGGATTCCGACCTGGCACCGACCGTGATCGCGACGGTGCACCCTTCATCGATCCTGCGGTCTCGGGATGATGAAACGCGGCGGTTGGAGATGAAGGGTTTCGTCCGGGATCTTCAGACCGCAGCGTCGTACGTGAAGGAGAGCTAAGGCTCAGGCCTCGCCGCGGGTTTCGTCACGCTTCCTCGGAACCGGCAGTTCCCGGCTGGCCGTGGATCGCGCTGGAGACCTTCTGCTTCGCCTGGTGGCCTACGCTTTCCACGACGTCGGTGACCTTGTCCTTCGCCTTGTCGAGGGTATCGGAGAGATCATCTTTTGTCTCCGAAGCTTTTTCCATCAGCGCATCCTTCTTCTCGGAGGCCGCCTGTAGGAGCTCTTCCCTTTTCTCAGTGGCGACCTGCTTTACGTCGCCGGCCCCTCCCGCGGCGGCGTCCGTAAAATCCTCCCTTTTCTCGGCGACGGTGCCCTTGAGCTGGTCTTTTTTCTCGGTCATTGCCTCTTTGAGGTGTTCCTTCTTGCCGGTGACATTCTCAAGGAGCTGGTCCTTGGCATCGGTCACCTGCCTTTTCAGAGCATCCTTGACCTCTTCCTTGATGTGGGCCTTGTGATACGCAATGTGCTCGACATCTTCAGCAAGCTGCTCCCGAGTCTCGTCTACCTGCTCTCGGACCGCCTCGGGGTCCCGCGTTTCGTGTGGTTGCTGACTCATAGGATCCTCCTGGAACTCTTCACCGATCTGGACAAGGTCCCGGTCTTCGACGACCGTTGAGCTGACGACAGGGTGTCTCAATCCTGCTTCTCACCCGGCGACTGCCCCGGGAGCTCATTTTCGGTGCTGCCGCGCTTCCAGGCGTCCGCAAGCTGATCCTTGGACTGCTTGAGCGAGTCGATGGTCATCTCGGGCGCCAGGGGGACATCCTGCTGAATTCTGTCCTTGGCCGAGGTCACCGCGTCCTTCACGTTGGTCACGTGCTGGGTGGCCGCCGGAAGCTGATCGCTTGCCTGCTGAACCTTAGACTTGCCCGCCATCGCCAGAATGCCTGCAGCGATTCCGTACAGTACGGTCACGATAAGGGCGCTTACCCATGTTGGCATGAACTCCGCCAGGCCGGCCACCAAAGCGGCCGTCAGGGTGGCGAAGGCAGCAAGGCCAAACAGCCCCGCACCGCTGAACAGCCCGGCGCCGATGCCCGCCTTCTTGCCGACCTCAACTAGCTCGGCCTTGGTCTGTTGCACCTCGTGCGAGACCTGGGCCGCGGTCTGCTGGAGGTCGTCCTTTACCAGGTCCACCTTCTGCATGATCTCTGCCTTAGCCAGCTGGACCTCCTGCTGGACAAGCCGCTTGGTGTCATCAGAGATCTCTTTGAGTTTGTCTACAAGGTCCGGGTCCAAAAGACCTCGGACACCACCCTGTTCAGCCACCGGCACCTCCTAATGGGTTGTATTCATTGCAGCGCTCCATGGCCCGAAGCGAAAGGTTGACAGTTCTTTTCCCAACAGCACTCCGTCCGAACCCTCGGTAGGTATTTCGGACCGAATCCCGGAATGTTGGTTTCCTTGCGAATTGGAGCGCCGAGAAAAGGGTAAGAAAAGTCTTCACACTCCTCAACGAACTCCTAAACGAACGGAGGATCGACATGGCCGAGAGCGGACCAATTGGGCCCCACGGCACGGAGACGTCAGACCGCCCGTGGAGCGGACCCAAGGCTCAGAAAAAGCTGGGTGATGATGAGCGCAAGCTTCGGCAGGCGCACGGCTGGGTGGACGGGGATGCCGACCCCTCCACCAAATCGGCCTATAAGTTCATCCACCACGAGGTCACCGGCGACGGTAGCGTGGGACCGGCCAACGTGAGAGCCGCAGCCAGCGCAATCGGGGTGCTCAACGGGGCCCGTGGAGGCGCCAGCATCCCGGAAAAGGACAGAAGGAGGATTTACAATCATCTCGCCCAGCACCTGAACGATGCGGGCAAGGAGCCTCCGCCGCTGAAGTAGAGAGTTGAGACTGCGTTGGCTTAGATAACGGCACGGTGGCACCCGTGTCTAACAAATGTCCGGCCACTTGACCGGGCGCACTCCTTAGTCGCCAGTGGTCTGCGGAAAGATTCCCACAGGAGTCGCCAGTGGTCTGCGGAAAGATTCCCACAGGCCACTGTCTTGCATTTCGCCGGGTTCGCCGGCTTGAGATACCGCCTGGTTACACCTCCCTGGCTATCACCGTGACGGTGAAGGAACCCTCGTTGGTGTTTCCGGCCGCGTCGACGGCCGTGCAGCTGACCACGGTTTCCTTTACGCCAAACGCCGAGCCAGAGGGCGGCAGGCAGTTGACGTCAACTGCACCATCTACCGCGTCGGTAGCTGTTGCTTCGTAGTCCACAGTCGCTCCGGTGCTTCCTGTCGCCTCCGTGGTGATATCGGCGGGCAGTGCGAGGACCGGCTCGATGGTGTCGAACTTGCCGGCCGCAGCGCTGTGAAGCAGTCCAGCCGACACAGAGCTCACGGCCGTCAGATTCTTTACTGCAACCGGCTTGAAGCGGTCAGACGTGGTTGCGTCGCCGAGCTGCCCGAGGACATTCCAACCCCAGGCCGTCGCTTTGCCCCCCTTGAGCGCCAGGTTGTGCATGTATCCGGCCGACAACATGCTGGGGCCGGTCAGGTTGGTGACCGTCACCGGCAGGGTTCTGTCGATGGTGGTGCCAGTACCGAGCTGGCCGTAGGCGTTGTAACCCCAGGACCAAACCGTTCCATCTTCCTTTAAGGCGAGACTGTGAAGCCCTCTGCAGAAATAGCCTTCACATTGGTCAGCTCCGCAACCTTTACGGGCACGTTCTGGTCTGTGGTGTCTCCGTTGCCCAGCATGCCGAGTGCGTTGTAGCCCCAGGCCCGGACGTCTGCATTTCCGTCCAGAGCCAGACTGTGCAGAAGTCCGGCGGAAACCTGTACGACCTTGGCCAAACCATCGACGTTCACGGGAGTCTCGAAGTCGACTGTCGTGCCGTAGTTCCGCTTTACTTCTCACTCCAGCTTGGTGAAAATGTGGCGAGGAAACAGTAGAGGGAGTGGTCGAGATGAAGTCGAGGGAAGCCCGGTTTGCGATAGCGGTAGTAGTGGCAGCTGTGCTACTCGCAGGATGTGACGGGGGCCAGGGCGAAACCCCCGAGGTACCCCAAAGCCCGACAGCGACGGCCAGTCCTACCGCCACAGCCTCTCCGACCGTGTCCCCGGCCGCTCAAGCAGGACAGTTCCAGGTAACCCTTTCGGGCAACAATGAGGTTCCTCCGGCAGACTCTGGCATGGAGGGCTCCGGAACGGTGACGATCAATGCAGACCAGGGGACCGCCTGTCCATCCCTCAATATCTCAACCCCGGCCGATGCGGAGATCACCGGGGCGCACATCCATCGAGGAGTCACCGGCGTGAACGGACCAATCGTCGTGAGGTTCCAGTCGGAGGCCAAGAGCGTGAAGCCGGACTGTGTGACGGCTGAGGAGCAGGTGATCAACGAGATCACTCAGAACCCCAGCGGCTTCTACGTCAACGTTCACACCAAGAGGTTCCCTGACGGAGCTACTCGCGGCCAGCTAGACGCTGGCCGGTAGCAGCTAGCGGGCACCAAGCAGAACGAGCATATGTAGATCAAGCCGCTTCCCGAAGCACGGCTCCTCACCCGGCTGCAGCAGCTCGATCACCAGCAGCTAGCGCGGTCCGGTATCGGCACTGTTCGAGAATGTCACCCAGTGCTTCTTCATCGTCCCAGCATGCAGGATCCGGTCGAGCAAGTACGCATCTCCGCCCTGGGGACCTCACGAAGAAGTCGCCGCCGACGGCCGCGCAGCCGGTCCGCGACATCGGATGCGATGAGCCGATCCCCGACGGCAGCGATCCCGTGCGGCTGATCGAAGAGGATCCCTTTCGATCCGGCTCACCGCAAGAGAGCCGCCAGGAAAGTACCGCAACCGCCTCACGCCAACCACGGTTGTGAACTGAGAGATCGTAGGCCTCGACCGCGCTGGCGAGTGATTTGCGCACCTGACCATCGCCTTCCTGAACACTCGATCGGCATGCGGTTTCGGCAAGGTAAGCGAAATACTCCATGCCGAACTGGCGCTCGAAAGCGGTCCCGCCGGTCCTGACGCTGTCGAGTAGGTGGCCCTATGCCCTGTACTGCTCCTCCCCGTGAAATGGTCGCCAACGCGCGCATTGAGGTCCGGGATGCTCCGTCTGCAGGAGACTGCCAGTGGCGTGAGGATGAACGAACCGCGAGTGGCTTCCGTAAAGAGACCAAGCTGGGGCACTTACAACATCGTCTTCTCAGGCGCAGGGAAGGCAACGGGGGGATCCGGCCGCGACCCGGCTTGCGAAGCCGCACACTCGGAAATCGGCTCGATTAAGCTCTCATCAGGGTCTGCAAATGTGCCCCCGGCAGGATTCGAACCTGCGGCCTTTCGCTCCGGAGGCGAACGCTCTATCCCCTGAGCTACGAGGGCGGGGATCGCAACCAATTGTACTTGCCGGTCCGGGAGGTAGGACAAGGCCCCGGCTAGAATCGAAGGAACGTGAACCCCGGGCCCCGCCACACGATCCTGATCACCGACGATGACCCGGTCATCATCGAGCTTCTTCAGGTAAATCTGGCGTTTGAGGGCTACGATGTCATCTCCGCCGCCGACGGCCTGGAGGCGGTGGAGCGGGCTACCCAGCAACATCCGGATCTGGTGATCCTGGACATCATGATGCCCCGGATGGACGGGTGGACCGCCCGGGCGGAGCTTCTGAAGGATCCCCGAACGGCGGGGATCCCTGTGATCTTCCTCTCCGCACGAGCTCAGCAGGCCGACTTGAAAAGAGGATACGAGTCTGGAGTGGCCGCGTACGTCACCAAGCCGTTCGAGCCGGTTGAGCTGCTCGACCTGATCGCCGTTATTCTGAGCGGCGATTATTCGGGCCCCGATTCGCGTCCGGGGATCTAGATGATTACCGGTCATCTCACCGGTCTCCTGGAGGCCGGGCTCGACAAGCTGCGTACCGCCGGAACCCTTCCCGCCCATTCGGCGGCGGTCGAGTTGACGCGCCCCGCCCGCCCCGAACACGGAGAGTTCTCGACTAACCTGCCACTGGTTCTCGCTAGAGGGTCCAATATGCCGCCCCGGACGCTGGCCGAGCGGCTGGTTGCCGCCCTTCCCGAATCGGAGCTTGTGGACAGAGCGGAGGTCGCCGGTCCGGGCTTCATCAACTTCCATCTGGCCAGGGGGTGGCTCGGCCTGACGATCAAGGACATCGCTGCCCGCAGGTCCGCCTTTGGGAGAGCGCCTGCAAAAAAGGAGAGGGTTCAGATCGAGTTCGTCTCCGCCAACCCCACCGGCCCCCTGCACGTGGGCTCCGGCCGCAACGCCGCATACGGGGACGCGCTGGCGCGCCTGCTTGCCGCGGCCGGATACGACGTCTCCACCGAGTACTACGTCAACGACTCCGGCAGGCAGATGGAGCTGTTCTCGCGGTCACTGCATGCCCGCTACCTGCAAGCGCTCGGCCGGGAGGCGGCGGTTCCCGGCGACGGCTATCAGGGGGAGTACCTTGCGGAGCTAGGTGGAGAGCTGGCCACCGAGTACGCAGATAGTCTGACGGATGACCCGGTCCGTATCGGCCGAATCGGGACCGACCGGATGGTGGAGAGCCACCGACGGACGCTGCAAACCTTCCGAGTTCACTTCGACAACTGGATGTACGAGTCGTCACTTCACGAGTCGGGAAAGGTGCAGGAGGGAATCAAGCGCCTGACCGAAGGCGGGCACACCTACGAGAAGGAAGGAGCGCTGTGGTTTCGCTCCAGCGAGCTAGGAGCTGCCCGTGACCAGGTGCTGGTGCGCTCGGATTCCCACTCCAGCACCACCTACCTGGCTGCGGATGTCGCCTATCTGCTCGATAAGGCGTCCCGGGGTTTCGACCGCATCATGTATGTGTGGGGGGCCGACCACCACGGCAACGTGGCGGGCCTCCAGGCCGCGGCCAAAGCTCTGGGCATTACCCAGTCCGTGGAAATTCTGTTGCAGCAGCTGGTGAACTTCATCTCGGGCGGCGAGGCGGCCAAGATGTCGAAGCGAGCGGGGACCATAGTGACGATCGACGAGCTGATCAATGAGGTGGGGGTCGACGCAGCACGGTTCACGTTGGTGAGCCGCAGCATCGACGCGACCATCGACTTCGACCTGGATCTGGTGAAGTCCGAGTCGCAGGAGAACCCCGTTTATTACGTTCAATACCAGCATGCACGCGCCTGCTCGATCCTGCGCAACGCTCGAGAGCAGGGTGCCGATCTGGTCGCAGTGGACGACGCCGACTTTGGCCTGTTGACCCATGAGGCCGAGTCGACGTTGATCCGCAAGCTCTCCGAGTTCCCTGATCTCATCGAGGATTCCGCCCGCGATCGAGCCCCACACCGCCTTACCCACTACGCTCAGGCCCTGGCATCCGTGTTCAGTGCCTTCTACCGGGACTGCCGGGTTCTGAGCGACGATGCCGAGCTCAGCCGGGCCCGCCTTTGGCTGGTGGAGGGAACCCGCCAGATACTTGCGAACACACTGGATCTGTTGGGTGTCATCGCACCGGAGAGCATGTGACCACTATCGAGGACCTGCGCGCCGTCCTTCCCAACACCGCTGCAGTGAACAAGCAGGGCCACCTTGAGATCGCCGGTTGCGACACCGTTGAGCTGACGGAGCGGTTCGGCACTCCCCTATTTGTTTTCTGCGAGCGGACCTTCATCGATCGGGCGAGCTCATTTCGAGCAGCGTTTGACGGAGCGATCATCTACTACGCTGCCAAGGCCTTCCTAAGCAAAGCGATCTGCCGGCTGGCGGAGCAGCAGGGCCTCAATCTTGACGTTGCCTCCGGCGGGGAGCTCTTCACGGCGCTATCGGCCGGCTTTCCGGCGTCTCGAATGGTGATGCACGGCAACAACAAGCTGGACTCGGAGCTGACGACGGCGGTGGTGGCCGGCATCGGGCGGATTGCCGTCGACAACCTGGAGGACATCGACCGCATCGGCGGCCTTGCCCGCAGGCAGGGGCGGCGGCAGTCGGTATTCCTGCGTGTGACGCCGGGCGTGACGGCCGACACGCACATCCATATCCGGACCGGCCACCTTGAGTCGAAGTTCGGGCTGCCGATTATGGGCGGAGCGGCGCGGCAAGCCATCGTCAAAGCAAACGCTCATCCCGACCTCGAGCTCGTTGGTCTTCACGCCCACATCGGCTCCAACATCTTCTCCCCCGCCCCCTTCCAGCAGACCATCGAGGTGCTGTTCGGGTTCCTGGCGGAGCTCAAAGCGGACTTTGGCCTTGAGTTTCCGGAGCTGAACCTCGGCGGCGGCTTCGGCGTGCCCTTCGTCGCCGATGATCGCCCGTTTGACGTAAAGGCCCTCGGCGAGCTGGTCGTCTCCACCGCCCGCAAGGCGGCCGAGGCGCACGGTGTGGTCATTCCGAAGCTCTCCTTCGAACCGGGGCGGTGGCTCATCAGCAACGCGATGGTGACCCTGTACTCGGTGGGCACCATCAAGCACTCGTCGGAAGATCTCATCTTCGTATCGGTAGACGGAGGAATGAGCGACAACATTCGACCGGCCCTCTATCAAGCCAGGTACGCCGCTATCCTGGCGAACAAAGCCGCGGAGGACGCCGATCTCATCGTCACTCTGGCCGGCATGCACTGCGAGTCGGGAGACCTGCTGGCGGACGCCGTGTCCCTGCCGGGTTCGGTTAAGCGCGGCGATCTGGTTGCGATGCCGGCGACCGGCGCCTATACCTACGCGATGGCCTCCAACTACAACCGCAAACCGCGGCCCGCGGTGGTCACCGTGGGGGACGGAGAGGCCCGGCTGATGATCCGCCGGGAGACGTACGAAGATCTGGTCCGGCTCGAAAGCCAGTAGCTCGGTGGCTCGGAAGGGCGTGATCCTCGTGCTCGCCCTCTCAGCGGGAGCCTCCATCCCGGCGGTCAAGAGCAACTCCAAGGCGGTCCTGCTCCTCGGCGAGATGCTAACGCCGGTCAAGCTGCTGAGCGCGGCCCCCGAGCCGCGCTTCTCCACAGTCGCCCTGCAGGGAGGACGGGCCGACCTCTACGAGGGACGCACGACGATGCCCGGCGTGGTGCTGGTTCACGGTGTAGCCCCGGGCGGTCCGGCGGACGTCCGGGTCGTCCAGGTGGCCAAGTCCTTGAACCGGCTGGGCAGGACCGTGCTCGCTCCCTACCTCGCGCTCGGCGAGCAACGATTGGACCGAACCGACACCGCCAGGGTTCGCCAGAGCATCGACTATCTGCACAACAAGACCGGCGACAGGGTTCTTGTGCTGGCCTTCTCATTCGGGGCGGCCTTGAGCCTGGTCGCCATGGAGGAGGAACCGGCGATTCAGGAAAAGGTTGTGGAACTGGCGACGGTGGGCACCTATTTCGATCTTGTGCATCTGTTGCAGGGGGTAACAGCGGGGCGCGTGAATGCCCCCGGAGGGGTGACCGACGAGTGGAGCCCCGACCCCAGAGCCGGCAAAGCGGTAACCGAGTTCCTCGCAAATTATCTGGACCCGGCCGACGAGAAAGCAGTGGTCAAGGCGTATGAGGACCGGGATCCGGAGGGTCTGAGCCCGGAGGGCCGGGCGATCTACGACCTGATGGTGAACAAGGATCCGGCTCGTACCCAGGAGTTGGTGGGGGCTCTGCCGGCCGGTCTGGGAGAGCTGATCGCGGACCTGTCCCCCGCCGCCCAAATCGACCGGATTCGGATTCCGGTCTCCGCAATGCACAGCCGCCAGGACCCCGCGTCCCCGCCCAGCGAGTCGGAGCTGCTTGTGGCGTCGCTCGAGCCCCCGGCGACCGGCCGGGTAACCCGCGTCGGATCCTTCCGCCACGTCACCCCGGCCAGGGGACTTGGCTTGTTGAAAGACGTAGGACCGCTTATCGGCTTCGTCTCCGGAGTGTTCGGCGTCCAGGACCGCTGGGGTCTGTACCTCTGAACAGGCTACGCCTGGTTCAGACCAGCAGAGAGGCGTAGCCGATGGGCCCCTCGTGCTGCGCCACCTCGGTGCTTCCGTCCGCCAGTCGCTCCAGAACGATCAGGTCGTCCAGCCTCGCCTGCACTCCGGCGATGTGCGAGATCAGTCCGATGAGCCGGCCGGGATCCGCCAGCGTCTCGATGCCCTCAAGTGCCAGATCCAGACTCTCCTGATCCAAGGATCCGAATCCTTCGTCCAGGAAGAAGCACCCCAACCGGCCGCCCTCCAGAGCTACCGCCTCCGAAAGCGCCAGGGCAAGTGAGAGCGAGGCGAGGAAGGTCTCGCCGCCCGAGAGGGTTTCTGGGCTGCGCATGAGCCCGGTCCGCTCGTCGACAATCTGAAACTGCCCGGCATCGTCGAATGTGTAGTAGCCGGTGAGCTCGTGGAACTTCTCGGAGCCGATCCGAGAGAGCAGCCGGCGCTGCTCATCGAGAAGATACGCCGTGAACTTGGAGTCGGCAAAGTCGGCTGTCAGCCGATCAAACCGGTTGCGGCGCTCCATCAGCGTCGCCAGCCGGCCCTCGACCTCGCGGCGCTTTATCATCCCGGCCTTGAGATCCTCGATCTTCAGCTCAAGCCTGGTCATCTCGCTCTTTGCACGGGCAAGAACGTCGGATGCCTGATCCTGAGCGCCGGCTCGGAAGCGGGTACGGAAGCTGCTCACGGTTCGGGCCGCGGCCAAAGCAGCCGACTCCAACGCTGCCGTCCGGCGTGCCAGGTCCTCCACCTTTTCTGCCCCCGCCTCGAGAACCCGTTTGGCGGCGTCCCAAAGGCCCTCGCTCCCGCCAGAGACCGATCCAATTCCCAGCAATCCGCAGGTGTGGCTCAGGAGATTAGTGACATCCCGCCATTTCTGGGACAGCTGGTCCAGTTCCCGGCGGGTCTTGCGCTCTTGGAGGTCCGCGGCGTCCCGCACCGTGCGCGCTCCGGCCACGGCCGCACGAGCTTCCCGTAGCGCCGTCCGCCGCCGGCCAAGCTCGCGGGCCACCTCGTCGATGCCGGGCGCCAGCTCGGAAATCCGCCGGTCGACTTCATCGAGGTCGGTCTGGAGCCGATCTGAATTTTCGATGGCCAGGCGCAGGCGCTCCTGCGCCAGGGCGTGCCTGGTGGCTGCCGCTTGGAACGCTGCCCCGGAGGACTTTAGGTTGTCTTCCGCTTTCAACAACGCTTCCTTGGCGGCGCTCAACGCCGGAAGGGGTGCGGATGGCGGAATGGCGGTCACCGGGTGCTCGCATACTGGACAGGGAGCCCCCTCGGCCAAATCCAGGCGAAGCAGATGTGCGGCATGCCGCTGCTGCAGCTCGTGCACCTCACTGCGGGCTCTGCTAAGTAGAGCCTCCGCCGCCTGGAAAGTCTCCTTAAGCAGCGGCAGCTGGGCGGCGGCGGAGCTGTAGGCGTCCTGAAGCTCCGTCCGCTCCCGCCTGGCGGTTCCAAGGGCATCCAGGAGACGCTGCTTGGCGGTCAAGCCGGACTCAACTGCCCCCAGCCACGCGTCCCCACCGCACTCGACGGTTACCGTGCTCTCGTGTGCTTCCGCCTTCTCCAACAGCACAGCAGCCGAGTCCAGCGCATCCTTTGCTTCCGCAAGGCGAGACTCCGCCCGGTCGTGCTGATCCGCCAGATCATGCAGGGTCTCCTCGGGGGGTAACCGCAGCAGCGCCGCCTCGGTCTGCGAGCGCTCCTGCCGGACCCTCGAGATTTCCTCCGACGACCGGCGGACCTCCTGCTCGGCGCGCAGAACCTTCGGGAGCTCCTCCCTTATCTCCTCCACGAGGCACCGGGCCTCAGCCGCCTCGGCCGTGAGCTGCTTCAGCAGCACCTCGGGCTCGTCCGGGAACGACTCCAAGACGGTCCGGTGGACGGCGATCTGTCCCTCGAGAAGCTGCCACTTTGCCTTCGCGCCCTCCCGCAACAGGTCCACTCTGTCCAGGCGGAAGATGCCCTTGAGGATCCTCGAGCGTTCGGTGGGGGTGGCTTTCAGGAAGCGGTCGAACTCGCCCTGCGGCAGGACCACCGAAGAACGGAACGACTCGAAATCCAGCCCGACGATCTCCTCGATGCGATCGGTCACATTGCGGTCACCGGTCACCACATCTCCGACCCCATCGAGCCGACGAAGCACCGTCTGGGAAGTGCCTTTCTGGCGGATGACCCTAATGACCTGCCACGCCACGTCGTCGGTTTCGAAGACAAGCTGGACCCGGGCCTGCTCCTCCTGGGAGTTGATCAGCTTTTTGGTGCCCGACTCCACGCTCGGCGTCTTGCCGTAAAGGCCGAAGATGATGCCCTCCAGGATGGAGGACTTGCCCGAACCGGTGGGTCCGACGATGCCGAATAGCGTGCGTGACTCGAGGTTGAAGGTCTGGGCTTTCCGGTAGGACTTAAATCCCTCCAGGGTCAGCTCAAGAGGCCGCACGCTGGACCTCCCCCTCTAAGGTTCTAAGCTCGTCCAGCAGCTCGACGGACGCCTCTACCCCGTGCTGGTGGAGGTGGTAACCGGCATACAGCTCGGTGATCCCGCCGTCCATCGGCTTTGCCCTCGCCTCCTCCGAACCAGCCAGCCGTTCGTACACTGCCTGGACCATCACCGCATTCGGCAGAAACTTGCGCACCTGGTCGGCCAGTCCGAACACGGGCCCCGAGGTCTTCACCCGGACGTCCAGATAGGCATCGCCGAACTCGGCTACCCGGCCCTGCAGCGCCTCCAGCTCGTCATGCACCCGGATCAGCCTGCGGCCTGAGGAGAGCGGAATAGTCTTGATCCTGGCCGGCAACCCAGGCTTGATGTCCACGATGACCGCCTGTTTCTCGTGGGTTCGCTCGGAGAAATCGAGCTGAAGGGGGCTGCCGCTGTACCGGGTGGCGACCGCGGCTCCTACGACCTCCTGCGGGCGGTGAATATGGCCCAGCGCGACGTATCCAGCTCCCGGAGGAATGGACTGGGCCGTGGCCGCGTACTGCTCGCTCAAATGGATCTTGCGCTCGCCGCCGCCAATCTCGGCACCGTCTACGAAGTAATGGGCCATCAGCACACCGACTCCTCCGTCGTCGAATCCCGAGCACAAAGCGGTGCTGAGCCGCCGCACCCTATCCGCATAGCGGTCGGCTCCCATCACGGTCCCCGGATCGAGGTTGGCGAACCAGTCCCCGGAGTCCTTCAGCACGTCGCTGATCACGATGGCCTCGTGGAGAAACGGAAACACTGCGACGCTGGCGGTTTCGGTTCCGTCCCGTGACGGAATCTTCAGGACTCCGCCGCCGTCCGGCCGAGCAATCTTCGGCGCCAGCAGCACCCCCCTCGGCGCCAGCAGACCGGCGAGCACGGAGAACAAAGCCGGTGAATCGTGGTTGCCGGGAATTGCGACAACCCGCCCGGCGGCGTCGGCAAAACGTATCAAGGTCTCGACCACCAGCTGCATGCTGTCCAGTGGCGGAAGAGCTCTATCCCATAGGTCCCCCGCTACCAGGACTGCATCCACCTTCTCGTCCTTCGCCACCTGAACCAGCTCGTCGAGCACGGCCTCGTATTCCGAGGCGCGGGAGATCCGTCCGAGCTTGCGGCCCACATGCCAGTCGGCGGTGTGAAGGAATCTCATGACAACCCCTCAAACGGATCTTCCTCCACCGCCTCCTCGGGGCGCGTGGCCCATGGCGGGTAGGGGAAGGTGAATACCAGGGGCGCCGGGATACCCGGCTGAAAGACCACCATGGTGCCCGGTTTGAACAGGCGGGCCCGCATCCGGGTGGAGGGTAGCATCCAGCCGTACTCCGCCCGCTCCGCCTCCGCGGCATCAAGCCGGCCGCTGACCCGGATGGAGGCGTTCTCGACCACCTCGGGCGCGACCCGGGATGCCGTCTGCTGGGCGCCGATGAGGATGATCCCCAGAGATCGGCCCCTCTGTGCGATGTCGATCAGGGTTTCCTTGATGGGTGAGTGGCCCTCACGCGGGGCGTACTTGTTCAGCTCGTCCAGCAGGATCACTTGCAGGGGGAGGCGCTGCCCCGTCTTCTCCTTACCGGCGAAGACCTCGTCGAGCAGCGCTCCGACGACAAACCTCTGTGCGAAGTCGTGCAGCTTGTGAAGGTCTACGACCGTTACTGCTTCCGCCGTGCGGTCAACCCGATTGCCGTCCGCTCTGATTAGCCGCCCGATACGGTGCTCCGCCGCCCGCAGCCGGCGCATGAACGCCTGCGCGGTGCCGCCCTGCACCCGGCCGGTCCACGACTGGTCCGGCTCACCTTCCGGGGGATCGAGATGTTGCTCGATGACATCAACGAGGTCTGCCAGCGACGCCACCAGGCGGGTCCCTATGCGAACCACACCGTCCCGACCTTCCACCGGCTGGGCCAGGCGGGCCAGCTGAGAACGAACCCGCTCCTCCACAAAGGTCAGCTGCTGGCGGAAGTCCCCGGTCTCGGTGAACAGGAACCGCAGCAGCCCCATCTCGATGAACTCCCGCGGCGTCCAGGAGAAGGGGGAGACGCCCTCGGTCCTGGAGTCGGTGTCCGGAACCATGCCGACCGCCCCGCGCGGCGGCGCCCAGAAGGAAACCGAGGGAAACGGCTCCGAGGGGATTCCCATCCGCGTCCACTGCAGGCGGGCCTCGTCGGTCAGCCCGCGGTTGGGCTTGTCGAGCCACAGCAGGTCCTCCTGCTTCACGTTGAACACCAGGACCCGGACGTTGGAGGCAGCCGGACCCAGAACATCGGGGTGGGCAGTCAGTGAGCGCAGAAAGGCGAGGGCGAAGGACGTCTTGGTGGCCACCCCCGAGACCCCGGATATCGAGATGTGACCTCCCTTACGACCGTCGAAGAAGTCAAGGTCGACCCAGATGGGATCCCCATCCCGGGCGAATCCGATGGGCAGACGGCGTCCCATCTGGTCGGCGTAGAGAGCCTTGTCGCGGGAGTGCCCCCGGACCCGGTAGACCGGCTCACCCGGGTCGGGAGCAACCCAGATCTCAGGATCCACTCGGATGGTCTGGACCGACGCAGACCGCGCCAGCTCGGCGGGCAGTGAACCCTCCTCGGCAATCAGGAACATGTCCGACTCAAACCGCGCCCCCTCATAGCGGGCGGCCACCTCGGTGACCAGCCCGTAAAGATGAACTTCGCCGACTTTCGGAACCTGGGTGCGGGCCTCCACCAGGTCGTCGAGCTGGAGGTAGTTGTCCTCATCGATGACCACCCGGAACTGGGTGGAGGTGGCCGGCTCCACTACTCCCAGCACCAGACCGACCTGCTCCTCAGCCATCCGCCCGACCTCCCGCCATCACACCGGATCGGATTCGCCGCATGACCAGCTCCCGGTTGCCGAGCAGACTCCAGAGCTTGCGCTCCAGCGAGGCGATGGGGACCAGGTTCTGCGGAGCGCGGGTATCCCAGAATCCCCTGGAGGCAAAGCGAGGCAGGTGATGGGTAACCACGTCCGCCAGACCGATGGCCCGCCGGAGTTCGACGGTGGTGCTGACCTCGCAACGGGCGATTGCCGCCCACGGGTGCTGGTGCGGGGCAGGCGCGATGCGGGTGTACCACGAGTACCGAGGTCGGATCCTGCCGAAGCTGAAAATCGGCGTGCGTTCGCCGGGCGTCAGTCCCAGTGCGACCGGCGCATGGCCGGGACTCAGGTAGGTCTTTTGGTGGCTCTTTATGTAGCCGACCAGATTGACCGGCTCCCGGACCCGCAAGGGACCGTCGGCGATCACCAGCATGCCGCCCCGTGCCAACCGGCGTGCCAGGTCCTCCTCCAGGTCGCTACGGGCCTTCTGCAGCTCGTACCTGAGCTCCTCCGGCCGGGTCCCCGGTATGGACCTGCCGCGATAGGTGATGGCCGCACTGAACGGCCGGACCCGGGGAGCGACTCCGTCCCCGAAGACACTCCAACGCTGGACCTCACAGGCCTCGAACCTCGCCCGGCCGTCCACGACAACGGCGCCCGCCGCCACCGAGCCGAAAAGACCGGGCGCCGTACTCATGCTGTGACCGACGAAGGCCCGGGCATCCACCCTGTCCACCCCGTCGATGAAGGCGACCAGCGGTGAGGAAGAGGGCTCGGGCGAGAGGGCCCGCCAATCGGCGGTCTCCACGTACAGATCCACCTCCTCTTCCGAGGGCGCCAGGCCGTCATCGACCTCCGATGAAGAGCCGTACTCGGGGCTCCAGGACTCGACCCACATCTGATCTACGGTCATGACCCCATGCTAGCGAGGGGGTATGACAGGCCGGCGTTAATTCAGCCGGAGCGCGAAACAAAATGTCCGATTCGGTGCTTTGGCTCGCTACAGGATGGTGACAACCACCTTGTCGCCGACCAGCGGACTGACGGGAACGTGATTACCGTCGGTCAGCACCACCCAAACGGTGTGCTGCCCCTCTTGCAACCCGGTTACTCCGGGGGTCGTGCCCAACGTGTGGATGTGCGACGCATCGGTCGCTATCGGGCCGGCCGTTGGGCTCAGGGTCCTCGTCGGATCGACGATCAGGTCGAAAGCGCCTGCCGCCGGCGCCGGGCCTCGTCCTCGGAACCGATCTGTACGGTTACAGCAGTCGTAAGTGTGAAGCCGGTCGCCAGAGGGGCGTCCCCGGGGGCGGTCGCATCGATCGACGGGCCCGTCACGTCCACCTCGACGACGTCCGACGTTCTGCCGAGCCGCATCTCGGAGCTATCGCCCAGGACCAGGGTGAGCCGGTACTTCCCCACGCTTTGGCCGGAACTCTCACGCGATCTCGCTCGACGGAGTGGCGTTGGGATTGGAATCGTCCGGTGTGCAAGTGCCCGAGCACGAGCACAAGAAAAATGGGCACAGCCATGCGACGCCGTCTTCACGATTGGACCTCCGGGATAAGAAATGAGTTTTCCTTGGCTGCAATTCCCCGCGGGAGGTCGTGGAGAACTTCCGGGGGGTGGCTAGTATGGAGCAACGGTTCGGAGTTTTCCCGGACGTGGCAAACCGCTAGCGAATCAACTAAGAGGGGTTAAGCGTGAGCGATCTTGCTGCCAGAAAGTGCGAAGCCTGCCACGCCGGGACGCCCCCGCTTGATCCGGAGAGCGCCGCTGAGCTTCACGCGCAGCTGGGCCCGGATTGGGCCCTTCACCCCGACAAGCTCGTGCGGCAATTCAAGCTCAAGAACTTCAGGGACGCCTTCGGATTGGCCACCAAGGTGGCGCTGCTGGCCGAGGAGGAAGGCCACCATCCGGATTTTGAAATCGGCTGGGGAAGGTTGCAGGTGACTCTCACCACCCATGCCGCTAACGGGCTGACCGACAACGACTTCATCATGGCGGCCAAGATCGACCGGCTCTAGGTCGGTGCTTGTCCGGCGCGAGCGGCGTCGAAGGCGGCCACCAACCGCTTTGGCGCCCTGCGCCGCCAGGACTCCTCGAGCAACTCGGCTACCCGCTCGGATGAAGCAGCGGCCAGGCTGACCCGCACGCCTTTAAGCCGTCCTCCCCACAAGAGGTCTTCGAAGGCTGTGCTGTCCTCGGCCACCGCGGCGCGAGCCTCCTCCTCGTCGACGAGCACGTGGAGGTATTCCCCGCCGGGCGGCGCGGTGGCGAAGATCTTGCCCCGGACCCGGAACGACGCCTTTTCGAAGTGGGGCTCCTCGGTTGCCTCCGGCAGCGACAGGGCGAACCGCCTGGCCTCCTCCAGCTCCATCATCCGGGCTGCACGCGTAAGCCGGTCACAGCTCCCCCAGGTAAAAACGCGTGGCCTGGTCGTCCGCGCACAACGAGGACATGCCGTAGGGGTGACGCTCGGGGTCGGTGGCGGTGCCGCCTGCGGCCCGCACCCGCTCGACTGCGAGCGCGATGTCGCCCACCCGGTACATGGGCACGATAGTCGCCCGGTCCTGGCCGCCGGCGATGCCCACCATGGGCACCACGTCCTCCACATTCCAGCCCCCTGAGGTCCGCCCGGGGCTGAACCGCCATCCCAATACCGAGCCGTAGAAGGCACGGCTCCGAGCCGAATCGACCACCTCCATGACGACGTAGGCGAGATCACCGGGGCGATCGGCAGCCTGCAACTCACTCTCGGCGTCGGGCCCCGCCGGCGACTGCAAGATGGCAAAGGGCAGTCCCTGGTCGTCGATGCAGTCGGCGACGAGCCCGTACGGCTCCTCCCTCGGCGCCTCCCCCCGGCCCCCCGCCGCCCGCACCCGCGCCACGGCGGCATCGATGTCGTCTACCGCGAAGCACATGAACAGGGTGTTGCGCTGCTGGCCCCCCCAGAGGGCGTGGCGGGGGGTGAGGCCCTCGACCAGGCGACCCTGGGGACCGCTGCCGGGGACGTAGGTCCACCCGAGCACGGCGCCGAAGAAGGCGGCGGCCCGCTCGACGTCGGGAACCCACAGCGAGACGTACGCGAGGTCCCCCGGTCGCAGCTCGGCCCGTCTGCCGCCCGGCGGTGGCGCCGGCGCTGCCGCCGACGCCACAAGCCAGCGGTGCCCGAACGGATCGCGGATAACGGCGTTGCGCCCGTAGGGGTGGTCGGCCGCCGGCCGCTCGAGGGCGGCCCCGGCGTCTACCGCCCGGGTGGTGACGGCGTCGATGTCGTCGACGGTGAGGTGGAGCGTCACGGTGGCGCCCCGTCCCGGCGCCGGGGCGACGACGCCGATCTCGGGATGCTCGTCGGCGAGCATCAGCACCTGACCGGCGACCTCCAGCTCGGCATGGCCGACTCGGCCGTCGGGCATGACGATCGGCTCGCCCCGCGGCCGGGCGCCCAACGCCTCGACATACCAGGCGAGGGCGCGGGGAGCATCGGCGACCGCCAGGTACGGGACGACGCCGGTGACCGGCGTAGGAGCGGTTGCGCTCTTGGATGGGCCCCTTCGGGTCGGCAGGTTCTCTCCTCTCGCCTTGAAGGCCAGCTCGATGCGATCTCGGAGACGGCCGGCGAAGGCTGGATCGGGATCGGTCGGCACAATGGGGGTGTGCAGTGCCTTGAAGGGATCAGCCATCGGACGGCACCTCCCCGTAGGCGCGCCGGAAGGCGATGCGGGCCCGCACCAGCAGGGCCTCGGTGGCGTGCACGGTCCGCTCAAGCACCGCCGCGACCACCGGGACCGGGAGGTCGTCGAGGTAGCGCAGGGCCAGGGCGGCTCGGTGATGGCTCCCCAGGCGCTCGAGCGTCTCCCGGGCCCGCACCACGTCGAGCTGAACGTCCCACGGGTCCTTCTCCGGCGCCGAGTCGTCGACCAAGGCGCGCAGGCTGCGCTCGTCCCGGGCCTGCCGTCGCCAGTGGTCGACGAGCTTGTGGCGGGCGACGCCGATGACCCAGGGGACGCTCAGGGTGGGCGGATCTTCTCGGAAGACGGCGTCCACGGCGGCGAGGAACGTCTCTGCGGTGAGGTCTTCGGCGAGGGCCGTTCGGCCGCAACGCGCCAGCAAGTAGCCGTAGACGTGCGGGAGAGCCTCGTCGTAGAGCGCGACCAGGGTTGCCCCGGGATCACCCATAACTGACGGCTCCTCGCTCACACCACCATCGTCGTCCGGGCCGCCCAGTCTCCGACAGGTTGGACCTAAAAAGGTCGAAAGAGCGCCTTGGCCGGATTTGTCGTCGCCGAGCCGATCAGAGCCTCACCCACCGCTAGACGTTGAAACGGAAGTGCGTGCAATCTGCCTCTTTGAACACGTAATCCTTACCCTCGACCCGTATCTTGGCCGCCGCCTTGGCCTTGTCCCAGTGTCCGGCGGCCACCAGCTCGTCGTACGAGATCACCTCGGCCCGAATGAATCCCCGCTGAATGTCGGTGTGGATGACCCCCGCCGCCTCCGGAGCGGTGGCTCCCCGCCTGACCTCCCACGCTCTCGACTCGTCTTCCCCCGTGGTGAAGAAGGTGATCAGGTCCAGGGACCGATAGACCTCCTGGATCACCCGGCCCATCACCGGCTCATCCACGCCGTAGGCGCTCAGCAGGTCCCTGGCCTCCTCATTGCTTAGCCCGGCGACCTCGGCCTCGAGCAGCGCCGAGACTGAGATGGTCGTAAGCCCGGCCGTCTCGATGGTGCGGTCCAGCGCATCCTCGTCGACGTTGTAAACGAGGATGATCGGCTTAAGCGTGACCGGCGCCAGTGCCGAGAAGAAGGCCAGCTCCTCCTTTTCCCACGACCTGGTGCTGAGAAATTTTCCTTCGTTCAGATGGTCGAGTGCCGTCTGCAGCACCGGCAGCTCTTTCTTGGCCGACGGATCACGTTTTGCCTTTGCCAGCCGGTTCTCGAAAGGCCCCATGTCGGCCAGCAACAGCTCGTCCTTAATGGCTCCTAGACCGGCCGCCCCGTCCTGGCCGCCGAAGCCCGGGATGACCTCCAGCAGAGCATCCATGTTCCTCAGACGAGCACTCGCCGCCGCCGCGGTGCGAGCGGTTGCGTGGACGTCGACCACCTCAACCTGGGCGTGAACCGTGCTCTTGGAGGCATGCAGCTCCGACAGCTTGTCCAGCCGGGGATCCGGCACGGCGACAGTCGCCACGTCGCCGACAGGCTTCTGCCCGGAGATCGCCCGCCAAAGGGTGCTCTTGCCCGATCCGGCGGGGCCGGTGATGCCGACCGTTTTCATGCCGGCCGGGTCGATAATGGTCCAAAGGAGGTCGAGCGATGGAGATCAGCGACGCGGCAACCGGGGTACTGGAACGCGCTTACGATGCGGCGGTCCGGTTCAACCCGGCGGTGAAAATCCGCATCTTCCGGCGAAAGGGTGAAATTCAAACCGGCTTTACGGATGTCCCGGAGGACGGTGATCAGGTTGTTCTGCACGAGGGGATGATCCTTTTCGTAGCGGACGACGTGGGCCAGGGCCTCCTTGACACTACCCTGGAGCACGACCATCTAGTGATGAAGCCGGATTAAGCCAGGCTCTCCGCCGCCTTGCGGACGGCGGGATACATCACCTCTGCCCACAGCCTGTATCCGCCCGCTCCCGGGTGGAACCAGTCCGTGCTGTAGTACTTCTCCGGCTTCTCGGTGAAGCCCTTCCGGGTACCGCCCGCCAGGTCGATATACGGGATGTTCCGCTTGACGACCTGCTCCTCTATCCTGCGTCCGACCGCCGCGCCTCGCCAGCCGGAGACCATACGGAGCGGCTGCGGCATAACCGGTGAAGTGCCCATGTTGGGAGGGCCGGCAACAACCAGCTTCGCCCCGCTGGCCTGCAGCCGGTCCAGAGCCTTCGCAATCTTGGTCTCTACCGTCCGCAGCGGCGTCCCGTGGGTTGTATCGTTGGCGCCGATCTCCACCAGAACCAGGTCCGGCTCCAGCCTCAGGGCTTTGTCGACCTGCTTGTCGGCCAGGTCGGCCGTCGTGGCTCCGCCGACACCGACCACGTCCAGCTCCACGTGGTACTCGTCGCTCAGCCACGTCGCGAGCAGCCAGGGGTACGACTTTTCAGGAGTGGTTCCCACGCCCACCGAGGTGCTGTCGCCAAGCACGACAAACTTCAGCCGGGGAAGGGCCGGGTCCCCGAACTCACCCTGGACCGGCTGCTCGGGACCATGAAGAGGATAGTCACGCGTCACCGCGTAGATGCCCTCACCGACCAACAGGACAATGATCCCAAGGAGCGTGAAGCCGGCAACCTTGAGCGCCTTGCGCAGGACGCTCACTAAAGGGGCCTGAGCCCCACTACCTCGACCGAGAAGGTCCCCCTCGGGGCTTCGACGGTGACTGTTTCGCCGATCTTCTTGCCGGCAAGGGCTTTGCCCATCGGCGAGCTGGGGGTCACCGTGCTTGCGCCGTCAACCTTCTCCTCCATGGAATCGGCAATCAGGTACTCCTCGGTGCCGTATTTGTCCTTGACGGTCACTATCAGTCCGGGCCCCACCTCATCGGCATTGGTAGAGACCTCACGAACCACGGCCCTGTCGATAGTGTGCTCGAGCTGCCGGATACGTGCCTCCATCATGCCCTGGGCGTCCTTGGCGGCATGGTACTCGGCGTTCTCCTTGAGGTCGCCGAGCTCCCTGGCTCGGAGCAGGCGTACAGACATCTCCTCGCGGCCGGGTCCGGTCAGCTCCCGCAGCTCCTCTTGCAAACGCTGAAGCGTATGGGGGCTGACGAAGATGTCCTCGGGCTGGTTCACCCGTCTAGTATCCGATGGTTCGGCGCCATCTGCGCGGAACCGCTGGTCAGCGGCCGGTTATCCGATCCGAATCCCCAGCGTCCTGCCACTCGCCGCCGCCCGGCTGCTCCGGGTCTATGTGGACCGTCCTTGCCTTCACTTTGCGGCTGCGGCTTCGCACCACCCCCAGTGGAATGAGGATGGGGAACCTCTTGGCCACCAGCCAGCTGCCGCCCTTCATCATGGACCGCCGCACCGCCGCACGGGTGACCGGAACCAGCAGCACCAGGCCCAGGATGTCGGTCAAGAAGCCCGGGGTGAGCAGCAGAGCGGCACCGAAGAGAACCAGAACGCCGTCGACGATTTCTTTGGACGGGACCTCGCCCCTGGCCAGCACGGTCCGGAAGCGCCTCCACACCGCCATGCCCTCGCGCTTGGCAAGGATTCCGCCGGCGATGCTCATCGCGATGAGCAAAAGGATGGTAGGACCGACGCCGATGACCTCGCCGACCTGGATAAGCACCGCGATCTCGAGGATCGGAATGACGATGAAGAGCAGAGCAAGGATGAAAGGCATTGCTACTCAAGGGTACCCCTCTTGGCTGAAGATCAAAGCAGGCCGGCATCTGGCTTGTTTGGGACCGAACACATGTTCTATCCTGGTCGAATGCGATGGGATAACCAGCTCTTAGAGCCACCCCAAGGCGAGACGGCCAGGCTGCCCCTCTTTGGGCAGGAAGCGATTGTGCGCCGGGTCAACACGCCCGAGTTCAAGGGCATGACTTTTTACGAGGTGCAGGCAAAGAGCACCATCAACCACGTCAAGCCGAACAACATGGGCTTCAGCTGGACGATCAACCCGTACCGTGGATGCTCCCATGCGTGCTCCTATTGCTTTGCTCGCCCAACGCATACCTATCTCGACCTGAACGCGGGCATCGACTTCGAGACAAAGATCATCGTGAAGGTCAACGCCGTTGAGCTCCTTAGGAGGGAGCTCCGCAAGCCTTCGTGGCCCGGCGAGCACATCGCCATGGGGACCAACACCGACAACTACCAACGGGCCGAGGGCCGCTACCGGCTGATGCAGGGAATCCTCTCCGAGCTGAACGCCAACCGGAACCCTTACTCGATCCTCACCAAGTCAACGCTGATTCAGCGGGACCTTGATCTTCTGGTCGAAGGGGCGGCTGTCACTGATGTCTCCACCTCCTTCTCGGTGGGTACCGTCGACGAGGAGGTGTGGCGCAAGACCGAACCGGGCACTCCTCACCCACTCAAGCGGCTGGAGGTTCTGAGCAAGCTGAACAGAGCGGGGGTGCCCTGCGGCATCCTCATGGCGCCGGTCCTTCCCGGCATCTCAGATTCGCCCGAACAGCTCACGGCCACTGTCAGAGCCGCGGCGGAAGCCGGGGCAACTCACATTACCCCACTGGTGTTGCACCTGCGGCCGGGCGTGAAAGAGGAGTTTCTTCCGTGGCTGGAGAGGGAGTACCCGGAGCTTGTGCCGCCCTACCGGAAGATGTACCGCGGGAGCAATGCGCCGAAATCGGTAGCGGAGCCCATCCAAAAGGCGGTCTATGCGCTACGGGATCAGCACGGAGCGAGAAGGGGCCCAAGCCACCGCCGCTCAAAGCCGGTCGGCTCTGCCGAGCTGAAACCGGCACCCCAAGTCGAGCAGATGTCGCTCGACTTGGGAGACGAGCCGAAACGGCAAGTACCGAAGTGGGTGACCGAAGAGGTTAAGGACTAAGCGTAAAGTGGGTTTTGTCATCCTCCTCCGAGCGGCCAAGTGCCGCTCGGAGGAGGGACGCTTTGCTCAGGCCTCGCGGTCGAGGGGAAGCCGAGTCAGCCCGCCGGCCGGCCGGCGAGGCGGCCGGAAGTCGTAAAAATTGCACGAGAGGGTTTCCCACTCGGGCCGGGTCGTAAAGGCAAAGTGCTCTTCCTGCTCGGGATCACTCCAGAGCCTGTCCTCGCCCAGGCCGGCCGAGAAGTCACGGATCAAGGTCCAGACCAAGAATGTTGCCGGTACCGCTGCGAGCACTGCTTGAATCCAGGTCATTGCCTTGGCCTTCCGCACGCTGGGAAAATGCTTCATTCTTCGTTGTGATGTACAAACACCACCGAAGCATCTCGCGGGGTACACGCCCTAAAGTTTTCCATGCAAATCAGCTGGTTCATGGGTAGTTATGTTTATTCCTAGGAATGTCCCCCTTCGCCGCCATTTATGGTGTTCGATCTACTGATGGGCAAGCCCGCAGGTCCAAGCGCGATTGAAGGAGTTCCTTCCGCGCCGCACAGGGACCAGCCGCAGAAGATGTCCCAAGCGCTGGCCAGGCCGGAGCATGAGGCGCTCGCTCGAATTGCGTACGGAATTGCTACTCAGATTCTCAAAGACCATTCGGAGGCGATGGACGTGGCAAGCGAGACGATGATCACCCTTCTAGCGCGCTTCGAGCCTCCCAGCAACAACGAGAGCTATGTGACGACGGTGGCCAAGAACCTGGCGAAGAACAAACTGCGCGGACTCAATCGTCAGCGCCGGCGCCTGCAGTGGTGGACGGATCAGCGACCGGAGCGAGATGGGCATGACCCGGACCGGCTTCTGTCCCGCCTTGTCATCGAGGAGGCCGTCAAGACCCTTCCCAAGCGGCAGCGGGAGGCAATCACCTACTGCTACCTGGAAGGAATGGACCGTAGCAGTGCGGCCCGGCGCATGGGCGTCGAAGTTGCGTCTGTTAAGACTCACCTGAAAAGAGCGTTTCGTGCCCTGCGTGAAGACTTGGCGGATGGCCGGGAGGGGCTCCGTTGAGCGATCAGCCGCTCGGACCCCAGTTCGAGGAAGAATTCTGGATGACCGTCCATCAGCGCGTGGACCAGGTCCGTACCATCACGCGCGACGAGCTGGAGCGCGCCGGGCACCTGCTGCTGACGATGGAGGGCGAGGCTGAGGTGGTACCGGTGTTTCCCGGACCGTTTTGGGCTCGGGTGAGCAGGCGGGCTGCAAAGGTGAGACAGATGGCTCTCGATGAGCTGGAAGACGCCGAGGAGCGCCTGGTCAACCAGCCCGGAACGGCAGCAGCCTCTCGAAGGGGCCGGATTGCCGTACCGGCTCTCCGCCGGCTGCCTCATCTGCCCCCCATGGCGCTCCCTCTGAAAGGGAGAGTCAACACCCTCGGCTTTGTCACCGCAGTCCTTGCGGTACTCCTGTTGCTGCCTCAGGTGGTGCCCATCTCCAGCCTGGCCGGCATCAAGCCTCGGGGGCCGCTGGCGATCCTCTTTTCCATCGAGGATCCGGAGAAGACTTCAGGCTCCCAGGCGTCGAGTGAGCCGGGAAGAACGTCCGGTGAATCCAGTGGCGAAAGTTCCACGTCGGAAGGGGAAGGGGGCGGAAGAACCGAATCCACCGAAGCCGGAGAGACCACCCCGGCAAGGAGCGGGAGTGCCGGTTCCAGCGATGCCCCTAAGGGCGGGTCGCCGGGGGCCCCAGGGTCACCGGGCCAGCCTGCCACGGGTTCATCGGCCAACGCATCGCCCGGTGCCGACGGGACCTCGACGCAGGGTGCAACATCTGCGGGGTCCGCTCCGACGGCTCCGTCGGACCTGCTTGTCACTGCAGTCAACGACACCACAGTCTCGCTGACGTGGACGGACAACTCGTCGGACGAGACAGGTTTCGTGATCGAACGGAGGGGTCAAACCGGGTTGGACGTGCACACCACCGAGGCCGACGCAAAGAGCTACATCTGGAGCGGACTGTCACCCGGCACCGAGTCTTGCTTTCGCGTTCGAGCCAGAAGCGGCTCGGGAGCTTCCGACTGGTTCCCCCAGCAGTACCGGTGCGCAACCACGCACTCCGCCCAAACCGGTCCCGCCCCGGGCGGCGCGAACCCCGAAGTCGTGCAGCAATAAGGGCGTCCTGGCGGCTCAACCTGCTGCGACGGACGACGGCTACGAGCCTGGAGGCTCAGGCCGGCTTGATGAAGCGCACCCTCACCTTGCAGTCCAGCAGGAACTCCTTGACCAGGTCGGCCTCGCCGTCCTGAGGCCGGGGTGCTACCACCTCACGCAGCCCTGAGTTGGCGATGAGCTTGGCGCACTCCAGGCACGGAGCGCCGGTGATGTACAGGGTGGCGCCATCACGCTGATGCGGATCGGCGTACAGGATTGCGTTGGCCTCAGCGTGCAGGCCCAAGCACGGCTTGTCCTTGTCGCCGGTCCTGCCCCTGGGACACCCCCCGACATCGCAGTTGGCGTGCCCTGACGGAGTGCCGTTGTAGCCTGTCGACCGCACGTGCCGGTTGGACACGATTACGGCGCCGTGGCGGTGCTGGGTGCAGCTGGATCGGGTGGCTGCCTGGCGCGCCAAATCCAGAAAGTAAGTGTCCCAGTCGGTTGGTGGCTTGGTCTCGGGCATCTGCTGGCGCAATTCTGCCAGAAACGGGAAAAACGGCGAGCCCCGGTGCGCGCATCCAACCCCGTGCTGATACGGTCGAGAAATGAGCCAGTTCACCGACCTGCTCCTTTCCTGCTGGATTGCCGAGGCTGGGCGCTCCGCCGCCATGGCCAGCCGGGGCCAGCAGGAATCGGCGATCCAAAGTGCGGCACGAGCGCGGATCCTCGCGTCGGCGTGCCACAAGGAGGGAGTCCGCATAGTTCCGAACTATGCCACCCGTCACGCCGACTTCCTGCGGGAGGTCGCCGGAACGGACGAGGAGATGGGCGCCCTGGGGATGATTGTCCTGCAACGCCTGGGTGCGTTCGTCGATGCCCACACCGATCGATTCCTGACTGAGGAGGACCACCAGAAGCTCGTTGAGTTGGGCCAAGCCGAGCTGGACGAAGTGAACATGGCCCTGATGTCGGGCCGGCTGTTCCCCCCTCCGCCGGCCGCCTGGCCGGCGACGGAGGAGAGCAAAGCTCCCGGAGAGCTTCTTGCCCGGTTCGGCATACTCGGCGATCCCCATGTCGGCCAGACTGAAACCAACGAGTCGCTGCTGACTGCGCTGGACCACATGGCGAAGGACGGCGCCTCTTTCGTGGTGGCGAATGGGGACCTGACCAAGGACGGTAAAGTGGAGCATTTCCACACGGCCCGCAAGATCTTCGACCAATCGGAGGTGCCGGTTCTGGTCACCCTGGGCAACCACGACATGTGGGGAGGCGAGGATCGGTCGCTCGGAATGGAGCGCTTTACTGCCGCCTTCGGCATCAAGCCGTATACCGAGCACACCGAGAACGGGGTCCGGGTAATCGTGATCGACTCTGCCGATCCCCGGCGCAACCCCTTTCCTCCCTTCGACATGACGACGGGCCAGTTCAAGGACGTGCCCCCGCTGACCGTGCCCGGCGGAACCTTCTCGGAGGAGACCATTGAGTGGCTGCGAACTTTTGAGCCGGCTGGGCCGACCTTCATCGTCCTGCACCACCCGCCCTACCCGTTCCTGGGCGTGCCCCCGCTGGTCTTCGGGCTGGACCAGGCCGGCACGGCGCATCTGGCGGAGCTGGCAGTAAGGGTCCAGGCCAAGGCAATCTTTGTGGGCCACTCGCACCGCTGCCACCTGAACTATCTGGAGGATGTGCCGGTCTTCGAGCTGGCCACTGCCTGCGACTGGCCGTTCGGATACAACATGGTGGAGGTGACCGATGAGGGCTGGTCGCTGAACCTTCGGCCGATCGACTATGAGCCGGATCTGGACCCGATGAGCCATCGGGAATACCTGTTCCGCCGCTATGCGACCGGCCCGGATGAGGCACGATCGTTCCTGGCCTTGAACGACGAGGAAGCTCCCTAGACCCGCACCCGTTTGCCCACCGATCTCCACACGGCGTGCGACACGCGCCGGCGGAAGGGGCCCAGCAGGAGGGTGAGGTAGTAGCCGGCATGCCACCAGCCCTGCACCCGCACCTCGGTACGTCCCAACTCGATACCCCGGCAGATGGCCTCGGCCACCCGGGAGGGCTCCATGACCGTCCAGCGAAGCAGCGGGTTGCGAAGCAGCTCGTCCATGGGAAACCCCTCAGTGTGGACGAAAGCCGGGTTCACAGTCATCACCCGGACGCCCTTGTCGTGCATCTCTGCCCAAAAGGACTCGGTAAAACCCACCAGGGCGAACTTTGAGGCGGTGTAGGCCGAGGAGCTCGGCACCGGGATCCGCCCGGCCATGGATGCCACGTTCACGATGACCGGGGTCCGGCTCTCTCGGGGAGCCTGAGCTATTGACGGGAAGATGGCCTGGATGCACCAGATCGGTGCCAGGAGGTTGACCTTGAAAAGCTGCTCGACCTCCTCGGGGCTGCACTCGGTGATGGGACCAGGACCCGGGATGCCGGCGTTGTTGACCAGGATGTCTACCTTGGGGGTCCTGAGAGCAACGGTTCTGGCCATCGACCGAACCTGCTGGATGTCCGAGACATCACAGACGACGTAGGAGTGGGAGTCGCCCTCCAACTCCTCCATCAGGGAGGCCAGCTTGTCCTCCCGCCTGGCCACGCCGATCACGGTGGCCCCCCGCTTGGCGAATGCCTGAGCGGCCGCGCGGCCGATGCCGCTGGAGGCGCCGGTGATCACGCAGGTGAGCCCTTCCCAGTCCATCTACGAACAGGCTACCCGGCCGGCCTTTATATTGATGTGACCCTGCTTCGGACAAGCCTCAAGCCTGGACCACGTTGACCAAGACACTGATCCATCTGGTTCGCCACGCCGAGGTCGAGAACCCGAACAACATCTGGTACGGCAGGCTTGAGGGATGGGTCCTCTCGGAGCGCGGCCTTCGCCAGGTCCAGGCTCTGGCCGACCACTTCGCCGCCAAGCCGCTGGTCGCCGTGTACTCCAGCCCGTTGACCCGGGCGATCCAGACCTCGACGGCCATCGCAAGTTCCCATGGGCTCCAGGTCGAGATTGACGAGGACATCATCGAGTCCGAAGCCAAGCTGCAGGGCCTTCCGGGCGACCGCCGCCTGTTTCGCAACCCCGCCAACGTCAGGTACTTCATCAACCCCATGCGGCCCTCATGGGGCGAGCCCTACGTCAGCATCAGGGCCCGGATGGCACAGGCAGTCACCCGTATGCGCCAGGACCATGCCGGCGGCGAGGTGGTAGCGGTGTCCCACGAGACGCCAGTGCTGGTAGCACGCCTGATGTTCGAGAAGAACCCCAAGCCGCCGTGGCGGGCCAAGGTCCCCTGCTCGCGCGCCTCGATCACCACCCTGGCGTTCGAGGATGACGAGTTCGTGGGGTCCGACTACCTTCCGGTAGGGTCCGCAGTCATCTGACTCCCAGAAGTGAAGGCAGGGTCTCAAACCTGAGCGATCAGGTGGCACACGGACCTGTCGTCGCATTCCTGCGGATCCAGCTCTTGGGCTCGTTCCAGCAGCCGCTGCACCTCACTGCGGGCTTCGTGCAAGGACTCCATTCGTCGATCGATCTCCTCCAGCCGCTGCCGGAGCAAGCCTTCGACGTGTGCACATGGTGTAACGCCTTTGGATCGAAGGCGAATAATTCCACTGATCACCTGCAGAGAAAGTCCGACCGCTTGCGCAGACAGGATGAATTGGACCTGGTCGATAACCTTTGTCGGGTAGTTGCGGTAGCCGGACCCTTCGCGGGGCGGAGGGTGCAGCACGCCGACCTGCTCCCAGTACCGCAGGGTCTTGACCGGCACCCCCGTGGCCGCCGCCACCTCCCCAATACGCATGCTGCGAATCTACCACTTGACCTTCTAGTCGGGTGGAGGCTTTAACCTGCTTTTATGGAAGTCGTTGTTCTGTACGTCGAAGGGTGCCCTCATCAGCAGTTAGCGGAGTCGAGGCTGCAGCTGGCGGCTGAGCGGCTCGGGCGGGATCTGCAGATCCGACCCCGAAGGGTCGAGTCTCTGACCCAGGCGGAAGAGCTTGGCTTTCGCGGCTCTCCAACGCTTCTGGTCGATGGTGCGGATCTGTTCCCGAAGCACCCGGGAGCGGCGGGCCTTGCCTGCAGGTTGTATCCAACCAACCGCGGACTCGAGGGAGCCCCCTCGCTGTCCGATCTTGAGAAGGCGATCTCTGCCCTTGAGTAAGAATCGACCAAACGAAGAGCCTCGACAAAAGCGGAGCACCGGATCATCGTGGCTCGCCAGAGGACAGATTGATCCACTTCGAACATGGGCGCGGGCATCGGCCGGGTGCGCATCCCCACGATGAGCAAACAGCGTATTTGGCTGACGGTAGCCGTTGTGGCGGCGGTACTCTATGGAGGACTAAGACTGGTTGGTCCTGTCCAGCCCCCTCCGGCGTCCCATGAGCGATCTGCAAGGCCTCGACCAACTTAGAGCCAAGTTCAATGAGAGCAAAGGAACGCCCCGGCTCCTTGTTGTCCTGTCGCCCACCTGATCCGAATGCCAGGCAGGAGATTCTTGAGCGTTCGGTCGGCTCGCCCTTGAAGGTCATTGCTATTTGGACCGAAAAGATCCCGTTCGACTCCCGCCGGCGCTGGAACGCCGCCGGGCTGGCTGATCGGAGGGTTGAGCACCTCTGGGATGAACAGAACATTGCCGGGGAGTGGTTAGCCAAGAATGCGGAAGCAGCCAGCGACTGGGACTTCTACATGCTCTTCGGTCCGGAGGCGCAGTGGGAAGACAAACCCTCGCCGCTGCTTGGTTCGGGTGCGAGCGTCTTGGGCGAGAAGGAGCAGTTGAGGAGCACGATACAACCACTGGTCAGATTGAGCAGCTCCTAGCGATTCCCCTCGAGGTCACGGGCCCGACTACAGAAGCGGAGGCACCTGCCCGACCCCCGGCATCACACCCGGCAGCTCTTTTCCGCTCGTCTCGGGAAGCCTGAGATACAGCAAGCTCAGCAGCATCACCGGCGCCGCTATGCAAATCGATGCCACGCCGTAGTCCCCTAAGCTGTCGGCGAGAAACCCGAACAGCCCCAGGCCGAGGACCGCGCCTACCACGCCGGCGGCGGTGATCCAGCCGGCGGCGGAGCTGCGGTAGGAGGTGGGAAACAGCTCTGCTGAGATGGCGCCGGATCCGGGGGTGTATACGGAGGCGGCGAAGATAGCCGCCAGGTAACCGATCACGACACCCATTCCCGGGACGTTGTAGGTGACGACGGCGGCCGCCGCGATCACCGCTTGAGAAACGGCACAGCTGACCCGGCGCCCCAGGTTGTCGGCGGCCCAGCGACCCGCCACCAATCCGGCCAGGCCAATGGGGGCGGCGGCCAGAACGGCAAATGCCATCACCGACGGCTTAAGGCCTCGGAAGGTCTCGGCAAAGTAGAAGACGAAGGTGGTGATCGGTCCACTGACGAAGGCCGCGCTCGCAGTAAGCACGCAGAGAATGATCAGATGCATCCGGTACTCTGCAGCGACCGGGCCGAACAGGCGGTGGGCGCTCCTCGTCTCGGCCGACAGGCTGCGAAAGGCCTGCGGCTCTTCCAGACGGCGGGAAACGAGAGCAACCGCGAGGATGGGAAGAGCGACCACCACGAACAGCCCGCGGAAGCTGAGCCGGTCACCGGCAGCACTACGCAACAGGACGGTCAGCCCGGCGCCCACCCCGTAGGCCGCCCCCACGAGGGAAACCGCCCGCGACCGCTCTTTGGTCCTGGTCACCTCGGCGGCAACCACCACGGCTATGGCGTTGGTGGCAGTCAGCAGGGGTCTGGCCAGGGCCAGGATCAACACGAACCACCAAAAGGTGGGCGCCAGGGCGGCGGCTGCAGTGAGCGCCAGTCCGAGTGTCGTGCAGAAAAGCGCCAGCCGGCGGCGGCCGGATCGATCGGCCCGGCTCGTCAGAGGAAGCGCTGCGAGAGAGCCGGCGCGGATAACTGCCAGGCCGACGCCCAGCGCGGTTCCGGTCAGGTCCGGACGGCTGGAGCCGACCCCCGATACGCCGAATGTGCTAGCGACGTCCGCCAGAGACGCGGTGGCGACGAACTGGGCGAAACCGGCCGCAAGCGACAGGACCGCCGGGGCGATGACCGCCGGATGGAGCCAGGCGGACAGAGCAACGCTTCGCCGACCCATGGGCTCATCATCGACGGTGAGTTACCTCTCCGTCGGGTTGCCTGCCCTCTGCCAGCCCTGGATACCCCCGGCCAGCGATGCGACGTTGGAGTAGCCGAGCTGCTTGAGGAAGTAGCCGCCGATCATGGAGCGCACCCCGCTGGCGCAGTAGACAATGATGCGGTCGTCCTTATGGGCGGTGAGCTGGGGATCGGCAAAGTTGGAGTTCGGGTCCCCGGCCTCGGGAACCTCGTCGAGGACGATGCGAACCGCGCCCGGGATGTACCCCTTGCGCAGCTCGTGCGCCTCGCGCACGTCGAGGAAGATGCCCACGCTTCCAGCCTGTAGTTCGGCCTCGGCTTCTTGCGGGGTCACCTCAGGGACGCTCTTGCGAGCCTGTTCAAGAATTGACTGTCTCTGGCTTGGATCCATGGAGCCTCCGCGTTTTGTGTCTTCCTAGCTTATTCCGCACCGGCGCCCGGGGGGCGGGTGGTTTATGGTCGAGCATATGCGCGCAAGAAGACTCATTGCCCTTGCGGCCGCGTGGGTGCTGGCAGCCGCAGCCCCGGCAACCGCCCGGACCGACGATACGCTCTACGACCAGCTTTGGGGGCTTCGCCGAATCGGGGCCGAATCCGCGTGGGAGTTCTCGAGGGGAGCGGGCGTTCTGATCGCCGTCATCGACACCGGCGTGGACCTGGAGCATCCAGATCTCAAAGACAATCTGGTTCCAGGCTTGAGTGTCGTAGGCGAAGGGCAACCGGACGACAAGCACGGTCATGGGAGCCTGATAGCCGGCATTGCCGCAGCAACCGCCGGGAACGGTGAGGGGATTGCCGGGGTGGCACCCGACGCCAAGGTCCTCCCGGTGAGGGTATTCGACTCCGCCGGCAGCGCTACCTCGAGCCGAGTGGCCAGGGCCATTCGTTTCGCGGTCGATGTTGCCGACCGGAGAAGGGCCAAGCTGGTCCTGAACCTCAGCTTCGTCGGTCCCCCTCAGCCTCACGGTGCAATCGATGGCGAAAGCGGCACAGCAATCTTCGGCGATGAGGCAGTCAAGAAGGCCATTGCCGACGCCGCAGCATCCGGCGCCGTTGTGGTGACCGCGGCCGGCAACGATTCGACGCCTCACACCGCTTTTGACCCGTCGAGCCACCAGGGGATCATCGTGGTGGGCGCAAGCGACAAAAACGATCGGTGCACGAGTTTCACCAACTACGGAGAGGGACTCGACATCCTGGCACCCGGTGTTGGGATCTTGTCGACCTACTGGAATGCTCCAGACAACCGATCCGGTTACGCCTACGCCGACGGAACCTCGATGGCGGTGCCCTTTGTGGCCGGGGCCGCAGCACTGTTGATGGCGGAGGGCCTAAACAATGTGGAGACAGTGGAACGTCTCATAAGCACCGCCCGGGGACCCGGTCTCTCATGCCGGGAAGAGGGCAACCGCTACCGTATCCTGGACGTGGCCGCCGCCTTCGGTGTGCCCCGGGACGACATCGGCGACGCTGACGACACCGGCGAACCAAGCACCCCCATCCCGTCCGCCCTGATCCTGCAGGGTGAAAGAACCGATCCGGTGATCATGGACTCCGAGAAGGCGGCTGAGGCCGCCGGATCCGGCGACCAGGTCTCCGAGGTGTTGCGCATCACTCCTCTCAGGGTCCTCGCCGCCAGCGTGCTGTTCGTTGTGCTGACACTGATGCTGGTCGCTCGAACATTCAGCGAACCGTAGCGGCCGATTGGCCCGCGCAGGGCCGGAGTGTGAGACTACTCAGGGTCAGAGCAAAGGAGAAACGATGGCCGGCACGCTGAACCCGAATACATCCTTCCGCGTCTCCATGACCACCCTACTGAAGCCCGATGACTCCGTCTTCGTAGACAACGCCTTACGGAGCCACCTTGCTGAATCCCGGGAGCTGGTGCACAAGCTGCGGGACTACGCCGACCTCGTGGAGGCCACTCTTGCCGACCTCGAGGGCCACGAGAGGCTCGACAACTTCCTGATTCAGCGCCTGATGAGCGCCTTCAACCACATGGAGCAGCTATCCGCCGAGGTATTCAAAAAGCGTGACGACACTGGCACGGCACTGGCCTCGAACATCAGCTGACGCGGGGTTCAGGTCAGGCCGTGATAGGGGAAGATCACCCGCCTGACCTCGCCGACAATGCGGTCGATGTCGGCAGGTGAGACGGGGGAGTCACGAATCTCCGGTTCGGAGAGCCGGTCCGGCACGGGTTCGCCGGCCTCGCTCTCCGCCTCAAGCAAAAATGTAAGTGGAACCTCATCCGGCAAGGTGGTCTCGGCCATGTCGGCGAAGTAGATCGTCCATGCCCGGGGAACCACCCTGGCCCACTGATAACCGCCCCCGCCGGTGGCCAGCCACTTGCCCCCTGCAGTGGCGTGAGCAAGCTCGTGGATCATGGTTGCCGTCTCGAAGAACGCCCCGGTGGTCAGCATCAGGTGGGTCAAAGGGTCAGTGTAGTGGGTGTCACACCCGAGCTGGGTCACCAGCACCTCAGGCTTCCACGCCTCCAGCAGCGGGGGCACCACCTGCCGGAAGGCCTGCAGCCACAGCCGGTCCGGCGTGAAGGGCGGAACGGGCACGTTCACCGAGGAACCCTCAGCCCCCGGACCTCCTATCTCGTCGACAAAGCCGGTCCCGGGGAAAAGGGTGTCCCCCGACTGGTGCAGAGAGATGGTGAGCACGTCTGGGTTGTCGTAGAAGATGGCCTGAGGACCGTCGCCGTGATGGGCGTCGACGTCCAGGTACGCCACCCTTCCGACGCCGTGCGACTGCAACCACGCGATGGCGATGGCCGGATCGTCGTAGACACAAAATCCGCTGGCTCGGTCCGGCATCGCGTGGTGGAGACCCCCGGACGGGTTGAAGACGTGATCGGCCCGGCCGGAGAGCAGCCCCTCGGCTGCCGTGATCGACGCCCCTGCCACATGGGCCGACGCCTCGTGCATATTTGGAAAGATAGGGTTGTCTCCGGGACCGAAGCCGAACTGCCACCACGGCCCTCGCTTGCCCCGGCCGGCGAGCTTGACCGCCTCGATGTAGGGCTCGTCATGCACTCGCAGAATGTCCTCGTCGGTGGCGTCTTGGGCGGGGGTCCGAGTGACGTGGTCGGCCTCGAGAATTCCGTACTCCTCGATGAGCCGGTAAGTGAGAAGGACCCGGCTGGGCCGAAGCGGGTGGATGGGGCCGAGGTCGTACCACGGAGCGTCCCCGTACTCGATCAACTCCACACGGTCGGCCATCCGTTCTCCGTTCTGGTGTCGTCTCGGGTGTATTTCCGCGGATACGACCGGCGAAACGCGGTTTTTTAAGAGTTCAGTCGTCGGTTTAGGCGATTGCCTAAGCAACGTATGAGCACTAAGTGTCAGACTGACCACTAAAAGCGAGTTTTATTGCGTAATGCCGGTTAGAAGCGCCCTCCATAGGGAATCATTGGGCACATGAGTTTACTAATGGCTGGATCGTTCCCTTTACTGATGACTCTGGTGCTGATGCTGGCAGCGTGGGCTGAACGCCTCCTGGACAGGTCCGACAAACCGGTACCAATCGAAGATAACCTCGACCCCCAATTTGACACCCTTCCTCCGCAGGCCGGAATGGCAGTACGGGCAGCACGCACCGCATTGGTCACCAAGCCCGAGCTTTAAGGCCCGCGCACCGCAATAGGAAGCGGCTTACGGCGTGCGGCACCAACAGTCGGGACCGTTCGAGAGGCCCTTTCCTGCTGCGCTGCTAGTTTAAAGACGCTCGCAGGGACCTGGCGGCCGCCCTCAGTTGATTGGCCAGCTCGGGGTTAGTTGCAGCGACCGCAAGGACTTCCTCGACCCCCTCCTGTACCCGCCCCTGCAGAGCAAGGGCTTCCCCGAGGTCGGTAACCTCCTCCGGGGTGACGATCGGAATGGAAAGGCGCATGCGCTGCACCCACTCCAGCGACCGACCGTTTCGACGGGCCCGGTAGATGGCCTTCAGGTTGTTGAGCATCCGGGCGAGAATCTCCTGCTTGCTCGAAACCGGACGCATGCCCGGACCGAACTTGACCGCGGCCGGGACTCCGGTGACCTGGCGGAAGCGGGCTTCCACCGCTTGCTCGTCCATCACCTCACCGTTGAAGAACGGATCGATATAGTCGCCGGTCATCGGAGAACGCACGAGGAAATGGCCGGGCATGCCGATGCCTTCCAGCTTGATGCCGGCCCTGCGGCCAACCTCGATGGTCAGCACCGACAGCGTGATGGGAATGCTGCGTCGCCGGTCGATGGCGACGTCCAGAAATGAGCTTTCAGGCTCGTAGTAGCCGTCACGCTCTCCATCGAACCCCAGCTCGGTAAAGAGTCGCCGGCGCAGGGACTCAAGGTCGTCAACTCCGTAGGCAAGCTCATCGAGCCTGCTCAACCAGATCTCGGGCTGCAGGTCCGGATGATCGGCGGCTGCTATCGTCAGGGCCGCGCGCGCCAGATCGATCTGGTCCTCGGGGCGGGCGACGATGCTGGCGAACTCCTCTACCGGCTCGCTCAAGTTGGCCTCCTAACCTCTATTCATTCGGCTTCAACCCCGCGATCAAGTCTGCAGCGTCAATGAAGATCCGGTCCAGAGCCTGCTCGCTCAGGCGCCCGGTGTTGGTGTTCTGAGGGCTTGGATGGTACGAACCGATCAGATGGAACCCCCCAACAGCAACCTCAACCCCATGCCCGAATCGCGGCCTGGGTGAGGGGACACTTGTTCCATTGTCACCCAATGCAGAAAGTGCCGCTTCCCAGGCGATGGACCCGAGGGCAACCAGGACCTTCAGACTGGTGAGCGCCCGCATCTCCCGGACCAGGTAGGGCAAGCAGGTGCGCTTCTCCTCGGGGAGGGGTTTGTTGTCGGGAGGAGCGCACCGAACGGCGGCCGCGACGTAGCAGTCGGTCAGCCTCAGGCCGTCGGACCGGTCCCGGGACAGACCCTGGTTGGCGAAACCCGCACGGTGCAGGGCCCGGTAGAGCCAGTCCCCCGACCGGTCCCCGGTGAAAACTCGCCCGGTCCGGTTGCCCCCGTGAGCCGCGGGCGCCAACCCGATGATCAGGAGCCGGGCCTGTGGGTCGCCGAACCCGGGGACCGGTCGCGCCCAGTACTGCTCTCCACGGAATCGTGCGGGTGGGTTTGCTGCACTGGCTTCTCGCCAGGCCACCAGGCGGGGGCACTTAAAACAGCCGGCCACCTCCGCCTGGATTCCTTCTACCGACTCCTCAGCGACGGAACCCAACGGCTCTGGTCTCGTTACGCCGGGGAACCGGCAGCCGCGGGCGCTCCTGGCGGGTTACCACGTGCTTTTCAGCCGATCCCTCACAACCGGCGGCCGTAAGGATCTCCAGGGCCAGCCGCCTCGTGGTCTCGTCGAAGCCCGGCAGCGACAGGTAAAAAAGTCCCCCGTGGTTCACGGCGGCGCCCAGAAGGCGGGCGGCTTTAAGGCTGGCGTGCCGGGCAGGCACATGGAACATCAGGGCAGCTACCACCACCTGCAGCCCAGAGGGAGGTGCGTAGAAGGCTATGTTCGACCTTACGGTCCGCAAAGCAACGCGCATCTCGGCTGCCGACCGGGCCGCCTGGGCCAGCGCCTCCTCCGAAAGGTCAACCAGCTCGACGTCGAAACCGAGGGACGCCAGGGAGAGAGCATGCCGGCCCTGTCCCCCTCCCAGGTCCACCGCTGGTCCTGGCCTGATCCCGGACAGGGCATCGGCCAGCTCCTGATCGGGCCGCTGACCATAGGCCCATTCGCCGGTTCTATGAAGCTCGTCATAGGTCAGGTTGGGCGGGTTCATCGCCACCAGCCTATTGCGGTTGCATCCCGCTCGTCGGCAATTTTCATCTCCCTCCAAGTTCGACGTCGTCAAAACCGCGGTCGAAGGGCGATGGCTGCTCAGCCTACGGAAACCGAAGCCTTCATCCCATACCCATAGTGACCGGGCATATGGCAGCCGATGATCAGATCGCCGCGCTCTGGAAGGGTGATCGTGGTTCTCACCGTCTGCCCGGCGGGTACCGTGACCTCTGTCGGAATTGAGCCGTGGTGCGGCTCTGTCCCCATCTCGTGACGGTCCTGAACCGCCTGATCGCCCAAGATGAACTCATGGTCGATCGGGTCGTCGTTGGATAGGACAAACGTCACGACCTGCCCTGCTTCGAACCGGAGCTCATCGGGTTCAAAGCGGGAGTACTTGATGTCCAGGACGACGGCGCGGTGGTCGCCTGCCCGGGCGATCACAGCCCCCGCCAGCACCGTCAGACCGGCCAGAGCAAGGGCAAGCGGCAGGCGAAGGTGCCGGCTATGCCGCATGCCGCAAGGTCCAGCGCCCCGCCGTGATGCCGGCGCCGGCCACCAACGCCGCCACCCCGGCCAGTAGCCACGCCGGCAGACCGTCGGAGGGAGGTTCCGGCAGGGAACCCAAGCCGGCCAGCCCCGCATCCACTGCGGCGGGAGCGTTTCCTTTCACGTCAACCGCCAGGTCATAAGTTAGATCTTCGGCCGAGGAGTCCACCCGAAGATGGCTCAGCCACATTCCCCCCTCAGGGATCCACTCCATTCCTCTGTCCACCCGCAGGTCGGTGATCAGGCTGCCCGACGCCTTTTCACTGCGCTCCAGGATCAATCCGTCATCGGGAAGGAGAAGCGCAGGCACCCTCTCAGTCAGCAGGAAGACATCGGCTTCGACTCGCTCCACCGCCTGCTTCCCGAGACCGAGAATCCGAAGAGGGACCCACGGATTGTCGGTAGGGATGCTGAGGTGAATCGGAGTCCCCTCGCCTACCGCCTGGCCGCGCCCCTGAGCTGCTGCGGCGTCGAACTTGGCCGCCATGAAGATCGGGCTTCGCTTGGCGTAGAAGTCCAGGACCTCCGGGGCGTCGGGCGACAGAAGGAAGCCGTTCTCCTTGGCCCAGATGCCGACCTCATCTCCACCGCCCCTGAGAATGGTTATGTCCAAGGCATCGATGGTCGTCTCCAGCAGCACCTCGGCCGACTCGGCCCTGGCCAGCGAGACGGCATTGCCTGCGGCAAAGACGTCCCTGGCCGGAGTGACTTCACGGTTCAGCCGCTGCAAGGTCCAGTCCCCGCCGCGTTCAACTGTGGTGGGAATCCCGGGCAGTGGCACCACCGTACCGAACTCGCCGCCCGCGCCGGAGAACGTGAACGAGGTGACGTAGTGCTCGATCCCATCGGCGTAACCGGCCAGCGTGCTCGTGCGCAGCAGATTGACATTGCCATTGGGCGAGAAGACTCCGGCGCAGGCCAGAGCGGCTCCGGCACCTGTAACCAGGAAGACAACTACTAGAGGAACGATAAGAAGGCGTCGCATAGGAACCTCGCTTCCGGCTCGGTATTGAGATGAGCCTTAGACGGCCGCGACCGACCTGGCGGTTCCCAGTGGTTCAGTTTTCCACTAAGGAAGCGAGTAGGTCCCCGGGGGGCTCCGAAGGCTGGAGTCGCCCGCCGAGGACCTACTCGCTTCGGATCTTTGGTTTTCGACCGACAAGGCGGTAGGTCCCCGGAGCCCCCACAATGACCTACTCCCGTTTGCCTAGCGCGTTGCTCAGGCCTGAACTGACTTGGCCAGCTCCTCCGCCTCGGTCAGGAGGGCGTCCAGCGACTCCAACCCTTCGGCCCAGAAGTGGGGGTCGGAGACATCCAGCCCGACCTGCTTGGCCAGCGCCTCGGGAGAGTCCGAGCCACCCGCCCGCAGTAGGTTCAGATAAGGGTCGATCAACGCCTCGCCCTCCTTAAGGTAGCGCTGGTAGATCGCCAGGGAGAACAAGAACCCGAACGCATAGGCGTAGACGTACCCCGGCGTGCGGACGAAGTGGGGGATGTAGCTCCACCAGATCTGGTAGCCGTCGGTAATCTCCACCGAATCGCCCAGAACGTCCCGCTGAGTCTTCAACCAGAACTGGGAGATCTGCTGCGGCGCCAGCTCACCCTGCTCGCGCCGGGCATTGTGGATGGCGTCCTCGAAACGGTTGAAGGCGATCTGGCGAAAGACTGTGGCAATGGAGTCGTCGAGCCGGCCGACCAGCAGGCCCAGCCGCCGCTTCGGGTCCCCCTCGGCAGCCAGCAGCTTTCCGAAAGTGAGGGCCTCGCCGAAGACAGAAGCGGTCTCCGCCAGAGTCAGCGGAGTTTCGGCGTTGAACAGCGACTGCTCCCCCGCCAGATACCCGTGCAGCCCATGCCCGAGCTCATGGGCCAGGGTCAGCACCGACCGACGCTCACCGGTGTAGCTCATCAAAACATAGGGGTGGGTGTCGGGAATTGTCGTCATGCAGAATGCACCAGTCATCTTCGTGGGCCCCTGCGCGGCATCGATCCACTTGCGGTCGAAGAAGTCGTTGATTATCTTGCCGGCCTCCAGGGAGAAAGAGCTGTAGGCGTCCACCACCAGGCCTCTGGCCTCGTCCCATGAGACAGAAGTTGGGTCGTCGCCGATGGGAGCCATGCGGTCATAGTCCGCAAGCCTGTCCAGGCCTAGCAGCTTCGCCTTGAGGGCGTAATAGCGGCGGGGGATGTCGTAACGTTTGGTCACCGCGTCGACCAGGGCGTCGACCGCCTCGTCCGAGGCCTCGTTGTACAGGTTCATGGATGACAGCCAGGTCGGGTAGCCGTGCAGGCGGTCGTTGGTGGCGCGATCCAAAAGAACGGTGTTGAGGATGAAGTTACGGATGCGAAGACCCGGTTGAAGAGCCGCGGTGATGGCCTCGGAGCCCTTACGGCGGAGCTCACGGTCGGGCTGTTGGAGCAGCGACATGGCCTGCTCCCAGATCAGCTCCTCACCATCCACGACCGGACGGATCTCTGCAGTCAACTCCTCGAAAAGTCGTGCCCAGGCGCTCTCACTGGTGGCCGCCTTCTCGGCAAGAATCCGCTCCTCCGGCTCGGACAGCACGTACGGCTTGTAGCGCCGTTCGGCCTTGAGGTGGTGGCGGTACTGGCCTAGCTCGGGGTCGTTTAACAGCCGCTCCGCCCGCTCGTCGTCCACGGCCACCCACTCCAGCACGAAAAAGAGGGTCTCCGAGGAAAGCACGGTCGACATCTCCAGCATCCGCTGGCGCAGGGCTCCCCGGGCCGGATCCGCGGTATCGGTGGCGTACTGGAGCATCGCGTAAATGGAGGGCCTCATCAGGTCGGCGGTCAGCTTCTCCAGTTCGGCGACGGCGTTGCGCAATCCCGCGGCGTCTAGGTCGGCGACCTTGCCGTAGTACTTTCCCCGGAAGCTACGGGCGGCCAACTTGGCCGCATCGATGTCGGCGGAGAACTTCGGGTCCTCGGCACCTTTGTAGATGTCGTCGAGGTTCCAGAAGACTTCTTCCGCGCCGGTGGTCCCGGTCGGACTGCTCATTGAACGAGTTCCTCAGAGTTGGAGAGTAAGAGTCAGTCTAAGGCTCTGGCGGTCCTAATTCCGGCCCAACAGGCGTCAACCGGAAGGCATACCGCCGTTTGGATGTAGATGGCGGACAGGCGCATGGCTCAGATAACGGAGCCCCCCGGCGGGCTCTTCGTCTTGCCTACTCCCCAATCGTTAGAACGATTTTGCCCCGGACGCCCCCGGCCTGAAGGGTTCGGTGGGCCTGAGCAGCCTGCTCCAGGGGGAAGGTTCCGTGCAGCGGAACCCCCAGCGATCCCGCGTCAACCTTGGCTATGAGGTCGCCAAGCTGCGCGCCGTACGGGCGGACGAAAACGTACCGGGCTTTGAGTCCCCGGTTCTCGCCTTCCTCTCCAAGGTCCGGCGTTTGGAGAATTGAACAGACTCGGGCGCCATCCTTCATCAGCGGCACACTCGTCTGAACCGCGTCAGGCCCGCCGGCCAGATCCATAACGGCGTCCACCCCCTCGGACGCCACGGCCTGGACCTGCCGGACGATGTCTCCCATCCGATCGATAGGGACGGCTCCCAGCGATCGGAGGTACTCAGCGTTCTCGGGGCTTCCAGTTGCGAGCACCGTGACCCCCATATCGACCAGAAGCTGGACGGAAAAAGACCCCACCCCCCCGGCGCCTCCGTGGACCAGGACCGTCTCGCCGGAAATTACTTCCAGGGAGTAAATTGCCTGCGCCGCGGTGAGCGACGCCAGCGGCATGGCCGCCGCCGTGACCAGGTCGATGGAAGTCGGAGCGGGTGCCGCCGACTCCTCGACCACGGCCACGTACTCGGCGTAGGTGCCGTGTCCGATGCAGAACTTTCTTGCGTATGCACATATCTCGTCGCCCGGCCTGAATGACGTTACGGCAGGGCCGACTTCCTCGACGACTCCGGCTACATCCCAGCCGAGGACCAGAGGGAAGTAATGTGGATAACGCTTCGCCATCCGGCCCTCTCGAATCTTCCAGTCTGCGGGATTAACCCCCGCGGCGACGGCTCTGACCACGATGATGTCCGGACCCAGCAGCGGCCGGGGGAGATCCATGATCTGGATGTTTTCCGGTCCTCCGAACTCGGTTATCGCCGCGGCTCTCATCTCTCTCCGTCAGTGGCTTGGCGGGAAGTATCTATCCGGCATTCGAGTCGTTGACACCTGAGTGAGCACTCACTCACACTAAGCCGGCGGGAATAGCCCAGGGAGCGAGGAATGGCCGGCACAGCATCAGTCGACGACGGGGCTGCCGAACCGCCCTCGGCTCAAGTCCAAGAGCCTCAGTCGCCGGAGAGCACGCACGACGGCAAAGGCAGGTGGCTCGTGCTGGCGGCCGTGGTGTTCGGCCTGTTCATGCCGATGCTGGACAACCTGGTGGTCAACGTCGCCCTGCCCGCCATACAGCGAGAGCTGGCAGCGCAGGTTTCCGACACGCAGTGGATCATCGACGCCTACATCCTCACTTTTGCAGCGTACATGCTGATCGGAGGATCTCTCGGGGATGTCTTCGGACGCAAGAAGCTCTTTCTGGGAGGCATGGTGCTGTTCACTGCGGCGTCCCTGGCGTGCGGGCTCTCCCAGTCGATCGAGCAGTTGATCGCCTTTCGGGCCCTCCAGGGTCTGGGAGCCGCTCTCGTGGTGCCCGGGTCACTGTCCATCCTCACCGCAACCTTCCACGGCGGACAGCGCGGCACCGCCATCGGCATCTGGGCCGCGATGTCCGGGCTCGCCGTAGCGGTCGGTCCGCTGGTGGGCGGCTACCTTGTCGAGCGCTACTCCTGGGAAACGATCTTCTTCATCAACATCCCGATCGGAATCGTGAGCTTGCTACTCACGGCGATCGGTGCTGGGGAAACCCGGGACACCTCTCGAGCCCGCAGGGTGGACCTGCCCGGTCTGATAACCGGTACCGCGGGCCTGTTATTCCTCGTGTACGGGCTGGTCGAAGGGCGAGTCGAAGGCTGGACCGACGCCGTGACCCTCGGCTCCTTCGCCGCATCGGCGATCCTGCTGCTGCTGTTCATAGTCTCTGAGAGCAAGAGCAAGAATCCGATGCTTCCGCTCCGCTTCTTCCGCAACCCCACCTTCGCGGCAGCGAACGTGGTGGCAGCTTCGGTTTTCTTCGCACTGTTCGGGACGACGTTCTTCCTCGCGCTGTACCTGCAGAACGTGCGCGGCTACTCCCCTTTGGAAACCGGCATCCGGCTGATCCCGTTCACTGCGGCCATACTGCTGATCTCGCCGATGGCCGGAAAGATGTCGGGCAAACACGGCTCGCGCTGGTTCTTGACTACCGGCTGCCTGTACGCTGCCGGCGGGATGGCCCTGTTGCTCAGAGTCCAGCCGGCCTCGTCCTACACCGACATCATCCTTCCGGCCCTCGTCGTCCTCGGGGCGGGCATGGCGCTCACCCTGGCCCCCATGACGACTGCGGTGATGGGAGCCGCCGACCCACCTTACGCAGGGGTGGCCTCGGCTACGACGAACACCGCCCGGGAGCTTGGGGGGGTGCTCGGCATCGCTCTGCTGGGAGCCCTCGTGACCTCTACCTTTAGGGACCGGCTTCTGGAAAACCTGACCGGAGCCGGCATAGCTTCTCCGGCAGTCCGGTCGATTGTCGACAGAGCCTCGGGCAACGCGGCGGCCGCTGGCGGGACGCTGGACGCGATCCGGCAGCAGGTTCCGGCCGGCACTCCCGACGCCGTCGTCGACCAGGTGGTGACAGCGGCCCGTAACTCGTTCGTCGACGCCATTTCCGCAGGCATGCTGTTGGGCGTCGGGTTTCTGCTGCTTGCCGCATTGGTTGCGGCCATCTTCGTTCGGAGCGACATCGGCCAGGAGCACCCTGCTGTAGAACCGGAGCAGCAAACGGAGGGGGACCGGTGGGACGAGGTGAGGGTAGGCCTTCCCGATCCGCTTCCACCTGCGCCGGTCCCCGCAGCCGAGCCAGAATCGGTCAAAGACTCGGACCAAGAGCCCTCCACACCTGTACCGGACGGTAGGTCTGAAAAGCGAAAAAGCGCATCGCTCACCCCGGTGAGCGTGGCGGATACCCACTTTCACCACAAGCCGGCTGCCGGAGGCGCTTGGGAGCCCGAGGAAGAGGCGGCGGGAGCCACGATAGCCAGCGACTCCTACTACCACCTGCGAGGGCTGATGGTCGACCTGCCTATCAAAGCAGGTACGGGAGAGGTAGCACAGAACCTCGAAGAGGTGGCCCTGGCAACCCTCAGCTACTACCAGTTTGGGCTCTCGCAGCCGGGAGGCGATGCCCTTCCGGTGGGGGTCGCCAACGGAGCCCAGTCGTCGACTCGGGAGGACATCTCCATCCTGGCGGGCTACCTCGATCTGGAGAAGCGCCTCGGCCGGGTGAACGAGTCCGTTTCCTCCGAGCAGGCGGCTACCCATCTCATGGTGGCCCTCGCATCACGGGCACTGAAAGTTGGAGCGGCGGGCATTGCGGGCAACCGTAGATTCGTGCTGGAGACGGTAAACGCGTGCCTGCAGGGCAGTGCACCGTCGCCTGTCGATGCCTCCTCCGAAGACCGGACCGCTGATTCACCGGCGGAGGAACCCGCGGAAGGTCCGACCCGGCTTGCTTATCGGCGGCGCGGGAGGACCAAAGGACCCGACGCGTGAGACATGCGGGGTTCGCCGGTAGCCCACCTTGCCGCAAAGGTGCCGGCGGAGGGATGGCCCTCCGCTTGACCGGCACTTCTTTGGCAGGTTTAACCCCATGTTCACGAAATTCTCAGGCTCACGAAGTTACCTAGGAACCATGAATACGAAGCCACTTAAGGCAACCCCTGTGATCGGACTGCCCCGGCGAACCCGCACTGCGGTAGCCGGTCGTACCTGCACGCATCCCGACTGCAACACCATCCTGTCGGTGTACAACAAGTCGCAGTTCTGCTACACACACACCCGGCTGCGCCGACCCCGCACCCCCCGCTAGCTTTACAAGACTGAAAGAAAAACTGCTCTCCAGAGCGCAGCTAGCGGCTTGACATGCTGTAGGTTCAGCAGCCGTGCATCATCACGCCCACGGGCATAGTTCCGGTCACCGGGACGAGATTCCGGCTGGAACCAGGCGTCTTCTGACCCTGGTCACAGTGCCCCTCGTCCTATTGACCTTCCTGGGATTCGTTTTGTTGTGGCCGCGGACCCGTCCCGAGATCTCCCGCGCCATCGAGTTGCCTACCGACCTGTTCAACGGCACCGTGACCGCGATCAACGCCGTCCCCTGTCCGGGCCTGGAGGATGAGGGGCCCGACTGCAGCGTGGCGGAGGTTCGGCTGACCGAAGGACCGAATGAGGGGGAAACCGTCACCTTCGAGGTTGCGGATCCCAACGCCGTCCGCACGGTCAGGGAGGGCAGCAGGATAGTGGTGGCCCGGACCGAGACGGAGCCCGGCGTTTGGGCGTACGACTTCGCCGATGTCCAGCGCGGTGGTCCCATGGTGGCTCTTGCCCTGATCTTCGCCGCGGTGGTCATCGCTTTGGGCCGGCTGAAGGGAGTCTCGGCGTTGGTGGGAATAGGAGTCAGCCTGGCCATCCTCGTCCGGTTCGTGCTTCCCGCCATTCTCTCCGGTCGAAATCCGCTGGCTGTGGCCGTCGTCGGCTCGGCCGGAGTGATGTTCATTGCGCTCTACCTTTCCCATGGGGTTAACGTTCGCACCACCTCAGCGGTTCTCGGCACGCTCGCCAGCCTTGCGATAACCGCTCTGCTGGCCCTTGCTTTCGTGGAGCTCACCCAGCTGACCGGCTTCGCTTCCGAGGAAGCGACCTTCATCCGGGTGGCAAGTGCGAGCATCAACCTGAGGGGCATCCTGCTCGGCGGGATCATAATCGGCTCGCTAGGCGTGCTGGACGACGTCACGGTCACCCAGTCCTCGGCGGTCTGGGAGCTGCATCTGGCCAACCCGGCCCTCCGAGCGGCCGAGCTGTACCGGGCGGCGATCCGCATCGGACGCGACCACATCGCCTCGACGGTCAACACCCTGGTCCTGGCGTACGCCGGTGCCGCCCTGCCCCTTCTAATCCTTTTCACCATCGCCGAATCCCGGCTGAGCGACGTGCTCACGGGCGAGGTGATAGCGGAGGAGGTGGTCCGGACGTTGGTGGGAAGCATCGGCCTGGTGGCATCGGTCCCTATCACCACCGCACTTGCGGTTTTTGTGGTGAGCGCCCCTCGAAGGTCCGAGGCCTCCCCGGATTTGCCTTCCGAACGGAATGCCGGCGATCAACCATTCTGGGAAGAACCTAACTAACTACCACATCTTGTGTTGATGAAAAACGACACACTAGGCAACTTGGATTGATCGAACTTCACAGGATTAACACCGCTGAATCGCGCAAACCCGGTGCTTAAATGGGAAAATGCCAACCCCCAAGAGGTCTTTACTGCTCGTTGCCATACTGGTTGCACTCGGGCTCCTGGCCACTCCGACGCCTGCCTTTGGGGCCTTTCCCCCCCAGATGCCCAGTCCCCAGGAAACCGCCCGGCTTCAGGCGCAGGTAGCTGCCTCATCCGGCAAGTTGAGCGCCGCCCAAAAGGAGCTCGACCGGCTGGTTGCCGGTTTCGAGGCAGGACAGACTGCCCTTGAGACGCTCCAGGGGGAGATCGCTGCGGCCGAGGTCAGGCATGCGGCCCTGCAGGAGCAGATAGGAGCGGTCCAGGGCTCAATAAATAGGCGAGCCTCCTCGAATTACCGGTCCGGTCCCGCCGAGCTGCTGAACGTGGTTCTGGGAGCCCGAACCTTCCGCCAGCTGGCGACCGCCATGGACCTGTTCGAGTCCGTCACGGTGGCCGACAGCCAGACTCTCCACAACATCAAGCAGCTCAAGGAGGAGACGGCCCGCCTAAAGATGGAGCTGGACAGCAAGAAGGGGGACCAGCAAAGGGCCGTTGAGGCGCTCAAAAAGCGCCAGCGGGACATGCAGGGATCCCTGGTGGCGTTGGCCAAGCAGTACGAGGCGGTGAAAACTCAACTGGACACCAGCAGGGCCGGCTTTGCCTTTCCCGTTAAAGCGCCCTACTCCTTCGTCGACACTTATCTCGCTCCGCGGGCGGGGTACCGCAAGCACCTGGGCGTGGACATCTTCGCCATCACCGGAACGCCGGTCTACGCAGTGGTCAACGGAGTCGTCGAGGAGAAGGGGGTCAACCCGTTGGGAGGCAACAAGGTTTGGATTCGGTCGCCCGGCGACAACTGGCGCTATTACTACGCCCACCTGGCCGGCTACGGCCCGGGCATCTCAAACGGCGTCCGCGTGAAGAAAGGCCAGCTGATCGGCTACGTGGGCAACACCGGAAACGCCAGGACCACCCCGGCCCACCTGCACTTCGAAACCCACGTCCCTTCGGGCGCCGCCACCAACCCCTATCCGATACTGAAGAGGGTGAACCTCATCAGATGACACCTCTACTCACCCTGCCCAGCCTGGAAGCCGAGCAATGCAACCTTCCGGGCCTCCCAAGCTTCCTGCTGACGGCGGCCCCACTGGTTCCGCAGCCGGCCGAGAAGGTTTCATTCGTCTCACCGGACACACACTCCAGCTCCGACCAGCTAAGTTTCGAAGCCAACCAGGAGCCGTTGAGCGAGACCCCCGCCTCACCCTGTCAGCTACCCCTGCTGCCGGATCCGCCGGTCTGGGAGATGGGGCCCGTCGCACCTGCCCCAAAGTCCCGTAAAGGCCGGCTGGCGAGAAAGCGGACCAACCTTGGGCTCAGCCCCGGACAAATGTCGTTGTTCTAACGGGGAAAACCCTAACCTGTCGCACCCACCTCCTAAGATTAAAGGTGATGAGTGCAACCAACGCAGCAGCCCTGCGGGAGTCCGACCGTCTCAAGGAGTCAGGAACCCTGAGCTTGGTCGAATCGTTGGTCCGGCTCTCCCCGTCCAGGGCCTCTGACTACAAGACCTGTCCCCGGCTGTTCAAGTACCGGGTGGTAGACCGGCTTCCTGAGCCGGCGGATATCTACAGCACGCGGGGAACCCTCATCCACGCCGTCCTCGAACAGCTCTATCTGCTGGACCCGGCGGACCGCACCATCGAGCGGGCACGGGCACTGACAGCCGAGGTGTGGACGAATCTAAAAGCGGATCCGGAATATTCCTCGCTGGAGCTGGATCCCGACGTGGAGAGCACCTGGCTTGAGCAGGCCGACGCCCTGCTGATCAACTATTTCAGAGTGGAGGATCCCACCACGGTTTCACCGCACGAGCTGGAGTGGTGGGTTGAGCACCAGACCGAGCTAACCCTGTTGAGAGGGATTATCGACCGGGTGGAGATCATGCCGGACGGTGAGTGGGTCCTCAGCGATTACAAGACCGGCCGCTCTCCCTCGGAAACCTATGCTCTTGGCTCGTTCTTTGGCCTCAAGTTCTACGCGCTGGTGTGCTGGAGGGCATTCGGCAAGATGCCGAAGCTGCTCCGGCTCCTGCACCTGAAGGAGCCGGAGATCATCACACTTGTACCTACAGCCCAGATGTTGAGTGCCCTCGAGAAGCAACTGGATGCCCTGGCGCACGCCATCCAAAAAGCCCATCAAAAGGACGACTGGCGCCCAAGGACGAGCCACATGTGCAGCTACTGTCCCCATAAGCCGATCTGCCCCGCGTATGCCGATGAGCGGGCAGCAGCAGCGGCAGCGGAACAGCCGGCGGTTTTGCTGCCGGTGGTGGGCCACGTCTCCTAGTGGGCCGGGTTGCCCCTTCCAGCCCAGGCGTTTCCTGCGACGGACACGGTTGAGCGGCAGCTGAGATCATGAAAGCTCGGATCGGCGTTCTTACCCTCGGCGTAGACGACCTGGAGAAATCACTCGCTTTCTATCGTGGTCTTGGCCTGGAAACGCAAGGAATAGTCGGCACCGAGTTTGAGGATGGCGCCGTCGTCTTCTTCAAAATGAACGACGGTTTCACGCTGGCCCTCTATCCGCGAGCCTCCCTGGCCAAGGATGCGAAGGTATCGGTGTCCCCGCCCAGCCCCTCAGACCTGTCCATCGGGCATCTAGTGGATTCGAGAGAAGAGGTTGACGCCATCATGGATCAGGCCCTGCGCGCCGGAGCAGCCGTTACCGACCCTGCGAGGCCGCGCTTTTGGGGAGGTTACTCCGGCTATTTCCAAGATCTTGACGGCCACCTCTGGGAGGTCGCGTGGAACCCGGCATGGGAGTCCCGTGATTAGCCGGAGCCGATAAGAACAGCAGGCCGCCCTAGCTTGTCCAAAACCTCGACCCCTCGCCGACGAAGGGGTTATTGACCCTCTCCCGGTCCAGCGATGTGGAGGGTCCGTGCCCGGGGAACACCGGCAGATCACCCAGCGGGAACAGGCGCTGACGAATCGATGCAAACAACGAATGCTGATCGCCCCCGGGAAGGTCACTGCGGCCGATCGACATAGCGAAAAGCGTGTCGCCGGAAAACAGCATCTCCTCGCCTGGCCCTGCAGTCACCAGGCAGATGCTGCCCGGCGAGTGCCCCGGTGTGTGGATCACCTGCAAGCCGAAATTTCCTACTTTGAGCTCGTCGCCATCGGACAGCGTGTTGTCCACCTCCGGCGGCGGGGGTCCGTCAACGATGCCCAGGAAGAGCTGCAGACTGGCCGGAAGCCACTGCAGAAGGTCCATGTCCTCCAAATTGAGGTAGAACGGAGCGCCGGTGGCGGCACGGAGCGCCTCGGCCGCAAGAACATGGTCGAAATGGGCATGAGTAGCCACCACCGCCACAACGGTCAGACCATGCCGGATGACTGCCCGCTGAATCCTGCCTCCGTCATCGCCCGGGTCGATGACGACGGCCTGCTTGGTGTCGGGGTCGCCGACCAGGTAGCAGTTGCAACTAAGGTCGCCCACGACCATATGCTCGAAGATCTTGAGGGCCATGTAGACACTGTATCTAGAAGGCAAGGAGACGCCGTTTGGTCGGTCCGCCGGTTGAGATGGACATGTCGGTGAAGATCGACGCCCCTCCCGAAGTCGTGTGGACCTATCTGGTGGATTGGGAGAACCTCGACCGCTGGATGCTGGAAGGCAAGGGCTTCAAGGTGACCTCGCCTAATACGGAGGGTCTTGGAGTCACCGCCGAGGCCACCATCCGCATCGCCGGCATAACCACCACAGATCCAGTGGAGGTCACGCGGTGGGAGCCGCCGGAAGCGCTCGAGATCGCTCATAAGGGATGGGTAGGCGGCAAGGGACTGATGCTTTGCAGGCGTGCCCCGTGGGGAACCTTCCTTTACTGGAAGGAAACGCTCTACCCACCCCTGTGGATTCCGGGAGCGATCGGCCTGCGAATCTTCAAGCCGATCATGCGCAAGACCTTCGAACGGGACCTCAGAGTACTCAAGCAGGTCGTCGAAGAAGCACGGGCCGAAGGGGTGCAATAGGCTTCCCCTGTGCCGACCTCCCCTAAAGCACAAGCGCTCTTCATCCGTTGGCTCTGGCTGGTGTACCTGCCGTTGGGCCTTTTGGTGCTGGCCTTGCCGCTCATGTACTTCAGAGTTCTGACCGGCGGAACAGTCTGGTTGGTCGGCCTGCTGGCAGCTTACTGCGTGGTTCCCATGCGCCTGTTACTCGAAACTAAGAGAAAAGGTCTGGAGTTACCACGCCGTCCGAAGGGGAGAAGGTCGGTACGACCGCCTGCGCCCGCAAGGGCCACGTCGGCAGCCGCCAAGCGTGGCAGGTCTGCCTCCACCGCCCGAGTGGCCCCCCCACCGCTTCCACCCAGGATCAAACGGCGCCGGGCAGTCGTCGGGGTCCTGGGTATCGGAATCATGCTGCTGTTAGGTGGACTGCTGTTCATCCTCGGCATGGGTAGAGCCGGCTCCGGGACGTTCGGTTTGGCGCTGATCGGCTTAGGTGGCTTTCTGATGCTGCTGTCGGTCACTTTGCCCACTTTCAAGATCGTGGACGTCGTGGTGCGGGCCATAGGCCGCGTTGCATCCAGGAAGGGTGGCTCCTCCAATCCGAGAACAGCTGCCCGGCCGACCAACCGCAGTTAGGTCCGGTGGGCGACTCCAGCTTCGGCCCCATAGGAGCTGCGAAGGGGTCAAAGAAGGGGGGTAGGTCCGTGGCGGGCGACTCCAGCTTCGGCCCCATAGGAGCTGCGAAGGGGTCAAAGAAGGGGGGTAGGTCCGTGGCGGGCGACTCCAGCTTCGGCCCCATAGGAGCTGCGAAGGGGTCAAAGAAGGGGGTAGGTCCGTGGCGGGCGACTCCAGCTCTCGGAGCCCCCCAGGACCTACCCCCCTTCGTTAAACCACTACTTCGTCAGCGACGTACCCTTCTTCGCTCGCATCTCTGCAGCCTTGGCCCGCGCCTCGGCAACCCTGGCGTCCGATCCCTTGGCGAGCTCCTCGTCGTACACCTTCTTGCGAATGTCGGCAGCCTCTTCTGCGGAGACGCCCTCGGCGGGAGGGGCTGCTGCCGGAGCGGCGGCTGCCGGTGCCTCTGGAGACGCGGCGGCCGGAGCGGCGGGGGCTGCGGCTGCTTCCGCTGCGGCGGGTGGGGCTGCGGCGACCGGGGCAGTTGCAGCGGCCGGAGATGGAGTCACGAGAGCTTCCTCGGCCCGCATTCTGGCCGCCTTGGCGCGCGCCTCGGCAACGCGTGGGTCGGTGCCCTTGGTCTGCTCGTCGTGAAGGACTGCCTGGTAGACCTGCTCCGGGTCAAGCGGAGGCTCCGTCGGCTCCACCGGTGAAGCCCTGCCCGGAGGCGGAGCAGCAGGAGTGGGCGCTGCCACGGGAGCCGGCGCTGCGGCAGGAGGCGCGGTTGCCGGTGCCGGGGGGGCGGCCACGGCGGCGGCCGGAGCGGCGGCCGTCAAAGCCTGAATGCTGGGCGGGGGCCCCACCGGTTGAGCCGGCGCGTTCCCGGCGGCCTTGAGCGCAGGCACGAGGTAGGTTTTCGCAGCCGGCACCATGCCCAGCAGAACCATCATTGCAATCAGCGCGGACAGCACCATGAAAGCCGGGCCTACAGCCGGTTCCTCGGGCGCAGCCGTGGCGTCGGTTTCTGCTGCGGCCTCGTCGCCGCCTTCCTCGCCGCCGCCTTCCTGGTCACCCTGCTCCTGGCCGCTGTCGCCGCCTTCCTCCCCGCCCTCGGGATCGCTGGCCTCTTGGTTGCCCTCTGCCTCTTGCTGCTGGGTAGGAGCGTTCGTCTCTCCTTCCTGGCCGGGTTCTTGGGCTGGAGCGCCCGCCGCCGGCGCGCCGGCGGCTCCTTCGACCGTCAAGGTGCCCTTCATTCCAAGCGAAACGTGGAACGTGCAGACGTATGGGATTGGCCCGGGCTGGTCCACCGTGGCGGTCTTGGTCTCCCCGGGGTTGATCAGCGGAATGTTGAACGCGCCGTTGTCGGCAACAGCGTTGTGCGGGGCGGCACCTGTGTTCTTGAACTCAATGGTGTCTCCGACGTTCGCAGTGGCGGTGGCCGGCTCGAACTTGTTGTCCTGTGCTTCAATGGTGACTGTGGCGGCCTGCGCCGTGCCCGTCCCCAAGACGAGCAAAAAGAAGACGGCTAAGGGGAGCAGCGTTCGGCGCATCGAGCCTCCTTTAGGGGCAGGTCAATTGCTTGATCTTTGGATTCTACGGTCCCCCCGGTCAAGGGAGCGAATCGTCCCGACGGCTTCAGGCCTGAATCGAGACAGGCGTTCCGGTCGGAGCGAGGTCCTTCAGACGCAGGATCGACTCATTGAAAAGCCTGATACAGCCGTTGCTGGAGTTTACGCCAACCGAAGCCCTGCTGTTGGTCCCGTGGATGGCCAGCTGGCCGATCCCCCCGCCGAAGCTCATGTGGACCTCAGAGAACCCGGCGATGCTCAACATATGGGCGCCGTACGCCCCGCTCGTGTTGGCAAATGGGATTGAGATGTCGACGTAGAACTCACCGACTGGGGTGGGGGTCGCCGGGGTGCCGACCCCCGCCGGCATCTCCAGCAGCATCTCGTCTCCTTTGAACGCCATGAGCTTGTGTTCGGACCTGTCGACCACGATCCTGTTGGGCACCTTACGGATCCGCACGTCCGAAGCCTTTACCCATCCGGTGCTGCCGTTGGGGCGCGTGGGCAGCCGTACCTGAAACCGGGAGCCCTCCTGCTTTATGACCCCAAACAGCAGAGGAACGCCTTCCCAGGTCGGGTTCGTGAGGGTGGTAACCGGCGTGGGAGCCTTCGGAGCCTCATAGATCGGCAAGTTGGCCCTGGCGGCATCGGCCACCAGGTGGTCGGTGGGTGAGGCATTGAGCACCGCCGACGCAGGCAGCTGTGCGTGGGCGATGCCTCTGGCGGCTGCCGATGCAAGCCCGCCTGAAGCCGCAAGCACAACGGGGACGCTGCCGAACAGGGTTACCGCAACAACGATCCAGCTGGTGACTGCCCTGCGGCGCAAACTCACGCCTACCGCTCCCTGAAATGAATGGCCCTGAAGGCCTCCGCGTACTTTAGTTTCGGATTCGAGCCCTCAGCGCTGGCCGAGGCCACCATGCGCATTCGATCCGCAAAGTGGTCGCCGAACTCAGGCGTTTGGGTCTGATGAACCGACACCGATTTTATCTTGGCTTCCATGTGCTCTTCGATGTCGACCCAGAAGTCCGGGTGGTTCGTCATCCCGAACAGGGCGGAGGTCAGGTGGTGGGGCTCGAAGCCCTTGTCGTACAGTTGCTCCCGGTAGAGGGGGACAGTCGCCGCTCCCGGGCTGATGGCGGCACAGAGGGCCTCTCCAACCCTTCGGTGGTCGGGGTGATTGATGTAAGCACCGCCGAAAAAATACATGGTGGGGTCGGGACCGATCACGATATCGGGCTTGTGGCGCCGGATCTGCCGAATCATGTCCAGCCGCAGCTCATGGGAGTCCTCAACCATGCAGTCCTCGTACTCAAGGAACACCACGTCAGAGATTCCGGTGATCTTCGCGGCTTCCCACTGCTCCTCTCTGCGAGAGGCGATCAGCTTCTCTCTGGGCATGTTGGGATCGTTGGACCCGTTGGCACCGTTGGTGACCACGCAGAGGACTATCTCCTTGCCCTCGGAGACCCACTTGATCATCGAACCGCCGGCCATGAACTCGCCGTCGTCGGGATGAGCGAAGAACACAAGTGCCTTGTTGAACTCCAGGTCCGTCAAGGAGCGACCCTCCCAAACTCTACAAACGCCTTATGGGTGGACGGCATCTGAGCCGCAAAGAACTCCTCCACGGCTTCGCCGTATTGCCGAATCTCCCACATGGCTGCTTCCGCGTTGCGCAAAGCAACGAAGTTCATGAGGGCTCGGGCGTTAACAGTCCAGTAAAACTCAGTGTACAAACCGACCGGCAAAACGAGGCGGGCCAGCTCCCGGGCCACACCAATATCCAGCATACTCTGGTACGTGTCCCAGGCCTGCCGGTACTGGGCTTCCATCATCGCCCGGACCTTTTCCGCCGTTTCCTCCTCCATCGGCACGAAGGTGTACCGCCCCGGCTTGCCCGTCTGCGTCCGAACCTGCTCCGCAGCCGGCACATAAAACGACTCGATAGCCTCCGAGTAGCGCAGGCTGTGCTCGTTGAAGCTGCTCCAACGGTGACGCATCCATTCCCGCGCAACAGCAATGGGGCACTTCACGTGGAATCGAAACAGGTTGTGCTCGAAGGGGGACGCGTGTTTCTCGCGCATCAGGAAACGGATGAGCTTCTCATCCCGGTCGTCCATCTCGTCTTTGATCTGCAGAAAGGAAACCCGGGCACCGTTTACGACGGAGAGATCGGTGGCCTCCGCCGCATCCAGGCGGACGAACCCGTGGTCCAAAACGTCAATTTTGTCACCTACACCTGGCACTTAGGAGCTCCTCGGATAAATGTTGTTGCTTGTGTTAGCGGAACAGCCCAGACTAGGGGAACTTTGTCAGCGAAACGGCAACTAATCCTACTTGGGGTGCTTGCGGTACTTGCGGTGGGTACTAACGTGACCGCCGCGCTTGGCCCCCGTCGGGAACAACCGGCCGAGCCGGCCCCCGTCGTCGCCGCCCCGGTTGCGGTAGAGGCCCCGCCGGTGGCGGAGGTCATCGACGACGAGCCGCCCCGCATGGAACCGGTGATCAAGCCCTTACCCAGTCCCAGCCCAGCCCCTGCCAATGCCGTTCAAGACAACTCCCTCCGCGTTGGGTCCAAGGGTCCGGCGGTTGCTGACCTCGAGCAGAGGCTCGCCGATCTGAAGTACCTGGTCGGCAAGGTCGACGGCACCTTCGACAACAACACCCGGCATGGGGTCATCGCTTTCCAAAAGGTCCAGGGCCTGAGCCGAAGCGGCGTGGGCGATGGCCCGACCATGCAACAGCTTGGCTCAGCAACAACCCCGGCGCCAAAGTACGCTACCCCGGCCAACCACGTGGAGGTGGACATTCCACGGCAGACGGTTTACGTGGTTAGAGGCGGGGCGGTCAGCGCGATTCTGCCCACCTCAACCGGATCCAACAAGAACTTCACGAACGACGGCTGGACCCGCCGAGCGATAACGCCGAACGGCCAGTTCAAGGTCACCCGCAAGATCAACGGCATGCGAATATCGCCCCTGGGTGAGCTGTACAAGCCGTCCTACTTCAACGGCGGCATTGCATTCCACGGCAACGGCTCCGTTCCCACCTATCCGGCTTCGCATGGTTGCGTTCGGCTCCCGATGGGCTTCGCCGACTGGTTCTTCAACGAGGCGGCTCCCATCGGCCAGGTGGTGTACGTCCACGGCGGGCCTACCGGCTCGAACCCCCAGCCGACCATTGAGGATGCTCCGGCTCCTCCAAACCTGGTTCCCGCCGAAGAGCCGGTGGCGTCTCCCCCTGCACCACCGCCTCCCGCTCCGGTTCCGGTTCCGGTTCCGGTTCCGCCCCCCTTCACCCCGCCAAGCGGTGGAACCTCTGCGCCGGCCCCCGAAGAGACCTCCATGCCGGATCACAGCGAGGACAATAAGGCGATGACCCTGCTCGGCCAATAATCCGATTTCTGAATCGGCCCTGCCCGGTTCGCCAGGCTCTCCAGGAGCCCGGTACTAGGCTTCCTCCAGAAAAACGGTCATGTTGCCAACGTGGGGCACCAGTCCGTCTTGCAACACCTTAAGCATCTGACGAAGGTGGACCAGATCGTGCACCGCCCAGTAATGGATCAGCTGGCCCGCGCTTATCGATCCGGCGGTATCGTGTTCGCCCTCCCGCTGAAAGTCCGCAGGCCCAAGGGAGCGAAGCCAAAAGATGCCTTCCGTCCGCATGGCTGCCAACTCAGCCAGCAGGTCCTCCGTGGTCCGGCGGGCATAACCGCCCTCGTGCAAGCGGGCCGGGGGGTCGATCGAGCGGATGAAGGGGCGGTCCTCCTGCACTATCCGCCCGATTCGTTGTCTGAAGGCAATACCCTCAACGTCGATGAGGTGCTCCAGGACCTGGCGAGCACCCCACTGATCCGTGGAAGATCCCTGAAGGGTCTGTTCTGACAGTCCGGAAAGGAGCCCTCGTATGACAGCGGGCGTCTGAGCGATGATCGCCAGAGCTTCCTTAACCGACCCCGGGACCGCGATGGCTGCCTGGTTTTGCGCCATACCGGCTTACTACAGTCGCTGACCAGGGAGCGGCGGAGGAGAGGACGGCGGAAGCTGCGGCGCTCCCACCTGAGCTTCGCTCGCGGCGATTTGCTCATTGATCTCCTGCATTACGGTGGCGAGCTGCTCTCCCACCAGCTCGTCTTTTGCCAGAAGCTCGTCCCGAATGCGTTCGACAGCAAAGCGTCGCTTCTCGAGGATCTCCCGGACGTCCTGCTTGCACCTATGCAGCAGCTCGTTAACCTCCCGCTTGACATCGGGATCCTTCATCATGGCCTCGGTGCTGTTGCTGAACTGGGTTGGATACAGGATGTCGTACGAGAACAGGCGGTTCCCCATACCCCACGTACCCACGTAGTTGAGGGCCCAGGCGGTTACGTTGCGCAGGTCGCTGCTGGTGCCCGAGGTCGTGGTGCCGAACCACATCTCCTCGGCCACCAGACCGGCGAGGGAAACCCGGATTCGGTTCAGCACATCCTCTTTGGTGTTACCAAAGCGCTCGTCCAGGTCCACCGAGTACACCATTCCCAGCGCGGACTCGCGCTTGATGATGGTGATGATCTGGATCTGCATGTCCTCTTTCATAAGCTCGTGGTTGACCACGGCGTGGCCGGCCTCGTGGACCGCCGTCATGAGCTTCTCCCGCTCGGTATAGGTGACGGCCTGCTTCAAACCGATGTCGTCGATCATCTTCGCCGCCCAGACATCGTCCCAGGTCACCGAGTCACGTCCGTCTTGCAGAGCGACGATCAGGCCCTCGTTGATGATGTTCTTAATACGGGCGGGCGAGTAGTAGATGGTGGCCTGCGCGAAGCGGTCCAGATCCATCTCCTCGTGCTTGACCTTCTCGAGGTAGTACCGGATCACGTCCTTACGGCCTTCTTTGTCCGGCAGTCCGACGTGAATTTTGCGGTCGAAACGGCCGGGGCGAAGCAGTGCCGGGTCCAGATCGCTGGACCGGTTGGTCGCACCGATAACCAGGATGTTGTACTGCGGGATTCTGGGCTTGAGGCCGAAGATCCGCCGGATGTGCCGCTTGAAGCCACGGGGCATGATCATGCCGTCCAGCTGGATGAGCAGCTCGTTGATGGCACCGCCGCCGCCACCGCCGCCCATGCCCATCATCATGATCCGGTTAATGAACGGACGCCTGGCCGGTCCGGCCTCGGAAGCCTCGGACGTCATCGCCATTCCACCCCCGCCACGGGAGCCGATGGCGTCGATCTCATCGATGAAGATCACGCAGCCGTCGTAGATGCGGGAGAACTTCTTCGCCTTGCGGAAAAGCATGGCGATCTGCATGATGCCGGCGCCCATGATTGCGTTGGTGAAACCACTTGCCGGGGCGTAGATGAAAGGCACTCCGACCTGTCCGGCGACCGCCTTGGCCATGAGGGTTTTACCCGTGCCCGGAGGACCTTCGAACAGCAGCCCGTGCGGCGGATAGCCACCGATCTTCTTGAACTCGCGGAATCCCCGGAACAGCTTCACTACCTCTTTAACCGACTCGACCACCGGCTTTTGACCTCGGACGTCCTCGAAGGTGGTCTCGTACTCCTTGGGATAGATCACGTACTTGCGGCCCCGGGATAGGAACCACATCATTCCGGCGAGCTGGATGACTATGAAGAAGAGGAGTTGAAGGAAGAACATCGCTCCCGTAGTTAGTCGGGAGATCACGTCTATGGGACCACACTGACGGATTCCGGTGAGGGGATCTCCACAGGTTCCGTAAAGCTGGATCAACCATGAGATCGAGGTGTAGAAGACCACCACGAAGATGATCTTGGGGGCCCAGTACTTGAGTTTGTTCCTGAAAACCATCAGCGAGGATCCTTCCGAGTCAGCAGTCCAGTATAGGGGGCGACCGCTGGTA
>JAUJPC010000006.1:166687-217410 GCA_030447305.1 Actinomycetota bacterium | reverse complement strand
CGGCGTGGCTGGCCGGCAAGACGGTGACCGTGCGGTGCGTCAACGAGATCGTGGAGATCTTCCACGAGGGCCAACTGGATCAGGGCCTATCCCCGCAAACATCTCAATCAGAAGGAGGACAACCTTTACTGGCACAGGAGTCGGCCGGGCTCATACAACCGCAAATTCGGATAGGGCCATGTCTTCGATCAACCGAAACTGTCAGCTATCAACCGGAACCGGGTACGAGAACTGTCGTCCGTCAATCGAAACTGGACTGAAAGTGTCGCCTATCAGCCGGTGAGATTTTGTCTGGTATCAACCGGAACTAGACACGCTTATCCGTGACGGTTGATCAGTTTCGGCCGTGCTCGGGACCCGGCGCGCAGGCGGGCTGCGGTTTCATCGGTTAGTTGGTAGGACACCCTATCGGCGCGATTCCATTTGCAAGTGAGAGCGAAAGGATCATGGCCGAGAGGGCTCATTCTTTGGTCGCAGCGATGCCCGTCCCATCAAAATGAAGGGTCGCGGCCCCGCCCGGGGGCGAATGCTTGTACGCTCGAAAGGTGGTTAGTGCAAGGTCATGTGGTCTCGATAACGCTCCCAACGGCGAGCATTATCTCGTCGCGGAGCATTATCGAGACCTCGCGAAACAGTAGTTAGGCCGATCTGAAATCGTCGAAAGGCCTCAGTATCGAGCTTCCTTCGACATATGGCCGGGTGCTTCCTTGTCAATTGGGCCATGAAATACGACGACCGCGAAGAACACGGTCCAAAACAACAAAGCTGCGGATGTCCACATCTCGTCTGAACTGTAGCGAAACCGAACTGAAATTAACCCCACGACGATCAGTGGTATGCCGATTTGGGGCCGCCTCCATGAGCCTGATCCGTAGCGACCGAGCCAGCCAATCACTAGCCCAGTTAGAGCGCCGGCTAGAGCCCAGACCGTTGCTCTGAGCGGCTGTCTGTAGTCCATTACTAACCATCCGAAGAGCGCCAGGCCCAGCACTAGGATGATCGCTGATCCCAACAGCCTTTTAGCAGCAACGTTAGGCACGAGACCTAGCCTACGCCCTGCCGTCCCCAGGTCGCGATTTTCGTTCAGCAAGTACCATTGCCAAGGTGGAGTGGCGGCAAAATTTCGGCCAAAGGAACCGGCCTAACTGCCGGCTGCAGCCGACCGCCTTCGGCGGCGGCTGCCCCAGCATTCCGTTATACGGCCTGGTGGAGTTGACAGGATGGATCTTCCCCTTTGGTGGTTTCTGATCGTTACCCTTCTGGGTGTCCTGGGCGCAGCAGTCATAGGCTTGGCACTTTTCGTTGGCCTCTTTGCGTCTCCCTTATGGTTCAAAGAGACGTTCACCCCAAAGAAGAGAAATCGATGAGATGTCCTCGTAATAGGCCCGGTCCGCGAAGGAGCCGCATAACTGCCGTCTGCAACCGCCCGCCGGCTTCGCAGGCGGCGGCTGAGCCGGCTATCCGTTAGCCGGACCATGTGATGGACAATCTTCGGGGTTTGTTGCAGGGGTTCCCAGCTGCGGAGCGGGTGTTCCTGACCCGAAGCGTCGACCGCGAGCTTGTGCTTTCCTTCCTGATGGCCTTCGCAAGAGCCGAGCACGCCCTAAAGGAAGCCGAATTCGCCGAAATGCAAAACGGGGCTATCACTATTTGTTGGGACCGATTCGCGAGGGCGTTGGGCCGAAAAGCGTTGGAAAGCGAGGACATTCAGACGCAGGACGCGATCAATTACCTGACTGCCCATCCCCCGAAGAAGCAGGTGCTGCCGCCGAAGCGGTGGAAGAAGCGAGAGCCACAGCGCGGTCAGGAGCCTGAGTTCTTGGTTCGGTCCGTAACCACCGTGAGAAACAACCTCTTCCACGGCGGAAAAGAGATGACCGAATCCCTTGTGGAACGTGATCAGCAACTCATCCGATCGAGTCTTCTAGTTCTGCGCCATCTGGTGAACAGTCACGAATTACTGAGGGAAGCCTTTGAAATAACGGGGCCAGCACATGCCGGCTAACTGCCCGCTCCAACCGACCGCCGGCTTCGCGGGCGGCGGCTGGCCGGACATCATGTTAGGCCGCCGATGACCCATACGTTCGATCCGGTCGGCGAGTGCATCTATTGCGGTCAGACCGCGGATCTGACGGACGAGCACATCCTGCCCTACGCGCTCGGTGGTCGCATTGTCCTGCCGCAGTCGAGCTGCCGTCGGTGCGCACGAATCACAGGCCAGTTCGAAGGCGCAGTGTTGCGCGGATCAATGCGAGCGGCCCGCGCGGTCGCCGGATATCCAACGAGAAGACCTCGCGAGCGCCCGGCGCAAGTAGAGTTCCGAGTTCTATCTGGCGACTCGGTCGAAAGCGTCCTGCGCGATCGCGACAATGCGCCAGCGTTCTTCCTGCTTCCGATGTTTGAGCCACCGCGCTACACGTCTGGACAGCCATATGGAAGAGGGGTCAACATCTGCGGTATCGAGACCATTCAGTTCGGTGCTGATCCCAGGGTTGTAGCCGACGAACTTGGAAGCGATGGCTTCCAGATCCAACAGGTGGTTCAAGCGACCGAGCTTGCGCGATTAGTCGCGAAAGCCGGCTACGCGTTCTATGTCGCCTCAAATGGCGTATTCCCTCGGTCCGAATCACCCGTTCTGCCCATGATTCTTGAGGGAAAGGATGACGGCGCCAATTGGGTCGGATCCGTGCCGTACACGCTCAACGTCGAGACTCAACACCCGACCCATGCCATGGCGGCGGGGCAGGAGTTGCAAAACGACGGTTCGGTCTTCGGCCTCGCTAGGGTCAAACTCTTCTCAGAGTGCGGTGCGACAGGCTACGAGGTCGTGGTGCGCGCGCCAGGGTGGGAAGATTATGTGCCGACGGCCTAACTCGACGCGGCACCCGACGCTCCGCGACCCTTCGGGCCGCTCGCGCGGGTGAGCATCCAAAGTCGTTAGCCAGATGATGAATCCTTGTTAGCACGACTCGAACGAAATGTTCTCTCGGGACGGAGCGGATCGTGACCTTGACTGGCGAGCAGTATTTGGTCGGTTCGAATATTTGCCCAAGCGTTTCGGCCCCCATACCCTGGAGAAATTGGTCTTTACGGGCGCGCTCGAGGGCTGGCCCCCGGCACTCAAGATTTCCCCCAAAACTCCACCGAATCCCGGGGAGAGCCGTCCGGTGACTACGATGGCTAACTGCCTAACCCAACCGCTGGCCAGTGACCCAATTAGGCGGCACTTAAGTGGGGCATAACGTCAGGCGGATGCGACCATTTCGACCGAGGAGTCTGTCTGCTTGTATAACCTGATCGTTTCGAACCACTTCCACGATTGGAGTGGCGGGGCCATTGGATTCGATAGGAGCCGCTTCCTTGAGTACACCAGCGAGCCTATCGAAGAACAGCTGCGGTCCCTGTCGATCGAAGCCATCGATTGCATTCAGTCGTGGCCGTGTGTGCTAATGGAAGAGGGGCGATCGAACGAGCTCGTCCGCGTCGCCCGCATTACCGAACTCCATAGCTCTGGTAGGGAAATTCAGTTGACGGTTGAGCCCTTTTCGAGCAAGACGCCGATCTGGAACGACCACATTTGGCGGATTCGCGAAGCACTGGATATCGGGCAGTTCGAGTTCAGTCGAAATCACTGGGCAGTCAAGGAGCGAGACCTTCTCTCGGTTCTGCGCGCCGCAGGCCACGAGGTCGACACCAATGCCATAAATCCCTATCAAGAAAGGCCGCTTCCCGCTCCTGCTCGGCAATCTCTAATCGAAGCGAAGAACTCGATTTCCGCATGGAGTCATAGTCGCATCGACGACCTGATGCTTGAAGCAGGCGTGGGAGGTCTCTCCGCCGGACGCGATGTAGGGAGTCGCAGAGACCGCGCCAATGCGATCCTTCAGTTCGCGATTGACAATCCCTCAGCGGTAACCGCAGAAAAATCGCTGTTGTCAGCGTATCTCGTCAAACGCGCATGCGAGGTTCCTTCATCGGCAAGCACGGAGAATGCGTTGTTCTTGGATTTTTTTGGGGGAACTCCCGCGGCGAAGGGAGCATTCGAAGGTTCGATCCCGGATCCGACCCAAGAAGGCAGGTCGGCGACCAACCAAGTTCCCGAGGCCGGCGCTGCTGACCGCTCGCCGAATCGCGTTTTCGTGGTGCACGGCCAGAACGGCCCCGCCCGCGCGGCAGTCGTGTCGTTCCTTGAGGGAATGGGGTTGGTCGGAGTTGTCCTTCATGAACAGCCCAATATGGGGCGCCACCTTCTCACCAAATTCATCGAGGAAGCTGAGCTAACGACCTTCGCTGTAGTGGTCATGACGGACGACGACGAGGGGAGGGTGAGGGGGGGTAAGCTCGCACCGAGGGCTCGCCAGAACGTGATTCTTGAGTTGGGCTACTTCCTTGCCTATCTCGGTCAGGAGAAGGTATGCGCGCTGATTTCGCCGGGTCTCGAAACGCCATCAGACTTCGATGGCATCGTTTACATTCGCATGGACGACGATACGCAGGAATGGAAAGGCCCGCTAAGACGCGAACTTCAGGCGGCAGGAATGCCCGTGACTTGACATTCCGGCGGTCAGCGTTGGTACCTGCCAGTAGATGGGCTAGGCGAGCGGCAAGACGGGCCCAGAGGATGGCTAACTGTCCAGCAGACTGGCTAGCTGCCCGCTCCAACGGACCGCGGGCTGCGCGGGCGGCGGGCTGACCGGGCCACACTTGTTCGAGCAAGGAGGCCCCGACGAGGTTCGAGATCCGCTGGGAAGAAAAGGCCCTTAAGAAGGCTCTCGAGCAGGCCGCGAACGAGTGTGTTCAGGAAGCCGCCAGGGAGGGGCAAAAGGTTTTCGATGACGTCTGGAATGCAACGCGAGGAAAGCTTGTCGAGAGGTCCTGCAGCGCCTCCGCCCTGCGCTCCGGAATGCTGGGTGGGCGCTCTCAGAAGTGGAGGTTCGCCACAGTATGGCGAGGGGATCAGTCAAGGAATCCGCATTGTTCTTGATCCCCAAACGGTCCGGCTGTAAATGGCGGCGCCACACTGTATAACTGCCGGCTCCAACGCGACCGCCGGCTTCGCAGGCGGCGGCTGACCGGGCATCACGTCGGGCAGACCCGAAGGTTTCCTCGTGACGATCCCACAGGTAGTACTCCATGCGTTCGCGCATGCCATCTGGGCTAAGGTAGGTCTTGTTCGGGAGGGCGGTCTGACGGAACGCGAGCGTCGCCGGATTCTGGAATCTATCGCTGACGACATCAAGAAGTGCACCGACTTCACAGTGCCCCGTGTGGTGTGAGAGCCCGGGAGGAAGCGACGCGGCTCAACGTCGATCTTTTGAGCATGGGGTGGCACGACCAACCGCGATTTGATCCACGGCGCGCAGTGTCCATCGGGAGCATCTGATTCCCGTCAAGGCGATCCGTGAGCGATGTCTGGCAGCAGATTCGCCCAGTGCGATCGTTGAAGCGCTTGAGGCGGCTGAGGTCGCGTGGATCTTGAAGGCGGAGGATCGCGAACTTACAAGGAACGGTCTCCGATCAAATAGGCCGGATCCCGCCGCCGCGTACCGCATGGCAGGCATAGAACTTGAGTAGCTGCCCAAGTAGCGGCTCGAACCGACCGCCTTCGGCGGCGGCTGAGACGCAGATCCGTTGTACGGACCTTCCGTGAACACCGAATCCGAAGTCATGAGGCTATTAGCCGAGGGCAAGAAGATTGCTCGCGCCTTCTACCAAGCCACCGGGAAGCCATTAGGTATTACGGGTGAGGTCGCCGAATATGAGGCGGCGAGAATCCTCGGGGTCGAGCTCACTCCTGCGCGTCAAGCCGGCTATGACGCCATCGAGCACGTTGAGGGGTTGCAAAGACGTCTTCAGATCAAAGGTAGGCGCGTGCCGAGGAAGTACAAGCCCGGCCAGCGCCTCGGCTCGATTCGTATGAATCACGAGTGGGACGCCGTGCTGCTGGTGCTCTTAGACCCGGCCTTCGAGGCGTTCGAGATCTACGACGCTGACCGCCCAGCCGTCGTGGCGGCCTTAACTGCTCCGGGTTCCAGAGCTCGGAACGAACGTGGAGCTCTAAGTGTCTCCAAGTTCAAGTCGATAGGGAGATTGAGGTGGAAGGCAGCCGCATAACTGCCCAGTACAACGGGCCGTCCGTGCAGCGGGCGACAGCTGACCGGGTATCAGGTTATCCATTCGACGAGCCACAATGAGTAACCAAGGTGAGATCTTGCTCCCACCGGTCGTCATCGAATACGTCCGGGGCGCGTTTGCGGATTCCAATCAGCGGGCTTCGGCGAAAGTGTCGAGGATGCCCACCACCCACGAGTCGTCGTTAGACCTTTCGATTATCGACGCGCTTTCCCAATACGCGGCTCCTCAACGACTAGACGGCGAATGGATCGTCCGATTAAGAACTCATTATCTAGGCGGCGGTCGTCACTTCGGAGAATGGGAAATCGCGGATATAGGCATCATTCTGGTTGTTCGTGAGAAAGGCCAGGTTCGCACACGAAAGGTAGCTCTTCTCCAGTCCAAGCGGCTCTATCCGGAGGAACAGAACTTCGAGGAGGATGTTCCCCTCGACTACATGATCGGTTTCGGCGGTCTCATGGTCGATGACGACGAGGATCTGGAAACTCTGACTGACCGCGCGTTTCACTTCGACGCAGAATCGAGGTACAAAGCTCTTCCGATCGGTGGCGAGCAGTGGAAACGGATCGAGGAATTTGAGAAGAGCCGCCGCGTGCCCGTCCATTTCTTGCTCTATCACCCACTCGTCATCCCGTGGTACCGCACAATTCCGGTAGAGGCAGGCGTCGATGAACCGGCCGAAGCGCGAGAGGTTGGCGCCAAAGTGCTTCGCGCTCACGATCTGCGTGCAGCCTTCAATGGCAAAGTAACGGGAAAGACTTACTATCCGACGTTTGGTGAGGTGGCAGCGCTAGAGCAATGGACGCTCGAAGGATTTGTCGCAGATGAGGTTCTGGGCTGCCGTGAAGGGTATCGAGCGACCGGTCCCGACGACCCATCGCTCACCGCAGTCTTTAGCCGTCGAACGGGACCTATCGCAGCCTCTCTCGCTATCACTATCGATCGCGTGTGACGGGTGTTGTGCCTATGGATAACTACCGTTTGCAGCCGCCCTCCTGCATCAGCGGCAGAAACGGCATCACGTTAGGGAGATGAGGTCATGACGTGGAAACGTTAGGCGCCGTCGCAGCGACCTTCACTGCTATTGGCTTCGGAGGGGTAATTGGTGCTTTCGTTCAGCACCGCTTTCAAGCACACGACGGGAACTGGGGGCTCAGGAGCATGAGCTCAGGCAAAAACGGTATCTGTGCATCCTGATGCTGATGCTTTCGAAACTAGACCCCCAGGCGGGACTTCGAAACTTCCGCTCTATCGTCCGGATCTGACGAGCATGGATTCCGTGGATGAGGAATTAAGAACGGAGATCCTCAACGCGATCGTTTTTGCAGGAGACGATGTGTTGAGAGCCCTTGTCTCGTTTATCAACGATCCGACGTACGACCGCTTTACGCAGGCCCGCTATTGCCATCCGACATGACCTCTGGGGTCGTAGGAACAAGATGCCCGATGACCTTATGCAGTCACTCCTTACCCTGGCGAATAATTCAGACGGCAAAGTCGCGGCTTTGATCCGTGAGGCTTAGCTGCCTAGCAACTGCAACCGACCGCCGGCTACGCGGATGACTCGGCATCACGTTGATCCTATCCGTTGTGAGGACTGACGAAGGAGGGCCCGCTTCGGCATATGTGTGAATCGAATCCTCATCTTTTTCCGTCCGTAATTTGTCCGTCAGAAGATTTCCAACAGCCGCAAATAGGGGCAATCGACGGGCAATATCGGCAGCTCAAATGTGCGCAGCGGGGCAGATTCCCACGGCTGCCTGCGCAGATCCGGCGGGGGCAGGACGGCTTGCCAAGATGAGGGTCTAACGATGAAAAGTAGTGCGAAACGACGAAAAATGATGAGTAGTCGTTGTTTCTCATCGTTCGAGTAACCGGGCTTCCGCAGACCCAAGTAGCCGCGAAGTTATGAGCGGTATGAGAATCTCGGCGGGGAGTCTCATGACGACCATATCGTCAAGGTGATGGTCGCGCCGTCCACGAGCAGGCGGACTGCTCAGGGGCACCAACGGTGACCTCGCCTGCACGCCCATCGGGACCTCTTCCACGGACTGCGCCGAGGGCCTGGAGCGCTCGGGAACGGTTGGAGCACCAACCGACTTCTCTGTTGCCATCCCGCTATGGGATGGACAATCCCAATTGCAGGCCGTTCGCAGCCGGCGACCCTTCGTTAACGAGTACCGATTGCGACGCAATCGAATAAATCCAGCGGCCTACCTTACGGGTCACGCCCAGTCGCCGAACTGGTCGAAGAACGCGTCGATAGGTCGCACGCTTGTAGCGGTGAGTTGGATTCGTTGGTCTTCCCAGTCGCTGGCGAATGCCTCGACTAACACCTCGGCTGCCCGCGGTGTTCCGATGATGGACCGCAGGCAGTCCTCGCGGCGGCAGCCGTCGAAGTGGATGAGGGCCACGCGGGCGAGGTTGTAGGCACGGCTCACTGAGCGCAGTCGGTAAGGCGGAAATGATCGGAACTGGTGGGCGAGTTGGGCCGACGGTAGGGCGAGCACGTCCACGCCGGCGCGCCAGGCGCGCAGGCTAAAGTCGACGTCTTCTAATCCGAGTTCGCGGAATTGGCCGAAACCGCCGAGTTTGGAGAACGTGGCCCGGCTCATGGCGAGGCAGCCGCCCGGGGCGATGGGTAGGGCAGTTGGATCTTGCCTTTCACGGGCTGGCAGCCACTGTACGCGCAGTTCGGGGTTGATCAGGCGTGCGCCACAGCCGAGCGTGTCATCGACAACATCGCCGATTGCGGGGGCGTGGACGGCGTCGGGTGCGGCGCGTAAGGATTTTTGCAGCGTTGCTAGACAATCTCGCTGCAGGCGGCAATGTGCGTCGAGAAAGACGAGGTATGGCGTGGTGGCCAGTGCTGCGCCGGCGTTGCGTGCTGCTGCGACGCCGCTGCGGCGGATGTGTTGCACTACAACGTTTTTTGCGCGCCAGTCGGGTTGTTCGAAGATCGTACAGCTGTGGTCTGTGCCTCCGTCGTCAACGATGATGGTTTGGGCTGGTGTCACTGATCCGGCGATTACGGAGAGAACGGTTTCGTGCAGTTCGGTGCCCTCGTCAAGGGTGGAGATGATCAGTGACAGTTCTGAAGGCGGGGTTGGTGTCATGGTGACTGTTGCCCAAGTTGTTGCGCGAGTGCGGAGCGGAGGTGTGCGGCCCGCGGGCTGCGGCTCCAGTACTGTCGGCAAGGCCAGTTCGGATGGGCGTCGGCTGCGATCCAGTGGTATTGGTCGCGGTGATGAAACCAGGCTTGCGCTGCGAGCAGGCTGAATTCACTCACGGTGTCGCATCGCCGGGCAAGGCACCAAGCCTCCAGTGTCATGTGGTGGCGCTGTTGACAGGTTTCGCGCAGGCTTGCGTAGAGACTTCGCGAGTACGTCCAGGGCGGGGCAGCTAGGGCATCGAACGGCAGCGGCCGGCCGTGTAGGTCGGTGACGCAGTGCCGCCATCCGTCGCTTGCCCGCCTGCGGGATTGAGACAGCACGCGAATGATCGGACATCCATCTTGGGTGAGCTGCGCCGGGAGGTTACAAGGTGCCTCAAAGACGCAGTCGGAATCGAGATGGGTGATCAGGGCGGCGTCCGTGTGGAGGTCGGCGTGTAGCTTGCTGACTTGTTGACCGATGTAGTCATCGGCGTAATCGTCGCAGTACACCACCGTGGTGCGCGCCGGGTCGGGGATCTGCTCACTACGGAACCGCTCGGCGCTCGATCGGGGCAGCACAACGACGATGCGTCGATATCCCTCAACGAATTTCGCGATGGACAGTAGCGACAAGTGGAGCCATCGCAGATCTCGGAAGTAGGTCCGGATGTAGATGTCGATTACGGTCGTCATCGGTCATTGTTCGATGTCTGTTTGCGGGCCGAAACTGGGCCCAGGGGTGCCGGGCGGCACTCCAGCGGGAGGTAGTGATGCGATGAGGTCGATCAGGCCGGGCAGCAAGGCTGCATAGCGCAGGTGGTCGGAGAGGAATGCGCTCACTCCCGCGGCGAGCGTGAAGTGGTAGGTGGATAGCCGGTCGAGCTGATCGCCGTCCAGTGTAAGTGTCAGCAGGTCACCCACTCGTGCACGGTCCAAGCCCAAGGTCTGCAGTGCTTGTTCGGGTGTTGCTGAGTACTCGAAGTACTCGGCGTAGTCTGTTGCCGATTGCAGGTCGGCCCTGTTGAAGCCAACCTGTTCGAGCGCGCGCTCCACGGCGCGGTCGGATGCGCGGACGAGGTAGCCGGCCGATGTGGATCGCTCGCTCAGAGCCTCCAACAGTTGTTTGGTGACGGCGCTCACCAGGCCAATGTTTGTGGCATGTTTTCGATCTGTCAGCACCGGAGTGAGATGTGCTCGATCCTCGGTTCCGATCATTGCGATGCCGACTGCTTCGATGGTTTGTGAACCGATACCGCTGGGCGGCCAAGGCCGTTCTGTTGTCGCTAGGGCTAAGACGAGATTGGCGTGTTCCAGCAGCGGCTCAAGCAATTCGGTGAAGAGCTGCGGGTAGTTGTTGCGCCTGCAGAACGTCGCCAACGCGGTCTTGATCTCGCGTGACGGCTCGCTGGTCACGGTCAGTCGGATCGTTTCGTTGTCGGTTGCGTGGTGGGTCATTGGTGGGCTCCGATCCCTTCATCTGTGGAAGTGGCCATCCAACCTGCGACGGCATATCGCGTGCCGTCGTGCAGAATTGCGACTTCGTGCATGAGGGCAGACCGAAATAGCACGAGCATGCCGGGTTCAGGAACGATCACGACGCGGCGGCTGCGGATCGCCGGGTCGGTTTCGTAGAGGATGAGCGCGCCGCCGTCGAATACGGGCAGTTCGCTCGCGGCATCGCGGCCGTTGAGATAGAGCAGCAGCGACCATCGGTGCGCGGCCAGCCGGGCTGGGTCGTTCTTGTGGTTGGCGACGTCGCGGTGGGCGCGGAAGAAGCTGCCCTTCTCGTAGGACATGAAGTACGGGCCGTACAGGTAGTCGGCGTCGGACCCGAATTGGTCGCCGTGGCAGCGGAAGTAGCGGGCCATGCGTTCTCCGATGCGATCCTTGAACGCGTCGGGGAGGTGGTGGTCGAAACAGAATCGCAGTGATTGGTCGAGGATCGATTCGCCTGCCCGGACAACCTGCGCGGGTTCGCGTGGCGCGTCGTTCATTGCGGTGATGAATTCGGCGCACTCGGGGAGGGCGAGGAATCCGCGTACTGTGGCAATGTTGGGTGTGATGAAGGCCGGTTCCGTTGGCGCGCCGCTGGTTTCGCTGACCGCGGTGTTAGCCCACAATTGACTGTGTTGTCGCATTGGCATAAGGCGCCCCTCCTGGTCGACGCTGATGAGAGTCAGTATCGGACGCGCGAGGGATGCTGTCATGCGTATAAGCCGCGAAACAAGCATTGCTTGGGAGTGGACGTTCGCTTCACAGAGTTTGGTCGCAGTCGCAGGTCCGCACGGCGAGGTTGGGGGCAAGGCCATCAGAGCGCCGCGAGGCGGTCATGCCGCATTAGGTGCTCCGCCGTTGAAGGAAAACTGCATTTGGACCGGGAGACATCTACTCTCCCGGGATTCGGAAAGTGGCAAGCGGGCCCACGACTGTTGAACTGTGGGGTGCCAAAAAATCGATCTTGGGCTGGGCCTGGCCTAGGACTTGCTCACGGATTTGCTCACGAACGGGTCGATATTGAGCCGGAACAACCTGGACGAGGGCGCCGATTCAACCAACGAATGTACGTGAGCCGTATCTAAAAACACACGCGGGGACGTTGGCCTTCAGACTGTTAATCAATAGGTTGCGGGTTCGAGTCCCGCCCCGAGCAAGGAAAAATGTGCGTAATCGCCAGGCCGATCACCTCACGTCGCCCGCGTCCACCCACTCGCCGCGGGAGAAATTGTGTGGGGTCACTTACCCCGGGGACGTTTCATCACCCGCTAAACCGCTTTCTGGATCCTCTAGTCGTAGCGCTTCAGTTCGCTCCACCCACCGGTTCCGCCACTCCGGGGCATCAAACGGTGGTCCAAAGAATTCCGTTTGCTTGGCAATTCGCCCATCCCTGATGTCAAGGATTATTACGCCGAAGTACTCGCCACCGTCGCCGTACCGGACGAGCATCTCAGAGATCACGAGATCTCCGCTTCCGTACACCCGAAGTCCGCTCACCTTTGGGAGATCCGGGTAGTTCCTCATGACCTCCACGATGTTGTCCCCACCCACTATCCGCTCCCTTGACTGCGGGAACTCTTCGACGGCCCCATTCAGGTAGAACTGTTTTATTGCATTCCAGTCTCGGTCCTGGAATGCCTGAAAGAAGCGCCTGACTAGGTCAACGTTTTCTTCCACCGACGACATGGGACCTCCTCTCCAAAGCGAACTCAATATTGTGGACGGGTTCGAATAACAACCGGTTCCCTTCACCGATACTCCGAGGTGTGATTCCTTGAGCGAAATTCTTCCTGACCCAGGAAGGTCTCTCCACTCGATCTGGCTTATCACAACATTCTTAGTCCTGTCGCCACGCCGTCTGCTATCTGGGGACGTCCCAGGTAGTGGTGTAACTAGTGGGTCTCTGCGCCGATATCACGCAGTAAGGCTGTCAGAGCCTGTCCCGGAGCATTGTGCTCAACTCGGCACGGCTGACGGCCCAAGCTTCTGGTAAATATGCGTGAGGTGGGCGGTTACGGTACGCGCAGAGACGAACCGTCGACTGGCGATCTGTCGGTTCGTCAGGCCTTTGGCAACGAGCTGAGCCACCCTGCGTTCGCTGGGAGTGAGGGCGCGTCGAGCCCGATGGTGGCCGCGCGGCGGGGGCGCCCACCGGCGACGACCAGCTCCTCGCGGGCTCGGTCTGCAACCGCGGTTGCTCCATGCCGGTGCGCAAGGTCGAGGGCGTCTACAAGAAAGCCGCGGGCGGCTTGGCGCTGGCGGTTCCGCCGCAGCATGGAGCCGAGCTCGGTCAGTGCGCGGACACGGGTCAGCAGCCGCGGTGGCCCTTCCAAGATGTTCACGGCATCGTACAGGCGGCGGATTCCATCGTCGCCGCCGGGATCCAGTTGCGCCAGGGCCGGTGCCAGGACTGTCGCAGCACCCCGTGGACCTTGAGGGATATATCACCCGGTCGTTTTACTTCGAACACCTTCAATACGGAGTCGTACCATCGTACGAACTGGACATGCCTGCACCTCAGAGATTAAGCGGGGCACCTCTATTTAGTGCCGTCACCGGCGAGGTGGTAGGGGTGGTCTACGGTACAAATGATGTCGGACTGGTTGAGGAGTTCTCGTCGGTCAATCCGGAAACCGGAGAACGCAAACCTGAGATCCATCGAATCGTCTCATTCGCCCTGGCGCACTATACCGACACACTTCGTCTCCTCACGGGGGACGCTACGCAAGGACTCGCACTCGCAGAGTACGTATTGAACTCCTAAGTTGTCCTGTCTCTTAGTTGTGGCGACGCACCCTTGTTAGCGGGGGCAAGGCCCTTTCCCTACTGGCTTGATCCGATCCTCCGTTCAAAGCTTCCTCTCCCTACCTATGTGAAGGTATTGAGTAGTTGTGAGTCGTTCTTAACGGAAGGCCATCGGCCCGCGCGTATGACCTGCGAGGACTTTCGTGGCACTAATGGATTCCAGCCCCGGCAGGCAGCCCTGTGGGACCCCTTCGGTTCTGGTTGAGTAAGAGAAAGAGGGGCTTGCCGCCTACCGCCGGCCCTATGTTCGTTGGTAGCATGCTCGCCATGCGGCACATCTGGACGGCCCGAGTGGCAGCAGCTGTGCTTGTTGCGACGTTCGCAGTCGCATGCGGCGGCGGCGCCCAGGAGGACCCCGAATCTGCTGTCGCAGGGCCCGCTGCATCCGCACTGGCAGGGGATATTCCGAAGGGACAGGGTCAGGAGTCTTCGGCCGAGACCCGAGCCGGCGAAATCCTTGCGGATCTCAATGCCGCTCAAAGACCCGAAGGAACTGTGATCACCCTTCCGGAGAAGGTCTTGTTCGAGTTCGCAAAGGCAGACCTGAAGCCCGAGTCAGCGGCCCAGCTGGACAAAGTCGCCGAGGTGCTGAGGCTTTACCCCGCGGCCAAGGCCTCCATCTGGGGCTTTACGGACTCCCGGGGGACCGACGAGTACAACCTCGATCTTGCCCGGCGCCGAGCACAATCAGTTGAGACCTATCTGACCGGTACGGCTGGGATTGACCGGGCGAGGGTGGTATCGGCCGGGTTGGGTGAACAGGACCCGGTGGCGCCCAACGAGGATCCGGACGGTTCGGACAACCCTGCAGGAAGAGAACAAAACCGGCGGGTGGAAATCGTCGTCGAGGGCGTTCGGCGTTAGCTCCGAGGGTCCGCTATGGCGACCCGAACCGGTCATTCCTTTAGCGACCTTTCCATGTGGAACAAGCGCACTCCAACGATCAGCCAACCGACGCCGGGAATGATATCGCCCGATCAAAAGGCGGAATGAATGGCAAAGCCGAATCGTATCGAAGTCATCAGCGCTCGTGAGTACGTGAAACCGGCTATGGGCGCGATAATCCTCGGCTTCGGCTAGGCGTCCGTAGTGACCGCTCGGATGATGGCACCGGACGCCCTGCGGATTAAGACCGTAGCGCAGCAGGGCAAAACAAAGTGAGCCGGACGAAGGCCGGCTCACTTCCTGTTAGCTACTCGTCCGAGGGGCCGCGCCTAGGCCCTCCAGTGCCCACCGCCGATGGCGCCAGGTGGATCTGGCATGCCTTGTGAGCTTGCTTGAACTTCGGCTCGGCTCCTCCCCGTCGTAGCTCACGCCGGAAGTGCCACCACACCCTAACCAGATCCCAGGAGAAGGCCAATTGACTGCGCGACAGTCTTTTGCTACCGCCCAGCGACTGCCAACTCTCGGTCGGAATGCTTTCGAGACGGCGGGGTAGATTTCTCCCCACTCTCGAAGGAGGTCGATGATGAACAGGATGAGCGATAATAGCCGCTGCGGCGGTACGTACCGGTTGAAGGGCGAGCCGGCCACACGCTTCATGCCCGAACAGACCGCGCTCCTCGTGATCGACCCGGTCAACGACTTTCTGTCCGAGGGTGGGGCCGACTGGGACATGGCGAAAAGCACCGTGGAGAAGCACGATGTGGTCGGGCATCTCAAGCTGGCCATCGAAGGTTCGCGCCAGCGCGGTATCCCTGTGCTCTTCGCTCCCATGGCTTACACCACTGCGGATTACGAGAACGAGGAGCTACAACGGCGCAGCGGCGTCAACCGGATGATGTTCGAGAAGAAAATGTTCCTCGCCGGCTCCTGGGGCGCGGACTTCCACCCTGACCTTCAGCCAAACGACGATGAGATCGTCCTGCTCCCCCACAAAGGGGTGGACGTCTTTGAGACGGACCTGCCGGATCATCTCGAGCGCCTGGGCACCACGCACCTGGTGATCTCGGGAATGACGGCGAACCTGTGCTGTGAGTCCACCGGGCGGCACGCCATGGAACACGGCTACGACGTCACCTTCCTGCGCGACGCCATCGGCGCTGACACCCTCGCCGCCTACGAGGCCTCGATCCGACTGAACTACCCCCTGATCGGTAATGGGGTGCTAGAAGTGGCTGAGTTCCTGGCTGCCGTAGACTCCGCTGGGCCTCTCCCCAAAAAGGGCGACGAGGTTTTTGGCTCCGACCGCCTCAAGGTTGGGACGGTCGAGGAGGTGGTCCAAAGCAATGGCGAGACGCCCGCGTACATGGTGGTGCCTCGGGGCCTGGTGTTTGAGCGGGACACTTTCATCCCGCTCGATGCAGTCGTAAAGGTGAGCGAGGGCCAGCTCTTCATCAACGTCCCCAGGCTTTTCGTCGGCAACATGCCGTGGGACGAACCACCCACGAGTGCCACCCGGCAGGAAAAGCTCGGTCCGCCGCCGGAGCAGGTGTCCAATCTCTACATGTCACGTTCGCCGTCGCTCGAGTTGAGCCAGCCGGACCTGCGCCCTATAGATGAAGGAGCATGATCAATAAGAGCGGGAGCACATTAGGCGGACGGACATAGGGGTCAGGAAAAAGGTTGTGACGGCGCCTACAACCATCACGGGGACAATCCACCAGCAACCAAGCCAGTCCTGACGACACTTCCAGACAGCAGGGCCAACCCCCGGCGAGGATCAGCGAGGCAAGCGCCTGAATCGGCCCCGCCACCCTCGTAATCGGAACCTTATCCTCGAATGTGATCTCGTACGATCCCCATGGAAACAGCCAGAACTGCAGAGCCACGGCGATGACCAACAGAGCCCATGAGCCGGCCGCATTACGAAGCCCAGTCGACCGAACCGGGCATTTCTTTGCCGGGCCTGTTCGAGCGCGAATGCAGACGCAATCAACAACAGAAAAGGCAACACGAGGAACTTGGCCGAGTCCATCCAGGTCATCCCCAGCCACTTTCGCATCTCGTTTTGTTGAGTGAGTCCGTGGGTTCTTGCGCCGTGCCACCAGACCATAAGCCAAACCAATCCTGCAAGAATGGCTGCCAGGGCCCCATACTTACCAGTCGAGCCCTCGCTCCTGCATCACACTTTTCCTCTCTGCCGGCGCCGGCCCGTGGTCCCGGCGACAAGGTCAGCCCAGCATCGAAGGGCACTCTGAGCCGACGTATTTCTTAGAGAGCATCAATGCTAGCTCCCAGGGTGCCACCACTGTGTGTTTGGCCGAGCACGTCTCCGAACAATTTCCGGCCAGCATCTTCGAAGTGCCACAGCGTAGAGAGCGGTCATGGGGATCTCCCCTATAAGCGCGTGGCTCAAGGTATGCCACCTGGCTCTTACGTCGATGCTTTCCACGATCTCACCCTTACCGCCAAAACCACTCCCATGCGAGATGCGCTCGCAAAACGTCGGGATCGGAGGGCGATCCGAGATGGCCGAGATCGAGCAAGGGCCGACGGCATGAGGCAGCAATTCCATCCCCACGAAAATCACGAACGGAGCCGCTGCGACGAGAAACCGCCGGAGCCATCTCTGCCAATCGGAGGGGCGGCTTTTCATAGACAGCAGAAGGGACGCCGCCCCTAACAAGGCCGAGAATCCCAGAGCAGCCAAGCCGGCGAACATCAGACCCAGAGCCCAGCTCACGGACGGACCGAAGACCGCCGTGGCGGCCCCGGACACCGCATGCAAGAGGACCGCCAGCAACAGGAAGAGCCAGCTGAGCCGGCCGAGGCTCGCGCCTAGCGTGTCCTATCTCCGAGACGTAGCGACACTGTCGCAAATCCACGACTCAACTTAGAGGCGACGCATCCTTCTGTTTGACCACCACGTCGAGCAGAAAGGAGACGTCGCCTTGACTCAAGATGATGCCCTGTTCCGGTTCAGAGTACGAGTCTTTGGACTAGCTCACGAGATGGGCAATGTAAGAGCCGCCTGCCGGGCAATGGGGATCCATCCCTCGACCTACTACCGCTGGAAGGGCCAGGTCGAGCGTTTCGGCATCGAGATCTTGGCCCCCGGGAGCGCCGGCGGCCCCGGATGCCCAACGCCACCTCACCGATGATTGAGCAGCGGGTGATCGCGCTCGCCCTGGCGTTTCCCACCGTGGGTCCGCAACGCATCAGCGACGAGCTGGCCCGGCGCAAATGGGGATCGATCAAGATCTCGCCCAACGGGGTCCACAAGGTCTTAAGGCGCCATGGGCTAAACACCAAGGCGAAGCGGCTGGGGATGGTGGCCGGCTACGCCGCCCCCTACGAGCCGATCGAGAGCCGCCAGCCCCCGCCTGAGCGCCACATCGAGGTCGACCACCCGGGTGAGCTGGTCCAGATGGACTGCTTTTGCATCGGTCGGCTCTCGGGTGCCAAGGGCACGGCATGGCAGTACACCGCGATCGACGTCGCCTCCAGCTTCTGCTGGGCCGAGATCCATCTCAGTCCGAAAAACGCCCAGGGCCGGTTCACCTCCGCTTTGGCTAGCCGGGTGGCCGAGGATCTGTCCAACCGGGGGTGGAGGCTGGAGGCGGTGTGCACCGACAACGGTTCAGAGTTCCGCTCGGCCGAGTTCGACAAGGAAATCGCCCGGCTCAAGGCCCGCCACATCTTCATTCGCGCCGGAAGGCCCCAGTCCAACGGGTGTGTCGAGCGGGTTCAGCAAACCATCCTCGAGGAGTGCTGGAAGCCAGCTACCTACACCTGTACAACACCGACCGTCCACACCACGGCAGACTGACCCAGGGACGGATCCCCTAGGACATCATCGGTAAGGTGAAAATGTGGGCTCGGTAGGAAGAATGCGTCGCCATAACTCAGAGACAGGACAGTCTAGCGGACTAACTAACCTACGGACCTCCAGATCCTGGACCTCAGGCCGCTGCCGAGGTCCATAGCTGTCGAAAGGGAGCTAGAAGTCATGCGCTCCCTTCACCGCTGCGGGGCAGCAAACGAATCGAAAGAATCAACCAAATGAGCCCCACGCCGACCAGTAAAAAGGCCGAAACCGTCTCGGTGTTCCAGGTAAGGCTGCGGCTGCGGAAACGCGATGAGAACACGGTCGGGGATTTTGGCGATCCGGGCCTCTCCACGCCGCTACCGCGAGACATACAAGCCCGAAGGGAACAGCGAAGGTTCCAAAGATCGCGAACTCGATCAACCAGCTGACGACGTAGAGCAAGGGCCCTGCCAAAAGCAGATACTTCGCCGCCTGCCCGAGACCTCCTATTTCCATGACCTGGCGGTATAGCCCGCTTGATCCTAAGCGGACAAGGAGCCCCGCTCCGAGCCCAAGAGCCGGAACAACGCATTGTGCCTCCATCCAGGTCGAGCCATCCAGCGTTCATCAAACCCATTACCGCTCCTGCGGCTGCGTAGACCGTTGCCCCGAGCACGGCAAGCGCCACATTGGCCTTCCATCGAGGCATGGGAGGATGCTAGGACGGTTGCAGTAAGGTGGGCGGATTATACGGATTAAAGGGAACACTCCGGGCGAAATCTGCGCAGGCGGCGAACTCGCCGATCTGCTTCTCCAGGCGGCTCCTTGCTCCAAGCAACGAGGACCATACGGAGCTTTGCCCTTCAGCCTGGGACTGGATGAGCTGCCGGCGGATCACCGTTTCCGAGTGGAGCATCACGCGCCGAGTTGGCCATGACGAAGCCGGCCCGACCCTTCTTGGCCAGCGATGAGTAGAAGAGCTGAATCCACAGGTAGTTGGCGTTGTCCGGCTTGGGGACCGCGAAGGGGAAGCGCTTGGCACCCTCCAGCTTGGACTTATCCACGCCGTTGACGTTGAAGGGTGGATTGGCCATGACGAAGTCAAAAGCACCAGAGTTGCCGTGAAGGTCATCGTAGTAGCTGTTGCCCAAGCGGATGTCGCCTGAGAGCCCGTGCAGCGCCAGGTTCATCTTTGGCTAGAGGGACAGTACCCTCTTTTGCTCTTGGGCCAAACACCTAGAGCTCCCGGATGGCCGATCCCTGGTGGCGTTCAACGAACTTTGCGCACTGAACGAACACGCCGCCCGACCCGCAGGCAGCATCAAATACCCGCCCATGGCCCGTTTTCGGACAGTGGTGGTAATTGTGCAGACCGGTTGCGAAAAGTGACCGAGGCTTCTCACTTGTGAATCTGCTGAACACCTTAAGGCAGAGACCGATTCTGCCGATAGACACGAACCGTCTTGGCGCGCACGCGTTCCATTGCCCTTGGAGGGAGAAAGTGACCATACGTATTGCTGCTCTCTCGATGCTGCTCGTGCTTTCGGGCGGGTGCGGCTCACAGGCCTCCGAGTGCACGAACCCTGACACATTGACCGAGTGCGTGGATGCTGAGATCAATCCCCATCCTGACAATGATGAAGTGACCAATGACGCGATCACTGACGCCTACAACTGTCCAGTTGAGCCGACGCCTGAGTGTGACGCGGTTGAGTAATCCGACGCACGCTTATCTGCTGGATGCCTTCCTCTCAACGACCGCAGCCAGGCCTTCCTTAGAAGATCCTTGCCGCTAATGCCTTGATGTTGAGCCTCATTGCCAATCGTGGTCAAGGCGCTCCCAAAGCCACATTTGAGGCGCTTAAGGTCGAACCCACTCACTTACGCGGCTGCATTCTACGCGGCAATTGAACGGCCAATCGATAAGGTCGGCGCATCTCTCAGGTCAGGCAGCACTCGAGTTGGCGGGGCTTGGCGGTGTGAGCTGCCTCAGCTGGCCTGGGCACGCGATGTCGAGCCGGCGACTGCCATACTGGTCAAGCCGTCCACGTAAACGCACGGACGGAACTTCGATAGGGCTTACGGGCTCCGTTCTTCGTATGGAGACGCAACCGTTCCGGTCCATCCAGGAATGGGGGGAGTGGACGCAAAATCGGCCCACTCCATCGCAACTAGCCGTCTCCCTTGTCAAGCCCAATCAAGAACGGTCCACTTCGAGATATAGGGATCGAACCCTTACCTTTTCCCGTCCGTCATTCGTCCGTCGGACGATTTCCAACAGCCGCAATTAAGGGCAATCGACGGGCAATATCGGCAGTTCAAATGTGCGCAACGGGGCAGATCCCCCGGCTGCACGCGCAGATCTCGCGGGCGCAGGACAGCTTGCCAAGGTGAGGGTCGCCGGTTCGAATCCGGTCGTCCGCTCCAGGAAAATGTGCCTAGCGTTGGGCTCCTGAGGCCCTTTCAATGAAGCCAGCAACGTACCCGGCGCACATTTGTCGCACAACAGGCCCTCAGATATCCGGGCCTACCGATGGACCGAATAGAGATCCCGAAATCTATTCCTAGGAACGGACCACAGAGGTCGTCACTTTGAACAAGCGTTGGGGCGGGGGAGGAGATTCTCAGCGACGCCGATGTGGAAAGCCGCGACGATGGGAGCGGCTGGTGCAAATGATGCCGAGGTCGTCAACCTCAACAGCGAACCCACCCGCGGTAGCACCGCGACCTCGGTAGGGTTCCTGGCGGTTCTGAGAAGCCTTGCTAAGAATCTAAGAACTCTTTCGGTCAAAATTCTCAACCGGCGAACAGGTTTAATTGGACCGGTGTGACATTAGTGAACGAAGCCTTTGAGGCTTTGTTTACCGGCGAATCGCTAGTGATCGAAGGTACATAGCCCGTCGAAAGTGTCGTGGCATTGCGACTAGGTCGGTTCCGCGGCCAAGCCCGCTGTAGTGGTATCTGAAGACAACCGTTCATCCGTGAATCAGTTGACCGCTACTAGTTCTTTCACCTCCCTCGGATCGTTGGCCACCCCGTTGACCGAATCTTTGTTTGAGCCGACCTTGTCCAGCGACTCCAGGCTCATGCAGCGCCCGGCGCCTGAAGCCGTTGCGTCCTTCGAACACTGCGAACGATCCGGCGAGGGCGTGCATTCTGCCCCGTGCCTGTTCTTTCTTAGGCGAAGAGGCGCTTAACCGAATCAAGCACTCGAACATGGGGGAGGATGCCTTTTCGATGACCATGCGTAGGTGGGCCTCAACCGCGGGGTCCGAGAGGCCCCTGGTCCCGGGGCGCCCACCCGTCCAGGACGAGTTGTCGGAGGCAATCTTGGAGCTCTGCCTCAGGCGACGAGCAGCCTTCAGTAGGTGCGCCCGGGAATGGGACGTGGCGGGGCGAGCGAGTACCTGGACCGCCGCGGATTCTTGCTCTTCCAAGCGGTCATTGCGGCCAACACCAGCCTGATGGCATCGTTGCTTGGTCCGGCACCGATCGGGAACCATGCCTCATGTGCCAGGACCAGTTCAGTTACCTCGGTATGACCGCTGGTTGGAATGACCCCATTCGTAGCAGCCGCGGCACGCGCACCTGGCCACGCCGCCTCCACGGCCCGCTCGATAAGCCCCGGCGGCACCAACTTCGGCACCCAGATCGATAGCTCTATTTGCTCGCCGTGAGCCTGCACTTCCCAGGCGACATGGGGCTGACCGAAAACAAGGCGAGCCCACCGCGGCCGCAGCAGCGAATGCAGACCCATCCAAAAGGCGAGACCTCCCCGGGGATCGGCGGCAGCGGGCGGAAGGATTGCGATTTTTCGGCCGCCCTTGTCGAGGCGTCCTCGGCGCATATACGTGCGAACACTCCAGCGCAGGGTCAACAGCAGCCCGACAAGTCCCCAAGCGATGAATGGGGCAATGTCTGTCAACAAGGAACCAATGCGGCTGTAGATATGGCCCGGATTGTCGATCAGGTGCGTGATCGGTTCAGGAATTGGGCCCGATGGTGTCGGCGATAGGTCCAGTCGACCAGATCACGATCGACGGAGGCGACATCATAGACTCACAACCTTGAATACCGGTTCAACACTGGTCCCTTATTTCTTCCACAGCATCGAGAAGGGGTAACACATGCTCTTCGAGGAATCGCTTGATGAAGTGCTGAACGTGTTGCCGCTGTGCAAAGTTGTTGATCGAGGGAGCTAGTATGGCCGCGTGCGCCCGAGAACGACCGCGCGGCAATTACGGAGATGACCTGGTTGGGCGAACCCTTTAAGGCCGGCAGATCGCTAGTTTGCCTCGTCACCTTCCTGGCGATTTTCGCGGCGGGTTGCTGGGATTCGAATGGTCCGGCACCTACTTCGATAAGGCCTCCCAACGAAGACTTCCCCGTCGAGGTGACAGCAGCCAACGGCAAGATTGCCATATCTCGCCGGCCGGGGAGGATCGTGTCGCTCTCGCCGACGGCGACTGAGATCCTCTTCGCCATCGGGGCAGGGTCTCAGGTGGTGGCGGTGGACGAGGAGTCGAGCTATCCGGCCAACGCTCCCCGGACCAAGCTCTCGGGCTACACCCCCAATCTCGAAGCCATCGCAACCTACCGCCCCGACCTGGTGGTCTTTTCGAATGAGCCCGGCAATTTGGGGACGTCGCTCAATGCGATAGGAGTCCCCGGGATCCTTCAGCCGGCTGCAGAGCAGTTGGACGACACCTACAGCCAGATTCTCCAACTTGGGCTCGCAACCGGCCGGCAACCTCAGGCGGAGAGAGTGGTGGAGGAAATGAAGATGCTGATCAAAAGGATCGTCAGGTCACTCCCTCGCCTCCCACGGTCTGTAACCTACTACCATGAGCTGGACGAGAGCTATTACTCCGCGACTTCGAAGACCTTCATCGGTGAGGTGTATGGGCTGCTGGGCCTGACGAACATCGCCGATGCGGCAGACAAGCTGGGGAGCGGCTACCCTCAGCTCTCCGGCGAGTTCATCATCCAGAACGACCCGGACCTCATCTTCCTTGCCGACACCCGCTGCTGCGGGCAGTCGGCCACAACGGTGGCGAAGCGCCCGGGCTGGGAGCAGATCGAAGCAGTCCGAAAGGGCCGTGTGATCGAGCTCGACGACGACATCGCCTCCCGCTGGGGCCCTCGGACCGTCGATTTTGTTCGGTCGGTCGCACATAACCTGAAATCGTTCGAGCCTCAGATCCAGTGATATCGCTAAGACAGGCCGAGCGACCCGCATCTGAAGGCCCCGTCATTGCGCCCACTGTCCTGCCTGCCAGGTTCCTGATCCCGGCCCTCGTCTGCATGTTCGGAGCGGTTGCCGCCGCAGCACTCACCGGACCGGTTCGCCTTTCCGCCGGGCAGGTGATGGCGGAGATCGCCGCCCATCTGCCCTTTATCGAGGTCAGGTCCCAGCTCTCAGAGCGAGACGCCGCCATTCTCTGGCAGCTGCGTATGCCCCGGGTCGTCCTGGCGGCTTTGGTGGGCGCCATGTTGTCGGCTTCGGGCGCGGCTTACCAGGGGGTCTTTAACAATCCGCTCGCCGACCCCTACCTTTTGGGTGCCGCGTCGGGCGCAGCGTTGGGAGCGACGCTGGCGATCGCCGGCGGCGACCAGGAGTACGCCAGATCGTTCGTACCGGTGGCCGCCTTCGCCGGAGCCCTTCTTGGGGTGGGAATGGCGTATGTGCTGGCCCGCTCGGCGAGAGGGGGATCAAGCACGGTTACATTGATCCTGGCCGGGGTGGCGGTCGCCTCCTTCCTGACTGCAATCCAGACGTTCGTTCAGCAGCGCAACCAGGAGACGTTCCGAGGCGTCTACCGATGGATCCTGGGAGGGCTGGCCACCTCGGGGTGGCGAGAGGTGCTGCTGATACTTCCCTACGTCGCGGCCAGCTCGGCCGCCCTTCTGCTCCATCGCCGGTTGCTCGACCTGATGAGCGTCGGAGATAGCGAAACCGAGAGCCTGGGAATCCGGGCCTCTCGGGTCCGCCTCTGGGTGATCGCCGCCGCTTCCCTGGGTACCGCAGCGGCGGTTTCCGTCAGCGGCCTGATCGGGTTCGTCGGCATCATCGTTCCCCATTCGGTTCGCCTCATCGCCGGCACCAGCTACCGGACGGTTCTGCCTTTGGCCCTGATCTTAGGAGCAGCTTTTCTGGTCCTTGCCGATGTGCTCGCACGGACCGTGATCTCTCCGGCGGAGTTGCCCATCGGAGTGGTCACTGCATTCTTCGGGGCCCCATTTTTCGCGATCCTACTTCGTTCCACGGCAAGGGAAAGGTGATCACCCTCCGCGGGTTGTCGGTGGAGCTGGAGGGGACACCGATTCTCCCGGGGATCGATCTCATCGTCGAGCAGGGGTCTTGGACGTCGGTGATCGGACCGAACGGGTCGGGCAAGACCACTTTGCTGAGGGCAGTGGCGGGCCTCGTCCACTTTTCGGGGGAGGTGCTGGTGGCAGGGGCGCAGCTTGATTCGATCAATCGCAAGGAGCTGGCGAAGATCATTGCGTACGTTCCTCAGCACCCGGTCTTCCCCTCCGAGATGAGAGTCCAGGACTATGCCCTGTTGGGTCGGACGCCTTACATCGCCTACCTGGGAACCGAAAGCCGCAGCGATCTAAGGCTCGTCGCCCGGGTGCTGGAGCAGGTCGGTCTCGAACCGCTTGCCCGGCGCACCCTCGGCTCACTGTCGGGCGGAGAGCTGCAACGCGCCATCCTCGCACGAGCCCTGGCACAGGAAGCCCGCGTCCTGCTTTTGGACGAGCCGACCACCGGAATGGACATTGGTCATCAGCAGCAGACCCTGGAGCTGGTCGATTCACTCAGGGCCAAACGAGACCTGACCGTGATCTCTGCAATTCACGACCTTACGATGGCCGGGCGGTTCTCCGAACGGCTGCTGCTGATTGACTCGGGCCGCGCCTGCGCGCTGGGCCCTCCCCACACGGTGCTTACCGAGGAGCTGCTTGGTGAGCACTACGGCGCCCCGGTCAAGATCGTGGACGACCCCGCCGGGGGGATCGTTGTGATCCCACTGCGCAGCAGAGCGTCCATTCAGGAGCCGGGACAGCCTGCATTCGAATCGGATTAGACTCTTGGTGTACGGCCATTCAATATAGGAGATGAATGTGCCCTGCTTCCTTTCACTGCCGTCCAGGAGCACCAAGCCCAGAGCTGCGGGCCTCACCCATGTGCTCGACAAAAGCATGCCGATCGGCGAGCTGGAAGGATTCATCGAGTCCGCCGGAGACTTCATCGACTTTTGGAAGTTCGGGTGGGGAACCGGCTACATCGATCCGGTGATTGAAAAGAAAGTGGCCGCGCTTTCCGGTCACGGCATCCGAGCCTGCCTGGGTGGCACCCTGTTGGAGGTGGCTTGGTCGCAAGGCAGGGAAGATGAGTATTTTGCCTGGGCCGGCGAGCTGGATTCGCCCTGCGTCGAGGTGTCCAACGGCGTCCTTAACATGCCGTTGCCGGAAAAGCGCCGGCTCATAACAAAGGCGGCCGAACACTTCCTGGTGCTCGCCGAAGTGGGGTCCAAGGACCCATCAGTTCCCGTTTCCCCGTCAGAGTGGGCGGAGCAAGCTGCAGGTGACCTCCGCGCCGGAGCCTCCTGGGTCCTCGGCGAGGGGCGCGAGAGCGGTGCAGTGGGGCTGTACAGCCCCGAGGGCGAAGTACGCCAGCAGGTTGTCGAAACGATGGTCTCGGCGGTAGGCGCCGGCTCCATTATTTTTGAAGCACCTCGGGGCGCTCAGCAGGCCTGGTTTGTGCGACGGTTCGGTCCCGACGCGAACATCGGAAATGTGATCCCCGCAGAGGCGCTCGGGCTGGAGACCCTGCGACTTGGGCTGAGGGCCGACACGATAGGGGCCTTCCCGGCATGAAGAACTACACGCCCGGGAGGTACCGGGGCGTTGGCATCGGCAACATCGATTTTCCCCTCGACACCGATCGCCTTATCGAGCACTTCACCGGACGGGAGGCTTACCGCACCACCGACTTCATAGTCGCCCGCCGGGGCGATGCGGCTGCGCTGCTGCGGGTGGAGAAAGAGCCCGGCGCCGAGCTGTTCCTGCAGATCCGGAAGGTAGAGGTGCTCGCCGGCCCTGATGAGTGCGCCTACGTGCATGCGCCCAACGTCGATACGGGCGTCCCTACCGATATGGCCAGGGCCGCTCGCGAGCTTGCGCCGGGAAAGAGGTGCGCAGTGGTCCAGGGGCTCTACGAGCATGTCAACTTCATTCTCGATCCGTCGCCGGTGCCGGTACGCGTCGTCGACGTCGCTCCTCCGTCGCCTCCGAAACTGTTGGACCAGGTGCGCCGCGTTTTGCAAACCGCCGAGAACCTTGCGCCGGTCGAGCTGCGGCCCGAGATAACCGATTTGCTCGCTCTGGCGGCCCAAAAACCGTCCGGGCACTACCTCTACCCATGCCGGGGGTCGGGAGCAGCCCCGGATGGTGCCGAGGTGTCCTACCTGGATCAACGCCCAGCCGAGCAGGAGTGGACGCTGGTGGGCTGCGCCCGATCCCGCCAGATCCATTCCTGGTTCTACGGCTCGGAGCCGCCGAACATCGAGCTTTGCCCGCGCAAGCTTGCGGCCGCCTCACAGGAGGAGGCCGGAGAGCTTCCTGCGACCTTGACCAAGTGCTGCTTGCTGGAGACCGGGTTTGAGCTGACGGGTTCAACCGTCACGGTTCCGTGGGGCGCCTCGTTGTCCGAGGTGTACGAAGGTCTGCGGGCCCTGGTCAACTCGGTCGAACCGGCGTGGGCTCCCGAATAACCGACTCAGCCCTCTACGGCCACCTTTGGGGAACCGACGAGCTGCGCGCCATCTTCGACGAACCGGCCCGCATCGGGAGCTGGCTCAACATACTCGCCGTTCTTGCAAGAGCTCAGGCGGAGGTCGGACTTGTCCCTGAGGCTGCCGCCTCCGCCATCGCCGCGCACGCCAATGTCGAACTTCTGAACCTGGATCTCGTGCAGGAGGAAATCCGAACCTCGGGCCACTCCACCCTGGGATTGATCAGGGGGCTGCAGGAAGTGCTCCCGCCCGAGGCCCAGGAGTGGGTCTACTACGGCGCCACCGTTCAGGACCTGACCGACACCTGGACCGCCCTGGTCATGAAGCAGGTGGGGGCAATCGTCTGGCGCGACCTGAGGCTGATCGAGGAGGTATTGCTCGACCTGACCGAACGGCATCGCGACACGCTGATGGCCGGCCGGACCCACGGCCAGCTCGCATCCCCTATCACTTTCGGCTACAAGGCCGCCGGTTGGGCGGATGAGGTCCGGCGCCACCTGCACCGGCTCCGCGAGATCGCCGCCCGTTGCCTGGTCGGGCAGTTGGGCGGAGGGGCGGGGTCGCTCGCATTCTTCGGGGATCGGGGCCTTGATCTACGGAACCGCTTCTGCGCGCTGCTCGGACTGAACGATCCGGTTATCTCCTGGACCTCCTCCCGGGACAGGGTCACCGAGTTCGTCCACCTGCTGGCCTTGGTGGCATCGACGCTTGCCCGGATAGGCAACGAAGTCTACGAGCTCCAGCGGCCCGAGATCGGCGAACTTCGGGAGCCGGCCGGCGCGGGGTCGGTCGGCAGCATCACCATGCCCCACAAACGCAACCCCGAGATGTCGGAGCATCTGGTGACCCTGGGCCGCCTGGTACGATCCTCCGCCGGCGTGATCCTGGAGGGCACCGTCCAGGAGCACGAGCGGGACGGGCGTGCATGGAAGGCGGAGTGGGTGGCGTTCCCCGAAGTGTGCCTGCTGACGGGGACCGCCCTTCAATTTGCCCACAGGATCCTCGCCGGGCTGGAGGTCGATCAATCTGCCATGCGCCGGAACCTGACCGGTTGGGAGGTGTCGGAGAAGGTTCTGTCCTTCCTGGCCCCGGACGTCGGCAAGCACATCGCCCAGGCCCTGTTGCAGCAAGCCCTCGCCGAAGGCGGGGAAAAAGGTCTCTCGGTACGCCGGTCTCTCGCCACCTCCGATGTGATCCGCGCCCACCTGGATCCGAAGATACTTGAGTCGATACTCGACGGCGCGGACCCCGGGGAATCACCCCAAATGGCCGATGAGGTGGTTGCCCGGGCACGGAAACAGCGGGTCACAGAACCGGAACTGTGGCCCTGACGCTCTGTGCCCGCTTCCCTCTGGATCTGGCCACCTCGACGGGAAGGGGCCACGTTTTTCATTCATACCGTGGCGCACCCGCCGCCCTTCGAGAGCTGACATCGATTCATGGGAAGGAGCCGAACATTGCGTGAAGTGGCACTCGGATACCCGACGGAGGGTCCCGCCCCGGAGCTCATCGCGGCCGGGTTTGCCACCGAGGTGGCCGATGCGCCCTTCCTTCACGAAGGCTACAACCTGGCCGACATGGCCCACGTCCTCGTACTCATGGAGGCGAAGATCATTCCCCCTAAGGCAGCCGCCCGGCTGCTGAGCCTGTTGCTTGAGGTTCACGAAATCCCGGCGGCGGAATTTCCCTACGACCCCCGGTACGGCGACTCCTACAACTGCCGGGAGCGACATTTCGTGGAGCGCCTCGGTGACGACGCTGGCTGGCTCCACGCCGGCAGGCCCCGCCGGGAAGCCGGCAGGCTGGCGCTGCGTCTGTGGCTTCGCAGCGTCGTCACCGGGCTCGCGATCGACACGGCCGGCTTCGTCGAAAATACCGCCGGTGTGGCGGAGCGGCATGCCGAGACCGTGATGCCCGACCAGACGTACCTGCAGCAGGCGCAGCCGTCGACCTTCGGTCACTACGTGCTCACCTTCGCCTACCCGGCGCTGCGCGACGGCGCCCGGCTGGTGCCTGGGGCCGATTGGGTCAACCAGAGCCCCGGCGGCGCAGGGTGCGTGAACGGCAGCCGCCTGGTGCCTGACCGGGCGGGGATCGCCGAGCTGCTCGGTTTCGACGGCGTGATCGAGCACACCCGGGATGCGATGTGGCAAACCGACGGCCTGGTCCATCTACTGGCGGCCGCCGCAAGCCTGGTGACCAGCCTGAGCAAGCTGGCCGAGGACCTGGAGATCTGGGACAGCCAGGAGTTCGACTTCGTGGACCTGGCGGAGGCCTACACCCGGGCAAGCGTGCTGATGCCCCAAAAGCGCAACCCCTACGCATTGTCGATTGTCCGGGGAGCGGCCGGGGTTCTGATCGGCAGGCTCGCCGGGTTCCTGGCAGTCGTCAAGACACCCTCGGCCCGGACAGACAACCTGATCTTCGCCTACGGGGAGGTTCCCAGATCGCTCGATCTGGCGGCCCGGGTTACCCGGCTGATGGGCGGCGTGGTGGCAACGCTGAAGGTGCGGCCCGAGCGGATGTGGGAGTCGCTGGTGGCGGGCTTTTCCCAGGCCACGGACCTGGCGGAGTACGTGATGCAAACCTGCAGCGTCGACTACCGAACCGCCTACCGCGTGGTGGGCACTGCCGTGCGGGATGCCGCACAAATGGGGATGCGGGGAATCGACCTGACGGGGGAGATGCTCGACGAAGCTGCAATCCGGGAGATCGGCCGGCCTCTGGGACTTGCCGGCCGCGCGCTGGAGGATGTGCTCGACCCCCGAAAGATCGCGTTCGGAAGGACCTCGCCGGGCGGCGCGGCACCCCCGATAGTGCGGAAGATGGCAGGCAGCTGCCGGGAGGAGGCAGTCCGGCTGGAGGAGGAAGCGAGGCAGCGGCAGGCACTGTATTGGGGGGCCGAAGAACGGCTCCTCGAGCAGGCCCGGGCGGCGGCTCAGTCCTGAGCTTGGGCGATGACATACTCGAGCTTCACCTCACTGTTCAGGGTGTTGGAGACGTAGCACCAGGTCGTGGCACGTTCCACGAAGGTCTCCAGCTCTTCCCTAGGGTGGCTGGAGACGACCTCGACCTTGATCTCGTCGTAGCGGAGGCCCTCGTAATGCCCGATGGTCCTGACCTCCAGATCGGTGAGCTCGATCTCGCGCTTACGGGCGGCGTGGTAGATCGCCATGGTGAAGCAGGAGGCCAGGGCCGCCAGGAAGAGATCGGTGGGAGCCGGTCCGGCGTCCGTGCCCCCTTCGTCGACGGGTTCGTCGGCAATGATCTCGAAACCCCTCACCGGGATGCGGCAGCGGTACCCGCCCTCCCAGTAGGACGTGATGACCTTATTCGGCAAGTTTGCTCTCGACCAGCTCGGGTTTCCGAAGGGCGATGGCCGCGGCGGCCAAAGACGCCCGGGCGTTGGTAGCCGTAACCGTGCACCCCGCCTCACTCAAAGTAGCCTTCTGGTGGGCAAATCCCTGGGGATCCTGCTCGGTCCCGAGCACATAGGCCACGACACGCGGTCCCCCGCCGGCCATGATCTCGGCACAGATCGGGGCCAGCTCGCCGGCCGGGTCGGCGTGGGATCCATAGCCGAGCACGACATCTATGAGCACCACCCCCACCTCATCGTCCTCGCCCGCCTCCCGGATGAACTTGATCCTGGCTTCGGGGTCGATCATCGGGTGGGGCCGGCCCTTCGTGTACTCCTCCTCGCCCAGATCGAGGCATACGTGGCTTCCCGCCGGCGCCGGCACCCGGTAACGGTTGTCGAGGGGAGTGTTGGACCAGACCGGACCGAGGATTTCCGAAAGGATGACCAGGGATTCATAGCAGAGCGTGCCTCCCGAGAACAGTCCCCTCACGAGGGTGCGCTCCGAAGGAATACGGGCAGTTGCGGCTTCCACCTCCTCGACCAGACCCTCGGTCAGGTCGGGAACGTCCAGACCCAGCAGGGCCAGCGTCCGGACCACCCCTTCTTCGAGAGTCGTGACCACAGCGACCCCTTGCGGCAGATCCAAATCGGCCTTCAGCCCTACCAGCGACGCCACCATCGGCGTGTCGCCGGTAAGCCCCACCACCTCCCGGGCTACCCGTTCCGAAGGCGGCTTGGAGACAAGCAGTATGGCGTCGGTGTCCGGGTCGTCGCGCATGGCAGCCACCGCAAGTCTGGCCATCAGTCCGTTGACGTCCTCGCTTAAGTCGCGGCCCCCCAGACCGATAACGTGCGAGATGCCGGGTCCCCATCGATTGAGCAGGCTCATCGCCTCCTGAGCGCCCGTTCCGGCCGCGGCAACCACGCCGACCTTGCCCTGCTTGACCACGTTGGCGAACCCGAGACCGGTGCCTCCCAGCATCGCAGTGCCCGCCCCGGGGCCCATCACCAACCGTCCCAGCTCGGTGGCCCGGTTCTTCAGCTGAACCTCGTCCTCCACCGAGACGTTGTCACTGAAGAGCAGTACGTGGAGGCCGGCGGACAGCGCCTTGTGCGCCTCGAGCGCGGCGTACTCGCCCGGAACCGAGACAATGGCGACATTGGTTTCGGTCTGGAGCTCTAGGGCCTCGCCGAGCGTTCGCGGCTGGCGAGTGGACTCGGCTTTCGCCCTGCCGGATTGGGCGGCAAACAGCCTCTCCTCTCCGGCCGCAGCTGCCTTCTCGACCGTCTCATCGTTCACCGCGTCGACTGCGATGAACAGGTCGTTGGCCGACGCCCGCCCTAGCTCCTCCCGTTGGAACCCCTTGCCCAGCAGCGTTTCGACGTTGGCGGAGGTGGCCATAGCCGTCCCTGCCCACTCGACCCCATCCACCTCGAGCATTGCGCGGGTGGCGGCCATCTGCAACACGGAGTCGACGAACTTGTCGGAGAAGACCTTCACACTTCGCGTCATGGGGCGGTAGCAATCAGGGGCTTGACCCTCACGATGCGAGTGCCGGTGACCCCTTCCAACTCGGAGATGGTGCCCTGCAAAGAGGCATACACGAGCTCGGGCGAGGTGATGACCGCCTGCTCGCCGCCGCTGCGCAGGAAGCGAATGGCGGCGCGAACCTTCGGCCCCATGCTTCCATCGGGAAACTCGCCCGTCTCGAGATAGTGTTCGGCCTGGGTGACGGCCATCTCGTGGATGGCCTTTTGCTGGGGAGTGCCGTAGTGGAGGAGCACCGTGTCCACCCCGGTGACGAGCACCAGTGCATCGGCCGGAAGGGAGGTGGCGAGCAGCTGGGCCGCGTAGTCCTTATCGATCACCGCATCAACGCCGCCGTAGCCGGATTTGTAGCGAACCACCGGCACACCGCCCCCGCCAGCGGCCACCACCACCTGTCCCTGTTCGACCAGGGCGCGAATAGCGGCGGTCTCGAGGATAGCCACCGGCTCAGGGGAAGGCACCACCCGCCGGTAACCGCGGTTGGAGTCCTTCCTCACCACCCATCCCCTCTCGGCGGCCATCGACTCCGCCTCTTCCTTGGTGAGAAACGGGCCGATGAACTTAGTTGGATTCTCAAAGGCCGGGTCGTCCGGGTTGACCGCGACGTTGGTGACCACCGCCACCGCACCCCTCATCCCGCCGGCATCGCTTACCCGGCGCAGAGCCAGGACGATGAGACTGCCCAGCTGGCCTTCGGTCATCGCGCCCAGCGAAAAGAGCGGCTGAGCCGGCACGAGCCTGGTGCCCTCCTCCTGCTGAATGGCCAGGTTGCCCACCTGAGGGCCGTTGCCGTGCACCACCACCACCCGCCACCCGGCACGCAGGAGCGAGGCCACCGACCTCGCCATCACGTTGGCATTGGCCTCCATCTCCTCGTAGGAGCCCGCTTGCCCTTCACGGGTCAGTGCGTTGCCGCCGAGAGCGACGACGGCCGTCTTCGCCATGGGTTGTCCTCCCGCAATGAGGATCTGAAATATTTTGTTTATCGTAGTGTATGGTCGATCGGCCATGAGTGGAATCCACCTGCCGTCAGAGATTGAGGTGGTCAACGTCGGACTGTCGCTGTTCGCCGACGAGGTGCGAGAACAGGGCCGGCCCGTAATCCAGGTCGACTGGAGAATCCCCGCTGAAGGCGACCCCAAGCTGGTGGCCGCTCTGGGACGCCTCTACGGCAGGCACTCCCCAGCAATCGATGAGGCGAACGCCGAGGTGGCGCGCCGGCTAGACAAGGGCTCACCGAAGCTGGTCGAGATCGAACCCGCCGCCAAGGTCGTGCCGGGCGTCGACGATCGAACGATCCTTCACAGTGGTCCCGCCATCGTCTGGGAAGAGATGTGCGACCCACTCCGCCGATCCGTCCGCGCGGCGGTTATGGCAGAGGGGTGGGCCGGCACCCCGGACGCGGTCGACGATCTCGTCGCCCACGGCGACGTGCGGCTGGAGCCGGCCAACCATCATGCGGCCGTGGTCCCGATGGCCAGCGCGATCGGCCCGACTGCGCCCATGTTAGTTGTCGACAACGAGGCGGGGAACACCCGGGCGTTCTCGAGCATCAACCAGGGTCCCGGCGAGGTGGCGTGGTTCGGCCGGGAGACTCCGGCGGCAGTCGAGCGACTCGTTTTCCTGAGAGAGGTCGCCGGGCCGCTGTTCGCGGATTGCCTGCGAGAGGCGGACACCATCGATGTGTTCACGCTCGCCTCGCAGGGCCTCCAGATGGGCGACGAGATGCACATGCGAACCCAGGCGACCACCAACCTGCTGATCCGATCCCTCCTGCCGCAGCTGATGAGCCTCGACAACTCGAGGAGTGTGGAGCTGGGCCGGTTCCTCGCGTCGAACCACCTCTTCTATCTCAACCTGGCGATGGCGGGGGCCAAGTCGCTCACCCTCTGGGCCGAGCAGGTCGAGGGATCCAGCGTCGTAACCACTATGTCACGCAACGGCACCACCTACGGCCTCCGCCTCCCCGGAAACGACAAATGGTTCATCACCGACTCTCCTCCCGTCGGCAAAGCGATTTACTACGCCGGCTATGGACCCGAGGACGGCGCGCCGGACATCGGGGACAGCGCAGTCCTCGAGCTGTGCGGCTTGGGAGGATCGGCCGCCGCCGCCTCCCCCGCGGTGGCTACGTTTGTGGGCGGCACCATGCGCGACGCCATCGCCCTGACCGAGGACATGTACCGGGTGTGCGTTGCCCGCAGCTCGCGATTCAAGCTGCCGGCCCTCGACTTCCGCGGCACGCCCATCGGAGTAGACGTGCGCAAGGTTGTGGAGCTTGGGATCGCCCCCAAGGTGAACACCGGGATCCTGCACGCCAGAGACGGCACCGGACAGGTGGGTGCCGGTGTCGCCGAGGCCCCGATTGCATGTTTCCGGGACGCTCTGCTCGACCTGGACCGTCGGCTGACCGGGTAGGTGGCCCAGGAGCTCGAGCTTGGAGTAGGCGCGCTCGAGACCCTTTCGGTGCCCGGCACCGGCCGGGTGGTCGGTGTTTACTCCAAGGCGGCCTACCTGCGCCTGCCGGCCGGCCTGATAGCCCTAACGTCGTTCGACGTTGCATCCGGTCCGGGGCATGCGCGAAGCGAGGTGCCGCTGGACCGTTTGAGGGTGGATGACAAGGTCGTCGTTACCAGATCGTTGCTGCAGGCCGGCCCGGTCCTTCTGGACTTAGGCGGGGCACCGGTTTGGCGAGGACCGGTTCCGACGGCCGCCGGGCTCGATTCCGGCCGCCGTCTGGCACTCGAGCTGCTTGAGAAGGCGCCCGCCTCTGCACTCGATCACAAGGTGGTGGAATCGGCGACCCCTTTGTTGAAGCAAGGGGACATCTCCCGGTGCGCTGCGCGGTTGGGTGGCGTAGGCTCGGGACTAACGCCGGCGGGCGACGACTTCCTGGCGGGCATCCTGCTTACCGCGAACATCCGGTGGGGCGAAGCGGCTGCGCCGAAACTGATCGACTCGGCGGCCAAGGTCGAAACCAACGACATAGCCCGCATGTTCCTGCACTGGGCGGCCCGGGGTCAGAGCATCGAGCCTGTCCATCGGTTCCTCATGTCGGCGACAGAAGGGGATGCCGAGGGGGGGGCCGAGGCTCTTAGAGACCTACTTGGCTTCGGGCAGAGCTCGGGGGCCGATGTCGCCCTTGGCCTCAAGCTAGGACTTGACCTCATTCCCTAGCGCCGGGAGCGAACCTCACCTTCCTGCTCGAGTACGACGAGAATACTCGGTCACGGTACGCCTTTTTTGGACGATGGCTTTGCCTGGCTACCGCTTTCAGCACTCGTGGTCGTCGTGGACGTGACCGTGTTCGTGGTCGTGGTCGTGGTCGTGGTCGTGGTGATGATCCTGGTCGTGACCGTCATGCCTGTGGTCGTGCCCGTGCGGCCGGGCGGCGAAGGCGACGGTCCTGGCCACCACCTCGTCACTGGCGACCAGCCCAACCTGATCCAGCACCCGCTCCAAAGCCGTCAGCCAGCACCTGTAGTAGCTCCACTCCTCGTCGGGGGAATGCTCCCGCTCCCAGTCGGAGATGGTCTGGATCAGCTGCTGGCGGAACTCCTCCCACTCCAGCTTCCCGCTGGCGTTGAGAGCTAAGGCAAGGCCGAAGGCGCGGCTCTCCCAGGGAGCCCCGAAGACCAGCTCGCCGTTGCTCCTGGGGGGAGCTGCGGGGCCGTCGACGTCCAATACCGCGGCAAGAGTGGTGGCGGCCATCTACGCCTGCCCCGGGGCGGACACGTTGGCCACGCCCACCATGGCGTCACGGGTCACCAGTCCGGCCAGCTCCTCCTCCGACATGTCCTCGGTCCCGGCCGGCCGTTCGGGCAGAACCAGGTAGCGCACCTCGGAGCTGGAGTCCCACACCTGGATGTCGACGTCCTCGTCCAGCTCCAGGCCCATCTCGCTCAACAGCTTGCGCGGCTCCCGCACCATCCGGGAGCGGTAGGCCGGGTCCTTGTACCACGTCGGCGGCAGGCCCAGGACAGGCCAGGGGTAGCACGAGCACAGCGTGCATACGATCACGTTGTGGGTTCCCGGCTTATTCTCCACCACCACGATGTGCTCGCCCTGGGGCCCCTTGAAGCCCAGCTCGGCGATCGATCCGGTACCGTCTTCGAGCAGCCGCGCCTTGTACTGGGAATCGACCCACGCCTTGGCCACCACCTTGGCGCCGTTCATCGGGCCGATGTCCTGCTCGTACATCTTGATGTAGGTGTCCATGACCTTCGTGTCCACGAGGTTGCGCTCCACCAGGATCGACTCCAGCGCCTCCGTGCGTAGCTCCACGGGCAGGCGGGATGCTTCGGTCTGAAAGGTCATGACGTCTCCTCCAGGTACGATTCGTAAAGGTCGAAGTTAACGGTGAAGTCCTCGGCTTCAGGCCCCCACAGCTCCTTGGAGTCGAAGACGACGTTGTACACGTGCTGGGCGTTCTCCCCTTCGAAGTGGGCGTTGGTGTCCGGCAGAACCTGCGCCGGGTGAAGCGCCCGAACCACGCCGGAGCGCCCTCGTACGTAGCGGGCCAGCCTGGTGTGGGTGGGCGGGTGCACCAGACGGGCTCGGACCCGGTCGCCGACCTTGAATTTCGGCGGATCATCGATCAGGCGGATGGATCCCGCCGCGGTGGGCTTGTAGTCCGGCTTCTGCGGCTCCGGGGCCGGCGGCTCCTCCACGTCCTCGCCCTGGAGCTTGCGGGCCCGGGCCTCCACCGCCCCGGGGGCGATGATCGCGCTGTCGGTAAGCAGGTTGATGGCGCAGTTGAGCCAGCGGCCGTAGTACCCGTCCTCCAGATAGTCCAGCGGGTGCTGGCGGGCGAGTGCGTGCCGAAACCTGTCGAGGTTGGTGCCCGACACCCGCATGGACAAAAGGGCCATGGCGAACGCTCTACGCTCCCACTCCTCGTGGAACGGCGGATCGAAAGGCTCAGTCAGCTCGACCGACCCGAAACCCTGCATCCCTCCTATGTCTGCGATGGTATCCACGTCACACCTCCTGATCGACCCGCAGGCTCTCCCCACCCGCAGAGGCCTGTCTTTCCGCCCTCAAGGTAAGCAGTCCCAGGATCGCTCCGGTGCATGTCCAAAGGACGGCCTGTCCACCGAGGGATGCCATACGAAAGTCCCAAACAACCCCGGCGGGAATACCTTCGGGGACGTCGGTTGCAGGGAGCGCCACAAATGCCGTCCCGATGACAAGCAGGTAGGAGGCGCCGACGATCAGGTGTCGGTTGTGTGCTTCGGCTCCCCACGCCTTAAGCCGCCTCGACGCTGCGACCGCCGCGATGCAGGCTGCCACCGAGACCACCACCAGGAACAGATATGCCGCGGTACTGACCCCCATCGTGTCCGGGTTGCCGACCCCGGGCGGGCTGGCAGGGTACTTCAGGAAGGGAACCAGGAAAAAGGCACCGAACCCCGTAAGGGCAGTCTTCATCGACCGTTCCCAAGCCGATCCGTTTATCCGGCGGCTCATCACAAATAGGATGATCCCCAGCACGCCCCCCAAGGCGAGGCCGTAGAGTCCTGCCGCCAGCACCATCCCGAGGTGCTGTTCCCCCCGAGTGAAGACCTCCTCGGCGGCATGTTCCCCCGACGAAGTCGCGTGTTGCAGTCGAATGGCCTCATCGAGGGACGGCTTGCCCACGAGCAGCAAGAAGAGGCCTGCGGCTGTGCCGGCGACCAGCCCGGACCCCAACCCCCGCCTTAGGCTGGCGCCTGCACCGTTGGCCCGCTCGGAGGAAGCCGGCTGCGATCTACGTGCCGGCCGGACCGCTTTGCCCAGCGACGGTCCGTGCGACTCCATGTGGTGCTAGTGGCAGGGGACGGCCATGAAATGCCGGCCGTCGTGGAAGAGCTCATGCAGGTAGTTGCCCGTCACGGCCGCTTTTCCGAGCAGCGGCTGAAGCAGCTGTCCCTGATCGAATCCCACCGCAAAGACGAGAATGGCCAGGAGAGCCACCACGAGCCAGGTCCAGACCGGGATCGGTGGGAACTCGAGGGCTGGGGAATCGTGCATAACTCCTCCTCTCACCAGGACGCGATCACTATATTCGACAGTTCATTCACTTTGCTACTGTTGTGTATTTCAAAGGGCTTCAGTTTGCCCGACTTCCGCCGGTCGTAACGCCTCAGAAATGTCCCGGTAGATATCTATGTGGCGGGATGCGCACGCTTCCCAGGTGAACCGGGCAGCGATATCGGGCCCGGTCAGCGAAAGCCTCTTCCGAAGCTCGGGCTCGCCCACCAGCCTGACCAACGCCTCGGCAAGCTGCCGGGCATTCCCGGGCGGCACCAGCAGAGCCGTTTCGTTGTCCAGATACTCGCGAAACACCTCGATATCGGTCGTGAGCACCGGCAGGCCGGCGGCCAGGGCCTCCAGCACCGCCAGCCCCCACCCCTCCTTGACGGAGGGAAACACGAAGGCGTCGGCGGCGTGGTACCAGCTCGCGAGCTCTTCGTCCGAGACGGTTCCGAGGAGGTGATAGTCGCTGCCCTCCTCGAGCCGGAGGTCGGCAGCCCGCTGAAGAGTGGCATCCCGGTAGGCAGAGTGGTCCCGGAAGGAGTGGCCCCCGATCACGACGAGGGCCGGCGGCTCGGCAAGCTGCGACTTCACCAGAGCAAGTGCCTCGAACAGCTCCAGGCTTCCCTTGCGCGGCTCGATGCCTCCCACCATCAGCAGCACGTCCCGGTTCTCCGCTCCCACTCTCGAGCGAACCTCGCCGGCGTCGAACCCATCCGGACGCCGAAACTTCTCGGCGTCCACCCCGTTGCTCACCACCGTCGAGTCGATCTGGTACTGCTCCTTCAGGACGTGCTGCCAGTACCGGCTGACCACCAGGATGTGATCCGGTTCGAGAATCGAGCGGTGCTGGCATTCGATGAGAGCCTGGGTCGAAAAGTCGTCGACGTGGTGGACGGTTCGAACCACCTCCAGCGCGGGGTTTGTGTCACGAATGCGGCAAGCGGCCCTCGCAGCGATGCAGTCCTGGGCATGAATGAGGTCGTAGGCACCGGGAACGACGGCCTGCAGGTGCTCGGCGAGCACATCCACGCTTCGCATTACCTTTTCTTCCAGCGAGCCGTGGGAGCCGGGAGCTTTGCAGATGGTATAGGGCACCCAGGTGGCACGGAAGAATCCCTCGTCGGGGTTGCCCAGGGCGAAAATATGGACGGGCTGTCCCTGGGTAACGAGAGCTTCGGCGAGGTGAAGGGTGTGCACGGCACCGCCTCTTGGCCTCGTCGAGAACGTGACCAGCGCCACTCGAGGCTGCTGCATCAGTTGGATCGCAACGCCATCCAGGCGGCCCGAGCGGGCTTATTCGTGGGGTTGGCCCACCGATGCAACCGGTCCGTGCGGAAATGCAGCGCATCGCCGCTGCGGAGAACGTACTCCTGGCCGTCGATCTCAAAGGTAAGCATTCCGCTCAGCATGAGCACAAGCTCTTCCCCCGGGTGCTCCATCGGCTTTGGCCCGCTGACGGCTCCCGGCTCAACGGTTGCGATGGCACCCGCCATGAAGAAGAGGCCGTAGGGACCGGTGATGCCCTTGAGGTCGAGGCCCTGCTTGGAGGTAAAAACCGGACGCTGCTCCCCAGCGGGAGTGAACACAACGGGCTTGGCCTCCTCCTGCTCCTCCACGAAGTAAGCCACGGACCGGTTCAGGGCTCCGGCGATCTTCATGAGAGTGGTCACCGTGGGGACCATTCCGTTGCTCTCAAGCTTGTGAATGGTCGCCGCCGAAACGCCCGAGCGCTCCGCAAGCTGCTGCAGCGAAAAGTCCTTCTGTTTCCTCAGCTGACGGATCTTTGGTCCTATGGCGGTGATGACATCCTGCATCTAAAACTCCCGCTTGGCACACCTGTTTGCTGCCGAGTAGACTCATCCTGTAGTAGATACCGTGTGTAGAATAGTAAATTAATCTGCAACTCGGCAGAAGCCGGTAGGGGGTCTCGAATGACCTTGCGGATGGTTGTGGTGGGGGGCGGGGCAGCCGGTATCGGCGCCGCGGGAGCTGCACATCAAGTCGCTCCCGACACGACGGTCACCGTCTACACCGAGTTCGAGGACGTCGGCTACAGCCCCTGCGGGATTCCCTACGTCCACGGCAAAGAGATCCCCCGGTTCGAGAACCTCTTCCTCCAGGACAAGGCTTTTTACGAGCAGCTCGGGCTCGACATCCATTACGACACCGAGGTAACCGGACTCGATCTGGAGAACGCCAAGATCACCGTGGCGGGCGAAGGGGAGGTGTCCTACGACAAGCTCGTCCTCGCAACGGGGTTCAACTACGCAGACCCGGGTGTGCCCGGCACCGACCTCGAAGGGCTCTACTACGTAAAGAACATCCGTCGTGCCATGGAGTGGGACAAGGTCCTCGATGAGGTCAAGACCGCGGTGGTCGTCGAGGCTTCTCCCCTCGGACTGGAGATGGTTACCGCCCTGGCTCACCGGGGCATCGAGACGCACCTCGTCGACCCCCACCCGTGGGCGCTGGCGGAGATCGGGGACCCCGACATCATGCAGCCGGTGATGGACTCCTGGACCGATATGGGCGTGATCATGCACTACAACACCAAGGTGGAGGCGTTCCTGGGCGAGGGCAAGGTGCGGGCGGTCCAGACCTCGAACGGTGAGCTTCCGTGCGACCTTGCGGTGATTTGCACCCACAAGCAGCCGAACAACCGGCTGGCCCGTGAGGCCGGCCTCGATATCGGCTCGACCGGCGGCATAGTCGTCGACCAGCGAATGACCACCTCCAAGCCGGGAGTGTTCGCCGCCGGCGACTGTGCCGAGCTCCCTCACGGCGTGACCAAGATTCCCATCCAGGGTCTGTCGGGTAGCCATGCCTACTCGCAGGGCAAGGTCGCCGGCACCAACGCCGTCGGCGGCGACCGGATCTACCAGCCGGTCTACGTTCCATGGGGCATGGTGGCGGGCAAGTGGATGATCGGCGGGGTGTCGTTCGGAGAAACCCTAGCCAAAGCGCTCGGGATCCCGTTCGTGATGGGAACGGCCCAGGGTATCTCGCGGGCTCGCTACTACCCCGATATGAAGATGGTGAAGGTGAAGCTGCTTGCGGAGCCGGGCACCCTGAAGCTGATCGGTGCCCAGATGGTGGGCGGTGAGGGCATAAAGGAGCGGGCGGACTTCCTGGCGATCGCGGTCAAGGCGGGCATCACCCTGGAGGACCTCGCCTGGATGGAGAACGTCTACTCCCCGCCGATCGGCGCTCTCAACGAACCGATAGCCATGGCCGCGCAGAACGGCCTTGCCTCGCTCGAGAAATCCTGATGCGATTTCTCGAGTGGGTCCGCTTGAACTCCGAGCACTACCTGCTGGAGGCGTCCCAGCGGGAGATGGCCAAAAAGTATCTGGGCAAGGAGCCGCCGGCATCGGGTGGAGGACTCGAGGCGCTCTTCTTCCGCAGGCTCTTCGTTCCCATCTACCGTCGCATCCCCTGGGGAGTGTGCCGGGCGATCATGATGGCGATGCCCGGCAGCCACAAACAGGATTGGGGAGGCCGGGCTCCTCCTCAAGAGCAGAGTTAAAGCCGCAGCAATCAGCGAGGGCAAACGACTAACTAAAGGGAGGTTGTCTATGGCAGATATCGTTGGTGAGCGAGTTCCCAAGGGTTCGGCAGTTGTTGATTACGACGAGAAAGTTTTTCCCGATTACAACGCAGAGCCGGGACAAAAGGCCTATGTGTTCATGCACACCGTTCCCTTCGAGGGCTCGGTGGGCATCGTCAACATGCTCACGGCCACCCGCCTGATCCGCAAAGGCTTCGACCTGAGCCTTGTGCTTTTCGGCCCTGCTTCGCTCATGGTCTCCTCGACCCGCGGCTTCCCCAACGTAGGGGACGCAGCGTTTCCGGGCCATCTCAACTACAACGGTCAGCTCCAAACCATCATGGACGAGGGCGGCAAGATCTACGTCTGCCGGTTCTCGGCCGCGGCTCTTTACGGGATGCGAGAGGTCGACATGATGGAGGGAACTATTCCTATCCACCCGCGCGACGTGGTCGACTCGGCCATCCAGGCTTGGAAGGAAGGCGCATTTGTAATGAACACCTGGAACGTCTAGAAGCGGGTTTTTTCGGCAAGAACGCCGACTGGTGTCGAGCAACACTTCAAAGCCAACGGAGCAAGAGGCGGTCCGCCGGTGGCGTGCGGCGGAGCAGCGACTCTATCCGGCCGTCATGGCGTGGCCGGAGGGTTACGAACGGTACGTCGCATTGGTGCGCGCGGTATGTGACGAGCTGGGGTCGATCCGAAGTCTAGAAGCCTTGGTCGATGCCTACGACGAGGGAACAGATATCGCGGCTGGAGCTGCCCGAACCCGCAGCCTGTCGATCGAGGGTCTGGACCTCGATCTGGCGATGGGGGCGGCGTTCTGCCTGCGGCACCGGGAGGTCGTTGCCGAGATCCGCCGCGAGGAGGTTCGGCGGAGGGTGGACGAAGCCAGGGCTCGAGGTGACGAGTGGGTCGTGCTCGAGGAGGCGCGGCCCTGGCTTCAAGTTCCGTTTCCGCCCTGGCGAAGCATCCAGATGCACCTTCCGGATGGCACCGGCCTCCACCTTTGGGTGGAGGAGAGCCTCGACCCCCAGGGCGACGGAGTGGAGTATGGAGTTGAGGTGGTACAGCTCAATCCCCAGACCGGACAGTGGCTCACCGGCGAGCCCATCGTCGGCCGGCAGACCTTCCACGAGTACGGCCTGTGGCAGGTAGCTGTAGTTGAATTAAAAGCTCGTTACGATGCGCCTAAAGGCTTTGACACCGAATGAGAAATGGACGGATGATGTCGTTTCGGATACAAACGTTTCCTAAAGTGAGCGCCGGCGCCTAGGGACGGGAAGCGGAACACACGGCGAAGTTTGATCAACTCGGAGCTCGGGCGGCGAATCCTCGAACCAAATCTGGAGGAGCTGTATGGGCACAAATGGTGACGGCGGCGCTGTAAACATGAAGCCCGACCTTGGGCGGCTTCTTGTCGAGCTCCAGCGGTACGGCGTCCAGGTCGAGGACCCCATAGGAGCCAGAACCGGCGGAGCCGGCCCCTCCGACGCCGGGATGATGTGGGTCGAGGGCATTCCGGTGACGTTCCCGTTCGGGGCCGAATTCGTCCTGACTTCTCCTTTCCTCCTGCGACATGAGGACTCCGGATGGCAGCTCTACCGCGACGGCCAAAGGCTGGCTGCGGCCACGGTCCCTCCCCCTCCCAAAAGTTACTCGCTCACCACCTCCGACGGAATCCCGTACTGGAAGATCGCCCTGCTTCACCTCGACTCGCTTGCCAGCACGGTGATCCAGACCTGCGTCTACTGGGGCAACGAGCGCCAGTGTCATTTCTGCGGCATTGAACTCTCTCTCGATGCGGGCCGGACCATTCCCGTAAAAAAACCCCGGCAGCTTGCCGAAGTCGCAAAAGCAGCTCGAGACCTCGACGGTGCGGTCGACGTCACCCTCACCACGGGGACCACCAACGCCCGTGACAAGGGAGCGGTGTACCTGGCCAAGTGCGCGCAGGCGATCAAGCAATCGAGCGGGCTCCCGGTGCAGGGCCAGTTTGAACCCCCCGACGATCTTTCGGTGCTGGAGCAGGTAAAGGACATGGGCGTCGACTCGGTCGGAATGCACGTCGAGTCGTTCGATCCCTACGTCTTCGCCCGAGTGGCTCCCGGCAAGGCCAAGCGAGGCATCGAGGCGTACTTCAACGCCTGGGAACGGGCGGTGAAGGTGTTCGGCGAAGGGCAGGTCTCGACCTACGTGATCCTGGGGATGGGGGAGGACCCCGAGCTCACTGCCGACGGATGCCGGCGGGCAATCGACATGGGCGTATACCCCTTTATAGTCCCCATTCGCCCGATTCCGGGAAGCATCATGGAGGACATCCTCCCTCCACCGCCGGCGTATGTGGAGTCGATGTACCGCCAGGTGGTGCCGCACCTCGTCGCGAACGGATTAACTTCGTCGAATGTCAAAGCCGGATGCGCCCGCTGTAACGCCTGCTCGGCGATGGGCGCCTTTGAACGTGAGGCCGATGGTTCCTCCCGTCGTAATCTCCCCATTCTCCAGGTCCGCTGAGGCTCTGCCGTCAGTAAAGGACGGCCTGCCGCTCAGGTGCCGAATCGCCTCCAATCCCGAGGAGCTGGCGATACATATGCAGATACGGGACCAGATATTCGTCGGCGAACAGAAGTTCTTCGAGGAAAGCGACCGGGACGACCACGACGACGATCCCCGTACCCTCCACGTCCTCGGCCTCTACGGCCCCGTTGCCGGAGGAGCGGTAAGGCTGTACCCGTTGGAGGAGCCTGGCCTGTGGAAGGGCGACCGGCTGGCCGTGCTTCCTGAGTTCCGTCAGTTGATGGGGGCCAAGCTCGTGAGGTTTGCGGTGAAGACGGCCGGTGAGCGCGCTGGCGACGTCATGATCGCCCACGTACAGCCTCAGAACGTCGTTTTCTTCAGGTTCCTGGGCTGGCGTCCGGAAGGGGATCTCGTGCAGTTCCAGGGCCATCTCCATCAGAAGATGACCATCCCGCTTCAGACTCCGGACCAGAGGCAGTAAGGCCGGTTACGGTTTGCGTGCTCAGATCGAGGAGCTCGGACTCCTCCCCGGCGAGATGCACCCGCAGTCGGCCGGTGTCATCGACGGAGCCGATCCGCTCACAGGCCAGACCCCGTGCCCGGAACTTCGCACGGACGGCCGCCACCGCTGCCTCGGGCGCCGTCAGAAGGAATCCGTATGTTGGGAAGACGGACATCCAGCTGGCAAGGGAAACGCGATGGGGCCTGGGAACGGCTGCAAGGTCCACCAGGGCGCCGCAGCCCGAAGGCTCGAGCAGCATTGCCATCGATCCCAGGGTGCCCGCCATGCTCACATCCTTGGCCCCACTGAGAAGCCCTGCCTCAGCCAGGCCGGGCAGCAGCCCGATGTCACCCGCCAGCTCGGCGCCCCGATCCCTGATCGACGAGAAGATCGGGAAATCTTTGCGCATTCTGCCCTGAAGGCAGAACGCCAGAAGGCACTCCTGGCCGGGGGCTACGTTGATCGACGAGAGAGGTCGGACAGCCCGGCCCACGATGGATGCGGAGACCGAGGGGGTTCCGTCCCAGATCGTGAGATGCCCGCCCACCACGGGCAGTCGATAGATGCCGGCGGCGAACCGAATCCCTTCGAGCACCTTTCGGGCCGCTTCCTCCCGAGCCACCACATGGTCGACCAGAGCGAGGCCCCTACCCCCCATCGCAGCGACGTCATTGACGTTAGCGACCACCGATGCCACCCCTGCACCGAAGGGGTCCGCCTCGACCAGCGGAGGCCAGATCGCTTCCCCGGCCACCAGGATGTGTTCCTCGCCGCACTCGACGACCGCCGCGTCGTCGCCCGGCCCGTGCACCCAGTCGGTTTTGCCGAAGATCTCGGTGACGAGGCCGATCGAGGCTTTGCTACGAAGTGCGGCCGAGGTACGGAATCTGGCGATTACCTCGCTCAAGGCGGAGTCGTTCATCACAGCTCATCCTCGCATCCCACGGCAGAGTCGATCTGAACCATGGGATGGCCGGTCATTGAAAGGAGATTCGGACATGTGCACATTCAACGGGGATAGGAAAGTCAAGGTTTGCGACGTTGCGATCGGCCACGTCAAAGCCGAGCTGGCAGCCGACCTGGGCGACGTAGTCCGGTACACCCACCTAGAGGGTGAGGGCACTCTGGTCGAAGTTGTGGGGGACGGCGTCGACGCCGGTCTCTTCAAGCAACTGGTTAGGAACGGAATGGCGGCAGCCGAACCTGCTGCTTCCCCCTGAAAAACCCGGCACACAATGCTCGCGATTCGGGTCCGGGTTCGAAACGATGGTGGTCCTAACCCCTTGTGGTGGAAGGGACCAGGGCCACCGTGTTGAGAAGGTTAAACGCACAACCCACCGCTCGGGAAACGATCCTTCCCGAGGTTGTCTGGGTCTGCCGGCTGAGCTCCGCAGCCTCGCAGACCTACCGGCTCGTCTACTCAAGTAGCCTCCCGGCGCGAGGCTTACCCTCCGTGGAGGTGCGGAAGTGCCATCGACTGCCCCAGCTGGATCCGCAGGCAGCGATAGCAGATCGGACGTCGACAAAGGTCTCGCTCACAGAAGGCGGAGCATCGAGGGCGTCGGCGGAGTTGTGGCGAGGATAGTGCTGTTTCCATTGCCTCGAATTGGCCCTCAGCGCAGACTTCGGGACGATTTCGCTTCCCGAGCCTGCTGGTATGACGTCCGTGCAGCCAAGAGGATGCGCCGATCCAACTTTCACCGGATCTGCACCAGACCTCCTTCCTCTTACGGATCACGCATCGCGAATGGCATTCGGCGAGCTCACCAGAGGGATTGATGGTGGCTATCCTTGCTATAGAAACGACATTCACGTACTTTTCTTACGACGCAGGGATGGTTCGTTGTATGACCCCGTAAGGTGCGAATCCCAATCGCTGCCAGTGCACCCTGCATGCCCCTTACACGCCGACTGAAGGTTCTAATTGGGCAACGATCTTTTGCTTGTCTTGCGGCGGAGGCAATCAAGCGATATCCAGTTGAGACGGGGGGAATACTTCTTGGTAGGCGGAGTAGCGCTCAGTTCTGATCACAGAGGTCGTCGGACCAGGCCCTAGAGCTCGTCACGAGCGAACCTGGTTTGAGCCAGATTAAAAATGGCAAGAGGTCGCCGTAGCAGACGCTTGGTTGCGGAGCGGTGGAAGCATCGAGTACCTCGGCGATTGGCATTCACATCCGGCAGGCAGATTGAAGCCGAGCCGCCTTGACCTCACCGCTGCCGAAACGATTGCTTCGTCACATGAAGCTCGTGCCCAGCGTCCGCTAATGCTCATCGTCAGTGTCGCTGCCACTGGCTCGACCGCCGCGGTACTTTTCGAGTTCAGGAATGGCAGGTTGGTCCGAAGATCCTTGTCGCTGGACAGATTCCTACCGGCCACGATACCTCGTAATTGGTTAAGGCGGGACCATTGGTCGATGGAGCTCTCTGGCGATGGCCCCCCATCTTCCCAGGAATTTGGCAGCGTTCCGGTGCCTCGAATAAATTGGCCGCCTCAGCTACTTCGTTGCCTAAGGTTGAGGCGTGACCCAGGCACCTCGCTCGGGATCCCAATGGCCTGAAGCCAGGCCCCCGAGTACCGGTTCGAGGAGGGCCACGGCCTCGGCGTGACCTAAAGGCAGTTCCGGGTCGATGCCGACCTCGCGAGCGAGCTTCCGGTATGGGACCGCCCATTCTTTGGGAGGATGAGGGAGCCGCGCCGGCACTGAATGCAGGCGCCGGCCCTCGAACGTGCCCACAAGCGCCGCATGAAGACGCTCAGCATTGAGCGGAAGGTACCGCTTGATCAGCACGAGATCGACGAGGTCCTTGACGCGGCTGCTGGGATGGTCCTGTCCATAGCTGCGCGTATACGCATGGAGCTTCTCAGCAACATGCTGCTCCAGCGGAAGCGCCGGCACCTCGACAGGTTGAATGTCCGCAAAGGTGAGTAGATCCGGGCCACTGATTGATTCAGGCTGCCACCAAAGCGGATCGGAAAAGCCGATGTCGACCGTCACTTCCTCGAAGACTCGACCGGCCAGCTCTGCACGGACGCGGTAGCGCACTGATCCACCTTCCTCGTCTCCCGGGACCCCGCCAGCCTTCTCGATCGCGTAGACGAAGAAGTCGCCGAGATCGAGCGACTGAGCCGCGATCAGGTCGGCCGTGGCCGACTCCTCCGCGTCGCTTCGCACGAGGTCCATGTCCATGGTGGTCCGGGTTCGATCCCCGAGCCGGAAGTCGAGTGCGAGGGCCCCCTTGAGCACGCATCTGTTGGGAGCGGCCACGGCGAGGCGGGCCAGGAGGCGATCGAAGACGACGGTCTTCCTCAGTCGAACCAAAGAGGACCCGGTCTCCCGCGATCGGGCGAGGAGCCGCTGCTCGAGTGCCTGGCGGAACGCAGCTGCGGATTGATACCTCAGCCTGCGATCTCCCGCCTGAGGGCCTCTCGGATGAGCCGTTCGACCCGGCTGCCGCGTTTGGATGCGGCCGTAAGAAGCTGTGGCTCGGTGGCCATGCCGCGCTCCACTGCCTGGTTCACGCTAGTGATGACCTGCTCGGGGGCAGCACCTGCTTGTGCGGCATCGAATCTGCGCCAGACCATATCTCCCGTTGTGCCTACTGCTTTGAGCTCGCCAAACTTGTGACCCAGCGGGACAGAGTACCGTCACATCTTCCCGTCGGTTTTCTTGCCGGAGCTCTGCAATGGGCCCGCAGCCGGCTATCCACTCGATCTGGGCAAATTACGGTTGCGGTTACGGGCGTCGCCGTGCGGCCGCTTTCCTTTGTAGTCAGCAGCCCACCACCTGACCTGAGCGTGGGAGGGGATCCGGCATTTCCCTTGCAATCAGACACTCTCCCAGCGCACGCCGGCGATGAAGCGGTCGCCGACGGCGTACGAGTCGAATCAGTTCCGGCGGACGAGGCATTTTGGGTCGGACGAGATGAGCAGCAACGAGTGCTGGTGCACTTGGTGGGCGAAGGGGATGGATCGGGCGTTCCACCCACAGCTCTGCCGTCAGCTTCATCTCGGCAGATCCTCGTTTGAAGCCGTCACCCCTTCGCCGTACGGCTCGGTCTACGAGCCGGCTCGGGCAAGCGGAGTCGTACGCAACATTCGACTTCAGATGGTTCGAGCAACACCTGCACGGAGTCATTCCCGAGGCCCCTCGTCAATCCCTCCAAAAAGGAGTGGTTCATCCTACAGACCAGGTCGGGCGCCTGACGAGCCAGCTCGTGAAACGGGCAATTCTTGAGCGCCACCTCGCGGGGATTCGGTCGGTACGGCTCGTAACCATGGTCCTGAAGTACCTTTCCCACCGCGGTTAGGGCTCGTTCGGGTCCCAATCTGGCAGCACCAGAAAGAGTGGGGCGAAAGGTATCGGCCAAGTCTCTGCCGGCCTTATCTGCCACCCGGTCGGCCGCCTGCTGGGGCGTTTCCTCCGACCCCTGATCTTTGAGTGCTTTGACCAACAGTTCGCCGACGAACCGATACCGGCGGGGTGGAACGGACAGGTCGATCTGTGCATCCGAGGGCTCATAGAACTTGGCGGTCCGGCCCGCTCCCCTCCCTGAACGCCCTCCGGGACGGGCGAAATAGGTCTTCAACAACCCCCTATCAACCAGCTTGTCGAGGTGAAAGGCGGCGAGCTTGGTTGAGATGCCGGCGTGCTCTGCCGCATCCTCCCTGGAGACCGCCCTCCTAGCCGCTCTGGTGAACAGATAGAGCCTATGGCGCAATTCGTCATCCAGAGCTGAAATTCGCCGAACCTCAGACAGGTTCACTTGCGTCTTCCCTTCGTAAGGAACATATTTTTGGATTATACGACGGCTTTCTCCGTCATCAATGTTCTAATGCGTAGGATGGTTGGTGCTATTCGGTTGATTAGAGATCCACAGTTACGTATTATCTAAGACTAAGCGATCAAGTTTTTAGGAGGCGCTGTGGCTGGGCTTCTGGGTCACCGAATCGGAAGGCTCCCTACAAAAGCAGGCGGTCTCCGTGGACCGGGTTTGCAGCCACCCTGGATGCTTCACCGCCTTTCCATTTACAACCCGCAGGAGCGGGTGTTTCCGTCCATAACGGCTTCACTGTGCATCGCGTGCGCGGGCAGGAAGGGTCGCCAAGCACAGCAATGAGAAGCCTGAGAGACACCGGGCCGTCAATCTGGATGGCCACGAGTGGTCAGACGTCTTACCCGCCCCTTGCCGGTGACCTGAGCGTTGACGTCGCCATTATCGGAGGCGGCATCACCGGCCTGACGACTGCCCTTCTGCTGGTTCGAGAGAGGTCAACCGTGGCGTTGGTTGAAGCCGATCGGATCGGGGCCAGCACTACCGGTTATACGACGGCGAAGCTGACCTCCCTGCACGGGCTGACCTATGCCTCCATCGCACGAGACCACGGTGAGGAAGATGCCCGCCGGTACGGGGAAGCCAACGAGGCTGCGATCAAAAAGGTTTTCGAACTGACGACTCAAAGCGGCATTCAGTGCGATCTGGAACGAATGCCCGCTTACACCTACGCGGTGGATAAAAGGCTGGTAGGCGAGATCGAGCGAGAGGTCGAGGTCGCGCAACACCTGGGCCTGCCAGCATCGTTTGCCACCGCAACCGATCTTCCGTACGAAATAGCAGGCGCTGTCCGTTTCGACGGCCAGGCGATGTTTCATCCCCGCAAGTACTGCCTTGGCCTGGCCGACCTGGTTACCAGAGAAGGCGGACGGCTGTTCGAGATGACGTCGGCACTCGGGATCGACTCCGACGGCGTCCTCGCAACCGCCATACGCCAAAGGGCAGGATCCGGGCCGACCATGTGGTGCAAGCGACGCAGATGCCGTTCGTCGACCCCTTCGGCTTCTTCGCCGCAAACTTTCCGAGTCACAGCTAAGGGATTGCGATTCCTACCAACATTTGCATCCCCGAGGAATGTACCTAAGCGCCGACGACCCCACCCGGTCCATCCGGTCCTACTTCGACGGGCAGCAGCATTACGTGATCGTCGGCGGGGAAGGCCACAAAGTGGGAAGGCAGAATGAGCCGACGCATAGGTACGAGGCTCTCGAGCGCTGGGCTGATAGGTACTTCGGACCGGCCGCAGCCGCTTTCCGGTGGTCCGCCCACGACTACCTGCCGGCCGATGGTCTGCCCTACATCGGAAGACTCACGCCG
>JAUJPC010000006.1:144499-166587 GCA_030447305.1 Actinomycetota bacterium | reverse complement strand
CGCCCACGACTACCTGCCGGCCGATGGTCTGCCCTACATCGGAAGACTCACGCCGGAAACCGACCGGCTGTGGGTCGCCACCGGTTTCAAGAAGTGGGGGCTTACCAACGGAACCGTGGCCGCCATGGTCCTAGCCGACTGCATTGGCGGAAGACAAAACCCGTGGGCGAAGACCTTCGACTCCATGCGACTGAAGCCTAAGGCTTCTGCCAAAAAGCTTCTAAGCCGCCAGGCCGAGCTGGCCGAGCGGTCGGCGGAGCATCGCGTTGTGTCGGTGTCGGTGTCGGAGGTTAACGGGCTGGGCCCGGGCGAGGCTGGCGTCTTTGCCTCTGGTGAAGCCAAGGTCGCCGCCTACCGGGATGAAGACGGGGAGCTTCATGCTGCGTCCGCAGTGTGCACCCATATGGGTTGCGAGGTGTCGTTCAACCCAGCGGAAAAGACCTGGGATTGCCCGTGCCATGGGTCACGATTCGACGCCGACGGCAGGGTCATCCACGGGCCAGCGACCAATGACCTGGAGCAGGTCCGGTTGCATTCGGTTTCGCACGCAAGCAGGAGGGAGGAGGGACATTAGATGCGTAGATTTTCGTTCCGCCCCGGTCTCGACATCAGAGGCCGACAGTTTCGCGGTCTTCGGGGGTTTGCCGGCAAGCCGCTTCATCCGCCTCTCACCGACCTAACCGTCGGCGCCTACGTCATCGGCCCCTTGCTGGATCTGATCGCACTCGTCTTTAGGGACCGGCCTTGGTCGGGGGATGTCTTCCAAGCTGGGGGATGGGTGATCCTGGCTGGAGCTGCAACTTCACTGCTGACCGCACTGACGGGGTTCGCTGACTGGTTGGATACCGACAAGGGCACACAGATCCGTCGGATGGCAAACGCCCATGCCGTCACAATGATCCTCTTAACGCTGGTGGTGCTAGCCGGGCTTTGGTATCGCTACCTTGCAGCCGGTGACCACTCGGACAGCCCTTCGACAATCCTGGCGCTCGTCGACCTGGCGCTCCTGGGGCTAGTCACGTTGGGCGGGACGCTGGGTGGTTCGCTCACCTACGACTGGGGCTTCAACGTCGAGACTGCCAGCGATAACCCGGTTTACCACCCAAGTCAGAACGACATCATCCATCCCAACTGATCTAACTGATTCCTCTTGTCTCCGATTCAGGGCGCAAAAGAAGTACTTATGGCACAACGCTTCGTTTCTTCCCACGACACCTCTAGCAACCCTGAGGCTGTCACCTCGGCTCTCTTCGAGGATCCGGAGGAAACATCGCACTGGGAACAGATCACCCCTCGTCATATTCCGCTTGAGCAGGGGGAGCGTTACAAGGGCCACGTTGCTGAGATATTTGCGGCTTTTGGGATGGATCTCGACACCCCGGGAACTCGTAGCACCCCCGAGCGGTTTGACTCCGGCGCCCACGACTACCTGCCGGCCGATGGTCCTACTACATCGTCGAAGACTCACGCCGGAGGCCGACCGGCTGTGGGTCGCCACCGGTTTCAAGAAGTGCCGGGATGCTCTACCAACGGAACCGTGGCCGCCATGGTCCCTGCCCAAGTACCCGCCGGCTGTGGGTCGCCACCGGTTTCAAGAAGTGGGGGCTTACCAACGGAACCGTGGCCGCCATGGTCCTAACCGACTGCATTGGAAGACAAAACCCGTGGGCGAAGACCTTCGACTCCATGCGACTGAAGCCTAAGGCTTCTGCCAAAAAGCTTCTAAGCCGCCAGGCCGAGCTGGCCGAGCGGTCGGCGGAGCATCGCGTTGTGTCGGTGTCGGTGTCGGAGGTTAACGGGCTGGGCCCGGGCGAGGCTGGCGTCTTTGCCTCTGGTGAAGCCAAGGTCGCCGCCTACCGGGATGAAGACGGGGAGCTTCATGCTGCGTCCGCAGTGTGCACCCATATGGGTTGCGAGGTGTCGTTCAACCCAGCGGAAAAAGACCTGGGATTGCCCGTGCCATGGGTCACGATTCGACGCCGACGGCAGGGTCATCCACGGGCCAGCGACCAATGACCTGGAGCAGGTCCGGTTGCATTCGGTTTCGCACGCAAGCAGGAGGGAGGAGGGACATTAGATGCGTAGATTTTCGTTCCGCCCCGGTCTCGACATCAGAGGCCGACAGTTTTACGGTCTTCGGGGGTTTGCCGGCAAGCCGCTTCATCCGCCTCTCACCGACCTAACCGTCGGCGCCTACGTCATCGGCCCCTTGCTGGATCTGATCGCACTCGTCTTTAGGGACCGGCCTTGGTCGGGGGATGTCTTCCAAGCTGGGGGATGGGTGATCCTGGCTGGAGCTGCAACTTCACTGCTGACCGCACTGACGGGGTTCGCTGACTGGTTGGATACCGACAAGGGCACACAGATCCGTCGGATGGCAAACGCCCATGCCGTCACAATGATCCTCTTAACGCTGGTGGTGCTAGCCGGGCTTTGGTATCGCTACCTTGCAGCCGGTGACCACTCGGACAGCCCTTCGACAATCCTGGCGCTCGTCGACCTGGCGCTCCTGGGGCTAGTCACGTTGGGCGGGACGCTGGGTGGTTCGCTCACCTACGACTGGGGCTTCAACGTCGAGACTGCCAGCGATAACCCGGTTTACCACCCAAGTCAGAACGACATCATCCATCCCAACTGATCTAACTGATTCCTCTTGTCTCCGATTCAGGGCGCAAAAGAAGTACTTATGGCACAACGCTTCGTTTCTTCCCACGACACCTCTAGCAACCCTGAGGCTGTCACCTCGGCTCTCTTCGAGGATCCGGAGGAAACATCGCACTGGGAACAGATCACCCCTCGTCATATTCCGCTTGAGCAGGGGGAGCGTTACAAGGGCCACGTTGCTGAGATATTTGCGGCTTTTGGGATGGATCTCGACACCCCGGGAACTCGTAGCACCCCCGAGCGGTTTTTGAAGGCTGTTTGATTCAACGGTCGGGTACGAGGGGACTCAAAGTTGCGGACCGCGTTCCCCACCGAGTGCCGGGGTGGCACTGACTGTTCGATCAGCCAGATCATCGAGGGTCCCATCTCCTTTTGTGCGCTTTGCGAGCACCATTCGCTGCCGTTCTTTGGGCGTGCGTACGTTGGATACGTCGCTCACGAAGCATCATCGGCATCTCAAAGCTGACGCGTCATCGCTAACCTCATGGTCTGGCGGTGGCGATGAAGGCAAGCGTGCTCGACCGCCGGACCCTCGCAGGGGTGGCCATTGCGGCGACTTACCTTGTGTTGCGTGGGTCTCTGTCCAAGTCGGACTGGTGTCACGAAGCCCCCTGTACGATGGCCTCGCCGAGATCCCGCCCTACCGTTGGGTCCAACCCCCGCCCGAGCGCCAAGGTAACAACGAGGTGCCCGAGCCGGAGTCGTTCGAAGTCCAGATCTCGACCTCGGGCCAGGCGGATCCCGGTTCCGTTACTACCTCTGACGGCCGGCACACCTCACGTTCAACTATCTACCTCCCGCACCGCAGCCGTACGTGCTCACCCTCAAGATGACGCCCGTGGATCCTGCAGAGCTCGCCCCGGCCCCGGAGAGGATGTACTTCGACGCCGACGCATACCGCCTGCGGGCGGTCAACACCCGGACCGGGGCGCCGGTCGACGGCAGCTTCACCCCGATCCTGCGATTCTCGGTCCATGGACCGCTAATCCTGGCGCTCGATGCACGACCTGGACACCGGTCGCCGAGCCCCTGATGACCGACGCCGATTTGCAGGTGGGCGCTGACCCGCCGGCCAACGGCACGTTCGTTTCGGCGGGGACAGAGACCAGGCCGCCTGAGATGGTCCGGCATGAGGAAGGGCGAGGTCCTTGGGCTGCGCTGGAAGGATGTCGACCTAGAGGGAGCAAACCTTACCATCAGCCAAACCCTTGTTTCAGTAGGGAGCCGATCTCAATTCAGCACTCCCAAAACCGACGCAGGGCGCCTTGATCTGGACGTGGTAACGGTGAGGGTCCTCAAGGCTCACAAAGCTCAGCAGGCGGAGGAGAAACTGATGTGGGGACCGGCCTACCGGGACACCAGCCTGGTATTCACCCGTGAAGACGGCGAATTCATCGAGCCGGGCGCCTTCGGCGTTGCCTTCCAACGACTGGTCAAACGATCTGGCGTGCCTAGAATCCGGTTCCATGATTGCCGTCACACCTACGCAAGCTTGGCCCTCCAATAGAACGTGAACATCCTGGTTGTCTCGAAAAGGCTTGGCCACTCGAGACCGAGGATCTTGTGCACGAGGCGTGCGTCCATGCAGGCCAGTACGGCCAGATGCTTGGCCGGTGGGAGGGGAAGCTCCCCCTTGGCGAATGACCCAATGTAGTTCTCATTGTTCTTGAGCAGCTGGTCTGTGACGGTCATTGCAGCCTCCTGTCAATCAGGGAACATCCGCACTTCAAAGCGGCTGTCTATCAAATCGTACTGCCCGGACTACCCGAGGTTGAGTGCGCCGGAGAGACGGACCGAGCGCAATTGGCACCTTCGAGCCAAGCAGCACCTGCGAACGGATCTTCTCTTGGTCGGCGCCCAGTTAGGTCAGCGCTTGGCATCTTCTCCCGCCCGCCGCGCCTCTACAAACGCTTTCAGGTTCTGTAGCGAGGCCTCTGCTTCACGCTCGTTACGCTGTTCTACGTACACCCGATTGACCAATTCCCCCACGACCCCGCCCGGCAGGTCATAGTCGGCGTGGATCGTAACCTTGCACCCACCGTCGCTGCGGCTAACCGTTTGCCGCATGTCCAAGCGCCCCTCCACTCGGTGCGGTTACGCAGTAGACGACGTAGCTCGCCTCTCTAGCTCAATGACCTCCAATCCGTCTCGAGCTCGACCTGCAGCGACAGCACCTTGCGACGTGTTCCTTCTGCGCCCGAAGAGCAGCGACCTTCTGCAACCTTGCAAGAATCCGGCGTTATTGAAGGCGTCAGCGCTGAGAAGGGATCAGCCTTCTTTGTGACAGCACTGTTAACGAACAGCAGCCTTACCACTGGACCTAAAGCGACCCAACGATCACGCAGAAGTTAGCCAAAGGGATAAGACCCCTGTGGCACTGGGACTTGGGCTCGCCAAGCAACCGTGTTGGCAGCGCTTTTTGAGACCAAGAAACTTGAAACAGCTCCTAATCCGTTAATGAACGGAGAGGGCGTCCCGTTAGAAAGACGGGGACGCCCCCTCCTACTTCCACTGCGTTACATATGACGGTTCAGCTCTTGAAGGGTACCCGGAAGACCCAAAGCTCCAAGAAGGCGCTCAGATCGGTAGACCAGGAATGCCCGGTGTGCCCGGTAGTCCGGGCAGAGTCGGAATGCCCGGCGTGCCCGGTAGTCCGGGCAGAGTGGGAACGCCCGGGATGCCCGGCACACCAGGGAGTCCCGGAGTTCCTGGGACGTCTGCCGTCGTACAAACACTGATCGTTACAGTCTCGTTGGCTCCGATCGTGATCGGTCCGATCGGAATCGTCGTGACCGTACCGTCAGGCAGAGTCGCCGTTACCGTTCCCTCCAGCGTCACACTGGTGGTTCCAGTTTCAATGACGAGCACGACTCCCGACTGACCTGCAGGACATTCACCCTGCTCGATCGTAGGAAGGGTGCCGAGGTCCACGTCGACCATGACGTCCACCTCCAGGGCTACGCTTCTGAGTTCCGGAGTTTCAACGCACTCTCCGTCAACGCACAATTCAGCCGGTACGTTGGGGAGAGGAACGGGGCCTACCTTTGCCGAAATAGTTTTGGTGACAGCGAGAGCCTGCCCGGTCATCGCCATCAGCATGAGCGCTGTCGCAATGGCCGCGACAGTGGAAAAGCGAACTGCTCGATTCATATGACTCCCTTTCGTGACCTAAAGGTGCTCGGCTGCGCTAGCAAGAGCCGTTCACCCAAGCGAGTGGTATGTCTAGCTGGCGTTTGAGCGCTCAACGACCAACAAGCACCTAGAGATTAGGCATCTGGGCTGAAATTCCGCTGAGTCGGAGTTAAAGGACCTCCCGTCGGCATCCGGTTCCTCTCCCGCGCCGAAACCACCAACAACGAACCGATTCTGGCCCGTACCGGAGCTGACAGTCTTCCTATACTTGGCGGTTGGTCTCGTCCTGATAATGGTCGGCTGGCTGGTCCTCGCCACGCAAGGCCAGCCCCACCCGCGTCTTGATTCGAGTCTCGTAGAAGCATGGCCTGCCGAAGGACGCCAGAAGCGCTTCAGTGCCGAGATCACTGTCGACGAGGTGGCGACCTCGCTAAAGTTCGTAGTCGACGACGCCACCAAGCTGGCCGGCACCGTCCCGATCACGGCGACGACAAGGAGACCGTCCCGCTTAAACCTTCATCGACAGATGGTTTCTTGCCATTTACGCCACCCGCTTGATCTTCCGAAGCCCTCGGCGTAGCGTCGACCGGGTGTGGGGCTACCCACTGCGGTGAGGCGGAGTTGATGAACAGCAACGATGAGCCCGGAAGGCCCGAGGAACGCCACGAGCACCCCATGAATCACAACGGGGGCCTAAGCAAGTGGCGCCCGGAGCGAGCAGTTCCGAGAATGCCCGATCGGTCGCCTCGCATACCGGACCATTTCGTCGCGAAGGGGAAAGCTTGCGACCCAGTTCCGGGCAAGCTCCAGCCTTCCACCAGACCAACGGAGCGCCCGACGGGTGGGCGACGTGAGCGGCGGGTTCTAGCTGGCGCTCGGGGCGACGATAGTGAACCAGGCGAACTTCGTTGACCTCAGGCTCTTCACACCGTCCTCAACGGAGGCAGCGACTCCGGCGGGTTCGTGCTTTGCTCCCAGCTGTTGTCACTTCAGGAGCTGATCGACGAGTGCGACAGATGGCTTAGTCCGTCGGATAGTAGAGTCGAGGTTCTTCACACCGACCAGGCAGCCGGCGGCTACTCGGCAAGTTCGGTAGCGCAGTTCTGCAGGGGCTGGCGGGTCCACGGACTCGGACTGATGGTTCTCCACTCGGCCGAGGCCGTCTACTCGGTGACCGGCTCGCTGGTCACTGGACTGAAGGTGCCCCGGCAGCCTGAGCTTTCGCGGAGGATGCGCCTCGGGATCGCCGCGTGGATCCTGCATTCCAGTAACGAGCGGCCAGCTCTCCGTAAGGCTCCGGAACTGTGCGTCGTCGACGGCGGCCATAGGGGGCTCAAAGACTATCGCCTCGCCTATCGGATCATCTTCGACGATACCCGCGAAGGGGGCCCTTGGCTGATTGACATCGATGCCCTCACCGGTCGCGTTCTGAACTCGCATTCCCTGATGGTCGCTGCCTATGTGAGCTCGGTCGGCTCCGGCACATCGGCGCAGTATGGGGATCTCACCCGCACGGCGTGCACAGCGGCTATCGACCTCCGAGAACATATCCGGGACACAGAAGAGGTCAGGCCGACGCCGCTCCGCTCCACCACCAGAGCTGAAATGCCCCGAAATCGGCCAGAACTGCCTGACGGACCAAGACGGACCAAGTGCAGATTTCAGGAGATTCTCGAGCCAGGAACTAGGCCAAGATGTGCGTAGAAACGGCGATTTTCTACGCTCCAGACCTCTTCCGTGTCAAAGAGACCAATCGCGAACTCCAGGCACCCACGTCTGCGCACATTTCAGCTGATTAGGCGTAATTTGTACGGGGGATCTACCGGCTCTGCCAAAGAAGGGTAGTCATCCATTTGCGTCTGTTTGCGTCGTTTTTCGATGAACGACGGACCAAATACGGACCAAATACTGAACGCTCAGTACCACTCGGCGAGTCACGCCGAGCCTCGATGATCAGAATTCGATGATAAAAGGGATCGGTCCGCTCCGTCGGTTCTCGTCCTCGAAGCTGAGGTGCGGAAGCTCGTCGTCGTCCAAGCTGTCACCTTAAGCAGGTTAAGGGTGCAATGTCTCAGGCTCCCGCCGGCAAGCAGAACCCGTAGCTCGAGCGTGACCCGCCAGTAGGGCTCGTCATCGCTCGACCCCCCTCACCAGAGCTTTGGTCCACTCAAGTCTCGGGCATCGAGACGCTCGGTATCTCTGCCGGCCTTCCTCGTTGACATACTAGCCGAGCATCTTGCATCTACTGGGCCCCGATTGTCCAACAACTTAGTATTCGTGGGCGAAGTCGGAGCCCCGCTGCGGGCCAGCAACTTCCGCCAGCGATTCTGGCTACCTGCAGTCACGGCTCGGTCGGCCTTCCCTGCCGGTTCTTCGTCATTCCTCAGGTTTAGCAACGGGTCTGCAGTCAACGCCGAAGTACCCCAATCGGTGCACTCCCAAGTAACCTCCCATCGGATCGTGGGTGGCAGCTTCGGTGGGTTCTCACCCAGGTCCGCCAGCCTAAACCGTCCTGCGGAATTCGGATATCTCCGCAGCAGATTCCTGAATTCCTCGACAAATTCCTTGTGCTCCTCAGGAATCACATCTGGTTCTCTAGCGGTCATTGCTGTCCTCCTCCCAATGGGTTCGGTCGCTTGCGCAGCCGAGATTGAGTGCTTAGCTTGGCGACAAACAGACCCAATATTCCTCGAGGTCCTAGCTGGGCGTTCAGCAGTTTAAGTTTGATCGCAAATCCCTGTTCTTGATCAAATGCAGTCAAGAACATTCGATCATACGAAGTCGAAAACTACCCGGAACTATTCGAAGCCATCAAAGCCCTTTCGGGGACCTGGTGGCACCACTTGATTCAACTTGGATCATTAGGCCGTAGCGGTCGCCGAGGATAAGGATGACTGCATCGGCGGCCCGGACCCCAGCGAGACAGGCCAATTGTGTGCCGGCGAGGCCCCGAAATCCCGGCCCGGATCGCACGGTGGCGTAATTCCAGTCCTACGGCCTCGCGAAAGCCTCAAATCCTTGGACAACCGAGCTGATGTAGACGTCGATTAACCTATTATCGTTCGGAGATAACAATGTCTCCTGTAAGGTAGCCGCTGGCTAGGCGACATGCTGTAGGCACCGCTCAACCCCACCAGTTTCCCGGAGGGCGCCCATTCCGACTCGCCATGGCTGCCTCTTCGCCGGCGGCCCCCTGTCAAACGGTGTGTGCGGGGTACCAGGCACGAAGGCTACACGCCAGTATCGCCAGACAAGCGGCGGGACGGGTGAACCGCTGAATCGAGCGGATGCAGCATTGATGTAATCGTCGGCGGTGCCATGAGGATTGAGTCGATCCCTCGCAGAAGGAAGCCGCGGGTCCCTATCGCCACGAATGGAGCCTATTGCGCCGCACCACCCAGGATCCCACCTAGTGTGCTGCGGTCTTTCCTGGGTACTCTGCTCCAACGCCGTACTGAGCGTTAGGCTGGCTTCTCAAAAACCATTAAATCGGCGTCCTGGAAGACGGGTTGGGGATAGCTCTCCCGGTCAGCATCGGCCTCAAGATGTGCAACGCCTGAGGCGAACTCCTCATCCGTCAGATGGTCAAATGCCGAGGCGGTCCGCAGACGGACCCGCTGGAAATAGTCTCTCAGGCTGCCGCAGATCTTAAATCGGACTCGTTCGGTTTCGAGAAACCGAAGACCGGGCTTCTCGAACATCGCCTTTGTTTGGTCATGCGAAGGAACGCTCAGCTCCTCCAACTCGTCGGCCCGGGGAAAGTAACACGACCACGCCCTTGGCGTACGTTCACCGCTAAACCGACCGGCAATCAACAGCCGGCCTCCCGGCTTCATCACCCGGCTCACCTCTTTGGCGGCCGTCGGGCGGTCGCTAACGTGCTGAAGCACCAGATACATTAGGACCAGGTCGCATGAGCGGTCCGGAACTGGAATTCGCTCCGCCGATCCATCTAGATAAGTAACAAGCGGGTGCGACCGGACACGCTGGGCGATCAAGCGCATATGCTCCGACGGCTCGACGCCGAAGATCGTTCCACCGAAGGCGTGCGCTAGCGCCGGCTCAAATACGCCGGTTCCACATCCCACGTCCAAAACGCACTGGGGAGCTACTGGGCAGGCGTGCTTGCGGAACACGTCGAGCCACAACCCAAAGCTATCAGGCTCCCAGCGTTGGCCTTGGTCGTAAGCCGACGAGAGGCGCTGATCGTAGGACAGTCCCGCTAGTGTGCCACCGCTGCCTGCCGGTCCGGCATTAGCGTCCGTCGAATACCTCCTGATCGCCACTCATCGGCGTGCCCGAACTCGTATGTGCCAAAACTATCAATAGGCCCTCGGGTGTATCTCCAGCCAGGAGACAGTGAATGGTCGGGCTGGCTGAGGACCTTGGTTTCGACGGCAGTCTCTGCGTCGTTCGGGCCCCCTGCACGACTTAGCACCTTGGATCTGGAGAACACACGCCACGAATCTGGCCGCCCAACAGCATCCGAAGCAGTACGGTTGGAGCGGCAGCGGATGAGACAGTGAGTTGCGCCTGGAACGACCGCAATGGTGATGAGTGGCCGTGTTGGTGGCGCTTTAGCTTGAGGCATCGCAGTCCTCTAGCAGCCAAATGGGTATACGCCTTAGGTCGCCGCTACAGCATTCGTTGCCTAGGCTGGGTATGTCTCCTCCTCTTCAATCGAGCCCCGCGTGATTACCGGGTCTGGGCGATGATCGCCATGGCGCTGTCGGTCACAAATATCTTCGTCACTCCCTGGGACGCCATGAGGCAGAATTACAGCGGTTGTCCACACGGGTGAGTATCTCCCAGAAGTGATGACACTAGGCAGGGACCATGAGTCTATCCAGCCAGCTTCGCAGGACTAGTCAGGGGGATTCTGTCGTGGTAGCCGGCTCCTCGCCTGTCTTTATCCGGGTGGGAGAAGCTTCTACCGTGGGAGAAGCCTCTTTAATTGAGGGAGTAGGGGTCTCGGGTGATGGACTGTTTATCTGGAGGCCCTTGGCACTTGCCTGGAGCCGTGCAACGTTCGAAATCATCCCCGCGAAGGCCTGACCCGACAAATCGATCTTTAATGTAACTTCCTGGTGGGGCGCCAAGGTTCCTACCTTACAGATCACGGTCCCACCTTCACGGTTACAAGTCATCCCCGTAGAGCGATGAGAGACAAAGAGGTCGTCATCCACAGTGTCTTTCAGGACTACGTTACGTACTGGCAATTCACCAATGTTGACAGCTGTCACTTGGATTTCAGCTCGATTGTCTGGGAGCCGAACTGCCTGAACGCCTAATTGCAATGTACCCAGAGGTACGGAACCGAGGGTTTCGGGCCCCGAAGGCGAAGGACCGATGATCCGAAGGTACTCTCCTAAACGTACCTCGGTGGTCAGCGTGGCCTCCTCCGTCTCTTCATCTTGCTTCCCTACATGTGCTTCCGACTGGATGAACTCCCCACTTGGCAGCTCGACTCCAGCTCCAGGTTCTATTGGGATGATGGTTTCACCACCATCGCCTGCGCAGGCGGAAGCCACAACCAGAGATAAGAAAACAACCAGAGCCAGGACTGTACCCGGCACCCGACCACCATAGCGGGTTCGCTCTGACTCCCCGCTGAGCCCACTCATCGCACTTCCCGCGTGAACTCCAGCCTCACACTCTCGTTATCTGGGACAAGAATGGCGACACCGACGGTGGGGGACCAGAGTGCCGGAACCAAGAAATACTTGCCACTGCTGCGTATTAACAGCCTCAGACCTTCGTATCGGAAACGGTAGCCACTACCACCATTGTCCAATTGAATCTCTTGGACCCCAGGTGCCTGGATGTGTAGTTGTTCCTTGCTATACAGCACTGCCCCTGTTGGTTCGGTTGCTAGTTGCCGGGCCAGCTGGTGAGCGCGCCCTCGGCCTAGCGCTCTTGCATAATCGGAGGCAGCCCAGTAAAGACATAGAACAACGAGCATAGACACGAGGGTGACGCTCACCACAAACCTCTGATGGGAAGAAGAGGGCTTGTCTTGGCTGCCTCCGTGGGAAGAAGAGGGCTTGTCTTCGCTGTCTTCATTCCACCCATGGAGGTAGCTGGCATAGGCGAGGATAACAATCCCGATCCCCAAGCTCAGGGATGGAAACAGAAAATGGACCCTGAATGGTAAGGGTCGAAAGACCGAAACAAGCCCAAAGGTAAACAGCACGGCACCAGTCGCCAGGCCGACTCTAACGCCCCAGTGAAGGAGCTGGTGGAAACGGCCCTGGTCCACCCATCGGCGGATGAGCCAATGAACTCGGAGGGAAATTAGTAGAGCGAGCAGAACTGTTCCAAACGGCACAAACAGTGCATCAGCGCTGCGCATTAGATAGTCCTGCGTAGAGAAGCCAAGGACACTGGTATCGATACCGAAGTAGGAGTACAAGGAGTTGGTTCTGACCCAACCAAAGTAAAACGCCAGGGCGCCAAGCAGGGTTACAGGCGCTGCCCCAATCCCCAGTGCTTCAAAGGCGACGCGGGAAATTCCCCTGCTATCGTTAAGGGATTCGGCGGCAGAACTGGATTGGGAAGTACGTGCAGGTTTGGAAGCACGCTTCAGAACGGGTTCAGGATTATTTTGCTCTGAACCTGGCTGTCCTCCCCCCGGCAACGTGCTTGCCCCTATGCCGACGTCGGGACGTGAGGGAGGTCGCTCGTATAAGTGACGCAGGATTCTCGAACCCCGGCTGCCCTCCTTACGCCCACGCGCGTGCGAGCGCCGTTCAGAAGGACGGTGGTATGGGTGTTACGCCGCATGAGGTCGACTTTCGCCACCGGGCTCTTGGGCATCATCCAACCATTGCCGCTTCCTAAATTGCATCACATGCCAGAAGTTTGCCTCGCTGTCGAGCCCCGCAAGAATCGTTTTGAACACTGCTCGGCCTTCATCGGGCGCCAGATTGAGTGCCGAGCTAATCCGCCCCACGAAATGCGGGTCTGTCTGCAACTTATCCCAAGAGCGCTGGAGGTCAGTGGCGGAGCGAATGCCCAGAGCCGCCAACGCCTGAATGGCTTTCCAATGGGCCTCTCGATCCGGTTTTCTACTGTGGCTCGTCAATGGGAGAACTCGCAGGTGAAGAAGCGCCTGGTCCATCCAGTCAATGAGCCGCCCGATGGGCGAGCGGGTTCTCAGCACCAGGTCGACCATGTTGGCTGAGGCCAGGTGTTCCATATCGTCGATGCCCTCTTCAGCGAGGCGTGCCTCATGCCAAATAGTCAGACCGTCGATCCAAGTCAGAGGGTGGGGCGTCCGAAGGGAGGGAATCAGCTTTCCCAATGGCCACCGCACAGACTCGAACAGGAGCTGCAAGCCCGCTTGGGGGAAGAACCCGATAACGAAGGCTGCCATGTTAACGGAGGTGCCGAGGCTTTCCTCAGGCAACAGGGTGGCGGAGACGACGATAAGAGATACGAAGATAACGCGCACAACCACTGGGATGTATGCAGCAGCTTTCAAGTCATCTCGGAAATAGCGCCGTATTAGGTCTTGAATGGTAAAGGCGTATGCGCCGATAAATCCAAACTTCAGGGCCTCGTATGGAAGGTCGAAGAAACTATCGGACCCACGACCAAGGCCCATCAGGCCAAAGAAGTCAGGCGGCAGCACTACGGACCATCCGAGACAAAGGAGGGCTGTTGCTACTAACACTGGAGAGAACGTCTCAGTTCGTTCGGTCCAGCGGTGCTTGCCGTAAATCATCTCGAATGTGCTAACCGAGCCCCGGCCGTAGACTGCTTCGAATTTCTTGCGATAAAGATTGTCTTTCGTCGGACTTGCATCCCCCGGTTTCGATCGTTCCTGCAGCCAGCCCTTTGAGTAGTCTCGAATTCTTTTGTGAGCTCGGTCCCATTTCTCGAAGTAGGTCATGTGCTGTGGTGGCGCAGGCAAATTTCCATAGGTGTCGATTTTCAGTCGAAAGAGATTTAGTACGTACTCGTCGTACAGGCTCTGGCCCTTATTCTTTATGAAGAGCAGATAGATCCATCCTGGCAGCCAAGCTAGGACCGGAGCCAAGATGACCTTAAGCAAAAACAAGCGACTCGGCCCTTGTAGCAAAATGGCGGGCAACAGGATAGACAGAACCACCGCAATCATCAGTATCCAAAGGAAGAGTTGGGAGGCCTGAGCCGTGTAGATCACCCGCCGAGCGCTCCATCTGTGCTTAGTCGTCGGAACCTGCCCTTCTTCACTTGGCTCGCTTGCTTCACTCGGCTCGCTTGGTGATGCAGCGTCCGCCGACTCTGCCGTTACCTTGATAGTGATCGACTCAGAGTTGGGGCGCATGACGGTCTCCTTGGCTGGCAGCTGCATCAGGCAATCTACTTCTCAGCTACGACGCTGACCATCGGTACAAAGAACCAATTCTTTAGGGAGAAGTACCTATTTTCGGACGCGAACGTCACGCTAGCCGAGCGCTAACGACGCTTTCTATCGCGAGGTTGAGGAACCGCGGTCCCCGGAACGGGCGTCCCATCCTTGCCATGGAAAACTCGGTTAATTGGAAGTGAGGAGACAGCTGGGAGGTAGCCCTTACACGACCGATTGATTGCCGAACCTTGGGATGACGCAGCAATTAGGGCATGCATGGAGGCTCGAGGGAACACGCCAACCTCGGTCGGCACATGCGCAAGGGTCCACAAGCGTTTTCAAGCCGTAGAGGAAATGGCTGCATGTCTCCTTTCTGGAAATCGAGATGAATCCTTCTCGAAGATCCCGCATACCACTGAGCTGGCGGCTGCCATCCTTCTTCACCCTCCATGCCGAACATGGCAGTACGAGCGTTAGCAAGTCTTTGCATGTCCGAGTTGGGCTTGAAATCGGCATACGGCTACGGTGATGCCATCCTGGACGGGCCGCTTGTGCAGGATCGGAACTCTGAGTTGCTTATCACCCGGATATCAAGGAACAGATCCCAAGAAAGTGCACAAGTGCACCATGAACCAGGTAGTCATTGCCGGCAATGTAGCCGCGGACCGCAGCTTAGGTACACCCCTAGCGGCATCGCAGTAAGCAGGTTGAGGGTTGAGGTGCACAGCCGCATCCGGTCAGAGGTCGGCGCTTACCAAGACGAGCTCAACGGCTTCTTGCAGGTAGTCGCCTGGCGGAGGCTGGCCGAAAACCCAGTGATGACCTTGCACAGGCAACCGGGTGGTTGTCACAGCAAGCTAAGCCGTCGCTCCTGGGAGACCGAGCAGGGCTCCAACCGCTCGGTGGAGATCACGGCCGACGAGCTGGCCCCCTCACTGAGGTTCGCGGCGGCCGAGATCGCCAAACTCACGGGTTCTGCCCCAGACGAACAGTCAACCGTTACGACGAAGATGCAACTGCTGAGCCACCGTTTAAGCCCAACCTGAAGAGCTAACGCCCGGGTTTGCAGGGCCGGGCTCTCGGGTCAAAACGAGGTCAGTGCTCCATTGCTTGAGGGGTTCCCACCAAGCGCGACTCAGCTTTCACTTGCCTGGTCGAGTGGCCGTTAAGCCACCAAGGCGGGTTCTTAAGCTCCCGGTAATGACCCACCAGCACCGAAAGATCGTGCACGAACCACGACCTCATCCAATGGTCATATTCGAGAATGCATCGTCGCTCTGTTCCCGGTCGAGCTACCAAAAGCCCGGTTAACTCGGCGGCGCGGCGCCCCGAGAGCATTGCCCTGAGAATGCCGTGTGAAGAAGCAGGGTCCAAGACCCAGGCAGCATCCCCAACAACGAAATACCCGGGTCCCGAGCAGCGGCACATGATTCGCCAGCTCACATCCGTCGCTCTCGGGGCGCCGGTCGCCCTCAGTTCACGGTATTCAGCCGGCGGTCCCGCTCGGCCCAGGCCGGTCAGACTAAGTGCTGTCCAGTGGTACAAATCAGGCCCCACTCGAGCCGACCAAACCCAGCCTGATTCCCGGGCGCAGATCTCGGGCGAATCATCCCGCTCGGGACAACTGCCTGTTACATACCCCGACCAGGCCAACAGGCGTGGAGACCAGCGTTCGATCGGCACCCCCAGATGCCGGGCTAGCCAATGCCGGCCGCCACTGGCGTCAATCAGAATGCGACTGGTGAGGTTCCGGCCCGACAGCGTGACGCCGCACACCCGCCCATCCTCAATCAGGGGACGAGCACCCACCTGCCCTCTCCTCACCTGCACGCCCGCCTCCATTACCCGGTCGAGAAGGACGCCGTCCAAGGCGGGCCGCCATGCCTGAAATCCCTCCCAGGCACCATCGCCGTCCCCCCCGTATGACACAAACCTTCGTACACCCCCCCACTGCACCCAATGCCCTCGGTGGCGGGGAAAGTTCGCTGAGCGCATGCGTTTGGCAATTCCCAAGGACTCGAAGACGGGTTCGACACCCGGATGAAGACTCTCGCCGGGACGGTGTCGTGGTTCCAAATCCCGCTCGACCAGTAAGACTTCGAGGCCCTGATCAGCAGATGCAATGGCCGCAGCTGTGCCCGCCGGGCCCGCTCCAACGACGATTACGTCGACGTCATGGAGTCGTGACACGGTTCCAGGGGCCTTCACCGTGGCGAACCAGCACCACGGCTAGAGCGCCGACGAAGGCCATAATTCGCTCACCGATCTCGACGTGCACGCGGCGGTGGTCGTTAGGATCTGGACGCTCGTTGCCTCGCTGCAGCAGCTGCACCGCAAATACGGGGTTGGCGAGCCTCGTTCCTGCCTCTGCTTGTGCCTCCAGCAACAATGGATCCCTAGGCGCTGCGGCCCGGAAGGAAGCTACCATCCATTCGCGCTCTTCCGGCCCTTGGATGCCGGCTGCTAGATAGACTCGTGCCATGGCGAGAACTCTCGCCTTGTATTCCTCAACCCCGACTTTGCCCGTCAGAGCTACGGAGAACCTTCCCTCAAGCGCTTGATGGACATAGTCGACATGGTCGTAACTGGGGTAGTCAACGACATCTCCCACCACCTTAGGCCCCGCAACCCCGTCCCAGGGCGAGTCCCCGACCGATCCGATCTCCTCGTCGGTCATTGGGCTCACGGTTGGGAATGTTCGGGAAAAGCTGCGCCCGGCATCCGGGGCAGCCGCCGGCCAAAATGTGCTCAATGCAGCACAAAGCTTGGCGTCTTCCGGAAACGGGCTGCCAAGCCCGTAGGCGGCCAGGTGAGCGACGCCGTTGGTGCGATCGCGGCTGGTGTCCCACCCTGGAGCGAACACCCCCGCAGCCGAATCGGGTAGGTGGGTGTGGCGTTCGATCTGCCGGATTGGCAGGCGTCGAGGGCGAACCGGTCCGGGTAGCGGCTGAGAGACGATGGCGGTTACGGTGTCGTCCTCTGGGCGAAAATCGACGTCGGGCAGCTCTATATTGGGTGCAAGCCTCTCGTCGGACAGGGTGAGCGGCGGCGTCGACCAAGTCCCGTCACGCAATGCCGTTGGCACGACCTGGACCCACCATTCGATCAATTCCCGCTGATCGCAGTTTGGGTAGAAGTCCGGCGCCGTTACTACCGAATAGGCCGGCACATTGCGCGGAATGTCCGTCGCCAGCTCCGGAGCCTGAGCCCGAACGAACCCGTCACCGGCGAAGTCGATGTAGTGAAGGGCTTGATAACCGCCGCTCAGCACCGCCTGGAGGACTTCAGGCTGATCGTTCAAGTCGCGCACGGTCCCGTCCGCCCCCACCGCGTGGCGAACGTGAACGAACTCCGGGGCATGACGAAAGCCCTCCTCTGAGGCGATGGTAAGACTCGGCCCCAGGCCAGAATCCTGGTTCGGTGGAACGGAGAAAGTCACGGGAGTGCCGTCTCGAGCGGCCGCCGCCACCAGATTGGGGTGCGCAACCGGCACGAGTACCCCGCTGCCCAGACGAGAGTCCGATGACCACTCGGCAATGCCTTCGCTAAAGCGAAACGGCGGTTGGTCAATCTCCGGAGGCTCTAAGGCCGGATGCCCCAACGCGGCAAGCTGGAGATGAATTCGACGCAGCTTTTCGTTCATGTGATGCGCTTCGAGATTTACATCAAGGTTCAGTCCCTGGATGCACTCGGTGCCGCTGAACAGCTTGTGAAGCGGAATCCAAAACAGCCGGTTTTCATCGGAGCTGCCGAACAGCTGGGGATTCGATTGGCGCAGCTTGAATTGCATGGGCCCATAGTCTTCGTCATCGCCCTGATGCTGAACGGCGACGTACGGGGCGAACCGAGACGGCAGAACCCTTATCCCATTGGAATCGGAGTCATCGGCGAAGGGCTGAAAACCCCGGCTGCGCTCGTTGTATGCGGCGTCGGCAGTCCCCACCCGAGCCACCCCGGTTCGTGAGAAACAATTATCGGCATGCCGACGATGTACCGACTCCCGGCCTGGGCGGTACTCGTAGGCGAAGACTACGATCGCTAGAAGTCCCCCGTTGGCCCGGGCTTTTAAATCCGCCAAAGATGGAGGGCGTACTCCGTACACGTAATTTTCCACCGTCTCGAGGTCCGACAAGGTCGGAAACACCCTTAAGGGTCTTCCGGTTCCGTCTTCCACTACATCGGGTGAAGCCAGTGCGTGATAAAGCAGACTCCTTGCAGGCATTCCAGGCTCCACACCTCGCTTGCCCTCATTGGCAAAGTCCTCGAAACCGACGATGCGCCGATTGATATCCGGGAGCTCTTTCTTCAGCTCTGCCCCCGGGTTGGGGGACGTTAAGTCGAGCCCGTGCCGTTGCATCAATGTCTTCCATCCCGCAGGGGCCAGGCGTTGACAGATCGCGCCAACGTCATCGATCAAAGCCAACGGCTTCTCCTCTCATTTTGGTTGCGCCGGGAAAGTCGGGCGCCATCAGCTGGCTACCGCATCGGAACTCCGCTGGGGCGGTGCGTCTAGTACCTCCACATCCACGGTCACCCCATCCGGCAAGATCGTTACTCGCTCGACGGAGGCGATGCGCTCCACATAGCTCGCCTCCACTTCGGTTATCACCTGAGCTACCGGACCGGTGGGGGCAGTCACGATCCGCTCGAGCAGCAGCAGACTCGGGTTGGCCGGCTGAGGCCGGTGCCGGCGCAGCTCGACTTTGAATCCCGAAGTGGGGAAGGTGCACACCCCTTTGACTGTCAACAGGGGCGCCACGATTCCAAAGTTGGTAAGGGTTGCCGACCAGTCTTCGCAGCTTCCCCCTATCGCACCCTCCATCCATTCGATGCCTGCTGCAACTCCGTCCACCACAGCGGCCAAAGCCCAGAAATCCGGCGGCTCATCGATCCCGTTTTGCAGAACTGTCTTGGTCCGCTTCCCCGCGATCACCGTAAGGACGTAGTCGGGAAGATCGGTGACATTGCCTCTGTTCTCCTCGTCCCACCCAAAGAACCCCACGCGCTCGACAAAGGAGGCCAACTTCTCGAACTCATTAGGACTGAACTCTCCGTGGAATCGGCCGATTCGATCAACGAACCGCTCCCCCTCCCACTCCGCGGTACCGTCAGAGTGCAGCGTCACCTCGTAAATAGGGCATGTGCCGAAGCAGGCGCCCCTGCGCAGCCTCACCGCGGTGATCGGTTCCCTCTTGTTAGCCATAGCACCCCCCTTATCCAGCCGGATTGTTGGTGACGTCTGATCTTGGTGCGATTCGATGCGGCTGGAAATGGAGAAAGTGCCTCATTGCCGAGGGGCAAACTGGCCTATTTGTCTAATTGCCGGACCCGGGCGTACTTTCAGGTGGTCGCTATCGCAGCAACCACCGCGTGAGCTACCTGGGGCTTGGCTACGTCGGAGTGATCGGTAATTACCGAATCAGCAGTCAGGTTGTAAAGGAGGTTTCCCTGGAACTTGTAGTCGGCACCTATGTCCAGCAGTACCCCGTCGGAGGCCTCGGGAGTCTTCTGGGCACCGTTTCGACCAATACCTCCATACGGATCGTCCTTGTCTCCAATGGAGGCGGCAACCTGGCCGGCAGCAAGCGAGGCGATGGGATACGCCAGGCCGACAGCTCGATCGTTCTTGGTGCAGGTAATCAGGATGGGTCCACGGACCTTTTTCTCCGAGACGACGCTTCGGAAGAAGCCGTCGCTTTTTCCGTCGAACCTCTGAGCAAACCCATGGTGGGAGAAGGCAGCCTGTAGAAGCGTCAAAGAATCTATCTCGATAGCCGGCTGTCCCTCTGGCCCTGCAGCCGCCGCGGTGACCAATCTTCCTCCAAAGCTGTGACCGACCAAGTGCAGCTTGACGTTGGGCAAAGCTGCTTTTATCTGTTTCAGCGTTTTGTAGACACCGCCACTTCCCACGACGCCCGCTCGCTCCTTCATCTTGTAGTAGGTCACCGTGTTGACAAGCTTCAGTGCCGCCGCTTTCATCCCGCTGAAGAGGCCGCCGACACCTGCTGCGGTGCCCTTGGTGGTACCGATTGAAGCTGCTCCGCCCCTGGACCCATCCTCGTCGGGAGGAGGCAGGGCCGGTCTGCTCAACCGTTGCATAACCTGCTCTCCGGGCAGATCCCGCAGCTCCGCCGGAGCGTCCTCCTTATCTATTGCCGGGTCGTCTAAGACGGATCGAACTAAATTTGCGAACTCCTCCCTTGCAGAGCTTTTGTCTTCGAGCTGGACAACTAACTCCTTGGCTTTTTGCAAGCGGACACTCGCTTGCTCATCATCCAGGGCCTCGATGAGCTCATCGATTTCTGTCTTCACCGCCTCGTCCGGAACTGCCGATCTAGTTCCTGCGGCGCCACTCGGTATCAGCTCGGTTTCGGCAAATTTTTTTGAGGGCCACAGGATCGCCATGACTCCGAAGCGCCTGGCGGACACCCCATCTTGGGCTGAGCTAAGAGCCTTTCGGAAAGCGTCAAAGAAGCGCTCGTAGAGGCTTCGGGCCTGAGACATGTCGTTGTTCCAACCGTGGGAGATCACGATCAAGTCCGTAACGCCTTCGTCCCTTAAGAGTTTTAACCCGGTGTCCACCTCCTTCGGGTCGTGGACATCGCCCGACTTCGTAAACTGGACTTCGAAGCTAGGAAACCCGGACAGAGGCATACGCTTCCCCCTTCTGACGCTAGACGGACTGAATGGCTCGCATCAGGTCGATGAGGCCTGCTCCTTGAAACGTTCGATCTCGTTTTAAGTCGGTGCAGGTACCGACAAATATGGCTTTCACTTCCTCGGCCCTGCCTATGAACTCGCCTCGAATGGACAGGAAAGCTGCAATCACGCCAGACACGTGCGGAGCGGCCATGCTGGTGCCACTGTCCTCCACGTACTCACAGTCGCCAAACTTTGCTTTGGCTTTCTCGAGGTTTGCTCCTGCCGCGCAGGACAGGATCTTTTCCCCCGGTGCGACCAAGTCCGGCTTTAGTCGACCATCGCCCGTCGGACCCTTTGATGAGAAGTAAGACACTCCGTAGATATGCGGCATGTCACGGTGGGTCGAGCCGACGGTGATCGCCTTGTCCGCATTTCCAGGATCATTGATAGTCAGATCCATGCCTGCCGGAACGGAACCTCTAAATTGGCTTTGGTTCCACCCATAACCGGTGTTCCCGGCGGCGACCACCACGACCACCCCCGATTTGACCAGTTGGTCAACCTCCACGCATAGAGGACTTTGACCGGCTGCGAACCACTCGGGCTCGAAGTCGTATCCGACGCTGAGGTTTACCCCGTGAATCCTTAGCCGGCGGCCGTAGTTATTGACCTTCTGAACGTAGGCAATGGCCGCGATAACGTTGCTCACTAACCCCTGACCGGTGTCGTCAAGGACCTTTAGACTGACCAGTTTGCATTTGGGTGCCATCCCGGCAATCGAGCTAATTTCAATCTGGTCGTAGCGGGTGTCCCCCACCTCGTCGCGACTTCGAGAGAACCCTCTTACCGGGTGCTTCTCCGAGGCTTTCAACTCCCCGGCAATGATTCCCGCCACATGGGTACCGTGACCATAGGCGTCGTCCAAAGGCTTCTCGGGCTGCTGCCCTGTACCCGTGAAGTCCCGATGTTCAACCGGGGTCTCAAGTTCGAGGTTGCCGTGCTGCCTAAAGTGAGGGTGATCTTTGGCGATCCCGCTGTCCATCACCGCCCAGACGATGCCCTCGCCGAACGCGGCGAAAGAGGCCTTGGCGGCATCGGCCTTGACGGTGCTGACCGACTTGGTGATGAGCGACTTAACGTTGAAATCAGGCCAGATCCTAAAGATAGAGCGGTGAGTGTTGGTACCCTTGCGTTTTCCGGAAGTTTGATCGTCCAGCCGCACCAGCTCCTGGATGACCGCCCCCTCCAAAGAGGCAAACAGGTATTGGGTACTTAGATCGCTCTTCGCCTTATTGATACCTTGCTCTTTAACCGA
>JAUJPC010000006.1:0-144399 GCA_030447305.1 Actinomycetota bacterium | reverse complement strand
TGAATGCGCTCGCCGTTAATGAGGATGTCGCTTACGGTGAATCCGAGATCAGCGGGCACTTCGTAAACGGCCCGAACGGGGTGGTCCGGCGACCCCCGCGTTATTCTCCAGAAGCTAGATGGGTCGTTTCCTCCAGGCGCTTCCCATCCTGAGGTCCGTAAGCCGGCGAGGTAGAGTCCGATCGGGTCGGCAAGCGTTACCATCGCCCCTGCTCTGGCAAGCTCGTTAACCTCTCCTACGATGAGCGGATCGCTGTTCCGCTCTGGGTCTGCACCGATCCCACAGCGGATAAGGTCGCTCGGACTGCCAATCACCTCCCCATCGCGCGTCCGCACTATGGTGGACTGGGCCACCAGCAGGACGGCAGCGGGCAACGTATTGGCACCCTGGACCATGTGCATCGCCCCGTCTAGGTTCCATGGGTTGCGTTCCTGGTAGATCCCGCTGGATGAGATCAAGTCGGACAGCTGCACCTCAGGACTGACGTGCTCCTGGTAGGTGGCGACAAGGCGGTCGGGATCATCGCTTGCGAGCTGGTGATAGTAGCTCGGGACCTCGCAAGTGAACATCGCCCGCACGATGCGGCCGTCCGAATCACGCTGCGCAGCCCATTCGCAGTACTCCTCTTGTCTGTCGCGCTCGTCTCCCAGCCGCCAACGACGGGGAGCGGCGACTCGGGCCAGTTTGCGAGGAAATGCCCCCCACCGCATGACCTTGTCGGTGGCATCCGAAGCGAGCTCTACGCCCAATGGGTTGAAGAATTGAGGCCGCGGATTGTCCGCCGGATTCTGGGGGTTGCCGGCGGCTTCCTCGTCGAGCATTAGGCTGAGGCTTTGCGACCACCGTTGCTTTCCAGCCTCAGTTAGGTCGTCGACTAAACCTGGGGTCGAAAACGATTGCAGCGCCATCCCACCCTCCTTGGCATAGGCATGCCTAAGACGTTAATTACGCGGAGTCACTGTGGCTTGCTCGGTCATCTCAAGCGGCGGTTCGTTCTGCGGAATGGCTACAGCTTGGGGCAGAGTTAGTCCGAACTCGGCAAGCGGCCGACGCCTGAACTCTCGCCTGCGGGATTCCGCCAAGCGGAAGATGGCATCACAGCCCTCGTCGGTGTTGAGTGTGGCCGCCACGAGTCCCAGATAAGTGACGATCCTGGAAGTGAAGACCGCTACCCAATCCGTCGGACCAAGCTGCCAATGCGCCGCAAACTCCCGCTCCGCACTGCCCTCTTCAGTATCTTCGGCGGCCTCGAGTATCAGCGGAACCAGCGTCGTATCCAGGTTCGTCTCTGGACGGAGCTCCACCGTGTCCGGAACATGCCGCATTAGTTGCGCCCGGCGAGGTGACTCCACTGGATTGGCAAAGTCGATCATCAGTAGGCACGCGGCCAACCGCTTCGACATCGCACCGCGCTGTATTAACTCCTCTGCTACCAATACGTCCTCGAATGGCCGCTCCGGCACCGTGAAGCAGAACGGCACATCGCCGGGCTCATCTAACGACTCGCCACGAACTCTAAGGTTGTGTTTCTCCGCGAGGGCTTTGTACCGACTCCCCGTCATCGACAGCGTTGGCGGTTCCACCTCCAGGCCCACTCTTCTACTGTCGGCCAAAGTGTCGTGCTCGTAAAAGAATGTGACTGGAAGGTCCTGCAAGTCGTCGGCAGGCAGTCGCTTCCACTGCGTGTGCGTACTGATGAGATTCGCCGACTGCCCTTCCAACACTTGAGCCAGAAACCGCCTGGCTGAGGTGAGCGTCCCTGCTTTGGTGGACTTGTCAAACCGGGCAGTGTTCCACCGCTCAATGAGGGGACGCAACACCGCTTCCTCTAACTCAAACGCCAGGTCGTGGTCACCGAATAGTGGATCGGACACCAGAGGGTCGTCGGGACCATAAGCTGTCTCGACGATCTTAAGATCCGGACCGCTCCAGTGCACCCAAGGGCTCTTCAGCTCCTTCATCAAGGGATAGCCGTTCACATGGGAGTCGAACGGTCCCTTGCCTCGTGTCGGAGCCTGCAGGGCCATGTCCGACTGCCCGCACCAAAACCAAGCCCCCTGCTGCCGTTGATAGAAGTGGAAGGTCCGATTCACCGGATCCCAAGCGAGTACCTCGTTCAAGATCTCCTGGCTGCGCGGGGCCTTGCCTGGGGGAATCAAGGTGCTGACGATCAGTTCCGGCGAGGTGCCGGTAGCCGTGCGGCGAGACCTCACGGTCAACAACCTTGTACCGCCTTTGTCGACACCAGGGGAAAATGGGATTTGCCCGCCCTCGGAAACCACGAAGCTAGTCTGTTCCGAAACGCCCAAGTCCAAAGAGTTCGCCTCGTCTAGCGCCTGTAGTAACTCGCCGAGGTCGTTAGGGAACCTTCCCGCTCTCAGCACTAAGGTGGCGAACGGATCATTTAGCAGCCGCTCCACCTCTTCGTTGGTCATTGCTCTGGTCCCATCCGGGACGCCTTGAATCGCTTGATTTATCCGATTCGGTGCCGGAGGCATCACCCTGGGAGCCCGACCGCTTGGTTCACCGACGGCGGTGGCAAATCCCCGAGCGCCACTGGTCCCTTGCGACTCCGCAAACTCGGGACCGGTCGGTACGTTGAACAGCCGGGTGGGGAATCTACGCTCGCTTGAGTTCACTCGCCCTCCTAGCCGAACCGTCCCTGAAGCATCTTGGCGACAGCGAACTGAACCTCTTCACGGAGCTTTCCTTCGCTGATCACTTAAGCCAAAGCGTGAATTTGAGCAAGCAGAAGTGAGTCGCGGACGTCAGGAGCTGGATCAGGCAGCCACTTCCAAAACCAGAATGCAGGAGAAAGACCCATCGAACGATCCGGTGGTGTCGGTTCAAACGGATCAGGAGCCACCCCTACATCACCTCCACAGTTGGTGTCGACTCAGCTACTTCGAGCTCATGCTATGGGAGCGCTCAGGTGATCGATACGGGGGGACTGCCTAAATCAAGCTTCCACACACCTCAGTTTGCGTAGGTACTGTTGGCAAGAAGCTTGCCGGCAATACCCCCTTAATCCCTCGGTTCCAAACTGGCCGAAGTAGGTGCATCCCATCCGCATAGGTATGAGCAGCACGTCAATTAGGGCCTTTCGCCGGTCATAGCTGGGGCGATTTCGCCCTGTTTTCGTTGAGCTGCTCACCCTAAGCTGATCCAGTGAACTCGACGTCTGTCTGGCGATGGAATTTAGGTTTGAGGCAGCAAAGCCCTGGGTCCTGGCCAAATACGACTACGAAGAAGACATGTCCACGCCACTACCGGTTGCGTCCCAGGGGACATACAAGCGTTAGCAAGGAGCGATGAAGTCATGGCCAACAGGAGGGACACTTCCAAGGATGGTCTCAAGAACACCTTTGAGACCTACGCCCTTACTCACTTGAAGCCATTCTGGACCTGGGTTCAAAGTAGCGACTCCCGCCAAAAGCTGGCCAACAAGGCGCTCATTAACAACGCCATCCTCAAGATTCCGACTCGACCCTATGCGTTCAGTACCAAGAGTCCCTACACCTCCTGGGAGTCGCTCACCGATAGGAGTTACTCAGGACTCCACCTCCCGCCTTCGGACTGGGAGCCCCTGACCGACGAGAAGCACCTCGGGATCACCCTCTCCCCCACCGAGGACTTCAAGCGCAAGTTGCCGGCCGTCGAAAACCTGCAGGATCTTTTTCGCATGGGGGAACAGACCAAGTACTCACCCAAGTCCAATCTGATCTTTCCTTACTTCGTGCAGTGGTTCACCGACGGATTCTTAAGGACCGACCGCACCGATCCGCTGAAAAATGTATCTAATCACCACATCGATCTGTGCACGGTTTACGGGCTTCACTCCGCAATCACTGAGCAGCTGAGGTCCCACGAAGGCGGAAAGCTGAAAAGCCAGATCATTAATGGCGAGGAGTACCCCCCCTTCTTTTACGAGGAATCCGGAGAACCAAAGGAGGAGTTCAGCGCTCTTCCTCATCTCCACACCGTCAGGGAGGATCCGCCTAGGCAAGCCAGAGGCGGAAAAGAGAGGCTGTTCGCCATGGGCGTGGAAGTGGAGCGTGCCAACGTTTCCGTCGGCTACGTGATGCTAAACGTCCTTTGTTTGAGAGAACACAATCGCCTCGCCGACTTACTCGCCGATGCCTACCCTCACTGGGACGACGATCGCCTCTTTCAAACCGCCCGCAATGCGGTGATCGTTGAGGTGATGAAGATCGTCGTCGAGGACTACATCAACCACATCACTCCCTACCACTTCAAGTTCGTTACGGACCCTCTCGCGTTCACCAAGGAAAAGTGGTATCGGCAAAACTGGATGACGGTGGAGTTCAGCTTGGTCTACCGCTGGCATAGCATGCTGCCAAATACACTCCTCCACAAAGGCGAGCGGATGCTCATGCAGGACTCGATGTGGAACAACGACATGATCATCGACAACGGCCTGGGCAATATCTTCGAGGAGAGCTCCACCCAGCCAGCGGCGAGCCTCGGCCTTCACAACACGCCGGACTTTTTGCTTCCGGTCGAACTGGCCGGGGTCCAATTGGGCCGCACGGTGAAGCTCAGGAGCTACAACGATTATCGGGAGCTGTTCAAGTACCCCCGTGCGACAAGCTTCGATCAGTTGAGCAGCGACAAAACGGTGGTGAAGGAGCTAGAAAAGCTCTACGGTCACGTGGATAATCTCGAGCTTTACGTCGGCCTATACGCGGAGGATCTGCGCCGCAACTCTGCTTTACCGCCCATGGTAGGAAGACTCGTTGGAATTGATGCCTTCTCCCAGGCCCTCACCAATCCTCTGCTTGCCGAGAACATCTTCAAACAAGAGACCTTCTCGCCGGTCGGCTGGGAGCAGATCATGAGCCTGCACACCCTTTCGGACCTGCTGCACCGCAACGTACCCTCCGGCAAGAGATACACCGTGGACTTTTACCGTGCCGATCGGGACAGGTCGCATGCCGGCGCCTGACGGAATGGAGGATTAGGGCTAAAGTTAGCCGTCTTCAGCAGCCGAACCGGAATGCTCCGCCAAGCGCTCGGGACTGGGGCAGGTTCCACACCAGCTCGTGCTCGGGCACATTTACGAGGACTTGGTCGGCTTTCCCGCTCCATCTCCTGAGCCATGGTCCCCCCGAGCAGGCTGGGTGCGATTCCGGGATCTTACGTCCCGCCGCCACTACTCGCACCTTGTGTGGGACCGAGATGGTGATCCGGCTTTCCTCGAGCCGGTAGTCGATAGGCACAAGATAAAAGCCGAGCTCCTTGCCGACCCGCTCCGCAAGATCACCTAGCGGTCCTCCGAGACGGCCGTGGAAGGCGTCGACGACCCAACGAACTCTTTCGGGGGAGGCCTCCTCCTCCACGAGGATGAGGCGCCGGGCGCGTCTGGAAGCTCCGTTGTCCGATTGCATCCAAATCGTCACCACCACCATGTCGGAGACGTCGACCCCGCCAATCTGCCCACGGGCGATCAACCAGGTGGTGACGGAGCAACTGCCGCCCATGCCAGGCTTGTGCTCAACCCAGAACGGCAATCCCTCATGGACGTCGAAAACAGTGCCGGAAAGCGAGTAACTCTCCTGCATAGTTAGACGGTTTCTCGGCCGGATCCGGGATCCGGCATCCACAGGCCCATGCGTACTGACCCGGAACGTCGACGCTGCTCCTTCGTGTCCGATTCACGGCTCACATTAAGACTGGGTTCACGGCTCACGTTAAGACTAGGGTGCGGTCGGCCGGCCTCTTCGAAAATGTGCTGCAGGTACAAAAGCAACCCTATGAATGGCCAGGCGGCCCCAAGGGTCGCTGCCCCAACAGGGCCGAAGCTGGGAAAACCCTCCGTCAGGCTTGGCGTCGTAATTAAGACCAGGAATATCCCGATGCACAGCTGAAAGAACCCCCGCACTACACGTTGCGCAATTCCCCGCATGACGTCCCCTCTCGCCGCACTCGAATCAAATTCCGAGAGGTGAACGCTATTTTTTTGCCTTACTTAGGACTTCCGTGAAGTTACGGAGATTAAGCTTTATACGTAGCGGACAAGGACCACGCAACCTCTCCGCCATCCTCGCGGGAGAGCTCCGAGCTAATCCGGGGTCTTGTCGAGGCCCCGCTGGATGGCGTAGCGCATCAGCTCGTATCTTTTGTGGAGTTGCAGCTTTGCGAGGATGTTTTGCACGTGATTTTGGACCGTCTTTATGGAAAGGAACAGCTTCTCGGCGATCTCGCGGTAGGTGTATCCCTTGGCCACCAGCACCAGAACCTCGTTCTCGCGGGCCGTCAGAGACGGCTCGGCCGGGTCCCTCGATGCCATGCGCCTGAACTCCTGAAGCACCATGCCGGCCAGGGATGGGCTGAAAACTGACTCGCCTTGGCTGACTCGGCGTACTGCGTCGACAACATCCGCCGTCTTCGTACTCTTGAGAAGGTATCCGCACGCCCCCGCCTTGACGGCCTCCATGACGTCCGTTTCCTCTCCGGAGGCCGAGAGTATGAGGACCTTGGCGTGTGGGGAGTCCTCGACGATCCGTCGGGTTGCTTCCGCTCCTTTGACGGTCGGAAGCTGCAGGTCCATGAGCACCACATCGGGCATCGTCTCTCTGGCCTTGGTGATCGCCTCCCCACCGTCGGCTGCCTCAGCAACTACCGTGGCGTTACCCCCTCGTTCGAGGTCGGCCCGGATGCCGTCCCGCCAAACAGGATGGTCGTCTACCACCATCACGCGAATGGGCTCGCTCATCGCGGCATCATTTGCCCGGTTGAAGGGGAACCTGAAACTCAACCTCCGTCCCGCTTCCCAATCGGGAATCGATCTTCATGCTGCCCCCCATAGCATCGACCCGGCCCCCCATGCTATTCAGCATCCCGAACTTCCCTTCCTGCCTAAATTTGGCCTCGTCAAAAACGAATCCAGCTCCGTCATCCCTGACGCTCAACTGCAACATCCCATCCTGCTCGTCGGCAAAGATTGCCGCCTTGGTTGCCCCTGAATGCTTGATCACGTTGGCCAAAGCCTCCCTCACAGCATCGACGAGCTCATCGACCAGCCCGCGGGGCAGCCAGACCGGCCCTACCGTACTCACACTGACATCCACTGCTTTGATGCCGGCCGCCACCTCCTCCAGCGCGCTCCTTAGGGAGGCCTCCCCCACCGGAGCATCCTCCGGCTCCCTCATGATCAACCCCCGCAGTGCAGCTTCCTGGTCTTTCGCCATCTCCGCCAGCTCGGCAACCTTGGCCCGATCGGGTGTTTGCGACTCGGCAAGCTGGGTCCCTCGCTTGTGTATCAGCGCCAGGACCTGCAATACCGAGTCGTGAATCTGGCGAGCCATGGACTCACGCTCGGAGAGCCTCGCCGCTTTTTCACGGGCGGCGATGGCCTCGGCCGTGGCAGCCCGAACCTCCTCCGATGACCTACGCAGCAAACTCGAAACCGTGCCAAACATCAACCCGGCAAAGAGATAGCCCGCGGAGCCTGCAAGAAGCCGGCTCATCAAAGCCTCAGTAAGAGGTGCACCGTTCACCAGATGGGCGACCCAATACGACGCTGCCATGACTCCACCGGCCAACGAGCCAGCAAGCGGGCCAAGGGCCGTACCTGCCGCGAGGACGGCAGAGTAGGGATAGCTAAGCGCCAGTGTGGACGTGGCAATTCCCAGCTTCCCCGGTTGGACCGTCAGTCCGGAAACCAGGTTCAGAGCAGCCCCCAACATGGCGTCGAACAGCAACACCTTGCCTCTTAGTGGTGCCTTGGCAGTGGTGAGCCATAAGGTCCATGCGGTGACTCCCGTCACGGCGGCTATGACGAGGGTTGGGCGGCGGAACCCCTCTCCTGATAGCTGCCAGGAAAGGGCATGAAGAATGACCCATGCGAGTGCCGCCCACCGAAAGACTCCGATGGCACCCTCCATGTTCCGCACCACCCGCTCCGTCGCAATGTACTCCGGGACGGCTTGGGCGGCAGGCGAGCAAGCGGTCCTGTCGGACGAATCCGACACGCTCATGTTCCGCGCTCCATGGTGGCATGGCATACCCGACGACCGGACCGCAGTCAATGCCCCGACGGGGATATGAGGCTTTTAGGAACCAGTCAGGGTCGAAGTACCCAGACGCCAAAGGCGTGTTGCCTTTATTAAAGGCGCCTTTCGCACGAGACTTCCATTGACCCGCTCTAACGGTTGACCATCCCGGTCGATCAGTGGTTACCAAAACCCAATTAGACCAGTCGGCGAACCCCAATACGGGCATGCCTACGTCGCGGTCCTCATAGGCCACTAAGTCCGGTTCCAGTGCACTCTTAAATGAGCGACTCGCGCGTCATACCCGACCGCGACCGCACCTTAGCCGACTCTCCTAGTGAGGCCTCGATCTCCATCCGCCTCGCTTCGTAGGCTCGGTTCTCCATCCATCGGCTAATCGCCGGTGGCCCAGGCATCCCCCGCCGAACTCAACGACGAGATAAACCCCTGTACGATCCTCACCATGCCGCAGGAATTTCGTCTACCAGCTGCAGTGAAAAAAAGAGCCCTCCCGACCTCGATGCGCCAGCTGAACTGCACTTTAACGATCACACCAACTGTTTCAGCCGCGCCAGCAACTCCACCGACCCGTTAGGTCGGTCCCCTGCGCTCGCTGGCAAGCGATCCTAGGGTCAAGGCCGACATCCCGGTCTCGTCGGGCCCGATCCTGGAGTCGTCGACACAGCTCTAGACGGAGAGAATCGGCCACCTCAGCCCTGAGTGCGGCCGGAAGCACGCCGTTTTGCCTGCCGATCCCAAATCAAAGTAGGCGCCCAGGGCTAAATCTTGTACACATCTGCCTGAAGTTCTGGGATTGCGTCCAACGCCGCGTCGGCAAGCTGCATTCCGTTCGAAATCGGTCCCCCGCCGAGCTCATGGAATTTTGTCACGACGAACTATAGGAAGCGATGGCAAATCTAGACAAAACCCTGGGAAAGCAGCTGCCTTTTTACTAGACGGATCTTCAGATCATGCAATCGTCTTGTTTGTCCGCCGTCGCCGGAATGTGCACTCGACGCTAGGTCCTGTCGCCGAAAGCCACCAAGAAGCTCTCCGGGAAAGGCCCTTCCAGGAAATTAATTGACCCCTCGGGGGCAGGGAACAGCTTTACGCCGGGACGCAACAAAATTCGGCGGACCGTCTCGGGCACTATGGCCGATCCGACATACCTGCCCAAACAAGTGTGATGCCCAAAACCGAAGTGAAAGCTGATGAAGTCCGGTCGGTCGGTTCGGAACTCCTCAGGGTTCGGGACAACATCTTCGTCGAACACCGCCGATGCGGTGCAAGCAAACACCAGCGTACCGGCCGGAATGAGGGTCTCTCTTTCAGTTCCTGCGGCCACCGTGTAGTCCTGCACCGAGAGCCGAAACACCAGCGGGTTGATGGGATTTAGCCGCAGCCCCTCCCATACGTAGCGGTCGAATCTTGTGGTGTCGGGATCCTTGGCCGCCTCGGCTGCTTCAGCGTGGACGTCAGAGCGTAGGAGGATCTGCTCGAGTGACTGGACGATTGCCTGCGAGGTGGTCTCGCCCGATCCCACCAGCAGTCCCATCAGGTTGGTGAGAATCCGGTCGTCGTTGAACTCGATCTCCGATGGGAACTGCGTGCGCACCAGTCGGGCGAATACGTCCTGGGCAGCGTCCCCATTCTTGGCGACCGAAGCGCGCTTCTCGGCAAGCAGCTCAGTAAGGTATTGCTTCATCTCCCGACCGGCTTCAAGGGCCGCCTCGTGAATCGCCGGGTCGTTGGGGAGGTTCTTGAACATGTCGGTCTGGGTGGCTTTTGACCATCGGTACATCGACTCCAGGTCCGGGCCAGGGAAGCCAAAGTAGTCACCGACTATCCGTATGGGAACGTAGCGGCCAAGCTTGCTCACCGCTTCAATGCGGCCCTGGGTCGCTGCCTCATTGAGCGACTCATCTGCTATGCGGCCAGCTCGCTCTCTCACCTGCGGGAGATCCTCGGGCCTCAGCACCGCTTGCATGATGCCCTTCTCTCGCCAGTTGATGGGGGTGTCGTCGCGGGCGAGCATGAACGGCCCGACCACCGGATCCATCTTGGGAGCGTAAGGCCGAACGGTGAAGATGGACTCTCGGGATAGCACCTCTGTGACGTCGGCGAACTTGGTGACGAAGGTAAATCCGGGCGTCTTGAAGATCGGACGCTGCTCGCGAAGCTCCTTGAAGAATCCACGCCAGTCGGTCCGAATCAGACTACTGGCCAGGGCTGTCTTAGCCTTGGCGTCATCGCCGAGTGCGTCGTACTCCTGCAGGTAGCTCCGTGTCTTCCCCATTGACATGCGACCTCCTCAAGGACCTGACCTGCAAGAATCACGGCTTTCCGACCAGTTCGAGCTGAACTGGTCAACCCGGCAGGGACTTTCCTTGCCGCGCTCCGTAACCCGCCTCCAACCCTAAATCGTGGTTCATCCTGGTCAAAGTGCCGCTTTGCCTCATTTGAAGGGGCTTTTGCCTCATAAACGGACGCTTCCACACCGCCCGCCTCTGGGTATGGCAGCATGGGTCAGCCAGGGAGGGGTTATGCGGATAGACAACAACGGCGTAGCGATCGATTTCGACGTAATCGGCGAGGGAAGACCAGTCATTTTGCTTCATGGGTTCCCAGATTCCAGACGTTTGTGGCGAAATCAGGTGTCCGCTCTTGTCGATGCCGGCTTCCAGGTCATAGCGCCCGATCTGCGGGGCTTCGGAGCCTCGGGCAAGCCGGAATCGGTGGAGGCTTACGCGCTGCCCCAGGCGGTGGGCGATGTGGTGGCCATCCTCGGCCACCTCGGAAGCGAACGTGCTCATGTCGTCGGACACGACTGGGGGGCAGCGCTCGGTTGGATGGTGGCCACTGTGGCTGCGGCGAAGGTTGACCACCTGGGGTCCTGTCGGTCGGCCATCCGTCGTCCATTAGGCCTAAGAGCATTCCCGAGCTCGCAAAGCTTTGGTACGTGCTGCTGTTTCAGTTCCCTGGGATTGCAGAAAAGTGGCTCACCGCCAACGACTGGGCTGGCTTCCGCACCTTCATGCAGCACCCTGACGCCGACGCAGTTATTGCCAATCTTGAGTCCACCGGCTCGCTGACATCCGGTCTCAAGTGGTACCGGGCTAACCTTTCACCCCGCTCGATGGTGGAGCCGTCACCGGGTCTTCCTCCGGTTCGGGCCTCAACCATGGGGATCTGGAGCACAGCCGACCCTGCTCTGGGAGAGCGGCAGATGACTGACTCCGAAGATCATGTCGCCGGACAATGGCGCTATGAGCGTATAGAGGGCGTCGGCCATTGGATACCGTTGGAGGTTCCCGACAGGATTAATGACATCCTGTTGGACTTTTTGCCGGGATAGATCAGGGAGACTTAACAATGCCCGCCCCTTGCAACCACGTTGCTCTATGGGGCCGGGCCTTCAGGGTTGCTGGACCCCACCAGGCGCAACTTTGAGCTGACGCCCAGCTTGGCATAAGCGTTCGATAGATGAGTCTCCACGGTCCGCCGTGACAGGACCAGTTCGTCGGCAATCTGTCTGGCGGTGAATCCCTGGGTGGTGAGCTTAACGATCTCCTTTTCTCTGGGGGTGAGCTTGTCTGGACCTTTGGCGACCGCAGCGGCCCGCCGGCCTCGACTTCCTAGCCCCTTCAGTAAATGAACAGTCGAGGCCTTCCTCTCCACCGCCTTGCACTGCTCAAAGATTGCGGAGGCCTTGCCGAGCGCGTCCACGGCCTCCTCCCGATCCTTGGTGGCGAGGCTACGCCCGAGAACGTCGTAACCGCGACCCACGAATGCCTGACAGCCGGACTCCGATAGCCTGTCGAGCCCCAGACGAGCCGATTGTTGAGCAGCATCATTCTGTTGCCGGCCTAATTGCGCCCAGGCTCGGCCGATTCCTGCCAGCCCCCAGTAGAGCTCGAATCCAACCCGCTGGGCGATCTTTTCCAGCTGGGAGGCCGACTCTTCCGCGACTTCTTCTGCACCTGCCTGTGAAGAGATCTCGGCTAAGTCCAGCAGTGGAGGGGCAGCCCAAGGCCAAGCCTGCATCGACAACATGCTCATGGACGCGCCGTGAAGCAACTCCGTGGCTTCCTTCAGGCGTCCTCGGCGCGCAAGAACGAAGGCCTCTCCCCAAGAGCAGTAATCTCCGCAGAAGGACCAAGTCGTTGTTCCGTAGATTTCTCGGCTCTTGCGGGCTAGGCGCTCAGCTTCCTCCAGCTGGCCAAGCTCCGCGGCACTGACCGCTGCAAACGGCACGGCGTAACCGCGCCGCCGGCTGAGCGCACCGGCGTTCACGGCCAGCGACTCATGCATGCTATCCAGAGCGCGGGAGAAGTCGCCCGCGAACCACTCCACCATGGCTGACCACTCGAGCAGAACGCTCTCGGTGCAGTGAGCGTCCTCGCGCTTGCATTCCTCGAGCAGGAGCAGTGCCTCTGGGATCTGCCCCTGCAGTGCAAGGATCAGCGCAAGGGCCGATAATCCGGCGATCAGCCGGTAAGGATTCCCGCTCTGGCGAGCCATATCTACGGCGACGCGGACAATCTGCTCTGCTTCGCCTAGCTTCCCCTGAGCAAGCAACTGGTACCCCTTGATCCGCACCGCCTGCACCAGTGCTAGGGTATGGCCGGCTTCCTTGGCTTCGGCCTCGACCTTTCGAGCCCGGGCCTCCGCGTCGGCGAACCTTCCCTTCAGCGAGTCGATCCAGGCAAGCTCGGCCTCTGCAAGCAGAACGCCGTTGCCGTCGCCTGCCTCAACGAAGAGCGCCAGGGCGTCGCGGCCACTGGTCTCAGCTTCCTCCAGCGCTCCCATACCCCATGCCAGGAAACTTGCAAGACGAAGCTTCACCCGAGCCCGCTTGCTCGAATCACCTGAGCGTTCGAGGATTCGCTCGATCTCCCGGGTAGCCTTCACTGCCATGACCGCGTGGGCGTCCGCTCGATGGTCCACCACCCACTCGGCCTCCCAGTTGAGCGCGTCGAGGACGTCCAGCCATCGAGCATCCCCGGCAGGGATGAGTTGCATAAGGGAGCTCAAGATGATGAGGGCTTCCCGGAAGGCCTCCTGCTTCTCGGCTTGGCGCACCGCATCCGCCAGTGCTTCAATTGCCTCGGCATCCCCTACGCCGGCAGAGCGAACGAAGTGCGGCGCAGCGGCCCCGAGCCTCCCCGAGTCCAAGAGCGCCCGCGCGACCAGACGGTGAATCGATCGGCGCCGTGCGCCGTCGATTTGCTGGTACACCACCTCGCGGATGAGGGGGTGGGCCACCTCGTAGGTGAGGTCGCGACCACGCTCCTCCTCAATGACGAGGCGGGAGTGCACCAGCCTCTGTAGGATCGGCTCGAGACGGTCGGTGGGCCGCGAACTCAGCTTCGCAAGCTCAGTGAACTCAACTCGCGCCCCGTAGACCGAGAGTAGCTCCAGTGTGGCGAGATCGGCATCACCAAGGCCCTCCAGCTGATTAGTAACCAACTCGGTGAGGGCGTCGGGTAGCGACCGGAGCTTCGGGGCCCCTAAATCGCCACCCTGCTCGAGCAAGGCGTCCAACAAAGACAGGGCAAACATGGGATTGCCCCGGGACTGCTCGGCCAACCATATGACCAAAGATTCGGTAGCTTGACGGCCGATCGCCGCCTCGGCAAGCTCGGCAACGGCAGCTGCGTCGAGCGGCGGGATGTGCATCCTCTTTAGCACGCCGTCCTTCTCAAGACTCTCAAGGATCTGCCTGGCGATCGGCTGACGGGACAGCTCGGTGCGCCGCGCAGTGGCAATCACCAAGATTCGGGAGTCGCTGAGGTTTCGCGCCAGGTAATGAAGCGTTTCCCACGACGATGCATCTGCGAGGTGGATATCGTCGAGCATGATTTGGACCAGGCCCTTCGTGGTCAGGTTCCATAACAGCTCGACCATGCCCTGCATCAGGCGAACCCGTGGGGGCTCACCGCTCGGAGCTGAACCGCGGGCCGCGGCGGCTGATCTCAAAAGCCCGGCCAGGTCATCGAGAAACCCTCCGGCTAGCTTCGTGACCTCCTGCGCCGCAAGCACCCTAAGATGGCCCTCGAGCGCCTCGGCCCAAAGTCCGAACGGGGACGTCTCGCCCAATGGATGTGCACGTGCCTTGAGGGCGATGCTTCGGCTTCCGCCTCTGGCAAGCGCCTCGGTGGCTAGGCGACTTTTCCCGACGCCCGGATCACCCAAAAGGAGCACACACCGGAACCTGCCTCGGGCGGCGTCTCTCCGCGCAGCATCTAGCTCAGCCTGCTGCTGAGCTCTTCCTATCAATCCCGTACTCTGCAGCATTGCTTGTTACCGTTCGAGATTGACACCTGCTAGAAAAATGTTTCCGACCCTAACAATATGTGGAATTCTCCCCCGCTTCAAAGCGAACGCCTCTTCCTTTTCCGACAGTCGGCGACGCCGCTCACGGGGTTGACATCCTGCACCGTCACTTTATGAGGCCCAAACGTCTCACTGGTGCTATTCAGCGCCGGTTTGAGTCTGTTCGGTCGAGGCCTATCAGCGATCTCGGCCGTGATCTAGAGGAGTGTTCGACGGGCCGGCTGCCCGGTCAGTTCGTCAAGCATTGTGCGGAGCCGACGCGACCCGCGCTCGCCTAGGATCTCGCCAATGTCGGCCCTCCAGGTCTTAATAAAGGCCTGACATCGGCGCTAGGGGCTCGGCCTATTTTATTGTCCAGCCAACCCCACTCATCGAGAATCTCGCCTTCTCACTTCCCTCTGCCGTCCCATGATTGACACTCGGCATCCACCTGCTCCCTCCATAAGGGCCTCCCAGGTCTGTCTTCCAACCCTTCCGTCGACAGCTAGCGATCTATGTTCCTGGAATCTCATAACAGCGGCAGTGGTCCTTCTGCCAAAAGTGCCGTCTACGGTTAACTCTTCGCATGCTCCCTGCGAATCAGGCAGGTGGTTCAGAATTTGCTGGATGGCCTTAACTGCGTCGCTCTTAAATACCGCACCTGGAGTACGGCCCTCCGCAAAGAAAGCACCTGGCCAAAGCGGAAATTCTCGGCGTGCTCGCTTCGCACTTATGAGGATGCCACGGCCAGACGATTCTCCTGTCGGCGTCTGAGAGTTGAATCGACCTACTAGCCCCCGCTGAATATGAGTGATCATTCCAGCATTGAACGAATAGATGAAGTCGGCAAGCCGATCTAGGTCCGTTGTTAAGGAGATGGAAGCCTGAGGTGATTGTGGATCCAAACGCGCATGTATGTATTCATCTCTTAAGGCCGCATGGATGCGTTTGAACTCTTCGTAGATCGTGTTTTCCAGATACTGATGCATCTCTTTACCGAAGTAATTGAGAGTCAGAGCGAGGTTGCGATGAAGGCGGTCGTTCCACTCAGTTACCACCTCGCGAAGCTCAGCCCAACGTTCACTCACTTGGGATTCAGCCCTCAGATCCAATTGAGACCGGTCGAGAGCCCAGACGACCGAGCGTGTCCTGTAAATTCGTTTGTCCATCAGGCCGCTTAGGTCCTCAAACACCGCCTTAGCTGCCAAGCGCTCCGACTCGGCAAGTTTTGAGCGCTCCTGCAGTTTCCAAGTTCGGGTTTGAACCAGTATCCGAGCCCACCCCCTAGGACCGAGGTCAAGAGAAATCCGAGGATGAGCAGGAGGAGCTGGCTTTCCATTCCCCCAAATAACTCCGCCACTACTAGACAACTCGCTCGTTGGTAACCCTGTTGTCACAAGTTCTACACGACGCTGCAATGACGCAAGTTCGTGCGCCGCCGCCAACCTGCCGTGGACGTCACCCAACTATGTCTCGCATGGCTAGTAATGGGTGGGTCTGCGTCTTCGTCAATCCGCAGACTTTCTCTCGTCTGACACCGTGAACTGGTCAAGTGAACGGATAAAGAGATGAGTCGTCCAATCGGTCCAAGCACCCTTTCGGGTGCTTGCTGACTGGCTCTGGGTTCTCGCCATAGTACGCCAGCATCCATGGTGACCTGTACGAGCTAGGAAGCAAGATGTTCTGACCTGTGGGAGTCAAGACGATGATTTGCTTGCCAATTCGTCGCAAATCACGTTGCCGGCTATGTTGCTGTCCATTGCTACTTTCTCGTACGCGCCTTTCTGGACTGATCCCCCGCTCCAGCCAAAACAGCTGCACAAATTGAGGCCCCTTCCCCCATCGCGATAGGTACTAGTGCCCTAGTGCTCCCAATCCGGTCTTCTTACGATTACGCAACGTAGCACGGCGTCGACGCCGCGGGCACGGCCACTATCGACACAGAGTCAAGACGGGGGGCAATATGAAACGGCACGGTAGGGAGAACTTCTTCGTTGTGGGCGAAGGCGTCCTCACGTCAGATGACAAAGGTCCAGTGGTTTCCACACCCTCGACCGTAGCGGAGTTAAGGAAGTTCCGCTTCTCCCGGATAGGCCCCAAAGGCCAGGCGCCAAGTCAGCCGTTGCTCGAGGCCCTCGCAACTGCCATGACCGATGGACAAATCCAACAGGATTCATCGATTCCGGCGGGATTCACCTATCTAGGTCAGTTCGTCGACCACGACCTAACTATGGACAAAACTGCTGCCGCCCTAGGGAGTCAGGTCACTGTGGATGAACTGCTCCAGGGGCGTTCTCCTGCTCTCGATTTGGACTCGCTTTACGGACGCGGGCCAAAAGACCCGGAGGACTCTCGGTTTTACAGCGACGGAGTCCGCCTTAAGATGGGACGAACCGCCGCAACAGAGTTCCCCGACGCGGGTACCAACCGCGACATCGACGGCTTCGACCTCCCCAGAGTCGGAGTGGGCTCCAAGAAGTCCGAGCGGCGGGCGGCCGTCATACCTGACCCCCGCAACGACGAAAACCTCGCCGTAGCCCAGACGCATCTTGCGTTCATCCGTTTCCATAACCGCGTCGTCGACACGATCGTGGCGCCAAGCGGTTTGCTGTTCCGGGCGGCACGGGAATCGGTAGTCAAGCACTATCAGTGGATGCTTCGGCACGACTACTTGCCCCGGATTGTTGACCCCGGGATCGTTGCCGACGTGTTTACCAACGGTCGCAGGCTGTTTGAGCCCTCGCCGGCTCCCGGCCAGATGCCGACCATGCCGATCGAGTTTTCGGTCGCTGCCTTCCGGCTCGGTCACAGCATGATTCGGGAGGCATATAACTGGAACCGAGTCTTCGACTTCGGTGCCGGTACGCTGTTTTTCCTCTTCACATTCTCCGGGACAAGTGGGACGCTATCACCCGACGGAGACTTTTCCGACCCGGAGTCCGGCAGCTTCGAGCGTCTTCCAAGCAACTGGATCGCCGACTTCCGCCGCCTCTTTGACTTCAACGAGGCAGGACGATCTGAACTAGCGGTTCCCGCCGAGCAGTTCAACTTTGCGAGGACGATCGACTCGCGGCTCGTCGATCCTCTCAAGGAGCTCCCGGCAGGGTCCTTCGGTTCCCAGGGCACGACCTCACCGCCGTTGCACCACAACCTGGCCTTCCGCAACCTCACTAGAGCCGTGATGGTGCAGCTGGCGACCGGTCAGCAAATGGCCGACGTAGCCCAGATTGCTCCGCTCACTCCCGCTCAGATTGTCGACGGCACCAGCGGCGGAGTGAACCTTGGGAGCCTTACCCCCGAGCAGCGCGATGAGCTAGCCAACAGAACTCCGCTTTGGTTCTACATCCTGCGAGAAGCTGAACTGAATGGCGGGCGCCTCACTGGAGTCGGAGGCCGGGTAGTAGCTGAGGTCTTTCACAGGGCGATGGAAGGCAGTCAGACATCAATTGTCCGGGACCCGTCGTGGCGCCCAAACCTGGGTCCTAACAATCAGACGTTCCGGATGGTCGACCTGCTTCTCTTCACCTTTGAGGGCAAGACGCAATTGCTCAATCCCCTAGGCACTTCCTCGGTCGTCGAACCGACGAAAACGCAGGTCGTCAGAACCGGTGATGAAGGCGACCACGTAAAGGCGCTGCAATTTCTGCTTCGCGCCCGTGGCGCTAAGCTCAAGGCTGACGGGGTTTTTGGGCGTAAGACTGAAGCCGAGGTGAAGCGTTTCGAGGGCTCGCAGGGACTGGCGTCTGATGGCGTCGTAGGAGACCAAACCTGGCCGAGACTGTTTATTACCGTTCGCCGGGGAGACAAAGGCGATGCGGTAAGTGCGGTGCAGGTGCTGATCGCAACCTTGGTGGACGGGTCCTTCGGAGCGAACACTGAAAAAGCCGTTCGTGAGTTCCAGGAAGCGTCCGGGCTGACGGTCGACGGTGTGGTTGGACCCCAAACTTGGGGTGCCTTAGTCACTCCCCTATCTGATTAGCAAGCCGAGCATCGCCTGTCCGAATCTGGTGCGAGCTGATCGAGATTGAGGACTTATCCGTCTTTTCACCTTACTCCCAGCGATGAAAGGAAAATTTCTATGCCGGATCCCATTGATTACCCCGCCGTGCAGCTTGATGGCCCCTCCGTGCCTCTGGCCGTAACGGGTGCCGAGGACGCATCGAATACTCGGAACGAGCTGGTAGCCCCGGAGTCATTGATAGCCGACTGACAGCTGGGCCGGGCATTACATGTAGAAAGGGCTTGAGGTGAAGAGGCCAGAGGAGCCCAATATCGTTGGAGTGTCGACGGGCACTGATGGAGAGCACCCGATTCCTGCAGATCCCCGAAACGAACCGAGTCAGGTTGTAGCGGTCATTGAAACCCACGAGGACTTCCGGACGCCTACTGCGGTCATGGTCGATGGGAACGAAGCTGAGCGAGGAGGACATTGGATCGCACTGCTGAAGGCGATGATGTTCGGCGTTCACACGGAGCGATACGGGTTGCCGATGGTCGCCGGGCGAGAGGGCCGAATTCTTGAGTTCCGGTGGGTACGGGACTAATGAAACTGGCTCCCGCAAGATTCTTACCGGACGGTTGTCCACTTCAGAAGGCGTGGGACCCCAACATGCCGGCCTTCCTTAGATTTAGACATTCGCGCCTGAGTGCCCCGTCTACACACCTATATGCCTTTGTACCAGATCGTTTTGAGCCGTTTCGACGCCCTGACTTAGGTACTTTCGCTCTGTTCAACCTGGCTTCCGATGAGAAAGACTTCGGTACTAGCCGGCGAGAGGGAGGAGGCCTAGGTGCCCACGGAAGGATCCACGATTTCGGCGAATGTGACGAGAGTGGTAGACGGCGACACGCTGGTGGTCGACTTAGACGGAGTCCAGGAGAAGCTGAGAATTGCCTCGCTCGACACCGAGGAGTCGAACCCCGGGGGAGAAAAGCCGGAAACTCCCTTCGGCAAGAAGGCCAAGGAGAAGGCGATAGCCACCTTTCCTATCGGATCTCAGGTGACGCTGGAGTTCGCCGGGACCGAACCCATCGACGAAGCACTTGCGCGGTATCGGGACAACTTCGGGCGCCTCCTTGTCTGGGTTTACGTCGAGGAAAAGGACTTTCAGGAGCAGATGATCCGTGAGGGGTTTAGCCCTTACTTCAATAAATACGGCAGAGCCGACTTTGCCGGTCACGACCAGAGATACACACATGCGGAGCGAGTCGCGCAGTCAAACCACGTGGGGGTGTGGAACCAGCTCGAAGTAAACGGCTCCGAGATGCGCAACTACGCGCTTTTGCATGTCTGGTGGAACCTGAGGGCGGACGTCATCGACAAATACCGGGCGGCTCGACAATCCCGTCCAGAGCTTCTGAACAGCCGCCTGGATTATCAGCAGATCGTCGAGCTAGCAGCTGCTGGTCAAACTGCGACCATCTTCACCGAACTGCGGACCTTTACTCGGCTGGGTCAACGCAAGGCAATGGTTGACATCGGCTCCAAGGCCCAGCCCTTCAAGCTCTTCATTCCCGACATGGATACCGAAGAGGCGCGGGACGTGATCCGATTACTCGACAACCGTTATGTAGCGCGCGACGAGAATCACCCTGGACGCAGCTACGCGTATGTGACCGGAGAGCTGAAGTTGTTTCGAGAAGAACCGGAAATGATCGTGACAGTGGCGGACCAGCTCGCAGATAGCCCCCCTTCATAGATCACCCACTGAGTTAGATGACCTTAAGACGCGGACGATGACCAAAGGGCTGGAGGAAGGAATACGGAAACAGAAGCGCTGTTACCTGGGGACGGACCGGCTCTCAGACCGCTCACTCAAAAATGAGTATTTTGCCAGCCGGGACTGGGCCTATCTCTCCATGGTTTGTGATACCGCTGGCCGTTTGAATGGTGGACCAGACTACAAAGGGAGGCGATGTCATGGGTAACCACCAACGGACCATCGACATAGTGATCTGTTTCATCGGGATAATCACCGTTCTGGGACTGGCTGGGGGCTTTACTTTGGCCTTCATGGATATCGAGGTTCCCGAATTCCTGGTCGCGACGACCTCCGGCGGACTGGGTTCACTCGCTGCATTGCTGGCCAAGACCTCCGCCGCGACCACAGCAACTCCAGTCACCGTCCAGAATTCCCCCGACTCCCCCGTACCCACCGAAGAGGTCAAGTGAGTCTGCGCGATTTGCTGCGACCGGTTCCAGGACCGGTGGCGGGCCCGGGCTCGCCTTTTCCCCGGATCCCATTGCTCTTCCTGGGATTCGGAGGAGATTTAACCTTAGGAGGCCACATGGATGAGCCAGAAATCCGGGTACTACTCGCCACACTTATTGTGTCGGTGCTCTCGGTGCTCTTCAGCGCTTACCAATGGTTCAGACTAAGACGTCTCGAATTGCTCAGCATCAGTCTCGGCAAAGTGAATGAAGTAGAGCAAATGCTCGTCTCGCTGCCCCAAGCATTTCGGTTTCATGGCATCAATTTACAGCCCGTGAGGGATAAAGGGATAACGGACGAGGAGTTCGGCTATCTCGTCGCTAGCTTCAGCGCAGGAAGCACCTACCATCGCCTGAAGACAAGGAGGGGCAAGACAATTCTCGGCGACTACAGGCTAAGAATGCTCCAAGTCGAGCAGGTGCGAGATGTATGGCCTGAACTGCGGAAGATGCTTTAGCAGTGGTTACCGAGCTGCGATCGATGCGGAGGTAGCTCTGGTCGTGGAACGGACAGTCCCGAACTCTGCAATAAGCCATGTCGATCCGGCACTGTCACCGGCACGCACGGCGCTGCACGCAGGCGTATTGGCGTATAGCGGTTCGCCAGCAGGGGGCAGAACCCGATGCGAGGAAGGACGCTAAGCCCTATCGGGCCATCACCTTGCAAGCCCGGCAACGCCGGTTTCCATTCGGATCGACGTAGAGGTTCTCGCCCGAATACGGATCGCCCCGGGGACAGTGTGTCTTCTGGCGGTTGGGATGGTTTATCGAACTCCGCCTTTGGCTGAGGTGGCTAAATCGCACTCCGCTTCACCCGGCCAACCCCCACTCCTCCCCTGGCTGTCGGCGCTTCGGCGATCGTCTCGCATCAGGCGCGGGGAGCTCGGGTAACTGTCGACCCGCGGCGGCCAGCGACGCCAGGCCCATCAGGCAGTCCCGGCCATACCCACTTCGTTCTGAAGCGCTCGAGCCTGTAACTGCCTCGGTCTCCACAGAACTCGCAGGACTTCTTCTCACCTGCGCCCGCCGACGCCACGAGCACTATCCGGTCGCTGTCTAGCCAGATATCCAGAACGTCGGCCCAAAAAGTGATGGGTTGGTACAGATCGATAACGCCTATCTCGAGGGGGCTAATCATGCCTTCGTCCACCGGAGCCACAGTGGCGTTACGGGATGGTCAACTCCGAGGAGGAGCTATCAAAACCTAAGCAGATTCCTGTTCGGGGACGTGAAGGTAACAGCCGACCTGGTTGGCCTACCCTCCAAGGTTCTTAGGTCGAAGGACGACGTCGTATGGCAGGCGGAGGTGCGGATGTCCGTGCGTGGCTTGCCGGTTGTGACGGCTGAGCGTCTGGCTGCCCATCACTGCCCGGTGCAACTGTCGGAGGAGAATTGATGGTATTGACGAGTCAGCCTCTTGGAGCTGCCAGGCCCCCGCTGTATGCACGGTTGGACGCCTTGCGGCCGGATCTTCCGGCCAAGATCGACCCGCCGATCGTTCCGGTGTTTCGGACTTTCATTTTTGAAGAGCTGTTGCGCCCGGCACTCCAGCATGCTGGCAACTGGCTTCTTAGTGCGTCCCGACGAGTCGGGCTTGACTTAAATGAGACCGCCAACAGGTTACGGCTGACCGGTGATGCTGGCGGCCTCGGACTATTTCTTGGCCTCAAGTTGGCCAGCGGCCTGGTTGGGCTCGCTATCTTCCCGGGGTGACAAGCACCGGGTAGCCACGACTGTCGGCTTCGGGCCCCGGTATCTGCACTCAACCGGACAGCTTCACAAGGGAGGCCCCAACACCGGTGTGTTCATTCAGGTCGTCGACCCCGATATGGGCGAGGACCTGGCCATTCCGCATGCAACCTATTCATTTGGTGACCTCATCTCAGCACAGGCTCAGGGCGACTACCGCAGTCTCCACAGGCCGGGAGACGGGTGGCAAGGTGACCCTGGAGCAACTTCGAGAGGTGATGTCATGAAGATCGGACTGGTAGGGCTCGGCCGCATGGGCGGCAACATGAAGGAGCGCCTGGAGCGTGACGGTCACGAGGTGATCGGTTACTCCCGGTCCAACACCCAGCAGGCGAAGGACCTGGCCGACCTCGTCAGCCAGCTGCCTTCCCCGAAGGTGGTGTGGCTGATGGTGCCCTCGGGCGACGTCACCCAGCGCAACATCGACGATATGTGCAAGCTGCTCGATGAGGGCGACGTGCTTACGACGGCGGCAACTCCAACCGAAAAGGCGAAGTGGTAGAGGTTGATCCCCGATGTATCCCCTCCAAAGTGCAGGGGATAGGGGAGCGGCCAGGCCGGATTGCCGAAGGGGTTTTGGCAGCGATACGAGATACGGCACTTTCAGATAACCAGTAACCATCCAAACTGCGGGCCCCGCCGAACAAAAGTAAAACCGTCACGGACAATTGCCTGGCTGAGGACCAGGTGGGTGTGCAGGAAAGTTGGAACCTGAGCGTCCATAACGGCCACCCAGGTGTTTCGCATTCAGCCAATCGTTTTCGCAAGCTCTCTTCACACGGGCCTTCAAGGGCCAGGATCCGCGGGCTGAGGGCTACCTATGGCGATGCCGTCCGTAATGCCTATCAGGAGAGTGAGATGAACTCAGATAGTTCCCCTAAGGGGCCTTCGTCTGCCCCCCCACGCCAGAGACGGCTAACTTCCGTTCTCCTGGCGATGCTGCTTGGTACAACCGCCTTGATCTTGCCGGGCGTCGGTTCGGCTTCCAGCCACCGGGAGGCGCCGCTCATTGCAGGTGACCCCCGCGCCGACAACACCGACACCTACGCGTTTGTCAGCCCCGACAAGCCCGACACCGTGACGCTGCTGGCCAACTGGATCCCGTTCCAGGAGCCCAATGGCGGTCCGAACTTCTACCCCTTCGCCGAGGACGCCAGGTACAACATCCTGGTGGACAACGTCGGCGACGCCAAGCCCCACGTTCAGTACACCTGGACCTTCAAGAACAACTACCGGGATGACTCCGGCCAGTTCCTTTACAACACCGGCCCGGTGAAGAGCCTGACCGACAAGAATCTCAACTTCTTCCAGACCTACAAGTTGACGGTGACCACGGACGGCGAAACCGAGACCCTGGTGGATGACGGGATCGTCGCTCCCTCGCACACCGGCAAAGCTTCCATGCCGGACTACGCGAAGCTCCGCCGGGAGGCCGTCAAGAAGATCGAAGGCAACAAGGGCCTGGCCTTTGCCGGACAGGCCGACGACTCGTTCTTCCTTGACCTGCGGGTGTTCGATCTTCTGTACGGCACGGACCTCAAGTCATCCGGCCAGGACACCCTGACCGGCTACAACGTCAACACGCTGGCCGTGCAGGTTCCCAAGGATCTGCTGGCCGCCAAGGGTGATTCCAAAGGAAACCCGGTGATCGGTGTCTGGAGCACCACCGAGCGCAAGAGCGCCGATGTCAACGGCTCCGGTTCGGGCGAGTTCACGCAGGTGTCACGCCTCGGTAACCCGCTGGTTAACGAAGTCGTGGTGCCGGTGAAGCTGAAGGACGCCTTCAACGGACTTACGCCCGACAAGGACGCCACTGTGGCCCCCGTGGTGGAGAAGGTCCTGGATCCGATCGTTCCGAAGTTGATCGAGAGCATCTACAAGCTGCCGGCTCCCGCGACCCCTCGTAACGACCTGTTCGAGATCTTCCTCACCGGTATCTGCAAGGAGTGTGCAGGACCCGATGGAAACGTGGCGCTGCCCATCGACCTCAACTCGCAGATGCTCAACAAAGACGGTAGGAAGGGCGCCGAGTTCCAGCCTTCAGAGATGCTCCGCCTCAACATGAGCATTCCTCCGACGGCAAACCCCAACCGCCTCGGGGTCCTGGCCAAGGACCTAGCCGGATTCCCCAACGGCAGGAGGCTGACGGACGACGTGGTCGACATCGCACTTCAAGCAGTTGAGGGCGCTGCCCAAACGGGCGAGCTCGTGGAGGCGCTGGCAGCCGGTGACGGGGTCAATCAGAACGAGCTGCCGTTCGGTTCTTCGTTCCCCTACGTTGCGCTGCCCCACAGTGCCGACGTGAACCGAGCAGCCGGTGGCGGCACTACGAACATCGCTGCCTCCAGCTCTGCAGCCCCTGCAGCTCCTGGGGCCGGCACTGAGGTCGCCGGTAACTCGACGGCTCCCACGGGAGGCGTTGGCGCCGGAGCGGGCGGCACGTCCGACTCGGATTCCATGCCGATCGTGCCTATCTCGGCGGTGGTGATCGGTCTGCTCATGGCGGGCTCCGTGACCTACCTGCTGACTCGCAAGATCAGCACCGACTAGGCGGAACGGGCGTTGAGTCGCAAGATTATGGGCTCGGCGTCCCAAGGAGGGTCGGCGAGGGTCACTCGGAGATCAGCAGCGCCGGGTGACCCTCGCCGCACCCCTCTGACGTACAGGCTTGTTGTAGCGCTCGTTGCCGTGGTCATGTTGGCCTGCTTCGCCGCGGCTGTGGCGGCTATCGCCCTCGTTGACGGCGAACCGACTTTGCGGGAGGCGACCAGACGCGCTGTTGCGTCTGGGGGGGCGGTTGCGACCGAGGTCAGCTTGCCGGGCCCGACGACGCAGGGGCCAGCGCTGGCTCCGGAAACCCCGCTCCCGGTTCGGGTAGACCTGCCGAGCATCGGCGTGAGCAGCGAGCTGACGGATCTGCGTTTGCAGCCGGACGGCAGTCTGGAGGCTCCGGAGGACTTCGCAGTCGCAGGTTGGTGGGTTGAGGGCACCCGCCCTGGTGATCCCGGCCCCGCCGTGGTGGTGGGCCACGTGGACTCGTTTCGCGGACCTGCCGTCTTCTTCAAGCTCGGATTGCTTCAGCAGGGATCTCAAGTTTTGATACAACGAAAGGATGGTAGCAGCGTGACTTTTCAGGTTACCGAGGTTGGTCAGTATCCCAAGGACCAGTTCCCGACGCAGCTCGTGTACGGTTCGACGCCCGAGCCGACCCTGAGGCTGATCACCTGCGGAGGCGTCTTCAATCGAGAAACCCACAGTTACCAGGATAACGTGGTGGTATTTGCCCGCCAGGTTTCGCCTCCGGCCACCCAGGCAGGAGCCGCGCGGTGACTGGGCCCCGGAGCAGGACCGTTGCGCTGGTGATCGCCCTCGCGGTGGGCGCCGTGCTGTTCGTCGGCGGCGTGCTGGCGTTGCTCAAGCCCCAAGTGTCTCAGCCGGCGCAGCCGGCCAGTGTTGCGCGTGGTGGCGCCGGCTCCCGAAACAGCATCCCGGCCCTCGAGGCGCGGGCCAAGGCAGTGCCCAACGATTATGTGTCGCTGGCCTCCCTTGGGTTGGCCTATGTTGAGCAAGCCAGGGTCACCATCGACTCGTCCTATTATCCCAAGGCGGAAGAGGTCTTGCGCCGGTCGCTCGAGATCAACGCCCAGGACAACTACCCGGCGTGTTTGGGAATGGCTGCGCTGGCGGCCGGCCGGCACAGGTTCCCGGAAGCCAAGAGCTGGGCGGAGCAGGGAATCCAGATTAACGAGGCCAACTCTGCGCTGTACGGGGTGCTCTCCGATGCCGAGACGCAACTGGGCAACTACCCGGCCGCTTTTGACGCGGCCCAAAGGATGGTGGACCTTTCCCCAGATACCGCGTCGCTTGCCCGGGCCTCCTACACGTGGGAGCTCAGGGGTGATCTGGTTCAGGCCGAAGCCCTAATGCAGCGGGCTCTCAAGAGCGCAGGCACGGCCGACGACAAAGCCTTCGCCCACTACTTTTTGGGGGAGCTGGCGTTCGACTCGGGCGATTTCAAGACCGCGTTGCGTGAGTACGAAAAGGGGCAAGCCACCGGGTCAAGGTACATTCCCCTGCTTCAAGGTATCGCCAAGGTACAGGCAGCTATGGGCAAGACCGATGCTGCGGTCCGCAACTACGCGAAAGTGGTCGACCTGTCTCCCGAGCCGGGTTGGGTGATCGAGTACGGTGAGCTTCTGGAGTCGCTGGGTAAACAAGAGCGGGCTCAAAAGCAGTACCGGCTGTTCGAGGAGCTGACGAAGCAGTTCGAGGCCAACGGCGAGAAGCCGGACGTCGATGCCACTCTTTTCTACGCCAACCACGGACAACCGGAACGGGCGCTCGCCATTGCGGAAGAGAATATTCAAACCCGGTCCTTTCTCATGGTTCAGGACTCCTACGCCTGGTCCCTTCACAACATCGGCAGGCACGCCGAAGCTTTGGAGTGGAGTCGAAAGGCTCGTTCTCTTGGAATGCGCAACGCCAACCTCTATTACCACGCCGGGATGATCAACCTGGCTCTGGGCGACAAGGCGGCAGCGGAGGCTGACCTGAAGACCGCTCTTGAGATCAACCCTCAGTTCAGTCCTCTGAGGTCCCGCACGGCCAGGGACACACTTGCTCAACTTGCCGCCGGCCGGTGATCAGCGCTCTGCCGTAAACACCAGGTAGTCGCCCAGGCCTCCACGGGCGCCCAGAAGCTCGACCCTCGACCTTTCGGCCAGATACCGCAGGTAGTCGGCGTGGCGGCCCTCGGCCTGAGCCTTTGTCGCCTGCCGGCGCAGCTCCGCCACGACCTCGGCGAGACCTAACTTCTTCAGCCAATCCTTTTGGGTCTGCAGAGGAAGCACGTGCAGCCCGGCGTCCTGCGCCGCCCGATCGAGCGCCGAGAAGTTCACGTGCGCGGTGATGTCGGCGCTGCCCAGATTGTCGAAGGGGTCGACGCCGAGCTCGCCCCTCTGATAGGTGACCATCGACCGGAAGGGTGCCGGGTCCAGATCTTTTTCGGAGCCTGCTTCTTAGGTAACAGGCGTTGGTAAGAGCTGTGTCGACACCTCACCGCTTTGAGCCCCAAAAAACGAACCTCCTTAGGACATCCGCGCCAAAACTTTCGGAGCTAAGGGGGCGAGCCGAGGCGAAAGGGACCCTCTTTCAGGCACAAAATCTGCTTTCCCGGCCCCCCTTAAGGGTGCGACGTAAAAAGAACATGGCCTGCTCCGAGGCGCACCCGTCTTCCGATCAAAAGGGTCTCTAAGTCTACTGGTAACATCTGACTGACGGGACATTGACGGGACGCCGCAGAAGTTACCTACCAGATACTGGCTTGAGACGGTCGCAAAATGTGCCTAGCAGTTGGTGGGCGTACGAGGATTTGAACCTCCGACCTCTTCCGTGTCAAAGCGTCAAATCCCCAACAACAGTGGCAAACGATACGGAATCTTCGGCAATATTGCGCCGGTTTTGTACGTAGATTGCCCCAAATTGGCGAAGCGGCGCTTTCGCACCATGTTGCGGCTGTTCGTATCGCTTTTCGGTGACTGACGGACCAAATACGGAGCAGACGAACTGTGAGGTCGTCGAACTCGGCGGCCTCCGATTCACCATGCATTTAGGAGTCCTGATCCACGACCGGGATACCAAATTCTCCGGTCCATTTGAAGAGGTGTTCTCGGCCGAAGGCACGAGGGTTATCTTGACTCCGGTCGGAGCGCCCTACGCCAAAACCTACGCCGAGAGGTGGGTTAGGACTGTGAGGGTTGAGTGCCTGGATTGGGTGCTGGTTTGGAGCCGACGCTATCTGGTCCGAGTCCTCCGAGAGTACACGAACACTACAACCGTGAGAGGCCACACCGAAGCCTGGACCTGCGGCCACCTCGGGCTACTGAGAAGCGCAAGCAACAGCCGGAACCGAAATCCGTCGATCCGTCGCAGGGATCGTCTTGGAGGATTGCTCCACGAGTACTACTTGGAGGTATTGCAGTGTGACGGCCGACTTCTTGAAACCTACGGGCTCAGGACGGCGCCGGACCAGCCCCCACCTAGGCAACTGAGTGGTTGGTTAGCTGACAATACGAGGCCCGCGAGCCGAAGTCTAGTGGGCGGTGAGCTGTTAGCTAAAGCATTTCGGCTCAGCGGTCCACATGGTGATCCAGATGCGGTTCGAGGCCCGAAAGTCTTTTATCACTCCGCGGAGGCGGCGTACCCTCAGCATTGGGGGGTAAGCCCGAGGAACGCGCGGCTGATGCCCTTGAGTGATCCCCAACACGTCCGTAATCCACTTGAGCTGCTTGGGCGAGATATCGGGATCACCCTCCAAACGATGAAGGTCGAGCACTGCATTCGCTTTCGGGGCATCAAGGTCACCCGTCCGGTGGCTCGGCACTGAGTTTCAGAGGGAGTAGGTTTGCCCTGGTCGAGTTCGACGGCGGCCTACCGGGGGACACACCAGCGAAGGGCTCGGCCAGTCGCCGAACTCAACGACTCTCGTCCTTTCATCGTATAACTGTGCCATTGACGATTCGCGGGAATTTCTCCATCGTCCCGTCCTTGGTTCGCATAGAGTCTGTTCACCGTGCCTGGCTCGTCAACCTCTAATGGTAGTTCGTTAGGAATTTTGGGAGCACGTTCTTATCAAGAGAACCAAAACCCGTGCTCGACACTGCGCCCGAGGTGTGCCCGTAAGCTGAGCAGTATGAGCGGCTGCTCAGAAAGTTCCGGAGCAGAAAAGCCCCCACTCCTTACGAACCATTTCTTCATTTCCGTTACACACATCGACGAGCACGCCGCGGAAGTCCAAGTCGAACGAGTAGGTCTCGCCGGCTTGTCCCTCCAAGAAGGGCGCATCGAATCCCCGATACTCGCATCCTGTAGGCCGATCAGGCAGGTAGCGGTCGCTCAAGTCCACGTTGCCCGGCAACTCGTCGCGGTGGCCGTACCGCAAGTTAGTAAGGCTCCCCGAACGCTGAAGACTGTCCTCTTGGAAGTTGTCGAAGGCGGCTCCCTGAGCAGGACGGGGCAGGAGAGTCAACGGCGGGCCGCCCTGCGGGTTACCTAGGGGCTGCTTTTGGAGCTGACTATTGCGTGAGTAAGTGCCACGCACGAACTGACGGTACTCGCCGCAGCGGCAGTCAGCCGGATAGGCTGAGGCCTCGAACCGGCCGACAACTGCGAACAGCCGGTGCACTCGGCTCGGGCTGGGCGGGAACGTAAGCTTCCCCGGGGTAGAGACGCAGTTGGGGTCGATTTGCACGTCGAACTCTGCTACGTCGCAGTAGGGCCACTCGACGATGTCGAAGAGGTCCGCTGTGAACTCCGGTGGGAGAGCGGGCCACTGCGATGCAATGTCTAGGGGAAACCCCGGATCCACGGCGTTGGACGCAATGTCCACCCGGACGTAACTGGGCCCCTTGAAGAAGTAGGCCTTGCCTTCACCGAAGTTTACCGCCGCGTCGATGCCGTTTGAGAAGCCCGCAGCATCGATACCTGCCCAGCCAGCGCTGATCAGCTTCGGGTACTCAGCGTCCACCGTGTTAGAGAGAAGGTCGTACCGCAAGTAGCGGTCGCCTTTAAACAGGAGAGCCTTCCCAGGCCGGTAATGAACCGCGGCGCTGAGGTCTCGGTCGAATCCGACGCCTGCTAGCGCCGGAAGCCCGGCTGCAATCGTGGACGGAGGCCCTGTTGCGGTATCCGCCCGGACATCGTAGCGAACGAAGATATCGTTCCTAAAGAAGTAGACGAATCCATCGCCCCAGTTCAGGATGGCGTCGAAGTCAGCCCCTTGCGCAACTTCGGCGAGTCCTCGCCATGCCGGGCTCACGTCTGACGGGTAGGTCGTCAGGTCCACGTGGTCGGTGCGGGCATCGTAGCGCAAATACCTGGCGCCTTTGAAAAAGTAGACCCGCTTTGGCTTCACAACCTAAGATCCAAACAGATGATGGCCATTAGTGTACAACTCGACAATGAGCGACTACCCATTAGAACGCACGTCCATGTTCATTTTGGCCGCCTCCAAACAAACAGTCTCTACGGCGATTCGCCCTTGCGGGAACGTGGGAAGTCCTACGTAGCTAGTCCCCGAGGCAGAAGAGGTTCATCGGACCTGGCTTGACCCCCCCACTAAGGTTCGAATGGGGCGCTGCGTTCTCGATGAGACGCAGACGGGCTTCGTCATCATCTGGGCGGCTAACGACCGTCGAAGGAGTGACACCCGATCTAACCCTCCTTGAAGGCGGCATGGGAAACGGCTACTCAATTGCCGCGTTGGCCGGCCGCTCGGATCTCATGGGGCTGTTCGACCCTGTAGCTAGCACGGGTGCATTGCCGTCGGTAGGAAGCAGGGTTCGCTCCAGCCCGAGTGGGTCGAGCACCCGTTGGTGGAGCACCTCATGCCAGGCCTTGCCCGTGGCAGCCTTGATTACCTCGCCACGCAGTATGTAGTTGGTTAGCTTGTTTGTCGTTGCTCTTGCCGTGACTGAGACGCAATGCGGCTCCCTCATCTGACGACGCCAAAGATCGCGGCAAACGCGGAAAGCATGTAGAGATCGAGACCACCCCAGGCACCTCGACCTAGCACAGACTCTGCTGCTGGAATTACTACGAAGGACCTGTGAGCCTTCCGTTCGGGAGTCGCGGCGTCCTCACGTAAGGCCAGGCGGACTAGCTGGTCGATGCACGCCCGCGGAGTTCCAGGTCGCCTTCAGCCTCCAGGAGTCGAGCAGCATGTTCGAGACGACCGGTTCAACTCAACCCAAGCCAGCTCGCCGACCCCCAACTTCCGCCAACGCTGGGAAGGCTAGACGAGGGTGTGGGGGACCGAGTCCGGGACGTCCGATCTGGTGAGGATCAGCGCCTACCCGTAAAGCTAAAGCAGGCACCAGTCCGGCTATCCCGTCCACAGTCACAGCGCCGGACGGTCACGTAAGTGGAGGGTGGTGAAAGAAATCGTGCCCACAACTGCGGCATCGGACTTGGGCGGGCGTCCCCTCAAATCCAGCGCAGAAACGCCCCTGACGTTCGCATTCGTTGCAAGCTTGCGGCGGTGGAGGCGGTGGAGGCGGAGGGGGCGGGGGCGGAGGGGGAGGTTGAATTAAGGTTCTCCCCTTCAGGCTCATAACGTTGTTGTGCCCTACTGATGCGAAGGCGATTGTGTCGTTGCTTTTGACCGCTAACTCCTCCGTTGTGGTCCCCGGCTCGCTAGGCGCGTTGAACCTGATCCCCAACCGCCCGCAAGTGTTGGGGAGAATGGGCTCAGGAGGGCCGGCCAACTCGAACCGCGAGCTGGGAGCAAGCGTGCCGCTTTCAATGCGGAGCGCCCCCGTCCCGAGATTGGCGACGTGGACTTGCGCCATAGTGGACCCCCCAAGGCTCGCCTCTAACTGCACCGATTGAGGGAGGTTGATCCACGGCCGGTGAGATTCCTCCCGATTATCTGAAACCACCCACGTGAATTGTCGTTCGGTTGGATCGTTGTTGATGATCTCCATTTGCCAGGTACTCCCGGGCTGGCTGACGAGAACCTCGACGAGGAACACGTCGAGGGTCCCTAGGAAGAACTTCGCCGTCGCGACTGGTGGGCTGGAGGGATCGGGATTGCTACGAATGGAGACGGTTTCCGGGTGCTGTTTGATCTCGACCGGCATTCCAGAACCGGCTCGCAAGCGAAAAGTTGGAGGCTCTCCGCCTGGAGGTTTGCATGCGTGTTGTGGGTCAGCCGGTGGCGGCTCGCTCCTAAGCTTGACAATCCGGACGAACATCGTTCGGGGTGTGCCAGCCGATAGCTCGTCGAATGGACGAAGCAAACCGCTGAACACCCCGCTCTCGAGCCTCAAGGGAGCGGCTGGCGAATCGGGGAACACGCTGAACGTCACAGGAACACACTCTCCAGAGTAAGAACACGGCGTAACGACGCTCCACCGCGGAAGGTCGTCCCCATGCTGGTCAAAGCCTCAAGGTATCGAGGTAAGTAAGCCGGCGCACCGGAGCGTCGGAACGTGGATCGCCGGGCAGTACTTCGTACTCCCTTATCAACAACCGTCGCTGGGTCCCAGCAGGAGGCGGCAATGCGACGATCCCGCTCCACCTGGCGAATCGGCCGTCCGGGGAAATCGTGGTTCCGGCTAGCGGGGTTTGGGGAAACCGGTCTAGGTCCTCCCATACGACCAAGTCGCCGACCGTGTCGGCGATCTCCAAAGTCGCGGTCATCTCGGGTAGCTGTGGTCCTGGACAGGCTCCCGTCACAGAAATACTTACGCTGTCCCCCTCCATAATGACTTCCGCCTTGCGGTGGGCAGGGAGTTGGTGGAAACTCGCGTCGACGATTGGTGATAGATGGAGATCCTCGTGGACGCCGGGGGTCGACGGCTTTACTGCCGCGGGCTGTAGCCGAGCGAGCTTAAGCAGCACGAAGGGCTGGTAGGAGTCCGGGAGATCGATCTCCACATCCGCGAACCACAGCCCCCGCCGCTCGTCGAACGCGACGGTGTGCCCCATCGCTCGAATACGGAAAAACTCATCTGCGACGAAAGCCGGATTGGTCCTATGTAGGTCCGGAACCCTAATTACTTGATCGGTAACGGCTCGTGGAAACGCAGAGCGCGGTATCGAGCGGTTGAACTCTAGAGCGGCCGGAGCGCTGCCGCCGAGCGGAGTCGGGTCCCCTCCCACGCGGCTGACGAAGTCCAGCGTCCGGGTGAACGTAGTTGGATGAGAAAGTCCGGTCCCTGGTTGCGGTTCGATCAAATCTTCGTCTGCTATGAGAACGGCTAGGACCTCCCCTTCCCCCGAAACGAACCAAGGTCGCTCAAGGAAGATCCGTAGGAGGCCTCCAGTCCGGGTGCTGACGATGCCTCCGCCTTGGGAGTGCTCTCGCCATTGGTAGGCCGGTAGGATCGAGTGGACCGCGGGTGGTGCCGGTCGGGCGCTCGAAGGGACCGATAGAAATGCCCCAAAGCCCTCCCGGGTGACCGGCGGCACTACGAAGGAAACCTCGACCTCGGCGCCGTCCGGCACGGCTCCGTTGGCCCTACGAGCGATGGTTCCGGACTCATAGCCGATCTCTACGTCGTTCTCGTTGCTGTACGTTCTTGGTGGCGTCGCGAAGGAGTCCTCCTCCACGGAGCCAAACCTCTCCCGGACGGTGACCGTCCCCCTCACGAATGAGTCGGCAATCCCGACCGCCGCAGTACCGGAGAGATTTACCGAGCGCCGCTCGCTGAAGTAGCTCGCAAATCGCGAGGTGGCTATGGGTCGGTACTCGATTTCCCGATGCCGCGTGTCCCCCAGCTCGTGCACCGCCCTGAACGGCAACGGTTCCCCCCCGGCCGCCGAGTCCCAGGCTGCAACCAGATCGTCGCCGGACTGTCCGATGACCGCCCGTGCCTCAAACCGCTCGGGCCTTGGTTTCTGCGGATCGTCGATTATCTCGGTCCACTTTGCTTCCACCTCGACGGAAACCGTTGTCGGGCGGTGTACTAAGAGGGAGTCGTCGGTGATCTCGTAAGACGTGGCCCCTTGCTCGCGGGCGACCGTTGGGTCGCCGAGCGCAGGAGGCTCGAGCGGACATCGAACCGCATGGACCAGGCGTAGCGAGCAGGAGGGTGTTATCTGGCGGACCTTCCCGGAGATCATGTCCCGGCGTCGAGTCTCGATCAGAGCAGAAGATCTAGGTTCCGCTCCGGCTAAAAGATTCCACGTACCGATCACCTCCTCGTCCCCGGGATGGAGCTGGCTGCTCAGCTGGATTTCGAGGTCAAGGCCGGGTTGGATCCTCATTCGTACGACCCGGTCCTGGCCCTCGACCCGAACCGGTGCCGCGGAGTCCAAGGAACCGGGCTCTAGGACGAGCCGTAGCGGCGTCCGCTCGTGCCATTGGGGGCCCTGCGGCCAGGCAAACGTGAGCTCCTGGATACCCGGCAGCCCCGAAAAGGTGACGCCCCGGGCCAGGGGGTCGGGAAGCCAAGGCAGCTCCATGGCGTCGGTTTCGACAAACTGCACGTCTTCGGAGCTGGGGTCTGTAGTGCCGGCCACAACCCTTTTGTCTCGGTCGAACAGCAGCTGGTAAGCATCCGGGGTGAGGCGGTGTTCGCCGGGCACGTCCAGCACCCCGTGGCGCTCCAGCAATAACACCGGGGCTTTGGGTGCAAGGAGGTGGCGTTCCGACGGAGGCCCAGAAACCGGGGTGGCGCTGCGGTTGTCGGTCCGAACAACCATGACGTCGACCGACTCACTCCCGGTCATGGCCCGGCGCGGCACCAGAACGGGACTCGGGACCGGTTCGTATCGCCTGTAGCGCAACGGGGCCGTAGCCGTAGCGCCCTCTTCGTGTCTGGCCTCGAACAGTGCACTCTGCCCGCCAATGTCGACCAACCGGGCCCGGAACCGGTAAGTCCGTCCGAATCTAAGCGAGGGCAACGTACCTTTAGCTACTGAAACGGTCGAGGAAAACGGGAGCGTAGGGTCAGGTGCGGGTACAGGATCAGCGACCTCACCGTCGAGGCCCACCATCTTGCCCGGGGGCGGGGCGACCAAACTCCACCCACTCCACCTGAACACGGCTTGGTGCAATTTGTTGACGGTTTCGGCGTCTTGGACCGATTCGGCGAGTGCCTCCGAGACGCTGCCTTCGTCCTCGATGACTATAGGGTCGGCCATACCCTTCACCTTGTAGGTGGCGACCCGGCGACACAGTGAATACCAGCGCCCGGATCCCTCATCGAAGACGTCAATCCGGTACCCCTGAAGGACGCTTGCGGCATCGAGGATGGTTTGGTCTCCCTTACCTCCGGCTGAAAGATCGCCGTTGAGGTGCTGCGCCGCCTCCAAAGCCGCCTGGAAGGTTACCTCACGGTCTGCTTCTGCGACAAAGATCCCGTCGGAACTCAGAGCCGGGAGGTGCACCGGCGGAGGAGGGCGGTCTCGTGCCGAGCGCTCCAGCGTAGAGACATACGCCTTAAGCGCCAGACCGGCGGCATCCAGGTCAACGTCGATCACGTTGAAGCGCCCCCCGTCGTTTAATTTGAGGAAAAGGGCCGGGTTCCCGTCGGCATCCTGCAATGTAAAGCGGCCGTCTTGAACCAGGCACCGGATCCCGGGGCAATAGTCGGAAAAGCTACGACCGTGCGACGGGATCGCGCGAATCGTGAACGATCCAGTGAGCCCGTCGGGCAAAACAACTCCTGCACGCCGCACCAAGCCGAGTCTTTTGAGCATTTCCGGGTGGTCCGCTAATGCCGCGACCACGCGATGGAACTCTCGTTCAGTCGATACCCCGCGGCGGACTCGCTCCGCCCGCGATCTATCGAGACGTCGATCCTCGCCGGTGGTTCGATGAAACTCGGAGAGCCTGATCGACCCGGTCAGGTCCGTGTCGAGCGGGTCGTGCATGGAATTAATCGAGGCCCTCTCTGAGCCGGCTCGGTTTGGACGGGAAGCAGCGAAGTTGCGAATGAGCCGGTCCACTCGGCCCCAGGACCCGGACAATCCCCCCGGCTGTAGTTCAGCAACAACATTGTCAATCGACTCGACGGAAACGCCATACTCCTCCTTCACCGCCGCATGAAACTGTGCCGCTGGGTAACTCAGGATGCGGCGGTTCTCAGTTGCGGTCTCGGACGAGAACGGTGCGACCGACAGCGACGGGGGAAATACGGCCCCCCACAGCTCCAGTGCGGGCGGTTCGTCGAGAAAGGTTGCCGGAAGCAAAGCTGTTCTAGACGGTCCGACAACTTCTACGCGAAGGTCGAGCCGCGTGCTCGGCCAATCCGCCATGTCCGGGAAGTCGCCCAAGGTGGCCAGGGTTAGCCCCATAGGATCCTCGTCGACGCTTAATCGCGGACTCACAACCAGAGCTAGATGGGCGACTCGGTCGCTTGTAAGCCGCTTGGCGGGATCGGGAAGAACACTCCAAACGATGGTCTGCTTCATCATGGCCCGCTCATGCTGGCAAAGGCTGCGCAGCGCTCGAGCCACGGTTCCGGGGATGCGAAGGCGACGTCGAACGTGGGATCACTACCTGCGCTGAATTTCCTTTCCGCCGAAAGAGTCAGTGACTTCGAGAAGAAGGCGACCCTGATTCGAACGCTGAACATCGCGTAGCCCGTAACCTCCTTCGTGGGCGGCGGGCTCAAGGCCAAGCCCAGATAGATCTCGACCGATACGTTGACGATGCCGAGCACGTCCAGTTCGCCCACGGCCCGGAAGAACCCGTCAAGCTTGGGTCGACCTGCCTCTAGTAGAAAGTGGATTTCGGCCGTCACGATCACCGACGCACTAGCTACTTTCAGATCGAGTGAGGCGGCCGCGCCAAAGGCGATTCCGGCCTCCAGCCGAACGATCTCCTCAAGCTCGAGCTCGAGGTCGATGAACCCTCCGCCACCGAACAACGAGATGGTGACGAGGAAGGGGTCGTCTCGTTTCGACACGGCGAAGCGCATTCGAACCGGGCGCCGGTCCAGCGGCAACGACAACGAGGCCGACACCGCGAGATTTTGCAGTAAGAAGACCCCCATCGACACGTCGGGCACAGCAATCGTATGGCTTGCCTCGATTGCCGCTGCGGTCACCGCCACACGAGGTCCATTTTCCGGCGGTGACAAAAATTTGCTTAGGCTGTTGAGGAAACGCAGGTCACCGCCGAAACCCACCGTGCCTACCTTGACGTCGAGGGAGGGGGTGCCCCCGGAGTGCGAGACGAAGCCGAGCCTCTCGAAGGGAACGACGAGCAATCCATTACAGAAGGTCAAACTGAACGACCTTAGCTCGCCCGCAACTTCCGATGTCGGAGGACGGCCGTCGAAGCGGGCCACGTGGGTGCTGCGCAGATCCAGCGTCGTGTTGGCGGTGGTCTCCAAGAGGTCGCCCGGGCCGTGGAAGCCGACCTTCAGCCTCGGACGCCACGCTAGCTTGGCTTGTACGGCAATGGGGAGGCGGCCTTGTTCCTCCCGAAAGAGTGTCTCGACGAGCACCTGGGGGGCGCCGGCCCCCCCGACGTCGGGGGTTGGTTCGACCAGCTTGTCGAGCTCCACCACCCCCAGCAATATGGGCAGCAATTCCGGGGTCTCTATCGGGAAGAAGCTCTGCGGGTCAAACCCGGCGCTCTTGAAAGCCTCGAGATCCCCCCCCACCAGACCTGAATCTCGAGACAGTCCGGAAGTGGGGAAAGACAGGGCCGCCAAGCTGCCGCTACTTGTAACTGGGGGGACAAAGTCCACCGCCTGAGCGAGTTTCGAGTAAACGCCTCGAGAAGCTCCGAGACCTGACTCAACGTACTGGCGATCTAGGTCCAACCTTGCTGCCCGGCCGCGGACCCTTTCTAGCGTGTTAGTTCTTGCGCGCGACGTGGCGCCTCTAGTGAATGCCTCCAGGGCCGGGATCCTCGCATCGACGCCCGCTAGTTTGGGGAAGGAGCCGAGCTGCCTCTGCGCCGCCAGGATGGAGGGGTCGGCGTTCGCCACTGCACCGCCTATGTAGAGTGCCTCGACGTCGACGACGGACGTTCCGTGAACGGCAGTTGGGTCCAGGCCGGGAGGCGCTAGAGCCACCTGCCCGGCGACTGGGAGGGGGATTGTCTTGCACTGAGCGTCGTAGCCTTCAACTGCAGTCCTCAATACCTCTCCGCCGAACGCCTGATCCCGGGGAACGAACGCCGCGGGGGCACTGAAGGAGATGAGGTGACCTTCGAAATCTTCGGCGGTGAGTCTGAATCCCAGGTGGCTCCCTGCCGTAGTGTCCAACCAGGAAATTCCCCCGGCGAGCGCACTTTTCGTCACGCTGGTTACTAGAGGATCGTCAAGGCGAACAACGCGAAAGGGAAACTCCCGGCCCTCAAACGGCAAACCTATCGCCCCCTCGTAGCTGATTTCCGCGACGTGCACCGTAAGGACGACCGTTTGGACCAGTGTCGCTTGGCCCCCCCGCAGTTGGCGCTCTGTGTACGAATCGAGCTGGGCGGGAAAGCCGAAAGGGAGCAGGTAACCCTGTTCGACGGTGGCAACTCGCGCTTCGCGGCCAAGGGTGGAGCTGTGACGGTACATAGTCAGGCTGAGCTCCGGGATGTCGGTCCAATCTCCGATAAGATCCACCGTGGCGCCCCGGGAGCTGAACGTGAGTTCGTGAGCGACCAGGGGTCGTGCCTCAACAGCAACCGCAATCCGCCGCCGTTGATCGACCTCCAACGAGGTTCGAAATGATGGCGAAAATCCTGCAGACCGAGCTCCGCCAAGCAGCGGCTTGCGTTTTGCTCGGCGGCCCTCGCCCTGCCTGGCTACCAGGGTCGTTTGCCAGAGCTCGTTTACCCCCTCGGGCGTTACCTCCGTCGAAGAATGCGACCACCGAGCATCGCTTGGTAGCTCCCGGAAGACGAGGTCCCACACGCATTCGATGAGCGTTCGATCTGGTGAACCGAGAAAGCCGGCCCACGACAAGAGACCTGACGGAGTGAAGGGGACGGCCGCCCCTAGCGGGACCTCGAAACCCAGCCGAGTTCGTCCCGAAAAGCGCGCGCTCAGACCCATGGGGAGAGGAGTACCGTCCCTCGGGAGGATCTCCTCGAGAACCGCCTGGGGCGGGAACGAAACCTCGATGAAGGCCGGCGTCGAGGAGTCCGTCGGGATCAGGACCTCCTCCCCTCCGGTCTCTGCGGCAGTCTTCGAGAGGTTTACCAATGCGAAGTCGAGGACGAGCAGGTCGTCTCGCCTCAAGAGCGAAACCACCCTCCCATCCATTGCGACCGTCGGACTCATGTCCAACTCCAGCAGCGGCCGGTGCGCGAGCTCCAGCAATCATGTTGAGCCGAGACGGACGGTCGGCTCTTCAGGACGGGGGCAAGCCCGCTAGTATTTTCTCCCCGCAGCAGGCAGCATTTCAGAGCCGATTGCAAATGTCCATAAGTACGGGAGAGGAAGGTTTTCTCCATAAAGACGGGAGGAAGGTCTCCATAAGCCACGGGAGGAAGGTCTCTCCATAAGCGACGGGAGAGGAAGGTCTCGATGCCGACACGGGATGAGCTCACGCCGACGGCGACGGAGGGCCGGCTGGATTGGTTTAGCCGATTAGAAGGGGCAGCGACCGAGGAGTCTCTTTATCGATGGCGATGAATTCGCCCAATCCGAAGATGCATGAGGTCGACATACCCGACGCCGCCAATGCCGAGCGCATCTTTGCTCTGAGAAAGGGGATTGCGGGACATAAGGACGTTCAAAGCGACCTTCGAGCCCATCAGGCCCGCATGTGAGAGCGGTGTTTGGTCATTCGAGGAGCACTTGTGCCGCTGCCTGACGTATCGACGGTCAGGGCGGACGAGCCACGCGTCGGTTCTCCAAGCCTCGATCGAAGACTGTCGACTCTGACGCTCTTGCCGGTTAAATGAAAGCTCGGGTTAAAGTGCTTCCCGCTCTGCCCCCCGCTACGCTGAGCACAGCCGTTCATCACGAGCCTGGCCACACCGAGCTATCGGATCCGAACAAATCCGCGACACAGAAGAGGTCAGGCCGATGCCGCTCCGCTTCACGGCAGAGCTGAAATGAAGCGAAATCGGCCAGGAACTGCCTGACGGACCAAGACGGACCAAGTCCAGTTTTCAGGCGATTTTTGATGCAGCAATTAGGCGGAAATGTGCGTAGAAATGGCGATTTTCTTCGCTCCAGACCTCCTCCGTGTCAAAGCGACCGGGCGCAGACTCCTCAAGTCAAATCTTACGTACATTAAGCCGCTGTAGGGCCAATCTGTACGTGAAATCGCCCGAATCAGGATTTCGAGCTATTCATGATTTCGTATTGGTTCGCATCGTTTTTCGGCGACTGACGGACCAGATACGGACCAGGTTGACGCGGGCCGACTTGACCACTGGTCGGGCTAATCGCCGAAAATGGGCAAGAACAGCACCTATTCCGTATCCCTAGTTGCGCATGATCGACTCAACCTGAGGGGTGCCAGAAGTCGGTTTTGCCGTTCAATCGGTTCCGATCAGCATCGCAGCCCATGTTCCTATCGATCCTGTACTTGCTTCTTCGGCTCCTCGCCGACCCCAATCAGAACTCGACGGTCTCGAAATCATCGTCTTGCGTCACCAGTTGAATATCCTGCGCCGCCAGGTCGGTCGGCCCCATGTGCGACCAACTGACCGACTTTTTCTCGCCGCGCTCAGCCCGATCCTGCCGAGGGAACGCTGGGTCGTTCATGGTCACCCCCGCACACTGTGCTCCGCTGGCATCGGCAGCTGGTCAAGCGCAAGTGGAGATATTAAGGAACAGAAAGCAAGGAAGGCCGGCAATCCTCGAGGAGACCGTTGCACTGATTGTGCGGTGGCCGGGAGAATCCTCGCTGGGGTTACGTCAGGATCCAGGGTAAGCGGTAGAAGCTCGACGTCAAGGTTGGGTACCGTCCGAAGGGTTCTCGAGCGAATGGGATCGGGCCGGCCCTCGTCGCAACGGACCGAGCTGGTCTCAGTTCCTTCGATCCCAGACCAACGGAATCTTGGCCTGCGACTTCTTCACGGTTGAAACTGTTCGGCTGAAGACGTTGTAGGTCCTTGTCTTCATCGAGCTCGCAAGCAGGCGAGTCCATCTGGGTGGCGTCAGCGCCAGCCCCGATTCGGCTCGGATCACAACAAGCAAGAAACCTGCGATCGCGGCGCCTGTTGGTTCGCCCCAATTGAGCCTTCTGATTCACGATCGGGGATTCCAAGTTCTCTCGTGCCTTCAACGATGTCTTTGAAGCACAAGGCACCAGGATCATAAGAACGCCGGTACAGGCGACTAAAGCCAATGCTTTCGCGGAGCGCTTGGATCCCTCTCACTGCTCGCAGGGAGTGCCTTGACTGGATTCTCATCCGGGGTAGGCGCCACCTGGAGGGGGGTTCTTCGTAGCTACATCGAGGATTACAACCAGCAAAGGCCTCACTGCGGGCTGGAACTGCGAACGCCTCATGCACTTCTAACTCCAACGGCGCCTCACCAAGCCGTCCCGATGTTCGGCACGACATATTGGGGGGTTGATTCACGAGTACCGAAGAGCGGCGTAACGGCAAAAATCAAGTTTTGGCACCCCCACACCCTGTTTGGCACCCCACAGGCCAGTTTTCGAACCAACGGTATTCGCACCGTGATTGACGCCGAACCCCGTCGTGGACATCATGCTTCTGGAACCCTTTCTGTGAATCCTTGCAGTCAGTTTCCGCGGCGTCGACTAAGCGGCTGTTTCTCGGAGCGCTTTCTAGAAGATGTGCCCGCAATAATCCTCTTTATTCTCGACTTAATTTGGTCGTCCCCCCACCAGAACGCTAGGCTGAACAGATACTTCAACGGCGTCCACATCGAAATGTTTGCAAGCGCGGCGGTAGGCGGGCTGTGTAGCACCGGATGTGCAGTGTAGATTTCGATGACAAGTCCTTCCTCAAGGTTCTTATCAAGTAAAACCTTGCGTATCTCCCCGTCTCTCAGAGTTACAGGTTCTGAAGGAGGTGTCGTATCGACGATATGAAAGCGAGGAGAAGTTACGGTCAGGACTGAGCCATCCTTCGGCTCTAACACTAAGTGCGGGGACTCCTGAAACTTTCCCAACGAATCTGAGTCGATTTCCAAAGTTGGAATATAGACTTCATTACGTCTAACTAGTGGCCAGTTTCCCTGTGTAGGCTCCCAAGCCGACTCGCTCCTAAGCCGCAGACCGTCATCCACTCTTTCCACTTTCCATCCGCCTACCGATACGGATTCGGCCAAGACTCGTTCCGGCGTTGCACTACTCGGATCTGCATTATGCGACGCCACCAAAGCCATTCGCATGGTTTCAAGGTTTTCGGCAGATACAAACATCACATGACGCATCCTCCATGGAGCCCGTGTATCGTTCCCCGTGAGGACGCCCCATATATTCAACGGTTATGTACCATGGCTCCTCTGTTGGTCCCGAGTTGTTCTCGATTCCCCGCTGGGTGCGGGAGATAAGAAGAGCGGTGCCTACCAATAACAGTAAGGCTGAGCCGGTGATAATCCCTTTAACCCGCCAAGGTTGGCGGGCTCTCAATTTATGAATCGAAGTTCGTGATTTGCGTATACCAGGACCGATGAAGAGGCCTGCCACCGCAAACGCTGCTACAACCGGATCTAATATCGAGAGAATCAATGCCGATAAGAGGAGGGTCGTCGCCGCCAACCGTTTGGCAAAGTTGGGAACCGTCATGAGCGAGCCTCTGTTCCTTAACTCTTAAGTCGCCCAGTTCTTCGGCCATACCACTTTACTCAAGTCGTTCCCAGTTTTGCTTGCTAGATACAGGCGCGTAGGGTTCAAAAACTCGATCGCGACCGATGATCGCCGACATGGCCCTTTGATTTCTGTATCTAATGACGCGAGCGCTTTTGCGAATCCCGTGGGATGCCAAAACTGGGATTTGCCGGCTCTGGGTGGCGTGAATAGCATCCGGGCCATGTTCCTCTCGATCGCCTACCTGTTATTGCGCGCCTTCCTTAGGCTCCTGCCTCGCTCCGATCAGGACTCGAGGGACCTGGAGATCGTCGTTCTTCGCCATCAGATGCGCGTTATGCGCCGGCAGTCGCTCGTCCTGAGTTGCGACATTGGCACCGATTGTTTATGGCAGCGGCCAGCCGATTGCTTTCCAGAAAGCGTTGGGCGAGCTTCTGCGTGACTCCGCAGACCTTGCTGCGCTGGCACCGTGAACTGATTAAAGCGGAGGATCGCTGCGACGACAGAAGAACCAATCGGCGGCCGGCCCGGGTTGCCCGTCTTGCGATACGTCCACTTGCGCCTTAGCCCGGGAGAATCCGCGTTGGGGATACCTGAGAATTCAAGGTGAGCTACGCAAGCTCGGCATCCGGGTGGGGACCGGCACCGTTCGGCGGGTTCTTAAGGCGCACGGACTGGAGCCGGCTCCACGGCGTGAGGGACCCAGGTGGTCGGAGTTCTTGCGGGCGCAGGCGCAGGGGATCATCGCTCGTGACTTCTTCACTGTTGAGACGGTCTTGAAGACCCTGTACGTCTTGTTCTTCATCGAGCTTTCTACCCGCAAGATTCACCTGACCGGGGTAACCCCCCACCCCGATTCAGTGTGGGTGACCCAACAGGCAAAAAACGTGTTCATCGCTCGGGAGAACGGTTCGTCTCCTCCACGATTTCTCATCCAACGACCGAGATTCCAAGTTCTGCGGCTCCTTCGATGAGGTATTCGAGTGTGAGGGCATGGAGATCATCCGAACACCGCATCGGGCGCCTCAAGCGAACGCGTTCGCGGAGCGATGGGTTCTGACCGTTCGAAGCGAATGCCTGGACTGGATTCTGATCCGCAGCCGTCGCCACCTTGAACGGGTCTTACGGGATTACGTTAAGCATTATGCCCGAGCGCGGCCTCATCGGGGACTCGACCTGAAGACGCCGAGTCACGTGGCGACCCAGCGGAGCGTCGAGGTGCGGTTCGACTCGAACGCCGCGACATCCTCGGCGGGCTGATTCACGAGTACGAGAGGGCTGCCTAACATGGGAAATCTGGGTTTTGGCACCCCACAGGCGATGAAGTGACCACTGAAGAAGAGCCCCTCCGCCACACAAGTTCGTCACCGTCATTAATTGGCCGGTCCGATCGAGCAGCCTGGGAAAGCGGAGGTTATCCTCTCGACGCCAGGACAAAAGCCGCCAGGAACTGGACCGGCGCGAGACCGTGACGAAGTGGCAATGGGGCGATTGGGCTCTTGAGGCTACGCCGATAGGCGTTCCTTGTGGGCTCCGGCCCGCAATTAGACGACGAGCGTCGTGCTATGGACCGGGTCCCGGGAGATCGTCGAAACCCTGGAGAACGTTGACCTGGGACCAGGTGGTGTCGTACCGATCCGTTGCCGTCGCGTGGCCGCGGGACCGGCTGCTTATCGCCAGGCTCGGCGCGAGCGCTCGTAACGGGACTGTGGTCGAGGCTCCACCGCCATAGCCCGCGGGATTCGCTCCGCATTGGCCGCTTCCAGGTCCGGGCTCGCCTTAAGCTTCCACAGAGCACGGAGTCGGAGTAGCCCAGCCGGACGGCGTCTTGAAGCTAGGATCGTTGCGCCACAACTAATGAGAAGGGCCGGACACCTACTCTAAGGAATCCGACCCTGAACTCAGCGTGCTAACCGGATCTCAGTGTCCCCGGCGCCTGCTTATTGTCCGTCTACCTGAATCAATAGGCAAGGACGGCGCTCAGGTCGAAGAGAGGTAGGTCTCTCGCTCCTCCCGATACCGACTCGCCAAAGTGCCAAGGTCCAACCAGGAGTATTTGGGCTGCGACATGATCGGGTAGGTGGAGTACACAAGCTGAATGAACTCTTTCCAATACCTCGCCGAAGTGTTTGAAATGACGAAGTCCAGAATGTCCTCATCTTCTTTAGTGAGCGCTTCGTGGCGTGCATCTGGCCGCACGCTAATTAGCCTCTTTGTGTCGCCGTAGGCGTTCAGTGTTGGCGAGACCTCGAAAACTGGATCCGCGTTGGCGGTCTCAATGATGTCGTGGACATAGGGGCCGAAGTGGTCGAAGTACCAGTGCACGGGGGTTAGTTGAGAGCCTCGTTGAACTGCCGACTTCCAGTCTCCCAAGTAGACCATCTTGGTAAGCCTGCCGTTTGAAAGCTCATGGGGGTGTGGGTAATGCAACGCAAGGTAAACCATGACATCGCGAAGAGAAGCCATTTACCATCCCTCCTTAGCTATCTCGATGGGGTTCGGCTCTTCCAACTTCTTCGATTCAATGAATTGAGCGATGGTCTTGCCCTGGAACTCGCTATAGTGCGTCAGGGCCTCCGGATCAAAACGATTCGGATCGATGCTTTCGTAAAGCAATACCGCTATGCGCGCGGTGCCCTTTGGGTCGGCAATTGCAATCCCGAAATAGGATCGACTTTTCATCGTCAGGGTGCTAGAAACCTGCTCTGGGATCCCATAACGCAGCATGTCTTGCACCCATTGCCGATGGTCCGTCTCGGGATCAGAGAGAGCGGGAATGAAGCATGTCCCGTCTTTCCAGGCTAGCCCGAGACAGCCTCCGACGTCTGGGTAAACACTTCTCCCTGGCTTGTTGTATTCGTGATTCATCGAGAACCGGCCGATCCTCACAAATACACCGCCTTTCGGAGCGTCATAGTGGCGGAAGACGCTGATCCGATCACGGTCCGTAAATCCCAAGGTGTGACTAGCGAACGCAGCCAAGTTGCTTTGAAAGGCATCGATATAGTCAGCCTTCTCCTGTTGTAGTTCCCTATTCAACTCCGCTGCGCGGTTCTCCGATTCGAGAAGTTGCGCTTTGAGTCTTCCTAACCTGGGGACAGCTCTCCAAGAACCAAACGTGCCGAGGCACAGAGCGATTATGGAGACTGCCCATGACAAATCTCGCCTCCAGTCTCCTTCCTGTGCGAATGGAGAGGGGATTATGGCAATCCCCAGGCCCCCGAGTAGTATGGATATCTGCCAAAGTCGGTCCTTTAACCAATTAAAGAGGTTTCGGAACGGGTGGTCCTCGGCGGAAGTACTGTTCATCCAATACCGAACACTGTTAGCTCCTGGCAATACCACCTTTCGCGAGCTTAAGTCTATTCGTGCGACTAGCGGCCGATTTAGAGCTAAAACCCCTCTTGCCTCGGAGAGGGTCCCGCGTCAAACCCGTCCCGCCACTCGACCCGGCGACGGGGATCGTCGACGAGAAGCCTCGGATCGGATCGGGTATGGCTCCGCCAGACCGAGAGACCAAGCGCGATCACGAGGTCGTCGTGGGCTCCCGAGCGGGCCTCGAAGGTGGAATGGCGGGACCACTTCACCTTTGTCCCGGAATTGCATTAGCTCGTCTTGAAGCTCCTCCGGAACTTAAGCCCGGAGGAAAACTTCAGCCGCCCACTGCCGAGGAGACCTTGGAGCCGGGAGACGAGACCAACCTTGTGATGCTCCGGCCCTGGGACTCGTGGCCGCCGGTGAGCCTGTAGCCCTCCGGGCGATAAGTGAGTCGACCTTCCCGAAAGGCCTCGGTGAACATGTCCGCAATCCCGGCGCCCCGTAGGGTTCAAAAATTGGGTTGACAGCGATAATCGCCAGCATGGCCCTTTCATTTCTTTACATGATGATGCGCGCTTCTGCGAATCCTTCTCGGCCGTCTGCGAAATGAGACGACCAAGGACGTTGAGATAGCGATCCTGCGACACCAACTTGCGATCCTCAGCCGACAGGTCAAACGACCGAAGTTCTGTCAGCCCGACCGACCGGTGCTCTCCGCCCTGAGCTCCCTGCTCCCCCGCCGGCTTTGGCACGTCTACCTCGTCACTCCACAGACCATCATGCGTTGTCACCGGCGGATCGTGGCGAGGAAATGGACCTGTTCGCAGGGTCACGCCGGGCGCCCCCGTTGGATAAGAAATCGTCGAACTCATCCTTTCCTGGCTCGAGAGAATCCGAGGTGGCGATACCGCCGGATCCAAGGAGAGCTCGCCAAGCTTCGGTACCGAGTTTCGGCCACCAGCATCCGCACCATTCTCATCGGCATGGTCTCGGCCCGGCTCACGTAGCGCATCATTGAGCTGGCGCCAATTCCTCGAAGCGCAGGCCTCAGGGATCGTAGCCTGCGACTTCTTTACGGTGGAGAGGCTGCGGCTAAAGCCGCTGTACGTGTTGTTCTTCATCCAACTCGCTTCCCGGCGAGTCCTCCTCGGCGGCGTCACCGATCGCCCCAACGGCGCTTGGATTGCCTAGCAAGCTCGGGAGTTCTCGATGGCCGCCGGAGAGGACAATCTCCGGTTTCGGTACCTGATTCATTACCGCGACAAGAAGTTCTCTCGCCTTTTCGATGAAGTCTTTTCCGCGGTGAGAACCAAAGTCATCCGGACCCCGTTCCAAAGCTCCCAACGCCAACGCCTACGCAGCGATGGATCAGGACGGTTAGGAATGAGTGCTTGGACTGGATCCTGATCTGGGAACGCCGACACCTGGTGCGCGTGCTTTAGGAGTTCATCGACCATTACAACCATCAGCGGCCGCACCGGAGCCTCGGCCTTCGGCGGCCCTAACCCGGGAGCGTCCCGACGACCGTTCACAAATCGATACGAAACTGTCCGGGCGCCGGCATCGTCTCGGCGGATTGCTCCACGAGTACTCCCTCGAGGACGTCGCAGCATGACGGCTGAATTCTTGAACCCTACGGGCTCGATTGAAAGCGGCGGCATGAAAGGTACGGATTAGTGCACCCCAGGGTGGTTACTTATGACGCCGCCCCAAGATCTGGCTCGTAACTGCCTCTACGACCACAAATGGTTACCTCCGCAGGGCGCACATGCCTTCAATTGCTTAGCGCTGAGGCTGTCGTCGTGATTGCAGGACTGGTAGGACAATGGATGCAATTGCCACTGCAACTAGGGTGGCTAGTTCGGGCAGTTTCAGCGGCCAGCGCATAACCGCTACAAACATGAATGTCCCGACCAGTACGGAGACATACGTAGAGCGGTGGAGGCGCCACGCAACATAAAGAGCTACGGACACGGCGAGTGACGCTGTGACTACGGCAACTAGGGAAGCTACCAATACGGCCTCGAAGGCGAGGTTGTTGATCCAACTCTTTACAGCATCGGAGCGCCAGCTGAGGAGCAGCAGTACTCCTGTGGTTGCGGCAATGAACAATGGCGTCCCTAAATGTGAAGGTGTTTCATTCGAGTTCCTGGCCTCCGATAAGCCGAGGCGGCGACGGGCGGACAACAACGCCATCCCTCTATATGCTGCTAGTGCAGCGGCTCCCCCGGTAATCCCAGCCGCTGACCACCATAGGGCTTCGACCGGCACGATCTCTTTGCCTTCGAATAAATTAACGCCGCGGAACTCTTCGGCCAGCAGCCCTTGCCGTTCCCAAAGGTGTAAACCCAATGTTCCCCCAGCTGCAAGCATCGCGACCGTCGCTACGAGCCGTAGCCGTGACGACTGCATCACGGGCAAGCCGACGGTGATAAAGATTCCGACGAGCGCAGCGATCGCCGTCGTTCGATCGAGGACCCCGAAGACGGATCGTCCGTCGATGGCCACCCACAGAAACAGTACTACGCCCAGCGGTAAGCCCACGAGCGCCCATCGTGGGGCCCGTACAACTCCCACCGCCGCCGCGCGAATCGCGTTAAGCGCAATCCCGACTGGGCGGAGAAATGCGGGAATCTGAACTGAAGCACGGACGGCTTTCCACGCGACGACGAGCAAATGCGCCATCAGTTCCGTGAAGTCGGCTCGCCCAATGTCATCCTTGAGCCTCTCGGAACCCACCCGATAGTCGTTGCGGCATAGCGACCGCAGCTTCCCAGGCGTGGCAACATGTTGTTCCGCATTGACCCCCGAAAGAGTGGTTGGGACGATCAGGGATTCCCTCCGGGTCGCCTCTGCAAGTGCAGCATTGGCAACTCCAAGTTGGTCAGCGGCTGCGGCTCGGATTACGGAGGGTAGCTCCCCACAGAGAAGCTCCAGCTGGCGCCGCTCCATGAGCGTCGCCAAAAGTTTATCGAGACGCTGAGTCGAGCCACGCGGTCCCAGAAGCTCCGTAAGTTCTTTTCGGATCCCCACCAAGTTGCTTGCCCACAACCTTTCAAGTTCCTTGGCCCAAGCGTCGGTGTCAATGTGCTGGTCCATGAAGGGCGAACCGTTTCCGATGGTTGTGACGGCGGCCTTGAAATGTCCGAGGAGGGTCTCGATGTCCGCACTCCCCCAGTGTTCGCGCATGATCCCGGGGCGCAGGAGCAGACTGACGAGCGCTGCAGCAGCATCAAGTCGCCCCCACATCCAGTCGTTGGCCCGCCAAGAGCGTTTGTAGAAGGCTGCGAAGTTCATCACGTCATTGCCAGCCAGCTTGGACTCCTGCGTTAACCGGCTACCGAAAAACCCGTCAGCGGCGGGGCTACGCTGCGCGCTCGACACGCGCATGAAGTTCATCGGAAGTGGCGGACGTGGGCTTATGGTCTGCAACGGTTGCGTCGCCATCTCATAGGCGATTAGCACGCGTCCAACCTTCGGAGACGAAAATCTGGACGAGGCGACGGCCTCCAATTTTGGTCGCAGTGGTGCCGCAGAGTCACTCACCGCTTCCTTACCCAGCATCCTACCTACCGCCACTAGCTCATCCCACAACAGCGCCTGGAGGGCATTTCTAGGATTCACCAGCCGCTGGCTGAGTCCGCGACAGCGAACGACCTCTTTATAAAGCCACTTGTATGACGCCCATTTATCCTGAGGCTCGGGCGTAAGCTCGCCCATTTGCTGGAGCAGCTCGTGTTGCTCGTGGAGAGCCGCCATGATCCACGATGTCCACCCGTCTTTCCCAGGCGGCGGGGAGGAGGAGGCGTGTACCGGCCAAAAGAGCTCAGCAATGTGGGCAAGCAGCGAGGCGGTGACGTGCACGTCGTAGAGACGCTTCTTGAAAATTCCTCGTTCGGTCCCCCGGAGCTCGTCATCGTGTGCGACTTCGAGTAGCGCGAGGGCTGTTCTGGTTAGAGTTTGAGGTCCAAGGAGTGCAGCCGCTTCCCGAGGCTTGCCGAGTGTTGCGGGCAACCTCTCCTTAAGCCGTATTCTGAGTTCTTCCTCGAATCCGTCGAGCTCATCCTGACTTAGCCGCATGGCGAATGGCGTCTGAGCGTTCGGCGCACCACGTCCTCGAGACGCCAGGAGCGGCGTGGTTTGTAGCGTGTCGACGAAAGGGTCCTCGCCCAATGCGGATACGGGATCCTCAAGCAATGCGCGGATCCGTCTAGCTGTAAGCGTTGCTCGTTGCTCATTCGCCGCGGCGATGACCTCCTCTGACAGGGTTAGTTGCGGTGGCAGCGTTGCGCTGATCATCCGTTGCATGGCCCGATAACGCTGCGCCATATCGTTGTGCCGACGGAGCTCCGCCAAATCATCGAGCACCGACTCCGCAGTGCCCCTTGCGCCACTGGCACCTGAGAGCGTCGCAATGAAGTCCGTCTCCGCCTTTTCTGCGTAGCCAGCCGTGCGAGGGCTGGGGTCTAGGTAGAGGAGGTAGCGGTGAGTCGCCGAGCTGGCGGGGGAGCCAGCCACTGCATGGATCGCACGGCCAACTGGGATGTTGTCCAGGACGCCTCCGTCGATAACCCGGTATTCCGTCCGGCGGGCGTCGCTGAATTGTCCGAATAGGTTTGTCGCCCCTTGCTCGGGCCCCGAACGTTTCCCGAGTTGAGCGGACTGGTCAACATCCGCTGGACGCTGAATCTTGATAAGCGCTGGCTCGAAGGCACCCGGAAATGACGATGTAGAACGCGAGGCCAGCGCTAATTTCTCAGCGATACCGGAGTTGAGTTCTGACTGTTGTTTAGAAACGGCCTCGGCGGAAGAGACGGCCGCTTTGACGAAGTCAGTCGTGCCGTAGTTGGACCGGAACCTAAAGTTGGCTCGATGCGACGGCTCAAGCACTGGTGTTCCGAGGTCGTCGATCGACTGCACACCCATGGGGTCAAGGACGGTGGCCGTGAGGGAAACGTCGAGGTAGCTGTTGTTTGGGGACCGATCCGAGAGTTGTTCTCTCAGCGCGGTCGTAAGCGTCTTCAGAAAGTGCTCGTCCCCGCGCAATAGGGATTGAGGGTCGCGCTCATTGGTTCCACGGAGTAGTTGGCGCAGGTCGGCGAGCTCAAGCCAGAGCTCACGGTAGGCGCCGAACTCGACGCCGTATTTTAGCGAGGTTGCGAGCAGAACGCTGTTCAGCCCACCCGCACTCGTGCCAGCGAGCACGTCCACTTGGACCTGATTGAAATGGGCAACTTCTAGTAGCGGCCCCCAGAACTCGCCCGCCGCAACGGCAGGGCCAACCCAAACTGCATCAGCGGGCTTTCGATCAAGCGGCTCCTGCTCTTCGGTGGGCCGCGCCCTTCGCAACGCTTCTATCTCGGCACACGCCCCGCCCATCCAAACCGCAAGGCTAACGCCGCCCCGCATCGCCAACGCAAGCCTCAGCTGAGTCAAATGTAAACTCCCTCGGTGACCTGTTCTTCCTGCGCAAGTCTTCCATTGCGCAGGGCGGTTGTGAAGCCCGGCTCGTGTGAGCTGCCTCAGCCCTCGACCAAGGAAAATTCCTTCTATTTTCGTGCCATTAATCGCTGGCCGAGCCGTTACGGTTGGACTAGATATCCCACGCCTTAACTGTCAGGCGGCCTCGTCTTCTGCGCAGGCCACGCAATGTCCTCTGGATACATCTGACCCTGTCGAAGGCACCCGTGCAGGATCCCAACCCATGGGGTTAGCCAATTGTCTAAGCGCCTGGTTGTTGGTCTTTCCACAAGCCCGAAGAGGGTCGTAATAGGACCGGCCTCAAGTGATTTGGTGAGGCTGGAGAAGGCCCACACGCAACAGGCGTCCAACAGATGGTCGTTGCGGTCGTATCGCCAGGGCAACGAAGTGCTTGCCCCAGGCCTTGGTGATTGGGCAGGTTCCCGCGTAGTTCTTGGGTGCTTTAGCTTCGAGGTAGCGGGTTCGGTCGTCATGTTCGGGGACGTGAAGGTAACTGCCGACCTGGTTGACCACCCTCCAAGGTTCTTAGTCCGAAGGACGACGTCGTCTGGCAGGCGGAGGTGCGGATGTCCGTGCGTGGCTTGCCAGTTGTGATGGCAGAGCGTCTGGCTTCCCATTGCTGCCCGGTGCAATCGGAGGAGAATGACCCTGACAAGAAAGATCCGGCCCAGTGAGGAGGAGACTTCTGCGGACCGTCCAGTCCGCTGGTGACCACGTTCTTGTGGAAGAAGCAGGCCTCCGACCCGAAAAAGCCAATGCGCTTCGTGTTCCACCTGCGGATCATCTCACTACATCAGGAAAAGGAGATCTTCACTAAGATTAAGGACACTCTGGAGAAATATGCACCGACCGGACAGCCGCTGAAGGATGAGCAACCTGAAGACCCAACGTCATGGGTGGCGCATGTCGAAGTGCCGGTATCCGCGGGTTTCCTAGGAGACAAGGCCAGGGTCCGGTTGACGGCCCTAGCTCGAACCTAGAGATCCCCGTCGACGGGGTGAGTGCCCATGCCCATAGTGGGTTAGGTCGCTGGTGAACCATTGACCGTACTAAAGGTCTTAACTAACCGGCCACAAGAAACTTAGGTAACCAGGGGCCGCAGCTGAATCGCTGTCGCCGATATAAGCTTCGACGTGTTTCATCGTCAAGCCGATGGAACCTGGCTCGTTGGAAGTTGATAATTCTTGGACGAGCGCATGACGGGTCACGAACAGGGAAAGGACGTGTTCCGGCCGGACTGGAAAGCCGTCCCTCAAGCCGGCTGTGGGCTAAGGAGCACCGATTAGCCGGCTTCTCAAAAGGAGCCTGATTGATGCCTCCGTTCCCAAAACCTAGGTTCTCTTACCAGATCAATGTCGGTAAGGAGCTACAAGCGCTGCGCGACTATGAGCGGGATAAGCCGGGCAGGGCTATCCCCGACAAGCGGGAAAATAACTTGCTCCTAGCGACCTGGAACATCGCTAACTTAGGCCTGCAAGACCGCACCCCAAAGGCCTATCGGCTGATCGCCGAGATCTGCTCATGGTTCGACGTGGTGGCGGTGCAGGAGGTCCACGACAACATCGAGGGCATCCGGGCGATCCAGTCGCAGCTGCCCCGCAGCTACCGCATGGTCTTCTCCGACTCATCCGGAAATGACGAGCGGCTGGCCTTTATCTATGACTCGATGAAGGCGATCCTGTCAGAGGAGATCGGAGAAGTGGCATTTCCGCCGAGCGAACTCCGCCACGTCAAGCTGACCGGAGTTGATCACGTATTCACCGCCTTCGACCGCAATCCCTATCTATGCACGTTTACGAGGGGTTCGTTCGTCTTCTCGCTAGTCAACTGCCACTCATATTTCGGAGGCGACGACCAACCGTCGATGGACCGGCGGACGTTAGAGACCTACGCCATAGCCAGGTGGACCGATCTGCGGCGCGGGAGCAGCAACGCCTTCACCAAAGACATTGTGGTGCTGGGCGACTTGAACCTTCCCAAAGCTCAGCCGGGCGACCGCGTGTTCGAGGCCTTGACGAAGCGGGGACTGCATATTCCCAAGCACTCGACTCAGGTCGCCTCGGCCATCGCGTCCGACAACCATTACGACCAAGTTGCCTTCTTCCCGGGCGAGACCCAGAAGGACTTCGTCAGGTCAGGTGTATTCGATTTCGACGGGGCGGTGTTCGCCGATTTATGGGAGGACAGGGGCGAGAAGGACTTCAAGGCCTTCACTCGTTACTACTTGTCCGATCACCGGCCTCTATGGGCAGAGTTCAAAACCGGTTAAAGCTGAGGTGTTGGCCTCATCAACAGCGCCGGCTAATTCCTAGGCGAGCTCGCCTGGTCGGTCTTGCGAACTTACTGCCTCAGCTGCAGGCACGCCTGGAAAAGGTTAGCCAGCACACCGGCAGGCAACTCATTGATCCTTCTGGGGATCACCAGTCTGTTCGAGCAGCTGGAAGCGCAAGAAGCTAGGAGTCGCCTCCCTAATCAGCTGCCCTTCCGAGCCAGACGCTTGCACTCGCGGCATCTCCGGTTGCCTTTGGGGTCTACATAAAGGTTGGAATCGGAATAGGGATGCCCGCGGGGACAATGGGTCTTGACCTGGTTGTGAATCCCCCGAGGCCGGCGCGGCTTGGGCGGGCCTGGACGCTTGTTGTCTCGAGCACGCTGGCGGGCCTCGTGTTTGCACTCCAGACACCTGCGGAAGCCCTTGGGATCCACATACAGGTTGGACCCTAAGTAGGGATGCCCTTTGGGACAATGGGTCTTGAGCCGGTTGTGGATGCCCCGAGCCGGTTGAGGCTTGCGAACTCGAGGCCATCGAAGCGATTCGTCGCCTAACGCTTTGGCTCGCCGGTCCCGGCGGCACTGCTGACACCGCCGGTTGCCGTTGGGGTCGACGTAGAGGTTATCGCCCGAGTACGGATGTCCTTGCGGACAGTGGGTCTTGCGAGCATTCCGATTAACCGCCCCATTGGACCGCTGGTCTTGACCCGAAAGCCGATCGCCTGCCCTACCGCCAACAGCCTGTTGACCATCGTTGTAGGCACCTAAGGATTCGCTCACTGCATGGTCTCCCTCGAGGGCTCAACCCGGCAACAGCCTAAGCTCTGCATGTCTCTCGGAAAGACCCGACTCGGACCTCCGGGACCCCAACTTCTGGGCCAGCCCGAGAGTAAGAAGCCTTGCACCATGCTGCTCTGAACCGCTCCGTGATACAGAAGAGGTCAGGTGGGACCGAGCTCACTCCCCCACTAAGCTCGAATGTGCCCTGAAATCGGTCAAATCGGCCAGATCCTCCTGACGGACCAAGACGGACCAATTCCAGATTTCAGGCGATTTTGCCAGCAACTAGGCGGAAATGTGCGTAAAAAATGGCGATTTCCTTCGCTCCAGACCTCCTCCGTGTCAAAGCGACCGGAGGGAAATCTCCTGAATCAAGCTCCACGCACAATTTGGCCCGATATTGGCGTAATTTCAGCGGAGAAACGCCCGCGTTCTCGGTTCGGACCACCCATCATTTTGCGTCCGTTTCCGTCACTTTTCGGTTATCGACGGACCATATACGGACCACCTCGGCGAGGCGAAATCCTTCACTGTCATTCCTGCTAACCGCATATGGAACCTCAGAGGCTACCCCGTACCTTTTGGAATGCCGGCTCTGAGCGCGCCGAAATCTTGGAGATCATCTCGCCCGCGCCGGCACAGGGCCCAGGGCTAACCTCCGGGGATACCGCGCGCTAACCTTCCCCCAGGACAGCAGGCAGTCTTCCCGAGGTGAGACGTGGGACCAAAGCGCGGGAACGCTGAGAAGAAGGAGGGACAGATGCATGAGGACTTTTCCACACGCGGCGATCCCGCGACGGGTGTTGATCCGCTCGACCCGTTGTCCGAAGAGGAGCTCGTCGGCGCGGTGGAGATCCTCCGCCGGGAACGCCCCCTGAGTGAGGCGACGCTGTTCCCCATGATCGGGTTGCACGAGCCGCCGAAGAAGGCGGTACTTGCCCATCGGCCCGGCGACCCCGTGTCTCGGGAGGCGTTCGTGGTGATGCTCGACAAGGCTACCGGTGAGACCTTGGAGGCGGTCGTGTCTCTGTCGGAGAACCGCGTGCCTGAGTGGCGGGCTGTGCGTGGGGTGCAGCCGCAGCTGTTGCTGGAAGAGATCTTCGCCTTGGAACGCATCGCCAAGGAGTCGCCGGCATTCCGGGAAGCGCTGCGGCGACGCGGCATCACCGATCACGACCTCGTCATGGTAGACCCCTGGGGAGCGGGCTTCTGGGGCATCGACAGCGAGGAAGGGCGTCGACTGGTGCGAGGAGCGGCATACGTTCGATCGAGCCCGACCGACAACGGCTACGCTCATCCGATCCAAAACGTCGTCGTCGTGGTCGACCTCAACGCCGGCGAGGTGGTGGAGGTGATCGACGCTGGCGTCGTCCCCGTGCCGGAGGAACACGGCAACTTCGACGCCGCCGCCGTGGGAAAACTTCGTGAAGGCCTCAGGCCCCTGACGATCCATCAGCCGGAGGGCCCTAGCTTCGAGGTGCGAGGCCACGAGGTGCTCTGGCAGCGCTGGCGCCTCCACGTTCAGTTGCACCCCCGCGACGGGCTTCTCCTTCACCGGATCGCGTATCACGACGCCGGTCGTTGGCGGTCGATCCTCTATCGGGCGTCGCTTTCCGAGATGGTGGTGCCGTACGGAGACCCAGGTCCCTGGTTCTACTGGCGCAACGCGTTCGATGCCGGCGAGTACGGAATGGGCAAGCTGGTTGGTTCGCTGCGGCCGGACTGCGACTGCTTGGGCGAAATCCGCTACCTCGATGCCGTCTTCGCTGACGACAGGGGCCAGCCGTACACCGTACCCAACGCCATATGCATTCATGAGGAGGACTACGGGATCTTGTGGAAGCACGACGACTTCCGATCGGAGATCTCGGAGGTGCGCCGGTCGAGGCGGCTCGTGGTTTCGGCGATCGCCACCGTCGGCAACTACGAGTACGGCTTCTACTGGTACTTCTATCTCGACGGCACCATCCAGCTGGAGGTGAAGCTCACTGGGATTCTTCAGACATCCGCGGTGCCGCCAGGAGAGCAGCCACCCTACGGGACCCTGGTTGCGCCCCAGTTGGCGGCCCCCTACCACGAGCATCTCTTCAACGTGCGTCTCGACCTGGACATCGAGGGAACCTCCAACCGGGTCTATGAGGTCGACGCGACGCCGTTGCCCAAGGGCCCCGGTAACCAGCACGGCAACGCCTTCGTTCTGCAAGAGACTCTCTTGGAGAGCGAGCAGCGGGCGCAGCGATCCGCCGACTCGTTCGTCGGCCGCTACTGGAAGATCATCAACTCCTCGGTCCTGAACGGGCTCGGGCAGCCGGTCGGCTACAAGCTCGTCCCGGCCGCCAGCCCCCTGCTGCTCGCCGATCCGGAGTCGAACGTCCACGCCCGGGCCCGCTTCGCCACCAGACACCTCTGGGTCACGCGCTTTAACCAATCTGAGCGCTACGCCGCGGGGGACTATCCCAATCAGGGGCGGGGCGGCGAGGGGCTGCCGGCCTGGACGGCAGGCGATCGTCCCCTCGTAGATGAGGATGTGGTGCTCTGGCACACCTTCGGTGTCTGCCACATTCCCCGTCCCGAGGACTGGCCCGTGATGCCGGTCGAGTACACGGGGTTCACGCTTAGGCCCCAAGGGTTCTTCGACCGCAATCCCGCTCTCGATGTCCCGGAAAGCGATCACGGCCATCACAACCACCAGGAGGAATGACGACGGCCCCACTGTGTGGGGTGCATTAATCGGGACGTAATGTGCGTAGAAATTGGTGGGCCCAGCTTTACAGAATACGAACCTCTTCCACGCTGTCGCCGGCTTAACCTTCGGGTTATGAGACCTCTGCGCATCGTTTCAGAAGTTCAAATTCGTCCGCCGGCACAACTTTCGTCCGGATTTTTAGCGTGAATGTGCCGTCGAGACCGCTTAAAAAGTCCGGTTCGTCCGGCTACTCAGGACCTGTCCGAGCGCGTTCGGTCCGACAAATGTCCGACAAACCCTGCACGGGCTCTAACCCCTTAAGTTGTTGCTGGTTCCAGATCATCGTCGGCCTCAAGCGCTCGATCCTGCTGATACTGGCGGCGTCCAAGATCCTCGATCCTTTGACGAGCACTTTGATCCGCTCCGCTACCTCGTCACCCTTCTCCGGCGCCAGAGCAAGTTGTACACCGTTCAGTCGGTGCCCGTTATTTAGTGCCGTTTTTCGCGGTTCAGCGACCTGGGACGTACTGGCGGGGTTGCCACGGCCGAGACTCCGGCGCCTAAGGACTGTTGATTAACAGTCCGGGACCGGCCGTCCAGGAGCGTCCCAAGAGGTCCGTTCCAGGCACATATGTGGGGCCAAAACTCCCCTTCATACCCCTTGGTCCGGCTGGGTACGGAATATTTCGTGAGCAGATCCGTGAACACGCGCTTGGAAGCATTTAGACCCCAAGCTGAGCGCTCCCTCGAACGTTAGCCGCTTGGACCGCCTGCTGCGCCGTGAGGTCGTCCTTCATTAAGGTGTGGCGCCCGAAGATAGACGGGACCATACTCCTCTGGACGGCATTCCGACCGATCTGGATCGGGGCCATGGATCATTTGCTTCATGGGCATGGTTGAGATCTCCTTTTACCTTCTCAGTAATGGGAAGGACACGAATAACAGAACGTACGTTGCGCTTTTGGGGTGACCCTCAGATTCCGCTGCTGTACCTTGCTTGTAATGACTCGAATCCCCGACTGGTACTCGTCTCACCGTCTTCATTGGCGCGAAAAGCGATTGGAAAGCCGACGGATCTTGATCTTCGATGACGACAGGGCAACTTTCACGGCTCTGTGGGTGGCGCTCAACCAGGAGTGGATTTCGGAACCACCGCTACTAATTCGGATAGATAAGCATCACGACTGCAAACCAATGACGAAGGGGGCTCAAGATAAGTGGGTCTCATTGGGCGCTGATCCGGACCCGAGAGCCGTTTGGGACTTCGTGGAGTGGGACCTAGATCCAATCGACGGCGACTGGGTGACGGCGGTCGCGTATGCTCGGCTCGTGAGAGGAGTTCTTACCTTCTATCTTAATCCCGATGAACGTCACGATTGGCCGTGCGAATCACTCACGGGAATTCCCTCATGGAGCTTCGGGAGGCTGAGTGGGTTATTGGGTAACCAAGGACAACTGATGGATGAGGTGCCGGCAGGTAATAGAAGGCTTTGGGAAGAAATCGGTTGGGATTCCACCTCGGGGGAGTTTGGCCTAGACTCACGCCCTTTCGTTATCTCCATTGACATCGATGCCTTCACCACCTCGGAGTCCGATAGCCCAACTACCGCTTGGCCAAGGCGATGGTTCAAAGAGGAGTTTGAAACGCCGTATTCTCGCTTCGGTCGGACATTCTCTGTTCAAGGCATCCTTTCGAAGGCCGTCCAGTCAGCTCCTCTGGTAACGATTGCTCGAGAGCCAGACTTCTCAGGCGGCGAGGTCGAGGTTGCAGAAATTCTTCTCTATTTAGATGAGCTGATTTTTCATGGAGGTCTAGGGATTCAATGAGCTAACGCTCGACGCCTCGCCTAGCCTTCAGACCACGACCATTCTTAGTCCGAGGTTGACATGAACTTGCCGGTGCAGTGGGGGGATGTTCCTGCGTGGATCGCCCTTTTGAGCTCTTGGACCAAGCCATTCGTTGAAAAGGTTATGGCCAACCGGGCTGAACGCATAGAGTCATGGCCTTCTCTGGTTGAAAAGCTCAGCGGACTTAACGAGGGGGAGGTCGGGTCGCTAATAGACCAGCGCCCTGAAGTCGCCGAGCTTATCTGGGAGGCGTGGGAAGCGGCAGCTCGTAGTGCATCCGAGGATAAGCGCTATCTTCTTGCTAGCGTCGTCGCCCGTGGGCTTAGGGCTATGGATGATGTTGTTGTCGATATGCTGCCGTTTTTTCTAAGAACAGTAGAAGCTCTCGAACCGCTGCATATACGGCTTCTGAACCGTATCGGTGCCCCGGCCCCTGGCATTGGGTCACGCGCCGGCACTCGGCTCGAAGGGTGCGTCACCACAGAAGACGTATCGGAAGCCCTTCAAGACAACCGAGACCTCACCCACCCTCTGCTTGGCGCTCTAGTCAGGGAGGGACTCGTCATAGACCGCGCCGTAGGCACATGGGACTACGCGGCTGCCTATGATCTAACCGAATACGGAGACAGGTTCCTCGACTTTCTCGCTGGAACAGAACCTTGGGTAATGCAACGAGATGCGGCGGAGCTAGCGCTCCGCCTCCAAACGGACCAGCTGCTTACTTCTTTGGTCATCAAGAACTTAGGTCCGGCGACGGCCACCGATCTCGAAGTCGTCATTGAAGACTGCTTCCGCTTTTCTGACTCTGGTGAGATTCTTGCCGCAGAGTCATTGTCCGCTCCCAAAGATTCAAACCGATACGCGTCGGAGAGCCCTCTCAAACGTCGAGAAGAGATTGGTTTCCCGTTCATGCGGCCCTTGGCGAAGGATCCGCCTTACGCAATTGAGGTCCATTGGAGAGACGCCCGCGGGAGAAATAGACGCAAAGAGTCTCTTCCGAGCGGTACCCCTTTGAGTGACTGAGTGATACGTCCGTGGGGCGAGCATCCCAGTCAGTCCAGGAATTTATGCCTTAGTCGGCCCAGGAATCATCTCGACACGCGAATCGGGACGACCGGCGGCCATTGTCTACGGACTCCCGCCGGCTCAAAGTCGGCACAGAATTGGCTCAGAGGCCCGTCGGCCTTCCACCCGCAGTCCCATCTTCAGGTTCGACTTCACCAAGCTTTGTAGGGTCTAGCTCTTGTGTGGCCAACACCCCCGCGTAGCGGATTCGGTTTAGTTGCTGTCTGAATTCGGCGAACTCCGAAATGGGCGCTGCTAGATCCACCTCGAGGTTGAAGTCTCTTCGCAGCCTTCCGAGTTCCTGGCGAACAATATCTGCTTCAAGACTGTCGTCCAGAACTTGCTCTAGTTGAAGGATCAGGTTACGCCCGTCTTCCCTCTTAGCGGCCCCGACGTGGTCCCGCAAGAATGAATTCTTCGCTCGTTCCACCAAAGTCCCAACGCTGATTCGCTTCCTCTCCCCGATTGCTTGAAGGAGGGCATCGGAAACTGTGACAAAGAGTGATCGAAAGTTTCGAGCAAACTGATCGAAGTCGGCGGGGGAACATCCGTCGATCGCTTCCCCCCTGCGAACCTTTTCCAGGAGGCTAGCAATCTCTCGAGCAAAACCGACCTTCGATATACCAGCAGTTGCGGTTCCCACCTTCGTTTGCAGTGCGCTCGTTATGGCAGCAAAGAGCCGACCTTCATCACCTAGATGACTAGATATGTCACCTGAGGTCACGTTAAGCACTGCGCCGTCCTGAGCCAGGAACAAATTGGCGTAGGCAGTTACGGCCGCGGCGGCAAGCGGGAGAGGGATAAGATCTTCCGGCTCCCTAACGACGATCTCCGGTTCAATTCCTTGATCACCCGTAGCCTTGAACGCTTGCGTCACTGAAATAATGAATTTGTCCGAGAGAATCGGCTTTCCACGTGGCCCTCGCCTGATCTCCGCGGCAGCAGAGCGTCCCGCTTCGTCGTCGTCGTGTAGTACTACGAGTGCTGGCTGTTCCACGTCGCGCCCGCGGGCAAGGTACACCAAATACGCAAGATTTTGTGCGCCGCTCGCTGGGGCAATCGTGACCTGATTCAGATCAAGTGTTTCGGTTGCGGCGGAACCTATAGACCTAAGGTATGAGGATGCGGCAACCAGAAGAATTTGGTCGGATAGCCCTTCCACGAAAAGGTTTGCGTTTCCGATGAAGGCGGACTCACCGACATACGTACCGAACGCAGACCGCAGCGGTTCGTAGTGATTACGAGACGCATCCTTGACTACGCGAGTGCCCTCATCTCGAGAGCCTTTCTCCAATACACGAATTCGTTCTCCATGGTTGCGATCAATCAGAAAAGGTGAATGAGTCACGAAAACTACCTGACGGCTCGTATTGGGAGTGGCAGCGAAGTCATCGAACAGTCTGAGGAGATCTTGCTGTCCCTGACTCGACAAGTAGGCGTCGGGCTCGTCCATTAATAGGATTTCAGATCGACCGCCTTCGGCAGGGGAGTGCGACAAGAACTGGACGTAATAGCTAAGGAAGTAACGCAACCCAAAGCTTCGTTCCGCAAAAGTGTAATGAGTCCTAGTCCGATCCGAGATAGTGAAGAGCAAGTCATACTCATTCGGTGCGACCGTTAAGTTGAATTCCCGGTCCTGCGCCCATTTGGTCGGAAAGTTCAGTCGTACGCCTAGTTCGCGGTTGATCTGATCGACGATGCCTCTGACATGACCGTCCTGTTCGTCCTTCAGCGCATCTGATAGCTCTTTCATAACGCTCTTATCAATGCCCGCTACCGCAAAAAGGAGCTTCTTTGCTAAGGCTAGCTCGCCTTGGTGAACCGTCTTTTCTTTCCTGTCGGGTTCCGCGGATTGAAGTGCATCCCGAAGAGTCGACATGAGGTTCGAACCTGTTTCCGGCTTGGACCAAGATGAATCGCTGTCCAAGAGATCGATTGCGGTGCGCCTTCGCCTACGGGTCTTGAGGAATGATCGTTCTCCGGAGAGAGCGTGTATTGGAATGCTCGCCGGCAGAGCTACTCGTGCGTCAATCTTGATGATCGTGGGTAGGACGTTTTCTAGTCTGGCGTCGCCTCGAATCCTGAAAGGATCTCCTTCTTGTGACAGATAAAGAGTTGGAGCCCCCCCGTTCAACCGGAACAGGAAGACGTCACGTCCTTCCACTGAAGTACCGAACGCCTTGGATAGTGCAGTTCTATCTCCCTCTGTAAGCTCCCCCAGCTTCAGACCGAAATCCGGCAATCGAACAAGTCCTTCTCTGACCCGAAAGAACTCGGAGTACCGGCACATATCTGGCCTACTTATGTTTTCTCCTGTGAGGGCGCGCTCCATCGCCCCGAGCAATTGCGATTTCCCTGATTCGTTGGCTCCGACGATCGTTGTTATTGCCCTCTCTATCGGCACTTCAACGAAAGGTTGCCAAGTGTTATCGATCTCTTCCCATGCTCTCGGACGGGCCCTGGAATCATTTTTCCTGATGTAGTCGACATTGAATGATCGGAAGAACCTTACGTACAAGGTCTTAATGAGCAGCCGATACCCCCCATCGTCTCCATGACATTGACATGTCTAGCCTTGGGTATTTTTTGGAATTCCCAGCCTAAGCGCCAGCTCCGCAAGATCTGGCTGATGCAAGGCAACCTGCCACAGCGTAGCAATCTCAGGACCGCCTTCCCGAACAGGATGCCGAAAAGCCCGGCCCTAATCAGCTCGGCGCGGATCAGGCGGGCTCCCCAGGGACGGTAGTCTTTCGCGTCTTGCAGATCTGAATCTCCAGGTCGACGTCGATCTGTCCCGGCGACCTGTAGGGTGCCCTGGTTCTAGGTAGCAGCCCGTCCCCGCCCTCAGTAAGGTACCGGTAATACACAAGAAAATATGTCTCGAGAGCCATGGCGCCCGGCATACCTTGGACATCGACTGGCCGGTCCTCTCTGGCCGAAGATTAGCCGCAATTTGAGTTCTGCCATGTTCCATCACCTTCAGGCACACCCGCCTCTTGAATCAATTCGATTTGGAGACAGGCTGAAGCCCAACGCTTGGCGGTTTCAGGCATAATCCGGAACAGCCGTCATGGTTGTCCCCGGAACGTCAGAGATGTCTCCGGAACGATTTGTCCCACCTCTTGGGACATCGCATACGGCGGGACGTTGGCACAGCGACGCCATAGCGACGTTCCGGCGACGCGCCTACTTCAGACTGCTGCCATGGTGAAGGAGTCAATGAAGGGATCGCTGACCACGCCGGTCCCGTGCACTAGGGACATTGGTAGCGACGTCACAGCCCCGCCTCGGGCACTTGTCCTGAAATCGTGCCCTGATCAGGTCCACCACAAAGCTGCATCGCCCTGTCCTAGTTGCCGAAAAACCTGGCGCTCGGCCCATCCAAGAACAGTGCGACGCCGGAGCGACGCCTGAGCCGGTCTGATCACTGTCTCGCGCAACCTGGCGCGATCTGGAGGTGCCTATGGCGCGCGTCCGCGACCGCGGGGCCAAAGTGGCCAGCTCCGTGCCTGAGAGGCCTGATGCGGCGCGCAGTCAAGACCTCCACTCTCAATCTGTATTGCCTAACCGGTACAGATTCGATTCTGTATCCGTGCTCTCCAACCTTACTCAAAGAGACCTGGACATCTGTCTCGACATCTTCGATCACCGGTTCCTCACCACCACTCAGGTCTATCAGCTTCACTTCTCCACCCATGCCCGAGCTCGGGTCAGACTCCATGAGCTTTACCTGCTGGGATTGGTTAACCGCTTCCGGCCCCCAAAAAGGCCCGGGTCCTGGCCCTGGCACTACGTGCTGGACAAGCTCGGCGCCGACATCGTCTCCCATGCCCGGGGCATCGACGCCAACAAGCTGCACCTTCGCAAGAGCCGGCACCTCGCTCTGGTTAACAGCCCTCGGCTCGACCACATGAGGCAGGTAAAATATCTCAAATCATCTGCCAGAGCTGCTGCTGTTCTGTTTTCCAAGCACAAGGCGAGAGCGGTTCGCGAGGCCAGCTCTTCGAGCTAGTCGCTTAACCGTGGCGACTTCCATCCTCGACTGGCATCTTGACAGGCCGCTGGAGCCGATCTGGCTCGCGCTGGGCGGGGACAAACGACTCTCCTTGGAGCACCTCCGCCATGAGTAGTCCGAGGCCTTCGCCACCGAGCTCGGGCAGTAGGTCCGTGGACGTTGAAGAAACGGTTGCGGTCAGCGTCTACACCGTCGAGGAAACCGCCCGCCTTCTGCGAATTGGCCGCTCGGCCGCCTACGAGGCGGTCCGTCGGGGCGAAATCCCGGCATTAAGGTTCGGCCGGCGCCTGCGCGCGCAGAGCCCTTGAGGAACTCCTGGAGGGCTCCGGCCCCGGTGCATCCACGGCAGCGGACCGATGAGATCGCTGGTCTCTCCGCGGTTCCGGTCCGTGTCACCCCGATCCGTATCGTCGTTGTTATGAGGCTCAAGCGGTACGGCAGGCAAGAACGGCACGGAAGGTCGGCTAGATGAAAGGACGAGTATTCCAGCGGAAACGACGCGATGGTGCGCCGTACGACGCATGGAGTGCTGTGGTTGACATCGGCGTCGACCCAGCGACCGGACGGCGAAAGCAAGTTACCAGGACCAACGCGTTCAAAAGCGAGCGAGAGGGATGGCGATGGGTGCGCTCGACCCTTCTAGAGATAGATCGAGGCGAGTACGTACAGCCGAGCTCACTGACCGTCGGAGAGTTCCTTGCGGACTGGATTCCCAGCATGACCTCCCAAGTGAGACCATCCACCCACCTAAGCTACTCAAGCCTCGTTAAGCGCCAGATCATTCCGCGGCTTGGAGCTATTGCCCTACAGGACCTCAAGGCCAGCCATTTACGCCGGCTCTACTCGGACTTGGCCCAGGAGGGCGGACGCCAAGACGGCGAACCCGGGGGCCTGTCTAGCAGGACCATCCGCTACATCCATGCGGTCCTGCAGCTTGCGCTGCGCGATGCAGTAACCGATGGGCTGGTTCAAAGAAACATGGCTCTGCTCGTTAGGCCCCCGAAGCTGGTTCAGGACGAGATGAAGCACTGGACTGCGCCGGAGGCTCAACGGTTCCTTACCCATGCCGAACACGACCGGCTATGGGCAGCGTGGGCTCTGGCACTCTGCACCGGTATGCGCAAAGGCGAGATCTTGGGTCTTCGCTGGAAGGATGTCGATCTGGAGGCTGGCAGGCTGACGGTTAACCAGACGCTGATCAGCGTGGCTTACCGACCTCAGTTTGGCTCTCCCAAGAGCTTCGCCGGTGGGCGGACGCTGGACCTGGACTCCAAGACAGTCCAGATTCAAGGTCCATAAGAGCAGGCAAGCCGAAGAACGTCTCGCTTGGGGCCCGGCTTATCAGGACTCCGGCCTAGTATTCAGCCGCGAGAACGGGGAGTTGGTTCACCCCGAGGCATTCGGCCGGGCGTTCAAGCGACTCATCAAGGAGTCCGGAGTCCCGGTGATTCGATTTCATGACTGCCGGCACACAAGCGCGAGCCTGGCGCTTCAAGCCGGTGTGAACATTCTTGTCGTATCAAAGCGACTCGGTCATGCAAGCGTGAGCTTCACCCTGGACACCTACGGGCATGAGATGCCCGGTCAGCAACGGGACGCAGCGGACCGCGTAGCGGAGATTGTTTACGGAGGACTTGAGAAGACATCGCGGTGAACAACTTCAGTTGTCCGTGCGTACATTGGGACGCCCCAGTTCTCATAAATTAGGCCCAGTACTGTTCCCCTGTTACACCGCAAGATCAATAAGGCTACCTGCCAAGAGGTTACTAACCATCACTTCAAGGCGGGCGGCGCACCTTCCGACTTCGTCTCTTGTGGGTCGGGGAACTGAACCATGAACTAGCTTGCTTCGGAGACGGTACGCCGTTTTCCATAGCTGTCCCGGCGATTCATCGCCGTACTTGCGCTCTCCCAACCTTGCATTAAGGAAGTCGACCCCGCTCGCGGTGATCGATTTGTTCCTAAGCTCCCTTAGGCCACTTATCAACGATGCTCTGTCGTCTTCAGCCAAGGCCCTCGACTCTCGAGTGGCGACAATCAGACCTTCTACGTGCTCCGTCGCCTTTGCCGTACGAGCGATCGGCGTAACCATCGTTTCAACGGCTGTGACCAGCGTTATGAGTCTTGAATCGGCCGAGGAATCAAAGAAGGATGCTGCGTACAAGTCATATGCGATGCGTTCGTCCTCGCCTAGGACTTCATGCTCCTCCAGCGCTGCTTCCAGCGCAACGCGCAGCCGATCCTCCTGAGCGCTCATTTTGGCCGTAATTGAACCCACGCTTAGGAGCCACGGTTTCGGATCTTCTGGAAATACCATAAGGCCATGGACGTCATCTAACGCCGGTCTTCCGGTGGCGCCCTTTATCAAATGTTTGCCATCCACACCTAGGCCTCCTTTGGCCGCTCGGTCTCCAAAGTCGGCGGCAATTCTTAACCGAGCAAACGCTCGCTGAGCCGAACGGGCAAGCGCCGCCCCACGTTCCCAGGCGTCCTCCTCTGATGGGGCTGTGCCGGTAAGCACTAGCCATTCCGCTTGACTAATGGGTCCGTTGCCACGAGGCCACACTTCGAGGACAAGCGGGCCAATCCATGGATTCACGTCCACCACAAGCTTGCTTTCTTCAACTGAAAATCCCGACGTTTCTGGCATTCGGAAGCGAAGTCGAAACTTCCAAGCACCCATAAGGCCCTCGTACGCCTAACCTACTGCCAGTTAAACAGCCATCCGCGCAGCCGGAGAGTAGTAACGGGCCATAGTTGGACAACAGCCGCGACCATTCAGTGTCGGATGGATTCTTAATCCCAGGTTCATGGGCAAGAAAGTTGGCAAGAACTGCACTTAGGCAACTGGCTACCGAATCAGGGATTCTAGATATGTGGAGTTTACTTTTTCTCCCGGCCAAGCTAGGGACTGTGTCAGTACCGTAGAAAGACATCTTCGCGCAGTAATCGCCAGGGTTCTATCTAACGAGATAGGACCTGATTGGGAAAACCAGCCGACCGGTTGGACAAAGCTAGAGCGGGAGGGGCTCGAGCATCGACGCACCGATGAGAAACAACGATTTCCCGACCGAACGGTCTCAGATAGGCTATTGGATTACAGCCATATCGTGGAACTGAAGGCCCTGGTGCTGCGAAATTGGAATTCATTCAGCGCTGTGTTTTGGGATCGACGACGGACCGAGTTGTATTTCGACCAGCTCAACGATCTGCGGATCCCATTGATGCATGGGCGGGACCTGCTGCCTCATCAGGAGCATCTGGTGCTGGGGATTTGCGGAGAGTTTCTCCAGGCCTTGGAGCGTCGGAGCAGAGGGTACAACACCAAACTTCATGGCTACGCGGCTGACTTGCGACTCTGCATCGATAGGAATGGCAGAGAGAGACCTCTTAACGACGAGGAGTTCGCTGTTCGAAAATCAGAGGTGGCGGCGTCGAAGGTCCAACTACAGGAATGGTTTCAAACTCTCTCTGAGACTCTTTCACCGAAGACTGAAAGGTTAGAGAACCTCAATGAGTTCGAAGAAACGTACCGACTGCGTCTGCCCTTTGGGCACGTGACGGTGACTTTGAGGTGGGGTTTCGAACAGTACGACGGACGCTACTACACCTGCGGAAACATTTACGTCGAGAGCACTAGTCACCGTGCCTTTGAATCGCTTATCGAGGCTTGCGAGACTCCGTACTGGACCCTCTATTGGACTCTTCAGGAAGAGTTGCCTCTAGCTCATATTGTGGAAGACATTCATGCCCAAACGGGTAGGGCACCGACCGGCACGGCCAGTATCGGAAGCGGAAATCCCGTGCTGACTAACGCTTCCTTTTCTATGGCAGAACTGGAGGGAAGAGGACGGATCCGCGCCGACCTCATAAGATCCCGCCGCGGTCGCGGACAGGTCTGCATGGTCATAGACGGCCCAGCCTTGACGGACGGATTTAGACGAGCTCACAATCGGCTCTCTGTGGACTGGGTCTTGAGCACCTTGCGCGGCGAATATCCCCATTCCGATGTACTGGCGCGCCTCCGAGAGGCGTGTACGAAGGCCTGACATCCACGGGACCCATCATTAACAGTCTGGGCATTCCCCGTGGGCCCTATTCTCGACGTTGTGAGCACATTGTGAACACAAGGCCCATTTTGGCCCTCCTCGGGGCAGCAAAAAGGGCCCCTAAGGCCCGATTTACGCACATTTCTGCTCGGGGGGCGGTGTCTGAATTCACCGGATAGTGGACACCTGTGTCGGAGCATCGTGGACACCTATGAGAGGGGTCTGCGATGGATCTGGCGCGCTACGTGGTCGAGGCGGTTCTGCTGGAGGGCCGAAGCTATCGGGAGGTAGCCCGGGCCCTTGGGGTTTCGAAGAGCTGGGTGGCCAAGATCGTCGGGCGTTACCGAGAGAGTGGCGATGAGGGGATAAGGCCTCGCTCCAAGGCGGCCCACCGAATTCCGCACCGCACCCCGCTCGAGCTCGAGGATGAGATCCTAAGGCTGCGCAAGCAGCTGGTGGAGCAGGGCTACGACGCCGGTGCCCAGACAATTCACTACCACCTGTGCCGCCGGCATCAAAGCGTGCCTTCGGTCACCACGATCTGGCGAGTGCTTAGGCGACGGGGCTTCGTGGTTGCCCAGCCCCACAAACGACCCCGATCGTCGTGGGTGAGATTTGAGGCCCAGCTCCCCAACCAGTGCTGGCAGTCCGACGTCACCATGTGGAAGCTGGCCGACGGAACCGAGGCGGAGATCGTCAACTTCCTGGACGACTACTCCCGGGTGGCAGTGGCCAGCAAAGCTTTCCGGGTCACCACCGCACCACGGGTGCTCGAGGTGTTTCGCAGCGCTGCACACGTTTGGGGGCTACCTGCGGCGTTGCTCACCGACAACGGCTGCGTCTACACCACCTGGCACAGGGGCGGGTCTAATGTGCTGCAGACCGCACTGCTTGGGCTGGGAATCGAGTTCAAACACTCCCGCCCCTACCATCCCCAGACCTGCGGCAAGGTGGAGCGGTCCACCAGAGCTTGAAAAGGTTTCTGGCCAAGCAACCCCCGGCGGCCACAATCGTCGAACTGCAGTCGCAGATCGATCGATTCATCACCTACTACAACGAGGAACGACCGCACCGGGCCAAGGGGCGCCAGACGCCTCGATCAGCCTTCGATGGACGAGACAAGGCCCGCCCGGCAGGTCCCGCGATCCAAGTCGGATCGGGAGTTCGGGTGAGGTACGACTCCATAGATTCGAGTGGCACGGTGACGCTAAGACATGCAGGAAAGCTGCACCACATCGGAGTTGGCAGAGATTGCAGCCACACCCGGGTCACCATGTTGATCGACGGGATGGAGATCCGGATCCTCACACAAAAGGGAGAACTGCTCCGGCATTTCACGCTCGATCCGCGCAAGATCTATCACGGGACCGGCCGACCACCAGGGCCCCCAAAGGGGCGCCACACTGGACAGCCGAAGAAGAAATCGTCCACGATGCCCTGAGACACTGTCCACGATGCCCTGAGACATCTGTCCATGATGCCCCGCGACATCACACTGCTCGGGGGGCGGGACTCGAACCCGCAACCTATTGATAACAGTCCGAAGACGGCCGTCCGAGGAGGTGGTTCTTGGTCTCGGTGACGCACACTTCGTTGGACTTATGCGACCGGTCGTCGCGCTTCGTCCGGCTCAATACGGAGCGGTTCGTGAGCAAATCCGTGAGCAAATTCAGCGCGTGTAACAGTCTGAAGCCCTTTGAAGAGTACTCGACAGTGCGCGAAGCTCCTGAGCGCGCTCGTCTCCCGGAACTGCGCATCGGCCTCGCGCGCAGACCTCGACCCTTCCCGACGAGGCCGCGACTCTCAACCTGGAGCGCGTCTCTCAGCCAACGGATCCAAGTTCAACGTTGTGGAGCCAGGGTCTTCCGACGGCGACCCCGGCTTTTATAACCCCATCCTTTTATATATGGGCACCGGTGAAGGGCTGGAGTGAACAACCCTTATGCGCCCCCCACAGACGAACTACTCTTTGATCTCCACGGGCACGCCCAGCGGCAGCATAGCGGCCAGCTTCTTGATTCCGCCCGGAAACCAAACCTTGTCTGGTTCTCGAGCGCCTGCCTACAGGTGCTGTCATAGCTCGTTGCTAGGGTGTAGTCATGAACGGCTTAACGCCCCGCCAGCGGGAGATTCAGCAGCTCCTAATGATCGACGCGGCCGCACGGCGGCGCTTTGATCCCGAACTGCTGCCTCGGCTCGGCCAGCAGCTGGAGCAGTCGTTGGACGTCATCTGTCAACTACGCCCCGGACTGTCCCCTGCGCATTAGCAAAAAGTGGTTGACGGTTATTAACTGCTAGGAGAGGATTGGCCGGACCTTTTTCTCCGACCGCAGCGATGATCGGAGTGGCAGTGAAAGCAGCTGTCGGCGGAATCTGTGCAGTTGTGTTGCTGGCGATCTACGTCTACGTGGTTGCAACCGGCATTCTCGTTGCAAGGTGGGTGGCGATTCCCAATTGCACGGCCCATCCTCGAGAGGCATTCACACCTGAAATTGCTTCAACCATGGCTTTGATTGGCGGTCTGGTCTCCGCGTTAGTGGTGAGCGAACTTGCTATAACGCCACCGGGGAAGCAACCGCTCGCCAGGGCAATACGGGCTAATGCCTCGGGCAGACGCAGGAAGGCAGTCACGATAAGTACTTGGGCATACATAGCAGTTTGGTTCGTCGTCGGCCTCTGGGCCTTCGTTACGGGAGTGCTCAGCATCCTAGGGTTCTCCAGCCACTTACTGATCTAGGTCAAGCATGGTTCGGACTTACTGTTGCCGCTGGCTATTCGTATTTAGGAATCAATCCTGAGAAACGTTAGAGATTAGCGAACGAAGGACGGGGCTCTTCCCAACGATTGACCTTTGTGTCCGGGGAAAGGGGATGCTAAGTGCTCTCTGACGAAGAAATTGCAGCGGCGATCGAACTGGGGCGTCGACAGGCGGAGGAAATCATCTTGTTCCGGAATGAAAAACTGGAACGGCGACGAGCCATCGTAACCAGTCTAGACCCTGACGTCTTACGTCCGGGGCGCGGTCTTGCGACACTTGGCCTAGGGGAAGAAGCGGTTCCCGACTTCAACGTCTTTGGTGTGCCAGGGCGAGCAACCATAGTCGCTGAGGGAGATTCCTGGTTCGACTACCCCTTCGACGATGTGCTTCGACTGCTCGAGGACGACTATGGCTACGACATTGAATCGGTGGCTCATAAGGGCGACAAAGTTGAGTCAATGGCGTATGGCAAGGGTCAATTTGGAAAAGTTGACTCGAAGAATTGAGAAACTGGGCCGCGCCGGCATAGTACCGTCCGCAATCCTTCTTTCCGGCGGCGGCAATGACGTGGCCGGTGACGAGTTTCGTTTGCTGTTGAATCATGCTGCGTCGCCTATCGCCGGTCTAAATCAATCAATCGTTCAGGGCGTTATCTATGAACAATCAAAAGGCGCCTACATCACGATCATCAGCACGGTGACAAGTCTCTGTCAGGACAGATTGGGTCGAGTTCTTCCGATCATCGTGCACGGTTATGACTACGCGATTCCAGATGGACGAGGTTTTGCAGGCGGATGGGGACCATTCCCGGGGCCATGGTTAGAGCCAGGGTTCCGAGAAAAGGGCTTTGATGAACTGCAGCAACGGATCGCAATAGTTCGATCCTTAATCGATCGCTTCAATACGATGCTCAATGATCTCCCGCTTCTGTCAGGCTTCGATCATGTCCACTATCTAGATCTCCGTGGAACGCTCTCGGGCGGACCTGATTATCGGGAGGATTGGGCCAACGAGCTTCATCCAAGTAGTCAGGGATTTGCCAAGGTGACCGAATTATTCGCTCGAAAACTAGAGGAGGTAACGGTCTAGCCGGGCTCAACCTACGTCGATCTCGAGGGGGCACCCATCGTGCTCACGATGTAAGTGAGATTTCGTCCCACTTCCGAACAAGTTCATAACCTCTTAGAGCCATTTCACGACCATGATGCGAGCATGTACCCCGTCTGTTTGGCATATAGCTGTATGTCTTGTCGCGGCAACGAGATGCCGGGCCGGTGGGTCGGACCCGGGGGCGCCGGGACGCAATGGCCTTCTGCATTGACCCCATTGACGTAGAAATCGGCTCCCAGCACTTATCAAAAGCCGGAGGAGCTACCCAAGGAACCGGATGAAGGTCGTGTCGAAAGGCTTCGGATTCCGCTGCTGCCTTAGCCGCCGCCTCTGGTCCGAGCCGCTCGGCCTCAGCTCTTTGTGCGGCCTCCTCGGCGGCCAGTGCCGTCAAAGCTGCCAAATTGACTAAGGTTCAGACGCCGCTTAGTTGCTTGGACTCCTCCAATACCTCTTCGGGTTCCTTGAAAGCCCGTTCAGCTTGATCGCCGCGTAGGGTTCAAAAAGCCGATTCCTCAACGATAATCGCCCGCATGGCCCTTTCATTTCTGTATGTCATCATGCGCGCGCTTCTCCGAATCTTTCTCGGAAGTCTGCGAAGCGAGTACGCCAAAGAAGTCGAGATCGTGATCCTGCAGCACCCGCTTGCGATCTTAGCCGACAGGTCAAACGACCGAAGTATTCTCATCCCGACCGAGCGCTGCTCTCGGCGCTAAGCTCCCTGCTCCCCGCCGGCATTGGCAGGTCTAGCTGGTCACTCCCGAGACGATCATGCATTGGCACCGGCGGATCGTTGCTCTGAAATGGACCTATCCGTCGCGCCCGATCGGCCGTCCGGCATTGCCTCAGGAATCGCGGAGCACATCCTTCGACTGGCTCGGGAGAATCCCAGGTGGGTACCGCCGTATCCAAGGAGAGCTGGCCAAGCTCGCGTTCCGGGCCTCGGCGACGAGCATCCGCAGCATTCTCATAAGCAATTGCCTCGGCCGGCTCCTCGGAAAGAATCAATGGGTTGGCGACAATTCCTCAAGGCCCAGGCCTCGGGGATCGTCGCTTGCGACTTCTTTACTGTGGAGACGCTGCGGCTGAAGATGCTGTACGTGTTGTTCTTTATCGAACTCGGTACCCGGCGAGTCCGTCTCGGTGGCGTAACCGACCACCCCAACGGCGCTTGGATCGTCCAGCGATCTCGGGAATTCTCGATGGCCGCCGGAGAGGACCATGCGAGGTTTCGGTACCTGATCCACGACCGGGACAAGAAGTTCTCGGGTCCTTTCGATGAAGTGTTCTTAGCCGATGGCGCCAAAGTGATCCGGACGCCGGTCCAAGCTACCAACGCCAACGCGAACGCAGAGCGATGGATAAGAACCGTTAGGAATGAATGCTTGGACTCGATCCTGATCTGGGGACGTCGTCATCTGACTCGGGTCCTTCAGGAATTCATCGACCATTACAACCGTGAGCGGCCACACCGCAGCCTCGACCTTCGGTCCCCTCTGCAGGATGATTCTAAGGTCGGTTCGCAAATCGATATGAGGTCCGTCCGGCGTCGAGATCGTCTCGGCGGATTGCTACATGAGTACTACCTGGACGAGGCTGCAACATGACGACCCGGGTTTTTGAACCCTACGCGCCAGACGACCTCGACCGCAGGGGTGCGCCTAAGTTGGGGCAGGGCGCGCCAAACCCAGCAATCCGGTTGGAAGGTCGCCAGCAAAAAGGGGACTTGGTGGTCGGTCTGGCGAGCATAGTTGCCAGTATCCTCATAGCACCCATCGCAGCGGTGGTACGCCGACCAACAGAGCGCATAAATTCAGCGAGCGAGCGAGGATCGTGCATGACGGCGGCTCGGAGGTGGCGTTCACGCCTGCGGTAACTCCCGTAATGGATGGTATTGCTTAACGTTGCTATATGCCTTGCATGTTTTGCGGACGTTCCCCGGTTACACGAGCATATTTTTCCCACATGGCTAAATCGGTACTTGCCGGAAGACCGGGTACAGCATCTGGAGCAGACGCGTTACGGAGACAACGGATTCGAAAGGCAACGTCGCAGCATTGGTCTCGACTTCACAGTCCGGAAAGTTTGTTCTAGGTGCAACAACGAGTGGATGTCGCGGCTCGAAACAGAAGCTATTCCCGTACTCCATCCTCTGATCAGCAGTGTTGAAGTTCAGCTACTAACCACAACGCAGCAGCGCAAGGTTGCAGTGTGGGCAGTGAAGACGTCAATGATGCTCGACCAGACTCAAACGGTCCCCTGTTGTCGTCGTTGCAAGTTGCCCGATTGCGAACACACCGGGCAATCCCAGGAGGGACGAGAATTTGGATTGGAGCATGCGATGCAATCGATCCTCTAGTCACCAGCCACACAGTCAAGGTCGAACTGGAGCCGAGGGAGGACCCTGCTGCCAGGCCTAGGCTTGATGGACTCTTCACGCCGATGAAGATCGGACACCTCTGCCTTTACGTCTATTTCCCTGGAAGCGACGTTGTCGTAGTGCCGCCCCCCACTTACATGGCGGCGCTGGCGCGGATCTGGCAAAGCCGGGGCGTGATCGGGTGGCCTCCGCCGATGCGCCCAAGAACTGGGGCAGAGTTCGAAGAATTCGCTGATCGTTTTTGGCGCAATCTACAGATAATGACTCAAGAGGCCGCGGCTGAGGAGAGTGTGCAAGAGTGGTGATTCTTGAGACTTAGTCATTCTTAACCGATCCTGCCAGAACCCTCGCCGCTTACAGCGGCTACAACCCGCCTCCCATAACTATTGTTGTAGTTAGGGGCATCGGCCCGACCGGTGGACTTAGTTTCTTCGTTGGGTCGCTGGGCGAAATCGCTACGATGCCGACTAACCGTTTTAGCTCCTGATTTTGGCCCATAAATCGAAAACTGGCTTACCCACCTTGTTCCGTTGAAGGTTGAGGCGCTCGAGCTGTTCGAATTCTTGGCGGTACACATGTTGAAAGTACGTCCTGAACCACATCGCGAAAGCGATAAGTTCGTCCGTGAAGACGTCGACCAACGTGTCAAGGCGAGGGTCTTCTGAGAGAGCGTCCAAGTAAGCCCGTCCTTCAGGCGCCCTCTTCCAGTTGAGGCGCCGAAGGTCGGCCAACACCAAGAAGAAGTAAGCCTCCGATTCGAGCCGTCCGGACTTCTCATCCCTCCACCCCCTGATTCCACCCGACGTCATGGGAATGCGTTGGTGTTGAGCTGCATGGCGTAGCGCGAACATGAAAGACGTCGGCCCCGGACGCTTGTATGGGGACCTTCGCTCGAACTCCAGCCCCTCAGCCTTCGAGGGCCAGCCCCTCGATCTCTTGATTTCCCACATGCAAGACGAGAGTGAGAAGGCTGATGCAAGGTAGTTGTGCAGAAGCCGGTCCAGCTCATCCATGAACTTCCAAAAGCCCTCGTCGTTGGTCTGCGCCATCAGAGGAAGCCATTTGTGGGGGTCCCGCCCCACGGCGAGGGCCTGGCTCAGTTCCCAATGATTGCCCCGAAACACTCGAATCGTGTCGTCAAGAGAATTGCGATCCTGGAGCAAGACCCACCCGGGAGCGGCCTTCAATTCGGCGTCAAGACGCCTGATCTCCTCTCGAATTCGGTCAAACTCTTCGTCGTCCACGGCTTCAACTGTAGCTAGTCGGAGCCGAGGCCGGTACTGGGAACGGACCGTCTGGGTGGGCCGGCGTACCAAGCGGGAGTTCATGGAAGTCCTGGGGGACGTTCCTCATCGCCTGGAGCACAGCACCCACGCTCGCTTCGAACGCCGTCACGGTATGGAGCACCCCAAGCTCCGCAGGCTCCGCAACGGTTGCAGCTGGTGTCTTACCACGCTAACGCTCGCACTAGGGGGGTGCCCCATGGGAAACCGCCGTTGCCTTAGCTTCGCCGCCAAGTCCACTTGTCGGAGCATAAAAGACATTAGGGTTGGCCGATACGGTCACTAAGAGCACCGGCGCCTGTTGATCCTGGTATTCGGATCGCCTCTCTGGCAAGTTGAAGCCAAGCCTTGGATAGTCGGTGACTAAGGACCACGTAAATGAAGGTTATGGCCGCGAGTAGGCTCCCCAAGAGCACGCTGGACAATGGCGACTAGCGTCTGGATCGTGTGCTCATCTATAAACGCAAGGGCGCCTCGGACCACAAATTGCATTATTCTTCATGAGCCGAGAGCTTGCTTATTATCCGCTCACCTCTTGAAGGGGCAGCTTGTCGGGGGGCCTTAACGGCGGCCCCAATCTCTCCGGTCGTGATTTCGGTCAGCACATCGCGTATCAATTTGTCCGAAACATCATCTGGCGGCACACCGAAATGAAAGTATCGTTCGAAGAACATTTCATTTCCGACCCGGTGATCCCGTCCCAGTTCCGCACTGTGCTGGCCTCCGTACTTCATGTTTTCGACAGCGGATTTACTGGTAGAAATAACGCGTCAAGCAGGTGAAGACAGCTTTTTGAGCAGCTGGAGGAACTTCTGCCTCCTTGATAACCGCCTTCCATTTCTCCTTTTCTGCGTGAAAGTCGCGGTCACGGACGAGACTCCACTGCAACGTCATGGTCAACTCGTGCTTGCGCCCAGCCAGGTCGGCGTAAAGGATCGGAAAAAGAGTACGGAGAAAGGTCATGAGGATGAAAACCACCGTACTAATGTCAAAGTAAGGTTGAACATGCTGGTGAACTCTTCGGCATGTCTATAGTGCCTAGAACACTTTCAGGCAATGAAAGGCTTCATGAACCACTTCCACACCGGCGTCCAAACCCCTTCCCCCTGCCTGACACCAACAATTACCTCGTACCCTAGAAACTGCGCCTGTCCGAGAGATCCACTTTGTTAAGAGGACCCAGGCAGGAGAGCCAAACGGCAATCGCGCTTCCGGTCGACGAGAGGTCTGGCTACTGTTGTTGCTCCGAGGATTTCTCCTTCCTTGGAATATCTAAGGAATCTATTGGTGCGTACCTCCATCGCCTGGCACCACTGGGCATGACGACTGGTCAATACGCGCTGTTTGTTGATTCTTTGCGGGATGCACTTTTCAGAGACGGTGTCAACGAAGTCGACGTTCGACTAAAAGGAAGTTCCGTAGACTTTTTCTCTGGTTACCACAAGTTGTTGCCTTGGACCCGTTTGGAAACCGTCGAAACGTACCGGTATTTGCACCGCCGGCTTCCCTATGCATTGCAGGTTGACCACATTCTGGCAACTATGGAGGCTATCTGGCCCTCCGCCCAGCCTCGACCATCTCGGAGGCCGTTTGACTCATTGTTTGTCCTCGGCCTTAGTCCCGAGCGCAGCGACTACGACCTTCAACTTTCCAGTGACATAATCACAAACCGTGCAATTAAGCTCATCGAGGAGCTCGGGTTGGAAGCGAACGAACTTACGGTTCACTCGACCCAGTACGCATTCATAAGAAAAGACCTCGTCGAAGAAGTCTGTCCATACCTACATCTGTGGACGGTCCGGCAACGAGAGGCGCTCGGACGGCTGGTCTCAGTTGCGGTATTTCCGGCTCGGGGTCCCCTCAACCGAGAGGAGGAAATAGGGCCGCAGTCCGCGCATTTTCGCCCCACTGATTGGGTGGTAGATATTTGATGGACTCAAACGCTCCTCGTCGTTGGTGGAAGGTGGCGGCAACCTTCCCGCTCAATGCCGTCGCTATTGAGACGCTACAACGAGAGCTGGGGGTAACTTTCCTAGGCGCCCATCGGCTACACGAAGTAACGATCGGCCATCGCTTGCTACGGGAAATGGGTGAAGATGCCGCTCAACTAATTGTGCGTCGTGATGTTGGTGAAGACGTCTTCACAATCGAACTTATTTCTTCACTGCCTGACGACTCCAAAGAGGCGTGGGCGGAGGAGCAAGCAAAGGTAATTGATGTTCTCGCAAGACTGAGCGCAAAGGTCATTGATCACGAGGATAGTTTGCCGACTGGATTCACTCCCCTGAAGGTCCTAGTGATCGGACTCGGACATGTAGGTCTTATTACTGCCGGGATTCTCGCCTTCTTCGGTTATGAGGTCGTCGGCCTGGATGAAGATGAAGTCAAGGTCAGCATGCTAAAGGCCGGAGAAATGCCCTTCTACGAACCTGGTCTCCAAGCCCTGCTAGACGAGGTAATTCGCGAGGGAAGGCTGGATTTCACCCACGAGGTCTCCGACGCCTTCCGCGGGGCCGAGTGCGCCTTCATTTGCGTCGGAACTCCATCGAGAGAAGCGGGCGATAAGAACCTTTTAGCAGTTGAGAATGCGGCTTGGGCGATAGCCAGGAACATAACTGCAGAGATCGTCGTGATCCAGAAGTCAGCAGTGCCTCTAAGGACGGCGGATCGGCTAGCAATGATCTTCGCTAAGGGAACAAGCCAGGTGGTACGACTAGTAGTTAACCCTGACTTCCTTAGGGAGGGGTCTGCTATAGAGGATTGCTTAAGGCCGGAGAGGCTCCTTGTTGGAAGCGACGACCCTGTGGCCCTCGCATTTATGCGGCGGCTTTACGAACCGGTTTTGAGAGGCAGTACCCAGTACTTCGAAGTAGACATACTCACGGCCGAGTTGGCTAAGTATGCTTGCAATACATTCCTTGCATTAAAGATTTCGTTCGCAAATGCTCTGGCCCGGATTTGTGAAGCTTCGGGTGCAGACGTTGTATCGGTGGCGGATATTTTGGGTTCGGATCATCGCATCGGAAGGGAGTTCCTTAACCCCGGACTTGGTTACGGCGGCTACTCCCTCTCAAGGGATGTGCCTGACTTTTATGCCCTTGCGGGCAGGTTAGGTTACGAATTTGGCCTTCTGAACGAAGTCATTAAAATCAATCAGCAAGCTATCGATTCAACCTTCCGAAAGATTACGGATGCATTATGGAACGTGGAGTCCAAGCGGATTTTGCTTCTTGGTTTAGCCTTCAAAGCCGGAACGGACGACGTACGCGACTCACCGGCCTTAAAGCTTGCAGCCATATTGTCCGACGCTGGCGCAATAGTCTTTGGACATGACCCTCAAGCGAACAGGGCGACCGCCAGAGAATTTCCGGACCTACACATTGTAGATAACCCTTACGCGGGAGCCGAGGGAGCGCATTGCATCGTTATCTGCACGGCTTGGCCGGAGTATCGGGACCTCGACTTCGAGCGGTTGAAAGGAATCGTCACATTCCCAATCGTCATTGATGGACCCAATCTTCTGGACTCTAATCTAGTGGTGGAAGCAGGCTTTAGTTATGTACCAACTGGCCGACCGCCCCAGAATCTATGAGCTTTTCACGTTTGTCGAAAAAGAGCTCTGGGCCCGGGCCAGGAAGCCGCGAACTCTCGAGTCTCGTTGCTTGCGATGGCAACCATCAATATGCGCTTCAGTGTGGACTAGATATCCCACGCCTTTAACTGTTGTACTTAGTTTGGTGTTCGGCAACGAGCCGAACAGTCCGCTCGCGCATTTCCGGTGAGTATCTTCTTTGAGTTGGCATAAGCCCCATCTTCTCAAGCTCGGGAGCCCCGCACCCGGGACGCCGGCTGCATCAGCTGCAGGTAGTCGACGATCACCAGTCCCAGGCCGTGCTTGGCCTTGAGGCGCCGGCACTTTGCCCGCATCTCCATGATCGACACGCTGGCGGTGTCGTCGATGAAGATCGGGCGCCTCGGCCAGCCGTCCGAGGGCGTGCGACAGCTTCGGCCAGTCCGAGTCCTGAAGGGATCCCCGGCGCAGCCGCATATGGGGCCTCCGCAATGCGGTCGAACTCGGTTCGCTGCGCTGCGTAGTCCGGGTGACGAGGGTCATAACTTCCGTCGAAGAGGTAGGCCCTCAGAAGACTCGTTCCCCCCTGCGCGCGGTCTCTTAACCAGGTGACCAGCGCTTCGGGATTAAGTTGAACGTTCGATGCCTTAAGTGCGTCGCTGCCCTGCCGCATGAGAAAGCCCAGATCAACGAATCCATCATCGTCTTGTTGTGAATGGTCCGCGGCTCAAGCTCACTCAACCAGCCTAATAAAGGCCCGAGCCCTTCAATCGTTCAGGACCAACAGGAGGCCGACTGCGATGACCAGGACCACTACATGGGGAAAACAGACATGAAGCCACCAGGACATCCTTATCATCTGTTTTCTGCCGTTCGTCTTCCATTCCTTATCCCAGTGCGTCTGGATCTGTAGCGGGACTGGTTGGGAGCCTCCTGCAAAGAACTGTTCCAAGAGTTCCGCCCGCATCACGAAAACGTGTTTAAAGCTCCGCCAATAAAGCTCCAAGATCCAGAAGACGACTGAGCTGATGGCAGCTGCAACGAGCCCCCAAGTTCGTTCTCTCGTGAGGGCGCCCAAAGCCGCCCCTACTGCGACGCTCCATCCTTTGATGGTTAGGGCGCGCTGGTCAAAGCTCTCAATCACGTCCCGTAAGTGGAAGTACTCTTTTTCCAGTAGTTGCGCCTTGTCCACAGTTAGATTTTGCGCGGCCACGCCCGTAGAGGGGGTGTCTGAAGACCAGCGGCCCATCCGCCGATCAGTTCGCCACTACTAGTTCTTTCACCTCCATCAGGTCGCTGTCTAGATCGTCTTTGGCGTCGCCGCCAACCTTGGTGAGCGACTCCAGGCTCATGTAGCGTCGGCTCACCTGCCACTCGTCGTGGAGCTCGGCCAGCACCGCTCCCACCAGCCGGATTACCGCTGCATGGTAGGGAAGATGCCGACCTGTGGGGTGCACAAATTTTCGCGCCCAAGCGGCCAATTCCGGAGGGTAGTAGGGGGCTGAGGGAGGAGAGGACGGCTCGGTCGCAATTAGAACTGCGGTCGCTTGACCTGTCGACGGGGATGCTTTACCTGCCGCCGTAGCACCTCGAGCTGATGACGGACTATGACGAGTTCGGGATCTTTGGTGGTTCTCCGAACAGAGGGCCGTAGTGCGATGTAGAGGAACGAGACGTCCTGAGTTGCGGGAGGTCAAGACCCTAAGGGATCGCGGAAGAAGCGGAACGAACGGCTAATCGAATTTGTGCACCCCACAGGCGGTTTGGTCGGCTTGTGCCTGACCTGCTCAGGAATAAATAGGTAGAAGTACGGATTCCGCCGTGCTCAGCGGCGGATCGATGATGGAGCAATGGTTCCTGTCACGGATTCGCTCTTAAGGCAAGGAACATCGGCAGCAACGTTCGTTGGCCGGTGCCGTTGATGGAGTTGCCCTTTGTCATCGGCCGCTTTCTCGCTGGCGTCTTAGCGTTGGGTGCAGTTGGGGTGGTGGGCTGGATCTTCCATGTGCTCCTTAAGAACAGTCCGAAGGCCTCTGCGGTTGCGCAACGACGTAGGGGGTGTAAAGGGGCTGGTGATCGGGTCGGACAACCGGGCGTCGACGTCGAAGCTTCAAGCTTCGCTTTGGACGGTTGCCGTGCTCTTCGCGTTGACGTATCTGCTTTTTCTGGGCCGCTCAATCGGGTGTGGCGAGGGAGCGAACCGCAGTGCGTCCAAGTGCGCTGCTGCTCGGTCCTTCGACTTCGACCAGACAATCGCCGAGCCGCTGCAGGCCGAGTACTTCGTGCTCCTCGGATTCCCGCTGGCCGCGGCGCTGGGCGCGAAGGCCCTCACCACATCCAAGATCGCCGGCGGCGCGGTGACCAAGGACAAGCTTCCCAAGGAACAGGAAGGGACGATCACGCAAGGCCTAGAGGAGGTAGTCAGCAACGACCATGGTGAAATCGACCTGCTCGACTTCCAGTACTTCGCCTTCAATCTTCTTACCCTTGGATTCTTCTTTGTCGAGTTCCTCACCGATCCCGGCGAGGGGTTGCCGGACCTGCCGACCACCTTGATCGCGCTCGCTGGGCTCTCGGCGGCAACCTACACGACGAAGAAGGCGCTCCAGACGGACGAAAAACCGGGCATCACGGCGGTCATCCCGCGTCGGATTCCGCTCGCTCCTGACCAGGTCATCGTCATCAGGGGAAGCGGTTTTGAGAAAACGCCACCACCGGAGAATCCGGTGGACCGTCGGATCACTCTCGACGGCGTGGTCTTTCCGGAGGGCAACGTCAGCTGGACGCCTACCCGGATTGAGGTCACGATGTTCGAGGACTTGATCAGGACCAGCAGAGCTAAGCCGGACGGTACAAAACCCGGTTTTGCGGCTCAATCACGCTCCAATAGCATCGCAGCCCATGTTCCTATCGATCCTGTACTTGCTGCTCCGAACTCCTTCGGCTGCTCCCCCACCGCAATCAGAACTCCATCGACCTCGAGATCGTCGTCTTGCGTCACCAGCTGAAGATCCTGCGCCGCCAGGTCGCTCGGCCAGATCTGCGGCCAACTGACCGTCTCTTTCTGGCCGCGCTCAGCCGGATCCTGCCCAGGCAACGCTGGGGCAGCTTCATGGTTACCCCGCACACCCTGCTCCGCTGGCACCTCCACCTGGTCAAGCGCAAGTGGAGATATAAGAAGGAAAGCAAGCCTGGAAGGCGGCCACTGCCCCCTGAAACGGTTGCACTGATCGTGCGCTTGGCCAGGAGAATCCCCGCTGGGGTACCTAAGGATCCAAGGTGAGCTGCAAAAGGTAGGAGTGAGGGTCGGCGCCACCTCGATCCGCAGGGTTATTCAGGCCCATGGGATCGGGCCGGCCCCCCGAAGGAGCGGACCGAGCTGGTCTCAGTTCCTGCGAGCCCAAGCCCATGGCACCTTGGCCTGCGACTTCTTCACCGTCGAGACGGTTCGGCTGAAGACCTTGTACATCCTTTTCTTTTATCGAGCTGGCCACCAGGCGGGTTCACCTGGGCGGCGTGACTGCCCACCCCGGTTCGGCGTGGGTCACTCAGCAGGCGAGGAACCGATCAATCGACGCTCCTGCCGCTTCTGCGCCGCCGAGGTTTTGATCCACGACCGGGACAGCAAGTTCTGGGGTGGGTTCAACCAGGTCTTTGAAGCCCAGGGCACCAGAATCTTAAGAACCCCGGTGGGGGCGCCGAACGCTAACGCCTTCGCCGAGCGGTGGGTGCTTACCGTTAAAAGCGAATGCCTAGACTGGATCCTGGTTCCCGGCCGGCGACACCTGTATCAGGTCCTTCAGACCTACATTCGCCATTAATCAGGAGCGGCCTCACCGAAGCCTTGAATTGGAGACGCCGGAACGACTTTCAGCTCTTTCTTCGGCGCCTGACCAACCGGTCCGCCTAGAGCGCCACGACATCCTTGGCGGCCTGATTCACGAGTATCGAAGAGCGGCGTGACGATGCGATCTCAGTTTTGGCACCCCACGCCCCGTGGCGTTGTTCGCGTATGTCTCGTTCTCGGCAACCGCGAGTTTGAGGAGACTGTCGGCCGGGGTTTCGAACGTCCTGCTGTGCCACGCCAGCTTCTCCAGCGTCCAGACGAGATCCCGTCGACTGTTGCGTTGTGAGGCGAGCGTCTCTGGATCGACCTGCTCAATGAGTTCGCGAAGATGCAACGCGACCTCTTCGGGCGTCACAATTCGCCAGCTGCGTCAGGACACGGCCAAGCCCGCTCGTTTCCAGGTCGGAGAGCGAGCTAAATGGGCCGCCCGATGACAACAGTCGAGGGAGTACGGATCGGGCGGGTTGGAAGCATCCGAGGTCGGCGATTCGGCGGAAGAAGGCCAGAGCCATGTCTTCGTCGAGCTGCGGTATGAACTCATCGACCACCCGCTCGGCGAGTTCGCGCCATGCCTCGGCGGCGAGGTAGACGGCGAGTGGATGCGGAGAGACTGCGCGGTACCGGCCGGTGCGGTTGAGAAGACCCCGCCGCGAAAGGTCGGACGCAGCGGTCTCCATCTCTTCCATCGTGACTCCGGCGAATGAGACCAACAGGTCGACCTGATAACGCAGGTCGCCGCCCCAGCCCACTCGCTCAAGGAGCGCCAGTGCCGCCGCGCAAAAAAACCCCGCCCCTCCGGCAACAGCGTTGCGATGAACTGTTCGATGTCGTTTAAGGCGATGAGGTCCGCCGCCTGCGCATCCGATGCCCCGGCAACCTTCCCGGCTAGCGCAATCATCCAACGAGGGTTGCCTTGGCTGTGATCGGCGACGAATCGGCGAGCTTCTGGCGACAAAGTCGAGAAGTTGATCTTGAGAAACTCATCGGCGGCATCAGAGTCGATTGCTTGGACCCCGATAACCGGTCCGCGTGAGAGGGCGGCTCCGAGGTCTCCGATCGTGATGAGCTTGATCGTCGGGTCGGCCGGCAACTGCTCGACAAGCTTGATGTGCCGCTCACAGGACACTCATCGACGACCAGCACGGCGGTGCGGCCCTCGCTGACAAGGTGGGTCAGCAGCTCTCCGCTCACGGCATTGGCATCCGCGACGTATGCCACAAGTGGCTGCAACTCCGGCGTTCGGAGCGCCTCCATGACGAGCCTGGTCTTTCCGATGCCGGATGTCGCCTTGGATTCGGACCTCAGCTTGACCCTGCGACGCCACCTGCGCCCGGATGGATTCGGCGGCCGCGTTGCGTTCATTGTCAGGCACCCAGGATGTCGTGTAGGTAAAGCCGCTCGACCACTGTCGAAGTCGACGGCGACGAGTCCTTGCCCGCCAGAGAGCTGGCTCACGGCGACCGCTGGAAATCGGGACGCCCACCGAGCTAGCCGGTTCGCGTCGTATACGCGGATGCGGTCAGGGTCGTCGCCTGCAAGCAGGTCCAACTCAACTGCCTTCTCGGCGATCTTTCGACGGCGTGCCTCGATGAGGTTGTCTGGATATGGCGTCCCAATGACCATGATGTAGGCACCGCCGGAGCGGATAAACTCGTGTGCCCAGGCCGCGTTCTCGAACTCAGCAGCGCAGGCTTGTGACCCCGATGCCGGTGCGCTTGAATTGCCATGCCGAGTCGCCGGTGGCATGAAATCGGTGCCCACGCCGTTTCGAAGGGCAGCGTCGACACCGCCGTCGGGTGTCGTCTCGTTCGAGTTGATGGCGAGCTGGTGCCCGTGGACGCGAGATGCACTGACTTGTACGACTAACAGGCGATTCCCGAACGGTGTGAAACTCTGGCCTGGTGCCTGGATGCGCTCGGCAGTGATGTCGAACGGTCCGAGCGTCATGGCGATTCTGCGTTGACGAGCTCGCCTCGGAAGGCCTTTGCGAAGACCGCCTGCCGCGCACTCTCGACCATCCGCTCTCCCGCAGCCGCCCTGTGGTGCGTGCGCTCCGCGGCCGCCAAGGCAGTCGACGCACGTTCGACGATGACCCGTTGCTCCTCTAGCGGCGGCAGAGGCAGCGGCATGAGAGCGAGCTTGGTTCCGTTGATGTTGGATTGGCTTACGCCGTCGGTCTTCACAAGCTGCGCCCACTCTCGACCCCATGCTGAGTTGAGCCAGTAGTTCACAAACTCGGGAAGGGCGAACTCAGCCATGAAGCGAACGCGGATGAGATACGAGGCAAAACTCATTGGTTCGTCAGCTGCGAAGACGGCGCTCTTGCCCACCAGCTCGGGGCTATTGGTCCGGTTGAACAGGAGGTCGCCCTGGTCGAGCATTAGTCGATCGAGTTCCTCGTCTCGCTCGCAGTACTTGAGATTGCTGAGGTCGAGTTGACCGCCTTGGATATTGGCCATGCGTAGAACCGGCACTCCGGTGTCCCGTGTGGCATCACATCGCTTCGACGTCCCGTACTCAAGTATTTCCGCAACGTCGCCCAACGTTGCCAGGGTGAACGTGGCCGGAAGCTCCGGAAGTGATAGCTCAACCTGCGTCTCGCGCGTTCGCCGTCTGGTCTTAGGTTGCAGTTGGGCAAGCGCATCCTCCAGCGACAGTGTGTCGGGGTGCGCCTCCCGCCAGTCGGCGGTCAATCGCCCTACGCACGCCGCTGCGAGGACGGCGCGCCGTGCAGCCTGGAGCTGCTGCTGAGCCTTCGCCAGGTGTGATGAGGCGCTAACAGCGAGCGTCGACGCTTGCTCCAGGGTGTCGGCAATTGCTCGCTGAACTTCGACGGGTGGAAGCTCGATTGGGAATGACTTCAGAACATCACGACCGATGCTCGCCTGCGACACATGGTTGTTGCAGTGCGCGGCGAACCAACCCTCTCTCCACGCGTGGTGGAGTCGTGACGCGAGGTAGCGAGCGTCAAGGCGAGCGCTGTCGCAACGGATGCGCGTCATGTGATTCGAGAACGCCGGCTCGTCGTCGTCCTGAAATACCGCGGTCTTCCCGACTAGCTCAGGGCTGTTCGTGTTGTTGAACAGAACGTCGCCTGCCTTGAGACGACGCTCTGGCTTGTCGGCCAGGCCAGGATCGACATACTTCATCGTCGAGCGGTCGATAGCGCCGCCAGTACTGACGTTCATCGGCCGCAGATGAGGTAGGCCGCTGCCCTCCGAGTTGTGCTTGCCAGAGGCGAAGCCGGGCTGGACGTCGGTTAGGAGCGCGCCGAGAGGCACTACCGGCCAGTCATGTCTCACCGTTGCCTCCGGCCGTCTCCTCAAGGAGCCGATGCAAGTCCCCGATGTCATCGAGCGCGAGACGCAATTCCTCGGCGGCGTCTGTGAGGAGTTCCTCGGGCTCGGGCAGCTCGTCGAGATCGTCAGCCTCGTCATCGCGGAGCCACTTGAAGCTATCGAGCTTGTAATGACGGGCGATCACGTCCTCGACTGAGAAGCTTCGCCAGCGTCCTCCGGGGGAGTCGGACTCGGAGCGTTTGGCTTGGCCGTGGGGGTCGACCCCGAAGCAGCGTTCAAACTCGGCGAAGTGCGCTTCCGTGAGGGGCCGTGACTTCTTCGTGATCTTCGGGATGTTCGCGCGAGCGTCGTAGATCCACGTCGTAGCTGTTGGTCTCCCCTTCGTGAAGAAGAGAACGTTCGTCTTCGTGCCCTGGGTGTAGGGGCTGAACGTGCCGCGTGGGCAACGAAGGACGGTATGTACGTCGCAGTCCTCCATCAGAACCTTGAAGACGTCGCCGGCCTGGTCGGCGAACAGGACGTTGTCGGGCACAACGACTGCGGCGCGCCCACCAGGCTTGAGAGTCGTCAGCACGTGCTGAAGAAAGTTGAGCTGTTTGTTACTAGTGCCGATGACGAAGTCGTCCCGGTCCGGGACGGCGTTCGCTCCGCGAGTTCCGAACGGCGGGTTGGTCAACACGACGTCGTATCGCTTGGCGTCCGGCGTCTCGTAGATGGAGTCGCCGAGTTTGATGTGCGGCTCGACCTGGTGGAGATAGAGGTTCATCAGCGCCAAGCGCCTTGGCCGTGGGACAAGTTCCTGCCCGAAGTAAGTCTGCGTGCGGACTCTCTTGGCGATGTCACGATCCAGGGCGCCGCCGGTCTGTTCGAGCAGCCACTCGTACGCCGATACGAGGAAGCCGCCGGTCCCGCACGCCGGGTCTCCGATGGCGAAGTCCTTGCTTACCCGCGGGTCGGGCTGGATGCAGCGGACCATCGCTTGGATGAACAGCCGGGGCGTGAAGTACTGGCCAGCCCCCTTCTTCCCTTCGGCAGCGGCCTTCTCGAGTAGGCCCTCGAACGCGGCAGCCTTGACGTCGACGTCGAGCGACGTCCACTCGGTCTCGTCGATGAGACCGATGAGCTTCTTGAGATTGACCGGGTTGGTGAAGCGCGACTGGGCGCCGCTGAATATGTCGCCGAGAATGCCCGGCTGCTTGCCGAGGAGGCGTAGCGCCTCGACGTAGGCGTCCAGCAACTCGGTGCCGCTCTGCTTGCGGAGGTAGGCCCAGTCGGTGTCCTCGGGTAGCTCAAGGCCGCGCTCGTCGGCCATCTTGAGGAACAACAGGTAGGTGATTTGCTCGATGTAGTCGCCGTAGTCCACGCCGTCATGGCGGAGGGTGTGGCAAAAGCCCCAGAGCTTCGAAACGACGTCCGTCATCAGGCAGCCACCAGTTCCTTGTTGAGTTCAGCGAGCAGCTCTTCGAGTTCGCCGTCGAAGACTTTGTTGGCCTTGCCCCAGCCCCCGCGGTTGAGCAGCACGGGCACGTTCTCGAAGTCGTCGCGGTCGATGGAGAGGTTCGCCACTAAGTGCTGTCGGATGTAGTCGAGCCACTTCATCTGGTCGGCGGTCAGGGTGCGGTCGGCGACGACCGTCTCGACCGCTGCGGTCACACGTTCGTCAGCGGTGAGGAGCGGCGACGACTCGATCGCCGCTCGTTTGACCATCGAAATGATGTCGGCGAGCGCCTTGTGGTGCTTCGCCTCGAAGGCGCGTTGCAGGTTCGCTTCGGTGAAGTGTTCCGGCGCCTTGGTTAGTGCTTCGCGCAGCCCTTTGAGCGCTTCGGTGCCCCACCTAGCTGGCTTCGACAACAGGATGGACAGGGCGTCGATGGTGCTCGCGTTCTCCTGCACGAAGCGTTCGAACGCCATGAGGTACTCCTCGGGCTTGTACTCCTTACCGGTCGTGCCCTTGATGAGGTACTCGGAAGTCACCGTGTCCTGCGCCTCGTGAGCGACGAGGAAAACGCGAGGTGGCCGGGGGTAGTTGAGGAGCAACTCCTGAAAGCTCTTGTCCCGCAGCGTCTTCATCAGCTCGGCGAAGGACTGGTTGAGCATCGTCGGGAGCGCCTCAGCGAAGGCGCCTACATCACCGTTCGGGATGAAGGCTCCGAACAGTTCGCGAGCGTCGCCCGACATCTGCTTGTCGATGCGGAGCAGCCGCTTGACCAGACGGCGGACGTTGTACTCGCGATCCTTGTTCTTGTAGATGTCCTCGATGATGTCCGCTATAGGCCGGGCATCCGCCTCGGGCGCCTCCGCAGTGATGCCGGTGGCGTTGCGGAAGTACTCGAAGAGCGTGCCGTCGAAGCAATCGAAGACAACGAAATGCGACTTGTCGGGATACTTCTCACCCTTGCGAGTACCGCGACCGAGCATCTGCTCGAACAGGATGCGGGACCTCACCGGCCGCACGAAGACGATGAACTCAAGGTCCGGGATGTCGACGCCGGTCGAGAGCAGGTCGACGGTCACGGTGATGCCAGGGTTGGGCCGGTTGCGGAATTCCCGGATGCGTTGCAGCGGTCGGTCAACACGACCGGTGATTTTCGAGACGAACGAGTCACCGCGGCCGAAGATGTCGCGAGCGAGGTCGACGAGTTGGTCGGCGTGCGAGGTATGCGGCAGGTCGTTGTCGGCGAAGATAAGTGTCTTCGGAAAGCGCCCGGTCTCCTGCTCGTGCTCGACGGCGTATCTCTGAATCTCTTCGAGAATCTTGCGGTTGGAGTCCGGCGCCGTGATTTTCTTTTCGACCTCGGTCGTGGCGAACTCACGCTCGTCTTCAAGAAGGTCGAGCTGCTCAACGCCGGTATGGGTGTCGACCTCCGACACGCTCTCGCCCTCCTTGAGGAAGACGCCGTTCAGCCGGACGTTCGACTTGATGTTGACGACGTTGTAGTCAACGAGGTGGCCTTCGGCGACAGCTCGCTCGTAGTCGTAGCGGTAGACGACTTGCTTGAAGTAGGCGACCGTGTGAGCCGCCGGCGTGGCTGTTAGCCCAATCTTGGTGGCGTCGAAGTAGTCGAGCGTGTCACGCCAGGTCGACTGCTCCTTCCGGGAGTAACCACGGTGGCACTCGTCAGCGATAATGAGATCGAAGGCGTGGATGGGGATGTCCAGCTTGTCGGCGTCGTCGTCCTTGGTCTCGTCTCCGATGTCGAAGCCGGCGTCCTTGCCGAACAGGTTCATCGCCATCCGCTGGATGGTGCAGACGTAGACGAAAGCGTGACCGGGCTGCGGGTCAGTCAGGTACTTGTTGGGGAGCACCTTGGGGTCGAACGCTTCGCCCTCCTCGAAGTCCTCCTTCTTGAAGCGCTGGCTGTAGACCTCGTAGAGCTTGTCGAACTTGAGGCCCGGCTCGGCCTCGAACGACGCGAACGAGCGGACCGCTTGGGCGGCGAGCGCGCGGCGGTCGACCAGGAAGAGGATGCGCCGGGCTGTGCCGGACTTCATCAGCCGGTAGACCTGACTAACCATGGTTAGCGTCTTGCCGGTGCCGGTCGCCATCGTGACGAGCATCTTTTGCTTGCGTTTGGCGATGGCTTCCTCAACGACCTCGTGACACTCAATCTGGTAATCCCGCAGAAGGCCGTGATACGGGATGCCCGGCAGTTTGGCTAGCGACGCTTCCCGGTCCCGTCCTAGCAACTCGTGCAAGGCCGATGGCGTGTGGAAACCAGTGATCTTGTGCGAGCGGTTGAGCGGATGACGGATGTCCTGGAACCAGATGACCTCGCCGTTGGTGGAGTACAGGAACGGAACGTGGCAGCCGTCGCCGTAGTCGACCGGGATGCCAGTGAAGCCCTGCGAGTACCGCTGCGCCTGCGTCAGGACGCCCTGCGCGCCCGTTGTGACCTTCTTGGCTTCGACCGCTCCGAGAATGGTGCCGTTGTCGCAGAGGGCATAGTCTGCGGGGCCGTTCGCAGTAGGGAACTCCTCGACGCCAGCCGTTTTGTAGAGGTTGAGGTCAGCGCCGCTGTACGGAACGACCGACCAACCCGCCTGCTTCAGTCGGGGGTCGATGCGTTGCTTCCGTGTCTGTCGTTCCTTTTCGTCCAACTTGTGTGTTTCCTAAGCCTCTATGGTACGGGAACACGTTCGAAGGGCAACCTCTCGGCCGTCTGCCATGCCGTACTCGCCGTCCTGCCGACGGCGCCAAGCGTAAGACGCAGCGTCGCTTCGCGCCCGGAAGGGGCGTGGGGTGCCAAAACTCATATCTCATCCTCACGCCGCTCGTCGGTACTCATGGATCAGACCGCCAAAGATGTCGTGGCGCTGTAGGCGGACCGGTTGTTCAGGCTCCGGCATTTGAAGTCGTTCCGGCGTCTCCAATTCGAGGCTTCGGTGAGGCCGCTCCTGGTTGTAATGGCGAATGTAGGTGCGAAGCACCCGCTCCAGGTGGCGCCTGCCGCTAATCAGAATCCAATCCAGGCACTCGCTTCTTGCGGTAAGCACCCACCGCTCGGCGAAGGCGTTGGCGTTCGGCGCCCGGACCGGCGTCCTTATGATCCTGGTGCCCTGGGCTTCAAAGACCTGGTTGAACCCACCCCAGAACTTGCTGTCCCGGTCGTGGATCAAAACCTCGGCGGCGCAGAAGCGGCAGGAGCGTCGATTGATCGGTTCCTCGCCTGCTGAGTGACCCACGCCGAACCGGGGTGGGCAGTCACGCCGCCCAGGTGAACCCGCCTGGTGGCCAGCTCGATAAAAGAAAAGGATGTACAAGGTCTTCAGCCGAACCGTCTCGACGGTGAAGAAGTCGCAGGCCAAGGTGCCATGGGCTTGGGCTCGCAGGAACTGAGACCAGCTCGGTCCGCTCCTTCGGGGGGCCGGCCCGATCCCATGGGCCTGAATAACCCTGCGGATCGAGGTGGCGCCGACCCTCACTCCTACCTTTTGCAGCTCACCTTGGATCCTTAGGTACCCCAGCGGGGATTCTCCCTGGCCAAGCGCACGATCAGTGCAACCGTTTCAGGGGGCAGTGGCTGCCTTCCAGGCTTGCTTTCCTTCTTATATCTCCACTTGCGCTTGACCAGGTGGAGGTGCCAGCGGAGCAGGGTGTGCGGGGGTAACCATGAAGCTGCCCCAGCGTTGCCTGGGCAGGATCCGGCTGAGCGCGGCCAGAAAGAGACGGTCAGTTGGCCGCAGATCTGGCCGAGCGACCTGGCGGCGCAGGATCTTCAGCTGGTGACGCAAGACGACGATCTCGAGGTCGATGGAGTTCTGATTGCGGTGGGGGAGCAGCCGAAGGAGTTCGGAGCAGCAAGTACAGGATGGATAGGAACATGGGCTGCGATGCTATCGGGCGCCGTGATTGAGCAGCAAAACCGAGTTCTGGCACCCCGCGGGGTCATCAGCGGAATCGACTTGCGGTCCGCCCGCCGCATAGTGCCCATTGGTAGGTACTTAGGCGTTTAGGGCGGAGGTCCCACAGAACACAGGATCCATGGTCCTGAGGGGAAATGGGAAGGGGCCGCGCCGTCGCGGTCTGGATGCTCCGGATCGTAGGCATGATTGTCGTGGCTGGCGCGGTTCTCGGGCTGATGAAGGATGCTCCTGCGTCCATAGCGATGCCAATTGTGGGTGTCGGGAGCAGCGGGGAGATCGGAGAGCCTGTGCCGCGCCCACTACGGCCCAAAGGAGTTCCAGGGCTTAATTCGTGAGATCCCAGCAGATGCGGATAAGTTCGTTCGTCATCAGTTGGAACTGAGTCGATCCAGGACCTCTGGGCTGTGACCTAAGGAACCCGGCAGGGCTTCTTTCCCGTGGTAGCAGCGGAGTAGAGCCAAGAACATTGCGATCAAACTTTTGCCTTGCCTCCCGACTTTGATGAGCGATCGCATTTCTCGTCCAGACAACCCGTTGGATTAGGGACGTTTGCGCATCAGTTAAGTCCGAAAAAGGCCGACCCTGCCGCAAGTACATCTTGGCCCTCCGCTCGGTATGTTCATAGGGCAGCCAGTCCACGAACTGCCGATCGCCTTTAACGATGACCCTAAGAACTTGTGAAGATCGAACCTCAATTCGCGATTTCACACGCCTCACGGGGAAATCGAGCTGCCCCATAACAGTGGCGAAAAAGAGAGTTTCAAGAAACGTTTCGAAAGCAGTCACACACTCAAGAAATAGTCCTTCGTACACCACGTCCAAGTCCCGAGAGTTGAGAAGTGACTTAGCATGAAGATCCTCCACTCGGACGCGTGTACGTTCTAGGCGTGCCATTCGCTTTAGAAACTCTCGTGGAAGATCGCGCCGAGCCCTCGGCACCTATTCGCCTAGCAGATAACCGACTAAAGCCTTTCGCGAAGCTAGATGGGTAGTACGGCGTTCCGTGCTCTCTTGAATATGATCTGGAGCGCGATGGTTCGCGATTTCGTCACTCGCCCTGAGAACCCATTCGATCCAACTTTTTGGCGGTGGTGTAGCAGCCTTACCGTCAATCGGGGAACCTATCCCGAATATCTTGTCGTAAAAGGCTCCGAAGAGACTGTAAAAAAGAGGACGGCGACGAAATTGCATCGTTGGGAGCGCGTCGCCCAACCTGGCGTCCAACTGATCCATCACAATTCGAAACCGTCGACCCACCTCCTCACCCGCGGAGAACTCTTCTTCATACTTTCGGTAGAGGCGGTCTAAGCGCGGCTTAGATTTTCCGGCTACGCCATGCAAGATAAGGTCGGCAAGCTCGCTGGTTAATTCAACCTCGTCCATCCTGGCAATTTCGTCTTCGGTGAAAAGTGACCATGAGCGCCATCTCGGGAGCTGCTCGGCAGCCAGTTCGTACATGGCGTTCTTGAACTCACCAATGAATTCGGCGTTGCGCAGTTCCTGCGCGTTTAACTTCACCCCCGTGGAATTCATTCGAGCAAAAATCTGAAGGATGTCCCTGTCGTCGGTGTAAGAAGGGAACACGTCCACGCTGAACTCATACGAAGTTATGCGCCGCTGAATATCGCTAGGCAGATCTTTAAATCGCTTGCCTGCGAGCAGGCGGTTATGAGATCGCAGCATCGTGAAACTGTCTCTTTCTGGTTTGAAATCCTTTAATAAGTGTGGAGTGACGTAAGAAATGAGGGTTCTAATCCGCTGCTGACCATCGACGACTTCCCTTATTGGATCGAGCGTGGGTTCCGCGGGGGTTAGTTCCCGCAAGAAGATCACCGGCATCGGATAGCCCCGGATTATCGTATCGATCAAGTACGACTTGGCTCTTGTTGGCCAAACTGGACGCCTTTGGAAGCTAGGGCTTAGTGTGAGCGACCCAGCGCGTTGCCAGGCGAGAAAGTCGCCAACTTTGAACCCGGTCCGGGAGATTTGGAGACCAGGCAGATCTAAAGAATCTGAATTTGTCGGCATTCTTCCATTTTGAAATTCTCCCTAGAGGTGGCGGAAAACGTACGACGACTATTGGGATCGCTTACAGAGCCAACTACCGCTGAACTCAACGTTTGCTTCAACAATCTGACGGTTTCTGGGTCAGGTTCCAAGTCGAGGTCATTCAGGCGCGTTCTTAGCTGCTGGAACAGCTGTCCGGCGACCGCGGACCTGCGCAGCGAAACTAACAGCTTGATTGCTCGTTGATAAAGGTTCTCTGCATAAGGATCGATAGCGATGCCCTTTTCGAGAGTGTCGAGAGAAATTTCGAAATCGCCGTTCAGCTCCGCTAGCTCGGCCAAGCGAACGCACGCATCCAACGTCTTTCGCCTAAGTTCCTCCCGCCACGGTTCCCCCCATTCGTAATAGTGCCATCAAGAAGATCTCCTCCATAACATGCCAGAACATCGGCCGCGTGTCGCTCAACTTCGAATTCCGAGTTCTTGAGGGCCGAGAGCCCCGTTTGAAGGCGCCAGACGTCGACCTCGAACAACCCTGGTTCGATAACGTAACCCCCCAAGTTCTTCTGAAGGACCCTGTGTTCCTCGCCGGTCGTTTCTCTCACCAGCGAACGTAGATTGCTGACGCCGGCCCAGAACTTGTCCGATGCCTTGGAAAGCTCCATATCCGGCCACAGGGTGTCGACTGCCCTTTCCAGCGTCGCCCCGTGGGGCTGCAGCAGATAGAACGCTAGCAGCTCCCGGGCGCTGGACCTTAAGCCCTTCCTCACCTCCTGGCCGGCTATCTCTACCCGGTAGGCACCGAGAAGCTGAACCTTGATCAGCCCGCCCGGTTCAACGCTCGGAACCGGCATGGCCGGGCCATCGCTGGACGGAACCGGCGCCCGAGCCTTCTCGAGGGGCAGCTCCTCCGCCAGATTCGTGGCGGCCGCCAACGTCTTGAGGATCGTTCGCCCGTCCTCCTCCATGAGCCTGTGGAGGGTGAGGTCGGCCAGAATTCCGGGGGCGTTGGCCAGCTTGCCATCAGCCTTCCCCTCGTCATCGACTTCGATCCGACCGTCGAAGCCCAGGTCGGATCCGATAGAGATCGGAGTGACTCCCAGCCTTCTTCCGAGGCCCGCTATGGTGGTGATCCACGATCGTTCTCCTTCGTCGAGCCGATCCACCACAACCAGGAGCGTCGGAATTGGCTCCCCGGTCGCCTCTCCGAAGGCCCCAAGATCCTCAACATCGGCCAGACGCCGGGTCCGGTGGAGCAGCTCCGCCTCGGCGATGCGCATCAGCTCGCCTGAGCTCGCGGCGAAGCGGAGACCCTCGAAAGGCCGGACGCCGGGCACCAGCCGTTCGGCTGTCGTCTTCGTCATTACCACCTCGAAGACGCCGCTGTTCCCTTCGGCCAGTGCGGTAGTAACGACGGAGCGCGCCACCGCATAAGCCCCGTTCCCCGTAAGGGCGAGCCCTCCGAGCGAAGACAAGTCGACGTCGAACTCACGGCCTTCCCGCTCCCCAATCACGAGTCTGCCCGAGCCTTGATCACTCAGCCCACGGAACGGGAAGGGTGCGTTCTCGCTTGATTCGCTAACTGAAGCGGCTTGCGCCGCACCAAGCAAGGCACGAGACGTCCCGTCTTGATCAGCTTCGAGCGTCAGTTCGGCCGGAGCAGGCGGGGACGGCCGGTAGTTGCGGCGCCGGTGGAGGCGAATCGCGGCCAGGGCGGACGCGACACCCAGCGCGAGGCCGATCGAAACGACCGACCCGCCGGGAAGGTGGATCGAGACCGGCCGGCGGTCGGGCCGGCTTTGCTCCGGCGCCCGTTCTTCGTCCTCCGACGATGCCGCATTTCGGTCCTCGGCAGCATTAGGGGTCGGTCCGACGGGGGTAGGTTGCTCCTGAGCATCCGCTTGACCGGTCGCTCCCCCCGCAGTCTGCGGGGGGTGCGGTTTCGAGTCGGGAAGGTCGAGGACCCATCCGGGCCGGATGAGGGAGGGATCGGTGAGGCTGCGGCCGTCCGGCTGGAGGCGACCTCGGTTAAGCTCGAAGATCTCCCGCCACCGGAAGGGATCTCCGAGGTGCGCCTCGGCCAGATCCCAAAGATTGTCGCGGGGGCGAACCGTGATCTGAGCCGGTGGCTGTCCCGCCGGGTCCTCCGACTCGGTCACGCTCCTGGCGGGCTCGGGCACGGAAGGCAAGGGCGTCGCTTGCCGGTACATCGCCACCGCCGCCCTCAGCGGCGGATGGGCGACCGCCACCGCCCGGCTTCCGAAGACGAGCACCGAGACCATCGATGCCGCCACCAGCTTCGCCACCAAGGGCTGCAGCGGACCGGCAAAGCGGATCCTCGGCGCCGCGGCCCCGGTGACCGCCGCCTTCACCTCGACGACCATGCAGACGGCGATCTCCGCCCACGCCAGCCAGCAGAGGATCGCGAGACCCTTGATCACGAAACTGGGATCGAGCACCCACCCTTCGGTCAGCGCTTCCCTCAGCCGGTCGGCGCTCGGAAGGTCCGTGGGAAGGGGCCATCCCACTGCAAGCGCAAGCGCGAGCGGCACGCCGAGGCCGAGGGCGACGAGTCCGAGTGTGGCTGCGCCCCGGCGAAGTGGTGTGGGAATCTTCACGGAGCCCCCGCCCCGCAGGCTCCGGCCAGCCTGGCCTTTCCCCTACCGGTGACCGTGATCTGACTCAAACCGACGATTCGCAGCATCGCCATCGGTTGGGATACGACCACCTCCACCGCCACGCGATCGCCGGTAACTTCGACACTCCCCCGTTGGCCGGTGGCGGCCAGGAAGGACCGGGCGCCCCGCTCCGCCGCCGCCGGATCGAGGAGGTGCCGGCCCGATGATCGGAACTCTTGGACGTCCAGCGCCTGGGCACCCGCCCTGGCCGCGGCGCTGGCCTCGTCGAACGCCCGGCGGCGGGCGGCGAGGGTGTAGCCTCCGTCGATCACCAACCCGCCCAGAAGAAAAAGCGCCAGCACCGTACCGACCACGAAGGCGGTGACCTGACCCTCCTCGCCGCGGCTCACCCGACACCCCGAAAGGCATCCACCACCGCCACCGCCCGGGACTGCAGCAGTTTGGATCCCGGGATGGCGATGCCTGAGACGGCCGAAAGCTCGATCCGACAGGTGAGTTCCACGACGACCAGCCCCCCGGGACCGAACCGGCTCACGTCGACACCGGTTGCGGTCTCGGTGCAGGGCAGACCGGCCGACGTGGCCGCCGACAGCGATTCCCGGGCTTGAGCGGTAGCGTCCGTCGCGGTCCTCCCGATCGACGCGGCACGGGCGGCCTGGGCGGCCGCAGCGTCGATCTGGGACCTGGTTGCGCCCAGCCGCCCCAGCGCCGTTATAAAAAGGAGGAGGAGCAGCAGGACCGGTGTGACGAGGGCCAGCTCGAGACTGGCGCTTCCCGATTCGCCGGGACGGCGACCCGCCAGAGCGGTCATGCCGGTCTCCGGAAGGACTCCACCGGCCCGCCGGCCCGGCCGCTCACCGAGAGTGTGACTCCGGGGATGAGACTGGGAACGGCCCCCCGGACGGTTGCCCCGGCGGATTCGGCGCCCCGCCAAACGTCCACCTCGGGACCGATGAGCAGCCGGGGCGCCGCTTGCGCGATGGAATCGACCGCTCGCTGCCTGCCCAGGTCGGCGCTGCCTCCGTCGATCCGCGCCATCTCCGCCGCCTCCTGGGCGGCGGCCAGCGCCACGTGCCTGCCGTGCGACCACAGTGCGAATTGGACCACTGCGGTGATTAGCAGGATCAGCGCCGGCATGGTTAGGACGACCTCAAGCGAGCCTGCGCCCGACTCCCCGCCGGCAGCGTCTGCCGGCGAAATCGCCGACATTCCGACTACTTCGTCGGGATGTTGTTGGCGGTCGAGGTAACCTTGGCGGCGATTATCGCCACGATCGCGATCGCAAGGGCCGCCAGCCCGGCCGTGATCAGCACGGTTTCGATCGCCGGGCTGCCCCTCTCATCCCGAAGTGCACGCAGGGCACCGGCCAGCCGTTGCAGAATCAATCCCAGATAGTCGAGCTCGATCATTTGCTACACACACCCCTTTCCGGTCGAACGATCACGAAACGGCGAGCACCGCCATCACCGCGGGAAAAGCCAGGAACAACACGAACCCGACCGCCAGCAGGGCGACCGGTGCCGACATGGCCTCGGTGGCCGAAGCCGCCTTGGACTCGGCCGCCGCCAGCTCGTGCGAGCGCAGAGACGCCGCCTTGGCGACCAGCGACTCCCGAACCCGGGCGCCCTCGGTGCCCGCCAGTGCCACGCTGGCGGCAAGCTCGCCGAACTCGGTTACTCCCAGGCGCTCGCCCAGCTGCGCCAGCGCCGCCCAGGGAGTGGAGCGGGCGGCGCGGGCGCTCTCCAGGGCGGCCCTGATCCGGTTGAACACCCACCCGTCGCCGCCGTACGCGGCCCGCTCCAGCGCGGTCTGCACTCCGCCCCCACCGGCCAGGACGATCACCGCCAGGTCCAGGAACGCGCCGAGCCCCCGCCGGGCCTCGTCTCTCAGCTCCTCCGCCTGGGCCTTGAGCAGCAAGTCGGGAACGATGAAACCGAGCACCCCACCGCCAGCACTGAGGGTGACCAGAAGCGACGAGGGCATGAAAACCCCGCCCAATGCCATCACCGCGGCCATTCCCGGCGCGAGCAAGGCACCGAAGATCGCGACGCCCGCCTTGGTTCCGGCATGGGCTTCCATACTCTTTCCAGACACCTCGAGGTCCCGCCTGGTCCGCGCGAGGTCCAAGCCGAAGCGGGAGAGGACCTCTACGACCAACGGTCCAACTCGTCCCGCCAGCCCCCCCTCTCCGGAACCGCCTCTCTTGTCTTCGGCGGCGGAACCGTCGAGACGGGCGAGCGCCTCGGCCAGAGGAACCGTGCGGGGTCGCATCCCGAGCCAGGCGACCACGACCCCCAGGCCGAAGAGCGCCCCGCACGCCAGAGCCGCCGTCACGTCCCCATCTCCGCCGCCTCCTGCATTAGTAGCCTCGGGGGGTCCACCGATCTGCCCAGGCGGCCGAGCAGGTAGAAGGCGCCGACGAAGCAGCCGCCGATGACCAGCAGAACCAGCTGCCCGAGCAGCGAGTCGTAGGGGGCGAGGAAACCTCGGTCGAAGGCTACGAACCCGGCGGATGAGGCTATGGAGATCGCCGCTACCGCCTGGGCGGTCGCCCGGACCCTGGCCCGCCCGGACTCGATCCTCAGCCGCATCGCGGCGTGTTCCCGGATGGCCGAGGCCAGCGAGGAGAGGAGGTCCCCGAAGCGTCGGGTCTGCTCGGCTGAGGCGGTGATGAGCGCCGCCACGACCAGATCCGCCAGCGGGTCCCCCACGTCGTCGGCAAATCTGCGGAGCGCCGGGACTAGCCGATCCCGCTCGAGCCTCACCGCCAGGGCTTCCAGCTGCGGCCGGATCGGCTCGGGAGCAACCGGCACAGTGGCCGCTACCGCCCCCTGAATACCGGCTCCCGAAGCGCTCACGTCGCGGAGCATCTCCGTCCACGCCGCGATCGCCTCGATGCGCTCCAGCTGCCGGCGGCGCGCCGCCCTTCCGCCGAACATCGTCGGGCCGAAGGCGCCCAAAGCGGCAGACAGCAGCGAGGCGGCCAGCCAGCCGGTCGGGAGCGCAACCGCGAGCCCGCACACCAGGGCCAGAGCGGTCCGCAGGAGAAAATCCTGGCGGTTGGAGCGCCCGAACCTTGGTCTCCGCGACTTGTCCGATGTCGAGGGCCCGCCCCGCAACCCGGCCGCCGACAAGAACATCCCCAGCCCGAAGAGCGCGCCCAAGCCGCCCACCAGCCAGGTCACCGTTGGGCTCCGGCGAAGATGGGGAGGGACGGATCGAAGCCTAACGCTGCGAGGTGCTCTGCGGTCTCGGGGGAAAGCGCGGTCGCCGGCACCGCCCGGCCGTCGGGTCCGGGCCGCCACACCTGGTTGGAGACGACCATCGTTCCGTCGGCTCCCACCACCTCCCGGACCGAGGACACGAAGCGCTCGGTACGACGTCCCGGCGTCACCTTGTGGGCGATGTGGATCACGAAGTCGACCGCTCCGGCGATCAGCAGGTTGGCCGCCTCCAGGGTGAGGCGCTCGGGCGCCATCGCGGCGTAGGTCGAGAGCTTGGTGAAGGCACCCTTGGAGGAGCTGGCGTGGATGGTGCACATCGATCCATCGGTGCCCATCGTCATCGCCAGAAGCATCGGGATCACCTCGGCTCCCCGTGCCTCCCCTACGATCACCCGGTCGGGGCTGCACCGCAGCGCCCACCGGACCAGCTCGGCCATGGAAACGGCACCCTCCCCCTCGACATTCGGCTCCCGCTCCTGGAACGGGATCACCTGCGGATGCAGCTCGGGGAAACGGTGGAGGTTGAGCTCGAGCGAGTCCTCGACGGTGACGATCCGCTCGTGAGGCGGGATCTCGTTGGCGAGGGCCCGGACGTGGGTCGTCTTGCCCGCGCCGGTGGCGCCGCACACCACGATGTTCTTGCGGGCACGGACCGCGGCCGCCTCGAAGTCGCGGAGCAGCGGATCGATCATCCCGGCCTCCATCTGCTGGTCGAGGGTGGCCAGGTTCTCGAAGTCGTGGCGGCGGATGCACAGAATCGGGCGGGGACACACCGACATCGCGGCGAACAGCCGGTCCCCGTTGGGTAGCTGGAGCGACAGCCGGGGGCAGCCCGCATCAAACCGCCGCTCGGAGAGGCCGTCCCGCGCCAGCGCCCTTATCAGCTCCACGAGCTCCTCGTCCGAGGAGGCGAGGCGGGGGCCGCGCTCCTGGGTGCCGTCGTGATAGCGGATCCAGACGTCGTCGCATCCGGTGGCGTTGATCTCGCAGATCAGCGGGTTCTCCAAGAGGGGCTGCAGGCCGGCGGCGGCGAAGAGCTGGTCGAGGATGACCTGTGACAGCCGGTCCTCCTCGAGCGGATCAAGCGGCGCTCGCCCCGACGAGATGCACTCGGCGGCGTAGTTCTCCAGGGCGTCGTTCACCAGCTTGGAGGCCAGGACCTTCTGGTCGCCCGGCTCCATCGGCCTGCCCCGACCTCTGGAGAACGACTGCATGCGCGCAACCAGGGTCTCGGTCACTCGGGACGTGAGCAGCCGCTCGACCCCCGGATCGATCACCGGACCACCTGCCCGGCGCGGCGAAGAAGCGGCAACGAGAGCTGACCTGGGGCCGGAGGCTGAGGCTCGACCGCCGAGAGCGCGGAACCCACGAGGATCGCCGATGCGATCCGACGTGCCCAGCGGTACAGCTGCGACCGCTCGAGGACGCGGGGACCGGCCGACCCGCTCCAAAGAGTTGAGGCCGCCGCCGGGTCGTAGGGCATCGTGCCGATAACCGGCACCCCGACCGCCTGCGCCACCTCGGCCGAAGGGTATTCGGTCGATCCCGGAACAGGTGATCCTGTGACCAGCAGCACGCGGGCTCTGCCGCCCAACTCTTTGGCAGCGGTCGCGACCCGCGAGAGTTCGACTGCAGTCGGGCGGGCGACGATCAGGATCAGGTCGGCCGCTTGGATCAGAGGCGCGGCAGGGTGGCCTTGTTGGAGGCGTCCGCAGTCGCACACCGCGTCGTAGCCTAGGTCGCCAAGGAGCGACGCCATGCGCTGTGCGACGGTGCTCAACGCCGCGGCCGCCGTCTGGGGCTGGGGTGAACAGAGCAGGGCCGGCACGCCCGCCACCGACCGGCAGTGCTGCTCGATCATCGCCGGGGTGATCTCGCGCCTTCCGGCCGCGGCCAGGGTGGTAAGACCGGGATCCGGCGAGGCTCCCGTCCGAGCTGCGACGTCGCCGCCGGCCGGGTCCGCCTCGATCAAGATCACCCGCGGTGCGCGGGGCCAGACCTGACACAGCGCCAGGGCGGCGGTCGTAGTGCCCGGGGAGGACTTGAGGCTTGCAAGCACCACAACCGGCATCAGGAACCCACCAGCGCCAGGCTCGCCTGACCCGCGGCGGCGGCTCGGGCGGCGTCGGGAGCGTGCGGAGTCGGCACCAGCACCGAGGCGAGTACGGACCCCGAGTGATCCGGAGCCGGCGAGATCTGCAAGACCTGCGCCTCGGGAATCACAGGCGGTCGAGCGGTTCCCTCGGCCGGCGTCTGGGCACCGGCAGATACGATCAGCATCACGCGATCGCCGGCCTCCAGGCCGGGAGGGAATTGCCCCGGCTTGAGCGACAGGCCGACCGCCGAGAACCCGGGGGCAATCCTCGGGCCGTCTCCGATCTGGCTTCTCGTGATCAGGGTGCCCGGTGCCAGCGCAACCGCCGCCCGCCGGCCGACGACGCTCCCACGCTCGCGTTCGGCGATCGGCCGGAGGCCTTCGTCCGCGGCGATCCTTGCGACTCGAAGGTGCGAGTCCCGGATCAGCTCACCCGGCTCGACCGTCCGGGCCACCACCAGCACCGCCTGACGGTCGTGGGCCCCTAAATAGATGAGGCCGAAGCCCAGCGCACCCCCGAAGGTGCACAGGATACCGATCGCGATCATGGGAAGGGATCGCCTGCGCATTAGAGGTTTGGTGCGGGCGATCGGGGGCAGGTAGCCGTCCCGGACCGGAGCCGAACCTCGATCCGCTGTCACACTCATTAATCGCCTCCCTTTCAACTCGTCAATCAGCCGGGACGGTGTTGATCGCCTGCAGCTCGGAGACCCGCAGGATTCGCGAGGCCACCCTTCTCACCGTGCCGAGGTCGCCGCCTGCACCGGATGTCGAGGTCCAGCTGGCGCGCCACTCGGCCGTAGCAGTGACCGTGAAGACCCCGCCCGGCTGGGAGCCGGAGGGCTGGCGATAGGTGTAGGAGCAGGTGCCCGGGGCGTCTATGGAGGATTGCCCGCTGTAGGGCAGGCCGGGGCCGCAAACCACTGAATCGCCGTTTCCCATGTCCCACGTGATGCGGAGCGGCACCGCTTGGACGCTCACCGTCGAGGCTCCGGCCGAGGCCGATGTGCCAACCGGAGTCCAGCCCCCCGGATCGATCCAGAGCACGATCGGGACGTTGACCAGCTGCACCCTTTCCGCGGCCGGATTCATCCCGATCGCCGGTTCGGGTATGGGAACGTAATTTAGGGCGCGCAGGGCAACCCCGGCCAAATCGACCGGCTGTCTCGGGGTTGGCGCCTTGCGCCAGTCGACCGTCAGGGTGCTCAGACCATCCTCGATGCACTCCTTCCGATACCAGGCGCCTTCGAAGTTGCCCTTGGGATCGACGTAGCCGACCGCTGCTGCGGATTCGGCAAGCTCAAGTAGGTTCTGGGGAAGCGGCGAATACGTGCATTGTGGGCCCGAGGGGGTCTTGCCGGACCTTCGCGACGCGCCTCTAGTAGCTGATTTGGATTCGACGCTCACGCGAGCACCAACTCCCTGACCATCGGTCCAGCCGATCATGTCCGCGCTGCCGTCCGCTTTCGCAGCGACCGCGGAAGTCGGCAATGCAGTGAGAAGGACTGCTCCCAGGGCAACGAGGTTCAATGTGAATCCGGGACGCATCCGTCGCTCTCATGGCCTATGGTCTTGACCTTCCAGGAGCCGCCCTCCAACACCATCCTGACGTTTACGAGGCGTGTGGTGGGATCCGTCGTACCGCTCGGCTCACCGGTGTCTGCACGGAACCTGAAGAGTCTGTTCGTGTAACAGTCGGTCAACGTTGCAGAGGTCCCATTGACCATGACGATCCTTGGTGCCAGCTCGACCTTTCCCTTGACTACCTCTCCTCCCGCCTTGAGAGCGATGAATCCAGAGTTGAGCGCGCGGAGTGCTTCGCCGGTTGAAACTTCCGTCAGCCTCGGATCCGGCAGGTTCAGCTCGCCTCCCACGGAAACGTAAACATCCCAGTAGCGACGCCATGCAGCGAGGACTGCGGCTGCATTGGCGTCAGTTGGGGATGTGGTTGCCGCGGGAGCCGGCGATTGGGCGGGGGCAGCGTCATTTGGGCTACCCCGGTTGCAGGCGGCGATGGCGAGAACGCACAGAAGAGCGACGAGGCAGGGAAGCGCGGGGGGAGGAATTCGGCTGAAAGAGCAGATTTTCTGGCGTAATGTCTCGCGCTGAGTCAAAGGCGACCCCGCTTAGGCCGATGACAAGAAAACACTATGAGTATCAGACCGCCACGAGGAGTAGTCAATCCCTATTTGGTAAATCCCACACCGGCAACCCCGATAGCGACCTGCGTGGACCTTCGACATTCACCGGTAGCCACATCTGCCCGGCCGGGTTAGATACGTCGTGCGCCGTCGCGACCGGGACCGTCGACCCGGCCAGATGCTTTCGCGCCTCGGCCTCGCGGCGGCGACCGGGGAAGCAGAAAAGTACCCACCTGCGCACGCCGCTCGCCTTCTGCAGCTCCGCGTAGCCGACGAGCTTCTCGACGAGTCGGCCGAGCGTCTCGGTGCCCATGTCGTACTCCAGGCAGAACTCCATGCGGTGACCGGCCTCGTTCCAGACACCGTAGCCGTCAGGCAAAACAATGCCCGCCATCGACTTGGCGCATCGGCGCTCCGACCACCACTGCTCTAGTGCGGCCCGGCCGCCGCTTCTCCGGGCGACCCCGAGCAGACTCATGAAGAAACCATTCACCCCCACCAGATGGTCGAGGCGCGGGCTGGCGGCCCAGGTCAGAGCACGATCGGCACGGTATCCAATCTCGGACGGGTCGACTCCTTGCCGGGCAGCCACGACGAGCGCGCCGACTGAGCCGATCAGGTAGTGGAACGGTGCCGAACCCTTTGCCTCGTAGGGCCGGAAACGATCAAGCAGACGTTTGCGATAGAGGTTCACCAGACGAAGCCGTGCTCGTGACCCGGTGTCGAAGAAAGCATCAGCAATCTGATTGGCTGTCAGGACTCTGTGGTCGTGAGCCAGCTCGCAGATGAGGTGATCTCTCTTCGTCGTGGTTCGGATCACGTGGTCGATCAGATCGTCGGAGACTCTGAGCCTGGATGTCGAATTCAAGACAGACTCGCCAAAGAAGTCGGAGTTACCAGCGATCCGGTTGGAGAGCACGGTTCACGCCGGGATTCGGTGTAGGAACCCGGATCAGTCATGGTTGATCGCCTGGCTGATCGGTGCTGTGATCTACTGGCTGCTCGGTTGATTGAGGGTCAGCCGGCCCGTCAAGCGCCTTCAGACTCGGGTCGAGGGCTCTTCTCCTCGCCTCCGCGGCTGCGCTCCTTCTAGCCTTGGCGCCGAAGGTCTCGGAGGACCTGACCCGCACTTCGTCGGCGCGACCTTCAATCGGCGGAGCTACCGGCCGGGTTCGAAGAGTGAATGCGGCAGCGTCTACGCCGGCTGCCACCAGTCGGGCGGCGGCCTGGTAGCCGCCCAGATGCGACAGCGCGTGCTCATCGAGGACCGGGCCGGTGTGACGCTGCAGGACGCGGGCATCCTCGGGCGACATGTTGAAGTAGATCTTGTTGCGGGCATTGGCCGAGATGCCTTCCCGAAGTTCGCCCGGCAGCTGGGCCAAATGCTGATGGGCGAGAACCAAACTGAGCCGGTACCCGCGTGCCTCGGCGAGCATCTCGTCGAAGCTTCGGGGCAGGTTGAGGAAGTTATGGCACTCGTCGATGTAGAGGGCACAATATTTCCGGTCCCCTAATCCTGACCTAGCCCGGGCGATCGCCGCCTGCCAGACCCGGGCGACCACCAGGGAGCCCAGCAGCTTGGAGGTCTCGTCACCCACGATCCCTTTCGGGATCCGGACCAGCAGTAGGCCGCCGTCCAGAACGTGTTTGCCCATGTCGAAACTAGACTCGGTCTGTCCGACCACCTTTCGCACGAACTCGCGCATCAAAAACGCCCGGAGCTTGTTCATCACCGGACCGACCACCTGCGCCTGCTGCGCTTCCGAGAGCGCGTCGTACCACTGCCAAAACCCGCTCAGGCTATCGGAGTCCTTGAGCCCGGAAATTGTCTTCGAGCGGAACTTGCCATCGGCGAGCAGTAGCGGTATGTCCGCGATGGTCGAGTTCTTGCGATCGGAAAGCAGCGTGAGGCAGGCGGCCCGTAGGACGTCGTCGGTCCGTGGGCCCCAGTGGGCTCGGAAGATGTTGTGGAAGATGCCCACGAGGTGATCCACCGCCAGCTCGACGTCCTCGCCGGCCAGGACGTTCATGCTCGGGGGTGACGGATCCCGGGGGTCGATCAACACCACCCTGGTGATCGCTTCGTCGGGGATCCGGTCAAGGATGTCGACCACCAAGTCGCCCTTGGGGTCGATGACCGCCGCTCCCCGCTCACTCGCAACGTCGCCGATCACCAGATTGGTGAGCAGCGTCGACTTCCCGGAGCCGGTTGCCCCCATCACGTGGAGGTGGTAGGCGGCGTCCGCAGGATCCAGGCCTACCGGACGCCGACGGCCGGCGTCGCTGTCGCCCAGCACCTTACCCTTGAGGGGGATTGTGTTCGGCGGAGGCACCGGAGCGGCGCCGGCCCGGACCAGCTCGGGGATCGAGCGGTCGGTGGGAAGGTGGGCCAGAGCCGCCAACTCGTCGACCGAGACCAAATCGGCCCGCCCCAGGCGACGCGAAACCAGAGCCCGCTCGGGACGGCGCAGCCAGCGCCGCGCTAGGCGGTTGCGCCCAGTGAACAGCCCGAAAGCCGAGGCGACCGCGTGCGCCCTCCCCCGCAGCCTCCGCCGGACCTCCCTCCCCTCCGATTCGGTGCCGACCCCGTAGCGCACGACCATCTCCCAACCCGGACCGGAGGCCTTGTCCAAGATCATCCGGACGTCGGGTGCCCGGGAGGGATCCTCGGCTGCCGCCACAGCCGTCGCCTTGGCACCGGGGGTGGTGGCTTCGATCACCCGGTCCAGCGATCGGCAGAGCGGCCGGAGCGGCGCGTGCGAGCGGCTTGGTAACAGCGCGCCAGCCTGCCGCCACCCACCGGTCGGGCGAGCACCTGGACGGCCGTCGACTCCCCCGGGCGCACCCCGCCGGCGGCGCCGAGTAGGGCACGGAGCGGATCCGAGGAGTGGTCCGTTCGCAGCGGGAAGTGCTCCGCCGCCTCCAGCCGGAGCTCCCCGGCCAGGACGGTTCCCGAGCCGCCCAACGGCTCGGGGGGCTCGAAGAGCACAACCTGGGAACCCGGCCAGGCCGCCTCTACCGCTCGCTCCACCAAGTCCGGAGGCACCGCCTCGGGAACCCAGATGCCGATGCGCAGGCCATCGACCGACCACAGGTACTCGAAGGCCAGGTGGGGCTGGCCGTCGAGCAGGCGACGCCAGGGCGGGCGGAGCAGCTCGACCAGGTTAAGCCACAGAGCCGAGGCGCCGGTGGGATCCACCTCGGGAGGGAGGAGGATGGACATCCACCTAGCCGCGCCTTTGGACGCCGAACGCCGCCTCAAGCTGACGAGCAGGGCGACTGCCCCGAGGAATATCGCCAGCGCTGCCAGAACCTTGAGGCCGAGTTCGGCCCAGGGCCTCATCGTGCTCCATGCATCGATCAGCCAGCCCCTTATCGCCCCGCCCGGGTCGAGCAGGTAGCGACCGAGCGGGCTCTCCAGGAGGTCGCCGGCGGAAAGAAGAGTCAATCCCGTCTCCTTTCCCCAATGGTGGTGGACGCAGATATTCGAAGTACCTGAATGCCTGCACTTGGGTGAGCTAATAGCGCCCGGGCCGGACCCCTCCCGAGCCGCTGCTCAGGGCTTCGATCTCCCGCCTTGGTCCATGCAAAGATGGACCGATGTCCGTTACGAGAGAACGCAGGGCTTCCAAGCCGGGACTTAAAGACGTGAGACGGTGGTTCAGGGATGAGATTGCCGTCTGCCGCCTTGTCTTCAATGACCCCCGCACCCCCAGGAGAGGTCGTTGGCTGCTGGGCCTTGCCCTCGGCTACGCTGCGATGCCTTTTGATCTCATCCCAGACTTCCTGCCGGTAATCGGGCACTTGGATGACGCCGTGATCATTCCGGCGCTGGTGGCAGCGGCGCTTCGGTCTATCCCCAAGGAAGTAGTTGACGACAGTAGGCGTAGTGCTGCGCGCAAGTCGCTGGAGCGGGACGCTGAGGAGGAGTCGAAAGCTTTGGGGGAGTGGTCCGACACGGGCGTGCCTGAGGAAGTCCGCCGCAAGAACCTGACCAAAGGCCTCAATCTTGAGGTGTTTACGATTGGCTGGAACATCCTCGAGGCGGTGGTCGGAATGTTGGCCGGAGTTGCCGCCGGTTCGGTCGCCCTCGTGGGTTTTGCCCTCGACAGCGTCGTTGAGGCAAGTTCTGGGACGATTCTTTATGGGAGGCTGCGAGCTGAGGCGGTCGCCAACCGATCCGCCGAGGACTTGGAAAAACGGGCGGTGCGGATGGTGGCTGTCGCTTTTCTTGCCCTGGCGTTCTACGTTGCTGGCCGAAGCTTGTTTGATCTCACCAGGGGCAACGCCGCTCAGGAAAGCCCGGTCGGCATTGGGCTTGCAGTCGCGTCTCTGGTTGTGATGCCGCTGCTCGCATCGCGAAAGCGAAAAGTTGCTCGGCAGCTCGACAGTCGGGCTATGAAAGCCGACTCGACCCAGACCTGGCTTTGCACATATCTCTCCGGGTTTCTTCTCGCTGGACTGCTTCTCAACGCCATGTTCGGTTGGTGGTGGGCAGACCCGATTGCCGGACTGGCAATAGCCGGATTCGCGGCCAAGGAGGGATGGGAGCTTTGGACGACCGAGGACTTCTGCTGCGCCTAGACCGCCGAAGATAAGACCCGTGGAAGTTGACGGTTCCAGGTTCAGCTTCCTGGAATGCTGAATTTGTTGAGGCAGACGCAGCCAGCCGTTTGACCTCATCTTGGTAGTGGACCGCATTCCGAATTCCCGAATGCTGCCTTCGATCGACGTCAAGAAGGCTTACCTTTGGCGCGATAGACGACGATCTGTACGTTCTCCATCGTCACGAGGCCTTCCGAGACCATCTCATCGAGGATGGGCAACACTTTCTCGATGGCCTCCACGTTGTCGACGACCTCGATGAGAAGCGGTAGGTCCTCGGAGAGTCGGAGGATGCGTGCAGTGTGAAGGCGGCTGTGGGCACCGAATCCCTCGATCCCCCGAAACACGGTCGCCCCCGCGAGGCCCTCCTTCCGAAGTCGCCGCACGATTGCCTCGTAAAGCGGTCTTCCGTGCCAGGTGTCGGATTCGCCGATGAAGATGCGCAGCAGCTTTCCCTGACCCTCGATTTTCATAGTGCCCTCCCCGCAACGATTCCGAGCCACACCGCAATCAGGCCGACAGCGATCGAGGCAACAACATTCAGCGCGGCTAGCGCCATCGCACCGTCCTCAGCAAGCCTGAATGTCTCGAAGGCGAACGTCGAAAACGTTGTGTAGGCGCCCACGAAACCGACGGTGGCCGCGACCCGAAAGTCGGGATGCGGGAGGAACCGCTCGGTGAGCACCGTGAAGATCAATCCGAGAAGAAACGAGCCGGTCGCGTTGACCACAAGAGTTCCCAACGGAAACGAACCGCGAGTTGCCGAGCTCACCCAGCCCTCGACGAGATAGCGGCTGATTCCTCCAAAGAAACTTGCAAGGCCAATCCAAATCAGACGCATCGGCTCCTCCATCGATCGAGAGACAATGACGGAGCCATCCGAGTCTCGGCTGCAGGTGTGCTGTGTCTTGAGAATTTCATCTAATTGATCTCCCCTCTGAGGTCGAACGACCGGGTCCGGTCGGCTGCGTAGTGTGTCCAGTTGCCACCTGAGATCCCGGTCCATCTGAAGGCGGTGCTGGGGTGAAGATTGAGAAGGTCGGCCATGACCAGTGCGGGGACTTCGCTTCCGAGCTGGATGAGGGCTGCGTTGCGGCTTGGGTTGCACCGAATGCCGATTCTCTTGAGCCGCACCCTCAGATGGTCCGGGTGCTGATGGCGTCCCGCCTGCCGGCCGGGGAAGAGCCAGTTCGAGGACTGAAGGTTGCCGGCGACCCCAATCTGGCGTCGCCAGGGAAGCTTCTGTAGAAAGGTCCCGAGCGGAGCTGGTATGAGGAGCGCGTCGTTCCCCAATTTGAGAAAGATCTGACCCCCCTCCTCGATGATGTCCTCGACGGTCAACTTGGCGACGTTGGTCAGACGCTGGCCGTAGATCACCACCAGAGCTCCAACCACACGGTCGGCTGGGTCGAGCCCCTCGTCAGTCAGAAGCCGGTGGGCCATGGCGAGCCGTCCGTTCAGGTCGCTGGACGCCGTTGGAGGCGATTTGACGATCTTGGGCAGCGACAGTTTGCTCATCGCCCCCTTGTTCATGGCGAAGACGATGAATGTTCGGGCCGGCTGGCGGGAGCTGGAGTGGGTGGCAAGCCACTTATCCAGATCGGCTTGACTGCATTGGGAGAGCGATTTGCTCCGGCCTTGAAGCCAGGCAAGAAAGCGTGCAGCATCTTCAACCACTACTCTCACGTTCTTGACCGCGATCGTGCCCAACTCCTGGCGCTCGTACTTGCGCCGCAGGGGTTGAAGCACGCCCCATCTGCCGAAAGCCCTCAAGGTTCGGGCGGCGTGGGGGTCGGCGGTCGAAGCTGCACTGGCTTCGATCGTCTTCTCAAGCCTGGTTAGGTAGGGGTCTCGTTCCGGTAGTGCGCCTGAGGCAATCAGCAGGTCACGCAGATGAGTGATCGAAGGAGTTTGAGGCAGGGTGTCCAGCGCCTCATGACTCAGTGGGATCGTCTCGCTGGCAAGATCCCGAAGCACCGCGATGGCGGGGCTGCGCCCTACCCAAACGTGGCCTGAACGTGGGTTGCCGACGGTGAGGATCGCCTCACGAAGCGGCATGAACCATTCGGGCGCCTCTCGATCCGGCAGGACCAGCGCGGTCAGACGGTCGTCGAGCCGACAGCGCAGACACAGGGGTGCCCCTCGCTGGATGCCGTTGCACATCCCCTCCAATCCGCACCTACTGCAGACCGCGATCGGTTCCCACCAGCAGGCGTGACAAAGCTGAGGGGTGTCCTCGGTGGCCTTGCGGGCGATCCTGCGCACCCGGCCGCAGCGCCCGCAGGGCTTGCGGTGCCCGAAACGCACGTAGCAGGTGGAGCACAGCGCCCGGCCTTGGTTACGGGAAGTGATCATCCGGACCCGCTTGCAGACATCGCAGCAACCCGGAGGTTGCCGGTAGCAACCAGGCAAACAGCCTCGCCACTTTCGGTGCGCTGGTTGACCCTCCCAAGCTCTCCGCAGATGCTGCAGGTCCTCCACAGGGTGGGATCCTTTGCACGGCAGGAGCTGCACAGTGGCTCGCCGCTCTCGCCTCGGCCAGCTACCCGGCGGGTCTTGTTGCACTTCGAGCAGGGCAGATGTCCGGCCCGGCGGGTCTCGCAGCTTGTGCAGGCACGCAGGTCGGGGCCGGCCTTTTGGATCGGAGCACTCTTGCCGCATGCCGGGCAGACCGGCAGACTGACTGCGATTGCGCCTGCCGCAAGCAACTGCTCGACGAAGCCGCATGTGAGTTTGGTTGAAAGCGATGAGCCCAGCAGAACCTCCGGCGTGGAGCTGACCTGGCGCGCGAGTGTCCGCAGACCGCCGTGGCTGTCCACCGATGCCTCGATGGCCCCGGCGATCTGCTCCTCGGACAGCTGCGGCTCCAGTCTTCTGACGGCCTGGATGACCACCCGCTTTTTCAGGACTGCCTCCGGAACACTTAGATCGTGTGCGTAGCAGGTCTTGCAGATAGGTGAGCCGGTCTTCCACCCCATGCCGCAACGCAGTCGGTGTGCTCCGCACCGAGAGCAGTCGAAAGGACGGTCCTCCCAGCTCATCGCTTGGCAACCCTGGCCCGGGTGGGGGTAACGGCCTTGGCCTTCCCGCCACCTGATGCGACGGCCTTCACGGTTTCGGGTTTGGCTCCGGCTGCCGGCTCGATGAGGTCGCTCGGGGAGCACTCGAGGATGTCGCAGAGCGCCACCAGCGTCCTCAGGCTAAGCCTCTCCGGAACCTGGGTCACCAGCCGGTAGACCTGGGCGGCAGACAGATGGATGCCGCGCTCTTCCAGTAGAGGGGCGAGGTCGGTGGTTGAAAACATGTTGCGGGCAGCCATCAGCTGGCGCAGATTCCAGAGGTAGTCGAGCTTGGCGTCCTTAAGGGTCATCTGGTCTCTCCTGTCTGGTTGACTGCACCCAGGTAGATGGAATCGAGGGCCTTCCGTAAGACCCGATTCTTGAAGTCGGAACTGACGCCGGTGTACAGCGCCGTGGTCGATCCCCAGGCATGGCCGACTTGCTGTTGAACGAAGAACGGATCGAAACCGTCCTCGATCAGATGGGTCACGTAAGAGTGGCGAAGGCAGTGGGGATGCAGCTCGGCGCCCAGCCCTAGCTCCTGGCGGTAGTCGTTGAAGCGGTCGGACACGTACTGTGCCTGGATACGACCTCCCCGTTCGGTCGGCCACAGCGGTGCCCCGGACCAGTAGCAAGGACGGACTTCGGCGACGTACTGCTCAAGCGCCTCCACCGCCCAGGGCATCACGGACAGGACGTTTCGCCGTCGAGGAGGACTGCCTTTGACCGCCTTGCCCCAGCGGACCGAGAGCATCCCGAAGCCACCGAATTCGGGGCAAGCAGCGTTGGGGCCGAAGTCGATCAGGTCGAGCTTGGCCGCTTCCCGGCGCCTGAGCCCCCAACCGTAGATGGCCTTGAACAGGGTGGCGTCCCGGAAGGCTGCGATCCATCCCTTCCGCCCGAGGCGGCGAGCCTTCTCGACTTGATCGTCGGCGAAGTCAAAGAAGGATTGCAACTCTTCCCTCGACATCGGCCTCACCGCCGGCCTGCCCTCGTAGCCGTTAGTGTGGGTGGCCATGTTCCACTCGTGGCAGATCTGCACCGGGTGGGTCCCGAAGCGCTGCTCGCACTCCTCGGCCCAGCTGTAGCGACGGTCAGTCAGGTAGTCCAGGAACATGGCCACCGCCAGCTGGTAGCTGCGCACCGTCGAGTGAGCTAGAGGCCGCGGATCGGAAACCAGAGATGACGTCCACTCTTCCAGGTCACTGGGACTCCATCGCCAGGGATACTCATTGGTGAACTCGTAAAAGCGACGCACCGTTGCAATCCGCGGAGCGATGGATCCCTGAGCCAAGAGCCGGCTGCGCATCTGGTGCGTCCAGCCAGTCAGCATCGCCTCCAGAACCGTTTCTTCGGGGTGCAGCAGGGTGGTGCCGGGAACGAGGATCAGATGCGCCGCGCCGGCAATGTCGACTCTTCTGTTAGGCATCCAGGACCTTTCTATCAACGACAACTGGACGCGAGTATCGTGCATCTGATGCAAGCGAGGCGGGATTACCGTGCCCGGGACCGGGCGCAGCGTATGATCCAGAGATGGGATAGCGACCCCCTCGAACCGACGGCGGGTACGTACGGGATCGATCGTCAGAGTCCTCGAATCCTTCATCAGATGCAATAAACGTCACTTGGGGTCCGTACCCAAGGTGGATGTGGTCGGCGTGGTCGGCGGTGAAGACGTCGACGCCGGAGGCGTCGACCTCCCACGGTGCCCCGATCTCGTCGGGAACGAGCGCCGGGGGTAGATCCAGCAGATCGGTCACCAGCGAGCGGGCGGAGCGGTTCGCCGACGACACCGCCCTGCCGTTGACGACGGGGAGGTCGACCGCCCGTCCGAGGAAGTGGTTGGAGATCCGGTCGGTTCCGGCGACGTACGTAGAGTGCCCCGACACAAACGGGCCCAGCTCCCCGAGGCGGTAGCCGTTCGCCAGCACCGCGAGGGCGGCGAGGACCCGCCCGTCGACCCGGCCGGCGGCTACGTCCGCCCGGGCCGGGCCGCGCAGCGACAGGTTGGGGTGGTGAAGTACGGCGCGCGTCAGGGTGGAGTTGCCCGGAGCCCAGCCGTAGGCCACCGCCCACCCCACCACCGCCGAGACGTAGCCGTCGGAGTGGTTGTAGGAGTACAGAGCCGCCCAGGGATCCTCCGCCACTCGATCGGCGGCCAGCTTGGCGGCGGCGGCAAAGACCGCGTCCCTCGGGTCGAGGACGGACGGGTTGGGGCTGCCCGAGGCGCCGCCGTAGCGGGCGAAGGTCGCCGGCAGGAACTGCATCGGCCCGAGCGCTCCGGCGGAGTTGGGACGGGCGCACGCCGGATTGCGGTTGTGGTCGCACTCGACCTTTCCGACGGCGGCAAGCACCGGCATCGGAACCCCGAACCTTGCCGCCGCCTGCCGATACAGCTCGAGCATGGCATCCGGTATCTCCGACAGGCTCTCCGGGCTCCCGCCCCAGTCCAGCTGGGTAGCGGGGACCGGTGAGACGGCCCCGAACGCGGCGGCGATGAACAGCACGGGCATTAAGAACACGGCGGCGAGGCCGCCCACCGTCCACCTCACCGGGTCAGTCCTCTCGTGCCAGTTCCGCCGGGTCGGTGGTGATCAGCCGGTGCTCGGCGGGACTCGCCAGGGCCCGGAAGCCCACCCGGTCGGCTCCGCCGATCAAAAGGCCCTCGCCGGGTCGGGCGCCGGCGAGGAATGCCCGCTCCCCCTCCGACAGGTCGAACGACTCCACCAGCCGGGACAGCGCCTGGGGAGCCTGCCGGAGCAGGATCTGGGTGGCGGCGTTGGCAACCACCGCCCGGCCGAGTTCGCTTTCCAGCAGGTCGCCGGCGTCCTGGGTCACCACCGTCAGGCCGCACCAAAGCTTTCGCGCCGACTTGGCGAGCCGGAACAGGAACCTGGCCCCCCGGGGATCGCGCATCAGCAGCCAGGCCTCATCGATCAGAACCAGCTTCGGCCCGTTGTTGGCCGCATCCGATAGCTGCCGCCAGATGGCGTCGAGCACCACCAGGGTGCCCGCGCCCTTCAGCTCCTCGGGCAGCCGCCTCAGGCTGAAGACCACCAGCTGCCCCTCGTCCTGGACGGTGCTCGGCCCGTCGAAGAGGCTCCGGAAGGTTCCCGACACGAAGGGCGCCAGGCGCTCCGCCAGCTCCTCGGACTCCCGGTCTCCCTGGGCTTTCAGCGCCCGCTGCAGATCGGACATGACCGGTGCGGGCAGCCGGTGGGTACCCGGGTCGCTGGTGATCCCGGCGGCGGAGTAGGCGCCGACGATCGCCCGATCCAGCGCGGCCCTGGCCGCCGGGGGAGGCTCGGCGCCGAGCAGGAGTCCCACTAGGGTATGGATGAAAAGACCCCGCCTAACCAGCGCATCCGGCTCCTGGCCGAGCTCGAACGGGTTGAGGCGGCAGCCGGCGGCGCCGAGACCGACGCACGTGCCGCCCACCGCCTCGGCCATCCGCCGGTACTCGTCCTCGGGATCGATCACCAGCACCCGGACGCCGGCATACAGGCTGCGGAGTGCCTCGAGCTTTGCCAGATAGCTCTTGCCGGCGCCGGAGCGGGCGAGGATGACCGAGTTGTAGTTCGGCTGGGCGAACCGGTCCCACAGCACCAGCCCCGAGGTGCGGGAGTTCTTTCCGTAGAGCACGCCGGCCGAGTGTTGCGACTCCGCCGAAGCAAAGGGAAAGGCGGCGGCGAGCGCCTGGGTGTCGAACGTGCGGCCGATGCCCAAAGAGTCGAGACAGAGGGGCAGAGTGGAAACCCATCCCTGAAGGGAGCGCCAGCTCGCCGGATGGGCCTGCAGGAGCAGGGACGCCATAAGGGCGCGGAGCTTGCGCGAGGACTGCTCCACCTCCGCCTCGCTCTGGGCCCACAAGGTGACGTAGAGGCCGACCCGGAAGAGCCGCCCCTCGCCGCGAGCCAGCCGCCCGGCCAGGTCGTGGGCATCGGCAACCGCCACCTCGAGGTCGGGATCGGCGAGCATGCCCCGCTCGGCATCCAGGCGCCGGGAGGACTCGAGGCGAGCGCGCTGACGGCGGAGCCGGTAAGCGGCGAGCTCGGGAGGGATCGGATCGATATGAAGGGCGACCTCCGCCCGCTCCCCGAATCCGAGCACCGGCTCGAGCCAGCCGGGCCCGACCTCCCTCGGGTAGCCGGTTGTCGCAAAGGTGCGGCACAGGTGCTCCCCGACCCGCAGCGACTTGGGGAGCACCTCGACCGAGTCGGGAAGATGCGGCTCGTAGCTCTCACCCGATCTGCCGGTTCCCGGGGCGGTTGCGACCTGGGCGGTGACGATCCGGTCGGCGGATCCCGAAGGCGGGGTCTGTCGGGACAGTTCGGGGTCGGCGGCCCGGGCCAGCACCTGATAGGCCTCAAATGCCGAAAGCGGTGTCAGAGTGATCCCTGCGGCTGCCAGGGCGGTCCGGGCGTCCTCGGCACGCCGCCTCAAAATCCCGGCAGACTGGCTTGCGGAGCGGGGCTCCCTAAAGATGACCAGGACCCGGCTCCGAAAGACTTCCCGACTTTCGGCCAACGCCTCGAGGAAGCCGGCGTGCTCGAGCGCCGCCGCGGTGAGGGCGGCGTGCGGCATCGTCGCGGCAGCATGTCTTAGATCGGAAACCTTCTGCGAGAGGTCGGCCCGCTCCGCTCGGACGACGATCTGCAGCGGAGTGCCCACCGAGTTCAGGAACCTGGCGAACGCCCCGACCAGCACCGCCTGCTCCTCGGGGCTTCGCAGCCCGAAGTTGATCCAGGTTGCCGAGCAGATCAGGGCGTAGCCGTTCCTGCCCAGGTCGACGATGCCGCGGTCGTCGATCGACCTGGCGGGCAACTCCAGCCGCCCGAGCCGATTCGGGGATTCCTTGCCGCGTCTTCGTACCGTAGATCCAGCTTCGTCGGCCGAGGGAACCAGGCGACGTGGTGCCCGGCGCTGGCGGAGGGCGGCCCAGGCAAGCCGGTCCGCCCCCAGCCCGTCCAGGCGGCCCAGGGCCAGGGTCAGCGCCCCGAAGGCGAAAGGCAATGCCAGGACGGCGAAAAGCAGAGGCGAAACCACCCGGCGGGAGGCTGCGAACGCCGCCCAGAGAGCGATCGTTGCCGGGGCGAGGATCAGCAGCTGCCGGCCGGTCAGCCCGGCGAGGATGCGGTCCTCCCGCTCGACGTCGGCCGGTATCCGTACCCGGTTCACAGCGCCGCCACCGACGCCGCCCGGTGCAGCACCTTGTACACGACGAAGCTTCTGACCAGCCGGACGGTGGAGCCGCTCCTGCCGGAGAACACGGCCCTGCTCGCCCAGAACGGGACCTTGAGCAGGATCCAAAGCAGGCAGGCGACCACCACCAGGTCGACCAGGCTGCCCCCGACCGACAGGCCCAAGATGGCGCGGCTGTCTGAGGCAAAGAAGATCCGCAGGGCGGTCACCAGCACCACCGACTGGGCGACCTGAATCCCGAGGCACGCCGCCAGCCCCCGCCACCAGGTCCGGCCGATTCCCTCGGTCTGGGGCAGGGCGTGGCATGCAAGGGCGACCGGGGCGCCAACGATGAGCACCACCGAGAGCGCCATCCGTATCAAGTAGACCGCCAGAAGCATGAGCGCCATCACCGCCACCACCAGCCCGATCAGGACCAGCACGATGCTGCCCCCGGTGACCGCATTCAGGACCAGGGTGGCGATCAGGTTGGTGACCTCGGCCGGTCCGACCCCCTGCCCGAGGAATGCCTGGGAGAGCCCGTTGGCGAGGTTGATCGCCTGTCCGGCGACCACCAAGCTGAGGTTCGAGGCCAGGAAGCCGAAGACGATCCGGGGAGCGAGTTCTTTGAACGAGTAGCTGGTCTGGACGGTCTCGTGACCCATGAGGATGGTCCCGGCGACGATCACCATCAGGACGAAGAAGGAGTTGGCAATTCGCGCCGACATCCCCCATAGATCCCGGACCCGCGACTGCTGGGTGAAGTCCGGGGTGGCGAGGACGGTGCGGCCGAGCAGGTCGAGAGCCGGGTTCAGCGCCGCGGCGACCAGATCGGCGAACCAGTCGTTGATCGCCTGACCGATCCGGCCGCCGACATCGAAGAACTCGGGATCGCCTTCCGGGCTGGGTGCCGGTGAAGGCTGCGCCGCCGGCTGGGTCGAGGGGCCGATCTGGGCGGCGGCAGGGGCGGCCCCGAGGAGCAGGGCCAGCACGATGAGCGCGGCCGTTGCGATCCGCGCAGCTACGCTCATCCGCCCACTACGTTCTTGAGCAGGCTCACCAGCAGCGGGGCGAGCGCCGCCAACCCGTACCCGATCGCCGCCGAGCGCAGGGCAACCTTCGCCTTCTCCACGTGGCCGGGGTCACCTCCGGCGGTCATGTACCGGATGCCCCCGATGGTCAGAAAAAGCGTCGCCAGGGCGGCCAGGATGCCGACAAGGATGTTGCGTAGCTGGTCGATGACCCCGGACAAGGTCTGCCCGCCCGCCTGAGCCAGCGCCGGCCCTGCCGTGGCCGCCACCAGCGCCAGGACGGCGAGCGCCACCACAAGCGTGCGCAGGTACCTTTTGCGGTTCGGCATCTTCAACTGCAGCTCCTTTCGTCCGATCCTTCGGGGTGGTCACGGGAGGGGCGATCCGTGCGGGCCATACTCCTTCACCTCCTCCTGGGGTCGGGTTCCCGGCGCTACCCAGGACCTCCGGCGGGCACCCCTCCCGTGGCCGGCCTCCACCCCTAGAAACCGCCGTTTTGGCCCCTCCGCGGACAGCGACTTCTCGGAAATCCAGGAGACGAGAGCGAGCTCTGCCCGGCGCCGGCGCTTCTGCAAGGTGTCGTAGGGGACGCCGCCGGAAGCCGAGATCCGCTCCAAAGGGACCCCTCCGATCCGGGTCTCGCCGATCAGCTGGGCCTGGTCTTCGGTGATGACGCTGGCGGCAACCGCGACGGCGAGCACGAGGTCGGGGTGGCCTTCTTCGCGGGCGGGAGGATCCTGCTCATCGCGCGATCGCGCCTTCCGGGTAAGGTGGCTCAGCTCGGAGAACAGCAGCCTGCGAGCAGCGCGTGAGGAAGCCCAGATCAGGCGGGAGAAGACCCGATCGCCGGTCAGCCGTTCCTCCGCCACCGCCTCGATTAGGCCGGCCAGCACCTCGGCCTGCAGGTCGGCCGCCAGGCCGGGACAGGCCTCGATCAACGGGGCGGTGGCCCGCTTTAGGCCCGGCAGCAGCACTCCGGCCAGGCCCACCATGTAGGCGCTCGACCCGCCCTGGGCCAGCCGGACCAGCCGGCTCACCGCCTCGTTGCGGGCCGAGAAGCCGACCGAGGGGTGGAGCAGCCGGTTCTTCAGCTGGTCGAGCGGCATGCTGCCGGGGGGCAGGCCGCCGCCGATTCCCCGGAGGTCGAGGCTGAGCGGCTGGGGTTTGGTGACCAGCAGGCGGAAGGTCTGCTCGAGGGCTTCGAACGGACAAGGCGAGTCTTGGTTCATGGGCAGCTCCTTTGGCTGGGGAGCTGCTATGAGGCAACGGGCACTCCGACACTTCTCCGACAGGCCGGGAATTCGGCGCCGATCGTGGATTTCGGCCCGGTTCGCGAGGGGGCAAGCAGCGGATCTGTCGGAAAAGTGTCGGAAAAGTGTCGGAATTCGGGCGGAGCGGGGTGCCTACGCGCCGATCCTGTAGCGCTTCGGCTTGCTCGAAACTTCCTTCACCTCGCCCGACTCGGCCATCTTGCGCAGGGCGTTGGAGATGGCGCCGGCGGAGTGGCCGATCGCCTTTCCCACCGCGGCCGGCGACTGCGGCTGTCCGCCGACACTGCGCAGATGGGCGAGCACCAGCTCCGCCAGCCGGCCCTTGGGCAGCCGGTCCTTCTTCTTCATCTCCCCCGGCGGCCGGCCCTCTTCAGCGGCCACCAGAGTCCAGCTGTCGGGGAGCTTGCGCCCCTCCGCTCTGCCCCCGGCGGTTCGGGAGGCCCTGCCTTCCGACTCCAGCCGGACCAGCGCCTTGCGCACGGTCGACCCTCCCAGCCCGCACCTGTCCGCCAGCTGCTCGGCGGTCGAGCCGGGATTGAGCCCGAGAACCTCGACCACCTTGTCAACCGGAGACCTCTTCTCCCCGTCGTTCATCACAAACCTCCTCCTTCTCCCCGACGCCTCCTCGGGGTTGGTGAGAGCTACCTCGACTCCGGCCCCGGATCAAGGCGGGCGGGATCGGTGTGTCCGCGAAACGGCCCAAAGTCCGGTTTCTAGGGGTAGGAAGGCGCTACCCAGGGCCGTGGGTCGAACCCCATGGCAGCATCGACAGCACCACAGGAGGCGGTGCCTCTGGCCGTATGGCCGGTGGCACAGACCTCACCGCAGTACCAGCGCACCGGCCACTACCTGCCGGCGTCGTTTCAGCACCCCGGCAAGATGGTCCCCGAGCTCGCGAGGCGGATCGTCAAGACCTACTCCCGCCCCGGCGACCTGGTGGTGGATCCGATGTGCGGGATCGGCACCACGGTGGTCGAGGCGGCCGCGCTCGGCCGCAGGGGCATCGGCATCGAGCTCGAGCCCCGGTGGGCGGAGCTTGCCACCGCCAACCTGGACGCCATCCTCCCGGAGGCCGCGCGCCCGCTCGGGGAGGTGAGAACCGGCGACGCCCTGCAGCTGGAGTCGGTGATTGCCGAGCATGCCGGGAAGGTCGACCTGGTCGCCACCTCACCGCCCTACGCCTGTGAGGTCGGGACCACCGACAAGAGCGCCTGGTTTGCCGGCAGGAGTCTCTGCGATCGCCAGACGCTGAACTACTCGGAGGACCGGGCAAACCTCGGCCACCTGCGAGACGAGGCCTACCTCGACGCCATGGCGAAGGTTTACCTCGCATGCCGCGCGGTGCTGCGCCCCGGCGGAGTGATGGTCACGGTCACCAAGAACCTGCGGCGCCAGGGGCGGTGCTTCGATCTGGCCGCTGCGACTGTACGGCTCGCCCATCAGGCCGGGTTCAGGTACCAGCAGCACGTGATCGCGGTCCTTGCGGGGATCAAAGATTCGCATCTGGTCGCCCGGCCGTCGTTCTGGCAGCTCAATCAGACCCGCAAGGCGCGGGCCCGGGGATGGCCGGCCCACTTGGTGGTGCACGAGGACGTCTTGGTCTTCGAGAAGGGAGGCGCCGGTGCCTGAGCTGCTTCCCATCTCGATCTGGCCGGTGGCTCAGAAAACGTCGCCGTCGCAGCGCAGAGGCCGGTACCTTCCCGCCTCCGACGCCCACCCCGGCAAGATGCTGCCGGCGATCGCCCGTCGGGCGATCCAGGCTTACACCTGCCCCGGAGACATCGTCTGCGACCCGATGTGCGGAATCGGTACCACCCTGGTCGAGGCGATTCACCTCGGCCGGGACGCGGTCGGGATCGAGTACGAGCCTCGCTGGGCCGAGATCGCCATCGCCAACGTCGCCTTCGCCAAGTCGAATGGGGCCACCGGAAGTGCGGAAGTTCTGGTCGGAGACGGTCGCCATCTCTCGTCCAGCGCCGACCCGACCATCAGGGGCCTGGTGGCCCTAGTCCTAACCTCGCCGCCGTACGGCCCGTCGGTGCACGGCCACGTCCGCACAACTCCCGGAGGGGGCGTCGAGAAGCTCAACGACTCCTATTCGAGGGACCCTGCGAACCTGGCCGCAGTCGGCCTCGACCGGCTGCAACAGGCGGTGCTGGAGATCCTGATCGGTTGCGAGAGGCTGCTTCGCCCCGGCGGCATCGTCGCTATGACGGTCCGCCCGTGGCGCCGTCGGGGAGCGCTGGTCGATCTGCCCGGGGAGATCGGCTCGCTGGCGAGCAAAGCCGGGCTCGACCTATTCGAGCGCAACGTCGCTCTGCTCGCCGGGTTAAGAGATGAGCGACTGGTCCCCAGGGCGTCGTTCTTCATGCTGGACCACGCTCGCAAAAGCCGGGAGCGGGGGGCCTTTCCTCGGCTGGTCATCGCCCACGAGGACGTGCTGGTTTTCCGCAAACCGCTCGCAACCCCCTACCGCCGAGGATCGGGGGGAACCGCCCTAGCCAGAACCGTTGAAAGCGGGGGCTCCCAACACGGTGGCGCCGAGAGCACCTCGCTGCTTAAGTATCGCCTTGACTTCCCGCCCGATCCTGAGGCCTCCTGGGGCGGCTATGACTGCCCTGTTCCTTGCTCCGATGACTCGGCAGCGCCGCTCAGCGGTGGTCCGCATGAGTGAGCCCGCCAACCCACTCGGTCGTCGAGCAGCCGTGCCGGAGGGACAAGAGACGGACATCCGGCCGGTGCGGCTGCTCAACGTAGTCGAGGTGTCTCAGCTACTCCAGGTGCCGGTTGCCACCATCTACCGATGGCGCCATCGGGGGGAAGGGCCGCCCGCCATTCGGGTAGGCCGGCATCTCAGGTTCGACCCGGGCGACCTGGCGTACTGGCTGCATGACCTGAAGGCGGACGCCGCAGCGCGCCGGCGTCGCCATCCCCACTCACAGGACCTGCCGTGGGCCACGTAGTCAAACGCGGCAACCGGCCTAAGCCGTATGTCGCCCGGTGGGTGGACCCTCTGGGCGAGGAGCGCTCGAAATCGTTTGCCCGCAAGGCGGATGCCGAGAACCACCTCATCGGCGTCGAGGGATCCAAGCTGCGAGGAGACTACGTCGACCCCGCGCTGGGCCGGGTAACATTCGGGGAGTTCGCTCAGTGGGCGCTCGCCATGAAGGTCAACCAGCGGGCGACCACCCGGGCCCGGGACGACTGGGTTTTTCGGCTGATGATCCTTCCTTACTTCGGCAAACGGCGATTGAACTCGATCGAGATCATCGAAGTCAAGGCGTGGATCGCCAAGCTGGCGGCCTCCTACGCCCCGGCCAGCGTGCACAAGGCCTATCAGCTGCTGGCGTGGGTGATGCAGGAGGCGACCGCATCCGGGACGCTCGCCAGGTCGCCCTGCTGGAAGATTACCCCCAAGCGCGACCTCCCCCGGATCGAGCAGTTCGAAATGCGCTTCCTCGACGAAAAGGAGATCAACCAGCTGGCCGAGGCGATCGACCCGTTCTACCGGGCGCTGGTGCTCACCGCCGGTTATACCGGGATGCGATTCGGCGAGCTGGCGGCTCTACGGGTAAAGCACCTCAAGCTGCTGGAGCGGGTCATCAGCGTGGAGGAAGGGATGACGCAGGTGCGGGGCAAGCAGAGCTTCGGGCCGCTCAAGACCAGGGCGTCGCGCCGGACGATTTCGGCGCCGCCTTTCCTGGCCGAGGCGTTAGGAGACCACCTCGCGCCAAGGCCGGATCTGAATAGCGATGATTGGGTCTTCGTCGGGGAAAAGGGAGCGCCGCTGCGGGCGAGCAACTTTCGAAGAAGAGCCTGGGAAAGGGCGGTCCAGGCAACTGTCGGCGAGCCCTGTCGGTTCCATGATCTGCGCCACAGCCACGCAGCCCTACTGATCAAAGCGGGAGTTCATCCGAAGGTAATCCAGAAGCGCCTCGGCCACAGCTCGATTCGGACCACGATGGATACGTACGGGCACGTTCACGACGGTTTAGATCAAGAGGTGGCCTTATCGCTGCAAAGGGCATGGGACGGTCGCGACACTTCAACCCAGACCGTCCTCGACTTCAATCAAACCAGGTTAGCGAGTAACTGGCGGTCAGCTGCCCTCTCTTCTGCAACCGAGAAGGTAGTCCGCTGAGGCCAGCTCTCATCAGGTGCGGCGGTCTGTGAACGACCGCTTTTTGTCGACCGATGACCAGCCGCCCGTCTCCGACCAATAAAGCGCGGCACCAGATGACCAAGTGCTCATGATCCAGACGTGATTGACCTCGCGGGGGAGGCTAGGAGTTATTTACGGTAATGGCGACTCATCTCTCCACAAGATGTCGGAGACGGCAAAGAGAGCCGTGGTGAACCTGGAACATCAGGAAAGCATGCCGCGCCGTAGCTCCCGAGGTGCCTAGCTTCCTGAGGACGTCTTGCTGCCCGGGCTCACCTAGACCCGGGCTCACCTAGAAAGGGACCGATCCACCGGGCGACGGCGTCGCCTGTCTCGGCCACCATTCCCCCTGACCGGTCGACGGGAAGGTCGACTGTCAAATAGATGCTTCCCCGGAAGCAACTGCCACTCTGGAACGCGCTCACAATGCCTAATTGGCGCCCCACCTCGTCGTATGGATGGGCCTTGTAGGGCTGGTGAGGGCAAGATAATTCCAAGGAAGCGAACGACGGCGCGCTGGAGTTAGCCCGGTTGATGTTGGCCGCCGGTAAAACAACCCCACGTTCGTTTAGCGAGCCGGCGCCCACCATCGGTGGGCTGGGCTGAGAGACGCAATCGCAGCCGACGGCTGGGAGTTCGATGAGGACCAGGACCGCCTCATCCCGATTGTTGCAGGTGTCCACGTTACGGAAGTGGTGACTTGGGTTGAAGCCGACCTGCGGCGGAGAGGGTGGCTTACGGCCGCCGGCCATTATCGGCAAGCCATCGACGCCTTCGCATCCCGTAACTGGGCTAGCGCTAATTCGCAGTTGAGAGCATTTCTTGAAGAGCTGATGAGGCAGGCTGGTGGAGACGGGCAGGTTCACAAGGCATTCGATGCGCTGCATACCGCCGGCACAACATTGGTAAAGGGCGAGCAGCAATTCGGCAAGGCCTTATGGAGCTTGCTACACGCGAATGGATCTCATCCGGGGCTCAGCGACCAAGACGAATCGAGGTTTCGCTTGCTGACCCTGACTGGCTACGCTCGCTATCTACCGAGGCGAATCTGAGCGGCGGGCACCTGGGATAGAGGGTCGGCATCTGGTCGAAACCTTCCCAAAAGCGGACCGTTGGTGGGTTGCTCCTCCTACCTCCGCTGTCGACGAGCTCCGGTCGCGAAGACTGTCGTCACTTTCCGGGATAAGTAAAAATCGCCGTCTCTGATGGGAGAGGCTGTCCCTGGGACTGGCACACGGAGGCTGTGTTCGCGTTGGCGAGCACCCGCGGTGGAGGACCGCATCATCCGTAGGGCGCCCGCCGGCTCGAACCCCCGATATCCGAAAATCTCCATCTCAATGGAATCAACCCGCAGCGATACCCCAGACTGACCCGGTACGACGATTGCTTCACCATTTGTGATGGCGCGAGCGAGTCTATCCCCGGCTGCGGCTAGGTCGTGGGTAATCTCGAAGACGACCAAAGTCTCTCCAGTGCGACCCGTGATGAATGCGTCGGCCCACGCGTTATTGATCCCTTAGACCGTGAAGCCGGCATCTTGGGCGATCTCATCGACCTGAGGGCGGAGAGATTCGTCAATGGCGTCGAGGATTGGCGCGAGGTCCAGAACCGGGGCGTTCTCTTGCAGCCGGCACACAGCTGCCTCCATGGAGCGACACAGGATCACGGCGTCTCCGGTCCCAGGTGCAAGCGCTGGAGTGAGTGTGTCGCCTTTGCTGTCTGCATAGAAACCGCCGTCCGCGGTAACCAGGAGTACGTTGTAGTCGACAACGAGATCCAACACCGCCTGCCAAAGAACACAGTCCTTGAACTGCTGGCTCCCTGAGGAGTTCGGAGGACTTCCGGTCAAAACCATCTGCGCGGCCGCGAGGAAGTGGCGGTCTTGGGTCTCGGTCGGAAAGAGGACGTGCCGTAGCTCCTCTCGTCGCTGGGAGAGTGCCTCACTCGCCGCATCCTCTGACGGGAACGTCGGGTCCGGAGAACGACCGATGATCATGCGAATGCGGCCAAGGGTAGACAACGCCTGTTTGACTGCCTTCCGGTATTCAGCCACGGCATGCGCTTCGATCTCAACGGCGACGACTTCGGGCAAGGCTAGCCGTCCATTGTGGCGTTCGATGAGATGAATTAGCGATGCCGCGAGATGGGACCGAAGCATGATGTGTGAGATCCACTGATTCGTATCAAGTAGAACGCAGAGCGGACGATCGCTTTGGTCGGGCGACACTGGAACATTCTAGGACACGAGCGAGTGGCATCCCCCGCACCTTCGTCCGCCCGGCGTACCAAGCGGCGGACGAAATCGGGCGGCTGGCGGTCTGAACCCGGTCCTTAATTCAGCGAGGGATGGACATCGAAGACCAGTGCGAATATGCGAGCGTCTTCTTTGAGTTCCATAGGTATTGCTCGAAAGTCGGCGCTCGGGGCTCAAGAAGTAGGGCTCGCCGATCTGGCCCGAGCTCGCAGCTCGCCTGCTTTCGACTCTCCTAGAACGCCCTTCCAGAGAACAGTTCAGCTGTTATGTGCTGGCATGTTCCATAGGTCACAGCCGCCACATACGAATGGAAAACAATTGCTGACGGACCACAGACGGACCAAAATCGTCAGGCCGCGCGCAACCTATCTAGATTCACCCAGAAATGTGCGTAAAAACTGGTGGGCGTACGAGGATTTGAACCTCGGACCTCTTCCGTGTCAAGGAAGCGCTCTCCCCCTGAGCTATACGCCCCTACCTATGCTTACAAATGCGCCCGCACTCAAGCGCTCGGAGTGACGGCGGCGGACTCGGCTCTGGTGTCTTTGAGTATGGAGTATCCCAGCCAAATCAGCGATAGGCCGAAAATCTTCAAACCGTAGTGCATACCCTGACCGAGGACGATGTCGGGTCCCCACCGAAACCTGAACCCCGGGAAGGCACCGATCTGGTCGAGGACGACGCCCAGCACGAGACTCACCATCATCAGCAGGGTCGGTCCTCGGCTTATCACGCCGGCCACCAGGCTCGCGGATCCAAAGATAAGGATGCCCCCCAGCAGCGCAAAGAATCCGAACTGAAGCAGCCAGGTTCCGCTCTGAAGGCGGGTGTTCAGGATTACGGCCTGGTAAGCCATGATCGTAAACATTACGGTCAGCACAATGGCTCCGAGGGCGGCCATCAACAGGCCGAGCCGGCCGATCTTGCCGTCACGCCCTCCCTGGGCGACCCGAAATCCCGACAAAGCGACTGCCAGAATGATCATCGTTAGAGGAAGTAGAAGATATGGTTCGCTCCCCAGCGCAAGCTCTCGGATGAGAACCGGAGCAATCACCGCCACACCGGCGAAGATGCCGGCTGTGCCTCCGCGGCCTTTGGCTAAAGGCCGGACGCCTTTCCGATCGGAGGACGTCGGACTGCCGTCAGCCGAAGCGACCCCGGATTGCTCGACCGCAGAGGTTTGTTCATCACCTGTTGCCGAGACATCGTCAGCCGGCGGTGGGGACACCGCGACGTTGTCGGGCTGATCCGAAACAGGCGCCTGGGCCTCCCGCTGTTTTTCCTCCATCGGGGTCCACTCCTTTCCAAAACGTCGGTTCGCATCCTCCGGTCAGGCGCGCCGGGCTCCCGCCGCCTTGAGCCAGTCCCTTGATCCTATCGACTACTCTCGTGCGCCGTCCCATGTTGGGTAGGCATCCGATTGCCTATGCGCCACAACGTATGTCCCGGGGGTGGCCCTGCAGGTACCAAGTAGCAAGCCGTTGCGCCGTTCCAAAAATACCGATTCCGACGGAGTCCGCCAAGCGGTTCCGAATGAAGGGGCTTGCGCCCGACCACGGCCCGGATCGTCTTCATCATCGCCACCCTCGCGATTACCGGAATTTATCTACCTGACTCTGTGGGCGATCATCCCCGAGGAGCCATAGAAACAAACACAAGGGTCCCGCCCCGTCGCGAAGAGCGGAGAACCCTTTTGCACTTAGAGGCGGCGTCCAGAATTGAACTGGAGTAAACGGTTTTGCAGACCGGTGCCTAGCCACTCGGCCACGCCGCCAGATGTCACTCCCCCAGGACACCCAACGACTCGTCCATCACATCCACTGTCGTTTTGCACGGGCGTGCCCTTAGCCCTGAGAACCCTAGCTTAAACCGGATTGGCCATATGGGGCCCCGGGCGAAATTGGGGCCGGGCGGCATAAATGATCTCCGACCCCAGAAAGCGGGTGCATCTCGGAGCTGGACTGGCACGAACTAGCTATGCGGGCGAGCAACTCGAACTCCATCAACTCCGATTTTCTGTACTGGGGTCCGTTGCGCCGTCCGATTAGCGCCGCCGTGCAAGCGTCGAAAATCGGGGCCGCCGCAAGTTCGAACTTTCCCTGGCCGTCCCGTGCTGCAGGTCCCTCGGTCCATGAGGAGGGCATCCAAGCGGCCGGCGGAAGTCTTATTGCCCCATTCAATGGGAGCCAGGACACTCGCACTTCGGCCATGGACGGCGCACCAATGCTCGAAGACAGCGGATTTACCTGGTGATCCTGCCCCGACGACAAAACGACGCACCAGTCCGACGTCAGCGCCTCCGGAAGCCGCTCGACCAGGATCTCCAGAACCGGCTGCCTGCCCTTGGCCTCAGCCAGGGCCACGGCGAGCTCCATTGGAGACATGTGGTCCTGGAACGCCTCAACCGGCCGGAGATCTTCCACTACCAGTCCGGGCACCATGTCGTTAGCCAACCGGAGTGCGCTTTGCATGCCTTCAGGAGCCTCTATCACCATGTCGTCCACGGCGATGCCGGCTTCGTTGTCGACGACGTCCAGGGTCAGGATGTTGGCGCCTCCTTGACCAAACGCGGTCGCCAACCTGCCTAGCGTACCCGGGCGGTCGGGAAGAGAGATTCGCAGCGTGAAGAGCATCCGGCCAATTCTGACCGGTAATTGTTAAATGCAGTACTGAGATTTCCCGGATCTTTGAAGTTTTCTCAACGGTGCATTCGATGGGCCGGCCGTCCGACTTAGCCCGGCCGGTAAGTGGCCCAGACGTTGTCCCTGAACACCAGCCAGCCGCACCACACCAGCCAGCCGGCGACCGTCCACTTAATCAGCTTGACCAAGATCCCTCCTAGAAGTCTTTCGACGTACGCTTTTCCTGCCCCTCATAATCCTTGGACACATACTCCTCGGGCACCCTGCGGGTGTTGATGAGGGTGTCCAGCAGCTCGAACTGCTTTCTCTCCAGGTCCTGGGCGACAGGCGCCAGCGCTTCGGTCGCCTTCGCGCTGGCCTCACCGGAGGTGAAGCCTCCCACCGGAAGGGCGGCCTTCCACGCAACGATGAAGGCTGCATCCCAGGCGGCATCGCAAGAGACCTCGACCGCAGCGTCTCGTGCCGCGTACCTGAGGCCTACTCCCGCAGCGGCCATGGCAGCGTTCTGCCCGATGGTCGTAGCTCTGCGCACCGCCATCTTCACGCCGTTGGTGGCAGACTCCCACGCCTTGGGGCCCACCTTTGCCCAGGCGGCTTCACCGGCCTCACCCCACTCCTTGGACAGGTCCTTGGCACCCACGTTGGCGTAGGCGGCCGCCTCGTCCAACAGCTTCTGGACGGCTCTAGCCTGATCAGGAACCACGACGGGATCCTGTTCCCCGAGAGCTTGCGCAAATTCCAGGAGTCCGGCGGCCCGCAACCAGGCCGGAGCCTGAACTCGCACGAGCCAGTCCGTCGCCAACCAAGCGCGGAACTCCTCTACGTCCTCGGTCAGAATCGATCCGACTATCTTCGGGATGAAGCGCTTGAGCTCCTGGCGAGGCTCGTCGTCCAGCGCATCATTCCACTCCTTCAAAAAGGCAGAAATGACCGGGCTCACCGATCTCGGGCTGTCACCGAACTTTTCGTTGGGTGATATCGCAGACACCGCCTCCAAAACGTTCATTCCCTGGTCGGCGAAAGAGTGTTTCCCGCGCTCCAGCACAAGGGTGTCAATATCTAGATCAGCCAATGCTTTCCTCCTCCACGTTCGTTTCGGAAGCCTAACAGCCGGCCCGCACGTTGCCGCATAGGGCCGCGTTTGCCGCGCATGGCTGTCCTGTCCGTCATAGAGAGATTCCCCGCGGGCCCCGGGTTGGAACATTTGGATCCCGCAGGTGGCAGACAGCCGTTGGATAGGAGTCCAGAGGATTGGATAGGAGTCCAGAGGATGTTGGGTCCACCCCGGCCGCCTCGAACGGTGCGGGGGCACGCTCGAGGCGACTCTTTGTTTTTAGCATCAGCCAAGGAAAGACGCTAAAAAGACGCCGGGGAGGACGATTAGAGGATAACCGAAAACCCGTTGCTCAAACCAGTTCGAATTCGAAAAACCTGGACGGGCTCAGATAACTCTAATAGCGGCCACGATGGGACGAAGGAACCTGGCACCCTGATCCGTCAAGGTCAGTACGCCGTTCGTAGCAGGGGCTTGATGGACGTGGAGCTTTCTCTGATCTTGTTCTTGGTGGCGATCGAGCTGAGGGCGCTGGTCACCGTGGCTGGACTGGCCGTCCTGTTGCCCTGCAGGTATTGAGCCGCCACGCCTGCCGTATGTGGCGCAGCCATGGAAGTGCCGTTCCAGGTTCCGGTTGCCGTGTCGCTTTGAATGACGGCGGAGGTTATTGCCGCTCCCGGCGCATACCAGTCGACGCAGCTTCCGTGGTTGGAGAATGACGCCTTGGCGTCCGTGGAGGTGGAGGCCCCGGTAGTCAACGCCGCCGGAACCCGACCCGGCGAGTAGTTGCACGCGTTGGCGGTGGAGTTTCCTGCTGCAACGACGTAGGTAACACCGTCGGTAATCGAGTTCTGGACGGCCTGGTCCAGCGCCGAAGAAGCAGATCCTCCCAGACTCATGTTGGCCACCGCCGGAACACCGGCCTGGTGGTGGGCGGTCACCCAGTCGACTCCGGCGATGATGCCCGAGTTGTACCCCGATCCGTAGCAGTCCAGGACCCTGACCGACATCAAAGTGGCACCCTTGGCGACTCCGTAGCTGCTCCCGCCGGCAGTGCCGGCGACATGGGTTCCGTGCCCCTGGCAGTCGGAAGCGTCGGCGTCGTTGTCGATGAAGTCGAATCCGCTGACCGCCCGGCCCCCGAACTGGCTGTGGCTCATGCGGATGCCGGTGTCGAGGATGTAGACGGTCACGCCTGCACCGGTGCGGACGTAATTGAAGGTGCGATTGAGCGGAAGAGACGCCTGGTCTATGCGATCCAAGCCCCAGGTGGCGCTGCTCTGGGTGACGCCTATGGTGGAAATCGCGTCGGGCTCGACGAATGCAACTCGGGGGTCGCGCTTTACCTGAGCGACCTCGTGGGGAACGAGCTCCGCCGCGTAACCCTTCAAAGCATTCTCGTAGACCCTTCCCACTTGAGCGCCATGGCGCGCGGAATGCTCCCGGGCCACTTCTGCGGCTCGCGCCGGCCCGCCCTTTAAAACTACTATGTACCTGCTCTCCTCCGGAGTGCCGGCAAAGGCTGGAATACAGAAACCGAGCAGCGCGACGACCGTCGAGAAGATCACTGCCGTCCTTGAACGCGACAACCCTAACGGTTGTGCTAAACGTCTGCTGCTGATTGTCAACGCCGGACTTTCCATGGGAAAACACTCCTTTTGACCGAAGTAGGGAACTACGAACAACGTCTTTTTCTTCATTAGGCGATGCACCCTCAAGCCGCCTACTAGTGCTTATCGGCACTTACTTCAGGGGATTAAGGAATCTCTTGGGACACCGGGGTGGAGAGTGCCCGGCTGCAAGCACAAAGTCGACCCCAAAAGATGTAGTCCTTTTGCGGACTGTGCTCGCGTCGTTACTCGTCGGTGAGAGCCAGGCGCGCAGCGAGACCGACAAATGCACCTGCGAAGGCGCGGCGCATCCAGGTCAATACTCGGGGACGGGAGATGACATGGTTCCGTATAGCCGCGGCGAATCTTCCGTACCCGACGAAGACCACCAAAGTCAGCAACATGAAAACGGCGCTCAGTTGCATGATCAGGCGGAGCGGATTCGGCTCATCCGCGCTGATGAACTGGGGAAGGAATGCGAAGAAGAAGATCGTGAGTTTGGGATTGAGGATGTTGATCAGGATGCCGGATACGATGACGCTCGTCGCCGACCGGGGCGCACTATCCTCGTCGAGCGTAAGCCCGCCGTTATTCCTTCGCATGCTCCACGCCATGTAAAGCAGATAGGCCACGCCTAGATACTTGAGGGTCTGGAACGCTATCGCGCTAGTGTGTAACAGCGCGGCGAGACCGGTGATCGCCGCCACCATGTGCGGAACGATGCCGAGGGTGCATCCGACCGCAGCGATCACACTTGCCCGGGCCCCCCGCGAGAGTCCCGCCGACATCGTGTAGACAACGCCGGTGCCGGGAGTCACCACAACAATGAGCGATGTCAACAAGAACTCGAGACTCATGAGCCCTCCGTCCTGAGCAGAGGCTTTTTCGTGTAATCCACTGGGGCGGACCGCAAGGTGTCCGGCCAGCAGTAGTCCTCCAGCTCGACTCCATGGCGGCGCCCGGCCACCAAACCAACGTAGCCAAGGTACTGTCCTCGATCCTCTTCGAGAGCGCTAATTTCCTCAGCGTTGTCCGGAGATACCGTCCGCTGCCACTCGAGCCAGACCTGCCAGCCGTCGGGCATTGTGTCTGCCCCCTGAATATCGACCAGACCCGTCTTGCCCCAGTGTCGCCGCCACCACGAGGCCGAGTGCAGGCACCACAAATCCTGAGTCCAGATCTGTCGCAGATGGGCGGGAACCTGATCTTCGAATTCGGTGACCAACCCGGCTCCCGCGATCCCCAGGATGCCGCCCGGCTTCACGAAATGCACCAGATAGTTCAGGTATAGGTCGTCGGTCCCAAAGTAGGGATAGGCGTCGATGCAGACAATCGCATCGAAGAACTCCCCGGCGAAGGGCAGGGACCTTGCATCTGCGTGCAGCGGGAATACGCCGTCCTCGACACCGGCATCCCGGATGCGTTGGATGTTTTCCGTGGCACTGAACCATAAGTCGGTTGCCCACACCTGTACGCCAAACTCACGATGCAAAAAGATCGATGACGACGCTCGACCGCAGCCGAGATCGAGCACTCTCATCCCGGGCCGCAAGTTTAGGGAAGACGTAAGCCACTCGGTCAGCCAAAGAGCATTCGCTCCCCCGCTCGCGTGGGCCATAACCCATTCGGGATGGTATTTCGACGAGCGAGGAAACCGCTCGGAAAAGAGAAGACCGTCGGAGCCCATAGCATCGAGTCTAGTGTGTGACCGCCGACCACCACTGGGAAAAGCTTAGAACCCTCGACCGGGGCTCGTAGCCCCTCAAAGCGGTACAGGTTGTGGCTTACCGGTGGATCCAAGGTCTTACACTCGACCCCATGGAATTGGCCTCCAGGCGTGATCACCTAAATCAGGCTCTCAAGCTCGAATACTTCACCGTCACCTGGAACGTCTTGGAGGCTGTGGTGGGATTGCTGGCCGGAATCTACGCTGGGTCGGTCTCCCTCGTGGCGTTTGCTCTGGATTCGGTAGTCGAGAGCACCTCCGGCTCCATCCTCATTTGGCGTCTGAAGTCGGAGGAAGCCGGGCATGCCGCGGAGGAGCTTGAGGAGAAGGTTAAGAAGCCCCTGGCCATCGCCCTTTTTCTGTTAGCTCTCTACATCGCAATTCGAGCCGGTCAGACGCTGGTGGGTGGCACTGCGTCCGAGGACAGTCCGGTCGGCATCGCCCTGGCCGTGGTGTCCTTAATCGTCATGCCGGTGCTGGCTCAAAAGAAGAAATCCGCTGCCCGGGACCTCGACAGTCGGTCGCTGGACGCAGACTCCACGCAGACGAACATCTGCGCCTATCTATCAGGCATCCTGCTCTTTGGGCTGGTTGCCAACTCCTTGCTTGGATGGTGGTGGGCCGATCCCATCGCCGGGCTCGTAATTGCCGGTGTCGCAGCCAAGGAGGGCTGGGAGCTTTGGAACGGCGAGGATTGCGGGTGCAGTTAAAAGCGAGTCATGATCCTTCATCAGTATTTGGGGTTGGCATCGTTTCTGACCATTACGCGTCCTGAGCCATTCTCAATGCATTAGGGCACGCTCTGGGTTCCGGCAGTACCGCACCTACAGGTGATGGGTTTCGTTTCACATGGTCGTTTAGGAGTGAACGGCGACTACCCCACACAGGTGCTCATCGGGCCGCGAGTGTGCAGATGGGCCATCGACTGCCCCAGTTGGATACGCAGGCAGCCATAGCAGATCGGACGCGGACAGTCATGTCGCTCGCAGAAGGCGCAGAACGCCATGACCTTGGTGCAGTGCTTGCAGGTGAGTTCGGAACCTTGCTGCTCGGCCGGCATCAGTGGGCCTCCTGCTCCTCCTCCCTCTCGTGGTGCCGGTGATGTCCGTGTGCGACGCTGATGGCGTCCTCCCGTCGCAGGAGACTGATGAGACGGCCGTCGGATGCGGTGACCGGAGAGCTCGGCACGCGTCGCCTTCGATCAGCTCACCCTCGAGCGGGAGTCCGGCTTCTTCCCAGTCGATAAGGCCTCCGGCGTAGCGACGCACGTTTTTGTACCCGTGCTGGAGGAGAGCTCGATACAGGGCGACGTTTGAAAGGCAATCAACATTTGAGCAATAGACGATGATCTCGTCATCTTTTCCCGAGAGTTGAGTAAAGCTCTTCGGGATTATCGAAGTGAACCGATCCTGGGATGTGCTTGGCATCGAACGCCCAGCGGTTTAGCGCCATGACAAGCTTGATGGGTTCTCGACGATCTAGTTTGTCCTTTAGTTCCTGCCGACCGATCGTAACGACCGGCTCCTTGCCCAACAATGCAATCGATGTGGTTGGTCGGTACTACTCATGGGCGGCATCCCTTCGAGTCACTATCAAATAATGACCGTACGAGCACCTCGCTGCACTGAAAGCTGTGAGAGGCTGGCCGAACAATCCCGTCGAGCCGAGGCTCGACGCGAGGGAGTCGCTGGGCCCGGGCAATCGAACACCACCAACCATGGGTCTCCCAATTCAGAGCGATGTGGTTCAGCTAAACAGCGATCCAGCGGTTGCCATGGACTTGACTCTCAGCCAGCCCGATGGCTGAGTCCAACAACTGGACCAGTTACGGGTACAGCGCTACCGGCAGGCGCAACTCCGCCAAGAACATGTTTACCGGAGCCAACTCAATTCTGACGATCAATGCCGACGGCACGGTTGCCACCTCGACCACGCCGGAAAACGTCACCTCTCCCCAGCAGAGCTCAAAGTCGACGATCTACACCTACGTGAACCGTCAGCTCACCAAGGTCACCCCTCCGCAAGAGGGAACCCTCGAGCCGCAGGAGTTCACCTACGACGAGCGGGCAGGCTTTGGACTTCCAAGAGCGAAAAGGGGGTTGTGAGCACCTACACGTACGACGCCATGGACAGGGTGAAAAACATCTCCTTTAACGACTCCACCCATTCGATCGCCATGGACTACGATCTCGCCGGCAACCTGACCTCCCGCACGGACGCTAGCGGGACCACCGTCTACACCTATGACGACCTCAATCGTCTGGGGACCAAAAATCTTCCCTCGTCGGCATTCTGCGTTACGGCTACGACGCTGCCTCCAATCTCACGGCTTCGGAGATCAGGGAGGCACCACCACCTACCGTTACAACAAAGCCAACGAGCTCGACAAGATCACCGAGCCTTCGGGCAGAACCGATCTGTTCGCATACAACCAGCTCGGTTTGCGCTCCCACACCTGGTACGCCACCAGCGGAGGAGGCAACTACAACGGCAACAGCTTCGTGGCACCCACCGGCTTTGCCGCCCACATCTTCCAGGAGTACGACAACGCCGGAAAGCTGACCCACATAAAGACCACCAGGGCCTCCTCAGACCTAGCCACCAACGTGTTGTCCGAGCTTTACTACAACTACACGGTCCCGACCCCCACCACCTGCCCCAATGCGGTCGCCGGGAAGGCAACCGACACAATTCAAAGCATCAACGACTTTTTCAGTGCCAAGATCACCAACTACTGCTACGACGGGATGGGCCGGCTAACCCAAGCCTCCACTGTGGCCGGTCCCACCTACAACTACGGCTGGGATCTAAACACCAACCGAACCTCTGACCAAGCGGGCAGCCACAGCTTCAACGACGCCGATCAGCTGATCGACTCCGGCTTCAACTACGATGCTGAAGGCAACCAGACCGCCTCACCGTCTATCCGAGCGCGGTCTACAACGGAGTCGACCAGACCACCACCATCACCAAGGCCGGCAGTTCCGCTGTTCCGTTCGGCTACGCCGGGATGGGGCAATCCGAGCGAACAACGGCGGGCTCAACAACGACTGAAAACGGAATGCTCGGAAAGCAGACCGAGACCACCGGGGACCAGACTGCCTCTTATGTCCGAGATCCCTACGGAAACCTTATCTACAAGGACGGGCCCCGAGCAGACGACTTCTACTACTACTTCGACGGCCTAGGCTCGGTCATCGGACTGGTGGACCCCTCCGGAAACCAGCGGGCCAAGTACTCCTACGATCCCTTCGGCTCGCACGCCACCGAGGCCGCGGTCAATGGTCCACTCCCAGCGAACCCATGGAGATGGATGGGGGGATACCTTGACGGAACGGGGCTTTACCACTTTGGCGAACGCTATTACGACCCAAACTTGGGGCGGTTTTTGCAGGTGGATCCGGTTCCTGAGGGATCCGCGAACGCCTACGAATACGGCTTGGGGGATCCGGTCAATATGTCGGACGTGAATGGTACTTGGACGGTCTCGACCGGGCGCTACGTCCTCTCGGGGGGGGTCATGTGCACGAAGTGGCTTCGTCTTCTTGGAAAAGAAGGGGGACAACACCAGACAAAACAGGGAGTTTGCTGGTGCAATTCGAGCTTGCGAACAGCAGATTGGACGTCGGCTAACCGCTGCGGAAATTCAACTTCTTCACCGGCTGATCAGCAAACAAGGTCTGACCTTTCATGAATCGTAGAGTTATGTGTAGCGCTCTTTGGGGGGACTCCTCGGCCGTGGGAACGGCCGAGAAACGCCCGGAACCAAAGTGCTGTACTCGTGTAAAGCTCGGAGGAGTAAGCGAGTGAGCCAAAGAAAGTCAGAGGACGATTATCAGCCACTAATCAACAGAATACGAATGTCGGACGACGAATACTTCCGTCAGTTAGAAGTACGACCAACGAAGTATGCAGCAGAGCCTTTGAGGAAGGTTGGCTTTCATATCTGCCTGATCCCGTTGACGCTACACCCCTGCAGAAGTCCGTTAATGAACTTGCTCGTTCTCTTCGACAAGTCCACGATCAAGGCGACGGGTGTCTTGACGAGAACGATAATAAGGATTAGTTAGGTAAATAGGGGAACAACGAGGAGTACGGGTTCTTCACCATGTGAGCGCTGAGCTCCTTCAGGCAATGAACGAAGTGGGCTAGATACGATGACCGGATCAATCTCACGACCCAATTCCGCCTAGACCTTGCGACCGCTTTTTGGCCTGCTAAATCCACTCCCGCAGACCCTACCCTGGCAGCCTTCCCAGATCGGGTGATATGAACCCGGAAGGGAGAGCAGATGGACGAACGCAGACAGCGAAACATCAGGCTGACACCGGATCAGAGGTGGCAGATCTTCCTGGAGGCGTCGCGGCAAGAACACCACCGACGCCGAGGTGTGCCGCAAATGGGGAATCACCACCTGGCAGCTCAAGGCGATCCGGGCCAAGGTCAAGGACGGATCTTTGGAGGCTCTGCGCCAGGGACGGGGCCGCAAGAAGGAGATCAGCAGGTCGTCCAGCTGCAGCAGGAGCTCGAGCGCTCCAACGAGGCCCTGAAGGAGCTGGCGATCGAGAACACCCTGCTGCGGGGAAAAGTGAATGGGTTTGACCGGGCCCATCCGCCTGACCGCCGAGGTCAAGCTCCAGATCGTCGGGGCCGTGACTGATGCCAAACACCAGGGCATGACCATCGATCAGGCTTGCCGGGTCGTCATGCTCGACACTCGCCGGCTTCGTTGGATCGGGCAACGAGACGCCGAGCAGCTGACCGAGCAGAACCTAATCGACCAGCCGCCGGTGGCCAGAGTCGCTCCCCATGCTCTTACCCTCGATGAGAGATCCAAGATCATCAAGGCGGCCGATCTCCTGAGCTGGCCGATGAGCGCCACCGCAACCTGACCCATCACCTGTCCCGGCTAAACCGGGTCTGGTGCTCGGAGTCGTCGACGCTTCGGGTGCTGCGGGCGGCCGGCAAGGTTCCCAGCTACCAGCGCCGGAGCCGGCCTCGGCCCACCAAACCCGAGGTCAACGACACCGAGCCCAATCAGACCTGGCGCTACGACTTCACCGACATCCCCACCAGGGCTGGGCTGTGCCACCTGATCCCGGTGCTCGACAGCTGCTCGCGCAAGATCGTCAGCCGCTACTTCGGGCCCGAGAAGACCTCTTCCTCCGTACAGACCGCCTGGGACAAGGCTCTGGCGGCGGAAGGGCTCTACGCTGAGGAGCCTGAGAGCCTTCCAGGGGCTTTCTCGGACCGGGGGACCCAGATGACCTCCAAGTCGACCCGGCAGTTCTTCAACGAGATCGGGATCACCCAGACCTTCTCCCGGCCCCGGGCCCCGGCCGACAACGCCAGCTGCGAGGCGTGGATGGCCACCATTAAGTGCGAGAGGCTCTACCACGCCGACACCGCCGAGTTGCCACCCTGGAGGTTGAGCAGATGATCGACAGCTTCATCCACCACTACAACTTTGTGAGGCTCCACCAGGGCATCGGGTTCGTCACCCCGGCGGAGCGGCACGACGGCAGTCACGCCGCCATCATCGATGCGCGCAGGCAAGGAATGCAGCGAGCAAGGCACAATCGCAGACTAAAGACGACCGAAGGCGCCGGGGCGGTCAAATGAGAGTGGAATTAAGAGAGGTCATTCCGGTCAAAGGGTCTGACGCAGACGGTACTTAGGGGTTGATGGTGTAGTAACCCCTTGGAGAAGACTGGCGGTCACCGTAGTCGAGTCAGGGGATGCCTCAGCCGGCGGGGTGATCTAGCGGAATCCGTCACGCGCGGACCTAATGGTGGTCGACGGTTTTGGCATGCTGCCGGGCCATCGGGCACCGTCATCCTTAGCGCCGTCCAGAGCGAAGGCCCAGTTCTCAATCTGGGCTCGCCGGCGAACACCATCCGGCGGTCCCCACTTCGAACAAGCCACCCGCTTGCTCTCCAGCCGCTCGAGCAGCGAGCGGGCAGCCCTAATCCGGTCCTCCCCCCAGCAGGACGGTCCACCGATCAAGGGGGATAGACTGCAACGTGCGGAGAAGGGGGCCGTTGGGCCGTCTCTGGGCCGTGCCTCAACGAGAACTGATGCAAGACGGTGAACAACGTTGAGCTAGAGGAGATCAGACGAGCGTGGACTCTTAGCCGGGCTCGTCGCTCGGAACCACCTTGGTGTCGATCTTTTGCCACTTGCCCTTGGCGTCTTTGAAGTGGACCGGCACATCGTAGAACTGGGTCTCGTTGCGGCCGTCTTCGGTGACCACCGTCTTGGAACGTTCGGTTCGGCGCTCCACCACCTCACCCGCTTTGGCCAGCAACGATGGTGAGGAAGCTTCTTTAGCCAATTTGGCGTCGGGGGGAATTGGCTTACCCACCGGAGTACGGTTGATGCGCCGGGCAGAAAGTTTGCGGGCTTGGCATTCGGGGCCTTCTCTGCGGCAAGGGCGCGAGTAGGCAGAGACATGGCTCCGACAAGGAGCGTTACGGCTAGGACACTCGTGAGCTGGCGTTTGAGAGTGCAGCGCGCGACAGGAGCTTTCCCTGGCATTGTTCCCCCGCTTTAATGAAGGTCTTAGTCACCTTGGCCCCTGGCGGGGCCGCCTTCAACGAATGAAAATGTCTTCGGGTCGCTCGGTGACGTCGGTTCGCCCTTGATGCCTTTGAGCCCGTGTCTTAGTCGGACGTGGGAGCCTCGGAAGCGTTGAACTGTTGCCACGAGCACGAACCTCAGATTCCTTAAATAGGAGGCTCCTCCGAGCGGCCCATACGAATCGGCCGACGATAAGGGGGAGGAGCTATGGATGTGCCTGCGGTGTCACCTTGGTGGGGATGGAGTCCACCGGTGTGTATTGGAAGCCGCCGTTTTACGTTCTGGGGGATGCTTTCCAGTGCTGGGTGCTCAACGCCCGGCATCCCGCATCTGCGCAACGTCCCCGGACGAAAGACCGACATCAAGGATGCCGAGTGGATCTGTCAGCTGGTCGAGCACGGGCTGGTCCAGCCCAGCTTCATCCCGGAGCGCCCGATCCGGGAACTGAGGGATCTCACCCGCTATCGCCGGGTTCAGGTCGAGGAGCGCACCCGGGAGGCTCAGCGCCTCGACAAGGTTCTGCAGGATGCCGGGATCAAGCTCTCCTCGGTGGCCACGGACATCCTGGGTCGTTCGGGCCGGGACATGCTGACGGCGATGGTTTCGGGAACCACCGATCCCAAGATCCTGGCTGAGTTGGCCCGAGGCAAGCTTTGGGACAAGATCGAGTTTCTCCAAAAGGCCCTGGAAGGTCGCTTCACCCCCCACCACGGGCTGATCGTGGAGTCGATCCTTTCGAAGCTGGACTTCCTGAGCAGATCATCGATCGGATTTCCGCTCAGATCGACCAGGTGATCGCCCCTTTCGATCAGGCGGTCGAGTTGCTGGACACCATCACCGGCGTCGACCGCCGCACAGCTGAAGGGATCGTTGCCGAGATCGAGGTGGACATGCAACAATTCGGCTCGGCGGAGCGGCCGGCTTCCTGGGCAGGAATGTGTCCAGGAAATCCCACCTCCGCTGGTAAGTCCCGGTCCGGCAAGTCTTCGAAGGGCTCGAAGTGGTTGGGCATCCATCTGACCGAGGCGGCCAAAGCGGCAGCCAGATCGAAGACACCTACCTTTCGGCGCAGTACCAGCGTTTGCGAGTACCAAAGGGATCCGCCAAGGAACCAAGGCGGTGGCCCACAGTCTCGGCTACCGGGTGACTCTCGATCCCATAGCCGCTTAGCGGACCTGACGCCCGGCACCTAAGGCCCGGCGTCATTTCGCGCGCCCTCATCTGCGGACAAGTAGGATATTTTCACCTCAGGAGCGTTACCAACCTTGACGAAAGCAGCCGGCCTGTTCGTCGTTCTCATGGGACTGGCCATGCTCGGTGTACTGCGAGTTCCGTTTCTCAACCGGGAGCGCAGAATCGACCTGCGCAGGGTTCGATCAGGCCTCGCCGGAGCTTTCCCCGTTGGGCATGGCATTCGCCTTCGGTTGGACGCCGTGCATCGGACCGATCCTTGCCGGGATCCTAAGCGCCGCTGCGGTGGTTCAGACCGCCAAAGAGGGGGCGGCTCTTCTAGCTACTCGCTCGGCATGGGTCTTCCTTTTCTGGCGATGGCGTGGGCATACGCCGGCCAGGGACGAGTCATGGCCCTGTTCAAAAACAAAAGCACGCGGTTACGATCGAGCGGGCTGGCGGCGTTCTGATAGTCGCGATGGGGGGTCCTGCTCATGACCGGCTACTGGAACCCGGTTGTTCGTTCCGCTGATGAGACTCTTCGCGAAGGGCGGATGGCCGCCGATCTAGAGTGGAGCCTGCAGCTGGCGACATTGCGGTACCAAAACAACCCGATCAGCGCAGGGTCTTGATGTAGGCGATCAGCGCATCAACCTCTTCGTCGATCAGCGAGTTGGGCTTGATGACGGTCTCCATCAGGCCGGCGGGAAATCCCTTCACCGTCTTGGCGCTGGGCTGCAGCATCGATTCTCGAAGGTAGGTTTCGTCGGCTCGCACCTTCGAGCCGTCCGCCAACTCAACCTGCGAACCGGCCAGGCCCTTCCATGTCGGGCCAACCAGCTTCGATCCGTCCACGGTATGGCAGCTCGCACAAGCCCTCTCGGTGTATAGGGCTTCACCACGGGCGGCCACGGACTGGGTAGCGGGCTCGTCACTAGGGGGGCTCCGGCCGCATACTGGCAGCACGACCAGAGCAACCAAAAGCAGGGGGAACACGTTTCTCATGCGGCGACGAAGACGCCGGTGAGATACATCACGGCAAGTCCGATCGCAATGCCGCCCATCGACTGAACAGACGCCAAGCCGCCCGGACCCTTGCGCACTACCCCAAGGACCTCGACGACAACCTGGGCGATGGCTCCGACAGCCACAGCGAGGAAGACTGTCGCCAAGGTCGGGGAGAAGAAAAAGGCCCCAGCCCAGGTCCCCAGAACTGTCGGTAGGCCGGCGATGGCTCCGAGTAACAGCAGGACTGCAATCGATATCCGCCGTTTCCCGAGGACCGAGACGATCCCGACCCCTTCAGTGGTGTTGTGGATTGCGAACCCAATTACCAGAAAAGTCCCGAGCGCGATCTCGCCCAAGCGGTAGGCGGCGCCGACCGCCAGGCCCTCACCGAGGTTGTGGATGCCAATGCCGGCGGCCACGGTGAAAGCGGTGACCACTGCCGGGTCACTATCCTTTCGGGCCCGGAAGAGCCGGCCGACCAGGAAGGTAACCACGAAGGCGAGGGCCGAACCGACGACCACCACCCCTACGCCGGCCAGCGCCGAAGGCAGAGCCGCCGCCTCCTCCAGTGCATCGACCACCGTGTCGACGCCAAGGAAGATGAGGACTCCGGCGGTGAACGCCAGAAAAAAATGTAGCCAGCGGCGGGAAAGGGTCGACAGGAACGGTTTCCAGGTCATGCCGATCAAGACCGGAATCAACCCGATGTAGAGACCGATGAGGGCGAAGGTCAACAGAAAGCGAGCGTCGGCCGCGGGTGTCTCGGTCGCCACGTCGATGGTGTGCTCAAACGTGACCCCGGTTGAGCTGACCAGCGTGATGTTGACCGGCTCTGCCTCGACCCAGGGATAGGGCATGACCAGGGTCGCCGATTCGAGCCGTTCGATGGGTCCGTCGGTGTCGGAGGTGTACTCCCAGTAGGCGTCATCAATGATCACCTGGGCGATCGTCACCGGCGAGGGACCGCCGTTGGTGACGACGACTTTGATCTCGCCGGGGCTCAGGGTAACCCTGCCGATCGTTACATCTTCGACCGGCGGAAAGTCGCCGGGGAAGATGCCGGCCGGCCCCAGCCGCAGGAACAACAGCACGACGGCCGCCGTGATCGCCAGCGGGATGGCGATAAGAGCCACCCGGGAACGGGATGGTGTTTGGACAGCGGGAGCGGGTGGTTGCTCGGTCTTGGTCATGGTTTCACCGAGAACATTCCGCTCCACCCAAGCTCCGCGAACTCGCTGACGTGGGCGTGGAACATGTAGTCGCCCGGGAACTTGTAGGTCAGCTCAAGGATGGACCGCTCGCCCTGGCCAAGAATCACCGTGTCGGTGAAGTGGTCGGGTTCCAGCTTCGTCCCGGTCTTGTACTCGTTAAAGAAGGTGGCGTGGGAGTGAAACGAGTTGATCAGGTCGAACTCGGTGATGTTCACCAGATAGATGCGAACCAGCTGATTCTGCTTTAACTCGATCGGGTGCCTCATGTAGTGGTGAGCCACGGTGTTCACCGAGTAGATCTCGTTTTCTGCGTCGAAGTTGGTGTCAAAAGCGTTCATCATCATCACCATCTCGTCGGCCGGCGGACGCCCGCCCGGGGGATCGATGATGAAGACGCCGTACAGCCCCTTGTGAATGTGGCGCTTTAGTGGCGGGGTGTGGCAGTGGTAGAGGTGAAGCCCGAACGGCTCTGCGGCGAACTCGTAGACAAAGGTCTCACCCCGGTCGACCAACTCGAAAACGCCGTCCATGCCGCCGGTATGGAATCCGTGAAAGTGCATGGTGTGGGGATGAGCGCCTGCGTTGGTGAAACGGATCCGAATCTGGTCGCCTTCTGTTGCACGCAGCGTCGGACCCGGGACCTTGCCGTTGAAGGCCCACGCCGCGAAGTTGACACCCGGAGCCACCTGGATCTCCAGGTCGACGGCAGTGATCTCGTACTCACGCAGAGTGCGACCGTCGGGCAGGGTCGAAACCCTTCCGTAGTCAAACTCCTTGAGGTAGTGGGTCGGGTCGAAGATCGAAAGGTCTACCTCGCCAACGCTGATGTTGCCGAAGTGGCTGGTATGGCCGGGCGTAACGGCGGCAGCGGCTGCCTGATGGTCGTGCTTTTCAGCAGCTGCCGCCAGCTTGGCAACCAACGTGCTGGATGCGGCACCCGCTACTCCTACAGAGCCGGCTTTCAACAGCTGGCGCCGGCTAACAACCGGCCCCGCCGGAGAGGCGCTTCGACGAGTGGGGCGTCGGGACAGCTGAAATCTCACAGTCCCCGCCTCGAAACGTAGACGCTATTGGCGAGCTCTTTGCCGACCGCGTGGCGCCGCTTGCCGACCTCGACCCAGATCGGTCCTCCGAACGGATCCCTTCCCTCAACAACGATCTGGGTGCCGGGCGTCAGGCCGATCTTGGCGAGATACCTCAACGCCTCCGCGTCCCGATCAGACACCCTCTCCACGCGAGCTGGGCCGTCAGGCGCACTCTCCAGACAGTCGTGAAGAACCTCTTCGTAGTGGCCGTCTTTTGGAGGGATCGGATCACCGTGGGGGTCGTGCGTCGGGTCACCCAGCATCCGGGCGATTGCATCCTCGAGGTCCTCGGAGATCGCGTGCTCCAGGACCTCCGCCTCGTCGTGTACCCGGTCCCAAGGGATGCCAAGGGACTGGTGGAGGTACGCCTCTAAGAGCCGGTGGTGTCTGATCACCTCAAGGGCCAGCTGGGTCCCGGTCTCCGTTAGCTCTACCCCCCGATATCGGTGATAGGTCACATACCCCATGGAGTTCAGCCGCTTGGTCATTGACGTGACCGACGCCGGACTGACTTTCAGCCGCTCCGCGATGGCGCTAGTCCCTACGCCTTCGCCCGCCTGTGCGATCAAGTAGATGGTCTTTAGGTAATCCTGAATCGTATCTGTAATAAGCACAACTCCAAAGTTAGAGGGATCTAACTCTGCTGTCAAGCGGCTATCAGTGTCGCCCTACCGTGATACCGGCAGTATTACTGCACCGCTGGGGCCGGAGGAGCCAATGGCGAGATTGCGCAGGGGGAAAAGACTGGTTTCTCCAGGTTGCTAACCCCGTCCACTTGCGCAGGAGGGAAGTTCGATCAGGCGGAGGGGACGTTCCTGTGTCAAAAGGCAACTACTCCGGCGACCATAAGTAGGATGAGGCCGATCGAGCCGATGATCGTGCTGAACCAAGGGAAAGACTCACCCTGGTTGACCGTCTCAGGCGGCCTGGTCTCTGTCCCCGCCGAAACGAACGTGCCGTTGGCCGGCAGGTCAGCGCCCACCTGCAAACCGCTCGGGGGTGCTACGAGTTCCCGGGGTGTCGAGATCCATCCCAAAAGCC